>NZ_CP077387.1:1627500-4454045 GCF_019048585.1 Aeromonas sp. FDAARGOS 1418 | reverse complement strand
CTGGAGTCGGGCCTGCGTCACTCCTTTGCCATGGCGGCCCTGCTGTTCGATCAGGAGGATGGGCTGCTTTTTGCAAATGCCGGGCTCACCTCACCTCACTGGTTGATGCGTGCAGGGGGGTTGCCGCTCGGCTTGATGCGCAGCAGTCGCTACACGTTGCACAGGCGAAGCTGGCACGAGCCCTTTGATCTGCAGTTTCGCAGTGACAGCGGCAGCGCCCTGACGATGCAGGTTCGTCACCACTGACCCTGTGAAGTGAACACATGCAAACAGGGCGCCCATGGGTGCCCTGTTTGGTCTCTGCTGTTTGACCGGTCAAACGGTCGCAGACTGCAGTTTCTGCTCTTGTTCTTCGAGCTCTTTGGCCGGGCCTTCGGCACCGTGCATCCAGTAGACCAGGCGGTTGGCCATGGTCAGCAGGATGAGGGCGCTGATCACGGCGGCCAGTGCGATGCCACCGAAGATGGCCATGGCGCCGGATTCGCCGACGAAGGAGCCGATGAAGCCGGCGGCATAGTTGGCCAGGGCCACGAAACCGAACCAGGCACCCATCATCAGGGAGGCCAGGCGCAGTGGAGCCAGCTTGGTCACCATGGAGAGACCGATGGGAGAGAGGCAGAGCTCGCCCAGGGTATGGAACAGGTAGGCACCGACCAGCCAGAACATGGAGGTCTTGACAGCCTGATCACCACCTTGCTCCAGTACGGCACCGATCATGAACAGGAAGCCGACGGCCAGGAACAGCAGGCCCATGGCGAATTTCACCGGGGAGTTCGGCTCTTTCTTGCCGAGCTTGATCCAGATGGCGGCCACGACAGGGGCCAGGGTGATGATGAAGAAGGGGTTCAGGGACTGGAACCAGGCGGTCGGCACTTCGAAGCTGCCGATCATGCGGTCGGTATACTCCTGGGCATACAGGTTCATCAGACCACCGGCCTGCTCGAAGCCGGCCCAGAAGATGATGGTGAACAGGCCCAGTACCAGGATCACCTTGATGCGATCCACTTCCTGTTTGGTCAGGGGCGCTTTTTGCTCCTTAGAGCGTTGCAGGGCGGCACGCTGGGCGGCGGGCACACGGCCGATGTCGCCAAGGAAACGCTGGGCCATGGTGGCCTGCACAACCAGGGAGAGCAGCATGCCGATACCGGCGCTGACGAAGGCGGCTTGCCAGCCATAGGCGGTGGCGGCGGCGCCGCAGATCACGCCGGCCAGGAGGGAGCCCAGGTTGATGCCCATGTAGAAGATGGTGAAGGCGCCGTCACGACGGTGATCCCCTTCTTTATACAGGTCGCCCACCATGGTGGAGATGTTCGGTTTGAACAGGCCGTTGCCTACGATCAGCAAGCCAAGGCCGGCATAGAAGACGGTGTTGACCATGTCAGGGAACATGGCGTGAGGCAGTGCCAGGGTAAACTGGCCGGCGGCCATCAGCACGGCACCGAACAGGATGGCACGGCGCTGGCCCAGGAAGGTATCTGCGAGCCAGCCGCCGATGATGGGAGTGATGTAGACCAGACCGGTATAGATGCCGTACAGCTTGAGGGCGTCGGCCTGGGTCCAGCCCATGCCACCGTTGGCGGTCAGGTCGGTCAGATAGAGGACGAGCACGGCACGCATGCCGTAATAGGAGAATCTCTCCCACAGTTCGGTACTAAAGAGCAAAAAAAGCCCTTTAGGGTGACCTAAAAAGGTCCCTTTGGACGGGTTATTCATTGGAACTTCCACCTGTGTCTTATATTTTTTTAGAAATTTTATGCAAGGGCTAGGAACAAGCCTTAATCCTTATAGAACAAGCGACTTTAAATTACAATATTATGATTTAGCGATATTTTATCTATCAATGGTTGAATATTTGTTTATAAAATGAAAAAGGGCATCGAATGATGCCCAGTTTTTTATTCTGCTTATCTTGTAAATATTCAGAGATTACAGCTCTTTGGCAAACTGCTTCAGCCAGCTGGTGAATTCTTTGCTGAGTTCCCGATGGCGCACGGCGTATTCCACATTGGCCTTCATGTAACCGAGCTTGCTGCCGCAATCGTGGCTGCGTCCCTTCATGAAGTAGGCATTGACCTGCTCCTTTTCCATCAGCATGGCGATGGCATCGGTCAGCTGGATCTCGTCGCCGGCGCCGGCCGGGGTTTTTTCCAGCAAGGGCCAGATATTGGCCGAGAGCACATAGCGACCGACCACGGCCAGGTTGGACGGGGCTTCATCCCGGGGCGGCTTCTCGACGATGGCCTGCATCGGCAGGGACATGCCTTCGCTCAGGGCTTCCCCCTTGATGTCGGCGATGCCGTATTTGTCCACTTCGCTCTCGGGGACGGCTTCCACCATGATCTGGCTGATCTGCTCCTCTTCGAACAGATGCACCATCTCCGCCAGGTTGTCCTGCTTCAGATCGCTGGCCACCTCGTCGATGAGCACATCCGGCAGCAGCACGGCGAAGGGTTGATCCCCGATGAGGGGGCGGGCACACAGTACTGCATGGCCCAGGCCTTTTGCTTCCCCTTGACGCACGTGCATGATGGTGACGTCTTTGGGACAGATGTGCTGAACCTCTTCCAGCAGTTGGCGCTTGACCCGCTTCTCCAGGGTCGCCTCCAGCTCGAAGCTTTTGTCGAAGTGGTTCTCGATGGAGTTCTTGCTTGAATGGGTCACCAGGATGATCTCCTTGATGCCGGCGGCGATGGCTTCGCGCACCACATACTGGATCAGCGGCTTGTCGACCACGGGCAGCATCTCCTTGGGGATGGCCTTGGTGGCGGGCAGCATGCGGGTACCCAGACCGGCAACGGGGAGAACGGCCTTGCGAACAACGAGCGGTGTCTTTTTCATGGAGTGAGTCCGAAGATACAAAGTGGGCTCATGATACCCGAAGAAAAATAGGGCAGCCACAGGCTGCCCTCGGGATGATAGGGATTCAAACCGGTTACTTGACGATAATCATGTCCCGGTTTGCTTCCAGCGTGGCAGGTCCGATGCCACTGACGTCCGCCAGTTGATCGACGGAGGTGAACTTGCCCTGCTTCTCCCTGTGGTCGATGATGGCCTGTGCCTTCTTCTCGCCAATGCCTTTCAGGGCGGTGAGCTCGCCGGCACTGGCGGTATTGAGATTGATCTTGCCGCTCTCCTTGACTTGGGTGGTGGCCACAGGCTTGGTCGCCGCCTTGTCGGCGGCCAGCAGAGGTTGGCTCAACAGGGGGAGGCAGCTCAGCAGCAGTGCGGCGATCAGGGTCTTCTTGTTCATGTTTCACATCCTTATGAATCTGCCTTAGTGGCATATTTATCATTAGCTGTGTTGCGCCACTTTTTCTCTGTCAGTTTTGACACTGTATAAGTCAGTGCAAACGGCTATAAGCCGAAGATACTCACTCGGTTACACTGACCAACCCTTTGAGCGAGAACTCTTTTCCATGTATCTACCCGCCATTTCCGAACTGGAGCCCATCGCCCGCGCCGCCGGTGAGGCCATCATGTCTATCTACAGTCAGCCCTTTGCGGTGGAGTACAAGCAGGACGAGAGCCCGCTGACGGCGGCGGACAAGGGGGCCCACGAGGTGATCGTTCAGGCGCTGGCGCGTCTCACTCCCGATATCCCGGTGTTGTCGGAAGAATCCTCCCCCGAGGTGATGGCTGCGCGACTCGGCTGGTCCCGCTACTGGCTGGTGGATCCTTTGGATGGCACCAAGGAGTTTGTCTCCCGCAACGGCGAGTTCACGGTGAATATCGCCCTGATTGAACAGGGGACCCCGCGCTGGGGGCTGGTCTATGCCCCGGTACTGGACAAGCTCTGGTATGGGGGCAAGGGGATTGGCGCCTGGCGTGTGGCCGATGGCAGGCACGAGACCATCCAGACCCGCCCTCATGACGCTGGGCGAGTGTGGCGCGTGGTGGGCAGTCGCAATCACCTGTCGCAGGAAACCCTCGAGTATCTGGCCCGTTTTGGCGAACTGGAGCGGGGCGAGATCGAGCTGGTTTCCATGGGCAGCTCTCTCAAGTTTTGCATCATTGCCGAGGGGGAGGCCGAGCTTTACCCGCGGCTCGCACCGACCTGCGAGTGGGATACGGGGGCAGCTCAGGCGGTACTGGAAGGGGCGGGGGGCAGCGTCACCCAGCTCGATGGTTCGCCGCTTTGCTACAACAAGCCCGATATCCTCAATCCCTGGTTTGTGGCCAGGGCATGAGTCACCATCAGATGCAAAAAGGCCGGACAGTGTCCGGCCTTTTTCTTGTCAGCCTCGATGGGCTCAGAAGACTTTCTTGAACGGTTTGATGGTCACCTTGGCGTAGACCCCTGCCGCGACATAGGGATCCGCATCGGCCCAGGCCTGGGCGTCGGTCTGGCTGGCAAAGTCGGCGATGACGGTGCTGCCGGTGAAGCCCGCATCGGCCGGATCCTCGGCATCGATGGCCGGGTTCGGGCCGGCCGTCAGCAGTCGGCCCTCATCCTGCAAGGCTTGCAGGCGGGCAAGGTGGGCAGGGCGTGCCAGCTTGCGCTGGGGCAGGCTGCCCGCGACATCTTCGGAGTAGATCAGATACCACATGGAACAATCCCTTTCTGGTTGCGGTTATTTTTTCTGTTCTGCGTTCTGCTCGGCCGGCATGTGGCGATAGAGATAGACGCCGCTGAGCAGGGTGAAGACCAGGGTCATGCCCAGCAGGCCGAACACCTTGAAGTTGACCCACATCTCCTGAGAGAGGTTGAAGGCCACGTAGAGGTTGAGCAGGCCGCACAGGGTGAAGAAGCCGACCCAGCCGAGATTGACGTTGTCCCAGACCCGGTCGGGGGCTTGGAGCTCCTTGGCCAGCATCTGCTTGATGAGGTTCTTGCCAAAACCATAGCGGCCGATGAGCAGGGCGAGGGCAAAGAGCATGTTGATGACGGTCACCTTCCACTTGATGAAGGCATCGTCGTGGAAGAAGACCGTGAGGCCGCCGAAGAAACCGACCAGCACGAAGGTGAACAACTGCATCTTCTCGACCCGGCGATAGCGAAGCCAGCTGTACAGGAGTTGCAGGCCGGTGACGACCACCAGGGCGCCAGTGGCGGTGTAGATGTCGTAAAACTTGTAGACCGCGAAGAAGACGATCAGGGGGATGAACTCGATAAACTGCTTCATGCTGGGCTCTAACCTCAAAATTTCACTCAGTGTACCTGCCCGTCAGACAACGGCAAATGAATAAGACCGTCCATTCTGCAGGCAGTTCCTTCCCGGGGCGGCGGGTTACTCGAACAGCTGGCTGGCAATCTGGTTGCCAAGGCGTACCTGATCGTCCAGCAATGCGCGTATGTCTGCTTCCTCGATGAGAGGGTTGAGCAGGACGGCGCGCAGCAGCGTGAGCGGTTGTTCGCCATAGCGGGAGACTGCGCGCTGGGTGCGTGAGACGAAGCTGTGCCCTTCGGCGCGCTGGGTTTTTTGCAGGGCGACGTTGAAGAGATTGATCTGTTCGTTGGCTGCCACATCGGGCACCTGACCTTGCAGGTGGGGCGGAATGCACCGGTAGGAGAGCAGGTTCATGACAGGTGCCGACATCAGCTCGAAGGCGGGGCTGGCGTCGATGAGCGCAGCCATTCGCCGCGCCCTGTCGTAGTTGGCGTCGATGAGTTGGGCATAGCCCTGCTGTCCCAGCATCTGGAAGGCGGCATCCAGATAGAGCGCGTTGGCGGGACGGGTCCCCTCCAGAGTGAAGCGCCCCTGATCGAAGGAGGTGGCGCGGATGGCGTAGGGAGCCTCGCGCTTCACCGTCATCATCAGGTCCGGTTGGCGGCAGAGCAGCATGCCGGTACCGAGCGGGACCAGCAACTGCTTGTGACCGTCAAGGGTGACGGTATCGGCGTGCTCTATCCCCGTAAGCAATCCCTGATAGCGGGGCGAGAAGAGGGTCGGACCACCCCAGGCCGCGTCCACGTGGAAGTGGATTTGCTCGCGCCGGGCGATGGCGGCCAGTTCCGGCAGCGGGTCGACGGAGCCAAAATCCGTGCTGCCGGCCACGCCGACCAGCGCCAGCACCTTGAGCTTCTGCTCCCTGCATTGTTGAAGGGCCTGTTCCAGTGCCGCCAGACTGAGCCGGTTGTGCTCGTCTGTGTCGAGACGCCAGACGCTGCGAGCCCCGAGTCCCAGCAGATCCATCCCCTTGTCGAAGGAGTAGTGCATCAGCCGCGAGCCCAGAATGACGGCGCCGCGATAGCCCTGCTCGGCGAGGGCGAACAGGTTGTCGCCACAGGCCCGGTTGCGGGCCAGCCAGAGGGCGGTGACGTTGGCGATGGTACCGCCACTGGTCATGACGCCGAGAGCTGCATCCTTGGCATGCATCTGGGCTGCATAGAAGGCGTCGTCCTCGCGGTAGACCAGACGGTGCAGCTTGGCCAGCACTTCCCGTTCCAGAAAGCTCAGCAAACGGGAGGACTCCATCTTCATCGGGTTCTGGTTGAGCATCACCAAGAGCCGGGAGAGCTCGGCGGTGAAGGCTGGCAGCGGCGCCGTCATGTGTCCCATGTAGCGGGGAGAGGTGAGGTGCGATGCCCCGGGTACCAGGGTGGCGAGCCGTGCCAGATAGTCCCGGGGAGAGATGCCGATGGCGGGCATGCACGACTGATCGAGCTGGTGGGTGAAGCTGCCCCGCTGATAGGGGGCCTGACTGTCGTCGGAATGATGGAAATGCTCCAGCAGGGCCGTCATGGCCTTGCCGAAATCAGGATCCGGTTGTGTAAACAGTTCAGTGAGCTTCATCGGGTTCTCCAGACCAGATTGTCGGGCAGACGCGGCCATCCGCATGGGCGGCGTCGGCGGCAGAGCATACACCAAAGGGGCGGGGGGCACAGCCATCTCTGGCCCTCCCTCTCTTCGCTCCTTTATTTTCAGCTAACACTTGTAGCCTGAAAAGTCGGCCGCTAGAGTGGGCCGGTAATGGGTTGGAGGTAATGATGGATGTGACGGTGTACTCCCCACAGGAAGAGCGGGCGAATCGCCTCAGCCATGGGCTGGGGCTGCTGCTGGGCGGACTGGGACTGGTCTTGCTGCTGCACAAAGGGTGGGATCAGGGGCCCAGGGTACTGCTGAGCTACGGCGTCTACGGTGCCAGCCTGGTATTGCTCTATCTCGCCTCGACGCTCTACCACAGCGTGAGCTCGGTGGCGGCCAGACGCTGGAGCAAGCTGTTCGATCACTGCGCCATCTATCTGCTGATCGCCGGCACTTATACCCCCTTCCTGCTGGTGGCGCTCGATACGCCGCTGGCGCAAGGACTGATGGTGGTGATCTGGGGGCTGGCCCTGGCGGGGGTCGTGTTCAAGCTGATCTTCATCAATCGCTTCAAGAAGGTGTCGCTATTTACCTATCTGATGCTGGGCTGGCTGTCGCTGGTGGTCATCTACCAGCTCTATCTGCATTTGGATGGTACCGGGCTCCTGCTGCTGGGGCTGGGTGGTCTCATCTACAGCCTGGGAGTGATCTTCTATGTGGCCAAGCGCATTCCCTACAACCACGCCATCTGGCACCTGTTTGTGCTGGGGGGCAGTCTGTGCCACTTCATGGCCATTTATGGCTACATCTGATGGATAACCCTTAATTGGTATTTTTGTGCTCATGAAAGCCTGAATTCGTGCGGCACCCCACAGTTGCCCCCTTCGTTTGCTGACAAGCTAGTGCCAGTTCAGTTTGGAAAGGATGCAAACGATGAGTGAGATCGCGCTTTCCATCAGCATGCTGTCGCTGGTGGCAGTGCTGGGGCTCTGGCTGGGAAACTGGCGAGTCTATGGCGTGGGTTTGGGTATTGGCGGGGTGCTGTTCGGCGGCATCATAGTGGGCCACTTCGCCGGCTTGTCCGGCTTGAAGCTGGATGAGCAAACACTTCATTTTATTCAGGAATTCGGCCTGATCCTGTTCGTCTACACCATAGGCATCCAGGTCGGTCCCGGCTTCTTCTCCTCCTTGCGCAGTTCGGGCCTCAAGCTCAATGGCTTCGCGGCCCTGCTGGTTCTGCTCGGCTGCCTGGTGGCGGCAGCGTTGCACCAGCTGTTCGATGTACCGCTGCCGGTGATCCTCGGGGTCTTTTCCGGGGCCGTGACCAATACCCCGTCCCTGGGGGCTGGCCAGCAGATCCTGGCGGAGCTCGGGGCGGATCCTGGATCCACCGGTCTGATGGGGATGGGCTATGCGGTGGCCTACCCGTTCGGGATCTGCGGCATCCTGCTCACCATGTGGCTCATCCGGATGTTCTTCCACATCAAGATCGAGGAGGAAGCGGTCGCTTTCGAGCAGCAGGCTGGCAAGACCAAGGAGAGTCTGCAAACCATCAACATTGCCGTGCGCAATCCCAATATGCATGGCCTGATGCTCCGCGAGATCCCGAGTCTGGACGAGGCGGACGTCATCTGTTCCCGCCTCAAGCGTGGCGACGAGCTGATGGTGCCAAAGCCCGACTCGCGCATCGAACTTGGCGACCTGCTGCACCTGGTGGGGGAGCGCCATGCCCTGCACAAGGTGTTGCTGGTGCTTGGAGAGGAGGTAGACACCTCCCTCTCCACCCGCGGCACCGATCTGCGGGTTGAGCGGGTGGTGGTCACCAATGAGCAGGTGCTCGGCAAGCGGATCCGCGATCTCGACATCAAGCAGAAATACGATGTGGTCATCTCGCGCCTGAATCGGGCCGGCATCGAGCTGGTGCCTACCAGTCAGACCAGTCTGCAGTTCGGTGACATCCTGAACCTGGTGGGGCGGCTCGATGCCATCGAGGCGGTCACCAGCGTGGTGGGCAACGTGCAGCAGAAACTGCAACAGGTGCAGATGCTGCCCGTCTTCATCGGCATCGGGTTGGGGGTATTGCTCGGATCCATTCCCTTCTACCTGCCGGGATTCCCGGCGGCGCTCAAGCTGGGGCTGGCAGGGGGACCGCTGGTGGTGGCGCTTATCCTGTCTCGTATCGGCAGCATCGGCAAGCTCTACTGGTTCATGCCGCCGAGCGCCAACCTGGCGCTGCGGGAAATAGGCATAGTGCTCTTCCTGGCGGTGGTAGGGTTCAAGTCCGGGGCCGGCTTCATCGACACCCTGATCAACGGCGACGGTCCCGCATGGATGATGTACGGTGTGGCAATCACCCTCATCCCGCTGCTGCTGGTGGGTGTGCTGGCACGCCATTATGGCAAGCTCAACTACCTCACGCTGTGCGGTCTGCTGGCCGGCTCGATGACGGATCCTCCCGCTCTGGCATTTGCCAACGGTATGCACCCCACCAGTGGTGCCAGCGCACTCTCTTACGCGACCGTCTACCCCCTGGTGATGTTCCTGCGGATCATCTCGCCCCAGCTGCTGGCCATCCTGCTCTGGGCCGGTGTCTGACACCTCACGAGACGGGAGCCGATGAGGCTCCCGTCTTCGTTTTGTCACAATTGATGCTATTGATTTAATTAATTTTATTCATCTTCGGCGTCCCTTCGTTTTCACCCCGAAACCCGGCTTCATTTCGGTCTGTTCATTCGATTTTTCTCACTGGTTTATGGCCTGATAAACGGGCACATTGGAGGCTGGAGCAATATGCCCTTCGATATTTCAGGAGAAACCATGAGCAATCAGCGCATCGTATTGGATCAGGATGTCGTCGTTACCCACTTGCAAGGCAAAATGTATCTGGTCGCCGTCGACGGGAGCCAGAGACTCGTTGCAGAAGGCGATGTACTGCCCAAGGATGCGGTATTGCTTGCGCCCGAAGGGGCCAGCTTCCAGGGAGGGGAGACCACGTTCACCCTGGGTTCCGGCGAGCGCCCCGAACAGGGTGACGCCGTGCTGGCGAACGCGGGTACGCCCGATGACATCGCCGCCTTGCAGCAAGCGATTCTGGACGGGACCGACCCCACCAAGGCATTCGAGGCGTCGGCGGCGGGTGGAGCCCCGGCCGCAGGCAATGCGGGGGGCGTGGCTGGTGCCAGCGGCAACGGCGGTTTCGTCACCATCGATCGTACCGGTGATGCAACCATCTCCAGCGCAGGCTTTGACAGCGCGAACCCGGCTGGCGCGGCGCCGCTGGTGGATGCGCAAAGCAGCGAGGATGATCTGGTCGACCTCACCGCTCCCGTCATCACCGTCTCTGCCCCCGACAACACCAATGATCGGACGCCGACCCTGACCGGTACCACGGATGCCCCCGCTGGCAGCACGGTGACCCTGGTGGTGACCGATGCCAACGGCAATCAGCAGACCCTGACCGCGACGGTACAACCGGATGGCAGCTTCAGCGTGGATGTCACCACACCGCTGGCCGAAGGGGGCTATCAGGTGACGGCTTCCGTGACCGATCCGGCCGGCAACACCGGTACCGCGACCGATGATGGCAGCGTGGACAGCACCGCGCCCTCGGCGCCACAAGTCGAAATCCAGGACGGCGCGGACAATGTCATCTCCGCCAACGAGCGCGAAAATGGGATGGATGTCATCATCCGGCTGCCGGGCGATGCCAAGGCTGGCGATCGTCTCGATGTGGACTGGAACGGTGATGGCGTGCCTGACTCCAGCAGAATTCTGACGACTGACGACATCGGCCGTACCCAGGTCACCCTGACCATCCCCACTACGGATCTGCCAGTCAACGGCCCCATCACTGTGGATGCCACCCTGACCGACCCTGCGGGAAACACCTCGCCCAAGGGGACCGACAATAGCGTGGTGAATGCCGCGCCTCTGCCGGGGGACGACCAGTTCACCGTGGCGGAGGATGGCACCGTCACCATCAATGTGCTTGGCAACGACACGGATGTGGATGGTGATCGCCTCACCATTACCGCCATCAACGGCCAGACCATTGCCGAAGGTGGCTCGGTAGCGATCAGCAATGGCTCCGTCACCCTGAGCAATGGCCAGCTGATCTTTACGCCGGCCCCGGATTTCAATGGCAGCATCGCGTTTGAATACACCATCACCGATGGCCTGAACAGCGCCACAGGTGGGGTGACGGGGACTGTTACGCCTGTCAACGATGCGGCTGTCATTACCGGCACCGACACCGGTGGCGTGGTGGAAGACGAAACCAACCCGATCCTGACCGAGACTGGCACCCTGAGCGTGACCGATGTGGACGGCGCCGATGAGGCCAAGTTTGTGGCCGGCAACGGCACCCCGAGTGCGGGTGCATTGGGCAGCCTGACCATCACCGAGACCGGTACCTGGAGCTACAGCGTCGACAACAGCAAAGTGCAGTACCTGGGCAAAGACGAGAGCAAGGTGGAAGTCTTTACCGTGTACGGCAAGGACGGCAGCAGCCACCAGGTGACGATCACCATCAACGGTGCCGACGACCAGTCGACCATTACCGTGACTGGCACGGACAAGGACGCTGGCGCGGTGACCGAGGACGTGGACACCAACCCGGCAGAGGCGGGGGTCCAGCTGACCGTGGGTGGTCATCTGACCATCAGCGACGCGGACCAGAACGACAAGCCGGCATTTGACACCACCAAGGTGGGCGCACCGCAGGGCGCGCTGGGCAGCCTGACCATCACCGAGACCGGTACCTGGAGCTACAGCGTCGACAACAGCAAGGTGCAGTACCTGGGCAAAGACGAGAGCAAGGTGGAAGTCTTTACCGTGTACGGCAAGGACGGCAGCAGCCACCAGGTGACGATCACCATCAACGGTGCCGACGACCAGTCGACCATTACCGTGACTGGCACGGACAAGGACGCTGGCGCGGTGACCGAGGACGTGGACACCAACCCGGCAGAGGCGGGGGTCCAGCTGACCGTGGGTGGTCATCTGACCATCAGCGACGCGGACCAGAACGACAAGCCGGCATTTGACACCACCAAGGTGGGCGCACCGCAGGGCGCGCTGGGCAGCCTGACCATCACCGAGACCGGTACCTGGAGCTACAGCGTCGACAACAGCAAGGTGCAGTACCTGGGCAAAGACGAGAGCAAGGTGGAAGTCTTTACCGTGTACGGCAAGGACGGCAGCAGCCACCAGGTGACGATCACCATCAACGGTGCCGACGACCAGTCGACCATTACCGTGACCGGCACGGACAAGGACGCTGGCGCGGTGACCGAGGACGTGGACACCAACCCGGCAGAGGCGGGGGTCCAGCTGACCGTGGGTGGTCATCTGACCATCAGCGACGCGGACCAGAACGACAAGCCGGCATTTGACACCACCAAGGTGGGCGCACCGCAGGGCGCGCTGGGCAGCCTGACCATCACCGAGACCGGTACCTGGAGCTACAGCGTCGACAACAGCAAGGTGCAGTACCTGGGCAAAGACGAGAGCAAGGTGGAAGTCTTTACCGTGTACGGCAAGGACGGCAGCAGCCACCAGGTGACGATCACCATCAACGGTGCCGACGACCAGTCGACCATTACCGTGACCGGCACGGACAAGGACGCAGGCGCGGTGACCGAGGACGTGGACACCAACCCGGCAGAGGCGGGGGTCCAGCTGACCGTGGGTGGTCATCTGACCATCAGCGACGCGGACCAGAACGACAAGCCGGCATTTGACACCACCAAGGTGGGCGCACCGCAGGGCGCGCTGGGCAGCCTGACCATCACCGAGACCGGTACCTGGAGCTACAGCGTCGACAACAGCAAGGTGCAGTACCTGGGCAAAGACGAGAGCAAGGTGGAAGTCTTTACCGTGTACGGCAAGGACGGCAGCAGCCACCAGGTGACGATCACCATCAACGGTGCCGACGACCAGTCGACCATTACCGTGACCGGCACGGACAAGGACGCAGGCGCGGTGACCGAGGACGTGGACACCAACCCGGCAGAGGCGGGGGTCCAGCTGACCGTGGGTGGTCATCTGACCATCAGCGACGCGGACCAGAACGACAAGCCGGCATTTGACACCACCAAGGTGGGCGCACCGCAGGGCGCGCTGGGCAGCCTGACCATCACCGAGACCGGTACCTGGAGCTACAGCGTCGACAACAGCAAGGTGCAGTACCTGGGCAAAGACGAGAGCAAGGTGGAAGTCTTTACCGTGTACGGCAAGGACGGCAGCAGCCACCAGGTGACGATCACCATCAACGGTGCCGACGACCAGTCGACCATTACCGTGACCGGCACGGACAAGGACGCAGGCGCGGTGACCGAGGACGTGGACACCAACCCGGCAGAGGCGGGGGTCCAGCTGACCGTGGGTGGTCATCTGACCATCAGCGACGCGGACCAGAACGACAAGCCGGCATTTGACACCACCAAGGTGGGCGCACCGCAGGGCGCGCTGGGCAGCCTGACCATCACCGAGACCGGTACCTGGAGCTACAGCGTCGACAACAGCAAGGTGCAGTACCTGGGCAAAGACGAGAGCAAGGTGGAAGTCTTTACCGTGTACGGCAAGGACGGCAGCAGCCACCAGGTGACGATCACCATCAACGGTGCCGACGACCAGTCGACCATTACCGTGACTGGCACGGACAAGGACGCTGGCGCGGTGACCGAGGACGTGGACACCAACCCGGCAGAGGCGGGGGTCCAGCTGACCGTGGGTGGTCATCTGACCATCAGCGACGCGGACCAGAACGACAAGCCGGCATTTGACACCACCAAGGTGGGCGCACCGCAGGGCGCGCTGGGCAGCCTGACCATCACCGAGACCGGTACCTGGAGCTACAGCGTCGACAACAGCAAGGTGCAGTACCTGGGCAAAGACGAGAGCAAGGTGGAAGTCTTTACCGTGTACGGCAAGGACGGCAGCAGCCACCAGGTGACGATCACCATCAACGGTGCCGACGACCAGTCGACCATTACCGTGACCGGCACGGACAAGGACGCTGGCGCGGTGACCGAGGACGTGGACACCAACCCGGCAGAGGCGGGGGTCCAGCTGACCGTGGGTGGTCATCTGACCATCAGCGACGCGGACCAGAACGACAAGCCGGCATTTGACACCACCAAGGTGGGCGCACCGCAGGGCGCGCTGGGCAGCCTGACCATCACCGAGACCGGTACCTGGAGCTACAGCGTCGACAACAGCAAGGTGCAGTACCTGGGCAAAGACGAGAGCAAGGTGGAAGTCTTTACCGTGTACGGCAAGGACGGCAGCAGCCACCAGGTGACGATCACCATCAACGGTGCCGACGACCAGTCGACCATTACCGTGACCGGCACGGACAAGGACGCTGGCGCGGTGACCGAGGACGTGGACACCAACCCGGCAGAGGCGGGGGTCCAGCTGACCGTGGGTGGTCATCTGACCATCAGCGACGCGGACCAGAACGACAAGCCGGCATTTGACACCACCAAGGTGGGCGCACCGCAGGGCGCGCTGGGCAGCCTGACCATCACCGAGACCGGTACCTGGAGCTACAGCGTCGACAACAGCAAGGTGCAGTACCTGGGCAAAGACGAGAGCAAGGTGGAAGTCTTTACCGTGTACGGCAAGGACGGCAGCAGCCACCAGGTGACGATCACCATCAACGGTGCCGACGACCAGTCGACCATTACCGTGACTGGCACGGACAAGGACGCTGGCGCGGTGACCGAGGACGTGGACACCAACCCGGCAGAGGCGGGGGTCCAGCTGACCGTGGGTGGTCATCTGACCATCAGCGACGCGGACCAGAACGACAAGCCGGCATTTGACACCACCAAGGTGGGCGCACCGCAGGGCGCGCTGGGCAGCCTGACCATCACCGAGACCGGTACCTGGAGCTACAGCGTCGACAACAGCAAGGTGCAGTACCTGGGCAAAGACGAGAGCAAGGTGGAAGTCTTTACCGTGTACGGCAAGGACGGCAGCAGCCACCAGGTGACGATCACCATCAACGGTGCCGACGACCAGTCGACCATTACCGTGACTGGCACGGACAAGGACGCTGGCGCGGTGACCGAGGACGTGGACACCAACCCGGCAGAGGCGGGGGTCCAGCTGACCGTGGGTGGTCATCTGACCATCAGCGACGCGGACCAGAACGACAAGCCGGCATTTGACACCACCAAGGTGGGCGCACCGCAGGGCGCGCTGGGCAGCCTGACCATCACCGAGACCGGTACCTGGAGCTACAGCGTCGACAACAGCAAGGTGCAGTACCTGGGCAAAGACGAGAGCAAGGTGGAAGTCTTTACCGTGTACGGCAAGGACGGCAGCAGCCACCAGGTGACGATCACCATCAACGGTGCCGACGACCAGTCGACCATTACCGTGACCGGCACGGACAAGGACGCAGGCGCGGTGACCGAGGACGTGGACACCAACCCGGCAGAGGCGGGGGTCCAGCTGACCGTGGGTGGTCATCTGACCATCAGCGACGCGGACCAGAACGACAAGCCGGCATTTGACACCACCAAGGTGGGCGCACCGCAGGGCGCGCTGGGCAGCCTGACCATCACCGAGACCGGTACCTGGAGCTACAGCGTCGACAACAGCAAGGTGCAGTACCTGGGCAAAGACGAGAGCAAGGTGGAAGTCTTTACCGTGTACGGCAAGGACGGCAGCAGCCACCAGGTGACGATCACCATCAACGGTGCCGACGACCAGTCGACCATTACCGTGACCGGCACGGACAAGGACGCAGGCGCGGTGACCGAGGACGTGGACACCAACCCGGCAGAGGCGGGGGTCCAGCTGACCGTGGGTGGTCATCTGACCATCAGCGACGCGGACCAGAACGACAAGCCGGCATTTGACACCACCAAGGTGGGCGCACCGCAGGGCGCGCTGGGCAGCCTGACCATCACCGAGACCGGTACCTGGAGCTACAGCGTCGACAACAGCAAGGTGCAGTACCTGGGCAAAGACGAGAGCAAGGTGGAAGTCTTTACCGTGTACGGCAAGGACGGCAGCAGCCACCAGGTGACGATCACCATCAACGGTGCCGACGACCAGTCGACCATTACCGTGACCGGCACGGACAAGGACGCTGGCGCGGTGACCGAGGACGTGGACACCAACCCGGCAGAGGCGGGGGTCCAGCTGACCGTGGGTGGTCATCTGACCATCAGCGACGCGGACCAGAACGACAAGCCGGCATTTGACACCACCAAGGTGGGCGCACCGCAGGGCGCGCTGGGCAGCCTGACCATCACCGAGACCGGTACCTGGAGCTACAGCGTCGACAACAGCAAGGTGCAGTACCTGGGCAAAGACGAGAGCAAGGTGGAAGTCTTTACCGTGTACGGCAAGGACGGCAGCAGCCACCAGGTGACGATCACCATCAACGGTGCCGACGACCAGTCGACCATTACCGTGACCGGCACGGACAAGGACGCTGGCGCGGTGACCGAGGACGTGGACACCAACCCGGCAGAGGCGGGGGTCCAGCTGACCGTGGGTGGTCATCTGACCATCAGCGACGCGGACCAGAACGACAAGCCGGCATTTGACACCACCAAGGTGGGCGCACCGCAGGGCGCGCTGGGCAGCCTGACCATCACCGAGACCGGTACCTGGAGCTACAGCGTCGACAACAGCAAGGTGCAGTACCTGGGCAAAGACGAGAGCAAGGTGGAAGTCTTTACCGTGTACGGCAAGGACGGCAGCAGCCACCAGGTGACGATCACCATCAACGGTGCCGACGACCAGTCGACCATTACCGTGACCGGCACGGACAAGGACGCAGGCGCGGTGACCGAGGACGTGGACACCAACCCGGCAGAGGCGGGGGTCCAGCTGACCGTGGGTGGTCATCTGACCATCAGCGACGCGGACCAGAACGACAAGCCGGCATTTGACACCACCAAGGTGGGCGCACCGCAGGGCGCGCTGGGCAGCCTGACCATCACCGAGACCGGTACCTGGAGCTACAGCGTCGACAACAGCAAGGTGCAGTACCTGGGCAAAGACGAGAGCAAGGTGGAAGTCTTTACCGTGTACGGCAAGGACGGCAGCAGCCACCAGGTGACGATCACCATCAACGGTGCCGACGACCAGTCGACCATTACCGTGACCGGCACGGACAAGGACGCTGGCGCGGTGACCGAGGACGTGGACACCAACCCGGCAGAGGCGGGGGTCCAGCTGACCGTGGGTGGTCATCTGACCATCAGCGACGCGGACCAGAACGACAAGCCGGCATTTGACACCACCAAGGTGGGCGCACCGCAGGGCGCGCTGGGCAGCCTGACCATCACCGAGACCGGTACCTGGAGCTACAGCGTCGACAACAGCAAGGTGCAGTACCTGGGCAAAGACGAGAGCAAGGTGGAAGTCTTTACCGTGTACGGCAAGGACGGCAGCAGCCACCAGGTGACGATCACCATCAACGGTGCCGACGACCAGTCGACCATTACCGTGACCGGCACGGACAAGGACGCTGGCGCGGTGACCGAGGACGTGGACACCAACCCGGCAGAGGCGGGGGTCCAGCTGACCGTGGGTGGTCATCTGACCATCAGCGACGCGGACCAGAACGACAAGCCGGCATTTGACACCACCAAGGTGGGCGCACCGCAGGGCGCGCTGGGCAGCCTGACCATCACCGAGACCGGTACCTGGAGCTACAGCGTCGACAACAGCAAGGTGCAGTACCTGGGCAAAGACGAGAGCAAGGTGGAAGTCTTTACCGTGTACGGCAAGGACGGCAGCAGCCACCAGGTGACGATCACCATCAACGGTGCCGACGACCAGTCGACCATTACCGTGACCGGCACGGACAAGGACGCAGGCGCGGTGACCGAGGACGTGGACACCAACCCGGCAGAGGCGGGGGTCCAGCTGACCGTGGTGGTCATCTGACCATCAGCGACGCGGACCAGAACGACAAGCCGGCATTTGACACCACCAAGGTGGGCGCACCGCAGGGCGCGCTGGGCAGCCTGACCATCACCGAGACCGGTACCTGGAGCTACAGCGTCGACAACAGCAAGGTGCAGTACCTGGGCAAAGACGAGAGCAAGGTGGAAGTCTTTACCGTGTACGGCAAGGACGGCAGCAGCCACCAGGTGACGATCACCATCAACGGTGCCGACGACCAGTCGACCATTACCGTGACCGGCACGGACAAGGACGCAGGCGCGGTGACCGAGGACGTGGACACCAACCCGGCAGAGGCGGGGGTCCAGCTGACCGTGGGTGGTCATCTGACCATCAGCGACGCGGACCAGAACGACAAGCCGGCATTTGACACCACCAAGGTGGGCGCACCGCAGGGCGCGCTGGGCAGCCTGACCATCACCGAGACCGGTACCTGGAGCTACAGCGTCGACAACAGCAAGGTGCAGTACCTGGGCAAAGACGAGAGCAAGGTGGAAGTCTTTACCGTGTACGGCAAGGACGGCAGCAGCCACCAGGTGACGATCACCATCAACGGTGCCGACGACCAGTCGACCATTACCGTGACTGGCACGGACAAGGACGCAGGCGCGGTGACCGAGGACGTGGACACCAACCCGGCAGAGGCGGGGGTCCAGCTGACCGTGGGTGGTCATCTGACCATCAGCGACGCGGACCAGAACGACAAGCCGGCATTTGACACCACCAAGGTGGGCGCACCGCAGGGCGCGCTGGGCAGCCTGACCATCACCGAGACCGGTACCTGGAGCTACAGCGTCGACAACAGCAAGGTGCAGTACCTGGGCAAAGACGAGAGCAAGGTGGAAGTCTTTACCGTGTACGGCAAGGACGGCAGCAGCCACCAGGTGACGATCACCATCAACGGTGCCGACGACCAGTCGACCATTACCGTGACCGGCACGGACAAGGACGCTGGCGCGGTGACCGAGGACGTGGACACCAACCCGGCAGAGGCGGGGGTCCAGCTGACCGTGGGTGGTCATCTGACCATCAGCGACGCGGACCAGAACGACAAGCCGGCATTTGACACCACCAAGGTGGGCGCACCGCAGGGCGCGCTGGGCAGCCTGACCATCACCGAGACCGGTACCTGGAGCTACAGCGTCGACAACAGCAAGGTGCAGTACCTGGGCAAAGACGAGAGCAAGGTGGAAGTCTTTACCGTGTACGGCAAGGACGGCAGCAGCCACCAGGTGACGATCACCATCAACGGTGCCGACGACCAGTCGACCATTACCGTGACCGGCACGGACAAGGACGCAGGCGCGGTGACCGAGGACGTGGACACCAACCCGGCAGAGGCGGGGGTCCAGCTGACCGTGGGTGGTCATCTGACCATCAGCGACGCGGACCAGAACGACAAGCCGGCATTTGACACCACCAAGGTGGGCGCACCGCAGGGCGCGCTGGGCAGCCTGACCATCACCGAGACCGGTACCTGGGGCTACAGCGTCGACAACAGCAAGGTGCAGTACCTGGGCAAAGACGAGAGCAAGGTGGAAGTCTTTACCGTGTACGGCAAGGACGGCAGCAGCCACCAGGTGACGATCACCATCAACGGTGCCGACGACCAGTCGACCATTACCGTGACCGGCACGGACAAGGACGCAGGCGCGGTGACCGAGGACGTGGACACCAACCCGGCAGAGGCGGGGGTCCAGCTGACCGTGGGTGGTCATCTGACCATCAGCGACGCGGACCAGAACGACAAGCCGGCATTTGACACCACCAAGGTGGGCGCACCGCAGGGCGCGCTGGGCAGCCTGACCATCACCGAGACCGGTACCTGGAGCTACAGCGTCGACAACAGCAAGGTGCAGTACCTGGGCAAAGACGAGAGCAAGGTGGAAGTCTTTACCGTGTACGGCAAGGACGGCAGCAGCCACCAGGTGACGATCACCATCAACGGTGCCGACGACCAGTCGACCATTACCGTGACTGGCACGGACAAGGACGCTGGCGCGGTGACCGAGGACGTGGACACCAACCCGGCAGAGGCGGGGGTCCAGCTGACCGTGGGTGGTCATCTGACCATCAGCGACGCGGACCAGAACGACAAGCCGGCATTTGACACCACCAAGGTGGGCGCACCGCAGGGCGCGCTGGGCAGCCTGACCATCACCGAGACCGGTACCTGGAGCTACAGCGTCGACAACAGCAAGGTGCAGTACCTGGGCAAAGACGAGAGCAAGGTGGAAGTCTTTACCGTGTACGGCAAGGACGGCAGCAGCCACCAGGTGACGATCACCATCAACGGTGCCGACGACCAGTCGACCATTACCGTGACCGGCACGGACAAGGACGCAGGCGCGGTGACCGAGGACGTGGACACCAACCCGGCAGAGGCGGGGGTCCAGCTGACCGTGGGTGGTCATCTGACCATCAGCGACGCGGACCAGAACGACAAGCCGGCATTTGACACCACCAAGGTGGGCGCACCGCAGGGCGCGCTGGGCAGCCTGACCATCACCGAGACCGGTACCTGGAGCTACAGCGTCGACAACAGCAAGGTGCAGTACCTGGGCAAAGACGAGAGCAAGGTGGAAGTCTTTACCGTGTACGGCAAGGACGGCAGCAGCCACCAGGTGACGATCACCATCAACGGTGCCGACGACCAGTCGACCATTACCGTGACCGGCACGGACAAGGACGCAGGCGCGGTGACCGAGGACGTGGACACCAACCCGGCAGAGGCGGGGGTCCAGCTGACCGTGGGTGGTCATCTGACCATCAGCGACGCGGACCAGAACGACAAGCCGGCATTTGACACCACCAAGGTGGGCGCACCGCAGGGCGCGCTGGGCAGCCTGACCATCACCGAGACCGGTACCTGGAGCTACAGCGTCGACAACAGCAAGGTGCAGTACCTGGGCAAAGACGAGAGCAAGGTGGAAGTCTTTACCGTGTACGGCAAGGACGGCAGCAGCCACCAGGTGACGATCACCATCAACGGTGCCGACGACCAGTCGACCATTACCGTGACTGGCACGGACAAGGACGCTGGCGCGGTGACCGAGGACGTGGACACCAACCCGGCAGAGGCGGGGGTCCAGCTGACCGTGGGTGGTCATCTGACCATCAGCGACGCGGACCAGAACGACAAGCCGGCATTTGACACCACCAAGGTGGGCGCACCGCAGGGCGCGCTGGGCAGCCTGACCATCACCGAGACCGGTACCTGGAGCTACAGCGTCGACAACAGCAAGGTGCAGTACCTGGGCAAAGACGAGAGCAAGGTGGAAGTCTTTACCGTGTACGGCAAGGACGGCAGCAGCCACCAGGTGACGATCACCATCAACGGTGCCGACGACCAGTCGACCATTACCGTGACCGGCACGGACAAGGACGCAGGCGCGGTGACCGAGGACGTGGACACCAACCCGGCAGAGGCGGGGGTCCAGCTGACCGTGGGTGGTCATCTGACCATCAGCGACGCGGACCAGAACGACAAGCCGGCATTTGACACCACCAAGGTGGGCGCACCGCAGGGCGCGCTGGGCAGCCTGACCATCACCGAGACCGGTACCTGGAGCTACAGCGTCGACAACAGCAAGGTGCAGTACCTGGGCAAAGACGAGAGCAAGGTGGAAGTCTTTACCGTGTACGGCAAGGACGGCAGCAGCCACCAGGTGACGATCACCATCAACGGTGCCGACGACCAGTCGACCATTACCGTGACTGGCACGGACAAGGACGCTGGCGCGGTGACCGAGGACGTGGACACCAACCCGGCAGAGGCGGGGGTCCAGCTGACCGTGGGTGGTCATCTGACCATCAGCGACGCGGACCAGAACGACAAGCCGGCATTTGACACCACCAAGGTGGGCGCACCGCAGGGCGCGCTGGGCAGCCTGACCATCACCGAGACCGGTACCTGGAGCTACAGCGTCGACAACAGCAAGGTGCAGTACCTGGGCAAAGACGAGAGCAAGGTGGAAGTCTTTACCGTGTACGGCAAGGACGGCAGCAGCCACCAGGTGACGATCACCATCAACGGTGCCGACGACCAGTCGACCATTACCGTGACTGGCACGGACAAGGACGCTGGCGCGGTGACCGAGGACGTGGACACCAACCCGGCAGAGGCGGGGGTCCAGCTGACCGTGGGTGGTCATCTGACCATCAGCGACGCGGACCAGAACGACAAGCCGGCATTTGACACCACCAAGGTGGGCGCACCGCAGGGCGCGCTGGGCAGCCTGACCATCACCGAGACCGGTACCTGGAGCTACAGCGTCGACAACAGCAAGGTGCAGTACCTGGGCAAAGACGAGAGCAAGGTGGAAGTCTTTACCGTGTACGGCAAGGACGGCAGCAGCCACCAGGTGACGATCACCATCAACGGTGCCGACGACCAGTCGACCATTACCGTGACCGGCACGGACAAGGACGCTGGCGCGGTGACCGAGGACGTGGACACCAACCCGGCAGAGGCGGGGGTCCAGCTGACCGTGGGTGGTCATCTGACCATCAGCGACGCGGACCAGAACGACAAGCCGGCATTTGACACCACCAAGGTGGGCGCACCGCAGGGCGCGCTGGGCAGCCTGACCATCACCGAGACCGGTACCTGGAGCTACAGCGTCGACAACAGCAAGGTGCAGTACCTGGGCAAAGACGAGAGCAAGGTGGAAGTCTTTACCGTGTACGGCAAGGACGGCAGCAGCCACCAGGTGACGATCACCATCAACGGTGCCGACGACCAGTCGACCATTACCGTGACCGGCACGGACAAGGACGCAGGCGCGGTGACCGAGGACGTGGACACCAACCCGGCAGAGGCGGGGGTCCAGCTGACCGTGGGTGGTCATCTGACCATCAGCGACGCGGACCAGAACGACAAGCCGGCATTTGACACCACCAAGGTGGGCGCACCGCAGGGCGCGCTGGGCAGCCTGACCATCACCGAGACCGGTACCTGGGGCTACAGCGTCGACAACAGCAAGGTGCAGTACCTGGGCAAAGACGAGAGCAAGGTGGAAGTCTTTACCGTGTACGGCAAGGACGGCAGCAGCCACCAGGTGACGATCACCATCAACGGTGCCGACGACCAGTCGACCATTACCGTGACCGGCACGGACAAGGACGCTGGCGCGGTGACCGAGGACGTGGACACCAACCCGGCAGAGGCGGGGGTCCAGCTGACCGTGGGTGGTCATCTGACCATCAGCGACGCGGACCAGAACGACAAGCCGGCATTTGACACCACCAAGGTGGGCGCACCGCAGGGCGCGCTGGGCAGCCTGACCATCACCGAGACCGGTACCTGGAGCTACAGCGTCGACAACAGCAAGGTGCAGTACCTGGGCAAAGACGAGAGCAAGGTGGAAGTCTTTACCGTGTACGGCAAGGACGGCAGCAGCCACCAGGTGACGATCACCATCAACGGTGCCGACGACCAGTCGACCATTACCGTGACTGGCACGGACAAGGACGCTGGCGCGGTGACCGAGGACGTGGACACCAACCCGGCAGAGGCGGGGGTCCAGCTGACCGTGGGTGGTCATCTGACCATCAGCGACGCGGACCAGAACGACAAGCCGGCATTTGACACCACCAAGGTGGGCGCACCGCAGGGCGCGCTGGGCAGCCTGACCATCACCGAGACCGGTACCTGGAGCTACAGCGTCGACAACAGCAAGGTGCAGTACCTGGGCAAAGACGAGAGCAAGGTGGAAGTCTTTACCGTGTACGGCAAGGACGGCAGCAGCCACCAGGTGACGATCACCATCAACGGTGCCGACGACCAGTCGACCATTACCGTGACCGGCACGGACAAGGACGCTGGCGCGGTGACCGAGGACGTGGACACCAACCCGGCAGAGGCGGGGGTCCAGCTGACCGTGGGTGGTCATCTGACCATCAGCGACGCGGACCAGAACGACAAGCCGGCATTTGACACCACCAAGGTGGGCGCACCGCAGGGCGCGCTGGGCAGCCTGACCATCACCGAGACCGGTACCTGGAGCTACAGCGTCGACAACAGCAAGGTGCAGTACCTGGGCAAAGACGAGAGCAAGGTGGAAGTCTTTACCGTGTACGGCAAGGACGGCAGCAGCCACCAGGTGACGATCACCATCAACGGTGCCGACGACCAGTCGACCATTACCGTGACCGGCACGGACAAGGACGCAGGCGCGGTGACCGAGGACGTGGACACCAACCCGGCAGAGGCGGGGGTCCAGCTGACCGTGGGTGGTCATCTGACCATCAGCGACGCGGACCAGAACGACAAGCCGGCATTTGACACCACCAAGGTGGGCGCACCGCAGGGCGCGCTGGGCAGCCTGACCATCACCGAGACCGGTACCTGGAGCTACAGCGTCGACAACAGCAAGGTGCAGTACCTGGGCAAAGACGAGAGCAAGGTGGAAGTCTTTACCGTGTACGGCAAGGACGGCAGCAGCCACCAGGTGACGATCACCATCAACGGTGCCGACGACCAGTCGACCATTACCGTGACTGGCACGGACAAGGACGCAGGCGCGGTGACCGAGGACGTGGACACCAACCCGGCAGAGGCGGGGGTCCAGCTGACCGTGGGTGGTCATCTGACCATCAGCGACGCGGACCAGAACGACAAGCCGGCATTTGACACCACCAAGGTGGGCGCACCGCAGGGCGCGCTGGGCAGCCTGACCATCACCGAGACCGGTACCTGGGGCTACAGCGTCGACAACAGCAAGGTGCAGTACCTGGGCAAAGACGAGAGCAAGGTGGAAGTCTTTACCGTGTACGGCAAGGACGGCAGCAGCCACCAGGTGACGATCACCATCAACGGTGCCGACGACCAGTCGACCATTACCGTGACCGGCACGGACAAGGACGCTGGCGCGGTGACCGAGGATGTGGACACCAACCCGGCAGAGGCGGGGGTCCAGCTGACCGTGGGTGGTCATCTGACCATCAGCGACGCGGACCAGAACGACAAGCCGGCATTTGACACCACCAAGGTGGGCGCACCGCAGGGCGCGCTGGGCAGCCTGACCATCACCGAGACCGGTACCTGGAGCTACAGCGTCGACAACAGCAAGGTGCAGTACCTGGGCAAAGACGAGAGCAAGGTGGAAGTCTTTACCGTGTACGGCAAGGACGGCAGCAGCCACCAGGTGACGATCACCATCAACGGTGCCGACGATGCACCTATCTTGAGTATCGACAATGGGGCCGTCGTCTCCGAAGAGGGTCTGGCAAACGGTATTGCCGACACGGTCGGCAACCCGGATACCACCAACGCCATCAAGGCGTCCGGTACCCTCTCGGTGGGCGACATCGACAGCAGCACGCTCAGCATCTCCTTGAACGGACCGGCCGGGCTGACATCCGGTGGGGCCAAGGTCCAATGGAGCTGGGATGCGGGCAGCAAGACGCTGGTCGGCTACACGGGGGCGATTGGCGGCGCCGATTACAAGGCTGTGGTCGAGGTCAAGCTGACGGCACCCAATGCCAGCGGCAAGGGAGCGTGGACTTATGATGTGACCCTTAAGGAGCCACTCGACCACGGGGATACGACCTCGGAAGACAAGCTGTCGTTCCAGCTGGACGTGGAGGTCTCCGATGGCAGCGGCGTCACCAAGGGCAAGCTGGATGTCAGCGTGGAGGACGACTCCCCCATTGCTGGCAACAGCGATGCCGTTTCCGTGGTGAAGACCGATATTCCGAACGTGCTGACCGGGTTCTTCGATCTGACCAAGTACAGTGACAACCAGAGCACCCTGAACATGGCGGGTTTTACCATCAGCGCCTTGGGCTTCAAGTCGGCAACCGATTCCTCACTGGTAACGGCGGATGTCAACGGCTCCAGCTCGGGGCTGGGGGTGGCTAGCGGTGCTGCGCCTTACCACAACCTCGCCAATGAAATTGACTTCCGCCATTTTGCTGATGGCTCTTCCGTATCCGAGCGGCTTATCGTCACGCTGGATGCGGGCAAGGTTGCCTACGGCGCCAACATCAAGTTCAGCAAGATGTTTGGCGGCGAGCTGGAGAGCGGGGTCGTGGAGTTCTACCGAGACAACGTATTGATTTCCACACTTTCATTCAGATCGGATGCAGCGGGCGGAGAGTTCAACCAGAACTTCCAGGTGCAGCAGGGTGGCTTCGATACCATGGTGATCAAGGCGACCAATAACGGCAACATCAATACCAAAGACAACAGCGACTTTACCGTCAAGTCTATCGAGTTTCTGGGGGCTGATACGCCGCAGGCAATTGCCTATGGTTCGGGTACGGTTGCACCGCAATGGGGTGCTGATGGCAAGGGGCATATAGCGCTTTTGGGATCCAATGAAGTGGGTTTGATGACAGCTACTGGTAAAGAGATCTCAATTTCCAGCAAAGCAGGTCTACCCAATACCCTGTATGGCGAAGCCAGTGACGGCACTTTGGTGTTCAGGTTGGAGTTCACCCCAGCCACCGGCAAGTGGGAGTTCTTCCAGTACCAGCGCATGTCCAAACCCCTGGGTGATGGTGACATCGACTTCCAGATCCGGGTGGTGGATGGTGACGGTGACGCCAGCATTGGTTCCTTCGCCACCAAGCCTCTGTTCACGCCGCTGGTTCAGGGTGTCTCTAGCGAGAGCGTGACTGAAGGGGGCAACCTGTTGCACAAGGTCACCTTGTCCGATGCGACCCAGGAAGCGACCGAATACGATTTCGCCATTCGCGGATCGGGCAACAACCCCGCCTCCAACCAGGACTGGGGCAATGCCCAGTTCAGCAACGGCGTGACCTACAACAGCACCACCGGCAAGATCACGGTACCGGCGGGCGTGACAGACTTCACGGTGACCATCCCGACGGTGAACGATCGCCTGGTCGAGACGAACGAGACCCTCTCGGTGACCATTGGTGGTCAGAGCGGGACCGGTACCATAGTGGACAACGATCGGGCGCCGACGGCGGCTGGCGGCCACAGCGCCGGTGCCGAAGATCAGTCCCAGGTCCTGACCTGGGCCCAGTTTGGTGCCAGCGACGATCAGGACGCGACCGATCTCGGGGTGAAGATCAATACCCTGCCGCTGAACGGTACCCTCGAATACCTCAATGCAGCTGGGCAGTGGGCTGCGGTGCAAACCGGAGCCCTCATCTCTTATGCCGAGGTGAACGCAGGCCATCTGCGCTTCGTGCCCGGTCTGAACGAATCGAGCACCCATGCCGCCAACGGCAACGGCGCCGTGGTCGGCAACATGAAGGGCGACTATGCCAGCATCGGCTATCAGATAAGCGACGGTGCCAACCTCAGCAACGGCAGCAAGCTGGTGATCGACGTGGCGGCGGTGGCCGACAAGCCCACGGTCAACGTCACCCTGATGGGGAATGGCATGCCGTCTTACAGCCAGAGTTTCCCGAGCGCGGGGATCTCCACGGGCCAGTTCCAGTCCGGCAACTTCGACAAGGGGGCCCTCGGGATCACCAACACTCTGACCGATAGCACTTCTAGTAAGGAAACCGTGGTGGGTGGTGATGGCAACGACTACATCGTGAGCCAGAAGGGGGGCGGAGACCACTTCGTCGGTGGCAACGGCAATGACGTGCTGGTCGGTGGCAACTCAGTGTCGGGCGATACCCTCGACGGCGGCGTTGGAAACGACATTCTGGTCGCTGGGTTGGGTGGCGATACTCTCTATGGCGGTGCTGGTGATAAAGATATCGCTGTACTGTCCGGCAACCGTGCCGACTACGCCATCACGAAGGGCAGCGGATACTCGATCAATGATCGCTGGTTCAACTTCTCCGTCACGGAGAAGGGGGTCGGCATCACCAAGGCGCTGCACGACGTGGAGTATGTCCAGTTCGCCGACGGTGTCTACCAGATCAATCAGGATACGGGCGTGCTGACCCTGGTGCAGCCGGTGGTGGTCGACTACCCGCTGGAGGTGAGCGCCTCCCTGAGCGATCGGGATGGCAGCGAAGTGCTCGACAGCCTAGTACTAAGCGGGATGCCCAAAGGCTCCGAGCTCTACAAGGGCAGCCAGTTGCTGGGCACCGTCGGGGTTGATGGCAAGCTTACCCTCACCGTCAACAGCGGTCTGTGGAGTGCGAGCGCGCTGGATGTGAAGTTGAGCGGACTGACGCTGCGAGTGCCGGGCAGCAGCGCCGGTCTGGTGGATCTCAAGGTCGAGGCCATCGCCAAGGAGGTGGGTACCGATCAAACCAGTACCGCGACCGACAGTGACAGCATCCGTCTGAGCTACTTCCAGTCCACCGAAGGTGAACCTGGCGATCAGAACCGGACCTATGGCAGTGAACACAATATCGTGGTGGGGGATCTGGACGGTAGCGTGGTGCTGCCGGGCCAGAACTACAACCTTGCCTTTATGGTCGACACATCGAGCAGTATTGGTGACGATATGGCGACGATTAGAAATCAGCTGATTCAGGTGTTCGAAGATCTTCAGGCGAGCGCGGGCAAGGAGGCTGCGGGCAAGGTCAACGTCTTCCTGGTCGATTTTGATACCCAGGTCAAGCGTTCCGTCAGCGTGGATCTGAAAGATCCCAATGCTTCGGGGTTGTTGGAGGATGTTATTAGTCAGATGAATGGCTATGAGGGATATACCAACTATGAGGACCCGCTCAAGGCGACCTCGAACTGGTTCAACAGTGACATAGCCAAGAACAACACCAATGCGAAGAATCTGGCCTATTTCATCACCGATGGGGCACCCAACTCCTTCTTCTACAACGAAAATACCAATCCGGTGGTGAACACCAAGACTGTGCAAAGGCTGGATACCTTTGTCAACGTCAACAACTACGTACCGGGCAAGGCCTTCTACGCCAATATCGGGGGCGATCAGAGGGTGATAGTGGATGCCAACGGCGATGTCAGACAGTGGTCACAGAATGGAAAGAAATGGGAATATAGCATCATTGGAACCCTTAAACCCCAGGGAGACGGAAGCTTCGAAATCTCAGATGCTTACATTTCTGGGTATACCAATGACACAGCCAGAAACAACGCATTGAGCGTGCTGCCGCTGCTGGAGGCAAACAATGTAGTGCTGCAGGCCATCGGCATCGGTAGCAAGGTCTCCATCGATACCCTGAAGCAGTTCGATAGCGATCAGGTGGTGCAGTTCAACGTATCAGCCTCCGATCTGGCCAATGCCATTCTGGGAACCTCCATCAACAACAAGCCGGGCAGTGACCGGATCGATGGCGGTGCGGGCGACGACATCCTGTTTGGCGACGCGGTACGCTTCACCGGCATCAGCGGGGAAGGGTATGCGGCCATCAAGCAGTATGTGAGCGGCAAGCTGGGGGCCGGGTCGGTGACCGATGCCCAGGTGCATTCCTACATCACGGATCACGCCAGCGAGTTCGATCAGTCGTCGACCAATGACAAGGGTGACACCCTCCTCGGCGGTGATGGCAACGACATCCTGTTCGGCCAGGGGGGCGATGACTTCCTGTTCGGCGGAGCTGGCAACGACACCCTGTTCGGTGGTGCCGGCAACGACACCCTCTATGGCGAGAGCGGCAACGATCGCCTCTATGGTGGCAGCGGCAACGACACCCTATTTGGCGGTATCGGCGACGATACCCTGAGCGGTGGTCTGGGCAATGACATCCTGGTCGGCGGGCTTGGCAATGATATCCTCAAGGGGGATGCAGGTGCCGATACCTTCATCTGGCTGAAGGGGGATACCGAAGTCGGCAAGGTGGCCAAGGACTACATCGTCGATTTCAGCAAGTCGGAAGGGGACAAACTGGATCTGAGCGACTTGCTCGACAGCGATGGCAGCAAGAGCGAGAGCTCCCTGAAGAGCCTGCTCTCGGTGTTCCAGGACAGCGAAGGGGTGCATCTGCAGGTCAAGGAGAGCAGTGCCGCGCCGGTGACCCAGGAGATAGTGCTGATGAACCACACCTTCGACACCCTGACGGGGGGGTCGGGGACCACTGCCAACCAGGTGATCGATTACATGTTAAATCCGAACAATCACATGCTGGATATCGACAAGTAACCCAGCCAGATGGACACAAAGCGGCAGAGCAATCTGCCGCTTTTTTTATGTGCGCGATTCGGTCAGTGAAGTGAGGAAAATAGGGACGAGGGGCTAGCATGGGGAGGCTGGTCGTCGATCCTGTGTTGCCGGATAAAAGAAGGGCGCCGACTCGAATGAGGGGCGCCCGGGGGACTATGTCGACTGCATGTGTGCTCAGGGATCAGGCGTTGACCCCTGCCAGGCGAGAGCCGCGCTGGAAGCAGTTGGCCAGCAGCAGCAAGGTGGTGACACCGACGGTGCCGAGTACCAGCCAGGGCAACCAGGGTTGCCCCTGGGCCATGGCGTAGTCGTGCAGGGCGCCGCCCCCCACGTAACCCGTCATGCCCCCGAGCGCCAGCCCCAGTCGGCTGAAGCCCATGTAGCTGCCCCGCGCCCCCGGTTGTGCCAGCTTGGTCATCAGGGTTTCCCGCGCCGGCTCGGCGATGACGATGCCGAGATAGAAGCAGGCGAGCAGCAGGAAGACGGCGGGCAAGGTGGTGGCAAAGGCCACCAGCCCGATCCCCGTGGTCATCAGCAGCACCCCCGCCATCAGGCGGTTCTCCAGCTTGAAGTGGCGCTCGCCGAACCGGGCAAGGGGGTAGAGCAGGGCCAGGGAGATGGCCGTCTCCAGGGTATACATCCAGCCCACCGCCGTGGTGCTGCCCGCCATCTGTTTGACCAGAATGGGGAAGATCAGCATGACCTGCACCCAGAGCGCGTAGTAGCCGCTTAAGATCAGCACCAGTCGGCAGAAGGCCTTGTCCGCCAGCACCTGGCCGAGGCCGTCCCGGATCGGCGTCGGACGTACCGAAAGCTTGTAAGGGGGCAGGATCAGCAGGTTGCACAGGGCGGCGCAGACGAAGAGGCCGGCACCCAGCAGGCAGACGTATTCAAAATCGAAGTTGAGCAGCCAGCTGCCGAGCAGGGCTCCCACCACGGCGCCGGCGCTCTCCAGCATCATCAGCAGGGAGATGTAGCGACCCCGCTCCCGTGGCCGGGTGAACTTGATCACCAGGGCGGCGCGGGGGGGATCGAACAGGCAGCCACCCAGCCCCGAGATGATGCAGGAGAGGATCAGTTCCAATCCGCTCTGGGCATAGGCTAGGCTGGCAAACCCCAGCGCCCGCAGCAGCATGCCGCAGACGATGAGGGGGCGCGCCCCGAACTTGTCGGCGAGGGAGCCGCCAAAGACCCCCAGCCCTTGCTGGGTAAGCTGACGCAGCCCCAGTGCCAGTCCGACCACACCGGCGGCCCAGCCCAGTTGGTCGACGAAGCGCAGGCTGATCATGGGCATCACCACGAAGAAGCCCAGGATCACCAGCAGGGAATCCAATGCCAAGAACCACCGCCCCAACCGCCTCGCCCGATCCACCATGACCCTGATACCTCTGTTTGCTTCGCTGATATTGTTGTCTTTCTTGCCCGAACGGCGCCGTCACCAAACAGAGCCCAGGGGGATGACAACTCCCTGGCTCGGTGGCGTTCAGCCGGTTCATGACGATTGATGCTGCTATTCTGGTGGGGCTCCAGATATAGTGGTAGCCGACAACTGGCTATATTTCATATTGGATTTGGTTATGGCTATGACCCTCGACGATTTGCAACTGCTGCTGGATGTGGCCAACCGTGGCAGCTTCAGCAAGGTGGCCGCCATTCGCGGCTGGTCACAACCCATGGTGAGCCAGCGCATTGCCGTGCTGGAGCAGGAGCTGGGTCAGTCCCTGTTCCGTCGCCATCGTCGGGGGGCCACCCCGACCCCGGCCTGCGAGCAGTTTCTGCCTGCCGCGACCGCGGCTCTGAGCGCACTGGAAGGGGGGCGGCTGGCGATGCAGGGGGCGCCTGCATTGCCGCGGATCCGGCTCTCCTGCCTCCCCTCTCTGACCACGGCGGTGTTCGGCCCCCTGCTGCTGGCCCTGGTGGACGAGACCTTCGAGATTCGCTGCAACACGGATCACTCTGGCATCATCATGCAGGAGTTGCTGACCGGCGAGACCGACGTGGGCTTCATTCTCAAGTGCCCTGCCATCGCGGGCATCCAGCTCGAACTGCTTTACCGTTCCCCGATCATCGCCGTGGCCTGCGCCACCCACCCGCTGGCCGGGCGGCAGGGGCTGACCCTGCAGGACATTGCCAACGAGCGGCTGGCGCCCCAGCAGTGGGGGACGGGCTGCGACGAGCTGATCCTGCAGTTGCGTTTGCTGCGCCAGGTGGCGAGCCCGCTGCACGCCATCCAGCCAGCGAGTGCGGCGCGGGAGCTGGCGCTGGAGCACGGCTTCATCACCCTGATGCCGGCGCTCGCCATCACCCGGGATCTGGAGTTCGGTCGCCTGGTGAAGCTGGACGTGGTGGATCTGCCACCGGATCACTGGGACGTGATGATGGCCTGGCGCAGCGGCAAGCGCCCCAATCCCGCCAAGGAGCGGGTGCTGGAGGCGGCCCGTACCCTGGCCCGGCGCTGGTCGGGCAAGCGGACATAAAAAAGCGCCGGACCAGGCCGGCGCTCTTCGCTTATTCCCCTTGATGCCCGCTCATACTCAGTAGCTGGCCTTGAGGGTGACGCCGGAGAAGGCGCTGAACCCGCTCAGCTGCACGTGCCAGGTCCCCGCCTTGGGGGCGTTCAGGGTACAGGTTTCGGCATTGCCGCTCTTGTAGGGGCGGCAGTCATAGCTGCTGGCGGTCGGCGCGCTGCCGAACTTCACGTAGAGATCCGCATCCCCGCTGCCGCCGCTGCTGGTCACCACCAGCTGGCTTCTGCCGGCGGGCACCTCGACGGTGAAGTTCAGCTTGCCCCCCTTGGCGGCGGTGAGATTGCTCACCGGTACCCCGTTTTGCAGCACGCTGCCCGGTTGGGGCGTGGTGCCGCCGCAGGTGGCATTGACCCCGACGGCGGTGAAGGCGGCTGCCACGTCGCTCACGCTGTAGCCGAGATCCGTGGCGGCCCTGGTCACCCCGCACGCCCCCTGATCGAAGGTGGTGTTGGGGCCCCAGTAGAGGCGGTTGGCCAGCACGAACACCTCGAACGCCTTGCGAGTTTGCCAGCCGCTGGTGTTGGCCAGCAGGTAGAAGGCGCGGTTGTAGACCCCGGAGCTGTGGTGCACGTCGATGCCGTCATAGTAATCGCTGGCGTGGCCGATGGACTTGCCGTCCCGGGCCGGGTCCTCGAAGTAGCGCAAGGAGCCGTTGCCCTTGAAGATCTGGGCCCCTACCAGCCAGTCGTTGCTGCCCTTCATGTAGTATTCGGCCGCTTCCCCCGCCATGTCGGAGAAGGCCTCGTTGATGCCGCCGGACTGACCGGAGTAGACCAGCCCTGAGTTCTGCTCGGTGAAGCCATGGCTCACCTCGTGGGCCGCCACATCCAGGCTCACCAGTGGATAGAAGGTGGTGGCCCCGTCGCCGAAGGTCATCTGGCTGCCGTCCCAGAATGCGTTCTCGTAGTTGCGGCTGTAGTGCACCCGCATCTTGAGCTTGAAGCTCAGCGGCGCCGTGTTGTACCAGTTGCGGTACATGTCGAACACCACGTTGCCGAAGTAGTGGGCATCGTTGAGAGGGGAGTAGGCACCGTTGATCTCCTTGACCGTGTTCTCCGGGCAGGTGAACTGGTGGATGGTGCCCCCCGTGGTGCCGTGATTCATGTTGAGGGTGTCCACGTTGGTCCCCGTCATGCGGCAGTTGTCATCTACCTGCAGGGGGCCAAAGTCGGCGCCGTAGAAATACTTGCCGGTCTTGACGTTGCCCCCCGGGCCGGTGGCGTCCTTGTGGTTGATCCCCTCCCAGCGTTTGAGCTCGCTGCCGGTCTGGGCGTCGATCATCACGAAGGGGCGGCTCGGTTCCTTGCTGGCGGCGAGCCAGGAGACCAGATAGACCAGTCTGGCCTGGCCGGTCTCATCCTGCATCACGAACAGCTTAACCTGTTCGTTGCTCCCCTTGGCACCGCTGCGAGCCTGGCGTGCGGCGTCGCTGGCGGAGAGGGCAACGGCCGGGCCCGTCAGGTCGGCATCGATCTTGCGCAGCATGGTGCCGGACACCTGATTGACCTGGCCCCCCAGCGCCTGATCGGCCACCAGAACCTGGCCCCACACCGGAATCCCCTGCCAGGTCTGCTCATAGCGTATCCGCTGCTGGCCATTGGGCAGCGTCACCGCCCGCACCTTGCGAAACTCGCCATCCCCGGCGCCAAGGGCGCCAATCTTGGCGGCGCCACTCACCGCACCGGCCAGGTCGGAGACCTGGTTCACTTCCACCTGTTCTGCCGCCATGGCGGCGCTTCCCCAGCAGGCCAGCATGACGGCCAAATAGACTTTGTTCATCTCGTCTTTCCTTAGTCGATGAAGATTACACACCGGGTCCGTTGCCCGGCGCTCTTACACTAGTGGGAAGGGGGAAAATAACGGCCTGTCATTTGTCACAGGGCAGCGAAAACAGGTAGCACGATTCACTTTTACAGCGCCAATCATCCACAAATACTGATAATGGCAGCATGTTGAACCGCTGTGAGGGGTGATTGATGACCTTGGGATCAAGGTGCCCGCATGGGGATCGCCATATGGGGGTTGCCAGCGGGGAAGTCGGTTGAAAAGTCCTTGGCAAACAAGGGATTGATTGACTACATTGGCTCCCATGCCGGCAGATGGCCGGAGTGGAACCGGGGAGGAGTGGCGATGTTTTCATGGCAACTGGATGACGAGCTGGCGCTCCTGTTCCTGCAACCCGACATGGCCAGCGAGCTGTTTCGCCTCTGCCAGCGCAACCGCGACTACCTCTCCCAGTGGCTGCCCTGGGTGCCCCACATCCAGCAGCCCGCCGACAGCGCCACCTTCATTCGCCACGCCATCGAGAAGTTTGCCCGGGGGGAGGGGCTGACCACGGCCATCGAGTATCAGGGGGAGGTAGTCGGCGTCATCGGTTACAACCAGATCGATCACGAGCTCGGCAAGGTGACCATCGGCTACTGGCTGGCGGAGCGCTGGCAGGGGCACGGCATCATCACCCGGGCCTGCCAGGCCCTGATCCATCACGCCTTCGAGGAGATGGGGATGGAGAAGGTGGAGATCAGCGCCGCCCTCGAGAACGAGGCGAGCCGGGCCGTGTGCGAGCGGCTGGGAATGACCCAGGAGGGGATCACCCGGCGGGCGGAGCGGCTGGCGGACAGGGTGGTGGATCATGTGCACTACGGCCTGCTGCGGGACGAGTGGCTGAGGCTGAGGGATCTCTGATGACCCTTTTGTCTGCTTCCAACCTCCAGAGGGTGAGATGACGACGCTGCCCCACATTGCCACCCCTCGCACCCGGTTGACCGTGCTGACCCCGGAGCGGGCCTGCCTGATGGTGGATTTCTATCTGCGCAATCGCGCCCACCTGGCCCCCTGGGAGCCCAGGCGGGAGGAGAGCTTCTACACCCTGGCTCACTGGCAGACCCGCTTGCGCGACGGTTACGGCCACTATTTCGAGGGCAGTGCCGTGCAACTGGTGGCGCTCGATCCCAGGGGGGAGCGGGTGCTCGCCACCTGCAATTTCACGAACATTGTGATGGGCATGTTCAAGGCGTGCCACCTGGGCTATGCCATCGACAAGGAGCACGAGGGGCAGGGCCTGATGCAGGAGGTGGTGGCCGCTGGCATCGATCACCTGTTCCGGGAGCGGGGCCTGCATCGCATCATGGCCAGCTACATGCCCGCGAACCTGCGAAGCGGCGCGCTCCTCGAACGGCTGGGGTTCGAGCAGGAGGGATACGCTCGGGACTATCTGATGATCAACGGCCGCTGGGAGGACCACGTCCTCACCGCGCTCATCAATCCCGCTGGCTAGCGCAGCCGTTGTCGAAAGGGGGGCTGGCGGGTGACCGCCATCGCTTTTTCACTGCAAGATCGCACTATCTGTACGCCTCTCATACCCCTGGGGATAAAAGCGTGTAAAATTGCGCCCTGAATTTTCCCGGCCGGCAGACGCAGGCCGCGACTCCATACATGCAAGGCAGACATTGTGACAGAAGTAGATAGATTCGCGGACATTCGCCCCTATCGCGATGAAGAAGTACCGGCTGCCATCGAGCGGCTGATCCAGGATGACGAGTTTATCGGCGCCATCGCCAAATACCGCTTCGGTTCCCTGATGAGCTGGCTGGGTTGGGCCATTCGCCCGCTGATCCGCCAGTTCCTGCGCCACAAGTGGGCCAAGGTCAGCACCATCCATCAGGTACAGATGGGGGTGACCCGCTACATGACCCGGATGATCGCCACCTCCACCCAGGGAGTGAGCTTCTCCGGGCTCGAACACCTCAAGAAGGAGCAGGGCTACCTGTTCGTCTCCAACCACAGGGACATCGCCATGGATCCGGCGTTCGTCAACTGGGGGCTGCACACCCACGGGTTCGATACCGTGCGCATCGCCATCGGCGACAACCTGCTGCGCAAGCCCTGCGCCACCGAGCTGATGAAGCTCAACAAGAGCTTCATCGTCAAGCGCTCTGCCAAGGGACCGCGGGAGATGATGAAGGCCCTCGGCGAGCTGTCGGCCTACATCGGCCAGTCGGTGCACGAGGGGCACTCCATCTGGATCGCCCAGAAGGAGGGGCGCGCCAAGGACGGGGACGACAAGACGGATCCTGCCATCCTCAAGATGTTCTACGTGGACGGCAAGAAGCAGAAGATCGAGTTCGTCGACTACATGCGCAGCCTCAACATCGTGCCGGTGAGCATCAGCTACGAGCTGGATCCCACCGACAAGGCCAAGGCGCGCGAGCTCTACGAGAAGTCGGTCAACGGCAGCTATGAGAAGGGCGAGTTCGAAGACATCGAGAGTATCGTCGCGGGCATCGTCGGCCAGAAGGGGCGGGTACATGTCTCCTTCGGCGCCCCCATCACCGAGGGCTTCAGCGATCCGGACGAGCTGGCGGCGCTCATCGACAAGGCGATCTGGAGCAGCTATCGCCTCTTCCCGGGCAACTACCTCGCGGCGGATGTGCCCGGCAAGGCCAGCACCATAGAGCAGAGTGCCTTCCTGACTCGCCAGTCTGAGGTGCCACAACAGCACAAGGCCATCTGGCGCGCCATGTACGCCAAGCCGGTGGAAAACGCCGGCAAGGTTTGAATGGCACCGCTTTGAGCGGGTGATGGAAAAAAAACGGGAGCAGATGCTCCCGTTTTTGCGTCTGGTCAAAGTCGGGGGAGATTGGGTAGTGAATAATATTGTTTCAACTGGTACGATCATCGGGTGAATGGGCGAGTATCTCTTGGCAGGGGCAGACGAGTATGCAACAGTGACTCGGCGCCATCGGCTTGGAAGCGACAGCGCCCCCGTCTGCACGGATGGCAGACGAGACGATAAAAGGACCTTCAATGGTCCTTTTTCATTGGTGCACAAAGATAGACCACAGATATATCTAAGGATGCGAACCTCATGATCACCGGCAGTCTGGATACCTTGCAACGCACCCCCTTGCCCGCCCCCCTGAACCGTATCGTGGCCGAGGTGGTGCAAAGCGTCGAACGCTGGCTGCACGCCCCCCTCGGCAAGCAGGAGGTCGACGGCCTCATGCTGTTCTGCCTGGTGAGCGAGGATCTGACAGAGCCGGTGGCGGATCGCCGGGGCGAGTTTCATGAGCAGTATCTGGACATCCAGCTGCTGCTGCGCGGCGAGGAGTGGATCGGCGTGGGCCCTCACGCCTACAGCCGGGACGGTGCCGATCATCCTCACCCCGATCTCTGGTTCGTCGATGACGAGCAGACCAGTTATCTGGCGTTGCAGCCCGGCGACTTCGCCATCTTCTGGCCGGGAGAACTGCATCGCCCCCTCTGCACCCTGACGACCCCAGGTCCGGTCAAGAAGCTGGTCGTCAAGGTTCACCAGTCGCTGCTGACCGGCGCCTGAGTGGCATTCGGGGCCTGGAGTCCCGAGTGATTGGGCCAACAGAGGCCCGTTGCGAATCGCTGATTCGACGCGCGCGCCAGACGAACGGTCTGCGCCCAACGATTTGAAAAATTGGACGCACCCTCCTGCGACCATAAGCCCCCGGCAGGGGAATCCCATCCATCGCTGGATGACACGACACTGTCGGCGTAAAGCCGAAGCACAGGAAGATGTAGAACATGAGCAAGTTGGTATTGATCCTTAACTGCGGTAGCTCTTCCCTGAAATTTGCCGTAATGGACGCTGAAACGGGCGAGGACATGCTGTCCGGCCTGGCCGAATGCTTCAATCTGGATGACGCACGTATCAAATGGAAACTCCACGGGGTCAAGGGCGACGCCATGCTGGGCGCCGGTGCCGCGCACCAGGAAGCCCTCGACCACATCGTGGGCCACATCCTGCCCCAGGATCCCGCCCTGGCCGATCAGCTGGTCGCCATCGGCCATCGCATCGTGCACGGCGGCGAGCAGTTCTCCCGTTCCGTTCGCATCGATGACGGCGTGATTGCCGGCATCGAGGCCGCCATTCCGTTTGCCCCCCTGCACAACCCGGCGCACCTCATCGGCATCCGTGCCGCCCTCAAGGTGTTCCCGGCCCTGGCCGACAAGAACGTGGCCGTGTTCGACACCGCCTTCCACCAGACCCTGCCAGAGGAAGCCTACCTCTACGCGCTGCCCTACAAGCTCTATCGCGAGAACGGCATCCGTCGTTACGGCGCCCACGGCACCTCCCACCGCTTCATCGCCGAAGAGACCGCCAAGGCGCTGGGCAAACCGCTCCATGAGCTCAACATCATCAACTGCCACCTGGGCAACGGTGCCTCCGTCTGCGCCATCAAGAACGGCGAGTCCGTCGACACCTCCATGGGGCTGACCCCGCTGGAAGGGCTGGCGATGGGCACCCGCTCCGGTGACATCGACCCTGCCATCGTCTTCTTCATGCACGACAACCTGGGTTACAGCGTGGACAAGATCAACCAGGTGCTGACCCGCGAATCCGGCCTGCTGGGCATGACCGAGGAGAGCAGCGACTGCCGCTACGTCACCGGCAACTACGCCACCGACGCAGGTGCCAAGCGCGCGCTGGATGTCTTCACCTATCGCGTTGCCAAGTACGTCGGTGCCTATGCTGCCGCCATGGATGGTCGCCTGGACGCCCTGGTGTTCACCGGCGGCATCGGCGAGAACGCCGCCATGGTGCGCGAGATGGTGCTGGCCCGACTGGCCCTGCTCGGCTTCAAGATCGACAAGGAGGCGAACAACGCCGCCGTACTGGGCGGTGAAGGCCCCATCACCGTCGAAGGCAGTCGTCTGGCCCTGGTGATGCCCACCAACGAAGAGCTGGTGATCGCCCGTGATGCCCTGAGCCTGGTCGGCTAAGGCACCCTCTGGTGACGACAACGCCCGGCCCCTGCCGGGCGTTGTCGTTTCGGCAATAGTGAGCGTCCTGTCATTTGACATGGGGGACCAGATGCGTACCCTGACCGCTGTGTGATATTGCGGAGGTAACGATGAAAGAGATGTTTTTCAACTGGTTGTCAGGCCTGGGGGTCGATGTGACACCCATGATGGCCCTGGTGATCGCCCTGGGGTTCATCGTGCTGACCGCCATGGTGCTGCACCTGGTGCTGCACCGCATCCTGCTGGTGCGCCTGGTGGGGCTGCTTGGCAAGACCAAGCAGATGTGGCTGCCGCCCCAGTTGCAGCAACGCCTCTTCTACCGGCTCGCCTTCGTGTTCCAGGGGGCCGTGCTGCTCGGTCAGGCGGAGATCTGGCTGCCCAAAGCGTCCGAGAGCCTGGCGCTTATCGAGTTGCTGGCCCAGCTCTGGATCCTGCTGTTCCTGCTGCTGGCCCTGTTCGCCCTGCTCGACTGCCTGCTCTCCCTGAGCCGTCATACCCGGCTTGGGCGGGATCTGCCCCTGCGTGGCATCTTCCAGGGGGTGAAACTGGTGGCCAGCATCCTGGTGGGCATCCTGATGATCGCCCTGCTGCTCGGCAAGTCGCCGCTCTTCCTGTTCAGCGGCCTGGGGGCCATGACCGCGGTCCTGATGCTGGTGTTCAAGGACCCCATCCTCGGCCTGGTGGCGGGTATCCAGCTCTCCGCCAACCGCATGCTGAGTGTCGGTGACTGGTTGCAGATGGACAAGTACGGGGCGGACGGCGAGGTGACCGACATCGGCCTCACCACGGTCAAGGTGTCGAACTGGGACAAGACCATCACTACCATCCCTACCTATGCCCTCATCTCCGACTCCTTCAAGAACTGGCAGGGGATGACCGAATCCGGCGGGCGCCGCATCAAGCGCAGCGTCAACATCGACATGACCAGCGTGCGCTTCCTCACCTCGCAGGAGCAGTTGCAGCTCAAGCAGGCCAGGTTGCTGGCGCCCTACCTCAGCCGCAAAGAGCAGGAGCTCAGCAGCTACAACCAGCAGCTCAGCGATGCCATCAGCTGCCCCATCAATGGTCGCCACCTCACCAACCTCGGCACCCTGCGCGCCTATCTGGACGCCTACCTGCGGGCCCATGCGGGCATTCGCAAGGACATGACCCTGATGGTGCGCCAGTTGGCACCGACCACGGACGGCCTGCCGCTGGAGATCTACTGCTTCACGGCGACCACCGCCTGGGCCGAGTATGAAGGGATACAGGCTGATATTTTCGACCACATATTTGCGATAATTGAGCAATTCCATCTGCGTTTGCATCAGTCGCCAACCGGTTATGATATGCACAGTTGGAAAAACGGCTGATCCCGCTTATGACAAGGTGCCGTGGCGCAGCGCGGCACCGTATTTAATCACCGACCCGTCAGCACGTGGCGGTTGAAATTTGCATGGCAGAGGAGAAAAATGGCGGCCTTCTCTTCGCCCCGGGCGCGCCCGTCGCCTCCGCGCTGGCCAGAGTGCTGAACCACCCCCTTTATCACAGGAAAGTTATGAAGCTCCTCCACAACACGGCGGCCGCACTGTGCTGCTCCCTGATCCTGGCCGCCATGCCCGCCCTCGCCATCGAATATGCCCTGCCCGCAGCCAACAGCCGCCTGGTGGGGGAGAACCTGGACTACGTGGTGTCCCCGGAAGAGGCGGGCCAACCCCTGGAAGCGGCAGCGGCCAGATTCCAGCTCGGCTTGACCAACATGCTGGAAGCCAACCCCAAGGCAGACCCCCTGCTGCTGCAGGCGGGCGAGAAGCTGGTCGTGCCGCATCAGCTGATCCTGCCGGATGCCCCCCGTGAAGGCATCGTGCTGAACGTGGCCGAGATGCGCCTCTACTACTACCCCAAAGGCAAGAAGGTGGTGGAAGTGCTGCCGATTGGCATCGGCCAGCTCGGCACCGACACCCCGGAAGACTGGGTGACCAGCGTGCAGCGCAAGAAGGCGGGCCCGACCTGGACCCCGACCGCGAAGATGCACGCCGAGTACGCCGCCCGTGGCGAGACCCTGCCTGCGGTCTGGCCGGCCGGTCCGGACAACCCCATGGGGCTGTTCGCGCTCTACATCGGCAAGATGTACGCCATCCACGGCACCAACGCCCAGTTCGGCATCGGCCTGCGGGTGAGCCACGGCTGCGTGCGTCTGCGCAACGACGACATCGAGTACCTGTTCAAGCAGGTCCCGGTCGGTACCCGCGTCCAGTTCGTGAACCAGCCCATCAAGGCCTCTGTCGAGCCGGATGGCCGCCGCTACCTGGAAGTGCACCAGCCTCTCTCCCGCAACCAGGAGGAGTTCAACTCCAGCCTGCCGGCCCCGCTGCCCATGTCCACCGCCGTGACCCGCTTCATCGCCCACGCGGACAGCGACTCCCAGCTGGTCAAGCAGGCCCTGGAGCAGCGCAGCGGCATGCCCATCGCCATCAACCGCTGATCCCGCTCGTCGGTATTCCGAGCCCCGGCCACTGTCGGGGCTTTTTTATGGCGCGGGGGAGGGGATCATCAGGGTAAACCCTTGGCAGCTCGGGATAAAATCCGGCCTTATTGCAATTGAGTGGTTGCTTGGTTAGGTGTTAAACGTTTTCCATGTGTTTTTTATTTGTTAAAAGTGGTTGTGGTCCGGCGATCTGCTGATTACTCTAGGCCGGTTTTTTTAAGGAAGAGTCCGTCGCAAGAACGGGCACAGACGTCACATAACGGAGTTTTGAATGACAGCTAGCACCCCCATGCTCATCACCTTTCTGGTGTACATCCTCGGGATGGTGTTGATCGGCTTCATCGCCTATCGCGCCACCCGTAACTTTGACGACTACATTCTCGGCGGCCGCCGGATGGGGAGCTGGGTGACCGCCCTCTCCGCCGGTGCCTCCGACATGAGTGGCTGGCTCCTGATGGGCCTGCCAGGCGCCGTCTTCATCGGCGGCATCTCCGAGAGCTGGATCGCCATCGGCCTCATCATCGGCGCCTACTTCAACTGGCGCTGGGTGGCCGGTCGGCTGCGGGTTCACACCGAGAAGAACCGCAACGCCCTGACCCTGCCGGACTACTTCACCTACCGCTTCGAAGACAAGAGCCGGGTGCTGCGCATCCTCTCCGCCCTGGTGATCCTGCTGTTCTTCACCATCTACTGCGCCTCCGGCGTGGTGGCCGGTGCCCGCCTGTTCGAGAGCACCTTCGGCATGAGCTATGACACCGCCCTCTGGATCGGTGCCGCGGCCACCATCACCTACACCTTCTTCGGCGGCTTCCTCGCGGTAAGCTGGACCGACACCGTGCAGGCGACCCTGATGATCTTCGCCCTCATCCTGACCCCGGTGTTCGTCATCATCGCGGTCGGCGGCATCGACACCGCCATGGTGCAGGTGGCGGCGCAGAACGCCAGCAACCTCGACATGTTCAAGAACCTGGACTTCATCGCCATCATCTCCCTGATGGCCTGGGGCCTGGGCTACTTCGGTCAGCCCCACATCCTGGCGCGCTTCATGGCGGCGGACTCCCACCACTCCATGGCCAGCGCCCGTCGCATCAGCATGACCTGGATGGTGCTCTGCCTGGGCGGCGCCGTGGCCATCGGTTTCTTCGGCCTGGCCTACTTCTCCACCTTCACCGAGCAGGCGGGTGGCGTGACCACCAACCCGGAGCGCGTCTTCATCGAGCTCTCCAAGATCCTGTTCAACCCCTGGATTGCCGGCGTGCTGCTCTCCGCCATCCTGGCGGCGGTGATGAGCACCCTCAGTTGCCAGTTGCTGGTCTGCTCCAGCGCCATCACCGAGGATCTCTACAAGCCCTTCCTGCGCAAGAACGCCTCCCAGAAAGAGCTGGTGTGGGTCGGCCGCGCCATGGTGCTGCTGATCGCCCTGGTGGCCATCGCCGTCGCCACCAACCCGGAAAACCGGGTGCTGGGGCTGGTGAGCTACGCCTGGGCCGGTTTCGGTGCCGCCTTCGGCCCCGTGGTGCTGCTCTCCGTGCTCTGGTCCCGCATGACCCGCAACGGCGCCCTGGCGGGCATGCTGGTCGGTGCCCTGACCGTCATCATCTGGAAGCAGTTCGGCTGGCTGGGTCTGTACGAAATCATCCCGGGCTTCCTGTTTGCCACCCTGGCCATCGTGCTGTTCAGCCTGCTGGACAAGGCCCCCTCCAAGGCCATGCAGGATCGCTTCGCAGAAGCCGAGCAGGAGTTCCAGAGCCCCATGGCAGACGCCATCGCGGCAAAATAACCCCCGCCTCGACGACAAAGGCCCCGCAACTGCGGGGCTTTTTAATGGGCAAAACATGCCCATGGCAGGGATTAGGCGGGACGCCTACCCAGCCGTTGCACATCCTGGCGGGCGGCGGCCCCGGCTTGGGCAAGCCAGCGCTGGCGGGCCCCCTCATCCGAGGTGTGGACGGGCCCCAGATGCTGGCGGTGGGTCAGCCGGATGCCGCACAGCCCCAGCACCGGCTTGTCCAGGGTGCGCTCCAGGGGGGCACCCTGCCACCAGCGGTAATACCAGGGGGGGCTGTCCATGGTGAGCAGCAGGCGCGCCGTCTTGCCGGCGAGCAACTGCTCCGGGTGGGCCTTCCCCGGCTGGTAGCGAAAGGCGAAACCCGGCAGCAGGGTGCGATCCAGCAGCCCCTTGAGCCGGGCAGGCAGGTGGCCCCACCAGACGGGGGCGACGATCACCAGATGGTGGGCCTGCACCAGGCTCTGCTGCACCGCCTGCAGATCCGGTTCGAGGGGTTGCGCCTCGTCATAGCCATGGTGCAGGTCCGGCGCGAAGGCGAGCTCCCCCACGTGATGCAGGGTGACGCGCGCGCCCCCTTGCTCGGCGCTGCGGGCATACTCTCGGGCGAGGGCGTGGCAGAGGCTGTCGGGTTTGGGGTTGCCGTTGAGAACAAGCAGGTTGGGGGTCATGGTATGGCTCCTTGAAGTGAGCCCCCATTACACCCCTTGTCCCATGGGACAGAGTCAAGCCACCTTTTGCCCCCGATCCGCGGCGGCGGGATGATCCCGCCCGTCGGGGGATTGCCGCGCCGGGGCGCCATAGCGGCAGGGGTGCTGCGCCAGCAGCGTGGCGCACTGGCTCAAGCCCTGATGCTGGCGTTGCAGCCTGGCGACCTCCGCCTCGATCTGCGCCAGCTTGTCCGCGATAAGCTGCTCCACCTTCTGCCAGGGGAAGTGGTCGAGGCTGGTGACGCCCGCGAGCAGGGGAACCAGCTCCCCGAGCCTGCAGCCAAGCCGCTGGGCCTCGCGGATAAAGCCGACCCACTCCAGATCCTCGGCCCGGTAGACGCGATACTTGCCGCGCCGCCTGGGCTCGGGCAGCAGCCCGAGCTGCTCGTAGAGACGGACCGCCTTTGGGGTGGTGCCCGCCAGCCGGGCAAATTCGCCGATATACATGGTGCTGCTCGCAAAGGTTGTTCGAGTAGGGGCTCACTATAGGCCAGTGGCGGGGGAGATTGCATCCCCACGGAGAAGAGGCAGTCGGCGCGGCGATTTTCGTAGCAGCGCTCCGTATGCGGCTTTCCCCATCGAATGCGAGGGCGTTGCCCTCGACGGGGTTTCGCCCGCCCTTCGGGCCTGGGCGAGTGACTTTGGAAATACCCACTTTTTATTGCAAGTAAGACCAAAGGTCTTCTCCCCCGACAAGCCGTCCGCTTCGCGGATTCCCTCGCCCCCTTCATCGGGTCGGACGGAACGCCGTACAGGGCACTTTGGCCTTCGCCATCCATGGCTTCGGCCAAAGCCCGCTTCGAACATCCCTGTTCTCGCGCCATATCGGGGTCGAGCAGTGCTCACCCTGATCCGATCTGGCCCATCTGCCGCCTGCGGCTGCGCCGTCGTCCATGATGGCGCTCCTGAACCGCTAAACTCGGCTCGGCGGCTTTCAGGGGGAAACAATACCGTGCCTGTCTGCGGCGCAGTGAGGTGTGCCGCAGGGGCGGGATATGACCGAGCTGACCCGTGATGGGGCCGCAGCAGGTGCTGGTGGACTGGTGATCGCCAATATAAGCAAATATGGGGTCATCAACGGAAAACTCATAAATCCAGCTTATAGTGACTCCGGCGAGCCAGACAGGGCCACTAGGTGGCCGAAAAGGGCTCCCCAAGGAGATTTCCCGATCCTGAAGGAGGTGGGGAATATCTCTTTTGTAGGTCTGATTAGCGAAGCATCATCAGACGAGCACGGCAGAATGATCGTTGGAAGGGCGCCTGATAATTATCCGGCGCCTATGTGTTTCTTGATTCACGACTGTTCGAATATGCTTCTCTATTCGAACCTATAGGCTTACTGAGGCTATGGAACAGTCCCACACCAAACGTCCGTTAAGCTAATTGCTCAATATTTTGCCAATCAATACAATTCTCGGGCAGCACTGCATGTTGAGCGCCGATCAAATAATCCAGTAATGATTTAATCTTGAGTTTAATATTTTCATCTGTACTAATTTTGACAAGGGCATTATAAGGTTTGTCACTTTTTGTTTCTTAGCCGAATAGTGCCGTTTCGAAGCAGGTTTTACATGCAACCAAATGAACCTTATCTTGCGTGTCAGGATCCTCAAGGATAGCTGCAATGGTTTTATTCATGCCCCAAGCTGGATTTTTTTTACCATCTTTTGTTAATTCTGTATCCGCATCGTGAAGGATATAGAATGATTTTGAAAATTGCAGTAGTACTTTTGCTATTGATGGAATGATGCCTTTACCTCTGGCTCTGATTATTTGAACGTGATGATATTCTTCTGGATATGATTCTTTCATCATAGAGAAGGCTGTGTATTCTGTATCACCTTCAACAATTACTTGTTTACCACCAAAGAAAAACTCATGGACATATGGGTCGCAAATATTCATTAGTTTTAATTTTTTCTTATCATTCACATCTAGCTTGGCTCTTTCAGGTCTATATAGTGTTGTGCTTTCCACATCATTATCGGTATTTCGAAATACACGAATAATGGTCGTGTTATCTTTAGATAGATCAATAAAAATAGGTGAGTGAGAAGTCAACATTACTTGCCAATTTCCATTTTCAGGTAATTCGTATAAGACATTTCTAGCTTCTCTAATCGCTGATGGATGGAGGCAGATTTCAGGTTCATCTAATAGTAAAACATGAGGCCTTGATGTTTTACTATCTTGAATTTCAGATAGGTATTTTAATGTAGCCCATAGAACGGTTCTTCTCGCGCCACTCCCTTGATTTTCAATTGTCGAGAAATAACCATTCTCTGGCCCCATTAGTAACTCAGTATTACCCTTAAATGGTTGATATGCATTTTCTAAATCAGCTTCAGGTTTTGCATCAAACCTGACTTTATGATTAGGAAATAATTTATTTAAGTAAGAGGATATTTCATCTTCGATATTTTTAACTTCCTTTTCAGTTGCTTCTACGGCTTTATTTTGAAGAGCTCTGATTTTTTCTAAAATTATTTCATAATCTGATTTTTCTTGTTCAGGATCAGTTTTAATCTCGGATATTTTATCTTTCAATAAAGATGTTATTAATTTTGTGATTTCGGTAGCCTGTTTTTCTGGGGTCGCAAATGCATCAATTCTATGTGGTAGCGGACGGCGAGAGTTTGCGACATTTGGAGCTCCCCATGGAACTTTATCATCCCACTGGTCTATCAAAACATTGAATCCTTGCCGCTTAGGTTCTTTATTTGGACTCTCCCACACCCACTTCTCTCTAATTAAAAATTCACCTCTATCTGTAGTTTTAATCCATCGCTCACCCGGTGCATCATTAAATACAATCGTGTGTAACTCAATTGTAGGTAAGTGCTTGATATCAACAATGCCATTTGGGAAATCATTAATTGTTAACTTTCCTTCTTTTGAACCATGTGACATCACTGTCTCATATGCTCTTAAAATACTACTTTTTCCAACATTATTTGGTCCTACAAGAACAACTATATCATCAAGTTCAATTTCCACTTTTTGTGAACCAATAGAGCGAAAGTTTTGAATAATTAGCTTGTGTAGTCTTGGCCTAGGTTGGTTTTCATCTTTAACAAGAGCTATTTCTTCTACAGCATTCTTTTTGGCTGCCATGATAACTACTCTCTATGAAGGGTTTAACAGTGACTAGATGGAAAACGGTGTTCATCCGACAATCGAGCTTTCCGAATTACTTCGTGCCAATATTATTACTGTGGTGGAGTATTAATTCAGGATTATAACTCTGTCAAATTTTCTCTGAATATACCCATGCTCTTTTGACTTTACTTTTTCCAGGGTGAAAAACAGCAATGAAAAACGAGGGAATCGCTATGTTGAGCAAGGCGTAGTCATCTCGCTGCACCATGGCTAAGTCCATACCACCGGTGTTCTGTTATTTGCTAAAACCGAATTTCCACCGACTCCGCACTCCGCTTTGCCTCGCCGTGATAGACCGCTTCGATGTTATTGCCGTCCTGATCGAGGACAAAGGCGGCGTAATAGCCGGGGTGATAGACCCGCTCGCCGGGGGCGCCGTTATCCTGGCCGCCATGGGCCAGCGCTGCCTGATAGAAGCGATCGACTGTGGCGCGGTCCTGCGCCTGGAAGGCGAGGTGATGGCGACCGGTCAGTGCGCCGAGCGCTGCCGGGCTGTCGATGGATGTGACAAACAGCTCGTCAGCCCAGAAGTAACCCTCACCCGCACCGCCGATTGGCACATCGAGGGTGGCCAGTATGGCCCTGTAAAAGCGCTCGCTGGCGGTCAGGTCTTTCACCACCAGCTGGAGATGGTCGATCAGCCGACCCCGATGCAGTGTGTGCGTTTCCATACATTCACTCCACTCGACATGGTTGAATCAGTCACTTACCTCTTGCCGGTTGTGCCCTTTGGCGACGCTACCGCCCTGAATGTCAGCTTCCAGCTTGCTGCGATTGACCAAAGGGGCGTGGTTGGCATGGCTCATGGGAGACTCCGACGAGGCGTGTGTTGCCAATTGGCTATATTAACGGCCCGCGAGCGAAGGGGAAGGAGGAAATGGCGAATTGCCGGGCAAGATCAACAAATGGAGGCCAGCCCGAAAGCCTGGCGTCCGGGCTGGATTGGCGAGAGAGGGCTGGGCATAGGTAAAAGGGGGGCGAGTGGCCACCAACTGGTGACCCTCTTGCTGCCTGTACGGGAGTGGTTGCCCGGCCCTTGGCCGGGCGGGGGATCAGTTGCCCGGGATCTCGCTGCAGTTGAGGGGGGGCTGACCGTAGCGCTCCAGCATGGCGTCGCTCCCCTTGGTCCAGAAGGTGAGGTTTTGTCCCTCGTACCGGGCGCCGCTGGCGCTGGGGGTCTCATAGGCGAGCACCTGCTGCTGGTCGTTCCCCTCGCTCAAATTGATCATGGCGGCGGGCCGCTTGGCCTCGTTGTAGAAGTAGGTGGAGAGGGTGAGGCTCTTGCCGCACTGGTAATCAATCGGCGTCGGCACCCTCAGTTGGCCGCCTTTTATCTGCAACTCGGTGATCCGCAACTGGTAGCTCTCTTCCACGCACTGGCGCAGGTCGCCCGCCTTCCAGCAGTCGTTGCGCCCCTTGATCCAGCCGCGCTGGATGGCGCGCTCGCTCTTCTGCTGCTCGGGGGAGAACCCGGCAATCGCCTTGGGATAGAGGGCTGACAGCTCGTTATCCAGCGCAGCCAGTCCGGCATCCTTGCAGATGAGGGTTTCGGCGGCGCCTTTCGCCTTGGCGCACTCGAAGGACGGGGTGGCCGCCGTGGCAAGCAGAGGGGAAAACAGCAGGGTTCCAAGCAAGATCTTGTTCATCGACAGGGCTCCAACAGGGGGCATGATGCCCCGTGACCAGAGCACACTTTACACCCGAAGTAGGCAGGAGCACCTCGTGTTTTTGGGTGGCGGGCGGCCCTGCATGGCAATCAGACGCCGGCCAGCGCCAAGGTCTGGCGGCTGCGCCACAGCCGCTCGTGGAAGAAGAAAACGACGGTGTTGATGGCAGGTTCGATCAGTGCCATCACGCCGCCGGTGAGCAGCTCGCCACTCAGCAGGTAGGCGACACCGAAGGCCACCGAGAAGTGGACCAGGGCGAAGCTGCTGGTCTTGGCCTGCAGGCTGTGGTGGGGCTTGAGCTTGTGCCAGCCAAGGTCGTGGAAGTAGAAGGCGACCGTGTTCACGGCGGGCTCGATGAGGGCGATCAGGCTGGCGGTGAGCAGTTCGCCGGTCAGCAGGTAAGCCACGGTGAAGGCGACACAAAAGTGCAGGATGGCGAAGCTGATGGTCTTTTTCATGGTGGTGTCTCCTCTGGCGATGAAGGCAGTATCACCCAGAACTCCATCAAATGAAAACCATTCTCATCTATTGGCGAAATAGAAAATGCCTATCGACCAGGAAGGCACCACCAGATAGGGAGTTGCCCGGGACCGCAACGGCGCTAGAGTGTGCCTTTTGCCATGAAAAAGGAGCTTTCATGACCATCAACTCCAACCTGTTTGTTCTCTTCATGCTGCTGCTGATGATCGTCGTCGGCGTGGTGGCATGGCGACTGGCCCGGCGCAAGAGCCGCCACCCGGGGCTTGTCACCTTCCTGTGCGTGCTGCTCTGCCTGGTGCCGCCCTTTGCCCTGCTGGCGCTGCTCATTCTGGCGCTCTGGCGGGACATGCCCGCAGGCGCCGATGCCAGGCAAGCCTAGTCCCCCTCAGCCGCTACTGCCGCAGTCATAGAAAAGCCCCTTGCGGGGCTTTTTTACTTGGAATGTCCCGCGCAGCAGGTGGCCGGTTGGAAGGGGCAAGATCGGGTGATGGCCCTACCTGCCTAGGCCAGCGATCCGAGCATGGGCTTCGCGCATTCCCTGTTCCGCCCCGTGGGGGTGCAGATCCATCCCCTCTGCGTAGACGAATTCCACCTCCGCGATGCCCATCAGGCCGAGCACGGATTGGAGGTAGGGGGTGACCGCATCCGTCGCCTGTCCCTGATGCACGCCGCCGCGGCTGCTGAACACCAGGGCGTTGACCCCCTCCACCAGCCCCATGGGGTAGGTGTCGGTGTAACGGAAGGTCACCCCGGCCCGCGCCACCAGATCGAACCAGTTCTTGAGGGGGGTCGGCACGTTGAGGTTGTACATGGGGGCGCCGATCAGCAGCAGGTCGGCGGCCTTGAGTTCGGCAATCAGCCGATCCGACAGCGCCACCGCCTGCCGGATGGCCTCATTGGCAGGTTCCGCCCCCCGCAGGGCGTGAAACAACGGGCTGTCGAGGGCGGGCAAGTCGAGGGCGGTCAGGTCGCGCACCACCACCTGGTCCTGGTGGCCCTGCTCCCGGCGTGTTTGCAGGAAGCGCTCCATCAACTGGTTGGTGCGGGATGCGGGGCCGTTGAGGCTGGATTGCAGCAGCAGGATCTGGCTCATGAGGGGAACTCCATCTGAAACGTGTGAAGAATGAAGGGAGCTTACCAGTCATTTTTTTCCGCAGTGCTGATAGTATTTCGCCATATTGGTTCCAAAAGGTATGCAATAGATGGCAAACACGCTCAACGGCATCGATCTCTTCGCCACAGTAGTGGAGGCGGGCAGCTTCGCCCAGGCGGCGGAGCGGCTTCACCTCACACGCTCGGCGGTGGGCAAGGGGGTGGCGCGGCTGGAGCTGCGTCTCGGCGTGCAACTGTTTCATCGCACCACCCGCAGCCAGAGCCTGACCGAGGAGGGGCGCTCTTCTATCGCCACTGCCTGCGGGCGCTGGAGGAGGTGCGTCTTGGGGAAGCGGCGCTGGCCAGCAACAAGCTCACCCTCAACGGCAGATTGAAGGTCTCCATGCCGGTGCTGTTCGGCCAGCAGTGCGTGGCCCCCATTTTGCTGGCGCTGGCGAAGGCGCATCCCGGGCTGGCCCTGGAGCTGTCGTTCAGCGACCGCAAGGTGGATCTGGTGGAGGAGGGGGTGGATCTGGTGATCCGCAACGCAGAGCCGCCGGACAGCCTGGATCTGGCGGCGCGCAGGCTCGGGGAGCACGGTATGACGCTCTGCGCCTCGCCCGCCTATCTGGCCGAGCGGGGGGAACCTGTGACCCTGGCTGAGCTACCGGATCATGAGTGCATTGCCTATCTGCGCCAGGGGCGGGTGCTGTCGTGGTGGTGGCAGGAGGCCGAGGCATGGCGCGAAGTCCAGCCCAGAGGGCGGTTGCAGATGGACGATCTCAACGCCATCACCCAGGCAGCCATCGCGGGCTTTGGTCTCGCCTGGCTGCCGACCTGGCTGGCGCGGCCCCACCTTGAGCGGGGCGAGCTGCGCGAGCTGCTGGCCCGATTGCCGGGTCGGCGCTATCCCATCAACGCCCTCTGGCCCCACAGCCCGCACTTGCCGCTCAAGACCAGAATGGCCATCGACTGGTTGGCGAGCCGGCTGCCCGAGCAGCTGGCCAGCGTGAACGTGCCGGGTAATGAGCCCCAATGAAAAAGGGCCTGCTGTGACAGGCCCTTTTTCATTTTCTGTGGTTCCGAGGGTCAGGCCTCGGCCTTGTTCAGCCACTCCACCCTGTACTGGGCGCCGGTGCCCTGGGCCAGCCTGGCGCACAGGGGTTTCAAGAAGGCTTCGATCTGCTCGTCCAGCATCCAGGGGGGGCTGATGATCAGCATGCCGGAGCCGTTCATGCCCCAATCGGCAGTCTGGCCGGCCACTTCCAGCTCGGCCACCAGGACGTTGCCGAAGTTCTCCCGCTTGATCGCTTTGAGCATGTCGCGGGACTTGTCCGCCTCTTGCCCGAGGATGGGATACCAGAGCGCATAGATGCCAGTGGCCCAGCGCTTCTGTGCCTTTTTCAGGGTATCGACCACGGCGAAGTAATCTTCCTTGAGCTCATAGGGTGGGTCGATCAGCACCAGGCCACGGCGTGGGGTGGGCGGCAGCAGGGCCACCAGCCCCTCGAAGCCGTCGCGATGGTGGACGGCGACGCGGGGGTCGTACCCCATGTTGGCGCGAAGATCTTCCACCTCGTTGTTGTGCAGCTCCATCAGCGCCAGCTTGTCCTGATCGCGGATGAGGCGGCGTGACAGCTCCGGCGAGCCGGGGTAGTAGTGCAGCTGACCATCGCTGTTCATCTCCTCGATGACACCCAGATAGGGGGCCATGGCAGACCACTGGGCCCGTTCATCCCACAGGCGTTTGATCCCGTCGGCGTATTCCGCCTTCTTCTGGGACCAGTCGCCGCGCAGGTCGTAGAGACCGCCACCGGCATGGGTGTCCAGCACGATGAAGGGTTTTTCCTTCTTCTTGAGGGACTCGATGATCAGGGCCTGGACGGCGTGTTTGAGCACGTCGGCGTGGTTGCCGGCGTGAAAGGCGTGGCGGTAGCTCAGCATATGAGATCTCTGAGGGGGCCCTGCTGGGCACCCAGTAACGATAGATAGTGAAACAGGTTGCGGCTGTCGCCGCGAAACAGGGCGAGGGTGCGCAGGGTCTGCAGCAACACCCCCTGTTGCAGCCGCTCCAGCTCCAGTTCGTGGGCCAGCATGGTCTGGTACTCCTCAGCTCCCACCCGTGACTTGGCCTGCTGGCGCAGGGTGCGCCAGGGGAGCAGCACCGCCTCGGTCTGTACCAGGGCGGGTTGCAAGTCCGTGAGGTCGACCGGGATCCGGAGCAGGTCGAGGTGGTGCAGCAGGAGTGCCAGGTTGACGTTGCCCCCCATGCTTTGCACGTGGAGCCAGTCCTGGCTGCGCTGGCCATAGGCGCCTGTGCTCCATGTCCAGAACTCGGAAGGGGTGGGCAGGGCGTCGGGGCTGACCCGCTCGCTGGCCATCAAGGCTTCATCACGCAAAGAAGGCCTGCTCCATGGTTTCCAGCTCCTCGGAGAGGCTCATCCACTCCAGCTCGACGTGCTCCAGCTCCTCCTTGAGGGGGCCCTGGGACTTGAGCAGCTCGGAGAGCTTGCCCTTGGCGCTCTCTTCATAGATGGCGGGATCGGCGAGCTGGTGCTCGATATCGGCGAGCCTGCCTTGCAGCTTCTCCATGCTGGTTTCGAGCTTCTCGAGCTTCTGGCGCAGCGGCCGGGTCGCTTGCCGGAACTGGGCTTCGAGGCGCTTCTGATCCTTGCGCGCCACCGCCGAGTTGGCGGAGACAGTGCCATCTGCCGGCTTGGCATTGGCCTCTTTCTCCTGCTCGCCGAGCCACTTGTGGTAGTCGTCGAGATCCCCATCGAAGGGCTCGACCCGGCCGCCGTGGACCAGATAGAAGTCATCCGTGGTGGTGCGCAGCAGATGACGGTCGTGAGAGACCACCACCATGGCCCCTTCGAACCCTTGCAGGGCCATGGTCAGGGCGTGGCGCATCTCCAGATCCAGGTGGTTGGTCGGTTCATCCAGGAGCAGCAGGTTGGGCTTTTGCCAGGTGATGAGGGCCAGCACCAGCCGCGCCTTCTCGCCGCCGGAGAAGGGGGCCACCTTGTCGAGTACCTTGTCGCCATGAAAACCGAAGCTGCCGAGGTAGTTGCGAAGCTCCTGCTCGGTCTTGTCCGGGGCCAGGCGCACCAGGTGATCGAGGGGGCTGTCATCGAGGCGCAGGGTCTCGAGCTGATGCTGGGCGAAGTAGCCGATGCTCACCCCGGCGCTCACCTCCAGCTTGCCGGAGAGGGGCGGGTTGGAGCCCGACAGCATCTTGATAAAGGTGGACTTGCCGGCGCCGTTGCGACCGAGCAGGCCGATGCGCGAGCCCGGCACCAGGTTGAGCTTGATCTTCTCCAGGATCACCTTGTCGCCGTAACCGGCGCTGAGGTTCTCCATGGCGATGAGCGGGGTCGGCAGGGCCGACGGCTCGCGAAACTCGAAGCTGAACTCGGAGTCGGCGTGGGCGGGCAGGATCTTCTCCATCCGCTCCATGGCCTTCAAGCGGCTCTGGGCCTGACGGGCCTTGGAGGCCTTGTAGCGGAAGCGGTCCACATAGGATTGCATGTGGGCCATCTCTCGCTGCTGCTTCTCGTACATGGACTGCTGCTGGGCCAGGTGCTCGGCCCGTTGCAGTTCGAAGTCGGAGTAGCCGCCGCTGTATTCGTTGAGCTTGCCGTTCTCGATATGGATGATGCGATTCACCACGGAGTCGAGGAAGTCGCGGTCGTGAGAAATGAGTACCAGCGTGCCCTGATAGCCCTTGAGCCACTTCTCCAGCCAGATGACGGCGTCCAGATCCAGGTGGTTGGTCGGTTCATCCAGCAGCAGCAGATCGGAGCGGCAGAGCAGCGCCTGGGCCAGGTTCAGGCGCATGCGCCAGCCGCCGGAGAAGCTTCTGACCGGCGAGTCGAGCTGATCGCCGCCAAAACCCAGACCGTGCAGCAGCTCGGCGGCGCGGGCGCGAATGCTGTAGGCACCTATGGTATCGAGCTTGCCGTGCAGCTCGGCCACCAGCAGACCGTTGTCATCCGCCTCGGCCCGGGCGAGCTCGGCCTCCAGGGCGCGGAACTCCTTGTCGCCGTCGATCACGTATTCCAGGGCGGAGCAGTCCAGCGCCGGGGTCTCCTGGGCCACGCCGGCAATCTGCCAGCCGGCGGGCAGGCTGAAGCTGCCGTTGTCGATGGCCAGCTCGCCCCGCACCAGCGCAAAGAAGGTGGACTTGCCACAGCCGTTCTTGCCCACCAGGCCCACCTTGTGGCCGGGGTGTATGGTGGCGGACGCGTTGTCCAGCAGCGTGCGGCCGCCGCGGATCAGTTCGATTTGACTGGCAACTATCATGGATGGGTCTGCTTGGCTCGATTGAAGGAGAGAAACTGGCGCGGATCTTACGTGAAATGACACAAATTTGCACTTGAGGGCGGGGGGGATGGCTGCCGCCGGAAAAACGTGTCATAACAGAGACATCTGGGGGGCAGGAGGCTGACCATGTTGATTAAAGAGATCATGACGACCCGGGTTGCGACCGTTTCCATGGATGACAGGCTGAGCGTCATCAAGGAGATCTTCGAGCAGGCCCATTTCCGCCACCTCCTGGTGGTGGAGGAAGAGAAGCTGGTGGGGGTCATCTCGGACCGGGATCTGCTGCGTGCCATCAGCCCCTATCTGGACACGGATGCCGAGATGAACCGGGACACCGAGACCCTCAACCGGCGCGCCCACCAGATCATGAGCCGTGAACCCATCACCGTCTCCCCCGAACGCTCCCTGAAAGAGGCCGCCGGCCTCATGCTGGAGCACCAGATCTCCTGTCTGCCTGTGCTGGAGAACGGCGCTCTGGTGGGCATAGTGAGCTGGAAGGATCTGCTGAGGGTCATGCGCGGCTGGCAGCCGGTCTGACGGGGCGGGGAAGGTGTGCGGGGAGTCCGTGTCGCCCGGCAGGGCTCCCAGCTTCTCGCTTTTCTGAAAGATTAAACTGCATTCATCAAATTTTTCAGATCGCTTGTGTTGCAAAAATGATTTTCATGGTCATAAATTCTACCGTTGTCATTTCATGTGACACTATATGTCGCGGCGTCAGCTCGAATTGATGCTTTTATAATTAATCGTTCGCCGCTTCAGTTCCCATCAAGGTTTCCGGATCTACCTTAGGCCATCGGCACATCAACCGATCATCACGACCGAACTCTGGTCTGACAGAGAGTGCTTACACCTGAGGAAAGAACAATGAAAAAGACAGCATTGACGATGGCCATCTCCAGCCTGCTGCTGGCCGGTGGTGCACAGGCCGCCAACGTTTACGATCAGAATGGTACCAAACTGGACATCGGCGGCCGCGTCAACGGCATGTACTACGGCACCGATGACAACGCCACCGAAGGCGATGCCAGCTACCTGCGTCTGCACATTGCAGGTGAAACCAAGGTTGACGAGGATCTGACCGCGTTCGGCTTCGCCGAGTACAACCTGCCGGTCTCCGGTTCTGACAACGACGAGCTGCGTTACGCCTATGCGGGCATCAAGCACGATCGCTTCGGTGCCTTCAGCTACGGTCGCCAGGACGGTCTGTTCACCAAGGCGGTGAACAACTACACCGACGTGCTGCCGGAGTGGGGTGGTGATGGTCTGGGCAAGGACACCGAGGTGTTCGGCACCGGTCGTACCAACGGCCTGGCCCAGTACATGTACAACTGGCAGGGGCTGACCCTGGGTGCCCAGTTCACCGGCAACAACGACCCGCAGAACGCGAGCCGCAGCGAGCGTGTCGGCCCGAACAGCACCTGGAGCCCGAAAGGTTCTTCCGAGGGGTATGCCCTCTCTGCCAACTATGACTTCAACATGGGCCTGAGCCTGGGTGCTGCCTACAACCAGGCAGGCAAGACCGACGAGCAGGCCGAGAACGTGAGCTTCGGCGGCGACAGCGACGCCAAGCTGTTCGGGGTGGGCGCCAAGTACGCCGTCGGCAACCTCTACATGGCCGCCACCTACTCCCACGGTGAAGATCACCTCTTCGTGGACACCGGCTCCCTGCGCGGTTACGCCGAGAAGATGGATGGCTACGAAGCGGTCGTGCAGTACAACATCACGCCGAAGTTCAAGCCCTCCCTGGCCTACCTGCGTACCGACGTGAAGGACAGCGCTCACGGCATCGATGACACCGCGACCGAATACGTCTCCGTGGGTGCCTGGTACAACTTCACCGACAACTTCAATGCCTACGTGGACTACAAGATCAACCTGCTGGACGAAGTGGGTTCCACCGGCAAGAACAGCCTGAACAAGTCCACCGACGACATCGTCGCCGTGGCCCTGCAGTACAACTTCTAAGTCGTCCCGGACGCACTGCACATCCCAGGACCGGCCCATGTGGCCGGTCTTTTTGTTGCTGGCGGACCGCGCTGGATGACAAGAGCGGCACGCCGGGGTTCAGCAATGGCCCCGTGTGGTCGATACCCTTGTTGTCGGGGCCGGTGCGTGGCTGTGCTTGCCATGAGGCAGTGATGGGGCGATGATCACGCCCCGTGGTCAAGATCCTATCTTTCCTCGACGCTTTTCATTATTTCTATATAGGCTTGCGTTGTCCCGACAGGGAAAGCGGGGCTGGTTGGCATGTCGCAGCTCCGGTGCGGGGCAATTTCGGGAAATGGACGTAAGGGCGTTATATGGCGAGCATATTGGATTCAGTGGATCAACGTACCCAGCTTGTAGGGGAGAATCGCCTGGAACTGCTGATGTTCCGTTTGGGTGCCCAGCAACTGTTTGCGATCAACGTCTTCAAGGTGCGGGAAGTGGTCAAGCTGCCTCATCTTAACAAGATGCCGGGGTCCCACCACAACATCAGCGGCGTCGCCAACATTCGCGGCGTCTCCATCCCCGTCATCAACCTGCGCGGTGCCATCGGGATGCGTCCCATGGCCATCGATCAGGAGTCCAACCTCATCATCACCGAGTACAACCGCACCATTCAGGGATTCCTGGTGGGGCAGGTGGCCCACATCGTCAACATGACCTGGAAGGACATACTGCCGCCGCCCCGTTCGGCGGGTCGTGCCAACTACCTCACCGCCATCACCCGCATCCCGGAAGGGGGGGTCGACCAGATCGTCGAGATCATCGACGTGGAGAAGGTGCTGGCGGAGATCATCACCTATGACGTGCGCATCTCGTCCGAGGTGCTGGACGAGGAGATCCTGCCCCAGATGCAGGGACGCCGAGTGCTCATCGTCGATGACTCCAGCACGGCCCGCAACCAGGTGCGCGAGACCCTCGCCCAGCTCGGGCTCGAGGTCATCGAGTGCCAGGACGGCTTGCAGGCCCTCAAGTTGCTCAAGGGGTGGTGCGATGCGGGCAAGAAGGTGACCGACGAGATCATGCTGATGATCACGGACGCCGAGATGCCGGAGATGGATGGTTATCGCCTGACTCACGAGGTGCGCAGCGATCCGCGCATGTCCGATCTCTTCATCACCCTGAATACTTCTCTGAGCGGTAACTTCAACGAGGCCATGGTCAAGAAGGTGGGGTGTGATCGCTTCATCTCCAAATTCCAGCCCGACTTGCTGGTGGACGTGGCCCAGCAGCGGATGCGGCAGATCCTGGGTCGTTGAACCCGGCACGCCGAACCATGAAAAAGCCCCCGCCATGCGGGGGCTTTTTGCTGGGCAAGGGGAAGGGCCATGGGCCCGGCCACCGGGCTACTGAGTCAGCAGAGGCTCGACAAAGCGGGCGACCTTGTCGCGGATCCGAGGCTGGGCGGCGGCCGTCGGGTGCAGTCCATCGTTCATCATGAGTTCAGGGCGCAGCACAATATCATCCAGAAAGAAGGGCATCAGCGGCAGGTCGTTGGCCTTCGCAAGATCCGGGAAGATCTGCTCGAACTGTTGCAGATAGCGCGCCCCATAGTTGCGGGGCAGCAGGATCTGGGTCAGCACCGTCTTCGCCTGGTGCGCCCGGGTGAGCTCGATCATCTTGGTCAGGTTGGCCCGGGTGATGGCGGGAGCAAATCCCCGCAGCCCGTCGTTGGCGCCGAGTTCGATCAACACCCAGTCCGGTTTGTGGGTTTCGAGCAGGGCGGGCAGGCGGGCCAGGCCGCCCTGGGTCGTTTCACCGCTGATGCTGGCATTGATGAGGGTGTGTTCTCCCCCCTGCTGCTGCCACTTTTCATTGAGCAGGGCAGGCCAGCTCTGTTCGGCCTGCATCTGGTAGCCGGCGCTCAGGCTGTCGCCCAGTACCAGCAGGGTCTGGGCCTGGACGGACGCTGCCCAGCAGCACAGGCAACTCACGGCAAACAAGAGACGCATCATGCAGTCAACTCCCACGTTCTATTGTCATTACAGGTTCAGGCAAACAGGATACCCAAGATGAGTTCAACGCCCATTATCGCCGTCAGGGGACTCGGTAAAACCGTTCGCCTCGGTCAGGAAAGCCTCACCATCCTTGAAGGGATCGATATGCAAGTCAATACCGGCGAGACGCTGGCGCTGGTCGGTGCGTCCGGTTCCGGCAAGTCCACCCTGCTCGGTTTGCTGGCCGGTCTCGATCTGCCGAGCAGCGGCGAGATAGAGATCCTCGGCCACTCCCTCACCCGGCTGGACGAGGAGGGGCGCGCCAGGCTGCGGGCCGAGCAGGTGGGGTTCGTGTTCCAGTCGTTCCTGCTGCTGCCCACCCTGAGCGCCCTGGAAAACGTCATGTTGCCGGCCGAGCTGCGGGGGGAGACCGACAGCGAGCCCCGTGCCCGGGAGCTGCTGGCACAGGTCGGTCTGGGGGAGCGGTTGCACCACCTGCCGCCGCGCCTCTCTGGCGGCGAGCAGCAGCGGGTCGCCATTGCCCGTGCCTTCATGACCCGCCCCAGCCTGCTGCTGGCGGACGAGCCCACCGGCAACCTCGACAGCAAGACCGGGGAGACGGTGATCGAACTGCTGTTTCGTCTCAACCGCGAGCACAACACCACCCTGGTGGTGGTGACCCATGACCATGAGCTGGCCCAGCGCTGCCAGCGGCAGCTGGTGATGTCAGCCGGGCGGCTGGAGGCACAGGCTGTCATGGCGGCCAGGGTGGGAGAGCTGTCATGAGTCAGTGGAGACAGAGCTGCACCAGGGGATCGTTGGCAGCAGCATGGACGGTGAGGGAGGCGTCATGAGTCAGTGGCGACTGGGATTGAAGCTGCTGCGCCGGGAAGGGTTCAGCGGCGAGCTGCGCTGGTTTGTGCTGGCGCTGGCGCTGAGCGTCGCCTGCGTGCTCAGCGTGGCTCTGGTGGCGGATCGGCTGGACGCGGGGCTCAAGGCCTCCGGGCGGGATTTCATCGGAGGGGACAGGGTGCTGCGCTCCGCGACGCCGGCACCGGCAGAGTGGCTGGCGCAGGCGCATCAGGAGGGGTTGGCCGTGCAGACCACGGTCAGCTTCAACAGCATGCTGTTTCACGGCGATACTCTGCAACTGGCCTCCATCCGCGCCGTGCCCGGGGATTTTCCCTTCTACGGCAAGCTGGAGCTCACTCCCCAGCGCGCCCCGGCGCCCGGCGAGATCTGGCTCTCCGCCAGGGTGATGCAGCTGCTCGGCGCCAAGGTGGGGGAGGCACTCGAGGTCGGCAACACCCGGCTGACGGTGGCAGGGGAGCTGGGCCAGGAGCCGGATCAGGGGTTCAGCCCCTTCCAGATGGCGCCAAGGGCCTTGATCCACAGCGCCGATATCGAAGCGACCGGGGCCCTGCTGCCGGGCAGTCGCCAGCAGTGGCGCTATCTCGTCAAGGGACCCCGCGACGCCATCGCCCGCTATGAGGCCTGGCTCAACCCCAGGCTGAGCGCCGGGCAGAAGCTCGTCAAACCCGACGATCAGGGTACCCAGGTGGGGAAATCCCTGGGCAATGCCGAGCGCTTCTTCCGTCTGGCATCCCTTGCCGGCGTGCTGCTCGGCGCCCTGGCCATGGGGATAGCGGTGCGTCATTTCGCCGAGCGCCAGACCAACATGGTGGCCCTGCTCAAGACCTTGGGGGCCTCGCGGCGCACCCTGTGGCAACTGATGGGCACCCTGCTGTTCTCCCTGACCCTGGTGGGGGCCCTGATGGGGCTGGTGGCGGGCAGCGCCATGCAGTGGCTGACCCTGAACCTGCTGGGGGATCTGCTGCCTGCGGATCTGCCGCCCCCCTCCTGGCGACCCTTTGCCCTTGGCCTCGCGGTCGCCTTCTTCATCACCCTGATGCTGGCGTTCGTTCCCTTCCTGAGGCTGCTCAAGGTACCGCCGCTGCGGGTGCTGCGCCGGGAACTGGAGGCGGGGATCCCCCCCTGGCTGACGGTGCCCGTGGGGCTCATCGGGCTGTTTGCCCTGGTGTGGGGCTTTACCGCCGACATCAGGCTGGCCTGCGGGCTCATCGGCGGCATGGGGGTGTTGATGGCGCTGCTGGCCCTGCTCGCCTCCGTGCTGCTGCGTCTTGGCAGTCGGCTCAAGGGGCCCCATGCCCTGCGCCTGGCCATCAATCACCTCTCCCGGGAGCGGGGCAGTGGTCTGTTCCAGTTGGCGGGCTTCGCCCTGGCCCTGATGCTGTTCGGGCTGCTGTGGGCGGCGCGGGTCGATCTGCTGGAGGATTTTTCCACCCGGTTGCCTGCCGATGCCCCGAACCGCTTTCTGGTCAATGTGGCGGACAGCGAGCGGGAAGGGATCCTGGCCGATCTGCACCAGGCCGGGGCCATCACCTCGGACTTCTACCCCATGGTGCGCGGGCGCCTGACCCGTATCGCCGGTGAGGCGGTGGGGGAGGATGCGGCGCGGGAGGGGGTGGACAGGGAGCTCAACTTCACCACCACATCGGCCCTGCCCGCCGACAACAAGGTCACTGCCGGTCAATGGCTGGCCGGCAAGGGGGAGGTCTCCGTCGACGAGGCGCTGGCGGGACGGCTCGGCATCGCACTCGGAGACGTGCTCGGCTTCACCATAGAGGGGCGGGCGTTCGAGGCCAGGGTGACCAGCCTGAGGTCCATCAAGTGGGACAACATGAGGCCGAACTTCTACATGATCTTCTCGCCGGACGTGTTGGCCCCCTTCTCCCAGACCTGGCTCGGCAGCTATCGTCTGCCGCCTGAGGGGCGAGGGGCAGAGGTGGAACTCATCCGTCGCCACCCCACGGTGAGCCTCATCGATGTGGAGGATCTGATAGGCCGCCTCACCCTGGTCTCCGATCAGGTGAGCCGTGCCCTGGGGTTGATGCTCGGGCTGGTGACGGTGGCCGCCCTGCTGGTGCTGCTGACCCAGACCCAGGCCGGCATGGCCCATCGGCGCCGGGAGCTGCTGCTGATGCGCACCTTGGGGGCGGGGAGCGCCCTGCTCGAGAAGATGTTGCGCTGGGAGCTGGTGGCGAGCGGTGCCCTGGCGGGGCTTTGCGCCGCCATGGTGGTGGAGCTCTGCTCCTTCGGCCTGCAGTGGTGGTGGGAGGGGGCGCAGTGGCAGTTCCACTGGGCCATCTGGGCTGCACTCCCCCTGCTTGGGGCCTTGCTGGTGACCCTGGCCGGACAGGGCATGCGCCGCCAACTGCTGGCGGGTACCCTGAGCGACCGGCTCAGGGGACTGGGGCAGGGGCTGCTCTGATGGCTCGACACATCCCGACCTCGGTCGGGATGTGTCATTGGGTCAACGGGGTGAGTGCAGCAGATTGTCCAGAGCGCCGGGCAGGGCCGGGAAGCTGAAGTGAAAACCGGCCTGCTGCAAGCGGGCGGGCAGTACCTGCTGTCCGGTGAGCAGCAGATCCGCCGCCTCTCCCATCATGAGTCGCAGGAGGGGGGCTGGTACGAAGAAGAGGTGCGGGCGATGGAGCGTGGCGGCCAGGGTCTCGCTGAACCGGCGATTGCTGACCGGTTGCGGGGCCGTGCCGTTGAAGATGCCGTCACACTCGCCGTGCTCGATGAGAAACAGCATGGCCCGCACCAGATCCTGCACGTGGATCCAGCTCATCATCTGGGTGCCGCTGCCCATGGGGCCGCCGAGGCCGAGGCGGTAAGGGGGCAGCATCCTGGGCAAGGCGCCCCCCTCCATGCCGAGTACCAGGCCGATGCGCAGGATGCAGACCCGGGTCTGGGCCGAGCGGGCCTGCTGGGCAAGCTGCTCCCACTGCTGACAGAGACGGTGGGTGAATTCGTCGTGAGGGCTCTGGCATGTTTCATCCAGAGGGGCGTCATCCTGGCGGCCATACCAGCCGATGGCGGAGGCATTGAGCAGCAATCTGGGGGGCGTGCTGGAGAGTTTGACGAGATCCACCAGCTGTTCGGTCAGCAGCCAGCGGCTGTTGCAGAGCAACTGCTTGCGGGACTCGCTCCAGCGTCCGGCGGCGATGGGTTCGCCGGCCAGGTTGATGACGATGTCCACGTCATTGAGGTGATCCAGCCTGTCCAGGCTGTCCAGCAGGGTGACATCGTGGCCGAGCAGCTCGTAGGCCCGGCTGCCCTGGCGGGTCAGCACGACTACTTCGTGCGCCACCTTGAGGTGTGCCACCAGACGGCGGCCGATAAACCCCGTGCCCCCCGTGATCAGTATCTTCATGTCCTGCCTCCCTGACGCTCTAGGGTCTACTCTAGAGCCTGGGTGCCCGATGGACAAGCTCCTGTTTTTATGAGCATTATGATTTTTGTCTCCCAAGACGCCGCCCCCTTTGTCCACGGGGTTGCCGGGCTTTGCGACCACGGGGGGCGCCGTGGCGCGGCGGTATCAGGGGCTCATTCCGGCTTGCCAAACGGGCGCCAGCGGGTAAACTCGAGCGCTTTTTCGCCATGTTCATGAGGGCCGTTATGCCATTTCGACGTTTGAAGGTGCGTCAATTCTATGTCCGGCTGCTCTGTGCCTTGCTGGCCGGTCTGTTGCCCATGCTCCTTGGGCTCGTCATCGTCATCTGGCAGACCGCCACCGGCGTGAAACAGGATGCGGTGGCGCGCCTGGAACATGCCAGGGTCATGTTCGACCGCACTCTGGACAATGCCCAGTTGGCGGCGTCGGCCCTCACCGGCAGCCTGGGCAGGCCCTGTCTCGAGGTGGTGCAGGGGCTCAGGGATCAGGTGGCCACGGTGCCGGATGTGCGCAGCGTCAACCTGGCCAGGGGGGATCGGATCTACTGCTCTTCCCTCTATGGCCCGGTCGATGGCGGCATCAAACTGGATGACTATGTCGGGGGCAGGCTCGACCTGATGAAGGGCAACCCGGTCACCCCGAATCGCCCCCTCATCGCCTACCGGGAAGAGGTGGGCGAGTTCAGCGTGCTGGTGGGGGTCGACGGCTACTACCTGCTCAACATCCTGGACATGCTGAGCCGCAACTCCCCACTGGGGCTGGTGGTCGGCAACGAGATGCTGCTGCGAAACAGCGAGCTCACCGACAAGCTGATCCCCAAGGACCGCAGTGGCTATCTAGAACAGGTCTCGACCAGGTACCCGTTCAAGGTAGTGACCACGGTGTCGGTGGATGAGTACCGTGCCCACATCTGGGACTACTCCAAGGTGGGCGTCATTATTTATCCTCTGCTGAGCCTGCTGCTCGGGGTGGCGGTCTTCTGGCTGATGGGACGTTCGACTTCGCCGGCCCAGGAGCTGAAACGGGCACTGTCCCAGCAGGAGTTCATCCCCTATCTGCAACCCGTGGTGAACGGGGAGGACGGCCAATGGAGCGGTTGCGAGGTGCTGATGCGCTGGCAACACCCCCGTCAGGGGATGATCTCGCCGGATCGCTTCATTCCCCTGGCAGAGGACAGTGGTCTCATCGTGCCCATGACCCGGCTGCTGATGGCGCAGGTGCGCGAACAGTTTGCGGGCAAGGCGCACCATCTGCCGCGAGGGTTCCACTTTGGCTTCAACATCAGCGCCAGCCACTGCAAGGATCTGAGCCTGGTGGAGGATTGCCGGGATTTCATCAACGCCTTCAAGGGGAATCCCATCAAGCTGGTGCTGGAGCTGACCGAGCGCGAGCTCATCGTGGCGGACGAGACGACGGACCGGCTCTTTGCCGAGCTGCATGCCCTCGGGGTCTTCATCGCCATCGACGATTTCGGCACCGGCCACTCCAGCCTGACCTACCTGCAGACCTTCCAGGTCGACTTCCTCAAGATCGATCAGAGCTTCGTCGGCATGATTGGGTCGGACGCGCTCTCCAGCCACATCGTGGAGAACGTCATCGATCTGGCGACCCGGCTCGGTCTGCAACTGGTGGCGGAAGGGGTGGAGAATCAGGTGCAGGCCGACTATCTGAAGGCCCGCGAGGTGACCTTCCTGCAAGGCTATCTGTTTGGCAGGCCCATGCCCATGAAGGAGTTTGTCAGCCAGCTGGCCGGGCAGGGGCGCTGAGGGGCAAGCGCGAGGCAAAAAAAAACCAGCGACCGGGTCGCTGGTTTTTTTATGGCCGGATGGCTCAGAGCATGCGGGCCAGGGCGCGGCACAGACGCTGAACACCCTCTTCCGTGGTCGCTTCATCCACACAGGAGAAGCTCAGGCGCAGGGTATTCTGGATCTCGGGGCGCACATAGAAGGGGGCGCCGGGCACAAAGGCAACCTTCTCCTTGATGGCCTCGTCGAACAGGGCCATGGCACTGACGCTGGACGGCAGGGTCAGCCAGAGGAACATGCCCCCTTCGGGACGGGTGTAGCTGACGCCGGGCGGACAGTGGCGGGCGAGGGCGGCTTCCATGGCGGCACGCTGGCGACCATAGACCTCCTTGATCTTCTCCAGGTGAGCGTCGAGGGAGTTGTCGGTCAGGAAGCGGTGCAGCACCTGCTGGCTGAAGGCGTTGCTGTGCAGGTCGGTGGCCTGCTTGGCGATGGTGACCTTCTTGCGCAGCCAGTCCGGCACCACCATCCACCCCAGGCGGAAGGCGGGCACGACTGTCTTGGAGAAGGACCCGAGCAGCACGGTGTTGTGGGGGGCCAGCTTGGCGATGGGAGGGAGGTGTTCCCCCTCGAAGCGCAGCTCGCCATAGGGGTCGTCTTCCACCATCAGCAGATCGTGGCGCACCAGGCGCTCCGCCAGGGCTTCCCGGTTGGCGCGGCTGTAGGAAACTCCACTCGGGTTCTGGAAGTTGGGCACTCCGTAGAGCAGCCTGGCGCTGGAGCCCTGCTCCAGCAGCGCATCCAGCGCGGCCAGATCCAGCCCCTCTTCCGCCAGGGTGATGGGCTTGAAATTCGGTTGATAGACGGAGAACGCCTGGATGGCGCCAAGGTAGCCCGGCTCTTCGATGATGAGATCCTGCCCCTCGTTCACCAGCACCTTGCCCAGCAGATCCAGCGCCTGCTGGGAGCCGCTGGTGATGAGGATGTTGTCAGGATTGACGGTCATGCCGTGGCGGCTCAGGTAGCGGTCGGCGATGAACTGGCGCAGCGGGGCAAAGCCCTCGGTGGTGGCGTATTGCAGCGCGGCGGCTCCCTGCTCGCGCAGCACGTCCTGGCACGCTTGCTCGATGGCCTTGACCGGGAACAGATGGGGGTTGGGCAGGCCGCCGGCGAAGGAGATGATCTCCGGATTGGCGGCAACTTTGAGGATTTCGCGGATAAAGGAAGGCTCGACCTTCTCGAAGCGCTGGGCAAAAAACGGCTGCATAGGGTTCTCTCTGACTAGGTGGCGGTCGCTCCATTCAACCGCCAGGTTATCCGTTTGTATCAGATTTCAGAAATGAGGCAATGGCTGTCACAAAAATCCATAAAAAAGGGCAGGTTTGGCACCTGCCCGAATTTTATCGTCCCGACCCCGGCCGGGGGCGCAAAAACCCCTGTCAGGGGGACATCGGGCGGGATGGGGCTCAGAGCCCCGGCGCCTTGAGGAAGCGGATCATCAGGTCGGTGTTGGCCCCGAGCTGCTGCTCAATCCGGCCCGGGAAGAGCTCGGCCATCTTGTCGAGGCGATCATGCTCCGTGTGCCAGATCTTGCCCCACTGGGTCTCGCTGTCCCGGTCGCAGGCGCTTTTGGTGGCGTCGTCGTAGCAGTCCCACAGCGCCGGATTGGTGCTCTGGGAGTAGCCGTCATAGCCATCTTCCCCGTTGATGGTGAAGTTGGTGGCCTCCACGTAGGCGATGGGCACCCCCAGGCAGGCGAAGGGGGCATGATCGGACCAGCTGCCGGTCTCCCCTTCCGGATAGCCGCTGTAGCTGGGGTGGATGGCGAACGGGGTGGCGGTCTGCTGGGAGATGGCCAGCAGGCGATCGCGCACCTTGGGATCGAAGCTGTAGCGGCTCGGGTCGGCGCAGTTGTACTCGGCCACGTCGGAGTGGGCCGAGTGGACATAGACGATGTCACCCCCGGCGATGGTGTCGTAGTTCACCATGGCCAGCAGCTTGGCGACGGCATCGGTGTCGAGACTGGCGGCATAGGCTTTGGAGCCGTTGAGGCCGTTCTCCTCGGCGCCGAAGAAGGCGAAGCGCACCGTGTAGGGCAGGGTCTCTCCCTTGAGTGCCTCGGCAACCGCCAGCAGGGCGGCGACGCCGGCCCCGTTGTCGGTGGCGCCTTCGGATCCTTTCTTCTCGCCGGTGCTGTCATAGTGGGCACCGATGAGGATCACCCTGTCGCTCTGACCCTTGAGCTCGGCGACGATGTTCTGGGAAGTTCGGTCTGTGCCGCCCCGGGTGTAGGTGAACGGCTGATTCTGCACCTCGTAGCCCCAGCCGGCCAGGTGATCCTGGATCCAGGCGGCGGCGCGGGTTTCGGCCTCGGTGCCCGTGGGACGAGCGCCTATCCCTTCTGCGCCAGAGCTCAGTTGCACCAGAAATTCATGGGCTTGAGCCGCGGGGGCAGGGGGTTGGGAGTCGTTGTCAGAGGGGTTGCAACCGGCCAGCAGGGCAGGCAGGACAAGGGCCAACAGGGTTTTCTTCATACTGCAATCCTTTGTTGTATATGGTTTTATTTTTCCGCGTCAGGATGAACCCGACGTCCGGCAGATTCTGTGAAGGGGGTGGCATTTGTCAACCTTGCCGGTGGATGTGGGCAGTCCCGGGGGATTTGTTGTGGGAAACACTTGCGCCTTGTGCCTATCTTGGGATAATTCGCTCCCCTGTTTTTGCGAACTGATGCAATAACGAGCGATCCATTTATGTCGGCTCTGTTCCAGAGCGATGCAATAACGAGCAATTTACTATGTCTGTGACCCAAGATGTGTTTAACGAAGACGGCAAGTTCATGCGCAAGATCCGCAGCTTCGTCCGTCGCGAAGGCCGCCTGACCAAAGGGCAGGAGAAGGCCCTGGAAGAGCTCTGGCCGGTCATGGGCATCGATTTCGCACCAGAGCCGCTCGACATGGTGGCCCTGTTTGGCCGCGAGGCACCCGTGGTGCTGGAGATCGGGTTCGGCATGGGCGCCTCCCTGGTGGAGATGGCCAAGAACGCCCCCGAGAAGAACTTCATCGGCATCGAGGTGCACTCTCCGGGTGTGGGCGCCTGCCTTGGCACCGCCCAGGAGGCGGGCGTCACCAACCTGCGCGTCATCTGCCACGATGCGGTGGAAGTGCTGGAGCACATGATCCCGAACGGTTCTCTCTCCTGCCTGCAGCTCTTCTTCCCGGACCCCTGGCACAAGAGCCGCCACCACAAGCGTCGCATCGTGCAGCCTGCCTTTGCCCAGGATATCCGCCAGAAGCTTGCCATCGGTGGCGTCTTCCACATGGCCACCGACTGGGAGAACTACGCCGAGCACATGCTGGAGGTGATGAGTGCCGCCGAGGGGTACGAGAACACCTCCGCCACCGGCAACTGGGTGCCCCGTCCCGACTGGCGCCCCCTGACCAAATTCGAGCAGCGTGGCCATCGTCTGGGCCACGGTGTCTGGGATCTGATTTTCAAACGAGTCAACTGAGTCAACGTATCAACTAAGGAGCTATCATGGCCAACCGTAGCCGCCGTCTGCGTAAGAAACTGCGCGTCGATGAATTCCAGGAAATGGGGTTCGACATCAGTTTCAACTTCCCGGTCGGCACCGCCGAAGAGACCATTGATGCCGTGGTCGATGCGCTGATCGACGAGGTGATTGAGCCTCGCAAGCTGGCCTTCGCCGGCTCGGGTCACCTGGCCTGGGAAGGGATGATCTGCACCCAGCAGCTCGGCAAGTGCACCGACGAAGACCGTTCCGCCGTTCAGACCTGGCTGCAAGGCAAAGGGCTGGAGGCCGTGGTGGTCACCGAGCTGTTCGATCTCTGGTACGGCGAGCCGGCCTGATATCTGACTGCCTCCCGGGCAGATAGAAAATCCCGCCGCCGGCGGGATTTTTGTCGGTGGGCTGGCCCCGCCTCGTTTCACGTCATGGAATAGCCAATGGTGTTGTCATCCGAATTACTGGCCGGCATCCTGGAAGAGGTGCGTCCGCTGCTCGGGCAGGGGAAGGTGGCCGATTACATTCCCGCCCTGGCCCAGGTGCCTGCCGACCGGCTGGGGATCGCGGTCTGTACCGTTGAAGGGGAATTGTTCACCGCAGGTGACGCTTTCGAGCCTTTCTCCATCCAGAGTATCTCCAAGGCCCTGAGCCTCACGCTGGCCTTGACCCTCTATCAGGAGGAGGAGATCTGGGCCAGGGTGGGCAAGGAGCCCTCCGGTCAGCCGTTCAACTCCCTCGTCCAGCTGGAGTTCGAGCAGGGCATTCCCCGCAACCCCTTTATCAACGCCGGTGCCCTGGTGGTGAGCGATCTGCTGGAAACCCGGCTCACAGCTCCCCGCCAACGCACTCTGGAGCTGGTGCGCCGCCTGTGCGGCAACCCGGCCATCATGGCGGATCAGGTGGTGGCGCGCTCCGAGTACCAGCACTCCGCCCGCAATGCCGCCATCGCCTATCTGATGAAGGCCTATGGCAACTTCGAGAACGAGGTGGACAAGGTATTGCAGAGCTACTTCAATGCCTGCGCCATCCGCATGAGCTGCGTCGATCTGGCACGAGCCTTCGTCTATCTGGCCAACCGGGGCGTGCCCCTTGGCGAGAGCACGCCCCTGCTGCCGGCCCGGACCACCAAGCAGGTCAATGCCCTGCTCGCCACCTGCGGCCTCTATGACGAGGCGGGCGACTTCGCCTACCGGGTCGGCATGCCGGGGAAATCCGGGGTGGGGGGCGGCATCATGGCGCTGATCCCGGGAGAGCTTTCCATCTGCGTCTGGTCACCCGAGCTCAACAAGGCGGGCAACTCCCTGGCCGGGACGGCGGCGCTGGAGCTGCTGGCCGAGCGCCTGGGCCGCTCCATTTTTTAACTCTCTTCACTATGCATCGAGACGACATCATGAAACGAATGACTGGACTGTGGCGAAGCTGCCTGACCGCCTTGCTGCTCTGGTGTGCCTGGCCCGCGCTGGCCGCCGAGCTGCCCCCGCTCTCCCTGGCGGATGCCAAGGGCAAGGAGGCGGTGATCCTGGATACCCGCCCGAGCTATTTCTACCAGGGCTGGCCCATGGACGGGGAGAAGCAGGGGGGCCATGTGGCCGGTGCCGAGCTGCTCTCCGCAGAGTGGAAATACAGTGACGAGGAGTGGCCTGCGGCACTCGCGAGCAAGGGGCTGAAGGCCGACAAACCCGTCGCCCTCTATGGCACCCCTCGCGAGGTGGCCGAGGTGGCCCGTCTGCTGCGCCAGCAGGGCATCAAGCAGCTGTTCGAGCTGCAGGGATGGAAAGAGGCGCCCCGGGAGCACCTGGCACGCTGGCAGCAGCTGGTCCATCCGCTCTGGCTGGCAGACTTGCAGGCAGGCAAGCCGGTCATCGCCGCCCCCAAGGGGGAGTGGAAGGTGTTCGAGGTGGACTGGGGATCCCCCAAGGCCTATCTGCTGAGCCACATTCCGGGAGCCGGCTACATCGATACCAACCGGCTGGAAGGGGAGCCGCTGTGGAACAAGGTCTCTGACGAGGCGCTCAAGGCGCTGCTGCTGGAGAACGGCATCCGTCATGACACCACCGTCATCCTCTATGGCCGCAACACCATGGCGGCGGCCCGTGCGGCCCATCTGATGATGTATGCGGGGGTCGAGGATGTGCGGCTGCTGGATGGCGGGCTGGAGGCCTGGTTCGTGCAGCATCTGCGCACCGAGACCGGGCTGGCCAACAAGTTCACCCCGGCCAAGGAGTTTGGCGTGGCCATCCCGGCCCATCCCGAGTACTACACCACCCTTGACCAGGCCAAGGCCCTGCTCAAGCAGCCGGACGGCGCCCTGGTCAGCGTGCGCACCAGGGACGAGTTCGTGGGCAATACCTCGGGCTACAGCTACATCAAGCCCAAGGGGGACATTCCCGGGGCCAGATGGGGTCATGGCGGGGTGGATGCCAACAGCATGAGCGACTTCCACAACCCGGACGGCACCATGAAGCCCGCCCGCGAGATCCTTGCCATGTGGGATGAGTGGAATATCGAGCCGACCCAGCAGGCCGCTTTCTACTGCGGCACCGGCTGGCGCGCCTCCGAGGCGTTCTTCTACGCCTGGTTGATGGACTGGAAGCGGATCAGCGTCTACGATGGCGGATGGTTCGAGTGGAGCATGGATCCGGCCAATCCCACCGTCACCGGCGAGCGCAAGCCGGGCAAGTAACTAATAATCCAGAGCAGGCCGGACAGATGTCCGGTCTTTCTTTTCTTGATAGATCATTTTCAATGGCTATAGCAGGTGGATTCTTTCTGTGAATCCTGTTGCTGCAATCAAGGTAAACGGGCCATCCGGTTGAGCTAGGCTTCACCTATCACCGCCAGGGTGAGCGTGAAGAAGGGGAGAGTGATGAAAGCTGTGATGATGCTGGTTTGTCTGTTGGGATTGGCGGGGTGTAGCTCCCAATACATCATGAGCACCAAGGATGGCAAGATGATTGCCACCGACAGCAAACCCAGGTTGGACGAGAGCACTGGCATGTATCGCTATTACGATGAAGAGGGGCGGGAGGTGCATATCAACAAGGACGACATCACCCAGATCATGGAGCGTTGAGGCTCTTTGCAAGCAACAAGGGCTGCCCGCGGGCAGCCCTTGTTATTGTTGGTGCTCATGCCGTCTGGGGCACCTGACGGTTGACCTGGCCGGCAAAAAGCTGGTGGAAGCGGGAGTGGGAGTTGGCCAGCAGGCTCACCGGCGAACCCTGCTCCACCACGGTGCCGGCCTCCATCACCACTACCTTGTCCACCGACAAGAGCGGTTCCAGATGGTGGGCGATCACCAGATAGCTGGCCTCCGGCCGGTAGCGGTAGAGCAGCTCCGCCATCTTGCGCATGCCGCCGTGATCGAGGTCCGAGGTGGCCTCGTCCAGCACGATGAGCGGGCGGCGCGACAGCAGGATGCGGGCGATCACCAGCAACTGGGTCTCGCCAGCGGAGAGTTGCAGCCTGTCGAGATCCTCGTCCAGCCGTCCGGCGCAGCGCTCGGCCAGCCCCACCCGGGCAAGCGCCTGCTCAAGCATGGCGTCCTCATGCTCGGTCAGGGGCGCCAGGTTGGCCCGCAGAGTACCGAAGAAGGTGAGCGGGATCTGGGAGACGGTATCGTAGAGATCGCGCACCGCCTCCGGTGCAAGTCGTGACAGTGGCTGATTGCCGTAGAAGATCTCCCCCTGGGAGGCGGGATACATGGCCTGCAATACCCCCAGCAGGGAGCTTTTGCCTGCCCCGGTACGCCCGCACACACCCACCTTTTCACCTGGGGCCAGCTCGAAGTTCACCCTGTGCAGTGCCCACTGGCTGGTCTGGGGGTAGCGCAGCCCTAGGTTGTCGAAGCGCACTGCGGGGTGAGGGGTGGCGAGTGCCTCTCCCTCCTGGCGCTCGCTCTCTATTTCGCTGTATTCACGCACCCGCTCTACCGCGTTCATCACCTGTTCCACTTCGGCAAAGGTGCGGATGAGGGAGTTGAGCATGGCGGAAGCGGTAAAGGCATAGGTGATGGCAACAGCCCCCAGCAGCGGGCTGTTGCCAAAGGCCACCATGAGTGCCACGGCCCCCACCAGGGCGGCGGAGAGCAGGGTCTGGTGCATGCCGAGCCAGCGGTTGATGGAGGTGGTGGTGTACCAGCTGCGCAGGTTGTTGTCATAGTGGTGCAGCACCTGGTCCAGCGCGAAACGCTCGACCCCTGCCAGGCGCAGGGCGGGGGCGCCGCGGATGGTCTCGCTGATGCTGATGTAGAGCGGGGAGCGCAGCACCGAGGACTGGCGCCGCAGCTTGAGTTGCACCGCCCGGTAGCGGCGCTGCAACACATAGAGTGCCCATCCCACCAGGGGGGCGATGAGCAGCAGCAGGGGAATATTGATGCCGATCACCACCACCTGCAAGGCCACGGACACCAGCATGCCGAACAGTCCCACCAGCATGGAGAGCAGCATCTCTTGCGCCTCCCCCAGATCCCGGTCGAAGCGGTTGAGGATGCGCCCCTGGGGCACCTTGTCGAAGAAGGCCATGGGGGCGCGGCTGATGCGCCCCAGCATGCCGTCAAACAGGGTCCAGGCCAGCTTGAGGCCGAGTTTGTAGTTGATGACTCGCACCGCCATGATGCAGGCGAGGGAGCCCGCCCCCAGCAGCACATAGATGCCGAGCAGGGTCGTGACGTCGCTCACCTCGGCCTTGCCGCCGAGCCAGAGATCCGAGGCGATGCGCAGCCCCTCCTGGCCCAGGGTGAGCAGCAGGACGAGCAGGATGGCTCCGGGGGCGGCGAGGCGCTGCCACATGAAGCCAAACAGCCCCCAGTCCACCTTGCCCTCCACCACTTTCTCCTCGCTGAACTGCTCCGCCTCCTGAGGGGGCACCGGCGGGGCGGGCTGGGGATGCTGGACAAGATCCGCCAACTGGTGGGCATCGAGCTCCACCAGGCGCCCCTGCTCGATGCGGATCACCCGATCGCACCTGGCCAGCACATCCGGGTCGTGGCTCACCAGCAGCCGGGTCGGCCCCGGCTTGAAGGCGAGCCCCTGCTCCAGTACCTGGGCCGCGACCATGGGGTCGAGCGCAGACAAGGGGTTGTCCAGCAGCAGGATATCGGCCCGGGCGTAGAGGGCGCGAGCCAGGGCGACCCGCTGCTGCTGGCCGCCGGAGAGGCGGGTGCCGAGCTCCCCCACCAGGGTTTGATCCCCGTGGCTGAGCAGCGCGAGATCGGCCGTGAGGGCGCAGGCGCCGAGCACCCAGCGATAGCGCTCGGCGTGCCAGGGCTGGCCGAACAGGATGTTGTTGCGGATGGTGTCGTTCATCAGCCAGGGCTTGTGGCCCAGATGGGCAACCCGGCCGTGGCGACGGATGCTGCCGGCAAACTCGCTGTCAAAGCCAGCAACCAGATGCAGCAGGCAGCTCTTGCCCGCCCCGGTGGCCCCGGTGATCCCCACGAGCTCCCCCGGTGCGATGGCGAGGTTGGCTCCCTCGAGCACCGGTTTTTGCTGGTGCAGGGCACTGACGCCTTCCAGGTGGAGGGCCCCCGCTGGCAGGGCGGGATCATCGAGTTCCCGGTGCTGCTCCGGGCTGTTCAGGAACTCGCACAGCCGGTTGAAGCCGGTGTTGAAGTTGATCAGGGTGCGGATGAGGTAGGGCAGTCGCATCATGGGGATGCGCAGCACGGTAAACAGGGCGATGGTGGTGAACACCTGGGGCAGGGTGAGGGTGTTGCCCGACGCCAGGTAGGTGGTGAAGGTGGCCAGGGTCACCAGCAGGGGAGTGCTCAGCATCAGCCCTTCGTTGATGGCATCGAGCCTGAGCACCCGGCCCAGCACCCCCAATTCCTGCTGGCGCTTGGTGTTGGCCGCCCGGGTAAAGAAGGGGCCAAGCCCGTTCTGGCGTACCAGCCTCAGCTTCTTGATGTATTCCGCCAGGATGCCGTTGCGCTCATCCTGCTGGCGCTTGAGCTGCTGCTCCTGCTGGTTCATGCGCCGTACTACCCGGGTGGAGATGAGCAGCAGCAGGGCCAGCACCGCGAAGCCCACCAGACCGGCACTGCCCACCTGCCACACCAGCAGGGCGATGGTGCCGATGAGTTGCAGCGCCATGGTGATCGGCATGGCGGGGTCAGCCAGGATCCAAGTAATGTCCCACACGTCCCGGTTGATGAGGTTCTGAACCCGGCCGCCGGCCCTGTCGTCGAAGCTCTTGCCACCCTGCTTCATCACCTTGGCGAGCAGGGATTCGGCCAGCAGACGGCGGATGGGCACGTGCATCTTGAGGGCCAGTTGCAAGGAGTGCTCCGCCAGCATGCCGGCGGCGAGCACGGAGGCGAACAGGGCCAGGGCCAGCAGCAGCTTGTGGCCGGTGGTGGCATCGGTGCCGAGCTGGGTCATGCTGTGATTGAGCAGCCAGGGGCTGGTCAGGGTGGCGAGCATACCGAGCAGTTGCAGCAGGGTGAGCAGGCCAATCCGTCCCTTGTAATGGCGCCAGATAAAGGCGGTCAGGGGCCAGGGGTGCACCGGCTGGCGGGCGGTGAGCGCGAGGAAGGCGTCGGCGCGGCCGTCGCGCCTGTCTTCCGGCAGCAGGGGATAGAGATCGTCGAGACTGACCTGGGGCTGGGTCAGCCCCTTGCGCAGCAGCGGGCCGGTCCAGCGATAGAAGAGGCGACTCAGCCAGCCGGCCGAGATTTCCGGATGATCCAATGGGTGTCCTTGTTGTTTTGTGTTGCTTCCATGGGCGGGGCGGCTCATGGGCCGCCCTCGAACTTGTTGTCTTGCTGCGGGCGTGCGCCCGGCGGGATCAGCGATCCCTGTTCATGCGGATGAGCCGATCCAGGATCCGCTCGCCATCGACCCGCAGGCCGTTGTGTTCGTACTCGTTGGTGATCCAGGCGCGGCTGTTGCCAAGCCCCTTCAGGGTGTCGCGGCTGTAGTCAAACTCCACGTACATGTCCTCGGCATAGACGGCGCAGGCCACCGGCACAGTGTTGCGGGCCAGCTGCGCCGGGTCGTAGAGGGGACCCCAGTCCGCTTTCTGGGCAAGCAGGTGGGCGGCCTCCTTCAGGGGAATGAGCTCGCGGAACTGCTCGAACATCCAGGGGAAGATCATCTCGCCGGTAAAGGCGAAATCTTGGCCTGGCGCCCAGGCCAGGGCAGGGAACTCCCTTCTCACCCGCTCGGCCGCCCAGTTGCTGGCACTCCCTTCGCAATAGATGAGCTCGTGCAGGATGGCGAACACCGGGTTGGTGTTGAACGGCTGCATGGCCTGCACCTGATAGAGGAAGGCGGGGTTGAGGCGTTCGCCGATGAAGGCGTCTTCCAGCAGGTAGTAAAGTGCCTCGAAGGCGCCGCTGGCCCCCAGATCCAGCCCCTGCTGCTGCAACTGCTCCACCGTCAGGCGCTGGCCGTTGGGCAGGCGCACGTCGTGGTGGTGCAGGTGGTTGGCCAGCCGGTTGGCCAGGGCCTGGGCATGGGGGAAGCGGGTGAAGAAGGCGCGGTTCTTGTCCGCCACCCGCTGGTAGGTGGCGCGGTAGACCTCATCCGCACTGCGCCCGATGGGTGCCACCCCGCCGGTGAGGTAGACCTCGTGCAGGCTCCGCGGGAACAACGAGAGGTAGGTGAGGCTGCAAAAGCCACCGAAACTCTGGCCGAGCAGGCTCCAGGGGCGCCCCGGGCTCAGCACCTCGCGAACGTACTCGGCGTCGCGCACTATGCTGTCGGCGCGAAAATGGCCGAGGTAGTCCGCCTGCTCACTTGGGGTCATCCCCGCCAGGGCGTCAGCACTGATGGGGGTGGAGTGGCCGGTGCCGCGCTGATCGAGCAGCAGCACCCGAAACTCCTGCAGGGCCCGCTTGATCCAGCCGCCATCGGCGGTCGGGCGAGGTGCGCCAAACCCCGGGCCCCCCTGCAGATAGAGCAGCCAGGGCAGGTCATCATCCAGCTTGTCCTTGCGGCAGAGGGTGCGGCCAAACAGGGTGAGGGTCGCCTCCTCGTCGGGATGCTGGTGGTCGAGGGGCACGGTAAAAAAGTGTGGCTCGCAATGGATGCCATCCAGCACATAGTGCAAGGGGCTGCTCATCTGGGGTCTCCCTGAGGGTAGGAAAATCGTCGGCCTCATCATAGCCCTGGCGCAGGAGCGGGTCACGCCAGTTTTCCAGATTGTTAACAGAGATGGAGTCTGAGGTCGGTGCCGTACAAGGTGTGGTTTCGCCGCTGTTGACGGCGGGCTGCAACTGGACAAAGATGAGCCGCCTGCCGGGACGGGCAGGGATAGGTCAGCACCCCGGGTGCAGGAAACTGGATGGAGTTGGCTCGATGAAGCCGAGATGGATACGTGTTCGCAAGAGACGCACACAGAGGGATCCGGAGGGGGTGCTGCAGGTGGGTTTGCTGGTGTTCAGCGCCACCTGTGGTGCCACTCTGTTGCTGGCGGCCTGCAACGGCGGTTAGCTGAGTGAAACAGACCGCTTGTCATGAGCGGGTTTTTTCATGCCGGAGCAGAAGGTCGGGACCTGCCTGTAGCCCTTTGCTGACGCGGGTTTGCGGTATGCAGAGTACGGCTGCTATGGTCAATTTACGACCGGATCCACAGAGGGAGGCGATCATGAACAGTCGTGAAAAAGTCCTGGCTCATTTGGCCACAGATCACCGGGTTGCAGGATTGACCGCCGGCGAGGCACTGGCTGGCATGAGCCACTCGATGAGTTCGCTCCTGCTGCAACAGGATCAGCACTTCTTCCGCCGCCATGCGGACGACCCCTGCCACGAAGTCGCCCGGGCCTGCTCGGCCGGACACGTATGGCATGGGGACGAAAACCACTACTAGCCCCGGCATGTGAGTAAATGACAGATGCAAAAAGGCCCGCTCATCTGAGCGGGCCTTTCGAATTTGGCTCCTCCTACTGGACTTGAACCAGTGACATACGGATTAACAGTCCGCCGTTCTACCGACTGAACTAAGGAGGAATAGTTGGTGCCCAGAGACGGAATCGAACCGCCGACACGGGGATTTTCAATCCCCTGCTCTACCGACTGAGCTATCTGGGCAACGGCGCGCATTAAACCCTTTCTGGACTGAGGTGTCAACCACAGGCCGCAGATTGATGTACCGTTCGCTCGATATCCGAGCAATCTTCCTGTGATTGGGCCAGTTTCCCCGTTTTTGCCATGAAAAGAGGGGCGCCTGTGGGAAAGGGCGCCCAGCAGCCAGCAGAACATCATGAAGGATGGCGGGCTGCCTGACGTACCGAGGGCTGCCCGTTGGCGCCAAGACGGAAGAGGCGCCAGTTATCTTGGCCCATCGATTGAGCCTGCCGCGCTCTGCGGGTATGCTTTGCCGCACTCATCCCCTGGCCATGGTCCGGGCCGACGCGGCTGGCAGGGGTGACATCCATCCAACACCGCCTGGGGTTTATATGAATACCAATATGCAAGAGTGGCGCGAAGAGACCGCCGCCATCGTCAACGAGCTGCTGGCCGATGGCAGCAACCCGGATCTGGATTACGAGATTGAGCACCACTTTGCCTGCCAGAAGTTCGATCTGCTGGAGAAGGCGGCGGTCGATCTGTTCAAGGCCGGTTTCGAAGTGACCGACGCCGAGGAGATGGAGCTGGACGACGGCGCCACCATCTTCTGTTTCGACGCCATGGTGGAGTGCAAGCTGGACATCGACACCATCGTCGCCGACATCGAGAAGATGCTGCCCATCCTCGAGAAATACGGGGTGGACTACGACGGCTGGGGCACCTACTTCCAGGAGTAAGTGCGCCAGATCATGCACGCTTTGCAAAAACAACAAGGCCACCCTCGGGTGGCCTTGTTGTTGCTGGCTTACTGCTCCGGCAGCTGGTAGCTGCGGGCAAAGTCGGCCGGTGGGAGGGGGCGACTGAACAGATAGCCTTGCAGCCGATCGCAACCGACCTGCACCAGCCAGGCCTGCTGCTCCGGTGTCTCCACCCCTTCGGCGGTGATCTTGATGCCAAGCTCATGGCCCAACCCGATGACGGAACGCACGATGGCGGTGGTGGCCTGGTTGGTGGCCAGCCCCTGGGTGAAGCTTTTGTCGAGCTTGAGGGTCGCCACCTGCAGCCTGGGAAGATAGGCGAGGGAGCAGTAGCCGGTGCCGAAGTCGTCGATGGCGAGCTGGAAGCCCGCCTCGATGAGGCTGGCCAGGTTGCTCTCTATCTCGTCGGCATTCTCCATCAGCACCCCTTCGGTGATCTCCAGCTCCAGTTGCCAGGGGGCGAGCCCGTGGCGCGCGATGCAGTCGAAGATCTGCGGGCAGAGCTCGGGATCGCGGAACTGCAGGGGCGAGAGGTTGATGGAGAGCACCAGATCCGGGGCCGCCACCTGCCAGCGGGCAAGCTGGGCACAGCCGAGCTCCAGCATCAGCTGGCCGAGCTGGCCGATGAGCCCCAGCTCCTCCGCCAGCGGAATGAACTCGTCGGGGGAGATCATGCCGAATTCGGGATGGGGCCAGCGGCAGAGCAGCTCAGCACCGTGCAGCCGGTTGCTGTGGGTGCAGATGATGGGCTGGTAGACGGCGGTCAGTTCGGCGGACTTGATGGCGAGTGGCAACTGGGCGGCGATGAGCTGGCGGCGTTTGAGCTTGGCATCGAGTGCGGGGTCGAACAGGGTACAGTGCTGCTGCTGGCGCTTGCCCTGGGCCAGGGCGGCCTCGGCGTGGCTCAGCAGACGCTCGGCATCCTTGGCCTTGCCATGGGCGATGCCGAGGAACACCGGGATCTGGATCCTGTGCTCCTCGACCTGATAGGGCGTCATCAGCTCCTGCTGCAGGTTGCGGCTCCACGCATCCAGAGAGAGGGGGAGCTCGGGCAGCAGCAGGGCGAAGTCATCCGCCGCGACCCGACAGAGCAGGGACTGGGGCGGCGCCAGTCGTTGCAGGCGGCGGGCCACCTGGCTCAGCAGGCGGTCGGCGACCCGTATGCCGAAGCGATCGTTGATCTCGCGAAAATGTTGCAGATCCACCAGCAGCAGGCTGGCCTTGCGGGCCCCCAGATGACGGCTGGTCTGCAGGAAGTGGGAGAGCTTGAGCAGGCCGGTCAGGCTGTCGTAGTGCTGCTCCTGCTGCAACTGGGCCTGGGTGGTGCGCAGCCCGGTGATGTCGCGGCTCAGGGTAAGGATGCCGAGGGAGTTGCCCTCGTCATCCGGCACCTCGACCCGGGTGACCTCCAGATGGCGGCCTCTGCCCTGGGCATCCACCACGCAATACTCCCCCTGACCCAGGGTTTGTTCGACGGGCAGCCGGGGCGGGACGCGCCGACCCAGAGCCTCGCTTGCCACCAGCCCCATGAAGTCGAGAAAGGCCTGGTTGCAGTCGATGAGCACGCCCTGGTGATCCTCGAGACGGATGAGGTCGGGAATGGCATCCAGCAGGCGGCGTTGCAGCAACTGCTGCTGGCGGAAGGTTTGCTCCAGCTCCTTGCGCTGATCGATGGCGCTGACCATGGCAAACAGGGCGATGGGGTCGCCGTGCTCGTCATACAGGGGAACCTTGTTGATCTCCATCCAGCTGGCGCCTTCGCCGCTGTGGCAATGGAGCTGCTGGTGCAGCAGGGGTTTGCCGTCGGCCAGCAGGCGGTCATCTTCCTCCCGGAATACATCCCCCCAGGGCATCTCGGCATCGCTCTTGCCAATGAGTTCGCTCGGGTCTTGCAGGCCGGCTTCCCTGGCGAATGCCTTGTTGGCAAACAGGTACCGTCCGTGCTTGTCCCGGCAGAAGATATTCATGGGTAACTGGTCGATGATCTGCTGCAGCAGCGCCAGGGAGAGCGAAGAAGTCACGAGAGCACTCACGGGGGAGACTTCGAGCAAATCTATGATAACAGGTGGGTTTTGTAAAGCCTGGGTTAAGAGTACGCCATTTGTGCGGATCCCTGCTGACAGCCTGTGTCGCGATCGCCATAATAGCCGCCGGTCGGCCTATGGCCTTATGGATGAGAGAAGCAGCATGAAGAAGATAATGGGGGGCGCCCTGGCCCTGTTGATGGTGGGTTGTGCGAGCGACAACAACGGCGGCGAGCAGTATCGCTATACCCCGCCGGTTGCCAAGGCAACCAACAACACCCAGGAGATGGCGATCCCGGTGGATCTGGTGTGGGCCCGTGCCGAGAAGTGGTTCGGCGATCACGGCCTGAACATCGAGAACAGCCAGCGTGGTGCCGGTCTGATGACCGCCAACGTGGAAAACTCGGCCGATGGTCTGGAGTGGCTGGATTGCGGCACCATGGGGTCCAAGGTGGCGCTGGGCAACCCCAACCTGCAGATCAACCTGATCATCACCCAGAGCGGCAACAACAGCGTCGCCACCGTGAACGTCAAGGGCAATACCCAGCTCTACTTCGTCGAGTCCTCCGGCGAGCGGGTACTGGCTCCCTCCATCACCCCGGTGTGCGTCTCCCGCGGCAGCCTGGAACAGAGCCTGTTCTCCACCCTCGGCAACTGATCCTGCCGGGTATCATGAAAAACCCCGTTGCGTGCAACGGGGTTTTTTTATGCCTGCTCTGCGCCCATCAGGGCGTGGGGGGAGGGACGAAGCCAGAGGATCAGGGGGTCAGATCGCCGTGATAGAGCACATGGTCGCCGGACTTGAGCACATACCCCTTCCAGGGGAAGAGCTGATAGCCGCCGCCCTGCCAGGACCAGTTGCCCTCTTCGCCCTGGCGGATCAGCCGGATCGGCTCGCCCTCTGGCAGGGTCAGCTCGGCCTGATTCTGATCGGCATTGAACAGCACGAAAGCGCTGACGGTCTGACCGGCATCGGTCGGGTTGAGGCGAATGCCCTGCTCGAACAGACGCACGCACTGGCCTGCCAGCGCCGACCATTGATAGCCCGCGCTGCCGATGCAGCCATGTTCGTCGCGATCCGCGCCGACCAGGGGCTCCTTCGGTGTCGTGTTGCAGGCGGCCAGCAGCAGGGTGGCCGCCATCAGGGTCAGGGTGCGCATGCTTACTCCTTGGCGTCCCGTTCGATGACGATGTTGGAGAAGCCCAGCTCCTTGAAGTAGTTCTCCCGGTAATCCTTCACGCTCTTCTTGTCGCGGCGGCACACCTGGGCCAGCTGCTCTTCCATGGCGTGGAAGCGGGTCAGATCGATCCCCTCGGCGGCGGCAACGGCATCATAGATGCTGTTGAACTTGTCGTTGGCGTAGCCAATCTCCCTGGCCTGCTTCTTGTAGGTGTAGGTAATCTTGAACGCCATGGCGTCACTCCTTCTCTTTGGCCTGCTTGCGCTGGACGTACAGATAGAGGCTTTCGACCTTCTCTCTGGCCCAGGGGGTCTTGCGCAAGAACTTCAGGCTGGACTTGATGCTGGGATTATCGGTGAAGCAGCGGATATTGATCTGCTGCCCCAGCGCTTCCCAGCCATAGTGCGCGACCAGGGCTGTGACCATGGCCTCCAGGGTCAGCCCGTGCAGCGGGTTGTTCTTCTGGGAAGCGGGTTGATCGCTCATGCTTGCGCCGCCAGGGTGGCAAAGGGCTGACCCATGCGGGTGGTGACCCCGTTGGCCAGGTGCGGCTCGAAACCGGCCAGCATGCCCGGGCCAAACAGGCAGACGACTGTGCTGCCCAGCTTGAACAGACCCATCTCGGCCCCCTTTTGCAGGGTGATGGCTTCATCGCCGGTGTAGTCCCAGCGCACCACCTTCTTCTCTTTGGTTGGCGCTATGTTGCCGGCCCAGATGGTTTCGATGCTGGCCACGATAGTGGCACCGACCAGCACCAGGGCCATGGGGCCGTGGGGAGTACGGAAGGTGGCCACCACCCGCTCGTTGCGGGCAAACAGGTTGGGCACGTTCTCGGCCGTGAGGGGGTTGACGGAGAAGAGATCCCCCGGCACGAACACCATGCTCTCCAGCACGCCGTCCAGCGGCATGTGGATGCGGTGGTAATCCTTGGGTGCCAGATAGATGGTAGCGAAGTCGCCATCCTTGAACGGGGCCACCAGATCCTCATAGCCCCCCAGCAGCTCGCGGGCGCTGTAGTCGTGGCCCTTGGCCTGGATGATGCGACCTTGGCTGATGGGCCCGAGCTGGCTGACGGTGCCATCCACCGGCAGGGCCAGGGTCATGGCGTCTTCCACCACGGGGCGGATGCCGGGCTTGAGCTCGCGAGTGAAGAAGGCGTTGAAGCTCTTGTAGTGGGCCGGGCTCTCGTGCAGCGCCTCGCTCATGTCGACCTGGTACTGCTTGATAAAGGCCTCGATCACCCTGGTGGTGAGGTTGCCCGCTTCGGCGGCGGCAAGTTTGCCCACCAGGCGGGAGAGGGCGTGTTTGGGCAGGCAGTATTGACCGGCAATTTTCAGGTTGTCAGTGATGCTCATGATCTTCATCTGGGAATGAGTTGAACGGGTCACAGCCGCGCCTGTTGGCGACCGTGGCGGGCTTCCTGCATGGTTTCCAGGATGCGGTGGTAGTTGTGGAAGCGATCGGCGCTGATGGCGCCCGCTTCGACCGCGGCGCGCAGGGCGCAGCCGGGATCATCCTTGTGGGTACAGTCGCGAAACTTGCAGCCACCCAGGTAGTCGCGAAATTCGACGAAGCACCAGGTGATGCGGTCGGCTTCCAGGTGCCAGAGGGCGAACTCGCGGATCCCGGGGGAGTCGATGAGATCGCCGCCGCTCGGGAAGTGGTAGAGCCGCGCCGTGGTGGTGGTGTGCTGACCGAGCCCCGAGTTCTCGGAGATCTCGCCGGTGAGCACGTCCAGCCCCGGCATCAGGGCGTTGGTGAGGGACGACTTGCCCACCCCGGACTGGCCCACGAAGATGCTGATCTTGTCGGTGAGCGCCGCCTTGAGGGCGTCGATGCCCTCACCGCTCTCGCAGCTCACCAGCAGCACCTCGTAACCGAGCTTGCGGTAGGTCTCGAGCTGGTGCTCGATACGGGCGCGGGCCGCGTCATCGAGCATGTCGACCTTGTTCAGCACGATGAGGGGCGCTATCTCCACATCTTCTGCCGCCACCAGGTAGCGGTCGACGATGTTGGTGGAGAACTCGGGCATCACCGCGGAGACGATGATGATCTGGTCGATGTTGGCGGCGATGGGTTTGACCCCGTCGTAGAAGTCCGGCCGGGTCAGCACCGAGTGGCGCGGATGAACCGCCTCGATGACGCCGGCAGTCGCGGCATTGAGGCCGGGGCGCCACACCACCTTGTCGCCGCACACCAGGCTGCTGATACTGCTGCGCCGCAGGTTGCTGCGGTGGATGGCACCATCGCTCGCCTCGACATCCGCGTGCTGGCCGAAACGGCTGATCACCACCCCTTCGATGGCGGGGCCGAACAGGGTGTCATCTACCACTGTGGTGTGCTCTTTTTGCAGCCGCCGCTCGCGGTTGGCCTGGACGCGCCTTTGTTGACCCAGATTGAGTTTTGCTTTCTTTGCCACGGGGTTTGCCAGTTTATGAACAGATTCAAAGCCAGTATGATACATGCAAATTGGCAAAATTCCGCCATTCCTCCCAATAGAGAGAGCAATCATGACAGTCAGTGCGCAGAACCTGGTATGGATCGACATGGAGATGACGGGTCTGGACCCCGAAGAGAACGTGGTACTGGAGATCGCCACCATCGTCACCGACAAGGACCTGAACGTGCTGGCCGAAGGGCCGGTCATCGCCATCCACCAGAGCGAGGAAGAGCTGGGCAAGATGGATGACTGGAACGTCAACACCCACACCAAGAGCGGGCTGGTGGCCCGGGTCAAGGCGAGTGAATACGACGAGGCCAAGGCCGTTGCCGAGACCCTCGCCTTCATTCGCCAGTGGGTGCCGGAGCGCACCAGCCCCCTGTGCGGCAACAGCATCGGCCAGGATCGCCGCTTCATGGTCAAGCACATGAGCGATCTGGAAGCCTTCTTTCATTACCGCAACGTGGACGTCAGCACCATCAAGGAGCTGGTCCGTCGTTGGCAGCCTGAACTGCTGGATCAGTTCAAGAAGAGCGGCTCCCACCAGGCGCTGGACGATATCCGCGAATCCATTGCCGAACTGCAGTTCTACCGCGCCCACGTCTTCAAAATCTGAGTGGCTGGCAAGGGTTTGCCGTCGTTCGGTTGCTAAAATCAGCAGTTCGGCCAGCTTTTGAGCGAACGGCTGCAGCCAGACAAAAAAGCCCTTGCAATTGGAATGTCTGCTCTTATAATTCGGCTCCCGTACAGTAGCGCAAGCAACCAAATGCTGTACGGTCTGTTTTCAGGTTTTGCGGGAATAGCTCAGTTGGTAGAGCACGACCTTGCCAAGGTCGGGGTCGCGAGTTCGAGTCTCGTTTCCCGCTCCAAAATGTTTGCTGATGACGTTCCGATGCGGGAATAGCTCAGTTGGTAGAGCACGACCTTGCCAAGGTCGGGGTCGCGAGTTCGAGTCTCGTTTCCCGCTCCAATCATCAGCACAGCCTCAAGACAATCCATGTTGCGGGAATAGCTCAGTTGGTAGAGCACGACCTTGCCAAGGTCGGGGTCGCGAGTTCGAGTCTCGTTTCCCGCTCCAATATGCAGTGCCGGAGTCACCGCGTTGGTAGAGCATGTTCAGTGCTTGCCAAGGTCGGGGTAGCGAGCGCGAATATCGTTGCTGGCTCCAAAATATGTAAGTGATATTCCGATGCGGGAATAGCTCAGTTGGTAGAGCACGACCTTGCCAAGGTCGGGGTCGCGAGTTCGAGTCTCGTTTCCCGCTCCAATCACTTGCAGATGACATTCTGTTGCGGGAATAGCTCAGTTGGTAGAGCACGACCTTGCCAAGGTCGGGGTCGCGAGTTCGAGTCTCGTTTCCCGCTCCAAACAGTGTCCAGTAGATATGTGTAAGTGATATTCCGTTGCGGGAATAGCTCAGTTGGTAGAGCACGACCTTGCCAAGGTCGGGGTCGCGAGTTCGAGTCTCGTTTCCCGCTCCAATCACTTGCAGATGACATCCTGTTGCGGGAATAGCTCAGTTGGTAGAGCACGACCTTGCCAAGGTCGGGGTCGCGAGTTCGAGTCTCGTTTCCCGCTCCAATCTCTCTTCGAACCCTTCGAACTCAATCTCTCCCCCAAGTACACGAATCCAGTTTCTCAGTACCATCACTGCCGCGTCCTGTTGGTAGAGCATGATCCGCGCTTGCCAAGGTCGGGGTCGCGAGTTCGAGTCTCGTTTCCCGCTCCAATCTCTCTTCGAACCCTTCGAATTCAATCTCTCCCCCAAGTACACGAATCCAGTTTCTCAGTACCATCACTGCCGCGTCCTGTTGGTAGAGCATGATCCGCGCTTGCCAAGGCTGGGGTCGCGAGTTCGAGTCTCGTTTCCCGCTCCAATCTCTCTTCGACGTCCTCATAATCCCTTTGAATTGCCCATCACATCGCGCCGCGATGATTTGTCGTATCCGGCGTTTGCCTGCTTTCTCTCTTCCCCGCACATCCCAAGTCATAAGACCAAGATGTATTGCTTGCTAATAGCCTCCCGGAGATCGGGCACAACCCTTTGCGGTCGGCTAACAGGCTTGGCAGGGCCTGAATGACAGACAGTGGCTCGCTATAAGTTAAAACCGGGGCATTTAACCAAAACTCATAATTTTGATTTATGGCGGCTGGTGGCGGCCATAAACGGCTTGCAGGTGGGGATGGCAAGCCCGGCAAGATCTCTGCCGATCGGGGAGGGGAAATCGCGGGCAAAAAAATAGGAGGGGCGATGGCTCCTCCTACGGGTTCACTGGCGCTGGCTCAGATAACGGTGACGTTCTCGGCCTGAGGGCCTTTTTTGCCCTGGGTCACAGTGAACTGGACTTTTTGACCTTCAGCCAGGGTCTTGAAACCTGCGCTCTGGATGGAGGAGAAGTGAACGAAAACGTCCGGTCCCTGGGATTGCTCGATGAAACCAAAACCCTTGGTTTCGTTGAACCATTTTACTTGGCCGGTGCGAATGTCAGACATGTGGTAAGTCCTATCTATAACAAAATGAAACTAAGCCTGGTTGGGCAGCATTTGCCTGGAAGTCAGGGGTTGAAGCATGACTGACCACGTCTCTTTGTCCCAGTAGCATGTAGCACAATCCCTGTCTAAAGCCTGACCGATTGTACTGGAGCCCGATCCCTTGTCAATTTGGCACTTTTCATTTTTTGAGCGAGCTAAAAGTATTGTGAAGTCAGCAGCTTGTTTCATGCTTCACATCAAAAAAAACGGGAGGCCATGGCCTCCCGTCTACATAAGGGGGGTGGTCAAGCCCCTTATTCCTTGAGGGCGAACCCTTCCCCCTGGCGGTCGTAGCGGTAGCTGACCTGACCGAGAGAGCGGACCTCGACTCGCTGGATGCGGCGGCTGGTGTCCACCAGGATGAACACCGACTTGCCCGACTGCAGCCGGGTCAGCGGCCTGTCAGGCCCTTCGATGGCGATGAGCCGGCTGAGCTCGGCCCCCGGCAGCTCGAACTTGCGGAAGATGGAGTAGAGGGTTTCACCGGCCTGCACGTCGTGCTGCAACCAGGTGCCATCCACTTTTTCCTCGACGGGCTTGGCGGCCTGGGGCTCACCGGCGTTGCCGACGGTCAGGGCCTGGGCCGGCACGGCCAGGGGGACCGCCAGAGAGCCTGACGGCGCTGTGGTCGGGGCGGCGGGAGCGGGCTCCCAGGCCAGCACCAGCAGCCAGAGCGGGATCAGCACCAGCAACCCTATGGTGTGTTTGCGGGGCAGGGGGCTTGCCAGCTTGAACGAGGCCGCCTTCGGCTCCTTGTTGCGCTGACCCAGGCCACTCATACCCTGGCCGAGACGCTGGCGCAGGGGCAGGGTAGCCGCGTTGATACGTTGGAGCAGGGTTCCTTGTGATTCGTCTTGGCGACGCTGCTGGGCTCGTCTGTTATGGCCACGTGGGCGACGGTCCGGGGTGGGCACGGCATTTACCTCTCACTACATTGCCTGCCATCAGGCAAATATGCCGCCTATGGTAAACGGACTCGCCCCCGAGGGGGAGAGTCCGGAGCATGAAAATTATCAGCTGAGACGAAACTGACCCAACAATTGCTGCAAACGTTCCGCCGCCTGACGCAAGGCCTGACTGGCGTTGGCCGTGCTGGTGGCGTCCCTGGCGATGTCGTTGGCCAGTGCGCTGGTTTTTGACAGATTGCCGGAGACGGTCTCGGAAACCGAGCTCTGCTCCTCGGCGGCGGAGGCGATCTGGTAGGTCATGTCGTTGATGGTGGCGATGGCCTGGAAGATGCTGCCGAGGGCCGCCTCCGCCTGATCCGCTTCCCCCACCGCCTGATGGGTCAGCTGCTGGCTTTGCTGGATGGCGTTGACCGCGTTGGTGGAGCTGTGGCGGATCTTGTCGATCAGCTCCTGGGTATTCTGCACCGCCTGCTGGGTGTTGCCCGCCAGCTTGCGCACCTCGTCGGCCACCACCGCAAAACCGCGCCCCTGCTCCCCGGCCCGGGCCGCCTCGATGGCGGCGTTGAGTGCCAGCAGGTTGGTCTGATCGGCGATCCCCTGGATGACGGTGAGGATGCTGGTGATCTGCTCGCTGTCGTGAGCCAGCCCTTCCACCACCTCGGCTCCCTTGCCCGCCTCGGCGGCCACCTTGTGCATGGAGTGGATCACCCGCTGGAAGCGTACCTTGCCCTCGTCCGCCGCGCCCTGGGCCTGCTTGGCGGAGTCGGCGGTGTTGTTGGCGTGGGTGGCCACTTCCTGGCTGACATAGGACATCTCCTGCACTGCGGTCAGCATCTGCTCCATCTCCGCCTGATGATGCTGCAGGTTGCTGTCGGTCTGGCCTGCGATGCGATCGGTATCCCCGGCGTGGCGATGGACCTCGCTCGCGGTCTTCTGCACATCCCCGAGCAGGGCCTGCAGCTTGTCGATGAAGCGATTGATGCCCCGGGCCAGGGCCCCCAGCTCGTCCCGGGAGCGGCTCTCCAGGCGCTTGGTGAGATCCCCGTCGCCGTCGGCGATGTCATCCACCAGGCTCACCATCTGGCGGATGGGGCCCGTGATGCTGCGGGCAATGACCAGCATGGTGCCAAGGGCCAGCACCAGCACCAGCAGGGCACCGATGAGCTGCTGGGTCATGGCGGCGCGGTTCATGTCGGTGAGCTGGCGTGCCAGCTCGTCCGCTCCTGCCAGCACCACCTTGTAGGGCAGGGTGACGATGATGGCCCAGTTGCGGGCCATGCCGGGCACTGCGATGGGCACCGAGATGCGAAACGCGTCGGTGAGCTCCTGGCGCTGCACGTCCGGTTTGAGGTACTGCTGCCAGCCGTTGCCGAGCACCTTGTCGGCGCGGCTGCCGAGCAGGCTGGCGTCGCCGCTGGTACCGGTGATGACGCCGGCGGCGCTGACGATCAAGGTTTCCCCCTTGCCGTCATAGATGTTGCTGTTGAGGGACTGGGCCTGGCGGCTGATGGAATCCACCGCCAGATCCAGCGCGGCGATGCCCTTGAACTGGCCATCCACCAGGATGGGGGTGGTGATGGTGCTCACCAGCACCTGCTGGCCGTTGATGTCCACCTTGAAGGGGTCGATGAGGCAGGGGCGCCCCTCCCGTTTCGGGCAGGCGTAGTAGTCGTTGGCCGGGTTGCCGAACTCGTCCGGATCGCTCTTCTCGATGGAGAGCAGCAGGTCGGTGCCTATGCTCTCCTTGTCGCGATAGAAATAGGGAACGAAGCGCCCCTTGTCGTCACTGCCGAGCGCGCTCTGGCCGGCGAAGCTTTCGTCCTGGCCGTCGAAGCCGTTGGGCTCGAATCCCGCGAAGGCGCCATAGAGCTGAGGCTCCAAAGCAAGCTGGGCCTTGAGCAGGTCGGTGGCTTGCTGGCGATCCAGCGGCAGCTTGCCCTCCTGCTGGCGGGCGAAGACGCTGGCCATCTGCTGGGTGTAGGAGAGCCCCTTTTGCAGCAGCTGGGTGATGGTGGCGGCCTCGGCACGGGCGTTGGCGCTCACCTTCTGCCACGCCTCCTGTTGCAGGGCGGCGCGGCTGGAGTCGATGGTGAGCTGCTGGGTCTGCCGGCCTGAATACTGGTTGAGCAGGATCAGGATGACCAGGGCCGTGGTCATGGCGACACCGGCCAGTACCAGGATACGATTCTGGATAGAACGAAACTGCATCGCGCGTTCCTTGTATCGTTGAGGGTTCGTTGACGGGGTGACTGAAGTATCGGCTGTGCGGGAGATCTCTCCAGCGACCTTGCCTAGCTAAGCGGGAAAAAAGGGAAAATTCTGAGACATCACTCTAAAACAGCGGTTTTTGCGGGAATAGACCCTATTTTCCCCTCTGCCTCGCCATGGTTTTCCCATCCGTCATTGTCGGTGCTAAAATGCGACGGTTTTTTTAACGAATTGGCCCAAGGCCCTCTACACAAGGCTTAAAGATGAAAGTCAAAACCCGTTTTGCTCCCAGCCCGACCGGCTTTTTGCATGTCGGCGGTGCCCGTACCGCACTCTATTCCTGGTTGTTTGCAAAGAACCAGGGCGGTGAGTTTGTGCTGCGTATCGAGGATACCGATCTGGAACGTTCCACTCAGGAGGCCATCGACGCCATCATTGAGGGCATGGAATGGCTGGAGCTGAACTGGGATGAGGGCCCCTACTACCAGACCAAGCGCTTTGATCGCTACAACGGCCTCATCGACGAGATGCTGGCTGACGGCCGCGCCTACAAGTGCTACTGCTCCAAGGAGCGGCTGGAAGCGCTGCGCGAAGGCCAGATGGCCAACGGCGAGAAGCCCCGCTATGACGGCAAGTGCCGCGACCACGCCCACGATCACCCGGCCGATGCGCCCCACGTGATCCGCTTCCGCAACCCGACCGAAGGGTCCGTGGTGTTCGATGACCACGTCCGTGGCCGCATCGAGTTCGCCAACACCGAGCTGGACGATCTGATCATTCGCCGTACCGACGGTGCGCCGACCTACAACTTCTGTGTTGTAGTCGATGACTGGGACATGGAGATCACCCACGTGGTGCGTGGGGAAGACCACATCAACAACACCCCGCGCCAGATCAACATCTACAAGGCCCTGAACGCGCCGGTACCGGAGTTTGCCCACGTCTCCATGATCCTGGGTGACGACGGCGCCAAGCTCTCCAAGCGCCACGGTGCAGTCTCCGTGATGCAGTACCGCGATGACGGCTATCTGCCGGAAGCGCTGCTGAACTATCTGGTGCGTCTGGGCTGGTCCCACGGGGATCAGGAGATCTTCAGCCTCGACGAGATGATCAAGCTGTTCAGCCTGGATGCCATCTCCAAGTCTGCCTCCGCCTTCAACACCGACAAGCTGCTGTGGCTGAACAACCACTACATGCGCAGCCTGGATCCGACTTATGTTGCCAAGCATCTGGCATGGCACATGGAACACCAGCAGATCGACACCAGCAATGGCCCGGCGCTGGCCGACGTGGTCACCCTGCTGGCCGAGCGCTGCAACACCCTGGTCGAGATGGCTGCCCAGAGCCGCTATCTGTTCGAAGAGTACGAAGCCATCGACGAAGCCGCAGCCAAGAAGCACCTGCGCGGCGTGGCTGCCGAGCCGCTGGCTCTGGCCAAAACCAAGCTGGCTGCCCTGGATAGCTGGACTACCGAAGCGCTGCACGAGCTGATTGAAGCGACCGCTGCCGAGCTGGGTCAGGGCATGGGCAAAGTCGGCATGCCGCTGCGTGTGGCCGTCACCGGTCTGGGCCAGTCTCCTGCCATCGATGCCGTGATGGCGCTGGTGGGCAAGGAGCGTGTCCTCGCCCGTATCGATCGCGCCCTGGCGTATATCGAAGCGCGCATGGCCGCCGAGTAAGCTTGCCGTCGCACATTGCCGTCACCGGTCTGGGGTAATCTCTCCCCCGCCATCGATGCCGTGATGGCGCTGGTGGGCAAGGAGCGGGTCCTCGCCCGTATCGACCGCGCTTTGACGTATACCGACGCGCGGATGGCCGCCGAGTAATTCAGAGCGCCGGTACGGGTCAGTCCCTTGGCATCGCCGACGCCGTGATGGCGCTGGTGGGCAAGGAGCGCCTCGCTCGTATCGACCGCGCTTTGGCGTATATCGAAGCGCGCATGGCCGCTGAATAAACATCGGCCATGGCATGAAAAGGGCTCCCTGACGGGGGCCCTTCGTATTTTGGCCTCAAGCGGATTTGCGACGTAAAACAGCGACATAGCGACGAGGTTGGCGGTAAAAACAGCTAACTGCCTGAATTTTGACTAAACGCTCCAGCGGGCGAGAATTTTGGGTTGACAGCAAAGCGGGTGATGCCTATCATGCGCCTCCGTTGCCAGAGATAACTTTGGTAGCGCCGAGGTGAGTTGGGGTTATAGCTCAGCTGGGAGAGCGCTTGCATGGCATGCAAGAGGTCCGCGGTTCGATCCCGCGTAGCTCCACCAAATTCTCCTCGAACAATCTGGAATCCAAGGGGTTATAGCTCAGCTGGGAGAGCGCTTGCATGGCATGCAAGAGGTCCGCGGTTCGATCCCGCGTAGCTCCACCAGGTTCCCGATTGACATGAAGTACCCAGGGCAGTGCGGTGTGTATCACCCAGGCCGACCTTTGTGGGGTTATAGCTCAGCTGGGAGAGCGCTTGCATGGCATGCAAGAGGTCCGCGGTTCGATCCCGCGTAGCTCCACCATTATTGAGGATGAATGGCCGCCAGAACCATTCATTGAGTACCGAATTTGGGGTTATAGCTCAGCTGGGAGAGCGCTTGCATGGCATGCAAGAGGTCCGCGGTTCGATCCCGCGTAGCTCCACCAAATTCAGAGTGATTCAGTGTCACTCACACACATCGGGGTTATAGCTCAGCTGGGAGAGCGCTTGCATGGCATGCAAGAGGTCCGCGGTTCGATCCCGCGTAGCTCCACCATCTTTCGCAAGAAAGCACCAAGGCCACCGCATCGCGGTGGCCTTTTTGTTTGCCTGTCATTTGGATTTCCCATGATCTCGCCCTTTGCATTTGTCTGGCAAATGGCGTTTCACCCTGTCCGCGAGGGCATCAGCGGTCCTGGCCGCCGCTGACGGGGGTGAGGGTGGAGATTGGCGCCGATGCCGCCATGGCCACGGCGCGGGCTGCACGATGCCATCCTCTGCCGCGTGGCGATTGGTTCGTTCGGCAGCCTGCGATGGCGCTTCACCCTGGCCGCGAGGGCATCAGCGGCCCTGGCCGCCGCTGACGGGGGTGAGGGTGGGGATTGGCGCCGATGCCGCCATGGCCATGGCGCGGGCTGCGCGATGCCATCCTCTGCCGCGTGGCGGTTGGCTCGTTCGGCAGCCTGCGGGATACGCTATCCGGCCCCTGGTGTCAGCACCGGGTTTCCCCGTCGACAGGGTGCCAGCCCCCCGGGAAAGGGGCGGGTGGGGCAACAGGGCATTTATTAATCCCATGATGTGGCCCTTTGCATTTGTTTTTCAAATGGCCATGGCACAAAAAAAGCCCGCGATCATCGCGGGCTTTGCACCTGGCATCGAAGATGCCGCGTCTTAGCGACGACGCCGCCAGGCGAGCGGCAACAGGGCCAGCAGCAGGGCGCCCATGGCGCCGCCACCCCCCTTGCTCGCTTCTTTGAGCTTGAGGTCGACGATGACGGGGTCGTGGTCCGAGGCGCTGAAGGGGTTGTCCGACTTGATGAGATCGCCGGTGTAGGCGCTGCCATATTCGAACAGGTTGCTCTCGAAGGAGTTGATGTGCCAGTCGGCCACCGCCACCACCTTGTCAGCCAGCGCCGGGTTGGCGAGGGCGTAGTCCAGGGTGCCGAGCTCGGCCTCGTAGCTGTAGGAGATGGCCTTCTCCTGGTTGAACTTGACGTTCAGATCCACCAGGCCGTAACCCTTGGCCACCGTCTGGCCCATCTGCTCATAGGGCTTGTCGCCAATGTAGGTGTGGGAGGCGGAGCGGATCTGGCGCTCCCCCGCGACCGGCGCATAGTCGGTCAGCACCCGGATGGGATCCTCCTTGGCGTAGGAGTTGAAGTCCCCCACCAGCAGCACCTGGCCCGGCATCTTGCTCACTGCCTCCCCCAGCACCTTGGCGGCGCTCACCCGAAACTCGGTGCACTTGCCCTGCAGATCCGCAGGCTCCGTCTTGCCATCCCCGTTCTCATAGCAGCCCGACCCCTTGGACTTGAGGTGGTTGACCACCAGGGTCAGGGGGGCGTCGCTGCCCGCCACGGTGAAGCGCTGGACCAGGGAGTCCCGCTGACCGGCGCTCTTGGTGACGCCGCCCGTGGTGTAGCGCTGCTGGGGCAGGGGGATGACGTCGGCATCCCCGCTCGGGGTGAGCAGGGCGGGGCGGTAGATCATGGCCACCATGATGGCGTCGCCGCCAAAGAAGCGATCCTCCGTGAGCAGGGCCTTGGGCAGGGTGACGAAGGCGTAGTGCTTGCTCGCCTCCTTCTGTCTGGCGTTGAGGCTCTCCACCAGATCGTGGAGGGCGGCGTGCTCGTCAAAGCCGTTGTTCTCCATCTCCATCAGGCCGAGCAGGTCGGCGTCCATCTCGGTGATGGCGTTGACGATCTTGGCGCGCTGCAACTGGAACTCCTCCAGGCTCTTGGCGCCGCGGTTGCAGCCCTTGGCGCTGTCTGCATCCGCCTGATCCGCGCAGAGCACGTTGAGGGCACCCCCCACGCTGGAGTGGCTGGTGAAGTAGTTGAGCACGTTGAAGCTGCCGATGCGCAGGTCAGTGCCATCCAGGCGGGCCGGGGCGCTCTGGCGGTCGTTGTCGCCGGTGCGCAGCAGATCCCCCGAGGTGATGGTCTGATCCCGGGGCACGATCAGGCGGTACTCGTTGTAGCTGTAGCCGACCATGGCCTCCAGATTGACCGGGGCATCGCCGATGCGCAGGTAACCCTGCTCCGGCTCCCAGGCGGGCAGCCAGGGGAGCTTGCCGTCCCCCGCCTTGACGTCCGACTCGAGGAAGACGCGGTTGCTGGCGTTGGCCTCGGCCAGCGCGACGGCCTCGGGGCTGCTCGCCACATGGAGCTGGGTCGGCTTCATCAGCGGGGCGCCGTGAGCGAGCACCAGGTTGTTGCGCCGGGCGGCATAGTCGTAGCTGAAGTTGCGGCTTATCTTGAGGGCGCTGTCGGCGTCAAGGCGTACCCGCATCCCTTCGTGACGCTCCAGGGCTCGGGCCAGGGTTTCCCCCTCCAGTACCCGCAGCGCCGTGGCGGCCGGGGCGGCGCCCTGGGCCAGGGTTGTCAGGCGCGGCGTGCTGCCGTCAAACAGGGGCTTGAGCTGGGTGTGGCCGTAATACTCCTCGACCTTGGCCTCCAGACAGACCAGGGCGCCCGGCTGGATGTCCGGGTACTTGCTGGCGAAGTTCTTGTCGTTGAGGTAGACGAAAATGCCGTCCGACGTCTCGGGGTTGCCGTCCCCCTGCACATCCAGCAGGTAGAAGCCCTTGTTGAGGCTTTCCCCCAGACCCGAGACCACCGCCTTGACCGAGACGCTCTGGGCGCTTTCGAACTGATCGTCCGGGACGAGGGGGCTCTTGTCGCCGCTGCCCTGGATGGCGGGGATGGGGGTGAGGGCACTGTCGGCCGGGCAACTGAAGCCGGCGGCGTAGAGAGAGGGGGACGCGAGCGCGAGCCCCACGGCCAGCGACAGCAGGGTAGGTGTTCCTTTCATGGGTATTCCTTTTTTTATTTTTGCCAGTGTTTCCATAGCCTTGGCATCGTGGCCAAGGGCGCGCATTGTCACATTTCTGGCAGCTCTGACCAGTGAACCAACGCACATTATGAGGAGACAAAGGAGCCCATCTGCCATTTTTTGACGTGGCTAACAGTTTGATATTGATGATCTATTTGTCATCAGGTGGGAGCGAAAAGTGTGAGGCGGCCAGCATTCACATATTTTCCTTCGAGAATAAAGATTGAGCAGTGGTCACTTGCTTCCTATACTCGAGCCGTTCCTCACGGAACCCAGGCAAAGGGCAAACCGGCAGTGATGCCGGGACGCAAAGCCTCCGATCTGTCCCATCCGGGCCAGACAGCGGGGTTACCCAGGGTGACTTGAGGGTTTGTGGCCCGTCCATGGCCTGTTGTCGCTCCCTTGTTCCCTGTTGCGATTGCGCTTTTCCCGGTATTGAAGCCAAGACAAAACAAGGAAGATAACAATATGCAACAGATCTTGAGGCCCAGCAGGCTTGCCATGCTGGTCGCCCTTGCGGCCGTCCCTGCCTGGGCGCAGGCCGCTTACCCCGCCTATCAGGCCGGCACTGCCTACAAGGCTGGCGACATCGTCAGCAACGCAGGCGCCCTCTATGAATGCAAGGAATTCCCTTACTCCGGCTGGTGCGGCGCGTCCCCCTACCACTATGCCCCCGGGGTCGGCACCGTCTGGGCCGATGCCTGGAAGCTGTATGGTGGCGAGGTGCCGCCACCGGCCCTGGTCGTCGCCATCGGCTCCCCCGCCGTGGGTGCCAGCGTCAGCGAGGGGGCCAGTGTGGCCCTGGCGGTGACGTTGAGCGGCCCGGTCACGGCGCTCGCCCGGGTGGAATACCTCATCGACGGCACCCTGGTCGCCACCGCCACGGCTTCTCCCTGGAGTGCCAGCTGGTCTGCCGCCGGTGCGGGCAATCACGCCCTCAAGGCCCGGGCGCTGGATAAAGACGGCAAGGTGCTGAGCGAGGCGGATTCGAGCTTCAAGGTCGCCGCCGTGGTGGCGCCAGAGGCGCCCAGGGTGAGCATCGCAAGCCCCGCCGCCGGTGCCAGGGTGACCCTGGGCCGCGCCCTCACCGTGAGCGGCAATGTCACCGACGCCAATGACGACGTCGCCAAGGTCGAGCTCTTCGTGAATGGCCAGAAGGTGGGCGAGGACACCAGCGCCCCCTGGCAGCTGAGCTGGACGCCCCAGAACAAGGGGCTGACCGGCCTCAAGCTGGTGGCGACCGACAAGACCAACCTCTCTGGCGAGTCGGCCCAGGTGGACGTGCAGGTGGAAGAGGCGGCCCTGCCCCCTACCGGCGGCAACCTCTCCTGCGACGTGCGCCAGATCTACCGCGCCGACGGCAGCGAGTGCATGGGGGATGACCACGGCCGCCGCGTCATCGGGTATTTCACCTCCTGGCGCACCGGCAAGAACGGCTTGCCCGCCTACCTGGTGAGCGACATTCCCTGGGACAAGATCACCCACATCAACTACGCCTTCGCGGCGGTGGACGAGCAGAGTCACACCATCAAGGTGGATGACGCCGCCACCAAGCTGACCTGGAACGGGGTGCCGGGCGCCGAGATGGATCCCGAGTTCGCCTATCAGGGTCACTTCAACCTGCTGTCCAAGTACAAGAAGCAGTACCCGGACGTGAAGACCCTCATCTCCGTCGGGGGCTGGGCCGATACCCGCGGCTTCTACGCCGCCACCACCAAGGGCGACTGCTCGGTCAACACCGCCGGCATCAACGCCTTTGCCGACTCGGCCGTGGGCTTCATCCGCCAGTACGGCTTCGATGGGGTGGATATCGACTACGAGTACCCCACCTCCATGAAGGATGCGGGCAACCCCAACGATTTCCCGCTCTCCAACCAGTGTCGCGGCAAGCTCTTTGCGAACTATGAAGTGCTGATGAAGACCCTGCGCAACAAGCTCGACAGCGCCGGCACCGAGGACGGTCGCAAGTACATGCTGACCATCGCCTCGCCGGCCTCGGCCTACCTGCTGCGCGGCATGGAGAACTTCCAGGTCACCCAGTACCTCGACTACGTCAACCTGATGACCTATGACTTCCACGGTGCCTGGAACCACTTCGTCGGTCACAACGCCGCCCTGTTCGACAACAAGGCGGATCCCGAGTTGTCCCAGTGGGGTGTCTACACCCAGGCCCAGTTTGGCGGCATCGGCTATCTCAACTCCGCCTGGGCGGCCCACTACTTCCGGGGTGCCATGGCGGCGGGCAAGATCAACATAGGGGTGCCTTACTACACCCGCGGCTGGCAGGGGGTCACCGGTGGCACCCATGGCCTGGGGGGCAAGGCGGCGCTGCCGAGCCAGAGCGATTGTCAGCCGGGTACGGGGGGCAGCACTGTCCCCTGCGGCAACGGGGCGGTCGGCATCGACAACATCTGGCATGACCTTGACAAGAACGGCAAGGAGATTGGCGGCGGCGCCGTGCCCATGTGGCATGCCAAGAACCTGGAGCACGCGGCCAGCCTCGGCATCACCACCCTGCCGAGCTACGGCCAGGCCTGGGGTCTGGATCCCAACAACCCGGCCCACGTGATGCAAGGCCAGTATGTGCGTTACTACGACGACAAGGCCCATGCGCCCTGGCTCTGGAACGAGCAGAAGAAGGTGTTCCTCTCCACCGAAGATGAAGAGTCCATGGGTCACAAGCTCGACTACATCGTCAAGTGGGGCCTGGGGGGCGTCATGTTCTGGGAGATGGCGGGGGACTATGACTTCGACGCCGCGAAGAACGAGTACGTGATGGGCAGCACCCTCACCAGCCTGGCGTATGAGAAGTTCAGCAAGGCCGACAAGGCGGCCCTGAAGCAGAATGATCTGCCGGCTCCGGCCGCCCAGCTCGACATCGGCGTGAGCCTCTCCGGCTTCAAGGAAGGGGACTCCAACTACCCGATCAACCCGACCCTGAAGCTCACCAACAAGTCGACCCAGACCATTCCGGGCGGCACCCGCATCGAGTTCCTGATGCCCACCTCCACCTCAGACACCATCACCGACCAGAGCGGCATGGGGCTGAAAGTGGTGGAGAGCGGCGGCAACCAGAACTCCGACGGCATCGCCAATGAGAAGGACTTCCACAAGGTGGCTCTGACGCTGCCGGCCTGGAAAGCCTGGACGCCGGGCACCGACGTGGAAGTGGCCATGACCTACTACCTGCCGGCCGCCGGCGTGCCGAGCGGCATGCGCCTGATTGCCGGCAGCCAGACCATAGGCCTGAAGTCCGACTTCCCGGCCCTGGCCGAGGCGGTGCTGGGCAGCAGTGGCGGTGGTGACGGCGGCAGCGGTGGCACCACCTGTGCCAGCCAGAACGTCAACCCGGCGGACTACAATGCCTATCCGACTTGGCCGCGCGGGGATCACGCCAATGGCAACGACCGCATGACCAACGGCAAGGCGGTGTGGCAGGCCAACTGGTGGACCAGCAGCGAGCCCAAGGCGGGCGATGGCAGCTGGAAGCTGGTGTGCAGCTACTGAGTTGTCCCGGCTGCTGGACGCTGGCATGCAGTGACTGATGACCTGTTGAAGGGGTTGCCCCCTCCCAACGCAACGACCCAATCCGGAGCCCAGGCTCCGGATTTTTTTGTGCCTTGCATCAGGAGAAGGAGGGGGAAAAGGGCAGGGGCGGTGCCATAAAAAAGACCGCTCCGAAGAGCGGCCAATTGCCACCAAGGCAATCTGCGGGGTGACCCCCTTGTCGATGTGTCGCGGCCCGGATGCCGAGTCGGGGAGATCCCCGCCCCGCCAGCCGGGCCGCGCAGCTTTATTGGGTGACGGCGCCGCCCTGCTGCTCTTTCAAGAAGCTGATCCAGGGGGAAGCGCGACCACTGACATTGCCATTCTGGGCGGCCTGAGTGAAGGCGGAGAGCGCCTCCTTGGGCTTTTGCTGCTCAAAATAGGCGACCCCGGTCAGGAACTTCAGGTCCGCCCGCTGCTCGCCGCTGGCGTTGGCGGCAGGCTTGGCTGCGAAGGCCACCAGATCCTGGTAGCGCTTGCTCTGGATCATCATGCGCGCCATCTTGAGCTGCAGCTCTGCATTGGGGGCCAGCTTGTAGGACTTGGCCAGGGTGTCGATGGCCGGGTCCAGCTCCTTGGCCTGATGCCAGTAGTTGGCCAGGGTCTTGTAGTTGGCCGCGGAGCTCTCGATCTGCCCCTCCTTCATGGCCTTCTCCATCACGCGGGCGGCGCGGTGGGGAATGCCGGCGAAGGCGAGGTAGTTGGCGAGCCGCTGCAACTCGTTGGCCTCGGTCAGCATGCCGAGGTTGTAGGCCCCTTCCAGTGCCGCCAGGGCCTTGGCATCGTTGCCCGCCTGCATGTGCATGGCCGAGAGCTGGGTCCAGTACTTCTTCTTCTCCGGGTAGCGGTCCACCAGGGCGGTCAGCACCTCGGTGGCCGGCTTGTACTGTTTCAGCTCGTAGTGGGCCGCCATCTTCAGCAGGTACCAGGACTCCGGCGCCTTGCCCGCGGAGAGCTTGATCGCGTTGTCCACTGCCGGAATGGCTTCCCGGTACTGCTTGAGCTGCACATGGGCGTTGGCCAGGGTGATGTAGGCGTGCGGGGTCGGCTTCTCGTCCTTGCCGAGGTTTGCGAACCACTCCTTCATGGTGTTGATGGAACCCTTGAAGTTCCCCTCCGCCATGTAGAGCTGGGCCAGGTTGTAGCGCACCTGCTGGGCCACCGGGGGCGGCAGGCCGCCGGTGGCGATGGCGTCGGCGAAGTACTTGGTCGCCTGACCGTACTTCTCCTGCTGCGCCGCCACGAAGCCCAGGGTCTGCAAAATGACCCCCTTGTCGTAGACCCGCTCGCCGGCGCCGGACAGCGCCTCCTGCAGCTTGGCATTGGCCTCGCCGTATTTCTTCTCGGTGATCAACGCCTGGGCCTTGTTGACCGCGCGGTAGGCGCGGTCAGACAGGGCGGGTTGTTCGGCGGCCCAGGTGGCGGTGCTGAGCAGCACCGCCATGGCCACCGGGGCGAGGATCAGGGTATGTAACTTTTTCATCGCCACCCTCCTTAGTTGGTCGCAAACTCGATCTCTTGCTGCATGCGACTGGCCTGCGGCTTGCCGTCCACCATGGCCGGCTTGAAGGTCCACTTGGCGATGGTCTGGCGCGCCGCCTTGCCGAGGTCATAGCTGCGGGGCTCTTCCTTGACGATGCGGATGTTGCTCACGGTACCGCGCTCGGTGACGGTGAACTCCACCAGTACCTTGCCGGACGCAAGACCGGCCAGGGCCGCCTTGCGGGGCATCATGGGCTCGAAGGTCGCCATCGGGATGGCGCCGTTGTTGCCACCCATGCCGCCGCCACCGCCGCCGGTGCTGTAGGCACCCAGGGCGTTGCCGCCACCGATGTTGACCGGGATGTCGAGTTTGGGCATGTCCATGGGGGAGCTGTCCATCTTAGGCCTGTCCGTGCTCGCCACTTCCATCTCGGGCGGGGGGGGCGGGCGTTTCGGGGGCGGCGGTTTGGGCAGTTCCCGTTGTTTCTCTTGCAAGGTCTCCTGAGGCTTGAGGCGGATGAAGTCGGTCATGGTGACGTCCTCCCGCTCCGTCAGCTCCCGGTGATCCGGTGTGATGAGCTTGTTCATTCCCAGAAACAGGAAGAACACCACCACGCAGGAGACCGCTAACGATATCAGGTATCTCATGGCATTCGCTCCGGCATCAGCTGCTCTTGTCGGCGGCGATGGAGATGTTCTGGACACCGGCCATGCGGATCTGGTCCATGACCTGCACCACCAGACCGGAACGGGATTCGCTGTCGGCCTGGATCACCACGGCGCTCTCCGGGTTCTCCGCCCGCAGCCGCTCGATGTTGGCACGCACCGCGCCCACTTCGACGATGCGCTTGTCGACCCAGACCTGGCCGTTCTCGCGGACCGCGACCATGATGTTCCCCTTCTTCACCGTCTCGGCCGTGCTGGCGCTCGGGCGGTTGATCTCCACGCCGGACTCCTTGACGAACGAGGTGGTGACGATGAAGAAGATCAGCATGATGAACACGATGTCCAGCATGGGGGTCAAATCGATGGCCGCCTCGTCAGCACCGCTGTCGCTGTGACGTTTTCTCATGGCAAAAACTCCTTGCTTGTTCTGTGCCCCGGCGGGCATGGCCCGGCCGGGGATGTGCATCCTGCATCAGCCGTGTTTCAGGTTGTCTTCCAGCTTTTGCACGGCCAGCTTGGCCTTGTGATCGAGCCGGCTGACAAAAAACAGGCCGGAAAGGGCGGCAATCATGCCCGCCATGGTCGGTACCGTCGCCTTGGAGATCCCCGAGGCCATCGCCCTGGGGGAGCCGGTGCCGGTGATGGCCAGGGTATCGAACACCTGCACCATGCCTACCACGGTCCCGAGCAGCCCCATCAGCGGACAGAGGGCGATCAGCACCTTGATGACCGGCATCCCCTTGTCCACCGCCATGGCGACCCGGGAGACCAGCTCGCGGCGGATCTGCCTGGCGGACCAGGAGAGGTGATCGGTGCGGGCCAGCCAGGCCGTCTTGGTCTGTTTCACCTGCTGGGGATAGACCGCCATGAAGTAGAACCAGCGCTCCAGCAGCAGGGCCCACATCATCAGGGTCAGGAAGAACAGGGCGACCAGTACGTCGCCCCCCAATCCCAGAAACCGGCGGACCGACTCGACTTCTTCAATCAACCAGAACCACATGGGTGACTCCTTAGGCTGCGGCTTTGGCGGCGTGCAGACGTTCCTGATAACGGGCAACGAAACCGGCGCTCTGCTCTTCCAGTACCTGGATCAGACGGCGGCTCTGGGTCTGCACGATGGTGTAGAGGAACAGCATGGGCACGGCCACGACCAGACCCTGCATGGTGGTGACCAGGGCCTCGGAGATACCCCCCGCCATCAGCTTGGGATCGCCGGTACCGAACAGGGTGATGGCCTGGAAGGTGGCAATCATCCCGACCACGGTACCCAGCAGGCCCAGCAGCGGGGCGACGGAGGCGATCAGCTTGATGAGGCTGATGCCCTTCTCCAGCTTGGGCACGTTGCGCAGGATGATCTCGTCGAGCTTGGATTCCAGATCCTCGATGTTGTCACCCCGGTGATCCTGGTAGGCTCCCAGCATCTCGCCGATGGGGTTGCCCTTGATGATCTGCTCGGATTTCAGCTGCTTGCGCATGGCGCCGCCGATGAGGGAGAGGCGGGCACCGCAGAACAGGGCCAGCAGGGTACCGATGACACCCAGCGCCAGGATCACGTAGCCCACGGAGCCACCCTGATCGATGCGCTCCTTGAGGGTCGGCGACTGCACCAGCAGGGAGAGGATCACGCCACGGGACGGGTCGATGAAGATGGGTTCGACGCTGCCGCCACCTTGTTCAAACTTGGCGACCGGTTCCAGCACCGCGTTCTCGGGCTGGCGGGAGAGTTGCTCGAACTTGCCGGTCTCCGGCACGAAGGTGAGGTACTTGCCTTCGGAGACGGTGTTGAACTCACCGATCTGGGTGACGGTCTTCTGGGCCTGGTTGCCCTCGCCATAGACCACGGTGGCCGGGATCTGGCTCACCTTGCCACCGTCGACCATGCGGCTGAGGGTGGTGGTCCAGAAGGCGGTCAGGTCATCGCTGGAGGGCAGCTCCTTGCTCTCGGCCAGGCGAGTCAGCAGGGCAGTCTGCTCGGGATGTTCGACCCGGCGGGCGGAGGCATTGAAGATCCCCTTGAATTCACCGGCGAACTGGCGCAGCACGCCAAACATCTCGCCCATGTTGCCGGAGCGCTGGCGCAGGGTTTCGGTCAGCTCGGTGAGCTGCTTGTCGTTGGCATCGAAGGTAGCCTTGAGCTTTTCGCCCCTGGCGACTTCGGCGGCGAGATCCGCCTTGGCCTTGGCGAGCAGGGCCCCTTGTTCGTTCTTGTCAGCCAGGAAGCGGGCTTCCCGCTCCTTGTTGAGCTGGGATTCGCTGGTGCTGGCGGCCTTGACCTGATTGAGCAGGGCGTTGAGATCCACCGGCTTCTCGGCGGCGGTCACCGGCAGGGTGATCAGGGTGGCGCCCGCGATCAGCGAGGCGATGGCAAGTTTGATTCCTTTCATGATGCTTTCTCCGCAGTTTGAACCGGCAGCTTGATGAGGGCGGGGGGCGCCTGCTTCTTCGCGATGCGAAGGCCTTGTTCAACCGCACTGCGATACTCCTGGGGCAGTACTTCCCACTGGCGGGTCTTCTTGTTCCACATGCCGGTCTCGTTGCCATCCGGGGACTGGTAGAGCAGGGCGATGCGGCCGACGCGCAGGAACTCGTAGGTCTTCTCGTCCCCATCCTTGTCCAGGCTCGCCTTGTAGGCTTCGATGGTGCGACTGAAGCCCTCCTCGATCTGGTAGGCCTCGAGGATCTTGCGGTACTTCTCGGAGATGGTGACGTCGGCCCGGTTCATGAGATCGGTCAGGGCCGCCACGCGGTCCTCACGCTCCACCTTCTGGAACGGCAGGTCCAGGGAGACGAACTGCTCGAGGGAGTCGATCATCTTGAGCATCAAGGGCACCACTTCGGTGCTGGTCTGGTCGATCTGGGCGATCTGCTTTTGCATGGAGGCGAGTTCGGCGCTCTGGGAGTCGACCATCTTGCCCACTTGCTCGTTGTAGGCGCGCAGGCTGTCCACCTGGCGCAGGGCGGCCTTGTACTGGGCCAGGGCAGACTCGGCAGACTCGGCGTAGCTGTCGATCTTCTGTTGGGAAACTTTGGATGCATTGTCGGTGGCGGCTTGAGCGTCCACGGCCTGACCGGCGGTGGCGGCACTCAGATTGAAGCTGGTCAGCAAGGCAGCCGAAATCAGGCTGCCGAGGAGCGCTTTCTTCATTGTAATTGTCCTTGTTTTCATAGGATTACCCTATCTCCGTAACTTCCTTGGGACCTTGGGCAAAGCCGGCCCGAACGGGCCGGCTTGTGGTTTGCTGGTGGATTAGAACTTCTGGCTGTAGTCGAGGTAGTAGATGCGACCGTCGATGCTGTAGAGCTCGTCGTCATAGGTGAAGCCATCGCTCTCGAGGGACGGGCCCACGTTGAACATGTTCTTCACGCCGACCTGGATCTTGCCGTTCCAGGGCGCTTCCACGCCGACGTTCAGGTTCCAGGTGGTCTGGGACGCGATGTGGCCCACTTCCTCACCGGTATCGGCGATGTAATCCTGGCTCTGGGAGTCGATGTAGTTCGCGCTCAGGTAGGTATCCATGTTCCACCATTGGGGAACGTTGACGCCCACACCGGAGCTGAAGCGCATCTGGGGCAGACCGTTCTGGCCGATCTTGTCGATGATGGGACCACCGGCGTACAGACCTTCCTTGTATTTCAGGATGTAGGTACCGCCCAGGTCATAACGCACGGTGGCGTAGTTCAGGTCGTAGGTGTAATCCACCTTCAGGTCGAGGCCGGAGGTCTCGAGGGTTCCCAGGTTGACCATGGGTGCGATGGCGTTGCTGATCTTGCCCTGGCTGTTGCGGGTGATGCTGCTGGAGCTGCCGCTGTTCAGTTCGTCATAGATGAGAGACTGCAGGGAGTTCAGCTGGATCACGTCCTCGATCTTGATGGTGTAGTAGTCCAGGGAGAGGTTCAGGTCATCCACCGGGCTGTAGGCCACCCCGAAGTTCCAGGTGTCCGCGGTCTCTTCCTTTAGATCCTCGTTGGAGGTACGGGTGGTGTCGTACTGGCGGTTCGGGCAGTCAGCCGCGGAGATGCCGTTGGCCTCGCAGTAGACGTAATCCTTCGCCCAGTCGGCAGAGAAGGAGTCAGCCGAGTAGAGATCGCTCAGGCTGGGGGCGCGGAACGAACGGGACCAGGAGGTGCGCAGCATCAGGTTGTCCAGCGGCTGGTAACGCAGGCTCGCCTTGGGGGAGAAGGCGCTGCCGAAGTCGCTGTACTTGTCGAAGCGACCGGCCACGTTCAGCTCGATCTGCTCGGTGATGGGCACCAGGGACTCGATGTAGGCGGCAGTCACGTCACGCACGCCACCGGAGGAGTTGCCGGAGGAGCCGATGATGTTGCCGGCTTCGGACTGGGCGTCGTACTTGTCGGCATAGACCCAGTCGTTGTACTCGGCACCGGCGTACCAGCTGACCGGACCGGCCGGCAGTTCACCCATGTCCCACTGGACACCGGCGTACCACTGGTAGAAGTCCATGGTGGAGCGGCGGCTGGTGTCGGCGGCCATGGAGGCCGTGGTGGAGGCGTCGAACTCGCCACCGACGAACTTGCCGTCTGCGACCGCCTGCTGGGCGGCGGACTTCAGCACGTAACCGGTGCCGTTCTCCTTGTTGTCGGTCTTGGAGTACATGTAGCCGGCGTTCCACTGCATGTCGCCGACGCTTTCGGTGGCGATGGTGCCTTCGAAGCCGAGGTTCATGCTGCCGGTGGTGTCGGTGACATAGTTGTCACGGGGGCCGACGTTGCTGAAGCGGTAGTAGGCGTAGGCAGCCTCACCCAGACCCTGGGTGGCGGCGGCATCCAGGCCGTTGTCGGCGAAGAACTGGGCGTTCTTCGGGTTGGCCGGGTCAATGGTGAAGGCACCGGCGGCCGGGGCGAAGCGGCCAAAACTCTCGACTCGGGAGCCGATGATCTGCGGCACGAAGTCCACGTTGTCGTTGATGTGGTAGCGACCGTTCACGTACAGGGTGTCACGGCTGCGGGAGGCCGTGGTGGCCGCGACCTGGCCGTAGTTGAAGTTACAGCCGCCCTCGAACCCGACGAAGGGCTCCTTGCATGAGCCGTCGGCATTGGTGGCGCCGGCCAGGGGGCCGTATTTCCAGATGGGGTCGCCGTTGCCGTCAAGACCCGTGATCCCTTCCACGTTGCGGCCGTAGGGGCTGGGGGAGTCGTTGCCCTGTTTGGAGAGATAGTCACGATCCCGGGCGTAGATGACGTCCTTCTTGTCGTGCTCGTAGACCGCCATCAGGGAGCCCTTCTCGCCGGCCACCCCTGCCACGATGGAGCCGCTCTTCTCGTCGCCGCCCTCTTCGCTCGGGGAGCCGATGCGGCCCTGGAAGTCCAGCCCTTCGTAGCCCTCTTTGAGCACCACGTTGATCACGCCACCGATGGCGTCGGAACCGTAGATGGCGGAGCCGCCGTCCAGGTTGACCTCGACCCGCTCAACGGCGGCCATGGGGATGGTGTTGAGGTTGATGGAGGTGCCGCCCATGGTGGGGGAACCCGCTACCCGCTTGCCGTTCAGCAGAACCAGTGTACGCTCGGAACCCAGGCCGCGCAGGCCGACGGTGGATTGGGACTGGAAGGAGCTGCCGGAGGCTGGGGAGACGCCGCCAAAGGAGTTGTAGGAGGCTTGCTTGAGGTAATCGGCGACGGTCTGCTGACCGGATTGCTCGATTTTCGCCTTGGTCACGGAGACGACCGGGGTGGCGCCTTCCACATCGACCCGGGAGATCCGGGAGCCGGTGACCTTGATTTTTTGCAGTTTTTCTACGTTCTGGCCCTCTTCGGCCAGGACAGGGGTGGCCACAACTGCCGCGCTCGCCAAGGCAAACGCTACGGCAGCAGAGAGTCTGCTTTTCCTAAGCATCGCTAGTATCCTTCCTGATTGTTTATTGTTTGCTTCCATTACCGCCCTCGTTGGAGCGGTGCGTAAGGCTTATCAAGGTTTGGTGATGGACGTCAAATGGAGCGGCGGGGATGGGGGCAGCAGAGGGAATTAGATGGGAATATGCACTTGATGGAATATTTTTGGCGTTTTATTCCGTAAATGCCGTGTCAACTTATGTAAAGATGTTGTTAAGTTCGATTTTTACAATTTTATTGATTATTTTTGAACTTATCGATAAGTCGCTTGTCACACCGGTGCCGATATCGAGAAAACGGTTTTTTGCAGTATTTTCATCTGCTTTTATGGCGAGAGCGTTTTCCGGGGAACGGAGGGTGGGGGAGGCTATCCCTCTTCTTTTATAGGTAAATGAGAAAATAACCCGGCTTATCCTTAACTTGTTGATTTCATTCTGTTTGATATGGATTAAAACACCTGTGTAATTAATTTTTTAATAATTAAAATCGAGTTGGACGGGTAGGCGTAGCAGTTTTTTATATTGAAGTTGGGTTTTTTGGAAAAAATCATCCGCGGGATATGCTGCGGGGGGACATTCCTGGTCGCAGACAGGGTTCTACTTGATTTTTGTTGCAGAGCTTTTACAGTGACCGAGCCGGATTGTCTGCCAATGCCAGTCAATTCAGTGAGTAATGCCAGGTAAGGATAGGCCCGTCACCGGATGTGACTGGCCATAAAAGAACAACAAGGACGAGGTTCCACCATGCTGTCGTATTTCCTACGTCGGATGCTTTTGATCATCCCGACGTTTCTCGGTATCACCCTGCTCGTCTTCACCATCACCCGCTTCGTGCCGGGCGGCCCGGTCGAGCGCATGCTGCTGCAGGCGCAGGTCTCGCAGAACGAGTCAGGCCGCTCCAGTGGCAGCAAGGGGGCGCAGGCACTCTCCGACGAACAGATTGAAGAGCTCAAGGCGTTCTACGGCCTCGACAAGCCCATGCTGGTGGCCTACTGGGACTGGTTGCAGAAGCTGGCGGTGCTGGATCTCGGGGAGTCGACCCGTTATTACGAGCCGGTGTGGGATCTCATCAAGGAGAGGTTGCCGGTGACCGCCTTCTTCGGGCTCGCCACCTTTCTGCTGAGTTATGCCGTCTCCATCCCGCTCGGGGTGGCCAAGGCGCTCAGACACAACAGCCGCTTCGATTCCCTGAGCTCCATGCTCATCTACATGGCCTATGCGCTACCCGCCTACGTGGTGGGGATCTTCCTCATCACCGTCTTTGCGTTCCATCTGGAGTGGTTGCCCATGGGGGGCTTCCCGGGGGACGAGTTTGACGGGATGGAGAGCAGCTGGGATCAGATCCGCACCGTCTTCGCCCACGCCCTGCTGCCCCTCATCGCCTACGCCATCGGGGATTTCGCCATCCTCACCATGACCATGAAGAACAGCCTGATGGAGAACCTGTCGGCGGATTATGTGCGCACCGCCGTGGCCAAGGGGCTGCCGTTTCGCAAGGCGGTGACCGATCACGCCATGCGCAACAGCCTGATCCCCATCGCGAGTCACTTAGGGTCGGTGCTCACCGTCTTCTTCGGGGGCTCCTTCCTCATCGAGACCATCTTCAACATCGACGGCATCGGCCTGCTCGGTTACGAGGCCATTGTCGAGCGGGATTACCCCACCGTCATGGGTATTCTGGCCATCACCTCCATGCTGATGCTGGTGGGCAACATTGTCTCCGACATCTGCGTTGCCCTGGTCGATCCCCGCGTGCGGTTTGGAGAGTGAGCATGAACCTGAATCCGGTAACTCTGAAAAAACTCAAGCGCTTCAAGTCGATAAAGCGCGGCTACTACTCTTTTGTCATCTTTTCGGTCCTGGTGGTCATCTCTTTGCTGGCGGAACTGCTGGTCAACAGCCGGGCCCTGGCGGTGAGTTATCAGGGGGAGCTCTATTTCCCCACCTATGGGGATGTTATCCCGGGCCAGCACTTCGGGCTCGACTACGAGTACGAGACCAACTACCGCCAGCTCAAGAGCCAATTTGCGAAGGAAGATAAGGGGGATTGGGTGTTGCTGCCCCTGGTCCCCTGGAACCCCTATGAACAGGACTTCAAGGAGGAAGCCTACCCGCCCTATGCTCCGAGCCTGGCGGAGCGCCACTTCCTCGGCACCGACACCAGCGGTCGCGACGTATTGGCACGGCTGGTCTACGGCTTTCGCATCGCCATCGGATTTGCCTTCATCGCGCTGGTGGCGAGCTATGTCATCGGGGTCAGCATCGGCTGCATGATGGGGTTCCTCGGCGGTCGATTCGATCTCCTGATGCAGCGTTTCATCGAGATCTGGTCCCAGGTGCCCTTCCTCTACGTCATCATGATCCTGGTCTCCCTGGCCAAGCCGAACTTCGGCCTGTTCGTCGGCATCAACGTGCTGTTCGGCTGGATGGGGATCACCTGGTACATGCGCACCCTCACCTACAAGGAGCGGGCGCGGGACTACGTGATGGCGGCGCGGGCCCAGGGGGCGAGCACCCGGCGCATCATCTTCAACCACATTCTGCCCAATACCCTGATGATGATCGTCACCCTGGCCCCGTTTGCCGTGGTGGGCAACATCTCCACCCTGACGGCGCTGGACTACCTGGGCTTTGGCCTGGCGCCGCCGACCCCGAGCTGGGGGGAGCTGCTCTCCCAGGGGATCAACAACCTCGACGCTATCTGGATCGTGAGTTCGGTGGTGGCGGCGGTGAGCCTGGTGCTCATCATGGTCTCCTTCATCGGAGAGGCCATCCGGGAGGCGTTCGATCCGCGCAAATTTACCCGTTATCAGTGAGCGGTGGCGCCTTGCCAGGGCACATCGACAGGACCCTTAATGAAGACGCCCCCAGTGCAGGGGCATGACCAGGAAGTCAAACATGAACAATAAAATCAAATGGACAGGTGCTCTCTTTCTGCTGTTGAACGGATCCTGGGTGTGGGCGGCCAGCCTGCCCGCGGATCTGACGTGGGAGACCAACGACACCGACCCCGTGTTCGCCTCTCCCAAGGCGCTGCCCGGCGGCAACCTCAATCTCTTCGTCGACAGCTTCCCGCTGACGTTTCGCACAGTGGGGCCGGATTCCAACGGCTCGTTCCGTTCCTTCATCCTCGACAACCAGATGAGGCTCATCAGCTTCCATCCCAACACGGGCAACCCCATTCCGGCCCTGGCGAATGCCTGGGCCATCGCGCCGGACAGCCAGACCGTCTATTTCAAACTCGACCCGCGCGCCAAGTGGTCCGACGGCAAGCCGGTCACCGCCGATGACTACACCTTCGGCTACGAGATGATGCGCTCCAAGGACATCAAGGGCCCCTGGTTCAACAACTACTACACCACCGAGGTGGTGGCGGTGGAGAAGATTGACGACCACACCATCCTGGTCAAAGCGGGCAGCCGCAAGGCCAAGCTCGATCTCCTCAACACCACCGAACTGTGGCCCCAGCCCAAGCACTACTACAAGATGGGCCCGAACTGGGTGAAGCAGTACAACTGGGCCGTGGTACCCACCACGGGCCCCTACGTGATGAGCGACGTGAAGAAGGGCAAGTCCGTCACCTTCAGCAAGCAGAAGGAGTGGTGGGCAAAAGACGATCGCTACAACCAGCACAGGTTCAACCTCGACACCATCAAGGTGCAGGTGATCCGCGACCACAACATCGCGTTCCGCCACTTCCTCAAGGGGGAGTTGGACACCTTCGAGATGATCCTGCCCAACTGGTGGCATGAGAAAGCGGTCACCCCGGAGTACAAGCAGGGATACGTGCAGAAGGTGATGGCCATGACCGACACCAAGCAGGGGGGGCAGGGGGTTCACCTCAACGTGGCCAATCCCAAGCTGGCGGATCTCAACGTTCGGCTCGGCATTCAGCACGCCTTCAACATCGACAAGATGATAGAGACGGTGCTGCACGGCGATTATGACCGCGCTACCACCTTCGGCTCTGGCTTCGGGGCCTTCACCGACATCGCGCTCCCTGAGCGGGCCTACGACATCGCCAAGGCACGGGAGTATTTCGCCAAGGGCGGTTACGGCAAGCAGGGACCGGACGGCATCCTGCAAAACGACAAGGGAGAGCGGCTCACCCTGGCCCTCACCTACACCAGCCAGGAGCACTCCAAGCGGCTGACCGTGCTCAAGGAAGAGGCCAAGAAGGCGGGCCTGGATCTGGAGCTCAATCTGGTGGATGGCGCCACCGGCTTCAAGGTGATGCTGGAGAAGAAACACGAGGCGGCCTGGCTTGGTTGGGGGGGCGGTGGTCTCTATCCGCAATACTGGGAGTCTTTCCACTCCGACAACGCCAACAAGCCCCAGACCAACAACCTGTTCAACGTGGCTGACAAAGAGCTCGACAGCCTGATCGACGCCTACAACGTCGAGTTCGACATGGACAAGCGGGCCGCGCTTTCCCACCAGATCCAGCAGCGGATCTATGATCTCGCCATCTTCGTGCCCGGCGTTCAGCTCAACTACGTGCGAGCCAGCAGCTGGCGCTATGTGATGCTGCCGGAGGTGCCCGCCACCCGCAACACCCCGGATCTGCTCTACTGGCCCATGGATGGCTACCCCCACAGCAGTGGCGGCCTGCTCTGGATCGATCCCAAGGTGAAGGAGGAGACCCAGAAGGCCAAGGCTGACGGCAAGGCGCTGGCCCCCATCACCCTGATCGACAAGACCTATGCACATCATTGATGTGGCCCAGAAGGGAGCAGCAGTCATGCCCAACACACAGGCCACCGCCCCCGGCACCAAAGATCATGAGGGGCAGTCTCTGTCCCCCATCCTCGAGGTGCGGGATCTCGAGGTGGAGTTCGCCGTCGACGACGGCAAGATCAAGGTGCTCGACGGGGTCAGCTTCCAGGTCGCCCCGGGCAAGACCCTGGGGATAGTCGGCGAGTCCGGCTGCGGCAAGAGCGTCACCTCGCTGGCCATCATGGGGTTGCTGCCAAGGCCTCACGGTCAGGTGGTAGGGGGCTCCATCCGCTTTCAGGGGGAGGAGCTGCTCAATCTGCCGCCGGAGCAGATGTACAAGGTGCGCGGCAACCGTATCTCCATGATCTTTCAGGAGCCCATGACGGCCCTCAACCCGGTGCAGACGGTCGGCGATCAGTTGATGGAGGTGTTTCGCCTCCACCGCCCCGATTACAGCAAGGCCCAGCGCCGTGACGCCGCCATCGCCATGTTGAAGAAGGTGGGGATCCCCGAGCCTGCCCAGCGTTTCGCGGCTTATCCCCACAATCTTTCCGGCGGCATGCGCCAGCGGGTGATGATCGCCATGGCGCTGGCCTGCGAACCTGCCCTGCTCATCTGCGACGAGCCGACCACGGCGCTCGATGTGACCATCCAGGCCCAGATCCTGGATCTGATGAAGGAGCTGCAAGCCCAGACCGGCATGGCCATCATCTTCATCACCCACGATCTCGGGGTGGTGGCGGAGCTGTGCGACGAGGTGGTGGTGATGTATGCCGGGCGTGCGGTGGAGCGGGCCGATATCTATGAACTGTTTGACCACCCGCGCCATCCCTATACTCATGGTCTGATGGCCTCGATCCCGCGTCTGGAAGATGTGCCAAAGAGCCTGCTCAAGACCATCAAGGGTCAGGTGCCCGCCCTGCACGAGATGCCGGCGGGGTGCCGTTTCTCCAACCGCTGCCCCCATGCCACGCCCCTTTGCGTGGAGACCATACCGATGACCGAGCAGTTGAGCGAACGCCACGGGGTGGCCTGCCACCACTGGAAGGAGGTGAGCCTATGAACGGCCTGGTGTGGGGACGGGGTGTCGCAGGGCAGCCAGGCGGCGGGAAGGCGACCAGGTCGTCTGCTGCCATGAATCGTCGGGGATGGAAGTCATGACCAGCTTGTTGTCGGTAAGCAATTTAAAGCAGCATTTCAAGATGGGTGGCGGTTTCTTGCGCAAGCAATACACCGTCTACGCGGTGGATGGCATCAGCTTTGATCTCAGGCAGGGGGAGACCCTTGGCCTGGTGGGAGAGTCGGGATGCGGCAAGTCCACCCTGGGGCGTTCGTTGCTCAAGCTGTTCGAGCCGAGCGCCGGCTCCATCACCTTCGAGGGGCGTGACATCACCCACCTCTCGCCCAAGGAGATGCGATCCCTGCGTCAGGAGATGCAGATCGTGTTCCAGGATCCCGCAGAATCCCTCAACAGCCGCCACACGGTGGGGCAGATCCTGGAGGAGCCCTTCATCATCCACGGCAAGGGCAACGCCGAACAGCGCCGGACATGGGTGCAGGAGCTGCTGGAGAAAGTCGGCTTGCCCGGCAGCGCGGTGGATCGCTATCCCCATGAGTTTTCTGGCGGCCAGCGCCAGCGCATCGGCATCGCTCGCGCCATCGCCCTCAAGCCCAAGCTGCTGGTGTGTGACGAGGCGGTGTCGGCGCTCGACGTGTCGGTGCAGTCCCAGATCGTGAACCTGCTGCTCAATCTGCAGCGGGAGATGAACCTCGCCATCATCTTCATCGCCCATGACCTGTCGGTGGTCAAGCACATCTCGGACAGGATTGCGGTGATGTATCTGGGCCGGATCGTCGAGCTGGCCGAGGCCCAGGCACTCTACCTGGCACCGCGCCATCCCTATACCCAGGCGCTCATCTCCGCCATTCCGGTGCCGGATCCGCGGCGGCGCAGCCAGCGCATCCTGCTGACGGGGGATGTGCCGTCCCCCATCTCGCCGCCGAGTGGCTGCCATTTTCACCAGCGCTGCCCCCATGCAACGGATCTGTGCCGCACCCGCTCGCCCGCCCTTGAGGCGTGCGGCGGGCAGGGGCATCAGGTGGCCTGCCATTTCCCCTTGCCCGTGCAGGAGGCGGTGCCGTTGGGAAAGGCGATATGATGCCGGCGCCCGCCGCGTCGCGACCGGCATCGCTGCAAGGTGGCACCGAGGAGGCGCAATAAAGGCGGATACGGGATAAAAAAATGGGGCCTGCGGGCCCCATCTTCATGGTTGGAGTTCAGGTTTGGCCGTGGAATATCTGGCCCGGGCAGGACAGCGCCCCGATGGGGGTGGCTGCTGTGTGGATTGCTGAGTTGTTTTGTAGTTTTATTACGTTTCCAATTTCAACTTCCGGACAGGCGATATCAGGCGCCATAACGGAAGTAGTAATTGCGGGTTGCAGGCGCATAAGTGTCTTTCTCTTCAGCACCTTTCTTGCTGGTTGCACCCTTCAGGTGGAACAGCACTGCCAGATTCTCGAACATATGATGACCTCGTTTCTCTGTGGTTCATGGGTTGTGTGACCTTGGTCACGTTCTGATCCTAGGGGGATATGTGAGCTGGATCAACTTTTTGTGTTGTAAATTTACATAAATCATGGAAAAGGTTTTCAAATGCAGACCTGTTCATGGATACGATTTCAAGCCAGGGCCGCGCGTGGAATCGGGGATATGAGAGAGGTGGCCGAGGAGGGAGCACAAAAAAGATGCCCCGCACGGGGCGGGGCATCGGTATGGTCGTGAGCTGGCTTACTTGGCCGGGATATGTTCCAGCACGTGAACCAGCAGTTGCCAGAAACGCTCGACCGCCGGGATGTGTACCTTCTCCCCCGGTGCGTGAGCGCCACGGATGGTCGGGCCGAAGGAGACCATGTCCCAGTCCGGGTAGGCGCTCTTGAACAGACCGCACTCGAGGCCTGCGTGGATCACCATGACGTTCGGCATCTCGCCAAACAGGGTCTGGTAGCTGCTTCGCACCAGCGCCATGACCGGTGAGTCGACGTTCGGGGCCCAACCCGGGTAGGCGCCGGTGAACTCGCAGCTGGCGCCGGCCAGGGTGAACAGGGAGCGGGTAATCTGCTCGATGTTCTCGCGACCGGAATCGATGAGGGAGCGGATCAGGCACTGCACATAGACTTCCCCCTCGAGTGTCTTGATGACACCCAGGTTGGTGGAGGTCTCGGTCACGCCCGGGATGGCGTCGCTCATGCGCATCACCCCGTTCGGGCAGGCCATCAGGGCATCCAGCAGGCGGCTTTGCAGGGACTCGCTCATGAGCTGGGCCGGTTTCTCCCGGGCGGTGAGCAGCACGGTGAGGTTGGCCTCGGTGGCGGCCAGCTCGCTCTGATAGATGCCGGCGTAGCGGTCTACCAGAGCCTTGAAGTCAGCCACGCTGGCGGCGGGCACCAGCAGGCTGGCGCGGGCCTCGCGGGGGATGGCGTTGCGCAAGGTGCCGCCACTGAGATCGCCAAGGCGCACCCCCAGCGGTTCGGCGGCCTTGAGCAGACGGACCAGCAGCTTGTTGGCGTTGCCGCGGCCGCGATGGATGTCGACCCCGGAGTGGCCGCCGCGCAGGCCCTTGACCTGCAGCTCGAAACCTTCACCCTCGGTGGCAGCGACCCGCTCCAGGGGGAAGCGGATATTGGCATCGACCCCGCCGGCGCAGCCCATGTAGACCTCGCCATCCTCTTCGGAGTCGGTATTGAGCAGGATCTCGCCCTCCAGCCAGCCCGCTTCCAGACCGAAGGCGCCGGTCATGCCGGTCTCCTCGTCGGTGGTCAGCAGCACTTCCAGCGGACCGTGTTTGATGGTCTTGTCGGCCAGCACGGCCAGGCAGCCAGCCATGCCCATGCCGTTGTCGGCACCCAGGGTGGTGCCGCGGGCGGTGACCCATTCACCGTCGATGTAGGCATCGATGGGATCCTTGGTGAAGTCGTGCTGGGTGTCGGCGTTGGCCTGCGGCACCATGTCGATGTGGGCTTGCAGCACCACGGCCTTGCGGTTTTCCATCCCCGGCGTGGCCGGTTTCTTGATGATGATGTTGCCGACGGCATCTTGCTTGACCGCCAGGCCTTCTCCCTGGGCCCACGCCACGATCCAGGCGCTCAGCTGGGCTTCGTGCTTGGAGGGGTGGGGGATGGAGCAGATCTGCTCGAAGAATTGCCAAATCAACTTGGGAGACAGAGAACTGAGCTGTGCCACGTCGGGACTCCTTACCAGCATGGAAAATGTCGGGCCCCACTCTGCGGGCCGGGGAAGAGGATAACGATAATACAGTCAATCACGCAAAAATGTGAGCGATCAGCGCAAATGACGCTCTGCTTGTGCTGGGAAAGGGAGCATGGATGGCGAACTTCACTACCTGCCTTATTCGTGTCAGCACAACATCAATTTTGTGATGCTAGTCACAAAAATATTGTCTTTTGGGCGCCGGGTGGTAAATTAGCCGCCGTGGCCAGCCCACTTGTCAGGATGACAATCAATGCCTCCAGGGAACCGAAGCAAAGCAAGTGCGCCTCCATGGAACCGAGTGTCAGTTCAAGGATGTGAACCCGCATTAAGGTACGTAACTTGTTAAGCAATCAGGAGTTTATGATGTCAGGCAGCAATTCAACCTATTGGTTTGCCCAATCTCTCTATACCCAGGGCTTCAACTACCCGAATCCCTACGCCACCCGCCGTTAAGGCTCGCAAGCGTCACAGGTAACAGCAGCAGGTGCGTGAGGATCCTCTCCTCCCCCTGCTATTTTTTTGCCCGAATGTCATGGAATGTGTGTCAAACGGCTAACCTGTCGGTGTCGTCGGAGCCCTCCCAAAAGGGCGACAGAGCGGGAGATGGCGGACATTTCCTGTTTTTCGCATACGTTTGCCGCTCAATTTATCCATAAAGAGTGCTATCATACCGGCCCAACAGCCGGCCCGAGCTCGGGAGGCCACCCGACATGGCCGCCAGCTACACCCCATCCCTGTTCGCATTGCATCCGTTTTTGCCGCCGAGGCGTCAGCCCCGAGGCCGAAAAAGTGCAAGCAAAATTCGGGAAACGGGGTGCCAGAATTGACCTGAACCCGTCTCTTTGCCGGGTTTCGCCTCATAAGTGATTGCTTTATAACTCGTTGAGATCGATAGCATGCCAAAAAAGTTCTATGTATCGTGGGATAACCTGCAACGTGAAGCGCGCCGTCTGGCCCGTCGTCAACTGCCTGTCAGCCAGTGGAAAGGGATCATCGCCGTCAGTCGCGGTGGTCTGGTGCCTGCGGCCCTGATGGCCCGCGAACTTGGCATTCGCAATGTCGAAACCCTCTGCATCTCCAGCTATGACCACGACAACCAGCGCGAGCTGGTGGTGGTGAAGGCTGCCACCACCGCAGGTGACGGCGAAGGCTGGCTGGTGGTGGACGATCTGGTGGACACCGGCGGCACCGCCAAGGCGATCCGCGAGCTCTACCCCAGAGCCAAGTTCATCACCATCTTCGCCAAGCCCATGGGCGAACCCCTGGTGGATGACTTCGAAGTCGCCATTCCGCAGGATACCTGGATTGAACAGCCCTGGGACATGGCGCTGGAGTTCGCCAAGCCGATCTGCGACGAAGCGTAATCGCCGCACCGGTCGCGACCAGTGACTCCCCGGCATTCGGGAGCGGACTGATCCGTCGTGATGCAAGGTTGACCACATTGAGCCCCTTTTGGGGCTCAATGCGTTTATGGTGTGGCTGCTCGATGTGAAAAGTGGTTAAGATGGGACATTGTTTGAGACAGAAGAGCCACCATTTTGGAACCAAACGACGATACCAATCTGACGGAAAAGCTGTTTACCCGGGTCAAAAAGGTATTGGAAACTTCCGAAGTCTCCAACTCAAGCCCCGTCGACGAGCAAGACAGCGCACTGTCTGACAGCTTCATCGATGGCGCCCTGTCGCCCCGCTGGTATCGCCTGCTGCGCAGACCGACCTGGGCCTGGCAGGGGGCCGATCCCGTCGAGGTGGAGCAGACCCTGGCGCACATCGCCATGGGGCAGGGAGAGCGCAGTCACGAACGCTATCTGGACACCATCAAGGGCTATGTGCCCGGCAACTGGGTCTATGAGTGGAGCCAGCTCGCCGGCCGTTATTTCAATACGGGGCGGACGCTGCTGGGGGAAGGGGATCGCGCCGCGGCGCTGAAGAACCTGCTCAAGGCAGTGCGCTACTACTCCATCGCAAGCTACCCCCACCTCAAGCACGACGAGCTGGCGGATCAGGCCCAGTTGCTCGGCAACATGGCCTACCGCGAGGCCGGACGCCTGTTCAAGGTGCCCCTCAAGGAGTTGCAGGTCCCGTTTCGGGGCAAGACCATCCAGGGCTACCTGCATCTGCCCACCACCGAGAAACCTGTGCCTCTGGTCATCGTCAGCGGCGGCATCGATTCGCTTCAGGTGGACTTCCTCAATTTCTACTTCAAATGTCTCGAGCCCCACGGCATCGGGATGCTCTCCCTGGACATGCCGGGCACCGGCTATGCCGAGCACTGGCCTCTGGTGCAGGACACCAGCCGCCTGCACCAGGCGGTGCTCAACTACCTCTCGGAGGTGGCCTGGGTCGATCACCAGCGCATCGCCATGGTGGGGTTCCGCCTCGCCGGCAACGTGGCGGCCCGCCTCGCCTTCGTCGAGCCGTTCAAGCTTCGGACCGTGGTCTGCATCGGTGCCGGCATCAACCAGGTGTTCACCAATCAGGAGATGTTCGCCCGCTGCCCGCGCATGATGCGCGACGGGCTGGCGAACCGGCTGGGGGCGGACGCGGCCCAGTGGGATCTGCTGCGCACCAAGTGCCAGGTCTTCTCCCTCAAGACCCAGGGATTGCTGGGGAGTCGCACTTCCGTGCCGATATTGAGTATCGGGCACAAGAAAGATTTTATTTGTCCCGAGCAGGATGTCCGGGCATTGGCCGCTGCGAGTCGCAACGGCAAGGCGGTGGTGTTTGACAAGCAGCCACTGCTCGAGGTCTATGACGAGGCACTGAAAGAGACGGTAGATTGGCTCAAAAAGCACTTATGTACATGATATAAAACTAAAAATGTAACATCACCATGTGATGGTATGGCTTGTTCAACAGGGAGGTTAGCATGTCAGAAAGAGTGACTTACAAGCGATTGCTTCGGCAGTTCGCGGCCATTGGCCCCTATTTGCGTGAAGACCTGTGCGAGGAGGGCCGATACCGCTTTGACTGCCTGTCCGTCTGTGTCAGCGCCAAGCCTGCTCCGGACAAGCGGGAGTTCTGGGGCTGGTGGCTGGTGCTGGAGCAGGCGGATCACAGCTTCAGCTACCACTATCAGACGGGGTTCTACAACGCGGACGGGGAGTGGATCGACAAGGCGCTGCCCAAGAAGCATCAGGCGGAAGTGGAACGCACCCTGCAACATTTCTACAAGCTCATCAGCGGCAAGTTGACCCAGCTGGAGTGCACCCTCTCCCCCGCGAAGCAGGTGACCGCCGAACTGAGCGTGACGGCAGCCTGATCCCCAAGCCCCGCATCTTCCCGGTGCGGGGTACCCCGATGCTTTGTCACCGAGCCCGCAACTGCCTGGCGAGGCTTAATTGCCTTGCAGGGCAGGGGGGCCGTGGGTATAAAGGGATTCCTTACTTTTCTAACCCTTCGTTCCCATGGAAAACAGAACCATAGTCGTCAAACTGGGCACCAGCGTGCTCACCGGGGGATCTGCCCGCCTCAACCGTGCCCACATGGTCGAGCTGGTCAGACAATGTGCCGCCTTGCATCGACACGGGCACCGTGTCGTGCTGGTCACGTCGGGGGCCATCGCCGCCGGTCGCGAGCATCTGGGCCACCCTCCGCTGGCGCCTACCCTGCCGAACAAACAGATGCTGGCGGCGGTGGGTCAGACCCAGCTCATCCGGGTATGGCAGGACCTGTTCAACCTCTACGGGCTGCACATCGGCCAGATGCTGCTGACCCGCGCCGACCTGGAAGACAGGGAGCGCTACCTCAATGCCCGCGACACCCTGCGCACTCTGCTCGATCACCGCATCATCCCCGTCATCAACGAGAACGACGCCGTGGCCACCGCCGAGATCAAGGTGGGGGACAACGACAACCTCTCCGCCCGTGCCGCCATCCTGGCGGATGCGGACTTGCTGATCCTGCTCACGGATCAGAAGGGGCTCTTCACCGCCGACCCGCGCACCAACCCGGATGCCCAGCTCATCGAAGAGGTGCAGACCATAGACGACACCCTGCGCTCCCTCGCCGGTGACAGCGTGAGCGGCCTTGGCACCGGTGGCATGGCCACCAAGCTGCAGGCGGCCGACGTGGCGCGCCGGGCCGGGGTGGACGTGGTGATCGCCACCGGCCAGATCCCGGAAGTGATCGGCCGCCTCGCCGCCGGGGAGCGGGTGGGGACCCTGTTCCCTGCCCTGGCATCCCCCCTGGAAGGGCGCAAGAGCTGGATCCTGGCAGGGCCCCCTCCTCACGGCGAAGTGCAGGTGGATCAGGGGGCCGTGGCCGCCATGCAGGAGAAGGGCTCCAGCCTGCTGCCCAAGGGCATCGTCGCGGTGAAGGGCGATTTCGTGCGTGGCGACGTGGTGCGTATCCTGGATCCCAAGGGGAGCGAGCTGGCTCGCGGTATCTGCCGTTACGACCATCTGGAGCTGGATCGGCTGCGGGGTGTCCACTCGGATCAGATTGAACAGGTATTGGGTTACGGCTATGGGGCCGTGGCCATCCACCGTGATGATATGGTGCTGCTCTGAAGAGGGCGGCACCGCATGAACAAAAGGGAACTGTGATGAGTCTGGAGAAAATGGGGCAGGCGGCCCGTGAAGCCGCCTATCAACTGGCCACCGTCAGCACGGCACAGAAGAACCGGGCGCTGGCGGCCATCGCCGATGAACTGGAAGCACGCAGTGCCCAGATCCTGGCGGCCAACGAGAAAGACATTGCCGCCGGGCGCGAGGCGGGGCTCACGGAAGCCATGCTGGATCGCCTGCTGCTCAACCCGGCGCGCCTTGCCGGCATAGTGGCGGATGTGCGCAAGGTGATCACCCTGGATGATCCGGTCGGGGCCGAAATCGACAGCCGGGTGCTGGAGAATGGCCTGCGCCTTTCCCGTCGCCGGGTGCCCATCGGTGTCATCGGCGTCATCTACGAGGCGCGCCCCAATGTCACCATCGACATCGCCAGCCTCTGCCTCAAGACCGGCAACGCCAGCATTCTGCGCGGCGGTCGCGAGACCTTCCACTCCAACCTGGAGCTGGTGCGGGTGATCCAGCATGCCCTGGCGGCGTCCGGCCTGCCCGAGGCGGCGGTGCAGTACATCGACAATCCGGACAGGGCGCTGGTGGCCGAGTTGCTGCGCCTTGACCGTTACGTGGACATGATCATCCCCCGCGGCGGTGCGGGTCTTCACAAGATGTGCAAGGAGAACAGTTCCATCCCCGTCATCATCGGCGGTTTCGGTATCAGCCATATCTTCGTGGACGAGAGTGCCGATCTGGCGCGTTCCCTGGCGGTCATCGAGAACGCCAAGGTGCAGCGCCCCTCCGCCTGCAACGCCCTCGATACCCTGCTGGTACACGAGAAGGTGGCGGCCACCTTGCTGCCGCTACTGGTGGCTCTGATGAACGAGCGCAAGGTGACCCTGGTGGGCGCGCCCAATGCCATGGCGCTGCTGGCTGGCAGCGAGAACCTGTGCGACGCGGGGCCGGAAGATTTCGACACCGAGTGGCTGGGGCTGACCCTGGGGGTCAAGGTGGTGGCGGACGTCAACGAGGCGCTGGCCCATATGCGCGAGCACAACGCCGGCCACTCCGATGCCATCCTGACCAACTCCCTCGCCAATGCCGAGCGTTTCGTCAACGGGGCTGGTTCGGCGGCGGTCTATGTCAACGCCTCCACCCGCTTCACCGACGGCGGCCAGTTTGGCCTCGGGGCCGAGGTGGCGGTCTCGACCCAGATGCTTCACGCCCGTGGCCCCATGGGGCTGACCGAACTCACCAGCTACAAGTGGGTGGGGCAGGCGGATTATCTCAGCCGTGCCTGATCCTGGCACGCTCAGCAAGCAGGACAATGCCGACTCAGGTCGGCATTTTTATGCTTTTTTATTGCTCGCAATCAATGGCTTGCATATAACTATCCAGCAGGATGCGGTGTCACCCGGGGCATCAGGCCAGCGACAGCAAGGGGAGCAACTTCAAGGATGAAGGGACAGGATAGGAGTGCGTGGTGGGGCAGCCTCTGGCTGAGCCTGCCACTGCTGCTGGGGGCGCTCTGTTTCAGCGGCGCCAGCCACGCCAGCTGGGACCAGGATCTCTATCGTCAGCTCGGGCTGGCGGGCAAGCTCGACAGCCGCGTGTTTCGCAAGGCCCTGGACGGTTACCAGAGCGTGCGCCACAAGCGAAAACCCATTCTAACCATCATCGACTACAGCAAGCCCTCGACCATGCGCCGGCTGTTCGTCATCGACGTCAAGCGCCACAAGCTGCTCTACCACACCTGGGTCAGCCACGGCCGCAATTCGGGGGAGCTGGCCGCCCGCCAGTTCTCCAATCAGATGAATTCCCGGCAAAGTTCCCTCGGGGTCTACCGCACCGCCGAGACCTATCAGGGCAAGCACGGTTACTCCCTGCGTCTCGACGGCCTCAGTCCCGGCAAGAACAGCAATGCCCGCAAGCGCGCCATCGTGGTGCACGGGGCGGATTACGCCAGCCCCCGGCATCTGCAGAAGTTTGACAAGCTGGGGCGCAGCTGGGGATGCCCGGCCCTGCCAAGGGAGCAGTCCAGGGCGATCATCGACACCATCAAGGGAGGGAGCGTCATCTATGCCCATGGCTGAGAGCCTGCCCGCGAGTGTGCTGCGATGAGCATCTCATGGCAATCAACAGCAAAAAGGCCAGCATATGCTGGCCTTGGCGCATCAGGTGGGGATTATTTGCGGACCACCAGCACAGGGCAGGGTGCGTGGCGCACCACGGATTCCGCCACGCTGCCCACCAGCAGGTGGCTGATACCGGAGCGGCCATGGCTGCCCATGACCACGAGATCCACCTTGTCTTCCTTCGCCTGGAGGACGATTTCATCGGCGGCGCGGCCAAAACGGACCTCGAACTTGGCCGGAATGGGCAGGCAGGCGACCAGTTCCTTGAGCTGACTCTTGGCCTGGCGTTCCATCTCGTGGGTGATCTCGATGGCCGTCATGTGCAGGATCTTGTAGCTGTCGAAGCCGTGCAGCTGATCCACCACGTGGACCAGTTTGAGCTCGGCCTGGTGGGTGTTGGCCATGAAGACGGCGTAGTCGAGTACCGCTCTGGACATCTCGGAGAAATCGACGGGGCAGAGCAGGGATTTGATGGTTGGCATGAGAATCTCCCCTCAAGTTGGGCTACTAATGAATCTTGTTTGCCATGATACGCTGTGGGGCGACAATAACCCTCGACCCGCTCGCAAAATGGGGAAAATGTCGGCCGGGACTCTGTTTTTCTATGCTATCTGTATGCCTGAACGGGCCGTCCGGCGGTGAGCATCTGCCGAGTGCCATATCACTGAGGATATTCATGGTTCGTCTTTTTCTGTTCTGTTGCCTGCTGATCACCTCGTTCGTGCGGGCAGACACCATACACGTCTATTGCGACGACTGGCCCGGCTTCTGTCACCGGGACGGCAAGGGGGTCTATCTGGATGTGGTTCGAGCCATCTATGAACCCCTGGGGCACGAGGTGAAGCTTCACATGGTGCCTTACAAACGGGCACTGGCGGTGGTGTCGCAAAAGGAGGGGGACATGGCGATGGGGGTCTATCGGGGAGAGGTGCCCGGGGTCCATCAGCCCGACTACCCCGACTCGGCGGACTACGTGAGCGTGGTGATGCAAAAGCGCTGGCTGCCGCACTGGGCAGGGGAGCACAGCCTCAAGGAGCAGGAGGTGCTCTGGCTGAGGGGGTGGGCCTTTGACAAGTTCATCCCGGAGCCGATGCGCTGGTTCGAGATAGACAGCCACGAGATGGCGCTGCAATTGCTGATCAAGGGGCGTTACCGCTACTACCTGACCGACGGCGCCCTCTACCCCGAAGGCTCCCTTCCCCCCGAGCTGGTACAGGTATTCCTGCGCTGGATCCCGACCTACCCCATCTTCGCCGATACCCCGAAGGGCAGGGAGTTGCACGGGCTCTGGGATCCCGGCATGCGTACCCTGATAAGGCAGGGCAAGCTGGCGGAGATCTATCGGCAGAACAAGCTCTACGACTACTACCAGGACTTTCTCAGGGAGCAGGTGGTGCGGGCGAACAAGCCACAGCCCTAGCTGTCGGGCCTGATACCGTCATCGGGCCCCGCTTGTTCTGCCTCAGCCTTTGGCGCTGAGCGTCTTGGCCAACCGGTCATAGAGGATGACGTTGACCGAGGCGGCCAGGTTCATGCAACCCTGAGTCGGCACATAGATGACCTCCTTCACCGCCGCGAAGCGGGCGGGTTCCAGGGTGCCATCCTCCGGGCCGAAGATGTAGAAGGCTCTCTCGGGGTGCACGTAATCCGGCAGGGGCGTGGCCCCCTCGATCAGATCCACCAGCACAGGGGTGCAGCCCTCGGGCACGAAGTCCAGCAGCTCCTCGACCCCGAGCAGGGGGATCTTCTCCACCATCTGCTTGGTGTCGGTCACAAAGCGGCGTGCCAGCTCGAAGCGCTGCCCCGTGTAGTAGACCTCGTCCGCCCCGTAGCAGCCGGCGGCCCGCATCACGGCGCCCACGTTCTCCGGGGATTTGGGATTGACCAGCCCGATGGCGCAATAGTCCCCTCTCTCCCGGGCATCTGCCCGGTGCTGCCCGGCAGCGCCTTCATCTGACACTTTCATCTCTCTCTCCTGTGTGGCGGCGCATTATACCCCCGGTGGGCCCCTTGCCCAGCGTGCGGGGCGGATTCCCGCAAGGCGGGCCCAACAAGGGGGCGGCTGCACCGTGGCGGCGCAGCCCGACATCCTGATGCGCAATGGCGGCGCCCCTTGCATCCTGGCGCGGGGTTTGCAGTCACTTCCCCATACAAGACGATGAGGCATCCGGACAAAGGCGTCCGTCCCCGCAGGGGGGCGGACGCTTTTTTTATGGGCCCCTCGTCAGATACATGACAAGGAGCAAGGGAATGAAGACCACCTGTGCCTATTGCGGAGTGGGGTGCGGCATCCGGCTGAGCCGGGAGGGGGACAACTGGCAGTTGCAGGGGGATGAGCAGCATCCGGCCAATGGCGGCGCCCTGTGCGTCAAGGGAGCCAGCCTGCTGGAGAGCCTGGCCTTTCCCGATCGCCTGCTCTATCCGCGCTGGATGGGGCAGCGCATCGGCTGGGAGGAGGCCCTGGACACCCTGGCTGCGCGTTTTGCCGCCATCCTGGCCGAGTCCGGGCCGGATGCCATCGGCATCTATCTGTCGGGCCAGCTCACCACCGAGGATTACTACGTCGCCAACAAGCTGATGAAGGGGTATCTGGGCAGTGCCAACGTGGACACCAACTCCCGGCTCTGCATGTCGTCGGCGGTGGTGGCCCACCAGCGCGCCTTCGGGGAGGATCTGGTGCCCGCCTGTTACGAGGATCTCGAGCTCGCCGATCTGGTGGTGCTCACCGGTGCCAACACCGCCTGGACCCATCCCGTGCTGTTTCGCCGCCTGCAGCAGGCCAGGGCGCGGCGTCCCGAGCTCAAGCTGGTGGTGCTGGATCCCCGCCGCACCATGACGGCGGAGCAGGGGGATCTGCATCTGGCACTCAAACCCGGCAGCGACGTGACGCTCTGGAACGGCCTGTGCCGCTACCTGCTCGATGTCGATGGCTGGGACAAGGCCTATGTGGCGCAGCACGTGAGCGGCTTCGAGGCGTTGGCGGGCGCGCTGGACGCCCCCGCCTGGCAGTTGGACGAGGTGGCCCGCAGCTGCGGCCTCTCCCGCAGCGATCTGCTCGGGTTTTACCAGCTCTTTGCCCGTACCCCCAAGACCGTCACCCTGTTCTGTCAGGGGATCAACCAGTCCAACCAGGGGGTGGACAAGGCCAACGCCATCATCAACGCCCACCTGATGTGCGGTCGCATCGGAAAGCCGGGGGCGGCTCCCTTCTCCATGACGGGGCAACCCAACGCCATGGGAGGGCGCGAGGTGGGAGGGCTCGCGACCCAGCTCGCCGCCCACATGGTCTTTGGCGAGGCCGAGTGCGATCGGGTACAGCGCTTCTGGGGAAGCCCGACCATGGTGCGCGGGCCGGGGCGCAAGGCCGTCGAGCTGTTCGAGGCGGTGCACCGGGGGGAGATCCGCGCGCTCTGGGTGCTCGGCACCAACCCGGCGGTCTCCCTGCCGGACGGCAACCGGGTGCGCGAGGCCCTGAGCCGCTGCGAGCTGCTGGTGGTCTCCGAGGTGACGGCCAACACCGACACGGCGCGCCTCGCCCACCTGCTGTTGCCTGCCGCCGCCTGGGGGGAGAAGAGCGGCACCGTCACCAACTCCGAGCGCACCATCAGCCGCCAGCGCGCCTTCCTGCCCCTGCCGGGGGAGGCCAGGCCCGACTGGTGGGCCCTGACCCGGCTCGCCCGTCGGCTCGGCTTTGGCGAGGGGTTCGCCTATGAGCACGAGCACGAGATCTTCTGCGAGCATGCCGCCCTCTCCGGGTTTGAGAACGACGGATCCCGCCAGTTCGACATCTCCGGGCTGGCGGGTCTCACCCGTGCCGAATTCGAGGCGTTGGAACCCTTGAGCTGGCCCGTCAACGCCGACTGGCCCCGTGGGCGGGATCGCCTGTTCGAGGACGGACGCTTCGCCACCCCGGATGGCCGGGCCCGCCTGCTGCCCCTGGCCCAGCGCTTCCCCGAGCAGCCAGAAACGCCCCCGCTTGCAGGGGCTGCCTCCCTGCTCCTCAACAGTGGCCGCCTGCGGGATCAGTGGCACACCATGACCCGCACCGGCCACGTGCCCCGGTTGCAGGAGGCCGAGCCCTGGCCCAGGGTGCGAATGGGGGCCGCCAGCCTGCTGGCGCTTGGCGTGAAGGAGGGGGATCTGGTGCGCCTTTGCAACGGGCTCGGGGAGGCGCTGCTGCTGGTGGGGCTGGATGAGGGGCTCAGGGAGGGGGAGGCCTTCCTGCCCATGCACTGGACCGACAGCCAGTGCAGCCAGGGGGCGGTCAACCGCCTCATCGCCGCCGTGGTGGATCCCCTCTCGGGCCAGCCCATGTTCAAACAGGGGCGGGTGCAGGCCAGGGCGCAGCCCACCCGCTGGCAAGGGCTCTGGTGTGGCCGTGGTGAGTGGCGCGAGCCGGTGGACTGGTGGGCCAGGCGTCCCCTGCCCGAGGGGAACTGCACCCTGCTGGCCTCCTGGTCAGAGAGCACAGAGAGCCTGTGGCAACGGCTGGGGGCCGAGGGGCACTGGCTCAGGCTGCCCATGAAGGAGGGGTGGCTGGCCGTGGCCCTGGCAGGGGATCGCATCGAGGGCATCTTGCTGGTGGGGGCGCGGCGCCCGGACATCAAGGTCGACCTGCTGGCCAGTCTGCTCGGCACGCCGCTCCAGGCGGGGGCCCTGAGCCAGACCCTGAGCCAGGCCCTGGCCGGGGAGAGCCGGCTGGTCTGCTCCTGCCTGCGGGTCTCGGAGCAGCGCATCGTCGATGCCATCACCCGGCAGGGGGTGAGCGAGTTGGCGGGGCTGCAGGCCCTGCTCGGCTGTGGCAGCAACTGCGGCACCTGTCTGCCCGAAATCGACAAGCTGTTGATCAAACATGTTTTCCTGGCATCCGCTTAGTGCGGTGCCAGGACACAAGGAGCCTGAGATGAGCCAAATCAGTCTGGTGGGAGCGGGCCCCGGGCCCCTCGAATTGTTGACACTGCGCGCCCTGCACCGTCTGGAGGCGGCAGAGGTCGTGGTCTATGACCGCCTGGTGGGGAGCGAGATCCTGGCCTGCATTCCCAAGGGGGCCGCCCGCTTCGACGTGGGCAAGCGCTGCGGTGAGCCGAGCCCGACCCAGGAGGAGATCAACGCCCTGCTGCTGGCCCTGGCCCGCACGGGCAAGCGGGTGGTGCGCCTCAAGGGAGGGGATCCCCTGGTGTTCGGGCGCGGCGGCGAGGAGGCGCTGCACCTGGCCCGGCACGGCATCGAGGCCGAGCTGGTGCCGGGGATCACGGCGGCCCTGGGGTGCGCCGCCAGCAGCTTCATTCCCCTGACCCACAGGGGGCTGGCCCGCTCCCTGACCCTGGTGACGGGGCACCTGATGGACGAGCGCGACTATCAGGGCTGGCACGGGCTGACCCGGGCGGGCCACACCCTGGTGTTCTACATGGGGCTGGAGCGGGCGGCCCGCATTCGGGAAGGGATGTTGAGGGCGGGGGCCCCGGGCGCGCTGCCGGTGGCCCTGGTGGTGGCTGGCTGCAGCCCCCGCCAGCAAGTGCACGAGGCCACGCTCGATGGCCTGGAGCTGGCCGCCCGTGCCCTGCTGGGCCAGAGCCCGGTGCTGATCATCATGGGGGAGGTGGTGCGGCTGCGCACCGAGCTGCAGGGATTGCTGACGGAGGCCCTGGAACGGGTCGCCTGAGGGGCGATTCTCCCTCTACCCCCACTACCTCCTGATAGATAAAAAGGAGGTAGATTCAAAGAGTTGGCCTTCATGTTGCGGCATTTTCGCCAGACAGAACGCGATCGTCGCCGGCAAGGAGCGCCATGACCACTTTTTCCACCCGGGGCCAGGACGGCCCCGCTTCCCGGCTGTTGATCCACGCCGATGACCCGGGCCAGGCGAACCGCCTGGCCCTGCTGGTCAGTCACTACGGCCATCAGCCCGGGATCCTCGATACCCGCCAGTTGCTGACGCCGACGCAGAGGGGGGATGCCCTGCTCGTCAGTTGCCGCCAGTTCAGCGCCGAGGTACGCCTTGGCCTCTCTCTTTGGCCCGACATGCCGCGGCTCTTGTTCTGCGAGCGGCTGGGGGGCGATACCCAGCTCGCCCTGTTGCAGCAGGGGGTGTTGCTGGTGCCCCACCCTTGCGGCGAGCGTGAGCCGGTGGAGCAGTGGCTGCGCCTGGCCCGCAGTCAGCTCGCCATGGTGCAGGCCCTGATGCAGACCGAGAGCGAGCTGCGCCAGAAGCTGGAGGATAGGCGGCTCATCGAGCAGGCCAAGGGACGCCTGATGCGCCATCAGGGGCTGGACGAGGACGAGGCCTATCGCCTGATGCGCAGCACCGCAATGAGCCGTCACCTGAGCCTGGGGGAGCTGGCGCGGCAACTGCTGCAGGCTTTGCCCGCCTGAGCGCTCCCGTGGCCAACCGTTTTGGTGCAACTGCGCCTAATTGAGGCAAATTTGAGGGAGGATCTGGGCATCACAGGCCGCAAAGGGCCGCCTGATGCACCCTGGACGAGCTGGCACGGAAAGTGAATAACAAAAACACGATAGCAATGAAGTAACGATGCGCAGTGAGGGGCCGGTCAGGCCACTCACCCGCAACAGGGCAAAGAAGCCCCGCCGATCCCGGATCGGCGGGGCTTTTTTTTTTGGTCGCGACGCACCTTGGGTCGCAGCGCTGCAACGAGGTGGCACTGCGATTCCAGGCAGCCTGGCGCCATGGCCCTGACCCGGAACCGAGGGAGGAGATGCAATGAACGGACGACAAGGATGTGCGGGGCTGCTGCTGGCGGCGCTGTCGCTGCCGGTGCTGGCACTGGGAGCCCCGGAGCAGGAGGAGCTCAGGCTCGGCTTCATCAAGCTGACCGACATGGCGCCGCTGGCGGTGGCCTACGAGCGTGGCTATTTCGAGGATGAGGGACTCTACGTCACCCTCGAAGCCCAGGCGAACTGGAAGATCCTGCTGGATCGGGTGATAGACGGCGAGCTGGACGGTGCCCAGATGCTGGCGGGCCAGCCCCTGGCGGCCCACATCGGCATCGGCACCCAGGCCGAGCTGGTGACGGCGTTCGCCATGGATCTCAACGGCAACGCCATCACGGTGGCCAACAGCGTCTGGGCCGCCATGGCGCCCCAGTTGCCCAGGCCGCAGGCGGGCCAGGTGCCGCCCCCGGTGAGCGCCGCCGCCCTCAAGCCCGTGGTGGCGGAGTATCGCAAGGGGGGCAAGCCCTTCAACATGGGGATGGTCTTCCCCGTCTCCCCCCACAACTACGAGCTGAGGTACTGGCTGGCGGCAGGTGGCCTGCATCCCGGTTTCTATGCGCCCAAGCTTGGGGACAACTCGGGCCAGCGCCAGGCGGACGTGCTGCTGTCGGTGACGCCGCCCCCCCAGATGCCCGCCACCCTGGAGGCGGGCACCATCGCCGGCTACAGCGTGGGGGAGCCCTGGAACCAGCAGGCGGTCGCCAGGGGCATAGGGGTGCCCGTCATCACGGATAACGAGATCTGGCGCAACAACCCGGAGAAGGTGTTCGGCGTCACCCGGCAGTGGGCCGAGCGTCACCCCAACACCCATGTGCGGCTGGTGAAGGCGCTGCTGCGGGCGGCCTGGTGGCTGGATGCAGACGACAACGGCAACCGGCGCGCGGCGGCCAAGCTGCTGGCCAAACCCGAGTACGTGGGGGCGGACGAGCAGGTGATCGCGAGCTCCATGACGGGCACTTTCGAGTACGCCAGGGGGGACAAGCGCCAGGTGCCGGATTTCAACGTCTTCTTCCGCCATCACGCCACCTATCCCTACTACTCCGACGCCATCTGGTACCTGACCCAGATGCGGCGCTGGGGCCAGATCCCCGAGGCCAGGCCGGACGCCTGGTTCGAGCAGGTGGCCAAGGCCGTCTATCAACCGGATGTCTATCGCCAGGCCGCCGAGGCCCTCATCGCCGAGGGCAAGCTCAAGGCCAGTGACTTCCCCGACTTTGCCAGCGAGCAGGGCTATCGCGGCCCCCAGGATGGCTTCATCGACGGCCTCATCTACGACGGCCGCCACCCCAACGCCTACCTGCAACAGTTCGCCATCGGCCTCAAGGGCGATGAGCGGGTGCAATGAGCAAGGATATCCCGATGAAACGACACACATGGCCCCTCATCCATTTAAAAGCCATCAACTGGAAAATCATGGTGCAGCCCCTGCTCGGCGTGCTGCTCTTCCTCGGCCTCTGGCAGTGGGGGGCGAGCCAGGTGCAGACCAGTCTGGGCACCCTGCCGGGGCCGCTCGCCACCGCCAGCCAGCTCTGGTCCCTCGGGCAGGAGCATCTGCAGGAGCGGGAGAAGGCGGCGGCCTTCCTCGAACGCCAGCAGGTGCGCAACGCCGAGCGACTGGCGGCGGATCCGGCGGCCGAGGTGAAGCTGCGTCCCTACACAGGACGTCCCACCTTCTTCGATCAGATAGCCACCAGCCTGCTCACCGTGCTGTGCGGCTTCGCGCTGGCGACTCTGATCGCCATTCCGTGCGGGGTGCTGCTCGGCATGAATCAGGGGCTCTATCGCGCCGCCAACCCGGTGATCCAGCTGCTCAAGCCGGTCTCCCCCCTGGCCTGGCTGCCCCTCATCACCCTGGTGGTGAGCGCCCTCTACGCCAATCCCGCCCCCTGGCTTGCCAAGTCCTTCCTCACCTCGGCCCTGACGGTGACCCTCTGCTCCCTCTGGCCGACCCTGATCAACACGGCGGTGGGGGTGGCGGGGCTGGATGGGGATCTGCACAACGTCAGCCGGGTGCTGCGTCTCTCCTTTGTGACCCATGTGCGCCGCATCGTGCTGCCCGGCGCCCTGCCCATGATCTTCACCGGGCTGCGGCTCTCCCTGGGGGTGGCCTGGATGGTGCTGATCGCGGCGGAGATGCTGGCCCAGAACCCGGGGCTCGGCAAGTTCGTGTGGGACGAGTTCCAGAGCGGCGGCTCTGCGTCTCTGGCCCGCATCATGGTGGCGGTGATCACCATAGGCCTCATCGGCTGCGCCCTGGACAGGGGCATGCTGGCCCTGCAGCAGTGGTTGTCCTGGGACAAGCGTCAGGTGCTGCGTTAATCACATTTCTATTCAGGCAGGAGAAGAGCCAATGAAGAGTTATCTGGAGATAAGCGACGTCGGCATCTCGTTCGAGACGGAGCAGGGCAGCTTCGAGGCCTTGAGCCGGGTCAACCTGCGCATCGAGAAGGGGGAGTTTGTCTCCCTCATCGGCCACTCGGGCTGCGGCAAGAGCACCGTCCTCAACCTGGTGGCCGGGCTGCTGGAGCCGACCCTGGGGGGCATCATTCTCGATGGTCGCGAGGTGGCGGGCCCGGGGCCCGAGCGCGCCATGGTGTTCCAGAACCACGCCCTGCTGCCCTGGCTCAGCGTCCAGCAGAACGTGGCGCTGGCGGTGGCCCAGGTGGAGTCTGACAAGCGGGCGGTGGCGGAGCGGGTGGACTACTACCTCTCCCTGGTGCAGATGGATCACGCCAGCCAGAAGATGCCCCACGAGCTGTCGGGGGGGATGAAGCAGCGGGTCGGCATCGCCCGCGCCCTCTCGCTCTCCCCCAAGGTGCTGCTGATGGATGAACCGTTCGGCGCCCTCGATGCCCTGACCCGGGCCCATTTGCAGGATGCCCTGATGGCGATCCAGGCGGAGCTTGGCAACACCGTCATCATGATCACCCACGACGTGGACGAGGCGGTGCTGCTCTCCGATCGCATCGTCATGATGACCAATGGCCCCAGCGCCACCGTCGGGGAGATCCTGACCGTGGACCTGCCAAGGCCCAGAGACAGGGTCGCCCTGGCGGACGATCCCCACTACCACAAGCTGCGCCAGCAGGTGCTGCGCTTCCTCTACGAGAAGCAGCGCAAGGTGACCCCCCTCAAGGCAGCCGGGCAGGTGCGCAGCAAGCTGCGCGCCTGAGCCCGCCGGATTCAAGGAAGAGAGACATGACTGACAAAGAGCAACAGTGGGTGACAGGGGGCGGCATGGACCTGCTCGGTCGCCAGAACAGTGGTTCCGCCGACACGGCCGAAAAGCAACGGCTGCTGGTGGTGGGCAACGGTATGGTGGGTCATCACTTCGTCGAGCAGCTGGTGGCGGCGGGCGGCCTCGAGCGGTTCGACGTGACGGTGTTTGGCGCCGAGCCTGACGCCGCCTACGACAGGGTGCACCTCTCCGAGGTATTCGGCGGCAAGGCGCCCTTGGCCCTGCGCATGGCGGATCCCGCCTGGTATGAGGAGAGCGGCATTGCGCTGCGGCTGGGGGCCGAGGTGGAGGTGCTCGACCGGGCGGCCCGCACCCTGACGCTGGCCAACGGCGAGCAGTTCCCTTACGACCGTCTGGTGCTGGCGACCGGCTCGGTCCCCTTCGTGCCCCCCATCCCCGGCCATCAGCGGGAGGGCTGCTTCGTCTATCGCACCCTGGGAGATCTCGCTGCCATCCGCGATGCTTGCGCCCAGGCCCGCAGCGGCGTGGTCATCGGCGGCGGCCTGCTCGGGCTGGAGGCGGCCAACGCCCTGCGCCTGCTCGGGCTCAAGACCCAGGTGGTGGAGTTCGCCCCAAGGCTGATGCCGGTGCAGCTCGACGAGAGCGGCGGCGCCGTGCTGCGGGACAAGATCCAGGCCCTCGGGGTTGAGGTGCTGGTGGAGAAGGCCACCGAGTGCATCGAGCAGGGGGAGCAGGCCCGTCATCGCCTGCGTTTCAAGGACGGCACTCACATTGAGACCGACGTGCTGCTGTTCTCGGCGGGGATCCGCCCCGCCGATACCCTGGCCCGGCAATCCGGGCTAGAGGTCGGGGAGCGCGGCGGCATCTGCATCGACGACGGCTGCCACAGTTCGGATCCCGCCATCCTCGCCATCGGCGAGTGCGCGCTCTGGCAGGGGCGCATCTTCGGCCTGGTGGCTCCCGGCTACCAGATGGCCCGGGCCGCCGTGGCCAGCCTGTGTGGCGGCGAGACCCACTTTATCGGGGCCGACATGTCCACCAAGCTCAAGCTGATGGGGGTGGACGTGGGCTCCATCGGCGATGCCCACGCCAGCACCGCCGGCGCCCAGGAGTTGCTGCTGCTGGACAGGGCCAACGGCATCTACAAGAAGCTGGTGACCGACGGCGAGGGCAATCGCCTGCTCGGCGCCATCCTGGTGGGGGACGGGGCCGATTACGAGCGGCTGCTGCAGTACTACCAGAACGGGGTGGCGCTGCCCCAGCCGCCGCTCTCCCTGCTGGTGGGGGAGGTCGGGGCCGCTCCCGCGCCCCTGGTGCTGCCGGACAGCGCCATCCTCTGCTCCTGCCACAACGTGAGCAAGGGGGACGTGGTGGCCGCCGTTCGGGCGGGCAATCACGAGCTGTCGGCGGTGAAGAGCTGTACCAAGGCCGGCACGGGTTGCGGCGGTTGCAGCAACCTGCTCAAGCAGGTGGTGGATCAGACCCTGGCGGACCTTGGCGTCGAGGCGGACAAGGGGTTGTGCGAGCACTTCGCCTACGGCCGTCAGGAGCTCTATCACCTGGCCCGGGTGGGCGAGCTGAAGAGCTTCGAGGCGCTGCGGGACAAGCACGGCCAGGGGTTGGGGTGCGACATCTGCAAGCCGACGGTGGCCTCCATCCTGGCGTCCCTTTGGAACGAGCACGTGCTGGAGAAGCCCCACCGCGCGTTGCAGGATACCAACGACGCCTTCCTTGCGAACCTGCAAAAGGACGGCACCTATTCGGTGGTGCCGCGCATCCCGGGGGGGGAGATCACCCCGGAGGGGCTCATCACCATTGGCGAGGTGGCGCGCAAGTACGGCCTCTACACCAAGATCACCGGCGGCCAGCGCATCGATCTCTTCGGCGCCCGGGTCGACCAGCTGCCCGCCATCTGGGGCGAGCTGGTGGCGGCGGGCTTCGAGACCGGTCAGGCCTACGGCAAGTCGGTGCGCACCGTGAAGTCCTGCGTGGGTTCCACCTGGTGTCGTTACGGGGTGCAGGACTCCATGACCCTGACCCAGACCCTGGAGCACCGCTACAAGGGGCTGCGGGCCCCCCACAAGCTGAAGTTTGCGGTCTCAGGCTGCACCCGGGAGTGCGCCGAGGCCCAGAGCAAGGACATCGGCGTCATCGCCACCGAGCGGGGCTGGAACCTCTATGTGTGTGGCAACGGCGGCATGCGGCCGCGCCACGCCGACCTGTTCGCCACGGATCTCGACGAGCAGACCCTGATCCGCTACATCGACCGGCTGCTGATGTTCTACGTGCGCACCGGGGACAGGCTGCAACGTACCTCGGTCTGGATGGAGAACATGGAAGGGGGGCTCGACTATCTCAGGTCGGTGATCATCGAGGACAGGCTCGGCATCGGTGCCGAGCTGGAGGCCATGATGGAGGGGATAGTCGGCACCTGGCAGTGCGAGTGGAAGAGCACCTTGGCGGATCCGGACAAGCTGAAGCTGTTCGAGGCCTTCGTCAACCGGCCCGAGGACGAGACGCCGCCGCGCCGTGAGGAGCGGGGGCAATGGGTGCCGGATATCGCTGTCAAGGAGGTGGTATGAGCGGGGGCAACGGGTTGCACGCCCGCCATCAGTATCAAGGAGGTGGTATGAAGGATGACAAGGACGATGCACAGCTCTGCGGGCAGTGGCACCGGGTGTGCGAGCTGGCGGCGCTGCCGGAGCAGGCCGGGCGCAGCGCCTGGCTGGAGGGGCGGGTACTGGCGCTGTTTCGCCTCGGGGAGCATGTCTATGCCCTGGACGGGGTGGACCCCCTGGCCGGCGTCGCCGTGCTGGGGCGTGGCCTGGTGGGGGATGCCGGTGGGGAGCCCGTGGTCGCCTCGCCCCTTTACAAGCAGCGCTACGCCCTGATGGACGGCCGCTGTCTGGACGATCCGGCCCTGAGCGTCGCCTGCTGGCCGGTGCGGCTGGAGGGGAGCGAGGTCTGGGTACAGCTGGGGTGAGTGGCCCATCTGAAAACCATGTTGTGATCGCCGGGCACTGCCCGGTGATTTTTTGTGCGCGACCCGACATTTCTTGTACGAGAGAATGGCGGGAAAACGTTTTTCGGAAATAATAGACAAACGTTTGTAACTGGATGTTTGTCTATGACGGGACGTGAGCAAGAGATCCTCGCCCTGCTGCGCCAGGATCCCATGATTGCCCAGCAGGAGCTGGCGGACAGGCTCGGCATCAGCCGCTCCGCGCTGGCGAGCCACATCTCCAGCCTGATGCGCCAGGGCTATGTGCAGGGGCGCGGCTATGTGCTGCGCGAAGGCCCCTACGCCGTGGTGATCGGCGGCGCCAACATGGATATCTGTGGCTGCAGCCACGACAACCTGCGCATCGGCGATTCCAACCCGGGCCGGGTACGCACCTCCGCCGGCGGGGTAGGGCGCAACATCGCCGAGAACCTGGCGCGCCTTGGCACCGACACCCGGCTACTGACCGCGGTGGGCAACGATCAGTACGGCCATCATCTTCTGGAGGTGAGCCAGCGCGCCGGGGTCGATGTGCGCCAGGTGCTGGTACTGGAGGGTCAGTCGACCTCCTGCTACCTCAGCCTGCACGATGGCAGCGGCGAGATGAGCTGCGCCGTCAACGACATGGGGATCATCGAGCAGCTCACCCCGGCCCGGCTCACCCCCCTGAGCGGTTTTCTTGGCGCGGCCCGGCTCTGGGTGCTCGACACCAACCTCGCCACCCACACCCTGGACTGGCTGTTCGAGCGCCAGGGGGAGCACATCATCTTCGTGGACACAGTGTCGGTGGCCAAGGTGGAGAAGATCCGCCCCTGGCTGCACCGCATCCACACCCTCAAACCCAATCGCACCGAGGCGGAGCAGCTGTGCGGCTTCACCATCGGCGGGCCCGACACCTGGCCCATGGCAGCGGCCTGGTTCCACCGCGCCGGGGTGCAGCGGCTCTTCCTGAGCCTCGGCGATCAGGGGATCTTCTATAGCGACGGTGTCTGCCAGGGCCATCTGCCCGTGCTCGGCAGCCCGGTCGTCAACGTGACCGGCGGCGGCGATGCCTTCATGGCAGGGCTGGCCCACGCCTGGTTGCAGGAGCAGGGCATCATGGAGACAACCCGGTTCGCCCTCGGTTGCGCCGCCCTCACCGTCAATTGTTCCGATACCGTCTTTTCCGGCCTATCCAAGGCCGCCGTTGAACGCATGCTGGAGGAGTACCCATGTTGAACGCTTACCTCGATATCCAACCTGAAGTTGCCGCCGCGCTGGCCGCCGGCAAGCCGGTGGTGGCCCTGGAGTCCACCATCATCTCCCACGGCATGCCCTATCCGCAGAACGTGGAGACGGCGCGCCAGGTGGAGCAGGTGGTGCGCGACAACGGCGCCGTGCCGGCCACCATCGCCATCATCGACGGCCGCCTCAAGGTGGGGCTGGATGCGGGGGCGCTGGAGGCGCTGGGCCGGGCCGGTCATGCCGCCACCAAGTGCAGTCGCCGCGACATTCCCTTCGTGCTGGCGAACAAGGGGCTGGGGGCGACCACGGTGGCCTCCACCATGATAGTGGCCGCCATGGCCGGGATCCGGGTGTTCGCCACCGGCGGCATCGGCGGCGTGCACCGCGGTGCCCAGGAGACCTTCGACATTTCGGCCGACCTGCAGGAATTTGCCCAGACCCCGGTGGCCGTGGTCTGCGCCGGCGCCAAGTCGATCCTCGACATCGGTCTGACCCTGGAGTACCTGGAGACCCAGGGGGTGCCGGTGATCGGCTACCAGACCGAGGAGCTGCCCGCCTTCTACACCCGGGAGAGCGGCTTCAAGGTGGATTACCGCCTGGAGAGCCCGGCGGCCATCGCCGAGGCGCTGCGTCTGAAGTGGGAGCTGGGGCTGGCCGGGGGCGCCGTGGTGGCCAACCCGATCCCGACCCAGTTTGCCATGCCCAAGGCCGACATCGACGCCGCCATTGCCCAGGCACTGCGTGAGGCGGACGAGCAGGGGGTCAAGGGCAAGGAGTCCACCCCCTTCCTGCTGGCCCGGGTGTGCGAGCTGACCGGTGGCAACTCCCTGGCGGCCAATATCCAGTTGGTGCTGAACAACGCCGCGCTGGGGGCGCGCATCGCTGCCAGCCTGTAAACACCTTTGCGAAAGATGCAAAAGAGGGCCAACAGGCCCTCTTTTTATTGCGCGAATCGGCGAGATAACCCCTTATTCCAGCACCAGTCGCCCGTTGAGAGGTTGGACGGGGCGGTTGTTGGGGTGGTGCATCACCGCCTTGAAGGCAACGATCTGGGCCTGGCTGGCCTGGACCGGCTCCTTCATCACCAGCCAGCGCACTCCTTCCGAGCAGGGTGGGGTGGTCAGGGACCCGCTGAAGCGGTAGTAGTCGTGCTGGGCGGGCAGCAGTTGCTCTGCCGAGATGGGTTCCTTGAAGGCATGGATCTCCCCCGCCTTGGCTGGCAACACCTGCCAGGCCTGGCTCAGGGCCCCATTGGCCTGGCCCGGCTCGAACATCACGGCGACCACCGCCAGCTCCCCCTTGTCATTGGCATGGACCAGGTGACCCTCCAGGGGGTAGGACCTGCCTTCGATGAGGTTTTCGCTGGGGGCGTGGAAGTGGAACTGCTTGAGCTCGAAGTGCATGCCGTCGAGCTCAAGGGTGCTGCCGGGGGCATAGTTGACCTGCACCGTGTGGCCGTTGTTGACCAGCGTCTTGCCACCCGCCTGATAGTGGAACTGCAGGGGGGCCAGATCGGCCTTCACCAGACCCGAGAGGTTGACCGGCGACTGGTTGCTGCCGGCACACTGGCCATATTCCGGGGTCAGGCTGGCCCATTTCGCCGGGCCGGCCTCGCCGTTGTATTCCCAGTGTGTGGTGGCGGCAAAGGCGGCAGGGCAGAGCAGCAGGGCGCCAGCCAGCAGGGACTTTTTCATCATGCATCCTTATCCTGATTGAAAAGCACGACCATTCCTGGCCTTCCGGCAGGAAGGCCAGGAATGGCATCGTTGGAAACGCAGGGTACGCGGTGCCAGACCGGATTAATTGTTATGAAAGGTCTGTCGTCATCGTTATTTGAAGCGTGGCATGAGGCTGCGTCATGATGTATTCCGGCAACGGGGCACGCTTATTCATGAAGGAGAAATCCTGCGGGCATTTTCGCAATGAACGGCCCCCTTTCATGGCGCCCCAAATAGATGACGGGCTGATTCTAGAGGGCTTTTCATGGCTCCGTTTGATCTCGAGCAAACAAGCGCGGACTAATTATCGGGCTTGAGGATCCCTTATTTCGTTGGGATTTTTTCGATATTCCCTGACCCGGCCAGGGGCGTGCGTGGCGGGAGCCGGGCGCTGCGCTGACAGAGTGCCTCGGTGTTGACCCCTTATCTCTCTGATAGTGCTGGAGAAATTCCCCCCTCAGCACAGTGACGGCGGGATGACAATCCCCCGGTTGGCGGCGCCTTGTTTGCGGTTTTGCCGTCCTCTTCACATTTCCGGATTGCTCGCTATTTGTGCGATTGCCTTACTCATCCGACCTGGTGTCAAATCACTCCGCCTAACACAAGGAGTGGCATAATAATGAATAATATCAATAAATTAGTTCTGGCTATCGGATTCACTCTCACCACCTTCCCGAGCCTGGCGGCGGGATTCCAGTGCGGGGAGCACGTCACCCTGGGGGTACCCGGTCAATCCAGTCAGCTGTTGTGCCGGGAGGGCTATGCCGCCGGGTACAACTACGACACCAAGGTCTCTGACTGGGTCTCTTACCGGATGACGGCCGCCAGCGCCCAGGGCCAGGTGCCGCGCAAGGATGCCTTCGCCGAGGACAAGGAGGTGCCGGTGCAGTTTCGCGCCACCCTGTCGGACTACAAGGGCTCGGGCTATGACCGCGGCCACCAGGCACCGGCGGCGGACATGCGCTCCACCACCAACACCATGAAGCAGAGCTTCCTGCTGACCAACATGACCCCGCAACTGCCGGCGCTCAACCAGGGGGCCTGGCGCATCCTGGAGGAGAAGACCCGGCAGTGGGCCATCACCTACAAGAGCGTGCAGGTGATCACCGGCCCCATCTTCACCCACTCCGATGGCGCCATTGGCAACGGCGTGACCGTGCCCCACGCCTACTACCGGGTGGTGATGGATCTGGCGGGCAAGCGGGCCATCGCCTTCATCCTGCCGCAAGAGAACGTCTCGGCCAGTCGGCTGGCGGACTATGTGGTGACGGTGGATGAGGTGGAGGAGCAGACCGGGCTCGACTTCTTCACCGAGCTGCCGGATGAGCAGGAAGAGGCCATGGAGTCGCGGCTGTCGGCCATGTGGGGCGGTTAGCGCGTCCGGCAGGGGTAACGGGGGCCCAGGCCCCCGTTACCCACACGGGCCTCCGGCCATTGTCATGGCCCCTGATACAGGGCCAGTACAGCTTGGGTCTGGCATCGGGCCCTTATCATGACTCCTTTTTTCAGGAGGCATCATGTCAGCGCTGTTTTCCCTTCACTCCTCGTCCACTCTTGCCCGCGCGTTGCGCATCTGCGTACCCATGGCGCTGCTGGGGGCAGCTGTTCTCCCCGCCATGGCCGACGAGGATATCCGCTTGGGGCAGACCATTCTGCTCGGGGTCGGCGATCATCCCGCGATCATTCCCATGCTCGCCTGCCGGCCGACCAAATCCATCATGGTCAAGGCAGGGCGGGAGTTGACCCTGGAGCGGGTCAAGGTGTTCTACGGCAACGATCGCAGCAAGACCCTCTATTTCGACAAAGTGTTGAAAGAGGATCAGGAGTCGGGGTGGCAATCCCTCGGCAGCCGACTCTGCATCAAGCGCATCGAGGTGTACGGCAATTCGGAAGGGAGCAGGGCGGGGGTCAAGGTGTACGGGCGCAAATGAGCAAAGGGCGGGGGAAATCCCCGCCCAGTGCTTATTTCTTGGCTATGTCCCAATTACGTGTTGCATCGGGTGCCCTAGCGCCTCATGCAAACACATCTTGGTATTTACCTCCCTGCCGTAACGTTCCAGCATCCTGCGCCAGCCCAGATAATTCCTCAGGTAGTGGGTTGCGACTCCATGGAATCGTTCCATCCACTCCTTCAACCGCCGGTGATATCCGTTCACATGCTGGATGTGGTATGCCCCAATGACTCGCTCACCTCGACGGTTGTACACCACTTGATGTGTTATGCCCCGCGCTTGGCTGAAACTGGCATACACCCCTGCACCATCACTGCAGAGCACTGCATCGGGCGCGATGAGTGGCTGCAACACCGCTTTCACCGTCTGCGCATCCAGCCTTTCCAGCTGAAAGTCGGCTTGATGGCCCGCCCTGTCCTGCACCACCATCACCGGGATGTAATCCCGCCCGGTCCCCCGGGTACGCCCTTTCCCGCCACGATGTCTTGCCGGACGAGGCAACCCTCGCTGCCCCTTGAACGATTCGAGGAAGAAGGTTTCATCCACTTCCACAATGCCTTCTTCCCGTGTTGCCTGGTGGTTTGCCATCGCCTTCAGGAAGCGGTGACGCCACAAGAAGGCGGTGTTCTTGCAAACACCGCAGCGGACGGCGGCCTGGCGGACAGTGAGCCCGTCGATGAGAGCCTGGGCGTAGTCCTCCCAATGCTCAGCCTTACGTAATCTGGCCAAAGGCGTCTTGGTGAGGAGGGAGCTGGTTCGCCGACACTGCTTACAACGGTAACGACGCAGCCCACGGCTCCAGCCCCAGGGGGCCAGCTGGGTGGCATCCGCCTGGCAGTGGGGACAGCCGCAGCATGTGGGTAACTGGGCATGGAGGGACGTAATCGGGTGTGGAGCGGCGAGCTCATGCTGAGCGACACGGCGCTGACGCAGAGTAAGTAATGGAAAGAGGGACAACAGGTGTTGGAAGGCTGGCGTATCCATGATGAAGGTCCTCGCGGTGATGACCTACTTCCAGATTAGCCTTCCAACACATAATTGGGACAGCGCCTATTTCTTCGGGCGGAACGGTTTGATGATGGCCTCGTCGCACTCGAGATAGGGCCCTTCCATCAGGTCGATGCAGTAGGGGATGGCAGGGAAGACCGCATCCAGGCACTCGCGGATCGATTTGGGTTTGCCCGGCAGGTTGACGATGAGCGAGCTGCCGCGCAGGCCGGCGGTCTGGCGCGACAGGATGGCGGTCGGCACGAACTTGAGGGACTCGGCCCGCATCAGCTCGCCAAAGCCCGGCATCATGCGATCGCACACCGCCTCGGTGGCCTCCGGGGTCACATCCCGCCTGGCCGGCCCTGTGCCCCCCGTGGTAACGACAAGGCAGCACTGCTCCTCGTCCACCAGCCGAACCAGGGTCGCCTCAATCTGATCCTGCTCGTCGGGGATCACCTGATAGACGGGCTCCCATTCCGAGGTCAGGTAGGCGTTCAGGGTGTCGATGATGGCCTTGCCGGAGAGATCTTCGTAGATGCCTGCACTGGCGCGATCGCTGACGGTGACGATACCGATTCTTGCCTTGCTCATGGTCTGCCCTTGGTTGCCGCAATAAAGTGGTAAATAAAATAACATAATCAGTGAGATATGTTAAACCGCCGGATGGTACAAGGGGAGGGCGTCGAGCCTGGGAGAGAGTCGAATGAAAAACAATTTTGAGGAAAGTTCCTTAATAAGGCATAAGGCCGAGAAAAATGGCGCTGAAATTTTATAAAAAAACTGACGCAGGCCGGATTCGGTTAATTTCATGAATCATAAGGAATAAATGATTTTTTCCGCCAACGATGCGCAATTCGTGCCAAAAACCGGACTCCTGTGGCTCGGCGGTGAATGACCCAAAATCGCCACCATCCTATATAACCTTCCCTAGGGACAGTGAAATAGTGATGTGCCCGGCGTCGTTCCGTTCCATGGGCGAGGTCCGGCCTGGAGGGTATATGGAGCTGCCTGATTTCGATACCCTGAAGTACTGGGCGCTGGCCGAGCCGGAGCGACTCGACGCGCTGCTGCACCAGCAGATAGAGACCCTGATCGCCCAGGTGGGACCAGAGCGGCAACGTCGGCTGCGAGGTCTGCAATTTCGCATCGACTGCCAGCGCCGCCTGGCCAGAAACAACCTCGATAGCTGCATCCGTATCGCCAACATGATGCATGACTCCGTCTACGCCATGCGCCAGCACATTCTGGATCTGCAGAATGAATCTTGTCAGGAAATGGCAGAGCCCCCGCTGCCGGATAATGTGATAGCGTTTTCCAGTTATCTGAAACGGAAATAATTCACGGCCCTGTTCAAGATATAAAAAAACAGGGTGTTTATTAATTTGTTTCACCCCTTCCCAAACAAGTTGTTAAGCAAGTTGGGTGAATTGTTTTTTATTTGCTGCAAATATTCCCCGGGCGGCTGAATAATAGTGACCAGTGCCCGCAGTCCGATAGAGATGGATGAAGGTGTATTTATTTTGGGGTAATATCCAGACACATTTCATCTTGCTATGACTCAAAGGGATCATGAGAAGCATCACACCAGGAAGGGTGCTGTCGCGAGAGCAGCAGACGGAGATCACCCGGATCATCGTCAAGGCGGGCCAGATGCTGGCCCAGTTTGGGGCGGAGAGCCGCATCATAGAGCAGACCACGGTCCGCCTGGGCATGGCGCTCGGGCTGGAGAGCGTCGAGATGGCCATCTCTTCCAGCGCCATCGTCCTCACCAGTCTCTACCAGGGCAGTTGCGTCACCACCACCCGCCGGGTGCGGGAGCACGGCATCAACATGCAGGTGGTGTGCGAAATCCAGCGCATCTGCATCATGACGGAAAAGTCGCTTATCGGCGCGCGCGAGGTACGTCAGCGCCTCGAGGCCATCACGCCGTTCCACTATCACCCCTGGCTGGTGGTGCCCATGGTGGGGCTCTCCTGCGGTGCCTTCAGCCTGCTGTTTGGCGGTGACTGGCCCATCTTCCTGGTGACCTGCTGCTCGGCCTCGGTCGCCATGCGGGTGCGCCAGCTCATTGCCCGCCATCACCACAGTCCCCTCATCAACTTTGCCGCCACCGGGTTTATCGCCACCCTGCTCGCCTCCAGCGCCACCTTCTTCGGCTTGGGCGAACAACCCTATCTCGCCATGGCCGCCAGCGTGTTGCTGCTGGTGCCGGGGTTCCCGCTCATCAATGCGGTCTCCGACATGGTGAAGGGTTACTTCAACATGGGGCTGGCCCGCTGGGGCACGGCGACACTGCTGACCATCAGCGCAGCCATAGGGATCATTCTCGCCATGTCGGTGACCGGTATCTGGGGGTGGAAAGTATGAAGATCTTTGACGTTGTATCGACCCTGTTGATCGGGGCAAACCGGCTATCCATCAGCGCGTGGAACCATATCGGGATCATGCTCGCCATGTCGGTGACCGGTATCTGGGGGTGGAAAGTATGAAGATCTTTGACGTTGTATCGACCCTGTTGATCGGGGCAAACCGGTTATCCATCAGCGCGCGGAACCATATCGGGATCATGCGCGCCATGTCGGTGACCGGCATCTGGGGGTGGAAGGTATGATGGAACTGCTCTGGCTGCTGGGCAAGGATGCCTTCTGGTCGGCCATTCCGGCGGTGGGCTTTGCCATGCTGTTCAACGTGCCGCCACGGATGCTCAAATATTGCGCCATGGGGGGCGCGTTGGCCCACAGCCTGCGTACCCTGCTCATCCACTACGGCATGCCCATCGAGTGGGCCACCCTGGCAGCGGCGACCACGGTCGGCTTTGTCTGTGTCTACTGGTCGCGCCGCTTGCTGGCACCGCGCCCGGTGTTCAGCGTCGCCTCCATCATCCCCATGATCCCGGGCAGCTACGCGTTCAAGACCATGATCGCCATCGTGGAGCTCAATATCTCCGGGGTGACCATGGAGCTGCTTCAGAGCGCGGTGGAGAACGGCCTCAAGGCGCTCTTTATCGTGGGGGCCCTGAGTTTCGGTTTGGCGATCCCCTCTCTGGTCGTGTACCGTAACCGCCCCATTATCTGACGACGGTGCGAGAGGTTGACCCCATGATGATTTCCATGATTGCCGCCATGGCCCATGATCGGGTGATAGGGCTGGACAACCAGATGCCCTGGCACCTGCCGGCGGATCTGGCCCACTTCAAGCGGGTCACTCTGGGCAAGCCGGTGCTGATGGGGCGCAAGACCTTTGAATCCATCGGACGACCGCTGCCCGGGCGCCGCAATCTGGTGATCAGCCGCAACCCCGACTACCGGGCCGACGGCGTGGAGGTTATCGACTCGGTGGAGGCCGCACTGGCCCTGCTGGCGGATAGTGACGTCGCGGAGCTGATGGTGATCGGGGGCGGTCATCTCTATGGCCAGCTGCTGCCACGGGCCGACAGGCTCTATCTGACCCGTATCGATCTGGCGGTGGAAGGGGATACCCGCTTCCCGGCCTTCGATGAGAACGACTGGTCGTGCATCGAGCGCGAGTCCCATCACCCCGACGAGAAGAACCCCCATCCCTACTGTTTCGAGACCTGGCAGCGGCGCTGAGCCCTCTGATGCCATGAAGAGCCCCTTGCGACAGCCGGGGGCTTTTTTGTGCCCTGTTGCTGCAAAGAGAAGGGGGCTGAACCGGCATGGTTGAAGGTGCCTGAAGCAATACCGGGATGCGTGACATTAAAATAATTAGTTATGTAATGAATTGGCCATTCATTGCTCCGATGGGCGCAGTCGTCCCCTCCCTCTCTTTTTGCCTGCTGCTAACGCCTTTTAATCATTAATGAAATGTGCTGTAAGTGCATCGCTACTGTGGCGGCCTTGTCTGTTATAGGCGTTTTTATCGTGATTTAATGGATTTTTATGAATGAAAATAACTAATAAAAATCAATGGCTTAAATTTAACCTTTCCTGAATGGTTTCAATTGGTTCTTTTATTTGGGTGTGAAATTGCTTAGTGTTAAAAGTAATTGGCTCACGTTCGACGGTTTGCCAGGCAAGGCGTCGGCCAAGAAAAAAGGACAATATGACAGTCAAACTCGAGGTCAAATCCCTCTACAAAATCTTCGGCGATCAGCCGGATAAAGCGTTCAAATTGCTGGCGAAAGGGCATGATCGCGCCAGTATCCTGAAAAAGACCGGACAGACCCTGGGGGTCCAGGATGTCAATCTGGCCATCAACGAAGGGGAGATCTTCGTGGTGATGGGCCTCTCCGGTTCGGGCAAGTCCACTCTGGTGCGTCTCTTCAACCGGCTGATCGAGCCGACCCGCGGCCAGGTGCTGATCGATGGCGAGGACATCGCCGCCATCTCGGAGCGCGAACTGCGCCGGGTGCGCCGCAAGAAGATCAGCATGGTATTCCAGTCCTTCGCCCTGATGCCGCACCTGAGTGTGCTGGAAAATACCGCCTTCGGGCTGGAGCTGGCCGGTGTACCGCTGGCGGAGCGCCAGCAGAGCGCCCGTCAGGCGCTCCATCAGGTGGGGCTCGGACAGTGGATAGAGGCTTATCCGGATGCCCTCTCCGGCGGCATGAAGCAGCGGGTCGGGCTGGCCCGGGCCCTTGCCAATGACCCCGACATCCTGCTGATGGACGAAGCTTTCTCCGCGCTGGATCCCCTGATCCGCACCGAAATGCAGGATGAGCTGCTCAAGCTGCAGGCCAGCCAGCAGCGCACCATCGTCTTCATCTCCCACGATCTGGACGAGGCGATGCGCATCGGCGATCGCATCGCCATCATGCAGGATGGCCAGCTGGTGCAAGTGGGCACCCCGGACGAGATCCTGAACCAGCCCGCCAACGACTACGTGCGCGCCTTCTTTCGCGGGGTGGATCTGGCCCATGTGTTCAGCGCCCGCGACGTGGCCAGCCGCAAGCAGGTGCCCCTCATCAAGAAACACACCACCGACGGGCCGGGCAACGCCCTGCGCCAGCTCAAGGAGCTGGAGCGGGAGTTCGGTTACGTGGTGGATCGCAGCCGTCGCTTCCTCGGGGTCGTCTCGGTGGAGTCGCTCGGTCAGGCGGTCAGGGCCAAAGGCAGCCTGGAGCAGGCGCTGCTGGCGGACATTCAGCCCATCCTGGCGGACACCGCCCTCAATGAACTGATCAGCCAGGTGGCGGCCGCTCCCTGTCAGGTGCCCGTGGTCGAGGAGGATGGCACTTACCTCGGCCTCATCTCCAAGGCCAATCTGCTTAACACCCTGGACAGGAGTACCCCGGCATGAAGCTGATGAATCCCCATTTCTTGCTGAGCGGGCTGCTGGCCCTGGTGCTGCTGGCGAGCCCTTCCCTGCGGGCCGATGAGGTGGCGGCAGACCCCTGGAGCGCGCCTGCGTCCGCCGAGGTGTCCGATCCCTGGGGCAGTACCGACACCCAGGTCACCGACTGGCAGAACCAGATCGAAGCCGCCGACACCACAACCGCCATCGACTGGCTGGATCCTTTCCAGCAGGCGCTGGTGCCGCTGGATACCTGGGTGGAAGGGGGCATCGGTTGGCTGGTGGAGAACCTGCGGCCGCTGTTCCAGCTGATCCGCGCACCGGTGGAGCTGACCCTGAACGCCATGACCCATCTGCTGCAGACGGTGCCCTCCACCCTGATGATGGGGCTCCTGGCCCTGCTTGCCTGGCAACTGGTGAACGGCCGCATGGCGCTCGGCACGCTCGTATCTCTTGTGGGGATCGGGCTCATCGGGGCCTGGTCCGATGCCATGGTGACCCTGTCCCTGGTGCTGACCTCGCTGTTCTTCTGTGTGCTGCTGGGGTTGCCCACCGGCATCCTGCTGGCCCGCAGCGAGCGGCTCTCCACCTGGACCCGGCCGCTGCTGGATGCCATGCAGACCACCCCGGCGTTCGTCTACCTCATCCCCATCGTGATGCTGTTTGGCATCGGCAACGTGCCCGGGGTGGTGGTGACAGTTATCTTCGCCCTGCCGCCCATGATCCGGCTCACCATGCTGGGCATTCGCCAGGTGCCTGCGGATCTGGTGGAGGCGGCCCACTCGTTCGGTGCCAGCCCCTCCCAGTTGCTGTTCAAGGTACAGCTGCCGCTCGCCATGCCCACCATCATGGCCGGGGTCAACCAGACCCTGATGCTGGCGCTCTCCATGGTGGTGATCGCCTCCATGATCGCGGTGGGGGGCCTCGGCCAGATGGTGCTGCGCGGCATCGGCCGGCTCGACATGGGGCTCGCCTCCATCGGCGGCCTCGGCATCGTGCTGCTGGCCATCGTGCTCGACCGCCTCACCCAGGCGATGGGGCAACCGGATCGCACCCGTACCGGCCGCTGGTATCAGCACGGCCCCGCCGCCCTGCTGCTGCGCCTGGCCGGTCGTGACAAGAAAATCGATTACAAAGGAGTAAATGCATGAGACAGATCACCAAAGGATTGACCCTGGGCACATTGCTGCTGAGTGCCCAACTGCTGAGCCCGCTCGCCATGGCCAGCGCCGAGTTGCCGGGGGAGGGGGTTCGCGTTCAGCCCCTGCAGAGCTCCTTGCCGGAAGAGGCCTTCCAGAGCCTGCTGGTGAGCAAGCTGATGGCGCGTCTGGGTTACGATGTCCAGCCCGCCCAGGAGGTGGACTACAACGTGGCTTATGCCTCGGTGGCCCAGGGAGACGGCACCTTCCTCGCGTTCAACTGGGTGCCGCTGCAGGACAACAAGTACGAGCAGGCGGGAGGCGACAAGGTGTTCTTCCGTGAGGGCACCTATGTGGCCGGTGCCGCCCAGGGGTACCTCATCGACAAGAAGACCGCGACCCAATACGGCATCACCAACCTGGGCCAGCTCAAGGATCCCGAGGTGGCGGCGCTGTTTGACGGGGATGGCGACGGCAAGGCCGACCTCATTGGTTGCAACCCCGGCTGGGGCTGCGAGGGGGCGATCAACCATCACCTCGACGCCTTTGGTCTGACCCCCACGGTGGCCCACAAGCAGGGCAACTACGCGGCGCTGATCGCCGATACCCTGGCTCGCTACCAGGCCGGCAAGCCGGTGCTCTATTACACCTGGACCCCCTACTGGCTCAGCAGTGAACTGGTGCCGGGCAAGGATGTGGTGTGGCTGGAAGTCCCCGCCGATGCCCCGGATGCGGCCAAGACCCGTTTGCCGAACGGCAAGAACTACGGCTTTGCGGTGAACACCATGCACATTGTTGCCAACAAGCGGTTTGCCGAAGCCAATCCGGCCGCCGCCAAGCTCTTCTCCATCGTCAAGCTGCCGCTGAATGACATCAACGTGCAGAACGGCCTGATGAACAAAGGGCAGAACAAGCCGGCGGACGTGGAGCGTCATGCCGACGCCTGGCTCAAGGGCCACGAGGCACTGGTGAACGACTGGCTGAATCAGGCGCGCGCCGCCGCCATGTAATGAGGGGTACGTCGCCCTTCTGCACAAAGAAAAACGCCCGGCAGTTGCCGGGCGTTTTTTTGTGGGCGCAGCACATGGCCGGGCCGGGGGATCAGATGCCGGAGCCGTCGCTCTCGCCACCTTCCTCATGCAGGCCGCACTCGCGCTTGAGGCCGAAGAAGCGGGTCTGCTCCTCGCTCATGCCGGGCTCCCACTTGGCGGTGGTGTGCACGTCGCCGACCGAGAGGTAACCCTGCTCCCACAAGGGGTGGTAGGGGAGGTCGAACTCCTTGAAGTAGTAGAAGACGTCCTTGTTGCTCCAGTCGATCACCGGCAGGAACTTGAAGCGACCGCGCTGGATGGCCAGCACCGGCAGCTTGCCCCGGCTGCCGGACTGCTCACGGCGCAGGCCCGAGAACCAGGTGCGGGCACCCAGCTCGTTCAGGGCGCGGTCCATGGGCTCCACCTTGTTGAGCTGGTTGTAGCGGGTGATCCCCTCCACCCCCTGCTCCCACAGGAGGCCGAAGCGGGCCTCCTGCCAGGCCGGGCTGAGTTCGGCCCGGTAGATCTTGAGGTTGAGCGCGAGACGCTCGGTCAGCTCGTCGATGAAACGGTAGGTCTCGGGGAAGAGGTAACCGGTGTCGGTCAGCACCACGGGCACGTCGGCCCGCTCGCGGCTCACCAGGTGCAGCATGAGCGCCGCCTGGATGCCGAAACTCGACGACAGCACATGCTCCCCCGGCAGGTTGGCCAGGGCCCAGCGCACCCGCTCGGGGGCGCTCATGGCGTCCAGCGCCCGGTTGAGGGGGGCCAGCGCCTCGACCTGCTCCTCCCGGCCCAGGGCCAGGAGGGCGTCGAGGTCGAGCCGGCCGTCGGCGGTGCGCGCCAGCCGGGCTGTATCAGTCTGTTCAGGCTGCATAGAAGTCCCTCGCGGAGTCGATAACCGGGGCGATGATCCCGGCGCGAATGACAAAATCGCCGAAGCACTCACCCGGGTTGCGATCCTTGGCCCAGCGGCCGATCAGGGCGTCCAGTTCGGCCAGGATCTGCGGCTCGGTGATGTTCTCCAGGTGCAGGCGCGGGATGCGGGTCCCCTCGAGGTTGCCCCCCAGGTGCAGGTTGTAGCGACCCGGCGCCTTGCCCACCAGACCCACTTCCGCCAGCATGGCGCGGCCGCAGCCGTTGGGGCAGCCGGTGACCCGGAAGATGATGGCGTCATCCGCCAGGCCGTGCTTGGCCAGCAGCCCCTCGATGTCGGTGACGAAGGCAGGCAGCATGCGCTCGGCCTCGGCCATTGCCAGGGGGCAGGTAGGCAGGGCCACACAGGCCATGGACTGCTTGCGCTGCTCGCTCACGCCGTCATCCAGCAGACCGTACTGACGCGCCAGGGCTTCGATGCGGGCCTTCTCGCTGGCAGGCACGCCCGCGATGATGAGGTTCTGGTTGGCGGTCAGGCGGAAGTCCCCCTGATGCACCTTGGCGATCTCCAGCATGCCGGTCTTGAGGGGCTTGCCCGGGAAGTCCAGCAGGCGGCCGTTCTCGATAAACAGGGTCAGGTGGTGCTTGCCGTCGATCCCCTCCACCCAGCCGAAGCGATCGCCACGGCTGGTGAATTCATAGGGGTGAACCGGCCCGAACTGGATGCCGGCGCGGCTCTCCACCTCGGCCTTGAAGGCCTCGACCCCCACCCGTTCAAGGGTGTACTTGGTCTTGGCGTTCTTGCGGTTGACCCGGTTGCCCCAGTCGCGCTGGGTGCTGACCACGGCGGCCGCCACCTCCAGCACGTGGGAGAGCGGAATGAAGCCAAAGTCGCTCGCCTTGCGCGGGTAGGTGGTGGTGTCGCCGTGGGTCATGGCGAGACCGCCCCCCACCAGCACGTTGAAGCCCACCAGCTTGCCGTGATCGGCAATGGCCACGAAGTTGAGATCGTTGGCGTGGATGTCCACATCGTTGTGGGGCGGGATCACCACGGTCGTCTTGAATTTGCGCGGCAGGTAGTTGGAACCCAGGATCGGCTCCTCGTCACCCCCCAGCTTCTCGCCATCCAGCCAGATCTCCACGTAGGCGCGGGTCTTGGGCAGCAGGTGCTCGGAGATCTTCTTGGCCCACTCGTAGGCCTCCTGGTGCAACTCGGACTCCACCGGGTTGCTGGTGCAGAGCACGTTGCGGTTCACGTCCCCCGCGGTGGCGATGGAGTCGATACCGGTGCTGTTGAGGGTCTGGTGCATCAGCTTGATGTCGCGCTTCAGTACCCCGTGGAACTGGAAGGTCTGGCGGGTGGTCAGGCGGATGCTGCCGTACATGCTGTGTTCTTCGGCGAACTTGTCGATCACCTGCCACTGGGCCGGGGTGATGATGCCGCCGGGCAGGCGGGCGCGCAGCATGACGTTGTGCAGGGGCTCCAGCTTCTGGGCGGCGCGCTCCGGGCGGATGTCGCGGTCATCCTGCTGATACATGCCGTGGAAGCGGATCAGCTGGAAGTTGTCGCCGTTGAAGCCGCCGGTGAGCGGGTCCTGCAGATCTTCGGCGATGGTGCCGCGCAGGAAGTTGCTCTCGCGCTTGAGGCGTTCGTTGTCAGCCAGCGGCCCTTCGACCGGTCCCGGAATAAGTTGTTTGCTCATCAATAGACATCCCTTTGATAACGTTTGGCACGACGCAATTCGCTCAGATACTCTTCTGCTTCCTCACGGCTCTTGTGGCCGTGTTCCGCAATCACTTCCAGCAGGGCTTCCTGCACATCCTTCGCCATGTGGTTGGCGTCGCCACACACATAGAAGTGAGCGCCTGCTTCCAGCCACTGGTAGAGCTCAAGCCCTGCCTCGCGCAGACGGTCCTGCACATAGATCTTGTTGGCCTGATCCCGGCTGAAGGCCAGGGAGATCTTGGACAGCAGGCCCGATTTCACATAACGCTGCCACTCCACCTGATAGAGGAAGTCCTGGGTGAAGTGGGGGTTGCCGAAGAAGAGCCAGTTCTTGCCCTCTGCCCCCTGGGCTTCCCGCTCCTGCAGGAAGGCGCGGAACGGGGCAATGCCGGTGCCCGGGCCCACCATGATGACGGGGATGTCGGGATTGGCGGGCAGGCGGAAGTTGTCGTTGTGCTCCACGAACACCCGGACCTCGGCATCTTCCGGCAGACGGTCCGCCAGATAGGAAGAGGCGCCGCCGCTTCGCACTGTGCCATCTTCTTGGCGGTAGCGCACCACGCCGACGGTCAGGTGCACCTCTTCTTCCACCTCGCTCTGGGCGGAGGCGATGGAGTAGAGGCGGGGGGTGAGGGGACGCAGCAGTGCGATCAGTTGATCGGCACTCAAGGAAGCCGGGAAGCGTTTCAGTACGTCCACCACCTGGGCGCTGGCCACCAGGGCGTTGACCTGGGCCTTGTCACCGGCCAGATCCTTCAGCGCCGCGTTGTCCGTGATCTCGGCGAGGCCAGTGATCAGGCCCCCGTGCAGCCGGGTCAGCTCGTAGTGACGGGTCAGCGCCTCGCGCAGGCTGCCATGGGGGGTGGCCTCGTCACCGGTCAGACCGGTCAGGGCCAGCACTTCCCCCACGAGATCGGCGTCGTTGTCGAACCAGATGCCGAGCGCATCCCCCGGTTGATAGGTGATGCCGGACTCTTCCAGGTTGATCTCGATGTGACGGATGTCCTTGGTAGAGTCGCGGCCGGTGATCTTCTGGTTCACCGAGAGTCTGGCCGGGAAGGGGTTCTCCTTGTTGTACTGGCTGTGGCCGACGGCGGCCTGCACCGAGCCCGCCACGCTGGCGGTCGCGGCGCCGGCAGAGAGGGTGGCGGCGACCGCCGCAACGGCCTGCTCGCCCCAGGCCTTGGCGGCATCCTGATAATCCACATCGAGGCTAGCTAGCTCATGGATGCGCTCTGCCCCTGCCTTGGCGAGGAAGCCATCGAAATCCTTGCCGGTCTGGCAGAAGAACTCATAGGAGCTGTCACCCAGCCCCAGCACGGCAAACTTGAGCCCTTCCAGCTTGCCGACCTTGCCCTTCTTGAGCTGCTCGAACAGATCGACGGCGCTCTCGGGGGGCTCCCCCTCCCCGTAAGTGCTCACTACCACCAGCAGGTGGCTCTCTTTTTTGAGCTGCTTGGGTTTGTAGTCCGCCATGGAGGTGAGGGTCACCGGCAGGCCGCGGGCCTCGGCCTGGGCCTTGATGGCGCTGGCCACGCCCTTGGCATTCCCGGTCTGGGAGCCGTAGAGAATGGTCAGGCTGCCGCCGGGTGCCGCGGCTTCTGCACCTGCGCTCGCCACGGGTTGGACGCCCGCCTGGGAGAGGCCGTAGAGATAACCGCTGACCCAGGCCAGTTGCTGGGTATTGAGGGTGGTGAGAACTTGGTTGAGCTGGCGCTGCTGTTCGTCAGAGAGCGGGCTCAGGGTGGGGGCTGTCAATGGCATCACACATGTCTTCCATGGTCTGATTTTTGGTCAGGGTAAGGGGTGTAATGAATAACAACAAAGAATAAAAATATCTTCTTTATGCGATTTATGAATTTATAAAGCCAAAATCCATCTCAGCCCCGGGGCGCCCGTGATATAAAAATGGCCTTGCCGAGCCCCTGTCCCGGGGATCTCTCATGCCCCAAGGAGCAACCATGTCCCGTCTCTATCATGTCAACGCCTTCAGCCATCACCCCTTCGCAGGCAACCCCGCCGTGGTGGTGCTGGGGGAAGCGCGGCCCGACGCCGAGCTGCAGGCCATGGCAGCGGAGTTCAACCTCTCTGAGAGCGCCTTTCTGACCCAACTGGGGGAGGGGCATTACGGGTTGCGCTGGTTCACTCCGCAAGTGGAGGTGGACTTGTGCGGCCATGGCACCCTGGCGGCGGCCCATGTGCTGTGGCAGACGGGGGAGGTGTCAGGGGAGCTCCCCATCCGCTTCGCGACCCGCAGCGGCGAGCTGGTGGCCAGGCGCGAAGAGAGCTGGATCTGGCTCGATTTTCCGCGCATTGCCCTGGCGCCGCTCGTTCTAGATCCGGCCTATGCGGCTGCGGTCGGTTGCCAGCCGCTGCAAACCCTGGCGGCCGGCGCCAAGTTCTTGCTGGAGCTGGCCAGCGAGGAGGCGGTCCGCGCGCTGACCCCCGATTTTCACGCCCTGCGGGCGCTGCCGGGCCGGGGGATCATGGTGACGGCGCCGTCGAGCCGGAAGGAGGACGACTTCGTCTCCCGCTATTTCGCCCCCTGGGTCGGAGTGGACGAGGATCCGGTAACCGGCTCCAACCACTGCGCCCTGGTGCCCTTCTGGGCCGAGCGGCTCGGCAAACGGCAATTGCGGGCCCGCCAGATCTCGGCCCGGGGCGGGGATCTCAGGCTGGAATTGCAGGAGGAGCGAGTGCTGATGGCGGGCCGGGCACTGACCCTGTGGCAGGGGGAGTGGCTGCTGCCGCCGGCCTGATAAGCGGCAAGTTGGTGGCGTATTGAAGGTTCGCCACCGGTTGTGTCCGTCATAAAAAACGCCCCGCAATTGCGGGGCGTTTTGATTGCCATGGACGGCAGCGTTTTGCTGCGGCCCTGTTTCTTCGGCGCTTACTTTTGTGGACGCAAGGCCGGGAACAGGATGACGTCGCGGATGGTGTGGCTGTTGGTGAACAGCATCACCAGACGGTCGATACCGATACCCTGACCGGCGGTCGGCGGCAGACCGTGTTCCAGCGCGGTGACGAAGTCGGCGTCGTAGAACATGGCTTCGTCGTCCCCTGCGGCTTTCTGGTCAACCTGGGCCTGGAAGCGCTCGGCCTGATCTTCCGCATCGTTCAGCTCGGAGAAGCCGTTGGCCAGCTCGCGGCCGCCGATGAAGAATTCGAAGCGGTCGGTGACGTCCGGGTTCTGGTCGTTGCGACGAGCCAGCGGGGAGACGGCGGCCGGGTACTCGGTGATGAAGGTCGGTTGCAGCAGCATGTGTTCCACGGTCTCTTCGAAGATCGCGGTGATCACGTGGCCCAGCTCCCAGCTCTTCATCAGCTCGATCTTCAGACCCTTGGCGACGGCGGTGGCCTTCTCAAGAGTGGCCAGATCGTCACGGGTCACACCCGGGTTGTACTTCAGGATGGAGTCGACCATGGAGAGGCGCTGGAACGGCTGACCGAAATCGATGGTCAGGCCCTCTTCGCCCTCTTTGGCGTAACGGATCCTGGTGTCGCCCAGGATGTCCTGTGCCAGGGTGCGCAGCATCTCTTCGGTGAGATCCATCAGATCGATGTAATCGGCGTAGGCCATATAGAACTCGAGCATGGTGAACTCGGGGTTATGGCGAACGGAGATGCCTTCGTTGCGGAAGTTGCGGTTGATCTCGTAGACACGCTCGAAACCACCGACCACCAGACGCTTCAGATAGAGTTCCGGAGCGATACGCAGGTACATGTCGATGTCCAGCGCATTGTGGTGGGTGATGAAGGGACGTGCGGAGGCGCCACCCGGGATGACTTGCATCATGGGGGTTTCCACTTCCATGAAGCGCTTGTCATTCAGGAACTTGCGAATGCCGGCCACCACCTTGGTGCGGGTCACGAAGGTCTTGCGGGACTCTTCGTTGGCGATCAGGTCCAGGTAACGCTGGCGGCAGCGGGCTTCCTGGTCGGTCAGACCCTTGTGCTTCTCGGGCAGCGGGCGCAGGGCCTTGGTCAGCAGGCGGATGGTGGAGACGTGTACGGAGAGCTCACCGGCGTTGGTGCGGAACAGGGTGCCCTCGACACCGACGATGTCACCCAGATCCCACTTCTTGAACTGCTCGTTGTAGAAGCCTTCCGGCAGGTCGTCACGGGTCACGTAGATCTGGATCTTGCCAGCCATGTCCTGCAGGGTCGCGAAAGATGCCTTGCCCATGATCCGGCGGGTCATGATGCGACCGGCAATCTTCACCTGTTTACCCAGGGCGACCAGCTCGTCATTGCTCTTGTCGCCGAATTCGGCATGCAGATCGCCGGAGAGGCTGTCACGACGGAAGTCGTTGGGGAAGGGGTTGCCCTGGGCGCGCAAGGCGGCCAGCTTGGAGCGACGCTCAAGCATCTCGTTGTTCAGTTCGAGAGTCTGGTCGACTTCCGGGGTGGTGGTTTGTTCAGACATGGTGATTCCTGCTGCTCTGTTTACAGGCCTGATTTCAGGCTGGCTTCGATAAACTTGTCCAAGTCGCCGTCGAGTACCGATTGGGTATTGCGGGTTTCGACGCCGGTGCGCAGATCCTTGATACGGGAATCATCCAGTACGTAGGAGCGGATCTGGCTGCCCCAGCCGATGTCGGACTTGGTCTCTTCGAGGGCTTGCTTCTCAGCGTTCTGCTTTTGAATTTCCAGCTCGTAGAGCTTGGCCTTCAACTGCTTCATACACTGATCTTTGTTCTTGTGCTGGGAACGGTCGTTCTGGCACTGCACCACCACGCCGGTCGGCACGTGGGTGATACGCACCGCGGACTCGGTCCGGTTGACGTGCTGACCACCGGCACCGGAGGCGCGGTAGACGTCGATGCGAAGATCAGCCGGGTTGATCTCGATCTCGATGTCATCATCGATCTCGGGGTAGACGAACACGGAGCAGAACGAGGTGTGGCGACGGCCGCCGGAATCGAACGGCGACTTGCGTACCAGACGGTGCACGCCGGTCTCGGTGCGCAGCCAGCCGAAGGCATACTCGCCGGTGAACTTGATGGTGGCGGACTTGATGCCGGCCACGTCGCCCTCGGAGCATTCGATGAGCTCGGGCTTGTAGCCGTGGGCATCGCCCCAGCGCAGGTACATGCGCAGCACCATGTTGGCCCAGTCCTGGGCCTCGGTGCCACCGGAACCGGACTGGATGTCGATGTAGCAGTCGGAACCGTCGTGCTGACCGGAGAACATGCGACGGAACTCGAGATCCACCAGCTTGGCCTCCAGCTCGTCCGCTTCGACCACGGCTTCGTTGAAGGTCTCTTCGTCTTCGCCTTCGACGGCCAGGCTGACCAGCATCTCGACGTCATCGACGCCTTGGGTCAGGGTATCGATGGTGCTGACGACGTTCTCCAGGGAGACGCGCTCCTTGCCCAGCGCCTGTGCGCGCTCGGGTTCGTTCCAGACATCCGGCTGTTCCAGCTCGGCATTGACCTCTTCTAGACGCTCTTTCTTGGCGTCATAGTCAAAGGTACCCCCTAAGCAGCTCGGTCCTCTCAGACAGCTCCTTAAGCTTGTTTAATACAGGATTGACTTCAAACATCGTGAAAACTCTCGGGGTCGATGTGATTTAAAAACGGGATATTCTAGCCAATTGCAGAAGGAATAAACAGGGTTGGCTGGCCCCGCTCTTTTTCCTGCTCCAATTTTCCGCAGCATTTTTAAAATTTCCGCGTAAAATATCGTCACTCACGCCATTCTCCGCTTCAGTTTTGCGCGGATTGGCCGCTAACAACACACAGTGCCACGCACTCCCGATTGATCCTGTTCCCGACCCCCACAAGAAGAAAACACGATGAAAAACCTATCACTCAAGCAGAAGATACTGTTGTCTGTGGTCATCGCCTTGTCACTGGTGATCCTGCTGCTCTCCTGGCAGAGCTACACCAGCCAGAAGTCCATGCTGCTGCAAGGCAGTCAGGAACAGGTGCAGCGCCTCGGCAGCCAGCAGGCCGCCAGTGTCAGCGACTGGCTCGCGGCCCGTCGTGACGTCATCCAGGCCCTTGGCAACAAGGCCGGTGCCGAGCCCCTCAACGCCCTGCAACAGGCCCAGGTGTCCGGCCGTTTCCAGCTCACCTATTTCGGTGAGGGCAGCGGCAAGATGAACGACTCCGACCCCTCCATCAACCGCGATGGTTACGATCCCCGCTCCCGTGGCTGGTATCAGGAAGCCATGGCCAAGGGCGGCATGATCGTCACCAAACCCTACCTCGACGTGGCCTACAACATTCTGGTGGTGACCCTGGCCCAGCCGGCCCAGGGCGGCGTGGTGGGGGGGGATCTCTCCATCGCCTCCCTGGTGGATGACATCACCAAGATGAAGCTGCCAGCGGACGGCTTCGCCATCCTGATGCACAAGGATGGCACCGTCATCGCCTACAAGGATGCGGCCAAGGCGATGAAGCCAGCCAGCGAGATCGACAACGATTTGACCAATGCCCTGATCGATCAGAGCAAGGCGAGCAACAGTCTGGTGCCTGCTTTCTTCGACAACGAGGGGCGTGACAAGCTGCTGTGGGCGACGGACATTCCGGACACCGACTGGGAGCTGGTGCTGGTACTGGACAAGAGCACCCTGGAGGCGCCGCTCTCCTCCCTGCTGATGACCCAGCTCGGCCTGGCCCTGCTGGTGCTGGTGGGCAGCATTCTCGCCATCTCCTGGCTGGTCAGCCTGCTGCTCGGTCCCCTCACCAAGGTGTCCCAGGCCCTGGCCCGCATCGCCGACGGTAACGGCGATCTGACCCAGCGCATCAAGATCGACGCCAATGACGAAGTGGGCCAGCTCGCCGGCAGCTTCAACCGCTTCGTGGGCAGCCAGCATCAGCTCATCGCCAACATCCGTCAGCTTGCCAACGAGCTGAACGCCGATGCCGAACGCAGTCTGGTGACCAACCAGGCCGCGGTGGAAGAGCTGCAACGCCAGCAACAGGAGGTGACCATGGTCGCCACCGCCGTCACCGAGATGGCGAGTGCCACTATGGAGATCGCGGGCAACGCCGAGAACACCGCTGCCGCCGCCCAGCAATCCGCCCAGAGCAGTGAACAGGGCAAGATCCTGGTGAACCAGACTCGCCAGTCCATCAACAACCTGGCCGAGGAAGTGGGGCAGGCGACCGGCGTCATCGGTGAGCTGAGCCGTCACGCCCAGGCCATCTCCGGCATCCTCTCCACCATCCAGGGCATCGCCGAGCAGACCAACCTGCTGGCGCTGAACGCGGCCATTGAAGCGGCCCGTGCCGGCGAACAGGGTCGCGGTTTCGCCGTGGTGGCGGACGAGGTGCGGGTGCTGTCGCGCCGTACCCAGGATTCCACCCAGGAGATCCAGTCCACCATCGAAACCCTGCAACAGACCACGGCCCGCGCGGTGAGCCTGATGCAGACCAGCCAGGGGCTGGCGGACAACAGCGTGAAGGATGCCGACGCTGCCGCTGCGGCTCTGGAGGAGATCACCCAGGCCGTCAGCCTCATCTCCGACATGGCGGGCCAGATCGCCACCGCCGCCGAGGAGCAGACCCAGGTGACCGGTGAAATCACCCAGAACACTACCGCCATCAAGGATGTGAGCGACGAGATCACCGCTTCCGCCATGCGCGACCTGGATCAGGCGCACAACCTCAAGGGGCGTGCCACCAACCTGAACCAGCAGGTGTCGACCTTTATTTTGTAAGGAAGGTCAGGCCGCAATCTGAACCAGCAGGTGTCGACCATCCTCCTGTAAGTTCTGACACGCGGCGATCAAGGCCGCCATGACAAAGCCCCGCACTCTGCCGAGTGCGGGGCTTTTTGTTTAGATGTTTCCCAGCGGGCACCCATGAAGGATGGGATTCAGTGCTGCTGGCGAGCAGAAATGACAGAGCCCACCGCAAGGTGGGCCCTGTCATACGGGGCCTGCGCCCGGGATCACAGGAAGGGCAGGGCCAGGAACAGCTTGATCACCACGGCGTTGATGATGTCGATGAAGAAGGCACCGACCATGGGCACCACCAGGAAGGCCAGGTGGGAGGGGCCAAAGCGCTGGGTGATGGCTTGCATGTTGGCAATGGCCGTGGGGGTGGCGCCGAGGCCGAAGCCGCAGTGACCCGCCGCCAGCACGGCTGCATCATAGTTGCGCCCCATGACCCGGAAGGTGACGAAGATGGCGTAGAGCGCCATTGCCACCGTCTGCACGGCCAGCAGGATGAAGATGGGCAGGGCCAGGCTTGCCAGCTCCCACAGCTTGAGGCTCATCAGCGCCATGGCGAGGAAGAGCGACAGGCTGACGTTGCCGAGCAGGGAGACCTCGCGGTCGCTCACTTCGTGCCAGTTGAGCAGGGTGAGCAGGTTGCGCAGCAGCACGCCGACAAAGAGCACGCAGACGAAGATCGGCAATTCGAAGACGCCGCCCTTGAGGTAGAGGGCCAGCATTTCGCCCCCTTTCAGGCTGATGGCGATGAGTGCGAGAGTCTCGATCAGGCTGAAGGTGGTGAGCGGGCGCTCCATGTCCGGCATTTCGAAGCCCTGGGGGGCGCCGTCACGGTTGTGCTCCTCACCGGGCACCTGCACCTTCTTCACCAGATAACGGGCGACCGGGCCGCCGATGAGGCCCCCCAGCACCAGGCCGAAGGTGGCACAGGCAATCGCCAGCTCGGCGGCGGATTGCACGCCGTACTTCTCGGTGAAGATGGAGCCCCAGGCAGCCCCGGTGCCGTGGCCGCCGGAGAGGGTGATGGAGCCGGCCAGCAGCCCCATGTGGGGATCCAGCCCCAGCAGGGTGGCCAGACCCACCCCCAGGCTGTTTTGCACCAGCAGCAGGCCGGTGACCACCAGCAGGAAGGTGGCCACCGCCTTGCCGCCGCGCTTGAGGCTGCCCAGATCGGCGGAGAGGCCGATGGAGGCGAAGAAGGTCAGCATCAGGGCCGTCTGCAGGCTGGTATCAAATTGCAGTTCGATCTGCAGGGTGGAACGCAGCACCAGCAGCACCAGGGCCACCACCAGGCCACCGGCCACGGGTTTGGGGATGTTGAAAGTGCGCAGGGGTCCTATCTTGTTGACCAGCAGGCGGCCAAGCAGCAGCACCAGGGTCGCGGCGACCAGGGTGGCGTAGGCATCAAGTTGTAGCATTCAGTGCTCCCATGTTGATCGGCTGTGTCTTTGGCGAGAAAGACTCACGGATCCAGCCGGGATGAAACAGAGTGGCGAACGCGCCAGTGACAGAGGGGCCGCAGCCCCGTCCCTCTGCAAAAGAGGGGGTCGACACGAGCCCGTGTTCGTCGGGTGTCCAGATGAGATTTGTGAAAAACCCGCCGGATACTAGCAAAAAACACCAAGTACATCCACATATGTCACATTAATGATTAAAACATGGTGTTAACATGGCATTTAAAACTGCCTCGCCGAGTGTGCTCCGGATCGCAACAATGCTGCTGCGGCTGTCATTTGCAGCGGCACTCTTTATAATTCGCCCGGTTCCGCCCCCACGGGAGGACACAGACCCTCAAGAGGTCTGCTGATGACCGATATTGAGCCCGCACCATCTGAAGGACGGGGGCTGTATCGGTTGAGCCCTGTTTGATTTGCCGGTTTCCAGTCCAGAGAGAGGAGAGGGTGTGAAGAAGTCCATCTACATTGCCTACACAGGCGGCACCATAGGGATGCAGCGTTCCGACCACGGTTATGTACCGATGGCGGGCTTCATGGAGGACTGTCTGGCACGGATGCCCGAGTTCCATCGACCGGAAATGCCCGATTACCATATCCACGAATATGCCCCCCTCATCGACTCTTCCGACATGACGCCGGCAGACTGGCAGCGCATCGCCGAGGATATCAAGGGCAACTACGACAAGTACGACGGTTTCGTCATTCTGCACGGCACCGACACCATGTCGTTCACCGCGTCTGCGCTCTCCTTCATGCTCGAAGATCTGCACAAGCCGGTCATCATCACCGGCTCCCAGATCCCCCTGGCCGAGCTGCGCTCGGACGGTCAGCAGAACCTGCTCAACGCCCTCTATATCGCGGCCAACTACCCGATCCACGAGGTGACGCTCTTCTTCAACAACCAGCTCTATCGCGGCAACCGCAGCAAGAAGGTGCATGCCGACGGCTTCCACGCCTTCGACTCGCCCAACTACCCGCCCCTGCTCAATGCCGGTATCGCCATCTCCCTGGAGGCAGGTGAGCTGGGAGTGCCGTGCGATCGCCCCCTGGTGCTGCACGACATCACCCCCCAGCCCATCGGGGTGGTGACCCTCTACCCGGGGATCTCGGCTGAGGTGATAGCGAACATCCTGCAACAGCCGGTGCGTGCGCTGATCCTGCTCTCCTTCGGGGTGGGCAATGCGCCCCAGAACCCGGCCATGCTGGCGCTGCTCTCAGAGGCATCTGCCCGGGGCGTCATCATCGTCAACCTGAGCCAGTGCCTGCACGGCAAGGTCAACATGGGGGGCTATGCCACCGGCAACGCCCTCTCCCGTGCGGGAGTCATCTCGGGCTTTGACATGACCGCCGAGGCGGCGCTCACCAAGCTGCACTTCCTGCTGAGCCAGGATCTGCCGGCGCCGCGCATCCGCGAGCTGATGCAGCAGTCCCTGCGGGGTGAACTGACCCCCTGACTTTCCCTCCCACCCTAACCCTCTCCCAGCGGGAGAGGGGATAGATCGAGGTGGCGAGGTTTGCCATGAAGATCGCCGGCAGGTGGCCCGCTGATTGCTCGCAGGTGCGTGCCAGCTCCCTTCTCCCCTGGTGGGAGAAGGGCCGGGGATGAGGGGGAAAAAAGAGGGGAGCCATAATGGCTCCCCTCTTTCATTTCGTTACCGCGATAGGTGACGTGCGGCCTGCCTCAGTGGCTAAGGTCGACCCGTACTATCTCTTCCTCATCGCGATACTGGCGCTTGAGCTCGCTCTTGCTCTTCATCACGATCTCGCCGTCACGGCCGATGTTCATGTGCTCGGGGTTCTCAAGGTGCATCGCCTGCCAGGCCATCACGGCCTGCAGGGAAGTGGCCTTCTGCTCCTCGGTGAGGGGCTTGCCATCCGGCCATTTGCCGAGCTCGACCGCAGTCTTGAGCCGCTCGTACACCTCTTTGGGCATCTGCGCTATCGCTTGTTGAAACGTCACTTGCTGAGACGACATCCGGCCTCTCCTTGAAAATTGAGCCATGAACGCGGGTTCAGGCGGGCAGATCCTGTCGGACTATGCCGGTAGATCCTGGCGGACTACGCCAGCCATCTGCTCCATCACCCGTACTACCTGACAACTGTACCCGAACTCGTTGTCATACCACACGTAGAGCACGCAGTGATCCCCCTCGGCGATGGTGGCCTGGGAGTCGACGATGCCCGCAAAACGGGAGCCCACCATGTCGGAGGAGACCAGCTCGGTGCTGGCGCTGAAGTCGATCTGGCGATGCAGGGCCGAGCTCAGCGCCATCTGCTGCAGATAGGCGTTGAGGCTCTCCCGATCGGTGGTCTGTTCCAGCGACAGGTTGATGATGGCCAGGGACACGTTGGGTGTGGGCACCCGGATGGCGTTGCCGGTCAACTTGCCCTTGAGCTCCGGCAGCGCCTTGGCCACCGCCTTGGCGGCACCGGTGCTGGTCATCACCATGTTGAGGGCTGCGCTGCGACCGCGGCGCTCGCCTTTGTGATAGTTGTCGATGAGGTTCTGATCGTTGGTATAGGAGTGGACCGTCTCCACGTGGCCGTGGCGGATGCCGTACTTGTCCTGCATCACCTTGAGCACCGGGGTGATGGCGTTGGTGGTGCAAGAGGCGGCGGAGACTATCTTGTCATCCGGGCCTATCACCTCGTGGTTGACCCCGAACACCACGTTCTTCATCTCCCCCTTGCCGGGGGCGGTCAGCAGCACCCGGGCGGCGCCGCGGGCCTTGAGGTGCTCGGACAGCCCCGCCTCGTCACGCCAGACGCCGGTGTTGTCAACGATCAGCGCATTGTCGATGCCGTAGGCGGTGTAGTCGATGTCGGCCGGGCTGTTCGCATAGATCACCTGGATGAAGGTGCCGTTGGCGATGATGGCACTGCGTTCTGCATCCACCTCGATGGAGCCGTTGAAGGGGCCGTGCACCGAATCGCGGCGCAGCAGGCTGGCACGCTTCTCCAGATCCCCGTCGCGACCGCCGCGCACCACGATGGCGCGCAGGCGCAGGGAGTTGGCGGCGCCGGTGCGCTCGATGAGCAGACGGGCCAGCAGGCGGCCGATGCGGCCGAAGCCGTAGAGCACCACGTCGGTCGGGGCGGGCACGGCACTGCGGTTCAGGGCCGGTGCCAGCTTGGCGCGCAGATAGTCCTCGATGCCGGCTTCATCCTGGTGATCCTGCCAGTAGCCCACGGCCAGTTTGCCGAGATCGACTTCGGCGGCGGTGGGGTTCAGGGCGACGATGGCGCGCAGGAGAGGGAAGCTTTGCTGGATGGGCAGCGGGGTGCCCTGGTGGCGGCGAACGACCCGGTGGGCCTTGAGGATATCGATGGTGGAGGCGTTTTGCAGCGGGCGTCCGTAGAGGGTGATCTCTATCCCTTGCTGTCGGTAGAGGCGACCTATCAAGGGTTGCATGGCTTCGGCGAGCTCCTGGCTCTCCTGCCACGCCTGCAAGTAGTGCTCGTGGGTCATTAACCAGATCCTTTTATTTCACGTTGTTGAAGCAAGTTGCCTGGGCAAATTGAAATTCGTCGAAGGCAGATCAGTGTAGGGCTGATGGTTTCGTTATATTATTCTGCAATCGCGGCCTTATACGGCGCGCGCATTGTAATGGATATGTAGCCTGTTTGCTAGTTGGCGGTGGCCGGTGCGGGTTGCGATTGTTATCAACCAGATGTGAACCATGACCCTATTCTCACAGCGTCCGTTACTGCTTTCCCTCGCTTGTTGCCTGACGTTGACGGCCTGCGACGACGACAGGATCCACAACATCTGCTCCCAATATCCCGCCCTGTGCGCGGACCTGGTGGACGACGGCTGGTGTCGCTATGAGCGCAGCGACGTCATTCGCGGTCGTTACTATCTCCAGGAAGAGGGGACGGACAGGCGCAAGTACGATCTGATGCGCGGCCTGGAGCGTTATCTGCAGTGCGCCGAGCACTCCACCAACATCGAGTACAAGCGGGCCAGGGAGCAGAAGAGCCCCAGAGTGGAAGGGATGCTGGCCGCCGGCCGTCAACTGGAGCAACTGGATGCGCAGACCCGGGGTTCCCAGGATCCCTACCTGCTGCTCTGGCACTGGACCAACAACACCAGTCCCGAGGCCCGCGCCAGCTTCCTCGCGCAGGAGGGGACGCCGAGCCTCGAGGAGCCCGAGCTGCAACTGGCGCTCGGCGGCATTTATGCCAAGAGCGAGCCCGAGAAGGCCATCAGGCTGATGCACCATGCGCTCTCCCTCTATCGGGAGGGGGACAAGGTCAACAGCCGGATCCTCACCGCCCTCAGCACCCTCTACATGGGGCAGAAGCGATTTGATCAGGCCTATCTGTGGGGCAAGGTGAGCGAGTCATTCCAGGAGAGCCCCGAGGTCTCCGCCACCCGGCTCGGCATTTACCATGCCATCGGCAAGGAGGAGCAGGAGACGCTGGACGACCAGGCGGCCACCATCGTCGACGCACTCAGGCAGGGGAGCTACCGCACACCATGAATCCGACCCTGTCAGAAGCCCGGGAGTGGGCCCATCCCTTCGATATCCGTCTCGTCCACGGCCAGATCCGCGGCGAGGACAGGGTGCTTGAACGGGCCACGGTGAGGGCCGTGGTGATGCGTGGTGATCGACTGCTGCTGGTGCACTCCCGCGTCAACGGGGATCTCATGTTCCCCGGTGGCGGCATCGAGCACGGGGAGGCGCACGATGCGGCCCTGGCCCGGGAGCTGCGGGAAGAGTGTGGCGCCGAGCTGGTGGCCGTGGGCCCCCTGCTGGGAGAGACCCGGGAGTATCGTGCCGCGCGCGAGCCGGATTACGATGCCTACTGCATTCGATCGTCCTATTACCTCTGCCGGGTCGGGGAGGACTGGAGTGCACCGCGCCCCCAGCCCTACGAGATCCGCCTCGGCTTCACGCCGGGCTGGTTCCCCCTGGCCGAGGCACTGCAAACCAACAAGACCCAGCTGGCGGGTCCCTGTCCCCAGTGGACGGCGCGAGAGACCCGGGTGCTGGCAGAGTTGCACCGCTGGCAAGCGTCCGGCTTGCTGACCTGACAAGGCCGCTTGCCCCATAAAAAAACCGCCTGTCGGCGGTTTTTTTATGGCTGTCCCCGGCGTCAGGGGAGACAGACCGGGCAGAAGGCGTAGGTGCCCTGGGGATCGTTGAAGCGGGTCAGCGGGTCCAGAGTGCGGTTCATCTCCAGCAGCGTCTTGCCAAGCCCGGCGGGCAGCCAGCTTTGCAGGTGCGGGGCCAGGATGCGGGCACTGCTGTCAAACAGCTCGCGCAGGAACTTGTCCCTGGCCGACTCTTCCGGTGCGATGGGGGTGACCTGCCAACTCTTGAGGTTGGCGAGATCGGCGGCCGCCTTGAGGGCGTCATCCAGATTGCCGAACTCGTCCACCAGCCCCAGTGCCTTGGCATCCTGCCCGGTCCAGACCCGGCCTTCGGCGGCTTTTTCCGCCTCTTCCGGGCTAAGGCCGCGGCCCTTGCCCACCAGGCCGACAAAGCGCTGATAGGTGTCTTCCACGCTCAGTTGAATGGCTTCACCCACGTGATCCGGCAGGGCACGGGTCAGCCCGACCCCCACGAAGTCGGTGGTGCCGACGCCGTCGGTGTGTACCCCGTACTGGGAGAGCGCCTTGTCGATGGTGGCGAACATGCCGAACACCCCGATGGAACCGGTGAGGGTGGTGGGGGAGGCGAAGATCTTGTCCGCATCGGCGGAGATCCAGTAGCCACCGGAGGCGGCGTAGCTGCCCATGGAGATGACCACCGGCTTGCCCGCCTGTTTCAGGGCCAGCAATTCGGCGCGGATCTGCTCGGCCGCAAAGGCGCTGCCGCCGGGGCTGTCCACTCGCAGCACCACGGCTTTCACCTGATCGTCACGGCGGGCCTCGGCCAGCAGATCGGCAAGGCTGTCGCCGCCGATGGTGCCGGCAGGCTGGACGCCATCCATGATGGCGCCGCTGGCAGTGATGAGGCCTACCTCATCCTTGCCGCTCTGGGGGTACTGCTCCGGGATGGCGGCCAGATACTCTTTCAGGCCCACGCCCTTCCAGCCGTGATCATCGGCCTCGCCCACTTCCTTGATCACCGCCTGGGTCATTTCGTCGCGGGTGGCGAGCTGATCCACCAGACCGTTGTCGAGGGCGTAGCTGGCCGCATTGCCACCGGCCTTGCGCAGCAGTTCGAGGAAGTGATCCTTGTTCGGTGCGACGGCATCCGGTTCGATCTCCCGCTGCTCCGCCACGTCGGCCACATAGGATTGCCACAGCTGATCCAGCCAGCGCTGGTTCGCCTCCTTGCTCTCGGGGGACATCTCGTCCCGGGTGTAGGGCTCGACGAAGGACTTGTAGGTGCCGACCTTGAAGACGTGTGGGGTGATGTTGAGCTTCTCCAGTGCCGACTTGAAGTAGGTCTGGTAGACACCCAGCCCCTCGATCAGCACGGCACCACTCTGGTTGAGCAGCACGTGGTCGGCGTGGGCGGCGAGCAGATAGGCCCCCTGGCTGTAGTAGTCCGCCATGGCGATGACCGGCTTGCCGCTCTCCTTGAAGGCGTCGATGGCGGCCGTCACCTCCTGCAGTTTGGAGAGGCTGGCCCCTTGCAGACCCTGGGGCTTGATCACCAGCGCCTTGATGCGATCGTCATTCCCCGCGCTCTTGATGGCCCACAGCAGATCGGAGAGGACGATTTCGCTTGGCTGCTCGTCCCCCTTGTCCATCTGCCTGAGCAGTTGCACCGTGGGATCGGTCTGGGTGCGCTGTTCTACCAGCACACCGGAGAGATTGAGGGTGAGCGCCCCCTCGATGGGGGTGCTTGGGGTCTCGCTCTGGCTGACGCTGAAGACGATGACCAGCACGACGAGAAGAAACAGCAGGTTGACCAGCATCAAGCGGGTAAAGTTGAGCAGGCGCCAGAGGCTGCGAAAGAGCCATCCCAGACCTTTGAAAATAGACATAGCTGCGTTGTCGCCCTGTTAATGGGTTGAGAGCAGCCATTATTAACCAGTTGCGCAGCCAATTGCCATTTCCCCTTGAGTCGACTGCCCCCCGCCACTTCGGAACACGGCTGTTCGCTGAAAAAATGTCCAAACATTTGTTTGAAAAAGAGTTTTCGATTCTTTACTCTAGCTCCAGTTTGATAACAAAAAATTAACTGAAAGGCCCGATGAGCCGGCCCCACCTCCACCTACCCCTTCTTTTTACTGCCCGTCACCCGAGGCAGCCAGGAAGGCTGGAGCATGACCCCGTGCACATCGACCTCGACAAGGAGTGCATCATGAGCCGTTATCCCACGCTGCTGACCCCCCTCGATCTGGGTTTTACCCAGTTGCGCAACCGCGTACTGATGGGGTCCATGCACACCGGCCTCGAGGAGGAAAAGGGGGGCTTTGACAAGCTGGCCGCCTTCTATGGTGAGCGGGCCCGTGGCGGGGTCGGTCTCATCGTGACCGGCGGCATCGCCCCCAATTTGCGGGGGCGGCTGGTGCCCCACGGCTCCCAGCTGAGCTTTCCCTGGCAGGTAGCCAAACACCGCAAGGTGACCGAGGCAGTGCACCGGGAAGGGGGCAAGATAGCGCTGCAGATCCTTCATGCGGGCCGCTACGCCTACCATCCGTTCAGCCTGGCGCCGAGCGCCCTCAAGGCTCCCATCTCCCCGTTCAAGCCGCGGACCATGAGCGAGCGGCAGATCCGCGGCACCATTCGCGACTTCGCCGCCACTGCGGCGCTGGCCAAGGCGGCCGGTTATGACGGGGTCGAGGTGATGGGCTCGGAAGGCTATCTCATCAACCAGTTCATCTGCGAGCGCACCAACAAGCGCACCGATGGCTGGGGCGGCAGCAGCGAAAACCGCATGCGCTTCCCGGTGGAGATTGTCCGCGCCATCCGTGAGCGGGTGGGCACGGATTTCATCATCATCTTCCGCCTCTCCATGCTGGATCTGGTGGAGCAGGGCTCCTCCCTTGAGGAAGTGATCGCCCTTGGCCGGGCACTGGAGCAGGTGGGGGTGACCCTCATCAACACCGGTATCGGCTGGCACGAGGCGCGCATTCCCACCATCGCCACCAGCGTGCCGCGCGGTGCCTTCAGCTGGGTGACCGCCGAGCTGAAAAAGCACCTCAAGGTGCCCCTCATCACCACCAACCGCATCAACACCCCTGAGGTGGCGGAGCGCATCCTGGCGGGGGGGGAGGCGGACATGGTCTCCATGGCGCGACCCTTCCTGGCGGACCCCGAATTCGTCATCAAGGCGGCTGAAGACAGGGCGGACGAGATCAACACCTGCATCGCCTGCAACCAGGCCTGCCTCGACCACGTGTTCAAGCAAAAGCGTGCCTCCTGCCTGGTCAATCCCCGTGCCTGCTTCGAGACCGAGTTGACGTTTGGCCGGGTGCCCCAGCCCAAGAAGCTGGCGGTGGTGGGGGCGGGTCCTGCCGGGCTGGCGTTTGCCTGCTATGCCGCCGAGCGGGGCCATCAGGTGAGCCTGTTCGATCAGGCGAGCGAAATCGGCGGCCAGTTCAACTTTGCCAAGCAGATCCCGGGCAAGGAGGAGTTTCACGAGACCCTGCGCTACTTCGCCAAACGGCTGGAGAAATGTGGCGTCGAGCTCTATCTGGGCCAGCGCCAGAGTGCCGAGAGCCTGCTGGGCGGCGGTTTTGACGAGGTGATCCTCGCCACCGGCATCCGCCCGCGCACTCCCAACATTCCGGGCATCGAGCATGCCAAGGTGATGAGCTACCTCGATGTCTTGCGGGATCACAAGCCGGTGGGCGAGAAGGTGGCGGTGATCGGCGCCGGCGGCATCGGCTTTGACGTGGCCGAATACCTGGTGGAGAAGAGAGGAGCGCCGGATGCTGAAAGCCATCGCGATCACTGGCTCAAGGAGTGGGGCATCGACAAGCAGCTCGGCGAGCGCGGCGGCCTGACTACCCCCGAAATCGATGCCCCCGAGCGCCAGATCTGGTTGCTCCAGCGCAAGGAGAGCAAGGTGGGCGACGGCCTTGGCAAGACCACCGGCTGGATCCATCGCACCGTGCTCAAGAATCGCAAGGTGCAGATGCTCTCCGGCGTCCAGTACCTGCGTATCGACGATGCCGGGCTTCACATCCAGGTGGGCGACCAGCAGCAGTGCCTGCCGGTGGATCAGGTGATCATCTGTGCCGGACAGGAGCCCCTCAAGGAGTTGCAGGCCGGTCTGCAGGCCGCTGGCAAGCCTGTGCACATCATCGGCGGTGCCGACGTGGCCGCCGAGCTGGATGCCAAACGCGCCATCCGGCAAGGGGCGGAGCTGGCTGCCGTCATCTAGCCTCCCGGCCCTTTCGTATCCTGACAAACCCCTGAACCTCAGGGGTTTTCTTCATCCGGTGCTGTGCTAAGGTAGCGCCATCATCGCCTTTGACAAGGAACTGCCCCATGGATGCCCTCCATCTGTTACTCAATCGCCACTCCTGTGGTCGTCTGGCCGAGCCTGCCCCGAGTGGCGAAGTGCTCGACAATATCCTCAAGGCCGGGCTGCGGGCGCCGGATCACGGCACTCTGACCCCCTGGCAGTTCATCCTGTTTGAAGGGGAGGGGCGTGAGCGTCTGGGGACATTGCTGGCCGATGCCGCCCATGCCCGTGGCGAGGATGCGGACAGTGTCGAGAAGTGCCGCGCCGCGCCACTGCGTGCTCCCCTGGTGATCGCGGTGGCGACCCGTTATCAGGCGCACCCCAAGGTACCGAAACTGGAGCAGGAGCTCTCTGCCGGTTGTGCCCTGATGGCGATGCAGATGGCGGCCCAGGCCCAGGGCTTCAACGGCATCTGGCGCTCCGGCTGGTTCATCTTCGACGAGCAGATCCATGGTGCACTGGGGCTGGCACCGGAGGATCAACTGGTGGGCTTCCTCTACCTTGGCACCCCCATGCTGGAGGCCCGAAAGCTGCGCGAGTTGCCCATTCAGGACTTCGTGCGCAGCTTCTGAAGCACAGAACGCCAAAAGCCCTGATTATTCAGGGCTTTTTTGTTTTCTGACAAAGCCCTCAGGCTGTACTGATAAATGCGCACTTGCCAAGAGGGGAGAAGGGGGTTGGCCGGACATTTTTTGAATTGTGAGAGATTCTTCTCACTCCTGGTTTATTACGCTATGTAAAACGTTTGCGCCACGTTATTATCCCACTGCCAGTTTAGAAGGTGACCCCTTCTAATTTTCTGCGATGAGAGTCGCAATTCCGTAGCACCTTTTTAGAGCCCAACGTCTTGATGACATTGGGCTTCATTTTTTGCGGGATCGGCACGTCAGCGTTCTTTCTCCTCTGCCTCTTCTCTACCTCACCCGGCCTCTTTTCGGCGATCTTTTGCACAGTCATTGATGTGGCCTCGATTGGAATCAGGATCAGGGTCAAATATCCTGCATTTGCAGGTGAAATCCGGCCCGGGATCCGCCAGCATCGGCAGAGACAAGAGAGCCAGAGGCTTCCCTTTGACGTCGACTGCCCGCACCTTTGCCATCCGGAGGCCATATGTGGTTCAACCGCAAGCTTGAAAAAGAGAATCAACAGCTCAGGGAGGCGATGCTTCTCAAAGAGCAGCAGCACCAGAGCGAGCTGGCCGAATTGCGTGCCACCATCGGTGAATACGAGCACATGCAGCGCACCAGCCGGGAGCGTGGCGATCTCTTCAATCAGGTGATCTCCTGCCAGAACCAGGGAGGCGAGATGCTGCAGAGCGTGCGGGAAGCGCTGGCTGGCAGTGCCGAGCACCTGATGGCGGAAAAGGGAGCGCTCTGCGAGCTGGATCAGCTCTTTGCCCAGACCCGGGGCGCCATCACCCGTCTTTCCAATCGTGCCCATGCCATCACGGATGAGGCGGCTCGCAGCCTCGCAGCCGTCCATCAGCTCGATGCCAGCACATCCGCCATCAACCAGTTCGTGACCGCCATCCAGGGCATTTCGGATCAGACCAACCTGCTGGCACTCAATGCGGCCATCGAGGCGGCCAGGGCCGGTGAAGCTGGTCGAGGATTCGCCGTGGTCGCCGATGAGGTGCGTCAGCTGGCGAGCAAGGCTCATGAAGCCAGCAGCCAGATCGAGGTGCTGGTCAGGCAGATAGTGGCACAGGCGCAGGAGATCAAGTCCATCATCGATGACAACCAGGCCAGTGCCGCCGAGGTGGCGACCTCCTCCTCCCAGATCGATGTGGTGGTGACCCAGGTGCTGGCACAATCAGGCCGGATGCAGCAGGTGATCCACAGTGCGGCCTCCACCTCCTTCCTCAATACCACCAAGCTGGATCACGCCGTCTGGAAGAACACCATCTATCGGCTCATCGATCAGCAGCATTTTCACGAGCCGGTGAGCGACCACGCTCAGTGTAGGCTGGGCAAATGGTATTTAGAGGGGCAGGGTGCCGAGCTCTTCGCCCACAAGCCGGGCTTTCGTGAACTGGACGGGCCCCACAAGCGGGTCCACGAGAGCGGCAAGGCCGCCCTGCACGCGCGCGAGCAGGGCGATATCAAAGGGATGGTCGAGCAGCTCAAGACCATGGAAAACGCCAGCATGCAGGTGGTGCACTGTATCGACCGCTTGCTGGAAAGCGCCTGAGCGAGCCTCGGGCCTTCCGCTCAACTTTTGACTGGCAGCAGCCGTGCCGGGTTGCCTGCCACCCTGGCACCGGCCGGTACATCTCTGGTCACGACCGAGCCCGCACCCACGACAGCTTCCCGCCCTATGGTGACGCCGGGAAGCAGGATGGCGCCGCCGCCAATCCAGACCCTGTCTTCGATGGTGACCGGCAGCGCCGTCTCAACCCCCTGAATACGCTCATCGGCGTCCAGCGCATGGGCGGCGGTGTAGATCTGCACGTTCGGCCCAATCATCACCTCGGCACCGATGTGAATGGGGGCATTGTCCAGCAGGGTGGCCCCCATGTTGATGTAGCTACCCTTGCCAAGGTGGATGTGGCGGCCATAGGTGCAGTAGAGGGGCGGGCAGATGAAGGCACCCTGTGCCAGCTCGCCGACGATCTGCTGCAGCAGCGCCAGCTGTTCATCCTCCTCGTCGCTGCGATTGAAGCGGCGGTACAGGCGGGCCGTCTCCCGGCGCAACAGATCCAGCTCTGGCGCCATGCAGTTGTAGGGCTGGCTGGCGATCATCTTCTCGTATTCGGTCATGACTGGGCCTCGATGGGGTGGAGGAAGAGAGGATAAGCCATCGGGGGGCAGAGAAGCGTGAGGCTCTCCCCAGAGTGGGCAGAAGGAGAATGGGCGTCCGGAAACGACAAGGGCACCCTGGGGTGCCCTTGTCGTTCAGCGACCTAAGTGTTGCCGCTGTGGCCTGTTGCTTGTCAGCCGAGTGTGCGGCTGATGGGTTGGCAACTGCCGTGGCTTGTTGTTTATCAGCCGAGTGTGCGGCTGATGGGTTGGCAGCCACCGTGGCTTGTTGTTTATCAGCCGAGTTTGCGGCTGATGGGTTGGCAACTGCCGTGGCTTGTTGCTTATCAGCCGAGTTTACGGCCGATGGGTTGGCAACTGCCGTGGCTTGTTGTTTATCAGCCGAGTGTGCGGCTGATGGGTTGGCAACTGCCGTGGCTTGTTGTTTATCAGCCGAGTGTGCGGCTGATGGGTTGGCAACTGCCGTGGCTTGTTGTTTATCAGCCCAGTTTGCGGCCGGAGAGGCGGCACCACTCCTCTTTCACGGCGGTCGGGTCCATCTCGAACCACTGGCCATAGATGGTCTCCAGCTCTGGCGCCTGGCTTTCCAGCACGCCGGAGAGGGCCATCAGGCTGCCCGCCTTGCCGTGGCCGGCGATAAGCGGCGCCAGTTCCCGCAGCGGGCCGGCCAGGATGTTGGCGACCACCACGTCCGCTTCGACGTCTTGAGGCTGATCCGCCGGCAGGTAGAGTTCGATCTGGTCGGCAACGCCATTTCGCTCGGCGTTGTCACGGCTGGCCTGGATGGCCTGAGGATCGATGTCGATGCCGATGACCCGGGCGGCCCCCAGTTTCAGGGCGGCGATGCCGAGGATGCCTGAGCCGCAACCAAAGTCGACCACGGTTTTGCCGGCCAGATCCAGCCCGTCCAGCCACTGCAGGCAGAGTGCCGTGGTGGGGTGGGTACCGGTGCCAAAGGCCAGGCCCGGGTCCAGCATGACGTTGACCGCATCGGGGTTCGGCACGTCGCGCCAGCTCGGGCAGATCCAGAGCCGCTCGCCGAACTGCATGGGGTGGAAGTGATCCATCCACTCGCGCACCCAGTCCTTGTCTTCCAGCAGCTCCACCTTGTAGCCCACGTCTTCACCGAAGATCTGCTGGAAGAAGGCGATGGTGGGAGCCGGATCGGTTTCGGCGTCGAACAGTCCCATTACTTCGGTCTCGCCCCAGAGCGGGGTTTCACCGGGCATGGGCTCATAGACGGGCACATCCTTGGCATCCATAAAGGTCACCGCCTGGGCCCCACGCCCCAGCAGCATGTTGCTCACCTTGTCTGCGGTCTTGGCAGTGGCGTTGATTCGAATTTGTATCCAGGGCATGGCGTCGGCTCTTCATAAATGTGAAACCGCGGGATTCTATCATCATGGGCCCGTGCTGTCGTGGTTTGACCATGGCCTCATGGGGAAGGGAGGTAACTCTGCCAAGTTGGCACGGTTAATGTATTCCTTCATGGGTGACGGGAAGCAACTTGTTCCCGCTGAATGCTTTGCTCTATGAAGTTCCGTCATCTTTTTTCAGCCACCTTCGGGTGGCTTTTTTTATGCCGGTGCGCTGAAAAGCGGTTAATTGGGAGGGAAAAGCAGAGATTGGCACGCTATCTGCAAAGTTACAGATGTCCTGCATAAGGATATGTGTGTGATTGTTACCCCAACGTTCAGGTTTTTAGGGCCATCCCGACGGGATGGCCTCTTTTTTATGGTTTTTTCGGGGGAGATGCCCCGTCAGGGACAAAGGTCACCTGCGGGGCTGTGCACTCTTGGGGCTTGTCACTGGTGATTTCACCCCATGATGGTGCATTTATTTACCTACAAGGGAATAGGCTGGACGGTAAGGCCCGCTTGGGCTGTGCCTCAGCGATGGAAGCCGCTCATGTCGATCACCAGCTTGCCCACCATGCGACCCGCTTCCAGCTCGGCATGAGCCCGGGCCAGGGTGAGGGGCGTCAGTTCGGGCACCACCTTGCTGAGGGTGGTCTTGAGCACCCCTTCATCGATCAGGGCCGCGACCCGGCCGAGCAGGTTGTGCTGCTCGATCATGTCCGGGGTCTGGAACAGGGAGCGGGTAAACATGAACTCCTGGCTGAAGGTGACGCTCTTTGGTTTGAGCAGACCCAGATCCCAGGGTTCACTGGACTCGGCGATGGTGCAGATGTGACCAAACGGACGGATGAGGCTGGCCATGGTGTTCCAGTGCTGCTCGGTGGCGTTGGTGCAGAAGATGGCATCCACCTCGCTGATGCCGAGTGCCTTGAGCTCCGCCTGCAGATGGTGATGGCTCACCACCTGGTGGGCTCCCATGTCCAGGCACCATTCCCGGGTTTCTGGGCGCGACGCGGTGGCGATCACCTCCATGCCGGTGAGCTGGCGGGCGAGCTGGATGGCGATGGAACCGACCCCGCCGGCGCCCCCGATGATCAGCAGTCGCCCGGTGCTTTCTCGGGTAAGGCTCATGCGCTCGAACAGGGTTTCCCAGGCGGTGATGGCGGTGAGCGGCAGGGCGGCGGCTTCCAGATCGGTCAGGGTGACTGGGGCGATGGCGGCAATGCGCTCATCCACCAGTTGCAGGGCGCTGTTGCTGCCCGGGCGGCTGATGTCGCCGGCATACCAGACCCTGTCACCGGCCTTGAACAGGGTGACGTCGCTACCGACGGCGATCACTTCGCCCACGGCGTCCCAGCCCAGCACGCGGGGGCTGTTTTCGACCTTGTCCTTGGGGGCGCGTACCTTGGTGTCGACCGGATTGATGGAGGTGGCGTTGACCCGTACCAGCAGATCCCGCGGGCCCGGTGTCGGATCGGGCAGATCGCTCTCGATGAAGCAGTGGGGGTGGTTGCTTGGCAGATAGTGAGTCAGGGCGATGGCTTTCATGGCTTTTCCTTTCAAATAGCAGTGTTCGGGATTGCCACTCACTCTAGTCTGGATGATTATCAAGATTAAGATGGGTAATTGGTAAAGACTGTTTGAATATATGAACAATGTCGAACTGGAGTTGATGGGGCTGTTCGCCACCGTGGTGGAGCAGGGGAGCTTCACCGGGGCGGCCGAGGTGCTCGGCATGCCCAAGTCCTCGGTGAGCCAGAAGATCTCGCGCCTCGAATCCCGGCTCGGGGTGAGGTTGCTGCAACGCACCACCCGCAGGCTCAGCCTGACGCCCCAGGGGGAGGTCTATGTGGCCCATTGTCAGGAGCTGCTGGCACTGGCGCGCAGCGCCAATCTGGCGATGGCGCGGTTGCGCGCGGCTCCTGGAGGGCGGGTGCGGATCACTGCTCCCGAAGCCACGGGAACCTTGCTGCTTGGTCGGATACTGGCCGAATTTCGCGCCCTCTACCCCGAGGTGGTGCTGGAGCTGACCCTTTGCGATGAACAGCTGGATCTGGTGGGGGAAGGTTACGATCTGGCGCTGCGGGCGGCGCCGCTGAAAGATTCCAGCCTCATCTGCCGGCGCATCGGCCAGGTGGCGCGCCATCTGGTGGCATCTCCCGGTTACCTGGCGGCCAACGGGACGCCGCTCCAACTCTCGGAGCTGGCCGGACACGCCTGCCTGGTACATGGCTCCTTGCCGGTGTGGCCATTGCAGGAGGGGGGCTGGCGCCCTCGCGGGGCCTGCCAGAGCAACAGCCTGTTGGCGCTGCGGGAGCTGGCACTCCATGACGGGGGGATTGCCCTGCTGCCGGCCCATGTCTGCGGCGACGATCTGGCGGCGGGGCGACTGCTCAAGGTGCTGCCGGATCTCCTGGTCCCGGTGAACCCCTTCTATCTCATCTACCCGAGCCGGGAACACCTGGCCCCCGCCCTTCGCAGCCTGATGGACTTCGTGGCCGAACGTCTTCCCTTCGCCTGATCACTGGTGCTGGCCAAGGGGAGCCTGAGCCGGTTCGAGACCGAGCGGGACCGACTGGCGTTCCGCCAGCATGCGGATCTGCCCTTCGATGAGGCCGGCATGGGGGCCGAGCACCAGCACCAGCTGATGTTCGTTGAGCACGACCCAGGAGAGGCAGCCCAGTCTGGCCAGGCAGGATTGATCCACCAGGGCCATGTCGCGAACCCGCAGGCTGAGGCGGGTCAGGCAGACGCTCATGGCCTGCAGGTTGTCCATGCCCCCCAGCATCTTGAGGTACTGGATAGCCAGCATCTGGGGATCGGTGGGGGCCACGGTCGCGAGCCGGGAGAGATCCTCGGCGATGGGCTTGCCCGGCAGACTGAGGGGAGCGTATTCCAGCAGCCGGGAGAAGAGCAGGGCATAGACGACGAAGAAGAGGATGCCCAGGGGGATGAGCCAGAAGCTGTGCAGACCGGCGTGGTAGCTCAGCACCAGATCCAGCAATCCGGCGGAAAAGTAGCTGCCCACCTGGATGTCGAGCCCGCTGCAGATGGCCAGCGACAGCCCGGTCAGCAGGGCATGGGCCAGAAACAGCCAGGGTGCGGTGAAGGCAAACAGGAACTCGATGGGCTCCGTGATGCCCACCAGTGCCGAGGTGAGCGCCAGGGTGAGCAGCAGCCCCCCCTGGGGCAGTTGCTGCATCCGCTGGCGATGGATCCAGATGGCAAAACAGGCACCGGGCAGGCCGAACATGATGACCGGATAGAGCCCGGCCACATAGCCTTCATGAAGCGGCTGGGCGGTCGAGAGGGCTTGCAGATTGCTCTCCCCGAGCCCGATGAGGCTGCCCAGCACCTGGTGCAGGCCGAGGGGGATCAGCAGTCGGTTCAGCACGCCGTAGCAGAAGGCGCCAAAGGGCGTGGTGAGCAGATCGGAGGCGAGCAGGGTGAGCCCCTGTTCCAGCAGCGGCCAGAGGATGGAGAGGGGGAGCACCAGCAGCAGGCAGGCCAGCGCCGAGAGCAACATGCCCGGCAGATCTTCCTGCAGGGGGCGCAACCAGCCCGGCAGCCGCAGAGTGCGGGCCCGGGAGCAGACCATGGCGGTGACGAGCCCGGCCAGCAGGCCGCAGATCATGTCCGCATGCAGCCCGGGCACCAGGGTGCCCAGCGCCGAGCTCAGCAGCAGGAAGTTGACCGCACCGGCGAGCGCCTGGGCTCCTTGCCCCTGGCGACTCAACCCGAAGGCGATGGCCACCGCATAGATGAGCGGCATCTGGCTGAAGAGGGCGCGACCGGCGAGGGAGAGCACGGCGAGATCCAGCACGTCCGGTTGGCCGAGCCGGTGGAGCAGGGCGGCCAGGGGCAGGATGGAGACGGGCAGCAACAGGGCATAGCCGAGGCGCTGCAGGGACTGGGTCAGGATCTTTCTGGCGTTCTGGACTGGCATGGGGGCACGGTATTTGTGACGTGGCGCACATTTTACCCGTGAGCCCCCATTTGGGAATAGGCGAGCCTTCCTTTATTGATCCTTTTCTTAATTTTGATCAAACAATCGACGGACACGCTGATCCGGGGCAGGAGTGAGCAGGCTGACCAGGACAAAGGCCGCCAGGCCAAGGGCCAGGCTCGGGACGATGGCGTGCAGACCGGCCAGCTTGATCCCCCACTGGCTCAAGGTGCCGTAACAGAGGATGCCGCAGACCATGCTGGCCAGGGCTCCCGGGCCGTTGGCCCTGGACCAGTAGAGGCCGAGCACCAGGGGCCAGAGGAAGACCGCCTGCAGGCCGCCGAAGGCGAGCAGGTTGAGCCAGATGATCATCTCGGGGGGCTGGAGCGCCGCCAGCAGTACCAGGGTACCCAGGATCAGGGTGCAGAGCAGGGAGAGGCGCGGCACCCGGACCTCCAGCTTCTCCTGCCTGGGATTGAGGTAATTGAGGTAGAGATCTTTCACCAGGGTGGCGGAGGCCTGGATCAGCTGGGAGTCGATAGTGGACATGATGGCCGCCATGGGGGCCGCCAGGAAGACCCCGGCCAGCCAGGGGGGGAGCACCTCCATCATCAGGGAGGGCATGATCTTGTCAGGGCTGTCCATGCCGGGCAGGATGGCGCGGCCCAGTGCCCCGGCCAGGTGCATGCCGAACATCAGCAGGGCGCAGACGATGGTGCCGATGAGGATGCCCCGGTGCAGCGCCTTGCTGTCCCGGTAGCCAAAGCAGCGCAGCGCCGAGTGGGGCAAGCCCACCACCCCGATGCAGACCAGCACCCAGAAGCTCAGCATGAAGGGCTGGGTCAGCATGTCGCCGGCCCCCTGGGGGCTCACCAGCTTGGGATCTATCTCCTTGAGCTGGTGGACAAGATTCGGCAACCCGCCACCGGCGATGAGGATGCCCGCCAGCAGGGCGCCAGTGCCGATGAGCATCACAATGCCCTGCAGGGCATCCGTCATCACCACGGCGCGAAAGCCGCCGATCACCGTGTAGAGCAGCACGCAACTGGCAAACAGGAAGAGCCCCTGCTGATAGCTGAGGCCGGTCGCCGTTTCCAGGAGGCGGGCGCCGCCGATGAACTGCACCACCATGGTGGCGATGAAGGCGAGGATGATGGTGACTGAACCCAGCACGACCACCGCCCTGCTCTGGTAGCGGGCCCACAGCATGTCGTTGATGGTCACCGCATTGACCCGGCGGGCGATGATGGCGAACTTCTTGCCAAGCACCCCCAGGGTGAGCCAGACAGTGGGCAGCTGGATCATCGCCAGTAGCACCCAGCCGAGGCCGACCTTGTAGGCGGCCCCCGGCCCGCCGATGAAGGACGATGCAGAGGTATAAGTGGCCACCAGGGTCATGGCCAGCACCAGCCCCCCCATGCTGCGGTTGCCGATGAAGTACTCCTGCATGAAGTTGCCGCCGGTCCGGTGGCGACTGGCCCAGAAACCGACCCCCAGTACCAGCACAAGATAGATGCAGAGCGGCAGCATCAGCTCAAGATTCATGGGGTGGTACCTCGCTATCCAGGGGAATATCGACGAACAGGCGATCCACCATGAGGGCGCAGAGGCCGATGAACAGCAGGGGCATCAGGATGCAACTGAGCAGGAACCAGAGGGGCAGGTCCCACAGCTCGAGATCCTCGGGTATGAAATAAGCCGAGCCATACCAGGCGACAAAGTAGAGCAGGGTCAGCAGCAGGCAGAAGGCTGCTTCCCGACGGGCGAGTGCGAAACGGTTCACTGTGGCCTCCGACGAGTGAGCGGGGCGCAAGAATAACAAAAAAGGGCCATGTCGCCATGGCCCTTTTTTACGTTGGCGATCCGGGTGGATCGCGCAATATCCCGATGAAAGGGGTCTTTGCAGACCCGACTTCTTGTGCTGGGAGTGGCTGCTCATGCGGCCACCATTGCTCAATGGGTCGGGCCTCAAGCCATTACAGACCCGACTTCTTGTGCAGGTGGTGGCTGTTCTGTGCTGCCACCGTGCTCAATGGGTCGGGCCTCAAGCCATTACAGACCCAACTTCTTGTGCAGGTAGTGGATGTTGGTGCCACCGTGCTGGAAGTTTTCGTCCTTCATGATCTCTTTTTGCAGGGCGATGTTGGTCTTGATCCCTTCCACTACCAGCTCGTCGAGGGAGTGGCGCATGCGGGCGATGGCCACGTCGCGGTTCTCCCCGTAGCAGATCAGCTTGCCGATCATGGAGTCGTAGTAGGGGGGGACCTTGTAACCCGCATAGATGTGGGATTCCCAGCGCACGCCCAGGCCGCCCGGCGCGTGGAAGCGCTGGATGAGACCGGGAGAGGGCAGGAAGGTGGCCGGATCTTCGGCATTGATCCGGCACTCGATGGCGTGGCCACGGATGCGGATGTCCTGCTGGGTGATCGACAGGGGCTGACCGGCGGCAATGCGCAGCTGCTCCTTGATGAGGTCGACGCCGGTGACCATCTCGGTGACCGGATGCTCCACCTGGATACGGGTGTTCATCTCGATGAAATAGAACTCGCCGTTCTCGTACAGGAACTCGAAGGTACCCGCACCGCGGTAGCCGATCTCGAGACAGGCGCGCACACAGCGCTCACCGATGAACTTGCGCATCTCGTCGGTGATGCCGGGGGCCGGCGCCTCTTCCACGACCTTCTGGTGACGGCGCTGCATGGAGCAGTCCCGCTCACCCAGATAGAGGGCGGTACCCTGACCGTCAGCCAGCACCTGGATCTCGATGTGGCGCGGGTTCTCCAGGTACTTCTCCATGTAGACCATGTCGTTCTTGAAGAACTGGCCCGCTTCGGATTTGGTCAGCGCGATGGCGGAGGCCAGTTCGGCCTCGTTGCGCACCACGCGCATGCCGCGACCACCACCGCCACCGGCGGCCTTGATGATCACCGGATACCCGATCCGCTTGGCGATGGCGGCGTTGCGCTTGGCATCGTTGTCCACCGGGCCGTCGGAGCCGGGTACGCAGGGCACGCCCGCCTTCTTCATCGCCTCGATGGCGGAGACCTTGTCACCCATCAGGCGAATGGTCTCGGCGCGCGGGCCGATGAAGATGAAGCCGGATTTCTCGACCACTTCGGCGAAGTCGGCATTCTCGGAGAGGAAGCCGTAGCCCGGGTGGATGGCGACGGCACCGGTCACCTCGGCGGCGGCGATGATGGCCGGCACATTTAGGTAGGACTCACCGCTGGCAGGCTTGCCGATGCAGATGGTTTCGTCCGCCAGGAGCACATGCTTGAGCTCCCGATCGGCAGTGGAGTGAACGGCCACTGTCTTGATCCCGAGCTCTTTGCAGGCGCGCAGGATCCGCAGGGCAATTTCACCGCGGTTGGCGATGACTACTTTGTCCAACATGGGTGGCATTTTCCCTTATTCGATGATGAACAGCGGCTCGTCAAACTCGACGGCCTGACCATTTTCAACCAGGATTGCTTTGATCACGCCGACCTTGTCAGACTCGATTTGGTTCATCATTTTCATGGCTTCGACGATGCACAGGGTGTCGCCGACATTGACGTGCTGACCGACTTCCACGAACGGCTTGGCTTCCGGGCTGGAGGAGCGGTAGAAGGAGCCCACCATGGGGGAGCGCATCAGATGACCGCTCGGGGCGGCATCGGCAGCAGGTGCAGCGGCGGCTGCCGGAGCAGCGGCAACCGGTGCGGCAACCTGAGCCGCGGCCTGGGGCATGATCATCTGCGGGGCAACGCTAACCTGGCCGGAGAAATTACGGCTGATGCGAACGGACTCTTCCCCTTCGGAGATTTCCAGCTCGGCGATGCCGGACTCTTCAACCAGTTCAATCAGCTTCTTGATTTTGCGGATATCCATTAGCATTCTCTTTCTTCTTTATCTGATCAGTGATTATCAAGCCGCGCGCAACTGATGCACGGCCGCGGTTAAAGCGAATTGGTAACCATCGGCACCCAACCCGCAGATCACCCCCTTGGCGACATCAGACAGATAGGAGTGATGACGGAAGGGCTCCCTGGCATGAACGTTTGACAGGTGAACCTCGATAAAGGGGATGGCCACACCCAGCAGGGCATCGCGCAGGGCAACGCTGGTATGGGTGAAGGCGGCGGGATTGATGATGATGAAATCCACCTGGCCCATGGCCTGATGGATGCGGCCGATCAGCTCGTGCTCGGCATTGGATTGCAGATGTTCCAGGGTGACACCGAGTTCGCTGGCGCTGCGCGTCAGATCGGCGACGATCTCATCGAGCGTCTTGCTGCCGTAGATTCCCGGTTCCCGCTTGCCCAGCAGATTCAGATTGGGGCCGTTAAGCAGGAGGATTCGGTGATGTTGCGACATATTGAGTACATCCTCGATGATTATGCTGCTATCTATCAGCTATCTTTGGACTACCAAAAATCTAGCCAATTTTTGCACAAATCGGTGTGCCCTGACACACAGATTTCGCAATTATATTGATTTCGTGAAAATTAGCAGCATTTTACTGGTCTAATCTCTACATCTGGCTATTTATTGGCCTTTTTTTTCCCGCAAGCCCGGCCTGCCACCGAACTCTGCCCTGTCCGGATCCCGAAGACAACAAAGCCGGCACGTGGCCGGCTCTGTTGACGTGGGGAAGAGACTCACGCCGCTTCCGACTTCTCGCGGATCAGCTTGTCCACGACCCCCGGATCCGCCAGGGTGGAGATATCCCCCAGGCTGTCGGTTTCGCCGGTGGCGATCTTGCGCAAGATACGCCGCATGATCTTGCCGGATCGGGTCTTGGGCAGCCCCTCGGCCCAGTGGATCACGTCCGGGGTCGCGATGGCGCCAATCTCCTTGCGCACCCACTCCTTCACTTCCTTGTGCAGCTCGCGGCTCGGCTCTTCCCCGGCGATCAGGGTGACATAGGCGTAGATGCCCTGTCCCTTGATCTCGTGGGGAACGCCCACCACCGCCGCTTCGGCGATCTTCGGATGGGCCACCAGAGCGGACTCGATTTCGGCGGTACCCATGCGGTGGCCGGAGACGTTGAGTACATCATCCACCCGGCCGGTGATCCAGTAGTAGCCGTCCTCGTCGCGACGGGCACCGTCGCCGGTGAAGTAGCGACCCGGGAAGGTGGAGAAGTAGGTCTGCTCGAAGCGCTCGTGATCGCCGAACACGGTACGCATCTGGCCGGGCCAGGAGTCGGTGATCACCAGGTTGCCCTCGGTGGCGCCTTCCAGCGGCTCACCCAGGTTGTCCACCAGAGCAGGCTGTACTCCGAAGAAGGGACGAGTGGCCGAGCCGGGCTTGAGGGCGGTGACGCCGGGCAGCGGAGTGATGAGGATGCCGCCGGTCTCGGTCTGCCACCAGGTGTCGACGATGGGGCAGCGCTCGTCGCCGATGGTGCGGTAGTACCACTCCCAGGCTTCCGGGTTGATGGGTTCACCCACCGACCCCATGATGCGCAGGCTGGTGCGGGAAGTGCCTTCGACAGCCTCCTTGCCCTTGGCCATCAGTGCGCGAATGGCGGTGGGGGCGGTATAGAGGATGGTGACCTGGTGTTTGTCCACCACCTGACTCATGCGGTTGGTGGCCGGGTAATTGGGCACCCCTTCGAACATGACGGTGGTGGCGCCGTTGGCCAGTGGCCCGTAGACCAGATAGGAGTGACCGGTGACCCAGCCCACGTCGGCGGTACACCAGTAGATGTCCTCTTCGTGGTAATCGAACACGTATTTGAAGGTGAGGGCGGCATAGACCAGATAGCCGCCCGTGGTGTGCAGCACACCCTTGGGTTTGCCGGTGGAGCCGGAGGTGTAGAGCACGAACAGGGGATCTTCGGCGCCCATGGCTTCGGGCGGACAATCCGGGCTGGCGGCGTTGACCGCATCATGCCACCAGATGTCTCTGTGCTCGTGCCAGGCCACGTTGCCACCGGTGCGCTTGAGGACGATCACCTTGCTGACCTTGGTATCCGGGTGGGTAAGGGCCTCATCCACGTTCTTCTTGAGGGGGATGGGGCGACCGCCTCGCAACCCTTCATCGGCGGTGATGACGACGGAGGCGCCGGAGTCGATGATGCGGCCCGAGAGCGCCTCCGGCGAGAAGCCGCCGAAGACGATGCTGTGCACGGCCCCGATGCGGGTACAGGCCAGCATGGCGATGGCCGCCTCCGGCACCATGGGCATATAAAGGCAGACCATGTGGCCACGCTTGACCCCCTGGGCTTTGAGCACGTTGGCAAACTTGCACACTTCGGCGTGCAGTTCGCGATAGGTGATCTTGCGATCTTCAGCCGGGTTGTCCCCTTCCCAGATGATGGCGACCTTGTCGCCGCGCTCGCTCAGATGACGATCCAGGCAGTTGGCCGAGACGTTGAGCAGACCATCCTCATACCACTTGATGGAGACGTGGCCCGGATCGTAGGAGGTGTTCTTGACGCGGGTGTAGGGGGTCATCCAGTCGAGGATCTTGCCCTGCTCCCCCCAGAAGGCGTCCGGATCCTGCACCGACGCCTGATACATGGCTTCATAACCTTCCTTGTCCAGCAGGGCGCCGTTGCCGATGTGGGCCTTGACCGGGTAGACCTTGCTCTCGCTCATCTCTCACTCCTGTGAATACATTTTCTTAATGATTGAGTAACAACTTATACCTTTGGTTCCCGAGGGCAATTAGACTTTTGGATAGCGACGAAGATAGCGGGTGGGAAGCCATGATGATGAAGCAGAAGGGAGCCATGGGCTCCCTTCTTTGCTTGCGTGGTGGCGCGGCCAAGGCTCAATGGCGGACGGGGAGCAGGGGAGGCAGGCTGGGTTCTGGCAGGGGATGGCTGAACAGGTAGCCCTGTCCCTCCTCGCAACGCAGGGATTGCAGGAACTGGCGCTGGGGCTGGGTTTCTATCCCTTCCGCCGTGACGGCCATGCCGAGGGAGCTGGCCAGCTGGACTATGGTACGGCACAGCTCGCGGCTGTGCTTGTCGTCGGGCAACGCCTGGACGAAGGCTCTGTCTATCTTGATGCGATCGATGGGCAGGCTCCTGAGCAGGCTCAGGGAGGAGAAACCGGTGCCGAAGTCGTCGATGGCGATCTGCACCCCCAGCGCCTTGAGACGGGTGAAGAGCCGCAGACTGTGATCCACGCTCTGGATGATGCTCTCGGTCACCTCGATCTCCAGCCGTTCGGCAGGAAAACCGGTCTCGGCCAGAATGGCTGTCACCCGCTCCACGTAGTCGTGGGAACGCATCTCCCTGACCGACACATTGACCGATAGCCGGGGCACGGCGAGCCCTTCGGCCAGCCACTGCTGCCCTTGCCGGCAGGCGGTGCGCATCACCCATTCGCCCAGTGGTTCGATGAGACCGCACTCCTCTGCCACCGGAATGAAACGGTCCGGGGATATCATGCCAAGGCTGGGATGCTGCCAGCGGATCAGGGCCTCCAGGCCGCTGAGATGACCATCCGCCAGATCCGTCATGGGTTGGTAGAGCAGGCGAAACTGTTGCTGCTCAATGGCCTTGAGCAGTCCCTGCTCCAGCAGCATCCGCTCCCTGGTCTGTGCCGTCATGTCGGGGGAGTGGAACAGATAGCCGTTGCGGCCACGGCGCTTGGCTTCATGCATGGCGTTGTCCGCCGCGCTGATGAGGCTGTCCGGGGTCTGGCCATGCTCCGGATAGAGGGAGACGCCGATGCTGGCGGAGAGCCTCACCCGCTCCTGGCCGATGTCGGCGGGATCGTGCAGCCTGCGTTGCAACCCCTCGATGAGACCCAGCAGATCCTGGGTCTCCCTGATGGCGGGCAGCAACACCAGAAATTCGTCTGCCCCCAGCCGGATGGCGATGTCTCCGGGGCGCAGACAGTGGCGAATGCGGTCTGCCGACAGCTTGAGCAGCAGATCGCCGGCACTGTGCCCCAGGTTGTCGTTGATGAGCTTGAAGCCGTCGAGATCGATGAACAGCAGCGCCAGGACGTGGTGGTTCACCCTGGCCGTCTCTATCTCCAGGGTGAGGCGCTCTTGCAGCAGATGGCGATTGCCGAGATCGGTGAGGGGATCGTAATAGGAGAGGTGCTGCAAGCGGGCTTCGGCCTGATAGAGGCGCAGTGCATGGCGGTGGGCCATCTCCTGGAGGCCGGGGGACGCGGGTGCGTCGAGGTGGGGGCCTGTCTGTACGGACTCCCTCATCACGAGGAAGATGCCGCTGAAGGTGCCCTCCTCATCCAGCACGGAGCTGACGCTCACTTGCCAGCGTGCGGGGGAGGCCGCGCGGGAGAGACCGACTGTCTCCACCTCAAATGTGCATCGGGGGGGACCTTGTCGCAGTTGCTGAAACAGCGGGAGCAGCTGGGGAGTCTGGGCAGGGACAATGTCGAACAGCGTCTTGCCCGGGTGCTCTGCCCGCGCGAGGCCGGTCAGTTCGGCAAAGCGTCCGTTGACGTCGCGACACCTGAATTCGTGATCGAAGACCCCAATCCCGACGGGCGCCTGGGCGAACAGCTGTTGCAACTCGTAGGGAGAGAGCGGGCCTGACAAATGCCGTGTCGGAACCGATTCGGGCAGCACTTTTTCCATGGAGGCTCCTGAATTGATTGCTTTGTCATTTGGACGACTGTGTCAGTATGGCAGGAAGTGTCAGGAGAGAAAGAAAGTGTGAGAAGGGTGTGAAATCAACGAGCTGTCAGCCTTTCTGGCGGCCAAACGCCTGGATCCCGCGAACAAATACCAGCCAGCCCACCAGATGAAACGGCAATGCCATGGCGTAGAGCACCAGCCAGTGGCTCTCGGTGCCGCTGCTGTTGATGAAATCTGTCCAGGCGGCGAGCAGGGCCAGCATGCCCGCTATCTGGAAGCGGCGACGCAGCACCACTTCCACCCCGAGATTGGCGAGGTAGAGGGTCAGCAGGATGCCGGCAAAGCCGGTGAGCTGGGCGGTGCCGTAGAGCGCGCGGTCCGGGTTGAACAGCAGCGTCACGAGGGGAGTGAGACCCTGATCCAGCGGGATCAGGGCCAGCAGCCAGCATGCGATAAGAAGCAGGGCTGTCTTCATGCCGGGCTCAGTCGGCGGACGGTGCCGGTTTGACCAGGGAGAGGTAGTTGGCGTCCATCTTGAGGAACACCCCCAGCAGGCGGGCACTGGCACCGTAGAAGCCAAACGTGTCGGCGGCCCGGCAGGCCTGCTCGAAGCGCTCGAACCAGCCCAGCAGGTGGCCGTGCAGCAGGGACTCCTGCTCGCCAAGCCACGCCTCGCGCTGGTCGGCGGTGGTCGACTCGGCGGCGCGGATGATGAGGCTGCCCATCAGATCCAGCTCGATGGCCAGATGATCGGCAGGCTCATTGTATTTGTCGCTGACGTTGATGCCGAGGCGATCGAGGCGTGCCTGCATCTCGGTCATAGGGGCCTGCATCAGCTGCTTGCCTTCGCCCCGGTAGAGGGATTCGTAGGGTAGGGCACCCTGTCCGGGAGCGCTCAGGAACAGGCCGGCGAAGTCGGCGGCCAGGGCCGTCTGGCGTTCGGGGCGCACCAGCAGGCGGGCGATGGCGTCGTTGAGCTCGGCCACGGCTTCGCGCATGGGGTCGAGAGTAGAGAGGCTCTTCAAGAAGCTGCGCACGTCATAGGTGTCGTATTCAGCGATCTGTGCATCACTGAGTTCGGCAGCAAACAGGGTGGAAAACCACCAGTAAAGCTCGGCCCGGCGTTCGCTGGTCGCCATGAATTCCTGCATTTTTCCTCCGTGGATGACAATCGGGAGCCTTGATGGCCCCCGATTCTAACGACTTTAAAAATAAAGGAAACTCATGGGGCCTTTTGGCCGGATAGCGCCAGGCGAGGGGGTCGCATTCGCGGGATCACCGTGGGCGACGAGGAGGCCGACCTACTCCTCGACGCGATAGAGCACCTGCTTGCAACGGGGGCAGATGTGCTGGCGGCGGTAATCCATCTGGTGCACCAGGCCGACCTCCCGCTGCTGATGATGACCGCAATGGATGCAGAAAATGAGATCCCCGTCGGCGGCGCCGGGATGGGCCGCCAGGTACTGCTCCCGGGTGGGAAGTGTCTCCCAGTTGGCGGTGCAGGCACCCTTGCGGCTGGCGGTGTAGTAGACCCAGTAGAAGAGAGCGAAGACCGCGACAATCACGAACAGCATCAGATGATCCATCATGGCGTTTCCCCTTGTGTTCCGGGATGGCAGGGAGCGACACCCGCTCGTGCAGATGTCCCATGGCCTAAAGATGTTATCTGTTAGTAAATGCTATATCCATGATCTGGCTCTGGTTTTCATCGCCTTGCCCGGGAAGCGGGGACGATGGCTGGAGCCGGATTGCTGGTGTGGGGAGGCCGGGGGGATGAGCGAAGCCAGGGGGCGGGATTCGAAATTTGCGACGTATTTTACATTTTATAAACAATTTTTTGGGTGGTTGGACTGTCTCTTTGATCCAGCTCACGTTACAATGCGCGGGCCCACTTCACCTATCGCGCAAACGATTTTCAGGAGATAAACGGATGTTGAAACGTGACATGACCATCGCCGGCTATGATCCAGAGCTGTGGCAGGCCATCACAGACGAGACCCGTCGTCAGGAAGAGCACATCGAGCTGATTGCGTCCGAGAACTACACCAGCCCCCGCGTCATGGAAGCCCAGGGCTCCCAGTTGACCAACAAGTACGCCGAAGGCTACCCGGCCAAGCGTTACTACGGCGGTTGCGAGTATGTGGATGTGGTTGAAACCCTGGCCATCGAGCGCGCCAAAGAGCTGTTCGGTGCCACCTACGCCAACGTGCAGCCGCACTCCGGCTCCCAGGCCAACAGCGCCGTCTACATGGCCCTGCTGCAACCGGGCGACACCGTGCTCGGCATGAACCTGGCCCACGGCGGTCACCTGACCCACGGCTCCCCCGTCAACTTCTCCGGCAAGCTGTACAACATCATCCCCTACGGCATCGACGAGTCCGGCAAGATCGACTACGACGAGATGGAGCGCCTGGCCGTTGAGCACAAGCCGAAGATGATGATCGGCGGCTTCTCCGCCTACTCCGGCATCGTCGACTGGGCCCGCATGCGCGAAATCGCCGACAAGATCGGTGCTTACCTGTTCGTGGACATGGCCCACGTGGCCGGTCTGATTGCCGCCGGCGTCTACCCGAACCCGGTGCCCCATGCTCACGTGGTCACCTCCACCACTCACAAGACCCTGGCCGGTCCGCGCGGTGGTCTGATCCTCTCCGCCGCCGACGACGAAGATCTGTACAAGAAGCTGAACTCCGCCGTCTTCCCGGGTGGTCAGGGCGGCCCGCTGATGCACGTCATCGCCGGCAAGGCTGTGGCCTTCAAGGAAGCGCTGGAGCCCGAGTTCAAGACCTACCAGGCCCAGGTCGTGAAGAACGCCAAGGCCATGGCGGCGACCTTTATCGAGCGCGGCTACAAGATCGTCTCCGGCGGTACCGACAACCATCTGATGCTGGTTGACCTGATCGGTCGCGAGCTGACCGGCAAAGATGCCGACGCAGCCCTCGGCAAGGCCAACATCACCGTCAACAAGAACTCCGTACCGAACGACCCGCGTTCCCCGTTCGTGACCTCCGGCGTGCGTATCGGCACCCCGGCCATCACCCGCCGCGGCTTCAAGGAAGCCGAGTCCATCCAGTTGGCCAACTGGATCTGCGACGTGCTGGACAGCCACGACAACGAAGAAGTGCTGGCGACCGTGCGCGAGAAGGTGCTGGACATCTGCCGCCGCTTCCCGGTCTACGCATAATCAGCCTGACCTTCAGGTTGAAGACCAATGCCACCCTCGGGTGGCATTGTTTTTTGCAGCGTCTGGCAAGATGAGACAGAGGTGACCATGTGCAATGACATGGAAGAGGACGCGCTGGAGGCGTCACTGCGGCAGACGGTTCGCGCCCAGTACCACTTTCGCACCAGCGAACAGGGGCTGTTGGCCTGGGATGTGCGCCGCTTGATCCGGCTGAGCCGCAACCTGCCGGTGCAGGCGGTGGCACTCGGCGAGATTGCCGAGCTTGACCGCGACCACTGGTACGGCCATGGCGACGCCACGCCCACGGTGCGCAGCGTGGTGGCGCATTGCCAGCTCATGATGGCGGCGGATCTCGCCTATCCCATCCTGCTCGACAGCGCCGGTCGGGTGATGGATGGCATGCACCGGGTGGGCAAGGCGCTGATGCTGGGTCACAGCCATGTGGCTGCTCGCCGGTTCGCGGCGGATCCTGCCCCCGATTACCAGGATTGCGACCCCGAGGCGTTGCCCTATGACGACTGAGTCCTGCCCGAAGGTCTGGCTGGTTGTCCCTTGTTTTCATGGGCTTTTACCGGTTCTGGATGGCCGTGTTACACTGGCCGGCCTAGCGCAAGCCCCCGGGGCCCGCGCCCATTTTCATCCACGCCGGAGGTCAGATGCATTGCCCTTTCTGTAGTGCCGTTGATACCAAGGTGATCGATTCCCGTCTGGTGGCCGAGGGCCATCAGGTGCGCCGCCGTCGCGAATGCCTGCTCTGTCACGAGCGTTTTACCACCTTCGAAATGGCCGAACTGGTCATGCCCCGCGTCATCAAGTCCAACGGCTCCCGCGAGCCCTTCAACGAAGACAAACTGCGGGCCGGCATTCTGCGGGCGCTGGAGAAGCGGCCGGTGAGCATGGAGGCCATCGAGAAGGCAGTCAACCACATCAAGTCCCGCCTGCGGGCCACCGGCGAGCGGGAGGTGGCCTCCCAATTGGTGGGCAATCTGGTGATGGATGAGCTCAAGAGCCTGGACAAGGTGGCCTACATCCGCTTTGCCTCCGTCTACCGCAGCTTTGAAGACATTCGCGAATTCGGGGAAGAGATCGCCAAGCTGGAGAAGTAACGCCGGCCTGCGGCTCCCTATGTGAACAAGAGAGGGCCTGCCGTTGCGGCAGCGCCAGTTGTTACACCAGTGAGACATCCAGATAGCGCATCGTTGCACTGGTGAAAAAGTATGAGGGCGTGCGGCCGCATCCTGCGATGTGTGTGCCCGTCGCCATGGCGTCAGATGCCATGGCCGATCTGCCCGAGAAGGCGTGCGGCAAGCGCGTACACCCTATTTTCTTGTCCCATCGGATGGCCGTGCCACGGGGGACAGGTTGCTGGACACAGGAGCCCGGATGTTTAGTCAAGACGATTACCAATGGATGAGCCGGGCCCTCGAACTGGCCCGGCGCGGCCGTTACACCACGGCTCCCAACCCCTGCGTCGGCGCCGTGCTGGTGAAGGCCGGCGTGGTGGTGGGGGAGGGCTGGCACAAGCGGGCCGGTGAGCCCCATGCCGAGGTCTATGCTCTGCACGCGGCAGGGGAAGAGGCCCGCGGTGCCACCGCCTATGTGACCCTGGAGCCCTGCTCCCATCATGGTCGCACGCCCCCCTGCGCCGAGGCGCTCATCAAGGCCGGGGTGACCCGGGTGGTGGCTGCCATGGTGGATCCCAATCCCCAGGTGGGCGGGCGTGGCCTGCGGATGCTCTCCGAGGCGGGGATCAAGACCGATTTCGGCCTGCTGGCCGCGGAAGCCGAGGCCCTCAATCCTGGTTTCTTCAAGCGGATGCGCACCGCGTTTCCGCTGGTGACGGTCAAGCTGGGGGCGAGCCTGGATGGTCGCACCGCCATGGCGAGTGGCGAGAGCCAGTGGATCACCTCTCCGGAGGCGCGCCGGGACGTGCAGCGGCTGCGGGCACGTCACGATGCGGTCCTCTCCAGCGCCGAAACCGTGCTGGCGGATGGTGCCTCCCTCACCGTGCGCTGGGACGAGCTGCCCCCCTCGGTCAAGGCGGTCTATCCCAAAGAGACCCTGCGCCAGCCGCTGCGGGTCATCGTGGATTCGCAAAACCGGCTCACCCCGGATCTGCCCCTGTTCCAGAGCGAGAGCCCGGTACTGCTGGCCCGCCACAAGGCATCCGGTGAGTGGCCCGCCTGGGTGCAGCAGCTGGAGGTGCCGCTGCTGGATGGCAAGCTGGATCTGGTCAGCCTCTTCATGCTGCTGGCCAAACAGAACGTCAACTCGGTACTGGTGGAGGCGGGGCCACGGCTGTGCGGCGCCCTGCTGGAGAAGGGGCTGGTGGACGAGCTGGTGCTCTATCAGGCGCCCAAACTGATGGGGGATGAGGGACGTGGCCTGTTCCATCTGCCGGGGCTGACCCGGCTGTTCCAGGCCCCCAAACTCAACCTCAAGGATGTGCGCATGCTTGGCCAGGATCTTCGCATCACTGCGAAAATAGCCTGATTTTTCAATGTTCACGGGGGCATCCGTCGCCCCCGTCATCAGCAAGGTGATCTGCATGTTTACCGGAATTATCGAAGCGGTGGGAACCCTGGCCGAGCTGCGTCGCCAGGGGGAGGACATGGCCCTCACCGTGCACGCGCCGACCCTGGACTTCAGTGACGTCAAGCTGGGCGACTCCATCGCTACCAACGGCGTCTGTCTCACCGTGGTGGCGCTCGGGGATCACAGCTATACCGCCGACGTCTCCCTGGAAACCCTCTCCCGCACCGGTTTTTCTGCCGCCAAGGTGGGGGATCCGGTCAACCTCGAGAAGGCGTTGATGCCCACTTCCCGCCTCGGCGGCCACCTGGTCTCCGGCCACGTGGACGGCATCGGCGAGGTGAAGAGCAAATCGTCCAGCGGCCGCGCCATCGAATACTGGATCAAGGCGCCGGGGGAGCTCTCCCGCTACATCGCCGAGAAGGGCTCCATTGCAGTGGATGGCATCAGCCTCACCGTCAATGCGGTTCAGGGGGATCTCTTCCGGCTGACCATCGTGCCCCACACCGCCCAGGAGACCACCATCGCCCGCTGGAAACCCGGCTACCGGGTCAACCTCGAGGTGGACCAGATAGCCCGCTATCTGGAGCGGCTGATGACGGGCAAGCGCGAGGAGAGCAGTGCCTCTACCCTGACCCTGGAAAAGCTGGCCCAGTCCGGATTCTTGTGAGCCGTTTTGACGGGAAAACGCGGTTCTGTGATCCCGCGCGGATTGAAACGGGGCCGCGTGCCCCCATCTAGAGCACAATACGCAGTATCAAGTCGAGCCGACTGGCTCAATCCCCAAGCATGTTGATGGAGTAGCCCATGGCGCTGAGCACGACCCAGGAAATCATTGCCGATATCAAGGCTGGCAAGATGGTGATCCTGATGGATGACGAAGACAGGGAGAACGAAGGGGACCTGATCATGGCCGCCTCCTGTGTCCGCCCGGAAGACATCAACTTCATGGCGCGCTACGGTCGTGGCCTCATCTGCCTGACCCTGACCCGGGATCGCTGCAAGCAGCTGGCGCTGCCGCTGATGGTTGATCGCAACAATGCCCAGTTCTCCACTGCCTTCACTGTCTCCATCGAGGCGGCGGAGGGGGTGACCACCGGCATCTCCGCCGCCGACCGCGCCGTCACCGTGCAGGCTGCGGTGGCGCCCCATGCCAAGGCCGCCGATCTGGTGCAGCCCGGCCACATCTTCCCGCTGATGGCGCAGGATGGCGGTGTGCTGACCCGCGCCGGCCACACCGAAGCGGGCTGCGATCTGGCCCGGCTGGCCGGCTTCGAGCCTGCCTCCGTCATCGTCGAGATCCTCAACGAAGACGGCACCATGGCCCGGCGCCCGGATCTCGAGATCTTCGCCGAGCAGCACGGCATCAAGCTCGGCACCATTGCCGACCTTATCGAATACCGCAACCAGCACGAGACCACGGTAGAGAAAGTGGCCGAGTGCAAGTTGCCCACCGAATACGGCGAGTTCGACCTCGTCACCTTCCGCGACACCATCGACAACCAGGTGCACTTCGCCCTGAAGAAAGGGGACGTGAAGGCCGACCAGCCGACCCTGGTACGGGTGCACCTGCACGACGTGCTGAGCGATCTGCTGCTCACCGACCGCCACAGCGCCCGCAGCTGGCCGCTGCCCAAATCCATGGCCCGCATCGCCGACGAGGGCGGGGTGCTGGTGATCCTGGGGGCGGAAGCCCATGGCGCCGAGCTGCTGGCCAGGGTCAAGGGTTTTGAAGCCGCCGACAAGGGGCTGGCACCGGAAGGGGCCAAGTGGCAGGGCACCTCGCGCCGGGTCGGGGTCGGTTCCCAGATCCTCAAGGCGCTGGGGGTCGGCAAGATGCGCCTGTTGAGCTCCCCCAAGAAGTACCATGCCCTCGGTGGCTTTGGTCTGGAAGTGGTGGAGTACGTCGGCGAGTAAGCGCTGCGTACGGTTGAATTCATCACCATGGCCGCCCGTTGCGGCCATGGTTTTTTGTCGCGGCTCTGTTGTGCTAGAATGCGTGCACTTTTGAGCCCGGCCCCTAATTGATTGCACAGAGACAGGATTTCCAATGAAGATTATCGAAGGAAATATCGCCGCTCCCGAGGCGCGTGTTGCTATTGTCGTTGCCCGTTTCAACAGCTTCATCAATGACAGCCTGGTGAACGGCGCGCTGGACGTGCTGAAGCGTCAAGGTCAGGTCCAGGAGAGCAATCTGACCCTGGTGCGCGTACCGGGGGCCGTCGAAATTCCCCTGGCGGCCAAGAAGCTGGCCAAGAGCGGTCAATACGACGCCATCGTCGCACTCGGCACCGTCATCCGCGGCGGTACCTACCACTTCGAACTGGTAGCGAGCGAGAACGGCAAGGGTCTGGCCCAGGTAATGATGGAATACGACATTCCCGTTGCCTTCGGCGTGCTGACCACCGAAAACATTGAACAAGCCATCGAACGCGCCGGTACCAAGGCGGGTAACAAGGGTGCAGAGGCTGCACTGAGCGCGCTCGAAATGATCAACGTCCTGAAACAACTGGACGTGTAACGAGGAGAAATGCATTGAAACCGTCCGAGCGCCGTAAGGCCCGCCATTGCGCCACCCAGGCCATCTACCAGTGGCAGATGACCCAGGCCAACGTGGGCGACATCGAAGAGCAGTTCAAGATCGATCAGGACACCAAGGGTGTGGACCTGAACTATTTCCGCGATCTGCTGTTCGGGGTTGCGGTCCACTGCAACGAGCTGGACAAGGTGTTCGCGCCTTTCCTCTCCCGTCCGCTGGAAGAAGTGGACATGGTGGACAAGGCGATCCTGCGTCTGGCGACCTACGAGCTGACCCGTCGTGAAGATGTGCCGCCGCGCGTGGTGATCAACGAAGCGATCGAGCTGGCCAAAGCCTTCGCCGCCGATGACAGCCACAAGTTTGTCAACGGCGTCCTGGACAAGGTGATCAAGACGCTGCCCAAGCGCTGATCCTGCTGTCCGTCAGCAATTAAGAGAGGAGCCAGCTTATTGCTGGCTTTTTACTGTATGGGTGAATTTGAGCTGATTGAGAAGTACTTCAAGGTCCCCCACGCCCGCAAGGACGTGGTGATGGGCCCTGGAGATGACTGTGCCCTGCTGACCCTGCCCCCCGACGCCCAGTTGGCGGTGAGCACGGACACCCTGGTGAGCGGCGTGCACTTCTTCCCCGACATGGATCCGGTGGATCTGGGCTACAAGGCGCTGGCGGTCAATCTCTCCGATCTGGCCGCCATGGGTGCCGAGCCGCGCTGGGTCTCCTTGGCCCTGACCCTGCCCGCCATCAACGAGCGCTGGGTCGCCGGTTTCGCCGAAGGGTTCCTCGAGCTCGCCGAGTACTACAACGTGGCGCTGGTGGGGGGAGACATGACCCGCGGGCCCCTCTCCATCACCGTCTCGGTGAAAGGCTCGGTCCCGGCAGGTCGCGCCCTGCTGCGCAGCGGCGCCAAGGCCGGTGACGGGGTCTACGTGACCGGTACCCTGGGAGATGCCGCCCTGGCGCTCTCCCACCTGCTGGGCAAGCGCACCCTCAACGAGAACCAGTTGGCGGCCGTGCTGCCGCGCCTCGACCATCCCCATCCCCGCATCCTGGCCGGTCAGGCCCTGCGCGGGCTGGCAAGCAGCGCCCTGGATCTCTCCGACGGCCTGGCGTCCGATCTCGGCCACATCCTCAAGGCGTCCGGCGTGCGGGCCCAGATCGATCTCAATCTGCTGCCCCTCTCCCCCGTGTTGCAGGATGCGGTGCCGGCCATGGACGCCTGGCAGCTGGCCCTGGCCGGGGGCGACGACTACGAGCTCTGCTTCACCGTGCCCCAGGAGCATCACGGCGCCCTGGACACGGCGCTGGCCAATTGCGGCGTGAAGTTCACCCGCATCGGTCGCATCCTGGCCGGGGAGCCTGGCATCGACTACCTGCAGAACGAACAACCCGTCGAACTGCACCTCAAGGGCTGGGATCACTTCGCATGATATCTTTCAAGATAAAGCCCGAGCTGACGCGGCTGAACCTTAAAAACCCGCTCCACTTTCTGGCGGTGGGCTTTGGCTCCGGCCTCTCCCCCAAGGCGCCGGGCACCATGGGGACCCTGGCAGCCATCCCGCTCTATCTGGTGGTGAGCGGGCTGCCGACCTCCTGGTTCATCGCCCTGCTGGTGGTGGGTTTCGTGGCGGGCATCCGCATCTGCCAGAGCGCCACCGACGCCATCGGGATGCCGGATCATGGGGCCATCGTCTGGGACGAGGTGATCGGATTCGGGGTCACCATGATTGCGGCTCCGGCCGGCTGGGAGTGGGTGCTGGCGGGCTTCGTGCTGTTTCGCCTGTTCGACGTGCTCAAGCCCTGGCCCATCTCCTGGTTCGATCGCCGCATTCACGGCGGGCTTGGCATCATGCTGGACGATCTCATTGCCGGCCTGTTCGCCCTGGCCTGCATGCAACTGCTTGCCCACTGGTGAGGGGAGGCGGCATCTGAACGCCCTCTCGCTGTTTTTTCACTGCTCTCCTCTTGGAAAGAGGCCGGATATACCGCACACGCAGGCCCTGAGGGGCCTGCGTTTTTTTGTATGCAATCCCTCCCGGCTTGCCGTGCCGGCGGGCCTGTGGCCCAGGTTGATCCTTCTGCATTGTCCCTATTTAGCTCTGCCTATTTTTCCTTACTCCGGATATGCTGCCGTCAAAAAATCATTTCACATAAATATTCACTACTCATTCGAAGCTCGCCAGCATAATGCTGATAGTGAATAAGATGGTTTGTTGCTATTTTGTTGAAACATAATTGGTTGATGGTCTCGCATTGCCAGCGTAATCTCTGGTAATGTGACTTTTATCGACATTTTAACCCCAGGGTGTCGGCATTCTCTGGGCAAAGTATTGCGAAATTGTATAACTGGATCATTTACACCCGCGGGCAAACCGACTAACTTACTCGCGGGTTATTCCAAAAAAATGCAAAAAACCCGCCCGGATCGCTGGTTTGGCTGCCTCATGGATTGAGCGTTAATTACACAACAACGGCTCTCGAGCAGTACCAAGGCACAACCAGCATCTGCGGCTGATTTACGGACGAATTATTTGGGACGGATGTCCCCCGCAGAGGTAACCATGTCCTTGCTTGAAGTCAAAAACTTGCGGATCGAGTACCCCTCCCGCTACGGGGTGCTTGCCGCGGTCAAGGATCTCTCTTTTTCTGTTGAAAAGGGCGAGATCGTCGGCGTCGTCGGTGAGTCCGGCGCTGGCAAATCCACCATCGGCAACGCCGTCATCGATCTGTTGAGCCCGCCCGGTCGCATCGCCCGTGGCGATATCTACCTCAACGGCGAGCTCATCTCCGGCAAGAGCCAGAACGAGATGCGGGCCATTCGCGGCTCGCGCATCGGTTTCATCTTCCAGGATCCCATGACCTCCCTCAATCCGCTGTTCACCGTGGAGCAGCAGCTGGTGGAGACCATCCTCGCCAACACCGACCTGTCTCGCGAGGCGGCCTTTGCCAAGGCCCTCGAGCTGATGGGGGCGGTGGGGATCCCGAACCCGGACGTGCGCATCAAGCAGTATCCTCACCAGTTCTCCGGTGGCATGCGCCAGCGGGTGGTGATCGCCATCGCCCTCTCCGGGGATCCCGAGCTCATCATCGCCGATGAGCCGACCACGGCGCTGGACGTCTCTATCCAGGATCAGATCCTCCAGCTCATCCGCAACCTGTGCAAAGAGCGCCAGGTAGGCTGCATGCTGGTGACCCATGACATGGGTGTGGTCTCCAACGTCACCGACAAGGTGGCGGTGATGTACCGCGGCGATCTGGTGGAGTTCGGCACCACGGAACAGGTGCTGGGCCGCCCCAATCACCCCTATACCCGCAGCCTCATCTCGGCGGTTCCCCGCTCGGATGTGAAGCTGGTGCGCTTCCCCCTGGTCTCCTATATCGAGGATGCCGGTGCGGCGGATACCAGCATCGATCTCAAGACCCACTGGCTCGGCCAGAGTCAGGACGAGCGCACCTATGAAGGCGCGCTGCTGCGGGTGGAGAACGTGGATCTGAAGTTCGTCACCAAGGATTCCATCTTCCCGAGCCGCCGCCAGTACGTGCGCGCCTGCAACAACATCAGCTTCGAGATCTTCGAGGGTGAGACTTTCGGTCTGGTGGGGGAGTCGGGCTCCGGCAAATCCACCATCGCCCGTGCCATCACCGGGCTCTATCCGCCTGATACCGGCAAGATTGTCTTCGAGGGGATCGATCTCACCGCCCTGAAAGGGGAGCACGAGCGTCGCCCCCTGCGCCGCCAGATGCAGATGGTGTTCCAGAACCCGTACTCTTCGATGAACCCGCGCATGAAGGTGCGCGATATTATCGCCGAGCCGATCCGCTTCCACCGCCTCGCCGAGAGCGAGCGGCAGATAGAGCAGATCGTCGGGGACCTGCTGGATCACGTAGGCCTGGGCCGCGGCGCCGGGGTCAAGTATCCCCATGAGTTCTCCGGCGGTCAGCGCCAGCGCATCTCCATCGCCCGCGCTCTGGCGACCCGGCCGCGCTTCCTCATCTGCGACGAGCCCACCTCGGCGCTGGATGTGTCGGTGCAGGCCCAGATCCTCAACCTGCTCAAAGACTTGCAACAGGAGCTTGGGCTCACCATGCTGTTCATCAGTCACGATCTGCCGGTCATCCGCCAGATGTGCGACCGCATCGGTGTGATGCAGCACGGTCATCTGGTGGAAGTGGCCGAGACCGAGAAACTGTTCACCAATGCCGAGCATGAGTACAGCCGCAAGCTGATCTCCCTCATGCCGGAATTCAAGGGAATGTCCCGCGAGGGGCTGGAAATCGCAAGCTAGGAAAGCACCGGTTCGCCGGTTTGTCTGTCAATAAAAAGCCAAAAGCATGGAGAAAGACATGAAGAAAGGATTATCCAAGATCGCCATGGCGCTGTTCGCCGCTGGTCTCGCGTTCAACGTTTCTGCTGCCGACATCAAGGTCGCCGTCGCGTCCGACGCCACCTCGCTGGACCCGCAGGAGCAGCTCTCCGGTCAGACCCTGGAGATGTCTCACCTGGTGTTCGACCCCCTGATGCGTTACACCCAGGATCTGCAGTTCGAGCCGCGTCTGGCCGAGAAGTATGAGCGCATCGACGACAAGACCGTCCGTTTCCACCTGCGCAAGGGTGTGAAGTTCCACTCCGGCAACGACTTCACCGCCGATGACGTGGTATGGACCGTCAACCGTCTGAAGGCCTCCCCGGACTTCAAGGCGATCTTCGACCCCATCGCCGAAGCCAAGAAGGTGGATGATTTCACCGTGGATCTCGTCACCGCCAAGCCGTTCCCGCTGGTGCTGCAGACCGTCACCTACATCTTCCCGATGGACTCCAAGTTCTATAGCGGCAAGACCGAGGCGGGCAAGGACAAGGCCGAGATCGTGAAGAACGGTGACTCCTTCGCCTCCACCAATGTCTCCGGTACCGGTCCGTTCAGCGTCAAGTTCCGCGAGCAGGGCGTGAAGCTGGAATACGTGCGCAACGCCAACTACTGGGACAAGGCCTCCAAGGGCAACGTCGAAAACCTGACCGTGGTACCGATCAAGGAAGACGCCACCCGTGTTGCAGCCCTGCTGGGCGGCGACGTGGACATGATCTACCCGGTTGCCCCGAACGATCTGGAGCGCGTGAAGAACGGCAAGGATTCCCAGCTGGTCACCCTGTCCGGTACCCGTGCCATCATCATCGAGCTGAACCAGAACACCAACCCGGCGCTGAAAGACAAGCGCGTGCGTCAGGCGATCAACTACGCCATCAACCAGGTGGGCATCGTCGACAAGATCAACAAGGGCTTCGGTACCCCGGCCGGCCAGCTGAGCCCGAAAGGCTACGCAGGCTACAACGAGGCGCTCAAGCCCCAGTATGATCTGGCCAAGGCCAAGGAGCTGATGAAGGAAGCCGGTTACGAGAAGGGCTTCAAGATGAGCTTCATCTCCCCGGCTGCCCGCTACGTCAACGACGTCAAGATTGCCCAGGCCGTCTCCGCCATGCTGTCCAAGATCAACATCAAGGTGGATCTGAAGACCATGCCGGTGGCTCAGTACTGGCCGGAGTTTGACAAGTGCGCCGCTGACATGCAGCTGATCGGCTGGCACTCCGACACCGAAGACAGTGCGAACTTCTTCGAGTTCCTGACCTTCACCAAGGATGCCAAGACCGGCATGGGTCAGTACAACTGCGGCGGTTATGCCAACGCGGAAGCTGACAAGATGGTGATGGAAGCCAACACCGAGACCGATCCTGCCAAGCGTGCCGCCATCCTGCAGAAGGTGGAAGCCATGCTGATCGACGACGCCGCCTATGTGCCGCTGCACTGGGAAGACCTGGCCTATGGCGCCAAGAAGAACGTCGACATCAAGCCGGTGGTCAACGTGATGAACTTCCCTTATCTGGGTGACCTGGTGGTCAACAAGTAAGCGAAGCGTTTAAGGAAGGACCCGGCGGGGCACCCATGGTTGCCCCGCCATTAACAGAAGCCTGTGCCAAGACACAGGCCACGTAGAAGGACAAGCATGTTTACATTCCTGCTGAAACGGTTCTATCAGGCCGTGATAGTGATGTTCGTCATCAGCCTGGTCGCCTTCTCCATCCAGGACAACCTGGGGGATCCGCTGCGCGAGCTGGTGGGACAATCCGTCTCCGAGTCCGTGCGCCAGGAGCTGCGCGACAAGATGGGACTCAATGATCCCTTCCTCGTGAAATACAGCCGCTTCTTGAAGAACGCGGTACACGGGGATCTGGGCACTTCCTATTTCTTCAAGCGACCAGCCCTCGAGGTTATCCTCGACAAGCTGGTGGCTACCCTTGAGCTGGTGTTTGCCGCCGCGCTCATCATCGTCGTGGTCTCCATTCCGCTGGGGGTTTATTCGGCGATAAGACCGCGCAGCATCCTCACCAAGGTCATCATGGCGGTGAGCAGCATCGGCATCTCGATCCCGGTCTTCCTGACCGCCATCATGCTGATGTACCTCTTCTCCATCCAGCTGGGCTGGCTGCCGGCCTATGGCCGTGGCGAGACCTACAACCTGCTGGGCTGGGAGTCGGGCTTCTTCACCTGGGACGGTATCCTGCACCTGGTGCTGCCTGCGGTCTCCCTCTCCTCCATCATGCTGCCGCTGTTCATCCGGCTGGTGCGCTCGGAGATGCTGGAGCAGCTCTCCTCCGAGTACGTCAAGTTTGCCCGTGCCAAGGGGCTGGACAACAACAAGGTCTACTACCAGCACGCCCTGAAGAACACCATGTTGCCGGTCATCACGGTGGGCGGTGTGCAGATCGGGACCATGGTGGCCTACACCATCTTGACCGAGAGCGTGTTCCAGTGGCCGGGGACCGGCTTCCTCTTCCTTGAGGCGATCCACCGGGTCGATACGCCGCTGATCACCGCCTACGTCATCTTCGTGGGCCTGATCTTCGTGGTGACCAATACCCTGGTCGACCTGCTCTACGGGTTGATCAACCCGACCGTCAACCTGACCGCCAAGGGGTAACAGATGACTAATGCTGTAACTGCAAGCCCAAGCCGTTGGGCACGCTTCAAAAATTCCGACATCGTCTACTACTTCCTGCGGGACAAGGTAGCCATGTTCAGCTTTGCGGTGTTTGTGGTCTTCGTGCTGGCGGCCCTGCTGGCACCCTGGATCGCACCGCACAACGTCTATGACCAGACCAGCTTCGATCTGATGGATGCGGAGCTGCCCCCCTCCTGGCTGGAAGGGGGCGAGGCCCGCTTCTGGCTCGGGACCGACAACCAGGGACGCGACATCTGGAGCACCATCCTCTATGGCGCCCGCATCTCGCTGACCATTGGTCTGTTCGCGGTGGGGCTGCAGCTGGTGCTCGGTATCGTCATCGGTCTGATGGCCGGTTACTTTGGTGGTCGCATCGACAACCTGCTGATGCGCTTTGCCGATGTGCAGCTGTCGTTCTCCACCATGATGGTGGCGATCATCATCTCCGCCATCTTCCAGGCGACCTTTGGCTCCGAGTTCTACTCGAAGTTCGCCATCCTGATGCTGGTGGTGATCATCGGTATCGCCGAGTGGCCCCAGTATGCCCGGACGGTACGCGCCTCCGTGCTGGCGGAGAAGAAGAAGGAGTATGTGGAAGCAGCTCAGGTGATGGGGTTCCGCGCCCCGCGCATCATGTTCCGCCACATTCTGCCGAACTGCCTGTCACCCATCCTGGTCATCTCCACCGTGCAGGTGGCGAACGCCATCATGAGCGAGGCGGCCCTCTCCTTCCTGGGTCTGGGGATGCCGGTTGATCAACCGTCCCTGGGGTCGCTCATCAGCGTGGGCTTCAACTACATCTTCTCCGGGTCCTGGTGGATCACCGCCTTCCCGGGCCTCTGCCTGGTGGTGCTGGTGCTGGTGATCAACCTGCTGGGTGACTGGCTGCGGGATGTGTTCAACCCGAAGATCTACAAGGGCTGATAAACCTTTCCACGAACTGGCTGCGAGGCCGTGATCAAGGTTCATGTGCTGCTCGCTTATGTGGAACCAAGGAGTGCTCAGGTATGTCTCGGTTCCTGAGCGGCTTGTAACCTTGTTGACGGCCTTCTCGCGACAGGGCGTGAGCAGGGTTGGTCTGGCACAGTGAATAACAAAAAAAAGGCGCCATAAGGCGCCCTTTTTATTGCTTGCGATAACCCTTGTCAGGCCTGCAGCCAGCTCTCGATGCGGGTCTGAATGCCCACGCTGTCCAGCCCCAGCAGGGCGTAGATCTCATCCTGGGTGCCCTGTTCGATGAAGCGATCCGGCAGGCCGAGGTTGAGCACCGGTTTGCACTGCTTGCTGCCCATCAGCAGCTCGTTCACCGCAGAGCCTGCACCGCCCATGATGGCGTTGTCCTCGAGGGTGACGAACTGATCGTGGGAGGCGGCCAGGGAGAGCACCAGCGCCTCGTCCATGGGTTTGACGAAGCGCATGTCCACCAGGGTGGCATCGAGCGCCTCGGCGGCCGTTCTGGCCTGTTGCAGCAAGGTGCCGAACGCCAGGATGGCGGTCCCCTTGCCCTCGCGAACGACACGTCCCTTGCCGAGGGGCAGGGCCTGCATCTCGCTCTCGGCCTGGATACCGGTGCCGCTGCCACGGGGGTAGCGCACCGCCGCTGGCCCGTTGCACAGATAGCCGGTGTAGAGCATCTGGCGGCACTCGTTCTCGTCGGACGGGGTCATCACCACCATGTTGGGCACGGTGCGCAGGAAGCTGATGTCGAACGCCCCCTGATGGGTCGGGCCGTCGGCCCCCACCAGACCGGCCCGGTCGATGGCGAAGAGCACCGGCAGGTTCTGCAGCGCCACGTCGTGGATCAGCTGGTCATAGGCCCGCTGCAGGAAGCTCGAATAGATGGCGACCACGGGTTTCTGGTCGGCGATGGCGAGACCGGCGGCGAAGGTGACCGCATGTTGCTCGGCGATGGCCACGTCGAAGTAGCGATCCGGATATTGCTGGCTGAATTTCACCAGACCGGAGCCTTCGCGCATGGCGGGGGTGATGCCGACCACGCGCTCGTCCTTGGCGGCGATATCGCACAGCCACTGACCGAAGATGGCTGAGAAGGTGGGTTTGCCACCGGCGCTCTTGGGCAGGGCACAGTCATCCGGGTTGAATTTGGGGACGGCGTGATAGCCAATGGGATCTTTTTCCGCCGGCTCGTAGCCCTTGCCCTTCTTGGTCTTGACGTGCAGCAGCTGGGGACCCTTGAGGTTGCGCATGTTGCGCAGGGTTTCGACCAGGGCGTGAATGTCGTGACCGTCGATGGGGCCGATGTAGTTGAAGCCGAACTCCTCGAACAGGGTACCCGGTACCACCATGCCCTTGAGGTGCTCTTCGGCCCGCTTGGCGAGCTCCTTGACCGGCGGCAGCCCCGCCAGCACCTTCTTGCCACCCTCGCGAATCGTGGTGTAGAGCTTGCCGGACATCAGCCTGGCGAGGTGATTGTTCAGGGCCCCCACGTTCTCGGAGATGGACATCTCGTTGTCGTTGAGCACCACCAGCATGTCCTTGTGGACATCGCCGGCGTGATTGAGGGCCTCGAAGGCCATGCCGGCGGTGATGGCGCCATCACCGATGACCGCGACCACCTTGCGGCCAAGCCCTTCGCTCTCGGCCGCCACCGCCATGCCGAGCGCTGCCCCGATGGAGGTGCTGGAGTGGCCCACGCTGAGCACGTCGTACTCGCTCTCTTCCCGCCAGGGGAAGGGGTGCAGGCCATCTTTCTGGCGAATGGTGTGAATGCGCTCCCGTCGTCCGGTCAGGATCTTGTGGGGATAGGCCTGGTGGCCTACGTCCCACACCAGCCGATCGAAGGGGGTGTTGTAGACATAGTGCAGGGCGACCGTCAGCTCGACAGTGCCAAGGCCGGAGGCGAAGTGGCCGCTGGAGCGGCTCACCGAGCGCAGCAGATACTCGCGCAGCTCGTTGCACACCACGGGCAGCCGCTCGAAGGGGAGGGATCGCAAATCGACCGGCGTGTCCGCGAGGGCCAGGTTGGGGAAATCGCTAATATCAACGCTCATATTGTTACTGTTATCCAGCGTTTAGTGGGTTCGCTCGATGATGTAATCGGCAAACGCTTCCAGAATGTCGGTATTGTAGGGCAAGGATTGCAGGGCTGTTAAGGCCTTGTCATGCAGTTCGCGAGCCAGCTCACGGGCATTGTCGAGTCCGAGCAGGGCCGGATAGGTACTCTTTTCCAGCGCCAGATCCGAGCCTTGCGGCTTGCCCAGGGTGGCGGTATCGCCCGTGATGTCGAGGATGTCGTCCTGCACCTGGAAGGCGAGTCCGATGGCGGCGGCATAGGTTTGCAGGGCGGTGAGGGTGGCGGGTTCCACGTCAGCCTTGCACAGGGCGCCGAGGGTCACGGCGCACTCGATGAGGGCCCCGGTCTTGTGGCGGTGCACCTGCTCCAGCTCGGCGAGGCTGATCCGGCGTCCTTCGGCATCCAGATCCAGTGCCTGACCGCCACACATGCCGAGATAGCCGGACGCGCGGGCCAGGGCACTCAGCATCCGCACCCTGTTGGCCATCAATGTATCGGGCATGGGGTGGTCGGCCAGAATGGAAAACGCCAGGGTCTGCAGGGCATCGCCCGCCAAGATGGCAGTGCCTTCATCGAAGGCCTTGTGTACGGTGGGCTGGCCACGACGCAGGTCGTCGTCATCCATGGCGGGCAGGTCGTCGTGCAGGAGGGAGTATGCGTGAATGCACTCCACGGCGGCGGCAGGGCCATCCAGCAGTTCGCTCTTGACGCCCAGCATCTCGCCGACGGCATAGACCAGGAAGGGGCGCACCCGTTTTCCACCGAGCAGCAGGCCGTATTTCATCGCGTCCCGCAAACGTGGCGCCATGGCGGGCAGGGCGTCAAGCTGTGCCGAGAGGCAGTCGTCGATGCGGCGCCGATGCAGGCGGGAGAAATCGTCCAGGGTCACTCACTCCTCTCCTTGTTCTGCTCGAAAGGGGACCGCTTGCTCGCTGCCATCGGCCTGGGTCAGGAGGATCTGGATCTTCTGCTCAGCCTGCTCCAGCTTCTGCTGGCCGGCGCGCACCAGATGGATGCCCTGTTCGAATTGTTTGAGTGCCTCCTCGAGGGGGAGCGAGCCCTGTTCGAGTTGATGCACTATGGTTTCCAGCTCTTCCAGGGTGGCATCAAAACTCAGACGGTCGATTTTTTTACTGGCCATGTCCATCCTCGGGGATTGAAAAAAACGGCTCATCTTAACATCGACCGGCCACAGGGGGGAGGCAGAAAAACGCGGCGTCCTCAAACTATCCTGACCATGGCCGATAAGAACGGGCATGCAACCACGCATTGCCGATCGGCGATTGCGGTGTACCGGGCTTGCTGCCGGGGGCGCAATAGCAGAAAATTCAACGCAATATAATTAGACGGCACGTTCGGCGACAGGAGTAGGGATGTGGATTTAGGGAGTCTGATAGGCTTAGTGCTGGGGTTCGGGGTCGTGGTGTACGGCATGTTGCTGGGCGGCCCCATGAGCATGTATGTGGACATGCCATCGGTCTACATCACCATACTGGGGTCCGTGTTCATCTGCATGATGAAGTTCAACCTCGGTCAGTTTCTGATGGCCTTCAAGGTCGCGGGCAAGGCCTTCATGTACAAGGGGGACAAGCTCGACGATCTCATCACCAAGGCGGTGGAACTGGCGGATGCGGCCCGCAAGGGGGGCTTTCTGGCTCTGGAGGCGGCGGAGATCCCCAATACCTTCATGAAGAAGGGCATCGACATGCTGGTGGACGGCCATGATGCCGACGTGGTGCGTGCGGTGATGGAGAAGGACATAGAACTGACGTCCGAGCGTCACGCCACGGCCATCAAGGTGTTCCGCTCCCTGGGGGATCTCGGTCCGGCCATGGGCATGATCGGTACCCTGGTGGGGTTGGTGGCCATGCTGGCCAACATGAGCGACCCCAAATCCATCGGGCCGGCCATGGCGGTGGCCTTGCTGACGACCCTGTATGGCGCAATCGAGGCCAACATGATTGCCATCCCCATCGCGGACAAGCTGGAACTGCGCAGTGGCGAGGAACAGTTGAGTCGCACCCTGATCCTCGACGCCATCATGGGGATCCAGGATGGACAGAACCCGAGGGTGATCCAGGCCATGTTGCAGAACTACCTGAATCAGTCCAAACGCAACAACGGGACCGAATAGGAGCGCACAGATGGCAAAGTGCAAGTGCCCGCCTCCCGGATTGCCCGGTTACATGGGAACCTTCGCGGATCTCATGTCTCTGCTGATGTGCTTCTTCGTGCTCTTGCTCTCCTTTGCCGAGATGGATGTGCAGAAGTTCAAGCAGATCGCCGGTTCCATGGAGAAGGCGTTCGGGGTGCAGAACATCCTGGAGGTCAAGGATATCCCCAAGGGAACCTCGGTCATCGCCCAGGAGTTTCGTCCTGGTCGCCCCGAGCCGACGCCTATTGACACCATCATGCAGCAGACCATCGACATGACCCAGACCGAGCTGGATTTCCAGCCTGGGGATGCGGACAAGGCGGGTGGACATGACAAGACCGAAGGCCAGCAGAGCGGTGGCGATACCGCCCAGGAAGCCCAGAAGGCGCAGGAACAGTCCAACACTCTAGCCAAGGCTCTGGCGGAGCAGATGCAGGCCCAGATCCAGGATGGGGCCATCGAGATAGAGGCGCTGGGCCAGCAGATCATCATTCGCATTCGCGAGAAAGCGGCGTTCCCGGCGGGATCCGCCTTCCTGCAACCCCAGTTCTGGCCGGTGATCCGCAAGGTGGCTGCGCTGCTCAAGGATGTGCCGGGGGAGATCACCGTCTCCGGCCACACCGACAATGTGGCCACCGAGGACGAGTTGTTCCAGTCCAACTGGGAGCTTTCATCCCAGCGGGCGGTGGCGGTTGCCCACCAGATGATCAAGGTGCCCGGTTTTGACGGCAATCGTCTGGTGGTGCAAGGGATGGCGGATTCCCAGCCGCTGGTGCCCAACAACAGCCCGGAGAATCGGCGCATGAACCGACGTGTCGAGATCGCCATCATGCAGGGCAAACCGACGGTGTCGGCCCCGCTTGGCGTCTCGGAATCCAAGTAACGCTGGCCCAAAGCGGGATCCCGCTCGCAGGGGCTGACATGGATTTTGTGGCGGCTTCATATTAAGATGCCCCATCCGAACCGACAGCTGCGGCTCTCTTTTGATTGCCGCAGCTTCTCTTTATAAAGCAACCCAGGTTTCGACTATGAATCATACTCCGATGACTGTTCGCGGCGCTGAAAAGCTGCGTCAAGAGCTCGATTATCTCAAGACCGAGCTGCGTCCCCAGATTATCGAAGCGATTGCTGATGCCCGTGAACATGGCGATCTGAAAGAAAATGCCGAATACCATGCCGCCCGCGAGCAGCAGGGTTTCTGTGAAGGCCGCATTCAGGAAATCGAAGGCAAGCTCTCCAATGCCCAGATTATCGATGTCACCAAGATTGCCAACAATGGCCGCGTCATCTTCGGCGCAACCGTGACCCTGCTCAAAAGTGAAACGGAAGAGGAAGTGGTCTACCGCATCGTGGGAGACGACGAGGCGGACATCAAGCAGAACATGATCTCCGTGAACTCCCCCATTGCCCGCGCCCTGATCGGCAAGGAAGTGGATGACGTTGCCATCGTTAAGACGCCGGGTGGCGATGTGGAGTACGAGATCCTGGAAGTTGCCTATCTCTGATTGAACGTCGGGGAAAGAGACAGGGGAGCCGGGCTCCCCTGTTGTCTTTAGTCGCCCTGATAGGCCTGGACGAAGGCGTCCTGGTGGCGCTGGAAGAGCCAGTCCCGCAATTGTTCCTGATCCTCCTTGCCCAGTCGGAACTGGACGGCCCAGTCATGGTGATGTTGATTGGCATCCACGTGCCTGATGAGGGTGCCTGTCATGGCCAGGGGAGGGAGATCCTCGATGCGAAGGTATCCGCCAAGTGGATCTCCCTTGGCAAAGGCGTCCGGCAAGTCGGCCACGATGAGACCGCCAAGGGAGAGGCTGTATACCTCGTACTCCGCGTCTTCGGTGCAGAGCACGGCCTTTTCGTCGAGTCGCCAGGCGCGCAGATGGGGCGAACCCAGCTCGGTAATGGTCGGCGCGGCGATGCGCAGCTCGGTGTGGCCCTCCTCTGCCTGGGTGCAGTGGAGCGGGAAACGCAATTGGTAGCCGGCGATGCGGGCTTCGAGTGTCAGAGGCTTGGCTCGCTGCAACAGGCTTTGGAGAGGAAGGGGCAGGGTGCCGCGCAGGTATTGGCTGGTGGCAATGTCTTCATCGTTTCCCAGGTCCCGCAGCATGGCCAGTTCTTCATCGGTGAGGAGCTGATGCTTGTCCATAGTGGGTGTCCGCGACTATTCATCGCAGGTTAAGGGCCTGACCACTATTTTGGCAAGCGACTTGGGAAGAAGGGAAATGAAGGAAAGAGCGAATGCTCTTTCCTGTTACTTGCGCGGCAACTGGATCTTGGGCTCTTTGGCCTGACGGTAGATGGTCAGTACATGGCCCATGCTCTGTACCTTGATGGCGCCGGTCTCGCGAACGATGGCATCCATCACCAGCTGTTTCATCTCACGATCTTCAGACGCAACCTTAACCTTAATCAGCTCGTGGTGGTTCAGGGCCAGATCGATCTCGGCCAGCACCCCTTCGGTCAGACCGTGTTGTCCCAGCAGGACGACCGGCTTCAGACTGTGGGCCAAGCCCTTGAGATACTGTTTCTGTTTATTGTTGAGAATCATGGCAATTTCTTCATAAGTCAGGGTTGAAAGGGGCGTATTCTACCCCCACTTAGCCCTTAATACTAATAACCCTTGTGGTTTTTTAAAGTCGACAATCATGACCCAGAAAAAACGTTCCCCCAGTTCAACCCGCTGGTTAAAAGAACATTTCGACGACCAATACGTCAAGAAAGCCCAGAAGTTGGGACTGCGCTCTCGCGCCGTTTTCAAGATCGATGAGATCCAGGGCAAAGACCGGCTGCTCAAGCCGGGGATGACGGTAGTGGACCTGGGGGCTGCTCCCGGTGGCTGGTCCCAATTTGCCATCGACCAGGTTGGTGACAAGGGGCGCGTCATTGCGTGCGATATTTTGCCGATGGATTCCATTGCCGGTGTCGATTTCCTGCAAGGGGACTTTCGGGAGGAAACTGTACTCGGCGCCTTGCTGGAGCGAGTCGGCCCCGACAAGGTGGATGTCGTCATGTCGGACATGGCACCCAACATGAGCGGCACCCAGCAGGTGGATCAGGCCCGTGCCATGTACCTGGTGGAACTGGCGCTGGACATGTGCAATCAGGTCCTGAGCAGTAATGGCAGTTTTGTAGTCAAGGTGTTCCAGGGGGAGGGGTTTGATGCCTATCTCAATGAAATACGTAGACTTTTCTCTGTCGTCAAGATTCGAAAACCAGACTCGTCCCGTGCCCGTTCACGAGAAGTCTACATTGTGGCTACCGGTTTTAAACTGTAGTACCCTAACCCTCATCGTTAACTGTCAGTCTGCGAGGTCATTGATTTGAGTGACATGGCGAAAAACCTAATCCTGTGGCTGGTCATCGCCGTCGTGCTGATGTCGGTGTTCAATAGCTTCAGCCCCAGCGATACCACCAGTCGCCAGCTGGACTATTCCAGCTTCGTGAAAGAAGTGACCCAGGAGCAGATCCGTGAAGTGCGGATGGATGGCAAGGTCATCAATGGCGTCAAGCGCACCGGTGAACGTTTCACCACCATCATTCCTGCGCCGGATCCCCAACTGCTCAACGACATGCTCAACCATAACGTCAAGGTGATGGGTGAGAAGCCGGAAGAACCGTCCCTGATCACGTCCATCTTCATCTCCTGGTTCCCGATGCTGTTATTGATCGGTGTCTGGGTCTTCTTCATGCGTCAGATGCAGGGCGGTGGCGGCAAGGGTGCCATGTCGTTCGGCAAGAGCAAGGCTCGCCTGATGAGCGAAGATCAGATCAAGACTACCTTTGCCGACGTAGCCGGTTGTGACGAGGCAAAGGAAGAGGTCAAGGAGCTGGTCGACTATCTGCGTGACCCGACCAAATTCCAGAAGCTGGGTGGCAAGATCCCGACCGGCGTCCTGCTGGTAGGTCCTCCCGGTACCGGTAAGACCTTGCTGGCCAAGGCCATTGCAGGCGAGGCCAAGGTGCCGTTCTTCACCATTTCAGGTTCGGACTTCGTGGAAATGTTCGTGGGTGTCGGTGCCTCCCGGGTGCGTGATATGTTCGAACAGGCCAAGAAATCCTCCCCCTGCATTATCTTCATTGATGAGATCGATGCGGTCGGTCGCCAGCGTGGCGCCGGTCTGGGTGGTGGTCACGACGAACGCGAGCAGACCCTGAACCAGATGCTGGTTGAAATGGATGGTTTTGAAGGCAACGAAGGCATCATCGTCATCGCCGCCACCAACCGTCCCGACGTACTGGATCCTGCGCTGCTGCGTCCGGGTCGTTTCGACCGCCAGGTCGTGGTCGGCTTGCCGGATGTTCGCGGTCGTGAGCAGATCCTGAAAGTGCATATGCGCAAGGTACCGCTGGCGGATGACGTCAATCCGGCGCTGATTGCCCGTGGTACCCCTGGTTTCTCCGGTGCCGATCTGGCCAACCTGGTGAACGAGGCTGCCCTCTTCTCTGCTCGCGAGAGCCGCCGAGTGGTCTCCATGCTGGAGTTCGAAAAGGCGAAGGACAAGATCATGATGGGGGCGGAACGTCGCTCCATGGTGATGAAAGAGTCCGAGAAGGAGATGACGGCCTATCACGAAGCGGGTCACGCCATCATTGGTCGCGTGGTGCCGGATCATGACCCTGTCTACAAAGTCTCCATCATTCCGCGCGGCCGTGCGCTGGGTGTGACCATGTACCTGCCGGAACAGGACCGCTGGAGCCACTCCAAGCAGCATCTGGAGTCCATGATCTCCAGCCTGTATGGCGGTCGTCTGGCGGAAGAGCTGATCTACGGTGCCGAGAAGGTATCGACCGGTGCATCCAACGACATCGAACGTGCCACCGACATCGCCCGCAAGATGGTGACCCAGTGGGGCATGTCCGAGCGTCTCGGCCCCATGCTTTACGCAGAAGAGGACGGTGAAGTCTTCCTCGGCCGCAGCATGGCCAAGGCCAAGCACATGTCTGACGATACCGCCCGCATCATCGATGCAGAGGTCAAGCAGGTCATCGATCGCAACTACGATCGTGCCAAGCAGATCCTGCTGGACAACATGGATGTGCTGCACACCATGAAAGATGCGCTGATGAAATACGAAACCATCGATGCCAAGCAGATCGACGATCTGATGGCTCGCCGCGAAGTGCGTGCACCCAGCAACTGGCATGATGAGCACGGTGACACCCCGCAAGGTGGTGCCAGCGTGAACAACGGGCCGGAGGCCAAGGCGCCGGCTGAAGAGGGCAGTGCACCTCTGAGTGACATCGACAAGGCGAACGATGTCCCGGCCAAATAAGTTACCATGATACAAACCCCGGGCTTGCCCGGGGTTTTTCTTTGCACGAAGAGTTTGCCGCTCTTGTCGGAGGTAGTTGAAGCAATGCAGTTAATCAGCAAGGGACGTTCCCTTTCTCTCGACCGTCCCCATGTCATGGGCATTCTCAATGTGACGCCGGACTCCTTTTCAGATGGTGGCCGCTTCAAGCAGATCGATCTGGCGTTGGGTCATGCCCGCGACATGGTGGCCGATGGGGCCACCCTTATCGATATAGGTGGCGAGTCGACCCGCCCGGGCGCCCCCGACGTGAGCGAGCAGGAGGAGCTGGACAGGGTCATCCCCGTGGTGGAGCGCATGGTCGCCGAGCTGGATGTGATGATCTCCCTCGATACCTCCAAGGCGATTGTCATGCGGGAGGGTTGTGCTGCAGGTGGTCACCTCATCAATGATGTCCGCGCCCTGCAAGAGCCGGGAGCGCTGGGCGCGGCGGCCGAGGCTGGTGTGCCGATATGCCTCATGCACATGCAGGGGCAGCCCCGTACCATGCAGGTGGAGCCGCGCTATGACGATCTGGTGGGGGAGGTGAGAGCCTTCTTTGACGAGCGGATTGCCGCTTGTCTGGGGGCCGGTATCCCGCGTGAGCATCTGGTACTGGATCCAGGCTATGGCTTTGGCAAGACGCTGGTGCACAACTATCAGCTGCTGGCCCAGCAGGCGTCACTGCTCGATTACCAACTTCCGCTCTTGGTGGGCATGTCACGAAAGTCTATGATAGGCAACCTGCTTGACCGCCCGGTAGCCGAGCGGTTGGCTGGTAGTCTGGCCTGTGCCCTGATCGGGTTGCAACATGGCGCCAGGATCATCCGGGTGCACGACGTGCGGGCCACCATGGATGTCTTGCGTACAGGCTGGATGACCATGACGGGACAAGATTTCATATCCAAATAGAAAAACGAGAAACAGACAATGACCAGAAAGTACTTCGGCACCGACGGCGTGCGCGGCAAGGTGGGTGAATACCCGATCACCCCGGATTTCGTCATGAAACTGGGCTGGGCCGCCGGCAAGGTGCTCTCCAAGAAAGGGACCAAGAAGGTGCTGATCGGCAAGGATACCCGTATCTCCGGTTACATGCTGGAGTCGGCATTGGAGGCGGGGCTCTCCGCCGCCGGTCTCAAAGCCATATTGATGGGACCCATGCCCACCCCTGCGGTTGCCTACCTGACTCGCACCTTCCGTGCCGAAGCCGGCATCGTCATCAGTGCATCCCACAACCCCTATTACGACAACGGCATCAAGTTCTTCTCCGCCGACGGCACCAAGCTGCCCGATGATGTCGAGCTGGCCATCGAAGCCGAGCTCGACAACGAACTCAAGTGCGTGGAGTCCGCGGAGCTTGGCAAGGCGCAACGCATCGATGATGCGGCTGGTCGCTACATCGAATTCTGCAAGAGCACCTTCCCCTCCAATCTGAGCCTGGAAGGGCTGAAAATGGTGGTGGATTGCGGTCATGGTGCCACCTACCACATCGCCCCTTCCGTCTTCCGCGAACTGGGTGCCGAAGTCATCGCCATCGGCTGCAGCCCGGATGGGCTCAACATCAATGACGGCGTCGGTTCCACCGCACCGGAGGCGCTGGCCGCCAAGGTCCAGGAATGCAAGGCCGATCTCGGCGTTGCCTTCGACGGTGACGGCGACCGTCTGGTGATGGTGGATAGCACAGGTTACATCATCGACGGAGATGAGATCCTCTACATCATCGCCCGGGACGCCCTGCGCCATGGCCGCCTCAAGGGCGGTGTGGTGGGCACCCTGATGGCCAACATGGGGCTGGAGCTGGCGCTTCAGACCCTGGGCATCCCCTTTGCCCGTGCCAAGGTAGGTGACCGCTACGTGCTTGAGATGATGAACGAGAAGGGCTGGCGCATCGGGGGCGAAAACTCCGGTCACATCATCTGCCTGGATCAGACCACCACGGGGGATGGTATCGTCGCCGCCCTGCAGGTGCTGACGGCCATGCGCAGTGCCGAGATGCCGCTTGCCAAATTGCGTTCGGGCATGAGCAAGTTCCCGCAAGTGCTGGTCAATGTGCGCTTCGCCGAAGGCAAGGATCCGCTGACCTCCAGTGCCGTTCAGCAGGAAGTGGCGGCAGTGGAGCAGGAACTGGCCGGCCGTGGCCGGGTGCTGTTGCGCAAATCTGGCACCGAGCCCCTGATCCGGGTCATGGTCGAAGGTGAACACGAACAGCAGGTGCGCGATATGGCAGAGCGCATCGCCAAACAGGTCGAGTCGGCGTTTTAATGAACAGCCAAGGCGGTTTTTTAGTCGCCTTGGTTGTATCTTGTTCAAACGATTCGAAAATTTGAAAATAGCACTTGTCAGCTGAGCATCCTCTGGATATTATCAGCCCCGCTTTCGCAAGGGAGTTGCCGATGGGACATCGCAAGCCGTTTGTAGCAGCCAACTGGAAGTTACACGGTAGTAGGTCGCAGTTAGAGCAGTTTACGAATCACTGCACAGAGCGCATTGATGAAGACGTAGATGTGGTCTTATGTCCATCCCATGTGCATCTCGGTTTCACGGCCGAACTGCTCGGTGAGCAGGGAAGAGTGAAGCTGGGGGCTCAGAACGTAAGCCAGCACAGACAGGGCGCTTATACGGGTGAAGTTTCGTGTGAGATGCTGGTCGAGGCAGGTTGCCGATATGTACTTGTTGGCCACTCCGAGCGCAGGCGTCTCTTTGGTGAGACCAGTTTTATCGTCGCAGAGAAGTTTGCGGCAGTCAGAGCAGCAGGTCTGATACCCATGCTTTGTCTGGGTGAGTCAGGAGCAGCGAGGCAGGCAAGAAGAACCTTCGAGGTGATTGCCGAGGAACTGGACATCGTCATAGAGAAAAATGGCGCGATGGCTTTCGATAATGCTATCATCGCCTACGAGCCAATCTGGGCTGTAGGTACAGGTAAATGCGCCACACCCGAGCAGGCACAAGAGGTTCATTCCTTTATTCGCAGTCGCTTGGCGGAGGATACTCCGGTAATAGGTGAGAAAGTCAGAATCATCTATGGTGGGAGCGTGACACCAGCCAATGCACAAGATTTGTTTGCGCAGCCCGATATTGATGGCGGTCTGATAGGCAGGGCAAGTCTTGATGGCGATGCGTTTTTAGGAATAGTTGAAGCGGCAAAGGGTGCAAGTTAAATGTACGAGATTCTTTTGGTCGTTTATCTGCTGGTATCGCTGGCTCTGATTGGTCTGGTGATGATTCAGCAAGGTAAAGGGGCTGATATGGGCGCCTCCTTCGGCGCAGGGGCATCGAATACTGTATTCGGCTCCGGTGGTTCAGGCAGTTTCCTGACCCGCACAACAGCGATTTTGGCTACTCTGTTTTTCTTGATCAGTCTGGTTCTGGGTTCCATGTCCAGCAACAAGGTAAAACAGGGTAGTGAATGGGAAAATCTGCAACAGACTCAACAAGTTGAGCAGAGCAAAGCGCCAGTAAAGAAAGATACTGACGTTCCCGAATAAGAGTTTTGCCGTGGTGGTGGAATTGGTAGACACGCTATCTTGAGGGGGTAGTGCTCTAGGGTGTGCGGGTTCGAGTCCCGCCCACGGCACCAATTAAGCAGTGAACCCGGGTAACCGGGATGTTATAGCCGCTGAGTCTTGTCTCACGAGAGTGAAGTGGCTATAATCTCGCACGATTTCGGACGCGGGGTGGAGCAGCATGGTAGCTCGTCGGGCTCATAACCCGAAGGTCGTCGGTTCAAATCCGGCCCCCGCAACCAAATTTCACGCATTTCCTACGCTCAGGAAGGCGGTCGCTGCGAGGCGACAATCAGGGTAAAGCGCCAAGCCCCGATTTGACATCGGGGCTTTTTGTTATGTGCAATTTACTCTGAATCTATTTCTATCTGGGCTATATGCCCTTTTTTCGTTTTTCGGAGGGTGACTTTGGCTACGTTGGAACAACGTTTGACCGATCTGCTCGAGGCTCCGGTCGTTGCCTTGGGTTTTGAACTGTGGGGTATCGAGTTTATCCGTGCGGGTAAGCACTCGACCTTGCGCGTTTTCATCGACTCGGAGCAAGGCGTGACGGTGGAAGACTGTGCCGAGGTGAGCCGCCAGGTCGGCGCCATCATGGATGTCGAAGATCCCATCACCGAGGAGTACTACCTTGAGGTGTCTTCCCCGGGTCTGGATCGTCCACTGTTCAAGGTCGCCCAGTTCGAAAAATACGTTGGCCAGGAGGCGGCGGTAACGCTTCGGATGGCAACAAACAACCGCCGCAAGTTCAAAGGCGTAATCAAAGCCGTGCAGGGGGACATGATCACTCTGACGGTAGATGGTAAGGACGAGGTGTTGGCTTTCACCAATATCCAAAAAGCGAACATAGTGCCGAACTTTGGTTAACGAGGCTATCGGATATGAATAAAGAGATTTTGCTGGTCGTTGACGCTGTGTCCAACGAGAAGGCTGTCCCACGCGAGAAGATTTTCCAGGCTCTGGAGACTGCGCTGGCGACTGCGACCAAGAAAAAATACGAAGGCGAGATTGAAGTGCGTGTCGAGATCGATCGCAAGACCGGTGACTATGACACCTATCGCCGTTGGGTCGTGGTGGCCGATCAGGCTTCCATGGAGAACCCGTACGGGGAAATCACTCTCGAAGCCGCTCAGATCGAGCAGCCGGATATCCAGATCGGCGACTATGTTGAAGACCAGATTGACTCTGTGACCTTCGACCGTATCACCACCCAGACCGCCAAGCAGGTCATCGTGCAGAAAGTGCGCGAGGCCGAGCGTTCCCAGGTCGTTGACCAGTTCAAGGACAAGGAAGGCACCATCATCAGCGGCGTGGTCAAGAAGAGCAACCGCGACAACGTGATCCTGGATCTGGGCAGCAATGCCGAAGCCGTGATCTTCCGTGACGACATGTTGCCCCGTGAGACCTTCCGTCCCGGCGACCGCATCCGTGGCCTGCTCTACGCCGTGCGTCCGGAAGCCCGTGGTTCCCAGCTGTTCGTCAGCCGCTCCAGCCCGGACTTCCTGAAAGAGCTGTTCCGCATCGAAGTGCCGGAAATCGGCGAAGAGATGATTGAAATCATGGGCGCTGCCCGTGATCCGGGTTCCCGCGCCAAGATCGCGGTGAAGACCAACGATCGTCGTATCGACCCGATCGGTGCCTGTATCGGCATGCGTGGTGCCCGCGTTCAGGCCGTCTCCGCCGAGCTGAGCGGTGAGCGTGCCGACATCGTGCTGTACGATGACAACCCGGCCCAATACGTGATCAACGCCATGGCGCCAGCCGATGTGGCCTCCATCATCGTCGATGAAGACAACCACACCATGGACATCGCCGTGGAAGCCGCCAACCTGGCCCAGGCCATCGGCCGCAACGGTCAGAACGTGCGTCTGGCCTCCCAGCTGACCGGTTGGGAACTGAACGTGATGACCGTCGAGGACATGCGTGCCAAGCACCAGGCCGAGAACGACCGCATCATGAACCTGTTCACCAGCACCCTCGATATCGACGACGATTTCGCCGGCCTGCTGATGGAAGAGGGCTTCTCCACCCTGGAAGAGATTGCCTTCGTCCCGGTCAACGAGCTGCTGGCCATCGACGGTCTGGATGAAGACATGGTCGAAGAGCTGCGCAAGCGTGCCAAGGATGCCCTGACCACCAAGGCCCTGGCCAAAGAAGAATCCTTTGAAGGCGTCGAGCCTTCCGAAGAACTGCTCAATCTCTCCGGCCTCGGCCGTGAAATGGCCTATGCCCTGGCCGCTCGCGGTGTCGGCACCCTGGAAGATTTGGCAGAGCAAGGTATCGATGACCTTGCCGACATCGAAGAGTTGACCGCCGAGAAGGCAGGTGAGCTCATTATGGCTGCTCGCAATATCTGTTGGTTCGGAGAAGAGCAGTCTGAATAAGGTCAAACGGAGGAAAATGAATGGCAGAAGTATCAGTTAAGCAACTTGCCACTGACATCGACACGCCGGTTGATCGTCTTCTCCAGCAGTTTGTCGATGCCGGCATCGTGAAGAGCAAGGCCGACGACATGGTCAGCGAGTCTGAGAAACAGACTCTGCTGGCACATCTGAAGAAACAGCATGGAGGTGACGAGGTCACCGCACCTGCTCGCATGACCTTGCAGCGCAAGACCAAGAGCACCCTGAGTGTTCAGGGGACTGGTGGCAAGAACAAGGAAGTGCAGGTAGAAGTGCGCAAGTCTCGCACCTATGTAAGACGCTCGGCGCTGGAAGATGAACAGCGCCAGGCGGAAGCCGAGGAAACAGCGCGTTTGGAAGCAGAAGAAAAAGCTCGTCGCGAGGCCGAAGAGAAGGCCCGCCTCGACGCTGAAGAGAAGGCTCGCCGTGAGGCTGAGCAGGCTCGTCGTGAAGCTGAGGAAAAGGCGCGGATCGAGGCACAACAGAAGGCTCGACAGGCTCAACAGCCCGCCAAAGCAGCCGTTAGCACAGCTCAGCAAGAGGCAGAAAAGATGGCCAAGCGCGAAGCAGAAGAACTGAAGCGCCAACAGGAACAGACAGCTTTGCAAAAAGCTGAAGAACTCGCCGCGAAGAAAGCCGAAGAGGCTCGCATCATGGCGGAACAGAATGCGGCCCGCTGGGCTGAAGAAGAAGCGGCTCGCGCCAAAGAGAGCAGCGATTACCATCTGACCACCAACAAGCACGCGCAAGCGGCCGAAGATGAGTTGGATCGTAAGGAAGAGACCAGCCGTCGCACGGCTGCCGCTGCCAAGGCGCCGAAGAAAGTCGGCCGTCGCGAAGACGACCGCAATGACCGCAACTCCCGCGATCCCCGTGCCCGCAAAGGCAAGCGTGGCAAGATGGCCATGCCGAACGCCATGAAACACGGCTTCAACAAGCCGGCTGCCGTGGTCAACCGTGACGTCGTCATCGGCGAGACCATCACCGTGGCGGAGCTCGCCAACAAGATGGCCGTCAAGGGCGTTGAAGTCATCAAGGTGATGATGAAGATGGGTGCCATGGCCACCATCAACCAGGTGATCGACCAGGAGACCGCTCAGCTGGTCGCCGAGGAGATGGGTCACAAGGTAGTGCTGCGCCGTGAGAACGAGCTGGAAGAGGCGGTACTTAGCGATCGTGACGAGACCTCCGAAGCCAAGCCGCGTGCGCCGGTCGTGACCATCATGGGTCACGTCGACCACGGCAAGACCTCGCTGCTGGACTACATCCGTAAAGCCAAGGTCGCGGCGGGCGAAGCCGGTGGCATTACCCAGCACATCGGTGCGTACCACGTCCAGACCGACAGCGGGATGATCACCTTCCTGGATACCCCGGGTCACGCGGCGTTTACCTCCATGCGTGCTCGTGGTGCCAAGGCGACCGACATCGTTGTGCTGGTTGTTGCAGCTGACGACGGCGTGATGCCGCAAACCATCGAAGCTATCCAGCACGCCAAGGCGGCCGGTGTGCCGCTGGTTGTTGCGGTGAACAAGATCGACAAGCCTGAAGCGGATCCGGATCGCGTCAAGACCGAGCTGGCCCGTTACAACGTCATGTCCGAAGACTGGGGTGGCGATTGCCAGTTCGTGCACGTCTCCGCCAAGTCTGGCGAAGGCATCGACGACCTGCTGGAAGCCATCCTGATCCAGGCCGAAGTGCTGGAGCTGAAAGCGGTGGTTGACGGCATGGCCAACGGCGTCGTGATCGAATCCTTCCTGGATAAAGGTCGTGGTCCGGTTGCCACCGTGCTGGTACAGGAAGGTACTCTGCGTCAGGGCGACATCGTGCTGTGCGGTCTCGAATACGGCCGGGTGCGCGCCATGCGTGACGAACTGGGTCGCGAGATCAAGGAAGCGGGTCCGTCCCTGCCGGTGGAAATCCTCGGCCTGTCCGGTGTTCCCTCTGCCGGTGACGAAGCCACGGTCGTGCGTGACGAGAAGAAAGCCCGTGAAGTGGCGCTCTACCGTCAGGGCAAGTTCCGCGAAGTCAAGCTGGCTCGCCAGCAGAAGGCCAAGCTGGAAAACATGTTCGCCAACATGACCGAGGGCGAAGTGTCCGAAGTGAACGTGGTGATCAAGGCCGATGTACAAGGCTCTGTGGAAGCGATCTGCGATGCGCTGGTCAAACTCTCCACCGACGAAGTGAAGGTGAAGATCGTGGGTTCCGGCGTAGGTGGCATCACCGAAACCGACGCGACCCTGGCCGCGGCTTCCAGCGCCATCCTGGTGGGCTTCAACGTCCGTGCCGACGCTTCTGCGCGCAAGGTCATCGAATCCGAGAGCCTGGATCTGCGTTACTACTCCGTCATCTATGACCTGATCGACGAAGTGAAGCAGGCCATGAGCGGCAAGCTGGCTCCTGAGTATCGTCAGGAGATCATCGGTCTGGCTGAAGTGCGTAGCGTCTTCAAGTCGCCGAAGTTCGGCGCCGTTGCCGGCTGTATGGTTACCGAAGGTGTGGTCAAGCGTTCCAACCGCATTCGCGTTCTGCGTGACAACGTGGTTATCTATGAAGGCGAGCTGGAATCCCTGCGCCGCTTCAAGGATGACGTCAACGAAGTTCGCAACGGCTACGAGTGTGGTATCGCGGTCAAGAACTACAACGACGTGCGTGAAGGCGACCAGATCGAGGTGTACGAGACCGTTGAAATTCAGCGGACTCTGTAAGCCGAGCGTTAGACAAAATAGGGGGCCGCGGCCCCCTTTTATCGCAGGATAGAATATGGCCAGAGAATTCAGCCGGACCCGTCGGGTCGGGCAGCAGATCCAGCGTGAAATCGCGCTGATCCTGCAGCGCGAGGTGAAAGACCCGCGCATCGGCATGGTGACCGTCTCCGACGTGGAGGTCTCCAAGGACCTCAACTATGCCAAGGTTTATGTCACCTTCTTGCAACTGGAGAATGACGCCGAGCGCATCAAGGAAGGGCTCAAGGGCCTGACCGAGGCTGCCGGTTACATCCGCAGCCTGCTGGGCAGCGCCATGCGTCTGCGGGTGGTGCCCGAGCTGCGTTTCTACTACGACCAGACCCTGGTCGAGGGGATGCGCCTCTCCAACCTGGTGACCAACACTGTGCGTGAAGACAAGCGTCGCATGACTGAAGCCGGTCGTGACGAAGAGCAATCCGCACCGGATGACACGACTGAGGATAACGCCTGAGATGTCTCGTAGACGTCGTTTCAAAGGCCGTGACGTACACGGCATCCTGCTGCTGGACAAACCGACCGGCCTGACTTCCAACGATGTGTTGCAGAAGGTCAAGCGGATCTACAACGCCGCCAAGGCCGGCCATACCGGCGCCCTGGACCCCCTGGCCACCGGCATGTTGCCGATCTGCCTCGGGGAGGCCACCAAGTTCTCCCAGTATCTGCTGGAAGCGGACAAGCGCTATGAAGTGACCGCCAAGCTGGGCGAGCGCACCAATACCAGCGACTCCGACGGCGAGGTGGTCTCCACCCGTCCGGTGAACGTGGCCGTGGGTACCCTGATCGAGGCGCTGGACCAGTTCCGCGGCCCCATCATGCAGGTGCCGTCCATGTACTCCGCCCTCAAGCACAACGGCCGTCCGCTCTACGAATATGCCCGTGAAGGGATCGAGATCGAGCGGGAAGCCCGTCCCATCACCATCTTCGAACTCAAGCTGCTCGGCTTCGAGGGGAACGAGGTGAAGCTGGAAGTGCATTGCAGCAAGGGTACCTATATCCGTTCCCTGGTGGACGATCTCGGTGAAGTGCTGGGCTGTGGCGCTCACGTCACCCAGTTGCGTCGCACCCAGGTGGCGAGCTACCCCTACGAGCGGATGCTGACCCTGGAGCAGCTCGAGTGTATCTTCGAGCAGGCCAAGGCCGAAAGCATTCCGCCACGGGAGCAGCTAGATCCCCTGCTGCTGCCGATGGACACCGCCGTGGCCTCCCTGCCCGAGGTAAACATGCTGGTCGCCGTGGCCGCCTATGTGAACCAGGGTCAGGCCGTGCAGGTGGCAGGTAGCCCCCAAAGTGGCCAGGTCCGCATGACGGTTGGCCCGGAGCGCGAATTCATCGGGGTTGGCGAGATCGATGACGAGGGGCGCGTGGCGCCCAAGCGTCTGGTTCGCTACCACGACGAGGAGTGATCCTCAGGCGGTATCGGTCTGTCACGCGTCTTTCCCGTTGCGAAAAGGGGCGGGGACGATTATGATACCGCCCTCATTTCACGGCTGAATTAGAGATTGGCTGTGAACCTTTAAACACTCTACTGGAGTAATACCATGTCTCTAAATGCTGAGATCAAAGCTCAAATCGTTGCCGACAACGCTCGTGGCGCCAACGACACCGGTTCCCCCGAAGTGCAAGTTGCCCTGCTGACTGCCCAGATCAACCATCTGCAAGGTCACTTCAAGGAGCACGCCAAGGATCACCACGGTCGTCGCGGTCTGCTGCGCATGGTTTCCCAGCGTCGTAAGCTGCTGGACTACCTGAAGCGTAAAGACGTTCAGCGTTACGCTGCTCTGATCGCCAAGCTGGGTCTGCGTCGTTAATCGACCATCAGATTTCGCAAAAAAGGGGAACCGCGAGGTTCCCCTTTTTTATTGCCCGTTTCAAACAGGATGCAGGCCGTTGCCTGCCTCACAGAATTGACGTCCGCGCTTACCTTTTGATGCGAATCAAGTATACTTGCACGCGAATTTAAAGCGCCAAATTGTTAAAAGGAAATTCACGTGAATCCTATTGTAAAGTCATTCCAGTACGGTCAACACACCGTCACACTGGAAACCGGTGTGATGGCCCGTCAAGCCACTGCGGCCGTCATGGTCAGCATGGACGATACCTGTGTCTTCGTGACTGTCGTTGGCAAGAAAGAGGCCGATCACGGCCGTGATTTCTTCCCGCTGACCGTCAACTATCAGGAGCGTACCTATGCTGCTGGTCGTATCCCGGGTGGTTTCTTCCGTCGTGAAGGCCGTCCGAGCGAGGGTGAGACCCTCATCTCCCGTCTGATCGACCGTCCCATCCGTCCGCTGTTCCCGGAAGGCTTCCTCAATGAGGTTCAGGTGGTTGCCACCGTCATGTCCGTGAACCCGGCCGTTTCTCCCGACATCGTTGCCATGATCGGTGCCTCCGCGGCCCTGGCCATCTCCGGCATCCCGTTCGGCGGCCCGATCGGTGCAGCCCGCGTGGGTTACATGAACGGCCAGTACGTGCTGAACCCGACCACCACCGAACTGCCCCAGAGCGATCTGGATCTGGTGGTTGCCGGTACTGCCAATGCGGTGCTGATGGTGGAATCCGAAGCGGCCATCCTCTCCGAGGAGGTGATGCTGGGCGCCGTGGTCTACGGTCACGAGCAGATGCAGACCGTGATCAACGCCATCAACGAATTCGCTGCCGACGTCGGTACCAAGCCCTGGGACTGGACCCCTCCTGCCGTCAACGAAGCGCTGAAAGCCAAAGTTGCCGAACTGGCCACAGCTGAACTGGGTGAAGCCTACCGCATCACCGAGAAGGCTGTTCGTTACGAAACCATCGCAGCCATCAAGGGCCGCGTGGTCGAGCAAGTCATCGCATCCGGCGTGGAAGAAGATGCCAAGAAGATCGGCGAAGAGTTCCACAGCCTGGAGAGCCGCATCGTCCGTGGTCGCGTCGTACGTGGTGAGCCGCGTATCGACGGTCGCGATCCGGAAATGATCCGCGCCCTCTCCGTCGGTACCGGCATCCTGCCCCGTGCCCACGGCTCTGCCCTGTTCACCCGTGGTGAAACCCAGGCCATCGTGGTGGCCACTCTGGGTACCGAGCGTGACGCCCAGAACATCGACGAGCTGACCGGCAATCGCGCCGATCGCTTCATGCTGCACTACAACTTCCCGCCCTACTGCGTCGGCGAGACCGGCATGATGGGCAGCCCGAAGCGTCGTGAAATCGGTCACGGTCGTCTGGCCAAGCGCGGCGTTGCTGCCGTGATGCCGAGCGCCGCCGAGTTCCCGTACGTGGTGCGCGTGGTCTCTGAAATCACCGAATCCAACGGTTCCTCCTCCATGGCGTCTGTCTGTGGTTCCTCCCTGGCGCTGATGGATGCCGGTGTGCCGATCAAGGCCTCCGTTGCCGGTATCGCCATGGGTCTGGTGAAGGAAGAAGAAGGTTTCGTCGTGCTGTCCGACATCCTGGGTGACGAAGATCACCTGGGCGACATGGACTTCAAGGTAGCCGGTACCAGCGAAGGTGTGACCGCGCTGCAGATGGACATCAAGATCGAAGGCATCACCAAAGAGATCATGGAGATTGCCCTGAAGCAAGCTCGTGGCGCTCGTCTGCACATCCTGAAGGTGATGGACGAAGCTATCCAGGCTCCCCGTGCTCAGATCTCCGATTTCGCACCGCGCATCCACACCATCAAGATCAATCCTGAAAAGATCAAGGACGTGATCGGCAAGGGTGGTTCCGTGATCCGCGCACTGACCGAAGAGACCGGCACCAACATCGAGCTGGATGATGACGGTACCGTTCGCATCTCCGCCGTGGCCAACGAAGCCGCCATGGAAGCGATCCGTCGCATCGAGGCCATCACCGCCGAGATCGAAGTGAACCGCATCTACGAAGGCAAGGTCGTGCGCCTGGCTGACTTCGGCGCCTTCGTCAACATCCTGCCGGGTAAAGACGGTCTGGTGCACATCTCCCAGATCACCGATGCCCGCGTGCAGAACGTGGCCGACTTCCTGAAAATCGGCGACGTGGTGAAGGTGAAGGTACTGGAAGTGGACCGTCAGGGCCGTGTGCGTCTCTCCATCAAGGAAGCGAACGCACCGACCGAAGCGGCTGCTGCTCCTGCTGCCGTTGCCGTCGAAGAGCCGGCTGCCGAATAAGGCTGCCGTATGTGAAAGAGCCGACCCTTGGGTCGGCTTTTTTGTGCCTGTCGCCCGGCATGGCGCAGATTGTCTCCTTGTTCCTTTTGGCGCCCCTTGATATAAGGGACGACCCCGCTTCGTTGGCAAAAGGAATTGCAGCATGTCATGGGCCTACCTCAGGCAGTTTCCTTCCCTGGTCTGGATCGTCATCCTGGGCACTTTCATGGTGCGTACCACCTTCTTCATGGTCTGGCCCTTTCTCTCCATCCTGCTCTACCGTGACTACGGACTTTCGGCGACCCTGATAGGCTCCATCCTGGGGGCCACGGCGGCGCTTTCCACTCTCGTCAGCTTCTATGGCGGCTGGCTCTCGGACAAATGGGGGCGGCGCAACATCCTGCTGTTCGGCTGCCTGGTTTCCGCCGCCAGCGTGGCCCTGCTCGGCCTCTCCCACCAGGTGGGCTGGCTGGCACTCGGGGTGATCGGCAGCGGACTCTCCTACGGGCTCATCGACTCACCGGGCAAGGCACTGATGGCCGACAATCTGGCCGAGCCCAAAGCCCGTGAGCTGGCGCTGCACCTGCGTTATTTCCTGCTCAACCTGGGGGCGGCCATCGGTCCTCTGCTCGGCGTCACCTATGGCCTGAGTGCGCGTCAGGAGACCTTCCTGTTGCTCAGTGCCAGCTATCTGCTGCTTGGCATCGTCTTTGTCATCGGGTTCAGGCTGGCGGGTTGCCACACCAGCCAGGCGGCCGGGCCCGGCATGCGTGCCGTGCTGCGGGTGCTCTGGCAGGACAGGGGGTTTCTGCTGCTGATCATGGCCAATCTGCTGCTGATGCTGGTCTACGCCCAGTTCGAGTCGCCCCTCATCCAGTATCTGACCCGCGCGGGGACGCCGGAGGTGGAGCGGCTCATCGGCTGGCTGGTGACGACCAACGCGCTGACCATAGTGATGCTGCAGTTCCCCCTGCTGCACCTGACTGCCCGCTGGTCCACGCGGCGCAAGCTGCAACTCGGGGTGGCGCTCTTTCTCGGCGCCCAGTTGCAGTTTGCGCTGGGGGATACCGCCATCTGGTGGCACTGGATAGTGGCGGTGATCCTCCTGAGCGTCGGGGAGTGCATCCTCTTCCCCTTGCTCAATGTGCTGATCGATCAGATGGCGCCTGGTCATTTGAAGGGGAGCTATTTCGGGGCGGCCTCCATCTCCGGACTCGGGGTGGCCATGGGGGCCTTGCTGGGAGGCTGGGTGCTGGCCCACTGGGGCGGGAGCTGGCTTTACGCCCTGATGGCGCTGCTCTGCCTGGTGATCCTGATGCTCTATGGTCTGAGTACCCGGACCTCGCGCCCTGCGCTGGTCCGGGCCGGGCCCTGACGGCTAGAAGGTCAGCACCTTGTCGGCGGCCAGAGTCCATTGGGCCAGCAAGGGGAGGGTGCCTATCTCTATGCCCTCGACAAGGGGTAGCGGGGTGATGCCGCGCGCATCGGTGCAGCTCTTGCAAAGCCGGATCCGGGTGCCCTGAGCCAGCAGTATCTCCAGCATCTGGCGCAGGTTGTAGCCCTCGGCCGGAGCCTGCCCGGCGAGGGCCGCAGTGACGGCATCCGACATCAGGAAGAGGTTGAGGTCTACCTTTCCCTCCTCTTTGAGGGCGATGCCGAGGCGCAGGGCATTGAACAGGGACTCGCTGCCATAGGGGGCGCCGTTGGCAATGATGAGAATGTGTTGGGTCATGTGGCTCTCCTGATTGAAAGGGCCATTGTAGCCTCGGCGAAAGCGGCCCGGCATGATGCAGAGCACACTCTGTCGTAGCCCGGCCCCGTGTGTCTTGACCTCACACAGGGAGTCAGGTCTCATGGACGGCCATCCAGTATGACAGAACAAAGAGGTTGTTATGTGGAAGATCGCTGGAATAGGCTTATTGTTGTTGGCCGGACAAGCCTATGGTAGTGAAAACATCGGCTGCAAGGCCAGACAGCAGGCCGTGACGGATCAGCTTGCGTTCGCCAGGGCGCACAACAACCAGGAGCAGGTAGCCGGCCTTGAGCGGGCACTGCGCAACCTGGAGGCCCATTGTACCGATGCCGGGCTCCTTGAGGAGCAGCAACGCAAGGTGGTCAAGCAGAGGGAAGAAGTGGAAGAGCGGCTGGCCGAGTTGCAGAGCGCACGGGTATCGGGCAAGCCGGACAAGATTGCCAAGAAGCAGTCCAAGCTGGAGGAGTCCCAGGCCGAGTTGCTGGAAGCCCAGCGCGAACTCGAGGCGCTGCAAAAACTGGTCAAACCCTGAGGGAAGGGCAGTGCAATAGAAAAAGCCGGGCATGCCCGGCTTTTTCTATTTCTGGATAATGCACACCACGAGTGTCAGACCCTGACTGCCTGTGCATCCGCACAAACGTCTCCATCAGCTGATCTTCGGTTTCCACCCTATGGACGGGATCCCGGAGGATGCCGCACATGGGGCACAGACGCTGATGCAGGCGTTACTGCCTGTGCATCCGCACGAACTTTTCCATCAGCTGATCTTCGGTCTCCACGTGGGCGGGATCCCGGAGGATGCCGTCCATGGGGCGCAGACGCTGATGCAGGTGCCGGTGCTACAGCTACTGCCTGTGCATCCGCACGAACTTTTCCATCAACTGATCTTCGGTCTCCACGTGGGCGGGATCCCAGATGATGCAATCGATGGGGCAGACGCTGATGCAGGTCGGCTTCTCATAGTGGCCGACGCATTCGGTGCAGCGATCCGGGTCTATCTCGTAGATCTTGCTCCCCAGGGTGATGGCCTGGTTCGGACACTCCGGATCGCACATGTCACAGTTGATGCACTTGTCGGTGATGAGCAGTGCCATCTCAGGCCGCCGAGTGAGGTTGACGGGTATCCTCTCGCTCGCCGAGATTGCGCAGCAGGATGCCGTAATTCACGTCGATCTCCTTGGGAACCGGCACGTAGACCACGTGGCCGTTGCCCGGTGCGGTGTCGATGAGCTCGCCCTTGCGGTTCTGCATCTGCTCCAGGTTGAAGCTGAGGTTGCCCTGGGGGGTCATCAGCTCCAGGCTGTTGCCCAGCAGGAACTTGTTCTTCACCTCGACTTCGACCATGTCACCGTTGCGACCGGTGATCTCGCCGACGAACTGCTGGGTGTCGGAGACGGAGTAACCGTAGTCGTAGTTCTGGTATTCGCTGTGGTTGTGACGGCGCAGGAAGCCCTCGGTGTAGCCGCGGTGGGCCAGGTTCTCGAGGGTGCCCATCAGGGTCGGATCGAACGGACGGCCAGCCACTGCATCGTCGATGGCCTTGCGATAGACCTGGGCGGTACGGGCGCAGTAGTAGAAGGACTTGGTACGGCCTTCGATTTTCAGGGAATGAACGCCCATTTTGGTCAGGCGCTCAACGTGCTCGACGGCGCGCAGATCCTTGGAGTTCATGATGTAGGTGCCGTGCTCGTCTTCAAACGCAGTCATGAACTCGCCCGGACGGTTGGACTCTTCCAGCAGCACCAGGGCATCGGTTGGCTTGCCTGCGCCCAGAGTCGGATCCACCTTTTGCACGGCGATGGGCTCCTGGCGGTGGACGATCTGGCCCACGTCATCTTCCTTGCCCTCGTGCACCTTGTACTCCCAGCGGCAGGAGTTGGTGCAGGTGCCCTGATTGGGGTCACGCTTGTTGATGTAGCCGGAGAGCAGGCAGCGGCCGGAGTAGGCCATGCACAGCGCCCCGTGGACGAAGACTTCCAGTTCCATCTCCGGCACCTGCATGCGGATCTCCTCGATCTCGTCGAGAGACAGCTCGCGGGAGAGGATGGCACGGGTCAGGCCCATCTGATGCCAGAACTTCACCGTGGCCCAGTTGACCGCGTTGGCCTGCACCGAGAGGTGGATAGGCATGTCGGGGAAGGCTTCGCGCATCATCATGATGAGGCCGGGATCGGACATGATGAGTGCATCCGGCTTCATATCCACCACGGGGCGCATGTCACGGATGAAGGTCTTGAGCTTGGAGTTGTGGGGCTGAATGTTGGCCACCACATAGAACTGCTTGCCGAGGGCATGGGCCTCGTTGATGCCGAGCTGCAGATTCTCGTGATCGAATTCGTTGTTGCGTACCCGCAGGCTGTAGCGCGGCTGGCCCGCATAGACGGCGTCTGCGCCATAGGCATAGGCGTAGCGCATGTTCTTGAGGGTCCCGGCAGGGGAGAGCAATTCTGGTCTGAACATGTTGGACTCTTTTATCTGATTGCAAATCAGGACGGCGCCACCTGATGGCGTCGTGTGGGTTCATCGGTGGCGCGACCGTCTTCGACGCACGGCCATCCGATGGGGGTACATCGGAGCAGGAGGTGACTCGATACTCCGGATATACGGGGTGCGAGATTGTACTCGTGACCGCCTCGTCATGCAATTTGGGACGGCCTTGGCATGCCTGCGCCATGTTCATTTTACGCTCAGACTGGGGTTGCTAGAGTGCAAGGGGTGAAAGATGCCCCTGAGTTGGCTGTGAAATGGATCTTTTCGGCGAAAAAGACCATCTCCAAGTTGAAATTTTGCCCTGCTCGGGAAAGAATGCGCGCTCGGTTGTTGGTCCCCGGTGACGGGCCCACAAGAGACCGATGATGAGCAGGGCAAAGGCCCACAGGAACAGGAAACCATACAGGAATTTTATGAATCCCCTTCGCATTGCCGCTTCGGCTCTTTTATGTACGCTGGCGCTGGTCAGCCAGCAGGCCGCCGCCGTTGAATACCAGCTGCCTGCAGCCAACAGCCGCCTGATCGGTGAGAACCAGGAATACGTGGTGCCCGCAGACAACCGTCCGCTGGAGCAGATCGCCTCTGACTTCCAGCTGGGTCTGACCAACATCATGGAAGCCAACCCGGGCGTCGACCCCTACCTGCCCAAGGCGGGCAGCACGCTGATCATTCCCCATCAGCTGATCCTGCCCAACGCTCCCCGCGAAGGGATCGTCATCAACGTGGCGGAGATGCGTCTCTATTACTACCCGAAGGGCAAGAACGTGGTGCATGTGCTGCCCATCGGCATCGGCCAGCTCGGGGTCAACACCCCGGAGAACTGGATCACCAAGGTTGAGCGCAAGCGTGCCAACCCGACCTGGACCCCGACCGAGAATATCCGTCGCCGCTACGCCGCTCAGGGCAAGACCCTGCCCGCGGTCTGGCCGGCCGGCCCGGACAACCCCATGGGCCTGCACGCGCTCTACATCGGCAACCTGTACGCCATCCACGGCACCAACGCCACCTTCGGCATCGGTCTGCGGGTGAGCAGCGGCTGCGTGCGCCTGCGCGCCGACGACATCAAGTACCTGTTCGATCACGTGCCGGTCGGCACCCGCGTCCAGTTCGTCAACCAGCCGGTCAAGACCACGGTCGAGCCGGATGGCGGTCGCTACATGGAAGTGCACGAGCCGCTGTCGCGCACCGAGGAAGAGTTCAACTCCACCGCCTCCGTGCCGCTGCCCATGACCCCGGCGACCACCCGCTTCATCGCCCACGCTGACAGCGATTCCAACGTGGTCAAGCAGGTGCTGGAACAGCGTACCGGCATCCCGACCCGCCTCAATCCAGAGGCGTAATGGCCGGCAGTGCAGTTAAACAACAACGGCGACCATCAGGTCGCCGTTGTTGTTTGTGCGTATCCGGACGTCAGCTGGCTGGTGGGGCATAGAGGGCCAGCCAGTTGCCTTCGGTATCCTCGATGATGACCCTGGACCCATGACCACTGCCGATGCTGTGCAGGGGTTCGAGCACCCGCCCGCCGAGCCGTGGGACCAGCAGCTCCGCCTCCTGCAGCCTGTCACCGAGGGAGAGATAGATGAGGGGACCGGCACCGCCGGGCTGGTGATATTTGTCCATGGGGCCGAGACAGGCCGCCGCGTTGTTGCCGTCGTGGCGCAGCATGGCAAAGCGCATGGTCTCTTCCTGGATGGGGGTGACCTGCACATCGAGCAGGGCCGAGTAGAAGTCCATGGCGCGATCCAGATCCCGTGTCGGAATATCGGCCCAGACCAGGGTGTTGTCCATCGTCGTATTCTCCAGAGTTCCCGGCCAACGCGGTCGGTGGCTCTTTGAGGTTAGAAGTGGCTGTCGGGGAGCGCCATGGATAAAAAAAGCGGCGCCTGATGGCGCCGCTTGAAGGGAGAGGAGCCGAGTAAGGCTCCCCCTCTTATTTGCCGGCAATGCTGAGCCCGCCAAAGCGAATGAGCGGCGCATAGAAGTCCTTGCCATCGTCGTGGTGCAGCTGGTTGCCGACCGCTTCCAGTTCCCCGAGCAGACGATAGAAGTTGCCCGCCACTGTGATGCCGCGTACCGGCGCCACGCGCTCGCCATTGCGGCAGAGGAAGCCGGAGGCGCCGAACGAGAAGTCGCCGCTCACCGCATCGGCCCCGGAGTGCAGGCCGTCCAGCTTGACCAGCTCCAGGTACTCACCGCTTTGTACCTCGGCCTCGCCGTGGGGGCCGAGCCCGAACACCAGGTGACGAGGGGCCACGTCCAGGGCACTGCGGGCACTGCGGGCGGCTGCACCGTTGCTCGTCACGCCGAAGTGGCGGGCGGTGGCGCTGTTGTGCAGCAGGGTCTTGAGCTCCCCCTCGCCGATGAGCAGGAGATCCGAAGTGGCGGCCCCTTCGCCGTCAAACGCCTTGATCTTCATGCCCCCCGGCATATAGGCACGACTCTCCAGGGTGAGCCAGCGAGAAGCCACGCTTTGGCCCAGCTTGTCGCGCCAGGGGTTGATCCCCTGCTGGGCCCACTTGCCAGACAGGGCGGACTGGAAGCAGCCAAACAGGCTGGCAAAGCAGTGGGTGCTGAAGATGACGCTGTAGCGACCGCTCGGCACCGCCTCACCCATCAGCAGGCCATCGGCCACGGCGTGGATCTGGCGGATGAGAGGTTGGCTCTCCAACTCGTCGAAGCGCCGTGCGTACTGTCCCTGGTAGTGCATGGACTGGCGGCCCTCCCGCTCGATGAGAGCGGAGCTGTGGCAGCCGACGCTGAATTCCTGATGTTCGCAGAGGCTGCCCTGGCTGTTGGCAAGCCAGAGGCGGCTCTCCCCCTCGAAGAAGCCGTTGTAGGGGGCGCCGGTCACGTCCGGCAGGGCCAGCATGTCGGACTCGAGGCGCAGGGTCAGGGCGATCTTCTCTTCCACCGCCGTGGTGTCGGCCTGATGTATCTCGGCGCAGTCGGTGATGAGCCTGCTCTGCTGCACTGTGATGCGCTGATCCGGGTCCACCTTGGCGAAGCGGCTGGCATCCAGCGCATCCTGCACCATGGCGGCCAGGGCCGACGCGTCGAGGGACTCGGAATAGGCGATGCCGACCCGGCCTTCCTTGATGAGGCGAATGCCGATCTGCTGGCTGCTGGTGACCTTGTATTCACTGAGTTCGCCCTTGTCGGCCTTGAGGGAGAAGGCCTTCTCCTGATTGGCGATGACGTCTGCCTCGGCACCCAGATCGGCGACCTGGTCCAGCAGACGGGCAAGCAGTTGGTTCATGTCGAGCTGGCTCATCAGGCGTTCCCTCCGACCAGAATGCTGTCAACCTTGAGCGGCGGCTGGCCGACCGAGGCGGGAATGGATCCGGAGACCGAGCCGCACATGCCGGCGGAGAGGGCCAGATCGCGCCCCACCATGGAGATCTCCTTCAATACCTGCGGGCCGGTGCCGATCAGGGTGGCCGACTTGAGGGGCCGGGTGATCCTGCCCCCCTCGATGAGGTAGGCCTCCTGCACGTTGAAGTTGAACTCGCCGGTACCGGGCTGCACAGAGCCACCCCCCATCCGCTTGGCATAGATGCCGTGTTCCACGGTTGCCAGCATGTCGTCGAGGCTGTAGTTGCCCGGTTCGATATAGGTGTTGCGCATGCGGGAGGCAGGGGCGAACTTGTAGGATTCCCGGCGCCCGGAACCGGTGCGGGCGTAGCCGGTGCGAAGGGCCCCCATTCTGTCCACCAGGAAGCCGGTCAGCACGCCGTCCTTGATGAGCTGGGTGTGCTGGGTCGCCATCCCCTCGTCATCGACGTTGATGGAGCCCCAGGCGTTGCCCTGCAAGCCCTCGTCCACCGCGCTGACCGCGGGGTTGGCGATGAGCTGGCCCATCTTGTCGTGGAACACGGATGCCTTCTTGGCCACCGAGGTGGTCTCCAGCAGGTGACCGCACGCCTCGTGGAAGATGACGCCGCCAAAGCCGCTCTCCATGATGACCGGCAGCTTGCCGCTCGGGCAGGGGGCGGCTCCCAGCTTCACCAGTGCCTGGCGGGTGGCGGTGAGAGCCAGCTCGCGGGGATCGATGCTCTCGGCATGCTCCCATCCCTTCATGGCACCCGGGGCTTCATAACCTACGCTCTGCTCGCCCCCGTCCAGGGCGATGGTCTGGGCCATGATGCGGTTGTAGTGGCGGCGATCGCTCACCTGGACTCCTTCGCTGTTGAAGATCTCTAACTCCTGCTCCCAGCCGAGCACGTTGCCCGAGAACTGGCTCACCTTGTCGCTCTCGGCGCGGGCCGCAGCGTCCATGGCATGCAGGTAGGCGATCTTCTGCTCCAGCAGCTTGTCGGCCGACAGCGGCAGAGCGATCGGGTTGCGGTCGGTCAGGGGGGTGAAGTCAAAGGCAGTGGCGGTGACTACGGGGTCACGCCTGTCCTTGGCCGCCAGCAGGGTAACGATGCGCAAGAGCTCGTTGCGATCGGCCAGATTGGTGTAGCCGTAGAGCACCTTGTGGCCGTAGCACAGGCGAACGCCGATACCGAAGTCGAGACCACCGCTGATGTTCTCTATCTGGCTGGAGAGCAGGCTGAGCTGGCTGCGGCGCTTGCGCTCCACAAACAGCTCGGCGAAGTCGGCACCCAGCGCCAGCGCGTGATCGAGCACGTCGCGGGCGATGGCGGGGGCCAACAGGGAGAATGAAGTCATAGAATATCCTTTTCTGGTCTGTCCGTTTGCTTCCGACACCCGGCGTTGTGTTGTTATGGGGTGTCGACCTCATTGTTGCAGACCAGAAGCAAAAAGTCGCTATAGCGTCAGCCGATGATACCAAACGAGAAAATCGGTGCGATTTATGCGCCCGGTAGCCCGAGCGCAGGCTACCGGCAGGGGAGGTTGGCGCCGCTCATGGCGCTCGCTTGATATGAGGTCGACCCACTGCTCGATACGGGGTCGATCTGGTCGTCCATTGGCTGGCGTCGTCGAACATCCAGGCGATCAGGGTCAGAGGAGTTCGTGGATCTCGCTCAGGATCTGGTCGACCCACAGCTCGATACGGGGTCGATCTGGTCGTCCATTGGCTGGCGTCGTCGAACATCCAGGCGGTCAGGGTCAGAGCAGTTCGTGGATCTCGCTCAGGATCTGGTTGACCCACTGCTCGATACGGGGTCGGTCTGGTCGCCCATTGGCCGGTGTCGTTGAACATCCAGGCGATCAGGATCAGAGCAGTTCGTGGATCTCGCTCAGGATCTGGTCGACCCACTGCTCGATGCGGGGTCGGTCTGGTCGTCCATTGGCTGGCGTCGTCGAACATCCAGGCGGCCAGGGTCAGAGCAGTTCGTGGATCTCGCTCAGGATCTGGTCGACCCACTGCTCGATACGGGACTCGGTCTGGTCGTACTGGTTGGCGTCATCGAGGGCCAGCCCGACGAAGTGGCGGCCATCGTCGATGAGCGCCTTGGAGGCGTCAAACTCGTACCCCTCGTTGGGCCAGTAGCCCACCAGCTTGACCCCCTTGGGGACCAGCTGATCGTGCAGCAGGCCGAGGGCATCCTGATACCACTCCCCATAGCCCAGCTGATCGCCCATGCCAAACAGGGCGATGATGCGTCCCTCCAGATGCAGGTCGGCGATGTCTTCCCAGCGGGATTCCCAGTCCTCCTGCAGCTCGCCGAAGTCCCAGGTGGAGATGCCCAGGATCAGGATGTCGTACTCCTGCATGCGGGCGAGGGGCACATCCTTGATGTTGTGGAGATCGACCAGCTCGGGGCCGATGAGGGCGCGGATCTTCTCGGCGGCCATCTCGGTGTAGCAGGTGGTGGAGCCATAAAACAAACCTATCTTCATCGCTCTTCTCTTGATCGCAGTCGGCAAGGGGCGTGACCGGCACAGCGGCGCCGGCGCCCGGGGGGAGGGCGCCAGTCTAGCAGATTGCGCCGGGCTCTTCACCGCCTGAGGGGATGTGCAGCCTTGCCTTGCGGCCCGGGTGGGTCGGCACGTTACAATGGCGACCTGTTTCCCTGAGCGCGGCGCACCATGAGCAAAGCAGAATCCCATCCCCTGATCGAGCCGTTTCTCGACGCCCTCTGGCTGGAGCGTGGGCTCTCCGACAACACGGTCAGCTCCTATCGCACCGACCTGGAAAAATTTGCCCTCTGGCTCGATGAGCAAGGCGGTTCCCTGCTGCTGGCGGGGCTGGACGACATCCAGCACTACCTCGCCTGGCGGGTGGACCATCAGTTCGCGGCCAGCAGCACGGCCCGTTTCCTCTCGGCCCTGCGCCGCTTCTACCAGTACCTCAATCGCGAGAAGCTGCGCAGCGACGATCCCACCGTGCTGCTGGAGGGGCCAAAGCTCCCCAAAAAGCTGCCATCGGATCTGAGCGAAGCCGAGGTGGAGGCGCTACTGCAAGCGCCCCTGGTGGACGACCCGCTGGAGCTGCGGGACAAGGCGATGCTCGAGCTGCTCTATGCTACCGGGCTGCGGGTGTCCGAGCTGGTGGGGCTGACCGCCGAACACGTCAGCCTGCGCCAGGGGCTGGTGCGAGTGGTGGGCAAGGGCAACAAGGAGCGCCTGGTCCCCATGGGGGAGGAGGCGGTGCACTGGCTGGAGCGCTACTACCGGGAGGGGCGCACCCTGCTGCTGGGTGGCACCAGCTCGGACGTGATGTTCCCCTCCAAGCGGGCCCGGATGATGACCCGCCAGACCTTCTGGCACCGCATCAAACTCTATGCCCTGAGAGCCGGCATCAGGGGGGAACTCTCCCCCCACACCCTGCGTCACGCCTTCGCCACCCACCTGCTCAATCACGGCGCCGACTTGCGGGTGGTGCAGATGCTGCTGGGCCACGCGGATCTCTCCACCACCCAGATCTATACCCACGTGGCCAACGAGCGGCTCAAGGCACTGCACGGCCAGCACCACCCCAGAGCCTGATCGCCTCATCGGCCTTGCAACAAAAAACCGCCCGAAGGCGGTTTTTTTGAGCACACGACAGGGAGGAAACGGTTATTTCCCCTGCTGGGATTTCAGCAAGTCGCGGATCTCGGTCAGCAGCTCCTGATCCTTGGTGGGGCCGGCCGGGGCGGCGGCTTCCTCTTCCTGCTTCTTCTTCAGGGTGTTGATGGCCTTGAGCCCCATGAAGATGGCGAAGGAGATGATCAGGAAGTCGATACAGGTCTGGATGAACTTGCCGTAGGCGATGACCACGGCAGGGGCATCCCCTTCGGCGGCCTTCAGGGTCACGGCGAGATCGCTGAAATCCACGCCCCCCAGGATCAGCCCGATGGGGGGCATGATCACGTCTCCCACGAAGGAGGAGACAATCTTGCCAAAGGCGGCACCTATGATGATACCGACCGCCATGTCGATCACATTGCCCCTGGATGCAAAGGCCTTGAACTCTTGAATCAGACTCATTTTTCCCCCTATAAATGGACGAAGTGCCACCTGAGCGCACGTCGATTTGAATAATAAAACATCAGCAAAACAGAGGGATGACTAAAGATGTCTCCCGTCGTCCTGATTAGCTTGCGGGGCTCAAGCCCGATTGGCAACCTGTCATCCCGTGATTTTTTCTTGCGGACGTTATTAATCGATCACTAATTAAGGTCTTTGTGAGAGGGAATTGTCTGGGTTACCTTATGAGACCCTTCAATCATGCCAAGTGAATGAGCTAATGCGATATTTACTGCTGGGAATGATGCTGCTGTGCGCTTTTGCGGCCAGCGCGGGGATGGACCCCCATGTGTTGAAACAGACCATAGAGCAGCGCCTCGGTGTGCAGGTCTACCTGGTGGACGAGACCCCCATGCCGGGCCTCTATCTGCTGGGCACGGCCCAGGGACTGCTCTACAGCGATGCCAGGGGAGACTATGTGCTGCAGGGCTCCATGCTGGATCTGGCCCACGAGATGAGAAACCTCACCCGGCTCAGCCAGCAGCAGCAACGCAGGCTGGCGCTCTCCCAGATAGGGGAGGCCCGGCTCTGGCTCAAGGCCACCCCTGAACGCCACCGCCTCACCCTGTTTACCGATCTCGCCTGCGGTCCTTGCCGCATCGCGCTGGAGGAGTTGCCCCGCTTGCAGGCGAGGGGCGTGAGCGTACAACTGCTGCCTGCGCCTGTCGCCGCCTCGGATCAGGCTAGCTGGTGCGATCCCGGGCTGCTGCGCGAACTCAACTTCAGCGATCGTTTGCCTGAGAGCGGCTGTAATGCGATCCTTGCCCATCATATCGGCCTGAGCCAGTGGCTCGGGATCAAGGCGTCACCGAGCTGGGTCCTGCCCAATGGCGACCTGGTGCGCGGTTACCAGAGCCCCGAACAACTGCTCAAGATACTGGATCACATCAATGCCCCTGCAAATCCGTCGTCGTCCGCGAGTTGATGATTCCCATCTGCCCGCCACCCTGCACCCGCTGCTTCGCCAGATCTTCGCCAGCCGCGGGGTAGAAGACCCTGCCCTGCTGGAGCGCAGCGCCAACCAGCTGCTGCCGCCCCAGCGTCTGTTCGGCATGGCGCAGGCGGTGCCGCTGCTGGCCGAGGCGCTGACGGCGCAAAAACGCATTCTCATCGTCGGTGACTTCGACTGCGACGGCGCCACCAGCTCGGCCCTGTGCGTGCTGGCCTTGCGCGCCATGGGGGGGCACCACATCGATTTTCTGGTGCCCAACCGATTCGAGTTCGGTTATGGCCTCACCCCGGAGATCGTCGAGCTGGCGGTGGCCCGCGGCGCCGAGTTCCTGATCACGGTGGACAACGGGATCTCCAGCATCGCCGGGGTGGCGGCGGCCAAGGCGGCAGGCATGCAGGTACTGGTTACCGATCACCATTTGCCGGGTCAGGAGCTGCCTGACGCCGACGCGATAGTGAACCCCAACCAGCATGGCTGCGACTTCCCCTCCAAGTCCCTGGCCGGGGTCGGGGTCGCCTTCTATCTGATGGCGGCCCTCAACACCCATCTGCGCCAGAGCGGCTGGTATGAGCGCCAGGGGCTGCGCGCCCCCAACGTGGCGGATTACCTGGATCTGGTGGCCCTCGGCACCGTGGCCGACGTGGTGGCGCTCGATGGCAACAACCGCATCCTGGTTCATCAGGGGTTGCAGCGGATCCGGGCCGGCCGTTGTCGCCCCGGCATCCAGGCGCTGGTGGATGTGTCGGGCCGCGACGGTCGTCGCCTGTGCGCCGCCGATCTCGGCTTTGCGCTGGGGCCGCGCCTCAACGCGGTGGGCCGGCTCGATGACATGTCCCTCGGGGTCGCCTGTCTGCTCTGTGACGACATCAACCTGGCGCGCCAGTTCGCCTCCGAAATGGACAGCCTCAACCAGGAGCGCAAGGAGATCGAGCAGGGGATGCAGCAGGAGGCGCTCGCCACTTTGGAGCAGATCCGTTTTCGTGACGGCGAGGTGCCCTCCGGCATCGTGCTGCACCGAAACGAGTGGCATCAGGGGGTGGTGGGGCTGGTGGCCTCCAAGGTGAAGGAGAAGTACTACCGCCCGGTCATCGCCTTTGCCGAGAGCAGCGAGACCGAGCTCAAGGGCTCCGGGCGCTCCATCCCGGGGGTGCACCTGCGCGATGCGCTGGAACTACTCGATACCCGCCACCCCGGCTTGATGGGCAAGTTTGGCGGCCACGCCATGGCGGCCGGGTTGACCCTGCCCAAGGCCAATATCGAGGCCTTCGGCCGGGCCTTCGAGGCGGTCATCGGCGAGCTGGTGACCCCTGAGCTCTTGACCGGGGTGCTGCTCACCGATGGCGAGCTGCTGCCGGACGAGCTCACCCTCGAGCTGGCGGAGCTTATTCGCGCCTCCGGCCCCTGGGGCCAGGCCTTTCCCGAGCCGCTGTTTGACGGGGAATTCGTGCTGGTGCAGCAGCGGCTGGTGGGGGAGAAGCACCTCAAGATGATGCTGACCACGGATTCCGGCCACGCGGTGGATGCCATCGCCTTTGGCGTCGACTTGCAGCGCTGGCCCGATGCCTCGGTGAAGCGGGTGCGACTGGTCTACCGGCTCGACGTCAACGAGTGGCGTGGCAACCGCAGCGTGCAGTTGTTGGTGGAGCATCTGGAAGCCGCCGGCCTCTGATCCCGCGAGTCTCTCTTGCTGTCGATGACGGCCACCTCAGGGTGGCCGTTTTTTTATGGTGTGAACCCGGATGTTGTCGTTGACCCGTCTATTGCTTCACAGTTTAAGCTTCCCTTCATCGGGTCACGGACCCCTCAGCGAGTGGTTGTCATGAAAATATCTGAACTGGCCCGGCGCTGCGGCCTGGCCCGCTCCACCCTGCTCTATTACGAGAAGCTGGGGGTGATTGCGGGCACGAGGGCCGCCAACGGCTATCGCCACTACGACGATGACGATCTGCAGCGTCTGCGGATGGTACAGGCCCTGCAGGCCGGCGGGCTCAGCCTCAAGCAGTGCCTCGCCTGTCTGGCGGGCGAGCTGGAGCAGGCAACGCTGGAAACCCGGGTCAGGGAGCTGGATGAAGAGCTGGCGCGGATGCAACGCGCCCGGGATCTGCTGGCGGATCTCGCCGGTTTGCGTGCGCACTCCGGCGACGAGTTCAAGGCCTGGCAGCGGCAACTGCAGCATCAAGCCCCGCAGGCTTACTTTGCCTGGGTGATGAAGCAGGGATTCAGTGAAAAAGCGCGTTACCACCTGCAGTGGCTCAGCAAAGACATGAATGAACATGAGCGCTACATCCGGGATTTCAAGCTGCTGCTGGATGGCATGAGCTATTGGGGGCCGGGCGATAGCCTCTTCACCCAGCAGCAATTTGCCGCGCTGCCCAGCCAGCCTCGCCGGATCCTCGACATGGGCTGTGGGCGCGGCGCCGCCACTCTGGCGCTGGCACAGGTGACGGACGCCACCATCGTGGCCATCGATCTGGACGAGGAGGCGCTGGCCGCCGTGGCGAGATCGGCCAGCGCGGCGGGGCTGAGTCAGGTCACTACTCTGTGCGCCAACATGGCGGCGCTGCCGGCAGATCTTGCCCCCGCCGATCTCATCTGGGCCGAGGGGAGCGCGTACACCATAGGGGTGGCCAATGCGCTCAAAGCCTGGCGGGCGTACCTTGCCGATCCTAATGCCTGCCTGGTGCTGAGCGACCTGGTGTGGCTGACGGACACGCCCCCAGAGGAGGCGCTGGCGTTCTGGCAGCGGGATTATCCCGCCATGCAGACCCTGGCGGGCCTGCTCAAAGCGGTGCAGGAGGCGGGTTATCGCTGCCTGTGGCACACCGAGTTGCCGCAAAGGGCCTGGCACAACTATCTGGATCCCATCGAGCGCAATCTGGCGCGCCACAGTGCCGAGCTGGGGGATAGCCCAGCCTGGCAGGACTTGAGCCGGGAAGTGGCCATCCACCGCCAATACCTGGGCAGCTACGGCTATGTGATCTGCTGCCTGCAGGCAGTCTGATCAGGCCATCCATTGCAAGATAACAAACGGAGAAAACCAATGAACATCATCATTCGGCCCGAAGCAGGCGCCGATCACGACGCCATTGAAGCGCTGACCGTGGCCGCGTTCCTCAATGCCCCCCATACCGATCACAACGAGCAGTTGATCGTGCGTGACCTGCGCCAGGCCGGGGCACTCAGCCTGTCGCTGGTGGCGGAGCTGGCGGGGCAAGTGGTCGGCCACCTCTGCTTCTCGCCGGTCACCATCAGCGATGGCAGCCCGCACTGGTATGGTCTTGGCCCCATTTCGGTCTCCCCTGCGCTGCACGGCAAGGGGCTGGGGTCACGGCTGATGGACGCGGGTCTGGCCGAGCTCAAGGGGATGGGGGCGGCCGGCTGCGTGGTGCTGGGGGATCCCGGCTTCTACGGCCGTTTCGGTTTCGTGCCCGAGCCGGGGTTGACGCTGCCCGGCGTGCCGCCCGAGTACTTCATGGCCCGCTTGTTCGGCGCTGCCATGCCCAGTGGTGAAGTGCGCTACCACCAGGCCTTCGAGCAGGGGTGAGCCCTCACCTTGAGGAAGATGAAAGTCGCTTTCTCAAGGTGGTGCAACCTTGTCGGTTTTAGGGAATGGGGCGGTGTTTAATATCAACCTTTCTGATATCTCATGGTGGAAAATGCAATAAGTGACGGTATTGTGATATATTCCACCTGTAATTTTTCTTGACGGACCGCCCCCTTGTCATCCTCTCGCCGCCCCTCGTCATGGCCGATGGTGCTTGCCATCGCCTGCCTTCTCTGGCTTGCCGCTGCGGCGGCGGCAGGGGTCGTTGCAACGCCGGGAATGGAGACGCAAGGGCAGGAGCGGCCGATGCTGTTCCATGAGCCAGCGAACCCGGGGCTTGCCGACAACGTCAGCCTGCCGCCCGCCTCCCAGTGGCGGCTCGGTTTCGAACAGGGACGGCGACTGGAAGGGGCCGCTCATGCCGAGCTCTACCAGATGCTGCTGGCCTGGTTCCAGCACGAGATCCTCGGCCTGCTCTGCGGCCTGCTGTTTTTCCTGCCTCTCATCTATCTCAGGCAGCGGCCCGACTACTTCGGCGCTCTGCACACACGGCGGCTTCGCTGCCACCACCTGCAATATCGCTTCTGCCAGGGCGACTAGGTTCACCAGCCGGGCGCCCGCCCGTTTGATCCCCGTCATTGAGTACCGCTGACCGGGCTGCTCGGCAGTCTGGCGGCTGCCGTGGTCATTACCGGGTGCTGCGCCAGCTCTCTCTGTAAACGTCATCCGTGACGTCATCTTCGCGACTGGCCGTTGGCCGGGCGCGGACGTGCTCTTATTGCAACCAAGTGGTGAACTCATTCATGGACTATTACGTCAATCTCTTCATCCAGTCGATCTTTGTGGAAAACCTGGCGCTGGCCTTCTTCCTTGGCATGTGCACCTTTCTGGCCGTCTCGAAAAACATCAATACCGCCTTCGGTTTGGGCATGACGGTGCTGGCGGTCATAGTGATCGCCATCCCCCTCAACAACCTGATCTACCGCCATATCCTGCGTCCCGAGAGTACCTTCCTCGGGGAGTTTGATCTGGGCTTTCTCGATTTCATCGTCTATATCGGGGTGCTGGCGGCCCTGGTGCAGGTGATGGAGATGGTGCTGGACAAACATTTCCCGGCGCTCCATCACGCGCTCGGCATCTATCTGCCGCTGCTGACGGTGCATTGCGCCATCTTCGGCGGGGTAATGTTCATGGCCCAGCGGGATTACGACTTCATCGAATCCGTGGTCTACGGGGCGGGCTCAGGGCTGGGCTGGTTGCTGGCCATCGTCGCCATTGCGGGGTTGCGCCAGAAGATGAAGTATTCGGATGTGCCCGAGGGGCTGCGGGGTATCGGCATTACCTTCATCGTGGCCGGGCTGATGTCCCTCGGCTTCATGTCCTTTTCCGGCATCTCGCTCTGAGCCATGGGCCGGGTGGTGGCCCAATGAAGGTGCTCAATCCAGACGCTTTGCCATGTTGTAGCCGGTGATGGTGAAGCCCAGCGCCTGATAGAGCGCCAGTGCCCTCGGGTTGTCATGGGCCACCCTCAGCTTGATCTGGTGGATGCCTAGGGGGGCGAGCTGCGCTTCCAGGGCGGCCATGGCTGCCTTGCCGAGGCCGCGACCACGATGGGGCGGTGTCACATAGAAGTCGTAGATGAAGGTGGTGCCGGCGGCGCCGTCGATGGCGTGCCAGAGATAGCCCAGAGGCTCGCCCGGCGCGTTCGGGGCTTCAGGTACCATGGCGAGCAGGTGATGACCCGGGGTGGCGACACCCAGTGGGCAGGAGCTGCTGCAACGAGGCGTCGGCCTGACGGTGGGCGTCAGGCAGTGCCATCCCGTGGTTGCTGGCAAGATCCTGGGCGTAATCCTCGATGAAGTAGTCGCGATAGGCGGGAAAGTCTGCGTCACGCAGGGGGATCAGGCGAACGGTGAGAGTCGGCATCCGGCACAGCACTCCAGAGAAGGGGAGTGGCCACGTTACGCCAGAACGGCGTCAATCACAAAGGGACAACCGCTGCCTGCGAGGTGACGGCGATAAAAAAAGAGCGCCCAGGGGCGCTCTTTTTTCTGCCAGCAGGAAAAGAGGCTTATTTGACCTCTTCCCCCTTGGCTTGCAGGTCTGCGTGGTAGGAGGAACGCACGAAGGGACCGCAGGCGGCGTGGCTGAAGCCGAGATCCATGGCCACATCCTTGAGTTCGTCGAACTCTGCGGGCGGCACATAACGCTTCACCGGCAGGTGGTGGCGGCTCGGCTGCAGATACTGGCCCAGGGTCAGCATGTTGACGCCGTGCTCGCGCAAGTCCTTGAGTACCTGCACGATCTCTTCGTTGGTTTCGCCCAGACCCATCATGACGCCGGACTTAGTCGGCACATGGGGGTGCATCTCCTTGATGCGGCGCAGCAGCTCCAGCGACCACTTGTAGTCGGCACCCGGCCGGGCGACCCGGTACATGCGCGGGGCGGTTTCCAGGTTGTGGTTGAACACGTCAGGCGGGGTCTCGCGGAACACTTCCAGCGCCTGCTCCATCCGGCCACGGAAGTCCGGGGTCAGGATCTCGATGCGGGTCTGCGGGCTGTGCTCGCGGATCTGCTTGATGCAGTCGGCGAAGTGCTGGGCACCGCCGTCCCGCAGATCGTCGCGGTCCACCGAGGTGATCACCACGTATTTCAGCCCCATCTCCTTGATGGTCAGCGCCAGCTTCTTCGGCTCGTCCGGATCGAGCGCCAGCGGGCGGCCGTGGGCCACGTCGCAGAAGGGGCATCGACGGGTGCAGATGGCGCCCATGATCATGAAGGTCGCGGTGCCGTGGTTGAAGCACTCCGCCAGGTTGGGGCAGGAGGCCTCCTCACACACAGAGTGCAGCTTGTTTTTGCGCAGGGTGCTCTTGATGTGCTCGATCTTCTGGCTCGACGGCGGCAGCTTGATCCGCATCCACTCCGGCTTGCGCAGCACTTCCTCGTTGGGATCCGGCATGAATTTCACCGGGATCAGGGCCATCTTGTCGCCATCGCGCAGCTTGACGCCCGGCTCCATACGAACGGGTTTGCTCATGATTCACTCTCGGTGTTTGTTATTGTCTGGTTGACGGTCACCAGGGGCCTTGCGGCTCCCTCGTGACCACGGGGCATGGGGTTGCTCATGCCGCCTCTTCGGTATTCGTGATCTCTTGGTAGCCAATCAGGCGGGCCAGCTCCGTCACCAGCAGGGACTGTGCCTCGGCGACGCTCTGCGGGCCGCCCAGGGCGCTGGTCTGGGTCATGGCCATGCCCGCATAGCCGCACGGATTGATGCGCAGGAAGGGAGTCATGTCCATGTTGACGTTGAGGGCCAACCCGTGGAACGAGCACCCCTTGCGAATGCGCAAACCCAGGGACGCCAGCTTGGCTTCCATACCCAGATCGCTCTTCACGTAGACGCCCGGGGCATCGGCCTTGGCGTAGGCCTCGATATGGCTTTTGGCGAGCGTGTTGATGATGGCGGTTTCGAGGCAGGTCACCAGCTCCCGTACAGAGAGCTTGCTGCGGCGCACATCCACCAGAACGTAGAGCACCAGCTGGCCCGGGCCGTGATAGGTCACCTGGCCGCCGCGATCACTCTGCACCACCGGGATGTTGCCGGGGGCGAGCAGGTGTTCGGCCTTGCCGGCCTGACCCTGGGTGTAGACGGGGTCATGCTCCACTACCCAGAACTCGTCCGGGGTGTCGGGGGTGCGATTGTCGGTGAACGCCTTCATGGCGTCCCACACCGGCTGGTAGGGGCGACGGCCCAGCTGTCTGACGAGCAGTTGGCCGGCTGACGGTTGTGGCTCGGCGGGCGTTTCGAGTGACATCTTTCCTCACTGGCGGCGCGGTGTCGGTACGGTCGCCGCTGCGACCGGGCGGCAAATAATCAGTCGCCCCGGTGGCGGGGCGAGAGAGGCAACTTACAGGACGTAACGAACCAGCTCGATCTTGCCAAGGGCGGTATACATGGCCTCGATGTGTTCCTTGCTCTGGGCGGTGACCGTCACCCGTACCGAGTGATAGTTGCCCTTGGAGCTCGGTTGAACGGTCGGGCTGTAGGTGCCGGGAGCATGTTGCTGCAGCACTTCCACCACCATGTCGGGCAGGGCGGGATCGGCCACGCCAAGCACCTTGAACGGGAACTTGCAGGGGAACTCCAGCAGTTCATCAAACTTGGTATTCATCTACTTCACCTTTCTGGGTCGCCGGGAAGCGACGTCATCTTTACGTCTTTGAGGGCCGCCGAAACGGTCCCCTCATCTGCCCCCAGGGGACAGTTCCCAGTCTATATGGGCATGAGCCGCCTCGGGATCAAGACCCGGCGGTGTGGCAAGACGTGGAAATGCTGCTTTTTACCACAAATCGTCAGTCGGCGGAACCTGCAGATTACAGGGTTATTGACTGGACAGACCGCAAAAGACAGCAGCGGCGCCTGTTGGCGCCGCTGCTTGAGGAAGGGTCTGTTACTTGAACCAGCTGGAGACCAGCATCACCAGGTAATCCCACAGGCGGCTCATCAGGCCACCTTCCTGCACCTCTTCCAGGGCAACCAGGGGAACCTGCTTGATCTCCTTGTCCCCTTGCTTGAGGTACACAGTGCCGACGCGCTGGCCCTTGGCCAGGGGCGCCTTCAGCTCGCTCTCCAGCTGGAAGTCCGCCTTGAGGTTGTTGCCCTGGCCACGGGTGACCAGCACGGAGACGTCCTTGTCGACCCCCAGCTTCACTTCAGACTTGTCGCCCATCCAGATCTTCTGGGTGACCAGTTCGGTGCCCGCCTTGTAGGGGGTCAGGCTCTGGAAGAAGCGGAAGCCGTAGGTGAGCAGCTTCTTGCTCTCGGCGGCGCGAGAAGCCTCGCTGTTGGCCCCCATGACGACGGCGATCAGGCGCATGCCTTCGTTGTTGGTGGCGGAAGAGACCAGGTTGTAGCCTACCTGGCTGACGTGGCCTGTCTTGATGCCGTCAACCTGCAGGGATTGGTCCCACAGCAGGCGGTTGCGGTTGTGCTGGGTGATGCCGTTGAACACGAAGGACTTCTGGGAGTAGATCTTGTACTCCTCCGGCTGATCGTGGATCAGAGCCTGACCCAGGCGGGCCATGTCGCGGGCGGTACTGTAGTGGCCCTCTTCATCCAGGCCGTGGGGGTTCTTGAACTGGGAGTCCTTCATGCCGAGCTTGGCGGCCCAGGCGTTCATCAGGCTGGCGAAGGAGTCGGTGCTGCCCGCCAGGTGCTCGGCCATGGCGACGCAGGCGTCGTTGCCGGACTGGATGATGATGCCCTTGTTGAGATCATCGACGGAGACTTGCTTGCCCACCTCGATGAACATCTTGGAGGAGTCGGAGTAGTTTTTGGACCAGGCGTTCTGGCTGATGGTCACCATGTCGGTGCCCTTGATGTTCCCCTTGTGCAGCTCGTCGCCGACGATGTAGGAGGTCATCATCTTGGTCAGGCTGGCGGGGGGCAGACGCTCGTCGGCGTTCTGCTCGGCCAGCACCTGGCCGGAGAAGTAGTCGATCAGGATGTGGGCCTTGGCGGAGATCTCGGGCGCGGCAGGCACCACCATGGGGGCGCTGTTCAAAGTGGGGACCGGCTGGGCACTCGGCAGGGCCGAATCCGGGGTCGGAACAGGCTGGTTGGCCTGAGCGGTGGCGCTTAACAGGGAGGCCAGAATAACGGAGCGGGCAAATTTGGACATCTTGAAATTCCTGGTGCCTGGATGGGATGTACCCAAGTTGAAAAAAAGCGGGCCCCACTATACCAGATGTGCGTGTCGGTCATAGTCCGAGATGCGACCTGGACGGGATTTTATGGGATGGCCCCCGACCTCGCGTCGTATCCCGGCGCGAGGCCGGGGCGGGTATCAGGGCACGATGAAGGCCTGCTCCAACCCGCCCTGGCGTATCTGCTCGAGCAGGGGGGCCTGCTTGTCGCTGGCCACGGGCCCGAGCAGGACGCGGAAGACGGCGCCATGTGCCACCACCTGGTACGGCACGCCATAGCGCTGGGTCATTACCTTGCCCATGGCCTCAGCCCGCGCCTGCGAGCCGCTGGCGAGCACCTGGATCATCTTGCCCTGGGTCGCACCGGCCTTGGGGGGGGAGACGGTGGTGGTCGCCGTAGCGGCAGGAGCAGGAGCAGGGGCGGCCTTGGCCGGTGCCGTGGGGGCCGGCGTCTCGTTCACGAAGGAATTGGCGGCTGGCGCCGCAGGCTCCATGGGCGTCATCGGGGTCATGGGCACCATCTCCACCATCTGATCCGGCTGATCGGTGATGAGTTCGAGGCGCACCCGGGCCTCACCCCCTTCCACCATCTCCAGCTGCGCGGCGGCGGCGTGGGAGAGATCGATGAGGCGATCGCTGCCGAAGGGGCCGCGATCATTGACGCGAACTATGGTCTCCAGACCGTTGTCCAGATTGGTGACCCGCACGTAGCTTGGCAGGGGCAGGTTGCGGTGGGCGGCGCTGAACAGGGTGCTGTTCTGCACGTCACCGTTGGCAGTCTTGTTGCCGTCCAGATCCCGGGAGAGCCAACTGGCAGTGCCTTCCTCGCTGTAGTGCTTGACGTCGCGCCACACCTCAAACTTCTGCTTGCCGATCCAGTAGTCCCGGTTGCCGCTCTCGCTCATGGGTTCGGGGCGGGGAATGGCGCCGGTCGCCTGGGGGATCTCGATGACCTGGGGCTTCTCCTGGGGGACGGGCTCTGGCGGCAGCGGCTGGGGTTCGGGTTGGCTGCTACAGGCGGCCAGCAACAAGGTCAGGCTGAGGGGAAGAAGTTTGTGGCTGTAATGCATAAGCGTCCTGGATTGCTTGACTGAGTTGATGCACCGCCATCGCATAGAGAGGGCTGCGATTGTAGCGGGTGATCACGTAAAAATTGTGGCGCGCGACCCAGTATTCCGGTCCTTCGGCCTGCTCCATCGCCAGCAGTTTTACCGGCGTCTCGGGTGACGGCGGTGTGGCGACTTCAATGCCCGCAGCGGCCAGATCTGCCCAGCGGTGTCTTAGCTCGGGCTCGGGTGCAAGCAGGGTACCTACTGGCGCCAATCCGATCAAGGCGGGCTCCACCACCGGCTCGCCCCAGCGCCAGTGGTGCAGGGCGAAGTAGTTGGCCACGCTGCCGATGGCATCTGCCGGGTTGGCGAAGAGATCCCGCTTGCCGTCTCCGTCGAAGTCGACCGCGTAGTGGCGGTAGCTGGAGGGCATGAACTGGCCCATGCCCATGGCACCGGCATAGGAGCCCTTGAGGGTGGTGAGCGGCCACTTCTCTTCCCGGGCAAGCAGCACCAGCTGGGCAAACTCCTTGGCGAAGAAATCCGCCCGTTCGGGGTAGTGGAATCCCAGGGTGTAGAGGCTGTCGAGCACCGGGTGGCGCCCCATCTGTCGACCGTAAAAGGTCTCGATGCCGATGATGGCGACGATGAGGGAGGCGGGGACCTGGTAGGTCTGCTCGGCCCGTGCCAGGGTGGCGGCATGGCGCTGCCAGAATCCCACTCCGTCCCGGATGCGCTCCGGGGTGACGAACAGCGGCCTGTAGCGGTGCCAGGGCTTGGCTTCCCAGGGGCGGCGGATGGTGTCCAGCACCTCCTGGCGCAGGCTGGCTTGGGCGGCGGCGGCCTGCAACTCTGCCAGCGGTACCTGCTGCTGCTCGGCCAGCAGGCTGAGCCGGGCCGGCGAGACGGCAGCACCCGCCGTCAAGGTGCACAGAGATAGAGCCAGCCAGCCGAGCCGCATCAGGCGAGCAGCCGCCTGTGGGTCTGGATGGACATCAGAACGCCGAAGCCCGCCATCAGGGTTACCATGGAGGTGCCGCCGTAGCTCACCAGTGGCAGGGGAACCCCTACCACCGGCAGGATGCCGCTTACCATGCCCATGTTGACGAACACATAGACGAAGAAGGTCAGGGTCAGGGCGCCCCCCAGCAGGCGTTCGAAGCTGTTCTGGGCCTGCATGGAGATAAACAGGCAGCGGCTGATGATGTAGAGGTAGATGACCAGCAAGAGGGCCACGCCCACCAGACCGAACTCCTCGCTGAAGACGGCGAAGATGAAGTCGGTGTGGCGCTCTGGCAGGAATTCGAGCTGGGACTGGGTGCCTTGCAGCCACCCCTTGCCGAACACGCCGCCGGAGCCGATCGCAATCTTGGACTGGATGATGTGATAGCCGCGACCGAGCGGGTCCTTCTCCGGGTCCAGCAGCATCAGCACCCGCTGGCGCTGGTAGTCGTGCATCAGGAAGAACCAGAGTACCGGCATGAAGGCGCAGATGAGCAAGACCGCGAGCCCGATGAGCCACCAGCTGATCCCCGCCAGGAAGATGACGAAGAAGCCGGAAGCGGCTACCAGGATGGAGGTGCCGAGATCGGGTTGGGCCGCGATCAGCAGGGTGGGCAGCAGCACCATCACCAGGGCGATCATCACATGGCTGAACTTTGGCGGCAGGGAGTGCCGGCTGAGCCAGGCGGCCACCATGATGGGCATGGAGAGTTTCATCACTTCGGAGGGCTGGAACTTCATGAAGCCGAGATCGAGCCAGCGCTGGGCCCCCTTGCCGATATGGCCGAACACGTCCACCGCGATGAGCAGCAGCACCACCACCGCAAACAGGGGCACCGACCAGCGGGCATAGAGGGAGGGCGGCAGCTGGGCCATGCCGATCATCAGACCGAAGGCCAGGGCGCCGCGCACCAGCTGGCGCACGATGGAGTCGAGATCCTGGCCCGAGGCGGAGTAGAGCACCACCATGGAGAGGGCCATCAGGGTCAGCAGGCCGAGCAGCAGCGGCAGGTCGATGTGCAGCTTGTACCAGATGCTCTGCTGGCGGGCAGAATTACTCATTGGGAAACGACCTCACTCGGTTGGGACGGCTTTTCCGGTGCCGGTGGCAACTGGGGTTCCGGCGGCAGCAGATAGGCATCCAGCATGTGGCGGGCGACCGGTGCCGCCATGGCGCTGCCGCCCCCGGCGTTCTCCAGCACCAGGGCGACCACCGCCTTGGGTGCCTCGAAGGGGGCGAAGGCGACGAACAGGGCGTTGTCGCGGTGCTCCACCTTGGTGGTGGCCGCGTTGTAGACCTGGTTCTCTTTCAGGCCCACAACCTGGGCGGTGCCGGACTTGCCCGCCGCCTTGTAGGGGGTATTGGCGAAGGCGCGGCGCCCCGTCCCTTCGTGGCCGTTGATGACGCGCCACATGCCGTCCTTGGCCACCTGCCAGTAGGTATCGCTCTTGGCGGCGATGGCCACGTTCGGGTTGATGGGGGCGTTGACCACGCCATCGGACGAGGCGGTGCTCTTGAGCAGGTGCGGCGTCACGTCGTGACCGTTCTGGGTCAGGATGCTGATGGCCTTGGCGAGCTGGATCGGGGTGGCGCTCCAGTAGCCCTGGCCGATGCCGATGGAGATGGTGTCCCCCTGGTACCAGGGTTGACGCCAGCGGGCCATCTTCCAGTCCCGGGAGGGCATGACGCCCCGGGTCTCTTCATAGAGGTCCACGCCGCTGTACTGGCCGAAGCCGAACTTGGTCATGTAGCTGTTGATCTTGTCGATGCCGACCCGGTAGGCGAGATCGTAGAAATAGGTATCCGCCGAGACCTCGATGGCGCGATAGACGTCGAGCCAGCCGTGGCCCCAGCGGCGCCAGTCCCGGAACTTCTTGGTGGTGCCCGGGATGGAGAAGCTGGGCCCGCCGAAGTAGCGGTAATTGGGAGTGATCGCCCCCTCGTTGAGCCCCATCACCGCCATCATGGGCTTGACGGTGGAGGCGGGGGCATAGATGCCCTGGGTGGTGCGGTTCACCAGCGGCCGGGCGGGATCGTTGAGCAGCGCCGAGTAGTTGGCGCTGGAGATGCCGGTCACGAACAGGTTGGGGTCGTAGCTCGGGCTCGACTCCATGGCCAGGATGGCGCCGGTGTTGGGTTCCATCATCACGATGGCGCCCCGGCGGCCGGCCAGCAGCTCCTGGGCCTTCAACTGCAGGCGGATGTCGATGTTGAGGTAGATGTCCTTGCCGGGCTCGGGGGGCTGGAATTTCAGGGTGCGCACCACCCGGCCGCGGTTGTTCACCTCGACCTCCTGATAACCTGCCACGCCGTGCAGCTGATCCTCGTAGTACTTCTCCACCCCCTGTTTGCCGATGTCCTTGGTGGCGGCATAGTTGGCGAGCTTCTCCTCCTTCTCGAGGCGCTCCACGTCACGGGTGTTGATCTTGGCCACGTAGCCCAGGGCATGGGTCAGGGTGTCGCCGAACGGGTAGTAGCGCTTGAGGTAGGCCTCGATGCTGGCCCCCGGGTAGTTGTGCTGGTTGACCGAGAAGAGGGCGACCTGGTATTCGGTCAGCTTCTCGAACAGGGGCACGGGCTTGAAGCGGCGCTGACGCTTGACCTCGGCCAGGAACTTCTCCTTGGTCCCCTCCGGCAGGGCCAGCAGGGTGATGAGGTCGTCCGCGGTCTTCTCCAGGTTCTCGGTCTCTTCGGGCACGATCTCCAGGCTGTAGACAGGGCGGTTTTCCGCCAGCAGGACACCGTTGGCGTCGTAGATGAGGCCACGGGGCGGCGCCACCGGTACCACACGGATGCGGTTGTCGTTGGATCGGGTCTGATAGGTTTCGTAAGACTCTACTTGCAGGTAGTAGAGGTTAGCCAGCAGCACCAGCATGAGGGTGACCATGCCGATGTAGGCGACCAGGGTGCGCCGGAAGAACAGACGTCCCTCGGCACTGTGATCGCGCATTTCAATGCGATTCTTCAGCATGCCGTTACCTTGTGGCTGACGTGCGGGTGAGAGAGGAGAAATGCATGCTCAGGGTCGGCATGGGTCACTCTCTGTGATAAGGGTGATTGGTGGTGATGCTCCAGGCGCGGTAGAGGCTCTCGGCCACCAGTACCCGCACCAGGGGATGGGGCAGGGTCAGGGGCGAGAGCGACCAGCTCTGTTCCGCGGCAGCCTTGCACTCGGGGGAGAGCCCCTCCGGGCCACCCACCAGCAGTGCCACGTCCCGGCCATCCAGCTTCCAGGCTTCCAGTTGCACGGCGAGCTGCTCCGTGGTCCAGGGCTTGCCCGGAATGTCCAGGGTCACGATGCGGGAGCGGCCGGCGGCGGCCAGCATGGCTTCCCCTTCCTTTTGCAGGATGCGGGGAATATCGGCATTCTTGCCGCGCTTGCCTGCGCCGATCTCGACCAGCTCGAACGGCATGTCTTTGGGGAAGCGGCGACGGTACTCTTCGAAGCCATGCTCTACCCAGGCAGGCATCTTGGTGCCCACGGCAATCAACTGGATCTTCATCTTTGGTTACGCTGTCGCCCTTTATTGCGAATTGACCTGGGCGGCGCCGCTCCAGAGTTTTTCCAGCTGGTAGAAGTCGCGGTACTCATCCTGCATCACGTGGACGATGACCGACCCCATGTCCACCAGCACCCACTCACCGGTGAGTTCCCCCTCCACGCTCAGCAGGTCGAGCCCCGCATGACGGACCTCGCTGGCGAGGTTGTGGGCGATGGCACTGACGTGACGATTGGAGTTGCCGGAGCAGATGATCATGGTGTCCGTGATGCTGGATTTGCCGCGCACATCGAGGGTGATGATGTCGCGGCCTTTCATGTCATCGATCTTGTCGACGATAAAGGCGAGCAATTCTTGGCCTTGCAATGTCTTCTCCTATCTTCCGGCGCCAGAGGGCGGCGGATTATATCATGGTCACTCCCGTTTCCCAGCCTGGCAAAGGGAGCATCGCCCGGGGAGGCGTCCCGTGGGGGAGGGGCCCCTTGACGATCACTATAGTGTGCAACCCGGCCTGGCAATAGTCAGGGCCGGGCCCGGTGCGCCCGGACGTGTCGGCTGACCCGCCTGCGTGGCGCCGTTTACTGCGTTGCCGATGAGCGGTAGAGCCCGTGGCGCCGGATATAGTCGGCGACCGGGTTGGGCAGCAGGTATTTGGGATCCTGGCCTGCCGCGAGCAGGGCACGCAGGCGTGTGGCCGACAGCTCGACGGGCAGGTTGTCACAAAGCCAGACATGACCGTGGCGCTGGCGATGGAGATCCTGAATGTCCCGGGTCTGGTGGCGGGCCAGCAGCTCGGCCACCTGGACGGGATAATCCGGTTGCCAGCCTGGGCGGCAGCTCACCACCAGATGGGCGTAATCGAGCAGCTCCTGCCAGCGGTGCCAGCCCGGCAGGCCGAGCAGGGAATCCATCCCCATCAAAAAGCAGAGCGGGGTGTCCGGCAGCTCGCTCCTCAACTCGACAAGGGTGTCGATGGTCCAGGAGGGAGTGTTGCGTTTCAGCTCCCGCTCATCCACCACGAATCCCGGGTTGTCCGCCGCAGCGAGCCGGACCATGGCGAGCCGCTGCTCGCTGGAGCAGAGCGGATTGGCCCGGTGGGGCGGGATATGGTTCGGGAGCAGGCGCACCTCGGCCAGACCCAGGGCCTCCCGGGCCTCGATGGCGGGTCTCAGGTGGCCGATGTGAATGGGATCGAAGGTGCCGCCGAGGATCCCGATGGGCGGTGTCAGCATGATTCCGTCTCCAGCAGGGGGAGCGGGGTTCCGTCACGAAAGCCGAGGGCGATGGTTTGCAGCATCAGCCAGGCCTGTTCGGTGTCGAAATGGCGCTGGGCATGGTCCAGCTGGGCCATCAGTTGCCAGAGCTGCCGGATCTTGGGGAAGGGAAGCCGGGTCAGCGCCTGCTGGATGAGCTGTTGACGGCTCTGCCAGATGCGCAGGCGGCTGAAATGCTCCACCAGGGGCTGTCCGGCGCGGGCGGCCAGCGCCAGCTCGGTGAGCTGCTCCAGTTCGCGGCACAGGGTCCAGGCCAGCATGCCGGGTTCGGTGCCCTCGGCGCGCAGGGCCAGCAGGATGCGCTGGGCCCGGTTCACCTTTCCTTCCAGCAGGGTATCGACGAGCTGGAAGGGGGTGAAGTGGGCGTGGCGGATGATGGTCTCCTGCAGATAGGCGACGCTGATGGGCTGGGGCGGCGAGAGCAGGGTCAGCTTCTCGATCTCCTGGCTCGCGGCCAGCAGGTTGCCCTCGTAGGCGTGGCACATGAAGTTGACCGCATCCGGCAGCGCCTTGAGGCCGAAGCGCTGAAAGCGGGCGCTCATCCAGCGCGGGAAGAAGCGGGGTTCGGGGTGGTTGACCGGCACATAGGTGCCGCTCTGGCTCAGCTTGTCGAACCAGGCCGCCTTCATCTGGGTCTGGTTGAGGCGGGGGCCCGAGAGCACCAGCAGCAGGTCGGGGTGGAGCTGCTTGCCAATGTCGCTGATGCGGGCGGCGAGATCCTTGTCGATCTTTGCGGGCAGCTCCAGCTCGATGATCTGGCGGGCCGAGAACAGGCTCATGGCCTGGCAGGCATCGTAGACCTGGTTCCAGTCCAGCCCCTGTTCCACCACGAAGCTGTGGCGTTCATCGAAGCCCTGTTTGCGTGCCACCTGGCGCACGGCGTCGACGGCTTCCAGCTTGAGCAGGGGCTCGTCCCCAAAAATGAGATAGCAGGGCTTGAGCCCTGCCTTGAGATGATCCGCAAACTGCTCGGGATAGACTCTCATCAACACCCTCTCATCAAGATACGCGCATCAGAACTTGACCTGACTGAGCTGGCGAATAACCAGGTTGGCGGCCTGCTCCTGCATCTCCTTGCCCAGCTGCTCCTGCTCGCGGGAGGAGGCGAGTGCCGCATCCGGCTTGTTCAGGAAGCTGCGGTTGAAGGTGATGGGGAAGACCTGGGTCGGTTTGCCCGGCATGACCACGGTGAACTGGGTGCTGTAACTCAGCAGGTATTCGCGGTCCTGGCCGATGGAGTCGACGGAGGCGACCTGGCTGCGGCTACGTACCCCGGCCAGGGTCAGCACCGGTATGCCCTCCTTGTCGGCGAGCTGCACGCCAGCGGCCTTGAGACGGGTGGTGACCAGTCGGTAGAAGTCGCTCTTGTTGTCACCGACCACTTTCATGGTCATCAGTTCGGGGGGAATGGCGGTGCCCCGCATCTGAAAACCGCAGGCCTGCAGCAACAGTCCTGCCAGCACGATGGCCATCCAGCGCGTGAAGATGGTGCCCATAAAAAATCCTCTTTGCATGAAGGGAAGAGCGGCGGGCGCAGGGCCCGCCGTCATCATCCGTGTGTCGTCAGCCCCTGGCCCGGACCGTCGGCCGCCGCCAGGGGAGGCGTCATCAGTTGGCCACGATGTTGAGCAGTTTGCCCGGCACGTACACGACTTTGCGCACGGTCAGACCGTCGGTGAACTTCTGTACGGACGCATCGGCCATGGCCAGCTTCTCGACGTCGGCCTGGCTTATCTCGGCCGGCACGGTCAGCTTGCCGCGCATCTTGCCGTTGATCTGCACCACCACCAGCTTCTCGGTCTCGACCATGGCCGCTTCGTCAGCCACCGGCCAGGCCGCGACATCGATGTCCCCTTCCTTGCCCAGCATTTTCCACAGCTCGAAGCCGATGTGCGGGGTGATGGGGTAGAGCATGACCACGACCGCTTCCAGCGCTTCCTGCATCAGGGCGCGATCCTGAGCGTCACTGCCCAGTTTGGCCAGGTTGTTCATCAGCTCCATGATGGCAGCGATGGCGGTGTTGAAGGTCTGACGGCGACCCACGTCGTCGCTCACCTTGGCGATGGTCTTGTGCAGCTCGCGGCGCACGGCTTTCTGGTCGCTGGTGAGGGCGGCGACGTCCAGTGCGGCAACGGCGCCACCGGATACGTGCTCGAAGGTGATGCGCCACAGGCGACGCAGGAAGCGCTGGGCACCCTCTACGCCGGAGTCGGACCACTCCAGGGTCATCTCGGCCGGAGAGGCGAACATCATGAACAGACGGACGGTATCGGCGCCGTAACGCTCCACCATCAGTTGCGGGTCGATGCCGTTGTTCTTGGACTTGGACATCTTGGTCATGCCGGAGTGCATCACTTCACGGCCTTCGAGGTCGACCGCCTTGGTGATGCGGCCCTTGTCATCACGTTCCACCTTGACGTCGAGGGGGCTGACCCAGACGTTGCCGCCCTTCTCATCCTTGTAGTAGAAGGCGTCGGCCAGCACCATGCCCTGGCAGAGCAGGCGCTTGAACGGCTCGTCGCTGTTCACGAGGCCCGCATCACGCAGCAGCTTGTGGAAGAAGCGGGCATAGAGCAGGTGCATACAGGCGTGTTCGATGCCGCCGATGTATTGATCCACCGGCAGCCAGTGGTTGGCAGCCGCCGGATCCAGCATGCCCTTGTCGTAGTCCGGGGAGCAGTAGCGGGCGTAGTACCAGGAGGACTCCATGAAGGTGTCGAAGGTATCGGTCTCGCGGAACGCTTCCTGGCCGTTGTAAGTGGTCTTGGCCCACTCTGCGTCGGCCTTGATCGGGCTCTGGATGCCATCCATCACCACGTCTTCCGGCAGCAGTACCGGCAGTTGATCTTCCGGGGTCGGCACCACGGTACCGTCAGCCAGGGTCAGCATCGGGATGGGGGCACCCCAGTAGCGCTGACGGGAAACCCCCCAGTCGCGCAGACGGTAGTTGACGGTGCGCTTGCCCTTGCCGAGCCCTTCCAGCTTGTTGGCGATGGCATCGAAGGCACCCTGGAAGTCGAGGCCGTCGAACTCGCCGGAGTTGAACAGCACGCCCTTCTCGGTATAAGCCGCTTCGCTCACGTCGACGTCACCATCAACCGGCTTGATGACAGGCTTGATCTCGAGGCCGTACTTGGTGGCGAATTCGTGGTCACGCAGGTCGTGACCCGGTACCGCCATCACGGCGCCGGTGCCGTAGTTCATCAGCACGAAGTTGGCGACCCAGACCGGCACCTTGCGGCCATCCAGCGGGTGAATGGCGTAGAGGCCGGTGGCCATGCCCTTCTTCTCCATGGTGGCCAGTTCAGCCTCGGCTACCTTGGTGTTCTTGCACTCTTCGATGAAGGCGGCCAGCTCCGGATTGTTCTGGGCTGCTTGCAGCGCCAGCGGGTGACCGGCGGCGATGCCCACATAGGTCACACCCATGAAGGTGTCCGGACGGGTGGTGTAGACCTCGAGGTGCTCGGCCTGACCGTCGATATTGAAGCTGATGTTGACCCCTTCGGAGCGGCCAATCCAGTTGCGCTGCATGGTCTTGACCATCTCCGGCCAGCCTTCCAGATTGTCGATATCGTTCAGCAGCTCTTCGGCGTAGTCGGTGATCTTGATGAACCACTGGGGGATCTCTTTCTGCTCCACCGGGGTGTCACAGCGCCAGCAGCAGTTGTCCACTACCTGCTCGTTGGCCAGCACCGTCATGTCGTTCGGGCACCAGTTGACGGAGGAGGTCTTCTTGTAGACCAGGCCCTTCTCGTAGAGCTTGGTAAAGAACCACTGCTCCCAGCGGTAGTAGTCCGGCTTGCAGGTGGCCAGCTCCCGATCCCAGTCATAGCCCAGACCCAGCATCTTCAGCTGGTTCTTCATGTATTCGATGTTTTCGTAGGTCCAGGGAGCCGGCGCCGTGTTGTTCTTGATGGCGGCGTTTTCTGCCGGCAGGCCGAAGGCGTCCCAACCGATGGGTTGCAGCACGTTCTTGCCATTGAGCCGTTGATAACGGGAGATCACATCACCTATGGTGTAGTTGCGAACGTGCCCCATGTGTAGACGACCAGACGGATAGGGGAACATGGAGAGGCAGTAGAACTTTTCCTTGTCTACTTTCTCCACCGCCTTGAAGGTTTTCTTGGCATCCCAGTGCTTCTGCACTGCTGGTTCTATGGATTGGGGAACGTATTGCTCTTGCATTGGTGACATCCGGATCTGTGAAATGAATAGATAAAACGGCTGGGAAATCCCGATAGAATACCCATATCCTGCGGCGGCAACAACCGCCAGCATCCGCCCGGTCTCGGGCCAGGTCCGGTACCCGCGAGGATTTGCAGAGCCGCGAGAGTCGCAATGAAGTGAGAATGGCAACCGCCGCCCGTATCCGCCGAGCCCGAGGTCAGGGTCTGGCTCGATCGGGATTCAGCAGAGGAGTGATGGCCATGGACAAACATCGACAAGGGTATGAAGCCTTTATCGCCCAGCTCAAGAAGCAGTGGGAAGAGACGGAAGCGTTTCAGGGAGAGCGCCTCAACCGGATGATCGCCAAGGTGCAGGCCTATCTGGAGGCGGCCGGGGATCTGACCCAGGACGAGCTGGCGCTCATCGCCGAGTATGTGAAGCGGGATCTGGGTAACTATGACGAAGGGCGCAAGGATGATCAGGTGGAGGAGTCTGCCTTCATGCTGGCGCTCAAGGACACCGCCTGGTCCTGGCTGGCAGACGTGACCGACCGCACCCAGGTGGAGTGGCAGGAGTTGGCGGACGAGCTGGAGCACAAGGGGGTCTACCGGGCGGGGGACTGGGTGGGACTCGGGGTGCTGGTGTGCGATCACTGCGAGTGGCGCCATACCGTGCTGCACCCGGAGCAGCTTGGCACCTGCCCCGAGTGCGGGGCCGATGAATATCATCGCGAGCCGCTGTCTCCTTGAGCCGCCAGACTGTGCTAAGCCATAAGCCAAACCATAAAAAGAGGCGCCCAAGGGCGCCTCTTTTGTTTATCGGGGTTGTGTGGTCTTAGCCCTTGCGCGCCCAGGGGTGGGCGCGGGGGCGCAGCCACAGGGCCAGCCCCAGCAGGGCGGCGGCCAGGCCATACATGGGCCAGCTGCCAAAACGCAGATAGGGGGTCTGGCCGTGGGCGGGGCGTACCTCGGCACGCAATACTCCAGCCTCGAACTGCGGGATCTGGGCGATGATGCTGCCGTCTATTTCGGTGACGATGGTGATGCCGGTGTTGGTGTCGCGCAGCAGCGGGCGGGCCAGCTCCAGGGCGCGCATGCGGGCGATCTCCATGTGCTGCCAGGGGCCGATGCTGGTGCCGAACCAGGCGTCGTTGGAGACGGTCAGCAGGAAGTCGGTATCCGGCTGCACGTTGCGGCGCACCTCGTCCGGGAAGATGATCTCGTAACAGATGGCGGCGGCAAACTTGAGCCCCTTGGCGATCAGGTTCGGCTGCACCTCGTCACCCCGGCTGAAGGAGGACATGGGCAGGTTGAAGAAGGGGGCGATGGGACGCAGCAGATCTTCAAAGGGCACGAACTCGCCGATGGGCAGCAGGTGGTACTTGTAGTAGCGGTTCTTGTGCTCGTAGTAGTAGGACTCCTTGCCCTCAGCATCCTGTACCCCCATGCCGAGCACGGTATTGAAGAAGCGCTGCTGTTTCAGATCGTAATGGATGATCCCCGCCAGCAGGCCGGTGTCGTTCACCTTCATCGCCTTGTCCAGGCTCTCCAGATAGGTACCCATCTCCTTCTCGATGGCCGGGATGGCGGACTCCGGCCAGACGATGATGTCGGCATCCTGGTTCTCGCGGCTGAGATCCTGATACTTGCGCACGGTCGGCACCAGGGCCTCCGGATCCCACTTGAGGGACTGCTCGATGTTGCCCTGCACCAGCGCGACCTTGACCGGTTCACCCCGGGTCACCCAGTTGAGCTGCATCAGCCCCTGGGCGGCGCCCACCAGGGCGACGGGGAGCAGCAGCCAGGCCGGCTTGCGGTGTTGCCATACCAGCCAGAGGGCGGAGGCGGTGAGCAGCAGGGCGAGGGTGATGCCCTGCACCCCGAGAAGGGGAGCGAAGCCCTTGAGGGGGCCGTCTATCTGGGTGTAGCCGAACCAGAGCCAGGGGTAGCCTGTCATCACCCAGCCCCGCAACCAGTCGGCCATCAGCCAGAGCGCCGGGAAGGCGAGCAGCCAGCGGCTCCAGTGGCGGCCGGCAAAGAAGCGGGCGAAGAGCCAGCAGGCCAGGGTCGGATAGAGGGAGAGATAGGCGCAGAGCCCGGCCAGCAGCACGAAGGCGGCTGGCAGCGGAATGCCGCCAAACTCCGTCATACTGACGTGGATCCACCACTGCCCGGGCAGGAACAGACCCATGGCGTAGCCGAAGCCTCGCCAGGCTGCCTGTTTGGGGGTGGCCTTGTCCAGCAGGGCGTAAAGGCCGAGCAGGGAGGGGATCACCAGGGGCCAGTAGCCGAAAGGGGAGAAGGCCAACACGGCGATGGCGCCGCTGGCAATGGCAAACAGGCTGGTCAGGAGTTTCGATTTCACGGGGGATCGGGGCTCGAATTGGACTGAATGGAAACACAATGGCCGACATCTTAACCGCAAACCGGGTCAACGGCGAGCCTCGCGGTCGGCGTGGGCCCAGGGGCGGTCGCGCGGCGGGAGAGAGGTAAAAAAAGCGCCCCTGACGAGAGGGGCGCGGGATGTGCGTGGTGCTGGGCGGGATCAGGACTCCGGCTGCGCCGCCGCATGATGCTCGGGGATCTTCACCTGCAACTGTTGCAGGCGACGGCGATCGGCGTGCATCACCTTGAACAGGTAGCCGTCGAGTTCGATCTCTTCCCCCTTCTTGGGCAGGTGGCTGAAGGCGTGCATCACCAGACCGCCGACGGTGTCCACCTCTTCATCGCTGAACTGGGTGCCGAAGAAGTCGTTGAAGTCCTCGATCTCTGTCAGCGCGCTCACCGAGAAGACCCGCTTGCTGATGCGGCGGATCTCTTCCGGCTCGTCCTCGATGTCGTCGAACTCGTCGTCAATCTCGCCGACGATGAGCTCCAGAATGTCCTCGATGGTCACGAGGCCAGAGACACCGCCAAATTCGTCCACCACGATGGCCATGTGGTAGCGCTCTTCCCGGAACTCCTTGAGCAGGCGATCGACCCGCTTGCTCTCCGGCACGATCACCGTGGGACGCAGGATCTTCTCCAGCTGGAGCGGTTCGCTGGCATGCTGGCCGCCAAAACCGAACGGCAGCAGATCCTTGGCGAGCAAGATGCCCTCCACGTGATCCTTGTCTTCGTTGATCACCGGGAAGCGGGAGTGGCCGGATTCGATGATGACCGGCAGGAACTCGTCCACCGGCTGGGACTTCTCGATGGTCACCATCTGGGAGCGGGGGATCATGATGTCACGCACGCGCAGCTCGGCAATTTCGAGCACGCCCTCGATCATGTCCTTGGTGTCCTGATCGATGAGGTCCCGCTCTTCGGCATCGGCGATGACCTCTACCAGATCATTGCGGTCTTTTGGCTCGCCCTGGAAGAGTTGGCTGAGTTTGTCGAGCCAGGTTTTCTTCGGCGAGCCGGTACTAGGGTGATCGTCGGTCATTTTCTCTCTTGGTTACTCGTATGAACACACTTGAAATCGTTGTGGCTATATGAGGATGGGCATCGGCTGTTTCAAGACGATGACCATCCGGTTCGTTACTCTTCGTCGTTCAGATAAGGATCGGCGAAGCCCAGTTCCTGCATGATGTCGCGCTCGAGCTGCTCCATCTCCTCGGCTTCCTCGTCCTCGATATGGTCATAACCTAGCAGATGCAGACTGCCATGCACAACCATGTGAGCCCAGTGGGCCATCAGGGGCTTGCCCTGTTCGACGGCTTCGGCCTCGACCACCTGGCGGCAGATCACCAGATCCCCGAGCAGGGGCAGCTCGAGACCCGGTGGCGCCTCGAAGGGGAAGGAGAGCACGTTGGTGGGCTTGTCCTTGCCGCGATAGGTGTGGTTGAGCTCGCGGCTCTCCGCCTCGTCCACCAGGCGCACCGTCACCTCGGCCTCGGGCTGGAAGCCCAGAATGGTGCCGTCGAGCCAGCCTTGCAGCTGGGCCTCGGTCGGCAGGCCGTCCGGGCTGGCGCAGGCCAGTTGCAGATCCAGGGTCACGCTCATTGGGCACTCTCTTTGCTGGTGTTCTCGTTGCGGGGAGTGGCTGCGCTCTTCTCGGCCGCCTGCTGGGCATCGAATGCCTCGTAGGCCTGCACAATGCGGGCCACCACGGGATGGCGCACCACGTCCTTGGACTCGAAGAAGTTGAAGGAGAGGCCATCGACCCCCTGCAACACCTCCAGGGCGTGGCGCAGACCGGATTTGGTGCTGCGGGGCAAGTCCACCTGGGTGATGTCGCCGGTCACCACCGCCTTGGAGTTGAAGCCGATGCGGGTCAGGAACATCTTCATCTGTTCCGTGGTGGTGTTCTGGGCCTCGTCCAGGATGATGAAGGCGTCGTTGAGGGTGCGGCCGCGCATGTAGGCAAGCGGCGCCACCTCGATGACGTTGCGCTCCATCAGCTTCTCCACCCGCTCGAAGCCCAGCATCTCGAACAGGGCGTCGTAGAGGGGGCGCAGGTAGGGGTCCACCTTCTGGGAAAGATCGCCGGGCAGAAAGCCGAGCTTCTCACCGGCTTCCACCGCCGGGCGGGTCAGCAGGATGCGGCGGATCTCCTGGCGCTCCAGGGCATCCACGGCGGCGGCCACGGCGAGATAGGTCTTGCCGGTCCCGGCGGGCCCGATGCCGAAGCTGATGTCGTGGCGCACGATATTGGCGATGTACTGGGCCTGGTTCGGGCTGCGGGGCTTGATGAGACCGCGCTTGGTTTTGACCGTGACCTCCTTGCCGTAGGGCAGGGAAGGGGCAGGTTCGTCGTCCTGCTCCAGCACGCGGGACTCCTGCACCGCCAGGTGCACCATCTCGGGGGTGATGTCGCTCACCTTGCTCCCCTTGAGGGGCTGGGTTTCCACATAGAGGTGCTTGAGGATGACGGCAGCCGCCTCCACCTGGGCCTGCTTGCCGATCACTTGGAAGTGGTTGTCCCGGTAGCTTATCTCGATGCCGAGACGGCGCTCCAGCTGCTTGAGGTTGTCGTCAAAGGGTCCGCACAGGCTGGCGAGGCGCTGGTTGTCGGCGGGTTCCAGATGCAGATTCAGGGTGGAGATGTTTCGGCTCAAGGTGTCCTCTTATCGGTTGTTCCCCCGCCAGGGGGCGGGGGAGAGAGTCATCAATGGGGTCTGAAGGCCGCAACGCCCAGATCATCGGGCACGTTGTCAGGACGACGGGCGAGGATCTCGCTCGGAGCCGTGGCGATGCGCAGGTTCATTTCGTCCTCGCCGCGGATGAAGCGGCCGCGCAGGGAGTAGGGGCGTACGTCGGTGATCTCCACGTCGGCGAAGCCGCCGATGAGGCGGTGCGGCCCCTCGAAGTTGACCACCCGGTTGTTCTCGGTGCGGCCACTGAGCTGCATGGGATCCATCTTGGAGGGTCCCTCCACCAGGATGCGCTGCACCGAGCCCAGCATGGCGCGGCCGATGAGCATGGACTGGTGATTGATGCGGTTTTGCAGTCGAGTCAGGCGGGCCTTCTTCACTTCCATGTCGACGTCATCGGGCAGGTCTGCGGCCGGGGTGCCGGGGCGCGGGCTGTAGATGAAGCTGAAGCTCATGTCGAAGTTGATCTCCTCGATGAGTTTCATGGTGGCCTCGAAGTCTTCGTCCGTCTCGTTCGGGAAGCCGACGATGAAGTCGGAGCTCATGGTGATGTCGGGACGCACGGCGCGCAGGCGGCGGATCTTGGACTTGTACTCCAGCACGGTGTGCGGGCGCTTCATCATGGTCAGGATGCGATCCGAGCCGCTCTGGATGGGCAAGTGCAGGAAGCTGACCACCTCGGGGGTATCACGATAGACCTCGATGATGTCGTCGGTGAACTCGACCGGGTGGCTGGTGGTGTAGCGAATGCGGTCGATGCCGTCGATGGCAGCCACCAGGCGCAGCAGTTCGGCGAAGGTGCAGACCTCCCCGTCGAAGGTCGGCCCCCGGTAGGCGTTGACGTTCTGGCCGAGCAGGTTCACTTCGCGCACCCCTTGCTGGGCGAGCTGGGCGATTTCATAGAGCACGTCATCCAGCGGTCGGCTCACCTCCTCGCCACGGGTGTAGGGCACCACGCAGAAGGAGCAGTACTTGGAGCAGCCTTCCATGATGGAAACGAAGGCGGTCGCCCCCTCGGCACGGGGTTCGGGCAGGTTGTCGAACTTCTCGATCTCGGGGAAGGCGATGTCCACCTGGGCACCGCGCCCCTCCTGCACCTGCTTGATCATGGTCGGCAGGCGGTGCAGGGTCTGGGGTCCGAAGACGATGTCCACATAGGGCGCCCGGCTGCGCAGGTTCTCCCCTTCCTGGGAGGCGACGCAGCCGCCCACCCCGATCACCAGCCCCGGTTTTTTCGCCTTGAGCTTCTTCCAGCGACCGAGCTGGTGGAACACCTTCTCCTGGGCCTTCTCGCGGATGGAACAGGTGTTGAGCAGCAGCACATCTGCCTCTTCCGGCTCCTCGGTAAGCGTGTAGCCATTGCTGGCATCCAGCAGGTCCGCCATCTTGGACGAGTCGTACTCGTTCATCTGGCAGCCCCAGGTCTTGATATGAAGTTTCTTGCTCATTGCTTCTCGTGACTGGTTTTGAAATCGGCAGGGTCAAAGGACCGACCATTTTACTCCGCAATCCCGGTGCTGACCAGTCTGGGGCCGCCCGCCGCCATCAGGGCCGGCTTGTCGTCGGTAATTGCGCATCCCTCTCACTGTTTCTGCCGCCTCCTTGCGTTATCATGCCCCATTCGGTTCGGCCCTTGCCCCTTATCGCGGGGACTCCTTGCAGGAATCAAGTTATGGAACAGTGTGATATCGCCATCGTCGGCGCCGGCATGGTGGGCGCCGCCACCGCCTGCCTGCTGGCGGCAGAGGGGCTCTCGATTCGGGTCATCGAGACCCGGTTGCCCGAGCCCTATGCCCCCGAGCAGCCGCTGGATCTGCGGGTTTCCGCCATCAGTCAGGCCTCGGTGGCGCTGCTGACCCGGGCCGGTGCCTGGCAATATCTGCAGCAGATGCGGCTGTGCCCCTATCGCCGGCTGGAGACCTGGGAGCTGGACGGCTTCGCTACCCGCTTCGACGCGGTGGATCTCGGGCTGCCCCAGCTCGGCTACATCATCGAGAACCGATTGATCCAGCTCGCGCTCCTGAAAAGGATGGAGGATTTCCCGACCATCCAGACCCATACCCCGGCGGCGGTGACGAGCCTGCGCCAGAGTGCGGATGACGCCGTGCTGACCCTGGATGACGGCACCGAGCTGCAGGCGCGCTGGGTGCTGGCCTGCGACGGTGCCGAATCCCACACCCGGCGATTGGCCGGCATCGGGGTGTCGCGTTTCGAGTACCGCCAGCACTGCATGCTGATCAACATCGACACCGATTTTGCCCAGGAAGACATCACCTGGCAGCAGTTCACCCCGAGTGGCCCGCGCGCCTTCCTGCCGCTGCCGGGCCGCCATGGCTCCCTGGTCTGGTATGACAGCCCGGCCCGCATCCGGGCGCTGGCCGCCATGAGCAACGAGGCCCTGGCCGTCGAGGTGCGCCGCCACTTCCCGAGCCGCCTTGGCGGTTTCACCGTGACGGCCAAGGGGAGCTTCCCCCTGGTGCGCCGCCACGCCAACGACTATCACGCCGGGCGAGTGGTGCTGCTCGGGGATGCGGCCCACACCATCAATCCGCTGGCGGGGCAGGGGGTGAACCTCGGTTTCAAGGACGTGGCCTGCTGGGCCGAGTTGCTCGGCAAGGCGGGGGCACAGTGGCACGAGCTGGCGCTGGCCGGGCGTTACGAGAGACGACGCCGCCCTGACAACCTGCTGATGCAATCGGGGATGGATCTCTTCTACGGGGTCTTCAGCAACGAGATAGGCCCCCTCAGGCTTGCCCGCAACCTGGCGCTGAATCTGGCGGACAAGGCGGGCCCCCTCAAGGAGATGGCGCTACGCTATGCGCTTGGGCTGGTATGAGGCAGTGCGTGGCACTGCCAGGTGCCAATCGGATGGCATATCAATCCGTGTGATGGTGCCAGCCGGTTTTTTATATGGCCGCGAGGAGTGATCCTGGCGGCGCAGGGGCAAAACGGCCTCAGGCAAGGGGGGGAGTACACCATGAACAAGGCATTGCTGGTGATCGATTTCATCAACGACATCGCCCACCCGGACGGGCGCATCGCCGCCTCGGCGGCCCAGGTGATCGAGCAGGACGCCATTGCGCACGCCAACCAAGCGCTGGCTCATGCCCGCGCTCACGGCTGGCTGGTGGTGCTCATCAAGGTGGGGTTTGACGAGGGCTATCTGCTGCAACCCAAGGGCTCCCCCATGTTTGGCCGTGCCCGGCAGTTCGGGGCCCTCTCCCTGGCCGACAGCGGCACCGACTTTCACCCGGAACTCGATGTGCAACCCGGGGATCTGGTGCTGACCAAACCCAGAGTCAGCCCCTTCTACGGCACGGCGCTGGAGCCTGCGCTACGGGCCAATCGCATCGAGCATCTCTATGTGTGCGGCGTGAGCACCAGCTGGGCCATTCAGGGGGCGGTGCGAGATGGCCACGATCGGGACTACGCCATCACCATCCTGGAGGATGCCTGCGCGGCGGCGGATGCCGCAGAACACCAGGCTTCCCTGCGCATGCTCGGTCGTATTGCCGAGATCATCAAGGTCGCGGAGCTGGCGGCACGGGACTGAGCCCGGCCATCTCCTCCAGCAGGCATCTCATGCACCTCATGCGGGCTCGGGGTGCGTCTCTCTCACCATGGCGAGGAAGCGATCCCGAATGGGATCGGCAAATTCCGGGTTCCACACCAGGCTGATTTCCCATTCCGACCAGGGGCCGGAGAGGGGGTAGAGGGTCACCTCCTTGCCCGCGATGAACCCCACGCTGCGCGGCAGGATGGCGTTGCCGATACCGGCGGCCACTAGGGCCACCAGGGTCTGGATGTCTTCCGCCTCCTGGATGAGACCGGTCAGCCGGTTGGCGCCGAGAAAGCGGGCGATCTGCTGGCTGAGACCCGGGCAGCGATGGCCCACCATCTGCAGTAAGGGATCGCGGATCAGCGCTCGCTCCAGGTCGAAGTCCGGCCCTGCCACCCGGGTGGGGACGGCCAGGACCAGTCTGTCCGTCAGCAGCCTGTGTTCCCTCAGCTGCGGCGCATCAGGCCGTCGCATGAAGCCCAGTTGCAGCCGACCCGCCAGCAAGTGCTCCTGCTGGATGGCGGAGGTGGTGTCCCGCAGGTGGACCAGCACGTCGGGGGCCTGCTGTTTGAAACGGGCCACCAGGGAGGGGGCCAGTGCGAAGCTGGAGAGCCCGAACCCGATGTTGAGGCGCCCGGCGGCACCGCTTGCCAACGCCAGGGCATGCCGCTCGAATCCCTTGCCGTGATCCACCAGAGCCCTGGCCTGGGGCAGCAACTGGAGGCCGATGGCGGTCAGCTCGGCCCCGTGGCGGCCCCGGTTGAACAGGGTGCTGCCGAGGGCCTGCTCCAGCCCCTGGATCTGCTTGGTCAGGGCCGGTTGTGTCACAAAAAGCCGGCTGGCCGCCTCCCGGTAGTTGGCACTCTCGGCCAGCATGACGAAGGCCTGCAATTGTCTCAGGTCGAATCTCATTCCATTTGGTTATCAAATGTGGCGATTTATTGATTATAAATTATCTAATTTCCTTGTTCTAATGGTCTCGAAACGGGCCTGCTTGCCCGCTGTTCAGCCACAAGGAGTCATGTCATGTCGAGCGAACGCTATCTGTTCTTGATCAAGGGGAGCCTGGTGATGGCTCAGCCGCTGGCCGCACCGGAGACCGGGGAGCTGCTGACCAGCCTGTTGCAGCAGGGGTTCGTCGTCGCCCCCTTGCCGGTGTGGGCCAGCAATGCGGAGCAGGCGCTCGCCTGTTACGAGGCCGCTGCCCAGCGGCAGGTCTTCGCCGATGCGCTGGCGGAGAGAGCCCTGTGAGCGCGGTGCGCGTGAGGGCCGCGGCCCTGCTGCTGGACATGGACGGGACCCTGGTCCACTCCACCGGCGACGTGGAAGTCGTGTGGCGGCGCTGGTGTCAGCACCATGGGCTGGATCCCGCTCCCGTGCTCGCCATGTGTCACGGCGTGCGCTCACGGGAGGTGATAGGGGCCCTGGCTCCCCAGCTGGACATGGCGGTGGAGGTGGCCCTGCTCGACGATCTGGAGATGGAATACGCTGCGGCGCCGATGCCCCTGGACGGTGTCCGGCGACTGCTCGAACAGCTGCCGCCGACGCACTGGGCGCTGGTGACCTCCGCAAGCCGGAGGGTGGCAGAGCACCGGCTGCTGCACGCCGGATTGCCGCTGCCCCGTCTCCTGGTGTGCGCCGGGGATGTGGTACGGGGCAAGCCGGATCCCGAGCCTTATTTGCTGGCTGCCAGCCGGTTGGGACTGGCTCCGGCCGATTGCCTGGTGTTCGAGGATGCGCCAGCGGGCATCGCCAGCGCCCTGCAGGCGGGTTGCCAGGTGGTGAAGATGGGGGGAACAAGGCGGTATGACGACAGGCTCAAGGGCTGGCTGCGGGACTGGCGCGGGATCGAGATCGAGGTGGCATCGGACGGGCTCCATCTTCATCTGCCCGCCCCGCTGCCGGCAGAGGCCGGATGATGACGACAAGAGCCACGCCATTCAGGTGCCGCAAGATTGCCCGACGCTGGGGGAAGCCTGCTCAGGCGAGTAGCGTTCCACCCGGTTGCGGCCATTGTGCTTGGCCAGATAGAGCGCCTGATCGGCGCGAGAGAGCAGCTCGTCCAGATTGAAGGGGCCCTCTCTCTGGGAGGCGATACCGATGCTGACCGTGATGCAGACGGCGGGCTCGGCTCCCTTTTCTTCCCCTGGCTGCGCGACGATTTTTCGCAGCCGCTCGGCCACCGCCATGGCCTGCTCCTCGCTGAGGCCGGGCAAGATGGCCACGAATTCCTCTCCCCCCAGGCGACAGAAGAGGTCCCCCGGTCGAAGCTGGTCGCGCACCCGGGCCGCGAAGCCGCTCAACTGGTTGTCCCCCTCTTCGTGACCGTGCCGATCATTGATGCGTTTGAAATGATCGATGTCCAGCATGCAGATCGCCACAGGGTAGCGCTGCACCGTGAGGTGCTGGAGCAGTTCGTTGGCGGCCGACCAGAAGCCGGCCCGGTTCAGCGCACCGGTCAGGTGATCGTGGTGGGCCAGGTGTTTCATCTCCCGCAGCAGGCTGTTGCGGGCCGCCATGATGCTGGCGGCGGTCAGGGGGGTGAGAGCGATCAGCATGACCCCTATCCGGACGGAGAACATCCAGTACTGGGTCTGGACATCGTGATTGATGACGAGGTGGCCGTTTGAGAGGGCGATCAGGATCAGAGTGCTGTAACTCAGGGTCAGCAGGCTGGTGGCGAAGACGGAGTAGGTGACGGCGCACCAGAGCAGTGCCGGTACCGGGAAGGCGATGGATCCCGGCCCCTCGATGAGCAGGGTGAGCAGCAGGGAGGCCACCAGGCTCAGCAACGGCATCAATCCGGCCCAGGAGAACTCGGTGCGATAGAGGAGGGTACGCCAGGGGGGCACGCTGTCATGGGGAGGCAGTGTCAGGAGCACCGGCAGTATGGTCATGTAGTTCACCAGCTCGCTGGCAAACCAGAAGCCCAGCCCGTAGAGCGGGGGGCCCAGAGACAGGATGGGATTGATGATGGCGCCGACCACGCCGGCAGCGAGGGAGGCGGCCAGGGTGTTTCGCAGCAGGAGCACGAGGGAGGTGGGGCGCCTGAGGAGCTTGTCGGCAGGCGCGAGCCGATGCATCAGCAGATACCCGACGCCGATGCCGGCCAGGTTGCCGCAGGTCAGCAGGATGGTTTTGAACAGGGGCTCGCCGGTGAAGAGGGCGGCGAGAAAAAAGCCCAGTATGCCGCCGGCCCAGCCCGCCGGGGTGGCCAGGCGTGGATAGCGCACCATGCAGCCGAGCAGGACCGCATTGGCAGGCCAGAAGGCCGCCAGCAGGTTGGGGGGGCGGGTGAAGATGCCGATCAGCGAGAACAGCAGTACCAGGGCGGCGACACACAACAGAGCGGACAAGGGCGTCAATGTGCATGAGGTACGTTGGCGTGCGATGTCCCCCATGGGGACCTCCTGACAAGAGAGGGTTTGCTCAGAGTATGGCTGGCACGTGACAAGGGTGAACGAGTGCGAGATGAAAACGCCCCCTGGTGGAGGGGGCGTGAAGGCTTACTTGAAGACCCGGAAACGCACGTCGTCGTCGATGAAGGTCTTGTCGCCGGCAGGTTGCTCTATGCTGCCAAAAGGCATTTGGGCACGGAGCAGCCAGCTGGCGGGCAGGTCCCACTCCTTGCGGACCGCATCGTCGATGAGCGGGTTGTAGTGTTGCAGGGAGGCGCCGATGCCCTCCTGGGCCAGGGTGGTCCAGACCGCGAACTGGGCGATCCCGGTGGCATGTTCGGACCAGATGGGGAAGTTGTCGGCATAGAGAGCGAATTTCTGCTGAAGATCCTCGATGACGGCGGTGTCTTCGAAGAAGAGCACGGTGCCAGCCCCGGCGCGGAAGCTGCCGTTGATCTTGGCTTCACTCTGGGGATAGGCCTCCGGCGGCACTATCTTCTTGAGCTCCGCCTTGACGATGTCCCACAGCTTGTGGTGCTGCTCGCCGAACAGGATGACGGCGCGGGAACTCTGGGAGTTGAACGAAGAGGGGCTGTGCTTGACGGCATCCTTGATGAGGGCGGTCAGCTGGGCCTCGGAGTGGGTCACCCGGTTGCCCAGGGCATAGATGGTACGACGTGCTTTGATCTGTTCGATAAACGGACTGCTCATAACATCTCCTTGGTTGATGAATCATCACCGCCAGCGTTGCCGACAAAGGTCATCTGGCTCCGATTTCTCGAGTCATCGACTATAACACCTTGCGGGCAATAAACCGTCAACGACGAGTAATGACTGTTTCTACTTTTTATGGATATTCACATGACGGATGTGAATATGGCCGCGAGACACCTTGATATCTTTTTTATCATTAGCAGTGGATGTTAATGACTTCAATCAATATCTTTTGCAGATTTTTAATCTATAAAATTCATAAAATATGACATTTTATAGAGGGTGGCATGACGGCGGCGCTGATCAAGGAACGCTATTACATACTGACTCCGCTGTCGCTTCTCCTGGGAGGGCTGGTGCTGATCGCCACCCTGTTGCTGGCGGCAGCCAGCTACCTGAGCAGCATCGACAAGACGGTGGCGGGTTACGGTCACATGCTGGCCGCCCTCGACGCCACCCTGTTCCAGGACATGGCGCAGGACAACCGCCGCCAGCTTGGCGTGCTGGAGGCGTCCCTGGACAAGCAGGCCATCGCTGCCGGGGCATCGGCCATCAATCCCATCTGGCCCATTGCCCATCAGTTCAAGTACGACGCCCACTTCCTCTATTTCTACAATGCGCGCACCCATCGGCTCGACGGCTATCCCGACTGGCAGCAACCGGAGGGCTACCGGGCACAGGCGCGGCCCTGGTACCAGACCCTGTCCGGCGAGGGCGATGATCTCGTCTGGTTCGGTCCCTACCCGGAGTTCGATTCGGCCGGAGAGGTACTGACCCTCATCAAGCGGGTCAAGGATGATGAGGGGCAACTGCTTGGGCTGCTGATGGTGGACATGTCGTTCAGCGCCTTGCAGGGGGCGTTGCACCGGGCGGTGGGTGAGGATCCGGTGGCCCTCTACATCACCGAGCGCAAGGGCGGCAAGCTGGTGGTGGGGCACAATTTGTCGCTGTTGCCGCCCCGCCTCGAGCGGGAGACGCAGGCGGTCGGCCTGGACGGGTTCTGGGCAGGTCGCCACCTGCAACACGCTCTGGAGGGGATGGAGTGGGATCTCAACGTCTATCTCCCCCCCTCCCATTTTCATGAAAACCTGCAAGACACCCTGTTGATGGTGGTGCTGCCCGCCCTGGCATTGCTCTGCATCTGGCTGTGCAGCCTGTGGTTTCTGGTGCGGATCTTTCGCCAGGAGCAGGCGCTGGTGCAGGGCTCGCTAAGCGGCCTCATCCAGGATGAGGCGAGAAAGGAGATCCAGCGGCGTCAGCGAACCTGGTTCGTGCACGGCAGCCTGGGGGAGATAGAACAGGTGCGAAACAGCCTGCTGCAAGGGCAGGATGCCCTGCTCCACGACCCTCTCACCGGCATCCTGAACCGGCGAGCCTTCGATCAGCAGCGGGCGGGGCTGGAGCAGGCGGGGAGGCCCTACTGGCTGGTGCTGTTCGATGTGGACAACTTCAAGCGCGTCAACGACAGCTGGGGACACGGTGTGGGGGATGCGGTGCTGTTTCGGGTAGCCACCATCATGGCGAGAACCCTGGGGGATGAGCAGGTCTACCGCATCGGGGGCGATGAATTTGCGGCCTTGCTGCCCTGGGAGCAGGCGGAGGTGGAATGCCGCCTGACCCACCTGCTCGGTCGGGTGAAGGCCCTGAAATGGCGGGAGTTCGCCGACGCCATCACCCTGAGTGCCGGCGGCGCGCGCTATCCGGATGATGCCCTGACGCTGCTCGAGCGGGCGGATGCCTGCCTGTACGAGAGCAAGCACCAGGGGCGGGATTGCTGGCATCTGGCGGCGTCGTCGCCCGTTGACGGGGAGGTTGTGACAGTATCTGTCTGACGGTGATCGCTGCAAAAAAGGGCCTTTGGGCCTAGAAAAGGGTCATGACGGGGATGATTTCTCGTGTGACCTTTTTTTTTGATGTGGTTTCAGGTGGTTAGCCTGCTTTCTTGCATTGTGTCGCGAACCGGAGACAGGGAGGGCTGGCGGTGAGGTGCCCCTTGCGGCAGTGGCGCAGGTCAGGGGGCTTTGTATAGTGCAGGGAAAAATAATCAATCATCAGGTTTGACAGGAGTACCCCATGAAAATGAAACCGTTTGGCATGAGCGCACTGGCGCTGCTGGGGGCGTTGCTGTTGGGCACAGGACAGGTGCAGGCATCCGAGACCCTCAATACCATTCTCGGCGGCGGAGCCGGCGGGGTGGCGGGCACCATGATCGGCAAGGAGCTGGGTGGCGACACCGGCGCCCTGGTGGGGGCAGCCCTGGGGGGCGCGGCCGGTGGTGCGGCCACGGCCAATAGGGGCAACAAGAACGAAGCTGCGCTCGGCGGCGCCGTCGGTGCCCTGGGCGGGGCAGCCATCGGCAAGAGCGTCGGTGGCAGCACGGGCCAGCTGATCGGCGCCGGTATCGGTGGTGCCGGTGGCTCCGCCATCGGAGCCAGGACCGGGGATGGTCACGAGAGCCGCGGCGATCGCTATTACGATGACAGGCGCTATCACAAGCACCACAAGAAACACAAAAAGCACCGCAAGCACAGATGGCATGACGACTGATGCCGCGGCAAGCTGACCGACAAAAAGGGGCCTTTGGCCCCTTTTTTTGATCCCGCTGCCGGCCCGTGAGGGGCGGCGAGCGGCCTTTTACACCAGCCGGTGCTGGCGCCTGCCAAGGGAGAAGGCGTTGATGTTGTCGATGAGCTGATCCGCGAGGCGCTGCATCGACTCTTCGCTGGCCCAGGCCACGTGGGGAGTCAGGATGAAATTGGGGTAACGCAGGGCCTGCATCAGGGGGTGATCCGGAGGCGGCGGCTCGACGCTCGCCACATCGAAGCCGGCGCCGCCCAGACGGCCGTTGCCGAGGGCTTCGAGCAGCGCCTGCTCGTCCACCAGGCCGCCACGGCCCACGTTGATGAGCAGGGCACCCGGTTTCATCAGGGCCAGCTCCCGCTCCCCGATGAGATGGCGGGTGTAGGGGGTGAGCGGGCAGTGCAGGCTGATCACATCCGAACTTTGCAGCAGGGCATCCAGGGGCAGCCTGTCGTCATCCCCCGGGGAGCCGACCTGGCTCTGGGCATAGTAGACCTCCATCCCGATGGCGCTGGCCCGCTGTCCCAGCGCCTGTCCCAGGGTTCCCTTGCCGATGATCCCGAGGCGCTTGCCATGCAGATCCGTGATGGGGTGGTCGAAGAAGCAGAACTGGCCGCTTTGTTGCCAGCGCCCCTCCAGCAGGGACTGGCGCCAGGCGAACAGGTTGCGCGACAGGGCGAGCATCAGGGCCATGGCGTGCTCGGGGACGGAAGGGCCCGAGTAGTTGCGGATATTGCACACGGCGACATTGGCGGCGCGGCACGCCTCCAGATCCAGGTTGTCGCTGCCGGTGGCGGCCAGGGCGATCAGGCGCAGCTCGGGCAGCTGGGCCAGTTCATCGGCCCCGATGCGCACCTTGTTGATGATGGCGATGCTGGCGCACTTGAGCCGCTCCACCACCTGATCCGGCGCCGTGGTCGGGTAGCTTTGCCAGTGATGGGGAAAATCGGGGCGGCGCAGATTGATGCCGGTGTCCAGGGTGTCGCTGTCGAGAAACACGATTTGCTGCATGAAGCCTCCTGCCATTGATGAGGCCATCATGCCAAAGATGGGGGCGGGATGACCAGTCCGCTGGCCTGGGGGGCAGCTTTGGTTTGGCCCAATCCTTTTGATACTCAGTGATTGGGTCAGATCCAGCCCAGGTGCGTCAGCCAGCCCTGGATGCGCCCCGGCGTCTCCTCCAGATCCATCAGGGCATAGGGGCGGTAGTTGAGCTTGTGGCTGCGGCGGCTCTCGCTTCTGCGGGCTTCGGCCGCCAGCAGGGGCCAGCGTCCTCCCTCCTCCTGATAGAGATCCAGGGTAGGGATGCTGCCCTGGGCTATCTGCTTGGCGAGGGTCTGGTTGCTCAGCTGGTTGGGGAAGAAGCCGTCGAGCAGCACCAGGGCATCGGGGGCGGGCAACTGCTCGCTGGCGATGAGGTTGGCGGCCCAGGCGGCGCTGGTACCCTGGGCCAGCAGCAGCTTGAAGCCCCCCTCCTGCAGCTTGGCATCCCCCAGCTTGCTGATGCGGGAGGCAAACTGCTTGCGAAAATCGTCGATGACCTGCTGTTTCTTCTCGGCGGCGGGGTCGAGCTCGGTCTGCTGCGGCGAGGGGAGCAGCAGCAGGGTATCGAAACCGAGGCGCCCCAGCTCCCGGGTCAGTTGCCACAGCTGGCCGCTGCGCTGCCAGTCGGGCAGCAGGATGACCAGACCCACGTAGTTGTCGCTGTCGTGCTTGGCAAACAGTACCTGTTGTTTGTCCACCCTGGTGCTGTCGGGTATCCCCTGCCAGTCGCTGCTCTGCCAGTAGTCGGGGGGAACCAGGGGGGCTGGATCCGGGGCGGCGCCTGACGGTGCCTGCCCGGCGCCGTGGGCGGCAAAAGCAAGCAGGGTCAGCAGCAGATAGGGGCGAAATGTCATGGGGGATCCTCCAGCACTCCCTCATAGCGGCCTCGCCGGGGGTTTCTTTAGGGCAAGGGGGCACATCGGCATCGGCGGTGGCGAAGAGGGTCTGACCGGCGGGCCGGACACGGGCCCGGGATTGTTCCAAATGGCAAAGCATTCCCGGTTTTGATTGTTCCATCCCGTGACCCATACATGGTTCAGTAAGGGCAGACAGACAGGGGGCCGGGGCATGTCGCCACTGGCCGCAGGCGGAGAATTCTCCCCCCTGTCTCGTCAGAACGAGAGGTTCACCTTCACTTTCCATCGACAGGGAGCGTTATCGCCATGAGCACCTTGGTTCACTTGCCCATCCTCGACCTGAGGCAGCTGGATGCCTCGCCCGACGCCCGGGCCGATTTTCTGGCATCGTTGCGCGATGCCGCGAGAGAGACGGGATTTTTCTACCTGACCGGCCACGGCATCGATCCCGAGCTGCAACAGGAAGTGCAGCAGCTGTCGCGGGCCTTCTTTGCGCTGCCTCTGGCGGCCAAGCAGCAGGTCGCCATGATCCACTCTCCCCATTTTCGTGGCTACAACCGACCGGGGGCGGAGCTGACCCGGGGTCAACCCGACTGGCGAGAGCAGTTTGATATCGGTGCCGATCGCCCTGCCTTGCCGCGCGCGGCGGGCGACCCGCCCTGGTGGCGGTTGCAGGGGCCGAATCAGTGGCCGGAGGCGCTGCCGACACTGCAACCCGTGCTGACGCGCTGGCGTGGGCAGATGACCCGCATGTCCCGTACCCTGCTCGGGGCTTTTGCCGAGGCGCTCGCACTGTCGCCAGATACCTTCGATGCCCTGCATGGAGAGCGTCCCAACGAACATATCAAGCTGATCCGCTATCCCGGTGAGCGGGGTGCCACCCAGGGGGTCGGTCCCCACAAGGATTCGGGCTTCCTGAGCTTCCTGCTGCAGGATGACCAGCCCGGCCTGCAGGTGGAGGTGGCGCCGGATCACTGGATCGATGCGCTCCCGCTCCCAGGCACCTTCGTGGTCAACATCGGTGAGCTGCTGGAGCTCGCCAGCAACGGCTACCTGCGGGCGACCGTGCACCGGGTGGTGCCGTCGGCACCGGGGCAGGAGCGTCTTTCCATCGCCTTCTTCCTGGGGGCCCAGCTCGACGCCGTGGTGCCCGTCTATCCGCTGCCCGAGGCACTGGCCCGTGAAGCCAGGGGGCCTGCCACCGACCCGCACAATCCGCTGCTGCGGGAGGTGGGCTGGAACTACCTCAAGGGGCGGCTGCGTTCCCACCCTGACGTGGCATTGCGCCACCATGCCGATCTGTTGCCGACGCCCCGGGCGCTGGCGGTCGGCGAAACCACCCATTGATTGCATGGCAAGGAGCACAAGATGAACAAGCACGGACTGTTTTCCCTGAGCGGCCTGGTATTGGCCCTCGGACTCTCTCTCTCCGCCCAGGCAGCCCAGGCGCTGCGGGTTGCCGCGGATCCACTGCCCCATGCGGATATCCTCGGCGAGGTGAAACGCCAGGACCCTTCGCTGGATCTGCAGGTGATCGAGCTCAGTGGCGGCATCAATGCCAATGCCCTGCTGGTGGCGGGTGATGTGGATGCCAACTATTTCCAGCACGTCCCTTACCTGCGGGATCAGGAGAAGGCGCTCGGCACCGAGCTGGTGGTGGCCGCGACCGTACACGTGGAGCCTCTTGGCATCTATTCGAAGAAGTTCAAGCACCTGAGGGAGGTACCGGAAAAGGCGGTGATCGCCCTGCCCAACAATGTCACCAACCTGAGCCGGGCCCTCTATCTGTTGCAGCACGAGGGGCTCATCACCCTCAAGGCCGGCCATGAAGATCCGGCGCGGGATCTGGCGACGGTGCACGACATCGCCACCAACCCCAAGGCGCTCAGGATCCTGGAGATCGAGGCGCCGCAGCTGCCGCGCTCCCTCGACGACGTGGATCTGGCGGTGATCAATGGCAACTATGCCCTGGAGGCGGGGCTGGAGCCTGCTCGCGATGCCCTGGGGCTGGAGAGCGCCCAGAACAATCCCTACGCCAACATCCTGGTGACCACCCCGGCGCTCAAGGATGATCCGCGGATCCGCCAGTTGGCGCGGGACCTGGAGTCCAGGGCGATCGCCGACTTCATTCGCAAGAGCTACAAGGGGTCGGTGATCCCGGTGGCCGGGCGGCAGTCATGATAGTGCTGGAGGGGCTCGGCAAGCAGTACCCGGGGCACGGGCAACCCGCTCTGGAGGGGGTGTCGCTCGAGATTCCGGATGGGGCCATCTACGGCATTCTCGGGCGCAGCGGGGCGGGCAAGAGCACGCTCATTCGTTGCCTCAATCTGCTGGAGCGGCCAAGCCGGGGCCGCATCCTGTTCGATGGCCGCGACATCACGGCACTGGAGGGGGCGGCCTTGCGCCGCCACCGTCAGGGGACCGGCATGATTTTCCAGCACTTCAATCTGCTGCACGCCCGCAGTGTGGAGGAGAACGTGGCAGTCCCGCTGGAAATCGCCGGAGTGGCGCGCCGGGAGCGGGCGGCTCGGGTCAGCGAGCTGCTGGAACTGGTGGGGCTTGGCGAGCACCGTCGCGCCTTCCCCTCCCAGTTGTCGGGGGGGCAGAAGCAACGAGTGGGCATCGCCCGCGCCCTGGCCGCCAATCCGCGCCACTTGCTCTGTGACGAGGCGACCAGTGCCCTGGATCCGGAGACCACGGAGTCGGTGCTGGCGCTGCTTGCCGACATCAACCGCCGCCTCGGGATCACCATAGTGCTCATCACCCACGAGCTGGAGGTGGTCAGGACCATCTGCGATCACGCGGCATTGCTTGAACGGGGTCAGCTGGTGGAAAGCGGCGCTCTGGGCACCCTGCTGGCCAACCCCGACTCCCGCGTGCGGCAGGCCCTGTTGCCGGATCCCGAGAGCCTGCGGCGTTTCATGGCGCGTCACGGAGTCGCAGAGGAGGTGCGTTTATGCAGAGTCGCCTGAGTGTCGATGCCTTGCTCGAACTGATGTATCAGGGGTCGCTCGAAACGCTCTACATGGTGGGAGTGGCGGCCGTGTTCACCCTGTTGCTGGGGCTGCCGACCGGGGTGCTGCTGGTGGTGACCCGTCCCGGGGGCGTGCTGCCCTTGCCCCGTCTCAACATGGTGCTGGGGATCGGTATCAACATCGGGCGGTCGCTCCCCTTCGTGGTGCTCCTGATCGCCCTGATCCCCCTGACCCGGCTGGTGGTCGGCACCTCACTGGGCAGCACCGCCGCCATCGTCCCCATCACCCTGGGGGCCTTCCCCTTCTTTGCCCGGGTGGTGGAGAGCGCCCTCGATGAGGTGGACAAGGGGCGCGTCGAAGCCGTGCTCGCCATGGGGGGCAGCGGCTGGCACGTGGTCGTCAAGGCGCTGCTGCCCGAGGCCTTGCCGGCGCTGCTGGCCGGACTCACCCTGACGGTGGTGATGCTCATTGGCTTCTCCTCCATGGCGGGGGTGGTCGGTGGCGGCGGGCTCGGGGATCTGGCGATCCGCTACGGCTACCAGCGCTTTGACGACAAGGTGATGGCAGGGACAGTGGTCATGTTGTTGCTGCTGGTGCAACTGGTACAGGGGGTGGGGGACAGGCTGGTGCGGGCACTGGCCCATCGCCGCTAGGGGCACGGCTTCTCATCAGGCCGGCCGTGAGGTGCCAGCCAATAAAAAAGCGAGCCTGGGCTCGCTTTTTTGGCAATCACATCAAGGGGTCAACTTAGTTGACGCGACGCTTGAATTCACCGGTACGGGTGTCGATTTCGATCTTGTCACCGATCTCCACGAAGGCGGCAACGGCCAGCTCGTAGGAGGTGCCCTTCAGGCGGGCAGGCTTGGTCACTTTACCGGAGGTGTCGCCACGGGCGGCCGGCTCGGTGTACTCGACTTCACGCACGATGGTGGTCGGCAGTTCTACGGAGATGGCTTTCTCGTTGTAGAAAGTCACTTCGCAGAGGTCTTCCATGCCGTCTACCAGGTAGTTCAGGGCATCACCCAGGTTGTCTTTCTCGACGTCGTACTGGTTGTACTCGGTGTCCATGAAGACATACAGCGGATCGGAGTAGTAGGAGTAGGTGCACTCTTTACGCTCCAGCTGAACGACTTCCAGCTTGTCGTCGGCCTTGAAGACGGTCTCGGTGGCGCTGCCGTTCAGCAGACCCTTCAGCTTCATCTTGACCACGGCGGAGTTACGGCCGGATTTGTTGAATTCAGCCTTCTGGACCACCATCGGCTCGGTGCCGATCATGACTACGTTACCAGCGCGGATTTCCTGTGCGGTTTTCATGTAAAAAATTCCTGTTCGTGAAACGGACGGATAAAAACTGCCAGATTATATACGGCTTTCTAAAAATTTCACCAACCTCGTGACGAGATCCCCGTCCGCCAGCAGCCTCTGTGGCCAGGTGCGCCCATGTTGCTGCCATATGGCCGCGTATTGCGGCCATTGTGCCCAGAGTTCACCGGTGTGTTCCCCCCGGTTGAGGGCATGGTTGAAGCGGCGCAGCCACTGACCGGCCGACGCTGGCAAGGGGGAGAGGAAGTGGTCGAGAAAACCGTCCAGCTTGACCATGTGGGCATCCTCTTCCTGCTGGTAGATGTGCCAGAGGAAGGGGCGCCCCGCCCACTGGGCCCGCACGAAGGAGTCCTCCCCGCGCACCAGGTTGAGATCGCAGCTCCACAGCAGGCGATCGTAGCCCCTCTGATCGGTCATCGGCAGCAGCTTGATGGTGAGGTTGCCCGCCTGGAGCAGATCTCCGGCCCGGGCACCGGGAATGGCCGCTGCCAGCCCTGCGCCGATGAGCACGTCGTCGAGGGAGCGCCCCAGCGGCAGCAGCAGGGTGACGGGGGTGACGCTCTGGCGCCAGCACTCGACCAGGCTCCTGAGCGCCTCGCTCTCGTAGGTAAAGAGGCTGACCCGCAGCTCGTCTTCTCGTTGGGGTGGCAGGCCGAGGCTGGCCCAGTAGGCAGCCAGTCCCGCTTCATCCTGTTGCCAGCGCTCGCGCTCGACGATGAGGCCGTGCTCGCACAAGAGGCCGCCGGTTCTGGCGGTGAAACCCGGGAAGAAGAAGTACTTGTCGAGGCGCCGGCTGCCGACCTGCTGGGGCGAGGCGAGGCCATGGCAATCCTCGACCCAGCTCTCGGCCGAGAGGTATTCGAGGTTGATCCAGCAGGGGGGCGTGGTCTGCTCGGCCATGCGTTCGATAAAGGGGGCGGGCAGCTCGCAGGCAAATGCCTCGATGACCACCCTGGCCGGGGTCATGTCGGCGGGGAGGCGCTCGTGCCAGTGCTGGACATAGATGCCATCGACCCACTGACCGTCCTGTGCGGGGTCGAGCGCCGGGCAGATGCGGGCGAAGCTAGCCAGATCGTCCACCCAGAGCCGCACCTGCACCTCACTCTTCTGCGCCGGGAGCGCACCTTCCTGTTTGAGCTGGCGGGCGAGTCGCCAGGTGACGCCGATGTCACCGAAGTTGTCGACGACGCAGCAGAAGATGTCCCAGTCGAACGGGGGGAGAGGGCTTGTCATGGCGCGGGATCCCAGATGCAAAAAAACCGGTGCGCAGGGTAGCACACCGGCTGGTCGGCTTCTAACCGTCAGCGCGTGACGGGGTCTGTGGCAGGTTACTCCTTGCCGTAGACGTTGTTCTCCTGCTCGCGCACCCGGATGAAGGTGGTGCGTTTGGTGAGCTCTTTCAACTGGCTGGCCCCCACATAAGTGCAGGTGGATCGCACCCCGCCCAGGATGTCGCGCACCGTGTTCTCCACCGGGCCGCGGTAGGGCAGCAGCACGGTTTTGCCTTCGGAGGCGCGATACTCGGCGACGCCGCCGGCGTGCTTGTCCATGGCGCTGGCCGAGCTCATGCCGTAGAACTTCATGAAGGGCTCGCCATCGACCTCGACGATTTCACCGCCGCACTCTTCGTGAGCGGCCAGCATGCCCCCCAGCATCACGAAGTCGGCGCCGCCGCCAAATGCCTTGGCCACATCCCCCGGGCAGGTGCAGCCGCCGTCACCGACGATCTGGCCACCCAGGCCGTGTGCCGCATCGGCACACTCGATGATGGCGGAGAGCTGCGGGTAGCCGACCCCGGTCTTGACACGGGTGGTGCAGACCGAGCCCGGGCCTATGCCCACCTTGACGATGTCGGCGCCGGAGAGGATCAGCTCCTCCACCATCTCGCCGGTCACCACGTTGCCCGCCAGGATGACGTGGTTCGGGCAGGCCTCGCGGATCTTGCGCAAAAACTCGACGAAGTGCTGGGAGTAGCCGTTGGCCACGTCCACGCAGATGAAGCGCAGGGCGCTGGACATCGCGAGGATCTGGCGTGTCTTGGTGAAGTCCTCCTCCGAGGTGCCGGTAGAGACCATCACATGGCCCAGCAGGGCCGGGTCGGTCTCATTGACGAAGGTTTGCCACTGCGCAAGGCTGTAGTGCTTGTGCACCGCCGTCATCATCTCGAAGCTGGCCAGGGTACGCGCCATGGCGAAGCTGCCGACGGTATCCATGTTGGCGGCGATGACGGGCACGCCCTGCCATTGGGTCTGGGTGTGCTTGAAGGTGAACTGGCGGGTCAGACTGACTTGGGAACGGCTCTTGAGAGTAGAGCGCTTGGGGCGAAACAGGACATCCTTGAAACCGAGCTTCAAGTCTTCTTCGATACGCATTGCGAATTCCTTATTGAGCCTTGTGTGAGAGCTCACTTTGCAGTGGCAACTTTTCGGCAGGCGCAAAAAAACCGGTGGTTTTCAGGCCCTCCGGTTTACAGCAGTGTAGGCAAAAATCCCGTCAGAACAAGACTGATAATTCACGCACCGCTGTGGTAGCCTTTGGCGTCACAACCTGAGGATGGCCGCCAGCGTCATCCAGCACCTTGTTCTCCCCTCGTTTTCCTGCTGCATTCCCCACTCACGCGCCGTACCCGGCATGGATTGTCGTCTGTTGGTACCGCGTCCAGAGCCCGCTCCCCTGCGCGCCAGAATCCGGTTGACCCGGCAGTTGGCTGTGATACATCTGGGCGCAAGACTGACAAGGCGAGAGAGCAAGATGGGCAAGAGAATGGTGGCGGCGGCCATGATGTGGGCGCTGTGCGGCAGCGCGATGGCGGCCCAGACCAGCTATGGCTGGATCGAGAAGGGGGTGCTGATGCCCTACGGGGTGGCGGTCAAGATGAAGCTCGATACCGGTGCCCTCACTTCGTCGCTGGATGCCCGCGACCTGAAGCATTTCAAGAAGGATGGCAAGCCCTGGGTGCGCTTCAACCTGGTGCTGACCGATGCCAATACCGACAAGGTGGTGCGCCGGAGCGTGGAGCGGCCGGTGGAGCGCAGCGTGACGGTGCGCGGGGCGGGCGGCATGGAGCAGCGCCCGACGGTGACCATGTCCGTCTGCGTCGGGGACCAGGTCTACAAGGAGTGGTTCACCCTGCGGGATCGCAGCAAGATGATCTACCCGGTGCTGCTGGGGCGCCGTCTGCTGGCGGAGCTGGGACCGGTGGATTCGAGCCGGACCTTCACGGTACAGCCCACCTGCGACTAGGGTGGTGCAGCCATGAAAAACGGGGGCCTGGCCCCCGTTTTTCATGGCGTGCGCAAAGGCTGACCCCTCATGCCTGGCGCGAGGCGGGCAGCAGCACGCTCACTTCGAGCCCCCCTTCAGGCCGGTTGTGAATGTCGAGATCCGCTCCGTGAAGCTGGGCGATGCGCGAGACGATGGCCATGCCAAGGCCCACGCCATCCCCCTGCTGGGGATTGACCCGGAAGAAGCGCTCGCACAGCCGGGAGAGGGCGGCGGTGGGGATGCCGGGGCCGTTGTCCCGCACATCCACCCGGATCCGGTTGCCCACCTGGCTCACCACCACGGCGACCTCGCCGCCCACCTGGGTGTAGCGCAGCGCATTGTCGATGAGGTTGCCGAACATCAGCTCCAGCAACATCGCCTGTCCCATTACCTGCACCTGTTCGGCGCCCTCCAGGGACAGCTGTTGATCCTTTTTCAGGGCGATGGGGGCCAGGGTCGCCAGGGTGCCCTGCAACAAGGGGAACAAGGGAAGGGCGGTGAGGGCCGGGCTCTGCTGGTTGTCGATGCGGGCCTGGGTCAGCAACTGGCGGATCAGCCGGTCGCTGCGATCGAGGGCCAGGAGCATCTTGCGCAGGGCCTGCTCCCGGCTCTGATCATCCTCGGCCGTCATGGCGTTCTCGCTGTGGATGCGCAGCACCGCGAGGGGGGTGCGCAGCTCGTGGGCGGCCTCGTTGGTGAACTGTTTCTCCCGATCCAGGGTGTCAGCGAGGGCGTGCATCAGCCGGTTGATCTCCCCCACCAGCGGCGTCAGTTCCTCGGCCTTGATGGCGAGATTGAGGGGGCTCAGGTTGGCGGGATGACGCTCGCCGATGGCTTGCGCCAGCTGGTGCAGCGGTGACAGTCCCCGGGTGATCAGCCACCACAGCAGACCGAGCAGGAAGGGCAGGGTGATGAAGAGGGGCAGCATGGTGAGGGTGGCCATCTTGCTGGCCAGCTCGCTGCGTTCGTCATCCCGCTCCGCCACGATGAGCCAGGTCTGTTCACCTTCGTTGTAGAGGGTAAAGGTGCGCCACTCGTGGTGATCCTTGGTCTCGCTGTTGAAGCCCCGCTCCAGGGTGGTCAACGGTTGGGCCGGGGCATTGGGCGAGCGCAGCAGCACGGCGCCCTGCTCGCTCAGCAACTGGAAGTAGAGGTTGTGCTCGAATTCATGGCCATAGGGGGTGAACTCGTTGTCCTGACCGAACTGGAAGAAGCCGCCCTTCTCGATGTGGGGCGTCTCGGGGACGGCCTGCACCCACTCCTGGTACACGGTGCCGTTGCGCGGCAGCTCGCCGCTCTGCTTGAGATAGCGGCTGAGCAACTGGTTGGTGATGCGGGCGGACTGGGCGAGACGGGCATCAAACAGCTCTTCCATTTCGTGGTTGGCCTGCAGGTAGCCGATAAGGCCGCTGATGGCGAGGCTGAGGCTGACCAGGGCCAGGATGCCGGAGAGCAGGAAACGGCGGATGGAACGGACACGGCTCATGGGGCGGAGGCTCCTCTTGCGCCCTGGACGTCGAGCTGGGGCACGATGTAACCGACGCCGCGAATGTTGCGGATGAGCTCGGGGAAGAATTTCTTGCGCAGGTGGTGAATGTGCACCTCCACCGCGTTGCTCTCTGCCCCCTCGTCCCAGCCGTAGAGGCTCTGTTGCAGTTGATCCCGGCTCAATACCCGGCCGCTCTGGGTGATGAGCTCCTGCAACAGCTTGTACTCGTGGGGGGTGAGCTTGACCGGCTCGCCCCGATAGGTGACCTGTTGTGACGCGGGGAAGAGCTGCAGCTCCCCGTACTCCAGCACCGCCTGGGCCTGCCCCTTGCTGCGCCGCACCAGGGCGCGCAGCCGGGCGTTGAGCTCCTGCAGGGCGAAGGGTTTGACCATGTAGTCGTCGGAGCCTGCATCCAGCCCCAGTACCCGGTCGTCCAGGGCATCACGGGCGGTCAGGATGAGCACGGGCAGGGTCTGCCCCTCCCGGCGCAACTTGCGCAGCAGGCTGATGCCGTCGATGTCCGGCAGGTTGAGATCCAGGACAAGGGCGGCAAACTCCTCGCTCTTGAGCGCCGAGAGGGCCGGCATCCCCTGCTGGAGCCAGTCCACCGTGTAGCCGCTGCTGCGCAGGGCATCCACCATGCCGTCTCCCAGCATCACATCATCTTCCACCAACAGGATCCGCATTGTTCTCTCCCTCAAACGACACTGCCCACCAGTATGCTAGCTGGTGGGCAGAGTTGAAATAGCGCACTGTGCTGCTTGTGTTTACAGCTTGGCGAGACGCTCGCGAATTTCCATTCTGCGGCCCTCGTCCGCCACCTCGCGGCCAGGGCGCGCCGGGGCGGCCAGGGCCTTGTCCAGATAGACCTTCGCCTGTGCCTTGTCACCCTGATCCAGCAGGAAGTCGCCGTAGAAGAAGTTGGGGTCGATGCCGGTGGGATTGATGGCCAGCGCCTGCTTGAGCAGCTTCTCCGCCTTCTCGTCGTCTCCAAAGCCCACCGGCCAGCCCGGCACCTGGTAGTAGAGGGAGCCCAGGCTGGTGTAGGCAGAGCCTTCCAGCGCCTTGGGATCCTGCTTGATGGCGATCTCGAGCTTGGCCTTGGCCTCCTTCACCAGGCCAAGGGCGCCGAGGCCACCCTTGGCCCCCGCCCAGGTGCTCTTGACGATGGCGGACCAGATCAGCAGATCGGTGCGAAATGCCTCCTTGGCGCTCGCCTCATCGGCCTTGGCACTCAGGCTCTCCAGGCAGCTCTCCTTGGCTTTTCCGGTCTGCTGGTACTGGCAGTGGGCCCACTCCTGCTGAATGGTGGGCAGGGCATCGGCGGCCTGGGCCAGACCGCTTGCCAGCAGGCCTCCCAGGGCGAGCAACAGGGGGCCGTGACCAAATCGGGGACGGAAAGTGGTGTGCTTCATCTCAATGTTCCTTCTCGTTTGTCGCACAGGCGGGATCGCTCCTGTGATCGGGGGCTGGGGAGGCGGTGCGGCGGGCGTGGCGCTCGATGATCGGGCGCTGCTTGGCCAGGGCCATGTCCACCAAGGCGGGCAGCAGGCCGTTGAGCCGCACAAAGAGCTTTTCCGGCCAGCCGAGCCAGCGGCGGCGTGTCTCGTTGCACAGGGCGATGACGGCCTCCTCGGCCACGTCCTGTGGGCTGTCGGTCCGGGTGCCAAGCTCGGCATTCATGGCATAGGCCGCCTCGGAATTGAGGTGGGTGCGGGTGGCGCGAGGGGCAAAGTGCAGCACCTTGATGCCGGTTCCCTCCAGCTCCCGCCCCAGGGACTCGCTGAAGCCGCGCATGGCGAACTTGCTGGCGCAATAGACGCTGTAGCCGGCAAAACCGATGGCCCCGAGGCTGGAGCCGATGTTCATGATGATGGCGGGCTTGCGCAGCCGGGGCAGCAGGGCCCGGGTGAGCTGGATGGGCGCCTCGACGTTGAGCAGCAACTGGCGTGTCACCTGCTCGCTGCTCTGATCTTCCAGCCAGGCGAACTGGTTGCATCCCGCACTGTTGATGAGCACGTCCAGCCCCTCGTCCAGGGCCGGATGTTGCAGCAGCTGCGCCCGCTCATGGGGAGAGCCGAGATCGGCCGTCACCGTCTGGTGGCGATCCGGATGAGGCAGCTCCCGGCGCAGGCGCTCCAGGGCGCTGGCCCGACGACCGTGCAGCAGCAGATGGGCACCCTGGGCCGCCAGTTCATGGGCCAGGGCTTCACCAATGCCGCCACTGGCGCCAGTCAGCAGTATGCGTTTGCCTTCAAGCTTCATTGGCAGGATCCCGTGAGCTGATAGAGCATGTCGCCATAGAGGCGGTAGACCACCTTGGCGGCGTGAATGATGGCGGCCTGATCGGCGGCATCTTCCACCCGGTTCATCAGGGATTCGAAGAATTTGAGGTGCTCCTGGTCCAGGGCCCCGTGGGAGCTCAGGTAGCTCATGGCTTGAGGTGGCAGACCCAGACCGCTCTTGAGCTGGTCGGCGACGGTCAGGGCGATGGCGACGCTGGTGCCTTCCAGCACCTGCACCATGCCGAAGAAGCCCATGGGGTTGCCGCGCTGGATCTGATCGTAGAGGAAGGCCACCATCAGCTCGATGGGCAGGCCCGGCTGGCCGTGGCGCACCTCCTCGGCATCACCGCCGCAGGCACGGATGTCGTTCAGGATCCACTCCTGATGGCCGTACTCCTCGTCGATGTACTCCCTGATGGCGCCTCGCACCCATTCGTACTCCTGCCCCAGTTTGCCGCCGGTGGCCATCAGGAGCGGCACCGTGTGGCGCACGTGGTAGTAGGCCTGTGCCAGGAAGGCGAGGTAGGTGTCACGGCTGATGTCGCCGCGGCGGCAGGCCTCGATGATGGGGGCGTTGAACAGGCGTTCGCGTTCGCAGGCGGTGGCTTGTTGCAGGGTCTGGTAGAAGCTCATGAGGTCTCTCCTGTGAGGCATTGGCTGATCTGCCGGGAAAAATGGTGATAAATCTCGTTGCGACGGGGGCGCCCGTTGGCCGTCAGGAGGCCAGGGAGCTGATCCAGGGCGACCGGCAACCAGTGATGGATGCGGGCGTAATCGGGCAACTGCTGGTTGAGCCGGGCAATCTGCTCTGGCAATTGGGACTGGCTGCCCGGCAGCGGCTGGATAAGGGCCACGTTGGCGGGCTGACCGTCACCGAAGATGACGATGCGGGCGATGGCCGGGCAGAGCTGGGCCTGGGCTTCCACCCACTCCGGGGAGAAGTTGCGGCCAAAGGCGGTGATCTGCACGTTCTTCTTGCGCCCCGTGATATGGAGATAGCCCTCCTCGTCGAGCCGACCCAGATCCCCTGTGGCGATCTGGCTGCCCGTCTCGCCCTCTTCCCCCAGGTAGCCCAGCATGGCGCTGCCGCTGACCATGACTTCGCCGTCTGCGGCGATCGTCACCTGGCAGTGGGGCAGAGGCAGGCCGACGCTGCCGGGACGATCCCCGTGGGGGCCGTTCAGGGCGACCACGGAGCCGCATTCGGAGAGACCGTATCCCTCGAAGACCTGCAGCCCCGCCGCACGGGCGTGAGCGATGAGTTCGGGGGCGACCTTGCCTCCGCCCACGGCGACGAAGCGCAGGGTGCCGAGCTGTGTCGCCAGGGCAGGGGTATTGAGGCACAGGGCCAGCAGCAGGCGCAGCAACTCGGGTACCAGCACCAGGCTGTGGCTGGGCCAGCGCAGCAGTGCCTGGGCCAGGGCCGCAGGATCCAGCTTGCTGGAGCCCGAGAAACCGAGTTCCCCCAGGGAGGGGATGCGGCTGCAGGCGCCGGTCAGCAGAGGTACATACAAGCCGGTCAGGTTCTCCAGCAAGGTGGTGAGGGGCAGCAGGGTCAGGTGTTTCTCAACCCGGGCAGGGGCCACCCGCAGGGCAAGGGATCCGCAGACCGCCGTCATCTGCTCCAGCGACAGGCAGACGCCCTTGGGTTGCCCCGTGGTGCCCGAGGTATAGGTGATCTTGGCGGTGCCTGCTGGCAGCTCGGGGAGGCGGGCCGGGATGCGGCGCCACAGGGGAACGGCCTGCTCATCGGGCCTGCCTGCCATGAGCACGAGGGGTGAGGCGGACTGCCACCCCTGGTGCTCCGGGCCGACCAGGGCGTCTGCTCCGCTGCTTTCCAGCAGCCACGTCTGCTGCGCCGGACTGAAGAAGTGGGGAACCGGTATGACCACGATGCCGGCCCAGGTGCAGGCGAGATCGATCAGTGCCCAGGGCAGGCCGTTGTCGAGTTGCAGGGCCAGGCGGCGGATGCCGGCCCCTTGCAGCACGCCTGCCAGTTGCTGGATCTGCTGCCACAGGCTCTGGTAATCCAGCTCACCCTGGCTGCCTAGCAGCGCAGGCTGGTGCGGGGTCTGGCTGGCATGGTGGGCGATGGTGTCGAACAGCGTCATTGCGCGCACCTCCTGTCGATGTCGGCATGGTTAAAAAGGCGGGGCATGGGCCCCAGCAGGTTGAGCAGCAGGCTGCTCTGTGCGAGCACCTCGCGCCCCTGGTTGATGTCGCCTGCCATCACCTTGGGCTGGCAGCGGTAGTATTCGCCCCAGGCGCTGGCATCCTCTCCCACCTGATGGGCCTCTGCGAGTGCCAGCTCCACCGGGTTGAGACGCAGGCGGGTAAAGCTGTTGCGCAGCTTGGCGGTGCCGGTGAACACCACGTAGTCCAGGGCGTTGTCACACAGCAGACGGCACAGCGCGGCAAACATCAGACGGGCGTGACCCGGTTCGCTGCAGGCAAGATTGCCCACTTCGATGATGCGGTGGCGGGCCGGACGTACCCCGAGACGGGTCTCGATGGCGGCCTCGACAGGCTGCTCCAGATATTGCTCCAGATAGAGAGGTTGCTCGTGCTCGCCATGGCAGGCCTGATTGAGGCCGCAGGCACCGACCAGCACGCCATCTGCCCGGTATAGCCCGAGCAGGCAGGGCAGAAAATGGGGAATGTGGGCGTTGAACTCGAGGGTATAGGCGGCCTGGATATAGGTTTGCAGCGCCATGACCTGCTGCGGGGATTCGGCCAGGATCAACCGGTAGGGGGCTTGGATCTCGATGGTCATGGTTGGCTCCTTCTCTTGCGATGGGATGAGAGTAAAAGGGCAAACTTAAGAAACCCTTAAGGCGCAAAAAAAGACGAAAAAAACTGGCGGGGGGTGAACGGGGGTCGATGGGGGCACCAGACAAAACAGTTGCCAGCAGCGGGCGTGGCAGGCAATCTGCCCCGCTGTCGCCACCCGAGGAGCTGCCATGTCATCCCCTGTTCACTGTCCCCTGTGTCTCTCCCCTCGGCACCATGCCCTGCCGGTGGCGGGCAAGGGCTATTACCGCTGCCTGGCGTGCGAGCTGGTCTGGATGGACGAGGCGGACCACCTGGACGAGGGGGCCGAGAAGGCGGTCTATGACGGGCACGACAACCGGGTGGACGATCCCCGCTACCGGGCCTTTCTGATGCGTGCCTTTGGCGAGGTGCTGGCCCGGGTGTCGCCTCCTGCCAGCGGCCTCGATTTTGGCTGCGGCCCCGGGCCTGCCCTCATCGCCATGGGGCGGGAGGCGGGCTTCGAGATGGCGGGCTACGACAAGTTCTATGCCGACGACCCAGAGTGCCTGACAAGGCAATACGACTTCATCACCAGCACCGAGGTGATAGAGCACATCGCCACCCCCCGCGCCGTGCTGGACACGCTCTGGGGCTGTCTCAAGCCCGGCGGGGTGCTGGTGTTGCAGACCCAGCGGGTGCTGGGGGACGAGCGCTTCAAGACCTGGCGCTATCGCCACGATCCCACCCACATCGTCTTCTTCGCCGAGGCCTCGTTCCGTGCCCTGGCGGTCCGCTGGCAGGCAGCGGTCGAGTTTCCTCATGCGGATGTGGCGGTGTTCACCAAACCCTGAGCCGGGCGTTTTCATTTGGCCATGAGTTGGGCATGCTGGTGGCCTGATACCCAGGAACGGATGCCCCTATCTCCATGTCGATCCCCCACCTCTCATTGCAAGACGCTCGCCACCTGCAGCTGGCGGCCCAGGGGCTGCTGACCCCGCGACGCGCCAGAGCAACCCCCGCCGACCTGCTCGCCTGCATTCGCCGCATGGCGTTGCTGCAGATAGACACCATCTCCGTGGTGGCTCGCAGCCCCTATCTGGTGCTGTTCAGCCGCCTCGGCCACTACGATCCGCGCTGGCTGGAACAACTGCTGGCCGATGGTGACCTCTTCGAATACTGGGCTCATGAGGCCTGTTTCGTCCCCCGGGAAGATTACCGGCTGCTGCGCCATCGCATGCTGGATCCCGCCGCCATGGGCTGGAAGTTCTCCGCCCAGTGGCTCAAGACCCACGGCGGCGAGATAGCGCAGATAGTCGAGCGCATACGCCAGGATGGCCCGGTGCGGGCGGCAGACTTCGAGCGCAAGGGGGACAAGGGCAACGGCTGGTGGGACTGGAAGCCCGAAAAGCGCCACCTGGAGGTGCTGTTTACCGCAGGCCAGCTGATGGTGCGCGAACGGCGCAATTTCCAGCGGGTCTACGATCTCGCCGAGCGGGTCATGCCGGAGTGGAATGACGAGCGGGATCTGCCGAGTCCTGATCTCGCCCGGCGGGACATGGTGCGAGCCAGTTGCCGGGCGCTGGGGCTGGTCAAAACCGGCTGGGTGGCGGATTACTATCGCCTTAAACGGGGGAAATACGACGCCCTGCTCCACCAGCTGGCGGACGAGGGGGAGCTGTTGCCGGTACGAGTGGAGGGGTGGCAGCACGGAGCCTTCGTTCACGCCTCCCTGGCCGATGAGCTGGTCCGGGCCCAGGCGGGCACCCTCAAGGCGAGCCACACCGCCGTGCTCTCGCCCTTTGACCCGCTGGTGTGGGATCGCAAGCGGGCCAGCGAGTTGTTTGGCTTTGACTATCGCATCGAGTGCTATACCCCGGCCCCCAAGCGCCAGTACGGTTATTTCGTGCTGCCGTTGCTGCATCGCGGCAAGCTGGTGGGCAGGATGGACGCCAAGGCCCATCGCAAGGAGGGGGTGTTCGAGGTCAAGAGCCTCTATCTGGAAGACGGGGTCAGGATCACCCAGAGCCTGGCCCAGGATCTGGGCAAGGCCATCCAGAAGCTGGCGGAGTGGCACCAGACACCGACCCTGCGCTACGGCGCCATTCCTGCGCCCTTGCTGGCCCTGTGGCAGGAGATATCGTCGCCTCTGTAGTCAAACTTACGGGGATTAATAAGTACTTGTTCAAGTGTTGGTACGCTAATTGGTTAGCGTACAACGACAAGCTCAAATCGTGAGAGATATTAGGATGGTGACAGGACAACGACTTAATACCGCACTTTGCGGGCTTTCAGCAGAGTTCGGTTACTACCCAGAGTTTTGTGATATTGAGACCGATAGATTCTCAATCAGAACACTTCCCGAACATGAACGCATTGTGGCGCTCGTATCAGGGGACCCGAATGTCCTCAAAGGTTGGATCTATCCGGGGGCGCAGCAATATAGAGAATTCATGAGCGGACATGTTCGTTCAATGCCTTATAACGTTCGTGTTTTTGGGCTTCCCAAAACCCATGTTCTGACGCTTCCAGAGCGCAGAAACAGAGAGGAACTCGATTTTGTGGTGTGGTGCTTATCCTTTTTCACCGGTATGAGACTAACTACAACAGAGGCTGGCTTTCTCGATGCAACCCCCATCCAGCCGGGAAAGCTCGTTGATTTTATCCTGAGTCGCAGCACTATCGCCGATGTCATCGAATTGGCGCTGGACTATCTGGAATCGGAGCGTGGTGATGCTCGTGCGCCTAAGCGGGTGACTGCTGTCATCCATGCCTTGTTTTTGGCGCAGTATCCACAGAATCTCTCTTTTGAGCGATTTCAGTACCTGTACATGGCACTGGATGCTTGTTTCAGGCTAGTTGAAGTCAAAGAAGCGAAAAAACTCCAGATTTCTCATGCTGGACGTGTTCAATGGATGTGTGAAAAATTTGGTATGCCAGTACCTGATTGGGCTAAGAACAGCAAAACAGAGCCCTCATCGCTATCGGTCGCCCGTAATGACACTTTCCACGAAGCCATATTCTTTGATGGGCCGTTGGGATTTGCTAGTTACGACGGTAACCTGCGCTCAGCAGAACAGGAAAACACCCTACTGCAAATGGAAGCATTGGTTTGTCGGTTACTGGTGGCCATTCTTGGTAAGCCTGGCGTCGGCTATGTTAAGACCTCCGTCAATACCATAGAGATTCACGCACTGGAACTACGTGGATGAAGGCCAGAATTAAACCGCAAATAAAAAAACCGGGCACTGGGCCCGGTTTGTTATGCAGTCAGGATGTGCTTACTGGAGCACCAGCACCATCAGCAGGCCGACGGTGATGGCGGACACCAGGAAGGCGAAGCCATAGAACACATAGTGGTGCAGCTTGGTGGTGTGGATCCCCAGATCATGCAGGCCGTGGTAGATGCGGTGCATGCCGTGCCAGACGGGCAGGGCGATGATCACCAGCAGGATGCAGGCACCCCACCAGGAGCTGGCGAATGCCAGCACGCGCTCGTAGCTCATGGTCTCCACGTCCATGATGCCCATGGGCACCAGCAGACCGGTGATGAGGACAATGACCGGCAGCAGCATGGCAACCACCATGCCACCCGCACCAAACAGACCCCAGTAAATTGGCTCGTCAGAACGTCTCATATTTTTTCCTCAAATCATGATTGAGTGATCGTGGCCAACGTTTCTGAGTGAGAGCCCGGTACCAAACAGACACCAATAACCGGGTTCGTCAGAACGTCTTATGGTTTTCTCCTCAGGCCACGATGATCAGGACAAGCAGGGATACCGCCGCCAGCGCCACATACTGGGCGATGACGATCGGCTTCTCCGGCACCAGGTCTTCACCACGGAAGATGCGCATGGCTTTCGGAGCCAGGGCGAACCAGGTCTTGGCGTGGAACAGGCAGGCTGCCAGGGCGATGACGTGGAACAGGATGGCAATGGGGCTTTGCAGGGATTCCAGCCAGCCGTTGAATGCCTCCTGACCCTGTACCAGGCGCAGCAGACCCCACATCAGCACGACGGCGTAGATGGAGACGAAGATGCTGGTGCCTTCGCGGATCATGTAACCGGTGTAGAAGGCATTCTTCAGCCACCAGTCTTTCTTCATCTCGCGCACGTAAGGCTTACGTTTGCTCTCAGTGTTGTTCATGGTCTCACTCCTGGTCTCAATCCGGCTTGAACATGGCGATCATGTAGTCCTTGGCGCTCTCGACCTTGCCAAGCTGGATGGCGGCGGCCGGATCCACGCCTTTCGGGCACACTTCGGAGCAGTAGCCCACGAAGGTACAGCCCCAGACGCCCTCGTCCTGGCTGATGATCTTCATCCGCTCCCTGGACGCGCTGTCGCGGTTGTCGGCGTTGTAGCGATAGGCCAGTGCCAGGGCCGCCGGACCGGTGAACTTCTTGTTGATGCCGTATTGCGGGCAGGCCGCGTAGCACAGACCGCAGTTGATGCACATGGAGAACTGGTGATACTTCGCCATGTCAGCCGGTGTCTGGGTGTACTCGCCGTCGCACAGGCTGCGCGGCTCGGACGGGATGATGTAGGGCTTGATGCTCTCCAGCTTCTCGATGAAGTCGGACATGTCGACCACCAGATCGCGCTCGATGGGGAAGTTGTTGAGCGGTTCGATAGTCATCTTGCCCGGCAGGTAATCCCGCAGGAAGGTCTTGCAACCGAGTTTCGGAATGCCGTTGACCATCATGCCGCAGGAGCCGCAGATCGCCATCCGGCAGGACCAGCGGAAGCTCAAGGTGGAGTCCAGATGATCCTTGATGTATTGCAGCGCATCCAGCAGGGACATCTCTTTGAGGTAGGGCACCTGGAAGGTCTGCATCCAGGGCTCGTTATCCTGCTCGGGACGGTAGCGCAGGATTTCAATTTCGATCATCTCAGCCATTCTTCTTAGCCTCGTCTTGTTTCTCACCCTCGGAACCGTACACGCGCTTGGCCGGTTGGGATTTAGTGATCTTCACATCGGAATAGTCGATGGTCGGGGCCCCTTCGCCGTTGTAGAAGGAGAGAGTGTGCTTGAGGAAGTTGACGTCATCGCGCTCCTCGTAACCGTCCAGACGCTGGTGGGAGCCGCGGGACTCTTTGCGGTTGATGGCGGAGTGCGCCATGGCTTCCGCCACGTCCAGCATGTAGCCCAGCTCGATGGCGTACAGCAGGTCGGTGTTGAAGACCGAGGACTTGTCGTTGATCTTGATCTTCTTGTAACGGGCTTTCAGCTCGTTGATCTTGTCGATGGTGCCCTGCATCAGCTCTTCGGTACGGTAGATACCGACACCGGCTTCCATGGACATGCCCAGTTCGTTGCGGATATCCGCCGGGTTTTCGGTGCCGTCGATGTCCAGCAGGGAGAGGTGCTGCTTGATGAGCGCCTCGGCCTTGGCGACCAGCGCCTGGGTGTTGCCGTGTTGCTGGGTGGCGGCAAACTCGGCTGCCTGCTCACCGGCCACCTTGCCGAAGACCACGATCTCGGACAGGGAGTTGGAACCCAGACGGTTGGCGCCGTGCAGACCGACGGAGGCACATTCGCCAGCGGCATAGAGACCGGCCAGACGAGTGGCGCACTTGCCGTCGGTTTCGATGCCACCCATGGTGTAGTGGGCGGTCGGACGTACCGGAATCGGCTCTTTCACCGGATCCACACCCACGTAGGCCTTGGCCAGTTCGCAGATGAAGGGCAGACGCTCTTTCAGGTACTTCTCGCCAAGGTGGCGCAGGTCGAGGTGAACCACGTCGCCCATGGGGCCCTGGATCACGCGGCCTTTTTGCTGCTCCTGCCAGAAGGCCTGGGAGAGACGGTCGCGCGGACCCAGCTCCATGTGCTTGTTCTTCGGCTGGCCGACGGGGGTTTCCGGGCCCAGACCGTAATCTTGCAGGTAGCGATAGCCATCCTTGTTGAGCAGGATGCCACCCTCACCACGACAACCTTCGGTCATCAGGATGCCGGTGCCCGGCAGACCGGTCGGGTGATACTGGACGAACTCCATGTCCCGCAGCGGTACGCCGTGGCGGTAGGCCAGGGCCATGCCGTCCCCGGTGACGATGCCACCGTTGGTGTTGTAGCGATAGACACGACCGGCGCCGCCGGTGGCCAGCACCACGGACTTGGCCTGGATGAAGCGGGTGATGCCGTTCTGGATGTCAAAGGTGACGACACCCTGGACACGGCCATCTTCCACGATGAGATCCAGACAGAAGTGCTCGTCGAAGCGCTTAATGGTCGGGTACTTGATGGAGGTCTGGAACAGGGTGTGCAGGATGTGGAAGCCGGACTTGTCGGCGGCGAACCAGGTGCGGGGGATCTTCATCCCGCCGAAACGGCGCACGTTGGCCTTGCCGTCCGGTTTGCGGCTCCAGGGGCAACCCCAGTGCTCCAGCTGGATCATCTCGTTGGTGGCGTTGTTGACGAAGTACTCGACTACGTCCTGCTCACACAACCAGTCACCACCGGAGACGGTGTCGTTGAAGTGGTTTTCCAGGGAGTCGTCATCGCGGACGACGCCTGCGGCGCCACCTTCGGCGGCCACTGTGTGGCTGCGCATCGGATAGACCTTGGAAATCAGGGCGATTTCCAGCTCCGGGTGGGCTTCTGCAATGGCGATTGCGGCACGCAGGCCACCGCCACCGGCACCGATGATGGCAACATCGGTCTTGATAATATCCACATCTGCCTCCTTAGGGATAGATTTGCTGGGCACGATTTTGCTCTATGAAAAAAATTCAGGCTTGATGCAAGTCAAACTGCTTTGTTTTAGTGCTTGGCAACGGTGGTTTTTATTACAACCACCCCATTCCTTGGATGAAAATGCCGTCATTATCGCCATCCATCAGTGATCTGGATCAGCCGTACTCGCTACTCTGGTGATTTTAACTCCAAGATTATACGTAGTTTTCTTTCAAAAAAATGAGAAATGCCTCTCTTTTTGGGTATTACCCATAAAGTTTTTAAGTTTTTTATCAAAACAGTTTAATGATAACTATTATCACGATGACATATCGAGGTTAGGCATCAAAAAAGTAATGCGAATATAGCCATGACAGACTGGGCCCGTCTCCCACACATGGGCAAAAGGAGATGTCGATCACAGGGTTGAGGGTCTCGAAAGGGGATTATAACCGTTGAAAAAAAAGGGTTTATAAAAAAAGGGGCCTGAACGGCCCCTTTCTTCCCATGGTCGATCAGATGCGGAACATGCCGACCTGATTATTCAATTCACCTGAAATATTTTTAAGCTGGGCCGACAGATTGCGGGAGCTGTCCGCATCCACTGCCAGCTCGTCCGAGACATCCTTGACCGCCTGGATGTTGCGGCTCACCTCGTCGGTGACGGCACGCTGTTCCTCGGCGGCGCTGGAGATCTGGGTCGCCATGTCGGAGATCTGGTTGATGGAGGTGGTGATCTGCTCCAGCGCTTGGGTCGCATCGTTGGCATCTTCCACGCTGTTCTGGGCCAGCAGCTGACCCTCGTGCATGGTACTGACGGCGCCCTGGGTGTTGCGCTGCAGGGTCTCGATCATGCTGCGGATCTCGACGGTGGAGCTGTGGGTGCGCTGGGAAAGCACCCGCACCTCGTCGGCCACCACGGCAAAGCCGCGTCCCTGCTCGCCAGCCCGGGCGGCCTCGATGGCGGCGTTGAGCGCCAGCAGGTTGGTCTGCTCGGCGATGCCCTGGATGGTGGAGAGGATGGTGTTGATCTCCTGGGCGTTCTTCTCCAGTTCCTGAATGATGCCGGAGGCCTGCTTGACCTGGGTGGCGAGATCCGTGATGGAGCGCTGGTTGCGGGCAATCACCTGCTTGCCGTGCTCGCAACTGCTGGAGGAGCTGCGGGCCGCTTCCGCGGTCTGCTCGGCGTTGCTGGCCACTTCGACGGCGGTGGCGGACATCTCGTGCACTGCGGTCGCAATCTGGGAGATCTCGTTTTGCTGGCGGGCCAGCCCCTGGTTGGATTTCTCCGCCATGTCGTGGGAAGACCTGGCCTGCTGGTTGAGCTGGGTGGAGGAGTTGGAGATGTCCTGCACCATGACATGGATGCGCTCGATGAAGGTGTTGACGTGCTTGGCGACGGTACCGACCTCGTCTTCACGCTCGATCTTGATGCGACGGGTGAGATCGCCGTTGCCGCGGGAGAGATCGGCAATCGCCTCGCCCAGGGTTTTCAGCGGCGCCAGGGAGCCGTTGATGGCGACATAGGAGAAGCCCGCCACGATGAGGATGGTCAGCAATCCCTGAATGAGGGCGGAGGTGACCATGCGGGAGACGGACTGGTAGGCGACCGCTTCATCCACCACGATGCCGAAATACCAGTTGGTGTTGGGGATCTCGGTGAGGTCGAATACGCTCGCCTTGCCGCTGATATCCATCTCGGAGATGGTGTTGTCATGGGCCAGCTCGTTGACCTTGGCTGCCGTCAGTTCCGGGGAGATGGCGGTGGCGGGTTTGAGGGTCAGATCCTTGTCCGGGTGGGCGATGATGGTGCCGTTGCTGTCCACCAGAATGGCATAGGTGCCTTCCGAGTTCATGGCGAGCACGTCTTTCACCAGGCCGTCGATGGAGACGTCACCGGCGATGACTCCGTCGGTGTTGCCGCGACTGAAGGGCTCGGCGATGGTGATGATGAGCTGGCCGGTGGTGATGTCGGCATAGGGGGCCGTGATGGCGAGCTTGCCGGCGGCCATGGCGTCCTTGTACCAGGGGCGCTGGCGCGGATCATAGCCGGCCGGCAGATCGGTCGGCTTGCTCTGGATCATCCGGCCATCCTTGGTGCCCACGTAGACGAGATCGAAGTTGCCCGCATTCATGGACTGGGCCAGGTGGCTGAGGGGCTCGTCTTCCTTGGCGAAGGCTTCCTTGGTGGCGGTGACGAGATTGATGCGGGCGTCGAGCCAGCGGGAGATCCCCTTGACGTTGGCGACCGAGCTGTCGTCGATGAAGCTCCAGATCAGCCGCTGGGTTTCACTGCGCAACTGGGAGGTGTTGTACCAGACCTGCAGGCCGGTGATGACCAGAATGATGGCCCCGATGGAGAGGACCAGCTTGTTCTTGATGGATAGGTTCATGTTTACATCCTTGTGAGCGTCAGTCAGAGATCCATGGTGTTTGTTATTGTTATGAGCCAACTCTGTATCGGCTGGCTATGGACTTTATGTATCCCGGTGCACCGCATTTTTTCAATTCTTTTCACCTCCTTGTGGCCTGCCAGGCCGCGCCGATACTCAGCTGAATCGATCTGGTCGGTTGGTGAAGATGCCATCGACACCCATGCTGGCGAGGGCGCTCCCATCACTCACTTCGTCGACTGTATAGACCAGGATCTTCAGCCCCCGGCGATGGGCATCCGCCACCAGGGTCTCGTCGACGAAATCCACATCGCAGTTCAGTGACCAGGCCCCCAGCGTCTCGGCGAAGGCGGCGCCGTCGAGAGGCAGGCTGGCCGTGAGGGCGCCGATCCTGATTTCCGGTCGCAGTCCCTTGAAGCGTAACAGCTCGGGATGATGAAAGGAGGAAACGATCCAGTGCGCCTGGGTAAAGCCAAGCTCGGCCTCGGCCCGCCTGGTCAGGGCGGCCACCGGCTCGGCGGTGTGGGCGCCCTTTAGCTCGATGTGCAGTTCGCAGCGCCCCGCCACCAGTGCCATCACCTGCCACAGGGTCGGGATCCGCTCCCCGTCCCCCGCATCCAGGCTCGCCAGGTACTCCCGGGATTGCCCGGTCAGCACACCCTGGCCGCTGGTGCAGCGCTCCAGCCGCCGGTCGTGGAAGACCCAGAGCTCTCCGTCGGCCCACTGCACGTCCAGTTCGATGGCTTTGGCACCCAGATCCAGCGCCAGGCTCATCGCCTTGAGGGTATTCTCCGGGGCCAGGCCGCTGGCACCGCGATGGGCAATGATCTGCATGATGGCTCCTGTTGTCGTCTTTGGGGGCTTCATCCCCGGCTCATCCGGATGTCGATCTGCTGATGTGGCAGATGCATGCCGACCTGGCCGAGTTTCTCCAGGATCAGAGAATGTACCTCGTGCGTAATGGGCATCCGGTGATCCATGTTGTTGACGTAGAGCCGGATCTCGTAGATGAGGGCCGAGTCGGTGAACTCGATGAGGAACACCTCCGGGGCGGGCGTATCCAGCACCAGGGTGGACTCGCGCACGCTCTGCTCCAGCAGTTGCTGTACCTGCTTGGGATTCTGCGTCAGGCCGATGCGAATGCGCAAGCGGACCCGGGTGATGGCATCGGACAGGGACCAGTTGATGAACTGCTCGGTGATGAAGGCCTTGTTGGGGACGATGATCTCCTTCCTGTCCCAGTCCACTATGGTGGTGGCGCGGGTCTTGATCTTGGTGACGGTGCCGGTGAGATCCCGGATGGTGACGGTGTCACCCAGGCGGATCGGTTTTTCGAACAGGATGATGAGGCCGGAGACGAAGTTGGCGAAGATCTCCTGCAAGCCGAAGCCCAGCCCCACGGAGAGTGCTGCCACCAGCCACTGGGTCTTGGACCAGTCGATGCCGAGCATGGAGAAGCCGGTGAGGGCGCCAATCAGCAGTACCAGGTACTTGCTCACCGTGGTGAGGGCGAAGCCGGTGCCTGGGGAGAGGCTCAGGTGCTGGAGCAGGGTGAGCTCCATCAACCCTGGCAGGTTGCGGGCGGTGACCACCGTCAGGATGAAGGCGAAGACGGTCAGCATCAGATCCTGCAGGGTGATGGCGGAGAGCTGCTCGATGCCGGCCACCTTGCTGCTCACCTGCCACACCTCGATGCTGCTGAGGAAGCTGAATGCCGAGTTGAGATCCGACCATTGCACCACCACCAGCATGGTGAAGCCCAGCATCAGCAGAGTGCGCACCAGGCCGAGGGACTGGGCGCTGATGGTATCCAGATCCAGCTCGGGCTCCTCCACCACATCGGGGATCTCGGAGCTGAGATCGTCCTCTTCCCGCTCCCGCTGCGCCAGGATCTCGGCCCGCTTCTGCTTGGCGCGATCGAAGGCGAGTCGGCGGCGCTGGATCAGCATCCAGCGGTGGGCCAGATAGTAGACGAGCAGGCAGCCGAGCCCCGCCAGCAGGCTCAGCTCCAGCTGGCGCAGCAGGGTGCGGGAGGTGTAGAAGTAGCCGAACAGGGCGCCCAGCACCGCCAGCAGCGGGGCCAGCATCAGGCTGTTCCAGATGAAGTGGTGCAGCAGATGGGGCTTGGTCATGTCTGCCTGACCCCAGGTGAGGGGCAGTTTTTCCCGGTTGAGGCGGGCAAAGAAGAGCAGCAGCCAGAGGGCCCCGATGATGAAGGCGAGGCGTCCCAGGGAGTCGTAGAAGGCGTGCTCCTGATAGCTGCTCGCCATGCCCTGCACGAAGAAGCTCGGGATCAGCACCAGCAGCAGGGTACGAAATTGTCCCCATACTCGCTGCACCCGCTCCTTCTGCCAGCGGAAGTGGAGGATGAGGATCCCCTTCTCCAGGGTGAGGTGGCGCGCCACCAGCAGGGCCAGCAGCAGGAACCAGATTTCACCCAGGCCCCGGGCCACCGCCACCGCGAAGGGATATTGCCAGGCGCCGTCCAGCAGGCCGTGCACCATGAGCACCATGGCGGGCAGCGGCAGGGCGGCGAGCACGGAGCGCACCAGCAATCGGCTGGTGAGGCTGAACTTGTCCTGGGTTACCTTGCCGATGCGCGGGGCAATGTACTGGCTGTATTGAAGGAGGTGGCGAGCCAGTTTCAGCCAGCACCAGGCCAGCCCCAGCAGCCCGAGGCCAGCCAGGGTCAGGCTCAGGGGGTTGTTCTCGGCGATGGCCCTGGGCAGTTGCAGCCAGTTGGCCGGATTGAAGGCAAGGCCGAGGGCGGCCGGGACGCCGAGCAGCACCGCCGGGCTCAGGGGGCGCACGTCCGGCATCCAGAACAGATGGCTGGCACTGAGTTCGCGGATCTCGTCGATCTTGCTGTTCTGGCGGCTGTAGAGCAGCTTGAGGCGGGTCTGCTCCTGAATGAGGGTGTCGGAGGCATCGTTGAGCCGGGTCAGCAGTTGCCGTCTCGCCTTGAGCAGGTTGTCCAGCACGGCGCGCTGGGCCCTGTCCAGGGTGATGCCGTCTCCACTGAGCAGGCTGTTGCGCAGCTGGACCGGATCCTTCAGGGCATCCTGCTCGGTCTCGTACTGGTATTTGGCCATGCGCGCCTTGACGATGGCGGACTCCAGCCGCTCCAGCGGGAAGTAGGCGGGCAGATCGGCCAGCTTGCTGCGCAGGTTCTCGCCGTAGGCGTTGCTTATCTGCAACCACTCCAGCTGTTCGCGCACCGAATTGACCAGCTCGTTGAGCCCGGAGAGGGAGGTGTCCACCCCCCGTTGCTCGTCCTGCACCCGTTCAATCTGGTCCTCGAGGGCCCCCAGTTGCAGGGAGAGGGCCTGGTTTTGCTGCTGTTGCTCCTGCAAGAGGGGGAGGTCAGAGGTGAGCTGGCGGCGCAGGCGTTCGCTCTCGGCCAGGGCCTGCTCGGTCTTGTCCCGGCGCAGCTGGTTCTGCTGGGCAAGCAGACTGGTCTGCCACTCATCCTCGTCGGTGATGGCGAGGTTGAGCTCCTGCAGCTTGAGCTTGCCCAGATCGTTGCGCTGCTGGGCGGAGAGCTGCTCCAGCTCCAGCATCTGGATCCGGTCGGAGAGGCTCTGCTCCTTGAGGCGGGTGGCCAGTTGCTGGGCCTCCTGCAACCTGTCCGACTCGTTGCTGAAGCTCAGGCGATCGAGCAGGGAGCGGGTCTGGAGCAACTGCTTGCGCAACTCGTCGACCCGCAGGTGATACTCCTGGCCCGTGCTCTCCAGCTGGTTGAGGCTGTCGGTGACCGCCTGACGCTCCTTGCGCAGGTTGAGCTGGCGGTTGCTGCTCAGGCTGATGGCCTGGCGAAGGGCATCCTCCTTGAGGGAGGAGAGGGACGGGCGGGACTGGGGCTGATAGTTGTGCAGCCCCTCCTTGAGACGGGCGGACTCCTTGGGGTAGTCGATGAGGATCTGCTGGTAAGCCTTGCCCTGTTCCCGGTAGCGCTGGGCATCCCGGGCATATTGCAGGGCCTGCTGGTAGCTCTCCCGCAGTTGCTGGTTTTCCGGAGTATCCGTCTTGGGGATGCTTTGCAGCAGCTCCTCTACCTGAGTGATGGCATCATCAGCCTGGACAGCGGAGAAGGGGAACAGGCTGAGACAGAGCATCAGACAGAGCAGGCGTTGCAACATGGCGCACGTTTCCGTTCAGGAGAAGTCGCCCTAGCCTAAAGCAGGGGCAGGGGCGGGTAAAGCCCTCAAGATGAATGATCCACGGCACAAATAACGGGTGATCCGGGTCTTGTTTGGCTATTATTCTGGCCGTTCCCCTTCATTGAGCAATTTATGTCCTCCGTCGATCTGGGCACGGCCCCCCTTTCCCGCCTCTTCTTGCGTTACGTCACCCCCACGGTGGCCGCCATGCTGGTCACCGGCATCTATGTCACCATAGACGGCATCTTCGTCGGCCATATTCTGGGCCAGGACGGGCTGGCCGGCATGATGCTGGCGTACCCCATCTGCGCCGTGCTCTATGCGGTGGGGGCTCTTATTGGCATGGGATCCTCGTCGCTGGCCTCCTTCTATCTGGGCAAGGGGGAGCAGGCCAGGGCGCGCCACATCGTCGGCAATGCCCTGGTGATGGTGCTCATCGCCTCCGCGCTGCTCGCCTTCATTGGCATTCGTTACGGCGAGGCCATGCTTGTCTGGATGGGGGCGCAGGGGGTCATCTTCGACGCAGGCTTCGCCTATCTGCAGTGGTACGCCTGGCTCGGGGTGTTCGCGGTGCTCTCCATGGCCTTTACCGCCCTGCTGCGCAACGACGGACGACCCGGCCTCACCACCTGGATCCTGGTGGGGGGCGGCGTGCTCAACGTGCTGCTCGACTACCTGCTGATGGCGGTGATCCCCTGGGGGCTGGCGGGGGCCGCCATCGCGACCATGCTCTCCCAGGCGGTCACCGGGGGCCTGTGCCTGTGGCACTTCTTCACCCCCCGCAGCCAGTTGCGCATTCGCTGGGATACCCTGGTGCCCGACTGGCGGCTGATGGGGGAGACATTGCGACTCGGGGTGTCGAGTTTTCTGATGTACCTCTACCTCTCGGTGGTGCTGGCGCTGCACAACAAGGCGCTGCTCTCGGTGGGCACTTCGCTGCACGTGGCCGCCTATGGGGTCATCAGCTACAGCGAGGCCTTCTTCTATCTCATCTTCGAGGGGATCGCCATGGGCATCCAACCCATCGCCAGCTTCAATGCCGGGGCGGGCAACTGGGCACGGGTGCTGCGGGTGCGTAACCTGGCATTGGGAGTGACCATGGCGGTGGCACTGTGCGGGATGATCCCGCTGTATCTGTGGCCGGAGGCAGTGGTTTATCTGTTTGCGGGGGACAATGCTGCCCTGTTGCCGGTGGCCAGCCTCGGTATCTGGCTCTACTTCTGGGGACTGCCCATGGAAGGCTTGCTGCTGGTGGGGGCCACCTATTTCCAGGCCATCAACCGGGCCCGCATCGCTTCCCTGCTCACCGGCGGCAAGCTGGTGCTGATCGGCGGTTTCCTGTGGGGCTTCTCCTCCCTGTGGGGAGTGGCCGGTGTCTGGCTGGCGCTGCCCACTTGCAGCACTCTGCTGGTCCTGGTGATGTGGCGGGCGATGAACAGGGAGGGGCGCCAGCACAGCGCTGCCTGAGATGTGGTCATGCGTCCATGAAAAAGGCAGCCTTGGCTGCCTTTTTCATTTTGAGTGCCCCTGCCTGTGGGCGGCAGGTCGCCGGCCTCAGGGCTTGAAGGCGCCGATAAAGATGGCGGGGTCGACGCGGGCGTCGTTGAGGCTGACGTTCCAGTGCATGTGGGGACCGGTGGCGCGGCCGGTGGCGCCGACCCGGCCGACGATGCCGCCGCGGGGCAGGCTCTGGCCCAGCTTCACGTCCACCTTCGACATGTGACAGAACATGCTGATGAGGCCCTGGCCGTGGTCGACGAACACCGTATTGCCGTTGAAGAAGTAGTTGCCGATGAGGATGACCTTGCCAGCGGCTGGTGCCTTGATGGGAGTGCCGGCTCCGACCGCGAAGTCGAGGCCGGAGTGGGGGTTGCGCTCCTCGCCGTTGAAGAAGCGGCGCAGCCCGAAGGGGCTGGAGAGCGGGCCCTGGACCGGCTTGTCAAACAGCAGGTTGCTCGGCTGAGCCGGGCTGAAGGTCTGGTAGGCGCGGGTCTGTTCGGCAAGCTCCCGGTTGATGCGGGTCATGTCTTCGGCCAGCGGATTGACCTGGCGGCTGTTCTTGAGCTTGATGTGCTGCTCACGGTAGTGCTTGGTGCCGACCTTGAAACTCAAGGTGCGGCCATCGCTGGTGGTCACCTGATGGGGGCCGGGCGCGCTCTTGAGCGGGATGCCGACGATGGCGATCCACGTCTTCCCGTCTTCCTGTACCACCAGCACAGGCTTGTCCTGATAGCGCACTGCGGGCGCCTTGGCCCCGCTTCCCAGTGGTACCACGGCCACGCCCCCCGGCACCGGGTGGTTGAGCAGGCGGCTGATAAACCCCGGTTCGGCGTGAAGCGCAGGGCTGCCGAGCAGCAGGAGAAGAAAGAAGAGGCGGCGCATGATGGCTCCATCGGATCAGGGGGAAAGCAAGAGGGGGGAGATGATGCCACATTCTGGCGGTGCTGTCCGTCAACCGTGGCCGATAAACTCATCGGCTGCGGCCCAGAAGGACGCAACGGACACGCCATTGCAGCGAGGTGAATGCTCTGGTTGCGGGTGCCAGCCTTCCCTTCGACCTTGCCAGCCTGAGCAGGGGGCCGCTGCGCTACCGCATCTTGGGGGTGCTCGCGAGCGACAACCGCTTCATCACCACCAGCCTGGCCGGTGTCGGGGTGGGCATGGTCGAGCAGGGGGCCCTGACCCCTATTCCATTCGATACCGCCATCGCGGTACCCTACTCGGCGGCGACCCAGGCCACCGACTACAAGGTGAGGCTCTACCCGACCCGGCTGCCGGGCCAGGTAGTACGCACCGGCCCCTACACCGGCACCATCATGGTCACGGTGAGCGTGCCCTGAGGAGACGCCGCTTCGCCCCTATTTTTCGACGAGGTCAATGATGAACAGTGACAGGGCCCTGCGCCACGAACCCAAACGCCATGGCATAGGACAGGGCTGGATCTGGATCCGCACCGGATTCGACATCTTCAACAAGGGGATGGGTGCCAGCGTGGCCATGATAGTGCTCTGGTTTGTGGTAGGCATCGTGCTGGATCAGCTGCCGGCGGGGGGCTTGATCTCCCAGTTGCTCTACATGGTGTGGGGGGCTGGCTGGGTGGCGGTGGCGCGGCGGGGTCACCATGGCGAGGCGCTGCAATTTGGCGACTTCTTTGCCGGTTTCCGCCATCGGTTGACCCCCTTGATGCTGGGGGGCCTGATGGTGCTCGGCCTCATCATGGGGATCCTGATGATCTGCGTGTTCCTGCTGCACCAGTGGGGACTCACCGGCCTGTTGTCCGCGGATCCGGGCTCCCTGGCGCTGACCCCGGAGCAGGCACAGGGTTTCCTCGTCTGCGCCCTGGTGGGATTGGCACTGTTCGTTCCCGTGCTGATGGCCATCACCTTCGCCCCCGCCCTTATCCTCTTCCATCAGGTCGGGGTCTGGCAGGCAGCCCGGCTCAGCTTCAAGGGATGTCTGCGCAACATGTGGCCCTTCCTCTGGTGGGGGCTGCTCGGGGCCGTGCTGATCTTCTTTGGCGCACTCCTGATGTTGGTGGGCCTGCTGGTGGTGCTGCCTGCCATCAACTACTCCATTTATGCCGCCTATCACGACATCTATCTGGAGGATCAGGAGGCCGAGGAGGGAGAGACCCCGGTCAAGGCATTCGGTTTCGAAGCCTGACCTGGCACAGGATGGAGCAAAGAGGGGCCGCGAGGCCCCTTTTTTGTGCGGCTCGCAGGGATCAGAGAGAGGGAGGGGCTTCCTGCCACAGGGGATCGTCCGCCATCCGCTCCACGAGAAAGTCGAGGAAGCTGCGCAGCAGGGGGGACATCTGTTTGCGGGTGCCATAAACGGCATAGACGCCGAGGCGCTTGGGCTGCCAGGGGGTGAGCAGGGGGACCAGGGCGCCACTTGCCAGATGGGGGTGAACCGAGTAGGCGGGTTGCAGGCTGATTCCCGCCCCGTCCAGGGTGGCGGCCAGCAGCAGGTTGGAGATGTTGGCGCTGAGGTTGCCGCTCACCGGGACGGATTCGGGACCATCGGGCCCCAGAAACTCCCACAGGCTCTTGCCGAAATAGGTGTAGGTGAGGCAGTTGTGCAGTGCCAGATCCTGCACCTGCTGGGGCGGAGCATGGCGGGCCAGGTAGGCGGGGCTGGCGCACACCACCGAGTGGCAGGTGCCGAGCCTGCGGGCCACCAGGTTGGGATCGAGGTCGTTGGTGATGCGCAGGGCGAGATCGATTCGCTCCTCCACCAGATTGACCGTCCGGTCCAGCAGCAGGATGTCGATAGCCGTGCCGGGGTAACGGGCCAGGTAGTCGTTCGCCGCCCCGACCAGCAGGGCTTCGGAGAGAGAGTAGCTGCTGGTGATGCGCAGTTGCCCCTTGGGGGCCTCGTCATGGCGGATGGCCAGGTGTTCCATCTCTTCCCCCAGGGCCAGCATGGCTCTGGCCCGGTTCAGCGCCTCTTCTCCCGGCCCGGTCAGGCTCAGCCGGCGGGTGGTGCGGTGCAGCAATCTGGCCCCCATCCAGCGTTCCAGCTCGGCCAGGTAGCGCGACACCATGGCGCGGGACATCTCCAGTTTCTCCCCGGCGCCGCTCAGGCTGCCCTGTTCCACCACGCAGACGAAGACCCGCAATGCGGTCAGCCTATCCATCTTGTGCCCCAATATGCTCGATTTATGCAACAGTGATGCGCCTATTATGCGGTATTTGTATCGATGGTGATGCAATAAACTGCGCTCATTCCATTAATCCACACCGATGAGCGTTATCTGATGAACAACACACTGCGTACCCTGACCCTGACCAGCCTCCTGATGACGGGCTCCGCCCTGGCGGCCCCCCTGACCGTGACCGTCTACAACCCCGGCGAGAAGGCGATCTTCCCGGTCTCCTCCTCACTGGTAGCCGGTGATAAGGAAGCAATCCTGATCGATGCCCAGTTCGACGTGCAACATGGCCAGGCGCTGGTGGACATGATCAAGAAGAGCGGCAAGAAGCTGACCACTGTCTATATCAGTGCCGGTGACCCCGACTTCTACTTCGGTCTGGAACCCGTCATGGCGGCGTTCCCGGATGTCAAGGTGTTGGCCGACCAGCATGTGGTCGACCATATCAAGCAGACCAAGGATGCCAAGCTGAGCTACTGGGGCCCGATCCTGGGCAAGGATGCACCCAAGAGCCTGACCGTGCCGCAAGTGATGACGGCCAGCCACCTGACGCTGGATGGCGAGAAGATTGAAATCAAAGAGATGAACACCCCGAATGCCTACCTCTGGGCCCCTTCCATCAAGACGGCCTTTGGGGGTGTGCCGGTCTACAGCGGCGTGCACGTCTGGATGGCGGACAGCCAGTCCAAGGCCGCTCGCAGCAACTGGGTCAAGGCGCTGAACAACCTGCTGGCGCTGAAACCCGAGCGTGTGGTGCCGGGTCACTTCCTGGGGACTGCGCCCAAGGGTACCGAAGCCGTGACCTTTACCCGTGACTACGTGCAGCGCTTTGAGCAGGAGCTGGCCAAAGCCAAGCACTCCGGCCAGCTGATTGAAGCGCTGAAGAAGGCTTACCCCTCCCTGCCGGTCGACGATGGCCTGGCCATCGGTGCCAAGGTCAATACCGGCGAGATGAAGTGGTAACTCCCTGACGCCTACTTCCCTGTGTTTTTTTACCGGGCCCGAGTGCCCGGTTTTTTATCCAGCCTTGAAGCGAGAATGATGATGAACGAAGCGCAAACAACCCTCCATTATGTCTATGACCCCCTCTGTGGCTGGTGCTATGGCGCCGCCCCCCTGCTGAAAGCCGCTGCCGAGATCCCGGGTCTTCGCATCGAACTGCATGGGGGGGGCCTCTGGATGGGCGCCAGGCCATGGGCCAGCCCCTGCGGGACTATGTGCGCCCCCATGACGAGCGCATCCACGCCCTCACCGGACAGCGATTTGGTGAGCGCTACTTCAACGAGCTCCTGCTCAACGAGTCGCTGCTCCTTGACTCCGAGCCGCCCATTCGAGCCGTTCTGGCGGTGAGCGAGCTTGGCGGCGACGGCCTTGCCTTGTTGCACCGCATTCAGGAGACCCACTACCGGGATGGGGAATGGGTCGGTTCCCCGAGACGGTTGGCGGCGCTCGCGCGGGAGCAGGGGCTGACACCGGAGGCATTCGCCCTGGCCTTTGGTCGGGTCGATCTTGTGGGCCATCTGGCCACAAGCCAGGCGTGGCTGCACCGGCTCGGCGGGCAGGGGTTCCCGACCCTGGGATTGATACAAGGGGAGCGCGTCGTTGCGCTGCCTGTCTCCTCCTATCTGGGAGAGCCATCGGCATTCGCGGATCACATCGCCTCCCTGATGGGGTGAGTCTCTCGCCCATCGCCTGCGGCTTGTCAAAGGAGAGGGAGAGGGCAGACCCGTCTGCGCGCCTCCCTTGTCCCCCGCACCGTTCTTGTGCATGCTATCGGCCTCATTGAACGGCAGGATGCAGTACCTATGAACCTTCGCGATCTCGAATATCTGGTAGCGCTGGAAGAGGAGAAACACTTTCGCAAGGCAGCGGAGCGCTGCTTTGTCAGCCAGCCGACCCTGAGTGGCCAGCTGCGCAAGCTGGAAGATGAACTGGGGGTGATCCTCATCGAGCGCACTTCCCGCAAGGTGCTGTTCACGCCCGCCGGCGATGCCATGGCCCGTCAGGCGCGCAAGGTGCTCAAAGAGGCGCGAGAGCTCAAGAGCATAGGCCAGCACTTCGCCGAGCCCATGTCCGGCGAGATCCACATCGGTTTCATTCCCACCGTGGGCCCCTACCTGCTGCCCCACATCATCCAGGATCTGCGTGAACACTTCCCCAAGCTGGAGTTCTACCTCTACGAAGATCAGACCCAGGTGCTGCTCAAGCGGCTGGAGGAGGGGGAGCTGGATTGCCTTGTGCTGGCGGAGCTGGAAGGGATGGAGGGGTTTGGCGCCATCCCCCTCTATCAGGAGCCCATGTGGCTGGCCGTGCCCCAGCATCACCCGGAGGCGAGCGCCAAGGCGGTGCCCCTGCACAATCTCAAGGGAAAGAAATTGCTGATGCTGGCCGACGGTCACTGCCTGCGGGATCAGGCGATGGGTTTCTGTTTTGCCGCGGGCATCGGTGAGGATCAGCGCTTCAAGGGCACCAGCCTGGAGACCCTGCGCAACATGGTCGCTGCTGGCAGCGGCATGACGCTGGTGCCCAGGCTCGCCGTGCCCGCCAACCCGGAGGAGGGGGGCGTCAGCTATCGCCCGGTGATCAACCCCGTGCCAGGGCGCACCATCTCCCTGCTCTATCGTCACTACTCGGTGCGCCGCCCCTGCTTCAATGAGCTGGCGGCCCGCATCTCGAGTCTGATGAAAGCCCTGCTGGGCTGACGCAGCCCGCTCGTCATCCCGAAACAAAAACCGGCGCCTGGGCGCCGGTTTTTGTTGTTTCCAGGGGGACCTAGAAGATGTCGTCGGTGGAGATGGGACCGTCTGTGGTCGCATCGTCACCGCCATACACCTGGTTGCCATCGGAGATCTGGCTCGCGTAGCGGGTGGGCTCTGTGCCCTCCTTGAAGAACTCCTCCGTGGTACTGCCATCGGCGCGATTGGTCAGCAGACCGGTTTCACGATCGATGCGGACCTGCATGATCCCTTCGGGGACCGGCATCTTGCGCTCGGGCACCTGTTGCAGAGCCGTCTTCATGAAGTCAATCCAGATGGGCTGGGCGGCGCCGCCGCCAAACTCGGCCCGGCCCAGACCGCGCTGGTGGTTGTCAAAACCGATCCAGGAGGTGGCCACCAGATTCGGAGTATAACCGGAGAACCAGGCATCCCGGGATTCGTTGGTGGTCCCCGTCTTGCCCGAGATGTCGTGACGCTTGAGGTCACGGGCTGCCCGCCAGCCGGTACCACGCCAGCCATTGCCACCCCAGATGGCGGTGGTCAGGGTGTCGGTGATGAGGAAGGCGCTCTGGGCACTGATGGTCTGCGGTGCCATGTTGTTGGGCACGACAGGATCGATGGGGCACTGGGCCTTCCAGTCTGCCGTGGTATTGGCATAGGCATCCGCGCTGTCGAGACCGGCGGCGGCCAGCACGCCGCAGTCGCGGCAGGCGGCGGCCGGGTTGGCCTCGAAGAGGGGGGTGCCGAAGCTGTCGGTCACTTCGGTGATGAAGTAGGGGGTGACCTGGAAGCCGCCATTGGCCAGCACCGAGTAGCCGCGCACCACTTCCAGCGGGGTAAACTCCGCCGCACCCAGCGCCAGGGATTCGTTGGCGGAAATGTGATCACGGGCGAAGCCGAAGCGGGTCAGGCCGTCGATATAGGTATCCAGCCCGATGGCGCGCATCAGGCGGACCGACATCACGTTCTTGGACTTGGCAAGGCCGAGGCGCAAGGTGGTCGGCCCTTCATAGATGGCGGGCGAGTTCTTGGGTTGCCACATGGGGCCCTTGGCAGGATCCCACTGGTTGATCGGTGCATCGTTGATGAGGGACGCCAGGGTATAGCCCTGCTCCAGCGCGGTGGCATAGAGGAAAGGCTTGATGTTGGAGCCGACCTGACGACGGGCCTGATCGACCCGGTTGAACTTGGAGAGCTCGAAGCTGAAGCCGCCGACCAGGGCCTCGATGGCGCCGTCTTGCGGGTTCATGGCCACCAGGGCGGCGTTGACGTCGGGGATCTGGGAGAGCAGCAACTCTTCCCCTTTCTCCCTGACCCAGATCTGGGCGCCGACTTTGAGTACATCCCGCGCCGATTTCGGGGCAAAGCCCTGGCGATCGTCGGTGATGAAGGCACGCGCCCACTTGATGCCATTCCAGCCCAGTTCGGCCTGTTTGCCATTCTTGAGCACCAGGGTGGCGCTCTTGTCGCCGAGCTGGGTGACCACGGCGGCCATCAGGGGCTGATAGGTCGGCTGCTTGGCCAGATGGGCCATGATCTGCTCGTAGTCCCAGGCCGTTTCACCGGCTTTCCACAGCAAGGCGGTCGGGCCACGGTAGCCGTGGCGGGTGTCGTAGTCGAAGACACCGTCCAGCAGCGCCTGATGGGCGGCGCGCTGACGCTTGGCGGTGACGGTGGTGTAGACATGCAGCCCCATGGTGTAGGCATCTTCACCAAACTGCTCCACCATCTTCTGGCGCACCATCTCGCTCAGATAAGGGGCGTTCAGCGTAGTTTCGGCACCGTGAAAACGGGCCTTGACCGGCATCTTGGAGGCTTCGTCATACTGGGCCTGGGTGATTTTGCCGGTTTCCAGCATGCGACCCAGTACCACGTTGCGGCGGGCGAAGGCGCGCTCCGGAGAACGGATCGGGTTCAGCATGGAGGGTGCCTTGGGGAGACCCGCGATGATGGCGATCTCGTCCAGGGTCAGATCCTTGACCTCCTTGCCGAAGTAGACCTGGGCGGCCGCGCCGACCCCGAATGCCCGGTAGCCGAGGGGAATCTTGTTGAGATAGAGGGTGAGGATCTCGTCCTTGGAGAGGTTCTGCTCGATGCGCCAGGCGAGGAACACTTCCTTGATTTTGCGTACCAGGGTCTTCTCGTTGCTCAGGAAGAAGTTGCGGGCCACCTGCTGGGTAATGGTACTGGCGCCCTGACGCGCCTGGCCGGAGACGGCCCAGACGGTGGCGGCACGGATGATGCCGATGGGGTCAATGCCCGGGTGCTCATAGAAGCGGGCATCTTCGGTGGCGAGTACGGCATCGATCATTGATTGGGGAATTTCGTCCAGCCGCAGGGGGATGCGACGAATTTCGCCAAACTGGGAGATCAATTCCCCATCCCGGCTGTAGACCTTCATGGGGGTAGCCAGTTTGACATCGCGCAAGGCGCTGACGTCCGGCAACTGGGGCTTGATGTAGAAGTAGATGCCGATGAGGCTGGCAACGCCCAGCACAGCACCCAGCATCATGACAATAAACAGGCGAACGAGCCATTTCAGCATGGAAGAACTACCAATCGTCTTAAAATTAGCCAACGGGCGCAGAGTATAGCCTTTTTACCCTCGCGGATTCGAGGTTTTCCTGTCCGCAAACAGGCGACCCCGAGAAGAGGCGGGAGGGTAGCACTCCAGGGCACAATTACCAAGGGGGCCGCAATCAAGGCCGAAAGGAGAGGGGCGTCAACTTTTGACACAAACTTTATGACATTGATAGATAGAGCATTATATTGAGTTAAGCCGTCACATCATGACGCGCTGTCCTACAATAAGTCCGAAAACCCAATAACGCATGGATGTGTATATGTTTGGGCTATTAAGTAAGGGATCCCTCGTCTCCATGGCGGGCATTGATTTTGGCAGTCAAACCATCAAGGCCGTCACCATCAGCGGACGTCCCGGCAAGGTGCACCTCGGTTCGGTTGCCGAGATCCCCATGCCAAGAGGAACGCTGGTCGACTATCAACTTCAGGACATTGAACGGGTCAGTCAGTCCCTCAAGTCGCTCAAGCGGCTCGTGCAAGGGGATTGCCAGAACGTGGCCACGGCCGTGACCGGTTCCAATGTCATCACCAAGATCATTCAGGTCGATACCAACATCAACGAGAGCGAGCTGGAGAACCAGGTTCACCTGGAGGCAGAGCAGCTCATCCCCTTTCCCCTCGATGAAGTGAGCCTGGATTTTGAAATCCTCGGGATGGCGGGCGACAACGGGCGTCAGGAGGTCCTGCTCAGTGCCGCGCGGACCGAGAGCGTCAGTGGCCGGGTCAGTGCCCTGACGGAGGCTGGCATGACGACCATGGTGGTGGATGTGGGGGCCCATGCGCTCGGACGCGCCGTGCTGGCCTGCCTGCCCGACCTGCAAACCTCGGAGAAACCGGTTGGCATCGTCGACATCGGTGCCAGCGCCCTGACTTTCGCCGCCCTGCTACGGGGCCAGGTCATCTATTCCCGGTTGCAGAATTTTGGTGGTGATCAATACAGCCAGGCATTGGCCTCTTTTTACAGCATGAGTATGGAAGAGGCGGAGCTGGCCAAGCTCCAGGGCTCCTTGCCTGCGGATTATGAGGTGGATGTCCTGTTGCCTCACCTCAGCACTCTGGTGTTGCAGATACGGCGCAACGTGCAGCTGTTTTGCAGCTCTTCGGGGAACAAGGAGCTCTCCAGGCTGGTGCTGACCGGAGGGGGGAGCCTGCTGCCGGGGCTGGCCGGACAAATCGGCAGCGAGCTCAACTGCGAGGTGCTGCATCCCGATCCCTTTGCACTCTTTGGCAAGCCGCAGGGAGAGGGGGGGCTGACTCATGGAGCCAAGTACATGACGGCGCTCGGGCTGGCACTGAGGAGCTTCACACCATGTCAAATATAAACCTTCTGCCCTGGCGGCAGGCTCGGGCGCAGCGTCAGAAGAAACAATTCGGTATCCTGTTCGGTCTGTTCCTGGCGGGGACGGCAGCCATCGCCTTTGCTGCAGACTGGCTGGTGCAGCAGCAGATCGGTTACCAGCAGCAGCGCAATCAGCGGTTGCAGCAAGAGATGGCAACCCTGGACACCCAGCTTGGGGAGATCAGGCTTCTCAAGGAGCGGCGCAAGGAGTTGATTGACCGCATGCAACTCATCGAGCAGTTGCAGATGCGCCGCAACATCCCTGTGCGTCTGTTCAATCAGCTGCCGGTGCTGGTCCCCAATGGGGTGTATCTTGATAGCCTTGCTCTGCAAAACAACAAGATAGACGTGAAGGGAAAGACCGAAGCCTATGGCAGGGTAGCCAGCATGATGCGCCGAATCGACGGTTCCGGCTGGCTGACACAATCCCAGCTCAGCACCATTTTCACGGCCGAGGTGGCCCCCATCGCCCTGAGCCAGTTCTCCATGATGTTCCAGATTGCCACGGCGCTACCCAACGTGGCTAAGGGGCAAAAATGAACCTGCAACAACTCAACGACCTGGATCTCAATGACATTGCCCGCTGGCCGCCGATCGCCAAGGGCATCTTTGTCTTCTTCTGCTGTGCTCTGCTTGGTGGGGCACTCTATTACTACGTGATTGCCAATTCCCTGGCGGCCCTGGGTCGTGAAGCCGCAAAAGAGACTGAGCTCAAGGGACAATTCGAGAGCAAGGCCATGCTGGCCGCGAACCTGGAAGCATACAGAAAGCAGATGGTCCAGCTGGAACATCTGGTCGACACCCAGCTCAAGCAGCTGCCCAACACCCACGAAGTCGCCGGTTTGCTGGATGACATCAGCTTCATTGCCACCGACAACGGTTTGACATTGAACAGGATCAACTGGGAGCCAGAGGTGAAACACGAGTTCTCCACCGAGCTGCCCATGCGCATCGAGGTCGTGGGCACCTATCACGAGCTTGGCAAGTTCACGGCGGACATGGCTGCTTTGCCGCGCATCGTGATCCTGGATTCTTTCCAGCTCAGCCAGGGGAAGGGCGGTGAGCTGATCGGTATGTCCATGCAGGCCAAGACCTACAAGTACAACGGCAAAACCGTGGAGAAAAAGCCATGAGCATGAGAGCGGGCGTACTTCTCTTGTCGGCACTGCTGTTGACGGCCTGTGGGGGACAGGAGGACATGGATGAGTATGTCAAACAGACAAAGGCCAGAAAGCCGGTACCGATCGAATCTTTGCCGGAGATAAAGCCCTTCTCTCCCATGGTCTATCAACGCAGCGATCAGCGTAGTCCGTTCATTGCACCCCAGCCGGAAACCAGTTCCAGGCTGGATGCCAAGGCCAAGCCGGACTGTGCCCAGATAGTGGCCAATCGGGAAAAGGAGGTGCTGGAACGCTACTCGCTTGCCAGCCTGAGCATGAAAGGCTCCATCGGCAAGCAGGGGCAGTTGTGGGCATTGATCAAAACCCCGGACGGGCAAGCCGTGCGCGTCGGGCTCAACCAGCACATGGGGCTGGATCAGGGCAGGGTCATCAAGATAACGAACACGCATGTTGACTTGATGGAGACGGTACCGGATGGCAAAGGATGCTGGGTCACCCGAGAAACCCAGCTGGCCATGGCCAATCTCGACGCAAAACTATGATCAGGGATGAGCAGAGATGAGAACAACAATAAGAAGGATGACCGGTGTGGCGCTGCTGTGGCTGGGCGGATGCACTCAGGTGTGGGCAGTACCCGCGTTGCAGGAGGTCAAGGTGAATCCCCTGCTGGCCGATCAACTCCTGTTGGAGCTCAGCTTCAGCGAACCGGTCAGCGGTTTTACGGACAGGTTGACCTATGAGCCCAATCAGCTACTGCTGCACGTACCCGGGGCCATCGGTGCCCTGACGGTCAATCCCCTGCCCATCAAGCAGCAAGGGGTGAACAACCTCCTGGTGGAGGGGAAGGGGCAGGGGCTCGACATCAAGATCGCCCTCGATCAGCTCACCCCCTATCAGGTCCATCAGCAGGGCAATAAATTGCTGGTGGCGCTGGGAGACAAGGCCGGGCAGCCGGTCGCTTCCTCGGCGGCGCCTGTTGCAGCCAGCCAGTCTGCGCTCGTCAGAAGCCAGCCGGTGACTCAGTCTGCATTGATTGACACCCAGCGAGTTGCCCAGAACCAGTCCCAGTATCAGGCTCAGCCTGCCGTGGCTTCCACACCTACTGTGGCTCCTTCGCCCGTTGCCCCCGGCAAGCCGGTGTTGTCCGTGTCTCAGGCAAACATGGGTGGCGCCTACTTCAACTCGGTCAAGGGCGTGGATTTTCGTCGTGGAAAGGAAGGTCAGGGGGAGTTCCTCGTGACGCTGGACAACAGTTCGGCGGCGGTGGATGTCAGCAGCCGTGGTCAGAAAGTGCTGGCCAAGTTCCACGGTACCCGGGTGCCTGATGATCAGCTCAACCTCATCAATGTGCAGGACTTTGCTACCCCTGTCTCCCAGGTGGAGGTGTTCCGCCAGGGCAATGACACCCTGTTCGAGCTCTCGGTGAACGGCCAGTTTGACTACCGTTACGATCAGGCCGACAAGATGTTCATCATCGAGGTGAAAAAACGGGTGGCCACCACGGCGGCGAAGCAGTACCAAGGCAAACCCATCTCATTGAACTTCCAGGATATTCCTGTTCGTACCGTGTTGCAGATCATCGCCGATTTCAACAATCTGAACCTGGTGACTACGGACTCGGTCTCCGGCAACATCACGCTGCGCCTCGATGGCGTGCCCTGGGAGCAGGCGCTGGACATCATCCTCAAGGTCAGAGGGCTGGACAAACGGCTGGATAACAACATCCTGCTGGTGGCACCGGCTGACGAGATTGCCGCTCGCGAGAAACAGCAGATGGAGAGCCGCAACCAGGTGGCGGATCTCGCTCCCCTCTACACCGAGTATCTGCAGATCAACTATGCCAAGGCATCGGAAGTGGCGGCCCTGCTCTCCTCCGAGAGTACCAAGCTGCTCTCCCCCAGAGGGGCGGTCAGCGTGGATGAACGTACCAACGTGCTGGTAGTCAAGGACACGGCGGATGTCATCAGCAACGTCAAGCGGATGCTGGATATCCTCGATATCCCGGTCAAGCAGGTGGTGATCGAGGCGCGCATGGTGACCATTGATGATGGTTTCGATGAGGCACTGGGGGTGCGCTGGGGTGTGACCAAGACGGATGGCCATGGCAACGGCACCTCGGGCACCATAGAGGGTAATGATGGCGCCGGAAACAATGATGGCAGTTCCACCATCACTCGCCCCAACGTAGAAGACAGACTCAACGTCAACCTGCCGGTGACCAACGCGGCCGGCACCCTGGCGTTCCAGGTTGCCCGTCTTGCCAATGGTACCCTGCTGGATCTTGAACTCTCGGCGCTGGAAAAGGAGAGCAAGGCCGAGATCATCGCCAGTCCGCGTGTCACCACGGCCAACCAGAAGCCGGCCCTGATCGAGCAGGGGACCGAGATCCCCTATGTGGAGTCCTCTTCGAGCGGGGCGACCTCGGTCACCTTCAAGAAGGCGGTGCTGAGCCTCAAGGTCACACCGCAGATCACCCCGGACAACAGGGTGATCCTGGACTTGACCGTGACTCAGGATACCAAGGGTGAAACCGTGCCGACCGGAACCGGGGATGCGGTGTCCATCAACGCCCAGTCCATCACCACCCAGGTGTTGGTCAACAACGGTGAAACTCTGGTGCTTGGCGGCATCTATCAACAGACCATCAAGAGCGATGTCAGCAAGGTGCCGCTGCTGGGAGATATCCCCGGGTTGGGCTATCTGTTCAAGAAAACCACCAGTGAAAACAAGAAGCGCGAACTGCTGATCTTCGTGACCCCGAGGATAGTGACCGACGCCCTCTGAAAACTTTACTTGTGAGAGTAAAACACATATAACCTTACGCCCCGATGAGGCTGGGGCGTAAGGGCTGCGGTTGCCAGTCCTGGTTTCTACTGAGATAATCCCCCTCCTGATCCATCGCAAGATAAGGTTCATAGGTACCCCGGTCGAGTGTTTACCGGGGCCATACAGTTTGTAATTACTAACGAAAAGACATGGCTGAGAAACGCAATATTTTCCTGATAGGTCCCATGGGTGCGGGCAAGAGCACCATAGGTAGACATCTGGCAGAACAACTGCACATGGAGTTTTTCGACTCAGATCATGAGATTGAGCGCCGCAGTGGTGCCGATATCGGCTGGGTGTTCGATGTTGAAGGCGAAGAAGGCTTCCGGATCCGCGAAGAGAAGGTGATCGGTGAGCTCGCCGAACAGCAGGGTATCGTGCTGGCAACGGGTGGCGGTGCCATCAAGAGCCGTGAAACCCGCAACAAACTCTCCGCACGCGGCATCGTGGTCTACCTCGAAACCACCATTGAAAAGCAATTGGCGCGCACCCAGAGAGACAAGCGTCGTCCCTTGCTGCAAACCGAAGAGCCGCCCCGTGAAGTGCTTGAGCGTCTTGCGCAAGAGCGCAACGCCCTGTACGAAGAGGTTGCCGATTTTGTCATCCAGACGGATGACCAGAGTGCCAAAGTTGTCGCTAATCAAATCGTCAAGTTGATTGGTATGTAATTCATTAGAGGACGTCCATGGAAAGGTTGAAGGTCGAACTGGGTGAACGCAGCTACCCGATAGAGATAGCTGCCGGTCTGCTGCAACGCCCCGAGGTACTGGCGCAGACGATCAAGGGCAAGCGGGTCATGATAGTGACCAATACCGTGGTCGCGCCCCTGTATCTTGAACAGATCATTCAGTTGCTGTCCGGTTTTCAGGTGGAACACCTGATCCTGCCCGATGGCGAGGCCTACAAAACCCTGGCGACCTTCGAGCGGATCATGTCTGCTCTGCTGGAAACCAGCCATGGTCGTGATACCACTCTGATCGCTCTGGGGGGCGGTGTGATAGGTGATGTTGTCGGCTTTGCTGCGGCAAGCTACCAACGAGGCATTCCGTTTATTCAGGTGCCTACCACGCTGCTCTCCCAGGTTGACTCTTCCGTCGGCGGCAAGACCGCCGTCAACCATCCCCTCGGCAAGAACATGGTGGGTGCCTTCTATCAGCCCAAGCATGTGATCATCGATACCGACTGCCTCAAGACCCTGCCTGCCCGGGAATTTGCCGCCGGCATGGCCGAGGTGATCAAATACGGCATCATCTGGGATGCCGCCTTCTTCTCCTGGCTCGAAACCAACATGACTCGCCTGCAGCGCCTCGACGGTGATGCACTCTCCTATGCCATTCGCCGCTGCTGCGAGATCAAGGCCGATGTGGTCGGTCAGGACGAGACCGAGCACGGCGTGCGCGCCTTGCTGAACCTGGGACATACCTTCGGCCATGCCATCGAGGCGGAGAAGGGTTATGGCAACTGGCTGCACGGTGAAGCCGTGGCGGCGGGAACCATGCTGGCGGCCGAGACGGCCCTGGCCCGTGGCGACATGACGGCGCAAGAGGTGGCACGAGTCCGCGATCTGCTGTTGGCCGCCGATTTGCCGGTCAAGGCACCGTCCGATATGGATTTTGCCGCCTTCATTCGCCATATGCGCCGTGACAAGAAGGTGCTGGAAGGCAAACTGAGGCTGGTGCTGCCGATCGGGATCGGACAGGCCCAGGTCGTGGCCGATGTGACAGACGAGCAATTGATGGCGGTGATCGAGTCTGGTCGTGACCACTAATAAATTGCTCAAGCTGCCTTCTCAGCGGCAGTTGGTTGACCGGCTGCTGCACCTGATCGAGTTCAACCACCCCTTTGTTTTTCTCTCCGGCAAGCCAGGCAGTGGCCGTGGCACCCTGTGCGAGTCGCTGCTTGCCCAACTGCCCGATGCGGTGCGGGTGGCCAGCCTCATCGGCAGCCCGTCCATGAAGATGGCGGATGTGCGCCAGCTGCTGTTGCAGCAGGTGGTGGCACGTCCCCTGTTCAACGCGCAGGATGCCCTGGCGGACAGCTTCTTTCGCATGGTGGGTGACAAGCCTGCCAGACTGCTGCTCATCATCGAACGTGCCGATACCTTACCTGCCGAGCTGGTGGGGGAGTTGTGGGCGCTCTGTCGTCACAACGATACCCTGGCATCTCCTCATAAACTGGCCATCCTGCTCTCGGGTGATGACGCCTGGTGTCGCAACCAGAAGGCGCTCCTCAAGGGACGAGCCATGCCAGCCCTCGAGCTGGAAGTCGCGCCACTGAGCGCTCCTGAGCAACGTATCTTCTTGTATGAGAAGGCCAAAGAGCTCAAGATCCCGACAGCCCTCTTGCCCAAGCCGAAAGTGGAAGAGATCCTGAATGGGGCGGGCGGACATCCGTCAGCCATCATGCAGTTACTGGAGGATACCATGACCGACAGAAGGCCCAAGAAACGTCAGGCCGAGTTGCCCGTCAAGAAGATAGCGATCGTGCTTGCCCTGTTGGCGGGCGGGTTGCTGGCCCTGAGCTATCTGCCCCTGTTCGACAGTGCAGGCCAGGACCCCGCCCAGGCACCGTCCCAGGGGACGGCGTTGCCCGATCCCGTCTCAAGCGATCCTGTGAACGTCGGTGCGGCGAGCGGGGCTTTGGGTACTCAGGCGAACAGTGGCGCCGCTGCCATCCCGTCAGGGAATCAGGTTGCCCGCGATTGGCAGTCCGATGCCAAGCCCTTGCCCAAGAAGGTCGAAAGCGAGACGGTCACCACGGAGTCAACCAACTATGAGGGGCGCCGGGTCGTCATCTCCGACGAAGTGGTCGAGAAATTGATGAACCAGCCGAACGTCAGCGGCGCCTTGCCCACGGCCGTGGTGGATGAGCTGGTGGGGAGCGGTTCCCGTGCGGTCCCGACCGGAACGACGGCCCAGGTCAAGAATCCGGCCCCGAGCAGTGTCCCGGCCCGGACAGAGGCTCAACCGGCCAGTGGCGCGCAGACAGCGCCGGTCGCAGCCCCAGCGGCCAAGGTGGCGTTGACGCCGGTGGCGATTCTCAACAAGAAGCCGAAGAATCACTACAGCATCCAGTTGATGGGGGCGAGCAACACCAAGGCGGTAGACAGCTTTGTGGCCGAGCATGGCTTGGCGGGCAAGGTGTGGGTCTACAAGACCCGCTTCCGTGGCAGTCCCTGGTATGTAGTGGTGCAGGGAGACTACGCCAGCAGTGCCCAGGCCAAGGCGGCCATTCGAAAGCTGTCGCCTGCCTTGCTCAAGGGACAACCCTGGCCCAAGTCATTCGCCCAGATACAAAAAGAATTGAAGCAATAGCCAGCCACCCGAAGAAGGGGGTAGAATCACCCCCCTTTTTTGGGCATAGCCTTGTCAACACCGGACTTCCATGAAAAAAACACGCGCGTTTTTAAAATGGGCCGGGGGAAAATACTCCCTGGTCGAAGAGATCGCCGAGCGTTTGCCGGCCGGGCGTGTGTTGCTGGAGCCCTTCGTCGGGGCGGGATCCGTGTTTCTCAACACGGATTACGACGCCTATGTGCTCAACGACATCAATCCGGATCTCATTGGCCTCTACAACCACCTCAAGCAGCAGCCGGACAGCTTCATCAGCGAGGCCCGCAAGCTGTTCGTGGCCGAGCACAACCACAAGACCGCCTATTATCGGCTCCGTACCCAGTTCAACCAGACCGCGGCCGGGTTTGAACGGGCTCAGTTGTTCCTGTTTTTGAATCGCCATGGTTTCAACGGCTTGTGCCGTTACAACAAGAAGGGGGGGTTCAACGTTCCCTTCGGTTCCTACAAGAAACCCTACTTCCCGGAGAAAGAGCTGTGGGCCTTTGCCGAGAAGGCGCAGAAGGCGACGTTCATCTGTGAAAGCTATGCCGACGCCATGGCCCGTGCAGAAGAAGACTGGGTGATCTACTGCGATCCGCCCTATGCCCCCCTCTCCACCACGGCGAGTTTCACCACCTATTCGGCAGGCGGTTTCACCCTGGACGATCAGGCGCTGCTGGCCAGGCTGGCTCGCCACACCGCCGCCCATAAAGGGGTGCCCGTGCTCATCAGCAACCATGACATCGAGTTGACCCGCGAGCTCTATCGTGGCGCCCGGCTCGACGAGATCCTGGTCAAGCGCACCATCAGCCGCAACGGCGGTGGTCGCAACAAGGTGGCCGAGCTGCTGGCGCTCTATCCCCCCGGCATCGAGCCCGAACAGGGCTATTATCCCGGTGAGGCGGAGCTGGTTGCCGTCGGCTGAGTGAACAACGGTCCCTGAGGGGGCCGTTGTCATTTCTGATGCTGCCGCTGGCATTCCGTGAGCCGCGCCTGGCATCGTTTGCCAGCCATGGTGCCGGAGCGGCGTGTTCTGTAGATGCGGGTCGTTTTCATCGCCCTTTTGCGATAAAATTGCGCCGTTTTTTCTGCCACGCTGCCAATGGATGACGCTGATGAAAGACTTTCTGATTGCCCCCTCTATCCTCTCCGCCGACTTTGCCCGTCTGGGTGAGGATGTGGCCAAGGTGCTGGCCGCCGGGGCCGACGTGGTCCATTTCGATGTGATGGACAACCATTATGTCCCCAACCTGACCATAGGCCCCATGGTCTGTCAGGCGCTGCGCGATTACGGCATCGAAGCGCTCATCGACGTGCACCTGATGGTCAAGCCGGTGGATCGCATCGTGCCTGATTTTGCCAAGGCCGGTGCCAGTCTGATCACCTTCCACCCGGAAGCCTCCGATCACGTGGATCGCACCCTGAGCCTCATCAAGGAGCAGGGTTGCCAGGCTGGTCTGGTGCTGAACCCCGCGACCCCGCTCACCTGCCTGGAGTACGTGATGGACAAGCTGGACGTGATCCTGCTGATGTCGGTCAACCCGGGCTTTGGCGGTCAAAGCTTCATCCCCGGCACCCTCGACAAGCTGCGCCAGGTGCGCCGCCTGATCGACGAGAGCGGCCGCGACATTCGCCTGGAAATCGATGGCGGGGTCAAGGTCGACAACATTCGCGAGATTGCCGAGGCGGGTGCCGACATGTTCGTGGCGGGCTCTGCCATCTTCGGCAAGCCGGATTACAAGGCGGTGATCGACCAGATGCGCGCGGAGCTTGCCCATGTCCGTCGCTGATCGCCCCTTTGACCTGGTGCTGTTCGATCTGGATGGCACCCTGATTGACAGCGCCCCGCAACTGGCGCTGGCGGTCAACCGTACCCTGGCGGATCTGGGGTTGGCCGAGGCCGACGAGTCCGTGGTGCGTACCTGGGTCGGCAACGGCGCCGACAAGCTGATCCAGCGGGCTCTCGATTACCGCGACGCCCCGGAGCAGTTTGCCAAGGCCCGCCCCCTGTTCGACCGTCACTATCAGGCCTGTCTGCTGGAAGGCCTGGCCATGTATGACGGAGTGGCCCGGAGCCTGCGCCGTCTGCAGGGGCTGGGTTACCAGCAGGCAGTGGTGACCAACAAACCGAGTCACTTCGTGCAGCCCATTCTGGAGGCCCTCGGCATCAGCGACTGTTTCGCACTCTGGCTCGGGGGCAACTGCGTACCCGTCAAGAAACCGAGCCCGGAGCCGCTGTTGCACGCCTGCCACGAGCTGGGTGTCAGCCCGTCCCGCACCCTGATGGTGGGGGATTCCGAAAATGACGTGCTGGCCGCCCAGGCCGCCGGCATGAAGGTGGTGGGGCTCACCTATGGCTACAACTATGGCCGCCCTATCGCAGACTCCCGCCCCGACTGGGTTTGCGAGCAGTTTGCCGAACTCGACGCCCTGCTGGTCTGATCCAGACCGGGCTGGCGGATAACAAGGATTACTACTCTGATGACTAAACCAATCGTATTGAGCGGTGCCCAACCCTCGGGCCAGCTGACCATCGGCAACTACATGGGGGCCCTGCGTCAGTGGGTCAGCATGCAGGATGACTTCGACTGCCTCTATTGCATCGTCGATCTGCACGCCATCACCACCCGCCAGGATCCGGCCGCCTTGCGCAAGGCGTGCCTCGACGCAGCCGCCCTCTATCTGGCGGTGGGCATCGACCCGGCCAAGAGCACCGTCTTCATCCAGTCCCACGTGCCCCAGCACGCCGAGCTCGGCTGGATCCTGAACTGCTACACCCAGATGGGCGAGCTGTCGCGCATGACCCAGTTCAAGGACAAGTCCGCCCGATTCGAGAACAACGTCAACGTCGGCCTGTTCGGTTATCCGGTGCTGATGGCGGCCGACATTCTGCTTTATCAGGCCAATCAGGTGCCGGTGGGTAATGACCAGAAGCAGCATCTGGAGCTGACCCGCGACATCTGCACCCGCTTCAACAACCTCTATGGCGAAGTCTTCACCCTGCCGGAACCCTTCATTCCGACCGAAGGGGCCAGGGTGATGAGCCTGCAGGACCCGACCAAGAAGATGTCCAAGTCCGACGACAACGAGGCCAACTTCATCGGCCTGCTGGAAGATCCCAAGCAGATCGTCAAGAAGATCAAGCGGGCGATGACCGACTCCGACGAGCCGGCCGTGGTGCGTTTTGATCCCGAAAACAAGCCGGGGGTCTCCAATCTGCTGACCCTGATGTCCGGTGTGACCGGCCGCTCCATCCCGGAGCTGGAGCAGCACTTCGAAGGCAAGATGTACGGCCACCTCAAGAGTGAAACGGCCGATGCCGTGGTCGCCTTGCTGGAACCCATCCAAGCGCGCTTCCGCGAGCTGCGTCAGGATGAGGCCCATCTGCAGGCCATTTTGGCGGCTGGCGCACAAAAGGCGCGTGAAAGGGCTGAAAAAACCCTGATCAGCGTATATGATGTCGTCGGCTTCGTTCCTCGAGCCTGACATACTGGGAAGGTGTAGTAGAAGAGAGCTGGGTGGATGCCTGGCTTTCTTTGTTTTACACCTTCCGGTTTGTCGCAACCTCCCCAATGTCAAACACGGGCTTTGCCCCAAGAGAAAGCATGTCTGTCGAATCACAAACCCTGAGTGAAGAGTTGGGTGACAAGGGTCACTGGCTGCGCAAGTTTCGCAAGGCCAAGAGCCTCAATACCTTGCAGTTGATGGTCTCCAACGCCATCGACAAGCACCACAAGACCCCGGCCATCGCGGCTGCCATCTATCTGGCCGAGTGCCAGCGGGAACGGGAACTGGAACAGGGCCGTTATCTGGACCGCTGAGGTCCGTTGTCAGCCCTTGCCAAGGTGACTCCTTCCCATCTGCCTGTCACGACCTGTGCCCTTTTCCCGGTCGCCTCCCGTCTCTTTTACCTTGCCATCCTGACATGGAGCGGCTGATGCTGCCCGATCGGGGACAGGCCCACCGCCGGGTGGGGTCGACAGGCCTGGATCGCCATTGAAGAGCGGACAGACTGCACAGCAGGTGAGGTGATCGCCGGTTTATTAACGCAATGAGACATGCCAGAATGCGCGGCGTTTGTCTGCCCGCGCTCGCAACGGGCTGTCCGATCACCGTCTCTGTCTTATTCCCAGGGTGTTTGCATGCTGCTACTCATCGACAACTACGACTCTTTTACCTGGAACCTGGTGCAATACTTCGGCGCTCTGGGGCAAGAGGTGGTGGTCAGGCGCAACGATGAGCTGAGCCTGGAGGAGATAGCCCGGCTTGCCCCCCGCCATCTGGTGATCTCTCCCGGCCCCTGCACGCCAAACGAGGCGGGCATCTCTTTGGCCGCCATCTCCCGTTTTGCCGGCGAGATCCCCATCCTCGGCGTCTGTCTTGGCCATCAGTCGCTGGCACAGGCCTTTGGTGCCCGGGTGGTGCGTGCCCGTCAGGTGATGCACGGCAAGACATCTCTCATCCGTCACAAAGGGGAGGGGGTGTTCAAGGGGCTCAACAACCCGCTGCGGGTGACCCGCTATCATTCTCTGGTGGTGGAGGCGGCGTCGCTCCCCGACTGTTTCGAGGTCACCGCCTGGAGCGAACATGCCGACGGCAGCCCGGACGAGATCATGGGGCTGCGGCATAAAACGCTGGCGCTGGAGGGAGTGCAGTTCCATCCGGAGAGTATTCTGAGCGAACAGGGGCACCAGTTGCTGGCCAACTTTTTGGCCGTTTCCTGAAAAAATTGCGATGTCTGTCTCAAAACCGTCATGAGGCAAAAAAAAATTTCCCTGAGACTTTATTCACCCTCCTCCCTGTCCAAATTATCTCTTGCCAACACCCCCTGAGCCGTTATGCAATGCGGTTGCCTAAAATCTCAAAGGCAATCGAACATTGTTCCTTATAGGCGGTTAAGTTACAGACTTTTTACTTTTTTTCTGTGATAATTCCGCCACGTTTACACGGATTTAACTTTTGGGCGGTGGATTATTCTGCCGCGAGATAGCAGGAGAGCAATATGTCAGAGTTGTTGGCAGTGACACGTGAAGTGTTTGATGAAGTGATGGTTCCCAACTATGCGCCGGCTAAAATCATCCCGGTGCGCGGCGAGGGGTCACGTGTCTGGGATCAGGAAGGCCGCGAGTATGTGGATTTCGCGGGCGGGATCGCGGTCAATGGCCTGGGCCATTGTCATCCCAAACTGGTCGAGGCCCTGAAATCCCAGGGTGAGAAGCTGTGGCACCTCTCCAACGTGATGACCAACGAGCCGGCCCTGCGCCTGGCCAAGAAACTGGTCGCCGCCACCTTCGCCGAGAAGGTCTATTTCTGCAACTCCGGCGCCGAAGCGAACGAAGCGGCCCTCAAGCTGGCCCGCCGCTACGCCATCGAGAAGTTCGGGGCCCACAAGACCCAGATCATCGCCTTCCACCAGGGCTTCCACGGCCGTACCTTCTTTACCGTCAGCGTCGGCGGCCAGGCTGCCTACTCCGATGGCTTCGGTCCCAAGCCTGCCGACATCACCCACGTCGCCTACAACAACCTGGAGGAGCTGGCTGCCGTCATCTCCGACAACACCTGCGCCGTGGTGATGGAGCCGCTGCAGGGCGAGGGTGGCATCATCAGCCCCACCGACGAGTTTGCCAAGGGGGTGCGCGAGCTGTGCGACAAGCACAACGCCCTGCTGGTTTATGACGAGGTGCAATCCGGTGTCGGTCGTACCGGCGAGCTGTTTGCCTACATGGGTCTGGGCATCACCCCGGACATCCTCACCAGCGCCAAGGCGCTGGGCGGCGGCTTCCCCATCGGGGCCATGCTGACCACCACCGAGATCGCCTCCCACCTGAAAGTGGGCACTCACGGCTCCACCTACGGCGGCAACCCGCTGGCGTGTGCCGTGGCCGAGGCGGTGATCGACGTGGTCAACACCCCGGAAGTGCTGAGCGGTATCAAGCAGCGCGAGCAGCTGTTCCGCGAAGGGCTGGAAGCCATCAACGCCAAGTACCACTGCTTCAGCGAAGTGCGCGGCAAGGGCCTGCTGCTGGGCGCCGTGCTCAACGATGACTTCAAGGGCCGCTCCCGCGACTTCCTGCTGGCCTCCATCGATCAGGGCCTGATGGCGCTGGTTGCCGGTACCAACGTTGTGCGTTTTGCCCCCTCCCTGGTGATCCCGGAAGCGGACATCAAGGAAGGGCTGGCACGGTTCGAGAAAGCGGTCGCTCAGGTGGTCAACGCCTGATCCAAATTGAGGTGGGGAGCCCTCCCGGCAGGAGCCGGGACCCCACCTGTCGTCAATGAAAGGGAGTTGTCATTTATGTTGGTTATCCGTCCTATCGAGCAGCGCGACTTCGCCGGCCTCAAGACCTGTGCCATCGAATCCGGCACCGGCATGACATCCTTGCCGGTCAACGACGAGCTGCTGCAACGCAAGATCGATGCCTCGACCCAGACCTTCCTGGACAAGCCCGCCGGCAAGGGCGAGTGCCTCTATTTCTTCGTGGCCGAGGATCTGGAGACCGGGGAGATGGTCGGTACCTGCGCCATCGACGCGGCGGTCGGCCTGTCCCAGGCGTTCTACAACTATCACATCGGCAAGGTGGTGCACTCCTCCCCCAAGCTCGGCATCTACAATGTCGTGGAAACCCTCACCCTCTCCAACGACTACACCGGCAATTCCGAGCTCTGCACCCTGTTTCTGCGTGAATGCGCCCGCGAGGGGCTCAACGGCCGTCTGCTCTCCAAGCACCGTTTCCTGTTCATGGCCGAACACCCCGAGCTGTTTGACAGTACCGTCTTTGCCGAGATGCGTGGTGTCTCCGATGGCAACGGCCACAGCCCCTTCTACGAGTGGCTGCAAAAACATTTCTTCTCGATGGATTTTCCCACCGTCGACTATCTGACCGGCATCGGCAAGAAGCGCTTCATCGCCGAGCTGATGCCCAAGTACCCCATCTACGTCAATCTGCTGAGCAACGAGGCGCGCGCCGTTATCGGCAAGACCCACGAAAAGACCCGGCCTGCCCTCAAGATGCTGCAGGATGAGGGGTTCGTGAATCGCGGTTATGTCGACATCTTCGACGCCGGCCCCACCGTCGAATGCGAGGTGAAGAACATTCGCAGCGTGCGCCGCAGCCAGAAGCTGGCGGTGCTGGTGGGTGAGCCCATCGGCGGCCATACCTACCTCATCTGCAACACCAGATTCGAGCAATACCGCGCCTGCTACGGCAACATCCGGGTCGATCTGGACAAGCACGAAGCCATCATTCCGCCCAAGATGGCGGCCGCCCTCAAGGTGGAAAATGGCGACATGGTGCGCGTCGTCGATCTGGATTGACCCGCCCCGCAGCACAGCATTGAGACAGGCTGCCGAGGCGGCCTGCGTACCCACAGGGAGTGAATTGATGATGTCTTTAGTCCAGTTTATCGATGGCCAGTGGCTGGCCGGTGAAGGCAAGCCGTTCGAATCCATCGACCCGGCCAAAAACGAGGTGATCTGGCGTGGTGAGGCGGCAAGCCAGTCCCAGGTGGATGCGGCCGTCAAGGCGGCCCGCACGGCCTTCTACCATTGGTCCGATCTGGCCCTTGAAGAGCGCCTTGCCATCGTGCGCCGCTATGCCGACCTGCTCGGCGAGCACAAGGAGGCGCTGGCCCTGACCATAGCCCGTGAAACCGGCAAGCCCCTGTGGGAGACCCGCACCGAAGTGGCGGCCATGCAGGGCAAGATTGCCATCTCCATCCGTGCCCATGACGAGCGCACCGGCACGGTGGAAAACCCCATGCCGGGCGCCAAGGCGTTCGTGCGCCACAAGCCCCATGGCGTCGTGGCCGTGTTCGGCCCCTACAACTTCCCGGGCCACCTGCCCAACGGCCACATTGTGCCGGCGCTCATCGCCGGCAATGCGGTCGTGTTCAAGCCTTCCGAGCTGACCCCCATGGTGGCTGAAGCCATGGTCAAGGTGTGGCAGGAGGCGGGGCTGCCCAAGGGGGTGCTCAACCTGGTGCAGGGGGAGGTCGACACCGGCAAGGCGCTGGCCGGCAACCCGGACATCGACGGCCTCTTCTTCACCGGCTCCTCCCGTACCGGCCACTTCCTGCATCAGCAGTTTGCCGGCCAGCCGGGCAAGATCCTGGCACTGGAGATGGGTGGCAACAACCCGCTGATCGTGAAAGATGTGAGCGACGTCGACGGCGCCGTTCATGCCATCGTGCAATCTGCCTTCATTACCTCCGGCCAGCGCTGCACCTGCTCGCGCCGTCTGTTTGTCGAGCGCGGCGAGCGGGGCGATGCCCTGGTCAAGCGCCTGGTGGAGGTGGTCGGCCAGATCAAGGTCGGCCTCTATGACGCCGCCGAGCAGCCGTTCATGGGCGCCATGATCAGCGAGAAGGCCGCACTCGGCATGGTCGAGGCGCAAGCCAACCTGCAGCGCCTCGGTGGTGAAAGCCTGCTTGCCCTCAACCACCTGGAAGCGGGCACCGGCTTTGTCTCCCCGGGCATCATAGACGTGACCGCGGTCAGTGCGCTGCCGGATGAAGAGTACTTCGGCCCGCTGCTGCAGCTCATTCGCTACGACGACTTCGATGCGGCCATCGAGAAGGCGAACGCCACCAGTTTCGGTCTCTCGGCCGGCCTGCTCGGTGACAACGAAGCGGACTGGAACCACTTCTTCAAGCGCATCCGTGCCGGTATCGTCAACTGGAACAAGCCCATTACCGGCGCCTCCAGTGCCGCCCCCTTCGGCGGCATCGGTGCCTCCGGCAACCACAGAGCGAGCGCCTACTATGCCGCCGACTACTGTGCTTACCCGGTCGCCTCCGTCGAAGACAGCAAGGCTGCTATGCCGGATCAGCTGTCTCCCGGTCTGACCTTCTGATAACAAGAAAATAAAAGAGGGGCACTGAACAGGTGCCCCTGTCTGTACCCGCAATCAAAGGAAAGAGAGATGCAAAAGGATATCGACACCCTGTTTGGCCATCTGTGGGACAACTACATTCAGGTCACCCCCAGTGCTCACAAGGTTCATCAACTGCTGGGCGGCGGTGCCCCCATCATCAACGATCACGTGGCGTTTCGGACCTACAACCTGCCCAAGCTCGGTCTCGAGAAACTGGCGGCCCACTTCCGCGCCCTGGGGTATGAAGAGAAGGGCGAGTATGTATTCAAGGCCAAGAAGCTCTATGCCAAACACTTCGAGCATAAAGATCCTGATGCGCCCAAGGTGTTCATCAGCGAGCTGAAGGTGGAAGAGCTCTCCGAAGGTGCCCAGGCCATCATCCACAAGCTGGTGGATCAGGTACCCGATCACCTCACCGACACCCCGGCCTTCCTCTACGCCGGCGCGCCCTGGCAGGTCTCTCACACCGATTACCAGACCCTGCTGGCAGAGAGCGAGTATGCCGCCTGGATGGCCGCCTGGGGTTATCGTGCCAACCACTTCACAGTCAACATCAACCGCCTGAAGGACTTCGACACCATCCAGCAGGTGAATGCGGCGCTCAAGGCGGCAGGCTTCGTGCTCAACGCCGTTGGCGGCGAGGTGAAGGGCGATCCCGAGGTGATGCTGGAGCAATCCTCCACCATGGCAGACAAGGCCGAGGTGCCCTTCAGCGACGGCGTGCGCACCATCCCGAGCTGCTTTTACGAGTTTGCCCTGCGCTATCCGCAGGCCGACGGCGTGCTCTACCCTGGCTTCGTCGAAGCGTCGGCCGACAAGATCTTCGAATCCACCAACGCCATGTAATGGCCGCCATGAAAACAACGCCCCGCCTGGGGCGTTTTTATTTTGGATTAAATACGGTCAAATTATTGCTGTGGTGTAGTGCCCTGTCGGGCTAAGCGCTTGCCCAAAGGAATGAATAAAGTCATTTGATATACATCATTGAAATATTCCATTAAACAGATGATGCCAAAACGAAATGCTGAACTATGTCTGTAGCATGTGACTGATTCTTAAGTGAGAATATTTTATGAGATTTTTAATTTCCCCCTTTGTGGGGGCAGGGAAAATCAAGTTTGGTATGACTCCTGACCAAGTGAGATTATTATTAGGGGGAGTGTTTGACTCTTTTAAAAGAGCGGAGGAGTCTGTATTCCCATGTGATTACTTTGAGAATTTAGGCGTGTTCGCATATTACAACGCCTCTGGCGTTTTGGAGGCGATAGAGTTTACTGAACCAGCGGTTCCAGAGTTCGAAGAAATGGACTTGCTAAAAATTCATTTCAAGGGCTTGATCACGTATCTTTCAGATAAAGACAAAGGCCTAGAAGTAGAGTCTGCATCGCTAACATCCCATGTGTTGGGTATAGATGCATACGCTCCTGATGCGGATGACAACACATCATTACCTGCTGAAAGTATTATTGTCTTTGAAAATGGCTATTATGATTGATTAGAGTCAGTTGATATTTCGATAAGTATTTGTTAAATCCTATTATTATTAAGATAAGTATAAAAGTTAGCTAGGCTGTAATCAATATGTTCATGTTACAGAATTTTACTTGGAAGATAGATGAAGAGCAGGTGGAGGAACATCGAATTAAGAACCATGAGTGGTATGCTTGCCCATTTCTCTAAAACGTATCAAACAAAATTTACCCCATTGTCATAAACAGGAACTAATTCTTTGATAAATAATGAAAAATATTTTATCGATGAGGTTGAAAATGGAATGGGACGTTGCCTTGTCTTGACAGCTCCTTGGTCGGATAGTTTTAAATCAATAATCGATAAAGAAAATATTTCAGTGCTTCGTTTAAGTCAATCCGCAGGCTGGAATGGAAATGACATTTCATTTATAAATTACTTGCCTTCTCTTTCTGGCGTTGAAATTTATTCTTGGGGTGTCAAGGATATCACTCCATTAGAGTCTATCAGTAATCTTGAATATTTAGGATTACAGTGTGAGTTTACGAAGGCTCCTGATTTTTCCAAACTAAAAAATTAAAACTACTTAAGCTTTTTTGGAGGCCTAAAGCGAAGACGATTTTCGCTTGTGATGAATTGAATCTGCTAAATATTGTTAACTATCCTTCAGAAAACTTGAAAGAACTTAATAGAATGTCTTTATTAAGACGTCTACAACTAACCTCCAAAAAAATAAAATCATTGTCAGGAATAGAGGAACTTAGCTCGTTATCCATTCTAGATTTGGCCGACTGTCCTAAGCTAGAAGATCTTTCAGGCATAGATAAGTGTCAGCAGATAGAGATTATAGAAATTGAAAACTGTAAAAGAGTTTATGATATAGCTATTTTGAGTGAGCTAAAAAACCTCAAAGAGATTGTATTAACTGACTGTGGGGCAGTTAAATCTTTGAGGCCACTTGCACACAGCCAATCATTAGAAAGTATCATCTTTATAGGGGACACAACCATTGAAGATGGAGATCTGACTTCCTTATTGGATATTCCAACGCTAAAGAAAATGTGGTTTGCTAATAAACGTCACTACACCCATACCCGAGAACAGGTGATGGAAGTGTTATCTTGAGTAATCAATCATGAATGATATTCATGCATTTTTTTGAGGGTAGCTTACAACCCGGCAGAAAAGTTATGTATGTCAAGATTGCTCACAATCTTATCTTGCCGATTATCTGCTGAGCATGTTGCCAACACTCGAACTGGTATCAGAAATCTTGTCAATGACGTTGTTCGGAAAATAAGAATAACCGTGATGATGCCAGCCCCCTTCGTACCTGCTTGCTGGGGAGGCTACTAGTGTTGCAGTCAAGGAAGAGAAATCAGCTGAGTTGAAAAGAAGTACACTGAGATGCGACTATGAGTACTTAAAATCAGTTTCTCTATCTGATTCAGAATGCGGACACCGATAGTGAAAAGAAAGACATCATCGGTCAGTGACTTAATGAAAGTAGTGCTTCCCATGGAGTCAATTATCAACTTGAAGATGATGGCTCATCAACTGAATTTGGAGTAATATCCAGGGAAGGAAAAATCCACTTTGAAGAAGGCATTCGCCAACCAGAGTATGAACTGCCAGATCAAAAAAGGCCAAACAATATAGGTTTGTATGGATATGAAACTGACAGAATTTAGTTTGTGGGCATTTAAACTTGAACTTGGTTTGGCACGAAAGTTCACGCTGTTCAGCAGATGTGTTTGTGCCCATTTTGAGCGCCACTTTGATCCTATAGAAACAGATGGTGTTTATAGGGTTGTTGTAAAACTTTGTGGGCCAGATGAAAGAGTTGGTACCACTGAGTTAAGTAGCTCAGTGATTAAGTATTATAAGACGTTCGATTATGACTATTTTGAGGGGTTGAATATAATCGCCAAGAAAAGGTTTCTTCTTGATGCACTATACAGCTCACTTATTTCATTGTGCGATATGGAAGGATGGCCGAAGAGCCCCTTTCATGAAGCGTACGAGATGGTTGTTCGAGAAAATTTTGTCAATTTATACACAATAAAACGTAAGTTAAGTCGGAATAAAAGCATGTCAGCTGAGTTGGTTGGAAGTCATGATGAAGAAGCGTTTAACTGTTTCATTGTGATAAAAGATAATGATGGTAATGAGCTTCTTAATGAACACCTTTTCTCTGAAGAACCGGATGAGTTTTTATTTAATGCTCGTATTGGTGATATTAGATGGGTTGACAAAACGACTGTTCGGTATCAATCAAAGGATAAGAAAGAATTAGGTCTGTTTGATATTGGAGATGTAACCTCCGATTAAATGACATTGCAAAGAGTTACGATGATTGTGCAGATATAGCTATCGCTAAAGTAGTTCACGAAAAGAAAGATCACTGTGATTATGGCAAGATGCCTCCGTTTCCTATTCTAGGAAGCGAGAATCGAGTTGGTTGGGTGTAGTTGAAAATCTGGTTGATGCCTGACTCTATAGCATTCAACGTGATATATGAGTCACTGCTCTTGAGTAGTATCGGCAGAGCTTCGCTCTCGCAGGGCTGGATTCAGGAGCCAAGATGCTTCATATTGGTTTCATCGATAAAGGCTACCGAATCAACGGCGAGTGCTGCTAAAGTTGCCACCAAGACAGAAGGTGCTGCGGGGGGAAAAAATTCGACATCCCAAGGATGTAAAGCGGCTTAAGCCAAAGAGACAGACCTTTCGAGCTACTAAAAGATGTGCAAAAACACCGACATCGCAAACACATTTAACCCATTTAAAGGTCTTCCCGCGGATAAGTTAGGTACGAGAAGAACTGCGATAGAGTATGACTTTGGTGACAGCTATAAAGTTCAATATCATCCCGAAGACCATAATTTATCCGATGTAAGTGGATATAAAGAAGCGCATTTAAATAATGGTGGTAAGGGGTTAATGAGTAACTATCATGAATATTAACACTATGAATAAACTTTTTTGTGATCATTGTATGGTGAGTGATGATGACTATGAGTTTAATCGGTTTGACAAGTCGTCTCTGAAAGACACTGTAAGTGTTACTAAAATCTATGTAAACGGTGAGAGTTATTCGGCATGGAAAGACTCTGCACCTATAATATTGAATTATATAGAGGATAAATATCTTTCTAAAAAAATAGATATATATTGTTTTATCGTTAGCCCTTCTTGGAGATTGGACTCTCGTATTGTGCGATACAATGGACTAAGTAGGTCGATAAATAAACTTGTTGATGGACAACCATTGAGCTTTATTCTCGAGAGAACAGTTTTTAGTGATAATTACGTAATCTTTTATGGTGTCGCTAGGCTAACACGGGAAAATGCTAAATTCATATTGAATTTTATATCTGAGAGTGAAAGTGGTATTTTGTTTTCAAAAGAAATCGTTAAAGAGACCGTTCATGATGGTGATTTTACTCTGTTGATAGATGAATTGTCGTCTCTTATATCTAGAGAAACTAAAACATCTACTTTCAACCTAAATGTAGTCGATGCCATAAAAGTAATTTTGAGTCGAGGGAGTCACGCTATTTTCCCTTATGCTTGGGAAGAGACCGGTGACTATCATCTGGATGTATTTAACAATGTTTGATACGGTCTATGTATATTATAGGTGCACATTGGTAATGTCGGATACATCATGATTTTATATATGATCCCTCATAGAGTAATATTCTATTAAAGTTGATGTGAGTGTCAAAATCAACACCAAGGCTACCGGATCAACGGCGAGTGCTGCTAACGTTGCCAGCATTACATAGGAGGTGACGAGGGTTGCAAAGAAGGTGCGTTGCAACATGAGATTTTGGCTCTGGAATAAATACCAGAACGGTAAAATCAGTGATAATACTGTAGGTCATGAACAGGACCCATGGCGATCATGACAATAGATGGCCCACTTGAATGACAAGGCTGGTGAAGACATTGATGACTAATATTAATGTTGTATGCACGTTGGACGTTTCAAGAGAAAACGAAACGTACAATCTCAGTGAAATTTCTCAAATGGTTAATTTGAAGGTAGTTGCCGCTCGATGGCAGATTTCTTCTCGAAATCGCCTTGAAGCGCGAATTATAGTTTTAAGGTTTATTTTTAGTCTTATTGTTAAAAAAATACCTGGATTTAAGTTGTGGTGTGTTGTTGGTGACTCAGTTTGGCAAAGTGATACACGGATTATAAGGCACAATAAACTTTTTAAGAGATTAAAGGAACGAGGGGTAGAGATAAGCCACGCAGCTCACTTTTTGGAAGAACTTGTAGAATCAGATGGAAAGTTGAAGTTATTTGGTGCTGCTCAATTATCTGAGTTGTCAATTGAATCAGTGGTGAGTTTGATGGAGGAGGAATCATGCTCCTATCTTATTGCTGTGCCAGAAGAGTTTGAAGTTCATGCGTTAATATGCCGAGGGTGGAATGCTAGTGAATTGATAGATACAAGGTTATTGTGCGAGATTGTTAAAAGTAATGGTCTGGTTCTTAAAATGGTTGGTGCCTTTGATGATCCAGAGTCAGGGTTCGTCGGAATAGGGACGCCAGAGATGGTGAAGGTGTTAGTTGCGTAAATTTATAAGAGAGTCAAGGAAGAGAGCAGGGTACTGATATAATAAATAAGAAAGGTATGGTGACGGGCTTCGCCTTTGTGGGCACCAGATGTGCGAATTTTTATACAGAGATATGGGTAGATCTAAAATCGTGACTGTGTGGGTAGTCGAGATTTTGTGAAGAGAGTATGCAGAAGTGTATTTATTTATATTTTTTAAAATGTTCATAAATATAGGTAATAATATCGGAAAAATCAGAACTTTTCTTAAAGATGATGTTAGGTTTTTTGGGTGGTGTCAAAATTAGGGATTGATTATGTCATATCGTGATGCACTGAATGAGGCTATTCAGCATTGGAACTCAGACTTCATAGAGGATGAGTGGTTTTTTGAAAAGTTTAGAGATGATGCCATCGGCAAAATGAGTCCATCTGAAGCATTTTGTTTTATAAATGAAACTATCGAATTTTTAATCAGAGAAGATGATGAGTCTACCGCTTGCGAAATATTGCAAACGATTATTGGTCTTGCAAGAAAAAGCCAAACAACTGAAGTGCCGAACGCTCTTGTCGAGAATAGGGAAGTAATTGAAAGCCAGTTTTGTCAGAGAGGTGAGTACTCAAAAGGTAAGCTTGCAGAGCTGTTTAGGTATTATAGAATTTCGTGATGGAATGATGAACCATCAACCTTTCATAACGAGAAGCAGTTTTCTGAGTGGTTGACGAAAATGTAAGGGAACGTTTTGAGGTTATCTGGTTTGATGAACATTAAAATACTCATTATTTTCCAGGGATTTAGACGCATTTTATAGTGCGTGTGGTGGTGTGAAGTTATTTTGGGTCGTGACTATGTCATGGAGAATGTTAGTCTGGATAGGTTTGTTTTATCTAACCTACTAATACTGCCAGAAGGATGGGGTACAAGACGTACCTGGCCATGCAAGTTCAGATGACTGGTATATCATCGCGAAAGCAGGGCCTTAAATAAAATGTCGATTGACCTATATAAAAGTTGTATGGGTACAATGAGCACAGGTCTAGGTATCATCCGCATCACATGGCCTTGAGAACATCAAGCTAATGATTCGAGATATAGAAGCGCCTCCTTTGTGGAGGCGTTTCTATTGGTGGTCAGGAACGTTTACCCATACTAGCGCGGGTAAAGTGCGCCCTGATCGGCCAGCAAGGTGGTCATGCCGGCGGCCTTGCCCGCCTGAATGCCTATCCGGGTGTCTTCAAACACCAGGCAGTTGGCCGGGTTGGCGCCGAGCTGTTCGGCCACTTTCAGGAAGGTGTCCGGGTGGGGCTTGTGATTGACCACATCATCGGCACTCACCAGCACGGAGATGAAGGCATCGAGCCCGGTCTGACGCAGGATGTACGCCGCATGTTCCCGGGTTGAGCCGGTGCCTATGCCCATGGGCACCTTGCCGTGGTACTGCCTGACCAGCTCCCACATGGCGGGAAACACCCGGACGTCGTCGATCCGTGCCAGGTAGAGGGCCACCTTGCGCCGGGCAAAGGCTTCCACGTCGATGGTCAGCCCGTGCTGCTCTGCCAGCATGGTCACTATCTTGCGGGTGGGGATGCCGCCGTACTCGTTGAGCTGTGCCCGATCAAACGGCAGGCCGAACTCGGCACTGGTGATTTCCCAGGCATCCAGGTGCAGAGGCATGGAGTCCACCAGGGTGCCATCCATGTCGAAGATCAGGGCGTCGTACTCGTCGAATCGGGGCTGTTCACTCTGGTGATGATCGCAGGGGGATGACTGGGGCATGGGGGGCGTCCTCTTCGGCAAAGGCTCACCCTAGCAGATCCGGCTTGCAGATGTCGCGACCTTCATCATGGTAGGCAGTGGTTTTGACCATCGGCTAATGATTTATGAGACAATAATGTGCCTTGCACCCCCTGTGCCGATATCTCACATGAGCGAGCCTGCCTATGTCCCCCAAAACCGTCTTCTCGAGCGTGGCCCTGGTGATCGCCCTGGGCTCACTGGAAAAGAGCATCGTCACCACGCCCTTGCCCATCATAGGGGTTGAGCTGAACGCCGGTGTCGCCCTCACCTGGGTAGTGACCGCCTATCTGTTGGCGGCCACTGCGGCCCTGCCCATCTATGGCAAGTTGAGCGACATGTTCGGCCGGGTACGCATGCTCAACATCGGTATCGGCCTGTTTCTGGCGGGATCCGTGGCCTGCGCCCTGGCCCAGGATCTGCCGACCCTGCTGGCCGCCCGCGTACTGCAAGGGTTGGGGGCGGGGGGCTGATCGCGCTCGCCTTCACCGTGATCGCCGACTGTATTCCGCCACGGGAGGTGGGCAAGTATCAAGGGTATATCTCGGCGGTCTATGCGGTCTCCAGCATCGCAGGCCCGCTGCTCGGTGGCTATTTTACCGAGCAGCTCAGCTGGCGCTGGATCTTCTGGATCAATCTGCCTCTCGGTGCCATCGCCCTCTGGCTGGTGAACCGCAATCTGGGTCACCTCAATGTGCGTCGCCACAGCCGCTTCGACTGGAAGGGAGCGGCACTGCTCATTACGGTCACCACCCTCACCCTGTTGCTGCTCTCGCCGGAAGCGGCCTTGCCCGCCGTCTGGCTCGCTGCTGCGCTGGGGGTTGCCCTGTTGCTGCTCGTCCTGGCTGAGCGGCGGGCGCACGACCCCATACTGCCAGCCCACCTGGTGCGCCTGCCGGGTTATCTGGTGAGCGTGCTGCTGGCGCTGGCCTCGCAGCTGCTGATGTTTGCCGTGCTGGTCTACCTGCCGTTGCAGATGCAGTGGCAAAAGGGGATGAGCGCCAGTGACAGTGGCGAGATCATGGTGATCTTCATGGTCTGCATCACGGCGGGGGCCTTCGTCGGCGGCAAGCTCATCGGTCGCACCGGTCACTACAAGCGTTTCGTGGTGGCAGGTTTTGCCCTGGCAGCGCTGGCCCTGTGGCAGATCCACTTCGACCTCTGGGCCAGACTGGGACTGGGGTTTGCCGGATTGGGGCTGGGTCTGGTGCTGCCGGCGCTGTCGGTGGTGGTGCAAAATGCCCTGCCGCGAGAAGATCGCGGCATCGGCATGTCCCTGTTCAACTTCGGCCGGGAGCTGGGCGGGGCGGTCGGTGTCGCCATCTGGGCCGTGTTGTTCCATGCCGCTCTGCCAGCAGGCAGCAGCCCCAATCTGGCCAGCCTGAGCCCGGCCGAACTGGCACCCGGTTTCAGCGCCACCTATATCGGCATGGCGCTGATCGCCACCGCCGCCCTGCTGGTCACCTTGCTGGCATTGAAGCGCCACGAGCTGGCCAGCAAGCACGCCTGATGGTTGCTGTCGGATACAAAGAGGGCTCCCTGCGGGGAGCCCTCTTCATGGGATCAGGCTGGTGCCTTTCCTTCCGTGTCGTGGCCTTGTGCCACTCAGGCCGCTCATCGGGCGTCGGGGCGGGAAGGTGACCTGACAGGCTCGGGTTGCTGGCGCTCGGCCTGGGCATCGAGCTCCTTGCCGAGGAAGTAGTTCAGGAAGGTGCGGATGACCGCGATGATGGCGAGGCGCACCAGCTCCTCCTTGCTGGGGGCCACCGTGGTGGCCAGGATGTCGGCGGCGAGCTGGAACTCCAGCGCCAGGATGAGCCAGCTGCCGAAGCAGAGGCGGATACGGGGAAAGCCGGGCTCGTGATCCCGCACTCTGGCCGCCAGCCAGAGGGTCTTGCCAAGGCCGATGACCACGCATGCGATGGAGATGATCTCCAGCAGCAGCTGGAACAGCTCCACCCCGTGCATCATGCCCTCTTTCAGGCTCGCTATCTCGAACACTCGGGTTACCTCCCTGATTCAAAAGAGACACTTTTAACACGGCTTGGGGGCCGGTTCCAACTCAGAGTCTTCTGAGCATCATGGCTATCTGGTCGATGAGCTGACGAGCGGCAGGGCTGATGGCCGCCAGTTGGAAGTAGCCATGAATGACGCCATGCTGCCGCTGGCAAGTGGCATCGACGCCAGCCTGCACCAGCTTGCCATACAGGGCTTCCCCTTCGTCGCGTAGCGGATCATATTCCGCCGTGACGATATGGGTCGGCGGCAATCCTGACAGGGCGGGATGGTGGAGCGGGCTGGCTTCGGGATGGCAGGGGGGCAGGCTGCCCAGGTAGGCGTGAAAACCGCTTGCGAGCATGTCCCGGGTGATGAGGTAGTCGTCACCGAGATCGCGGTAGCTTTGGCTCTCGCAGAGGGCATCCAGCATGGGATAGAGAAGCAGCAGGGCCTTGGGCAAGGGGGCGTTGGCAGCCTTGAGCCGCAAGGTGGTGATCAGGGCGAGATGACCCCCTGCACTGTCGCCGGCAATGGCGAGACGTGCCGGATCCCCATGCCATTTCTCCACCTCGGCCATGATGGCCCGCGCGGCGGCCAGCGCATCATCGTGAGCCGCAGGATAGGTGTGTTCCGGGGCGAGGCGGGTGTGTACGGCGAAGATCAGGGCACTGGCCCGGTTGCACAGCATCCGCATCTGGCGATCGTGGGTCTCGAAATCCCCGCTGACAAAACAGCCGCCGTGAAAATAGATCAGCACCGGATACGCGGGGTCCGGTTTGTCTGCGGGCCGATAGCAGCGGATGGCGTGGTGATCGGCCTGCCACTCTTCAATGGCGCCCACCTCTTCCCGCTCACCGCCCAACAGGGCAGAGGCTAGGTAGCCGTCACGGCGCGCCTGCCAGCTCAGCTGGCTCGCCTTGGGACGACCTGCGGCGATGAAGTCTGCCACCATGGCTGCGATGGCCGGTTCGAGTTGTTTTTCCATAAGACACCAATGACTGTATATAAAAACAGTCATTGTGCGCTTTTGGCCCGTGAGCGCAACCGGCGTTAGCTGAGGCAGCTCACAAAATCAGGCTTCAATCAGCACGAATTCAATCACATAGAGGGGCGGCAGTGCGGGGTAGATATCGCGGATCACATCTTTAAGCTCGGGGAGGGTCATGTTCTCCTGACGGGCGTGCTCGTCGCTCAGCGCCTCGAAGGCGACCGCCTTGACCGAGATGACTTCAATGGTGCCAAAAGGCTGGTGTTCCGGGTTGGTGAACAGGGCCAGGCGCTGGCCGGGCCGCCAGTTTGCCTCGCTCTCGTCGCGGATGGTGATGGTCTTTCGGCCAGCCTGGATGTCGGCGACAAAGCGGCTGAAGAAGGTGAATGCCGGGTAGGCCGGGGTGTGCTGGGTCATGTCGTCTCCGAAGGACAAGGGGTGAGAGGGCGGCTCAGGCCGCGGCGGGCCCATTTTAGGAGGGGCGGGGGGAGCGTGCAGCACTTTTTACCCCGACATGTGAAGGGCGACCGACTGCGTTCACGGACCGGTAAAATGGCCGCAACTGAACCTGAATGTGAGATGATGCGGTCTCCTCTTTCTTGATGTGTAACAAATCAGGGGGACGGGCTCTGTGGTCTGATGGCGTCCGAGGCCGGCCGTGGTTGACGTTGAACAAAAGGAGCAAGTGTGAATTCCGAGTTGATCTGGGTGCTCAGCATGCTGGTGGGTGCCATTCTCCTGTTTATTACCAACAAGGTACGCATGGACGTGGTCGCCTTGTTGATCATCATCCTGTTCGTGTTGAGCGGCACCCTGACCCTGCCGCAGGCGCTGGCAGGATTCAGTGATCCCAACGTCATTCTGATTGCCGCCCTGTTCGTGGTGGGGGAGGGGCTGGTGCGTACCGGCATCGCCTATCAGGTGGGAGATGCCCTGGTGAAGGTGGCCGGCAGCAGTGAAACCCGCATGCTGGTGCTGCTGATGGTGGCGGTGGCGACCCTGGGGGCCGTGATGAGTTCGACCGGGGTGGTGGCCATCTTCATCCCCGTGGTGCTGAGCGTGGCGAACCGGATGGGGATCCCGGCGGGCAGACTGATGATGCCGCTCGGCTTTGCCGGCCTTATCAGCGGCATGATGACGCTGGTGGCAACCCCTCCCAACATGGTGGTGAACAGTGAACTGATGCGCCACGACATCCAGGGGTTCGGCTTCTTCGGCTTCACCCCCATGGGGGTCATCATTCTGGGGATGGGGATCCTCTACATGCTGCTGATGCGCACCTCCTTGGTGCGTGAAGGAGAGGAGGGCAAGGGCAAGCAGATGGGACGCAGCACCATGCGGGATCTCATCCGTGACTACCGGCTGGCGGGGCGCGCACGCCGACTGGCGATCCGGCCCGACTCCCCCCTGATCGGCCAGACCCTCGACGAACTGCAATTGCGTGCCCGCTTCGGGGCCAACGTCATCGGGATGGAGCGCTGGCGCAAGTTCAGGCGGGTGATGGTCAGTGTCACCGGGGTGACCGAGTTCCAGGCCAAGGATGTGCTGCTCATCGACATGTCGGATCCCGAGGTGGATGTGCGGGAGTTTTGCAGCGAGGCGCGGCTCGAGCCCATGATATTGCGCGGGGAGTATTTCTCCGACCAGGCGCGGGAGGTGGGCATGGCGGAGGTCTCCCTCATCCCCGGCTCCCGGCTGCTCGGCAAGAGCATCCGCGAGGTGACCTTCCGTTCCCGTTACGGCCTGAGCGTGGTGGGGATCCGCCGGGATGGAGAGGCGCTGACCGGCAAGCTGGTGGACGAGGCGCTGCAGATGGGGGATACCCTGCTGGTGGTAGGGAACTGGAGCCTCATTCGTCAGTTGCAGACCCATCATCGCGATTTTCTGCTGCTGGGCCTGCCTGCGGAAGTGGACGAGATGGCGCCGGCCCGCAGCCAGGCCATCCACGCCCTGATTGCCCTCGGGGTCATGATAGTACTGATGGTGACGGATCCCGTGCCCAACGTCATCGCGGCGCTCATCGCCTGCCTGCTGATGGGCAAGTTCCGCTGCATCGATCTGGAGAGTGCCTACAAGTCCATCCACTGGCCGACCCTGATCCTCATCGTGGGCATGTTGCCCTTTGCCCTTGCATTGCAGCAGACCGGCGGGGTGGATCTCATCGTCGGCGCGCTCATCTCGGCGGTGGGGGAGATGGGCCCCAGGGTGATGCTGGCCAGCCTCTTCGCGCTCTGTGCCGTCATCGGGCTCTTCATCTCCAACACGGCGACGGCGGTGCTGATGGCGCCCATCGCGCTGGGGACGGCCCATCAGATGGGGGTATCGCCTTATCCCTTTGCCATGACCATCGCCATCGCCGCCTCGGCAGCCTTCATGACGCCGGTCTCGTCGCCGGTCAACACCCTGGTGCTGGGCCCGGGCAACTACAAGTTCATGGACTTCGTGCGCATTGGCGTGCCCTTCACCTTGCTGGTGATGGTGGTGAGCGTCATCGCCATCCCCTGGTTCTTCCCGTTCTGACGACAGCAAACGATATGGCGGCCTGCGGGCCGCCTTTTTATTGCCCGCAGTGCTCTGCGAGATGAAAAGGGCGGCATCACGCCGGAGCAGGGCATTGCGCCGTCGCAGAGGAGAACACAAGGCTTAGCCGTTGATACATGCGGGGCGTTGCAGGCGCGCGATGGCATGGAGAGGGGAAGAAGAGCGGCAAACGCCGGATACAAAAAAACCAGCATGAGCTGGTCTGTTTGGTACTGCTTTCGATGGTGCGGAAGGAGAGACTCGAACTCTCACGCCTAGGGCGCCAGAACCTAAATCTGGTGCGTCTACCAATTTCGCCACTTCCGCAAGAATAATGGTGGCTATGACGGGATTCGAACCTGTGACCCCCGCATTATGAGTGCGATGCTCTAACCAACTGAGCTACATAGCCGTCTTGTGCACGACTTGCGTCGAATACAAGCAAAAATGGCTGGGGCACTAGGATTCGAACCTAGGTATGGCGAGATCAAAACCCGCTGCCTTACCGCTTGGCGATGCCCCAACAGTGTTCTTTGCAATCGGATGATTGAAGGAACGTTTTTCAAACATGGTGGCTATGACGGGATTCGAACCTGTGACCCCCGCATTATGAGTGCGATGCTCTAACCAACTGAGCTACATAGCCGTTTGTTGTCAACCACAAACGTGGAAGAGAACAGAAAAATGGCTGGGGTACTAGGATTCGAACCTAGGGATGGCGAGATCAAAACCCGCTGCCTTACCGCTTGGCGATACCCCAACAGCGATGCCTGACAGAGACTATCAAGCATCATTCAAAAATGGCTGGGGTACTAGGATTCGAACCTAGGGATGGCGAGATCAAAACCCGCTGCCTTACCGCTTGGCGATACCCCAACGACGATGCCTGACAGAGACTATCAAACATCATTCAAAAAATGGCTGGGGTACTAGGATTCGAACCTAGGGATGGCGAGATCAAAACCCGCTGCCTTACCGCTTGGCGATACCCCAACTAGAGATGGTGGCTATGACGGGATTCGAACCTGTGACCCCCGCATTATGAGTGCGATGCTCTAACCAACTGAGCTACATAGCCAACCGTGCTTCCAGTGAGTCGTTGCCTCGTCACTGTGCGGCCGGAATTATGCGTATCTGGCTCTGGGGCGTCAACCCTTTTTTTGTTTGAAAAAACGAATTTGGGTGCGTTTGGCGAGTTATTGGCCGCTGTCGTGCAAAAGCCCAACAATCTGGTTTTTTTTACGACATTCGCACCCAGATCGCGCCTCTGGCCAGATAAAAAAGAGGCCAGCAAATGCTGGCCTCTCATGGGGTTAGACGTTGAACAGGAAGTTCATGATATCGCCATCCTTGACGATGTAGTCTTTCCCTTCCGCGCGCATCTTGCCTGCTTCCTTGGCGCCTTGCTCACCCTTGTAGGTGATAAAGTCGTCGAAGGCGATGGTCTGGGCGCGAATAAAGCCTTTTTCGAAGTCGGTGTGGATCTTGCCAGCGGCCTGCGGGGCGGTGGCACCTACGGGAATGGTCCAGGCGCGCACTTCTTTCACACCGGCGGTGAAGTAGGTCTGCAACTTGAGCAGTTCGTATCCGGAGCGGATCACCCGGTTCAGGCCCGGCTCCTCGATGCCCAGATCCGCCATGAACTCGGCGCGGTCTTCGTCGTCCAGCTCGGCGATGTCCGCCTCGATGGCGCAGCAGACGACCACGACAACGGCGTTCTCGGCGGCGGCTATCTCACGGACCTGATCCAGATAGGGATTGTTCTCGAAGCCATCTTCCGCCACGTTGGCGATGTACATGGTGGGTTTGAGGGTCAGGAAGTTGAGGTGGCTGACGGCGTCCAGCTCATCCTTGTCCAGCTTCATGCCGCGGATCATCTGGCCGTTTTCCAGGGCAACCTTGATCTTCTCCAGCACTTCCACTTCCAGCTTGGCATCCTTGTCGCCGCCTTTGGCACGCTTGGACTGGCGATTGATGGCGCGCTCGCAGGCATCCAGGTCGGAGAGGGCCAGCTCGGTGTTGATCACCTCAATGTCGTCGGCCGGGGAGACCTTGCCCGCCACGTGGACGATGTTCTCGTCCTCGAAGCAGCGCACCACGTGACCGATGGCTTCGGTTTCACGGATGTTGGCGAGGAACTGGTTGCCAAGGCCTTCGCCCTTGGAGGCACCGGCCACCAGGCCAGCGATGTCCACGAACTCCATGGTGGTCGGCACGACACGCTGCGGATTGATGATGGCCGCCAGCTGGTCGAGGCGGGGATCCGGCATGGGGACCACACCCGTGTTCGGCTCAATGGTGCAGAACGGGAAGTTGGCGGCTTCGATGCCGGCCTTGGTCAGCGCATTGAACAGGGTGGATTTGCCTACATTGGGCAGGCCCACGATACCGCATTTAAAACCCATGGATTGTTACCTTGTTGATGGATGCTTCAAGGGGCCGCGCGGGCGGCCCGTGTCGTGTTGCTTGACCCCGAGGCGAGGGATCTCGCCAGGGGGCCGGTCATCTTGAACTGCCTGGCGATGCAGGCTGAAGGCCTAGACTTTCTCGGCCTTGAAACTGTGCAGGCGATTCATGGCCTTGGTCATGTCCTGCTTGAACAGGATGTCGGTGGCGCGCAGGGATTCGTCCAGCGCGGCCTCAATCAGACTCTGCTCACTGCTGGGCGCCTTGGTCAGCACGAAGCCGGCGACCAGCTCCTTGGCGCCCGGATGGCCGATGCCAAGGCGCAGCCGGAAGAAGTTATTGTTGTTGCCCATCCTGGCGATGATGTCCTTGAGGCCGTTATGGCCGCCGTGACCGCCCCCTTGCTTGAACTTGGCGATGCCGGGAGGCAGGTCCAGCTCGTCGTGGGCCACCAGGATCTCCTCCGGGGCGATCTGGTAGAAGCGCGCGAGCGCCGCCACGGCCTTGCCGGAGAGATTCATGTAGGTGTTCGGGATGAGCAGCCGCACATCCTGCCCGTCCACCAGGAAGCGGGCGGTGTGGCCGAAGAACTTGGGCTCTTCGCGCAGGCTGACATTGTGCCAGCGTGCCAGTTGCTCCACATACCAGGCGCCCGCATTGTGGCGGGTCTTGGCATATTCGGGGCCGGGATTACCCAGCCCGACAATCAGTTTGATTTGACTTGTCACGCTTGATGTCTTCACTCGCTACTTGCCATGGGCGGATGACCCGGGGCAATGGGACGCAATATTCTAGCCGCCGAGTGGCGATCACTCAACCAAAGTGCGGCAAGGTCGGGGAAAAGCTGGACAGAAGGGCTCGGGTGGGGTGGCTCGTCCGAGGTTTTCGTCTCTTGCCGAGTGGAGGCTGGCGGCTGGCGCCAGGCACCCAAAAAAACAAAAACCGCCATTCGGCGGTTTTTGTCACGACAGGGTCTATCAATGCTCGAACATGGCAGAGATGGACTCTTCGTTGCTGATGCGGCGAATCGCTTCGGCCAGCACGGAGGAGAGGGTCAGCTGCTTGACCTTGCCGACTGCCTTCATCTCCGGGGTGAGCGGGATGGAGTCGGTGATGATCAGCTCGTCGATGACCGAATTCTTGATGTTTTCAACGGCGGTGCCGGAGAAGACAGGGTGGGTCGCATAGGCGAACACGCGCTTGGCACCACGCTCTTTCAGCGCTTCGGCCGCTTTGCACAGGGTGCCGCCGGTGTCGATCATGTCGTCGACGATGACGCAGTCACGACCGGCTACGTCGCCGATCAGGTGCATGACCTGGGAGACGTTCGGACGGGGACGACGCTTGTCGATGATGGCGATGTCGGTGTCGTCCAGCAGCTTGGCGATGGCACGGGCACGGACCACGCCGCCGATGTCCGGTGACACGACCACGGGGGATTCGAGGTTCTTGGCCTTCATGTCTTCCAGCAGCACCGGGCTGCCGAACACGTTGTCGACGGGGACGTCGAAGAAACCCTGGATCTGCTCGGCATGCAGGTCAACGGTCAGCACACGGTCCACACCCACGCTGGAGAGGAAGTCGGCGACGACCTTGGCGGTGATGGGCACACGGGCGGAGCGGACGCGGCGGTCCTGACGGGCATAACCAAAGTAGGGGATAACGGCAGTGATACGGCCAGCTGAAGCACGACGCAGTGCATCCACCATGACGATCAATTCCATCAAATTGTCGTTGGTCGGGGCACAGGTGGATTGAATGATGAAGATATCGCCACCGCGTACATTCTCGTTGATCTGTACGCTGATCTCGCCGTCGCTAAAGCGACCTACGGCAGCATTGCCGAGTTTGATAAACAGGCGATCTGCGATCTTCTGGGCTAGTTCCGGCGTTGCGTTACCAGCAAACAGCTTCATGTCAGGCACGGTTTGAAACCTCGGGGTTGCATCCAGTATGTGGGGAGTCTGATTTTAGACCCGTATCGTTTGGGGGCAAACGATTTAGCAAGATGACGGACAAGGTCTCTGGGCGATGTCGAGGATGGCGTCTCATCACCCGCAGGGTGGGTGGACGGGAATCCACCTTGAGCGCCATCGCGTCAGATTGGCCCAAGACACATCGACGAGGTCAACACCTCCCGATGCGGCCTCAACAAGGAGAGAGTTGGCTGGGGTACTAGGATTCGAACCTAGGAATGGCGAGATCAAAACCCGCTGCCTTACCGCTTGGCGATACCCCAATCACTCACTTGTTGCAAAGTGACGAAGAGTGGTGATATGTTCTCGCCCTTGGCGACAAACCCATCCCAGCCTTCCGGCACTATTGCCAACGCCTTCCGAGCAGCCATTTCGTCTTCAAATCGAGCAAAGACGCAGGCGCCAGTGCCCGTCATTCTTGACGGCGCGTATTCTAGCAACCAGCCGAGCGCATTGGCAACCTCGGGGTGGCGCTTTTTCACCAGCAGTTCGCAATCGTTTTTCCACTCTCCTGCCAGCAGATTGTCCAGGGTCATCTTGGGGGTGTTGCGGGGCAGGTCGGGATCCTGGAACACGGCGGCGGTGGCCACATGGCAATCGGGCTTGAGTACCAGGTACCAGGCATCCGGCACCTCGACCGGTTGCAACCGCTCCCCCACGCCCTCTGCGAAGGCGGCCTTGCCCCGCACGAACACCGGCACGTCGGCGCCCAGCTGCACGCCGAGCTCGGCCAGCTCGTCTTCACTCAAGCCGGCTTGCCAGAGGTGGTTCAGGGCCACGAGGGTGGTGGCCGCGTCCGACGAGCCGCCCCCGATGCCACCGCCCATGGGCAGTACCTTCTCCAGCCGGATATGGGCTCCCTGCGGACTGGCCAACCGGCTCTGCAACAGTCGCGCAGCCCGGATGATGAGGTTTTGTTCATCGGGCACGCCGGGAATGGCCGGGCTCAAGGTGAGCTGGTCGCTGCCGGGGATCGGCTCGAATTCGAGCCAGTCGCCGTGGTTGAGGAAGATGAAGAGGGTCTGCAGTTCGTGGTAGCCATCGGGGCGGCGGCCGTTGACGTGCAGGAAGAGGTTGAGCTTGGCCGGGGCGGGCCAGCGGATCGGCGCCTGGTCGTGCATCATGGTGCCAGGGTCCACTCGTTGATCTGCAGCTTGAGACGGCTCTCCTGCCCGGTCATGGTGAGCAGGTGGGGCAGGCGATAGCCGTCCTGATCCCGATAGTCCCCGTAGACGATCTGCCACTGGCCGTCGCGCACGCTGGCGAGGCTGGCATCGGGGTTGAGCTCGAATTCGGCCTGCCCCGGCAATCCCTTGATCCACTCAGGCAGTCCGGCCACCGGAATGTGCCAGCCGGTGAGCTGATAGACCAGGAGCTCGGCATCCTGGCTCTGGTGCTGTTTTCCATCGTTGTCGAGCAGAGTCACCTCGCCGCCGGTGCGGGAGAGTTCCAGAATATGGGTGCCGATGAGGCTGGTGAGGTTGAGGCGATAGTCGTCGCCGTTTTGCTGCCAGTTGAGGCGGGCGCTGCCCTTCTGGCGGGTGGTGATGATGGCCATCTTGCCCGACAACTGCCAGTGTGTGAGGCGTTCGAGGCGGGCGCGCTCCTGCTGCCAGTTGACCTGATCCCGCTGGGGTTGGGTGGTGGTACAGCCCGCCAGCACCAGCAGGCAGGCGAGGGAGAAGATACGCAACAACAAGGTGGAGCTCCGCAGATGAGGTTTGCGACAGTATAAGGGGCGGCCGTATTGCTTTTAAAGACTTACCCTTTCTCGTACAATTGTCGGCCTCTACACCCTGTGCATGAAACGATCATCACCCACCCATGAGTCTGCTTGCCCTCGGAATCAACCACAACACCGCCAGTGTCGCCTTGCGGGAGCGGGTCGCCTTTGGCCCGGGCCGCATCGATCGCGCCCTGCGTGAGCTGGTGGAGCAGCCTGGCGTCAGCGAGGCGGTGATTGTCTCCACCTGCAACCGCACCGAGCTCTATTGCAGTCTGGAGCAGGGGCAAGGGGAGCAGGTGCTGAACTGGTTGCAGCGGTTCCACGGGCTGGAGGCGAGCGAGGTGCTCTCCGCCATCTACCGGCACCAGGACGAGGAAGCGGTGCGACACCTGATGCGGGTGGCCTGCGGCCTCGACTCCCTGGTGCTCGGGGAGCCGCAGATCCTGGGGCAGATCAAGCAATCCTACGCCCACGCCCAGCAGGCGGATGCGGTGAAAGGATCCCTGGAGCGCCTGTTCCAGAAATCCTTCTCGGTGGCCAAACGGGTGCGCACTGACACCGAGATCGGCGCCAGCGCGGTGTCGGTGGCCTTCGCCGCCGTGAGCCTGGCCCGCCGTATCTTCTCCGATCTCTCCCAGACCAAGGTGCTGCTGGTGGGCGCCGGCGAAACCATCGAACTGGTGGCCCGCCACCTGCGCGAGCAGAGCGTGACCCGGATGATGGTGGCGAACCGGACCCTGCAACGGGCCCAGTTGCTGGCAGAGGAGTTCGGTGCCCAGGTAATGACTCTGGAGGAGATCCCGGACTACCTGCACGAGGCGGACATCGTCATCAGCTCCACGGCAAGCCCCCTGCCCATCATCGGCAAGGGCATGGTGGAGCGGGCGCTCAAGGCGCGTCGCTTCAAGCCCATGTTCCTGGTGGATATCGCCGTGCCCCGCGACATCGAAGCCGAGGTGGACGAGCTCTCCGATGCCTATCTCTACACGGTGGACGATCTGCAGGGCATCATCGAGCAGAACCTGGAGACCCGCAAGCGGGCGGCCGCCGAGGCGGAACTCATCGTGCAGGAAGAGCGCGACGAGTTCATGGGCTGGTATCGCAGCCAGCACTCGGTGGATCTCATTCGCGATTATCGCCATCAGTCACAGCAGGTCGCCGACGAAGAGTTGCAGCGGGCCTTGCTGGCCCTGCAACAGGGTGAAAATGCCGAGCAGGCGCTCAAGGCCATGGCCCATCGCCTCACCAACAAGCTGATCCACGCACCGACCCAGGCCCTGCGCCAGGCCGCCGCCCAGGGGGACAGTCACAAACTGGCCCAACTGCGTCAGGTGCTGGGATTGTCACAAGAATCATAGTGTTGGGACGGCCCTTTGCCGTCCCGTCCTCCATCGAGAATCCAAGAGTCATGAACCCCTCATTGATCAGAAAGCTGGAAGGCCTCATCGAGCGCCATGAAGAAGTACAGGCCCTGCTCGGGGAGCCCGGGGTCGCCTCGGATCAGGACAGATACCGCGCCCTGACCCGGGAATACGCCCAGCTGGAAGATATCGTTCACGCCTTCCAGCGTTTCCGCCAGGCCGAAGAGAACCTCGAGACCACCCGGCTGATGCTGGAGGAAGAGGATGCCGAGTTGCGGGAGATGGCGCAGGAGGAACTGCCGCTCGCCAAGGCGACCTTCGAGGAGCAGGAGCAGGCGCTTCAGGTGATGCTGTTGCCGCGCGACCCCAAGGATGACAACAACTGCTATCTGGAGATCCGTGCCGGTGCCGGTGGCGACGAGGCGGCCATTTTCGCGGGGGATCTGTTCCGCATGTACTCCCGCTACGCCGAGCGTCAGGGGTGGCGTGTCTCCATCGTCAGCTGCAATGACGGCGAACACGGCGGCTACAAGGAGGTGATCGCCAAGGTGGACGGCGAGCACGTCTACGGCCGCCTCAAGTTCGAGTCCGGCGGCCACCGGGTGCAGCGAGTCCCCGAGACCGAATCCCAGGGCCGGGTGCACACCTCCGCCTGTACCGTGGCCGTGCTGCCGGAAGTGCCGGAAGCCGAGCAGGTGGAGATCAACCCCTCCGAGCTGAAGATCGACACCTTCCGCGCTTCCGGTGCCGGCGGCCAGCACGTCAACAAGACCGACTCCGCCATCCGCATCACCCACCTGCCCACCGGGCTGGTGGTGGAGTGCCAGGACGAGCGCTCCCAGCACAAGAACCGCGCCAAGGCGATGTCGGTGCTCTCCGCCCGCCTGCAGGCGGCCGAGGACGAACGCCACCGCGCCGCCGAGCAGAGTACCCGCCGCAACCTGGTGGGCTCCGGGGATCGCTCCGAGCGCATCCGCACCTACAACTATCCCCAGGGGCGTCTCTCCGAGCACCGGATCAACCTCACCCTCTATCGTCTGGGCGACATCCTGGAAGGGGATCTGGACTGCGTGATCACCCCCCTGGTGCAGGAGTATCAGGCGGATCAGCTCGCCTCCCTGGCCGAGAGCAACTGATGCAGATCCAGCAGGCCCGCGCCCATATCATGGCGACCCTGGCCTCCGGGGAATCCCCCCGTGCCGACGCCGATGCCCTGCTCTGTCATCTGCTGGATTGTCGGCGCAGTTATCTGATGACCTGGCCGGAGCACGAGCTCGATGCCGCCCAGCAGGCGACCCTGGCGGGCTGGCTTGCCCGTCGCCTCAATGGTGAGCCCATTGCCCACCTCATCGGTGAGCGGGAGTTCTGGTCGCTGCCGCTGAAAGTGAGCCCGGCCACCTTGATCCCGCGCCCCGATACCGAGGTGCTGGTGGAACAGGCGCTGGCCCGCCTGCCGGGCAGCCCCTGCGCCCTGCTGGATCTGGGCACGGGCACCGGTGCCATCGCCCTTGCGCTCAAGTCTGAGCGACCGGATGCCGATGTATGGGCGGTGGACAGGATGCCGGCCGCGGCCGCGTTGGCCCGCACCAACAGCGCAGCCCTGGGGTTGCCCATCGAGGTGCGCGACGGCAGCTGGTTTGCGCCGCTCTCGGATGCACCGCGTTTTGCGATGATCGTCTCCAACCCGCCTTACATCGACGGGACGGACCCCCATCTTCACGAGGGGGACGTGCGCTTCGAGCCGCGCTCCGCCCTGGTGGCGGAGGAGCAGGGGCTGGCGGATATCCGCCTCATCGTCACCCAGGCGCCCGCCTATCTGGTGCCTGGTGGCTGGCTGTTGCTGGAACACGGCTGGGATCAGGGGGAGGCGGTGCGTCAACTCCTGCTGCAACAAGGCTACGTCCAGGTGGAAACCGTGCGCGATTACGGCGATAACGAGCGGGTGACCCTGGGGCGCCTGGCTCAGTGATATGACGGGCGGGCCCGGTCTGCCCTTGTTCAAGGAAATCTTATGTATGTTGTTCTCAAGCATCTGCACCTCACCCTGATTGCCGGGGCCGTGCTGATGTTTATCCTGCGCTTTTACTGGTTGCAGACCGGCTCCGCGCTGGCAGGGGGCGCCCGCACCCTCAAGATCAGCGGCTGGCTCAACGGCCTGGTGGTGCTCTCCGGTGCGCTGCTCTGCATGGTGCTGGGTCTTAACCCCCTCAACAACGCCATCCCCTGGCTGGCCGAGAAGCTGACGTCCATCCTGGTGGTGGCGTTTCTGGCCATGATGGCGCTGCGCCTGGCCCGCAGCAACGGCATCCGCTGGTTTGCCTTCCTGGGCGCACTGGGGTGGATCTTCTTTATCGCCAAGCTTGCGGTGCAAAAGCAGGCCAGCCTGTTCGGCTAGGAAGGATGACGATGATACGTGTGGATGAGTGGACCGACTTCGAGGCTCACGATCTGGCCGAGCTGGCGCTGTCGGTGAGCGACGAGATCCGGGGCCATGGCGGCACGGGAGAGGCCGAGCTTGCCCGCCTCGATGCCTGGCTGGACGAGACGATTGCCGAGGGAGACTGCGACGAGGTGCGCCGTCAGCTGTTGCAGGGTTTCTACCAGACCCTGGGCTTTCGTGGCGACTGGCAGGATTACTTCTCGTCCGCCAACTGCGATCTGGACCAGGTGCTGGCAAGGCGCAAGGGGATCCCGGTCAGTCTCGGCATCCTCCTCATCCAGCTGGGTCGCAAGATAGGTCTGGATGTGGAGGGGATCTGCTTCCCCGGCCATTTCCTCCTGAGTTTTGCCGGTCTGGACGGGGAGGTCTATGTGGACCCCTTCAACGGTGATGAACTGAGCCGGCACCGCATCGAACTGCTGCTGCGCGGTGCCCTCGGCAACCTGGCGAGTCTGAGCGATGATCATCTGCAGCCATCGGGGCAGTGGGAGATCATCGAGCGCTTGCTCAATGTCAGCAAGGGCGCCCTGCTGCGCGAGGAGCGCATGACGGAGGCGTTGCGCTGCAGCGAGCTGCTGCTGCGCATGAAGCCCGGCGATCCGCTGGAGACGCGGGATCGGGGCTTCATCTATGAGCAACTCGATTGCCCGCGCTTTGCCGCCGACGATTTCGAATACTTTATTGAACAATGCCCTGATGATCCCGTGGCCGATGTGCTGAAAACCCAGCTGGCCACCCTGGACCTCAGTCCCAAACCCCTCCATTAAGGATCCCTGAGATGGAACAGAAGAATATCAAGGTCAACCAGATCGACGTCGCCAACGACAAACCTTTCGTGCTGTTCGGCGGCATGAACGTGCTGGAATCCCGCGACATGGCGATGGCGGTGTGCGAGAAGTACGTGGAAGTGACCAGCAAGCTCGGCATCCCGTTCGTGTTCAAGGCGAGCTGGGACAAGGCCAACCGCTCCTCCATCCACTCCTATCGCGGCCCGGGTCTGGAAGAGGGGATGAAGATCTTCCAGGAGCTGAAAGCGACCTTCGGCATGCCGGTGATCTCCGATCTGCATGAGCCCCATCAGGCCAAACCGGTCGCCGAGGTGGTCGACGTCATCCAGCTGCCCGCCTTCCTGGCGCGCCAGACCGATCTGGTGGAGGCCATGGCCCGCACCGGCAACGTCATCAACATCAAGAAGCCGCAATTCCTGAGCCCAAGCCAGATGAAGAACATCACCGACAAGTTCGAGGAGTGTGGCAACGATCGCCTGATCCTCTGCGAGCGCGGTGCCAACTTCGGCTATGACAACCTGGTGGTGGACATGCTGGGCCTGGGCGTCATGAAGAAGAGCACCGGCGGCTATCCGGTCATCTTTGACGTCACCCACTCCCTGCAGTGCCGTGATCCCCTGGGAGCGGCCTCCGGTGGTCGCCGCGAGCAGGTGACCGAGCTGGCCCGTGCCGGCATGGCGGTGGGCCTGGCCGGTCTCTTTATCGAATCCCACCCGGATCCGAAAATTGCCCGCTGCGACGGCCCGAGCGCCCTGCCGCTGGAGAAGCTGGAAGGCTTCCTCAAGCAGATGAAGGCCATCGACGATCTCGTCAAGGGCTTCGAGCCCCTCGATACCTCCGCCTGATCGCGATTTTTACTATCAAAAATGCCCCGCCATGCGGGGCATTTTTATTTCCGTCATTTTCATTTGGTGCTCTTCGGCGTCCATTGCGACCATGTTTCCGTGGTGTTAATGATGTTAAATATATTGTGTGATTGATGTCTCTTATTTGCTTCTTATGACATGCAAAAGTAGCGACCGTCAGGATGGCAAAAAGGTATGAAGCGGGTGAGATAACCCTATTTCTCGCCGCAGACTGCTGCATGCGTTATTTGCTGTCAGTGGAGTCACACTTATTAACAGGACGTTGAACATGCACAAGAAAATTGTCAGTAGCCTCTATTTTCAGGTGATATTGGCAATCACCATCGGAATATGTCTGGGACATGTCTATCCGAGTCTGGGCGCAGATATGAAACCCCTTGGTGATGGCTTCGTTAAATTAATCAAGATGATCATCGCCCCCGTCATTTTCTGTACCGTGGTCACCGGCATTGCCGGCATGGAAAGCATGAAGGCGGTGGGCAAAACCGGTGCCATTGCGCTGATCTATTTTGAAGTGGTGAGCACCCTGGCCCTGATCATCGGTCTGTGCGTGGTCAACGTGCTGCAGCCCGGGGCCGGTATGAACGTGGATCCCTCCTCACTCGACGCCAGCGCCATCTCCGTCTATGCGGATCAGGCCCAGTCCCAGGGGATAATTCCCTTCCTGCTGGATGTGATACCGGCCAGCGTCATCGGTGCCTTTGCCGGCGGCAATATACTCCAGGTGTTGCTGTTTGCCGTCCTGTTCGGATTTTCCCTGCATCATATCGGGGAGAAGGGAAAACCCATCTTCAATATCATCGATGGTTTCTCCCAGGTTATTTTCGGCATCATCAACATGATCATGAAACTGGCGCCGATCGGGGCATTTGGTGCCATGGCATTCACCATAGGGAAATACGGTATTGGTTCTTTGGTTCAGCTGGGGCAATTAATTGCTAGCTTCTATCTGACCTGCCTGCTGTTTATTTTTCTGGTGCTCGGCAGTATCGCCAAAGCCAATGGCTTCAGCATTGTGCGCTTTATTGCCTATATCCGGGAAGAGCTGTTGATCGTGCTGGGAACATCCTCGTCGGAATCCGTATTGCCGCGCATGCTGGTGAAAATGGAGGCGCTGGGCTGCAAGAAATCGGTGGTGGGTCTGGTGATCCCGACCGGTTACTCATTCAACCTGGACGGCACCTCCATCTATCTGACCATGGCAGCCGTCTTCATCGCCCAGGCGACCAACACCCCGCTGGACCTGTTCCATCAGCTCACCCTGCTGGTAGTGCTGCTTATCTCCTCCAAGGGGGCGGCCGGAGTCACGGGGAGTGGCTTCATCGTGCTGGCAGCCACCATCTCGGCGGTAGGGCATCTGCCGCTGGCCGGGCTGGCGCTGATCCTCGGGATTGATCGCTTCATGTCGGAGGCGCGCGCCCTGACCAACCTCATCGGCAACGGGGTGGCGACCCTGGTGGTGGCCCGTTACTGCGATCAGCTCGACGAGGCCACCATGCAGGACGCCCTGGCGAAACCCGTGGTGGCAAGGCCGGTGGACCTGCGAAGCTGACCCAGGTTCCGGCGGCGATCATCACCCATGAAAAAACGGCCCGAGGGGGCCGTTTTTTATCTCTTTACGCAGGGCGCCTTACAGGCTCTGGGTGAAGGTGCGGGTGACCACGTCACGCTGCTGCTCCGGGGTCAGGGCGTTGAAACGCACGGCGTAACCGGAGACGCGGATGGTGAGCTGCGGGTATTTTTCCGGGTTGGCGATGGCGTCTTCCAGGGTTTCGCGGCGCAGTACGTTGACGTTCAGGTGCTGACCCCCTTCGACCACAGGCTCTTGCTGAACCGGCAGTTCACGGTATTCGAATTGACCCAGGTCGGAGAGGCTGACTTCCTGATCGGCGGCAAAGCTGTCGCCCTTGGCGCAGATGCAGCGAGCCTGTTGTTTCTCTTCGTCCAGCAGCCAGAAAGAGTTCAGCAGAGCGGCGTTGGCGGACTGGGTGATTTGGATGCCCTTGATCATGGTATGACTCCTCATAGGAAAGCGGATTCAACGGTAAGCACATTACCCTGATGTTTTTAAACCACCTCTTGGAAGGAATGATTTAACGGGGCCTTGCCTTACACCTTTACTTCGTTGGGGCCATATATACCACGACGGTAATATTACGAAAATTGATCCAAATCAATAAAACACCATTTTGCGCGCATTGAAAGGGATTAAATCATTGAGTTGAATCAAAAACAGATCATTTTTCTGTTTTTGTAAGATATATGAATTATGCATTTTTTATTATTCATATCCAGTAATTTAACTACACCTTTGGGGTTTATTTCTGGCGTCAGCGAAAACCGGCCTGCCCAGAGGCCTGTCCGAAGGACGCCCTGTTATTCCTGTGTCGACGCAGCCTCGGTCATTGCCCGTGAACGCCGCCGCCGCTTCCCAGGCTGGCAAGGCTGAGCCTGACCTCCATGCGGTTGCGTCTTGGGGGCGAGGACTCTATCCTGAGCCCCTTGCTCTATTGACCGAGGAGATAGCGGTGCCAAGCTGGACAGAAGGCGGGGAGTGGGGAGAGGCTGGCATGCCAGCCAGGATGGAAGGAGTGGATTCGCAACGAGAGGAGACGGGTGTGCTGACCTGGAAAGATGTGATTGGTTCGGAGAAAGAGCAGGCGTATTTCATGGACACCCTGGCCACCGTCAGGGCCGAGCGGGAGGCGGGCAAGGTGATCTATCCCCCGGCGACCGAGGTCTTCAATGCCTTCAAACTGACCGAGCTGGATGACGTCAAGGTGGTGATCCTGGGGCAGGATCCCTATCACGGCCCGGACCAGGCGCACGGCCTCTGTTTCTCCGTCTTGCCCGGAGTGCGCACGCCGCCGTCCCTCGTCAACATCTACAAGGAGATGCAGCGGGATCTGCCGGGTTTTGTCACACCCCATCACGGCTTCCTGGAATCCTGGGCCAGACAGGGAGTGCTGCTGCTCAATACGGTGCTGACGGTCCAGGCGGGCCAGGCCCACTCCCATGCCCACCTGGGGTGGGAGACCTTTACCGATCGAGTCATCGAGCGGATCAATGCCCATTGCCAGGGAGTCGTCTTCCTGCTGTGGGGCGCTCATGCCCAGAAGAAAGGGCGCTTCATCGACCGGTCGCGCCACCATGTGCTGAGCGCCCCCCATCCCAGCCCGCTCTCTGCCCATCGCGGTTTCATCGGTTGCGGCCACTTCTCCGAGGCCAATCGCCTGTTGGTCCTGCAGGGACGCAGTCCCATCGACTGGCTCTCGGTCTGCGCCGATCCGGCGGCCTGACGCCGTAAATGCACAGGGGAAATGGTGTCCCCTGTGCCCCCTGTGGTGAGAGGCTGGTGCAGCCGCTGTCTGCATCCGACTTGATTGAGTGCAAAGTTCAGGCAATAAATGACCGTATACTCGAGACAGACGTTTTCTCATTTCAGTGCAAGGAGTGCCCATGTTATCCAGTCTGCATAAGGACCACCTCAACATCACCCGGTTGCTGACGCTGCTCAAGCAAAAGCTGGCGGCCATTCGCAATGAGCAGCCGGTGAGCTACTTCCTGCTGCGGGATGTGGTGGATTATCTGCGCGAGGTATCCGACAAGTACCACCACCCGAAGGAAGACATGATTTATGACTACTACCTGAAATACAGGGTGGTGGAGGGGGAGGTGGCCAACCGGCTGCACGAGGAGCACGCCCGTCTGCTGGATGCAGGGACCGAGCTCAAGGAGATGGTGGAGATGATCCTGATGGATGCGGTCATCCCGCTGGATCAGTTCACCGCCAGGTTGGAGCAGTTCATCGAGCAGCAGGAGGCGCACATGAACTATGAGGAAGGGGTCATCTTCCCCCATCTGCGCGACTCCCTGACCGAGGATGACTGGCGTCATCTCGAACAGCTCTGGCAGAACCGGGCCATCAATGATCCCCTGTTCGGGGCGGAGGTGAGCCAGCACTTCCAGGCGCTGGCCAAACAGCTCTCGCTGCCTGCAGCCTGACAGGAGGTTCACCCATAAAAACAGCGCCCCGGTCAATCCGGGGCGCTGTTTTTATGGCTCCACTCGCTGGAGTGAAACATGGGCGGCGTGGGCGTATCAGAGCTCCAGGTCGTCCGATCCTTCATAGGCGATGTCGATGGCCTGCAGCTCCTTTTGCAGGCGGTGCTTGTCTTTAAGCGCCTCAATCTCACGCCATTTGCGTTTTTTTCCCGTTGTCCCGCGGCTACGTGAACCCAGCTCAACGACCTCGTCAAAATCGAAGTTGAACATGTCCATGGCTCCCTCCTTGGTTTTATGGTTTTCACCATCCGTATAACACGACGCCTTTGAAAATAAAACGTTTTTATGACGAAGTTGTGACAACCGGAAACAGGCACAAAAAAACCGGGCTGCCCTTTCGGGAGCCCGGTTTTTGCGGCGTCACTTCGCTCTGTGAGCGCAGTGTGGCGAGCGGCCTTACAGGTGGCTTGCCAGCATGGTTTCCAGCTTGCCCTGGTCGATGGCGAACAGGCGGATGCCTTCCCCCAGTTTCTCGACGGCCATGGCGTCCTGGTTCAGCTCCCAGCGGAACTCGGCTTCGGTCATCGGGGCCGGTTTGGCTGTGCGCTCGCCGGTGTAGTCCAGCTTGCGCACCACGGTGCCTTCGGTCTTGCTCAGCTCTTCCAGCAAAGCGGGGCCAATGGTCAGGCGGTCGCAGCCGGCCAGTTCCAGGATTTCGCCGGTGTTGCGGAAGCTCGCGCCCATGACCACGGTCGGGTAGTCGTGCTGCTTGTAGTAGTTGTAGATGGCGGTGACGGAGACTACGCCCGGATCTTCACTGGCGGTGTAGTCACGGCCGTTCTTGGCCTTGTACCAGTCGAGGATGCGGCCCACGAAGGGGGAGATGAGGAAGGCGCCGGCTTCGGCACAGGCACGAGCCTGGGCGAAGGAGAACAGCAGGGTCAGGTTGCACTGGATACCCTCTTTCTCCAGCACCTCGGCGGCACGGATCCCTTCCCAGGTAGAGGCCAGCTTGATCAGGATGCGATCATTGCTGATGCCGGCTTCGTTGTAGAGGCGGATCAGCTTGCGGGCCTTGGCGATGCTGGCGTCTGTGTCGAAGGAGAGGCGGGCGTCCACTTCGGTGGAGATGCGGCCCGGGACGATTTTCAGCACTTCTAGGCCGATGTTGACCGCCAGCTTGTCGCCTGCGTCGATGATTTGCTGTGCCTTGTCCTGGCTCTGGGATCTGGCCCAGGCAATGGCGTCCTGGATCAAGGCTGCGTACTCGGGGATCTCGGAGGCCTTGAGTACCAGAGAGGGGTTGGTGGTGGCATCGATGGGCTGGTAGCGCTTGATGGCTTCGATGTCGCCGGTATCGGCAACCACTGTGGTCAGGGCTTTCAGCTGGGTCAATTTATCGGCCATGGCAAATATCATCTCTTTATGAGGGAGCAATCCCAGGGTGGTGGGCATGAGACGGCAGTTCTGAAATTAAATTACAAGATCCCGGCGGCTCAGGCTCAGAAAGGGGCGATGGGCAGGCCCCATCGTCATTGCCTGCCTAATTAATACGGATGTGGCGCATCCTGCAATAGGGGGGCTTGTATGCGAATCAGCCAGGTGGTGAAAGCGGTACCGGCTGTCTGGTGAAAGTGTTTGATAAAAAACGAGTTTTATTCATGGTGTGGCGGCTGGCTCCGACATGGAAAAGCGCAATTATTTTGGTGGATTCATGAATTTGTGCGGGAGGTCACATAAATAGTTCTGTCAGCTACTTGAAATTTAATTACGTGTAAAACGTTTTGCGTTACAACCCCTTGCCGATGAGGCATGAGAGGCAAACGCTTGTCTCCCTGATGTCGTTTCACACAGCGGTTTTTACCCCCATGGGATGAGTTGTAAAATGGTTCTCTATTGGCTCTAATTTGTGAGGGGCTGGGTTGCACATCAATTTTTGTTGATTTATTGCGTGCTAAATGAAGCTTTTTTGCATCAAATTGCTCGTTTTTTGTCTCCCCAGTGAGCCCTGTCACTATTCTGAATTCCCTCGCTATGCTAGATTCCGCCCCTTCGGCGCAATGCTGGTTCGGAAATTGACAGAGAGCGGTCAGCGCAGACTGGCCATGGATGTGATAACAACGAGAGAATTATGGACACCTTGATTGCAATGATTAACGACCTGATGTGGGGAGCCGTGCTCATTTACCTGCTGATCGGGGTCGGTATCTTCTTTACCTTCCGCCTGGGCTTTATCCAGATCCGCCACTTCGGCCACATGTTCTCGGTCCTGCGCAACAGTCGCAAATCCGACAGCGCCGGCATCTCCTCCTTCCAGGCTCTGTGTACCAGCCTGGCGGCACGCGTCGGGACGGGCAATCTGGCCGGTGTGGCCGTCGCCATCTATCTGGGTGGCCCTGGCGCCGTCTTCTGGATGTGGCTGATCGCCTTCATCGGCATGGCCACCGCCTTCGTGGAGAGCACCCTGGCCCAGCTCTACAAGGTCAAGGATGAGGATGGCAACTACCGGGGCGGTCCCGCCTACTACATGGAGCGCGGCCTCGGCATGCGCTGGATGGGAGTGGTCTTCTCACTCTGCCTGCTGCTGGCCTTCGGTCTGGTGTTCAACGCGGTGCAGGCCAACTCCATCAGCCTGGCCATGAACGTCGCCTTCGGCATCCCTGACTGGGTGAGCGGTCTTGCCCTGGTGGTGCTCTCCGGTCTCATCATCTTCGGCGGCATTCGTGGCATCGCCCGCTTTGCCGAGCTGGTGGTGCCCTTCATGGCACTGGCCTACATCCTGATGGCGCTGTTCGTGGTGTTCATGAACATCAGCGAGCTGCCGAGTATCTTCGCCCTCATCATCAAGTCTGCGTTCGGCATCGAGCAGGCAGGTTCCGGCGCCATGGGCTATGCCATCTCCCAGGCGATGATCAACGGCATCAAGCGCGGCCTCTTCTCCAACGAGGCGGGCATGGGCTCTGCCCCCAACGCTGCCGCCACCGCCACCCCCTATCCGCCGCACCCGGCCTCCCAGGGTTATGTGCAGATGCTGGGGGTCTTCCTCGATACCATCGTCATCTGTACCTGTACTGCCGCCATCATCCTGATGTCCGGCCAGTTCGAGCCGGGCTCCGGCGTGACCGGTGTCGAGCTGACCCAGCGCGCGCTCTCCTCCCAGGTGGGCGGCGGTGGCAACATCTTCATCGCAGCGGCCATCTTCTTCTTCGCCTTCACCTCCATCGTGGCGAACTACTCCTATGCGGAGACCAACCTGGTGTTCCTCGAGCACAACCACAAGGGTGGCCTGATGCTGTTCCGGATGTTCGTGCTGGGCATGGTGATGTTCGGCTCCGTGGGCGAACTGCCGACCGTGTGGGCTCTGGCGGATGTCTCCATGGGGCTGATGGCCATCGTCAACCTGGTGGCCATCCTGCTGCTCTCCGGCGTCGCCATCAAGCTGGCCAAGGACTACAACGACCAGCTCAAGGTGGGCCGCGTGCCGACCTTCGATGCCAACAAATACCCCGAGCTGCGCAGCCAGCTGGAAGAGGGGATCTGGGACAACCCGGGCAAGAAATAAGCCTGCGTTGCAAGGTGATTGAAGGGGAGCCATGGCTCCCCTTTTTCATGGGTAAAAAGAGGGGGCGGCTTCACACTGACTTCACAGAGCCTCATCGGCAGCACACCTCGCGGGACTATGCTGGGTTCATCACTCGCCGCCATGGCGATACCTTGCTAACGACAGTCAGGAGACATGCAATGCAACAACGACAATCCATCTTGTGGGGCGCTCTGGCCACCCTGATGTGGGCCGGTCTGGCTCATGCCGGTGACAAGGCGGCGACCGATCCCCTGCGCCCCGTGGTGGATGCCAGCATCCGGCCGCTACTCAAGGAGCACAGGATCCCGGGCATGGCGGTGGCCGTGCTCAAGGATGGCAAGGCCCACTATTTCAACTACGGTGTGGCCGATCGGGAGCGCGCGGTCGGTGTGAGCGAGCAGACCCTGTTCGAGATAGGCTCCGTGAGCAAGACCCTGACCGCGACGCTGGGGGCCTACGCCGTGGTGCAGGGGGGCTTCGAGCTCGATGACAAGGCGAGTCTGTTCGCCCCCTGGCTCAAGGGATCCGCCTTTGACAACATCACCATGGGGGAGCTGGCTACCTACAGCGCGGGCGGCTTGCCGCTGCAATTCCCCGAGGAGGTGGATTCGCTCGAGAAGATGCAAGCCTACTACCGCCAGTGGACCCCAGCCTACTCGCCGGGTTCCCATCGCCAGTACGCCAACCCCAGCATCGGGCTCTTTGGCTATCTGGCGGCGAGCAGCATGAAGCAGCCGTTCGATCGCCTGATGGAGCAGACGATCCTGCCGGGGCTTGGCCTGTACCATACCTACCTCAATGTGCCCGAGCAGGCCATGGGGCACTACGCCTACGGCTACTCGAAGGAGGACAAGCCCATCCGCGTCACTCCCGGCATGCTGGCGGACGAGGCCTACGGCATCAAGACCAGCTCGGCGGATCTGCTGCGCTTTGTGAAGGCGAACATCAGCGGGGTGGATAATGCGGCCATGCAGCAGGCCATCGACCTGACTCACCAGGGCCAGTATGCGGTGGGGGAGATGACCCAGGGACTGGGCTGGGAGCGTTACGCCTATCCCGTCAGCGAGCAGACGCTGCTGGCGGGCAACTCCCCGGCGATGATTTACAATGCCAACCCGGCGGCGCCCGCGCCCGCTGCAACAGGGCACCCTGTGCTCTTCAACAAGACCGGCTCGACCAACGGCTTCGGGGCCTATGTGGCTTTCGTGCCGGCCAAAGGGATCGGCATCGTCATGCTGGCCAATCGCAACTACCCCAACGAGGCGCGCATCAAGGCGGCCCACGCCATCCTGACGCAACTGGTCAGGTAATGGTGCGCCTTCGCTGAGCCTTGAGGGCACGTCGCATCGCGGCGTGCCCGTTACCTCGGACCCGACCCCTCAAGCGCGACCTGGCAGGGGGGGGGCGATGAGCATGCCAATCCGGGCCTCTCCTGCGGGAGATGTCCGGATTGGCATCCACCGAGTGCCATCTCGTCACTAGGCCCCGGCAGGCCGCCCGCTCTATAGTGCCCGGCATCTTCCTCTGCTTTTGCAGGATTGAGTTGTCAATCTCGCTGACAGCGCACCTGTGATGGTGAAACCTGCTGATATGGAGCCTTCATGGGTATGTTTCTGCTGTGTACTTTTCTGATGATCATCCTCTATCCCCTCGGGATCGATCTCTATCTGGTGGCCGTCCCCCGCATTGCGCAAACCCTGCAGGGGAGCGAGGCGCAGATCCACACCGCTTTTTCCATCTATCTGCTGGGCATGGCGGCTACCGTGCTGCCGGGGGGCATGCTGGCGGATCGCCATGGCAGGCGCCCCGTGGTGCTGGGGGGCGCTCTCATCTTCGTGGTCGCTTCCCTGGTGGCGGCGGAGGCGACCGGCATCGCCCAGTTTTATCTGGGGCGTTTCTGGCAAGGGGTGGGCGCTGGAGCGCTCTACATCATGACCTTCACCGTGCTGCGGGATGTGCTGAGCCAGGCGCGCCTCGCGATGGCCCTCTCCCTCATCAATGGCGTGATCTGCGTCATTCCGGTGCTGGCTCCCGTACTCGGTTATCTCATCCTGTCGCACTTCGAGTGGCGCGGCATCTTCGTGGGCATGGCGCTGGTGGCCGCCATCAGTGCCCTGGTCAACCTGCGACTGCTCAAGGAGACCCGCCCCGCCCGCCTGCCTGCGGGGGCATCGCCGCTGGCCCTGCTGGGCATGGCCCCCTTCATGCAGCGCGCCTTGCTGACCAGCGCCAGCGTGACCGCCATCCTGGTCTATGTGAGCGTCTCGCCCCTCGTCCTGATGACAACGTTCGGCCTGTCTCCCGAGCAGTACACCCGGCTGATGATGGCGATGGCCGGGGTGAGCATGTCCGCTTCCTTCCTGACCCCCTTGCTGCTGCGCTGGCTCGGCAAGGCAAGGGTGCTGGCGCTCTCCCACCTCGCCTACCTGCTGGCCTTGCTCGCCCTGTTGTGTAGCAGCGGGCCCGAAGGCGGCCTGTCCTGGCTCCTGGCGGGGTTTGCCCTGGTCTGCATCGGGTTTTCCTGCGGGTTCGGGGTGGCGATGGGGGAGGCGCTGGATGTGTGCAGGGATCAGGTGGCATCGGCCAGTGCCCTGCTCTGCATCATGCAGATAGGGTTGTCCGGGCTCTTCATCTGGGGGATGGGCCATCTGGGGATGCCTGCGCTCTGGATGCTGATCCTGGCACTCCTGCTGGCGCTGCTCGGTTACCTGGTGGTCAAGGTGCTGCTACCATGGCGTGCGGTACGGCGAGTCCGGGCTCGGGGATAGGAGAGACGCGATGCGCAATCTGGGTGAACTCGATTTGAACCTGCTGGTGGTCTTCAGGCACCTGATGCAGGAGCGCAGCGTGGCGGGGGCGGCCAAGAAGCTGTGTGTCACCCCGTCGGCGGTGAGCAAGGCGCTTGGCAAGCTGCGGGACTGGTTCGGGGATCCCCTCTTCGTGCGCGTGCGCCAGGGTTTGCAGCCGACCAATCTCTCCCTGACCCTGGCGGAGGAGCTCAAGACCTGGTTCCAGCTCACCGAGAGCATCAGCACCCTCAACAGCGAGGCGATCCCCGAGGGGGCCCGCTTCAGTCTGGTGATGGAGTCCCCCTTTGGCATCAGCTTCCTGAGCGAGCTGCCCACGACCATCTACCAGAAGTACCCCCACTCCGTGGTCAGAATGTTGGGCTGGGATCACCACTCCCTCAACGACATCGTCAACGGGGAGGCGGATCTTGGCTTCTGCGCCCGGGAGACCCACGGCCGCTCCCATGCCAGGGTCAACCGGCTGCCCTATTACATCGATCATGAGGTGCTGTTCTGCGATCGTCCCGTGGTGTTCCTGCGCAAGGATCACCCCTTGCTCGGGCAGACGTGGTCGCTGACCCGCTTTCTGGCCTGCCCCCAGGTGAGCGTGGTGTGGGAGGCCAGCGACAGCTGGGCACTGGATGATCTGCTGGAGGACGAAGGCCACAGGCGGCAGGTGCCCATCATGGTGGCGAGCTTCGAGCAGGCGCTGCACATCGCCGCCCAAAAGAGCCACGAGCTGATCGCCGTGGTGCCTTCATATTGCGCGGACTATGCCGCCAGACATCACCCCGACCTCATCCCCATGCCGTTGCCGCTGGAAGAGTCTCTCTATGCCCAGCTGGAGATCGCCTTCATCCTGCTGTGGCACAAGCGCCACAATCAGGATGCCAAGGTGATGTGGTTGCGGGGGGAGATCCGGCGGCTCTATGGCCTGGCCGCGGCGGGGATGACGCGTTTTGCCTGGGGCGGGCCCATGGGGAGCGGGGCGGTGAAAGAGAAGCAAGGGGGAGGAGGCTCCCCGGTTTAGTCGTACTGCTCTTCCATCCAGGCTTCGACGATGAGCTGGGCGGAGACGCCGTCCACGCTCCCCTTGTCCAGCGCCTTGTAGCCGCCACGTTCAAACAGGCGGGCGCGGGCATCCGTGGTGGTGAGCCGCTCGTCCTTGAACTCCACCGGCTTGCCGAAGCGGCCGTGCAGGCGATTGCCGAACTTGCGAGCTCGCACCGTGATTTCCTGGTCCGTGCCATCCATGTTGAGCGGCAGACCGACGATCAGCAGATCCGGTTGCCACTCCTTGATCAGTTTCTCTATCTCGTCCCAGTTGGGGATGCCGTCGTTGGCCTTGAGGGAGCGAAGGGGGCGGGCGCTGCCCGTGAGCTCCTGGCCGATGGCGACACCGATGCTCTTGGTGCCGTAGTCAAAGCCCATGATGCTGCGTGATGACATGGGGTCTCCTCGAAATGGATGGATAAATGAAGGGGGAAGCCCCCTCCCTGCCTCCCCCTGCTCGTGGGGGAGGGCCGGGGTGTCAGCTATGGCCCACCTGGCTGGAGAGGTGCAGGGGGTTGACCCCAATGCTCGCGGCGGCTTGCTGCCAGCGCAGGTGGATGGGGGTATCGAAGACCAGCTTGGGATTGGGGGGGATCACCAGCCAGGCGCCATCCACCAGCTCCTGCTCGAGCTGGCCTGCACTCCAGCCGGCGTAACCGAGCGCCACCAGCCAGTGGTCCGGCGCCTCGTCGGTGCCCAGGGTCTCCAGGATGTCCTTGGAGGTGGTGACCATCATCTCGTCGCTCACCTGCAGGGTGGAGTTGAAGCCCGGGCGGAAGCTGTGCAGCACGAAGCCGCGATCCCCGTGCACCGGGCCCCCCTGCAACACCGGCTGTTTCATCTCGGCGGTGGCGGGGGGATTGAGGTTGAGCTTGGTCAGCATGGCGTCCAGGGACATGTCGACCGGAATGTTGACCACCAGTCCCATGGCGCCTTCGCTGCTGTGTTCGCACAGATAGACCAGGGAGCGCTGGAAATAGGCGTCCGTGAGGCTCGGCATGGCGAGCAGAAAGTGATTTTGCAGTGTTTGCATGGAGCGTATGTATCTCTTAGCGTGCAAAGGTATTTGGGGTGATTATGGCAGTTGATGGCGGCGGGCAAAACCGCTTTTTGCCGGCAGGAGGGCGGCAGTCAAAGGGGCCTTCACGGCCCCTTGTGTGTGTTTCCTCGCCGTGGCAACGAAGGGGTCAGCGGCCCAGTCGGCGCTCGATGGCGTCCATCAGCATGCCGGTGATGGAGGCGTCGAAGGCCGCCTCAATCTCGCGGATGCAGGTCGGGCTGGTGACGTTAATCTCGGTCAGGCGATCGCCGATGATGTCGAGGCCGACGAAGATGAGCCCCTTCTCTTTCAGGGTCGGGCCTACCGCGCGGGCGATGGCCCAGTCCGCGTCACTCAGGGGGCGCGCCTCACCACGGCCGCCGGCCGCCAGGTTGCCACGGGTCTCACCCTGGGCCGGAATGCGGGCCAGGCAGTAAGGTACCGGTTCACCGTCCACCACCAGCACCCGCTTGTCGCCATCCTTGATGGCGGGCAGATAGGTCTGCGCCATGCAGTACTGGCTGCCGTGAGAGGTTAATGTCTCGATGATGACGCCGACGTTGGCGTCATCTTCCTTCATGCGGAAGATGGAGGCGCCTCCCATGCCGTCGAGCGGTTTGAGGATGACGTCCTTGTGCTTGGCGTGGAAAGCCCGCAGCTTGTCTGCTCTGCGAGTGACGAGCGTGGTCGGGGTGTGCTCGGCAAACCAGGCGGTGTAGAGCTTTTCGTTAGCGTCGCGCAGGCTCTGGGGCTTGTTGACGATAAGGCAACCCTCATCCTCGGCCCGTTCCAGCATGTAGGTGGCGTAGATGAACTCGGTGTCGAAGGGGGGATCCTTGCGCATCAGGATCACGTCCAGGCTGGAGAGCGGCTGATCCACCACCTCGCCCAGCGTGTACCAGTCGGCATAGTCATATTTGACGGTGAGCGGACGCATGGTACCGAAGGCGCGACCGGCCTCCATGTAGAGATCCTTCATCTCCAGATAGAACAGCTCGTAGCCGCGCTTTTGCGCCTCTTCGAGCATGGCGAAGCTGGAGTCCTTCTTGATGTTGATGGCCGAGATGGGGTCCATCACGATGCCGAGTTTAATGGTCATCCGAGTTTCCTTCCTAATGGCTCGATAGGGTTGTAGGGTCGATTAGCGCAGCGTAATCGGCCGTTTGAGGCTGCCATGATGTGATGCGCCACACGGCTTATCGACACCGCCAGATAGTATCAAGCGAGATCGCCAAAGCGGCACTGAAGCGCAGTAATCGCCGTCAGGGCGGCGGTTTCGGTACGCAGCACCCGCGGCCCCAGCAGCATCTCCTTGAAATCTTCCTGCACGGTACGGGCGATCTCGTCGCTGGACAAGCCCCCTTCCGGGCCGATCAGCAGGCGCACGCCGTGCTCGGGGATGGGCAGGGTGTTGATGCTGTAAGGGGCGCGCGGGTGCAGGTTGAGCTTGAGCTCCTGGGTCTCTTCCGCCAGCCAGGCGTCCAGCTCCATCGGCATGCGCACCTCGGGCACGGTATTGCGGCCGCACTGCTCGCAGGCGCTGATCACCACTTTTTGCCACTGCTCGCGTTTTTTCTCCAGCCGATCGGCGGGCAGCTTGACGCCGCAGCGCTCGGAGAAGAGGGGCGTGATGCAGGTGACGCCGAGCTCCACGGATTTCTGGATGGTGAAGTCCATCTTGTCGCCGCGGCTGATCACCTGACCCAGGTGGATGGCAAGGGGGGACTCCACCGAGCGGGTCTCGCAACTGTCGATGGTCACTTCCACCGACTTCTTGCCGACGTTGGCGATGGTGGCGGGGTACTGGTTGCCGTCGCCGTTGAACAGCTCGAGCTGCTGGCCCGGCTGCATGCGCAGCACGCGGCCGATGTGATTGGCACCGTCTTCCGACAGGGCGAGGGTCTGGCCAACCTGCAGGCTGGCCGGTTCATAGATACGTGGAATGCGCATGGCTGATAGTCAGTCTCTTGCTTGGAAACCCTTCAATACCCTACTGCACGGCGGCGAGCAAGGCTCGCGAGACAGAGAGTGAAGGGATTCAGGAGGAGGGGGACGCTCCCCCTCCCTGGTCAAATGGGGTTATTGGCACTGCTTTTCAATGAAGGGATTGGTATTGCCCTGCAGCTTGCCGATACGGCGGTTGCGCTCGCACTCCCAGCGATCAGCCGGATACTGCCTGTCCCAGGCTTCGTAAAGCTTGCGCTGCTGGGCCGCCAGACGCAGTCCGTACTGCTGGCTCATGTAGAGGTAGGCGCGGGCGATCTGGCCACGCACCGGCCCCTTGGGCGGCTGCACCTGGCGCTCCTTGAAGTCCACCAGCATCTGGCACTTGCCGTACTGGTTCGGTTTGCCGTTCCAGTCGCTGAAGCGGAAGTTCGCCCGATCACCGTTCACCTCGCCGATGGCGGGGAAGAGGTTGTGCATGTCTCCCTCCATCCTGTTGAACTCGTCGCTCTTGCCGCAATTCTTGCGACCCCCGTCCTGCCAGCACTGGAGCTGGTGGCCGAACTCCCAGGCGGGCACCACGTGCTCCCATTCGATGCGGGAGGCCCGCTCGGCCTGCTTGCGCGGCAGGTAGCCGCAGCTCTCCCAGTCGGGGGCCATCTTCTTGCCGCTGAACTTGATGTTGCAACCGCAGTAGAAGGTGACGGGGTGGCTCTGGTAGAGCTTGTTCAGATCCTGCTTGGCGGCGCGAAAGGTCTGGATGTTGTCGGCATGGGCCGGGGCGCTGACCAGCAGGGCCAGGCAGAGGGAGAGCAGAGGGCGAAACATGAATATCCTTGGCAATGAGACAGTTGAATGAAGTAAGCGCGCACCCTATCACAGGAGCGCGACACGGGGTGACTCAATCCGCCGTCGTGTCGCGCTGCCACACCAGGGGCTGGCGACAGCGGCGGCAGTGATAGCGGGCCTCGCCGCGCATCACCTTGTTGTGGCGGCGCACCGAGAGGGGATGCTGCTGGCAGGCGCAGGCATACACGAAGGTGCGCTGGGCCAGCACCCCCAGATCGAAGCTGTGGGTGGTGCTGGGTTCGAGACCGAACAGCTCCCGCATCACCGACTGCCACTGGCGGCCATGGGGCAGTACTCGGCTCTTGCCGCGCCCCTCTCCCCAGAGCGCATAGACCAGCAGGTGCGCCACCTCGTGGGGCACCACTTCCCTGAGAAACGCCTGCTGATTGGCCTGATAGAGCGCCGGGTTGAAGCGCAGCTCCCAGGTTTGCAGCCGCGCAGACCCTGCCGCCCGGCCCCGCATGTTGCAATGGACTTGCGGGCGGGGAAAGGTGCGGCCAAGGCGCGTTTCGGCCTGCACAAAGCAGGCCTCGACGCGTGCGAGCAGCGTCTCGATGAGGGCGGGGTCAGGCCGGGTGGCAGTGGCAGGCATGGGATCCTCGGGACGGACACAAAAGCAAAAGGGGAGCCAGGCTCCCCTTTTATCACAACCTCGAGCCTTACAGGCCAGCGGCAGCGCGCAGCAGCTCGGCCTTGTCGGTCTTCTCCCAGGGGAACTCGTCGCGGCCGAAGTGGCCGTAAGCGGCGGTTGCCTGGTAGATCGGGCGCTTCAGATCCAGCATCTCGATGAGGCCATAGGGGCGCAGCTCGAAGAACTCGCGCACCAGCTTGACCAGCAGGGCTTCGGCCACCTTGCCGGTACCGAAGGTTTCGACGCTGATGGAGGTGGGCTCGGCCACGCCGATGGCGTAGGAGACCTGCACTTCACAGCGATCCGCGAGACCTGCGGCCACGATGTTCTTGGCCACGTAGCGGGCGGCGTAGGCGGCAGAGCGGTCCACCTTGGACGGATCCTTGCCGGAGAAGGCGCCACCACCGTGACGGGCCATGCCGCCGTAGGTGTCGACGATGATCTTGCGACCGGTCAGACCGCAGTCACCCATGGGGCCGCCGATGACGAAACGACCGGTCGGGTTGATGAAGTACTTGGTGTCCTTGTTGATCCACTCGGCGGGCAGCACCGGCTTGATGATCTCTTCGCGCACCGCTTCCACCAGATCGCTGTGGCTGATGGAGTCGCAATGCTGGGTGGAGAGCACCACGGCATCGACACCCAGGATCTTGCCTGCGTCGTCGTAGGCGAAGGTCAGCTGGCTCTTGGCGTCCGGACGCAGCCACGGCAGGGTGCCGTTCTTGCGCACTTCTGCCTGACGCTTCACCAGCAGGTGGGAGTAGGTGATGGGCGCGGGCATCAGCACGTCGGTTTCGTTGGTGGCGTAGCCGAACATCAGGCCCTGGTCACCGGCACCTTGCTCCAGCGGGTCGGTACGGTCGACGCCCTGGTTGATGTCCGGAGACTGTTTGCCAATGGCGTTCAGCACGGCGCAGGAGTCGGCGTCGAAGCCCATGTCGGAGTGGGTGTAACCAATCTCGCGCACGGTGTCGCGCACGATCTGTTCGATGTCGACCCAGGCAGAGGTGGTCACTTCGCCGGCTACCATCACCATGCCGGTCTTGACCAGGGTTTCGCAGGCGACGCGCGCCTTGGTGTCCTGCTGCAGGATGGCGTCCAGCACCGCATCGGAGATCTGGTCGGCGATTTTATCGGGATGGCCTTCGGAGACCGACTCGGAAGTAAACAGCTTTGCCATGTTTGGTTCTCGATTCGTAAGGGTTATCGCCTTGGCCATAACCGGATAATGACAGGATGACTGTAGAGGTATCTACATCTGGACGTCTATTTTAAATAGGTCATCCGGTGATTGCCAGCACTATTTGGGGGTGGAGCCGCCCGGGGCGGGACGGGGAAGGGATCCACCTCCATGGAGGTAAGGCAGGGGGCGGATTGAATCGTTTTCCCCGCCCAGAAAAGCGATTGTGCTCCCAAAGCCACTTTATTCGCCCAGATAATATTTGCACGCCGCGCCCCCTGCTGGGACAATAACGCGCCTTAATCTTGGCCATCAAATGAAGCAATCGCAGGAGATACAGATGCCTTCTCGTAAAGAGCTTGCCAATGCCATTCGTGCATTGAGTATGGATGCCGTTCAAAAAGCCAACTCCGGTCACCCGGGCGCCCCCATGGGAATGGCGGATATCGCTGAAGTGCTGTGGCGCAGCCACCTCAAACACAACCCGAACAACCCCAAGTGGGCCGACCGCGACCGTTTCATCCTCTCCAACGGCCACGGCTCCATGCTGCTGTACTCCCTGCTGCACCTCTCCGGTTATGACCTCTCCATCGACGATCTGAAAAACTTCCGCCAACTGCACTCTCGCACCCCGGGTCACCCGGAGTACGGTTATGCACCGGGCGTTGAAACCACCACCGGTCCGCTGGGTCAGGGCATCACCAACGCCGTGGGCATGGCGATCGCCGAGAAGGCCATGGCCGAGCAGTTCAACCAGCCGGGTCACGACATCGTCGACCACTACACCTACGCCTTCATGGGCGACGGCTGCCTGATGGAAGGTATCTCCCACGAAGCCTGCTCCCTGGCCGGTACCCTGGGTCTGGGCAAGCTGATCGCGTTCTGGGATGACAACGGCATCTCCATCGACGGTCACGTGGAAGGCTGGTTCACCGACGACACTCCCAAGCGCTTCGAAGCCTACGGCTGGCACGTCATCCCGGCCGTTGACGGTCACAACCCGGAGGCCATCAACGCCGCCATCGAAGCCGCCAAGGCCGAGACCGGCAAGCCGACCCTGATCTGCTGCCGCACCATCATCGGCTACGGTTCCCCGAACAAGTCCGGCTCCCACGACTGCCACGGCGCACCGCTGGGCAACGACGAGATCGCCGCCGCCCGTGCCTTCCTGAAGTGGGACCACGCGCCGTTCGTCATCCCGTCCGACATCGCCGCCGAGTGGAACGGTCAGGAAAAGGGCGCCAAGCTCGAATCCGACTGGGCTGCCAAGTTCGCCGCCTATGAAGCCGCTCACCCGGCCCTGGCTGCCGAATTCAAGCGCCGCACCACTGGCGAGCTGCCGGCCAACTGGGCTGCTGAATCCGCCAAGATCATCGAAACCCTGCAGGCCAACCCGGCCAAGATCGCGACCCGTAAAGCGTCCCAGAACTCCCTGGAAGCCTTCGGCAAGCTGCTGCCGGAATTCATGGGCGGCTCCGCGGATCTCGCGCCGTCCAACCTGACCATGTGGTCCGGCTCCAAGTCCCTGACTCCCGAGAGCGCCGCAGGCAACTACATCCACTACGGCGTGCGCGAGTTCGGCATGTCCGCCATCATGAACGGCATCGCCCTGCACGGTGGTTTCATCCCCTACGGCGCCACCTTCCTGATGTTCATGGAGTACGCCCGCAACGCCCTGCGCATGGCCGCCCTGATGAAGCAGCGCGCCATCTTCGTCTACACCCACGACTCCATCGGTCTGGGTGAAGATGGTCCGACTCACCAGCCGGTGGAGCAGATCGCCTCCCTGCGTCTGACCCCGAACATGAGCACCTGGCGCCCGTGTGACCAGGTAGAGTCCGCCATCGCCTGGAAACACGCCATCGAGCGTACCGACGGCCCGACCTCCCTGATCTTCTCCCGTCAGAACCTGGCCCAGATGGACCGCACCGCCCAGCAACTGGCCGATGCCGCCAAGGGTGGTTACGTGCTGAAGGATTGCGCCGGTACCCCGGAGCTGATCCTGATCGCCACCGGTTCCGAAGTGGAGCTGGCCGTGGCTGCCTATGAGCAGCTGACTGCCAAGGGCCGTGCCGTGCGCGTGGTCTCCATCCCGTCTACCGACGTGTTCGATGCCCAGTCCGCCGAGTACAAGGAGTCCGTCCTGCCAGCCGCCGTCACCAAGCGCGTGGCCATCGAAGCGGGCATCGCCGACTACTGGTACAAGTACGTGGGCTTTGGCGGCAAGATCATCGGCATGCGCACCTTCGGTGAGTCCGCACCGGCCGAGCTGCTGTTCAAGGAATTCGGCTTTACCGTGGAAAACGTGGTGGCGACCGCTGAGTCCCTGTAACAGCCCCTGTAATTCCTGAACGTTGGGCCACCTAGGCCCAATAGCCGGAACAACAAAACGCCCTCCATCGCTAGATGGGGGGCGTTTTTATTGGTTACTACACAAGATAAACAATGAACAAAAAATAATTAATTGATATTATTGTTTTATATGAGGAAATATTAATTATTGAAATTTCATAAGTGAGTATGTTATGCCAGAAATAAATCCATTATCCATATTGCTTACGATTATAGGTGGTTTAAGCGTCGCGGCATTGCTTGGTTGGATAAGAAAACCTCGTTTAGTTACATTAATGCCAAGGACATTTTCATACTCACACATAACAGATAAAGGACAGCTTGTCGAAATTAGTGTTTTTAATCGGGGATTTAAGACAGAGGAGAATATTGATGTCACGCTTAATCCATCTTATTCATATGAGCTTTTAGGTGCTAATAGTCAAGATGTTTTAATCGATAAAAATAGGATTAAAATATCTAGAATTGGTCCCTCTGATGAGATAACCACATTGATTATTGTTGAAGGCGGAGTCTTCAAAACTGACGATATACTTCAAACTTTATCTAAAGAAACTAAAGGCAATACGGTATCCAAGCTAGAAGAAGTTTCACCTACAGGCCAACAACGAGTGGCACTAATAGCTCTTTTTGTTGCTATTCCAGTATCGTTATATGTGGGTTATATTTCCATAAATAAATTCATTGGCAGTATAAGCACCCCCTTGATAGAGAAAAAAGTGAACACTATAGTCCAAGGGTGGAAGGTACCCCCTCATAACATTTTGGCATCACCGAAAATTTTTTCAGATTTTGAATCTAAAAAGATAAGCACTGAAATAGGTACTCCATCAATTAATGGTGACATATTGTCGTTACCAATATTGGTCTCTAATAAAACAGATGGGGTAATTAAATACAATCTATCAATGACAACGGTTTCATCAGAGAAAAAAATACCATCTTATGATAGGCGTATATCTGATGTGATTGTTATTCCAGGAGCAACTGAAAAAAGAAAAATAGATGTAATTATTGACGACTCATTAGGTGAAGCTGGTAGAACAGTATTTATAGAGTTATGGTTACAATCTATGGCAGAAGATGAATCGTTACAGCAGTTGACTCAAGAATATATATATAAGTAACTATTAAAGCTGATGGTTAGCATGCAGATTTGTACAAATCTAACTATCACTTAACACGTAGGTTCGATTAGCGAAGCGTAATCGGACGTTCGCGTTCTTTATATCGATGTCATAAAAATAATATCCCTCCCTGTTACCAAAAAAGAGACCGGCATATAGCCGGTCTCTTTTTATTGAGCGAAAAACTTACCCCTGCGGCGGGGTGCTTTCCGCATTGGAGAGTACGGCATCCATCTGCACCAGGGTGCCGGCCGGCAGCTCGCTCACGCCAATCACGGTGCGGGCAGGCAGATAGCCCGGGAAATATTTGGCGTAGATGGCATCCACGTCCGCCAGATCCGCGATGTTCTTCACCTGGATATTGACCTTGACGATATCGTCCATCACGTGGCCGATGCTCTCGACGATGGTCTTGATATGGCCGAGGCACTGGGCGGTCTGCTCCTTGACGCAACCGGTCAGCACTTTGCCGGTGGTCATGTCGAGCGGCAACTGGCCGGCGATATGGTTGTAGTGGGAGAAGGCGACGCTCTGGGTATGCAGCGGGCTTCTCGGTGCCTTGTCGGTATTGCGGGCACGGATCACCAGATTGTGTCTGTCTTCCACCAGCTGGGGCGGGGTGCCGTCACCGTGGGAGATGACCGCATCCATCTGCACCCGTGCCCCCATGGGCAGGGCGGCGGCACTGACTACAGAGCGGGCCGGCAGATAGGCGACGGCACGGGCGATGGCGGAGTCCGGGAAGAAGGTGGTGTAGATCTCGTTGACGGCGTCGAGATCCGCCAGATTGGTCAGATAGACGGTCACCTTGACGATATCGTCGAAGGGCACGTCGATGCTCTCCAGCACGGTTTTGATATTGCGCAGGCACTGGGCCGCCTGCTCGCGAATACCACCGTCAACCAGGGCGCCAGAGGCGGGGTCGAGGGGCAGCTGGGCACCGATATTGTTGTAATGGGAGAAGGCGACGCTCTGGCTGGAGAGCGGATCCTGCGGGGCGTGGTCGCTGTTGCGGGAGATCTTGAGCAGCGGGCAGGGGGCCTGGGGGAAGGTGCCTTCCCCGTTGGAGAGCAGGGCGTCCATCTGCACCCTGGCGCCGAGCGGCAGACTGGCGACGGCGAGCACTGTGCGGGTCGGCAGCGAGTGGGGGAAGAATTCCCGATAGACGGCGTTGACGGCATCGAGGTCGGCGATGTCCGCGAGGAACAGGGTCACCTTCACCATGTCCTCCATGCCGTGGCCAACGCTCTGGACGATGGCCTGGATATTGGTGAGACACTGTCTGGCCTGCGCCTGGATATCCCCTGCGACCAGCGCGCCCGTTTTCGGGTCGATCGGCAGCTGGGCGGCAATATTGTTGTAGTGGGAGAAGGCCACGCTCTGGGTATAGGGCCCCAGATCCTGAGGCGCATTGGCGGTATTTCTGGCGGATTTGATGATGGTACCACTCATGGCGATACTCCTTTTCGTTTTTGATGTAGGGTCCGGGCCGCATTGTTCTTCCCTGGCCGAATGCGGCACGCTGATGACTCGTGATATTGCGGCAACAGTTGCCCGTTCCCGCCGCAGGGCGACGGAGAAAAGGAGAACGATCATCACAGTGTCGAGCCCTGTTTCGATGCAGACAGCGTGTGCAACAGACAAGGGAGAGAAGTTGGCCTGGTGATTCAGACGGGAGAATTCTAGGGGGCGGTTATCCTGGGATGCAAACCGGGATCCTGTTTCTATGAGGTGGCTCAACAGAGTGAAATATATTCATTTTGCGATTCAATTCATGACGGGCATGGCAAATAAAGGTGATGATGATCCCGCTTTACCATGAAAGTGGAACCAGATAGCGCCATATTGTCGCGCATCAGGGTTACAGCCTGTGAATCCTCCGTTAATACTTTTGGCGACATTGCAGCTTATTCTCCCGGTTTTGCATAGCTATCTATTTATCGCTCTCTCGACGCCCTGTTCAGCGCCGCCAAAATATGCTGCGGCGAGCACACTGAAATAACATTCACCCTCTTTGCATGGCAACAGGTCATGACATAAATACGGGAGAAAGAGAGGGCGCTTTTTAGCCCCTGCGGCGGAGGCTGACATGGGCGGGTCGCCACATCGCCTATGCCATATCTTTTCAGCGGCGCGAACGCAGCCCGCCAACAAGGCTCATAAGCAAGGGGAGGGGGCCTTCCCCTTGCCTGCCCCGACTTGCCGCCTCCCGATGCATATCACTCCTGTCATGACCCTCCCTGTGAGGGGGCCCCGGAGTCCGCCCTGCTTTGCCGCCCTGGCGTATCCCGCACTCCTTGTGATGTAGCCGGCTCATCTTCACCGCACCATCCTTATTTGCGTTCTTTGTCATCAACTGCCGTTATTGCGACCTGGGTCGGGGTTTGGGTGGATTATTAACTGTATGATTAATAACGAAATCAGGGACCCTGCCGACGAGCAGTACGGATCGGCACTCATCTGCCCGGGAGTGGCACATGCGATCGCATCGCGATCCCCGTCATCTGACTTCGGAGGTTTTATGCTTGGATTCATTCTGGGTGACATGTACAGCCGCACCAGCGGGTTTCGGCCACCCCCCCGCCTAGGCAAGCACTTCCCCCTCGCCCCCGACTATCAACTGCGCGGTCGCACTGGTGCCGCCATCCTGACCATGGAGACCCTGCTCGATACCCCCTATCCCCAGAAGAAGTTCAGGGCCCTGATCTATGGCGCCTTTATCGAGCGCCAGCGTCGCCTCTTTGCCGAGCAGGTGGTCATTGGCCGGATGGAGGAGGGCCAGGACCTGGCGATCGCCATTGACCTCGCCTTTATCAGCACGGCGGTGCCCATCGGTCTGCTCGCCATCTCGGAGGAGATCGCGCTGCTGACCACCCCCCGTCCCACCCAGAGCCATCCTCATCAGGCGGCCTTGAGCCAGGCGCTCGACTGCACCGCCATGCTGATGTTCTATGCCAAGGTCATTCGCCAGCGCAATGCGGTGCTTGAGCACATCGGCCACCAGTTCGGCTACAGGCCGCAGGCCGGGCTGGTGGCCAGGGTGGGCCACGGCGGGGAAGATGACTATGCCGCCTTCATGGTCAATGTGATGACCTGCATCGCCCATTCGGGCTCCTTCAAGGAGGCGCTGGAGAATGGCGTCAGGATGGGCATGCACGAGCCCGCCTTTTTCTGTATCGTCGGCGCCCTGGCCTCGACCCTGTGGGGAGTCCCCAAACCCTGGGCCCATGAGATCTCTCGATTCATCCAGCGCCAGCATCCCCACTATCTCCAGATCCTGCTGCGGGGCGAAGCCAGGGTGGGCCGCAGACAGATCAACCTGGAGCCTCCCAAACCGCCGCTCTGTGCACCGGTCAAGCGCCAGGTAAACCGCTTCCTGAAGTGGGCCTTCTAGGGCCATGGGAGTGCTCTCGAGGTGCGGGCCCATGGTGCCATCCCATCGGCCCGCCCCTCCTGAGGGTCATCACGGGGCTGTTATCTCACTGACCCCTGATCCCCCGGCTACCTTGCCCAAGAGGGGATGGCCAGAAAAGCCAACGGCTGCACGGGGGACAAGGGGCGGGTAGAAGGTGATCCACCTCGCCTTTTGATGTGAACGTCTTTTGATGTTTGGCGCCATACGCATACCATGCGCAGCGTGTGTTCCTGTTGGGGGAGGTGTCGCCCATCGCCCCGTGGCTGGCCGCTGGTCCCGTCATGCCCTCGGGATGCACAACCCGGGGCCGCCACGGTAACCCCTTATCGTCATAGCCAACAGAACGGAGTATCAGGATGGCCATTGCCATTGAGCAGTCGGACAACACACTGAGGGTGAACAAGGATCGCTACGATCTGGGCCGCATCGTCGGCGTGCAGGTAAAAGCACTCGGCTGGATGGATAGGCTCAAGAAGAGCTTGTTGCTGGGAGTGGTCACCTCCAGTGTGCTCTTTTACTTCACCCCTTCCTACGAGCAGGCGGGCAACTGGCTCATCGTGCTCTTCCTGCCCCTGGTGGGTTTTCTGTCTGGCGCCCTGATGGGGCTGCTCTCCAGCACGAAATATGAGTTTTGCATCGAATTTTCCCACGCCGACGAGACGGGCGTGCAGTGGATCACCGCCGCCAGGAGTCGGCATGTCGCCGATTATGAGACCTTCAAGGCGCAGGCGGCCAGGTTGAAAGAGCGGCTCGGGTAGGGAGCACAGAGTGACGGGTCTGCGCCATCTGGCGCCAGGCATAACAACAAGCCCGATCAGGTGCACCTGTTCGGGCTTGTTCCATTAGGGGGGAGGGCGCTCGGGGAGCGGCTCAGGCGGGATAGAGGGCGCCCAGCACCGCCGGGCGGCTCGCGCCGGTCACCGCAGGCAGGTTGCCCGGCTTTCGCTGGATAAAGCGTTGTGCCAGCCAGGCAAAGGCGGCCCCTTCCACCCAGTCCGGTACAAGGCCGAGCTGGGCGGTGCTGGTCAGATGCCAGTCGGGCAGCAGGGCTGCCAGCTCCGCCAGCAGCGGGGCGTTGTGGGCGCCGCCGCCGCAGACAAACAGCTCGGGCCGGGTTGACGCATCACGGTGGGTGGGCAACTGGCGGGCGATGCTGTGGCAGGTGAGGGATTGCAGGGTACGCTGCACATCAGCGGGGGCGTATGCGCAGCCGTCCAGCTCGCCGTCGAGCCAGTCGAGGGTGAACATCTCACGCCCCGTGCTCTTGGGGGCGGGGGCGGCGAAGTAGGGGTGAGCCAGCAACTGCTCCAGCAGCGCAGGGACAAGCTTGCCGCTGGCGGCCCACTGGCCACCGTCGTCATAGCTGTCACCGTGTGGATGGTGGCGGCGATACCAGCCGTCGAGCAGGGTGTTGGCGGGGCCGGTATCGAAGCCATATACCCCTGAACCCGCCCCCCCGTCGGTCTGGCCGGGCAGCACCGAGATATTGGCAATGCCGCCGAGGTTAAGCACGACCCGCAGGGCACCGGGGCGGGCAAAGAGCGCCTGATGGAAGGCGGGCACCAGGGGCGCCCCTTGACCGCCGAGGGCCATGTCCATGGTGCGAAAATCGGCCACCACGTCGATGCCGGTCAGGGCCGCCAGCAGGGCCGCGTTGCCAATTTGCAGGGTAAAGCCGAGGGCAGGGCGGTGGCGTATGGTCTGGCCGTGACTGCCGATGGCGCGAATCTCCTTGGGAGTCAGCGCCGCCTTCGCGAGCAGGGCCTGGGTGGCGGCGGCAAATTCGCGGGCCACCAGGTTGTCGGCTACCCCCATGCGGTCGATTTCGTTCTCCCCCGGGGTGCAAAGCTCATGCAGGGTGCGAGCCGTATCGACAGGCCAGGGATGGCAGAGGGCCGCCTCGACCCGCAGTGCATCCCCCTCGATCTGCACCAGCACGGCGTCGATACCATCCATGCTGGTACCGGACATCAAGCCTATATAGCGCTCAGTCATGACAACCCCCATTCAATGATGCAGGGGAACGGTTCGATACCATGCCCCGCTCTGGTACCGGGCATCCAGCCTATATAGCGTTCAGTCATGACAACCCCCTTTCAATGATGCAGAGGAACGGTTCGATACCGTGTTCCGCCTTGGTCCCCGACATCAATCGGATATATGGCCCGCTCATGACATCACCTCTTCAGTGGTGCAGAGGAACGATCTGATACCGTGTTCCACCTTGGTCGACAGCGCTCAGCTGTCGTCGCCGTTGCCCTTGTTTCTGGCCAGTTGCAGATCGGGGCTGTCCAGCTTGGCCAGTTGGGGCATGGCCTGGGCCTTGAAGCTGGCCAGCGCCCGCCCGCTGAGAGACTCCGCCTGGGGCAGGTTGAGGGTGCGCGGGTTCTTGTGCACGCCGCCCACCACGAATTCATAGTGCAGGTGCGGGCCTGTGACCCGGCCGGTGCCACCGAGCAGGCCGATGGTCTGGCCCTGCTTCACTCGCTGCCCCTTGTTGACGGTGCGCTTGGAGAGGTGCAGGTACTTGGTCACGTAGTTGCCCGCGTGCTTGATGAAGACGTAGTTGCCGTTGAACTGGTTGTAGCCGGCGGCCACCACGCTGCCGCCGCCCGCCGCCATGATGGGGGTCCCCACCGGCGCCACGTAGTCGATGCCGTTATGGGGACGCACCTTGCCGGTGACCGGGTGAAGGCGGCGCGGATTGAAGTTGGAGCTGATGTATTTGAAGTTGACCGGCGCGCGCAGGAAGCTCTTGCGCATCGCCTTGCCGTCCGGGGTGTAGTAGTTGCCATCCTCATTCAGCACGGCGCGGTAGATGGCCCCCTGGTTGATGAACTCGGCGGCCAGGATGTCGCCGGAGGCAACCCGCTCGTCATCCTGGTATTTGTCCTGGTAGACCACCCGGAAGCTGTCCCCCGGTTGCAGGTCCTGGGCAAAGTCGATGTCCCAGCCGAAGATGGCGGCGAGATCCATGATCTGGTCTTCCGTCATGCCCGCTTCGACGGCGGCGCCCCAGAAGCTGGAGCGGATTTCCCCCTGGGCCACTTGTTCGCGGGTGTCGAGCTCGATCTTCACCGGCCTGGCCACGAAGCCGTCATCCCGGCGGTTCACCTTGAGCGCCTGCTCCAGGCTGTGGGGGTAATAGAGGCTGTGCAGCTCGCCGCCCTTGGTGAGCTTGAAGGTGAGCTCCTGACCGGGCTTGAGCAGGCGCAGGGTATCCGTGCCCTCGAGCTGGTCGATGAGGTGCAGATCCGTGGTGCTGAGGCCCAGGCGCTGGAAGATGACCCCCATGTTGTCGCCGCTGCGCACCTTCACCTGTCTGGTGACATAGCGCGGTTTGGGCGGGGTGACGGGCTCGGCCCGTGCCAGCTGGGCCTCCTCGTCGACCTGCTGTTCGACGGCCAGTTCGTTGTCGTTGTCATCGACCCGGGTGGCGACTGCCTGTTCGCTCGGCCAGGCCGCCAGCATCATCACCATGATGCTCAGGATAAGCACCATCTTGCGGTGCCAGTGAGGGAGAGAGTTGAAGGCGTGCCAAAGGACCATGAGAAGCAGACAAAGTTGAACCCGGAAGAAGGTCGGAGTTTACCGCCTTTCCAATTGGCCCGCCATTCCAGTAATATGTCTGGCCCTGTGGAATCGTGATTGGAGAGTCAAAAAATGTCCCAGCTCGAGGTGGCGCTAGCCGAGATCAAGCGCGGAGCGGAAGAAATTCTGGTTGAAGAAGAACTGATCGCCAAGTTGAAGGAAGGGCGCCCCCTGCGCATCAAGCTGGGGATGGACCCGACCGCGCCGGACATCCACCTGGGTCATACCGTGATCCTCAACAAGCTGAAGACCTTCCAGGATCTGGGCCATGAAGTGATCCTGCTGATCGGTGACTTCACCGCCATGGTGGGTGACCCCTCCGGCAAGAACGCCACCCGTCCGCCGCTCTCCGAAGAGGCCATCAAGCACAACGCCCTCACCTATGCCGAGCAGGCGTTCAAGATCCTCGACCCGGCCAAGACCCGCATCGAGTACAACTCGACCTGGCTGAGTGAGCTGGGCGCGACCGGCATGATCAAGCTGGCGGCCAAGCAGACCGTGGCCCGCATGATGGAGCGCGACGACTTCAAGAAGCGCTACAGCAACGGCCAGTCCATCGCCATTCACGAATTCCTCTATCCGCTGCTGCAAGGCTATGACTCGGTCGCGCTCAAGGCGGACGTCGAGCTCGGTGGTACCGATCAGAAGTTCAACCTGCTGATGGGTCGCGAGCTGCAAAAAGATGCCGGCATGGCGACCCAGTGCGTGCTGATGATGCCGCTGCTGGTAGGCCTGGACGGTGTCAAGAAGATGTCCAAGTCCGCTGCCAACTACATCGGCGTGCACGATGCCCCGGGGGAGATGTTCGGCAAGATCATGTCCATCACCGACGATCTGATGTGGAACTACTACGAGCTGCTCTCCTTCCGTCCGCTCGCCGAGATTGAAGAGTTCAAGGCAGGTATCGCCGCCGGCACCCTCAACCCGCGCGACGTGAAGATCTGGCTGGCCAAAGAGATCATCGCCCGTTATCACGATGAAGCGGCGGCCGAAGCGGCCCACGAAGATTTCACCCAGCGCTTCTCCAAGAACGCCATTCCGGACGACATGCCGGAAGTCGAACTGGCACTGGAAGGGGAAGGGCTGGCGATTGCCAACCTGCTCAAAGACGCCGATCTGGTGGCCACCACCTCCGAAGCGCTGCGCATGATCAAGCAGGGCGCGGTCAAGGTGGATGGCGAGAAGCTGGACGATGGCAAGGCCCTCATCGGTGCCGGTACCGCCGTCTACCAGGTCGGCAAGCGCAAGTTTGCCCGGGTGACCGTGAAGTAAGTCGCCACCTGCGGCGCCGCCATAAGAAAGGCCTCCCTTGCGGAGGCCTTTTTGTTGGCTCATTGCTGCAAAGAGGGATCAGCCCTCTGTTTTCAGGAAGTTGCGATAGAGCATGTAGAGGTGGGCCGAGCTCCAGCTGAAGTTGCTGGCCCCCTGCATGGCGCCGGTCTCCGGGTTGTAGTTCTCGCGGATGGGGCCGCTGCCCGCCAGCCCCTCGGCATTGCTAAACAGCTTGTTGACCAGCGTCTGGGCATCGCCGCGATAGCCGTAGTTCTCCAGCCCCTTCACCCCGAAGTAGAACTGATCCAGCCAGACCCGGCCGCGCCAGTAGATGTCGGGGTCGTAGGCCGGGTTGGTCAGTGCCGCCGTGCCGAGCGGCACCTTGGTGTTGAACTCCTGGGCATTGAGCATCACCTCGCGCACCCGCGCCGCCTTCTCCTTGTCCGCCACCTCGGCCCAGAGCGGACTCCACCCTTCCGGGCCACGGCCGCGGGCGGTCAACAGCTTGCCGACGCAGCCGTTGGCGTCGGGCAGATCCCCCTGGGCTATCTGGCGGTCGTAATAGAAGCCGGAGGCCTCATCGAACAGGCAGCTGTTGATGTAATCGGCTAGCTGGGTCGCCCCTTCGCGGTAGCGGCTCGCCTCGTCCGGCTTGCCGAGCAGCTCGGCCATGTCGGCCAGGATGCGCTTCTCCTTGGCGAGGAAGGCGTTGAGCTCCACCGACTCCTGATCGATGGAGAAGCCGATGAGGTTGCCGTCGTCCTGATGGTTTTCAAAGAAGAAGACGTTCCAGTCCTGGCGCGCCCTGGCCATGTCGCCGCCATAGGTCTTGTCGGCATAGCGCTTGAGCTGATCCGGCTCGATAAAGCCGAAGCGGGCGGCGTTGTCCATGCCGGACTCCCAGCCTGCGCCGTGCTGGGCGCCGATATCCATGTCGGCGTAGCCGCCAACGCTCAATACCTGCTGATAGAGCGCCATGCCGGCGCAGCCATACCAGCCATCTCCCTCATTGGTGCAGCTCGACAGATCCAGCCCGGCCGGAGCCCCCGTCGGGTACTGCACCTTGAAGGTGATGTTGCCAAACTCGTCGTTGTGCTCGACGTGGCGGGTGGCGCCATATTCGATGATGCCGTTGCGGTTGTTGTCCCGCGCCCGATACCACCAGTCGTGATAGGCCTGGATCTTCGGGTACATCTCGGCGATGAAGGCCTTGTCCTGGGTGGCGCTGTAGATCTCCCAGATGGCCCAGGCGGAGAGGGGCGGCTTGGTGTCGCGCTCGTTCCAGTTGCCGCCGTCGCCACCGCGATCGGCGAGCTTGTTGTAGAAGACGGCGTCGATCACCATGCCGGCATCCTGCGGCCGAACCGGGTCATCGGCCTGGATCTGGTAGTCATACATGGCGCGCACGTTGTTCTTGGCCACCTCGGGGTTGAAGTGGGCCATGGCGTAGGCGTGCTTCCAGCTGTCCCAGGCCCAGACCCCGTCGAACCAGCGGGCGGTGTTGGAGGGGGTGACCCCGTCGTGCAGGATGGCACCGGCCGGCGAGCGCCAGTTGCCGTTGAGGGTCTCCATCGCCTTGACCGCGATGCGCCGCTCCGACTCCGGGATCCCCTGATTGGAGAGGCCGCGCGCCAGGTAATCCTCCCAGCGGCGGATGGCGTCGTCGAAATGGCTGGCGGGGTCGGCCAGCAGCGCCTGGCGGCTTCGCTCGAAGCGACTCGCGTCAGCACTACTGTGGACATAGCTCTGCAGGGTGTAGATATCCTGCTGGCCCTTGGCGGCCAGGGTGAGGCTGGCCTCGCTCACGTAGCCGAGCCCCTGCTCGTCGAGGGTGGTGCGACTCGGCAAGGTGCGATCGATGCGGTAGCTGGCGCTGCCGCTTTGCATGATGTTCCAGGTGCTGCGCAGTTTGCCGAACTGGAATGCCACGCCGCGCTCGGTCTGGCTGATGGTGCGGGTCCAGGCGGGGTACTGCTCGGCGACCGTCTTGTTGGCATCCCACTGGTTGAGCAGCTCCCCCTGCCAGTTGAGCTTGAGGGTGAGGGGGGCATCAGTGTGGTTGATGAGGCGGGTACGAACCAGCGCAGTGCGGGCATCGCCGTAGCGCAGCTCCAGCTCCAGGGTGAAGGGGTCGAAATCGAAGCGCTGCACCAGCGCTCCCGGGATGGCGTACAGCGCCTGTTTGCTGGCGCTGGTGAGCGGGAAGGCGCGGCCGCTCTCGTCGCTCAGGGTCAGCTTGTCCAATTCGCTTGCGAAGAACAGGCTGTACTCCTCGGCGATGACCATGGGGCCGGTAAAGCCGCCCCACTCGCTGTCGCTGGCGGGCAGCAGGAAGCCGTGCCAGGCGCCGAGATCGAGCAGCGGGTTGTATTTGAGGTTGGCGTAGCTGTCAAAGTCACGGAACTGGAGCGGGGTGCCGCTGCGGTCGATCACGTTTTGATACTGGTTCGCCAGGGTGGCGCTGGGGGCGGCCGGGCTGCTGGAGTCATTGCCGTTGCAGGCAGTGAGGCCGAACAGGGCGACGCTCAGGGTGATGGAAAGTAAATTTTTACGAAACATCTCTCGCTCCAATGACAGTTTTTGTAGGTTAAGGAAGGTGTTTTTTAGTGATTATTTTAGTGAAAGCGTTTGCGAGAGCCATTATAGGGTGATTCTGACGGGATTATTGGCGCTGTGTCACAGTGCAGGAGGGGCGAGTGTGAGCCGGATCACCCGGTTACACGAGGTTACATAGCCTTGTGTTTTAGTAATTATTTACTTTTGTGGTGGCAGTCAGTGAGAGAGAGGAGGGGCAGGTACGCAGGTATTGGTGGGGGGTCAGGCCGAACTCCTCCTTGAAGCGCGCGGCAAAGCGGCCGGGGGAGTCGTAGCCACAGGCGAGGGCGGTCTGAAGCGGCGTGAGCCCCTGTTGCAGCAAGGTGAGGGCGTGCCCCAGGCGTACCTGGGTCAGCACCTGGCGAAAGCTGCGCCCCTCGGCGGCCAGCTTGCGGACCAGAGAGGCGCGGCTCATGGCGAAGTGGGTCGCTACCGTCTCCAGCCGGTGATCGAGACCAGGCTCCACGCTGAGGTAACGGGCCAGCCGTTCCCCCAGGGTCATGGTGGTGGCAGGAAAGAGCAGGCCAAGGCCCCCCGCTTCCCTGAGCTCGCCATAAAACCCTTGTAGCAGCTGGGTCTGGGCCGTCTCGCAGAGCTGCCGCTGCGCCATGGTGGTGACGAGATCGAAGCAGAAGGCGAGGGCCGGCGTCACTCTGATGGCCGGTGGCTTGAGGAGATCGAGGGTGCTCTCTGCCAGCCACTCGTCCGGTGGCGGGGCCAGCAGGGTGAGCGCCTGGGAGCGAAACGTGCCCTGCTCCGGCTGGTTGACGAAGGTGAGCCGGTGACCCGCCGGGATCAGCAGCCAGCTCTCCTTGTCAAAGGAGAGGCGCTGCTCCCGCCACCACAGCTGCTTGCGGCCCTGTTGCACCCAGATGAGGGTCGGCGCGTAGATGAGCACCCGGCGCAGGGGCTGCTGGCGGATCCCGAAGTAGTGATTCAGTTGCAGCAGGGGCGTGCTCATCGGGCGGGCTCCTAGGGGGTGGTGAAGGTGGCGGTCAGGGTGGCTTTGCCAAGGGCCAGGCTGTTGAGCATGTAGCCTACCATGGCGGGCGGGGTGTTGGCCTTCACCTCCAGCGCCTTGGGCAGGGCCCAGACGGTGAACTGGTAGCGGTGCATGCCGTGACCGGCGGGCGGGCAGGGGCCGCCATAACCCTGGGTACCGTAGTCGGTGCCAAGCTCCAGCCCCTGCTTGAGCTTGCCGGAGGCATTGCTCGGCAGCTCGCTCTGGCTGGCCGGCAGGTTCACCACCAGCCAGTGCCACCAGCCGCTGCCGGTGGGGGCGTCCGGGTCATAGGCGGTGATGGCGACGCTCTGGGTGCCGGCGGGCAGGCTCTGCCAGCTCAACTGGGGGGAGCGGTTCTCGCCGCTGCAACCAAAGCCGTTGAAGCTGAAGACCTTGTCCATGGGTTCACCCTCGCGGATGTCGGTACTCTTGAGGGTCATGGCACCGGCGGGCAGAGCCGCGAGGCAGAACAGGGGCAGCAGCGGGATAATGGGGGATCTCATGATGGGCACTCCTTTGTGTGAATATGGCATTCACTCTAAGGGGGCTGGCTCAAAACAGAGTGCCCGTATGGCTCAAATTATGCCATAGAAGTGGCTTTTGTGAGCTGTTCGGGGCTTTTGAGGGGCATAAAAAAACCGGCATCCTGGGATGCCGGTTTTTGGGAGAGGCGAGGGGCCTTAGCGCAGGATCATCTCGTCACGGCCCGGGCCGACGGAGACCATGGGCACCGGCACGCCCAGCAGGGCTTCGATGCGCAGCACATAGTCCTGGGCAGCTTTGGGCAGCTCGGCGAAGGTGCGGCAGCCGCTGATGTCTTCGCTCCAGCTCTCCATCTTCTCGTAGACGGGGGTGAGGGCGGCGGTTTGCGGCCAGATCGGGTTCTCGGTGTGGGCACCTTCGTAGGCCACGCAGATCTTCAGATCCGGCAGACCGGTCAGGCAGTCCAGCTTGGTCAGGGCCACTTCGGTGGCCGCCTGCAGCTCGACGCCGTTCTTGGTGGCGACGGCATCGAAGTAACCCACGTCACGGGGACGGCCGGTGGTGGCGCCGAACTCGTTGGTGATCTTGCGGAACTCGTCCTGGTTCTCCATGGCGGTCAGCAGGGTGCCGGTACCGACGGAGGAGCTGAAGGCCTTGGCCACGGCGATGACGCGCTCCGGGCGCAGGCCCGGCAGACCGCCACCGATGCCGGCGTAGGCGCCGGAAACGTGGGAGGAGGTGACCCAGGGGTATTCGCCGTAGATGAGATCACGGCCGGCACCCAACTGGGCTTCGAACAGCAGGGTCTTGCCTTCGGCTTGCAGTGCCTTGAGGGGCATGCTGACGTTGCAGACGGCGTCCAGCCAGGGAGCGGACACTTCCAGCAGCCAGTCGGCCATCTCCTGGGCGGTCTGGGTGAATTCGAAGTCCGGATAGAGAGCCTTCATCTGCGGCAGTTTCCAGTCCAGCATGAACTGGATGCGCTCGACCAGCACGTCCGGCTGTTTCAGCCAGCCCACCAGGATCGCCTTTTTCATGACCCGATCACCGTAAGCCGGGGCGATGCCCTGACGGGTGGAGCCGTAGGCGCCGTCACCCAGGCGTTGCTCTTCCAGGGTGTCTTCCAGCGCGTGCAGCGGCAGGCAGAGGGTGGCACGGTCAGAGATGGCGAGCTTGGGAATGACGCCGGAGGCCTTGACCTCTTCCAGCTCGACGGTGAGCTTCTCGGGGCTGATCACCATGCCGGGGCCCAGCACGACCAGGCAATCCGGGTTGAAGACGCCGCTCGGCACCTGGTGCAGCTTGAAGGTGCCCAGATCGTTGACCACGGTGTGGCCGGCGTTGTTGCCGCCCTGGAAACGAATACTGGCGCCAGCCTGGCCTGCCAGATAATCGACGATGCGGCCTTTGCCTTCATCACCCCAGTTAGCACCTACGACTACGATAGACGACATGACTCTTTCTCCTAAGACATTAGGCGTCCATCCTAGGAGCCCCGTGAGGATTAGAAAAATTAATTATCTTTATAATTCCGATAAGGAAGCCATATAATTCCGGTGCCATTATCGACACCGCGCTCCCTTTCGTGGTGCCCGTGCCCTGGCGGCGCTGGCCCTGCCATCGACCCGGGAGAAGAGGAACCCCATGCTGGACATTCACTGGCTGCACACCTTCGTCACCCTGGCCCGGTTGCAGCACTTCGGCCAGACGGCCACCGAACTGCACATGACGCAACCCAATGTGAGCCTGCACCTCAAGAACCTGGAGCAGGCGACCCGGGTCAAGCTGGTGGAGCGCAGCCCGTTTCGCCTGACCCAGGCGGGGGAGCGGCTGCTGCAAAGCGCCGAGCGCGCCATCAACGAGTTGCAGCTCTGCCAGTCCGATCTCAATGCCCTGAGCCAGTTGAGCCAGGGGACGCTCGCCATCGCCGCCAGCGACATCATCTCGCGCCTGCTGCTCATCCAGCCGTTCCAGCGCTTCAAGCAGGCCTTCCCCGGTATCGACCTCACCCTGTTCAACACCACCTCGGATCAGGCGGCGGATCTGGTGCGGGCGGGCAAGGCTGATCTGGGCTTCGTGATGGCACAAAAGCGCAGCGAGCCGCTCTTCTACACCGAGTTGCAGCAGGTGACCTGGTGTGCCCTGGGGCACGGCCTGGCCCGCTGGCAGGCGCGGGCCAGCTCGGGGGAGAGCGATCCTCTGGACGAGCCGACCCTGATCCTGCTGGGGCACGACACCCGGACCCGGGCATTGATCGATCCCTCCCTGCCCCTGCTCGGCCTGCCGAGCTGCCGCATCATGGAGGTGGGGAGCGTGGATGCCCAGCTCGACTGGGCCGAGGCGGGTTTTGGCGTCGCCATCGTGCCGGATTTCTCCCTGCACCCCAGGCTCAAGCTGACCGCCCCGGTGACCCGGCTCACCGATTTTCCCGGTACCAGCCTGGGGTACGTGGTGCGCCAGAACCAGGTGCTGTCCCGGGCCATCAAGCAGCTGCTGCACTGGGTGGAGGAGGAGATCCAGAATCCGGCGCTGCTGCTGGCGCCGTGACAGGCCAGGCGCCCGTTCCCGATAACCAAGAGGCCACCCCTGGGGTGGCCTCTTGGTTGGTGTTCATTGCCCGGCGGGGGCTGTGGTCTCCACCGCATGGCTGGGTGGGCTGGCCGGCATGGCCTGCGGTGATGGCGCCTCCAGCGGCGTTGCCGCCGAGGCGGGCGCCTCAGGCGGGGTCAGGGGATGGCCTGGCGCCAGGGTTGCGCTGCCCGGTGTGGGCGGCTCAATCAGGGCCGGGGCCTGGTTGGTGGAGGCCGCCCCCGAACTGGTTGAGAGGGTCGCGGCGGCCGGTTGCTCCGGCAAGGTGTCGGACCCCTCCAGTGGCGCGGTGCCTTCCTGGGGGCCTGCCCCATCGGTCGGTGTGGCCGCGCTGCTCGCCGGGGACAAGGTCGGCAGGGCGCCCGAGGTGGCCCCTGCCCCGGATGCCGTGAGGGTGTCCGCCGGGAGGGTGGGCACGGCATCCAGCATGCCGGGATGGAGCAGGGCGATGCTACCCGCCTGCATGCCTTCCCAGGTGAGGGTGGTCAGTGCCGGATGCAGCCGGGTGAACTGCTTGAGCCGCTCGTTCAGCACGTCCCGCAGGGTGCGCACCTCGCTCTCGGGCAGACTGGCCAGCGCCACCAGTTCGGCGGTGACGGCGAAGGTGTTGACGCCGCTTGTCTGCCCCGGATAGAGGTTGGCGCCGATGCGGCTGCGATCGTAGTAGGGGTGCTGCTTGAGCAGCTTGTCCACCTGTTCCCCCTCGATGGGAATGAGGCGGGCCTGACAGCGGCCGGTGAGATCGCCGATGGCCTGATTGGGGTGACCGGCGACCACGAAGGCGGCATCCAGGGTGCCGTCACAGAGCCCCTCCAGCCGGTTGCCCGGGGAGATCACGGGCGGGCGGCTGAAATCGGCGACCCGCCACCCCATGGCATCGAGCAGGGCCCGGCTGGTGACCCTGTCCCCGGAGTTGGGGGCGCCGACATCGACCCGCTTGCCCTTGATGTCGGCCAGGGTGGTGATGTTGCTGGTGGCGCTGGCAATCAGGGTCAGGGACTCCTTGTGGAGCCGCAACAGGCTGCGCAGCTGATCGTCCGGGGCCTGGCCCGCGAAGGGGCCGGTGCCGTGCACCGCATGGTAGAGCACATCCGACTGCACCAGGGCGAGCTGTACCTCTCCCTTGGCGAGGGCCGCCAGATTGGCGATGGAGCCCGAGGTACTCTGCACCGTGCAGTGCAGGCCGTGGCGGGCACTCTCCTCGTTGAGCAGGCGGCAGATGGCCCCCCCTGTGGGGTAGTAGACGCCGTTGAGGGCTCCCGTACCGATGGTGACATAGGCGGGGGAGGCGAAGAGGGAGGGCGCCAGCACGGCCGCAAGCCAGGGCAGGGCGGTACGTGACAGACGCAGCAGGGCAGAGAAGGCGAATGGGCGCATAGTGGACCGAAACCGTGGCTGAACATGAGGAGGAGGCGGGCTCATCCGGTGATGAGCCTCATCTTATCCGTATCAGACGGGAAGCTGAACGGATTTTACCGCTTTTGCGCGCACCGGGCGGCCTGGGGCCGCCGCCCGGGACGGTTCGCTAGCGGGTCTGGAGAATGGCTTTCTCCATGCGGGCCAGGGCCTCGGTGAGACGGGCCCGGGTGCAGCCAAAGTTGAGCCGCACGAACTGGCCGTTGCCGAACTGGGCACCGGGGGAGAGACCCACGCCCGCCTGTTCGAAGAAGGCGACGGGATCGTCCAGCCCCAGGGCGCTCATGTCGATCCAGGCGAGGTAGGTGGCCTGGTTGCGGGCCAGCTTGACGCCGGGCCAGCGGGCCACGGCCTGCTCGATCAGGGCCAGGTTGCCGGTCAGGTAGTCGAGCTGTTCATTCAGCCACTGCTCGCCCCCCTCATAGGCCGCCTCGGCCGCCACGAACCCCAGCAGATTGACGTCGGCGCTGATGCCGCGCATTGCCTGTTGCAGCTTGAGCCGCAGGCGGGCATTGGGGATCACGGCGAAGGAGCAGCACAGGCCCGCGATGTTGAAGGTCTTGCTCGGCGCCATCATGACGGCGGAGCGCTCGGCCGCCTCCGGGCTCAGGGCACCATAGGGGATGTGGCGGGCATCCTTGTCCAGCAGCAGATCGCAGTGGATTTCGTCGGAGCAGATCACCAGGTTGTGGCGCTCGGCGATGGCGTCGATGGCCAGCAGCTCTTCCCGGGTGAAGACGGTGCCGCCCGGGTTGTGGGGGTTGCACAGCAGCAGCAGATCCGCCGAGGGGGCCTGACGCTCAAGCTCTTCGAGATCCAGCACCCAGCGGCCTTCTTCCTCCACCACGGGGACGGTGAGCAGGGGGCGGTCATTGAAGCCCGGCGCCTGCAGGAAGGGGTAGTAGACCGGCTTGGGGGTGATGATGCCGCGCCCGTGTTGGCTCCAGGCCTTGCAGGCGAGATTGAGGCCCGGCACCACCCCGGGCAGGAAGACGAGCCATTCGGGCTGGATGGTCCAGCCATAGCGGCTGGCCAGACGCGATACGATCAGTTCGATGAGCCGGGGAGAGGGGCGCGAATAGCCGAAGATGCCGTGGGCGACCCGTTTGGTAAGGGCCTCCAGTACGGCGGGGGGAGAGACGAAGTCGGTGTCTGCGACCCACATGGGCAGGACATCCTGACCCTTGTATTTGTCCCATTTCAGGCTCATGGTACCGCTGCGATCTATTTCCCGGTCAAAATCAAACATGTTAAATCCTTGTACTGGCGCTGGATGGGCTTCCAATGTACGGACTTGGACGCCCCCCCGCAACCCTTGAGGTGGCTGTTGATAATGACATAAAATAGCCGCCGCCATACGCCAAGCCCGCCCGCATCTGGCTCCTTTTTTTCTTCCATATCAATGGTATCTCTATGAGTTTGCTGTCTGTTGCCCGCAAGAGGCCGGATCCCGTCTCTCTCTCGTTTCTCGCCGTGACCTTCATGACCGGGGTGGCGGTGGCGCTGCAGGTGCCGACCTTGAGCCTGTTTCTGGCCGAGGAGGTGCAGGTGCGCCCCTTCCTGGTGGGGCTCTTCTACACGGTGAACGCGGTGATCGGCATCCTCATCAGCCAGTGGCTCGGCCACCGCTCCGACAACAAGGGGGATCGCAAGCAGCTGATCCTGCGCTGCTGCTTTGCCGGCATCGTGCTCTCCCTGCTGTTTGCCTGGAACCGGCAGTACTGGTTGCTGGTGAGCCTGGGGGTGCTGCTGGCGAGCCTGACCGCCACCGCCAGCCCGCAGCTGTTCGCCCTGGCGCGGGAATACGCCGACAGCCGCAACAAACAGGCCGACATGTTCAGCTCGGTGCTGCGGGCCCAGTTCTCCCTGGCCTGGGTGATAGGGCCGCCCATCGCCTTCGCGCTCGCCATCGGCTACGGCTTCGAGGTGATGTATCTGGCCTCGGCGCTGGCCTATGTCATCTGCGCCTTCGTGGTGTGGCGCTGGCTTCCCTCCCTGCCGCTGCCGGTGATGGACAGCGAGGTGGAGCGGGTGAGCAGCTGGCGGGATCCGTCGGTGCGGGCGCTCTTCATCGCCTCCACCCTGATGTGGACCTGCAACAGCATGTACCTCATCAACATGCCCCTCTACATCACCCGCGAGCTGGGGCTGGAGGAAAAACTGGCCGGTTTGCTGATGGGCACGGCGGCGGCCCTGGAGATCCCCTTCATGCTGCTGGCGGGCTACTACACCCGGCGCTTCGGCAAGCGGCCCATGATGCTGCTGGCGGTGCTGGCCGGGGTCGGTTTCTATGGCGGTCTCGTGACCCTGTCGAGCCAGCATGCCCTCATTGCGCTGCAACTGCTCAATGCCATCTTCATCGGCATCGTGGCCGGCATCGGCATGTCCTATTTCCAGGACTTGATGCCGGGGCGCGCCGGGGTGGCGACCACGCTCTTTTCCAACAGCATCCGCACCGGCTCCATCATGGCGGGGGCCATCGCGGGGATGGTGGCGGAGCTCTGGAGCTTCCACGGGGTCTTCATGGTGGCGGCGGCCCTGGCGCTGATGGCGCTGGCCGCCTGCTGGCGGGTCCCCAACGTATAGGGGATGCAAAGGGGAGCCGATGCCCGGCTGTGCCGGCACCAGTGCCCCGGTCGTGCGGGGAAGAAGCGGCCTTACCTGGGGTTGTCTCCCTGGTATTCGATGCGCAGGCAGCGCAGCAACAGCTCGGCCGCCGGCCCCAGCGCCTCCACCGAGGGGGTGAGCAGGTAGGTGTAGAGATAGCGTTCGTTGCCGCCGGTGAGATCGAGCTGCACCAGCGAGCCCTCGGCGAGCTCCTCCTGCACCAGGTGGCGGGGCACCCAGGCGTAACCCATGCCAAGGCGCACCATGTTGAGCACCTCATGATAGTGGGTCGCCTTCCAGCCGGTGTCGTCCGCATCGTTCCAGTCCACCGAGCGGTGGATGGGGGGATGCAGGCTTATCTGGTTGTGGCTGGCCAGCACCTCGGCAGTGATGGGCTCTCCCTGCTCCGCAAGGGGGTGGCCCGCTGCGCACAGAGGAAGCAGACAGACTTCGTCCAGCGGCAGGCCGGTGCGATCCTGGGGCAGGTGCTCGGAGAGCATCAGATCTCCTGCCTGCAGCGCATTGAAGTGGCAGTGGATCCGCTCGTGCAGGTTGATGCGGCAACCGCGGCTGCGGGGATAGAAGTGGGCCAGCGCCCGGTAGAGGCGCTCCCGCGGCTGCACCACGGACACATAGAGGTTGATCTGCGGCTCCCACTGCCGCTCCAGGTTGTTGGCCAGGTTTTCCAGCTCTTCCACCTGCTGGCTGAGCTGGCGCGCCCGCTTGAGGAAGATCTCCCCCGCCGGCGTCAGCACCGCCTTGCGCCCCCGCACCTCCAGCAGGGCCACCCCCAGACTCTGTTGCAGCTTGGCAACCGCATGATTGAGGGAGGATTGGCTCTTGTTCAGCGCCTCGGCAGCCTGGGCATAACCGCCGCAGTCCACCACCGCCTGAAAGATCCGCCATTGCTCAAACGTGCTCTTGGGACGAAACATAGTGCAACCTGTCTGGGGCCGATGGGATTCAACAGGGCGCGCCTTGGCACCCCCTCTTCACTGTAATCCCATCCGGTTGATTTGTTGATTTATTTGGGCTGGGCCACGAAGGTCTTGCCGCTCTGGCCCTGACTGTCACGCCCCATCAGGTAGAGATAGAGGGGCATCAGATCGGCCGGGGTCTTGAGGGTCTGCGGATCTTCCGCCGGGAAGGCGCTGGCCCGCATCCTGGTGCGGGTGCCGCCCGGGTTCAGGGTGTTGACCCGCACCCTGGTGTTCTCCAGCTCGTCCGCCAGCACCTCCATCATCCCCTCGATGGCGAACTTGGAAATGGCATAGGTGCCCCAGTAGGCGCGCCCCTTGCGGCCCACGCTGGAGGAGGTGTAGACGATGGACGCCTCGCCGTGCTCCTTGGCGGTCTGGCGAATGAGGGGCAGCAGCGCCTGGGTCAGCAGGAATTCGGATTTGACGTTGACCTGCATCACCTCGTCCCACTCCTGCTCCTGAATGTGTTCGAACGGCGACAGGGTGCCGAGCAGCCCGGCGTTGAACAGCACGCCATCGAGGCGGCCGAACTGCTGGGCGAAGGTCTCCGCCATGCCGCGGTAGTGGGCGGCAGTAGCCCCTTTCAAGTCCACGGGCACGATGGCGGGCAGGGGGTGACCGGCCGCTTCAATCTGGTCGTAGACCGCCTCCAGCTTGGCACTGGTGCGCCCGAGCAGGATCACGGTGGCACCGTGGGCCGCATAGGTGAGGGCCGCTTCGCGGCCGATGCCGTCACCGGCGCCCGTCACCAGAATGACCTTGTCCTTGAGCAGATCACGGGGGGCCTGATAGTCGAGCATGTGGACTCCTGTTAACAATGCCTGGCGGCTTGGCGCAACGAATCGAGTGGGCAAGTGTACTGATCCGGCCCGGCAGTTGACCAGTATGAGACGGCAAAAATGTGAATAAAACAGGGCGATAGCATCGATCCCTCCGCCCTTGGCACGGGAGGTGGCAGAGTTTTTGCGCGAGGGGGGCAAACTCCTTACTATGTGAAAAAACCGGACATTGAGCGGAGCATCAAGTGGCATTTTTGACCGAATACGGCCTGTTTCTGGCCAAGACCCTCACCTTCCTGCTGGCCATCGGCGCCGTCATCCTGATGGTGGCGAGCAGCCGCCAGCCCAAATCCCGCAAGGGGGAGCTGGTGGTGACCGATCTCTCCGGCGAGCTGGAGCAGGGGCGCCATCAACTGCAGGCAGCCCTGGCGGGCAAGGCCGAGCGCAAGCAGATGGAGAAGACCCGCAAGGCCGAGCACAAGGCCAAAGCCAAGGGGGAGGATGAGCGCAGCCGGCTGTTCGTCATCGACTTCAACGGCAGCATGGATGCCAAGGAAGTGGCCTCCCTGCGGGAAGAGGTGAGTGCCGTGATAGGCGTGGCCCGGCCCGGGGACGAAGTGCTGCTGCGCCTCGAATCCGGCGGCGGCGTGGTGCATGGCTACGGCCTGGCCGCCTCCCAGTTGCAGCGGCTGCGGGACAAGGACATCACGCTGACCGTGGCCATCGACAAGGTGGCGGCGAGCGGTGGCTACATGATGGCCTGCGTCGCGGACAAGATCCTGGCGGCGCCGTTCGCCATCGTCGGATCCATCGGTGTCATTGCCCAGATGCCGAACTTCAACAAGCTGCTCAAGAAGCACGACATCGAATTCGAGATGCACACCGCAGGCCAGTACAAGCGCACCATCACCATGTTCGGCGAGAATGACGATCTGGGGCGGGAGAAGTTTCGCGAGGAGCTGGGGGCCATCCACGAGCAGTTCAAGGCCTTCGTGGCCGAGCACAGACCCGGTCTCGACATCGACAAGGTGACCACCGGCGAGCATTGGCTGGCGAGCCAGGCCAAGCAGCTCGGTCTGGTGGATGCGCTTTGCACCAGCGATGACTACCTGCTGGCCCAGGCCAGCCATCACAAGGTGGTCGGCATCCGCTACAGCAAACCCAGGAGCCTGACCCAGAAGCTTGGCAAGCAGGCGGCACTGGGGCTGGAGGGGGCCCTCGGCCGCCTGTGGCAGCAGAGCCCCTGGCGCTGAGAACCTGTTTCGAGCTTACTGCGAGGTCGTGATCAAGGCTCATGTGCTGCTCGGAATCCTCATGTGTATCTACACACTCCGCTTCCTGCGCTGCTCTTCACCTTGCTGACGATCTCTCGCTACAGCTCGTGAACAGGTTTTATAGCTCAGTGCAAAGGACTAAAAAGAGAGCCGGGCATTGCCCGGCTCTCTTTTTTTATTGCGTCGGCTCTGCAGGCCGATGGCGCACCTCAGCGTTGGAAGGGGTAGACGGAACCCAGTTTCAGGATCTGGGTCAGCTCGTCCAGGGCGGTGCGGGTCTCCAGCACCAGGGACGGGTCGCGCAGATCGTCCAGCGCCAGGCTGTCGCGGTAGTGGCGATCGACCCAGCCATCGAGGCGGGCAAACTGGCTGTCGGTGATGAGACAGGCCGGGTTGACGGCGGCCAGCTCGGTGTCGTTCATGGCCACCCGCAGCCGCAGGCAGGCGGGGCCACCGCCGTTTCTCATGCTCTGTTTCACGTCCATGTAGTGCACCCCCTTGATCGGGGTCCCCAGGGTCACCAGCTTGGCCAGATAGGCCGACACCGCCGGGTTGTCGCGACATTCGGTGGGGGCGATGATCGCCATCTCGCCGGATGGCAGGGTGAGGATCTGGGTGTTGAACAGATAGGACTTCACCGCATCCTGCACCGACACCTCGGCAGTCGGCACCTCGATGAAGTGCAGCTCGCCGTCGCCGAACTTGGTGCGCACCTCGGCCAGCGCCGAGGCGGTGTTGAGGAACGCCTGCTGGTGGAAGAAGAGCACGTTCTGGTTGCCCACCGCGATGACGTCGTTGTGGAACACCCCCTGATCGATCACGTCCGGGTTCTGCTGGATAAAGACGGCGCTCTCATCCCCCAGACCGTGCAGGCGGGCGATGGCCTGGCTCGCTTCCAGGGTCTGGCGGGCCGGGTAGCGTTTGGGTGCCGGCTGGGAGACGTCGAAGGCGCTGCGGCCATAGACGAACAGCTCGACCCCCGCTTCGCCATAGGCGCGGCACAGCCGGGTGTGGTTGGCGGCGCCTTCGTCACCGAAGTGGTCGTTCTCCGGCAGATGCTGGTGGTGATAGAAGTGGCGATCGTTGTTGAACACGGCCCGCAGGATGCGCCCGGTCACCTCGGGCTCCAGGGAGCGGTGGAACTTGTTGGTCAGGTTGGCGGGGGTGAAGTGAATGCGGCCATCCTGGGTGTCGGCGCTCGGGGAGACGGTGGCGGCGTTGGCAGTCCACATGCTGGAGGCCGAGTAGCAGGCGGCCAGCACGGCGGGGGCCTGTCTGGCAGCCTGGGCCAGGACGCTGGCGTCGTTGCCGGTGAAGCCCAGGCGGCGCAGGGTCGCGAGATCCGGTCTCTCCTGTGGCGCCAGCACGCCCTGCACCATGCCGAGGTCGGTCAGCGCCTTCATCTTGCGCAGCCCCTGCTTGGCCGCTTCCTTGGGGTTGGAGGCCTCTTTGGCGTTGCTCTGGGAGGCGACGTTGCCATAGGAGAGGCCGGCATAGTTGTGGGTGGGGCCGACCAGGCCGTCGAAGTTGACCTCGAAGTGCTTCATGATCACATCCTTTCGATTTTTATATGGGGAGCGGTTCCTTCCGCGCACAAAGCTGCGGTGTGCGGCCATTATAAAGAGATTTCATCCTTTGTAACAAGCTGATAACCAGAATGGGTTTTTATGTCACAAGGGTGGCTGGATATGTCATTTCCAATCTAAAAAAGGGGGGGATATAGCATAAAAACAAAAAAGCGGTTGCTTCCCGCGCCCCGGCTTCGCATTAATAAATAAAGAAGCAGGGCGGTTCGGGCTGTCGGGCAAATTGACCCGCAAGATTGCTTTTTCCCGTCAAATCTCTTATACAGCCCCACAAAACCGCACGCCAACCCCGTCGGGTGCAATGAGGATAATAGTTACAGCATGGGCAAATCACTGGTCATCGTGGAGTCTCCGGCCAAGGCCAAGACCATCAACAAATATTTGGGCAAGGACTACGTGGTGAAATCCAGCGTAGGCCACGTGCGCGATCTGCCGACCAGCGGCAGCGCCAGCACCGAGCCCAAAAAACCTGTCATTCGCGGCATCAAGCTCAGCGAATCCGAGAAGGCGGCCAAGGATCGCAACGCCCTGTTCTCAAGGATGGGCATCAACCCGACCGCAGGCTGGCAGGCCAACTACCAGATTTTGCCCGGCAAGGAAAAAGTGGTCAGCGAGTTGCAAAGTCTGGCCGCCAAGGCCGACACCATCTATCTCGCAACCGACTTGGATAGAGAGGGGGAAGCGATCGCCTGGCATCTGCGCGAGATCATCGGTGGCGACGACAGCCGCTACAAGCGCGTGGTGTTCAACGAGATCACCAAGAGCGCCATCCAGGAGGCGTTCGCCCAGCCGTCCGAGCTGAACATTCATCGTGTCAACGCCCAGCAGGCCCGTCGTTTCCTCGACCGGGTTGTGGGCTACATGGTCTCCCCGCTCTTGTGGAAGAAGCTGGCCCGCGGCCTCTCCGCCGGTCGGGTGCAATCTGTCGCGGTGCGCCTTATCGTCGACAAGGAGCGCGAGATCAAGGCGTTCGTGCCGGTGGAGTTCTGGGATCTCAACGCCGACCTGCTCACCGCCGAGAAGAGTGAGCTGCGCATGGAGGTGGTCAGCCGCAACGGTGCCGACTTCAAGCCGGTGACCCAGGCCGAGACCTTCGCCGCCGTGGCGGCCCTGGAAGGGGTCGACTACAAGGTGGTCAACCGGGAAGACAAGCCGACCGGCTCCAAGCCGTCCGCCCCCTTCATCACCTCCACCCTGCAGCAGGCGGCTTCTACTCGTCTGAGCTTCGGGGTCAAGAAGACCATGATGATGGCCCAGCGTCTCTATGAAGCGGGTTACATCACCTATATGCGTACCGACTCCACCAACCTCAGCAAAGAGGCGGTGGACGCGGTGCGGGAATACATCGGCGAGCAGTATGGTGCCGCCTACCTGCCGAGCGAGCCGAACCTCTACGGCGCCAAGGCCAATGCCCAGGAGGCCCACGAGGCGATCCGCCCCTCCAGCGTCCAGGTGACTGCCGAGATGCTGGAAGGGATGGAGCCCGATGCCATGCGGCTCTATGACCTCATCTGGCGCCAATTTGTCGCCTGCCAGATGACCCCGGCCCAGTACGACTCCTCCACCCTGACCGTCAAGGCAGGAGAGTTCGAGCTCAAGGCGCGCGGTCGCACCCTGCGCTTCGCCGGCTGGACCAAGGCCCTGCCGCCCATGGGCCGCAAGGGTGAAGACAGCCAGCTGCCGGCGGTGACCGTCGGCGAGGTGCTGAAACTGGTCAAGCTGGATCCGCGCCAGCACTTCACCAAGCCGCCCGCCCGCTTCACCGAAGCGGCCCTAGTACGCGAGCTGGAAAAGCGCGGCATCGGCCGTCCGTCCACTTACGCCTCCATCATCTCCACCATCGTCGACCGTGGGTATGTGCGGGTCGAGAGCCGCCGCTTCTTCGCCGAGAAGATGGGGGAGATCGTCACCGACCGCCTGGTGGAGAACTTCGTCGAGCTGATGAACTACGAGTTCACCGCCAAGATGGAAGACAAGCTCGACGGCATCGCCGAGGGGAGCCTGGAGTGGAAGAAGGTGCTCGACGCCTTCTACGCCGAGTTCACCCAGGAGCTGGAGCAGGCCGACAAGCCCCATGAAGAGGGAGGCATGCGTGCCAACCAGATGGTGCTGACCGATATCGACTGCCCGGATTGTGGCCGCAAGATGGGTATCCGTACCGCCACCACCGGCGTCTTCCTCGGCTGCTCCGGCTATGCCCTGCCGCCCAAGGAGCGCTGCAAGAAGACCATCAACCTGGTCAGTGCGGACGAGTTCGTCTCCGCCACCGACGGGGACGAGGCGGAAACCGATGCCCTGCGTGCCAAGCATCGTTGCGGGATCTGCGGCACCGCCATGGACGCCTACATCATCGACGACAGCCGCAAGCTGCACGTCTGCGGTCGCAACCCGGATTGCGATGGCTACGAGGTGGAGCAGGGGCAGTTCAAGCTCAAGGGCTACGAAGGGCCGAGCATCGAGTGCGATCGCTGCGGCTCCGAGATGCAGCTCAAGAACGGCCGTTTCGGCAAATACATGGGTTGCACCAACGAGAGCTGCAAGAACACCCGCAAGATCCTGAAAAATGGCGATATTGCACCGCCGAAAGAGGATCCGGTACCCCTGCCCGAGCTGAAATGCACCCAGTCCGACGCCCACTTCGTGCTGCGGGATGGCGCCGCCGGCCTCTTCCTGGCCGCCAGCAACTTCCCCAAATCCCGCGAGACCCGTGCGCCCCTGGTGGAGGAGCTCAAGCGCTTCCGCGATCGCCTCTCCCCCAAGCACCAGTACCTGGCGGACGCCCCGGCGTCAGATCCTGACGGAAACGCCTCCGTGGTGCGCTTCAGCCGCAAGACCAAGGAGCAGTACGTGATGACCGAGGTCAACGGCAAGGCGACCGGCTGGACAGCCCATTACGACAACGGAAAATGGCAGGAGAGCCTGCCCAAGGCGAAGAAAGCCTGATGGCGACGCCGCTCACAGCATGATGAAAGAGGCCCCTTGCGAGGGGCTTCTTTGTTGGTGGATGGCGATATACTGGAATGGCTGCATGGATGGCAGCGCAAGACAGGGAGTTGTCATGGAGATACATGAAATACGGCCGGGCATGACCTGCCTGACCCGTGAAGGGACAGCCTATGTGCTGGAGGTGGACAGACAGAGTCTGCTGGTGCTCTTGCAACGGGAGGATGAGACCATCCCGGTACAGGTGCGCAGCGATGACATTCTGGGACCCATTGCCGGCGACTAGGGAAGAGAACGTGACGGAGGGCGACCACAGAGGCCCTCCCTTTGTTGCAAGAACGCCCATCCCTTCGGGACGTGCCAGCCTCGTCAGAAGGGAACCAGAAAGAGCAGCTCGGCCAGGTCGGGCTGCCACTGCCACTCCCGCATCCTGACCCGCCCGCCAATCACGGGCACCCCCTCCTCCTGCAGCAGCCCCGCTTGCTTGTCAAAGCCTGCGGATCCTTTTGGCAGCGAAATGGTGCCTGCCGCCCCCAGCACCCGATGCCAGGGCAGCACCTTGTCGGTTTCCCGCAACACCTTGCCCACCAGTCGTGCTCGTCCGGGCAGGCCCGCGAGATCCGCCACCTGGCCGTAGCTCACCACGCGGCCGGGGGGGATCAGGGCCAGGATCGCCTCGATGCGGGCCGTCTTGTCCAGGGGGGGCGCGTTCGTTCTCATGATGATGGCTCGTCAAAAACAGCAGAAGCGCCATTGTGGCGCTTCTGTCATGGGGCTTGCAATCTGTCAGCCGAAGGTCTGGCTCAGTCCCCTGAGCTCGCGGGCCCGCCTGAGCAGCTCCTGGCTGGAGTCGTCCACCGCCTGGATCTTCTGGCTGTTGGCGCGGGAGTATTCGGAGATCTGGTGGATGTTGCGGCTGATCTCCTCCACCACCACCTGCTGCTGCTCCGCGGCGGCGGCGATCTGGGTGGAGAATTCGGTCACCTGATCGATTTCACCCAGCACCAGGTGCAGGTTGCCTGATCCCTGGCGGGTCATCTCGACGCATTCCCGGGTCTGGGCCAGGTTGTCCTGCATCATGCCCTGCCAGCGCTCCAGGGTGTGCTGGATCTGGCTGATGCTGCCCTGGATCTGCTCGGTCGCCTTGTGGGTACGGGTCGACAGGGTGCGCACCTCGTCCGCCACCACTGCAAAGCCGCGCCCCTGCTCGCCGGCACGGGCGGCCTCGATGGCGGCGTTGAGGGCCAGCAGGTTGGTCTGCTCGGCGATGCCCTGGATTTCACCCATCACGCTGCCAATGCGCTCCGACTCGCTGGCGAGCTCCACCGCGGAGTGGAAGGCCTGCTCCGCCTGGCTGGCCAGCCTGGTCATCTGCTGCTGGGTCTGGTCCAGCTGTTCCACCGTGCTCTGGCAACTGCTGCGTGCCTCGGTCACCTGGCCGTTGGTGTCCTGGATGTTGCGGGCGATTTCGTGGGCGGTGCTTGCCATCTGGGTCATGGCGGCCGCCATCTGCTGGGTCTGGGCATCCTGCTCGTTGATGTCGAGGAAGGCGCGGTGTGAGGAGTCCTGCAGATCGGTTGCCAGGGCCTGAAGCGGATGGGTGGCATCGTCGACCCGCCCCAGCACGGTGCGGATCCGGGCCTGCAGCATCTTCAGGTGAAAATCGGCGATGGCACCCGGTGCATCCCCCGAATAGACCAGCCGGGTCAGGCTGTCATATTGCTGACCGAGCTGCCTGAGATAGCGGGGCAGGGCGATGAGCTCGCGCCAGTAGGCGCCCGCAATGGCGAGGGGGGGAAGCAGCATCAGCAGCGCGGTGAGGGGGCCCTGGGTGAGGGCGGCCCAGACCAGCAGCGCCAGCAGCGGCAGGCCGAGCATCAGCGGCCTGAAACGGCGCAGCGAGGGGCGGGCCGGGGTGCCCCGTTGCTCGGCCGAAAGCAGGGTCCGATAGGCCTGGGCGGCAGCCTGCTTGAGCTGGGGGTCGGGCTTGCAGCGCACCGACTGGTAGCCGCTTATCTTGCCGTGCTCGTAGATGGGGGTGACGTAGGCGTCGACCCAGTAATAGCGGCCATCCTTGCAGCGGTTTTTCACCACTCCCCGCCAGGGGTTGCCCTCCTTGAGGCGATCCCAGAGGTCGGCGAAGGCGGCCTTGGGCATGTCGGGGTGGCGAACCAGGTTGTGGTTGTGGCCGACCAGTTCATCGACCTGGTAACCGGCGATGCGGCAGAAGGCGGGGTTGGCGTAGGTAATGACGCCGCGCAGATCCGTGGTGGAGACGAGTTGCACGTCGGCGGGAAATTCCACTTCACTGTCCACGACCTGGGCGTGTTTGCGGGCCATAAGGGTAAGCTCCGATCTGTTTGCTGATTGTTATTGTGGCGGAACCGCAGGGAGATGCATCCCCTGTCTGGTTTCATCGGGGGCCTTATTTTGCCAACAAAGGCAGATGAAAAGTAGGGGCTAGGTTGGGTTTTTGTTGTCGGTGGGTAAAAAAACGGCGACCAAAAGGTCGCCGAAAAGAAAAAGATAACACTACCTCTGTGGCACCCGGTAACGCACTTGCAACTGGTCGAGGATGTGCAGCTGGCCGGGCAGACGGGCGACGAAGTGCTCCCACACCTTGCGGGCGGGAGTGCTCCAGGCCACCTCTGCCGTGGCCAGCATGCGCGGGAACAACATGTAGTCGAGACGATCGCGAGAGGTGATCAGTTCCGACCACAAGGGGCTCAGCACCCCCAGGATGTTATCGTTGGCATGGAAATCGGCCGGGGCAGGATCGCATGCATGCACCTGCGCCAGGTTGAGGGTACCCGCCCAGTAGAGTCCCGGCTCATGGATGTCCTGACTCCAGGCGAGATCCAGATAGAGGTGCTGGGCAGGCGCCATCACCACGGGGTAACCGGATGCGGCGGCATCCAGGCCGGCCTGGAAGCTGGTCCAAGCGAAGACGGTGGCCTCCCGGCTCACCTTGTCACCGTGAAGTATCTCCTCCCACCCCAGCATCTGCTTGCCCTTGCTGGCCAGGTACTGCTGGCAGTGGCGCAGCAGGTGGCCCTGCAGCTCGCGGCAATCCTGATACCCTTGCTCGGCCATCAGTTGCTGGCAGGCGGGACTGTCGGTCCAGACGCCGGTGGGCACTTCGTCCCCCCCCATGTGAACCTGACTCCCGGGGAAGAGATCGCACACCTCGTCCATCACGGCGTCCAGGAACCGGTAGGTGCCGGGCAGTGCCGGGTTAAGCACGTTGTCGTCGAAATATTGCACCGAGAGGTAGCGGGAGTGGTCTGCCTCTTCCACCAGCAGCTCGGGTAGCGCCTTGATGGCGGCGTGACAGTGCCCCGGGATGTCTATTTCCGGAATGATGGTGATGCCAAGCCCGGCGGCGTAGGTGACCAGCTCGCGCACCTCGCTCTGGGTGTAGTAACCGCCATAAGGGTCGGGGCCGCCGCTCAGCTGGGGCCCCACCGCCAGGCCATGGCCGCGCCAGGCTCCCACGGCGGTCAGCTGGGGGAAGGCCTTGATCTCCAGGCGCCACCCCTCGTCATCGGTGAGGTGCCAGTGGAAGCGGTTGAACTTGTAGAGGCTCATCTGCTTGAGCAGGCGCTTGAGGGTGGCGATGGAGTGGAAGTGGCGGGCACAGTCGAGGAAGATGCCGCGAAAACCGAAGCGCGGTGCATCCCGCACCGTCAGGCAGGGCAGGCTCTCTCCGTGTTGCAGCGCCCACTGGGCCAGGCTCACCAGCCCGTGTCGCCAGCCCGCCTCGCCGGCGGCCCGGATGACGATCTCCTCAGGGGTGATGGTGAGCTCATACCCCTCGGGGGGAAGTGTCGCCTCGACGAGGTGGATCTCCGCATCGTGATCCTGGGTCAGGGCCAGGCCTGTCAGCTCGTTGAAATGGGCTAGCAGGGAGGCGAGGGGAACGGGGCCGTCGACGTGGGCCCGCTCGGCCAGCCGGAAGTTGCCTTCTGTATAAATCAGGTGGGCGGGTTGGGGCACGAGGCCGTTGACGGCCTCCACCTGTGGCAGGTCGGGGCCCGGGGAGGGCGGGTTGGTCAGGCCAAGGTCTTCCCCCTCCAGCACCAGGGGTTGCAGCTGTCCCTTGCTCTCCAGGCTCAGGAAGAAACCCTTGGGCATATCGGAGTCATGCTTGAGCGGGGTGTTGCGACAACAGAAGCGCAGCTCGCTCACCCCCTCGTGGGGCACCATGACCTTGTAACTGCCGCTCTGGCGCTCCAGGGTGCCCCCTTCGATCGAGTGGGGATCGATCTGGCGGGCGAGGCAGAAGTGGAGTTTCCAGGGGGCTGCTGGCAGTTGGCTCAGGGTGAAGCGAAACCAGACATCGTCACCGTCACGGTGATCGACCCGGGTGTGGATCAGGGGTGCGGACATGGGAATTCCTCTGATGGGGTGAAGGAAACGGGAGCCTGTCCCGCAGGTGTTGTCGGCCCGACCAGGCTCAGGGATGCAGACATGGCAGCGCCTCCGTCCTGGCAAACAGGATGGCCCCCTCCAGCGCGTCGCGCTTGGGGGCGACCAGATGGAAGTGGCCCAGACGGGGGGCGAGGCGCGTGCCGATGCCGCCCAGCAGGGCGATCCGGTCTGCCCCGAGCTGGGTCATGCCCTCCAGCAGCATGCCGAGCTGGGCACAGGTCTCATCCAGCAGGGCGGTGGCGAGCTCGTCCCCGTCGCTCGCGGCATCGAATACCCAGGGGGCGAAGCGGCCATAGTCGGCCGGTATGGCGCGCGCAGCCCAGCGCACTACCTCGGCCTGATCCCGCCTGAAGTGATCCATCAGGCGCACCGCCAGGGTGCTGGGGGGCAGGATGCCGTCGTGGCAGAGCAGGGACTGCTGGATGGCGCGCAGCCCCAGCCAGGCGCCGCTGCCGAGATCCGAGACGGGGAAGCCGCGACCCGAGCAGGTGCGAAGGCGCCCCTCCCGGTAGATGAGTCCCGCCGAGCCGGTGCCCGCGATCAGGATGGCCCCCTCCTGGCCGTCGAAGGCGCCGAGGCAGGCACCAAAGGCATCGGAGGTGAGCTTCACCCGCGCAAACGGGAAGGGCATGGTCAGCATGGCGTGGTAGCAGTCGGCGAGCTCGGCGGAGGCGAGTGCGAGCCCGACTCCCATCCGCTGTTCGCTCTCTCTGGGCAGACCCGCTTCGATGCGGGCCTGATCGATGGCAGCCAGCACATGGCCGTGGGCGAGGGCGATGCCCAGCTCCAAATTGGAGCCGGCGGCGCGCCCCTCGCCGAGCAGCTTGCCTGCGTTGTTGCGAATGCGGGCCCGGGTGTGGGTGCCGCCGCCATCCACCCCGACCCAGAACTCAATCATGGGGGCCTCCCTGCGCGCTTTGCCAGGTGACGGCCAGGGTAAACCTGGCTGGCGGTATGGAGGATCCAGGGCTCTCCCCGGTGCCAGTGATGTGTGAACCGCTCTCAATCATGGTGGCCTCCTTGTGCGCTCTGCCAGGTGATGGCCAGGGCGAACCAGGCGGCGTGCGGGATCCATTGCTCCCCCCAGCGCCAGTTCTGATCCAGCCGATCCTTGTACGCCTCTGGAATAAAGGCCACGTCATTTTCGTCATCGAAGCCGGCGGTGATGCCGTTGCAGATCCCCCCCTGTGCATTGGGGTAGCCGGCGGTGTATTCCGGGTTGTTGATGCCCTGACCCGCCAGCATGCAGGTGTTGAAGGGGTTTCTCCCCAGGATCCAGTCGAGCTGCTGCTGGCCGAAGGTGCGCAGCAGTGCGCTCTGCCCGGGCAGGTGCTGTGCGGCAGCAAACGCCATGGTGGCGAGCGACGCGAGGCGAGCGTTCTCCCCTTGCCACCAGTAACCGGATTCGTTGTGGTGGGGCATGAAAAAGCTCACCCGGGGCGCCTCATCGACCCCTTTCACATACTGGCGGGCGAGAGCGAAGGGATTGCCTGCCCGGGCCGCGAGGGCCAGCTCGGCCGCCAGGGCCTGCTCGGCGACGGTCCTGGCCGCCCACTGGCGCGCCGGATCCGGCTCGATGGCGAGATACTCCAGCAGCGCCAGCACCGGCAGGCCCGCCTCGGCGGCGTGGTAGTAGGGGCGAGAGCCATCGTCGTTGGCGGCCCAATGGTGGCCGAGATCGGGGTGGGCGCGCTGGCGGGCGCACAGCCGGCCGGCCCGATCCCGTGCCTCGGCGAGCCACTCGGCGCCCAGCGTTCTGGTGAGCTCGACCGCCGCCAGCAGGGCGCAGTAGTCGTCGATGATGTTCTCGACCCCGTCGTCCAGGTAGGCGAGGTTGTGCTCGCGCAGGTGCAGGTAGCCGCGTCTGGCCGCGTCGGCGTACTGGCTTGTGTCAAGGTCGCCGCCACTCGGTTCCCGGGCGGCGCGGGCCAGGGCGGCGATGGCCATGCCACCCCCCTGGCGAAAGCCCGCCTGCCAGCGGGCGGACTTGATCCCCTGCTGGGTCGCATAGGCGCACAGCTCCCGCTGCTCGGGATCCTTGCTCCACTTGTCGAACAGGGTCATGTAGAAAAAGCCGCTCTCGTCCTGCATCCGGCAGAGAAAATCCGCCCCGTGCAGCCCCTCGTCATTGAGCCGTTTGCACAGGTTCATCCCATCGATGTCGCGACGTGTCGCCAGGAGTTCCCGGCACTTGAGCAGGGACCAGACCACCATGGGGGTCTGCTGGGGATTGAGGTAGTTGGCGTAGGAGAGGTGACTCAGGTACTTGCTCATGTCGCCGCTGGCGTCGAACCAGCCGCCATGTACGTCCCGGCGCTGATCGGTGCCAAACAGGCGTGCCCTGCGGTCCGCCCGGTCGAAGGTGCCGCTGGCGCGTTGTCCCTTGAAGTAGTGGATGACATCGGAGAGGCAGCGGCGTGCCAGCAGCCCCCGGCCGATGGCAAAGGGGGTGGAGCGCACCAGGCGCTCCTGCGCTCCCGTAGTCACGACGGCCTCCAGTCGGTAGTGGCCGGGCTCGGTGAAGGCGGAGAAATCGGCCCGCCAGTAGTGGCGCCCCTGCCAGCCGGGGACACTTCCCGCCGCCACCAGCGGCGTTTCCAGCAGGAGGTGGTCGTCCTGCTGGCGCAGCAACCTGACGTGGCCGCGGATATCGAGGTCGGCGCCGCACTGCAGCAGGGCGCTCTTCTCCCCGTCACATTCGTAACCCACCTGGTTGATCAAAAGTTCCATCAAGGTCTTACTCCGAAGGCTCGCCCCTGGCGGGCGAGGCTCATTGCGGGGCCTTGCGGCCCCGACGCGAGGCATGGCCGGGCGACGGTGCCCGGCCGCGGGCCTGCTTACCCCTGTTCGTGGAGGTAGCAGCGCACGAAGTGGTTGTCGGCGAGCCGGGTCACCGGGGGCAGGCTCTCCTTGCAGCGGGGCATGGCCTGATGGCAGCGCCCGGCAAAGGGGCAGCCACGGGATTCCGGGGTCCAGAGCGGGATCTCCCCCTTGCGGCCTCCCTCCAGCTCGGCGTGGATGCTCTTCTCGGGATCCGGCACCGCCGAGATGAGCAACTGGGTGTAGGGGTGCTGGGGGTGGTGCAGGATCTCGTCCACCTCTCCCCACTCCACCATGTGACCCACGTACATCACCGCCAGATCTTCCGCCACGTAGCGGGCGGTGGCGATGTCGTGGGTGATGTAGAGCATGGAGACGCCGAGCTCGTTCTTCATCTGCTCCATCAGGTTGAGGATGCCGATGCGAATGGAGACGTCGAGCATGGAGGTGGGCTCGTCCGCCAGCACCACTTCCGCCTCCACCGCCAGGTTGCGGGCGATGTTGACCCGCTGGCGCTGGCCGCCGGAGAGCTGGTGCGGGTACTTGGCCGCGGTCGCCTTGGCGGGAGTCAGCCCCACCTTTTCAAGGAGGCCATAGACCATGTCGGGTAGATCCCGCTTGTCACTCACCTTGCTGTGCAGCAGCAGGGGGCGGGCGATGTGGTGGTAGATGGTGTGGGTCGGATTCAGTGAACCGAACGGATCCTGCCACACCATCTGCACGCTCTGGCGATAGTCCAGCAGGGCGGTGCCCTTGTTGAACTCCTCGAGGTCGCGGCCACGGTAGAGGATGCGGCCGTTGGAGAGCTTGTACATCTTGGCAATGATCTTGGCGATGGTGCTCTTGCCGGAGCCGGATTCCCCCACCACTGCCAGGGCGCGGCCCCGGTGCAGGTTGAAGGTGATGTCGGACAGCGCCCGCATCTTGCCGCTCTTGATGGCGTTGGAGTTGACGGCGAAGTCCTTGTAGAGGTGCTGGACCTCGATGATGGGCGCGTCGGTTTGGGCGATTTGCATGACAGACATCCTTAACAGCCAGCGGCCTTGTCCAGATGGATCGGAAGATCCGGTTGTTCCTCTGCTGCCTCATGAAGGTGACAGGCAGCCTGTTGGCCGGGCCGGATCTCGGCCAGCCGGGTATATTCCTGGCGGCAGCGCTCGTGCACCTTGGCGCAGCGTGCCTGGAAGCGGCAGCCCACCGGCACCTCCAGCAGATTGAGTGGGCTGCCAGGGATCCCCTCCAGCACGGTCTTGGGCCCGTGCAGGGGGGGGAAGGAGTTGCCAAGGCCCCGGGTGTAGGGGTGCAGGGGCGCGGTCAGGATCGCCTTGGCCGGCGCCACCTCCACCAGCTCTCCCGCGTACATGATGCCGATGCGATCGCAGAACTCGACCATCAAGGAGAGGTCATGGGTAATGAAGAGGATGGAGAAGTTGAACTTCTCTTTCAGGGCATAGACCTTCTGCAGGATCTCCCGCTGCACCACCACGTCGAGCGCCGTGGTGGGCTCGTCCATGATGAGCAGCTCGGGGTTGAGGGCCATGGCGATGGCGATCACCAGCCGCTGGCGCATGCCGCCGGAGAACTGGTGCGGGTAGTCCTTGAGCCGGCTCGGGTGGATGTCGACGATCTCCAGCAGCTCCTGGGCGCGCTTGATCGCCTCATAGCGGGTCATGCCGGGGTTGTGGGCCAAGAGCACGTCGCAGAACTGCTCCTCCATGCGCAGCACGGGGTTGAGCGCATTCATGGCGGACTGGAACACCACGCTCGCCTGGCGCCAGCGGTAGCTGCGCAGTCGCTCGTCGTCGAAGCCGAGGATGTTCTCTCCCTTGAACAGGATCTCGCCGCCGCTGATGTAGGCGGGCGGCTTGTGCAGCCTGGCCACCGAGAAGGCGACCGTGGACTTGCCGCAGCCGGACTCGCCGGCGAGGCCGAACACCTCACCCGGCATGATGTCAAAACTGACCGAATTGACGGCGCGCACGTCGCCGCTCTCGGTGATGTAGTCGACGCAGAGCTGGCGCACCGACAGCAGGGGTTGTTGCGGCTTCATGCTGTCTTCTCCTGAGCTGTGATGGGAGTGGCAAGCTGCTTCCAGCGACGCAGGCCCTTGTGGGAACGAAGCTGCGGGTTGGCGATTTCGTCGATGGCGAAGTTGAGCATGGCCAGACCCGCCCCCAGGGTGGCGATGGCGAAGCAGGGGGCCAGGATCTCCCACCAGGCGCCCACCAGGATGGCGCTCGAGGTCTGGGCGTTGTAGAGCATGATGCCCCAGCTCACCACGGTCGGATCGCCGAGCCCCAGGAACTCCAGGGTCGCCTCGGTGACGATGGCGTAGATGATGGACCCGATGAAGCTCACCCCGATGATGGAGATGAGGTTCGGCAGTATCTCCACCAGGATGATGCGCCAGGCCGGTTCACCCAGCACCTCGGCGGCGATGACGAACTCCTTCTCCCGCAGGGCCAGGGTCTGGGCGCGGATGACCCGGGCGCCATAGGCCCAGGAGGTCAACCCTATGATGAGGGCGATCACCATGGGGGAGGCCTCTCCGATGAAGCTTGCCAGCACCAGCAACAGGGGGAGGTTCGGGATCACCAGCACCACGTTCATCAGGAAGGTGAGGCACTCGTCCACCACGCCGCCGAAGTAGCCGGCGGTGATGCCCACCGTGATGGCCAGGGCGCACACCAGCAGGCCTGCCCCGAAGCCCACCATCAGGGAGATGCGGGCGCCGTTGGTGAACTGGGCCCAGAGATCGTGGCCCATGCGGTTGGAACCCATCACCAGCTCCACGCTGGGGGGCTGGTGGGGGCGGGCGACCCGCTTGGTGGGTTCGTTGCTGGCGAGCAGCGGGGCGAACAGGGCCATCAGCACGAAGGTGACCACGATGGCGAGGCCGAAGGCGGCCTTCTTGTTGCCCAGCAGGATCTTGAGAATGGTCGGCATACGCATCTTATTTGCCTCCTGTACGCAGACGGGGATCCAGGAAGACGTAGAGCACGTCCGCCAGGAAATTGAAGCTGAGCATGGTGATGGTCATGATGAGCAGTTGCCCCTGGATAAGGGGGTAGTCACGGGCCAGGATGCCCTGATAGAGGGTCAATCCCAGGCCGGGGTAGTTGAAGATCACCTCGGTGATGAGGGATCCGCCGATGACGAAACCGAGCGCCATGGAGAGGGCAGTGACGCTGGGCAGCACGGCGTTGCGGGCGCCGTAGTTGAAGATCACCCGGTTGCTGGAGAGCCCCTTGGCCTTGGCCATGGTGATGTAGTCCTCTCCCAGGAGGTTGATCATGTTGTTGCGCATGGTGATGAGAAAACCCCCTACCTGCACCGCGGCCAGGGTGCCCACCGGCATGATGGCGTGCAGCAGGATGCTCTTGATGTGTTCCCAGCCAAAATCGGCGGGGATCTCGGGGCTGTAGGCGTAGCCGATGGGCAGCCAGCCGAGGCTCACTCCGAACAGGAAGAGGGCGAGCAGGGAGACCACCACGGGGGGGATGGCCTGCATCACCAGAGTGAGCGGGGAGAGGATGCTGTCCATGCGTCCGCCCCGGTACCAGGCGGCGAAGATGCCGACGATGGAGCCGATGGAGAAGCTCAGAATGGTGGAGGTGCCCACCAGGAACAGGGTCCAGCCGATGGCGCGGCCGAGGACGTCGGCAACCGGTTGGGGGTAGTAGCGCACCGAGGTGCCGAGATCCCAGGTGAAGACGCTCTTCACATAGGTGAGAAACTGGGTGCCGATGGGGCCGTCCACGAAACCGAAGGTGGCTTTGAGGGCTTCCAGCGCGGCGGGTTCCATCATGGCGCCGGCCCGGGCAAACATGACGGAGACGGGGTCCCCCGGCATGGCTCTGGGTAGCAGGAAGTTGATGGTGGCGGCCACCAGGAAGGCGACCAGATAGAAGGAGAAGCGTCTAAGTATAAATCCCATGGTGATACCTTTTACTGCAAGCCTGCCCCGCGCCGGGCAAAGCTCCCCCAACCCCGGCAGGTGCGGGGGATGGAAGACATGGCGGGGAAGAGGGCCCCCCGCAGGGGGCCGGGGTGATTAGCTGTTTGGCTTGAGTGACAGCACGTGCAGCAGACGCTCCGGAGTGTCCGGGTGAACCTGCGGCTTGGCGACCGGGTTGTCGGCACTGAACCAGCCGTTGAAGCGCTTGGTGCTGTATTCGTACCAGGTCGGGTTGTTGAACACCGGGATGATGGTCTGGTTGGCCCCGACACGCTCCTGGATGGCGAACATGATCTCCTTCTGCTTGGCCGCATCGGCGGTCTGGGTGAAGTCGTCGATCAGCTTGTCGAGCTCGGGATCCTTGTAGCGGGGCGCCGCGAAGCGGTTGCCGCGCTCACCCATGTTGCGGGAGTGGAAGGCGGTCTCGAAGTACTTGTGCGGGTTGGCACCGGCAAAGTAACCCTGCAGGGCGACGTCGAAGTCACCGGTGATCAAGGACTCGGTCCAGACGGTGGCTTCCGGGGTGGCGGTCTTGGCGTTCAGGCCCAGGGCCTGCAGGCCTTCGACCCCGATCTGGACGGTGTTGACCCAGTCGGTCCAGCCGTTCGGTACCAGCACCTTGAACTCGATCTTCTTGCAGCTCGGGGTGTCGAGGAACTTGTCGCCGTCACAGTCCTTGTAGCCCGCCTGTTTCAGCAGGGCCTTGGCCCCTTCCAGGTCGAACTTGTTGTACTTGCCGTACTTCTTCTCGACGTCCGGGTTGTCCCAGGAGGCGAATGCCTTGCCAAGCCCTGACGGGTACTCGTTGACGGTGGGGTAGCCGTAGCCCGCGATGTCCACCATGGACTGGCGGTCCATGGCCATGGAGAAGGCGCGGCGGAAGTTGATGTCGTTGAAGGCTTCGTGGTTGCCCGGGTTCTTGCTCTGGAAGTTGACGTTGAACGCCACTGTGCCGGAGGCGGGGAACCAGTACTTGTTGTTCTTGGGATCGTTGCCGACGTAGAGGCGCTCGATGTCCGGCACGAAGGAGCCGAACCAGTCCACGTCACCCTTCATCACGGCGGCCAGTACCTGGTCGTTGGTGGCCATCTGCGGCATGCGCAGGCAGTCGATGGAGAGGCTGGCGTTGTCCCAGTAGTGCGGGTTGCGGCACTGGGTGTAGAGCTGGGCGGAGAAGTTGTCCACTTCGGTGAAGGGACCGGTCCCGACCGGCTTGTCGTTGGTGAAGGCCACCGGGTCTTTCACCGACTTCCACTGATGCTCCGGCACGATGGGCACCAGCACCAGGTCGTTCACCACGTTGGTGTTGATCTCGGCCAGGTCGAATTTGACCTTGTGGTCACCCAGCTTCTCGACACCCTTGATCTGGGTCCAGATGGAGCGCTCGTCCAGCGCCTTGTTGGCCTTGACCAGGTTGAAGGAGAAGAGGATGTCGTCGGCGGTGAAGGCTTCACCATCGGACCACTTGACCCCTTCGCGCAGGTCGAAGGTGACGGATTTCAGATCATCGCTGAAGGCGTAGTGGGTAGCCAGACGATAGACGGGTTTGCCACCCTGCATATCGTTGAAGATCACCAGCGGCTCATAGATGAAGTGACGGGTGGTGTGGAGCAGACCCGCTTGCAGGAAGGGGTTGAAGTTCTTGACCCATGCGGTTTCCTGCTGGGCAACCAGGGTCAGCACCGTCTTGTTGTCGGCGGCCATGGCTGTGCCGGTGGCACCGGCAAGCAGAGTTCCCAGCATGACTGAGGTTGCGATTTTGGATACTTTGGCAAGCATATTTTTTCCTTTCTTATTGGTCTTCCATGGTTTTGGAATGGAGCACCGACATCGCATGCTTGGATACCGGCCCTCGCTGTTGGTCAGGTTTTGCACCCTTGTAGTTGTGTCGTCCAACGCCCTTAGAAAAGCAGAATTAACAGGAAAACAACAACTCTTCATTTCGTCGATATCGTAAAAATTGCACGGCGCACGTCATTATCGTCAAAATGTATTTTTAATCCTTTTAAATTATACAGTTGCATTAATTCTCACAAAGTAAAAAGTCACCTTGCCACTCCCTGTGACAACGATAATGTGAGCTGGATCGTGCTCGTTTTTTCCCCGTTGACACGGCTTATTTTTGCGCAGGAAACAAGCGGCTCATGTGGCAGGAGAGAAGTGTGCGCTGGTTCACGGGCGCGTGCGAAAAGAGGGAGGGGAGGGAGATCGGTGATGAGGGGCGGGACAGGGGATGACAGGGGGGCATGCAAGAGCCTGACGGGCGGCGGACATTAAAAAAGCCAGTCGGTGAGACCGACTGGCTTTGAGGGGGAGTGGCGTGATTATTCCACCAGGCTGGCCCAGAGGTCGTACTCGTCCGCTTCGTCGATGCGGACCTTGACCATGTCGCCGGGCTTGAGGCCGGTCTCGCCGTTCAGGTAGACCAGGCCGTCGATCTCGGGGGCATCGGCGGCGGAGCGGCCGGTGGCGCCCTCTTCGTCCACCTCGTCGATCAGCACCAGCATCTCTTTGCCCACTTTACGGGCCAGCTTGCGGATGGAGACCTGCTGTTGCAGCTCCATGAAGCGCTGGAAGCGTTCTTCCTGCACCTCGGCCGGCACCGGATCCGGCAGCTCGTTGGCCTTGGCACCCTCGACCGGGCTGTATTTGAAGCAGCCAACCCTGTCCAGTTCCGCCTTGTCGATGAAGTCCAGCAGCATCTGGAACTCTTCTTCGGTCTCGCCGGGGAAGCCGACGATGAAGGTGGAGCGCAGGGTGATCTCGGGGCAGATCTCGCGCCACTTCTGGATCCGCTCCAGGGTGCGCTCGACGGAGCCGGGGCGCTTCATCAATTTGAGGATGCGCGGGCTGGCGTGCTGCAGCGGGATGTCGAGGTAGGGGAGGATTTTGCCGTCGCGCATCAGGGGGATGACGTCATCCACGTGCGGGTACGGGTAGACGTAGTGCAGGCGCACCCACATACCGAGCTTGGCCAGCTCTTCGCACAGGGCCACCATGCTGGTCTTGACCGGCATGCCGTCGTAGAAACCGGTGCGGTGCTTGACGTCCACGCCGTAGGCGGAGGTGTCCTGGGAGATCACCAGGATCTCCTTCACGCCAGCCTCTTTCAGGCGCTTGGCTTCGGCCAGCACTTCGCCGATGGGGCGGCTCACCAGATCCCCGCGCATGGAGGGAATGATGCAGAAGGTGCAGCGGTGGTTGCAGCCTTCGGAAATCTTGAGATAGGCGTAGTGGCGCGGGGTCAGCTTGACGCCCTGGGCCGGCACCAGGCTGGTGAAGGGGTTGTGGGTGGGTTTTTCCACGTATTTGTGGACGTGGCCCAGCACCTCTTCATAGGCGTGGGGACCGGTGATCTCGAGCACCTTGGGGTGGATCTCGCGGATCTGGTTCTCTTTGGCACCCAGGCAGCCGGTGACGATCACCTTGCCGTTCTCGGCCAGGGCTTCACCGATGGCTTCCAGGGACTCCTGTACCGCGCTGTCGATGAAGCCGCAGGTGTTGACCACCACCAGCTCCGCATCGTCATAGCTGGGCACCACGTCGTACCCTTCGGTACGCAGCTGGGTCAGGATGCGTTCGGAATCGACCAGGTTTTTGGGGCAACCCAAGGAGACGAATCCTACTTTGGGGGCCTGTTTTGTGTTGGACATCGCTCAATCACTCTTAGGTGGCTCTTATTCAAGGGCGCGGATTTTACCGGAATGGCTAACCAAAAACTATACAGCCGACACGTCGGAAGCGAACAATCTCTTTGTCCGGGGACGCGGGGTGGGGCGGGCGTGACATGACCACGGGCAGGGAGGGGGCCGTCGCCAGTGCGGGCGGGATCACGATCCCTGTGCGCCGTCACCATTTGGCAGGAGGGGCAAAACGGGTGTCACTATACTCCCAACAGGCCTATCAGAAGGATGTGCGGGATGGAGAGTTCATTTGGTGAGAAAGTGCAGAACGTGCACGCCACCCTCAGGCAGCGGTTTGACAAGTTGAGCCGGGTGGCGATCGCCATCTACGACCCGCAGACGGACCAGCTCAAGACCTTTGCCCACAGCACGGACGGGGGCTCGCCGCTGTTGCAGTACGAGGTCAGGCTGAGCGAGGTGCCTTCCCTGCGCTACCTGGCCGAGCACCAGCAGCCCAGGGTGCTCGATACCCTGGATTCCCTGCTGGGCTCCCCCTCCGAGCACAGCCGCAAAGTGCTGGCGGCCGGGTACGCGTCGAGCTATACCGAGCCGCTGCTGCTCAACAGTCGCTTGTTCGGCTTTCTGTTTTGCGATGCCAAAAAGCCCGGTTACTTCGATGGCGCCATTTGCGGTGAGCTGGCGGCCTATGCCCAGATCCTGGCGGCCATCATCGCGGTGGAGTTCTTCTCCATCCAGACCCTGAACGGGGCCCTGACCACGGTGCGGGAGTTCAGCCGCTACCGGGACGAGGAGACCGCCAATCACCTGCACCGCATGTCGGCCTATTCGCGGCTCATCGCCCGGGAGGTGGCGGCCCATTACCCCTTGAGTGACGAGGAGGTGGAGTTCATTCACCTCTTCTCCGAGCTGCATGATATCGGCAAGATTGCGGTGCCCGACGCCATCCTGCTCAAGCCGGGCAAGCTCACGGCCGAGGAGTACGGGGTGATGAAGACCCACCCCTTCAAGGGGCGGGAGATGATCGCCCTGATGATCCGCGAGTTCGGCCTGGACGGCATCCATCACACCGACATGCTCAAGAACATCATCGCCTACCACCACGAGCGTTTCGACGGTCAGGGCTACCCGGAAGGACTGGCGGGGGAGGCGATCCCCCTGGAGGCCCGCATCGTCGCGGTGGCGGATGTGTTTGACGCCCTCACCAGCGAGCGCCCCTACAAGCAGGCCTGGCCCCTCGAAACGGCCTTCGAGTACCTCAAGACCCATGCCGGCAGCCAGTTCGACCCTGTCTGCGTCGCGGCGGCGCTGCAAAGCCGGGAGGCGTTTTGTGCCATCCATCGGCAATATCGGGATCCCGTGATCACCTGATTGCGCCTCTCTCTCCTCCCCGGCTTCTCCCGGATTCCCCAGGCCCCGTCATCTGATGGCGGGGCCCTGGGGCCCTCTCTTGTTTCATCGCCTTGAGGTGCATCCGGCGCCGGGGGGGGGGGCTCTGCGGCATTGCGGCTTTGCGGCGGGGCAGGGCGCCGCGGTGGGCGGGGCGGCCAACGGGAGGATTGTCCAGGGTACGGTCATAAGAGTGCCTTATAAAGAGAGGCCAGATATTAGCCGTATGACTGGCATGAGGCCGCTGGCGGGCACGATATGGCCGGGGCGGCGCCTCTGGCGGCCCGTCCCGTCGCGATGTCGGCTCGGTGGTGACGCTTTGATCATTTCAATAATTCTTGTATAGTTGAAATGAAGCATCCAAGGGGGGAGACCCATGAACAAAGAGACGGCCACCAAGGTCTTTGAATCGCTGGCTTCCGGCATCCGGCTCGAGGTGTGGCGGCTGCTGGTCAAGGCCGGGCTGGAGGGGCGGGTCGCGGGGGAGCTGGCCGGCGAGCTCGACATCGCCCCCAATACCCTCTCGTTTCACCTCAAGGGGATGCTCAACGCCGGGTTGCTGTCGGTGGAGCAGGAGGGGCGCTTTCTGCGCTATCGCGCCAACATCCCCCTGATGCTGGGGGTGATCGCCTACCTCACCGAGGAGTGCTGCGCCGGTCATCCCGAGGCGTGCGGCCTGCTGCCCGCCGGGCCCGGTAGCGCCTCCCGCGCCGAGGGGTCGTCGCCCTGCTGCGGCGAGTCGTAACGGGCCAGGGCTGTCGATGCCCATGTGCCGTGCCATTCATCTATTCAACCTGGGGTGCGAGCGTGGATCGCACCGGGAGTCATCATGTCTGCAATCTGTGAGGCCAAGGCAGCCCCTGCCATCGGCTTTTTTGAACGTTATCTGACCGCCTGGGTCGCCCTCTGCATCCTGGTGGGCATTGGCCTCGGGCAGGGCCTGCCGGAGCTCTTCAAGGCCATCGGCGCCATGGAGGTGGCCAGGGTCAACCTGCCGGTGGGGCTGCTTATCTGGGTGATGATCATCCCCATGCTGCTCAAGATAGATTTTGGTGCCCTGCATCAGGTGAAGGGCCACATGAAGGGTATTGGGGTCACCCTCTTCATCAACTGGCTGGTCAAGCCCTTCTCCATGGCCTTCCTCGGCTGGCTCTTCATCCGCGTGCTGTTTGCCGACTGGCTGCCGGCGGATCAGCTGGACAGCTACGTGGCGGGTCTCATCCTGCTGGCGGCGGCCCCCTGCACCGCCATGGTGTTTGTCTGGAGTCGCCTCACCAACGGCGATCCCTACTTCACCCTGTCGCAGGTGGCGGTGAACGACCTCATCATGGTGTTTGCCTTTGCTCCGCTGGTGGCGCTGCTGCTCGGGGTCTCCAGCATAGTCGTGCCCTGGGATACCCTGCTCACCTCGGTGGGGCTCTACATCGTCATCCCTGTCATCCTCGCCCAGCTGCTGCGCAAGGCCTTGCTGAGAAAGGGGCAGGCCCATTTTGACGGCGTCATGACCCGCATCCAGCCCTGGTCGGTGGCGGCCCTGCTGCTCACCTTGGTGCTGCTGTTCGCCTTCCAGGGCAACGCCATCATCGAGCAGCCGCTGGTCATCGCCCTCCTGGCGGTGCCCATCCTGATCCAGGTGCTGTTCAACTCCGGGCTCGCCTACTGGCTCAACCGCAAGGTGGGGGAGAAGCACTCGGTGGCCTGCCCTTCCGCCCTGATCGGGGCCTCCAACTTCTTCGAGCTGGCGGTGGCCGCCGCCATCAGCCTGTTCGGCTTTCATTCGGGCGCGGCGCTCGCCACCGTGGTCGGGGTGCTCATCGAGGTGCCGGTCATGCTGCTGGTGGTGCGCGTGGTCAACGCCAGCAAACCCTGGTACGAGGCGGGACTAAGGCGCTAACGGATGGCCACTAACCCATTTCTATTCACTTGAGTCATGAGAGACAGGCAAATGAGTGCAATCACTATCTATCACAATCCAGAGTGCGGCACCTCCCGCAACACCCTCGCGCTGATTCGCAGCAGCGGCGTGGAGCCCACCATCATCCACTATCTGGAGACGCCCCCCTCCCGCGACGAGCTGGTGGCCCTGATCGCCGCCATGGGCATGCCGGTGCGCGATCTGCTGCGAAAGAACGTGCCCCCCTACGAGGCGCTGGGGCTGGCAGAAGATCGCTTCAGCGATGACGAACTGATCGATGCCATGCTGGCCGACCCCATCCTCATCAACCGGCCCATCGTGGTCACCCCCCTCGGCACCCGGTTGTGCCGCCCGTCGGAGGTGGTGCTCGATATCCTGCCCGACCCGCAGCAAGGGGCCTTTGCCAAGGAGGATGGCGAGCAGGTGGTGGACGGCCAGGGTAAACGGCTTCGTTGAGCCCCTGCGCGTCAGCGTCTGACCCGCGCCGGGGGGATGCCCTTAACGGGCAGGCGCCAGATCTGCTACTGTGACCTTCGACTCATCACAGAGGGTGGAAACAATGAAGATTCGATTCCTGGTGATAGCCACGGCACTGGCGCTGGCCTCAACCCCCGGTCTGGCCGACTGGGCAAAGCTGAAGGAGGCCGCCTCCGAACTCGGTACCGCGGTGAGCGATACCAGCAAGGAGGCGTGGAAGGGGATCACCGATTTTTCCAAAGAGACCTGGGAGTCGGTGTCCAGCTGGGGGGCCGAGGCCTACAACAAGGCGGGGGCCTGGACGGCAGAGAGTGCGGCCACCGGCAAGGAGTGGCTGACCGCCGCCGACAAGAAGCTCGACACCATGCTCGAGCCCAAGACCCCGGAGGAGGCGAGAACCGCCCTCGATACCATGGCCGATACCGCCCTGGTGCGGCTGTTCAACGAGCAGCCCTCGGCCAAGTTGCTGTTTGACAAGGCTTATGGCTATGCGGTGTTCGACTCGCGCAAGTTCTCCCTGATGATCCACACCAATCAGGGGGCCGGGGTCGCCGTCAATCGCACCAGTGGCAAGCACACCTACATGAAGATGTTCGGTGCCGGTCTTGCGGCCGGGATCGGCGGCAAGTTCTACCAGCAGGTGATCCTGTTCGAAGACAAGGCGAGGTTCGATGCCTTCGTCAGCAAGGGGTGGGAAGCCACCTCCGAGGTGGGCGCCGTGGCGGGCAAGGAGAGCGCCGAGCTCACCGCCAAATACAATGGGGGCATGGCCATCTATCAGATTGGCGAGAAGGGACTGTTGCTTGACGCCAACATCTCGGGCTCCAAGTACTGGCTGGATGATGACCTGAACAAGTGATCCCTGCCGATCTGACTCGTTTTTTCTTGGAGGAGATCGAGGTGCACTCTGTTTACTTGTCGGGACTTGCAGTAAAAAGAGGGCCTTGGGCCCTCTTTTTCATGGGCGCCGCACAGAGTCCGGCGACCAGGAGAGCAAGATGACCCATGAGGCCGAACAGGATCGGATGGTTGCCCACCGCCGGGAGTGGGACAAGCAGAGCATCTACCTGCGGCTGCTGCTGGGCGATCCCCCCGGATCTGCGACCTGATCCCCGGATGGCCGGTGCCCGCCGGCCTGATCGCGCCCCACTTTTATCCCTGATCTCGAGATCTCGCTCTGGTTGGCACCTTTATTGCTTCAAGCCAGTCAGTGTCAATGATTTGTCTGGGAAGGGAAGATGGAAATTAGCGCAAGCAGCCTGATGCAAGAGATGCAGGCCCTCAAGGTGGAAGCCGGTGCCACGCCGTTGACCCAGCCCGGTCGTCCGGTCAGCTCGGATTTCGGCCAGATGCTGCAACAGGCCCTGGACAACGTCAACGAGTTGCAGGGCACCGCCAACGATCTGCGTACCCGCTTCGATCTCGGCGACAAGTCGGTGGATCTCTCCCAGGTGATGATCGCCGGTCAGAAATCCTCCATCGCCTTCGAGGCGACGGTGCAGGTGCGCAACAAGATGGTCGATGCCTACAAGACCATCATGAACATGCCGGTGTAACTCGGGCCCATGACGACCGAGCATCATGAAGATGTCAGCAACAAGGACATAAACCGTGGCAACTGATCAAAACGGCGATCTGCTGATCAACAACGAGGGGGCGGCCGCCCTCGACGAGCACGAGCAGAAGAGCTCGGCGCTGGGCTTCCTGTCCAACACCGATGTGTTGCGCCAGATCACCCTGATCCTGGGGCTGACCATCTGTCTGGCCATCGCCGTCTTCATCCTCTTGTGGGGCAAGGAGCCGGAGATGCGTCCCCTCGGCACCTTCACCACCCAGGAGCTGGTCTCCACCCTGGATTACCTGGATCAGCAGAAGATCCCCTATCAGGTGGATGGCAAGAGCGTGCTGGTCAGTGCCGAAAACTATGCGGACATCCGGTTGCGCCTGACCCGCGCCGGTCTGGCCAACAACAGCGACGCCAGCAACGACGGCGAAGCCATCCTGCTCAAGGACTCCAGCTTCGGCGTCAGCCAGCGCATGGAGAGCGAGCGCCTGAAACTGAGCCGCGAGCGTCAGCTAGCGAGCGCCATCGAGCAGTTCCAGAACGTCGCCAAGGCCCAGGTGCTGCTGGCCATCCCGAAAGACAACGTGTTTGCCCGCAACGAACGCAAGCCCAGCGCCACCGTGGTCCTGAGCCTCAAGGGCAACGCCCTGGGCCAGGGTGAGGTGGACTCCATCGTCGACATGGTCGCCTCCGCCGTTCACGGTCTGGAGCCGACCCGCGTCACCGTGACCGACCAGAACGGTCGCCTGCTCAACTCCGGCTCCCAGGATCCCCTCTCTGCCCAGACCCGCAAGGAGTTTGCGATGCAGCAGAAGCAGGAGCTCGAATACAAACAAAAAATTGACGCCATCCTGATCCCGGTGCTGGGGGCCGACAACTATACGGCGGAGGTGGATCTCTCCCTCGACTTCTCCCAGCAGGAGCAGACCCGCAAGACCTACAACCCGGACCTGCCGGCGGTGCGCTCCGAAATGACCATGGAAGAGAACAGCGCCAGCGGCAGCAACGGCGGGGTACCCGGCGCCCTCTCCAACCAGCCGCCCGCTGCGTCCAACATTCCCGAGCAGGCAGCCGGCGGGGAAGGAACCGCCTCTTCCGGCCGTTCCCGCAAGGAAGCGACCCGCAACTTCGAACTGGACACCACCGTCAGCCACATCCGGCGCCAGCAGGGCGGCATTCGCCGCATGACGGTGTCGGTGGCGGTGGATTACAAGGCCATCCCCGGCGCCGACGGTGCCGTGACCCGGGAAGCCCGCAGCCAGGCCGAACTCGATACCCTGCGCCGTCTGCTGAGCGGCGGTCTGGGTTTTGACGTGACCCGGGGGGATACCCTGGAGGTGGTCGCCATTCCGTTCAACCGCCCGGAACTCGAGACCGTTGCCGACATTCCTCTCTACGAGCAGCCCTGGTTCTGGCGCGCGGTGCGCATCGCCGCCTCCGTGCTGGTCATCATAGTGCTCATCGTCACCGTGGTGCGGCCCATGCTCAAGCGCCTGCTCTACCCGGACGCCAAGCCGGAAGGGGAGCTGGACTTCGACAACCACACCGTGCTGGGTGGCGATGACGAACTGAGCCTGCTGGCCGCCCAGGCCGAGGCCGAACCGGTATTCGGTCTGCGGGATGGTCAGCTCAAGCTGCCTGACCTGCACCGTGACGAGGATCTGCTCAAGGCCGTGCGCGCCCTGGTAGCGAACGAACCTGACCTGGCCGCCCAGGTCATCAAAGAATGGGTAACCAAAGATGCCTGAAGAGAATAAAAGCCAGGTCACCGGCAACGACATCACCGAAAGCCAGCGCCAGATCCTGGATCAGATGGGGGGCATGGAGATGGCTGCGGTGCTGATGCTGAGCCTCAACGAGGAGGACGCGGCCCAGATCTTCCGCCACCTCGAGCCCAAGCAGGTGCAGCGGCTCGGCATGTCCATGGCCTCCATGTCGGATTTCAGCCACGATCGGGTGGCGGCGGTGCATCGTCAATTTATCGACGACATCCAGAAGTACACCAACATCGGCATCGGCAGTGAAGACTTCGTGCGCAAGGCCCTGGTGGCGGCGCTCGGGGAGGACAAGGCCAGCAACCTGGTGGATCAGATCATCCTGGGGTCAGGTGCCCGCGGCCTCGACTCCCTCAAGTGGATGGATGCCCGCCAGGTGGCCAGCATCATCCAGAACGAGCACCCGCAGATCCAGACCATCGTCCTCTCCTATCTGGAGCCGGAACAGTCCGCCGAGATCCTGAGCCAGTTCCCGGAGCAGGTGCGCCTGGATCTGGTGATGCGCATTGCCAACCTCGAAGAGGTGCAACCGGCGGCGCTGCAGGAGCTCAACGACATCATGGAGAAACAGTTCGCCGGTGCAGCCGGTGCCCAGGCGGCCAAGATGGGCGGCCTGAAGGCGGCGGCCAACATCATGAACTACCTGGACACCAACATCGAAGGGCAGCTGATGGACTCCATCCGCGAGTCGGACGAGGAGATGAGCCAGCAGATCCAGGATCTGATGTTCGTGTTCGAAAACCTCATCGACGTGGACGATCGGGGTATCCAGACCCTGCTGCGGGAAGTGCCCGGGGATCTGCTGCAACGGGCCCTCAAGGGGTCGGACGACCAGATGCGGGAAAAAGTATTCAAGAACATGTCCAAGCGGGCCGCCGAGATGCTGGCGGACGACCTCGAGGCCATGGGGCCGATCCGGGTCTCCGAGGTGGAAGCCGCCCAGAAGGAGATCCTCTCCACGGCGCGCCGCCTGGCGGATGCGGGCGAGATCATGCTGGGGGCGGGTGGTGGCGAAGAGTTCCTCTAAGCCATGGGCCATGGAATGTGCGATGATGTCGGCCCCTGTACCCGGCCCTCGATAGGAGTCTCTTCGGCACATGAATGACAAGAACAGCAAACTGCGCGGCTATCTGAGGCCCGAGTCCGACACGGCGCAGATTGAGACCTGGGGCTGGCCAGAGATGGAGACCGAAGCCGAGGTCGAGACCAATGCCCTGGGGCTGGCTCCTGACTGGTATCGTCAGGAGCAGGCCGATGCGGCCCTGCCGGAAGAACAACCCGAAGAGCCCGCCCCCAGCATCACCGCCGAAGAGGTGGAGGCGATTCGTCAGGCCGCCTGGGAAGAGGGGATGCGCGATGGGCGCGAGGCCGGTTTTGCCAAGGGGCTGGAAGAGGGCAAGCTCGAAGGCTTGCAGCAGGGCCACCAGGCCGGGCTGGAGCAGGGCAGGGAAGAGGGACTCGCCATGGGGCGGGAGCAGGTGGAGCTGGAGATAGCCCGCTGGCAAGCCCTGGTCTCACGCCTGGCCACTCCCCTTGGCGAGATGGACGAGGCGGTGGAGCAGCAGCTCATCGCCTTGGTGCAACAGCTCGCCCGCGCCCTCATCCGCCATGAGGCGCAAACCTCCCCCACGCTGCTGCTGGAGGCCCTCAAGCAGGGGTTGGCCCTGCTCCCTGCCGCCGAGCAGGGGGTCACCCTGATGCTGCATCCGGAGGATGTGACCCGGGTAGAGGCCGCCTTTGGCGCCGAGGAGTGCGCCAGGCGCCACTGGCGGCTGCAAAGCGAGCCCACCTTCTCCCCCGGCGATCTGCAACTGGCCACCGAGCTTTCCAGCATCGATCTCACCCTCTGTGGGCGCATCGATCAGCTGCTGCGCAACTTCCTGCGTGACAACGCGAGCTGAGCCATGGCCCGGTTCGAACCCGTCGTGCAGCGCCCTGCTGACGGCATCATCAGGCACTCATCGTCGGAGGCGACATGACGGCACCCCTTCTTGATCGGCTGAAAGGCTACCGGGTTCGCGAGCAGGCCCCCATACCACCGGTGGCAGGCAAGCTCACCCGGGTGGTGGGGTTGACCCTGGAAGCCATCGGCTGCCGCGCCGCCATCGGCTCCCTGTGCCGCATCGATACCCAGGATGGGGCCCTGGAGGCCGAGGTGGTGGGGTTTGCCGGGGATCGCCTGTTCTTGATGCCGAGCGAGCAGCTCAAGGGGGTCATTCCCGGCGCCCGGGTGGTGCCCGTCACCGAAGATCACGGCATTCCGGTGGGCATGAGTCTGCTTGGCCGGGTCATCGATGGCATCGGCCAGCCCCTGGACGGGCTCGGCCCCATCCTCTCGTCCCAGACGGTGCAGTTCGCCCAGCACCGCATCAATCCCCTGGCCCGTCGCCCCATCCATCAACCCATGGACGTGGGGGTACGGGCCATCAATGCCGTGCTCACCGTGGGCCGGGGTCAGCGTATGGGGCTGTTCGCCGGCTCCGGTGTCGGCAAATCCGTGCTGCTTGGCATGATGACCCGGGGCTCGGTGGCGGATGTCGTCGTGGTGGGCCTCATCGGCGAGCGGGGCCGGGAGGTGAAGGAGTTCATCGAGGAGATCCTCGGCGCCGAGGGGCGCGAGCGCGCCGTGGTGGTGGCCGCCCCTGCCGATGCCTCGCCGCTGATGCGCCTCAAGGGGTGCGAGACGGCGCTCGCCATCGCCGAGTATTTCCGCGAGCAGGGGCTCAACGTGCTGCTGCTGATGGACTCCCTCACCCGCTACGCCCAGGCCCAGCGGGAAATTGCACTGGCGGTGGGGGAGCCGCCGGCCACCAAGGGCTATCCCCCCTCGGTGTTTGCCAAATTGCCGGCGCTGGTGGAGCGGGCCGGCAACGGCAGCGACGGCCAGGGCTCCATCACCGCCTTTTTCACCGTGCTGACGGAGGGGGACGATCTGCAGGATCCCATCGCCGACGCGGCCCGGGCCATCCTCGATGGCCACATCGTGCTGGCGCGGGAGCTGGCGGATGCGGGCCACTATCCGGCCATCGACATCGAAAAATCCATCAGCCGGGTCATGCCCATGGTGACCTCACCGGAGCACATGGAGCTGGCGCGCACCTTCAAGCAGTTCTACTCCCTCTACCAGCAGAACCGGGATCTCATCACCATCGGCGCCTACAGCCAGGGATCGGATCCGCGCATCGACCGGGCCATCATCCAGAAACCCTATCTGGATCAGTTCTTGCAACAGAAGATGCGCGAGGTCATTCCCTACGACGAAGGCCTGCAATCCCTGCACATGGTCGCCATGCCATTGATGCGTTGAGCCGATAATGCCGCTGGAGTGCCGAGATGAGTAAAGGATTGGAGTTGCTGGCGACCCGATTGGTGGAGGCCGAGAACCAGGCCGCCATGGCGCTGGCCAAGGCGCAGCAGGACTTGAAGCTGTTTATGGAGCAGCAAGAGGCGCTGAATCAGTACCGCCAGATCTACCACCAGCAGTGGACGGAGCGCGGTCTGCAGGGGATCAGCCCCCAACAGAACAGCCAGTATCACGCCTTCATCAACAAGCTCGAGAATGCGGCCACCCAGCAGTACCAGGGGGTGCTTCAGGTGCGCGAGGCGCTGGCCCAGTGCCGCACCCAGTGGCTCGAGGCCCAACAGCGGCGCAAGGCGGTGGAGCTGCTGCTGGAGAAGAAGGCGGACAAGGTGCGCCAGAAGGCCCAGCGCCAGGAGCAGAAGATGCTGGACGATTACGCCATCCAGCGTCGGTACCACCAATCTGGCCTGTAATTTGCTTTCTTCCGGTCATGCGAGGCCGATGGGCCAAGCCATGACCGCACGTGCGGCCGTCACCGAATCGTCGTCAGGGATCCCAGCATGATACAGACCCCCTTGATTAGCACCCTCCCCCAGGCGCCTTCTGCCGATGGCAGCGCCACCCTGCTGGCTCCCACCGTCGGGGGCGAAGGGGGCGTGCAGCCGTCAGGCGAGGGCAAGGCCGCCTTCTCGCAAGCCATGGCCATGGCCCAGCTGATGGGCAAGGCGCCAGCCAGTCAGGGCAATCCACCACTCCAGGGGCCCGCCGAGGGCGCCCGGGAGGGGCTTGCCCCGGCTGCCAAATCTTTGGCGTCTGACGAGCCCGCCACCGAGTCTGCGTCTTCCTTGAAGGGAGCGGACGACGAGGGGGAGCTGCCTCCCGACGACTTCCTGCAACAGTTGCAAGCCTCCCTGCGCCAGGATGTGAGCCTGGTGGTGCCCCCTACATCGCCCGCCATGGCCGGTGAGGCGGCGGTGCCTGTGGACGGCAACCCCTTGCCGCCTGGCGCCGCTGCGCCTGGGATGGCAGAGGGGGTGGGAATGGCAGAGGATGTGGGGATGGCAGAGGGCGTGGAGGCGGCAGAGGGGAGCGCCTTCCTGCCGCAGATGACGCCAGAGCGTCAGCATGAAGGGAACAAAACGAAGGCAGCTCCCGGTGCGGCCCAAGGCGCCAGCGCCGTGCCGAGCGGTCAGGGGGCTCTGCCGCAGGGGGCGGAAGAGCCCCCCTTGGCCGATGACACTGCCGTGGCCGACCAGGGCGGAGCGACCCGCCAGCCCATGGCAGGCAAGGGAGCGGAGCCGGATGCCAAGGGGGGGGAGCCCCCTCTCTCGGGTCAGGAGCGTGCCGCCCTGCTCACCAAAGTAGTGGCAGGAGAAAACGCCCAGGCTCCCACTGTCACCCGGGCTGACTCATCGCAAGAGGCACGGGTGAGCGATCCCCTGGCGTCGGCCGGACAGGGGACAACCGCTTCCCGTGCCACCAGCGCCTATGGCGATGGCGTGATCCGGACGGTGGCGCAGGGGCCGGCCCCTGCGGCCACACCGGAGTCCGTCCCGCCCGCGACGGCGGCAGGGGCAGAGAAGGACGCCCCTGTCGCCGGTGAGGCCAGACAGGCTGAGGCCGCGAGCGGGCAGGGAGCCCGTGCAGGGGCCGAGCCTGTAGCGAATGCAGGGAGCAGACAGCCCGTGACGACGGAGGACCCGGCCCCCGTGCAGGTGGCGCCGCAGATCCTGGCTCGTCACGAATCCCAGGGGGCACAGGCCCCCCTGACGGCCCTCTCGGCAGGCCTGGACCAGATGGAGAGCGCCCCCGTGGTGGCCGCCGGCGCTGCCGTGTCGGTGAAGCCCGCGGTGGACAAGTCCCGGCTCGATGAGCTGGGCAAACAGTCGGGGATGGAGGTCAAGGGCAGTGAGCCCGCCGAGGGGAGCCAGCCTTTGCATCAGGCCCAGAGCCAGGTCGGCGAGAACAGACCGCTGGCCGAGTCGACCGTCAGACGGGAGCCTCAGAGCCTGCCCCACCTCAAGCTGGCGACCCCTGAGGCCCCCGAGCAGCTGCACCACAAGGTGAACCTGATGCTGGCGGACAAGCTGCAACAGGCGGAGATCCAGCTAGACCCCCTGGGGCTTGGCAAGATGAAGATCCAAATCCAGATGGATGCCTCCAGCCAGGCCAGCGTGCACTTCGTGGTGCAGCATGGCCAGACCCGTGAGATGCTGGAGCAGGCCATGCCGCGCCTGCGCGACATGCTGGCAGGGCAGGGGATCCAGCTCGGCCAGACCTTGGTGCAACAACAGGCGCAGCAGCAAGCCTTCCAGCAGCAAGGGCAGTCATCCTCCCAGGGTCAGTCCGGTTTCGGTGACCAGGGGCGACAGGGGGGAAATGGTGGCGGCAGCGATGGCAGAGAGGCCGAGGGGAGCGCTCGCAACCTCACGCTGCTGGTGGAATCGGCAAACGATGCCGGAATCGATTTCTATGCTTGATGCATTCTTAAGTAAGTTTATGATACCGAACAAGTTTGAGACTAGGGTGGACAAGGGATGGCAGACGATAACGAACTGACGCTGAAGGATCCGGCGGCAGGCAAGAAAAAGAAGCTGATCATGATAGTCGCCCTGGCCGTCGTGCTCCTTGGCGGGGGCGGCGCCGGCGCCTGGTTCATGCTCGCCGGTGGGGATGAGCCCGCTGCCGAAAAGAGCGAGGCCAAGCCGGAGGCGAACACGCCCCAGCCCTCGCTCTATGTGGGCATGCCCCGTCCCTTCGTGTTCAACGTGGCGGGAGGCCAGCGGGATCGGCTGGTGCAGATCAAGATCCAGCTGATGGTGCGCGGCACCGCCGACGAAACCCTGGCCAAACAGAATATTCCCCTGATCGAAGGCACCTTGCTGCGGGTCTTCAGCTCGGCGACCGCTGAACAGCTGATGACCTTCGAGGGCAAGGAGAAGCTGCGTCAGGATTCGCTGGAAGAGTGCCGCCGGGTGCTGAACGACCTGGTCTCTTCTCCCGTAATCGAACAAGTGCTGTTTACCGGCTTTGTCATGCAATGAAAGGTGAAGCGTGAGCGATCTGTTAAGTCAGGACGAGATTGATGCCCTGCTGCACGGCGTCGACGATGTCGAGGAGGAGGAGCTGGGAGCTGCCGGGGATCCCGGTATCGCCCAGTTCGACTTCTCCTCCCAGGACCGCATCGTCCGCGGCCGCATGCCGACCCTGGAGCTGGTGAACGAACGGTTTGCCCGCCACATGCGCATCAGCCTGTTCAACATGATGCGGCGCACTGCCGAGGTCTCCATCAACGGCGTGCAGATGCTCAAGTTCGGCGAATATGTCCACACCCTGTTCGTGCCCACCAGCCTGAACATGGTGCGTTTCCGCCCCCTCAAGGGGACGGCGCTCATCACCATGGAGGCGCGGCTCGTCTTCATCCTGGTGGAGAACTTCTTTGGCGGTGATGGCCGCTACCACGCCAAGATCGAGGGGCGGGAATTCACCCCCACCGAGCGGCGCATCATCCAGATGCTGCTCAAGCTGGTGTTCGAGGACTACAAGGATGCCTGGGCGCCGGTGATGGACGTGGGCTTTGAATACCTCGACTCCGAAGTGAACCCGGCCATGGCGAACATCGTCAGCCCCACCGAAGTGATCGTGGTGAGCTCCTTCCACATCGAGCTGGACGGCGGCGGCGGCGACTTCCACGTGGCCATGCCCTACTCCATGCTGGAACCCATCCGCGAACTGCTGGATGCGGGGGTGCAGAGCGACAAGGGGGATACCGACGTGCGCTGGAGCAAGGCCCTGCGCGACGAGATCATGGACGTCAAGGTGGAGCTCAAGGCCAAGCTGCTGGAGACCGAGCTCTCCTTGCGTGAGCTGATGGAGCTCAGACCCGGGGACATCATCCCGGTGGAGATGCCGGAGAACCTGCTGGTGTTCGTGGAGGACTTGCCCACCTTCCACGCCAAGATGGGGCGCACCAAGGAGAACGTGGCGCTCAAGATCACCGACAAAATCAAGCGCCCTGACGGGGTCAAGACAGAGATGCATCTGGTGACTCGCGGGGGCGTGCGCATTGATGGCGAAGCCGAGCTGGAAGAGCTCGAGCGAAGCATCTCTGACAAACACCCTGATTGATCCTCCCCCCGGGGAGGTGTTGCAACACTGAGGAATTGAAGATGAGCGGAACCGATGACGAGCAGGATTTGATGGCTGACGCCTGGGCGGCCGCACTGGAGGAGCAGGTCACGGCCGAAGCCAAGCCTGCCCCCCTGGAGGAGTTGAAGGACGAAGCCCCCATCAGCGCTGAAGAGCGGCGCAAGCTGGACACCATTCTGGACATCCCGGTGACCATCGCCATGGAAGTGGGCCGCAGCCAGATCAGTATTCGCAACCTGCTGCAACTGAACCAGGGCTCCGTCGTGGAACTGGATCGGGTGGCGGGTGAGCCCCTGGACGTGCTGGTCAACGGTACCCTGATCGCCCACGGCGAGGTGGTGGTGGTGAACGACAAGTTCGGTATCCGCCTTACCGACGTCATCAGCCAGATTGAAAGGATCAAGAAGCTCAAATGATCCGTGTGCTCCCGTTGTGGCTGTTTTCCCTGCCAGCCCTGGCCACCCCGGGGGTAGGGGCCAATCCCCCCAGCCTCACCTCCTGGCTGCTCTCCAGCCTGATGGTGATCGGCCTCATCCTGGTGCTCGGCTTTCTGCTCAAGAAGAGCAAGCTTTCCCAGGTGATGGGAGGGGGCCAGATGAAGGTCATCGCCACCCTGCCCCTTGGCTACAAGGAGAAGCTGATGGTGGTCAAGGTGGGCGGCCAGCAGCTGCTGGTCGGGGTGACGCCGCAGCAGGTCAACTTCCTCTATCGCCTGGAGGAGCCGCTGGACGAGAGCCAGCCCCAGGCGTTCTCCGAGCAACTGGGCAAACTGATGGGCAAGCATGAAAAACGTTAACTGGACCCGGTGGCTGGCACTGCTCTCTCTGGTGCTCTCGCCCCTGGCGATGGCCCAGGACGGCATGTCGGCACTCACCGTCAAGACCATGGCGGATGGCAGTCAGGAGTACAGCCTGACCCTGCAGGTGCTGGCGCTGATGACCGCGCTCTCCTTCCTGCCGGCCATGGTGATCATGATGACCTCCTTCACCCGGATCATCGTGGTGCTCGGCATCCTGCGCCAGGCCATCGGTCTGCAGCAGAGCCCCTCCAACCAGGTGCTGATCGGCATCGCCCTCTTCATGTCGTTTTTCATCATGTCGCCGGTGCTGGATCGCATCAACAACGAGGCGTTGCAGCCCTATCTGGCCGAGACCATCGGGGCCAAGGAGGCCCTGGAGAAGGCGGAGCTGCCCATTCACCAGTTCATGCTGGCCCAGACCCGGGTCAAGGATCTCAATACTTTCATGGAGATAGCGAACGTGCAGGTGGCCGAGCCTGCGGACGTGCCGCTGCGGGTGCTGATCCCGGCCTTTGTCACCAGCGAGCTCAAGACCGCCTTCCAGATAGGCTTCATGCTGTTTCTGCCCTTCCTGGTCATCGATCTGGTGGTCGCCAGTATCCTGATGGCCATGGGGATGATGATGCTCTCCCCCATGCTGGTCTCCCTGCCGTTCAAGCTGATGCTGTTCGTCATGGTGGATGGCTGGAACCTCATTCTGGGCTCCCTGGCCACCAGCTTCGGGCTGGGCTCGGGTGGTTAGGGGAGGGCAGACCCTCCCCCTGGTTCTCCCCTTTACTCGGGGAGGGCGCGAGGCCTCTCTTTCTCTCGAAAGAGGAGGCCGGGAGGATGCGGCCCTGGGCAAACCCATCACAAGGAGCGAGCAATGAGTCCTGAAACCTTCGTCGACGTCTTTCGCGAGGCGCTTTGGCTGGTGACCATCATGGTGTGCGCCGTGATCCTGCCGAGCCTGATGGTGGGGTTGGTGGTCGCCATCTTCCAGGCCGCCACCTCCATCAACGAACAGACCTTGAGCTTCCTGCCCCGTCTGGTGGTCACCCTGCTGGCCCTGGGGGCGGGGGCTCACTGGGGATTGCAGAGTCTGATGGACTTCTTCCAGCTGATGGTGAGCCAGATCCCCGAGGTGGTGGGCTGATGCCAGCCAAGGGCCACTCTTTTGCTCTGGCCGAGGCAGACCGGGGCCTGCGTCCTCCCGTTGGCTTGCCCCTGCCGGGAGTGTTGCTGTCATGACCTACACCACGGCGCTCATCATGGAGTGGCTCTCCTCCATCCTCTGGCCCCTGGCCCGGGTGAGCAGTCTCCTGATGGTGATGGCGGTCTTCGGCAGCCGGCTCGCCCCTGCCCATATCCGCATCGGCCTGGCGCTGGCGATCACCCTCATCATCGCCCCCCTGCTGCCCCCCATGCCGAAGATCGAGCTCTTCTCCCTCGGCAGCTTCCTGGTGCTGGGGCAGCAACTGCTCATCGGCATCGCGCTCGGCCTCATGACCCAGTTCCTGCTGGAGACCTTCGTGATGGCGGGTCAGGTCATCGCCATGCAGACCAGCCTGGGCTTTGCCACCCTGGTGGATCCCATGAACGGCCAGTCGGCTCCCGTGGTGGGCCAGTTCTACCTGATGCTGGCGACCCTGGTGTTTCTCGCGGTGGACGGCCACCTGCTGATGCTGCGCATGGTGGTGCTGAGTTTCGAAACCCTGCCGGTATCTGACAGCGGGCTCACCCTGCCTGCCATCCGCAGCCTGGTGAGCTTTCTCGGGGTCATGTATCAGGCTTCTCTGGTGATGGCGCTCTCGGCCATCATCGCCCTGCTGCTGATCAACTTCGCGTTCGGGGTGATGACCCGTGCGGCCCCCCAGCTCAACATCTTCAGCATCGGCTTTGCGGTCAGCATGATGTCGGGCCTGTTCATCCTCTGGCTCACCATCGGTGGCTTCATGGGACACTTCGACGCGCTCTGGGAGCGGGTGCAGGAGACCAGCTGCGAGCTCATCAACGTTCAGTGCTTCGGGGGCCAGCATGACTGAGACCCTCCCGGTTGCGGTCCTTTTGCCGCCACTCTGGCGGGCCGCCAGTCGGCTGATGCCGGCAGGAGGCCAGCATGGCTGATACCGATCAGGAACGCACAGAACAACCCACGGGCAAACGACTGCAACAAGCCCGGGAAAAAGGGCAGATTGCACGTTCCAAGGAGCTGGGTACCGCCAGCGTCCTGCTGGCGACCGTGTTCGGCCTCCTGATGATCAAGGAGAGTCTGGCAGGGGCCATGATCAAGGTGCTCACCATGGGCTTTACCCTGGACCGGGATCAGGCGTTCGACCCCAATGCCATGGGGGCCATGGTGCCTGCCCTGCTGGGGGAGCTTATCCAGCCTCTGGGGCTGCTGTTCATGCTGGTGATCATCGCCGCCTTCGTCGGCAACACCCTGCTCGGCGGGATGAACTTCTCCTCCGAGGCCATGCTGCCCAAGTGGAGCAAGCTGAGCCCCCTGAGCGGCATCAAAAGGATGTTCGGGGTGCAATCTCTGGTGGAACTTGTCAAATCCATCGCAAAAGTGGTGTTTATCAGTCTGTTTGCCTGGTGGATGCTGTCGAGCCAGTTCAACCATCTGCTGAATCTCTCTCTTGAGGGCTTTCCCGGCGGCATCGTCGATGCCCTGGACCTGCTGCTCTGGATGCTGATCATCCTCTGCTGCGCCCTGATCCCCATTGTCGCCATCGATGTGCCGTTCCAGAGCTGGAACCACAATCGCCAACTCAAGATGACCAAGCAGGAGATCAAGGACGAGTTCAAGGACAGCGAAGGCAAGCCCGAGGTCAAGGGGCGGATACGCCAGTTGCAGATGCAGATGGCCATGCGCCGCATGATGGGGGATGTCCCCAAGGCCGATGTGATCATCACCAACCCGACCCACTACTCGGTGGCGCTCAAATACGATGCGGGCAAGCCAGGGGCGGCGCCCAAGGTACTGGCCAAGGGGGTCGACGAGGTGGCGATGAAGATCCGGGAGATCGGGCGCGAATACGACATCCCCGTCATGTCCTCCCCGCCGCTCACCCGGGCCCTTTACCACGCCACCGAGATTGGCCAAGAGATCCCGGAGGGGCTCTTCGCCGCCGTCGCCCAGGTCTTGGCCTATGTCTATCAGCTCAAGAAGTTCCGCCGTGGCCGCGGTCGGCGCCCGACCCCCATCGCCAAGGATCTGCCCATTCCACCCGAGTTTCGCAAATAACGCAGTGGTGGCAGCCTGATCCCGGGTGCTCTCCCTTGTGCCCCCCGCGTTTCGCAAATAAAGCGGTGGGATGGCCCCACCATCCGATCTCTCCCTTGTGTCGCAAACAAGGCCGCAATCTCCCTGTCGAGGCGCGGCGCCTCGCCCCATGGCCTGGACTGGCCTTTGGCCTGCTTGGTGAAGGCCGCTTCCCCCTGTCACCATTCCCCATGACGCCAACGACGGACTTCTGACAGCGTTAAAATAAAAACCATATAGATCAATGAATTGAATCCTTGGCTTGATATTTGCTTTAATCCGTCATTGGCAGTTTATCATTGAGAAGCACGATGGGATTCAAAGCGGGACTGGGCCGTTTCAAAGAGTACAAGTGGCTGCTCAGCAGAGGGGTAGGGACGCCGCTGCTGGTATTGGCCTCTCTGGGGATGGTGGTACTCCCCATTCCGCCCCTGATGCTGGATATCCTCTTCTCTTTCAACATCGCCCTCTCCATCGTGGTGCTGCTGGTGGCGGTCTATACCCGCCGCCCCCTGGAATTTGCCGCCTTCCCCACCGTCTTGCTGATCGCCACCCTGCTGCGGCTCGCCCTCAACGTCGCCTCCACCCGGGTGGTGTTGCTGGAAGGCCACAACGGCAGCGCGGCGGCAGGCCATGTGATCGAGGCGTTCGGCAACGTGGTGATCGGCGGCAACTATGCCGTGGGCATCATCGTCTTCATGATCCTGGTGATCATCAACTTCGTGGTGGTCACCAAGGGGGCGGGCCGGATCTCCGAGGTGAGTGCCCGCTTCACTCTTGACGCCATGCCCGGCAAGCAGATGGCCATCGATGCGGACCTGAACGCCGGTCTCATCAACCAGGAAGAGGCCAAGAAGCGCCGTCAGGACGTGACTCAGGAAGCGGACTTCTACGGCTCCATGGACGGTGCCTCCAAATTCGTGAAGGGGGATGCCATCGCCGGCATCATGATCCTCTTCATCAACATCATCGGCGGCTTCATCATCGGCATGATGCAGCACCAGCTCACCTTCGGCGAAGCGGCCCAGGTCTATACCCTGCTCGCCATCGGTGACGGTCTGGTCGCCCAGATCCCCTCGCTCCTGCTCTCCATTGCCGCAGCCATCATCGTCACCCGTCAGAATACCGACCAGGACATGGGGACAGCGGTACTCGGCCAACTGTTCGAAAATCCCAAGGCGCTGGTGATCTCCGCCGGCATCCTGCTGATGATGGGCAGCGTGCCCGGCATGCCGCACCTGGCTTTCCTGAGCCTGGGGGCGGTGGCGGCGGCGGGCGCCTGGTGGCTGCTGCGCCGCGAGAAGCAGAACAAGGCGAGGGCGGCGAGCGGCGAACTCATGCCGGCCCAGGGGGATGCCCCGGTGGAGCAGAAGGATCTCAGCTGGGACGACGTCATGCCGGTGGACATCATCGGCCTGGAGGTGGGTTATCAGCTGATCCCGCTGGTGGACAAGAACCAGGGGGGCGAGCTGCTCAACCGGATCAAGGGGGTGCGCAAGAAGCTCTCCCAGGAGCTGGGCTTTCTGGTGCCTGCCGTCCACATTCGCGACAATCTGGATCTTGCCCCCAACCAGTACCGCATCACCCTGATGGGCGTGAGCACGGGGGAAGCCACCGTCTATCACGACAAGGAGATGGCCATCAACCCGGGGCAGGTGTTCGGCCAGATCCACGGTATCGCCACCCAGGACCCGGCGTTCGGGCTGGAGGCGGTCTGGGTCGCCAAGGAGCAGGTCTCCCAGGCCCAGACCCTTGGCTACACCGTGGTCGATGCGGCCACCGTGGTGGCTACCCACCTGAGCCAGATCCTCTCCAACCATGCGGCGCTGCTGCTGGGTCATGACGAGGTGCAACAACTGCTCGACATGATAGGGAAGCATCAGAGCAAGCTGGTGGAAGGACTGGTTCCCGAGGTGATCAGCATGGGCAACCTAGTGAAGGTATTGCAGAATTTGCTCAATGAAGGCGTGCCAATTCGCGATATGCGCACTATCCTGCAGACCCTCGTGGAATATGCGCCCCGCAGCCCGGACCCGGAAGTGCTGACCGCAGCCTGCCGGATCGCCCTGCGCAGATTGATTGTGCAGGAGATTGCCGGCCCCGAGCCCGAGCTGCCGGTGATCACCTTGTCACCAGAACTGGAACGTATATTGCATCAATCCCTGCAAGCAGGTGGGGGAGATGGCGCCGGTATCGAACCGGGACTGGCGGAGCGGATGCAACGCTCCCTGGTGGAAGCCACTCAACGACAAGAACTGGAAGGCCAGCCGGCCGTGCTTCTGACATCGGGGATATTGCGCAATACCCTGGCGAAATTTGTCAAGAATGCCATTCCTGGATTACGCGTGCTGTCCTATCAGGAAGTGCCTGACGACAAGCAGATCCGCATCGTCAGTGCGGTGGGACAGGGCTAGTTAGCGGAGATGACGGGTGAAGATTAAGCGGTTTTTTGCCAAAGACATGCGCACGGCGCTGGCCGAGGTCAAGGAGACTCTCGGACCCGATGCCGTCATCATGTCCAACAAAAAGGTCACCGGTGGGGTGGAGATAGTCGCGGCCGTCGATTATCAATCCCAGGTACCGGGGCCTAAAGACGCGCCGGTTCGCCGTCAGTTGAATGAAGAGAGCGTCAATATCTCGTCTGCGGGCAAGCAGATGACGAGGTCGGCGCCACCCAAGGAACAGAACGAATACTACGCCGATACCCTGGCGGCCCTGCTGGCACGCCAGCAGAAGCTCAATCCGGCCAACCCGGCGGGTGGCAATGGCGCCCCGGGATCATGGTCTGGCAACGGAGGTAACGGTCAGCCAGCTTCGGCCTCCTGGCCCGCGAATGGCGCTGCCGGCACCCAGTCCGCCGGACTGGCGGGCGCGGCCAGTGCTCCCAGAACCCTGGCCGAACAGGGCCAGTGGGGCGCCGCTCCCGAGTCCGCCAAGCCCAAGGCCCGTCCTGCCGCCGCCCCGCGCCAGACCCAGTCCGCCCAGCGGGATCAGGAGATGGAGGGGATGCGCAAGGAGATGGCCAGCATCCGCAAGCTGCTGGAGCACCAGATCTCCGGCCTGATGTGGCAGGAGGTGGAGCGCCGCGAACCCATGCGCGCCCTGCTCATCAAGGAACTCAAGAAGATGGGGTTCGACGATGCCTTCGCCGATCAGCTGGCGGGCCTCATCCCCGAAGACATGCCGATCCATCAGGCCATGGCCCAGTTGGCCGAGGTGCTGACGGCCCAGCTCAAGATCAGCGAGGACGAGATTCTGCGTCAGGGGGGGGCGGTGGCCCTGCTCGGACCGACCGGGGTGGGCAAGACCACCACCATCGCCAAGCTGGCGGCCCGCTTTGCCATGAAGTATGGCGCCGAGCAGGTGGCGCTCATTACCACGGACAACTACCGGATCGGGGCCCACGAACAGCTGCAGACCTATGGTCGCATCATGGGTTGCCCGGTGCGTCAGGTGCGGGACGCCGAAGAGCTGGCCAGTGCCCTCTATCAGTTCCGCCATCGCCGGCTGGTGCTCATCGACACCGCCGGGGTGGGTCAGCGGGATATCCGCCTGACCGAACAGCTAGACACCCTGGTGAAGAATGCCAAGGTGCGCATCCGCAGTTATCTGGTCATGTCGGCCACCTCCCAGCGACGGGTGATGCAGGAGGCGGTGGATCACTTCCGGCGCATTCCGCTCTCCGGCTGCATTCTGACCAAGCTCGACGAGAGCCTGAATCTGGGTGAAGTGATCAACGTGTGCATTCAAAACGCCCTGCCCATCAGTTACATCACCGACGGGCAACGGGTGCCGGAAGATATTCAAGTTGCCAACGCGGCGCTGCTGGTCGGTGCCGCCATGGGGTCGCTGGAACGGGAAGCAGAAGATCCCTATTTCTGGGGATCGGGTTTTGGCGAATCCGAAGATTCGGAGTTTTATGAGTAACATGTATATGGATCAGGCGAGTGGTCTGCGCAAAATGCGTCAAAACAATCGAGTGAAAGTGATCGCCGTGTCCGGAGGCAAGGGGGGCGTCGGCAAGACCAACGTGACCCTGAACGTGGCGGGAGCCATGGCCGCCCAGGGCAAGCGGGTGTTGGTGCTGGACGCCGACCTTGGTCTGGCCAACGTCGACGTCATGCTGGGGCTGAGGGTGCATCGCAACCTCTCCCACGTGCTGGCGGGGGAATGCACCCTGGATGACATCATCGTCGAGGGGCCCTACGGCATGATGATAGTGCCAGCCACCTCGGGCACTCAGTCCATGGTCGAGCTCTCCCCGGTACAACATGCCGAGCTCATCCGCGCCTTCAGCGAGATGAAGACCCAGGTGGACGTGTTGCTGGTGGACACGGCGGCGGGGATCTCCGACATGGTGCTGAGTTTCACCCGTGCAGCCCAGGACATCATGGTGGTGGTGTGCGATGAACCCACCTCCATCACGGATGCCTACGCGCTCATCAAGATCCTCTCCAAGGATCACGGTGTGTTCCGCTTCAAGGTGGTGGCCAACATGGTCCGCTCCCTGCGCGAGGGGCAGGAGCTGTTCGCCAAGCTGACCCGGGTCACCGACCGCTTCCTGGATACCTCCCTGGAGCTGGTGGCCTGCGTGCCTTACGACACCAACCTGCGGGCCGCGGTGCGCAAGCAGAAACTGATAGTTGAGGCGTTTCCAAAATCCCCTGCCGCCCTGGCATTTCGTGCCCTGGCGAACAAGGCGGCGAGCTGGCCCATCCCGAATCAGCCGGGGGGCCACCTCGAATTTTTCCTGGAAAACTTGTTGCAAAAGCCGGTCATAACACAGGAAGACTCCCGTGAATAAAGCCCAAGCATACTTGCGTCATCAGGATTCCTACGTGCTGGTCGAGCGACACGCTCCGCTGGTCAAGCGGATTGCCCAGCATTTATTGGCTCGCCTGCCAAGCAGTGTCTTGCTGGATGACCTGATCCAGGCAGGTATGATTGGGCTGCTCGAAGCTTCCCGCAACTTTGACGGCAGCAAGGGCGCCAGCTTTGAAACCTATGCCGGCATCCGCATCCGTGGTGCCATGCTCGACGAGATCCGCCGCGGAGACTGGGTGCCCCGCTCGGTGCACCGCAACAGCCGTGCCATCGCAGAAGCGATCGAGAACGTGGAGCAGGCCCATGGCCGGGATGCCAGAGACACCGAGGTGGCCGCCAATATGGGGGTGTCCCTCGGGGAGTACCATGCCATGCTGCAGGATGTCTCCTGCGGCAAGATCATCGGCATCGAGGATCTGGGGGTCAGCGAAGATGTCATCGGTCATCCCGATGACGGCAACGGTCAGGGAGGATTCGACGATCTGGCGGCTGAACGCTTCCAGGGGGCCCTGGCGGAGCACATCGCCCGCCTGCCGGAGCGGGAGGCGCTGGTGCTCTCCCTTTATTACGATGAAGAGCTGAATCTGCGCGAGATCGGTGAAGTATTGAGTGTGAGTGAGTCTCGGGTGAGCCAGATTCATAGTCAGGCCATGCACAGGCTGCGCGCCCGTTTGCGAGATTGGAATTTATAAGTGGTTGTACTGGCTACACTGGAGCACAACTCTAAGGCATAATCCGCACCATAAAACCTGCGATCTGCATCATGTAAGTGAGCCGTCTTGGCGGCTATTTAGGAGGAACTTTGGACAAGAACATGAAAATCCTCATCGTCGATGACTTTTCAACGATGCGCCGGATTATCAAGAACTTGCTGCGTGACCTGGGATACAACAATACCCATGAAGCAGACGATGGCAACACGGCGTTGCCGATGCTGAAAAATGGCGACTTCCAGTTCGTGGTCACCGACTGGAACATGCCCGGCATGCAGGGCATCGACCTGCTCAAGGCGATTCGCCTCGACGACAAGCTCAAGCACCTGCCGGTTCTGATGGTGACTGCCGAAGCCAAACGCGAGCAGATCATCGAAGCCGCCCAGGCCGGGGTCAATGGCTATATCGTCAAGCCGTTCACCGCTGCCACCCTCAAAGAGAAGCTCGACAAAATCTTTGAACGTATCGGCTAAGGAGCGGCAGGGATGAAGGCCAAAACGAGAGCCATGATCTCGCTTGACCAGGCAAGGATGCTGGTTGCCCACCTGGAGCGGGAAGAGTTTGAACAGGCCGATACCATCCTCGCCGATGTGTGCGCCCCCAACGCGGCGGCCCTGTTTGACAAGGTGGGGCAGCTGACCCGCCAATTGCACAATTCATTGCAGGATTTTCGCCTGGATCCCAGGATCCCCGACCTGGCCACCCATGAGATCCCGGATGCCCGGGAGCGTCTGAGCTATGTCATCGACATGACGGACAAGGCGGCCAATCGCACCATGGATGCGGTCGAGGCAAGCCTTCCCATCGCCGATCGACTCAACGACAACATTCAGCTGGTCATGCCCAACTGGAATGCCCTGATGAGCCGGGATCTCGAGCTGGGTCAATTCAAGGCGCTGTGCCATCAACTGAATGATTTTATTAAGGCTTCTGAGACGGATGCCGATAAGTTACGACAACTGCTGACGGAAATTCTGATGGCTCAGGATTTCCAGGACCTGACCGGTCAGATGATCCGCAAGGTGATCAAACTGGTGCAGGAAGTTGAAACGAAGTTGATAGAGATGCTGACCATGTTCGGTGAGGGCGTTAGCGACAATTCGGCACGTAGCCTGCCAGCGAGCGGCATCGAGGCGGAAGGCCCCATCATGAACCCGCAGACCCGCTCAGATGTGGTCAATGGTCAAGATGATGTGGACGATCTGCTGTCTAGCCTGGGATTCTAATGGAGTGACGCATGGCCTTCGAAGTTGATGAAGACATACTGCAAGACTTTTTGGTCGAAGCATCAGAAATATTGGAACAGTTGTCTGAACAACTGGTCGACTTGGAAAAGCGGCCCGATGACAAGAACCTGTTGAACGCCATCTTCCGCGGCTTCCACACCGTCAAGGGGGGAGCGGGCTTCCTCTCCCTCACCGAACTGGTGGATGTCTGTCACGGTGCCGAGAACCTGTTCGACATGCTGCGCAACGGCAAGCGGACCCTCAGTGCCGAGCTGATGGATGTCATCTTGCAGGCGCTGGATGCCATCAACGTCATGTTTGCCCAGGTCCAGAACCGCGAAGAGATAAGCCCCGCTTCTCCCGATCTGCTGCACGATCTGCACGAGCTGTGCAAGCCGGAAGGGCAGGAGCAGCTGCGTACCGCCAGCGTGGCGGCCCAGCCAGAACCCGAGCCTGAGCCCGAACCCGCACCAGAACCCGAGGTCATTGCCGAGGTGGCGCCTGTCGCCGTCAATGGCGGTGGCTCCATCGACGAGATCTCCGCCGACGAATTTGAACGCCTGCTCGATGAGCTGCACGGTGTCGGCAAAGCGCCGACGGTCTCTGCCGCCCCCGTGCTGAGCGGTTCAGGTGACATCACAGACGACGAATTCGAAGCCCTGCTCGACCAGCTCCATGGTCAGGGCCAGCACGGTGGTGCCCCCGATCTGGCCCCCCTGCAGTCGGTCCAGAAAGAGGTGGACGAGCTCATCGACGACGATGAGTTCGAGCGCCTGCTGGATGAACTGCACGGCCGTGGCCAGGCGCCGCAGCACAGTCTGGCGTCTGCTCCTGCTCCTGCGCCCGCTCCCGAACCCAAGGACCCGGCACCCGCTGCCCCCGCAGCCCCGGTGACGCCGCCCAAGGCGCCGGTGGCCGCCAAACCCGCGCCGGCAGAGCCCCCAGCGCCAGCCAGGGCCGCCCCCGCCAAGCAGGCGGCTCCCGCCGAGAGCAGCGCGGTACAGAGCGATACCACGGTGCGGGTGGATACCAAGACCCTGGACGTCATCATGAACATGGTGGGCGAACTGGTGCTGGTGAGAAACCGCCTGGTGAGCCTCGGCATCGCCAGCAATGACGAAGAGATGTCCAAGGCTGTCGCGAACCTCGACGTCGTGACCGCCGATCTGCAGGGCGCGGTCATGAAGACCCGAATGCAGCCTATCAAGAAAGTATTCGGCCGCTTCCCGCGCGTGGTGCGCGATCTGGCTCGTACCCTCAAGAAGGAGATCGAGCTGGTGATGGTGGGTGAGGACACGGATCTGGACAAGAACCTGGTGGAGGCCCTGGCCGACCCCCTGGTTCACCTGGTGCGCAACTCCTGCGACCATGGCGTCGAGATGCCGGACGTGCGCGAGAAGGCGGGTAAGCCCCGCCAGGGCACCATCACCCTGAGCGCCTCCCAGCAAGGGGACCACATTCTGCTCTGCATCGAGGATGACGGCGCAGGGATGGACCCGGAGAAGCTCAAGTCCATCGCCATCAGCCGTGGCGTGCTCGATGCTGACAGCGCGGCGCGCATGAGCGACAACGATGCCTACAACCTGATCTTCGCCCCCGGCTTCTCCACCAAGTCGGAGATCTCCGACATCTCCGGCCGTGGAGTGGGCATGGACGTGGTGAAGACCAGCATCGTCAGCCTCAATGGCTCGGTACACATCGATTCCACCTGGGGCAAGGGCACCCGTCTCGAGATCAAGGTTCCCCTGACCCTGGCCATTCTGCCGACCCTGATGGTGGAGGTGGGTCAGCAGACCTTCGCCCTGCCCCTCGGTTGCGTGAATGAAATTTTCCACCTGGATCTGAAAAAGGCCAACGTGGTGGATGGCCAGCTCACCATCATCGTCCGTGACAAGGCGATTCCGCTGTTCTACCTGCACAAGTGGCTGGTACGCGGTGCCGGCAAGACGGCCCGCCAGGACCAGGGCCACGTGGTCATCGTCCAGATAGGGACCCAGCAGGTGGGCTTCGTGGTAGACAACCTCATCGGTCAGGAAGAGGTGGTGATAAAGCCCCTGGACAACCTGCTGCAAGGTACCCCCGGCATGGCCGGCGCCACCATTACCAGCGACGGCGGCATCGCCCTCATTCTGGATGTGCCCAGCCTGCTCAAGGCCTATGCCCGTCGCCACTGAGCGCCAGGCTCAAGGAGTTAAAAGAATAACAATGGCAGTCAAGGTATTAGTGGTCGACGATTCGAGTTTCTTCCGCCGTCGGGTCAGCGAAATCATCAATCAGGATCCCCTGATGACGGTGATCGACACGGCCCAGAACGGGCGGGAGGCGGTAGACAAGGCGCAGCAGTTGCGGCCCGACGTCATTACCATGGACATTGAAATGCCGGTGCTCGACGGCATCAGCGCCGTGCGCGAGATCATGGCCAAGTGTCCGACCCCCATCCTGATGTTCTCTTCCCTGACCCACGAGGGAGCCAAGGCAACACTGGATGCGCTGGATGCGGGCGCCCTCGATTTTCTGCCCAAGAAGTTTGAAGACATCGCCCGGGACAAGGACGAAGCAGTCAACTTGCTGCAGCAGCGGGTCAAGGAGATCGCCCGCAAGCGCTTCCTGATGGCGACCCGGCCCCGCGCCCCCGAGCCTGCCGTCCGGCCCGCCGTCACGGGGACCATGAATCGCCCCTTGGCCGAACGCCAGCACGAGCCTGCGCGAGCAGCGGCGGCTCCCGCCGCGTTCAAGCGCAGTGGCAAGAGTTACCAGCTGGTTGCCATCGGTACCTCCACCGGCGGGCCGGTGGCACTGCAGAACGTGCTGACCAAGCTGCCGGGAGATTTCCCTCATCCCATCCTGCTGATCCAGCACATGCCGGCCACCTTCACCGCTGCCTTTGCCGCCCGCCTCAACGGGCTGTGCCAGATAGGGGTCAAGGAGGCGCAGGATGGCGACGTGCTCAAGCCGGGTCAGGCCTATCTTGCCCCCGGTGGCAAGCAGATGTTGCTGGAAGGGCGCGGGCCCGGTGCCCGTCTTCGCATCATCGATGGCAATGACAAGGTCAACTACAAACCCTGCGTGGACATCACCTTCGCCTCCGCCGCCAAGACCTATGGCGACAAGGTGCTGGCCATCGTCCTGACCGGCATGGGCGCGGATGGCCGCGACGGTGCCCGTCTGCTCAAGGAGCAGGGGGCGACCATCTGGGCGCAGGATGAAGCCTCCTGCGTGGTCTATGGCATGCCCCAGGCCGTTGCCAAGGCGGGCATAGCAAGCGAATCCCTGCCGCTGGATCGGGTGGCCCAGCGCATTCTGGTCGAGTTGGGCCGCTGACCATGGGCATGCTCGGCCTGGTGCTGGCGCTGGGGGCCGTCGCCATCGCCCAGTGGTGGCATGGCGGGAGCCTGCTGACCCTGCTGGATGGCCCGGCCTTTGTCATCGTCGTCGGGGGAACCTGGGGGGCGGTGATCTTGCAGACTCCCCGCAGGTACCTGCTCAGTGCCCTGAGGCAGGCAACCTGGATGCTGTTTCCGCCGCAGCTGGATCTTGCGGAGCAGGCCGAGCGCCTGAAGGCGTGGGCCCAGTTCGCCCGCCAGCAAGGCTTGCTGGCGCTGGAAAACCAGGCCGAGGCCGAGCCCGATCCCTTCACCCGCCAGGGGCTTTCCATGATTGTGGATGGCGTCTCCATCGAGGATATCCGCAGCCTGCTGGAGGCGGACATCGACATCGAGCAGGAGCGCAACGAGCACTCGGCCAGGGTGTTCGAGTCCATGGGCGGGTACAGCCCCACCATCGGCATCATCGGGGCCGTGATTGGCCTCATCCAGGCCATGTTTCATCTGGAGGAGCCAGGCACCCTGGGGGCGGGCATTGCCGTGGCCTTCGTCGCCACCATCTACGGGGTGGGCTTTGCCAACTTGCTCTATCTGCCGATTGCGAATCGGCTGCGCGCCTTCCACTACCATTACGGCCTCTATCAGGAGATGACCCTGGAGGGGCTTCTGGCCATCGCCCACGGGGAGAACGGCCCGCAGGTTGAAAGGCGGTTACGGGCTTATCTGAAAGGGGAGTAGCCATGCGCAAGCGCTATCGTTTGCACCTGCAAGGGCGAGAGCATCTCGATCGCTGGCTGGTCTCCTATGCCGATTACATGACGCTCATCTTCGCCCTTTTCGTGGTGCTCTACTCCGTTGCCATCGTCAACAAGGAGGAGTACCGCGCCGTCATCGAGGGCATGACCCAGGCCTTCAACCAGGCGCCGCGCAGCGATGGCCTGCTGGAAGGGCGGGGCAATTCCTTGCTGGACAACCCGATCTCGGCCGCACCCAGCCTGCTGGAGAGCCAGGCCTCTGCGTCCCCCTCGCGGGCACCCATCACGGGCACGCCCGTCTCGCAAGATGGCACGGCTCTTGCGCAGATCGACATGCAGATCCAGGAGTCCATGGGCGCCCTGGTCGATGCGGGGGTGGTGAAGCTTGCGCAGGATGAAAACTGGCTGACGGTGGAGCTGAGTTCAGGTCTCCTGTTCAACAGTGGCAGCGCTTTTCTGGGTAACAATGCCGCCCCTGTGCTCGATACGCTTTCAGGTATTCTCAAACCGGTCGATAACTATGTCAGGGTGCGGGGCTACACGGATAACCAACCGATAAACAACGAAATTTTCCGCTCCAACTGGACATTGTCAGCAGCCCGCGCCGAGGCAGTGCTCAATGCCCTGGTGGGCAAGGGGGTGGCTCCCGGTCGGCTCGCCTACGAGGCGTACGGAGAGTTTTCCCCCTTCGTCGACAATGGCACCGAGCAGGGACGATTACAGAATCGCAAGGTGGTGGTCGCCATATCCAGGTTCGCCTGGGTGCCGCCAGCCCCCGTCAAACCGCTGACGGTGGCACCGGTGCAGGACGCACCGCAGAGTGTCGACAGTGAAAAGATCAGGGTGATCGCGCTGCCCGGTGGGGGCATACGCATAACAACAAGGCAGGATTGATACAGTGATTGTTTGGACGGTTGCCAATCAGAAAGGTGGAGTCGGTAAAACCACCACGGTCGTCTCCCTGGCGGGCATTCTGGCCCAGCGTGGCCAGCGGGTACTGCTGATCGACACCGACCCCCACGCCTCCCTGACCTCCTATCTCGATTTCGACTCGGACAGGTTGGAAGGCACCCTGTACGAGTTGTTCCAGGCGGCCAAACCCAGCGCCGAGCTGGTCAACCGGATGACCCTCAAGACCCGATTCGAGAACATCAGCCTGCTGCCCGCCTCGATTACCCTGGCCACGCTGGATCGGGTGATGGGCAACCGGGAAGGGATGGGGCTGGTGCTCAAGCGCGCTCTGCTGCGGGTGCAGGATCAGTTCGACTACGTGCTCATCGACTGTCCGCCGGTGCTGGGGGTCATGATGGTGAACGCGCTGGCGGCCTGCGATCGCATCCTGGTGCCGGTGCAGACCGAATTCCTGGCCCTCAAGGGGCTGGAGCGGATGATGAAAACCTTCGAGATCATGCAGCGCTCCAAGCGGGAGAAGTTCCGCTACACCATCATTCCGACCATGTTTGACAAGCGTACCCGCGCCTCCCTGATGACATTGCAGTCCATCAAGGAGCAGTATGGGGAGGCGGTGTGGAATGCGGTCATTCCCATCGACACCAAATTCAGAGATGCCAGTCTGGTGCACATTCCTCCCTCCATCTATGCACCGGGCAGCCGGGGCACCTATGCCTATGAGACCCTGCTCAACCATCTCGACGCGCTGGAGCGTCAACGGACCCAGGAGGTGATGCCGTGAGAGAGACCACCCAGGTTCGGGCCATGGACGACTATTTCCACTCCCTGCTGCTGGACGATGCCCTGCTGCGGGAAGATCCCGAAGACGAAGCACCGGCCCCAGCGTTGCAACGTCAGACCGTCGCCGTGCCGGAGGTGGCTGCCACCCCCTATCTTGAAGCCGATACCCGACTGGCCCAGCTGAGCGAGCTGCTTGCCCAGGTGGGACAGGTCCAGTTCGAGATGGATGCCCTGAGCCACGAAGAGGTGCATGTCGAGCCATTCCAGCTCGAGGCGGAGGTAGTTGACAGTGAGCCTCTGGTCGCCCTGGCAGAGCCGGTGGTGGAAGCCGAGGTGGAGGAGGTCGAGCCCGTCGCCCTCGCAGTGGCAGAACCCGCACCCGCCCTCGAAGCGGCGCCCGCACCGTCGACCTGGGAGAACCTGGATACCGGCAACGAGTTTCAGGCGCTCTTCTTCGACGTGGCCGGGGTGACGTTTGCGGTGCCTCTGACCGAGTTGGGGGGCATCCATCAACTGGGGGAGGTGACCTCTCTCTTCGGCCAGCCGGGCTGGTACAAGGGGATCATGACCTCCCGCGAGCAGAAGATGAACGTGGTGGACACGGCCCAGTGGGTCATGCCGGGCCAGCATCTGGAGATGGACGATTACAAATATCTGATTATGCTGGGAGAATCACCCTGGGGATTGGCCTGTCACCAGTTGAAGGGCACAGAACTGCTGCACCGGGACCAGGTGAAGTGGCGCCATCAGGAGGGCAAGCGCCCCTGGCTGGCCGGCATGGTCAAGGAGAAGATGTGTGCCCTGCTGCACGTCAGGGAGCTCTTGTTGCTGCTTGGCCGGGGCGTGAACATCGAAGGCCGCTGACAACATCGGCATCGCCATGGTTTTATTGCTAATTTTACCCGTTGACGGGTTCATACAAGGATCAAGAAGATGACAGAGAAGCGCAATATTGCACAGAATCTGGCCGAAGACGAAGTGCTGCAGTGGGTGACCTTCCAGTTGGAAAACGAGACCTATGGCATCAACGTGATGCAGGTTCAGGAAGTGTTGCGCTACACCGAGATCGCTCCGGTCCCGGGGGCACCTGACTACGTGCTGGGCATCATCAACCTGCGTGGCAACGTGGTGACCGTCATCGATACCCGCTCCCGTTTCGGCTTGCCGGCCGGGGACGTGAGCGAGAACTCCCGCATCGTCATCATCGAGGCGGAGAAGCAGGTGATCGGCATCATGGTGGACAGCGTGGCCGAGGTGGTCTATCTGCGCTCCTCCGAGATCGATGCCGCCCCGGCGGTGGGCACCGAGGAGAGTGCCAAGTTCATCCAGGGCGTCAGCAACCGTGACGGCCAACTGCTGATCCTGGTGGATCTCAACAAGCTGCTCTCCGACGAAGAGTGGGAAGACATTGGTTCCCTGTAACAGGGACGGGAACGTGCGGACGGGGGCGATGGCACCTGTCCGCCTCCCTGTGACGGTAAGGTGATGGTTTGATGATTGAATTTGCAGCCTTGGGGTTGTCCTTGCTCGCACTGGTGCTGGCCCTTTACGGGATCCTGGGGCACCGTCGTCGCCAGCGAGAGTCCGAGGCCAGGGTGGAAGCGCTGCAGGGGCAGCTCGAGAGTCTGCGCAAGCAGATGATGGAGCTGCACACGGGCGCCATCGGCATGGGTCAGCGTCTGCAAGCCGCAGAAGGGGCCATGCAGAAGATCCACGACAGCCAGCAGGAGCTGACGTTGCAGGATCCGGAGCGCCGCCTCTACAGCCGCGCCGCCAAGATGGTGGAGCTTGGTGCCGATCTGGACGAGGTGATGAGCGAGTGTGAGTTGCCCCAGGCGGAAGCGGAGCTGCTTATTTCCCTGCGAAAGGGACGCAGCTGACGGATGTGTCGCGGGGAGGCCGGTGCCTCCCCGCTTTCTGTTCGGCCCGTGGCCACCTCTTTCTCGATGCCGGGACGGTGGATAATCCTTTGGCATCAATCTCTTTGGTGGGGGCGCGATCTTCCCCACAAATCCTGTTGATTATTGGCATCTTTGAAAAGACGCCTCCGGATCCTGTGTTAAGATGCAGGCCGCCTCATTTTCAACGATTACATCCCCATGCTGCTTCAAGCGAACAATCTGAGCTGCGTGCGTGAAGATCGCACCCTGTTTGAACATCTCTCCTTCGCGGTGCGTGCCGGGGATTTGATGCAGATTGAGGGTCCCAACGGGGTGGGCAAGACCAGCCTGTTGCGCCTGCTCACCGGCCTCTCCCAGCCCTTTGCTGGCGAGGTGTGCTGGAATGGGGAGAATATCCGCCATTGCCGGGATGAATACCACGCCAGCCTGCTTTACCTGGGCCATCAGCCCGGCGTCAAGGCGACCCTGACCCCCCTTGAGAATCTCTCCTTCTACCAGAAGCTTCATGGCCCTGCCGGGGACGGCGTGGATCTCTGGCGGGTGCTGGCCCAGGTCGGCCTCGCCGGTTTCGAAGACTATCCCGCGGGGCAGCTCTCCGCCGGGCAGCAGCGACGGGTGGCGCTGGCCAGGTTGTGGCTGAGCGAGCGACCGGCGCTCTGGATCCTGGACGAGCCCTTCACCGCCATCGACAAGCAGGGGGTCAGGGTGCTGGAGCAGTTGTTCCTCGCCCACGCGGACAGGGGGGGCATGGTGGTCCTTACGACCCACCAGGATCTGACCCTGATGCAGGGACGGCTCAAGACCCTCTCCCTGATCTCGCTGTTGCAGGAGTAGCCCATGCTGCGCGCCGTCATACACCTTATTCACCGCGAGTTGCTGATGGCCCTGCGCCAGCGCGCCGACATCTTCAACCCGCTCTGGTTCTTCCTCATCGTCATCACCCTGTTTCCATTGGGGATCGGGCCCGAGCCCCAGTTGCTGGCCCGCATCGCTCCCGGCATCATCTGGGTGGCGGCCCTGCTGGCGGCCATGCTCTCCCTGGAGCGGCTGTTTCGTGACGACTTCAGTGACGGCGCCCTGGAGCAGATGATGCTGATGCCCCATCCCCTGGGGTTGCTGGCCCTGGCCAAAGTGATCGCTCACTGGTTGCTGACCGGTCTGCCGCTGTTGCTGGTCTCCCCCTTGCTCGCCATCCTGCTCTCCCTGGAGCTGAAGACCTATGTGGCCGTGGTGGCCACCCTGGCGCTCGGTACGCCGGTGCTGAGCCTGCTCGGGGCGGTCGGAGTAGCGCTGACCGCAGGGCTGCGCAAGGGGGGCGTGCTGCTCAGCCTGTTGTTGCTGCCGCTCTATATTCCGGTGCTTATCTTCGCCACGTCCGCCATCGACGCGGCGAGCATGGGACTGCCCTATGCCGGTCAGCTCGCCATCCTGGGGGCCATGCTGGTGGGGGCATTGACCCTGACGCCCCTGGCTATCTCGGCGGCGCTTCGGGTGAGTGTCAACTGATTGATTTGGTGAAAAGATTTTCGTTTGAAGCCTTGTTAGGGGCGAGATAGTTGAGATAGATCAAGGGGATGGCTGCTTATTGCTTTCGGGGGATATGATGTTTTTCCCCCATGGGTATGGTAGCCCTCGCCACTTAAAAATTAATAACTGAAAGGTTTCGTGAGCTATGTGGAAATGGTTGCACCCTTATGCCAAACCCGAGCGCGCCTATGGGCTGGCCGGCACCCTGCTGCCCTGGTTTGCCGTGACAAGCCTGCTCGCCTTCATCATCGGCACCGTCTGGGGGCTGGCTTTCGCTCCCGCCGATTACCAGCAGGGCGACTCTTTCAGGATCATCTATATCCATGTGCCCTCCGCCATCCTCTCCATGGGCGCCTACTCCACCATGGCGGTGGCCGCCTTCATTGGCCTGGTGTGGCAACTGCGCATGGCAGACATGACGGTGGCGGCCATCGCCCCGGTGGGGGCCGTCTTCACCTTCATTGCCCTCTTTACCGGCGCCGCCTGGGGCAAACCCATGTGGGGCACCTGGTGGGTGTGGGATGCCCGGCTCACCTCCGAGCTCATCCTGCTGTTCCTCTATCTGGGTGTCATCGCCCTCTACAACGCCTTCAGCGACAAGGTGGTGGCGGGCCGCGCCGCCGGCATCCTGGCGCTGGTCGGGGTGATCAACCTGCCCATCATCCACTACTCGGTGGAGTGGTGGAACACCCTGCACCAGGGGGCCACCATCACCAAGTTTGACAAACCCTCCATCTCCCCCGAGATGCTGTGGCCGCTGCTCATCATGATCCTGGCGTTCGCCGCCTTTCTCGGTGCCCTGACCCTGATGCGTTTTCGCAATGAGCTGCTGATGCGGGAGTGGCACCGCCCCTGGGTCGCCGACATCGCCAGGCAGGAGAAGTAAGCATGCACTTTGCCTCGTTCAGTGATTTCATGGCCATGGGAGGCTATGCCTTCTACGTCTGGCTCTCCTTCGGTCTGACCCTGCTCTGCCTGGTCGGCATCGTCATTTCCACCCGGTTGAAGACCCGCAGCCTGCTCGGCGAACTGCGCAACAAGCAGGCTCGGGAGGCACGCCGCAAGGCGGCCCAGCAGATGGAGAACACCCTATGAACCCGCGCCGCAAGAAACGCCTCACCATCATCCTGGCCATCAGCCTGGGCCTTGCCAGCGTGACTGGCCTGGTGCTTTATGCCCTGAGCCAGAACATCGACCTCTTCTACACCCCGAGCGAGCTGGTGGAAGGGAAGGGGCCGGAGAAGATCAAGCCCGAGGAGGGGCAGCGCCTGCGCATCGGTGGCCTGGTGGTGCCGGGGTCTGTGGTGCGGGATCCCCAGAGCCTCAAGGTAGCCTTCAAGCTGGTGGACAACGGCGGCCATCTGGTGACGGTGGAGTTTGACGGCATTCTGCCTGACCTGTTCCGCGAGGGGCAGGGCATTGTCGCTCAAGGCACCCTCAAGGATGCCACCACGGTCGCCGCCTTCGAGGTGCTGGCCAAGCACGACGAGAACTACATGCCGCCGGAAGTGGCCGACGCCACCAACGGCATGCACTTCAAGCCCGAATACACAGAGGCGCAGTTGCAGGGAGCCAAGCAATGATGCCGGTATGCGCCAAGAATTCACTTCTTTATGCCGCCAAATCGGCAGGTTTCTCCGTGCAATCGAGAGGGAATAGTCAATGATCCCGGAATTAGGGCAGTTCTCACTAATCCTGGCCTTCGCCACCGCCCTGCTGCTGGGTAGTTACCCGCTGATCGGGGCCCATCTCGGCCGTCTTGGCATGATGTCGGCGGCCCGCCCGCTCGCCTACAGCCAGTTCCTGCTGCTGCTGCTGTCGTTTCTCTGCCTCACCTGGGCCTTTATCGACAACGACTTCACCGTGCAGTACGTGGCCACCAACTCCAACAGCCTGCTGCCCCTGCAATACCGCATCTCGGCGGTGTGGGGAGCCCATGAAGGCTCGCTGCTGCTCTGGGTGCTGACCCTGGGGGGCTGGACGGCGGCGGTGGCCCTCTTCAGTCGCCGCCTGCCGCTCGATGCAGTGGCGCGGGTACTCGGGGTGCTCGGCCTTATCTCGGTGGGCTTCACCGCCTTCGTGCTGTTCACCTCGGATCCTTTCACCCGCACCCTGCCGTATTTCCCGGTGGACGGGCGGGATCTCAATCCGCTGCTGCAGGATCCCGGTCTCATCTTCCACCCCCCCATGCTCTACATGGGCTACGTGGGCTTCTCGGTGGCCTTCGCCTTCGCCATCGCCTCCCTGATGACGGGGCGTCTGGACGCCACCTGGGCGCGCTGGTCCCGTCCCTGGACCATGGCGGCCTGGGTCTTCCTGACGCTGGGCATCGTGCTCGGTTCCTGGTGGGCCTATTACGAACTCGGCTGGGGCGGCTGGTGGTTCTGGGACCCGGTGGAAAACGCCTCCTTCATGCCCTGGCTGGCGGGCACGGCCCTGCTCCACTCCCTGGCGGTGAGCGAGAAGCGCGCCACCTTCAAGGCCTGGACCGTGCTGCTGGCTCTCTCGGCCTTCTCCCTGAGCCTGCTCGGCACCTTCCTGGTGCGTTCCGGCGTGCTGGTGTCGGTCCATGCGTTTGCCTCGGACCCGACCCGGGGTCTGTTCATCCTGGGCTTCCTGCTGGCGGTGATAGGCAGCTCCCTATTGCTGTTCGCCTTCAAGGGCTCCCAGGTGAAGAGCCACGGCAAGCATGAGCTGTGGAGCCGGGAGACCCTGCTCCTTGGCAACAACATCCTGCTGGTGGCGGGCCTGCTCACCGTGCTGCTCGGCACCCTGTTGCCCCTGGTGCACAAAGAGCTGGGGCTTGGCAGCATCTCCATCGGTACCCCCTTCTTCAACCACATCTACAGCTGGCTCATCATCCCCTTCGCCCTGCTGCTGGGGGTGGGCCCCCTGTTCCGCTGGCGCCGCCAGGATCTCGGTGAGCTCAAGGGCAAGGTGATGCTCGCCCTGGTGCTGAGCCTGGCCGCGGCTCTGCTATTGCCCAAACTCTTTGCCGAGGCGTTCAAACCCTGGGCTGCGCTCGGTATTGGGCTTGGCGTCTGGATCATCGTCACCAGTGTGCAGGAGACCTGGGCGCGGGCCACCCACAAACACGGTTTTGCCACCGGCGTGCGCAAGCTTGGCAACAGCCACTGGGCCATGATCCTGGGGCACGTGGGGCTCGCGGTCAGCATCATCGGCATCGCCTGCACCCAGAACTACAGCATCGAGAAGGACCTGCGGATGCAGGCCGGCGATCGCGTCCAGTTCGCTGATTACGAGTTCGTCTTCACCGGCATCAAGGAGAAGAACGGCCCCAACTACGACGGTTTCAAGGGTGTGCTGGAAGTGCACCGGGATGGCAAGCAGGTAGCCCTGCTCAAGCCCGAGAAGCGGATGTACACCGTGAGCCGCATGCCGATGACCGAGGCGGCCATCGATGCGGGGGTTACCCGGGATCTCTATGCGGCGCTCGGCGAGCAGCTCGACAACGGCGCCTGGGCGGTGCGGATCTACTACAAGCCCTTCGTGCGCTGGATCTGGTTCGGCGGCGTCTTCATGGCCCTCGGCGGCGTGCTGGCCATGCTGGACAAGCGCTACCGCTTCGGACGTCGTGACGAGGAGGCCAAGGCATGAGCAAGAAGACCTGGCTCTATCTGCTGCCCTTCATCATCTTCCTGATGGGGGCCGTGTTTCTGTTCAAGGGGCTTTACTCCGATCCCACCAAGCTCGAATCCGTGATGGTGGACAAGGAGGTGCCCGTGTTCACCCTGCAGGACATCTATGACCTGGGCAAGCAGCACGACAGGAGCATCCTCAAGGGGCGCCCCATGCTGCTCAACGTCTGGGCCACCTGGTGCCCGACCTGTTACGGGGAACACACCTACCTCAAGGAGCTGGCGGGGCAGGGGATCTACATCGTCGGCATGAACTACAAGGACGAGCGTGACAAGGCCATCAAGTGGCTGGCAGAGCTTGGCAACCCCTACCAGGTCAACCTCTACGATCCGGACGGCATGCTGGGGCTGGATCTCGGTGTCTATGGCGCGCCCGAGACCTTCTTCATCGACAGCCAGGGCATCATCCGCTATCGCCACGTGGGGGACATCAACCCAGACGTCTGGGCCAGTACCCTCAAACCCATCTTCGATGCCATGAAGTGAGGCCTCCCCGATGAAAACACTGATTGCATCCCTGTTGCTGCTGGCTGGTCTCGTCTGCGCCGGACAGGCCCGCGCCGCCATCGATGTCTACACCTTCGAGAGCGACGCCCAGGAGCAGACCTTTCGCGAGCTGACTAAGGAGCTGCGCTGCCCCAAGTGCCAGAACCAGGACATCGCGGATTCCAACGCCGGGCTCGCCAAGGATCTGCGGGACAAGACCTACCAGATGGTGCGCGAGGGCAAGGAGAAGCAGGAAGTGGTGGACTACATGGTGGCCCGCTACGGCAACTTCATTCTCTATGATCCCCCCCTGATGGCCTCGACCCTGATCCTCTGGCTTGGCCCCTTGCTGGTCATCGTGATTGGCGTCGTCACCGTGGTGGTGCGAAGCCGCCGCCATGCCCCCGCTCCCTTGCAACAGCCTGAAGGCACCCTGAGTGCAGAAGAGCAGGCCAGGCTGTCCGCCCTGCTCAAAGAGGAAGATAAACCATGACCCCATTCTGGATACTGGGTGCGGCCCTGCTGGTGCTGGCGAGCCTGGCGCTGATCGTGCCGCTCTGGCGTGGCGAGGGCCGGCAGAGCATCAGTCGCTCGGCCCTCAACAAGCAGCTCTATCGCCAGCGCCTGCTGGAGATAGGGGAAGAGCGGGAGCAGGGGATACTGGCGGAGGAGCCGGAATCCCTGGTGGAGCTGCAGCGCAGCCTCCTGGACGATATTCCCGACGTGGAGCAGACCGCCCGCAGCGGCAAGAGCCTGATCTGGATCCCCGGTGTGCTGGTGCTGGCGGTGGTGAGCATCGGCCTCTACGCCAAGCTCGGCGCCTGGCAGGAGGTGAGCCGCTGGCAGGATGCCAGCAGCCGGTTGGGGGAGCTCAGCAATCGCATCCTGGTGGAGCGCGACACCCGGGTGACCGAGCAGGATCTGCTGGACTTCACCCTGGCCCTGCGAACCCGGCTGAAAGAAGAACCGAACGACTACCGTGGCTGGCTGCTGCTGGGGCGCCTGACCCTGGATGGCAATGATCCCGAGATGGCCCGCGAGGCGCTGGAGCGTGCCTACGCCCTCGCGCCCCAGAAGGCCATGGTGGCGGTGCCCTATGCCCAGGCCCTGATGATGACGGGGGAGGAAGCCCGTGCGGATCAGCTGTTGCAGGCGGTCATTGCCGAGGACCCGGCCAACATCGAGGCCCGCTCCGTCCACGCCTTCATGGCCCTGCAAAAAGAGGATTTCCAGACCGCCCTCGACCGCTGGCAGGGGATGTTGCCGCTGCTGGAGCCGGGCTCGGCCCGCTACACCATGGTGGAGCGCTCCATGGAGTACGCCAGGCAGCAGCTTGGCCAGCGTGGCATCGCCGTGACCACCCCGTCTGCCGAAGGCCAGGCACAAGCCGAGGTGCTGGCGGTGAAAGAGGGGGAGTTCCCCCTGCACATCACCCTGGCGCCGGGCATCAAGATGCCGGAAGATGCCCATCTGTTCGTCTTTGCGGTGATCCCCAACGGTCCGCCCATGCCCATCGCGGTCAAGCGCATTGCAGACCCGCATCTCCCGCTCACCCTCTCCCTGGGGGACGGGGATGCCATGATGGAGGGGAGCAAGCTGGCGGCCCATGCCGAGCTGCAGTTCAAGGCGCGCCTCTCCCGAGGTGGCAACGTCATGAACAAGGAAGGCGCCTTTGAAGGGGTTTCGGTCACCGTGCCGACCAGCACCATCCCCACAGCGCCGATTGACATCCGCATCGATCACGCCCTCTAATACGCTTTTGGCCCACCCCTTGGGGTGGGCCCCCTGTATAATTCATATCAATACCCAAAAAAATCTTAGGACTTTCATATGTATCTGCGTTCAGGAGCATTGGCGGTGGCATTGCTGCTCGCGGGCTGTGCGGGCGGCCCTCCCAAGCCGGGCCCGGAGAGCCTGGATCTCGGCGAGACCCCGAGCCGCCCCGGGGCATCCAGCACGGCCAGCGATCCTCGCGACCCCTTCCAGGGGCCCAACCGTGCCATGTGGGCCGTCAACTATGACGTGCTGGAGCCCTATGTGGCCCGCCCCGTGGTACACGGCTATGCCCGCTATGTCCCGCAAGGGGTGAGGGACAGCATCGAGAATTTCGTGGACAACTTCGACGAGCCGAGCAGCATGGTAAACCACCTGCTAGTGGGTGATCTGAAAGGGGCCGGTACCAACCTGGGCCGCTTCACCCTCAACACCACTGTGGGCCTGCTCGGTCTGTTCGACGTGGCCAAGCATGCGGGCCTGGCTCGCAACACGCTGGAGATGGATACCGTGCTCGGCAAGGCCGACATCGGGGATGGCGCCTATCTGATGGTGCCGGTCTACGGTCCCACCACCACCCGTCAACTGGTAGGGGATACCATCGATACCATCTACTTCCCCTATGCCCTGCTGACCTTCCCGCTGAAGGTGGTGCACTGGGCACTGGATGGCCTCGGCACCCGCTCCAAGCTGATCGATCAGGAGCGCATCATCGACAACGCGCTGGATCCTTACGCCCTGACCAAGGACTTCTACTTGCAGTACAACGATGGCAAGGTGACGGGCCGCAAACCCGAGCTTCAGGAGCAGAAGCCAGAGGCGGCGGATGATGGCAACCTCGACGATTACATGGACGAGATAGACCAGTAAGCACGGTCATCTTCCACAAGGCGCCTGCGGGCGCCTTTGTTGTCGATGGCAGGTGTTCGACCATAAAAAACGCCCCGCAAGTGCGGGGCGTTTTGGCAAGAAAGGCTTATCAGGCAGCCAGGTTTTTGGCCACGAATTCCCAGTTGACCAGGGCCCAGAAGGTTTCCATGTACTTCGGACGCAGGTTGCGGAAATCGATGTAGTAGGCGTGTTCCCACAGGTCGACGGTCAGCAGCGGGGTGGTACCGGCTTCGGTCAGCGGGCAACCGGCGTTGGAGGTGTTGACGATGGCCAGGGAGCCGTCAGCCTTTTTCACCAGCCAGGTCCAGCTGGAGCCGAAGTTGCCGATGGCAGACTTGGTGAACGCATCCTTGAACTCGGCGAAGGAGCCGAAGGCCTTGGTGATGGCATCGGCCAGAGCGCCAGTGGGCTCGCCACCGCCGTTCGGGGAGAGGCAGTGCCAGTAGAAGGTGTGGTTCCAGATCTGGGCAGCGTTGTTGAAGACGCCACCAGTGGAGGTCTTGATGATCTCTTCCAGAGACTTGCCTTCAAACTCGGTACCCGGCACTAGGTTGTTCAGGTTGACCACGTAGGTGTTGTGGTGCTTGCCATGGTGGTATTCCAGGGTTTCCTGGGAGATGTGCGGTTCCAGAGCATTGATTGCATAGGGCAGAGCGGGAAGTTCGAAAGCCATTTTCTACTCTCCATTGGCTGGTCCGTGCGAAGGCGACGGTTGCAAGACATTGCGTACTCTTTTCTATCTTGAAAAGAATTGTTCTTGAAATGAGGGGGCCAGACGGCCCAAAGCCCGTCGATTGTAGCAGTATCAAAGATGGGCGAACAACCCTTGATTCTTGCCATGATCCGGATCAAGCTGCGGCGTATTGATGCATGACTTCTTTCATTCGCAACGGTTTGCCAGTTTGTGGTCTGCCCGGATTGCAGTAGAATGGCCGCCGAAATCGCTCCAGTGAGGCATTTATGGAAACTATTGAAAAGATCAAACAGCAGTTGGCTGAGAATCCCATCATCCTCTACATGAAGGGATCCCCCAAGCTGCCCAGCTGCGGTTTCTCTGCCCAGGCCTCCCAGGCCCTGATGTCCTGCGGCGAGCCTTTCGCCTATGTCGACATCCTGCAGAACCCGGACATCCGCGCCGAGCTGCCGAAATTCGCCAACTGGCCCACCTTCCCGCAACTGTGGGTCGAGGGTGAGCTGGTCGGTGGTTGCGACATCATGATCGAGATGTTCCAGGCCGGCGAGTTGCAGACCCTGATCAAGGAAACTGCCGCCAAGCACAAGCAGGATGATGCTGCTGCCGAGTAAGGCCGCATCCATACCATGCAATGCAAAAAGGGGAGCCACTGGCTCCCCTTTTCTTTGTGCCCACGACAGACATCAGGCGATGCGTTCGAGGCGCGCCATGTAGAAGCCGTCGAAGCCGGTCTCTGCCGGGCTGACGTTGTGATCGCCGATCAGGCGGAAGTGCTCGTTGGCGGCGAGGAACTTGTCCACCTGCTGGCGGTTCTCCTCGGGCAGGATGGAGCAGGTGGCGTAGACCAGCAGGCCGCCCACCTTCACCATCTGGCTGTAGCGCTGCAGGATCTCCTCTTGCAGGGCGACCAGCACCGGCAGGCGCTCGGCGGTGTCGCGCCACTTGGCATCCGGGTTGCGCTTGAGCACGCCAAGGCCGGAGCAGGGGACGTCCAGCAGCACGCGATCGGCGCTTTCTTTCAGGCGCTTGACGGTCTTGCTGCTGGTGATGACCCGGGTCTCCACGTTGTGGGCACCGGCGCGGCGGGCGCGCTGCTTGAGGTTCTCCAGTTTCCACTCTTCCACGTCCATGGCCAGCAGACGGCCCTTGCCCTGCATCATGGCGGCCAGGTGCAGGGTCTTGCCGCCGGCACCGGCACAGGCGTCGATGACCCGCATGCCGGGCTTGACGTCGAGGGCCGCGGCCACCAGCTGGGAGCCGGCATCCTGCTGCTCGAAGCAGCCATCGGCAAAGGCCTGGGTACGGAACAGGGCGGCGTCCGAGGTCACTTGCAGGGCGGTCTCCACTCCGTCGACGGGCACTGTGGTGACATGCTCTTTGGCCAGCATGGCTTGCAGCTCGTCCCGGGTGCACTTGAGGGTGTTGACCCGCAGGTAACGCTTGGGCATCCAGGCCAGGGCGGCACGCTCGGCCGGCCAGGCGTCGCCCAGTTGCTCGCTGCCGAGTTTTTCCAGCCAGGCAGGGCAGCCGTCCATCAGCACCGGGTTCTTCTTGGCTTCGGTCAGGCGGCGGCGGAACGCCTCCTCGTTGAAGCGATCCAGGGTCGGGTGGTTGGGCTGATCTATCTTGTGGAAGGCGTGCCAGCTGTGCAGCAGCGGCCAGACATTCTTCTCCGCCTGACGGACCTGGATGCCGGTGAGGAAGCAGTAGAGGCTGAGGCGGCGCAGCAGATCGCCGGTGACCAGGGCAATCCTTGCCTGTTCTTGCGGTTTGAGTTCGATGCCGGAGAAGTGACGTGCATAGGCGCGGTCGAGGGTAAGACCCTGACCCAGCACATCGTCAACGATGGCAACGACCAGATCCCCGAAACGGGGCAACAGTGGGGACTTGAGCATGAGATTAACCTTGGCCAAAGAAAGAGTGAACCGGCCCCGTCGAAGAGGGGTTCTGGAACGGACAAATCCGCGCCATGATAGGGGCTAGTCTGCATTGGTGCAACCTTCCCCATTCGGGGAATGTACAGAGGATGTTGCTGGACTAATCGGACCAGCGGGCAAATGATGCCGTGGCAGTTCAGGTGAATCCGTTTAAAAAGGAATTAAAAAGATGCAGTTGATGAAATATTCTCCGCTGGCGGTGCTGGTGGCGGGTCTGATGACGTCCGGCAACCTGATGGCCGGCGAGTGGCATACGGTCACGGCGCGGGCCACCGCCGCCGATGGGTACGAGGTGAGGGCCAGCCAGTATCGCATCGTCACCGTCTCCACCGATTACCTGGCTGCCCTGAAGGGGGGCGAGCGCCGCCTGACCCTGCCTCTGCCGGATGGCAAGGAGGTGACCTTCAGTCTGCAACCTTATGATCTGCTGCCAGCGGATCTGGCCGCCAAATATCCCGATATCCTGGCCTTCAAGGGGTACAACGAAGCGGCGCCGGGCGAGACCGGGCGCTTCGATCTCGGTCCCCAGGGATTCCACGCCATGTTCAGCCATGAAGGGAAGATGGTGTTCGTCGATCCCCTTCGCAATGGGGAAGGCTATGCCGTCTATTACCAGCAGGATGCCCACAGCCGGCTGGAAGAAGAGGCGGACAAGGTGATCGGAGGCGAGGCCAAAAAGCTGGCCCGCCAGGTGCTGGTGGATGGCAACGAGCGCAAGCGCTATGTCATCGCCATCTCGGCGGCGGGGGAGTACACCCAGTATCACGGCGGCACCGTGGAGGCGGGTCTTGGCGCCATCACCACCCTGCTCAACCGGGTCAACGAGGTCTACCAGCGTGACGTGGCGGCCGAATTCCAGCTGGCCAGCGGCAACGACACCATCATCTTCACCGACGTGGCGAACGATCCCTTCAACAATGATGACGGCGATATCGATGCCAACATGCAGGTGCAGGCCGATGCCCTGACCAAGGGGCTGGGGGCCTTCGACATCGGCCATGTGGTCAACACCGGTGGCGGCGGCCTGGCGGGACTGGGCGTACTCTGCACCCCTGACAAATCGGCGGGGATGACGGGCTCCTCCGAGCCGGTGGGGGATGCCTTCTTCATCGACTACGTGGCCCACGAGATCGGTCACCAGTTCGGGGCAGACCACACCTTCAACGGCACCACAGGCAGTTGTGGCGGCGGCAACCGGGAGGCAAGCCAGGCCTGGGAGCCGGGCAGCGGCAGCTCCATCATGGCCTATGCGGGGATCTGCGGAGACGAAGATCTGCAGCCCCACAGCGAGCCCTATTTCCACAGCAAGTCCATCGAGCAGATGCGGGCCCACATGGCCACGGAGCCAAATTGCGGCACCCCGTTGGCGCTGGTCAACAATGCGCCCCAGGTGGCGGCAGGCAATGACTACATCATCCCCGCCAACACCCCCTTCGTGCTCAAGGGGGCGGGGGCCGATCTTGACAGCGATCCGCTGAATTACACCTGGGAGCAGATCGATCTGGGGACGGAGTCGAGCAGCCCGGCCACCATGGTGGACGACGGCAGCCGCCCTCTGTTCCGTTTCGTGGCGCCGACCAGCGTGCCGGAGCGCACCCTGCCGAGTCTCACCTCCCTGCTCACCAACACCCTGGCGATAGGGGAGGCCTGGCCTGCCACCAACCGGGACCTGAACTTCCGCCTCACGGCGCGGGACGGCAAGGGCGGTGTCGCCAGCGATGACATGAAGATCCAGGTGGTCAACACCGGCAAGGCCTTTGCCCTGACCAGCCCGGTGGTGACCCCCCTGGGGGCGGGCAAGACGCAGACCATCAGTTGGGAAGTGGCCGGCACCAATGCCGCCCCCATCAACTGCAGCAAGGTGGATCTCTTCATGACCCGGGACGAGGGGGCAAACTGGACTCCCCTTGCCAGCGGCAAACCCAACTCGGGCTCGGCGAGCGTCACCATCCCGGCGGGCCAGGATGGCACTGCCCGCTTGAAGGTGGCGTGCAGCGACAACATCTTCTTCGCCATCAGTCCCCTCAAGCTCTCGGTCACCCAGCGCGGTGAAGAGGGGGGAAGCGGTGGCGGCGGGGCCCTCGGCTTCTGGACCCTGGCCCTGGCGTTGCTGGGCTGGCAGCGGAGGCGGGCATGAGACTGGCCGGGGTGCTGCTGCTCACCCTGCTCGGCGGTTGTCAGGCCGATGCAGACACCCTGGATCAGGCGGTCAGCGCCAGCCTTGCCAGGCAGGATTACCGGCTGATCGTGCGGGCCGGGCGCGGCGAGGTAGCGCCCGGGATCGCGGCGGATCAGCAGGCGGCGGCCAAGGCCCGCTGCGGCGTGCGCTATCTCGATGGATTCGGGGATGTCATCAAGCCGGATCAGAAGGAGGCCCACGCCAGGCTGAGCGCCTATGCGGCGGACTACAACCGGCGCATGCTGGCCCATTGCCCGCCGGTTGACGGCAAGCAGTAGGCTGACGGCCATCGGCATAAAGAGGGAGGCATGAGCCTCCCTCTCTTTTTGCTCCGCCATTTGGCCGCCCCGAGGCTTGTACCCATGGCGCGCTCGTCGCACAATGCCTGCACCCATCGCCGCACGGGCGGCAGAGAAAGAGAGAAGGAAAATCAAGATGATGGATGTGGCTGATCTGCGTCGCGAATACACCAGGGGTGGACTGCACCGGGCCGATCTGCCGGCCGACCCCCTCGCCCTGTTCGAGAAGTGGCTGGCCCAGGCGTGCGAGGCCAAACTGACCGATCCTACCGCCATGGTGGTGGGCACCGTGGATGCTGATGGTCAGCCCTGGCAGCGCACCGTGCTGCTCAAGCACTACGATGCCGAAGGCATGGTGTTCTACACCAACATGGGCAGCCGCAAGGCGCATCAGCTGGAGGGCAACCCCCGCATCAGCCTGCTCTTCCCCTGGCACACCCTGGACAGACAGGTGCACGTGACCGGCCGGGTGGAGAAGATGAGCACCTTCGAGGTGATGAAGTATTTCCACAGCCGACCCAAGGACAGCCAGATCGCCGCCTGGGTCTCCAAACAGTCGACCCGCATCTCGGCCCGTGGCGTGCTCGAGGCCAAGTTCCTCGAACTCAAACAGAAGTTTGCCAATGGCGAGGTGCCGCTGCCGAGCTTCTGGGGTGGTTTCCGGGTGCGCATCGACACCGTCGAGTTCTGGCAGGGTGGGGAGCATCGTCTGCACGATCGCTTCTATTACACCCGCGAGGGGGACGGCTGGCACATCGAGCGCCTGGCACCCTGATGAACATCGCCCGGCTCAAGAACTTCACCGAGATAGTGAAGAACAACTTCAACATCTCGGCGACGGCGGAGAAGCTCTATACCTCCCAGCCGACCCTCAGCAAGCAGATGAAGATGCTGGAAGAGGAGCTGGGGCTGGCGCTGTTTACCCGCAAGGGCAAGAACCTGGCGGGCCTGACCCCCATGGGGGAGCAGGTGATGGAGCTGGCCAGGGGAGTGGTGGCCCAGGTGGAGCAGATTGGTCAGCTTTCCCTCGGGGATCAGCTGGCCACCAGCGGGGTGCTGCGCATCGCCACCACCCACACCATGGCCCGCTACAAGCTGCCGGCGGTCATTACCGAATTCTCCCGCCGCTACCCCGAGGTGAGCATCCAGCTGCATCAGGGAGCCCCTGCCCAACTGGCGCAGATGGCGCAAAACGGGGATGTGGAGATGGCCATCGCCACCGAGTCCATGCACCTGTTCGACGAGCTGGCGACCGTGCCCTGCTATCGCTGGGGGCGCAGCGTGGTGGTGCCCCACGGCCATCCGCTGCTGGACTGCCAGCCGCTGGCCATGGCGGATCTGGCCCGGTATCCCCTAATCACCTATGTGTTCGGTTTCACCGGCCGCTCCAAGATGGACAAGGCGTTCGGTCGCCATGGTCTCAGCCCCCGCATCGTGCTGACAGCCACCGACAGCGACATCATCAAGCACTATGTGCGCCTGGGGATGGGAGTCGGGGTGATCGCCACCTCGGCGTTCGACGAAGGGGACAGGGAGAGCCTGGTCTGCCTCAACATCGATCATCTGATTGCCTCGAGCGTGGCCCATGTGTGCCTGCGCAGGCACGCCCACCTGCGGGACTACATGTACGACTTCATCCACCTCTATGCCCCCCATGTGAGCCGGGAGACGGTGCAGCTGGCGCTGCTCAACCAGGGAACGCCCGCTCCGTCTGCGACCCTGCCCTGGCTCTGAAGGCCGTCAGGGGAAGTCAGATGTGCTGCATAGATGCAAAAAAGAGAGGCCAGTGGCCTCTCTTTTTTGTGATAAGTGGTGTCCTGTGCTGCCTTTTCCCGGTGATCCCTCTCTCCCGGCTGTCGTGGTCACCAGATTGACGGCGCTCCGGGTGCCGAGCAGCAGATCGCCATCATCCAGCAGGGCCTCGGGGTGCGGCAGCCCCCTTGCTGCTTAGGGGGTACGGGTCGCCAGATTGACGAAAATCTGGGCACCCACCAGCAGGCAGTCGTCGTCCGGGTAGTAGGGGATTGACGTGGTGCGGGTAGTGGCAGATCCCCCTGGCCCGTCAGTCGACCCTGGTCGCCAGATTGACGAAGATCTGGGCTCCCACCAGCAGGCAGTCGTCGTCCAGGTAATAGGGGTTCGCGTGCAGGTAGTTGCAGATCCCCTTGGCCTGATTGCCGCTGCCGAGGAAGAACATGGCCCCCATGCGGCTTGGCGTGGCGTTGATCATGTAGCTGAAGTCCTCGCTGCCGGTCATGGGCTGGCCCTTTGCGTTGATCCCGTCGCTGGACAACACCTCCGAGGCGGCTTGTTGCAGGCGCTCGCAGGCCTGGGGGTGGTTCTCCACTGCCGGGTAGCCGGCATGGACCATGGTGGTCTTGAAGCCGCGCAGCTCGCTCTGGGCGATGATGTCCCTGAAGCTGTTTTTCAGGATCTGGTCGGTTTCGGCATCCATGGCGCGGATGGTGCCACGGGCCTGCACATGATCGGCGATGGCGTTGGGAATGGTGCCGCCGTTGATCATGCCGCAACCAAAGACCGCCGGGCTGAACGGACTGGTGCGCTTGGCGACGATGTAGTCCATGTCCTCGATGATCCGTACCGCCTCCCGGATGGCATCCAGCCCCTTGTGGGGGGTGGAGCCGTGGGCGGAGATGCCGTGCACATCAAGCGTCCAGGCAGACCCCCAGGAGGACATGACCCCCTGGTTGAACTTGATGGTGCCCGTCTCCATGGCGCCGTCGTTGTGCAGGGCATAGACCTCGTCCACCCCCTTCATGCAGCCAAGCTCCACCATCTTTTCGGCACCGGGGACGCGCATGTCCTCTTCCGCCATCTGGAAGATGAAGCGGACGTTGTAGCGCAGGCGCTCGCGGTTGGCGGCCAGAAACCTGGCGGCGGTCAGAGCGATCGCCATGTGGGAGTCGTGGCCGCAGTTGTGGGCCATCCCCTCATGGGTGGATTTGAACGCCACCTCGCTCATGTCGTGCATCTCCAGGCCATCCATGTCGGCACGAAAGGCAATGGTGGGCAGGGTGGGGTCGACCGCCAGATCCCCGTGAAAACCGGTGAAGCCGGGATACAGGGTGATCCTGTAGCCGAACTCTTCCATCAACCCACGGCAGTAGGCAGAGGTCTTGAACTCGGCCCCGGAGTATTCCGGGATGCGGTGCAGGTGGTGGCGCACTTCGTAGCTGAAGTCGCGCAGGGCCAACAGGTCAGGTTCGATATGGTAGTGGTTCATCAGATGATCCCTTGAATGGAGAAACCGAGCTGGGCAACCAGGGAGGCGCCAAAGAAGCAGCAGGTGGAGACGATCATGAAGATGAGGATCACCTTCCACGACATCTTCTTGAGCTCCTCCAGCTGACCGCCCACCGAGAGGCCGGCGAAGGCCAGGAGCGGCACGCAGCAGGAGAGGAAGGAGATCTTGGCCACGGCATCGATGAAGAGGCCGCGCACCGGGGTCTCGGGCAGGCAGATGAGAATGCCGATGATGGTGGCATAGGCAAAGGCCGGCAGGGAGGAGGGCAGGTAGCGCTTGGTCACCAGGGAGGCGAACACCACCAGGGACATGGCGATGAAGCTGTCCCCCATCTGCCACAGCGGCAGGCCCGAGGTCAGGGTCTGGGTGAACATGGCCAGCAGGATCGCCAGGAAGACGAAGCGCATATCCATCACGATGCTTTTCATGCTTTCTCTCCTTTGGCGGTCAAGGCATAGATTTTTTCAGCGAGCGGCAGACCCAGATAGGTGAGGGAGAGCGCCCCCAGGGCCGACGAGAGCAGGTTTGAGGCGGCGGCGATGCTGAGCACCTGCTGGGCCATCGCCTCGTCCAGGCCGTTGATGAGGGCACCGGAGGCGGCGCTCAGCATGGAGCCGGATCCCACGCCGGAACCGGCGGCCAGGGCCAGGGGATGCAGCCCCGTGAGGGGGGCGATGCTGCCGAGCACGCTGAACCAGAGGGTGCCGATGACGGAGCCGCACAGGTAGATGGCGAGCACGCCGATGTACTCCTGGGAGCCGGTGCCGAACTTGCCCTGGATCACCGCGACCGAGGGTTCACGGCTGATGGAGGAGCAGGCCCCGATGGCGCGGCGGCCAAAGCCGAACTTCACCGCCAGCGGAATGGCGATGAGGATGGGCAGGAGGTTGCCTATCTCTTGCAGGAAGAGCGGTACGCCGACGCTCAGGATCATCTTGAGGTTGGGGATGATCATCCCCGCATACTGGGTCCCGAGGATCAGCAGGCTGAAACCCACCATCTTGCCGCAGAAGCCCTCTTCTCGCTCGGTGAAGAGCCTCTTCCAGCCGGGAATGCGATCCTTGACGGGCTTGGCGGAGACTATCATGCCGATGATGACGGCAAAGAGCATGGGCAGGATGGGGATGATGGCGATGCCGAGTCTGATCTCCTGCTTCCCGATGAGGGATTGGGCCACGAAGATCAGCAGGGCGGTCGCCAGGGTACTGACTACTACCGTTTTGAGTGGGCTGGTTGGCTGCATAGTGTGTTCTCTTGTTATCCGTTGTCCTTCATGGGCGTCTTTGGTCACGCCATGATGGGGGCATGATAGGAAGCGAGGAGGGAAAGGAATGTGACCGCCATCAAGTCAGCCATATGGCATTTTTTCATGGGGTATGCCGTTTAACCATGGTAAACATATGGTTTAACAACTCATTGGCAGCTGCTTATGCTGCCTCAGACAGGAGTGTGGTGCCGCCCGGGCACCCGGTGCCTGATCCGGGGGACGGATGTGGGGGAAGGAATGGATCTGTTGATCGAGGGTGCGCTCTGGCGCCCCTCCTGGCAAGCGGCGTTGCAGGCCTGGCAGCACCAGGGAAACCGCTGGTGGCTGCTGCTTGGCAAAGGGGAGGCGAGGGAGATGGCACCCTGGTCGGCCAGCCCGCCAGATGGCATTCTCCTTGCCCGCGACCTGCTTGCCGCCTGGCTGGGGGAGGCCGCCTCCCCGCTGATGGCGACACAGCCGGACCGGCAGATCCTGATCGCTGCCTCCGGCTCCCTGCTGACCCTGGCCAGAGAGAGCGGCCTGCTCACCCTGGGGCCCGCGGGGGCGGATCATCGCCTCGGTGCCGATGACGACCTCGGGGTTGCCCTGCAACGCCTGCTTGCCCGCCGCCTGATGACCCCGGTGCTGTGCGAGCCTGGCGGGCAGGACGCGCTGGTGCTGCGCCCCCTGCTGCCCGGCGATGAGAGCGCCATCCTGCGTTATTGTTCGGATGCGGCGCTCGCCCGCTATACCCTCAACATCCCCCACCCCTATTCGCCGGAGGCGGCGCGGGACTGGCTTGCCCTGAGCGGGCGCAAGGCTGCTCTCGGGCTGGGATGCACCTGGGCCCTGACTCTGCCTCAGGGGCGTGAAGACGAGCCCGCTCCCCTGGTCGGCACCCTCTCCCTGCACTGGCACGGGGAGCTGGCATGGTGGGTCGGCGTGCCCTGGCAGAACAGGGGGCTGGCCACCCGGGCCGCGAGCCTGGTCAGGGCGTTTGCCTTCGAACAGTGGCACCTGCCTGCCCTCACCGCCCGCCACATGCCGGGCAACCTCGCCTCAGGCCGGGTGATGGAAAAGACTGGCATGCACCATGACGGGCGTCGGCCAGATCCGGCCGATGGCGCCCTCGAGCTCGATCACTGGCGGCTGGATCGCCCGGCGCGCCTGACGGATGCACGCAAAGAGGCGCTGGCCCCCTGGCTGGATGACGAGGAGGTGGTCGTGGCCATACTGCACGGTGAGGGGGTGGCGCTCTTCATGGCGGGGGAGGCGACAGAGGGCGAGCAGACACTCAGCGGGCTGACGGTGCGGCGCTATCCCCAGGCCATGCTGGCGCCAGAGGCGCCCGGGGTGCAGGCCCATGGGGGTGGCGCCCTCCTCAAGGAGTGCGGGGATCTGGGCCTCGCCTATCTGCGGCGATTGCGACAGCCTGACGACGGACGCTGATGGCTTGCGCAAGCTCGCTCATCGCGAAGCCTGGTGCGGGGTCTGTCAGGTGTTTTCCTGAGTCCGCCCTCCCATTTTCAGACAAAGGCAGTGAAGAGGCGCACCACTTATGTGGAATAATGGCCGCCCTGCTGTACGAGGAGTAACGCTGTATGTTGAGAACCGAGCGTCCCGGCGACATGCTGCCAGTCTATGAGCTGGTGAGTGCCGCCTTTGGTCGTCCCGACGAGGCCGAACTGGTCAACCGCCTGCGAGAATGTGGGGCCGCCGTGGTCACCATGGTCGAGGAGGAAGAGTACGAGTTCATGGGGCACCTGATGCTGAGCCCGATCACCATTGAGGGACAGGAAGGGCCCTGGCTGGGACTGGCACCCGTGGCCGTGCATCCCGACTGGCAGGGGCAGGGCATTGGCTCGGATCTGGTGCGGGAAGGGCTGGACACGGCACTGGAGATGGACTGGAAGGCGGTGGTGGTGCTCGGGGATCCTGCCTACTACGCCCGTTTCGGCTTTCGGCCTGCCAGCGACTTCGGCCTGCACTGCATCTACGAGGTGCCGACGGAGTGTTTCATGGCGATGGAGTTGCAACCCGGCGGGCTCGACGGGGTAAGGGGCGAGGTGCTCTATCACCCCCTGTTCGATGAAGAGCCGGTGGAGTGACCGCCTGCCTATCCACGAAAAAGGACCCTGAGCGGGTCCTTTTTCGTGCCATGTCCATCGCTTGAATGGACGTCACTGGGCCAGGGATTTCAGTTGCTGCTTGCCCGGCGGGTTGTTCCAGTCGATGGGGCCGTGGGTGAAACGGTACTGAAGCCTTGGCAGACTCAGTTCCAGCCACTCCTCCCGGAAGTAGGCATAACCCTGGTCCCAGTCCGGATCCTGCGCCCAGCCGGTCTGCAAGAAGTGGAGCCGGGTGCCCTGGCCCTCCGGCACGAAGCGCAGGCTGACCTGGGTCTTCTGCTGACGAATGTGGGGAAACTGGGGAGGGAAATTCCAGCTGAAGCTGAGCAGATCATGGGGCATGACCGCCATCACCCGGCACCCTTCGCTGCCACGCTCGCCGAGGGGAGCATCGGGTCTGAAATAGATCTCGAACGGTCCGTTGGGTTCCGGGACCATGAGGCACTCCGGCGCCAGAAAACTGCGCAGCCCGCTCTCCGTGGTCCAGGCCCGCCAGACATCGTCAATGTGGGCGGGTACCAGAATACTGCCTTCAATTTGCTTGTTATCCATAAATCAGTGAACCTCAAACCAGTCATGGACGGGACCTCGGCAGTATAGCCCCTGAGGCGATAAAATAGGCAGCCCTGTGTCACACGGTTACGTATTCAAGAGGGTCCACATTGCCGATTTGACAGCACGGCGGGATCCATCGAGAGTGGGAAGCGACAAGCACGCAACGCAAGGATGGTGTCATGATCAGAATGATGACGGAAGCTGACGAGCCCATGCTGGCGCAGCTCTTCCTCAAGGGAAGGCGCCAGGCCTTCCATTGGGTTGATCCCGCCCTGTTCCGGCTCGAGGATTTTGCCGAGCAGACCCGGGGCGAGGAGATCTGGGTGGCGGAGAAAGGGGGCAGCCCGTGCGGATTCGTCTCCATCTGGGGGGCCGAGAGCTTCGTGCATCATCTCTACGTGGTGGCGGACTGGCACGGGCAGGGCATGGGGCGGGCCTTGCTTGCCGCCGGCTTGGCCGGATACCCCTCCCCGGCCTCCCTCAAGGTGGCCATGCGCAACACCACGGCGATGGCTTTCTATCATCGCCTGGGCTGGGAGAACACCGAAGAGACGGGTCATTGCGACATCACGGGGCCCTGGCGCAGGCTGGTGTTGACGCCCGATGCCGCAGGGGAATAAGCCGCTGGCAGACTGCGGCAACCGCACCGCACATTGATCTCCAGCCCTGGCAGGGCATAAAAAACCACTTCGCGGGAAGTGGCTCTTCAACACATCCGGGGGAGGGCAGACCTTCCCTCGCTCAACCGATGATCACAGGGCCGCCACGGCCTCTCTTACCAGGGCGGCCAGCTCTTCCCACCTGCCCTCGTCGATGAGCTTGGCCGGCACCATCCAGGTGCCGCCGCAGGCGATCACGGCATTCAGCCCCAGATACTCCTTCAGATTGGCCGGCGTCACGCCGCCGGTGGGCATGAAGCGCACCGGATAGACGGCGCCCAGGGCCTTGAGCATGGCGGTGCCGCCAGACTGCTCGGCCGGGAAGAACTTGAGGTGGCGCAGCCCCATCTCCATGGCTTGCTCCACCAGGCTGGGGTTGTTGACCCCGGGGATGATGGTGACGTCCTTGTCCAGGCAGTACTGCACCGTGGTCGGGTTGAAGCCGGGGCTGACGATGAAGTCGGCACCCGCCGCAACGGCCGCATCCACCTGCTCGCGGTTGAGCACGGTGCCGGCCCCGATCAGCAGATCCGGGTAGGCCGCGCGCATCTGGCGGATGGCCTCTGCGGCGGCGGGGGTGACGTCGGCCCCTTGCAGGCGTGCGGCGAGATAACCGGCGCTGAAGGAGTTGCCCGCCGCCGTGGTGTCGATCACCTGTTTGGCGGACAACCGCAGGGCGGCGATTTCGATCCGCTGCGTTGCCGTGACCACCAGGCAACCTCAGAGCCGCGCTTGACGACGATCTCGCCCACCCCGAAGCCCTGGCTCCCTGGCTGCATTGCGAGCGCAACCCCTACTGGCGCAAGCTCCACGAGCATATCGACGACAAGGCCATCTCCAGCTGGTGCGACGATCACGACCAGATCCTCAAGGCCCTGATGCGCAAGGATCCGCAGGCGGCCAAGCTGGCCATGTGGCAGCACCTGGAGAACACCAAGCAGATGCTCTTCCAGGCCACCATCTTCGATGACGAAATGGAGGATGACCGCTACCTCTTCTCCGAAAATCCCGTCGTTCATCTGACCCAGCCTTCCACTGCCAACGGCTAGTGGAAGATTCTCGGGGGCGAACCCTCGAGGTTGTTTCAACCCCATGGAGGCGCTGGGCTGATGGCGTGGCCCACAGCTCCCGGGCAAATTGCTGCTCCACTCGCCGGTTTTTGCTGGCGACGCCACCTGGAGCTGGCCCATGTCAAATGCAGCCACCCCCCGCAGAGCCTTTGGCCTCAGGTCTGGAGATGCACAGCACTCGCGGGGCGGATACAACCTCTGAAGGTGAGAAAAAGGATACAAAAAGGGCCACTTCTTGCGAAGTGGCCCTTTCCAAACGTTTGGTGGAGCTGGGGGGATTTGAACCCCCGTCCAAAATTACTACATCCTCGGTACTACATGCTTAGTCACTCTTTACATTCGCCAACACGCTGCGGAGAGACACGCCACGCATTGACTAGCTCGATTGGTTTTAATGCTTCCGCCCCGAGCAGGACTTCCACACGATCCTGTGAAGGATGACCTTCCATTTCCCTAGGACACAGGCAAGCTAGGGGAGAAGGGCTCAGCGCAGGTTATTAAGCTGCGAGTGCGTAGTTTTCGTCGTTTGCGACTATTTTTTTGCGGTTTATTAACGAGGCCTACCGCACCTCGGCATGCACCTTGGGTTTCGTGAATCTTGTCGAATCCAGAATCAGCCCCAAGTTGTCAAAAGGGATTGTACGCAAAAATCCTGTCATGGCAAGGCGTTGATGGCAATCGACCGGCCTTGGCCGGTCGATTGCTGGTTTATTGGTCGCCGCATGGGGGCCGGCGGCGCACGATCAACCGCGGTGTTTGTTTTTCATGATGCGGGCTTTTTCCCGATCCCATTCCCGGGCCTTGGTATCTTCCCGCTTGTCGTGTTCTTTCTTGCCCTTCACCAGGCCGATCTCGACCTTGACCCAGCACGCTTTCCAGTAGAGGGCCAGCGGCACTATGGTGTAGCCCTGACGAGCGGTCAGGCTCTCGAGCTTGTCGAGTTCACGGCGACTAAGCAGCAATTTGCGGGTGCGGGTCGGATCGCATACCACGTGGCTGGAGGCGGCGTTCAGCGGCAGGAAGCTGGAGCCGAACAGGAAGGCTTCTCCCTGCATGAAGATGACATAGGCTTCGCTGATGTTGGCCTTGCCCGCCCGCAGGGACTTCACTTCCCACCCTTGCAGGGACAGGCCGGCTTCCACGCGCTCTTCGATGAAGTACTCGTGACGGGCGGTTCTGTTGAGTGCAATGGTGCTGGACCCGGCTTTGTTTTTACTGTTCTTTTTGCTCATGACGGGGGCCTTAGGCAATGTTTAGGAAGGCGCATTATACGTGGGTGGCGGCGGCTGTAAAACGCACAGCGCTCCGAGTGGCGGCTTTGTGAGCAGTTCGATGACGATTTTGAGGGAAGGGCGGGGCGAGAGCAGGCCACACTGGCCGGAAAGTGTGCGATTGCCGTGCTTGGTGACCCGCGAACAGTTTCGGCGGTGATTTTGGCTGACAAGGTGATAAAATCGGGCCGATTGGATGAGGAAAACCCATGCCCCGTATTACTCGCAGTGCCCTGGTGATGTTCAGCGCGGAACAGATGTTCCGGCTGGTCAATGATGTTGATGCCTATCCTGAGTTCCTGCCCGGCTGTGTCGGCAGCCGTGTTCATGAGTCAGGTGAAGACTACATGATGGCCTCGGTCGATGTGGCCAAGGCAGGTATCGCCAAGACCTTTACCACGCGCAACCAGCTCGATGCCAATCGCACCATCAAGATGGAGCTGGTGGAGGGGCCTTTCAGCAAGCTGGCGGGATGGTGGACCTTCACACCCCTGGACGTGGATGCCTGCAAGGTGGAGTTCGATCTCGACTTCGAGTTCACCTCCAAGCTCATTGAGCTGGCCTTTGGCCAGATCTTCCGCGAGCTGGTGAGCTCCATGGTGCTTGCCTTCTCCAATCGTGCCAAGGTGGTTTACGGTGTCTGAGCTCCTCAATATCGAAGTGGCCTATGCCCTGCCCGAGCGGCAGACGGTGCTGTGCATCCGGGTCGCGCCCGAGACCAGCGTGCTGGCGGCCATCGAACAGTCCGGCATCCTGCAAAAGCACCCGGAGATCGACCTGTCGGTCAACAAGTTCGGTATCTACAGCCGTCCGGTCAAGGGCACAGAGTCGGTGCAGGAGGGGGATCGCATCGAGATCTACCGCCCTCTCATCGCCGACCCCAAGGAGATGCGCAAGAAGCGGGCGGAGAAAGCCAAGGAAGAGGGGCGCGCCGATGTGGTCACCGGAGGGCGACCCGATGTGCACCGCAAGCGAGACGATGCCGGCACCTGACGGGTGATGTGCTGTGACAAGGGGCGCCGTGGCGCCCCTTTGTGATCGTCTCGCCCGGCACGGGGCATCACAGGGTGAGCAGGCGCTCGTTTTCCACCGTCTCTATCCCGCTCTCCTGGATGGCAAGGCGCGCCATGGCGTGCGCCACCTGACTGGCCTCGATGGCACGCCAGCGGCGCAGCGACCCGCGCAGCAGGGGCTTTACCAGCGGATAGATGGCCTGGATGATCTGCTCCGAACGGCGCGCAGGTTCGCGATGGCCGAGCAGCATGGCCGGGCGCAGGATGACGAGCCGCTGCCACTCCTGGGCCAGCAGGGCCTGCTCCATCTCGCCCTTGGTGCGGGGATAGAGGGCAGGGGAACCCGGGTTGGCGCCCAGACTGGAGACCACCAGCAGGCGGCGGCAGCCGTGGCGACGGGCGAGCGCGGCAAAGGCCAGCACATAGTCGAGATCGACCCGGCGAAAGGCCTCGGCCGAGCCGGCATCCTTGCGGGTGGTGCCAAGGCAGCAGAAGGCAATGTCCACAGGGGAGGGCAGCGTCAATCTGTCCAGCGCGTCGAACGAGGTGGGCAGCCAGGTGCGTCCCGGAGCGGGGTCGCCCGGTTTGCGGCAGAGCAGGAGGAGGTCATGCTCCGTCCCCAGCTCATGCAGCAAGGCTTTGCCAATCAGACCGGTGGCGCCGGCAATCAGGAATCGACTCATGATGATCTCCTCGGGGCAATGAGGCATCCAGAGTGTGGCCCGGCGACATCACCGGGGCCAGAGAGAACAAAACCGGCAGAAGCCGGTTTTGTGATGTCATCTAGAGCGGTGTGGTGAAGGCGGCAGGGAGAGGGAAATCACCGGTCACGGTGGCCAGTCTGTCACCCACGAAGTTGAGGGTCAGCTCCTTGCGCTCCTTGTCGCCCCGACCGGGCTGGAACTCATAGAGGTAGTACCAGGTGTTGGGGTCAAAGCTGTCGCGCAACATGGGAGAACCCAGCACGAACTCGACCTGTTCGCGGGTCATGCCTTGGCGCAGCTTGTCGACCTGCTTTTGTTCCACATAGTTGCCCTGGGGAATATCGATGCGATAGACCAGGCTGCAACCGGACAGGGTGAGGGCGGTCAGGGCCGCGGCAATCAGGTGTTTCATCCGCATATCGGGTTCAGATCATCCATACAGTCTTTTTAGCTCGGCAAATCATACCCACTCCCCGTGCGGAAGTAAAAAGCCATTGATCCATCAGCCAATAAAAAGGGCCGCGTGGCGGCCCTGGCAGGATCTTGCCCCCTTACATGGCGGCGCGGAAGATGGCGACGATCTCCGCGTGAGTCGCCTGCCTGGGGTTGGTGAGACCACAGGCATCCTTGAGCGCATTGGTGGCCAGCACGTCTAGGTCGTCGGCCCTGACCCCGAGCTGCTCCAGACCGGTGGGGATCTTGACGTCGCGAGCCAGTTGCCGGATGGCATCAATGGCTGCCGCCGCACCCTGCTCATCGCTCATGGCGCTCACATCCACCCCCATATGACGGGCCACATCCTTGAGCCGACCGGCGCACACCCGGGCGTTGTAGGCCTGGACATGGGGCAGCAGCACCGCATTGCACACCCCGTGGGGCAGGTCGTAGAAGCCGCCGAGCTGGTGAGCCATGGCGTGCACATAGCCCAGGCTTGCGTTGTTGAAGGCCATGCCGGCCAGGAACTGGGCATAGGCCATCTGCTCGCGGGCATGGAGATCCTCCCCCTGATGCACGGCGGTGCGAAGGTGTTCGGCAATCAGTGCGATGGCCATCACGGCGCTGGCATCGGTGACCGGGGTGGCGGCGGTGGAGACATAGGCCTCGATGGCGTGGGTCAGGGCATCCATGCCGGTGGCGGCGGTGAGGCCGGCGGGCTTGGCCAGCATCAGTTCCGGGTCGTTGACCGACATCAGCGGCGTGACGTGCTTGTCGATGATGGCCATTTTCACCTGACGGGATTCGTCGGTAATGATGCAAAAACGGGTCATCTCGGAGGCGGTGCCGGCCGTGGTATTGATGGCGATGAGCGGCAACTGCGGCTTGGCGGAGCGATCCACCCCCTCGTAATCCTTGATGCTGCCCCCATTGGCGGCCACCAGGGCGATGCCCTTGGCGCAGTCGTGGGGTGAGCCGCCGCCGAGCGAAATGACGCAGTCACAGCCATGGGCCCGGATCATCGCAAGACCCGCCTCGACGTTGGCCACGGTGGGATTGGGTCTGGTCTCATCGAACACCACGGCATCGATGCCGTGCTCGGCCAGGAGGGCGGCAAGCCGGCCCACCACGCCAATCTGGCCCAGGATCTTGTCGGTGACGATGAGCGCCTTGCGATAGCCATGTCCCTGGATATCCGCTGCCGCCTCCTGCAGGCAGCCCGCCCCCATCAGGTTGATTGCGGGAATGTAGAACTTGAATGTCGCCATGATGGACTCCGTATGATTAGCCATTAAGTGGTATGCGGGCGCCAACATAACAGCGTCGGAGGGGATGAGAAGGGGTCAATGGTATCTCGTTTGCAACTTTGTGGACTCGATCGCGCTCTTTAAATGGACGGTCGCTCAAGGCTTGACAAGGGATGGGAGTGCAAAAGGAGCGTAAAAACGTTTTTCAAGAAATTCATCATCTTAGCAAACGTTTCGCGCCATTTTTGTCAGCTTTGAAGCGCAGAAGTGTGAGGCGCATCAAGGAATTGGAAAGCGCTTTCGACCATAGTTGGCGCCTCCCCGGATGAGGGGATACCGGCTTGAAAGTACCGTAAAGAATCACCTTAACTGCACTCGGCGGCCATGCGGCGGGGCGCAACCAGGAGTCCACTATGTCTGATGTATTTCACTTGGGTTTGAAAAAAGCGGATCTGCAAGGCGCCACCCTGGCGATCGTCCCCGGTGACCCCGAGCGCGTGAAGCGCATCGCAGAACTGTTGGACAACCCGGTGCACCTGGCCAGCCATCGTGAATTCACCACCTGGCGCGGCGAGATGGACGGCAAGGCCGTGATCATCTGCTCCACCGGTATCGGTGGCCCGTCCACCTCCATCGCGGTGGAAGAGCTGGCCCAGCTGGGTATCCGTACCTTCCTGCGCATCGGCACCACCGGCGCCATCCAGCCGCACCTGAACGTGGGCGACGTGATCGTCACCACCGGCTCCGTGCGCCTCGACGGTGCCAGCCTGCACTTCGCGCCGATGGAGTTCCCGGCAGTGGCCGACTTCGACTGCACCACCGCCTTGGTGAACACCGCCAAGGAGCTGGGCTCGAAGCTGCACGTGGGCGTCACTGCTTCTTCCGACACCTTCTACCCGGGTCAGGAGCGTTACGACACCGTATCCGGCCGCGTGGTACAACGTTTCCAGGGTTCCATGAAAGAGTGGCAAGCCATGGGCGTGCTGAACTACGAGATGGAGTCCGCGACCCTGCTGACCATGTGTACCAGCCAGGGCCTGCGTGCGGGCATGGTGGCCGGTGTCATCGTGAACCGTACCCAGCAGGAAATCCCGAACGCCGAAACCATGGCGAAAACCGAATCTGATGCCATCAAGATCGTGCTGGGCGCCGCCCGCAAGCTGATCTGATAGCACCACACCGAGTGGGGGGTGGGGGCCGTTGCGAAAGCGCGGCCCCTATCTTTATCCGCCGTTTGCCCTTTTTGCCTTTCTGGCCCTGCTTTCCCCCTTCTTCGTTACCCCTGTTGCCCCGTCATGGCCGCCAGTGCCTGCGCAAAGGGCGCTTCACAGCGGATCTGTACCGCTTCGCCGCTCACCGGGTGCACAAAACCGAGTTCACTGGCGTGCAGCATCAGTCTGGGGGCCCGTTCGCAGCCGGGCGGGAGCAGGCCGCCATAGAGATCGCATCCCAGGATGGGGTGGCCCAGCCACTGGCTGTGGATGCGCAGCTGGTGGGTGCGCCCGGTCTCCGGTACCAGTCTGACCCGGGTCAATGGCACCGGCTGGCCTGCCCCCTCCAGGGTGAGCCGCTCCATCACCCGATAGCGTGAGCGGGCGGGTTTGCCGCTGGCGGCGCAGATGCTCATCAGCGGGAACAGCGCCGGATCCTTGGCGATGGATGCGTCGATGACGCCCTCATCCGCCGCCAGATGGCCGCAGAGCAGTGCCTCGTAAGCCTTGCTCACGGTGCGCTGGCTGAACTGGTGGCAGAGCAGGGCGTTGATGCTCTTGTTTCTGGCCACCACCATGACGCCCGAGGTGCCAAAGTCGAGGCGGTGCACCAGGGTGCAGCCGGGGTAATCCTGTACCAGCCGATAATGGACCGAATCGAGGTTCTGCGGGTTCTTGCCCGAGAGGCTCAGCAGGCCGCTCGGCTTGTTGATGAGCAGCAGATGTGCATCCTCAAACAGGATCTCGATGGTGGCGGCGCAGGGCGGAGCAACAAAGGTGTCGATGATGGCGGACATGGGGCAACCGGACGATGAAGGGGGAGGGATCATACCCGAACGATGGCGGCGCGGCGAATCTGGGTGTCCGCTCCCAAGGCCTGTCGCCAAGTACTTGATCTCGTTGGTTGAGGCGTTTTGTGACTCCTTCCTGAGTTCATCTGGCTATCTCTTGCTAAGGTATGGCTCCCTGTCATGTTGTAAGGAGTCTGTCCATGGCGTTGCCCGTTATTCTCGATTGCGATCCCGGCCACGATGATGCCATCGCCCTCATTCTGGCGCTGGCGAGCCCCGAGCTGAAGGTGATGGCGGTCACCACCAGCGCGGGCAACCAGACCCCGGACAAGACCCTCAACAATGCCCTGCGCATCCTGACCCTGCTCGGCCGCGACGACATTCCGGTGGCGGCGGGGGCTGCCAAGCCTCTGGCCCGTGAGCTCATCATCGCCGACAACGTCCACGGCGAATCGGGGCTGGACGGCCCAGAGCTGCCGGATCCCGCCTTTGCTCCCCGGGCGGTGAGCGCCCTTGAACTGATGGCAAGATGTCTGCGCGAGAGCCCGGAGCCGGTCACCCTGGTGCCGACCGGGCCGCTCACCAACATTGCCCTCTTGCTGGCGGCCCACCCAGAGCTCAAGCAGAAGATCGCCCGCATCGTACTGATGGGGGGCGCCGCCGGTGCGGGCAACTGGACCCCCGCGGCGGAATTCAATATTTATGTGGATCCCGAAGCGGCCGATATGGTCTTCAAGTCGGGGCTGCCCATCACCATGTGCGGGCTGGACGTGACCCACGAGGCCCAGGTGATGGACGAGGATATCGAGCGGGTACGCGCCATTCCCAACCCGGTGGCGCAGTGCGTGGCACAGCTGCTCGACTTTTTCATGATCTATCATCGGGATCCCAAGTGGGGATTTGCTGGCGCGCCGCTCCATGACCCCTGTACCATCGCCTGGCTGCTGGCGCCTTCCCTGTTTCACGGGGTGGAGTGCCGGGTCGATATCGAAACCGGCGGGACCCATACCCTGGGCATGACGGTGGTGGATCGCTACGACCTGACCGGCAAACCGGCCAATGCCCTGGTGCTGCTGGGGCTCGACAGGGTCGGTTTCATCGAGTTGCTGGTGCAGCGACTGCGCTCATTTGGTTGACATCCTGGACATCGGATAAGGGGTTGGGAATGTGGAAAGGGACGTTGGCGCTGCTGACATGCATGCAACTGACGGGTTGCGCGACCCCGTTCGAGAAGATGTGGCAGGGGCTGGCGACCTGCGAGCTGGACACCCTTCATCTCGACATCGAGACCGGGCGCCCGGCCAATCCGCAGCTCGCCATGTATACCCCTGACAAGGTGAGCGAGGGCTTTGCCTGGTACAAGGTCCATCAGGAGCTGCACGGCCTGCCCATCGTCGGCTTCCTGGTGCCGGCCTCCACCTTCGAGGTACATGCCCTCTTCGTGGATACCCCCATCGCCAATGCCCGCAGGCTGACCCATAACGCCTATGGCAGCGAATTTTCCGACGAGAGGCTGCATGACGAGGGGATGGCCCCCCTGTTGCTGCGCGACCCCAACAATCCCAAGCGCTCCATCATCGACTGTACCCGGGGTGAGTCTGGCGGGGAGCTTGAGGATTCGGCCATGCCCGAGTAGGGCTGCCTGTCACGCTATCGGCCTGAAATAGAGGGGCCAGCCTTGCCGGCTGGCCCCTCTATTTTTATGAAGGCAATCAGTCAACAAAGCCTACATGGTTGCTTCTCGTAAGGTTATTTCCTTCCCTTGACTAGGTGGTAACCAATAAAGCAAAGAAATAGTCCCACTCCTGACCACAGGCCGAAGGCAAACAGTTTGGCAACTGCTTGGCCAAATGCTTCGGATGCTAACAAGATGATCCCGCACATAGCACGACATGTATCGCTGCCATTAGGTAGAGGTTGATGTCCGCTGAGAATGCTCATGCCGTAGATCATGGCAAACACACCAGACAAGATCAGAACCATTCCCATTGGTTTGACACTTAGCCTATGGTCAGGGCTTAAGCGGTTTTCCGTGTGCTCTTTTAGTACCAGCGTCAGAGCAAGGAGAAGTGCCACAAAGCCAAGTAAAACGACAATGGCCGTGAAGTCTGGTGCGGGCCCAGCAAAGAGAGCAGCAAGCATGACACTCCCGGTGGCAAGAATCACGAGTTGCAAAATGATGCGTATAGCCTTCATTAGTGCCACCTGATGTGGGCCGGAAGGGGCCTTGTTTGTCGATGCATAGCCGCTCTCATGAAGGATCAGGGGTAGCGCAGCGTCTCCTTGATAAGAGGCAGCTGGGCCTTGATCCACGCCGGATTGATGGGCCCCCAGTCACTGATGCGGTAGTGCCCCTGCAGATGGCGAGCCCCCTCGGTCTGCTCGAAGGCGCACTGGATGTCGAGCTCCGCCAGGGCGCTGAGGGTGTCCTGGGCGGTGCGGCGCGGCATGCCGGTCGCCTCCATGATGGCGGGCACGGTGTCCGTGCCCTGACTGATGAGGTGAGCCACGTAGAGCCGACGATAGAAGCTGGTGCGGGTCTTGCTCGGCTCGCTCATATCTCGTCCTCGAGGCGATCGAAGTAGCGCCAGGTGGCGATGGCCGCCTTGCCCATCACCAGGGCCCAGACACCGAACCAGAACCAGCGGAAGAAGCTCCAGGTGGAGGCATCGGGCTCGGTGCTCGCGATCTTGGTGACGTTGGGGAACATGGAGAACATGTTCACGCGCCAGCCGTAGGAGGTGATGATGGCCAGGCGTTTTTCGAACTCCATGGACTTGGCCTTGGCCTGGACGTCGGCGGCGTTGAACTTGAAGTAGAAGGGCCAGCCCCATTCGGTGTCTTCATTGCGAAACACCCGGATCTTCTCGCCGGGGCGCTCGGTGTAGATGTAATAGACGTCGGTGGTGGGGCCGTCAGCCGGGTTCTTCTGGCTGATGGGGCCATCCTTGTCGGTGCGCTTCACCTCCACCCCGGTGATGGTGGCGATGGTGTGTTCCGGCAGATAGAAATCGAGCCAGAGTGCGGAGAGCAGGGCGATGAGGCCGAGCGTGATAAAAGCGGGTTTCTTGAACTTCAGGCTCATGATGATCTCTCGATGAGGGGGAGTGACGTGCCTCTACCATACCCACATTTGCGAATGCAGCCCAGCCCCCAATGACACCTTGATGGCAAAAACCCGTTTTAAACAGGAGGCGTGAAGGGGGAGGGGCAAGTGCGGGGCCTGCGCCGGGCCCCGCGGTATCGAAGAGACCCTCTCGGGATCAGAGCTGGAACTGGGCGAGCTGCCTGCGCTGCTGCTCGGCGAGCTGTGACAGTTCGTGACTGGCGGCGGCACTCTGGCTGATGCCGGCGGCGTTCTGGTTCACGATCTCGTGGATGTTGGTGAGGTTGCGGCTGATGTCGGCGGTGACGCAGGATTGTTGTTCTGCCGCGGTCGCCACCTGGGCGTTGGCACCGTTGATCTGGTTGACCGCGTCCGTGATGCCCCCCAGCAAGGCCTGTACCTCGGCGGAGAGCTGCCGGTTGTGGCCGAGGATCTCCAGGGTCTGCTGCACGCCGCTGTTGGCGGAGAGGGACTGGCTCTGCAACTGCTCGATGATGGCCTGGATCTCCTTGGTGGAGTCCTGGGTACGGGCGGCCAGCAGGCGCACTTCGTCGGCCACCACCGCAAAGCCGCGGCCGCTTTCACCGGCGCGGGCCGCTTCGATGGCGGCGTTGAGGGCCAGCAGGTTGGTCTGCTCCGAAATGCTCTGAATGACTTCGATCACCTTGCCGATCTGCTCGGACTGGGACTTGAGCCTGGCCACCACAGTCGCGGCGTTCTCCAGACTGCCCGCCATGCGGCCGTTGGCCTCGATGCTTTCGGCAAACAGGGCCAGCCCCTGCTCGACCCTACTGTTGGCATCCCGGGCCAGCTCGTCGGCCAGGGCGGCGTTGTGGTTGACGTTGTCGGCGGTGCTGGCCAGCTCGGTGACGGCGGAGGCCACCTGTTCGGTCTCACCGCGCTGCTGCTGGGCGTTGACCTCTGCCTGGGTCATCACAGCGGCAAGCTCGGTGGCGGCGGAGGCCACATTGCCGCTGATGCCGGTCAGGGTCTGGATGGTGTTGGCAAGCTGGCTCAGGGTCCGGTTGATATCCCTGGCGAGCTGGCCTAGCTCGTTGTTGCCTTCGGCATTGGCACGCACGTTGAAGCGGCCGAGGGCGACGGCGTGCATCACCTCCTGCAACTGGCCGATGGGCTGCACGATGCGCCCGGAGATCCACCAGCCACCCAGCAGGGCCGCGATCAGGGCGCCCCCCATCAGCAGCAGGGTGCGCAGCAGGGTCGCGCGGTAGTGGGCCTGCTCTTCGGCAATCTCAGTCTGGGTCAGCTGATTGATGTGGACGGACATGGCATCGATCTGCTTGATGAGCGCCTCCCCCAGATCGCGAAAGTGCAGGCGGGCCTGCTCATAGGCGGCGGGATCGCCACTGCCTTGGTACTTGGCGGTCAGCAGGGGCAGCATGCTGCTGCGGGTATGGCCGAGGTAGGCCTGCAGGGCGGCCGCGACCTGACGGTTGTCCTGCTCGGCACCGGTGACAACCAGTCTGGTCAGGATGGCGCCAATCTCCTGTTCGGCGGCGGAGAGCTGGGCCGGCAACTGGGCGAAGAGGGCCTCATCGTAGAGGCCGTAGATGGCGTTGGTGCGCAGCCGGTAGGTGGCGTGGATCAGGGCCGCGATGTCGTCCTTGTGGCGGGTGACGCTGGCGGTGGTTTCATTCATGTCCTGAATGGCACCGTCGATTTCCTGTTTGCTGATCACGGCCATCAGCAGCATCAACAGGCTGGCGAGCAGGAGAGGGATAAGCACTTGAAGACGAATGGACAGATTATTCAATGACATGAAAGATCCTAACCCGAAAGAGGAGTGAGGCGGCATCTTACACAGGCGCGACAATCCTTGTCACAGGGTTTTTAATGCTGAATTCTTGCTGAATGAAAAGGTTTTTCTTGTGTTAAAAGAGTGTGATAGGCAAGATCGTCTGCTTGTTACCCTGGAGGTGTAGTGTGTCCGACTGGATTGATCCCGCCATCTTGGCGCTCTTTATTCCCACGTTCTTTTTTGTCTCAGTAACCCCCGGTATGTGCATGACCCTGGCGATGACCCTGGGCATGAGTCTGGGGGTGCGCCGTACCCTGCACATGATGTGGGGGGAGCTTGTCGGCGTCGGCCTGGTCTCCGTGTTGTCGGTAGTCGGGGTGGCGGCAGTCATGCTCAACTACCCGGCCCTGTTCTCTGCATTCAAATATGTAGGTGGCGCCTACCTGGTCTGGCTCGGCATCCAGATGTGGCAGGCCAAGGGCAAGATGGCCATCCCGGCGGATCTCTCGGCGGGTCAGCAGACCAGCCCAATGGGACTGGCCGTGCAGGGTTTCGTGACCGCCATCGCCAACCCCAAGGGGTGGGCCTTCATGGTCTCCCTGCTGCCCCCCTTCATCAATGCGGCCAAGCCGATGGCACCCCAGATAGGGGCCCTGGTCGCGCTCATCCTGGTCATCGAGTTCTCCTGCCTGATGCTCTATGCCAGCGGTGGCCGCACCTTGCGCCATTTCCTTGCCAAGAGCGGCAATGTCACTCTGATGAACCGGATAGCGGGCTCTCTCATGCTGTTTGTCGGGATCTGGCTGGCCTTCGGTTAAACACCCGCTCAATCTGCCGCCCTATGTGACGCCATGGGGCACCTGAAGAGAGATGATGCAAAAAGGCCACCTCCCTGCCCGGGAGGTGGCCTTTTACATGGGCCCGTTTTTTTATGAACCCACTTTTCATGGACTCATGAGGTCAGTCGGTCAGGCAGTCCGGATCGAACACGTACTCCCCGGCCAGCCAGCGCAGGATCTCGTTCACGCAGGCCTGATCCTGGAACGGCAGGTAGCGGCTCTTGAGATGGATGACCTGCTCGGGGGTGAGCTGGGCCAGACCGATGTCCTGGAAGAGCGGCAGGTCGGCCTGGATCATGGCGGAGATCTGCGGCCCGCAGGTGGCGTTGAGGGAGGCGTGCAGCGCCTTGTCAGGATCGTACTGCTTGCCGAGCTTGTAGCTCATGGGCAGGGTGGCGAGCGGCAGGGCCGAGAGGGCCGCCTGCTTCATGGGATTGACCGCATGGCCGCTCACGAGATCCGCCAGCTCTGCCGGACGGTTTTCGAAGGCGCGCAGGTGCAGGAAGCTGCTCGCCTTGCTGCCGTCATTGACCGGATAGTTGTCCCACAGGAAGGGCTTGCGATGGAGCCAGTCGGCGGCCTGTTTGAGGTGGGCAGCCGGATACTCGGTGGAGCAGACTTTGGGTCCGGTCCAGAAGACATCGATGCGCTTGTCGAGCCCCTGACCCAGATCCTGCAGATAGTGGGGGGGCATGGCACCGAACACCTTCTCCAGCACCGGATCCGTGCTGTAGTAGCTGGGGCAGAACAGCAGGCGGCCTGCGTCGGTGTGGGCCGCGATATCGTGGGCGATGGTGAGCTGCCAGTGGGCGAGATCCGGGGTGTCCCCCTTCATGTCGTCAAACAGGATCGCCAGGATATCGGGCTTGAGCGCCTCCTCGATGAGCTTCACTTTCTCCAGCAGGGCGGGCCGCTGGCGGGCATAGTCGTGATGAGCCCCCATGGGGCTCAGGCCCACCCCGAAGGCCAGACCGTTCTCCCGGCACTGGCGGGCGAGCTGGCACAGGGCTTCAAGCTGGTCGGCGGGCCAGGGTGTGGCCCAGTGCTTGCGCAGGTAGCCGTCTTCCTTGGGGGCGTAGAGATAGAAGCCATAGCCGTGGCGGGGCAGCCACTGGGCGTAGCGGGCACGGGCTTCCCAGCTCCAGCCCTTGCCAAAGAAACCCTCGATGAGGCCCAGCTTGGGCGAGGGAGGATACAGACCGGACAACAGGGTTTGATAAGGCATGGTTCACTCCCTTCTCACACAAATGCGGGCTACGATGGCCGGCGCCTAGACGGGGTCTTCTTCCAGGAAGCGTACCCCTATCTTGCGGGGTTCACCCTCTTCCATTTCCGCCACCGTCCAGAGCAGTCCCTGCCAGGCGACATGGTCACCGACCACCAGATTATCGCCCAACTGATGGGCAATAAAATCGCCGAGGCTCTGATCCGCCACCTCGCTCACATCCAGCCCGTAGAGCGGGGCGAGATCCACCAGCCTGGCGTTGGCCTCCAGCAGGAAGTCACCGAAGAAGCGCGGGCCCAGATCCTGCTCCGGCGCCTGGCTGAAGAGCTGACCGAGGGCGGGCAGGTCGTGCTCGTGGCCGATGACGCAGAGGATGTCATCGGATTGCAGGCAGGTACTGCCCGAGGGGTGGAGCAGCTCCTGGCCGCGGAACAGGGCGCAGATGCGGGTGCCCTGAGGCATGCGCAGCTCCCGCAAGGGGGAGCCGATGCACCACTTCTCGGCGCTCAGGCGATAGACGAAGGTTTCCCACTGGCTGTCGAGATCGATTTCCAGCCCAGAGCGGTTGATGGGAGAGGGCGGTGCGGGCACCTCCACTCGCGCCAGCTTTGATGCCAGCGGCAACGAGCTGCCCTGCAGGATCAGCGAAACCAGCACCACGAAGAAGGCGACATTGAAGTAGAGCTGGGCATTGGGCAGCCCCGCCATCATGGGGAAGACCGCCAGGATGATGGGCACGGCGCCGCGCAGCCCCACCCAGGAGATGAACCAGCGCTCGCGGGGCGCGAAGTTCTTGAACGGCAGCAGTCCAATCCAGACCGACACCGGACGGGCAAACAGGATCATCCACATGGCCAGTGCCAGTGCCGGCAGGGCGATGGGCAGCAGCTTGTGGGGCGAGGCGAGCAGCCCCAGCACCAGGAACATGCCGATCTGGCTGAGCCAGGTCAGGCCGTCCAGCACGGAGAGGGTGGTGCTGCGGCTGCGCAGGGAGAGGTTGCCAAGCAGCAGGCCGGTGAGGTAGATGGCGAGGATGCCGCTGCCCCCCACCGCCGTGGTGAGGGCGAAGATGAGCAGGCCGCCGCTCACGGTGAGCAGGGGATAGAGACCGGGGGCGAGCTTGGCACTGTTGATGAGCTTCCACAGCAGCCAGCCCCCCGCAAGGCCGATGCCAGCGCCCAGACCAAACTGCTTGACGAGTTGCAGCAGCAGGAAGCCGGCATCCAGCCCCTGCTGGGCGGTGGCCAGCACCTCGATCAGGGTGACGGTGAGAAAGACCGCCATGGGATCGTTGCTGCCCGATTCAATCTCCAGGGTGGCGCTGACCCGCTCGTTGAGGCTGCGCCCGCCGAGCAGGGAGAAGACCGCCGCCGCATCGGTGGAGCCGACGATGGCACCGATGAGCATCCCCTGCATCAGGTTGAGGTCGAACAGCCAGGCGGCGGCGAGGCCCGTGAGGCCGGTGGTGATGGCCACCCCGACCGTGGCCAGCGAGAGCGCGGGCCAGAGCGCGACCCGAAAGGAGGAGACCCGGGTGCGCATGCCGCCGTCCAGCAGAATGATGGCCAGTGCCAGGTTGCCCACCAGGTAGGCGACCGAGTAGTCGGCGAAGTGGATGCCGCCGGGACCATCCTCACCCGCCAGCATGCCGACGGCGAGGAAGATGACCAGAATGGGGATGCCGACTCTGGAGGAGAGTGCGCTCAACAGGACACTGGCGCCCACCAACAGGGCACCGATGAAGAAGAAACTGTTGACGGTGGTGGCATCCAATGGCGAACTCCTTATGGCGGGCGGCAAAACAGGCACATTATATGCAGATTGACCCCCTTTGTGTGGCTTAATTGTGCATTGTTTTGCAGTTTTTTACGTTTGTTGCGCAGTTTTCAAGCAGGGCGAGGGCGGAGTGCCCGCGCGGGAAAGCGAAGGGAAAGGGGACAATGGATGGGGCTTTCAGTGCAGGCAGAGGGGGGCGGCAGAGGGCGGAAAAATGCCGTGGACGGGAAGGGGGCAGGAGCGCCGACGGGCTCCTGCGAGGGGGTCAGTCGTCCTCGTCGTCCTTGACCTCCCGGATCTTGTCCTTGTACTTGGGCAGCTGTTTCTCGAGCTGCTTCATGTCCTTGATGGCGTTGAGAAACAGGCCGAGCAGAAACAGCAGCGGCAAGCCTATCCATAACCACAAGCTCATCAGAATCTCCTTTCGTGGTGTGCCGGGGTGACATAGCGGGCCAGGATCTCGTCGAGATGAGCCAGGATGCACTCCTTGCCTTCAATATCCGCCCGTTCCAGACAAAGCGCCAGCGCCGCCGGATCCAGGGCCAGCCCGTCGGATTCGGGCGCGAAGCTCAGGTGCCAGGGCTCGTAGGCCACCCCCTGATCCGGTTGCTCCCCTTTTGCATAGGGCAGGAAGAAGCCGAAGTCGTTCATGTGATCGTCCAGCCATTCGCGCAAATCGGCAAACCAGCCGCCCGCCTCGTACTCCCAGGGTTCCAGCGCGAGCCGGGTGCCGGCGGGGAGGCAGTCCGGATCGTAGATGTCGAGATCCGTGCCCCAGTGATGGCGGCTGGTGCCGGGCAGGGCGCTCCAGTGCAGGATGGCGTGCAGTCGCTCGGTCTCGCCCAGTTGCAGGGCATCGAGGGGCTGGTTGTGCGCATCCAGCAGAGGGCGCTCCCCGCGCCATTTGCCGTTCCAGATGGCGAGCTGGCGCTCGAAGCCGCGCCAGCTGGAGGCCGCCTGCAGGTTGAAACCGGCATGGGCGGCAGCCACCTGCATGTCGTTGAAGGCCGCCGCGGTGGCGGCGGTCAGACGATGGGGGCCGCGCCCCACCAGGATGAGGTGGCTCTCATCCAGCCCAAGCAGTTGATCCTGATTCATGGTCTGGTCTCTCTTGTCCGGAGCGCTGCTCATGCCAGCAGTCGTGCCAGCACCCCTTGGTACATGTCCGCCAGCAGATCCAGATCGTCCGCCTTCACGCACTCGTTCACCTTGTGGATGGTGGCGTTGACCGGGCCGAGCTCGATGACTTCCGCCCCGGTGGGAGCGATGAAGCGCCCATCGGACGTGCCCCCCGTGGTGAGCAGGGCCGGCTGCTGGCCGTTCACTGCCGCCACGGCGGCGACGGTGGCTTCCAGCAGGGCGCCGGTGTCCGTCAGGAAGGGCTGGCCGGAGAGGGTCCACTTCAGCTCGAAGTCCAGGCCGTGACGGGTCAGCAGCGCCTCGACCCGCTCGCGGATAGCCGCATCGGTGAGCTCGGTGCTGAAGCGGAAGTTGAACTGGACCTGCAACTCCCCCGGGATGACGTTGGAGGCGCCGGTGCCGCCCTGGATGTTGGCGATCTGGAAGCTGGTGGGGGGGAAGTAGGCGTTGCCCTTGTCCCACTCGATGGCGGCGAGCTCCGCCAGCGCCGGAGCCGCCTTGTGGATGGGGTTGTCCGCCAGATGGGGGTAGGCGACGTGGCCCTGCACCCCGCGCACCAGCAGATCGCCGGTGATGGAGCCGCGACGGCCGTTCTTCACCACGTCCCCGACCTGGGCGGTGGAGGAGGGTTCGCCGACGATGCACCAGCGGATCTTCTCGTTGCGTGCCTCCAGGGTGTCGATGACGCGCACCGTGCCGTTGATGAAGGGCCCCTCTTCATCCGAGGTGATGAGAAACGCGATGGAGCCCTTGTGGTTCGGGTGCTCGGCCACGAAGCGCTCGGTCGCCACCACCATGGCGGCCAGAGACCCCTTCATGTCGGCGGCGCCCCGGCCATGGAGCATGCCGTCCTTGATGGTCGGCTCGAATGGCGGGGTGTCCCACTTCTCCAGGGGACCGGCGGGTACCACGTCGGTGTGGCCGGCGAAGCAGAAGAGGGGACCCTCGCTGCCACGGCGTGCCCAGAGGTTGGTGGTGTCCTCGAAGACCATGGGTTCGATGACGAACCCCAGGCGCGCGAGGCGCTCCGCCATCAGGGTCTGGCACCCTTCATCCAGGGGGGTCACGGAGGGGCGGCTGATCAGATCCTTGGCCAGTGTGATGACGTCCGACATCGGTGTTCCTTAACAGAAAAAGTTAACGGGAGAAGAGGGATTGATAGAGGTCTGCCTTGAAGCCCAGGGTCAGGGTACCGTCCTGGTCCAGCAGCGGGCGCTTGATCATGGCCGGGTGGGCCAGCAGCAGGTCACGGACCTTGGCGGTGTCGAGCCCCTGTTTTTCTGCTTCCGGCAGGGCGCGGAAGGTGGTGCCACGGGTGTTGAGCAGGGCTTCCCAGCCCAGCTTGGCGAGCCAGAGATCGAGCTGCTCCGGGCTCAGACCGTCGGCGCGGTGATCGTGAAAGCGGTAATCGATACCCGCCTCCTCCAGCCACTTGCGGGCCTTCTTGATGGTGTCGCAGTTCTTGATGCCATAGAGGGTGGTGGCCATGGGGGATCCTTTGTCTGCGGGCCTGCGGCCCTGAAATCGTGCAAGGGCCCGATTCTGGCATTGTGGCCCCCCCATGGCAACGCTCATGGCCGGATGGGCTGGTTTTACCAGTCAGGCCGAATGGAGAAGGGAGGGAGCCGCGCGCCAGCACACGCTGGTCTGGGACGGGATGCGCTGCGGCATCAAAGGGGGAGACCGGGGGCAGGAGGCCCTTATGCTGCACGCCTGGCCGGATAGGACGACAGGGGGCAGGGCGCCCCACAGGGACACACACCTGGCCTGGGGCCGGGGAAGAAACGGTGGGGGCCAAAAACCAGAACGCGCCTGCTGGTATGGGCGCGTTCCGGATTCAGGGGGCGGCACTCAGTGCAGGGTGGTCCACTCGTGATCGAAGACCCGTGCCCGCTCCCAGGGGGCATCCGGCAGGCTGGAGGAGAGGCCGGCGTATTTGCCCACGTCATCCATCACGATGGCGGAGAGAATGGGCAGGTGATTTTCGGTGCAATACATGCGGATGCGTTGCAGCAGGGTGCGCAGTTCATCCTGGCACTGCTCCAGCCCGGCCTGCCTGGCCAGTTTGGAGTAACGAATGGTGGTGCGTTCCTTTGCAGACTCGACGAGGATGTCCCACAGCTTGCAGTCGCAGGTCGGGGTGCCTGCGGTGGCTTGGTTTGTCATAACTCTCTCCGGTGCGAAATGGTCGCTCTGTGTCGACGGGCATCTTGGCCAGTTCACCCCGGCGGGATGTTGATCCAACGCAAACAAAGTGGCGGTTGTCGGTCAGGGATACCCTGGGGAGCATTCTAGATCCAGTTTCGTGATGTTAAATGTCGTTTTTAGTTTTATTTTTGGAGTAAAAATCTGCAACCGTTTGCTTTTTCCATCTTTATTGATGGTGATCAAGAGGAAAAGGGAGATCCCCCACTAGATTGCGCTTCTCGATAATCTTGTCAGGAGTGCACCTTGGAACTCGTCTTCGTCTTGCTCGTGCTGATCGCCGTGGTCTACGGCATCATCAAGGATTACAACCCGCAGGCGGTGCTGGCGCTGGCGGGCATGGTCCTCTTCACCGTCGCCTACTGGCTGGGACTGCACCCCATACTGCCCGCCGACAAGAGCACCGGCTTCGCCCTGTTCGATCTGTTTGAGGTGTTCAAGGGGATCTTCTCCTACCGGGCGGCGGGCCTTGGCCTCACCATCATGGCGGTGGCGGGCTTTGCCACCTACATGTCCCACATCGGCGCCTCCCAGGCCCTGGTGCGGGTGGCGGTCAAGCCGGTGGCGGGCATCCAGTCCAGCTACCTGATGCTGGCCATCTGCTACCTGGTGGCGGTCTTCGTCTCCCTGTTCGTCACCTCCGCCACCGGCCCCGGCCTGCTGTTGATGGTCACCATGTACCCTGTGATGCGCAACCTCGGCATCAGCCCGGCTTCCGCCTGCGGCGTCATCGCCACCTCCCAGGCGTTCGAAATCGGCCCGACCCAGACCAACGCCATCTTCTCCGCCGGTCAATCCGGCATGGATCCCACCAGCTATTTCGTTGACTACCAGATCTGGCTAGTGGCTCCCATGTTGCTGGTGACCATGGTGCTGCACTTCTTCTGGCAGCGGCACTGTGACCGCCAGGAGGGCTGGGATCCGGCCCTTCATCGCGGCGAACACGCGGAGCTTGACGAAAAAGGGGCAGATGAGGTGGCCGCGCCAACCTGGTACGGCCTGCTGCCCATCATCCCCTTCGTGCTGATGATGACCTTCTCCAAGCTGCTGGTGACCACCATCAGCGTCAGTGTGGAGGTGGCCATGCTGCTGTCGGTCTTTATCGGCATGCTGTGCGAGCTGCTGCGCACCCGCTCGGTGCGCACCGCCTTCGCGGGGCTGTCCAGCTTCCTCGACGGCATGGGCAAGGTGTTCGGCCCCGTGGTGGCGCTGATCGTCTGTGCCGAGCTCTTCGCCGAATCCCTCAAGGCCATCGGCGCCATCGACACCCTGCTGCACTCTGCCAGCAATGCCGGCATCGGCAGCGGCCTGATGACCCTGGTGATGGTGGGGCTCATCATGGTGGCGGCGGTCATCATGGGCTCGGGCAACGCGGCCTTCCTCAGTTTCTCCTCCCTGGCCCCCGCGGTGGCAGCCAAGTTTGGCGTGCCGGCGGTGACCATGCTGCTGCCGATGCAGCTCGCCTCCAGCATCGGCCGCACCGTCTCCCCCATCGCGGCGGTGCTCATCGCCTGTGCGGGCATCGCCAAGGTCTCTCCCTTCGTGGTGGTCAAGCGCACCAGCGTGCCCATGGCGGGGGCCCTGGTGACGGCGCTGCTCCTCAACTATCTGCTGTTCATGTAAAGGCTCTGGTGTAGAGGTGGCGGCCAGTTGATCCACGCTGGCCGACCGCCGTTGACGAGGCGGCGCCGAGTGCCCGCCCACTCTTATCGTTGCAAAAACAGTCTGTGTTTTACGCAGATTGTTCCATGGAGAAGACAATGAACGACCTCAAGCGCCCGTTTTCACTCGATACCTATCTGGCGGATCTGGCCCCGCTCATCAACCTCGACTGCGGCACCCGCACCCCGGCCGGGGTGGCCCGGGTCGCCGACATCATGACCGAGAAATATGAGGCCATCGGCTGGCAGGTGACCCGCCACCAGTTCGCCGCCGAGTGCGGCCCTTGCCTGGAGGCAACCAATGCCCCGGGGGCGGAGCACTACGATGTCATGCTGGTGGGCCACATGGACACCGTCTTCCCCGAGGGGACGGCGGCCAAGCGCCCGCTGAAAGTCGAAGGCAATCAGGCCTTTGGCCCCGGCGTCTCGGACATGAAGAGCGGCCTGCTCTCCACCTGGTATGCCTTGAAAGAGCTGGACCCGGCCGTGCTGGCCAGGCTCAAGGTGCTGGTCTGCTGCAACTGCGACGAGGAGATAGGCTCCCCCTGGTCCAAGGAGTGGCTGGTGGAGAAGGCCAGACAGAGCGGCTGCGTGCTGGTGGCCGAGGCGGCGCGCCCGAGCGGGGAGCTCATCAGCGCCCGCAAGGGCAACGCCAAGTACCGCATCACCTTCCACGGCAAGGCCTCCCACGCCGGTTCGGCGCTAACCGAAGGGGTCTCAGCCATCACGGAGCTGGCCCACTGGGTGCTTGCCATCAACGAACAGGTCAACATGGAGACCGGCACCACCATGAACGTGGGGGTGGTGCAGGGGGGCACCGGCGTCAACGTGGTGCCCGACTTTGCCGAGGCGATCGTGGATTTGCGCTTCTGGCGCAACGAAGAGGCGCAGGCGGTGCACGACCGGCTCACCTTCATGGCCAACAACCCCTTCCTCGCCGGTTGCCGGGTCGAGGTGGCGCGCCAGAGCTTCAAGCCCGCGATGCGCCCGAGCGGCGACACCGAGGCCCTGATGGCACTGGTGGAGGCGGCAGGCAGGGAGGAGGGCGTCCCCTTCACCTGGCTGGAGGCCGGTGGCGGCTCCGATGCCAACTTCACCGCGGCGGCCGGGGTGCCGTCCCTCGATGGCTTCGGCCCCATGGGGGGCGGCTTCCACTCGGAGGCGGAATTCCTGCTGCTAGACAGCATCGAGCCGCGCATCCGCCTGCTTAAGCGGGTGCTGGGCAAGCTGGCCAAATAGGTCAACGTTAAGGACAAGCAAAACGGGAGGCCGGCGCCTCCCGTTTTTTATGTGTCGCCCTCGTGAGAGGTCATTCCTCGTCCTCCAGCAGATAGGCAAGGTGCTCCTGGCGCGCCACCTGCCAGTGGCCGAGCGTCAGCGGCGCCGCAAACCCGGGGCCGTCGGTCACCATGGTGTGGTACTCCCCCTGCTCGCCGCAGGCATCGAAGCCCCGGGTTGTCGCCAGTTGCTGCAATTCGGCCAGGGTGGCCGCATCGAGCCTGCGCCCCACCCACTCGGGGGCCAGCACCCGGGTATCGACGCAGGAGAGGTGGGCGACGATGCCGCGGGCCAGCATGTCCGCCAGCAATGCCTCGCGGGGTTGTTGCCAGAGCGGGGTGTGAACGGTGAGCCCCAGGGGGCGACAGCGCTCGCGGATCCAGTTCGGCGCGCCCCCCACGCTGTCGATGTCGCCGGTGACGACCCCATCGAGTTGCCACTCCTCTTTCAATGCCGCCAGGGCCCGCTCATAACCGAGATCGAAGGGCGCTTCGATGGTGACCAGCCGATGGGGCAGTGCGAGGGCCGCCGCCTGACGGCGAACCTGTGACAGGGGATGGGCGAGAAAGCGGGGCGCTGGCGGGGCAAAGGTGATCAGGGCCACCATCTGATGGCCCGCTTCCCGGGCGTGGCAGAGGGCCTGCATGGCATCTTTGCCGCCGCTCCAGAGCAGGATGACGCGAGACATGGGGGATTTCCGCAAAGAAAAGAGGGGTCATGCTACCCAGAGTGGGGGGCGATGGCAAAGCGCGGGTCGGAGATGCGGGGATAAAAAACGGCCCCCGTGTGGGAGCCGTTCGCACTGGGGGCCTGTCACAGCAGTATGCTGGTCAGGATGAAGCCCAGGGTACAGGAGGTCACTACCCCGATGAGGCCGGGCAGGATGAAGCTGTGGTTGATGATGAACTTGCCGATGCGGGTGGTGCCGGAGCGGTCGAAGCCGATGCAGGCGAGATCGCTCGGGTAGGTCGGCAGCACGAAGTAGCCGTAGCTCGCCGGCAGGAAGGCGATGAGCAGTTTGGGTTCGACCCCCAGCGCCAGCCCCATGGGGGCGATGGCGGTGAGCGCCGCGGCCTGGCTGTTCACCAGCTTGGAGATGAGGAAGAGCACCAGGGCGTAGGTCCAGGGCTGGGCCTGTACCACGTGGGCCAGGGTCTCCTTGAGCAGCGGCATGTGGGCCTGGAAGAAGGTTTCGCTCATCCAGGCGACCCCGAACACGGAGAAGATGGCGACCATGCCCGCCTTGAAGACGGCGCCGTTGGCGATCTCCCCCGGCTTGACCTTGCAGCGCATCAGGATGATGGCGCCGGCGATCAGCATCATCATCTGGATCACCAGGTTCATGGAGAGGGGGCCCGTCTTCTCCTTGATGGTGAAGACGGGGCGCAGCGCCTCATCGGCCCCCAGCAGCACCACGGCAGCGATGGCGGCGAAGAAGATCCAGGTGGACCAGTAGGCCTCTTTCGGGAACTTGGTGTTGAGCAGGGTTTCACCACCGCCGTAGATGAAGTCCCGCTGGGCAGGGTCCTTGATCTTGGCCTGGAACTCCTCGTCCTTGTCCAGATCCTTACCGCGGCGCAGGCTCCACAGGGCCGCCATCATGACCCCCGTGAGAGAGGAGGGGATGGCGACCATCAGGATGTCGAGCAGACCGTAGGCCTGACCCACGCCGTGAGCCGCCGCCAGGATGGAGACCATGGAGACCACGGCCACCGAGACCGGCGAGGCGCAGATGGCCATCTGGGAGGCAACGGACGCCACTGCCATGGGGCGCTCCGGGCGGATGTTCTTCTGCAGCGCGATGTCGGCGATGATGGGGAACATGGTGTAGACCACGTGGCCGGTGCCGCACAGGAAGGTGAGGGTCCAGGTCGTGAGCGGCGCCAGCAGGGTGATGTACTGGGGGTGACGGCGCAGCAGACGCTCGGCCACCTGCATCATCAGGTTGAGACCGCCGGCGGTCTGCAGGGTGGCGGCGCAGCCAATGACCGCCAGTATGGTCAGCATCACCTGTACCGGCGGCTCGCCCGGCACCAGGCCGAAGACGAAGGTCAGCAGGAACAGACCGATACCGCTGATAAGACCCAGCCCCATGCCCCCGAAGCGGGTACCCAGCAGCAAGCAGCCGAGTACCACCAAAAATTCCATCAAGATCATTCCATTACCTCGTGTGTTTTATCCATGTCCCCATCGGCCAGCTGCCCGGGATCCGCTGTCATCAATTACCCCTGAAGGGTTAATGGATATTTTGTCACCCCTAAAGGGGTAAAAAATTGCGTTGCTTCAACAACCGGCTTTTTTCCGATTTAAGTGCATAAAAACTACGGCTCAGCCCTTGAACAGGGGGCCGCGTCCTGGCCCACACCAGACAAATGACGGGAAAGATGGGGGAGCGCACAGGGTTGGGAATGCAAAAGGCGGGAATAACGGGGGCGGGAAGAGCGAAGCAGGCATAAAAAAAAGCCGACCCGGGGGTCGGCTTTTGCACGGTGCGAGTGGGCGGGTCGCCTTAGAACTCGGCGGTGCGGGGAGTACGGGGGAAGGGGATCACGTCGCGCACGTTGCCCATGCCGGTCACGTAGACCACCAGGCGCTCGAAGCCCAGACCGAAGCCGGAGTGGGGCACGGTGCCGTAGCGACGCAGATCGCGGTACCACCAGTAGTCTTCCTTGTTCAGACCCATCTCGGCCAGACGGGCATCCAGCACCTCGAGACGCTCTTCACGCTGGGAGCCGCCGATGATCTCGCCGATCCCCGGGGCCAGTACGTCCATGGCGGCAACGGTCTTGCCGTCGTCGTTGAGGCGCATGTAGAAGGCCTTGATGTCCTTCGGGTAGTTCTTCACCACCACCGGGGACTTGAAGTGCTCCTCGGCCAGGTAGCGCTCGTGCTCGGAGGAGAGGTCGATGCCCCAGGAGACCGGGAACTCGAAGCTCTTGCCGCAGTTTTGCAGCACGTCGATGGCGTCGGTGTAGTCAATCTGGGCGAAGTCGGAGGCGACGAAGCGCTCCAGACGGCCGATGGCGTCCTTGTCCACGTGCTGGGCGAAGAACTCCAGATCGTCGCGGCGCTCGGTCAGCACGGCGTTGAAGACGTACTTCAGCATGGCTTCGGCCAGGGCGGCGTTGTCTTCCAGATCGGCGAAGGCCACTTCCGGCTCCACCATCCAGAACTCGGCCAGGTGGCGGCTGGTGTTGGAGTTTTCGGCGCGGAAGGTCGGGCCGAAGGTGTAGACCTTGGACAGGGCGCAGGCGTAGGTTTCGACGTTCAGCTGGCCGGACACGGTCAGGAAGGTCTCTTTGCCGAAGAAGTCCTTGTCGTAGTCCACCTTGCCTTCGGGGGTGCGCGGCAGGTTTTCCATGTCCAGGGTGGAGACGCGGAACATCTCGCCGGCCCCTTCAGTGTCGGAGGCGGTGATGAGGGGCGCCGCGATCCAGAGGTAGCCCTGTTCGTGGAAGAAGCGGTGAATGGCCTGGGAGAGGCAGTTGCGCACCCGGGTCACGGCACCGACGATGTTGGTGCGGGCACGCAGGTGGCCCTGCTCGCGCAGGTACTCGATGCTGTGGCGCTTGGCAGACATGGGGTAGGTGTCCGGATCTTCGACCCAGCCCACCACCTTGACCTCGGTGGCCTGCAGTTCGAACGCCTGGCCGCTGCCCTGGGACTCGACCACGGTGCCGGTCACTTCGACGGAGCAAGCTGTGGTCAGACGTTGCACTTCATTCTCGTAATTGGCCAGGGTATTGGGGGCGACGGCCTGCACCGGATGGAAGCAGGAGCCATCGGAAACGGCCAAAAATGAGATCCCCGCCTTGGAATCGCGGCGGGTCCGGATCCACCCTTTCACAGTCAGGGTGGTGCCGACCGAATACTTACCGGCCAGCACATCAACTACGGATGCGTGCGTCATCGAAATATTGTCTCCAGCTTGTTCTTGCAGCGCTATTTGCAACACTAGGGGTCTGGCCCGGGCGCAGTTGGCCCACCATGGCAGACTAAGCCGTTCATCTTACCCGCGCAGGTTTGATAAACAAGCAAAAATGTCGGACCCTTGCGGGGATTTCCCCATGCATCGTGCATGGATCATGGCGGCTGGACGGGGGTGAGGGTGAAGGAGCGCAGGCGGGGGCCGGATGGCTGGATACGGGTGTTGCAGGGGCTGGTGATCCTCTGCTGGGGCGGCTTTGTCGCCCTGCTCTCCCTCTATCACTTCGCCCGGCCAGAGGTGGCTTACGGCTTTCTGGTCTATGGGGGCGTCAAGGTGCGCCAGAGCTGGGACCCCCTGCTCACCCCCTGGCTGGAGCGCGGGCTCTGGGGTTGCTGCCTGCTGACCCTGGTGGTGCTGGTGCTGGCCCGTGGCCGCAGCCGTCGGCAGGAAGATGCCCGCCACGTCAATCTCTTCATCCTGCTGCTGATCCTGGTGGCCTGCCTGCTGCTTTACTACCGGGGCTGAGGGCCGTCGCCGTCATCCTTCCCCTGAGAGGCGGGGCGTTTGCCTATCTGGCGCTCCACGCTGTCGAGCATCTGGTTGTAGGCGAGCGCCACCCGGCCAATCTCGTCCCCTTCATCCCCCTCCAGCCTGTGGCCGAAGTCGTTGCGATCGGTGGCCTCCTCCATGGAGCGGGTCAGCTGGTTGAGGGGGCGGACTATCCAGGTGCGGATGACCCAGAGGGTGAGCAGGAGTCCCAGCCCGAAGATGAGGGTGAGGCTCAGGGCCGAGGTGAGGATGTTCTGCTCCACCCGGGTAAACAGGGTGTCGAGGGAGTAGTCAAAACGCACCGCCCCCAGCACGGTGTTTTCCGGCACCTGGTGGCAGCTGGTGCAGTCGGTACCGCGAAAATCCTTTCTGGCCAGCAGCGGGCGGGTCACCACCAGCCGGCTGTGCATGCCCTCATGCTCTACCTCCAGGCTCCCCTTGCCCGCCAGCGCCAGGGCATCGTACCTGTCCTTCGGGGCCTCGACGTCACGGCCCGGCCCGTACTGCTTGTTGACCGCCGCCCCGCGCACGATGCGGGCATCTTCCACGTGGGCGTGATCGAGAAACTTGGCGCGCAGGGTGTCGCGGGCGTCCATCTTGCCGGTCAGCATCAGCATGTTGAGGCCGTCGAAGTAGGCCTCGGTCTGCTCGCGGCTCTGTTCCTTGATGAGGGTCAGGATGAGGTCACGCTCGCGCACCGCCTGATAGGCCGCAGAAAACACCAACACCATGGAGAAGATGAAGAGCAGGAAGAAGTTGATCTTGGCAGCAATGGAGAGGCGCATGGGACTGGTACATCTGTTGGGTAAAACCCGCGCAGTCTACTCTCCTCGCCGGACGGGTTTTGGTGTCTTGCTCACATTCTGATGAAAAAGCGCCGAAAGGCCCTGCGTTCTCATGCAGGGCCCATTCATCCGGACTCAATATTCGCCGATGGCGATGGCCTCGTGGATGGCGCCGGTCAATACCCGCAGCTCTTCAGGGGTGATGACGAAGGGGGGCATCAGGTAGATGAGCTTGCCAAAGGGACGGATCCAGGCGCCCAGCTCCACGAACTTGCGCTGGATGCGCGCCACGTCCACCCGCTCCTTCATCTCCACCACCCCGATGGCGCCGAGCACCCGCACATCCGCCACCGCCGGGTGCAGGGTCAGCTCCACCAGTTCGGTTTTGAGTTGGTGTTCGATGGCTTGCACTCGCGCCTGCCACGGGGAGGCGAGCAGCAACTCGATGGAGGCGTTGGCCACCGCGCAGGCGAGCGGGTTGCCCATGAAGGTAGGGCCGTGCATGAAGACGCCCGCCTTGCCGTCACACACGGTACGAGCCACATGCTCGGTCGTGAGCGTGGCCGACAGCGTCAGATAGCCACCGGTGAGCGCCTTGCCCAGACACATGATGTCGGGGCTGATCCCCGCCCAGTCGCAGGCAAAGAGCTGGCCGGTGCGGCCAAAGCCGGTGGCTATCTCGTCGGCAATCAGCAGCACGCCAAACTCGTCGCACAGGGCGCGCACCCACTGCAGGTAGCGGGGGTGGTAGAAGCGCATGCCGCCCGCCCCCTGGACGATGGGTTCGAGCACGATGGCGGCAATTTCCTCGTGATGATCCGCCACCAGGGTGGCCAGCTCCACCACGCTCTGCTCGTCCCACTGGGCGTGGAAGCGGCAGCTTGGCGCTTCGACGAAATGGTGTTCGGGCAGGAAGCCCTGGTAGAGCTCGTGCATGCCGCCATCGGGATCGCACACGCTCATGGCGCCGAAGGTGTCGCCGTGATAGCCGCCCCGAAGGGCAACGAATTTGGCGCGGGGCGTCCCTTTGGCATGCCAGTACTGCTGGGCCATCTTGAGGGCTACCTCCACCGCCACCGAGCCGGAATCCGCCAGAAAGACCCGGTCCAGCCCCTTCGGGGTGATTTCCACCAGTTTGCGGCAGAGCTCGACCGCCGGGGCATGGGTCAGGCCGCCAAACATCACGTGGGACATCTTGCCGAGCTGGGTGGTGGCGGCCGCGTCCAGTTCCGGCACCTGATAGCCGTGAACGCAGGCCCACCAGGAGCTCATGCCATCCACCAGCTCGCGCCCGTCCGTCAGGGTGAGGGTCACCCCTTTGGCGCTGGCCACTTCATAGCAGGGCAGGGGATGGGTGAGGGAGGTATAGGGGTGCCAGACGTGGTGCAGGTCGAATTCTTGGTTGGTCATTTTGTGTTCTGTTGTCAATTGGTTTGATCTGGTCGGTGTTGACAGTCTACGCGTGCTCTCTACACTAGCCAACAATTTCAGCCACTTGGCTTCGCGAACGCCCTGGCATCGCGCTGTCCAGCTGGCGGGTCTTGCGGCGAACGCTCTCTTGAGCGCGGCGCAGGATCCCACCAATAACAACCGGAAGCCATGTATGAATGCTCTCACCGCGGGTGCCCACGCCCTTCGTCACGACTGGACCCTGTCCGAGGTTCAGGATCTCTTTGCCCTGCCATTCAACGATCTGCTGTTCCAGGCCCAGACGGTGCACCGCGCCCATTTCGACCCGAACGAGGTGCAGGTAAGCACCCTGCTCTCCATCAAGACCGGGGCCTGCCCGGAAGATTGCAAATATTGTCCCCAGAGCGCTCGCTACCACACCGGGCTCGAGACCGAGCGGCTGATGGAGGTGGAAAAAGTGCTGGAGCGGGCCCGGGAGGCCAAGGCCAACGGCTCGTCCCGCTTCTGCATGGGGGCGGCCTGGCGCAACCCGAAAGAGAAGGACATGCCCTACATCCTGCGCATGATTGAAGAGGTGCGCGGGCTCGGCATGGAGACCTGCATGACGCTGGGGATGCTCACCGCCGATCAGGCGGCGCGTCTCGGGGCTGCGGGGCTCGATTACTACAACCACAACCTCGACACCTCGCCGGAGTTCTACGGCGACATCATCACCACCCGCACCTATCAGGACAGGCTCGACACCCTGGAGCATGTGCGCGGCGCCGGCATGAAGGTCTGCTCCGGCGGCATCGTCGGCATGGGTGAGCAGGCAAAAGATCGGGCGGGCCTCTTGATGGCGCTCGCCAACCTGCCGCGCCACCCGGAGAGCGTGCCCATCAACATGCTGGTCAAGGTGAAGGGCACGCCCCTGGAGAACCAGGAGAACCTGGACCCGTTCGAATTTATCCGCACCATCGCCGTGGCGCGCATCATGATGCCGGCCTCCCACGTGCGCCTCTCCGCCGGGCGGGAGAAGATGAACGAGCAGATGCAGGCCATGTGCTTTATGGCGGGGGCAAATTCGATATTTTATGGCTGCAAGCTGCTGACCACCCCCAATCCGGACGAGAACAGCGACATGCAGCTCTTCAAGCGCCTCGGCATCCGCCCCGCCCAGCGGGCCCAGAAGCCGGATCAGGTTCAAGAGGAGGAGCTGCTGGCCGAGGTGAGTCGCCAGAGCGAGCCCAGCGAGCTCTTCTACGACGCCACTCGTCCCCGCGCAGAAGCCGTCCGTACATGATGACCCCCGTTGTCACCGGCCCCTTTGCACTGGGGCAGGCCCTGGCCGAGCGTGAGCAGGCCGCCCTGCTGCGCCGCCGCACCCCGGTGGAGGCCGCGAGCGGTGGGCGGATCCGGGTCGGGGGGCGTGATTACCTCAACGTCTCTGGCAACGACTACCTGGGCCTTGCCGGTCACCCCGCCATCAAGGCCGCCTTCACGGCGGGGGTGGCGCAATATGGCGCAGGGGCAGGCGCCTCGCCCCTGGTGACCGGTTACAGTCGCGCTCACCAGCAGCTGGAAGAGACGCTTGCCGACTGGCTCGGCGTGGAGGCGGTGCTGCTGTTCAACTGCGGCTTCTCCGCCAATCAGGCGGTGCTCAAGGCCCTGCTCGGCAAGGATCACCTGCTGTGGCAGGACAGGCTCAACCACGCCTCCCTGCAGGAGATGGGGAGCCAGCTCCCCTGCAAGATGAAGCGCTTTTGCCACAACGACATGGCGGCCCTTGAGCGGCTGCTTGAGCCAAACCGGGGCCTGATCGTCTCGGAAGGGGTCTTCAGCATGGACGGGGATCAGGCCCCCTGGGCTGAGCTGGCCACACTCGCATCCCGAAGCGGCAACTGGCTGATGATTGACGATGCCCACGGCCTCGGCGTGCTGGGTGCCGAGGGGCGCGGCACCCTGGCGGCCCAGGGGGTTGCTCCTGCCAGCGTGCACATCCAGATGGGGACCTTCGGCAAGGCGCTCGGGGTGGCCGGCGCCTTTGTGGGTGGCAGTCGCGAGCTGGTGGAGTACCTGGTCAATTTTGCCCGCCACTATGTCTACAGCACCCATATGCCCCCCGTCCAGGCGTGCGCCGTGCGCCAGAGCATCGAGCTGGTACGTGTAGCCGACGAGGCCCGTGCCCACCTGGCTCGCCTTGTCGCCCGGTTCCGGCAGGGGGCGCAGGCGCTCGGCTGGCGGCTTGGGGCAAGCGATACCCCCATCCAGCCGCTGCTGGTGGGGGAGAGCGTCGCTGCCCTGCAACTGGCCGAGCGGCTGCGGGAATGCGGTGTCTGGGCCGGCGCCATCCGCCCGCCCACGGTGCCGGTCGGCACGGCGCGCCTTCGCATCACCCTGTGCGCCGCCCATGGCGAAGATGACGTGGATCGCCTGCTCGAGGCCCTGGGGCCCCGCCCATCCACCGACGAGAGAGGGGGCGCCCATGGTGCATGAGCGTTTCCAGTCAGTGGACAAGGCGCAGCTCGCCCGCCGCTTCGGGGCGGCGGCCCGCCACTACGACGCCCACGCCCGCTTCCAGCAGGAGGTGGGGCAGTCGCTGCTGGCGCGCATGGACGAGGGGGGCGTGAAAGAGGTGCGCTCAGGGGCCGGGCTGGATCTGGGTTGCGGCACCGGTTTCTTCCTGCCTGCCCTGGCGCCGCGCTGCGAGACGCTGACCGGGCTGGATCTCGCACCCGGCATGCTGGCCCAGGCGGCCCTTCGCGGCAGCGGAGCCCGCCTGGTGTGCGGCGATGCGGAGGCACTGCCCTTTGCCGACCAGAGCCTGGACTGGGTCTTCTCCAGCCTGGCCCTGCAGTGGTGCGAGCGGCCGGCCCAGGCCTTTGCCGAGCTCAACCGGGTGCTCAAACCCGGTGGACAGGTCTTCTTCTCGACCCTGCTTTCGGGGTCACTGTGGCAACTGCGGGAGGCCTGGCGGGCCGTGGATGGTCGTGACCATGTCAATCGCTTCCTGACGTTGCCTCAGTTGCAGCAGGCGGCCCGTGACGGGGGCTTCGAGGCCCCGGCACTCTGCCCGCTGACCTGGTCCCTCGCCTACCCGGCGCTCAGCGGACTGCTGCGCGACCTCAAGGGGATAGGCGCGAGCCAGGTCAACGACGAGCGGTCTGCGGGCCTGGGTCATCGCCAGCGCCTGGTGCGACTGGGGGAGGCCTACGAGCGCCACCGTCAACCGGACGGCCTGCTGGCCGCCAGCTACGAGGTCTGCCTCGGGCGCCTGGTGCGGCGCTGACACAAAAAGACCCGGCGCACCCACCCCTTCAGCGGCAGGACGCGCGCCTGCCTTTCACCATGGATATCGGGGCGCCTCTGCGCCCCTGCACTGCATCGAGGAATCATCATGGGGACATCCTATTTCATCACGGGCACGGACACCGACGTGGGCAAAACCCTGGTGGCCCGCACCCTGTTGCTGGCGCTTGCCGCCAGAGGCATTCGCTGCGCCGGGTACAAACCGGTGTCGGCGGGCTGCACCCGCACCCCGGAGGGGCTTCGCAATCTGGATGCCTTGCTGTTGCAGCAGGCGGCCACGGTTGCGCTGCCCTACGAGCAGGTCAATCCCTATGCCTTCGAGCCGCCCATCGCCCCCCATATCGCCGCCCGTGAGCGGGGGGCGAGCATCCCCTTCGAGGGGCTGTCCGCCGGCTTGCGGGAGATTGAGGGAGCTGGGGCCGATCTCGTCATTGTCGAAGGGGCGGGGGGCTGGTTCCTGCCGCTGGATCATCAGCGTCTGCTCTCGGAGTGGGTCGCCCAGGAGCGGCTGCCGGTGATCCTGGTGGTGGGGGCCAGGCTGGGCTGCCTCAACCATGCCCTGCTCACCGTCAGCGCCATTCGCCAGCAGGGGTTGACCCTGGCGGGCTGGGTCATTAACCGGGTGGATCCGCACATGAGCCGCTACGAGGAGAACCTGGACACCTTGAAAGCCATGTTGCCGGCCCCATTTCTGGGGGAACTCCCCTTCGTGGACGCGGTGAATGAGGTGGATTTGCACCACTGTCTCGATGTGTCGCCCTTGCTCTGAGGCCAGACATTCAGCAAACATTCATCGAGTCTGTCTATTATCTGGGGCAAGTGTGGCATCGGTCGCCCCTGGGGCGCCCCGAACCATGCATCCATATCTCACAAGGAGTCAATATGAAGCGAATTATGCTATTCCTGGTGACCAACCTGGCCGTCATGCTGGTGCTGGGGGTGGTACTCAATATCCTGTTCTCGGTTCTGGGGATCAACAAGTCCAGCATTTCCGGTCTGTTGGTGTTCTGCGCCGTGTTCGGTTTTGGGGGTTCCTTTATCTCCTTGCTGATGTCCAAGTGGATGGCCAAGCGCAGCTATGGCGTCCAGGTCATCGAGCAGCCCCGCAACGAGACCGAGCACTGGCTGGTGAGCACTGTTGCCCGTCAGGCCCGTGAGGCTGGCATCAAGATGCCGGAAGTGGGGATCTACGACTCCCCCGAGATGAACGCCTTTGCCACCGGCGCCCGCCGTGACGACTCCCTCGTCGCCGTCTCCTCCGGTCTGCTCTACAGCATGAGCCGCGACGAGGCGGAAGCCGTGCTGGCCCACGAGGTGAGCCACGTGGCCAACGGCGACATGGTGACCTTAACCCTGATCCAGGGGGTGGTGAACACCTTCGTGATGTTCTTCGCCCGCATCGTGGCCGGCGTCATCAGCAACTTCTTCAGCTCCAACAACGAGGAAGAGAGCAGCAGCACCGGCGGTTTCGCCTACATGATCACCGTGTTCGTGCTGGAGATGGTGTTCGGCGTGCTCGCCTCCATCATCGTCATGTGGTTCAGCCGTCAGCGCGAGTTCCGTGCCGACGCCGGTGCCGCCAAGCTGGCCGGCCGCGACAAGATGATCGCCGCGCTCCAGCGTCTCGCCCGCGGTGCCGAGCCGCAGATGGAGGGTTCCATGATGGCGTTCGGCATCAACGGCAAGCGCTCCATGAGCGAGCTGTTCATGAGCCACCCGCCCATCGAGCAGCGCATCGCCGCCCTGCGTGGCTGATAGCCAGTCATCTAAAGAAAACGGCTGCCCTCGGGCAGCCGTTTTGCATTCCGGGGACGGGGTTTTGCCCCCCGATCACCCTATTTGATCACCAGATCCGTCAGGGGCACGGCGCAGCAGGTGAGGATCTTGCCCTCGGCACGCTCGGCGGCGCTGATGGCGGGGGCATCGGGGTGATCCACCTCGCCCGAGACCAGGGTCTGCTTGCAACTGCCGCAGATGCCGGCACGGCAGCTCCAGGGCAGCTCTACCCCCTGCTTGTTGGCCTGATCCAGCACGGTGCCCTGGTTGTTGCCCGCAAACTCCCGCTCGCCGATACGCAGTTGCACCGCCTGATGGGGGCGGGCCACCGAGAGCAGGGCCCCGCCAAAGCTCTCCTGGCGGATGCGCCCGGCCGGTACGCCGAGGGCGGTCAGCCGGTTGGCTGCATCGGCCATGAAGCCGTGGGGGCCGCAGATGAATACCTCCCGCTCCTGCAAATCCCGGATCCGGCCCAGATGATCGTCATTCAGACGGCCGCTGAGCCCCTGCCAGTGTTTGTCAGGCTGGCTCAGGATCAGGGTGAGGGTCATTCCCTGCTGCGCCATGGCGTGCAGCTCGCTGGCGGCAGGAATATCCGCCTCGCTGCGACACAGGTGCATGAAGTGGACGTCACCGAGCTCCCCCCGTAGTGCCAGAGTGCGGGCAATGGAGAGCATGGGGGTGACACCGGATCCCGCCGAGAGCAGCAGCAGCCTGCGCTCGGACCCTAAGTGAAACTCGCCGGCCGGGGGGGCGGCCAGCAGGTGATCGCCCACGCGCAGCTCATGGTGCAGCCAGGGGGAGAGGCGGCCATCGGCCAGCTTCTTGACGCTGATGCTGTAACGCTCGGGCCGCTCCGGCGTGGAGCTCAGGGTGTAGCGGCGTTGAACCCGTGTGTTTTTGATATCGAGGCTGATGGGCAGGTGCTGGCCAGGCAGGTAGTCGGGCAGGGGCTCGCCGTCGGCGGCCTCGAACCAGAAGGTTTCCAGATCCCGGGCCAGGGGTTCCCGGGCGACGCACACCAGCTCCCGCTTTTTCGGGGCCGCGTTGGGGTAGACCGGCGCCCGGGCCCGCTCCAGCACCTCGATCTCGCTGCCCGCGTCAATCCAGCCCTCGTTCAGGGCCACCAGATTCTGGCCGAAATAGACCTCACCATCTTCGCCACGGCGGTAGCGGGTGAGGGTGGCCAGCGGCTCTTTCAGGGCATTGAAGCGCTCCGTGCCTGCCTCCACCGTGGTCATGATGCAGCGGCTGCACGGCTTGTCCACCCGAAACTCCACCTCGCCGATGCGGATCCGCTTCCAGCCATCCTCTTCGAAGGGGCGGGTGCCGCTCGCCACCAGGTTGGTACGAAACTGGCTCATCTGGTGCAAGGCATCGGATCTCAGGTTGAGATCCTCAAGGGAAGCCTGGCTGATGAGCAGCAAGGGGTAGCCGTCCGCAAAGCTCACCCGGGTGCCGGTCTTCTCCCGAAAACGATCGGATGCCTCCCCGAGCCAGAGCAGGCGCACCGGCTCCCTCGCCACCCGGCTCAGCCACTCATCGGCGTCGGGCCCGGTGTGCAGGGCGGTAAAGCGATCCCCCCAGACACCGGTGTGCTGAGGGGCGCGACTGAACGCCGCCTCCATGAGGGCAAGGGGGGGAAGACCTGGATAGCGCAGTTGCAGCCCCCCCTCGACAGGGGTGGCCACCACCTGCTGCAACTGGGGATGGGTGCGGGCGGTGATAAAGGTGCCATCCGGTTTGACCACCATGTAGCGGCGATCCCCGGCAAGTCCCTCCTGGGTCACCTGGGCGCGCTCCAGCGGCATGCCTGCCGTCGATTTGATGGGGTAGAGATGTATGCTGGCGAGGGTCGGCATGTCCTGGTCCTTGTGCTGTGGCGATTCCTGTGAAGAGGGGAAGATAACGATTCCTGTCCCGGGCGGCAATCTTCTCCTGCTGCCCACGTCGAGGGCGGCGAGGGGGCCCGGGCGACAGGCCCGAATGGCTGCGGGGTGTGACGGGGATCCGGTTGTGAAGGGGGCGACCCATAAAGCGCAACATTTATTGATCCTGATCCACCATGTCGTACAAAAAACGGCCCATCATCGGGCCAGCTTCCAGTTTCTGACGCTTTCGCTTCTTCCCTCTCCGGCCACCGTCTGCCCAGGCAACACGGTATCAAGCGCATTCGGATGGGGCCTGTCACACAAAAAGAAGAAAGCAATGTATGAGCAAACAACTGGATATGACCCCACAGCCGGATCTCTCCCAGAAAACGGGAACAGGCCCGGTCCGTACCCGGCTGCCCGTCTGGCGGCCGGCCCTGCCACCTTGCAACCACGCCTGCCCGGCTGGCGAGAACATCCAGGCCTGGCTTGCCCTGGCCGAAGCGGGCCGCTTTGAGGCGGCCTGGCAACGCCTCATCGAAGAAAATCCCCTGCCTGCAGTCCACGGGCGGGTCTGTTATCACCCCTGCGAAACGGCCTGCAACCGTGCCCAGGTGGATGATGCCGTCTCCATCCACGCCATCGAACGCTTCCTCGGCGACGAGGCGCTGGCCCGGGGCTGGCAGCCTGCGCCGCCTGCCCCCGCCAGCGGCAAGAAGGTGCTGGTCATTGGCGCCGGTCCCTCCGGCCTCTCCTGCGCCTGGCACCTCAACCGGCTCGGCCATCAGGTGGAGATCCGCGAGGCAGGGCCGCTGGCGGGCGGCATGCTGCGCTTCGGCATTCCCGCCTACCGCCTGCCTCGCGATGTGCTGGATCGGGAGGTGGCCCGCATCGTCGCTGCCGGTGTCACCCTTACCCTCAACCACAAGGTGGAGGATGTGCTCAAGGCGCGTGACGAGGGGGGCTTTGACGCCGTCTTCATGGCCATCGGTGCCCATCTGGCAAAGCGGGTCGATATTCCGGCCCGGGAGGCGGGCAAGATCCTCGATGCGGTGAGCTTCCTCGAGCAAGCGAGCCTGGCCGAGGAGCAGGGCTTGCCACCGCCCAAACTGGGACGGCGGGTGGCCATCTACGGCGGTGGCAACACCGCCATGGATGCGGCCCGCACCGCCCGCCGCCTCGGTGTGGAAGAGGCGATGATCATCTACCGCCGCGACCGGGATCATATGCCGGCCCACGCCTTCGAAGCCGATGAGGCCGAGGAGGAGGGGATCAAGATCAACTGGCTGCGCACCATCCGCCAGCTCGACAGCACCAATATCGAAGTGGAGGTGATGGCGCTGGATGCCGAGGGCAAGCCGGTGCCCACCGGCAAATTTGAAACCCTCGAAGCGGACTCCCTTATTCTGGCGCTGGGCCAAGAGGTGGACTTGAGTGTGCTGGAGAGCATCCCCGGCGTGCGGGTCAACAAGGAGGGGGTGGTGCAGGTTGGCGAGAACCTGATGACGGATGTGCCGGGCCTGTTTGCTGGTGGCGACATGGTGCCCTCCGAGCGCACCGTCACCATTGCCACCGGCCACGGCAAGAAGGCGGCGCGCCATATGGATGCCTGGCTGCGCGGTCGCCTCTACCACAAACCGCTCTCCCATTTGCAGGCAGGGAAGCCGCTGGTAGGGCCCGAGCAGCTGCAACTCTGGTTCCAGACCCATGCTCCCGCCAGCAGTCAGCCGGTCAAACCGCCCTCGGCGCGGGACGACTTTGGCGAGATCATCGGCGGGCTGGATGAGGTGGCCGCCCGCTACGAGGCGGCGCGCTGCTACTCCTGCGGCAACTGCTTCGAGTGCGACGGCTGTTATGGCAGCTGCCCCGAGCAGGCCATCGCCAAGCTCGGGCCGGGAAAAGGCTATCAGGTGGATGCCGAGCGCTGCACCGGCTGCGGTGCCTGCCACGACCAGTGTCCCTGCCACGCCATAGCGCTGCGCCAACCGGAGGAGTCCCAATGAAACATGAACTGATCATGGTTGACGGCAACGAAGCCGCGGCCCGGGTGGCGTATCAGCTGAGCGAAGTGTGTGCCATCTACCCCATCACCCCGAGCTCGACCATGGCCGAACTGGCCGACGCCTGGGCGGCACAGGGGCAGACCAACCTGTGGGGCAACATCCCCACGGTGGTGGAGATGCAGAGCGAAGGGGGGGCGGCCGGTACGGTACACGGCGCCCTGCAGGCGGGGGCGCTCGCCACCACCTTCACCGCCAGTCAGGGGCTGATGCTGATGCTGCCCAATATGTACAAGATCGCCGGTGAATTGACCTCGGCGGTATTCCATGTGGCGGCCCGATCCTTGGCGGCGCAGGGGCTGTCGATCTTTGGCGACCATCAGGACGTGATGGCGGCGCGCAGCACCGGCTTTGCCATGCTCGCCTCCGGCTCGGTGCAGGAGGCGCAGGACCTGGCCCTGGTCGCCCACAGCGTCACCCTGCAGTGCCGGGTGCCCTTTATCCACTTCTTCGACGGCTTTCGCACCTCCCACGAGGTGAACAAGATAGTCGCCCTGCATCGGGATGAAATTCGCGCCCTTATCGACAACGACTGGGTGCGCGCCCACCGTGCCCGGGCGCTCAACCCGGATCATCCGGTGATGCGTGGCACCGCCCAGAACCCGGATACCTATTTCCAGTCCCGCGAGAGCGTCAACCCCTTCTACGAGGCGGTACCGGCCCGGGTGCAGCAGTGCATGGAGAGCCTCGGCGAGCTGACCGGCCGCCACTACCAGCTGGTGGAGTACCACGGCGCGCCCGATGCCACCGACGTCATCGTGCTGATGGGCTCGGGGGCGGCCACCGCCCGCACGACTGTGGATTGGCTCAACCAACAGGATCGCAAGACCGGGGTGCTGGTCATTCGCCTCTATCGCCCCTTCCCGGTACAGGCGCTGCTCGATGCGCTGCCCGCGAGCGTGCGGCGCATGGCGGTGCTGGATCGCACCAAGGAGCCGGGGGCCGGTGGCGAGCCGCTGCTGCTGGATGTGCAGAGCACCCTCATCGACGGCTTGCAGCGCGGCCTTATCAAGCGGCTGCCGTGGCTCAGTGGCGGTCGCTATGGCCTCTCTTCCAAAGAGTTCACCCCCGCCATGTGCGCGGCGGTGTTCGAGGAGCTGGCCTCCGATGCGCCGCGCCCCCGCTTTACCGTGGGGATAGTGGATGATGTGTCGGGCCTCAGTCTGGCCTGGCACCCCATAGGCGATCTGGAGCCCCCTAGTCGGGTGCGGGCGCTCTTCTTCGGTCTTGGCGCCGACGGCACTGTGGGCGCCAACAAGAACAGCATCAAGATCATCGGCGAGCTGGAGGGGTTCCACGCTCAGGGCTACTTCGTCTACGACTCCAAGAAGTCGGGCTCGCGCACCGTCTCCCACCTGCGCTTTGGCCCCGAGCCCATCGACGCCCCCTGGCTTATCGAGCAGGCGAGCTTTATCGGCTGCCACCAGTGGGGCTTTGCCGAATCGGTCGATCTGCTGGAGCACGCCGCCGAAGGGGCGACCCTGCTGCTCAATGCTCCCTATGAGCCTGACCGGGTCTGGGCCGAGCTGCCCGAGCGGCTGCGCGCCCGCATCCGCGCCCTCGATATCCGCCTCTATTGCATCGACGGGGATCGGGTGGCCGAGCGCAACGGCATGGGCAATCGCATCAACACCATCATGCAGACCTGTTTCTTCGCGCTGGCTGGCATCTTGCCGCGGGATGAGGCGATTGAGCTGATCAAGGAGAGCATCGAGAAGAGCTATGCCCGCAAGGGGCCCGAAGTGGTCGAGCGCAACTTCGCGGCGGTGGACGACACCCTGGCCCACATCCATCAGGTGGCCATCCCGGCCGGTGAGGAGCAGATCAGCGACTATCCGCTGCCACTGGCACCGGGTGGCAGCGAATTTGTCCAGCGGGTCACCGGCGAGATGCTGGCGGGGCGCGGCGATCGCATCCCGGTCTCCATGCTGCCGGTGGATGGCACTTACCCCACCGCCACCAGCCGCTTCGAGAAGCGGGATATCGCCCGCGAGATCCCCATCTGGCATTCGGATATCTGTATCCAGTGCGGCAACTGCGTCTTTGTCTGCCCCCACGCGGCGCTGCGGGCCAAGTTCTACCATCAGGACTGGCTGGCGAGCGCCCCCGAGGCAGCGCAGTCGGTGCCCGTTACCGCCAGGGGCTTCCCCGACAGCCGCTACACCTTGCAGCTCTATCCGGAAGATTGCACCGGCTGCGGCCAGTGTGTGCAGGCCTGTCCGGTGCGGGCTGGAGAAGATGAGAGCCATGAAGGCGAGCGTGCCATCGCCATGATGGACAAGGCGCCCCATCTGGCTGGCCAGAAACAGGCGCTGCGCTGGTTCGAGAGCCTGCCGTGGCCGGCCCGCGAGCGGGTGGATTTCTCCACGGTGCGCGGCACCCAGTTCCTCGAGCCCCTGTTCGAGTTCTCCGGTGCCTGCGCCGGCTGTGGCGAGACTCCCTACCTCAAGCTGCTGACCCAGCTGTTTGGCGATCGCATGCTGGTGGCCAACGCCACCGGTTGCTCCTCCATCTACGGCGGCAACCTGCCGACCACGCCATGGGCCAAGAACGGTGAAGGGAAGGGGCCGGCCTGGTCGAACTCATTGTTTGAGGACAACGCCGAGTTTGGCTTTGGTTTTCGCCTCACCGCCGATCAGCATCACGGTCAGGCGGTGGCGGCTTTGCAGGCGATGAAGGGGGAGCTGGGCCCAGAGCTAGTCGAGTCGCTGATCAGCGCCCCCCAGCGGCTGGAATCGGAGATCCGCGCCCAGCGGGGCCGAGTGGCGCAAGTGCGAGAGCGGCTGGAAGAGGTGAAATCCGGCAAAGCTCGCGAACTGCTCTCCTTGATTGATCAGCTGGTGCGCCGCTCGGTCTGGATAGTGGGCGGCGATGGCTGGGCCTATGACATCGGCTCGGCGGGGCTCGACCATGTGCTCGCCTCCGGCCGCGATGTGAACGTGCTGGTGATGGATACCGAGGTCTACTCCAACACCGGTGGGCAGATGTCGAAATCGACCCCGCTCGGTGCCGTCGCCAAGTTCGCGGCGGGGGGCAAGACGCTGGCCAAGAAGGATGTGGCGTTGCAGGCCATCTCCTACGGCAACGTCTATGTTGCCCGCATCGCCTTTGGTGCCAACCCGCAGCAGGCGCTGCAGGCCTTGCGGGAGGCGGAGGCCTATCCGGGCCCGTCCCTTATCATCGCCTACAGCCATTGTATCGCCCACGGCATCGACATGGCGCAGGGATTGGCCCAACAGAAGCGTGCGGTCGATTCGGGCCACTGGCCGCTGATGCGCTACAACCCGGTACTGCGAAGTGCCGGGCAGAACCCCTTCAGCCTCGACAGCCTGCGCCCCTCCATCCCCCTTGACGAATATCGGCAGCAGGAGACCCGTTATCGGGTGCTGGCCCAGAGCCATCCACAGGAGGCCGAGCGGCTGATGCAGGTGGCGCAACAAGTGGCGTGGCAGAAGTGGGCCACCTACGAGGAGATGGCCACCCGCGAGGCCAGCCATTTCCATCCGCCGGTGTGATAATGGGGTGAGTGAAATATAACCAAGCGGGCCATTGGCCCGCTTTTTTATATTTAGAGAGCATTGAGGGGCGACAGCTAGAAATTTCTATATTTACCACAGTAAACTTGGCCTATATTTTGAGAAGACGACATTTAAATAATAGAAAAGCATAAAAACCTGTTGATTTATTGTAGGTGGCTGGGCAGGATATACGGAGAAATATGTTACATTGATTTTCTATACAAACTTTTCATCCTAAAAATAGGAAATATATGAAAACTTTTCGCGAGCTGTACATCCACCTTAATGGGATTGATATTGATAATTTCTCAAAGCTGCTTGAAAAAGCATCTAAAGCGCCATGGGTTCGAAGGAAGGATAAAGAGAATACGCTCGGAGATATCGATGAAAAGCCAATTTGTTTTGAAGCCTTAAGAGGCTCCTGTGTATCACCAGCAGCATTGTTTATATTTCCCAAGGAGGGTGGGTTATTATGGGTTTCTAATATAATTCCAACTGAGGAGAGTGAACTCACTTACGAACAATACAATTTCGTTCTAGAGAATTTCTATGAAGATGTTGTACTTCCTGCAATTAATGGTACCGGCATTACCGCTGACCTTACTAGTGACCAAATAAGTATTGGTAGCGTTGCTGGAGATGCCGTGGAAAAATCTCTCATACGCTTTTCAAACTTAGCAAACAAGTCGACTGGAAGCTCTCATCCATTAGATAGAAAACGCTGGTTTGAGTTTTTGGTCTTAGTACATGAGGCAAAAGTGGACATTTATGCAGACATGGTAATTAGATCTCTAGTTGAACTTGGATGGTCGGAAGAAAAAGCTATTGAGTTAGGTATTCAGTATGAGTTCGCAGAAGATCTTCTCTCGTATATTAAGGAACGCTAACTATGCTTATCAGTTACGCTGACGCATGTAGCGCTATATCGGGTGAGCCTTTGCCAATGCTTTACATAGATACGTGTATTTTTCTCGATATTATCCGTTCTGCTGTTAGAGAAAATATCAACTCTGATTCTGCAAAATTCGCTCAATCATTGATAGCTAGGGCGAATTCAAACTCACGGTCTTTATGGCTATTAACAAGCGCTACGGTAGAAATGGAGTGGCACGAAAATGTCGCTGGGGTTTTAGAAGAGACGGAGCGTGAAATACTAAAACTGGAATCAAGACGAAGGCACTTTCTTTCAGCAGCTGATGCCGTAACCAGTATGCGATATCAACATGGTCAAGTAGAAAGCGCATTGGATTTGGCGAATAAGTTGAAGTCGGTTGCGGAAACGCTCCTCCAATCATGCGCTATTGTTATACCAGAAGATGCGCACTTATTGGGAGCGATGAATAGAGTGAAGCAATATTTTCCACCCGCAAAACGAGGTAAAGCAGAACCTAAAGATTGTGAGATTTATGAATTGTTTCTCGGATTATGCCGAGATTTACGCACTCGTGGCGTAGAAAGTGATTTTGTTTTTTTGAGTTCAAATACACAGGAGTACGGGCAGAAAAATTCTGGAGGAGTACAACCGGAGTTGACAGTTTTAGGTGCAATATATGTGTCTAACTTAGCGTGGGCAGAGGTAGCTGTAAATGGGGGGGCATAAAATAGTGTACAATAAAAATTATTTTTAGCTCGCTGCGCATCACTACAAATGAGTCAGTTGTAGCAGGCATTAGATATCAATGGAGAATTTAGTGAATACAATGGATGTTAAAGGATTGAAAATTAATTTTCAAAAGTTAGACTTGGACAAAAAACTCTTTTTTAGGTGAAATGGTTTCTCTTTTTGAGAAAAAAGAACAAGAAAATGGTATCCGCTATGATGAGGCTGAAAAAAATCAGAAGCTCAGTTTGTTAAAAGGAGCTGTTGAACTTAGGCTGCTTATATATATCCTAAGAGATCAACAATTTATTACTAGCAGAAAACCTTATGATGAGGGTAATGCAGTCTGGATAGCGTTAAAAAATTATATAGCGGCAACAGAAAGCCAACAGAATTATCAATAAAGGGCATTTAGCTGTCGCTATGTTTCCCTTAGCCACAGCTTCTACCCTCGCGAAATAATTGAGGGGGCACAAATCGTTTTTCGTTGGCAAACAGGCCAGACATCCAGCGAATTTCGCCATCAGGGCCTGCCAGCGTCTCGGACAGCTTTCCTGTGACGAGATGATAAAAAGCCCGGCGTCGGGCCGGGCTGGCAGGATAAGTTGCTTATCCAGGTATTCGTCAAGGCGTCTAGTGTGGATGTTGTTTGAGGATGTCGTATATCTCCTCTTTCAGTTTAAGTTTCTGTTTTTTCAGATCCTTCACCTCGGAGCTGTAGTCGCTGGCGTGGTGTTTCTCCAGCTTTCTGATCTCCGCATCCAGGTCGTTGTGCAAGTCAAACTTCTTCTGGAAATGGACATCACTGCTCTTCAGTTTCGAGATGAGATCTCTGTACTCCGGAAACATGTAATGAAGCCTCCTTGTTGTCGTTTGATTGTGCCTGCAAGACCAAAGTACCCCTTACTGCCGGGGAGAAACGTGATCCCGATCCAATTCGGGGCCACGGATTTGCGGCATGGGAAGGGCGATTTTTAACTGTTTGAATTACAAGATGATTGCCTGCTGACCCTGGGGCAGCAGAGGAAAGAAGCGGGATCCGCTTCACATTCGGGAGAGGGGGTCTGCAGCGGGGCGGGCAACAGAAAGGGGCGCGAGGCCCCTGACTGGAAACGGGTGAGCCGTTTACTCTTTTTTCTTTTTCTTCTCGGGCAGGGGCTTGCCGTCTCTGGCAATCACCTTGCCCGCCTCGAAACCGATCTGCGCCGCCAGCTCTTCCAGATCCGGCGCCTTGGCCTCGTTGCCGATGGCGTACTGGTAGTTGGCAATGGAGATTTTCTCCGCCACCGGTGTGCCCGGGACGATGGGTTCGCGCCAGCCCTGACCGATGTGGGCCACCAGGGTGCCGTTCATGATGAGCTCGCCGACGATCTCCTGGGTGGGGATGCCCTTGCCGTAGGTGAGGCCCTGCGGGTGCTTCTTGCCGACCAGGGGCTCTTGGCTTGCGGGCATCAGCTTGGTGCGGATCAGCCACTTGGGCGATTTGGTCTTGCCCACCGCCTTGCCGGTCTGGTACTCGTTGATCTTGATGGTCTTGATCATCTGGGCCGTGAACTCCTTGGTCAGGGCCTTCTGGGCTTCGCTGGTCTCGTCGATGACGATGGGGGCCACATACCAGGTCTGGGGAGCCTGCGCCTTGGGGGTCGCCGGGGCGGTTTGCGCCATGGCGAGCGGGCTGAGCAGGATGGCCGTCAACAAGAGTCCGATTTTCTTCATGGTGATTCCGCTTATGTTTCGACAAGAATTTTGTTTTGCCAGCGACGACTGCGCCAGCGCCAGAACATGGCCAGACCGCGCACCCACTCGTCGCAGGCGAGGGCCAGCCAGATGCCTACCAGGCCATAGCCCTGCATGATACCAAGGAAATAGGCCAGGGGAACGGCAATGCCCCACATGGAGACGAGCGCCATGTAGAGCGGGAAACGGGCATCCCCGGTGGCGCGCAGGGCGTTGATCACCACCAGATTGAAGGTGCGACCGGGTTCGAGGATGAGGCTGATGAGGAAGAGCTGCGCCACCTGGGTGATGATGTCGGCGTCGTCGGTGAACAGGCTGATGATGGCGCGGCCGTTCAGGGCGGCGGCGATGGCGATGGCGGCGGTGACGATGAGGCCGAGTTTCAGGCTCTTCATCAGTTGGCGATAGGCCTGATCGAAGCGTCGGGCCCCCGCCAGGTGGCCGATGATGATCTCGTTGCCAAGGCCGATGGAGAGGCCGAACAGCAGGATGAACAGGCAGATCTGGAAGAAGTAGGACTGGGTCGCCAGCGCCTTGTCGCCGAGCAGGCCGACGAAGGCGGTCACCACCATGAACTGCAGCATCCAGGAGAGGTTCTCCCCCGCCGCCGGCAGACCGATGTGCAGCACCTTGTCCAGCATGGCGCGGCTTGGGCGGACGATCTCGGGCAGACGCAGCCGGATGCCGGTCTTGCGTGCCACCAGCCACACCAGCAGCACCACCCCGACGATGCGCCCCGCCACCGTGCTGATGGCGACCCCGGCGACCCCGAGCTGGGGCAGGCCGAACCAGCCATAGAGCAGCAGCAGGTTGCCGACGAAGGTGATGAGGTTGACGATGAGGGTCACGTACATGGCCTGGCGGGTGTGGCCGTGGGCACGCAGGGTGGCGGCCAGACAGAGGGCCGCCGCCTCCGGCAGCAGGCAAAGCCCGATGATCTGCAGGTAGAGGCTGCCGTCGCTCATCAGGTGGGCAGGCAGGTTCATCAGCGCCAGCATGGTGCTGGCCCCCGCCATGACGCCGACCGCGGCCACCAGTCCCACCAGCAGGTTGAAGCCGATGGCGGTGTGGATGACGACGCGGGCTTTTTCCTTGTCTCCCGCCCCCAGATACTGGGTGATCACCACGCTGGTGCCGATGCTGACGAAGCTGAACAGGGTGATGGCGAGATCGAAGACCTGGTTGCCCACCGCGAGGGCCGCCACCCCCTGATAGGAGACATGGCCCACCATGAAGGTGTTGAGGGCCCCGGTCAGAAAGTGAAGGGCCAGATCGATGAACAGTGGCCAGGTCAGGGCGAAGAGGGAGCCCGGGCCCGCGTGGGATTGAGTCTGCATGGGATATCCAGGTGCTGGCGATGGCCCTCGTCAGGGCCAACTGGAGGGGCATTTAACACCAAGCGGGGGCGGGGTGCAATCCTGGTCGCAGGAGGAGGGGACCTGCGACCGGGGGATGTGTCTCAGACCGGCGTGGCGCCGGCCTCCTGCTCGCTGGGGCGGGTGAGGCGCGCCGAGTCGGGCAGGTCGTCATCGTGCGGCCAGCGGGTGAGCAGGGCATCCGTGGTGCTCTCCACCCCCTCGTCGTCCCGGAACACCGGCTCCCGGTAGCAGCGGGTCATGCGCAGGGCCTGGTACATGTCGGGGCAGAGGATGATGCCATCCTCGCCGACCCGGATCCCCGCCTGTTTGAACCACTGGCTCATCTGGCCGTGCCGACCGGCCATCACCATGTGGATGCCGCGCCGCTTGAGCTCCTTGTGCAGCTCTCCCACCATGCTCATGACGCTGATGTCCTGATGGGTGAAGCAGGCCACCGCATCCACCACCAGGCACCTGGGATTGTGGGGATCCTGCACCAGCAGTGCCAGCACCCGCCGCTTGAAGTAGGGGGCGTTGAAGTAGGTGAGCGGGGAGTTGAAGCGGTAGACCAGGATGCCGGGAATCGCCTTGGCCTGCTCGTTGTCCCCCAGGGTGCGCACCACGCCCTCGTCGTCCATACCGAGCAGCTGGTCGGTGGGGCGCATCACGTTGCGCAGGAACTGGAACAGCCCCAGCAGGACTGCGAGGGTGATGCCCGGAATGACCCCCATGGTCAGCACGCTGACAAAGGTCACCAGGGCGAGCCAGAAGGCGGCGCGATCCGAGTCGCGCAGGGCCCAGAGGCCGCGAAAATCCGTGAGCGACAGGGAGGCCATCACCAGCACCACGCCGAGGGCGGCGGTGGGAATGTATTGCAGCGGCGCCGTCAGGTAGAAGGTGACCAGGGCGATGACGGCGGCGGCGATGATGGAGACCAGCTGGCTCTTGCCGCCGTTGGCGTCGTTGACCGCGGTGCGCGAATCCGCCCCGCTGATGGCAAACCCCTGGGAGGCCGCCGCCGCCAGGTTCGCCATGCCCAGCGCCCTAAACTCCTTGTCCGCATCAATCTCGTAGCCGTTCTTGGCGGCAAAGCTGCGGGCGGTGAGCATCATGGAGACGAAGCTCACCATGGCGAGGTTGAGGGCGGGCAGCACCAGCTCACGGATAAGCCCGGGGGGAAAGTCCGGCATCTGGAAGGCGGGCAGCCCCGAGCCGATGGTCCCCAGGGTGGCGATGTCGAACTGGCCGAGATCGAGCGCCCACACCAGGGCCGCCGTCACCACCATGGCCACCATGGAGGAGGGCCAGGCCGGCTTGTAGCGCTTGGCCAGCAGCAGGGTGAGCAGGGCCGTCATGCTCATGGCCAGGGTGGGCAGATGGGTCTGGGTAATGTAGCTGGTGCCGTTCAGGATCCGCTCTATCAGGTAGCGCTCGCTGAAGGTGAAGCCGAAGATCTTGGAGAGCTGGCCCACCATGATGGTGATGGCCACCCCGTTGAGCAGCCCCATCAGGATGGGGCGGGAGAGAAAGTCTGCCAGCACCCCCAGTTTGAAGCGGCTGGCGATGAGGCACCAGAAGCCGGTCATGGCGGTCATGGTCATCACCAGTTGCCAGTGACGGGTGGGATCCCCGGCGGCGAGCGGCGTTACCACGGCGGCGATCACCGCGCAGGTGGCGGCATCCGGACCGACGATGAGCTGACGGGAGGTGCCAAAGAGGGCGTACACCACCATGGGCAGGATGCAGGAGTAGAGGCCGACGATGGCGCCTACCCCGGCGAGCTCCGAATAGGCGATGGCCACGGGCAGGGCCACGGCCGCGACCGAGAGGCCAGCGCGAAGATCCGGCATCAGCCAGGCCCGCTGGTATTGCAGCAAGGCGGCGAGCCCCGGCAGCCAGCGCTCGAGAGAGAAGAAGTCGCGCATTATTTAACCCATTGAGTTACAAACATCTTTTTCTTAGTGTGCCCAAGGTTGTCGGCCCTTTGCAATCCGCTCATGGCCAGTTCACCACAAGGTCAGGCCAGATGCGTTGCCACTCCTTGGCCCTGACCCGTTCGCTAAAGATACGGCTCTCCTGGCGACAGCGCGGATTGGGGCTCACCACCAGGGACCAGTTGGGGGCAAAGCCGTAGGGGGCCAGCCACTCGAACGCATCATCTGCCAGCAGGCGGACCCCGATGCAGGTGGGTATCTCCACCCAGTGGCTGAGGGCCGACAGCGAGCTGGCAAAAGGAGGCACCTGCTGGCGCAGATGCATGCGGGCCTGGTTGCGCACCTCCCACTGCTGGCCCGGCATCCTGGCGGCGAGCCAGGCTTCGTGATCGGCCTCCTTCAATCCAGTCGGATCAGCGCTGTCCAGATAGATAAGATCGATGTCGTTGAGCGGGGTGGGCTCGGCCTTGTGATGGAGGTGATCCCAGATGAGGTTGCGCACAAACCCCGCCCCCAGGGCCCAGTCGGGCAGAGCCAGCTCCCGCGCAGCCCGGAGGCAATCCATGCGCGGGTGATCGGCCCGCAGCAGGGCCTCGGTGCAGGCCCGCAGGTGCGCCTCCCGCAGCGCCCCGGCTTCAACCGGCATTGCGGCGCAACCAGACGTCGATGTAGCTGCAGCTCGGCACTATGGTGAGCCCCTCAGAGAGGGTCCAGTCGTAGAAGCGGCGGGCCAGCTTGTCGGCGATTCCCTGTCCGCGCAGCTCGGGGGGAACCTGGGTGCTGTAGGCGTCCACCGTGGTGGCGTCCAGCCGGCGATAGGCAAGGCGGGAGAGCTTGCCGTCCACGGTGCAGACAAACTGCTGCTGATCGGCCTGGTGTAGGATGTCGCTCATCGGGAGTCCTCTCTGGGTGAATGGGAAGATCAGAACATGGCGGACAGGGTTTGCCAACGCCATTCTTTGCGCCCATGGCGGGCTCGCTTACACTGGCCGGCCTGCGAATGGTCGCAAGGCAAGGTATAGAACATTGAGAGAGGATGGATCCGTCATGGCCTTCGCCACCCTGGACGATCTGATAGGCAACACCCCGCTGCTGGCGCTGCGCCGCATCAATCCGCACCCCGGCGTCACCCTGCTGGTGAAGCTGGAGGGCAACAACCCCGCCGGCTCCGTCAAGGACAGGGCGGCGCTGAACCTCATCAGGCAGGCAGAGGCGAGTGGTCACTTAGCGCCAGGTGCCCGGCTCATCGAGGCCACCTCCGGCAATACCGGCATCGCGCTGGCCATGGTGGCGGCGTCCCGGGGTTACCGGATGCGACTCATCATGCCGAGCAACATGAGCCAGGAGCGGCGCGACGCCATGCAGGCCTACGGCGCCGAGCTGGTGCTGGTGGAAGAGGGAATGGAAGCGGCGCGAGACCTCGCCCTGGCCATGCAGGCGCGGGGGGAGGGGCTGGTGCTCGATCAGTTCAACAACCCCGCCAACCCGGATGCCCACTACCGCTCCACCGGCCCCGAGATCTGGCGCCAGAGCGGCGGGGCGGTCACTCACTTCGTCTCGGCCATGGGCACCACGGGCACCATCATGGGGGTCTCCCGCTACCTCAAGGAGCAGAACCCGGCGGTGGCGGTGATCGGCCTGCAACCGGCCGAGGGGAGCCAGATCCCCGGCATTCGCCGCTGGCCCGAGGCCTACCGGCCCGCCATCTTCGAGCCTGCGCGGGTCGATGGGGTGCTGGATGTGACGCTCGACGAGTCCCTCGTCATGATGCGCCGCCTGGCGCGGGAGGAGGGGATCTGCTGCGGTGTCAGCTCGGGTGGCGCCGTGGCCGGGGCCTTGCGGGTGGCGGCAGAGATCGGGCAGGGGGTGGTGGTGGCGATCATCTGCGATCGGGGGGATCGCTACCTCTCCACCGGGGTCTTCACCCCCGATGCCTGACGGGCAAGGGGCCCGCTACTCCCAGGCCCGCTCCAGCAGGACCAGCAGCTGGTCCCTGTCCGCATCCTTGCGGTTGTAGAGCAGGGCGCCATCGTTGATGGCGAGATCCCGGATCCCGGGCAGCAGCGCCTTGTCGGTGAGGCCCGCCTCCCGCAGGGTGCGAGGCAGCTTGACCGTCTGCCACAGAGTATCGCGCAGTGCCTGCAACGCCTCGATGGTGGCCTGGGGTCGCCCCTCGGCCGGGGTCGCGGCAAAGCGCTCCGGCCCCACCAGGGGTAGCAGCAGGCGGGCCAGCTCGGGGTCGATGCCGGGCCGGTTGTAGTCGAGCACGGTGGGCAGGAAGAGGTTCATACAGAGGCCATGGGGCAGGTGGCAGCGCGCCCCCAGACTGTGGCCAAGGGCGTGTACCAGCCCCACCATGGAGTTGGAAAACGCCATGCCCGCCAGGGTGGAGCCCTCCGCCAGTTGCAGCCGCAGGCCCTTGTCCGTCGGGTGGGCCAGCACCCTGGGCAGGGCGGTGGCAATCTTCTCCACCGCCATCAGGGCCAGGGCGTCACTGACCGGGTTCTTGCCGTTGCCGATGAAGGCCTCGATGGCGTGGGTCATGGCATCCATGGCGGTGGCGGCGGTGATGGGCAGCGGCAGCCCCAGGGTGAAGCGGGGATCCAGCACCGCCAGCCGGGGCAGCAGGAAGGGGGAGGTGAAGGGCACCTTGCGCCCGCTCCCTTCATCCTTGATCACTGCCACCAGGGTCACTTCGGAGCCGGTCCCCGCCGTGGTGGGGACCACCGCCAGGGGGTTGAGGGGACGGGTCAGGCAATCCGCTCCGGCATAGTCGAGCAGCCGCTCGCCCCCCAGGGTCGCCAGTATGTTCACCGCCTTGGCGGTGTCGATGACGGAGCCGCCGCCAAGGGCGAGCAGGCTGTCACAGCCCAGCTCCCGGTAGTGGCGGGCGATCCGCTCCACCACGGCGGTGGAGGAGTCCGCCGGGATCTCGTCCCAGATGGCGGCGACCGGCAAGGCCCCTTCGGCCATCACATGGGCCAGCAGGGTGGCGAGCCCGCTGCCGCTGACCCCCTTGTCGGTGAGCAGCAGCGGGCGGCCAGCCCCCAATCCCCTCAAGGCATCCGGCAACTGCTCCAGCGCCTGCTCCCCCGCCATCAGCTTGACCGGGCAGAAAAAATCGTAATAACGGCTCATCCCGTTCTCCTCGTGTTCAACCGGTCAGAAGACCCAGATAGATGTGGCAGGCCCGCGCGAGCTTGCGATGCGGGTCCGGGTAGTGGCGAAGCAGGGGCCGCGCGATGAAGGCGGGCAGGATCAGGCTCTGCAACTGCTCAAGCGCTCGCACCAGGTGCATGGCCGCGTCGAGATCCCCCTCCACCAGCAGCCGGTTTTCGCAAAAGGCCTGGTTGATGCCGAGGCGAAAACTGAGGGCGCGAAAGGCGACGGCGGGGTGCTTGAAGCGCACCCGCAGGGGGTGGGGGCCGTTATGGGCACAGGTCGAATGCGCCCTGCCAGCCTCCTCACCGCAGTGCCAGCGCCCCGCGAACTTGTAGAGACTCAGCCCCCGGGTCATGCCGTTTACCTCCAGCCTGATGGTGAGACCGTCCGGCAGGGGGGCAAGCTCGCGGCGCACCGCCTCGTCGACCCGGGCGGCGCGGCACAGGGTGCGGCCGATGATCCAGAGCAGGCTGCCAATCCAGAGGCGCCTGCCGGTGGCAAGCAGGGCGTCAGGGCGCATGGTAACCTCCGCTGATGGCGGACCAGAAGAGGGTGAAGGCGCTCTCCTGCCAGTGGGGGTCTTCTCCCAGTTCAGGCTGATCGACAAAGAGGGAGGCGCAGGCCAGAAACTGGCCCTGGCACACCTCCAGCATCAGGGCCGGCGGGGCCGACATCAGCTCGCCTCTGGCCTGGCCCCGGGCGAGCAGGCTCGGCAGAAAATGCAGGGTCTCCGCCAGGATCTGGCTGCGCAGGGGGCGGGCCAGCAGGGGGGAGTGGAAAAAGCCCAGCACGAACCTGAGCTCACGGGGGTGGGCCTGCATCCAGCCCATGGCCTGGTGCCAGTAGTGGCGGGCCTGCTCCTGGAGCGGCAGGGCGGCATCGGCCTCGGTGATGGCGGCGCCAAGGCGCAGCTTGATGTCCTGGTAGAGGCTCTGGATCAGCACCTCCTTGCTGGGAAAGTGATGAAACAGGGTGCCATTGGCCACCCCGGCCGCCTTGGCGATGCGGGCGGTGGCGGCGCCCTGCAGGCCATCCTCCGCGCACAGGGCCAGGGCGGCATCCAGGATCTGGCGGCGTTTGTCGGTCATGGTCTCTCGCATCTCGCCTCCTAGCGCAGGAATAGGGCCATCATCAGCCGCTGGTACCAGCGCCGATAGGGGGGGTGAATGAGGGTGCCTGTGCTGAAGCGCCCGCGGCGCAGCACGGTCTTGGCCTTGGAGAAGGTGAGAAACCCCTCGCGGCCGTGATAGTGGCCCATGCCGGAGGGACCTATGCCGCCGAAGGGGGCATCGTCCGCCGCCACCTGGAACAGACTCTCGTTGATGGCCATGCCCCCGGCGTGGGTCTCCCGAATGAGGCGGCGCTGCAGCGTCTCGTCCAGGCTCATCAGATAGAGCGCCAGGGGGCGGGGCCGGGCCGCCACATAGGCCAGGGCTTCCTCGATGTCGTCATAGGGCACCAGGGGCAGCAGGGGGCCGAAGATCTCCTGCTGCATCACCTGGCAGTGGCCGGGCACCTCGGTCAGCAGGTGGGGCACCAGTTTACGGGTGGCGTCATCCTGGGCGGGCGTGACGCAGGGGTGGATCTGGGCGCCAGCCTGCCTCGCCTCCTCCAGCCAGGCGGTGAGCCGCTCGTACTGGGGAGCGTTGATGATGGCGCCATAATCCGGGCTCTCGAGCCCTTTGGGGTAGAGGCGGCGAAAATGGGCCTGATAGGCCTCGATGAAGGCCTGCTCCTGCCCCCTCGGTAGCAGCACGTAGTCGGGGGCCACGCAGATCTGGCCGGCGTTGAGGCTCTTGCCGAAGATCATCCGCTCCACCGCCAGGGCCAGGGGCATGTCGGGGGCGATGAGACAGGGGCTCTTGCCGCCGAGCTCCAGGGTGAGGGGGGTGAGCTGGGGGGCGGCCGCGGCCATCACCAGCCGACCCACCGCCGTGGAGCCGGTGAAGATGAGATGGTCGAAGGGGAGGGAGCTGAAGGCGGCCGCGATCCCCGCATCCCCCTCGATGACCACCACCTCGTCACCGCCGAGGGCCTCATCGAGCAGGGTGCGCAGCACGGCGTTGGTGTGAGGGGTGAACTCGGAGAGCTTGATCATGGCGCGGTTGCCGGCGGCGAGGGCGCCGATGAGGGGCCCGAGGCTCAGCATCACCGGGAAATTCCAGGGCACCATGATGCCGACCACGCCGAGGGGCTGATAGTGCACCTCGACCCTGGCGGGGGCCAGCAGCAGGCCGGAATGACGGCGCTCCGGTTTCATCCACCCCTTGAGCCGTTTCTGGGTGTAGTTGATCTGCATGACGCAGGGGAGCACATCGGCGATCAGGCTGTCGTAATCGCTGCGCTGGCCGTAGTCCCGGGCCAGGGCCTGACACAGTGCCTGCTTGTGGCGCAGCAGCCCCTGCTTGAGGGCATCAAGTCTGGCACGGCGGGACGCCAGATCCGGCATGGGGGTGGCCTGGCTGGCCTGCCTGAGCCGATGCAGCTGCTCGGGGAGGGAGAACTTGTCCGGTGAGGCGGGGGTGACGGTGGTGTCCATGGCATGCTCCGCACGAAAAGTGACCGACTGATTAGTCGGTCCAAATCTAGCGATTCGTTGCCGACTTGTAAACCGGGTGAGGGCAGAGGGTGGCTGCCAGTGGGCAGCGTTGCCCGGAACTGTGTCCGGGCTCCCATTTTTGAGGCATTCGGATTGGTCTTATATCTAATAAGGGGTAATTGTGGGGCACCAACTCGGAGGGAGAACCGCACATGACCAGGGAATTGCATAGCCTGCTGGCCCGGCTGGATGACGTGATCGCGCGCATGCCGGACAGTTTCAACACCTATGAGTTTGCCCAGAAGCTGGCGCTGCAACATCAGCAGGAGTATTTCGCCGCGGGCCACTCCCTGGCGGGCCAGGAGAAGAACCTGCTGCGCCTGCTCCACGAGAAGATTGCCCTGGCGCTGGCGAGCCATGAGGGCGTCATCGAGGGGGCCCTGCTGCCCTGCATGACCCCCTGGGGGGAGCGCGCCACCTCGCCCCGCTGGCACCGCAAGCACTGACCCGGCAACAACATGAAAAGGCCCCTCGGGGCCTTTTCATGTTTGGGGTCACACCTACTGGACCAGCCTGCGGGCCTGCCAGTAGCGGCTGTTCCAGTAGACGTTGTCGAGGCGCGATCGGATCACGCCCTTGCTGGTGGAGGCGTGGATGAACTCACCTGCCCCGGTGTAGACCCCGACGTGGTACTGCTGCCAGCCGGTCTTGAAGAAGACCAGGTCCCCGTGCTGGAGACGGTATCTGTCCACCGGGCGGCCGAGACTCGCCTGGGATTCCGTGGTGCGGGGCAGGGTGAAGCCCAGCACCTGGCTGTAGGCGAGCTGGGTGAAGGCGGAGCAGTCGAGACCGGCGCGGCTGGTACCGCCCATGCGATAGGGCACGCCGCGCCACTGCTGATAGAAGTTGTCGAATGCGCCGCTCTGGCGCACGGGAGGGGGAGGCTCCGGCGTACTGGAGCAGGCGGCGAGAAGCAGGGCCAGCAGGGGCAGCAGCAAGGTGCGAAACATCTCAACTCCTTGATAGGGCACGGGGTTCATCATAGACGATGATCCTGCCTGGAACCTGAATGACAACGGCATTGACGAGTGGCCGCCTGTGGGGGCAGCCACTGGATCACCCCGCCGGTTTGGGGGTAATGAGCGGCGTCAGCAGCTCGGCAATCTTGTAGAAGGTCTGCACCCGGGTGGTGCTGGGACGCCACACCAGGCCTATCTCCCGATAGGGTTTCTCCCCGGGCAGGGGGATGGCCACCAGGTCCGTGTTGTCGAGGATGCCCGCATCTATGGCCATCTGGGGCAGGAAGGTGGTGCCAAGACCGGCCCCCACCATCTGCACCAGGGTGTGCAGACTGGTGGCGGCGAACGGGTTGATCTTGCTCTTGTCCCGCAGCCGGCAGGCGCTCACCGCGTGCTCCGTCAGGCAGTGCTCCCGCTCCAGCAGGAAGATGCTCTGGTTGGGCAGCTCCTTGTAGTCGAACGGCATGTGCAGGCCCGCAGCCATGTGGGAGGGCATCACCATGTGGAAGGGATCCTGGCCGACGGTCTTGCTGTGGAAGCCGCCGATCTCCACCGGCAGCGCCAGGATCAGCAGATCGAGCTGCCCCTGCTCCAGCTGCTTGAGCAGATTGGTGGTGGTGTCTTCCCGCAGCAGCAGCTCCAGATCCGGATAGGCCTTGCCGCACACCTGCAGCAGCTTGCTCAGCAGGAAGGGGGCGATGGTGGGGATGCAGCCCAGGCGCACCGTGCCGTGCATGACGCCCCCCTGCTGCTGCCCCAGCTCCATCAGATCCCGGGCGTCGGAGAGCAGGTTGCGCGCCCGCGCCACGATTTCCATGCCGACCGGCGTCATGATGAAGCTCTTGTGATCCCGCTCCACCAGTTGCAGGTTCATCATGTCCTCCAGGGTCTGGATCCCGGTACTCAGGGTCGACTGGCTGACATGGCAGGCCTTGGCGGCGCGGTTGAAATTCTTGTGCTCGTCCAGAGCGACCAGATACTGGAGCTGCTTCAGGCTGGGCCAACGTTGCATAGGAGAAACCCGATCGATGCTATCTATTTGATTTGATTAATCTACCATCGAGAAGCCCCGTTGTCGTCGACAAATCGGTGCCCCCTGGCAGGCGCACTGCCTCACGCACATGGGGTGGCCTGCGCCGATGAGCTGGTCACCCCTCATTGGTCAGGAGCTTATCCCCTTGTGCCGCGCCATTGAAGGGGCGCCGCCATGGGATGTGACGGGGATCGGCCTTCGGGCGGGGCGCCCTGCGCGCAGGAGCGGCCATAAAAAAACGCGCCGGTGGGCGCGTTTTTGCAGAAGGGGGGCGGACTATTCGTCGAAGATACCGAAGTGATCCTTGGCGAAGTTGACCCGCTGCTCCACGTTCATCTTGACCTGACCCAGCTTCTCGATGGTCTTGAGGTTGGGCACCAGGCCGCGACCGTTGGCGATCTGGATGGCAAGGCCCGGACGGGCGTTGAGCTCCAGCAGCATGGGGCCGCGGAACTTGTCCAGCACCATGTCAGTCCCGATGTAGCCAAGACCGGACATCTCGTAGCAGGAGGCCGCCAGGTTGAGCAGGGTGTCCCAGTGAGGCACCTTCAGATCGTAGAGATCCAGGCCGGTGTCCGGGTGGTGGCGCAGCGGGTTGCCAAACTGCACCGCCCGCAGGGCGCGGCCGGTGCGCAGGCACAGGCCCACCCCCACGGCGCCCTGGTGCAGGTTCGCCTTGCCATCGGAAGCCGAGGTGGAGAGGCGCATCATGGCCATCACCGGGAACCCCTTGAAGATGATCACCCGGGCATCGGGGACCCCTTCGAAGGAGTAGCCGTCGAACACGTCGTCGAAGTTGATGAGCCCTTCCACCAGCGCCACGTCGGGCTTGCCGCCGAGGGAATAGAGCCCCGCCAGGATGTTGGAGACATGGCGCTCCAGATCCTGGCCGTTGGCGGCGCTGCCGTTGGGCTTGTAGAAGAGGCCGTCCTCCTGGCGCAGGATCACCAGGATCCCCTTGCCGCCGGAGCCGCGGGCCGGCTTGATGCAGAAGCCCGGCCAGTCCTTCACCAGCTCGGTGATGCGAGTCACGTCGTGCTGCTCGCGGATTGTGCCGATGAGTTCAGGCACCGTCACCCCCGCATCCAGCGCGATGCGCTTGGTCTTGAGCTTGTCATCCACCAGCGGATAGAGGCGGCGCGGGTTGTAGCGGCTGATGTAGGAGTGGTTGCGCTTGTTCATGCCGAGGATGCCTGCCTGGGACAGGCTCCACGGACTGGTGTATTTCTGCCAGAACCACATCTGTTACTTGTCCTTACCCGGGGTGGCACCAGACTTCATCTCGTCCACCAGCGGCTTGAAGCGCTTGAGTTCGCTCAGCTTGTAGCCGGTGTAGTTACCCATCAACAGCACGGTCGCCATCAGCACCAGCTGCAGGCCGAGGAAGTTGAAGGTGAGGTGACGAATGAGCTCGTTGTCCATGGCCAGGTAGGCGATGACCGCCACCAGCAGGGAACCGCCGCCCTGGCGGAACACCTCTTTGGGACCCTCTTCTTCCCACAGGATGGACATGCGCTCGATGGTCCAGGAGAGGATGATCATCGGGAAGAAGGTGATCTTCATGCCGTCGGTCAGCCCCAGCTTGAAGGCGAACGCCGAGAAGATGCCGATCATCGAGATCACCATGATGATGATCGCCGATATCCGGGCGACCAGCAGCAGGTTCAGCCTCGAGAGGTAGGAGCGGATCACCAGGCCGGTGCCGACGATCAGCAGGAAGCCGATGAGGCCGGTGACCAGCGAGGTCTGGATGAAGGCGACCGCGATCAGCACCGGCATGAAGGTGCCGGAGGTCTTGATCCCCACGATGACCCGCAGGAACACCACCATCAGCACGCCGATGGGGATGAGCAGCAGACCCTTGAACAGGGCTTGCTCTTCCAGGGGCAGGCTGTGGATGGAGAAGTTCATCATCTCGGATTTTTCGAACTTCTGGGCCAGGGCCACGTTGACCGGTTGCTCCTGCTCGATCATCGAGAAGGTGACGCGGGAGTTGTGACCGCCGGTGACGTCCAGCAGGGCGCCGGAGTTGTACTCCCACAGCAGCAGGTTGGCCGGTTGACCCTGTTCACCGCTTTGCGGGTTGAACAGCTTGTAGTCGGTCGGGCTGTTGAAGACCTGCAGGTAATCCACCAGCTCCTGACGGCGACGGCCATCTTCCAGGCTGAGGGCGTGAACCACCCGGGCCGGGACGTCCGCGTTGTTGAGCAGCTCGGCAATCAGATTGGCGCGGCTCTTGTGGGACTTGAGCAGCTCGGCGTTCTGTTCCTGCTTCTCGATCTCCTTGATGATCTCGCGGGTCAGGGTGTAGCCGTCGGCGGAGCGCTCCTGGGCGCGCTCCAGGATCTGCTTCATGGCCGTGGCGTAGGGCTCGCTCTCGATCTGCTTCTCGATGGCGGGCGGCTGCGGGTTGGCGGCGGGCTTGGCATGGGCATCGGCCATCATGTCGACCCGGTAGTAGAGCTCCTGACGGCCGGAGGCGGTGCGGATGGACCACTCGGCGCGGGCATCCCCGTCTTTTTCCACGAACGACAGGCCATAGCCCGGGCTCGCGGCGTTCTCGTTCATCAGGGTGAAGCCGGGCTGGGTGCCCGGAATGGCCAGGGAGGCGATCACCGGCTCGCCGGTGGCCTCGAACTCGAGTTTGGCTTCGATGGACCAGATCTGGCGCTTTTCACCCGGCGTGAGCGGGACGTCCAGTGCGATGTGATGATAGAAGGTCATCCCCAGGCCGACGATGTAGAGCAGGGCGACCAGCAGATAGAACGGCTTACGGGAAACCATGGATTATTTCACATCCTTGAGCTTGGGTTTGGGTTGGATATATTCGCGGGCCACGTCGACCACGGCGATGTCTTTGAGGAATTCACGGCCCAGCAGCACGGGGAAGGTCATGTCGCTGCGGTCCTTCAGGGTAAATTCGGCCTTCTCGGTCATGTCGCCGATGCGCACGGCGAGGCGGACCACGGGGCGACGGTCGAGATCGTCGGCGGAAGCCTGACGGACCCGCACGTGACGCACCAGGGGCGCTTCAATCTGGATCTTGTCGTCCATCTCCTGGTGGCTCAGGAAGAAGCGCACCCAGTTCTTGCCGTTGCGCTCGAAGATGGTGATCTCCTGGGCGCTGATGGAGGAGGTAGTTGCGCCGGTGTCGACCCGGGCCTGGAAGGCGTCGTTGGCGGCGTCAACCCAGATCCACTCCGCTTCACCCACCAGCAGCTTGCCATCGACGGTGTGGCCCTGGCTCGGCGCCGGGCACTTCTCGGCGGGAATGGGCATGGCCTTGGGCGGCTCGGGAGGCAGGGTAGCCAGCTTGCTGTCGACTTTCTTCACGGACTCTTTCATGTTGGTGACATCGGTGTTGAGCTGAACCAGCAGGTGCTGTTGCTGCACATACTGCTTCTGTTGCTGTTCCATGGATGTTTGCAGACGTTGCTCGCTCAACGAGATCTCGTTGCGCAGCTCGGCCAGCGTCAGGGTCGGGGCCGGGGGGGCTTTTTCCATACTGACACACCCGCCGAGACTGAGCAGGGAGAGCAGGGTCATTCCTTTTAATTTGCTTTTCATGTCATTCATTTAACTGTGCTTCCTGGAATTGGGTCAGTGTAACTTCCACAGCCGCCATCGGCTAGTCTTTGGCCTTTCTGGCGATCAGTACGGCACGTTTGGGTGCCGGGTATCCTTCGACCGTGAGTGCAGGATTGTGTGGATCCAGATAGTCACTCAGGGACTCGTTAATCATCCAGTCGGTACGACGCTGTTCGTCGGTGCTGGTCATATTCTCGTCGACGATGCGCACATCGGTGAACCCGCAGCGCTCGACCCAGCGTGTGAGGGCCGCGCTCGAGGGGAGGAACCAGACGTTGCGCATCTTGCCGTAGCGATCGGAGGGCATCAGCACCTGGTTTTCGTCGCCGTCCACCACCAGGGTCTCGAGCACCAGCTCCCCATCGTCTTTGAGCTGGTTGCGCAACTGCTCGATGTGCTCGATGGGGGACTTGCGATGATAGAGCACCCCCATGGAGAAGACGGTGTCAAAGGCCCGCAGATCCGGCAGATCCTGGATACCGAGGGGCAGCAGGTGGGCGCGCTGGTCGTTGTCCATGAAGTGGCGAATGGCTTCGAACTGGCAGAGGAACAGCGGGCTCGGGTCGATGCCGACCGCCAGTTTCGCCCCTTCCCCCACCATGCGCCAGAGGTGGTAGCCGCTGCCGCAGCCCACGTCCAGCACGTAGCGGCCCTGGAGCGGGCTGATGTGGGGCAGCACCCGATCCCACTTCCAGTCGGAGCGCCACTCGGTGTCGATGTGGATGCCGTGCACATGGAAGGGGCCCTTGCGCCAGGGCATGAGCTGGCGCAACAGGCTCTCGGTCTTCTTGCGCTCACCCTCTCCCAGGCTATCGGAGCCGCCGATGGCGACCCGCTCTTTGAGCTCGATCCGGCCGGGGGCCACGACGGGCAGCTTGGCGAGGGCGCGGTTCCAGCGCGGCAGATCCCCGTGCAGGTTGTCGTGCTGCCAGGCGTGCAGCTGGGCGGGCAGGGTGTGCAGCCAGTGGCTCAACCTGTTCTTGGCGATCAGTTGATAAAAATGGGCGAAATCGATCATGGCTTAGTTGGTGTCGCTGGCTTTGATGGCAATCATGGAGCCGAAGTTGAAGCACTGGAACCAGAGGTCCAGGTGGGTGAAGCCGGCGTCCCGCAGGCGCGCCTGATGGACCGCCAGGGTGTCGGTGCGCATCACGTTCTCAAGGGCGGTGCGCTTCTGGCTGATTTCCAGCTCGCTGTAGCCGTTGGCCCGCTTGAAGTCGAGGTGCAAGTCGATGAGCAGCTCGTTGACCTGCTCGTCATCGAAGCGGAACTTCTCGCTCAGGATGAGGATGCCGCCGGGGCGCAGGCCGTCAAATATGCGCGCGATGAGGGCGGCCCGCTTCTCGGGGGCGACGAACTGCAGGGTGAAGTTGAGCACCACCACGGAGGCGTTCTCGATGGGGATGTCGCAGATGTCCGCCTCCACCAGATCCACCGGCACCTCGGACTTGAAGCCCGAGAGGTGAGCGCGGGCCCGCTCGATCATGGGGTGGGAGAGATCCACCGCCGTGATCTGGCAACCGGGCTGGGTGACGTGGCGGCGCATGGCCTGGGTCGCGGCGCCGAGGGAGCAGCCGAGATCGTAGAGGCGGCTCTGGGGCTGGGCGTAGCGGGCGGCCATCATGCCGATGGCGGAGATGATGTTGCTGTAACCGGGCACCGAGCGCTGGATCATGTCGGGGAAGACGTCGACGACCTGCTCGTCAAAGCAGAAGTCTCCCAGACGGGCAATGGGGGCGGCAAAAATCTGATCGTGCATGCTGACGCAACCTGACAGCCGGTGTGGTGGGCGGCTGTTTTATTCAATTGAATCTTGGGTGGACGGGCATCGAAATGGCGTCGTCACCGGTTGACGAACGGGGTGGCTTGCTCCGGGATCCTTCGGGCTGCCCCTGTTCGCAACGGGCCATGGTCCGGGCCCTCAGGGTGCCGGGCTGGGGTGGGCAACGCATTGCCATGCACCCAGGCCCGGGACCTTACTTGGGGCGCTAGTGTAGAGGAAAGGTGGGCGTTTGTCTTGACGCCAACCCCGGTGGGACCACAAAAAAAGCGGCTTTTTTTGGGGACGGAGAAGGGGCGGGGAGGGGGCCGCTCAAAAGGGCAGCACCCCCTGGCGGGCGCGATCGTTTTCTCCCGGCCAGGGGGCCATCTCCTGGCCGAGCAGGCGGCTGATCTGCCGTGCGAGTTCGGGGGCCAGGGCATTGTCGGCGGTGTGAACAAAGAGGTAGAGATCCTTGCCCTCCTGGAGCCATTGTTTCCAATGTGGCAACCATGGTGGCAAAAATGGGTGATTGTCCTCGATTTGAGGCAAACCAATCAGGCGCACCACCGGGGCACCCCCCGTGGCCAGCAGATGGACCGGCAACCTGGGTTTCTTGCCCTGGGCATCGATCATGGCGGCCGTGGTGGCGGGCACCGAGAAGAGCGGGCGGCTGTCGAGCATGATGCGATTGATGCCCCGCGCCATCAGCATCCGGTTGAGGGCCCGTTCCGCCTCCCCCTTGGCGAAGAAATCGGGGTGGCGCACCTCGAGGGCATAGGTGAAATCCTGGGGCAGCCGCGCGAAGAAGGCATCCAGACGGGCCAGCCCCTCTGGCCCGAAGCGGGCGGGCAGTTGCAGCTTGAGCAGCCCCAGCTTGTCATGCAGGGGGGCCAGCAGGCGGATGAAGGCCGTCACCTGTTTGTCCGCGCTCACCAGATCGCTCTGGTGGCTGATCTCCTTGGGAAACTTGAAGCTGAAGCGAAAGTGGTCGGGGACCGCATCGGCCCAGCGCTGCACCGTCTCCGGGGTCGGCGAGGCGTAGAAGGTGGTGTTGCCCTCCACGGAGTTGAACACCCGGGCATAGTCGGCGAGGTGCTCGGCGGGCCTGGCATTCATCCCCAGCAACTGGCCGGGCCAGGCCGGGTGTGACCACTGGGGCAGGCCCAAATAGAGGCTCATGATGGTTCCTGTCGGCAGGTTGGCGCACTTTTGCCCTCCTTTTTGCGCCAGAACAACAAAAAACAGGGTAAAGGGGGCTGCGGGCCATTTTACCCAAATGGAGGTTTTCCTCTATAATGCCAACCCTTTTGTTTGCCACATTGTCGTAATGCGCGCGACCGAGCCCCCGGGTGACGATGATCGCGGCCCGGCAGTGGCCAGACAACGACGCCAGCCGATACCCCGGCGCCCACTCGTCATCCCGGTCGGGAGCGGGGGCATGCCTGGGACGGCGGCAAGAATCCGGCTCGGGGAGCCGGATGACCCGAGACAGATTTCAAACCGGGCAAGAAGCAGGATCTGGCCAGCTGTGAGACAGACGGTGCTTGCCAGTCGTGCCCGGCGACCCAGGATGAACCGTCTCTCTACCATTTCGAAGGAAGAAGTCCATGCGCTCTATCTATTGCGGACAGGTCAATGAGGCCCATGCCGGGCAGACCATTACATTGTGCGGTTGGGTCCATCGTCGTCGTGATCTCGGCGGCCTCATCTTTATCGACATGCGCGACCGCGAGGGCATCGTGCAGGTGTTCTTCGATCCGGACAAGCCGGACGCCTTTGCCCTGGCCTCCGAGCTGCGCGGCGAGTTCTGCATCCAGGTGACCGGCGTGGTGCGTACCCGCCCCGACTCCCAGCGCAACAGCGACATGGCCACCGGTGCCATCGAGGTGTTCGCCCACGAGCTCACCATCATCAACCGTGCCGAGCCGCTGCCCCTTGACTTCAACCAGGTCAACAGCGAAGAGGTGAGCCTCAAGTACCGCTACCTGGACCTGCGTCGTCCCGAGATGGCCAAGTACCTGAAGACCCGTGCCAAGGCCAGTGCCTTCGTGCGCCGCTTCATGGACGAGCACGGCTTCCTCGACATCGAGACCCCGATGCTGACCAAGGCGACCCCGGAAGGGGCCCGTGATTACCTGGTGCCGAGCCGCGTGCACAAGGGCAAGTTCTACGCCCTGCCGCAGTCCCCCCAGCTGTTCAAGCAGTTGCTGATGATGTCCGGCTTCGACCGCTACTACCAGATCGTCAAGTGCTTCCGCGACGAAGACCTGCGTGCCGACCGCCAGCCGGAATTCACCCAGATCGACGTGGAGACCTCCTTCATGACCGCGCCCCAGGTGCGTGAAATCATGGAAGAGATGATCCGCAAGCTCTGGCTGCACATCCTGAACGTGGACCTGGGTGACTTCCCCATCATGACCTTCGACGAAGCCATGCGCCGCTTCGGCTCCGACAAGCCGGACCTGCGCCTGCCGATGGAGCTGGTGGACGTGGCAGATCTCTTGACCGAGGTGGAGTTCGCCGTGTTCGCCGGTCCTGCCAAGGATCCGAAAGGCCGTGTGGCGGCCCTGAAGGTACCGGGCGGCGCGGAGCTGTCTCGCAAGCAGATCGACGAGTACACCAAGTTCGTCGGCATCTACGGTGCCAAGGGCCTGGCCTGGATGAAGGTCAACGAAGCCGGGAGCGGCCTCGAAGGGGTGCAGTCCCCGGTGGCCAAGTTCCTCTCTGACGCCATCGTGCGCGAGATCCTGGCCCGCACCGGCGCGATGGATGGCGACATCATCTTCTTCGGCGCCGACTCCAAGAAGGTGGTGTGCGATGCCATGGGCGCCCTGCGCTTGAAGGTGGGCCGCGATCTGGGCCTGGTGGAGAACGTCTGGAAGCCGCTCTGGGTCATCGACTTCCCCATGTTCGAAGAAGATGGCGAAGGCGGCCTGGCGGCCATGCACCACCCCTTCACCGCCCCGAGCAACCTGGGCCCGGCCGAGCTGAAAGCGAATCCGGTGGGCGCTTACGCGAACGCCTACGACATGGTGATCAACGGCTACGAAGTGGGTGGCGGCTCTGTGCGTATCCACAACAGCGAGATGCAGTCCACCGTGTTCGACATCCTGGGGATCACCCCGGACGAGCAGCGTCTGAAGTTCGGCTTCCTGCTGGATGCCCTGAAATACGGCACCCCGCCCCACGCCGGCCTGGCCTTCGGTCTGGACCGCCTCAGCATGCTGCTGACTGGCACCGACAACATCCGGGATGTCATCGCCTTCCCGAAAACCACGGCGGCCGCCTGTCTGATGACAGACGCCCCGAGCTTTGCCAACCCGGCCCAACTGGGCGAGCTGGCGATTGCGACCACCGTCAAGGGTGACGAATAAGCCGTTATCGGCAACAAAGGCCGCAGCGATGCGGCCTTTCCCGTTTCCCCCTGGGCGCAACCAGTGTTACTGAAATTTCCAACTATAACGGAGAGTCCCTATGGCAGGTCACAGTAAATGGGCCAACATCAAACACCGCAAGGCGGCGCAAGACGCCAAGCGCGGCAAGATCTTCACCAAGCTGATCCGCGAAATCACCACCTCCGCGCGTCTGGGTGATGCCGATCCTGCCAACAACCCCCGCCTGCGTGCGGCGGTGGCGGCAGCCCTGACCAGCAACATGACCCGCGACACCATCAACCGCGCCATCGCCCGTGGGGCCGGCGGCGGTGACGGCGAGCAGCTCGAGACCATCGTGTACGAAGGGTACGGCCCGGCCGGTTCCGCCGTCATGGTGGAGTGCCTGACCGACAACCGCAACCGTACCGTGGCCGAAGTGCGTCACGCCTTCAGCAAGTGCGGCGGCAACCTGGGGACCGACGGCTCCGTGGCCTATCTGTTCACCAAGAAGGGGGTGCTGACCTTCGTGGGCGCCGATGAAGACGCCCTGATGGACGCCGCGCTGGAAGCCGGTGCCGACGACGTAGTGACCGAAGAAGATGGCACCATCGAGGTCTACACCACTCCGAACGACTTCGGCACCGTGCTGGACGGTCTGGAAGCCGCCGGCTTCAAGCCCGAGAGCGCCGAAGTGACCATGATCCCCTCCACCGAGGCGGAACTGGATGCCGAGACCGCGCCCAAGCTGATGCGCCTCATCGACATGCTGGAAGATCTGGACGACGTGCAGGAGGTGTACCACAACGGCTCCATCTCCGACGAGATTGCCGCGACCCTGTAATTGCCTCTCGGGAACGCTGTGAGACCCAGGGCAAGGGGAGGGCGACCACAACGGTCCTCTCCCCCGGCTCCGACGAGATCGCCGGCCGCTCGCGACCCTGTTCAGGTTCGCGAACATACAGGTGCGACACCTTGTTCACCTTCGCAAAAACGGCAGCCCGGGCTGCCGTTTTTTTATGTGCCAGACCGCGCACCTCCCCTTGTGGTTCGATTTCCTCTCTTAATGTTCGCTTAAGTTTGCCGTCCTAGGATGACCCCGTATCTGGACCTCCCTGGCTCTTTTCCTGTTTTTCAGGGCCGAGTGTCGGGATGGTCACCACGAAGCCTGCTGGCAGGTTGTTAGTTCCACTGGTTTGTCGGAGTCTCTCTATGCGTCTCACTCTGGGAGTGATGAAGGTCAATCTGTTGCTGGTGCTGCTGTTTGCACTGGTCTTCAACTGGCCCATTTTCCTGCACTTTTATCGCATCCTCACCGCCCTTGAACACGTCAAGGCGGGGTTTGTCCTCTCCATACCCCTGGTGCTGGTGGCGGCCCTCAACGCGGTGTTCCTGCCCTTTACCTTCCGTTATCTGCTCAAGCCCTTTTTCGCATTGCTCATCCTGACCGGCTCCCTGGTCAGCTACGCCATGCTCAAGTACGGGGTGATCTTCGACATGGGCATGATGCAGAACATCATCGAGACCAACAGCGGGGAGGCGGGCTCCTACCTCAACGGTTCCGTGGTGCTCTGGTTCCTGCTGACCGGCCTGTTGCCGGTGCTGGTACTGCTGTGGGTGAAGATTGAGTATCCCCGTCCCTGGTACAAGGGACTGGGTCTGCGCCTCGGCTCCATCGCCCTCTCCTTGCTGTTTCTGGTGGGGGCTGCCGCCCTCTATTACCAGGATTACGCCTCGGTCGGGCGCAACAACAAGTCCCTCGGCAAGGAGATAGTGCCCGCCAACTATGTGCACGGGCTCTACAAGTACGCCCGGGATGTGGTCTTCGCCACTCCCATTCCCTACCAGCAGATCGGCACCGATGCCAGGGTGATCGGCCAGCATGAGAAGCCGACCCTGATGTTCCTGGTGGTGGGGGAGACGGCCCGCAGCCAGAACTACTCCCTCAACGGCTACAAGAAGGAAACCAACGGCTTCACCGAGAAGGAGGCCAATGTGGTCTCATTCAGGAACGTGCGCTCCTGCGGCACCGCCACAGCGCTCTCCGTGCCATGCATGTTCTCGAACATGACCCGGCGCGGCTATGACGAGGCCAAGGCCCAGTCCCAGGATGGCTTGCTGGACGTGCTGCAACATGCCGGGATCTCGGTGCTCTGGAAGGAAAACGACGGCGGCTGCAAGGGGGTGTGCAAAAACGTTCCCACCATCGAGATTGAGCCCAAGGCATTCCCCGCATACTGCTCCGGCAATGCCTGTCATGACGAGGTGCTGTTGCAGGGGCTGGATCAGCAGATCGCCGACATGCAGGGCAAGCAGGGCAGCAAGCTGGTGGCCTTCCACCTGATGGGCAGCCACGGTCCGACCTACTATCGCCGCTACCCGGCCGCCGATCGCGTCTTCCTGCCGGACTGCCCGCGCAGCGACATCGAGAACTGCAGCAACGAAGAGCTGGTGAACACCTATGACAACACCATCCGCTACACCGACAAGGTGCTTGCCCAGCTCATCGACAAGCTCAAGAGCCTGGAGAGCCAGTACAACGTGGGGCTGGTCTATCTGTCGGATCACGGTGAATCCCTCGGCGCCATGGGGCTCTATCTGCACGGCACCCCCTACAAGTTCGCACCGGACGATCAGACCCGGGTGCCGCTCCTGACCTGGTTCTCTCCCCAGTTGCAGGCAGACCGTCAGCTCAATCTGGATTGCCTGCAACAGGAGGCAGCCAGCAAGCGCTTCTCCCACGACAACCTGTTCCACTCCATGCTCGGCATCATGGACGTGCAGACCCAGGTCTATGACGGCAAGCTGGATCTGTTCAAACCGTGCCGGGCGGGGTAAATGGGCCAGAACGGTTGAGCGGCACGACAACCTGTTGCCCCGCACCATGCTCGGCATCATGGACGTGCAGACCCAGGTCTATGACGGCAAGATGGATCTGTTCAAACCGTGCCGGGCGGGATAAATGGGCCCGAGCGGTTGAGCGGCACGACGACCTGTTGCCCCGCACCATGCTCGGCATCATGGACGTGCAGACCCAGGTCTATGACGGCAAGCTGGATCTGTTCAAGCCGTGCCGGGCGGGGTAAATGGGCCCGAGCGGTTGAGCGGCACGACAACCTGTTGCCCCGCACCATGCTGGGCATCATGGACGTGCAGACCCAGGTCTATGACGGCAAGCTGGATCTGTTCAAGCCGTGCCGGGCGGGGTGAATGGGCCCGAGCGGTTGAGCGGCACGACGACCTGTTGCCCCGCACCATGCTTGGCATCATGGACGTGCAGACCCAGGTCTATGACGGCAAGCTGGATCTGTTCAAGCCGTGCCGGGCGGGGTAAACCGGCGAAAACAGACCATAAAAAAACGGCAGCCACTGGCTGCCGTTTTCGTGTCCGAAGGGGTGGGCCTACTTCTGCTCCATGATGATCTGCAGCAGATCCCCTTCCAGCAGGGAGCGCTTGACCAGGGCGAAGCCGCCGATGGTGGGCTGGTTCTGGAAGCGCGCCTTCACGATGGGCAGGCCGCGATGGAAACTTGGCAGAGACTGGTGCTCGACACAGCGGCGGATGGCCGGGATCAGGATCTCTTCGGCGGCGGTGATTTCACCGGCGATGAGCACCTTCTGGGGGTTGAACAGGTTGACCGTGATGGCGATGGCGCGCCCCAGGTGCTCCCCCACGTTCTCGATCACGCTGCGGGCCAGCTCGTCACCGGCCACCGCCGCCTTGCACACCTCCTGGATGGTGATGTGCTTCTCCTGCAGCGAGCTCAGGTGGCCGCGGCTGATGAGCTCCTTCACCTTGTCGACGATGGCCTCGTTGGAGGCGATGGTCTCCAGGCAGCCGAAGTTGCCGCAGTGGCAGCGCTTGCCAAGGGGTTCGACCTGGATGTGGCCTATTTCGCCGACGTTGCGGTTCTGGCCAAGAAACACCTTGCCCTTGGTGATGATGCCCGAGCCCGTCCCCTGGTGGACACTCACCAGGATGGAGTCCATGCAGTCGCGGGACTCGCCGAAGAAGTGCTCGGCCAGCGCCAGCGAACGGGTGTCGTTGCCCACGTAGCAGGGGAGGTTGAAGTGGTGCTCCAGGAGCTTGGCGAGCCCCAGGTTGCGGATCTGGTAGGTGGGGGTGTAGATGACCATGCCGGATTCCGGGTTGACCAGACCCGGCATGGTCAGCGCGATGCTGATGAGGTTGCGGCTGCGATCCTGATTGGCGTCGATGAAGGCGCCAATCTCCCGCAGCAGCATGTCCACCACGGGTTGCTGCTCGATCTCGGTCACCTGGGTGATGTGCTGATCGAGCTCCTTGCCGTCGAGGTCATACAGGGAGAGCTGCAGGTAGCCGCGACCCAGCTTGGCGGACACAAACTGGAAGCGATGCTTGATGGTGGTCAGGGAGATGGCGCGGCGCCCGCCGGTGGAGGCTTGCGGCGAGGTTTCCCTGATGAGGCCGTGCTCGATCAGTTGCCGGGTTATCTTGGTCACGCTGGCCGGGGCCAGCTGACTCAACTCGGCAATTTTGACCCGCGAGATGGGCCCCTGCAGGTCAATGAGGCGATAGACGACCGCACTGTTTACCTGCTTGATAAGATCTACGTTTGCTATTTGTCCGCCAGTCATAGTGTCACTGTGTTGTGTAGTGTCCGTTAACCACGGTCCCGCAGACCGCGAAGGCCTGATCAAAGACGGTGAGGTTGGCAATTTTTCCGACCTGGATACTACCGAGACGCGAGTCCCATCCAATGGCGCGAGCGGGGTAAAGGGTGGCCATTCTCAGTGCTTCGTCGAGCGGCAATCCGACCTGTTTGACCAGATTTTCCACCCCTTCGATCATGGTGAGGGCGGAGCCGCCGAGTGTACCATTCTCATCGACGCACTGACCATCGCGGAAATAGACGGTTGCGCCGCAAAAATCAAATTTCTCAAAGCCTTCCGGTGCACCTGCCGCCGCCGTTGCATCGGTGACCAGCACCAGCCGCTCCCCCAGCATCCTGTGCGCCAGGCGCACGTTGGCCCAGTGTACGTGGTGGCCGTCGACGATGATGCCCGCATAGACATCCTTGCGATCGTAGATGGCACCGACCACGCCGGGCTCGCGACCATTCAGGGTCGGGGTCATGGCGTTGTAGAGGTGGGTGGCAAAGCGCATGCCGTTGTCAAAGCCCGCCATGGCCTGATCGTAGTTGGCGGCGGTGTGGCCGGCGGAGACCAGGATGCCGGCCTCCACCAGACGGCGGATGTGCTCGGGCTTGTTGCGCTCCGGCGCCAGGGTGATCTTGGCGATGGCGTCTGCGTTGTCGCAGAAGAAGTCGATCATCTCGTCGGCGGGCTGGCGGATCTGTTCGGCCGGGTGGATCCCCTTGCGCTTGAGGTTGGTGTAGGGCCCTTCCAGATGGACGCCAAGCACCTCGTTGGGGTGGGCGGCCATGTAGTCGCGGGTGACGGCGACGGCCTGCTTCATGTCCGCATCCGGGCTGGTGATCAGGGTCGGCAGGAAGCTGGTGGTCCCGGATTTCAGGTTGGCCGCCTGCATGGTGGCCAGGGTGTCCGTGGTGATGTGACCGTTGAACATGACGCCACCGCAGCCGTTGAGCTGGACGTCGATGAAGCCGGCGCTGAGGTTGGCGCCGTGGAGGTCAATCTGCTCGATGCCGGCAGGCAGTTCTGCCTGGCGGGAGATGGCGACAATCTTGTCGCCATCGATGACCACGCCATAACCGGTGAGCACGCAGCTGCCGGTGTAGAGAGTGCAATTAGTCAGAGCGTACATGGGAGCTCCTCAGAGGTGCTTGATATTGTCGGCTTCCAGTTGCTGGAAGTAGCGCACCGTCTTGACCTTCAACTCCATGGTGGAAGGTTCGTCGCACACCACAATCCCTTTCGGATGCAGTTGCAGGGTGGAGATGGTCCACATGTGGTTGACGCTGCCCTCCACGGTGGCCTGCAGGGCCTGGGCCTTGGCGTGACCGACCACCAGGATCAGGATCTCTTCGGCGTCCATCAGGGTGCCGACGCCCACGGTCAGGGCCAGCTTGGGCACCTGCTCCATGTCGCCGCCAAAGAAGCGGGAGTTGGCGATGCGGGTGTCTTCGGTCAGGGTCTTGACCCGGGTACGGGAAGCCAGGGAAGAGGCCGGTTCGTTGAAGGCGATGTGGCCGTCATTGCCGACGCCGCCCATGAACAGGTGGATTTTGCCGTAGGACTTGATCTTGTCTTCGTAGCGCTGGCACTCGGCCACCAGATCCTCGGCGTTGCCATTGAGGATGTTGATGTTTTCCGGGCGAATGTCCACGTGATTGAAGAAGTTGTTGTGCATGAAGCTGTGATAGCTCTCCGGATGTTCCTTGGGCAGCCCCACGTACTCGTCCATGTTGAAGGTGACCACGTTCTGGAAGCTCACCTCGCCGGCTTTATGCAGCTCAATCAGGCGCTTGTAGGTGTTGAGCGGGGTGCCGCCAGTGGGCAGACCCAGCACGAAGGGGCGCTCGGCAGTGGGTTTGAACGCATTGATGCGGTCAACGATGTAACGGGCAGACCAGAGACCCACCTGGCTGGCAGACTTCAACGGGATCAGGCGCATTTTATATACCTCAGTACGGTTGCCGCACAGGGAGTGACGGCAAGGGACCAGACACGGATTCAAGTTGTTTTATAGCGTAAATAAAGATTGCGAACTAAGCCACATCTATCGGCTACCTTTATCTCTGTTGAGTGATAATGATCACGAAAGCTGGTTTATTAATTTGCGCAGCGAAATAAAACACATAGACTGCCAATCAAGCCTTGATGGCTTATGCGTCGAACGTGATAAGCACTTAATTTCTAGAAAAACACCAACTAAGGAGAGGAACCGTGAACATTCTCGGTTATTTGCAAAAGATCGGCCGTGCCCTGATGGTGCCGGTAGCGGTATTGCCTGCCGCCGCGATCCTGATGGGGATTGGCTACTGGATTGACCCGAACGGTTGGGGTGGCGGAAGCCCTCTGGCTGCGTTTCTGATCAAGGCGGGCGCCGCCATCATCGACAGTATGCCCATTCTGTTCGCCGTCGGCGTCGCTTACGGTATGTCCAAGGATAAAGACGGTTCCGCCGCGCTGGCCGGTCTGGTCGGCTTCCTGGTGGTCACCACCCTGCTGAGCCCGGGCGCCGTGGCCCAGATCAAGGGCATCCCGGCCGACCAGGTGCCGGCAGCCTTTGCCAAGATCAGCAACCAGTTCGTCGGCATCCTGTGTGGTGTCATCGCCGCCGAGCTCTACAACCGCTTCAGCAGCGTGGAGCTGCACAAGGCGCTGGCCTTCTTCTCCGGTCGTCGTCTGGTGCCGATCGTGACCTCCGTGGTGATGATCGTGGTCTCCTTCATCCTGATGGCCGTCTGGCCGGTCATCTACGGTGGCCTGGTGAGCTTCGGTGAATCCATCGTCAGCATGGGCTCCACCGGTGCCGGCATCTACGCCTTCTTCAACCGTCTGCTGATCCCGGTCGGTCTGCACCACGCCCTGAACTCCGTGTTCTGGTTCGACGTGGCCGGCATCAACGACATCCCGAACTTCCTGGGTGGCCAGTCCTCCATCGACGCTGGCAAGGCTGTCGTGGGCGTGACCGGCATGTACCAGGCCGGCTTCTTCCCCATCATGATGTTCGGTCTGCCGGGTGCCGCACTGGCCATCTACCACAGCGCGAAGAAAGAGAACAAAGAGAAGGTTGCGTCCATCATGATCGCTGCCGCCTTTGCCGCCTTCTTCACCGGGGTGACCGAGCCGCTCGAGTTCTCCTTCATGTTCGTGGCGCCGGTACTGTACGTCATCCACGCCCTGCTGACCGGTATCTCCGTGTTCATCGCAGCCTCCATGCACTGGATCGCCGGTTTCGGCTTCAGCGCCGGTCTGGTGGATATGGTGCTCTCCAGCCGCAACCCGCTGGCGACCCAGTGGTACATGCTGCTGGTACAGGGTCTGGTCTTCTTCGGCCTCTACTACGTGGTCTTCCGCGCCGTGATCGCCAAGTTCAACCTGAAAACCCCGGGTCGTGAAGATGACGAAGCCGTGCCGGTACAGGCTCAAACCACCGACCGCACCGAGCTGGCCAAGCAGTATCTGGAAGTGCTGGGTGGTCAGGAGAACCTGGTGACCATCGATGCCTGCATCACCCGTTTGCGTCTGACCCTGAAAGACCGCAGCATCGTTGACGAGCGCAAGCTCAAAGCCCTGGGCGCGGCCGGTGTGGTCAAGCTCGGTGAGCAGAACCTGCAGGTGATTCTGGGCCCATTGGCCGAGATCATCGCCGGTGAGATGAAAGCCCTGCGTTAATCGAGCGACTCGCTCACCTCAAGTCTAAGTCCATTGTTGACATAACTAAGGGCCCCGCCTCGGGGCCCCATATAAAAAAAGCCAAGAAAATCCAACCTTTACTTCAAATGAGAGCAGCAGTTATGAACTTGAAACATTCTCTGTTAGCCATTGCCATGTCTACCGTTTTCGCCGGTCCCGCACTTGCAGCCGATGCTGCCAGGCAAGCCGTGGTCGACGCCCTCGCCAGCAACCTAGTTGTCAAGTACGAAGTCGTCACCAACGACGGTGCCGGCGCCGGTCTTGACTGCCAGGCGCTGGGCTCCGAGTGGGCGAGCTGCGGCGTTGCCAAGCTGCACCTGACCAATACCGGTGCCGACGTCACCTCCAAGGACTGGAGCATCTATGTCTCCTCCATCCGCCGCATCCAGCGGGTGGACAACGACCAGTTCACCATCACCCACCTGACCGGCGACCTCTATCGTTTGACGCCGACCGAGAAGTTCCAGGGCTTTGCCAAGGACGCCACGGTCGAGGTGCCCCTGGTGGTGGAATACTGGGTATTGTTCGAATCTGACATCATGCCGAACTGGTATGTCGCCAGTGAAGGGGCCGAGCCGAAAGTGCTGGCCAGCATGAGCAACATCGACGATGCCAGCACCTACGAGAAGCCGATGCCGGCCGATGGCTGGAAGCGCACCAAGGATGACAACAACATCCTGATGAACAGCGAGACCCGTTTCGCCGCGAACCAGACCAGTACCCTGCTGCCTGCCGGCAAGATTGACGACCGCATCCTGCCAAGCCCGATGAAGCAGGTGGTCAAGGCCGGCCCGCAAGTCGACTTCTCCACCATCAAGCTCAATGCCCTTGACCTGCCGAGCGATCGCGCCGAGGCCCTGAAGGCGCAACTGACCAAGCTGGGTGTTACCCTCTCCGACACCGGCTACCCGGTCACCATCAAGCTCGGCAGCAAGCTCAAGCAGGCCGAAGGCTACGACATGACCATCGGCAAGAAGGGCACCGTCATTCAGGGGCACGACGTTGACGGCGCCTTCTGGGGCGCCCAGTCCCTGATCTCTCTGCTGGGCGTTGACGACAAGCTGGTGAGCCAGATGAGCGTCGAGGATGCGCCGCGCTTTGAATACCGTGGCATGCAGACCGACGTGGCCCGTCACTTCAGAAGCCCGGAGACCATGAAGAAGCTGGTTGACCAGATGTCCGCCATGAAGCTCAACGTGCTGCACCTGGGGCTGACCAACGATGAAGGCTGGCGTCTGGAGATCCCGGGCCTGCCGGAGCTGACCGACGTCGGCAGCCAGCGTTGCCATGACGAGTCCGAAACCAAGTGCCTGATGCCGCAGCTTGGCTCCGGCCCCACCAGCGACAACCAGGGCTCCGGTTTCTACAGCAAGGCGGACTACATCGACCTGGTACGCTATGCCAAGGCCCGCGGTGTGACAGTGATCCCCGAGATCAACATGCCGGCCCACGCCCGTGCCGCCGTGGTCTCCATGGAGGCGCGCTACAAGCGTCTGATGAGCGAGGGCAAAGAAGCCGAGGCCAACCAGTTCCGTCTGACTGACCCGGCCGATACCTCCAACGTCACCTCGGTACAGTTCTACGACAAGATGTCCTTCATCAACCCCTGCCAGCCGGGTGCCGCCACCTTCGTTGCCAAGGTGATGGATGAAGTGGCCCAGATGCACCAGGCCGCCGGCCAGCCGCTGACCGCCTGGCACTACGGTGGTGACGAGGCGAAGAACATCATGCAGGGCGGTGGTTACCAGGATCCGGCCGTCACCAAGAAAGAAGATCTGGTGGCCTGGAAGGGCAACGTCGACTCCAGCAAGCAGGACAAGCCGTTCGGCAAGTCCCCCATGTGCCAGAAGATGATCGACGATGGCAAGATCAAGGACGTGGCCGAGCTGCCGGTCTACTTTGCCAAGGAAGTGAGCGAGATGGTCAAGGGCCACGGCTTCTCCACCCTGCAGGCGTGGGAAGATGGCCTGAAGTACGCCACGGATGCCAGCGTATTCGCCACCGACAAGACCCGGGTTAACTTCTGGGAAACCCTCTACTGGGGTGGCTTCAACGAGGCGATGAAGTGGGCGCACAAGGGTTATGACGTGGTGCTCTCCAACCCGGATTACCTCTACTTCGACTTCCCGAACGAGGTGCACCCGGCTGAGCGTGGCTACTACTGGGCAACCCGCTTCAACGACACCCGCAAGGTGTTTGCCTTCGCCCCGGAAAACCTGCCGCAGAACGCCGAGACCTCGGTTGACCGCGACGGCAACGCCTTCGTGGCCAAGGGTGACCAGGATCCGGTCAAGTTCAAGGGGATCTCCGGTCAGCAGTGGAGTGAAACCGTGCGCACCGATGCCCAGTACGAATACATGGTCTATCCGCGCATCTTCTCCGTGGCCGAGCGCGCCTGGCACAAGGGCGGCTTCGAGCTCGATTACGTGAAGGGTCGCGAGTTCTCCGGCACCACCAAGCATGTCAACAAGGCCACCCTGAACAAGGAGTGGAACCAGTTTGCCAACGTGCTGGGTCAGCGCGTACTGCCGAAACTGGACCAGGCCGGGGTGGAATATCGCCTCTCCGTACCGGGTGCCAAGGTGGTGAACGGTGTGCTGGAAGCGAACGTGGATCTGCCGGGTCTGCCCATCCAGTACAGCCTGGACGGCAAGAGCTGGAGCGCCTACGACGCTGCCGCCAAGCCGACCGTGGATGGCAAGGTCTACCTGCGTACCACCAGCTTCGATGGCAAGCGCACCAGCCGCGTCACCGAGCTGAACTGATAGCTAGCCTTCAATCCATAACGCAAGGTGGGTCGCAAGACCCGCCTTTCCCAAGGTCGATGGCCATCGGGTTTGGGAAAGGTTGACTCTGCGTGTGAACCTTTGTTGTGTGTGTTTTGTCTGTTTTTCATCACTTGAGACCCCGCCCCGTGCGGGGCTTTTTTTGACCAGGATCTCTGCAATTTCTCCCGTTTCGCCGTTTTTGGTGCGCCAATGACCCGAATTGGCCAAATTCAGGTTGAGGCAGGGCGCGTAATGAGGGATCATACCCGGCTTGACGGCGGGGGTATGAGGGTGCCAGCCGGCACAACGTCCGCCAGTGACGCATTTTTGAGGTGAGCCATGAGTCAGGCGAACAGCCCAACTAACTTTATTCGTCAGATCATTGATGAAGATCTGGCCAGCGGTAAGCACAGCAGCGTGCATACCCGTTTCCCGCCGGAGCCGAACGGTTATCTCCATATCGGCCACGCCAAATCCATCTGCCTGAACTTCGGCATCGCCCGCGACTATCAGGGTCAGTGCAACCTGCGTTTCGATGACACCAACCCGGCGAAGGAAGACATCGAGTTCGTGGAGTCCATCAAGCAGGACGTCCAGTGGCTGGGCTTCCAGTGGAGCGGCGAGATCTGCTACTCCTCCGACTATTTCCACAAGCTGCATGGCTACGCCATCGAGCTCATCGAGAAGGGGCTGGCCTATGTGGACGAGCTCTCCCCGGAGCAGATGCGCGAATACCGCGGCACCCTGACTGCCCCTGGCAAGAACAGCCCGTTCCGCGATCGCAGCGTGGAAGAGAACCTGGCCCTGTTCGCCAAGATGAAAAACGGTGAGATGGCCGAAGGCTCCGCCTGCCTGCGCGCCAAGATCGACATGGCATCCCCCTTCATGGTGATGCGCGATCCCGTCATCTATCGCATCAAGTTTGCCCATCACCACCAGACCGGTGACGAGTGGTGCATCTACCCGATGTATGACTTCACCCACTGCATCTCGGACGCCCTGGAGGGGATCACCCACTCCCTGTGTACCCTGGAGTTCCAGGACAACCGTCGCCTGTATGACTGGGTGCTGGACAACATCAGCATCGACTGTCACCCCCGTCAGTACGAGTTCTCCCGTCTGAACCTCGAATACACCGTCATGTCCAAGCGCAAGCTGAACCTGCTGGTAACCGAGGGGCACGTGAACGGCTGGGATGATCCGCGCATGCTGACCGTCTCCGGTCTGCGCCGCCGTGGTTACACCCCGGCCTCCATCCGCGAGTTCTGCAAGCGCATCGGTGTGACCAAGCAGGATAACATCGTCGAGATGAGCATGCTGGAAGCCTGCATCCGCGACGATCTCAACGAGAACGCCCCGCGCGCCATGGCCGTGCTGCACCCGGTGAAGGTGGTGATCGAGAACCTGGCGGCCGACGAGGTGCTGACAGCCCCTGCGCACCCGAACAAGCCGGAGATGGGGACCCGTGAGCTGCATTTCTCCCGCGAAATCTTCATCGACGAGGCGGACTTCAAAGAGGAAGCCAACAAGCAGTTCAAGCGACTGGTGCTGGGCAAGGAAGTGCGCCTGCGCAACGCCTACGTCATCAAGGCCGAGCGGGTCGAGAAGGATGCGGACGGCAAGGTCACCTGCATCTACTGCTCTTACGACCCCGAGACCTTGGGCAAGGATCCGGCGGACGGTCGCAAGGTGAAAGGGGTGATCCACTGGGTCAGCGCCACTCACTCCCTGCCGGCCGAAGTGCGTCTCTATGACCGTCTGTTCAAGGTGCCGAACCCGGGCGCCGAGGATGACTTCGAAGCGGCCCTGAATCCGGAATCCCTGGTGATCATCGAAGGGGCCCGGGTGGAGGCTTCCCTGAAGGATGCCAAGCCGGAGTTTGCCTACCAGTTCGAGCGTGAAGGTTACTTCTGCGCCGACAACAAGCTCTCCAGCGCCGAGCGCCTGGTGTTCAACCGCACCGTGGCCCTGCGTGACGTCTGGGGCAAGGCCGAGGCCTGATAGAAGAGGGCAGGGGAGACCCTGCCGCTTCTGGTTCGGATTGCGGACACAAAAAAGCCAGCATCATGCTGGCTTTTTTATTGCGCTGACCCGGCCGAATCAATCGTCGTGCTTGCAGTCACCGTTGGCGCAGTGGCCATACAGGTAAAGGCTGTGGTTGGTCAGGCGGATGTTGTGCGCCTTGGCGATGTCGCGCTGGCGCTGTTCGATCACCTCGTCGGAGAACTCGATCACCTTGCCGCAGTCGAGGCAGACCAGGTGGTCGTGGTGCTCCTGGGTGGCGAGCTCGAACACCGACTTGCCCCCTTCGAAATGGTGACGGGTGACGATACCGGCATCATCAAACTGGTTGAGAACGCGATAAACGGTAGCGAGACCAATCTCCTCGCCCTGATCTATCAGCCGTTTGTACAGATCTTCCGCACTGGTGTGCTGGCAGTCAGGCTGTTGCAGGATTTCCAGGATCTTGACACGGGGCAAGGTGATCTTGAGCCCGGCCTTTTTTAACGCTTGGTTGTTGTCTGCCATTTCTATTTATTCGCATTCTCGAAGGTGTGGTTATTCTGATTGACTGCCGCTGTAATGGCAACCACGAACTCGCTTGGCCTGTCATTATAGGTCGTAGCCAAGTTAAAAATAAACCCAGCAATTCAAGGGCTTTAGATCATCAAGCCCGTCATGGGAATATTCAGGCCCGCTTGCTCGACCAGAGAATGTTGATACTATGTGACTTCTTTATAGTCTGGTCGGATGAGATCCATGGATTGGCTTTTCGGCAATGCCGCCTGGGTGCGCTGCGCCCTCAACGCCTGGCCCCCCTTCTGGGGCGCAGGCATCAAGATAGAAACCCTGAGCCCCGATTTCCGCTTCTGCCGGGTCACTCTCAAGTCCCGCTGGTGGAACAAGAATGCCAACCGGACCCAGTTCGGTGGCAGCATGTTCGCCATGACGGATCCCATCTACCCGTTGATGCTGATGGGATATTTCAAGAACCGCTACTACGTGTGGGACAAGGCGGGCAGCATCAATTTCATCAAGCCGGGCAAGGGCAAACTGGTGGCGGAGTTCACCCTGAGCGACGCCAAGCTGGCCTCGATCGTGGCGGCGACCGAGGGGGGGGAGAAGCACTTTCCCGAGTTCGAGGTGCAGGTGCAGGATGGCCAGGGCGAGCTGGTGGCCCAGGTGAAGCGCACCCTCTATGTCAGATCCAAGCCCCAGCACAGGGGTGGCTGAAAGCCTGCTGCAGATGCAACAAGGGCCCCGTCGGGGCCCTTGTTGCATGAAGAGGGAGGGAGATCAGATCACTCCAGCTCGCCCAGGCACATCTCTTCGTGCAGCTGTTTGCACCAACCCTTGACGCGCTCGGCGGTCAGCTCGGGCTGGCGATCTTCGTCGATGCCCAGGCCCACGAAGTGCTTGTCATCCACCAGCGCCTTGGAGGCTTCGAACTCGTAGCTCGCGGTCGGCCAGTGGCCGATGATGATGGCGCCCTTGGCTTCGACGATGTCACGCAGGGTGCCCATGGCGTCGAGGAAGTACTCGGCATAGTCTTCCTGATCGCCGCATCCGAAGATGGCCACCAGCTTGTTGTTGAAGTCGATCTCTTCGAGTTCGGGGAAGAAGTCGTCCCAATCGGCCTGGGCTTCGCCGTAGTACCAAGTCGGGATGCCGAACATCAGCAGATCGAAGCTGTCGATGTCGGCCTTGCTGCTCTTGGCAATGTCACGGACTTCAATCAGTTGTTTGCCCAGTTCTTTCTGGATCATCTTGGCGACAGCTTCGGTATTACCGGTATCGCTGCCGAAAAACAGACCTACACTAGCCATAGTGTTTCGTTACCCGTATCTGGTGTTGATGCTTGACGGTTCAGATTGCGATGCCTGCTGCATGAGCAGACTCGATCTGTTGCTTCAGGATAGATTGGATCAGCTCGGCTCGGCTGACGTTCTGTTGCAGCGCAAGTTGGTTCAGGCGCTCCAGCAACTCGGCTTCCACCTTTAACTCGACCCGTTTCAGCCCGTTCTCACGATCGCGCTTGAGCTGGTTGCGCTTGTTGATCTTGAGCTGGGTCTCGCGGGGGAGTGGATTGGTCTTTGGCCTGCCGGGGCGCTTCTCAGTTGCGAACAGATCCAGTGTTGTTCGATCAGTTTGCTGTTTGGCCATACATCACAGATGAAAAGTAGTTAGCCGATCCCTGAGCCTTCCCAGCCCATTTCGATCAGCCCCTTGGCGACAAAACCCGCGCAACCCAGAAACAGCACCAGCCAGACGATGAAGCGGCCGAAGCGGGGCACATTGCCCCGTTTGAGCACGTCCTGAATGGCCAGACCAATCAGCAGGAAGATGGCCACGAAGAACAGTTTCAGGCCCAGACTCTCGATGAGATCGATGTGTTCACTCAGCATGGATTGCGCGCACTCCTTAAGACGGGCGCACTATATCACAAAGGATTTGAAACTGTTAACCGCCTGTCGACAGGAAATCCACAACCAGTTTGTTGAACAAAACCGGCTTTTCCGCGTGCAGCCAGTGACCCGTGCCAGCGATGACGCGTGCCTTGGCGGCCGGGAACTGGGCCATCGCGGCCCCGGTGTATTCGGGCAGCATATAGTCGGAGTCGCCCCCCTTGATGAAGAGTGTCGCGCCTTCGAAGCGGCGTTCATCGTCGGGCCAGCCCATGATGTTGGCGTAGTTGCGCTCAAGGGCCGGTACGTTGAAACGCCACCCCCATCCAGACTCCCCTTTGGCGAAGGATTTGAGCAGGAACTGGCGCACCCCGGCGATCTCGATGTGCTCGGCCAGCATGGCTTCCGCCTCGCTGCGGCTCTGGGGGGGCGTGGCCAGCGTGGCATTGAGCCCGGCAAACACGTTCTTGTGGCGGGCGTGGGGATAGGCCACCGGGGCGATGTCCGCCACTACCAGCTTGCTGACTCTGTGAGGGGCCTGCTTGGCGACCTGCATGGCGACCTTGCCCCCCATGGAGTGACCCACCAGGGCCACCTGTTCAAGTCCAAGATGGTCCAGCAGGGCCAGGATGTCCGCCGCCTGGGCCGGGTAGCTCATCTCGTCCGAGTGAAAGGAGGCGCCGTGATTGCGCAGATCGACGCTGATGACCCGGTATTGTTCGCTGAGGGGGCGTGCCAGCAGGCCGAGGTTGTCCAGGCTGCCAAAGAGGCCATGGATCAGCACGACAGTCGGGCCTTCGCCCTGCTCCTTGAAGTTCAATCGTGGGTATTGTTGCAAAATGACACCTTATCGGTCGTGGGCTCTATCGCCATAATTTTTAACACACTGAAAGAAAAGGATTTCATTCCTGGTGGGGGATTTTTTTGTGGTTTTTTTTCAAAAATATCTCCCCGGGATCGGCTATCAGTGCGGGGGATCACACACTTGGCCCGTCATTATGCCGTATTCTCAAGGAGATTCATGCACATCTGTCCGCCCCTTGCTTGGGCTGCCGGGTCTGCCTATGTATAATCGCCGCATCCGAATTTCGACGAGTCCAGCGCATCCCTATGAAAACCATCGAGCTTGATGACGATCTCTACTTCTTTATCGCGAGCCAGACCCGGCACATCGGCGAGAGTGCGTCCGATATCCTGCGTCGCCTGCTGGAGCAACCCGCCCAGGCTGGCACGGCAACCGTGGCGGCCACGCCTGCGACGCAACCGCAACCCGTGGCTGATGCCCTGGGGCTGGAGGCACTGCTGGATTCCGGCGAGCTGCAGAAAGAAGAGAAGTCCATCAACCGCTTCATGCTGGTATTGAGCACCCTCTATCGGGACAACCCGGAAGGCTTCACCCAGGCGACCGAGATAAAAGGGCGCAAGCGCGTCTACTTCTCCCGTGACCCGGAAGCGCTGCGTGCCAGTGGCAGCACCACCAAGCCCAAGCCGGTACCGGAGACCCCGTTCTGGGTGATCACCAATACCAATACCAGCCGCAAGCAGAACATGGTGGCCCAGCTCATGAACAGCATGGGTTATGACGAGGATCTGACGGCTCGGGTGTGCGGCGCCGTTTAACCCATCAATGACTTCAGGCCTTGCCGGGCAAGGCTCAGCTCAAGGAAAACGCCATGGCACAGCATTCCCACGCCGGTCAGCCGGCTCGTCTTTGCGATCTGACCAACATTCCCCGTCTGGTCAGCGCCTACTACCTCAACAAGCCGGACATGAGCCGCCCTGAGCAGCGGGTCGCCTTCGGCACCTCCGGTCACCGCGGCAGCGCCCTGCACAGCGCCTTCACCGAATCCCACATTCTGGCGGTGACCCAGGCGCTGGTGGAGTACCGCCAGCAGGCCGGTATCACGGGGCCGCTGTTCGTCGGCATGGATACCCATGCGCTGTCCGAATCCGCCTTTGCCAGCGCGGTGGAAGTGCTGGCGGCCAACGGTGTCGAGACCCGCATTCAGGCTGGCCTCGGCTTCACGCCGACCCCGGTCATCTCCCATGCCATCCTGCGTCACAACGCAGGCAAACCCGTGGCCCAGGCGGACGGCGTGGTGATCACCCCGTCCCACAACCCGCCGGAAGACGGTGGCTTCAAATACAACCCGCCCCACGGCGGTCCTGCCGAAGGCGAGATCACCAAGTGGGTGGAAGACCGCGCCAACGCGATCCTGGAAGCGGGCCTGGCCGGCGTGAAGCGGATGCCGTTTGCCGAGGCCCTCAAGAGCCCGTTCGTGGTGGAACACGACTATGTCACCCCTTATGTGGATGATCTCGAAAACGTGCTGGATCTGGCCGCCATCAAGCAGGCTGGCATCAAGATCGGCGTGGATCCGCTGGGTGGCTCCGGCGTCGCCTACTGGGACGTCATCGCCAGGCGATACGGTCTGGACATCGAGGTGGTGAACTACAAGGTCGACCCGACCTTCTCCTTCATGACCCTGGACAAAGACGGCAAGATCCGGATGGACTGTTCCAGCCCGTTCGCCATGGCGAGCCTGATTGCTCTGAAAGACAAGTTCGACATCGCCCTTGGCAATGACCCTGACTACGACCGTCACGGCATCGTCACCAAGGCGGGCCTGATGAATCCGAACCACTATCTGGCGGTGGCCATCCAATATCTGTTCACCCACAGAACCGGCTGGCCCAAGGGGGCGGCCGTCGGCAAGACGCTGGTCTCCTCTTCCATGATCGACCGGGTGGCCGGCGAGATCGGGCGCACCCTCAAAGAGGTGCCGGTCGGCTTCAAGTGGTTCGTGGACGGTCTCTACAGCGGCGAGTTCGGCTTTGGCGGCGAGGAGAGCGCGGGTGCCTCCTTCCTGCGCAAGGACGGTACCGTCTGGACCACCGACAAGGATGGCTTCATTCTGGCGCTGCTGGCGGCCGAGATCCTGGCGGTGACCGGCAAGGATCCCCAGGCCCACTACGATGCGCTCGAAGCCAGATTCGGCCGCTCCAGCTACCGCCGCATCGATGCTCCGGCCAACAGCGCCCAGAAGGCGGTGCTCTCCAAGTTGGATCCGGCCCTGGTGGAAGCCTCCACCCTGGCTGGCGAGCCCATCCTCGCCAAGCTGACCAAGGCGCCGGGCAACGATGCCGCCATCGGCGGCCTGAAAGTGGTGACCGAGAACGGCTGGTTCGCGGCGCGCCCCTCCGGTACCGAGTCCATCTACAAGATCTACATGGAGAGCTTCAAGGGGGAGGCGCACCTGGACCTCATCCAGCAGGAAGCCCAGCAGATCGTCTCCGCCGCCCTGGCCAAGGCAGGCGTTTGACCCTTACGGCAACAACCCATGTGAAAGAGGAGCCCTGGTGGCTCCTCTTTTTTTGTGTCGGGTTGACTGCGGATCAGCCGTTGTCGACGCTGCCGGTGGCGGCCTTGCGGTTCTGCCAGCGCTTGAGGAAGGAGCGGGCCGGCAGCTTCATCAGGAAGAGAGAGAGCAGGATGATGCCGATGCCGAGCCACTGACGGCCATCCAGGGTTTCTCCCACCATCAGCACACCGCAGGAGACCGCCACCATGGGATTGGTGAGGGCCAGCATCCCCATCACCTCCGGGCCATGGCGTTTGAGTCCCCAGAGCCAGGCCCAGTAGGCCAGGGCCGTGTTGAGGATCACCAGCCAGATAAGCCCGGGAGTGGCGTCAGCCCGGGGCAGGGGCATGGGGCCGGCCAGCCACCAGGCCAGCGGGATCAGCATCAGGCCGCCCAGCAGCAGCTGCCAGGCGGTCAGAGCCAGCAGATCGTCCACCGGCCAGCGTTGCATCCAGCGGCTCGACTGGCCGATGAGCAGGGTGGCGAGCAGGGCGCACGCCACGCCGACGGGATCCAGATTGGCAGAGGGATTGAGCAGCAAGAGCACCCCGACGAGCCCCATCACCCCCAGCAACAGCCACTTGATCGTCGGTCTGACACCGTCTTGCAGCCAGGCCAGCCCCATCAGGATGAGGGGCAGCGTCGCTCCCAACGTACCCGCCACGGCGCCGGGCAGGCGAAACGCCGCCACGAACAGCAGGGCGAAGAAGGCGGTGATGTTGCAAAACGCCAGCAGGAACTGCCTGCTCCAGACGAGAGGCGGCCTGCGGGGATGGAGCAACAGCAGCAGCACCCCGGCGGGGAGGGCGCGCCACACGGCCACCCAGTAGGGGGAGTAGTCGGTCAGGTAGAGACTGACGACGGCATAGGTGCTGCCCCAGAGCAGGGGGGCGAGCAGGGCGATCAGCCGCGGCATGGTTATCTCGCAAAAAAGTATCTTTAAGTAAAGATACATTAGCCGCGAGTTGGTTTATTATCAAGTATCTTCATGTAGAGATAATGGAGCCCGAATGGAGAGTGATCATGTAGATCAGCTGCTGGCCCAGTGGGCCCGGCAGCGCCCGGACCTCGACTGCACCCCCATGGGGGTGCTGGGGCGGGTGGCGCGCATGGCGGCGATCGCCGGGCGCGAAGTGAGCGAGACCCTCAAGGAGTGCGGTCTGCTGGGGTCCGATTTCGATATCCTGGCGACCCTGCGTCGGGCCGGCGAGCCGCTGACCCCGACTGCGCTCTACCAGTCCGCCATGCTGAGTTCAGGGGCCATGACGGCCCGGCTCGACAAGCTGGAGCAGCGTGGCCTGATAAGACGTGAAGCCTCCCCCGATGACAGGCGCAGCCTGCTGGTCTGCCTGACGGCGCCGGGGCGGGAGCTGGTTGACCATGCGGTGGAACAGCACGTGGCGAACGAGCGCCGCCTGCTGGCCCCATTGACCTTGGCCGAACAGGAGCTGCTGGCCGCCCTGCTCAAGCGCTGGTTGCTGGAGAACGAATAAAAAAACGGGCCTGCGGGCCCGTTTTCGTTGGCATTGAGGCTGACTCAGTAGCCGCCTCTGGCATCCCTGACGGCAAGGCCAAGCTGCCATACCGCCATGGCGTAGTGGGTGCTGTGGTTGTAGCGGGTGATGGCGTAGAAGTTGGGCAGGCCGTACCAGTACTGGTAACCGGTGCCGACATCCAGACGCAGCAGGCTCGCCTCCTTGTGGTTGCCCAGATTGCCGGTGGGAGTCAGCCCGGCACCGCGCAGGGTGGCCACCGGGTAGCGGGTCTGGAAGCCGTGCTCATAGCCCGGCAGCTGTCCCTGGCCGCGTACTGCCACCGGCTGCCCTTTCTCCCAGCCGTGGGCCTTGAAGTAGTTGGCCACGCTGCCGATGGCATCCACCGGATCCCACAGGTTGGTGTGGCCGTTGCCGTTGAAGTCCACCGCGTAGTTGCGAAAACTCGACGGCATGAACTGGCCGTAGCCCATGGCCCCGGCATAGGAGCCCTTGGGTTCGGTGGGATCCATCCCTTCATCCCGGGTCATCACCAGGAAGGCTTCCAGCTCGCCGGTGAAGAAGTCGGCGCGGCGCGGGTAGTCAAATGCCAGGGTCGCCAGGGCGTCGAGAATGCGCGTCTTGCCCATCACCCGACCCCAGCGGGTCTCCACCCCGATGATGCCGACGATGATCTCGGGTGGCACCCCGTAGATCTGCTGCGCCCGGTTGAGTTCACTCTCGTATTCACGCCAGAAGTTGACGCCGTTCTGTACGTTGTCCGGGGTGATGAACTTGGCGCGGTAGCGGTTCCAGGCGCCGGTCGGACCGGTGGGCGGTCTGGTGGTAGGGGCCTGGGCGTCCATCAGCTTGATGATCCAGTCATAACGCTCGGCCTGGGCCAGTACCCGGTGCAGCTCGGCGCTGTCGAAGCCGTGCTTTTGCACCATCCGCTGCACGAAGTTGTCCACGTTGGAACGATTGGCGAAGTCCCCCTTGCTGACCCCGGGCTGGCTCACCTGTCCGTAGAAGGGTTTGCTCGGCGGCGTCTGGTTGATGAAGGCGCTGTTGGGCTGGGGTTTGACCACGGGCTTGGGCGCCGGCGTGCTGCTGCAGCCGTAGATCAGGGGAAACAGGGAGAGGACACAGACAAGGCGACGCATAGGGTTCTCGTGAGCCTGAAAAAGAGTGCCGTCATGGTAAAACATTGGCGTGCAGGCGCAAGTGCTCCGTGCCGGCGTGCCCCCCGGGATCCCGTCAGCGCAGGGTGTGGTAGCCGCTCCAGATCCGGGTCAGGGTCGTGATGGCACAGAGCAGGGCGAAACCGAAGGCCAGTGGCACGAAGGCGGCGGGCCAGAGGCACATGAGCACGAAGAGGACGATGGTTTCGCTCCCCTCGGTGAGCCCGCCCAGATAGTAGAGGGATTTGTGGTGGTAGACGGGGCTCTCGATGCCCCGCTTGCCCGCCATGATGGCAAAGGCCAGAAAGCTCGATCCCGTGCCCATGAAGGCGAACAGCAGGGTGGCGGCGGCCAGGGCGTTGGCCGGGTCGGCGAGGGCAAAGCCCAGCACCACGGCGGCGTAGAAGATGAAATCCAGCGTGATGTCGAGAAACCCGCCGCAGTCGGTGATGCCCGTTTCCCGCGCCACGGCGCCATCCAGCCCGTCCAGCAGCCGGTTGAGCAGAATCGCCGCCAACGCCCACTGATAGCAGCCAAATGCCAGCAGCGGCAGCGCCAGCATGCCGATGAGAAAGCCGGCGAGACTCACCTGGTTGGCGCTCACCCCGGCCCGGCACAGGGGGCGGGCGAGCGCGGCGAGGGGGCGGCGGATAACCGGGATCAGGTGGCGATCAAACAAGGTGGTGCTCCTCTTCTGGGATGGCTGGGGGGATCAGCTGCAAGATGGTACCCGGCGCATCCTCTTCGTCGTGGGTCACCAGCAGGGCGGGGATGGCCTGCGTGCGCAGGCGCTCGAACACCAGGGTTCTGAATGCCGCCCGCAGCGGCTTGTCGAGGCGGGAGAAGGGCTCGTCCAGCAACAATGCCCTGGGCTCGGCCAGCAGGGCACGCAGCAGGCTGACGCGGGCTTTCTGGCCGCCGGAGAGCGCCCCGGGCAGCTTGTCCGCCTGAGCCTCCAGCCCGACCTCGGTCAGCGCCTCGCGGGCCCGGGTCTGCCTTGCCGCCATCCCCTTGAGATGCGCCGGCATGCCGAACATCAGATTTTCGGACACCGTCAGGTGGGCAAACAGCAGGTCATCCTGAAACAGGATGCCGACCCCCCTCTCCTGGGGGGGCAGCGGGGTGAGGCGATGTGTGCCGAGCAGGATGTCCCCGGTCAGCCGGATGGGGCCCCCGGGTGGCAGCACTCCCGCCAGGGCCGCCAGCAGGGAGCTCTTGCCACAGCCGCTCGGTCCCATCAAGGTGAGCACCTCGCCCGGGGCCACCCTGAGGGGGGGGAGCGTCAGCAGGGGGGCGCCGTCGAGGAAGAGGGTGAGTGCGGAGGTATGCAGCATCGGGTCAGGGCCTCAGGGCGGGGTTGATGCGCCGCGGCAGCCAGAGCGCCAGGGCATAGATGAAAAGGGGCAACAGCAGTTGCAGCAGGCCGTAGAGCCCCGCCAGCCGTCGGTTGAGGCCGCTGCCGATGGCCACCGCCTCCGTGGTGATGGTGACGACCCGCCCGCCCCCGAACAGCAGGGTCGGCAGGTATTGAGCCAGGCTCACCGCCGCCCCGACACCGAAGGCGAACAGCAGGGGACGGGCGAGCAGGGGACCCTTGACTCGCCACCAGGCCCCCCAGGGGCTGGCCCCGAGCGTGAGGGCCACCCGGGTGAGGCGCTCGTCGAACTGGCGATAGGGGCCGTGCAGGCAGAGATAGACGTATGGAAAGACGAAGATCAACTGGCTCCAGAGTACCCAGCCAGGGCCTATGCCAGTGAAGCCCAGCCCGTCGGTCTGAAGGCGCAATCCAAACAGCAGGCTGGCCTGGGGCAGCAGCAGAGGGAGGCAGACAAGCCAGAGGGTGCGTGTGGCGCGGCGCGCAGGCAACGCCTCGAGGCAGAGCACCGTCAGCAGCAGGGAGAGCGCGGCGCAGAGCAGGGCCAGCCACAGACTCTGCCACAGCAGCGGGCCCAGGCTCGGCAGCAGAGCCAGCCAGTGGTGACTGCTCCATTCGCTCGGCCAGAGGGCGGGAAAAGACCAGCGCCGGGTCAGGGACCAGAGCAGCAGGGCGGCGAGCACCAGCAGATTGGTCAGGAGCAGCCCCCACACGCCGATGCGGGCAATGAGTGCGGGCCAGGGCGAGGCGGGGGCGCGTCGCCCATCCAGCCAGCGTGCCTTGCCGAGGGTGAGGTGGGCCCGCTCCAGCAGCCTGAGGGCGCCAAGCAGCAGCAGGTTGAGGGCGAGCAGCAAGAGGGCGCCGCTGGCACTGGTGCCGCGCCAGGCGGGGTCGGCATCCTGATACCAGAGCCAGAGTCGCACCGCAAGGGGCGGCGGGGCATCCGGCCCCAGCAGCAGGGCGAGATCCACCACCGCCAGACCATAGGCGGCCACCGCGTAGAGGGGCAGTCGCAGGGCGGGCCAGAGGGCGGGCAGCAGCAGGCGCCACCAGATCCGGGGGGCACTGAAGCCGAGGCTGGCCCCCAGCCACTGCTGGCGCGCCACCTTGGCGGGATCCAGTGCCGCCAGCGCCATCAGCAGCAGGAAGGGGGTCTCCTTGAGGATGAGCACCACAATGAGGCCAAGCCCCCAGGGATCCTTGAGGGTTTGCCAGTCCGGGGGCTGATGGATGAGGTCAAGCAGGGGAGCGACGAGGCGCAGCAGCCAGCCGGAGGGAGCGATCAGAAAGGCGATGCCGATGGCAAAGGCGACGTGGGGAAGCGCCAGCAGGGGGGAGAGCAGGCGGCGCAGCCAGCGCATCCAGGGACGCCCGTCCCCCTGGGCGAGCAGCAGGGCGGTGGCGCCGAGGGTCCCCAGGGTGGAGGCGCCCGCCACCCAGAGGCTCAACCCTGCGGAGTGCCAGAGTCCGGGCTGGGGGAGCAAGAGGGATAGATTGGCGGGGGTGAGCCCCTCGATGACCAGCAACAGCAGGCCCCCGGCGAGCGGGATCCCCAGTAGCAAGGCTCCCAGCATCAAAAAGGGCAGCAGGAGGAGAAGAGGGGCGCGCGCCTGCATGATGGATCAGTGGCCGTAGCGCTCGGCCCAGGCCGCTTCCAGCCGGGTTTGCCAGCTGGGGTGGGGCTCTGCCACCCCCTTGAAGCGCAATGCCGGACGGGTCTGGCCTGGCAGTGCCTCCTGGCGCAGCACGCTGGGATCCCCCCAGAAGGCGGGGTCGCTCTTGCGCGCCTGGGCGGCGGGGCTCAGCAGGAAGTTGACCACCACCTTGGCCCCGGCCCGGGCGGAGGCATTGAAGGGGATGGCGAGGAAATGGCTGTTGGTGAGCGCCCCTTTTTCCATGGCGATGGCCTGGACGGTGGGGGGCAGGGTGCCGTTTTGCACCGAACTCTGGGCTTCCCCCGGGTTGAAGCTGATGGCCATGGCCAGCTCGCCGTCATCGAGCAACTGCCTGGTCTCGGCGGCGCCGGTGGGGAAGAGCCTGCCCTTTCGCCAGAGCGCGGGGTGAAGCTGGTCGAGCCAGGCCCAGAGAGGGGCGGTGATGCGAAGGAAGTCGGCATCGGTCGCCTCCCGATAGAGGGGCGCCGGATCCGGTGTCAGCTCCAGCAGGATCTGCTTGAGAAAGCTCGAGCCGTGAAACTGGGGAGGCTTGGGGTAGGTGAAGCGGCCGGGGTGAGCCTTGGTCCAGGCCAGCAGGGCGGCCGCCGAGGTGGGAGGAATGTCTACCTGGTCGCCATCCACCATCAGATTGAGCTGGCCTATGCCCCAGGGGGCCTCGAGCCCCTCTACCGGCACGGTGAAGTCTTCACTCACCGGCAGGGCGGTGTCCACCAGGGCCATGTTGGGCAGCTCGTCGGTAAAGGGGGCCCCCAGCAGCCCCTGCTCCTTGAGCGCCTTGAAGTTCTCGCCGTTGACCCAGAGCAGGTCGATGGGGCCGTTCGACGTCTTGCCAGCCTGTTTGCCGGCCAGCAACTGGCTCACGCTCTGGGCGATGTCATCCACCTTCACCTGCACCAGCTCGACCTGGTACTGGCGAGCGATCTCCTGCCTGGCCCACACCAGGTAGGCGTTGATCTCGGGGCTGCCCCCCCAGGCGTTGAAGTAGACGGTCTGCCCCCTGGCGGCCAGCAAGGTCTGCTGCCACGATGCGTCATTGGCGTGGAGCGGGGAGGCCAGCAGCAGGGGGACAGCGGCCATCAGGGGACGGAGCAGGGCGCGAAGTCGGGTCGTGAACATGATGGTTGCCTCGTCAGAGTCAGGCGCCGCGGCGCCAGCGGTGATAACGGGCCAGCAGCGCCAGCAGGCGCCCGGGCTGGCGGGCACGGCGCCAGGCGCCAGCCACGTACTTGTTCCCCTCCATCAGGGTGGGGTAGGGGTGAACGGTGGCGAGGATCTTGCCAAGTCCCAGGCGGTGGCGCATGGCGAGAGCAAACTCGGCGATCCGCTCGCCGGCGTGAGCACCCACTATGGTGGCCCCGAGTATCCTGTCACGGCCCGGCACCGTCAGCACCTCGACAAAGCCCCCTGACTCGCCGTCGGTGATGGCTCTGTCCAGCTCGGCCATCTCGAAGCGGGTCGACTCGAAGGGGATGCCTCGGGCCCGAGCCTCTTTCTGGTTGAGGCCGACCCGGGCTATCTCCGGACTGGTATAGGTGGCCGCCGGCATGACCCTGTAGTCTGCCCGAAAGCGCCTGAACTGGCCAAAGAAGGCGTTGATGGCGGCATACCAGGCCTGATGAGCGGCAAAATGGGTGAACTGGTAGGGGCCGGCAACGTCCCCCACCGCCAGGATGCTGGGGTAGTTGGTGGCGAGGAAGCCGTCGATGGCCAAGGTGCCGCCGGGGGCCAGTTCAACCCCCAGCGCCTCCAGCCCGAAACCGCTGACGTTGGCCTCCCGGCCAAGGGCCAGCAGCAGCTGGTCCCCCTCAACCACCAGCGTCTCGTCCCCCCGGCGCAGGTACAGCCGGATGGGCAGGTTGGCGCCTTTACCGTCCATATACCCGGCCGAGGTAGCCTGCCAGCCGAGGTGCAGGGTGACACCGTCGTGCTCCAGCTGTGCGGCCAGGGCCCCGGCGACGTCCCTATCTTCCCGGGGCAGCAGCTGAGGGCCTTGCTCCACCAGGGTGACGGGGATATCGAGCAAGGCCAGGCTCTGGGCCAGCTCGCAGCCGATGGGGCCTCCTCCCAGCACCAGCAGATGGCGGGGGGGCTCGCGCAGTCGCTGCCAGATAGTGTCGGAGGTGAGGTAGGGAACCCTGTCCAGCCCTGGCAGTGCGGGTACCCGGGGTCGGGCGCCGGTGGCGATCACGATATGACGGCTGGTCAGGCGCTTGCCGTTGACCTCCACCTCCCAGGGGGAGGTGACTCGCGCCCGCCCCTGGATGCACTCCACCCCAAGTCCTTCATAGCGCGCCACCGAGTCGTGGGGTTCGACCTCCTCGATGACCCGGGCGACCCGCGCCATCACGGCGGCAAAGTCGGCGCGGCTCTGGCTCGGGGTAAAACCAAGCTCCCCGGCCTTGCGCTGTTCAATAGCGAAGCGGGCGCTTCGGATCAGCGCCTTGGAGGGGACGCAGCCGGTATGGAGGCAATCCCCCCCCATCCTGTGCTGCTCGATGAGGGCCACTCTGGCTTTCACCGCGGCGGCGATGTAGCTGGTGACCAGGCCTCCGGCACCGGCGCCTATCACCAGCAGGTTGTAGTCAAAGCGCGCCGGCTTGCGGTAGGGGGCGTGCAACCGGTAGAGGGCGAGACGGCGCTGCAAGGCACGCATCAGCCAGGGCATCAGGCCGAGCAGGGTCAGGGCGGCCAGCAGGTCGGGGGAGAAGAGGTTGCCTGTGCTGGTGAGGGTAGCCAGCTCGCTCCCCGCCAGCACGTAGACGAGGGTGCCCGGCAGCATGCCGAGCTGGCTGACCCAGTAGTAGGTGCTGACTCTGATGGGGGTGAGCCCCATCACCAGGTTGACCAGAAAGAAGGGGAAGAGGGGGATGAGGCGCAGGCTCAGCAAATAGAAGGCCCCCTCCTTTTGCATGCCGGCCTGAACGCTCGCCAGCTTGTCGCCAAAGCGCGTCTCGACCCAGTCCCGCAGCAGGAAGCGGGCACTGAGAAAGGCCAAGGTGGCGCCGAGGGAGCTGGCAAAGGAGACCAGCAAGAGCCCCCACAGGATGCCGAAGACGGCGCTGCCCGCCAGGGTGAGCAGGGCCGCCCCCGGCAGGGAGAGGGCGGTGGTGAGCACATAGATCACCAGAAACAGCAGGCTGGCTGCGACAACATGGCGGTCGACCCAAAGGGTCAGGCGCGCCTGGTGTGCCTGCAACTGGGTGAGGCTCAGATAGTGGTCAAGGTCGAGGGCAAAGAAGGTGCCGACCAGGGCCCCCATCGCCAGCAACAGCAGCAGGCGTGCCTGGTTCATCCCTGCCCCTTGTCGAGGGGGCGCTCGGGTTGCACCGGCAACTGGCAGAACCCCTGGGGAGCGATGTCGAGAGCGGCATTGAACTTGGCGGACATGTTCTGGAAGGCGATGAGGCCGGTGAGCTCCACCAGGGCGTCGTCATCGAACCAGGGCTTGAGGCGAGCGGCCTGCTCGTCGCTCACGCCATCTAGCCCGGTCATGGCCTCGGCATAGTCCAGCACGGCCCGTTCCCGCTCGTCGAACAAGGGGCTGTCGCGCCACCGGGCCAGCGCCTCCACCTTGTCGCTGGAGCCTGCCCGCTTGACGAGGGTCATGGCGTTGATGTCGACACAGAAACGACACCAGTTGAGCTGGGAGACCCGCACCGTCACCAGGGAGCGCAGCACGGGGTCGATGGGGGAGCGCTTGCGGTTGATGACGCCGTAGAGGGTGGCGACCGCGGCGAACAGCCTGGGGGAGCGCCCCCAGCACTTGCCCGGGATCAGCACCTGACCGTAGTTGCGTTTCTGCAGCCAGAAGAAGGGGCGGATGAACCAGGCGTAGGCCCGGTCCGGTTTGACCTCAATGCGCATCTTGTTCCTCTTTGAGCTTCTCCATCTTGGGCTTGTAGGCCCCGCCCAGACGCTCGTTCAACCGATTCAGGAAATCGATGATCCGTGCCCGGTTGACCCCCAGATCGCTGCGCCCCTGGCGCGAGGCGGAGCGCATGTCGATACGGGTCTCTTTGGGCCCGGCAAAGACCCGCAGGGCCACGTCATCCTGAAACCCGAACCAGCCGGTGGTGACGACGGCATCGATACCCTCGCTGCCCGGATGAACCTGCCAGCCCAGCTCCGTCATCAGTTCCTCGGCTTCCGCGAGCACTTCGACCGGGGATGCCCGGGTATAGAGAGGACCGGGGTTGCTTGGAAATACTTGCAGGGGCGGGGGGGAGATCGGGAGATCCTCCGGGCTTCTGAGCAGCTCGGCCCACTGGAGCCGTGGCGGATGGTAGGGATCCGTGCTGACGTCGTTGGTGAGGGGGGAGCGCAGCGCCTGGACGAGAAACAGCAGGGGCAACAGCAGGGGAGTGATGCCCCAGATATCCGGCCAGAGGTTGGTGGTGCGGCGATAGCGCCAGGGCAGGCGCAGCAGCAGCACGAGGCTGAGGAGGGCGCTGGCGAGACAGAGGATGAAGCCGAGCCACCAGGGCCAGAGATGGGCGCGGCTGCCAAGGGCCCCGCAAAGGGGCAATAGCCAGGTCAGCAGCGGCCACCACAAAGAGCTGTGCATAAGAGGGATCCACGGGTCAGGATGGAACTATGCCCAGAAGGATAAACTTAATTGCCTGATAACGTTAGTAAATGATCTCCAATCCCAGGCGTGCGGCTCAGAGAGCCGATGGCCTCGTCGCCCTGGATCAGTTGCGATAGAGCACCTTGATGAGGTGGAAGCCGAACTTGGTGCGCACCGGCCCCAGCACGGTCAGCAACTCCCCCTTGAAGACGGCATCGTCGAAGGACTTGACCATGTCCCCCTTGGAGAACTCTCCCAGATCGCCGCCACGCTTGCCGGAAGGGCAGGTGGAGAAACGCTTGGCCATCTGGCTGAAATCGGCGCCCTTGGCGAGCTTCTCCTTGATCTCCAGACACTGTTTCTCGGTCTTGACCAGGATGTGCTGGGCACAGGCTTTTTTCATCGGAATGCTCCTCGGCGAGGGGAAAGGGGGCGCAAGATTACTGCAATTGCGCCTCCACGTCAGCCCCTCGGGCGCGAGACCCGGCTCCGGGGGCCGGTGGCCAGGGGGACCCTGGCCCGGGATTGCCAGAGGATCTCCAGCCCCAGCAGGGCATAGAGGCTCCAGATGGCCAGGGGGTTGAGCCAGTTGCCCCCCATCTGCAGGGTGGCCAGGGCTGCGCTCACCAGCAGCAGGACTATGCCGGGCAGGCGCCAGTGGGCAGACAGGGGGGCGAGCAGGGCCATGCCCAGCAGCAGGGCCAGGCCAAAGGGCAGATTGAGCGCGGTGAAGGCGAGGGCCTGCTGGCCGTTCATGCCGGTCAGCAATGCCAGCAGGGCGCTGCAGCAGGCCAGGAAGGTGATGAACTCGAGTCGGTCGGCGATGTAGTCAGCCAGTTGTTCGCTACGTAGGTGCATGGGGTCTCTCCTGCGATGATTGGGATCAGTGTGGGACAGGCCGGAGCGCAGGGGCAGCGGGATAAATCGATTGAATTGAACGAAGCTTTAGTGCCATCTATTCAAGTGATTGATTTAAACTTATTTTCCTGTTCAATAGCAGGCAGGGTGGGGAAGAGGGCACGGAGCAAGTCGAGGGGGACGGGTTGACGAAACCCGTCGGATGCGGGGTGTCCGACAAGGGTTGTCGCGACGAGCCGGACCCTGCTGCCAGCCCAAGGCCGCCAGGGGAGATCCGGCGTGGCGGGGTCGGTGGTGGCGTTTTGTTCGCCCCTTGCCCGGATTGTGCGCAGTTTGGCTCCTCACACCCGGCTGGCTCCTTGCTGGGCCGAAGCGATCCCCGCACCGGGGGCGGCAGAGCGGCACGCAAAGGGGCCCCGAGCGTGGGATTTCGCCGTCGCGATTATGCTAGGATGAGCGGCACTCGCCCGGGATGAGTCTCGGTATCGTACTAAATAACACAATCTTTAAATCATGTTATTCGGGGAAAATGACGTTTGACAGGATGCTATCCTACTTTTCTCACCGGGAGCACTTCATCCGGGCGATCCCGTCGCCCCGGGCCCGGTCTCTTGCTGCTCGCCCTCGCTCTCTGGCTGATGGCGATGCCCGCCATGGCGGCCAAGTTGACCTACCAGATCAAGGGGGTCAGGGGAGAGCAGAAAGACAACGTCGAGGCCTACCTCAACGCCCTGCCCGTCTACCAGGAACGCCAGTACCGCCCCGCCCGCGCCAAGATCACCGAGAGCGTACAGAAGGCGCTGCAGGTCTATGGCTACTACCAGCCCAAGATCACCCTGAACCGCGACAAGAAGACGCCCGCCAAGGTGGTGATCGAGATTGAGCGGGGGGAACCCGTGATCATCTCGCGCCTCGACATCCTGCTGGAAGGGGATGCGGGGAGCGACGAGGTGTACAGCGAGCTGCTGGACAAGCTGCCCCTGAAGGAGGGAGATCCCCTCAACCACGGCAAATATGAATCCATCAAGGCGGATCTCGGCAGTCTGGGGCTGGCCCGCGGCTATTTTGACGCCAAGATAAGCAAGAGCCAGGTCAAGGTTTTCCCGGAACAGGGCAAGGCGGAGATCTACATCCTGTTTCGCTCTGGCCCGCGCTACCATTTCGGTGAGATCCGCTATGACGCGACGCCGGAGGCACTGCACCTGATCCGCCCGCTCATCAACATCAAGAGCGGTGATCCCTATCTGGCGATCCGTCTGGCGGAGATGTCCCAGGATGTCTCCTCCACCAAGCTGTTCAAGCAGGTGGACATCAAACCCCTGATCAGCCAGGCCGAGGGCAACCGGGTGCCGGTGCAGGTGACCCTCTCCAACCGGGTCGATCACGAGATTGAGACCGGTATCGGTTATGCCACGGACGTGGGGCCGCGCCTGAGTGCCACCTGGGAGAAACCCTGGGTGAACCGCTATGGTCACCGCCTCTCCAGCACCGCCAAGATCTCGGCGCCGGAAGCGGAGCTCAGCTTCGACTACCAGATCCCTGTGGGCAACCCGCTGCGGGATTACTACTCCCTGCAGGCGGGCTATCAATACACCGACAACAACGACACCCGCTCCGATCTGGCCACCTTCGGGGTGCACCGCTGGACACGCCGACCGGAGAGCTGGGACAGAGACGTCTTTGTGCGCCTGGAGAACGAGCGCTACGTCCAGGGTCAGGACGAGGGGAACAGCCTGCTGCTGATCCCCGGCGTCTCCTGGTCACGGCTGCGGGTGCGCGGCGGTCTGGTGCCGGATTGGGGGGATCGCCAGCAACTGACGATGGAGTTCTCGAGCCCCTACTGGGGGTCCGACATCAGCTTCATGCGGGTGTGGGGGCGCAGCAAGTGGCTGCGCACCCTGGGCGAAGATCACCGTTTCCTGATGCGGGCCGAACAGGGGGCCATCGTCGGGGATGATTTCTCCCTGGTCCCCCCTTCCCTGCGCTTCTTCACCGGCGGCGATCAGACGGTCCGGGGCTACGGTTACGAGACCATTTCGCCACGGGGGGACGATGGCAAGCTGACCGGCGGGCGCTACGCCAGCGTCGGCAGCCTGGAGTACAACTACCGCTTCAGCGAGAAGTGGCTCGGCGCCCTGTTCGTGGACGCCGGGACCGCCACCGTCGACTACAGCGAGGCCTGGAAGATAGGCACCGGGGTCGGGGTGCGCTGGGTCACCCCCATCGGTCAGGTCAGGCTCGATCTGGCGGTGGGCATTTCCGAGGAGGACAAGCCGCTGCGGCTGCACTTCGCACTGGGGCCGGAACTATGACCCGGCAACCAGGCGCATATCCTCTTCTTTCTCTTTTCTGGCCGCTGCGGCTGCTTTCCTTGCAGGGGTCTGCATCGTGATCTGGGTAAAACGCATTTTCTTGTGGCTCATGGGCCTCTTCTTCTTGCTGCTCATCGGCGTCAGCCTGCTGGGCTTCACCCATCAGGGCAACAAGTGGCTGTGGCAACAGGCCAGAGCCGCGCTGCCCTCCCTCAAGGGGGAGCTGGTGGCGGGGCAACTCGGGTATGGCTGGACCTTCGAAGGGGTTGGCTGGCAGGACGAGCTGGTGGATGTCACCGTGGAGCGGGCCGTGCTGGACTGGGATCTGGGCAAGCTCCTGCAGGGCAAGCTCTGGATCAAGTCTCTGGCGGTGACTCGCCCCGTGGTCCGGGTGGCGGAGTCCGAGCCGGTGCCGGAAGAGCCGTCGGAGCCCTTCGTCTGGCATCCGTTGCCGCTCAAAATCCAGGTCGACAGCCTCAAGGTTGCCGATCTCGATGTGGCGGTGCCCGGCGTGACGATCACCCTCAAGGATCTGGACATTGGCGCCGCCCTGGATCGCGCCGGGCTCATCGTGCGCGGCCCCGTGCTCGATGGCCTGAACGTGGTGCTGGCACCCTCCCCGGTGGAGGCTGCCAGTGACAAGGGCGCCAAACCGGCGGATGAGAAAAGCGCCACCCTGGCGGTCGGCGAGGGCAAGGCTGCCCCCGGTGACAAGACGCAGGCCGCAAGCAAGCCCGAGCCCATGGTGCTGCCGGCGGTGCGACTGCCTTTCCCCATCCAGCTGGAGGGGCTGAAAGCCACGGCGTTCCGTTATCAGCAAGGTGAGCTGGTGGAGGGGCTAGACAACCTGTTGCTGTCGGCCACCGCCGAGGAGGAGCGCATCGACATCCGGGAGCTCTCCCTGCGCCATGCCATGGCGGATCTGGCCTTGAGTGGTCAGGTGCGCCTGCACGAGGATTACCCCCTCGCCCTGACTCTGGATGCCAAGGCGCGTCAAGGGCTGCTGGACGGGGAGCTCAAGGGGGAGCAGGTCAATCTCGTCCTGGACGGTTCTGTGGGCAAGCTTGGGGTGGCACTCAAGGCCAAGGGGCCGGTGGGCGCCAATCTCAAAGGATCCCTTGCGGCCCTCGACCCGGATCTGCCCTTCGATCTGGCGCTGGACTGGAAGAGCCTCTCCTGGCCCCTGCACAAGCCTGCCAAGGATGAGCCCAGCTATCGGCTGGACAAGGGCACCCTGAGCGCCAAGGGCAAGCTCTCCGGTTACCAGTTTGCGCTCAACACCGCCGGCAAGGGGACCGATGTGCCCCCCTTCAAGGTGGCGCTCTCGGGCAAGGGGGATCTCAACCAGCTGAGCCGTATCGAGCTGCTGCTGGGGGCCCTCAAGGGGGAGCTCAAGCTCGACGGCAAGCTGGCCTGGAGCAAGGGGGTCCAGTGGCAGGGGACGACCGAATTCAAGGGGATCAACCCGGCGGAGCTGGTGCCCGAGATCAAGGGGGCACTGGCGGGCAAGATCACCAGCCGCTTCGATCTGGATGAGGCGGGCCACTGGCAGCTGGCCCTGCCCGAGCTCAAGGTGGATGGCAAGCTCAACCAGTATCCCCTGGCCTTGCAGGGCAGGCTCAGCGGCAACGACAAGATGGAGTGGACCATCCCGGCCCTGGCGCTGCAAAGCGGCCCCAACCGGCTGCAGGCCAAAGGCTCGCTCACGACCCAGGCCTGGAAGCTGGATGCGGATCTGGATGCGCCCAAGCTTGGGGGGATATACCCGGGTCTGGGAGGGGACATCAAGGGCCAGGTGCGCGTCACCGGCAATCAGCAGGCGCCGCGCGTGAATGCCGATCTGGTGTCGGGCCGACTCGCCTACGCGGGCACCGTCCTCAAGGAGACCGTCATCAAGGCCAACGCCCTGGTCGGGGAGAAGCCCGCCGGTGAGGTGGCGGTGACGGTGGTGAGCCTGGCGCAGGGGGAGACCAAGCTCTCGCAAATCGCCCTGAACCTGAGCGGCGATCTCGAGCGTCACGGGCTCACCTTGACCATGAAGGGGGATCCCCTGGCGGCAGACCTCAGCCTGAATGGCAGCTTGCGCGGTGACCACTGGCGTGGCGCCCTTGCCGAGCTGAAGCTCAAGACCCCCCTCAAGCGCTGGGCGCTGACCGCCCCCTGGTCTCTGGACCTGGATCTGCCGAAACAGCAGCTGACCATGGGGGATCTCTGCCTCGCGTCCCAGAAGGCCAGTCTCTGCGTCAAGGGGAGCCGGATAGCCCAGTCCCAGGGCAATCTGGAATTTGCCCTGAACGAATTTGATCTCAAGCGGCTGCGCCCCTGGTTGCCGGACAATTTCCGCTGGCAGGCGGTGCTGTCGGCCGACGGGCGCGCCAGCTGGCGCGGCAACCAGCCGACCCTGCACGCCACCGTGCGTACCACGCCTGGGACCTTCGTCACCGACGAACTCAAGACCGACTACCAGCGCCTCGAGCTCGGGATCGATTTCGAGCGCCAGCAGGCCGCCATCCGGGTCGATTTCGCTTCCGAGCAGATCGGCAACATCGACACCGATCTGCTGATCCGGGATCCCGCTGGCCGCGGCAACCTCGGCGGTCAACTCAGGTTTGACGATCTGAAGCTGGCGACCTTTGCGCCTCTCATTCCCGAAGTGCGCTCCCTGCAAGGGGTCATCTCGGCGGATGCCCGCTTCGACGGTACCCTGGCTGCCCCCCTGCTGTATGGCGAGCTGAACCTGAAGGAGGGGGAGGTTCAGACCCACTCCGACATGGTGACCCTCTCCAAGCTGGTGACCCGCCTCAAGATAGAAGGCAACCGGGCCGAACTCGACGGCTCCATGATGGTGGGCAAGGGCCCCCTGGTGCTGGGGGGCTGGCTGAGCTGGGCCCAGCAGCCGGTGACCGGCAGCCTCACCATTCAGGGCAAGGAGCTGGAGGCCCAGTACCCGGGCATGGGCCGGGTCAGGGTGACCCCTGACATCGCCATCTCTCTCGGGGAGGAGACCAGGGTGACCGGTCAGGTGGACATCCCCTGGTCGCGCATCCTGGTCAAGAGCCTGCCAGACAGCGCGGTAGCGGTCTCCGATGACGTCACCGTCATCTACGACGATCTGCCGCCAGTCCCCAAGGCGGCACCGCTGCCCATGGAGATCAGGCTCGCCATCCGGCTCGGGGACGACGTCCGCCTCGAAGCCATGGGACTCAAGACCAAGGTGGGAGGGGCCCTCAACATTCGCCAGGATCCCTCCAAGCCGCTCTCGGGCAACGGGCAACTGGAGCTCAGGGACGGGCGCTTCAAGGCCTATGGCCAGAACCTCATCATCAAGGAGGGGCGGATCCTCTTCTCCGGCCCCATCGATCAGCCCTATCTCAACATCGAGACCTATCGGGATCCGGACACCATCGAGGACAACGTGACCGTCGGGGTGCGGGTGACGGGGCCGGCTGCCAAGCCGAAGATCACCGTCTATTCCGAGCCGCAGATGGCGCAGTCCGAACAGCTCTCCTATCTGTTGCGGGGCAAGGGATTGCAGACCAGCGGCGAGGATGGCGGCTTCAACGGCTTGCTGGTGGCGGGGGCCGTGAGTCAGGCGAGCGGCGTGGTCTCCAGCATCGGGGAGTCCCTCGGCATGAGCGACGTGGCCCTCGATACTGCAGGCAGTGGCGATGACACCCAGGTGACCCTGTCGGCCTACCTGCTGCCCGGCTTGCAGTTCCAGTACGGGGTCGGGGTGTTCAGCCCCATCGCCGAATTCAAGCTGCGCTACGAGCTGATGCCAAGGCTCTATCTGCAGGCCATGAGCGGGGTGGCCCAGGCGGTGGATATCTTCTATCGCTTCACCCTGTAAGGGGCGCGGATGACAAGACAGATGCCTGGGGAGACGTTTATCCCCCTCTGCCCGACCTGCCGATGACAGCTGTCGCCAGCAGGTTCGGGGTGAGAGCGTGCATATATTGACGGGAGGCCTGGCCTCCCGTTTTTTTTGGCTATGTCCCAATTACGTGTTGCATCGGGTGCCCTAGCGCCTCATGCAAACACATCTTGGTATTTACCTCCCTGCCGTAACGTTCCAGCATCCTGCGCCAGCCCAGATAATTCCTCAGGTAGTGGGTTGCGACTCCATGGAATCGTTCCATCCACTCCTTCAACCGCCGGTGATATCCGTTCACATGCTGGATGTGGTATGCCCCAATGACTCGCTCACCTCGACGGTTGTACACCACCTGATGTGTTATGCCCCGCGCTTGGCTGAAACTGGCATACACCCCTGCACCATCACTGCAGAGCACTGCATCGGGCGCGATGAGTGGCTGCAACACCGCTTTCACCGTCTGCGCATCCAGTCTTTCCAGCTGAAAGTCGGCTTGATGGCCCGCCCTGTCCTGCACCACCATCACCGGGATGTAATCCCGCCCGGTCCCCCGGGTACGCCCTTTCCCGCCACGATGTCTTGCCGGACGAGGCAACCCTCGCTGCCCCTTGAACGATTCGAGGAAGAAGGTTTCATCCACTTCCACAATGCCTTCTTCCCGTGTTGCCTGGTGGTTTGCCATCGCCTTCAGGAAGCGGTGACGCCACAAGAAGGCGGTGTTCTTGCAAACACCGCAGCGGACGGCGGCCTGGCGGACAGTGAGCCCGTCGATGAGAGCCTGGGCGTAGTCCTCCCAATGCTCAGCCTTACGTAATCTGGCCAAAGGCGTCTTGGTGAGGAGAGAGCTGGTTCGCCGACACTGCTTACAACGGTAACGACGCAGCCCACGGCTCCAGCCCCAGGGGGCCAGCTGGGTGGCATCCGCCTGGCAGTGGGGACAGCCGCAGCATGTGGGTAACTGGGCATGGAGGGACGTAATCGGGTGTGGAGCGGCGAGCTCATGCTGAGCGACACGGCGCTGACGCAGAGTAAGTAATGGAAAGAGGGACAACAGGTGTTGGAAGGCTGGCGTATCCATGATGAAGGTCCTCGCGGTGATGACCTACTTCCAGATTAGCCTTCCAACACATAATTGGGACAGCGCCTTTTTTTGTAGAAGAATGGGATTTGTGGAAGGCAGAAAAGCGAAAACCCGGCACAAGGCCGGGTTCTCTGAAAGATGGTGGAGGGAGAAGGATTCGAACCTTCGAAGGCAGAGCCGTCAGATTTACAGTCTGATCCCTTTGGCCGCTCGGGAACCCCTCCACGGGGCATGACCTGATTGTGCGCACTTGAATGGTGGAGGGAGAAGGATTCGAACCTTCGAAGGCAGAGCCGTCAGATTTACAGTCTGATCCCTTTGGCCGCTCGGGAACCCCTCCCCAAGTGCGAGGCGCATACTAACAGATCTGTCGCGCTTGTGAACCCCTCTGCCGGGATTTTTAATGCTTAAAGGATCGGGTTGATGGCCGATAAGCAATGAAACCTTCATTTCCAAGATTTATCTCATGCTGCCCAGTGCGATTCGTGACCGCTTGCTCGTGGATGAGGCCCAGTTGGGCCAACGGCTCAACCAGGATCTCCGTGCGGGGGACCGTGCCGACTTCAGGCTGCATCTGGCGCTGCTGACTGATGCGGTGGAAGAGCAGCCCTGGTTTGATGCCCCGCCCAAGCCTGCGTCGGGTGAGCTGGATTGGCGCTCCCGTTTCGGTCTGATGCCCCGGGCGTCCCTGCAAGGCGGGGTGGAAGAGAGCGATGCCACCAGCCTCAACGAGCGTCTGCAACAGGGCGGGTGCATGACGGATGTGAGACTCTGGCTGGCGCTGCGCTCCCCGCCACTGGTGAGCCGAACGCCCGCGCTGGATCCCGCGGTGTACGACAACCTCTCGGCACTGGGTCGTGAGCGATGGCAGGCCCGACCTATGGGCGCTGACCCCAGGGAGGAGGCTCCACTGATGATGCTGCCGCTGCTCGATGAGCTTGCGCAAGGGGTGGATGCCAGGCTGCGCTGGCTGGGGTGACGGCACGGTAGAATGCAAAAAGGCGGGATGACCCGCCTTTTGCTTTATGAGTGGTGAACCTTGTCAGGCGTCTGCTTCGTCCGGTTGGGGCACTTCCTTGCCGGCGGCACGACGGGCGATGGGTTTTTCCGTGTGACGGTTGAGCTGGCGTTCCAGCTTCTGGCCCAGGTCCGTGATGGCGGCATAGAGATCCTCGTGCTCTGCCTGCGCAAACAGTTTGCCGTTGGGAATGCCGATAGTGGCTTCGACGATATACATCAAACGCTCTTTGGAGATGATCACATGGGGTGTGATAAGAGGCACCTGAAGACGCTCGAGCTTTTCAAAACGGGATTCAATGCGCTCGCGGATGGCTGGGGTGATGTCGATGATTTTACTGGTCATTTCGATTTTCATAATGGCCCCCTTCGGGTCGTCTTGCTTGTGTCTTCACCTCCAGATTACCCATGTCGCCAAATCAAAATGTGATCTGCGTCACGAAAAATCCCCTTGGGAATCCCGCTGTCCATAAATTGTGAGCTTTTCCCGTTTCATGCCAAAAACCGCTTGAGCTCAGTGAAACAGGCAGGCAGTATCAGCAAATAGGATCGTTTCTGTCCCCCCTCGGCAGCGCCTTGTGTCGACCCGATGTTTGGTTTTTGCCGCATAGTCTCGAATTTTCTCCACCCACATCGCCTCATCGCATCGCAAAATCATTGCCATGCGCCGGTGGAGATATGCGCGCAAACGGATATGCTTTTCTGCAGGAGTCGGGGTGGATAACGTGGTTGTAGTGGTTGGAGTCGTAGATGAAGCAGCAAGCCACCCAGATGATGTGGTTTTATGATCGGCAGCATGGGCAATGGAGCCTGTCTGATCATGTCTCTTGTGAACCCTGGGCAGGGGAGGGAACCCACCCCTGGGCCACCCAACTTGAGCGGGAAGATGAAGCGGGTTTCGCCGATTTTCTTGCAAGACTCCACGATTCCGGCCAGCCTGGCCAGTTCATCGGTCACCTGCGCGATGAGGACGGCAAGGTACACCACGCGCTCTGGTACGGTCAGTATGTGCCTGCACAGGGGCTCTGTTGTGGCTGGCTTGCCCCCCTCGAAATGATGCATCGCGAGATGGATCGCGCCGACTCCCCCGCAGGCGTGACACCGCCGCTTCCCATGTTGCAGGCCCCCTTGCTGGCCAAGCTGGCGCAGGCGCTCTCCGCCAAGACGGGGCTCGATTTTTGCCAGACCCTGGTCAACGAGCTGGCCCATATCCTGGGAGCCACAGCCGTCTGGCTGACGGAGCGGGTCGGTCTCGACAGGCTCAGGGTGCTGGCGAGCCACGGCATCGACGTCAAGGAGTATGCCCTCTGTGACATGCCCTGCCAACAGCTCTATCGCCAGGGGGCCTCCAGCGCGGTCCCCGTGAGTGAACCCCTGACCGGGTATCCCGACCTGCCCCCGGGCCAGCACTATTACGCCCAACCGCTGCTCGATCGCAACGGTCAGATCCTGGGTCATCTTGCCCTGCTGTTCCCGAGCCAGACCCGGACCACGGATCTGGACTCCGTCCTGACCATCTTCTCGGTGCGCATGGTGGCCGAGCTGGAGCGCCTGCAGAGCGATGCCTTGATGCGGCTGTCTGCGGTGGCCTTTGAAACTCACGAAGGGATCATCATCACGGATCCCGAGTTCAAGATCCTGCGGGTCAATTACGCCTTCAGCCAGATCACCGGCTTTGACAACCAGGGGGTGATTGGTCTGCATCTTGGCAACGATCTCTGGTCGGGGCTGGGAGGGCTGGGTTACGAGCTCAACGCCCTGGATCGCTGGCAGGGGGAAACCCTGCGCCTGCACGCCGACGGTCACGCCTATCCCCAGTGGGAGATCGTCACGCCGGTGCAGGATGAAAAGGGGGGGATCAGCCACTATGTCATCTTCTTCGAAGATATTTCCGAGCGCAAGGCGGCGGAGCGCCGCATCCAGGATCTTGCCTTCTATGACGAGCTGACCGGCCTGCCCAATCGCCGTCAGCTGCACGAAACCCTGACCCAGGCGTTCACCGATGCAAATCGCAGTCACCTCATCGGGGCCCTGCTGTTCATCGATCTCGACCACTTCAAGACCATCAATGATTCCCTGGGGCACGCCACCGGCGACTGGCTGCTCAAGGAGGTGGCCAGCCGTCTCAAGCGGCTGGTGCGCCAGGGGGATTGTCTGGCCCGTCTCGGCGGTGATGAGTTCGTGTTGTTGCTGCCAGCGCTCTCCATCAGCCCGCCCCAGGCGGAGATGCAGGCCGACCTCATCGCGGAGCGGCTCATCGGGGAGATCGCCGCCCCCTATGATTTCAGAGGCCAGGTGCTGCACATCGGCGCCAGTGTCGGCATCACCCTCTTCCCCGGTCGGGAGCAGGAGGCGGGGGATCTGCTCAAGCAGGCTGACACCGCCATGTATCAGGCGAAATCGGCGGGCCGCAAGACCCGGCGCTTCTTTGATGCCTCCATGCAGTTGCAGGCCGACCGGCGTCTGCACATTCACAACGAGCTGCGCAGTGCCCTCGACAATGGGGAGCTGACTCTCCACTACCAGCCCCAGCACATGGTGGCGGGGGGGGAGATCATCGGTGTCGAGGCGCTGATCCGCTGGCAACCCCCCGGGCGTGCCCTGGTGTCGCCTGCTGAGTTCATCCCCATTGCCGAGGAAACGGATCTCATTGTCGACATCGGCAACTGGGTATTGCACGAAGCCTGTACCCAGTACGTCTCCTGGGAGGAGAGCGGGATCCACGTCCCCCAGCTGTCGGTCAACGTGAGCGCCAAACAGTTCCATGCTCCCGACTTTGTCGATCGCATTCACGACGTGCTGGCGGCCACCGGCATGGATCCCGCCAGCCTCAACCTGGAGATCACCGAGTCGGTGGTGCTGGGTCATGCGGAAGACACCATCAGCAAGATGGCGGAACTCAAGACCCTGGGCATCAGCTTTGCCATCGACGACTTCGGGGCGGGGTACTCTTCCCTGAGCTACCTCAAGCGGCTGCCGGCTGACGAGCTCAAGATCGACCGCTCTTTCATCCAGGACATTCCCAAGGATGGTGACAACATGGCCATCGTCGAGGCCGTGATCGCCATGGCCCGCCACATGGGGTTCAACGTGACGGCGGAGGGGGTGGAGTCCCGCCAGCAACTGGAGTTTCTGCAGGCACAGGGCTGCCATTTCTTCCAGGGATACCTCGCCTCCAAGCCGCTTCCTGTTCCCTACCTTGAACGCTATGTCAGCCGCCAGGTACGCGGTGATCGCCCCGTCTGCACCGATAAAAATAGTGTGGCGTAGCCCCTGTGCTTAGCGGGTAGAATGAAGGTATGTCACCACCGCACTTTGGCGGTGGTTATGTCTTCAAGGGGAGAATGCCATTCGTGAAAGTCGTGCAGGGAATCATCTTGTCTGCGCTCTGGATGCCGGGGCTGTTGGCTCCTGCCTTCGCGCAGACCATGGAGCAGTCTCTCTATCGCCAGGCCCATGAGGCCGTGCGTGCCAATGATCAGGTCAAATTCAGCCAGCTTCGGGCACGCCTGATCCACTATCCGCTGTTGCCCTATCTGGATTACTACCAGCTTGCGTTCCGTCCCGGGGCGGCAGACTACAACGATGTGACCCGCTTCATCCGCCAGCACGGGGACACCCCCCAGTCCAACCGGCTCGAGCGCAGCTATCTCACCTATCTTGCCCAGAGCCAGCAGTGGTCCCAGTTCCTGCGCTTCTATCCGGCCAAGCCAAGCTCCACCGATCTGCTCTGTCAGCACTATCAGGCCCGCTACTACACGGGGCACCAGAGTGAAGCCCTGCAGGAGGCAGGCAAGCTCTGGTTGAGCGGTCAATCCAGGCCCGATGCCTGCGATCCCCTGTTCCAGCTCTGGCAGCAGGCGGGTCTGCGTACTCAGGAGAAGATCTGGGAGCGCATGAACCTGGCTTTCGAGGCCCAGAACCCCAACCTCATTCGCCACCTCGGTGCCCAGCTCGGCAGCGGCATGAAGGGGTATGGCGATCAGATGATCGCCCTGTATGACCAACCCGTGCGGGCGATGAATCCGGCCAACTTCACGGCGGCGCCCCCGTCGCGCCATCTGCTCTCCCTGGGGCTGGCCCGCTACGCCAATCAGGAGCCCGACGCGGTTCTGCGCCAGCTGGGGGAGATGACCCGTCGCTTCGGCCTGAACCATGCCGAGGTGAATCGGGTGGAGAAGGCGGCCGCCCGCCGCCTGTTGTTGGACCGCTCTTCTGACCAGCGTGCCTGGCTGGATACGGCCCTGGTGCGGCTCAAGGATCCGGAGCTGGTGGAGCTGCGGGCCCGTCTTGCCATCTGGGAGCAGGATTGGCGCGGCCTCGAAGGGTGGGTCAAGCGGATGCCCATGGGGCTGCAAAAAGAGGATCGCTGGCGTTACTGGATGGCGCGCTCGCTGGAGAAACAGGGGCGGCAGAAACCGGCGCGGGACCTCTATCTCGAGACTGCGAACCTGCGCGGCTTCTACGGCTTCATGGCGGCCCAGCGCACCGGTGTGCCCTATCGCATGAAGAACCAGAGCGTGGCGCACAAGGTGCCGGACTGGCAAAGTGCCAGTCGCCGTTGGCCCTTCCTGCTGCGGGTGCGTGAACTGCTGGCGATGAACGAGATCACGGCGGCCCGCTCTGAGTGGATCCACAACATGGATCGCAACAGCGTGGCCCAGCGCCTGGAGTTTGGCCACATCGCCCTCAACCAGGGCTGGCACGAGCTGGCGATCCTCTCCAGCATCCGTGCCGAGGCCTGGGATGCGCTGGACCTGCGCTTCCCGCTGCCCCTCAAGCGCACCTTCTCCCAGATGGCACAAGAGCGCACCATGAACACCAGTCTGCTCTACGCCATCTCCCGTCAGGAGAGCGCACTCTATCCCCTGGCCCAGTCACCGGTCGGGGCGAGGGGGTTGATGCAGCTGATGCCTGCCACCGCGAAAGAGACGGCCGGCAAGCTTGGGGTCCCCTATCGCAACGAGCAGCAACTGTTCGACCCGGCCATGAACATTCGTCTTGGCAGCGCCTACCTCAAGCGCCTGCTGGATGTGTATGACGGCAACCGGATCCTGGCGGCGGCGGCCTACAATGCGGGTCCTGGCCGGGTCAAGCGCTGGCGCGAGCAGAGCGACAACAAGCCGATGGATGTCTGGGTGGAGAGCATCCCCTATCGGGAGACGCGCAACTATGTCCAGAACGTGCTCTCTTTCGATCTCATCTATCAACACAAGCTGCAGCAGCCCTTGCGTTTCATGTCGGAACGCGAGCTGAATCACGCCTATTGAGTTCGGGGGCAGTCGTTGTCGCGGCTGCCTCCCATTCTTGCCCCAGAATGGTTATCATCCCTTAAGCTTTGTTACAAAAGGAAACCTGCCAGGTGATCGGGCGCCGCGTCTTGGTCTGTCAGGTTCGATACAATGCCCGATCATCACTGACAGGCTTTTCCAACAAAGGAATCGAGAGTGGCAACGATCAAAGATGTGTCTCAGCTGGCGAATGTCTCCATTTCGACAGTGTCTCGAGTGATCAACAACACGGCGCAGGTGGCGCCCGAGAAGCGCGAGGCTGTCCTCGCGGCCATGAAGGAACTCAGCTTTCGTCCAAACAGCTTCGCCCAGGCCCTGGTGAGCAAACGCTCCAACTGTATCGGTGTGCTGGTGGGGGATCTGTGTGGCGGCCCCTTCTTCGCCCAGATGATGCGCGGCATCGAAAGCATGGTCGACAAGGCGAACAAGTTCACCATCGTGGTGTCCGGAAACCACGACGCGACCCGTGAGCGGCACGCCATCCAGGCGCTGCTGCAGCGCCAGTGCGATGCCCTGATCCTGCACAGCAAGGCGCTGCCTGACGAAGAGCTCAGCGAGCTGGCGTCGGGCACGACCCCCATCGTCTTCATCAACCGTCAGGTGCCAGGCTGCGAGGATCGCTGCGTCTGGCTGGACAACCAGGCCGGCATCACCACGGCTTGCCAGCATCTGCTGGACGCGGGACATCGCAAGATTGCCTTCGTCACCTCCGATGACGAGGAGTTTGTGGATGGTCAGCAGCGGATGGCCGGCTATCGCTTCGCCCTGCAACGGGCAGGTATCGAGCTGGATCCTGCCCTCATCGGCCGTGCCTATGCCGATGAAAAAGGTGGCTATGTGGCCATGAGCGAGCTGCTGGCGCGCGGCGTCGAGTTCAGCGCTGTGCTTGGTTTCAACGATGCCATGGTGGCGGGGGCCATCTCCTGTCTGCTGGAGCGGGGTTACAAGATCCCCCAGCAGGTCTCTGTGGTCGGTTTTGATGACATCCCCTATGCCCGATACATCTATCCCAAGCTCACCACGGTACGTTACCCCATCGAGGAGATGGGAGAGCGTGCCGCTGAGCTGGCCCTGAGGCTGCTGGATCACAAGCCGGTAGAGGGATTGGCGCTCAAATTCGAAGCCGAACTGGTACGGCGGGAATCTGTGGCCTGAGTCATGAAGTTGGCCCCGTGCGGGTCGACTTTTTTGCAAAACAGTGAAAGCGCTTTCAGAAATCCTTTTCAACTGTGATCCGCTTCAAAGCTTTTTGACCGCGCTGCCACTAGGATAGGCCCACGAATTAGGAGCGTGCGCTCCCGATTTTCCCGCTGTGGGAGGTAACCGGTTAATCCGGCTATTTCCTTCGTTACTTTCGACGGTCATCATTGGATGGCCGTTTTTTTTTGTCAGGATCCGGGTATGACGAACGAATTTGAGTATCAGACGGGTATCGTGGGCGCCGGCTGGCTGGGTTTGCCCCTGGCCAGGGCATTGCAAGAGCAGGGGCAATCTGTCGCGGTGACGGTCAGTACGGCCGAAAAGGCTGAACGGCTGCGGGGGGAGAGTATTGCTGCCTGGCCGCTGTTGCTCACCCCTGACATGGGGTCACTGCCTTTTCGCTGTCATGACCTGGTGATCTGTGTGCCCCCCAGCAAGACCGGTGATTACCCGGCGTCCGTGGCCAGCCTGTGCCGACAGGCGAGGGAGGCGGGTGTTCAGAGGGTTCTTTTTATCAGCGCGACTTCGGTCTGGGGGGCCGGACAGGGGGAGGAGGATACGCCCGCTCCAGCCCATGACAGAGGCTTGCGGATGCGGGCGGCCGAGCTTGCCGTGCTGGAAGGGCATGTTGACTGCGCCATGATCTTGCGCCCGGCCGGACTCTATGGTCCTGACCGTCACCCCGGCCGTTTTCTGGCGGGCAAGACGCTGGCCGGGGGAGGCCAGGCTGTGAACCTGGTGCATCTGGACGACGTGGTGGCCGCCTGTGAGCTGATGCTGGCCCGGGGGCAGGATGGGGATGCCTACAATCTGAGTGCCCCCGTTCACCCGCGCCGGGAGCAGCTCTACCCCTTCGCGAGCCGCCTGCTCGGGCTGGTGCCGCCGCAGTTCGTTGAGCCGACGGGGGAGTTTGCTCCCATCGAAGGTCAGCGCATCTGCCAGCAGCTTGGTTTCGTCTATCGCTGGCCGGATCCGGCCCACTGGTTTGCGGACGGGGCGGCCTTGAAGGGTTGAACGGGTCGTCGCCATCCGGGCCCCGGAGTCGGTCATCTGGCGTGCAAACCAGATACGGCGCGCGCTCCGGGACAATTGAGGTTTGCCAAGGGGGGGATCGCCCCCTATCATGCCGCCATCCATGATAAAGAGAGCGGTAATGATGGAAGAGACCAAGCGCCACCCCGATGGGGAGCTGTTGCTGAGAACCCTGGCAATGCCAGCCGATACCAACCCCAATGGCGATATCTTCGGCGGGTGGATCATGTCCCAGATGGATATAGGTGGGGGCATCATGGCCAAGGAGCTGGCAAAAGGGCGCATCTGTACCGTCTCGGTGGAGGGGATGACCTTCCACAGCCCGGTCAAGGTGGGTGACGTGGTGTGCTGTTACGGTCGCTGCCTCAAGATTGGTCGCAGCTCCATGCGACTCAAGCTGGAGGTCTGGGTCAAGCCGGTATTGCGGGAGAACGAAGCCCAGCGGTACTGCGTGACCGAGGGCGTCTTCACCTATGTGGCCATCGACGATCAGGGCAAATCCCGCCCCGTCCCGGTCTGAGTCTGCTCAGATGAGCCGGGCATTGATGATGGATATTTCCTGCTCAAGCCCGGTTTTTTGCCGTATCATGCGCTCCAGCATCTCTTCCGACCCCACGCACTGCCGGGTGTCGAACAGACAGAGATCACATTGGGGATCCCGCCTGATTTGATAGACGGTGGAAAGCTCCACTTGATGACAGGTTCCCTGTTGATCGTAAAATGTCACGCGGTACTGGTGCTGTCTCGCCATCGTTGAATTCCTTCTGGATGAGTCGGGCCGGACACGAATAATGAGACTAGTCGGCGACCGTGGCCTGTGTGAGGGCCATGTCGTCTTGCAGAGGCAGGTGATTGTTAGCCAATGAAAAATAGTTATCGGATTCTGGGAACGTCCCTGCTGACGTTGGGGCTGGTCGGTTGCTTCGAGGTACCGGATCAAGATCATCTGGTGACTGCGGCAGGTATCATACCTGGCGCAAGCTGTGACAGACCACCTCTGGTGGCGCTCGCCTCCACGGCCTTGCCGAGGGAGTTTGGCATCACCGTCTGGAACCTCTACAAGGGACAACGCAAGAACTGGCGGGAAGGGCTGGATGAGTATGCCAAGTCCCAGGATCTGGTGTTGCTGCAAGAGTCGGCGACCCGGCCCGAGATGCTGGACTGGCTGCAGAGAGGGGATTTCCAGTGGCAGCAGTTGCAGGCCTTCACCCAGGGAGGTGTCTCCTTTGGCGTGATGACGGTGGCGAAAACGCCGCAGGCGTTTGTTTGTGGCGTCCGTTCCCCCGAACCCCTGCTGCGCATCCCCAAGTCAGGTCTGGTCAGTCTCTATCCCTTGCAGGGGGATCCTGACGGCGTGCTGGTGGTGAATCTCCATGCGGTCAATTTCGAACTGGGCATGGCGACCTTCCGCGAGCAGCTCAACGATCTGACTGCGTTGATCCATCGCCACCAGGGGCCGGTCATCCTGGGTGGCGATTTCAACACCTGGAGCGACAAGCGCGCGTTCTGGTTGAACAAGCTGGTGGGCGAGCTTGGCCTGCAGGAGGCCATACCTGTACCTGATCTGCGTCGCACCGCCTTTGGCCGGCCTCTGGATCACCTCTACTATCGCAATCTGGATCTTGTTGAGGTGAGTTCACCGGCTACCGATGCCTCTGATCACAACCCCATTCTGGCGCGCTTTGCGGCCCAGGCCATCACACCCTGAGTCATCCCTCAGGGGAGAGCGGCGTCGCCGCTGGTTCATGCAGACAAAAAAATACCCCGCATCAAGCGGGGTATTTTTTGGATTGCGACGAGCGATCAGCTGTTGTTCTTCACGAACAGAGTCAACTCCTGACCTGGCTTGAGATAGTCACTCTTGCCGAGCTGGTTCCAGCGCATCACATCGTTGACGGCGACCTGGAAGCGGGCTGCGATGGAGGAGAGGGAATCACCGCGGCGCACCTGATAGACCATGGACTTGTTGCTGCTCTTGCCCTGCTTGGGCCAGACCACCAGCTTCATGCCAGGCTTGAGGGCCGACTTGGCGTTCAGGCCGTTCCACTTGGCCAGGTCGGCGTGGGTGACCCCGTGTGCCTGGCTGATGCTCCACAGGTTGTCACCGGAGCGCACCTGATAGTTCACCTTGCCACCACTGCGGCTGGCGAGCTGCTGCGGCTTGCTCTGGGCAACCTGGGTTGCGCGCCCGCCATTGGGGATGATCAGGCTCTGGCCACGGCGCAGGTTGTTGCCACGCATGTTATTGGCCAGCTTGAGCTGTTGCACCGTCACCCCGTGATTCTGGGCGATCCGTGACAGGGTATCACCACTGGTGACCTGATAGGAGCGCACGCCACGGGTACGTTCACGCTGGGGCAGATCGGCCAGGGCCAGCTCCAGGGTGTCGGCGTACTCGACGGGGACCAGCAGGTTGTAAGGGCCCTGCGGCGAGGTCATGCCACGCTTGAGCGCAGGATTGAGCGCCTTGAGCTGGGAGGCGGAAACGCCAGCCAGCTGGGCGGCCACGTTCAAATCAATCTGGCCACCGGTATTGATGGTTCTCAATTGCGGCTTGTTGGCCAGCACCGGCAGGGTGACATTGTATTTGTCCGCATTGCGGATCATGTCGGCCATGGCCAGGATCTTGGGCACATACATCCGGGTTTCGCGGGGCAGGTCCAGCGACCAGTAGTCGGTCGGACGACCAGCCCGCTCGTTGCGGGTGATGGCGTTGCGCACCCGACCTTCACCGGCATTGTAAGCGGCCAGGGTCTGCAGCCAGTCACCGTCGAAGAACCGGTTCAGGTACTCCAGGTAATCCAGTGCGGCATTGGTGGATGCCAGGACATCGCGTCGACCGTCGTACCAGTTGTCGTGGCGCAGGCCGAAATTCTTGCCGGTTGCAGGAACGAACTGCCAAAGACCGACCGCATTGCTGCGGGAGCGGGCATTGGGATCGAACATGCTCTCGATCATGGGGATGGTAATAAGCTCCATTGGCAGCTCACGCCGTTCGATTTCCTCTACCATCAGATACAGGTAGGGCTCAGCCCGGCTGGCAATGGTCGCCATATGCTTATCATTGCGCAACAACCAATCACGCTGTTGGCGAACCCGGGCATTATCGTGCGAGTCCAGCTGCATATCATCGCTGATACGCACCCACAGGTTATCAGTGTCATCCAGCTCTTCTATCTGTTCGTCGCCGAACAGCATCCGCGAAGAGTGTTTTTTGTACGTTTTCTTGCTGACTTGGGGGGATTTGATCGGCTCGATTGCCGTTACCGCCCGGTCATCCTGATGGCTCAGGTTTTGACAGCCGCTGAGAAACAGCGCTGCCAATAAGGCCGTTCGTAGCTTCATCTCGCTCAGGTCATCTGTGGAAAAACAGCTCGCATCATAAGGGGCAATGCCCCCCTGATCAAGGTTTGTTCAAAAAACGTCCTTCCAGGCCCGCAGAACAGCGAAGGTATCCTCTGGATTTTCCAAGCATTTAAGGGCGTATTTCTCAGCAGAAAATTTTACCGAGTCCTGCTCGCAGCGCAGAAAAACATTGAAATTCCGCTCATCTCCCAGCCGGGAGGGGAGACTCGGGAGGCCCTGCTGACGCAGTTTGCTGATCACGCCGATCTGCCGCTGGATCGCCAGGTTGTCGGGCTCGACCGCATGGGCGAAACGCAGGTTGGAGAGGGTGTACTCATGGGCACAATAAAGGAGGGTCTCATCGGGCAGTGCCGCGAGCCGTTGCAGGGAAGTGTGCATCTGTGCCGGGGTACCTTCGAACAGACGGCCGCAACCGGCGCTGAAGAGGGTATCGCCACAAAACAGCATGCCCTGGCCGTAATAGGCGATGTGCCCCAGGGTATGACCGGGCACATGGAGGACATCCAGACTCAGGCCATGCCAGTTGATCTGATCCCCGTCGTCGAGCCACTGGCCGTGATGGTCCGGCATGGGGTCATGCTTGGGACCATAGAGGCGAGCGTGGGGGAAGTGTTGCAGCAGCTCGGATACGCCCCCGACGTGATCGCGGTGGTGATGGGTCAGGAGGATGGCATCCAGCACCAGATCCAGCGCAGCCAGCCGTTCCAGCACGGGAGCGGCCTCGCCCGGATCGACGACCAGGCAGTGATTTTCATAACGGATCAACCAGATGTAGTTGTCGCTGAAGGCGGGAACTGTGATGACGGTATACATGGGGCGAGGTCTCTTGTGTTCTCTTTAAGGAAGGGATCTTATATAACTGGATGGCATTCGCCCCCGAGTTGGTCCCATTATGCAGCTGGCACGTACCGAACAACAGATCGCGCTTCCGACCAGTTGGTCCGCACTGCCCATGGGGGACTGGGTGGCCGCCGAGCTTCAGGAGCGCCTCGACAACTGGTGCCCCCACCTCTTTGGCTATCACTTGCTCAAGATAGGTGCCCTGAGCGCCGAACTCTCCTGCGGCTGTTCCACCATTCGCCATCAAATCGGTGTCGCCCCCGGCGGACGCTTGCTGGACATCCAGGGGGATCCGCTCGCCTTGCCGGTGCGATCGGGGAGCGTGGATGCCTGCCTGCTGGCTCACTGCCTCGATTTCTCGCCGGATCCTCATCAGGTGCTGCGGGAGGCAGAACGGGTGCTGACCGACGATGGCTGGCTCATTGTCAGCGGTTACAACCCGCTCAGCCTGGTGGGGCTGGGTCACTATCTGCCCTTCATGCGGCGGCATCTGCCTTGGTCTGCCCGCATGTTCACGCCCGCACGGGTGACCGACTGGCTGCAACTGCTCGGCTGCGAGGTGATGTTCGACGAGCGGTTCGGTTTCTCCTTCATGGGCAGGCAGAGCAAGATCGGCTGGTGGCGGGAGAGTCTGGGGCGGGACTATTGCCGCTCCCTGGCGTCTGTTTACGTGATTGCCGCCCGCAAGCGGCGTTTCCCCGTGACACCGGTGCGTCGCCGCTGGCGGCTGCCGGAGTCGATGGCCGCGCCAGGCATGGCGCGCCAGGGCGGCTAGCGGGCATCAGGGCTGGTAGCCGCTGTCTTCGGCAAGCTGCTTGCCGCTGGCGGCCTCACGGGCCAGCTCGTCACAGCGTTCGTTTTCCGGGTGGCCCGAGTGTCCTTTCACCCAGAGCCATTCGATCTGGTGACGGGCCACTTCCGCATCCAGGGCCTGCCAGAGATCGACGTTCTTGACCGGCTGACGGTTGGCGGTCATCCAGCCCTTCTTCTTCCAGCCGATGATCCATTGGGTGATCCCCTGGCGCACATACTGGCTGTCGGTGGTAAGCCGCACCTGGCAGGGTTCGTTCAGGGTCCGCAGCCCCATGATGGCAGCCATCAGCTCCATCCGGTTATTGGTGGTCAATCGAAAACCGGCGGAGATCTCCTTGCGATGCTTGCCATAGACCATGACGGCACCATAGCCGCCGGGGCCCGGGTTGCCTAAGCAGGAGCCATCCGTGAATAAATCAATCTGTTTCAACATGAGCAATCAATCTGTTTTAGCGAGAGGCTTGGGGTAAACTAGCGAGTAAAACCGAAGTTTGACATGGATTTGATCATGAGCACACCCCAACTGAATCGCCAGATCATTCTGGATACCGAAACCACCGGCATGAACACCGCGGGCGGCCCTGTCTATCTTGGGCACCGCATCATCGAGATCGGCTGTGTGGAGGTGATCAACCGCAAACTCACCGGCAACCATTTCCACGTCTACATCAAGCCGGATCGGCTGGTGGACCCCGAGGCCATCGCCGTGCACGGCATCACGGATGCCTTCCTGGCGGACAAGCCCTCTTTTAGCCAGATAGCGGACGATTTCATCGAGTTCATTCGCGGCGCAGAGCTCATCGCCCACAACGCCCCCTTTGACGTGAGCTTCATGGACTATGAGTTCAGCAAGCTCGGTCTGAACTTCAAGACGGCGGATATCTGCGGCATCACGGATACCCTGGCAATGGCGCGGGATCTCTTCCCGGGCAAGCGTAACAACCTGGACGTGTTGTGCGATCGCTACGGCATCGACAACTCTCACCGTACCCTGCACGGCGCCTTGCTCGATGCGGAGATCCTGGCGGACGTCTACCTCCTGATGACGGGTGGCCAGACCAAACTCAATCTCGCGAGCGAAACCAGCGAGAGCGAGACCAGCCAGGATACAGGCATTCGTCGTCTGGAGAGCAATCGCCCGCCGCTCAGGGTGGTTCGCGCGAGCGACGAGGTGGCGGCTGTCCATGAAGCGAGGCTGGATCTGGTACAGAAAAAAGGAGGTGCCTGCCTGTGGCGGCAATGAGATCGCTTTGGGGGCTGCTGCTGCTGGCCTCCCTCCCGGCCGCGGCCAACGAGGTGTTTGCGCCTTCCGACATTCCTCTGCTCGACAACCGCTTTCGCATCGATTACGGCGTGAAGGAGATCACCTTCATCATCAAGCGCAAGCCGGGGACGCCCTCGGTGATCCTGGTGCGACCCGATGGCAGCAAGCTCTATGTGGGCAAGGTCAAGCCGCCCGACGTGGGCTGGTTGCCCCTCAAGGATCAGGATCTCATCACTATCCGCGACCCCATGCCCGGCCCCTGGCAGGCGATCGGAGAGGTGGACCCCGACAATCGGGTGCGCCTGCTCACCGACATCCAGGTCGAGAGCGAGCCGCTGCCGGCCCGCCTCTATCAGGGTGAGCGGGTCAAACTGCAATCCCGTCTGCTGATCGATGGCGCGGCGCCTGGGGCGGGTTACTACCTCACCGATCTGGGCATGACCGTCAAGCTGCAGCAGTTCAACGATGCCAGCCAGAGCGGGGATCCCGTGTTCGAGGAGACCCTGGGACGCTACATGGATGATGGCAAGGGGGTGGACGAAGTGCCGGGGGACGGTATCTTGACCGCCGAGGCGGTACTGGACGTCCCTGCGGGAAAATATCGAGCCCTCTTCAGCACCGGCAATGAGGTCTTCTCACGAGCCCAGTCACAGCAGGTGCTGCTCTACCCCTGGCCGGTCAGCTATTCCCTGAATCCCCCCTCCGGGGAGGGGGGAGCCAAGCTCTCTCTGGTCATCGATGTGGATGAACTGGATCCCGCCTCCGTGGTCATCCAGGGCAAGGCCGTCGACGGCGGGGGCAGTAGCATGACGTTCAACGAGGTGGCGACAGCGCCGCGTTTTGGCGTGGATCTCTCCGCCCTCAAGGCGGCAGGGCAGTACAAGGTGGAGGCCACCCTCTTTGGAACAACCCGGCTCGGTCGCGAGGTGCAACTGCAATTGCCGGCCAAGTCGTTCACCATAGCACCGCCTCCCCCCCCTCCCGCACCCTCTGCGGCCATGCCCGCATCCGCCGCCACCCCCGACCGGTTCGAGGAGCGGGAGAGTCCGGTCTGGCTGCCCTGGGCGCTGGGGGGAGGTGGCGTGTTGCTGCTCTTGCTGGGGGCCGGTGGTTTCATTCTGCTGCAAAAGCGCCGCACCCTGCACAAGGCGATGGCGGCGCAGAAGGCGCAACTTGAAGAGACGCCAGCAACCCCCAAACTGGATCTCAATCTGCCGGAGCAATAATTCCGCGCACATTGCAAAGAAGCCGCCCAATGGGCGGCTTCTTCATGGTGGCAAGTGGATGGGGTGAATCCGATATCAGTGAGCGCCGATATAGATGTCTTTGTACTGCTCGCGAATATCGAGGAATTTCTCCAGATTGGCCAGCATCAGGTCCACCAGGAGGGGGTCGAAGTGCTCTCCTTTCTCCTCCTTGATCAGCGCCAGCACCTGATCCAGCGGCCAGGCCTGCTTGTAGCAACGATCCGAGCCCAGGGCATCGAACACATCCGCCAGGGCGACGATGCGTCCTTCCAGCGGAATGTCCTCTCCCTTCAACCCGCGGGGATAGCCGCTGCCATTCCACTTCTCGTGATGGTTACCCGCGATGGTGGCGCCTATCTGGAACAGGGCCAGGTCACTGCCGGAGAGCATGTCCTGCCCAAGCTGGGCGTGGGTTTTCATGATCTCCCACTCCTCGGGAGTGAGTTTGCCCGGTTTGTGCAAGATGGCGTCCGGGATCCCCACCTTGCCGATGTCGTGCAGGGGAGAGGCCCGCTTGATGAGCTCGCACCTGTCCTCATTCATGCCGAGCAGCTTGCAGAACAGCTCGGTGTAGAGGGCCACCCGCTTGACGTGCAAGCCGGACTCTTTCGAGCGGCTCTCCACCAGTTCGCCGATGCGATAGATGATCTCTCGCTGGTTGTCACCGATCACCTCGTTGAGCCGGATATTCTCCAGCGCCACTATGATGTTTTCGGTGAACAGGCTGAGCAGCCCGGTATCCATCTGGCTGAGCGGGCGAGTGGTCTCGATGTGGAACAGCAGGTGATGGCGGGCATTCTGGCAATAGAGCACCATCTGGTTGCCATCGTAGACATTGGCTCCCTTGGCCATGGCACAGCGCAGGATCTCCGGCGCATCGACGAGGCGCAGCATGGGACCATCGCTGAGCAGAGGCTCGAGCACCTGATCCCGCACCTCATACGCCAGGTGCTTCACATCGTAAATCTGGGACTCTTCCAGATTGAGCAGGGCACTGAGCTGGGTCTGGGCTCCTTCGACGAACTGGCGCAGGGCACGCTGCTCGAAGATCCCCTTGGACGCCTCGATGACCTTTTCCAGCCCCTGTCGATTGCTCTCAAGGGTTCGGATGTCCCGGTAAGAGCGCAGGCTGGCGCGCAGCAGGGTGCGCAGTTTCTGGGAGGTGAGCTCGGTCTTGTCCTTGTAGTCGTTGATGTCGTAGTTGGTCACCACGTCATCTTCCGGGGCCTGGCCGGGCTGACCGGTTCGCAGCACGATGCGCACCATCTTGTTTTGCAGCTCGTCGCGCACGAACTTGACCACCTCGAGACCGGCATGATCGACCTCCATGACGACGTCGAGCAGCAGCAGGGCGACATCCGGGGTGAGGGCGAGCAAGGCTTTGGCTTCAGCCGCAGAGTAGGCGTGCAGAAAATCGATCGGCTTGCCGTCGAATTCAAACTTGTTCAGGGTGATTTTGGTGATGCGATGCACTTCGGGTTCATCGTCCACTATCATCACCTTCCAGCCGGCGGGACGCGGTGCTGATTGGGGAAGATCTTCATCATCAATAATCAGGATTTGATCATCCATTATGCAATCCTGTGTGTGATCCTGTGCTTACCTTAACTGCTTCATTCAATATAGGAAACGGATTGATATCCAAAATATGATCCAGTCGGTTTCTCTTTCTTCGTATCGAATGCCATCCACCCGCCCTTTCATGAAAAACGCCTCCACAAGGGAGGCGTTCTGGCATCAGAGGCATCAAGCTGCCCTGTGATAGGCGGAGGCTTCAAACAGTGCCTTGTTGGCCACCAGGTCGACGGGATCGAAGTCATCGACGTTGATGGTGCGAAGACGACTCTCCTCGGCGCGCCGCAGCAGATCCGCTTCGGCCTGGTTGATGACACCGAGGCTCAGGCCCGCCTCTGCCACCTTGTCGAGCTGGGTGAAGGGGCGTTTGCTCCCTTCGGCTTTGCACACCTTGTCAAACAGCGGCTCTGCGGTCAGCACATCGTCCAGCGCCTGTTCCAGCAGCCCGAAGGGGTTGCCCTCCTCGCGCGTCAGATATTGACCCTCGGCCAGACGGCTGCGCGTGGCACTTGGCACCTGGAGCAGGCGGGCCACCTGGCTGTCGAGCTTGTCGGAGGGACGCTTCAGGTCGCGACCAAGGGGTAGCACGATGGCGCGCAGGGCTAGACCAATCCAGCGATTCGGGAAGTTGCGCAGCAACTCGTCGATCGCTTCCTGAGCCTTGAACAGGGCGTCTTGCAGTGCCCAGTGCAGCAGCGGCAGGTCGGCCTGCTGGCGTCCTTCATCCTGATAGCGCTTGAGGGCGCTGGAGGCCAGATAGAGCTGGCTCAGCACGTCGCCGAGGCGGGCAGAGACCCGCTCTTTGCGCTTGAGCTCGCCACCCAGGGTGCCCATCGCCATGTCTGACAGGAAGGCAAGGTTGGCGGAGAGGCGAGAGAGCTGCTGATAGTAGCCCTTGGTCTGATCCTTGTAGGGCGCTGCGGCGAAGCGGGCACCGGTCAGCCCCAGCCAGAAGCTGCGCACCAGGTTGCTGATGGCAAAGCCCACGTGGCTGAACATCGCCTTGTCGAAATCTTTCAGCGCCTGCTCTTTGTCGGGGTGGCTGGCTGCCAGCATCTCCGGCAACACGTAGGGGTGGCAACGGATGGCTCCCTGACCGTAAATGATCATGCTGCGGGTCAGGATATTGGCTCCCTCGACGGTCACCGCGATGGGGGCCCCCTGATAGCCACGGGCCAGATAGTTGTTCGGCCCCATGCAGATGGCCTTGCCGCCATGGATGTCCATGGCATCAATGATGCACTTCTGGGCGCGGTCGGTGAGGTGGTACTTGACGATGGCGGAGATGACCGAGGGTTTTTCACCGAGATCGATGCCGGTGACCGTCAGTTTGGCGGCGGCGCCCATGATGTAGGCGTTGCCACCCAGGCGTGCCAGCGGCTCTTCAATCCCTTCCATCTTGCCAATCGGCAGCTTGAACTGGCGACGGATGCGGCTGTAGGCTCCGGTGGCCAGGGCCAGCATCTTGACGCCGCCCGTGCTGTTGGAGGGCAGGGTGATGCCGCGGCCGACGGAGAGACACTCCACCAGCATGCGCCAGCCCTGACCGGCCATGGCCGGACCGCCGATGATGAAGTCGAGCGGTACAAACACGTCCTTGCCGCGGGTCGGGCCGTTCTGGAACGGCACGTTGAGCGGGAAGTGGCGACGGCCGATGTCGACCCCCTTGATGTGGGTCGGAATGAGGGCGCAGGTGATGCCGAGCTCTTCTTCCTCACCCAGCAGGTGGTCAGGGTCACGCAGCTTGAAGGCGAGGCCGAGTACGGTGGCGATGGGAGCCAGGGTAATGTAGCGCTTGTTCCAGGTCAGGCGCATGCCGAGCACCTCTTCCCCTTCCCACTCGCCTTTGCAGATGATGCCGAAGTCGGGAATCGAGCCCGCATCAGAACCCGCTTCCGGGCTGGTCAGGGCGAAACAGGGGATCTCCTTGCCGACAGCCAGACGGGGTAGATAGTAATCCTTCTGCTCGTCAGTACCGTAGTGTTGCAGCAGCTCACCCGGCCCTAAGGAGTTGGGCACGCCGACGGTGGAGGCGAGCACGGCGCTGGCGCCGCACAGCTTTTGCAGCACGCAGGACTGGGCGTAGGCGGAGAACTCCAGCCCGCCATATTTCTTTTTGATGATCATGGCGAAGAACTTGTTGTCCTTCAGGTATTGCCACACCTCGGGAGAGAGATCGGCACGCTCGTGGGTCACTTCCCAGTCGTTGACCATGCGGCACACTTCTTCAACCGGACCGTCCATGAAGGCCTGCTCTTCGGCAGACAGCGTGCTGACCGGAATGGCGTGCAGCTTCTTCCAGTCCGGGTTGCCGGCAAACAGATCCGCTTCCCACCAGGTCGTCCCCGCTTCGATGGCTTCCTTCTCGGTTCGGGACATCTCCGGCATGATGGACTTGTAGATCTTGAACAGCGGCTTGGTCAGCTGGTTGCGGCGAAACTCCACCAGATTGAGGGGCAGGGCTATCACCGCGAACAGCGCCCACACCAACAGGGGCACATGGCCATAGAAGGTGCCGGCGACCAGGGCGGCGGCCGTGGCAAGCGTGGCGGTGAACAGGGACGCACGGCGATAGGCCATGGCGCCGATCACCAGGATCACCCCGAGCAGAGTGAGGGTCGTCGTCATTGTTTGCTCCTTGCATGAATTGCCGAGGTTGGGAAATTGGCGTTAACTGATCCAGAGGTCTGACCTGTTGGATATGGCCCCTGTTGTAATTCATACGCACAAACTTATCAAGCTGTTTACAAGCCTGTTACCTTGGCTCTGTGATCGGCATAACGCGCTGCCCGCCCCATCTTGGCGGGCGGGGGGCGACGATTGGACTGGCTTGTGCGACAATGCCGCCACCCTATGTTGGACGACGAGATTTCAAGAACCATGTACCAAGAACTGATCCGCAACGAGTTGACCGAGGCTGCCAGCGTGCTTCAGGCGTTCCTGGCAGATGAGCAAAATCTGAAAAACATCGAGGCGGCGGCCAGGTTGCTCGCCGACTCCTTCAAGCAGGAAGGCAAGGTACTCTCCTGCGGCAACGGCGGCTCCCACTGCGATGCCATGCACTTTGCCGAGGAGCTGACCGGTCGTTATCGCGAGAACCGCCCAGGCTATGCCGGCATCGCCATCTCCGATCCCAGCCACCTCTCCTGCGTCTCCAACGACTTTGGCTATGACTATGTCTTCTCTCGCTATGTGGAGGCCGTCGGCCGCCGTGGTGACGTGCTGCTCGGCATCTCCACCAGCGGCAACTCCGGCAACATCCTCAAAGCCATCGAGGCGGCCCGTGCCAAAGGGATGAAGGTGATTGCCCTGACCGGCAAGGACGGCGGCAAGATGGCTGGTCTGGCCGATGTGGAGATCCGTGTGCCGCACTTCGGTTATGCCGACCGCATCCAGGAAGTGCACATCAAGGTGATCCACATCCTGATCCAGCTGGTTGAAAAAGAGATGGCCAAGTAATCAACGATCCGGGATTGAGAGGGGGTGATGGGTGACCATACCGGCCCTCTCGACCAGCCGTGACGGTTGATTGACGAAACCAGAGTCAAGACATTCAGGGAGTGGATGGTATATGTGCGAACTGCTCGGCATGAGTGCCAATGTGCCGACCGACATCTGCTTCAGCTTTACCGGGCTGATGCTGCGGGGCGGCAAGACCGGTCCCCACAAGGATGGCTGGGGGATCACCTTCTATGAGGGGCGGGGTTTTCGCACCTTCAAGGATCCCGAACCCAGCGCCCAGTCTCCCATCGCCAAGCTGGTCCAGGCACTGCCCATCAAGAGCCGTGCCGTGGTCAGCCATATCCGGCAGGCGAACCGGGGGTGTGTCTCCCTGGAAAACACCCACCCCTTTACCCGAGAACTGTGGGGCCGTTACTGGACCTTTGCCCACAATGGCCAGTTGACCGGTTACAAGAGGCTGCCCACGGGGCGGCACCGTCCGGTGGGCGACACCGACAGCGAGCACGCCTTCTGCTGGCTGCTCGACAGGCTGGAGCACAAGTACCCCAAACGGCCGGCAAATTTCCCCGCCATGTTCCGCTACCTCGCGACCCTGTGCGACGAGCTGCGCGGGCTCGGGGTGTTCAACATGCTGCTGTCGGACGGAGAGTTCGTGATGACCTATTGCAGCAACAATCTTTACTGGTTGACGCGCAGGGCTCCCTTTGGCGAAGCCCGTCTGCTGGATGAGGATGTGGCCATCGACTTTCAGAGTGAAACCACGCCGAACGATGTGGTGACCCTGATCGCCACCCGGCCGCTCACCGGCAACGAGAATTGGGTGAAGATGGTGCCCGGGGAGTTCTGCCTGTTCAGGCTGGGCGAGCTGGAATATGGCAATTCAGCCAACTTGTTGAACCAGAAATAAAAAATACCAGGGTAGATGTCTACCCTGGTTCTTCGCAGCAGCCATACAGGCAAAAAGGGATGAGAGAGGTGTTGCTGAGCCGCATCATTCTCATGGGTTGCATTGTTACTTTAATGTTAATTTTGTGACAACCTTTATCTCTCTCCATTCTGGCTGACATACCGATAACTTGAAGCTGCTCACATTCTGGTGTCCCAAGAGCATCCGGAGCGATACGGGCATGCCCGAAGGGCGGGTGACAGCGGGGCTGTGGGTCCGCTATATTGTGGTCTGTTTGAATACCATCATAGGGAAGAGAAGATGGAGTGGCTGGATCAGAAAGTGCTGCGACAACTGGCAGATGACATCGGTCACGAGATGATGCCGGTCGTCATCTCGGTGTTTGTCGAAGAGGTAGGCGAGCAGTTGGCCCAATTAAGACCGCTTTTTGAGCAGCGGGACTGGTCAGCCCTTGCGCGTGTTGCCCACAGCATGAAATCGTCCTGTGGCAGCTATGGCGCCAAACCCAGCTATCAGCAGGTGATGGATCTGGAGTCCGCCTGTCGCCGGGAAGATGAGCAAGAGGCCGGCAGACTGCTGGCGGAGCTGGAGCACTCCCTGCCCCAGGTCTTCACCCATCTGGCCCAGTTTCACTGATCCAGAAGGGCATCAGCCCGCCATGTCGCGCTCGCCAAGCCTGCTCAGGATCACTGTGTCGAGTGCCAGCCGCAGCTTGAGGCGGTCGTGGCGGTGGGGGAGGGCCGCTTCACCCAGCTCGGCCCGAACGAGGCAGTGCTGCAGCTCGGGTACCTGGGGGCCCTCGGGAGCCAGAATGGCATCGATCCGGCCGCTGCCTATCCGCTCTTCCAGCCAACGATGTTGACTGGACAGTGACAACTGGCCTGCCGGACCCTCTTCGTCCACCAGATTGCTGATGAACACGACGATGGCGCGGCTGCTGCGGATCGCCTCCGCAATTTCGCGCAGCAGCAGAGGAGGCATGATGGAGGTGAGGAAGCTGCCCGGCCCCAGGATGATCATGTCGGCCTGGCTCAGCGCCTCGACTGCTTCGCGCGTGGCGGGCACGACCGGTTTCAGGCTCAGGGCCCGTGGCGGCGTGGTGAGCTGATCGATGGAGACCTCCCCCAGGATCTGATCGCCACAGACGGTGTGGGCGCACAGATCGGTGGGATGCTCGGACATGGGCAGCAGATTGGGTTCAATTTCCAGCATGTCGCTGATGAGCCGGATGGCATCCAGGGGGCGCACGCAGAGGTTGTCGAGGGCCAGCAGCATCAGGTTGCCGAGGTTGTGGCCCGCGAGCTCGCCGCGGCCGGTAAAGCGGTGCTCGAACAGCTGGCTACCGATGCTGGGGGTGGTCACCAACTGGTTGAGGCAGTTGCGCAGATCCCCCCAGGCGATGCACTCCTGGCTTTTGCGCAGGCGTCCGGTGGAGCCGCCATCATCCGTGGTGGTGACGATGCCCGTCAGCCGGGATCCCAAGAACGACAGGGAAGAGAGCACCCGGCCCATACCGTGCCCGCCGCCGATGGCGACAACCCGGTCGAAGTCATTGATATTTTTCTGCCACATGCAGTGATCCCGTGGGAGGCCAGTGAGCACCATTCTAGTCTCCATGGCCAGGTAATTGTTTGATAAGGGTATGATTTTTGCTTGATGCCAGCATCCCGTACCCCTAGGAGACGATGTTGAACTTCCTGACGGCTCACTCGCTTGCCGAGACGACCCCACTGGCCGCCCAACAAGTTACAGAGCGGTTGCATGCCCAGTCATCCCATGTTCCATCGCTGTTGCTGGTCTATTTTACCCAAGCACACGAGGCGGCGGAACTGCGCCGTGCGCTCAAGGCACGTTTTCCCGATACCCGGCTGATCGGTTGCAGCTCCTGCGGCGGTATCCTGACCCAGGATGGCCATCATGGTCGGCATGGCTGGAGCCTGTCGGTCGCCGCCCTTTATGATGGCAAGGGGGCCTATGGCGTGGCTGGCCAGATGGGGGATCAACCGGATGTGCGGGCATTGCTGCGCCGCGCCATCGCCGATGGTGGCCGACCGGGAGAGCTGCCGCAGCTCGTGTTGCTGCACACCAGCCCGGGGCTGGAGGAGGCTGTGCTCGCTGGGATCGACGCCGAGTTTGGCGCGACCGTTCCCGTCGTCGGCGGGTCGGCGGCAGACGACGGCGTGGCCGGGCAGTGGCAGCTGTGCTGGGACGAAGGGGAGGGATCACAAGGGTGCGTGTTGGCGGTGCTTTACCCCGACTGCCAACTGGCGTTCCAGTTTCACTCAGGCTATGTACCCACCGAGTGTCGCGGCATCATTACCGGGATAGACGGGCGGGAGGTGCTGACCATCGATCACGAGCCGGCGGCCCGGGTCTATGGTCGCTGGACCGAGCGTGCGACGCCCTGGCCGGTGGGCCCCATCCTCAGGGAGACGACGCTCTCGCCACTGGCCCGTCAGGTCGGCATGCTCGATGATCTGCCCTACTACAAGCTCTCCCATCCCGAGGCGGTGACGGCGCGGGAGGGGCTGCGCCTCTTTACCGAGACCCGACTGGGAGAGCGGCTGCTGCTCATGTACAGCAGCCAGGAAGGGTTGTTGCAGCGCAGCCTGAATGCGGTGAATATCGAGCCTGAATATGGTATGGCGAGCAATATGCGCCCCTTTGGCGCCCTGGTGGTGTTTTGTGCCGGTTGTCGGCTGGCACTGGGGGACAGGCTGGGGGACATCGTCAGTCAATTCAGTCAGAGGCTGGGTGAGATCCCCTTCATCACGCCCTTTACCTTCGGTGAACAGGGACGATTACCCCATGGTGAGCTGGCACACGGCAACCTCATGGTGTCGAGCGTAATCTTCCTCGAGAGCTGACACTGTGCTGGATTCAAGATGATAGGCAATAGCGAACTCGAAACCCTGGGTGACAAACTACAAACCACGCTGGTGGAGCTGATGCGTTGCCGGGAGCGGGAGGCCAGATATCGGGAGGAGTCCCAAGCCCTGCTGTGCGGGGTGGCGACCCTGGCACAGGCCCAGAGTCTGGAGCAGGTACTGGAGAGTCTCATTCTTGCTCTCAAGCCCTTTATCGGATTCGAACAGGCGGACGTGGTTGCCTGGGAGGCCGTGGGGGGCAGCACCCATCTGAGCACCCAGCCGGACGAGGTGGGCCGGACCTGGTCGCTGACACCGCTCTTCTCCAGGGCCATCGAGGGGGAGACCCTGGTCATCTATGATCCCGCCCAACTGCCTGAGCTGGCGCCGCTGGCAGGGGCGCCGGGCTGGGCCAGCGTCATGATGACAGGCTTGCAGGGACCGGGGTTTTCCGGTGTGCTCATCTGCCGGCACAGCGTGGCGGGCACCTTCGATCTCAAGAGCAAGGCGGCGATGCAGCGTTGTCGCCCGCTCATCTCCCAGGCCCTGGTCAACATCGCCTATCGGGCTCGCCTGCAAGAACAGGTTGACCTCAAGACCCTGGCCCTGCAGGCCAGCGAACAGCGTTTTCGCAGTTTTGCCGCCATGGCCTCCGATTGGTTCTGGGAGACCGATCCCCAGCACAGGCTCAGCTATGTCTCTGCCCCTGGCTATCAGGGGGAAGTGCTGGCCCGCCAGACGGGGAGAAGCCTCTATGATTTTGCCCACGACAAGCAGGACCCGGCCTGGAGCCACTACCGGCACCTGATCGCCCACAATCTGCCGGTGCGGGGAATGCGGGCCCAGGTGATGCTGGCGGGCGGGCCTTGCTGGATGGAGATCAATGCGGAGCCTTGCCATGATGCCGGTGGCCGCTTCCTCGGCTATCGGGGCACGGCGCGGGAGATAGGCAGCCAGATCCGCCGCGAGCAGGAGCTGGCGCGGGCGCGGGACGATGCCGAGACGGCCAACCGTGCCAAATCCCAGTTCCTCGCCATGATGACCCACGAGATCCGCTCTCCCATGAACGCCGTGCTGGGGATGCTGGATCTGCTGCAGCACGGCCGGCTCGACACTCCGCAACAGACCCTCATCGGTCATGCCACCCACTCTGCGCATCTGTTGCAGACCATCATCGACGATGTGCTCGATTTCTCGAAAATAGAGTCACATACCCTGACCCTGCACTGTGAACCCTTTCAGCCAGCCGAGCTGTGCCGTGCCCTGGTGGAGCCCTTGCAGGCACAGGCCAGTGCCAAGGGCATCACACTGCACTGGCATCTGGATGAAACGCTCCCCGAACGCCTTCAAGGGGATGCCGTCCGCCTCTCCCAGGTGATAGGCAACCTGCTTGGCAATGCCGTGAAGTTCACCTCCGTCGGCAGCGTGCGTCTGGCGTTGACCTGGGAGGAGGAAAAGCTGGGGGTCATGGTCAGCGACACGGGGATCGGCATCTCCACCGAGGATCAGGCGTTGCTGTTTGAACCCTTCTATCAGGTCGACAGTTCGGCAACCCGCCGCTTCTCCGGCTCGGGGCTCGGGCTGGCCATCTGCAGGCGGCTGGTGCAGCTGATGGGGGGAGACATTTGCGTGCAGAGCACGCCTGGACTGGGAAGCTGCTTCTGGTTCGAGCTGCCCGGGATGGCCTCTCCCTGTGCTCCGGCCGCCGCCCCCAATAGTGAAGAGTGCGCCAGACTGGAGCTGGATGTGCTGGTGGTGGAAGACAGTCCGGTCAATCAGCTGGTGGTATCCCTGATGCTGCAGAAGCTGGTGTGCAGGGTGAGGCTGGCAGGCAATGGGCTGGAGGCCCTGGCACAGGTGGCGAAGCAGCAGCCGGACCTTGTCCTGATGGATATGCGGATGCCGCAGATGGATGGGCTGGAGGCGACCCGGCGCCTGCGGGACATGGGGTGCGAGGTGCCCATCGTCGCGTTGACGGCCAATGCCATGATGGAGGACAGGGCCCGCTGCCTTGCCCAAGGCATGAACGATTTTCTGGCCAAACCCATCAGTCTTGCCAGGCTGCGAAGCTGCCTGCTCCGCCATTGCAGGTGATGTCGGCCGATTTTGGGTAAAAAAAATGGTCAACCTGGTGGTTGACCAATTCTTCAGCAAATACTGAAGAGAGCACGGGATAAATCGGGTTGTACGGTTTTATATGAAAAAGTCGTGCCAACTTTTCAAAACCTGTTATTTGCGGCCTGTAGCTGAATTGTGTGTTATTTATCGCTACCGTGATTGCAAAATGCAATTCTCATTTTTTCATTATAAGAATGCAGTGCCGAGAATTCGCGTTTTGCAAACCAACCGTTGACTCACTCTTTGACTCACTGTGCGATCAGTCGGCGCAAGAACTGGCGCGCCGCTTCACTGTTCTGTTTGGCAATCAACATCTGTTTTTCATAGATCGGCATGGGCAGGATCTCGAGCCAGCGTTGGCAGAGCCAGGCTGCATCGTCGAACTGCTTGTCCGGGTAGAGCTCATCCAGTTCCGGGTATTGTGCAAAGACCTCTCTCAATCGGCTGACCAGCTGGTTGTCGCTGACATCAGAATCCGCACTCGGCCAGTTGGGCAGTGGCTCGACCTGGGCGTGCCTGAGGCCTGCGTCATCCGTTTCCATCTCGTGGATGCAGAAGCGTTCAAGGCCGAGCACGGTGACCCCGAGCAAACCGTCGTTGAGGGTATAAAAATCAGTCACCTTGACGCGGGTTCCGACCGGGAGAATCCGTCCGCAGGTACCCGTGCTGGTAGTCTCTTCCATCACGATGCCAAAACCCCGATCCTCGAGGAAGGACTCCTTGAGCATCTGCAGGTGGCGCGGCTCGAACAGGCGAAGGGGGAGCTTGCCGCCGGGCAGAATATGGGACGGCAAGGGGAACAGTGCCAGTTGTTGAAGTTTCATGTTCCATCCTCCTAATCAGTCATTGCTGAATGTGACAATGCAGTGACCGTGCCAGAGAGAGGTGGCGTGGCGAAGGGGTGAGCTATTTCCCGTGGTTATTTTTAATATCCATTTAAAATCAATCTATTGTGATTTGATGTCGCGAATGCAAGCAAGGTAGTGCGAAAGGGATTCAGGTGAGGTGTTAGGGCGCCGAACATACCCCGTGTGCAGAATGAGTCTATTTTCGCATATTGCAAATTTGATTCATGCAAAATGCCTGTTACAGACCCATTCAGCGATTGGGGGCAAAGGCCAGGGGATCAGGTGGTCAATTCGGTGTGCTGTGTCATGCCGTCCAGCATCAGGGCGGCTATCTCGTCATACATCTGCGACCAGGCCTGTGCCAGTGCTGGGGTAAAACCACTGCCGAGACGCCGTGCCAGTACCTGGGTCAGCGCCTGTTTGAGCAGCGCAAACTGGTGGGGTTGAACGTTGAATCGCTGGTGACGCCTGCCGAGATCGCGAATGATGAAACCCAGTGCATCCAGCTGGGAGAGGCTGGTGATGACGGTGTTCAGGGTGTCCGACACCTTGGCAACGGGCAGCTCCTGATGTGGGGGAAAGAGGGCCCTGAGTTCGGGGGACAATCTGAACAGCTCTTCATACACCTCTTGGACATAGCTGTTGTTCAGGGCGCTCACCCTGCCCCAAGCTTTCTGGACCAGCTCTATCTGCTCAAAGGTCATGTCGATGTTTCCTTCCCGTGCGATGTCATGAAAATAATAATCCATCTACTCAATAGAGCACCGGGTTCCGCGCCATTTGGGGAAAAGAAGAGGGGGCCAGCAAGGAGGCACGGATGGTGGCCCCTTGCTGGCGGAGGCCGGGACCTCAGTTGCGCTGTTCCAGGTACATGACGGCTGCTTCGACGCGGCTTTGGGCCTCGAGCTTTTTCAGCAGGCTCTTGACGTGGACCTTGACGGTTCCCTCGGAGATATGGAGCACGGAGGCGACCTGCTTGTTGGACAACCCCTTGGCGATTTCACGCATGATCTGCATCTCGCGTCGGGTCAGGCTCTCCAGCTTCTGCTGCAGGTGGTCCAGTTCGTAGATGTTCTCGAGATAGGGACGTAGCGGCTCGCTCAGGATCTGCTTGCCGGTCATCACGTCAGCCAGCTGGGCCAGCAGCATGTCAGGCTCGGTGTCCTTGAGCAGATATCCGTCCGCGCCTGCCTTGAGCAGGGCAACCACATCCTGGCGGGCGTCAGAGACGGTCAGGATCACCACGCGGGAAGTCACCTCTTCGGCCCGCAGCGCCTTGAGGGTATCGAGACCTGACAACCCCTTCATGTTGAGGTCGAGCAGGATGAGGTCCGGTTCGGACTCCTTGGCCATGGCCACGGCGTCGGTGCCGTTGGAAGCCTCGCCAACCACGTCGATGTTATCTTCCAACTCCAGCAGTTGCACAATTCCCTTGCGCATCAGGGGGTGGTCATCCACGACCAGAACACTGTATTTCATCTCGTCCATCAGGCGTCTCTTGTTAGGCTGGTGGGAAAGGTCAGGTGTATGCGGGTGCCCCCGGAGGGCGGTTCACTGATGGTCAACTGGCCGCGCAATTTGCTGGCGCGTTCATTCATGATGCTGAGACCGTAGTGATTCACCGCCGAGCTTGCGCCCCTTATTCCAACACCATCGTCTGCAATCTGAACCTGGATGTTACCATCAGCCAGGGTCTCACAGCTAACGTCAATGTGCCGCGCGCTGGCATGCTTGATGGCATTGAGCACTGCCTCACGGATCAGCTGCAGGATGTGGATGTGCTGCCCCGCTTCAAGGTCGGTGTCCGTCAGTCCGTACTGGAGCCTGATGTCGGCGTGCGTCTGGGGTTTGAGCTGCTCGAGCATGACCGCGATGGCTTCACCCAGGTTGGCATCGCCGATGCTGAGGCGGAAGGTGCCGAGCAGTTCACGCAACTGGGTATAGGCATTGCTGAGTCCCTCGTCGATCTGCTCCATGGCTGCCTCGGTCTTGGCCCTGTCCCCCTTGGCGAAGGAGCGCTTGAGCAGAGTGGCCTGGATCTTCAGGTAAGAGAGGGCCTGGGCGAGGGAGTCGTGCAGTTCACGGGCGATGACGGCGCGCTCTTCCATCAGCAGCAGGCGCTGGTGCTGCAGCAGGGTCTGATCCTTGTGCAGCACCTGGGCCAGCAACATGGAGAAGTTCTTCATCAGCCGCTCGTCGATGGGGTGGCCGCTTATCATGTCGAGTCGGCCGTACTCCTCGTCATCCATCTGCAGGTAAAAGCTTACCACGGCGTCCAGATCCCCCGGCCACCCCTTGCGCCCAGTGATGTAGACCGGCATCGCATTGTGCTCGAAGCGGGTGAGGCGGATGTACTCGATGTGCTGGTGGGCGGCGGCCCGCTCCAGCAGCTTTTGCAGGGTGCGGCGGCTGAGTGGCGCCGCGTGCAGTTTCTGGGCGGTGGAATAGAGGAAGGAGAGGGTGTCGTTGGCCTGTTGCAGCTTGGCCGTTTTCTCCTCCACCTTGCTCTCCAGCTCCCGGTAGAGTTTGCCAAGCTCGTCGGCCATGGTCGCGAACGCCCCCGACAGCTCTCCCAGCTCGTTTTCACAGTGAGGGGGCAGGGTGAGATCGAATTCCTGACGCTGGATCTGGCGTGCGCAATAGACCAGCTGGTTGAGGGGCGCCACCACCTGCTGGCGGGTGAAGCGCACCGTGCACCAGGCGATGGTGATGATGGCGAGCAGCCCTAGCCCCTCGGCCAGCGCCAGCATGCGCACCTTGAACTCCACGTGGTACTGCATCTGGTTGACGAAGTCATCGATGGCGGCGACGAACTGTTCCGTATTGTCGGTATAACGGCTGGGGGTGGCATTCTCGATGTGATCGCGCATCACTTGCCATTGCAGCAGGACTTCACCATAGGTGCGGCGCAGTGAGGCGGGCGTGATCCAGCGCTGGGTCTCCTGCAGCTCGGGGGCATGAAGGGTCTGTTCAAACTGGGCGAGCCGACCGAGGACGACCTGATCCTTCTCGATTTCATAGGCCATGCGGTAGGCCTGCATGCGCAGGGATCCCGACAGGTTGATGGCCTTGGCATCGGGAACCGAATAGAAGAGGGTGACCATGGCCACCACGGCGATCAGGCTGGCCATGAACAGGATCAGCACCATGGAGCGACCGATGGCGCTGCTGACCGACTGCACTCTGAACCATTTTCCCATGCCGACCGGCTCCCTTTTCACCCACAAAGACCCCACAAAGTAGCATGGGAGTGTACTCCAAGTTGTGCTAGCATCGAAAAACTAGATGAACTCCGAGCGATTTTGCCTAAGTCATTGAGATAGGGGGAGATCGCCGTCAGCCGATGTTCGAGCTGAAAGGGTCAGGAAAGAAATGCCCTGGCCTCCCGTATTTGGAAAGGTGTTTATGTTGCCACTTGAAGATGGTTTTTCCCGTCGCTTTTACTATTTGCGTCTGTCGGTCACCGACGTCTGCAATTTCCGCTGTACCTACTGTCTGCCGGACGGCTATCAGCCGCCGAAAGGAGATGGTGAGGGGCGCCAGTCCTTCCTCTCCCTGGAGGAGATCCGTCGCGTCGTCTCCGGGTTTGCCGCCATGGGGACGCGCAAGGTGCGTCTGACCGGAGGCGAGCCCTCCCTGCGCCGCGACTTCACGGCCATCATCGAGACCGTGGCCAATACCCCCGGCATCGAGAAGGTGGCCATGACCACCAACGGGTATCGCCTCAAGGAGCGTGCCCGCGAGTGGTTCGATGCGGGGCTGACGGCCCTGAACGTCAGCGTCGACAGCCTGGATCCCCGTCAGTTCCACCAGATCACCGGCGAGAACAAGCTGGCGGAGGTGATGGCGGGGATAGACGCCGCCCTGAGTGCCGGTTTTCGGTCGGTCAAGATCAACGCCGTGCTGCTCAAGGGGCTCAATGATCATCAGCTCGAGACATTCCTCGCCTGGATCCGCGACAAACCCATCGAGCTTCGTTTCATCGAACTGATGCAGACCGGCGAGATGGACGCCCTGTTTCGCGATCACCATACCAGCGGTGAACTCATCAAGCAGCGCCTGCAAGAGAGCGGCTGGGTGCAGCAGCTGCGCGGCCTGGATGATGGCCCTGCCCAGGTGTTCACGCACCCGGACTCGAGGGGCGGGGTGGGGCTCATCATGCCCTACAGCAAGGATTTTTGCGCCGGTTGCAACCGGCTGCGGGTCTCCTCCAAGGGCAAGCTGCACCTGTGTCTCTTTGGCGACAACGGGGTGGAACTGCGGGATCTGCTCACCGATGACAGCCAGCAGGAGGCGCTGCAATGGCGTATTCGCCAGGCGCTGACCGGCAAGGCCGCCACCCATCGCCTCCATGAAGGCAATGCAGGCATGACCCCCCACCTGGCCTCCATCGGCGGCTGAGAGCCGCCGTGCACCTCAAATAACCTTCGATTAATTATCAATCCTCACATAGGGGTAATTTACCTTGCCCCTGCTGTGTCTAATTGCGCCAAGGGTTTGATCCAGCGCAAGAATCCCCCCTGTTTATCTCCCTGGTGGTATATCCCCTGACTTGTCAGGGCCGCAATATACACCCACGCTTATAATTGGTATTGAAAATGCCAGTCACGGGATCCGCGCGGGGGCATCCGTCCCCGAAAAGAGGAGTCGATATGACCGATGGGGTCAACTTGTCACGCAGAGGCCTGTTTCGGGGACGCCTGAGCGCCCCCAAGGCCGGGATCCAGTTGCCCTGGTCCGTCTCCTGGGACGAGTTCGTGGCTGGCTGCACCCGCTGCGGCGACTGTCTGGCGGCCTGCCCGGAGCAGATCCTGATCAAGGGGGACGGGGGCTTCCCCACGGTGGATTTTCACCGCGGCGAGTGCACCTTCTGCACCGAGTGCGTCAGCGCCTGCCAGGCGCCGGTATTCAGGCCGACAACCCAGACACCCTGGGAGTATGTGGCCCATATCGAGGCGGGCTGTCTGGCCACGGCCCAGGTGTTCTGCCAGCGCTGTCAGGACAGCTGCGAGCAGCAGGCCATCCGCTTTTCCCCCCGACTGGGGCGCGTACCCACCCCCAGCATCCATGCCGAGTCGTGCAACGGCTGCGGGGCCTGCGTGGCGGATTGCCCGGTGGGCAGCATCAGCATCGGTCTGTCTCGTGGCGAGGCTTCGCGATGACCCAAGAGACGAACAAGTTGGAAAACGGTGATATGACGCGAGAAGAGTTCCATGTATCCAGCCTGGTGGTGCTGACCCAGCCCGATCTGCGCCACGCCCTGGCAGAGCGGATTGCGACCCTGGACGGGGCCGAGATCCACGCCGTCAGCGAGGAGGGCAAGCTGGTGGTGACCCTGGAGGGGCCGAGCCAGCGCCCCATCATGGCGGCCATCGACACCATTCAGGGGTTGCCCGGGGTGCTCTCTGCGGCCCTGATCTACCACCAGTTCGATGAAATGGACGCCGAAGATGGGGAATAAGGCGTCATGTGGCAGAAGCGCAAGAGTCGTTCGCTGACCGCCACGGGTAATACACGGGATGCCGGGTCTGTTGTCTGCGTTCGATGAACGAAAAGCCCAGAGCAAAGGAATAAAGCGCCATGGAGCTGAGCCAGCGCGGCTCGTCACAATGGCTGTCATTGATGTGATTAAGCAATGCGAGGATATGTCATGAAGCTGAGTCGACGCGACTTTATGAAGGCCAATGCGGTGGCGGCAGCCGCTGCCGTGGCCGGTGTCAGTGCCCCCACTCTGGCGGCGAACCTGATCACCAGTACCGACAAGACCGCCATCACCTGGGACAAGGCGCCGTGCCGCTTCTGCGGGACCGGCTGCTCCGTGCTGGTGGGCTCCCAGGCTGGCCGCGTCGTGGCGACCCAGGGGGATCCCGATGCACCGGTCAACCGTGGCCTGAACTGCATCAAGGGCTACTTCCTCTCCAAGATCATGTACGGGGAGGATCGCCTGACCCAGCCCATGCTGCGCATGACGAACGGCAAGTTCGACAAGAACGGCAACTTCGCCCCCATCAGCTGGGATCAGGCCTTCGACATCATGGCCGAGAAGTTCAAGGCGACCCTGAAAGAGAAGGGCCCGACCGCCGTCGGTATGTTCGGCTCCGGCCAGTGGACCGTCTGGGAAGGCTATGCCGCCGCCAAGCTGATGAAGGCAGGCCTGCGCTCCAACAACCTGGATCCCAATGCCCGTCACTGCATGGCCTCCGCGGTAGTGGGCTTCATGCGTACCTTCGGCATGGATGAACCCATGGGCTGCTACGACGACATCGAGCAGGCCGACGCCTTCGTGCTGTGGGGCTCCAACATGGCCGAGATGCACCCCATCCTCTGGTCGCGCATCTCCGATCGCCGTCTGTCCCACCAGGATGTGCAGGTGCACGTGCTCTCCACCTTCGAGCACCGCAGCTTCGAGCTGGCGGACAACGGCATGGTGTTCACCCCCCAGACCGATCTGGCGATCCTCAACTACATCGCCAACTACATCATCCAGAACGACAAGGTGAACTGGGAGTTCGTCAACAAACACACCCAGTTCCGCAAAGGGGTGACCGATATCGGCTACGGCCTGCGTCCCACCAACCCGCTGCAACAGAAGGCCAAGAACCCGGACAGCGGCGACTCCACCCCCATGAGCTTCGACGATTTCGCCAAGTTCGTGGCAGATTACGATCTGGAGTCCGTCTCCAAGCTCTCCGGTGTGCCCAAGGACAAGCTTGAGAAGCTGGCCCAGATCTATGCGGATCCGGACAAGAAGGTGGTCTCCTACTGGACCATGGGGTTCAACCAGCACACCCGTGGCGTCTGGGCCAACAACCTCTGCTACAACATCCACCTGCTGACCGGCAAGATCTCCCAGCCGGGCTCCGGCCCCTTCTCCCTGACCGGCCAGCCCTCCGCCTGTGGTACCGCCCGTGAAGTGGGTACCTTCGCCCACCGTCTGCCAGCGGACATGGTGGTCACGGATCCCAAACACCGCGCCATCGCCGAGAAGATCTGGAAGCTGCCGGAAGGCACCATCCCGGAGCAGGTGGGCTACCACGCCGTGCTGCAAAACCGCATGCTGAAAGACGGCAAGCTCAACGCCTACTGGGTGATGTGCAACAACAACATGCAGGCCGGCCCGAACATGAATGAAGAGGCGCTGCCCGGTTATCGCAACCCGGCCAACTTCATCGTGGTCTCCGACCCTTATCCGACCGTGACAGCCCAGGCGGCCGACCTCATCCTGCCCACCGCCATGTGGGTGGAGAAAGAGGGGGCCTATGGCAACGCCGAGCGTCGCACCCAGTTCTGGCACCAGCAGGTGAAGGCACCGGAAGGGGCCAAATCCGACCTGTGGCAGCTGATGGAGTTCTCCAAGCGCTTCAAGGTGGAAGAGGTGTGGCCGGCCGAACTCATCGCCAAGATGCCGGAAGTGAAGGGCAAGACCCTGTTCGACGTGCTCTATGCCAACGGCCAGGTGAACCAGTTCCCGAAAGAGCAGAGCAAGGGTGCCCTGAACGACGAGGCCGAGCACTTTGGTTTCTACGTCCAGAAGGGGCTCTTTGAGGAGTACGCCTCCTTCGGTCGCGGCCATGGCCACGACCTGGCGCCGTTCGATCAGTATCACGAAGCCCGTGGCCTGCGCTGGCCTGTGGTGGACGGCAAGGAGACCCTGTGGCGCTATCGCGAAGGGTTCGACCCTTACGTGAAAGCGGGGGAGGGGGTGCGCTTCTACGGCAAACCCGACGGCAAGGCGGTGATCTTCGCGCTGCCCTATGAGCCCGCCGCCGAGGCACCGGACAAAGAGTACGACATGTGGCTCTCCACCGGTCGCGTGCTGGAGCATTGGCACACCGGTACCATGACCCGCCGGGTCCCCGAGCTCTATCGCGCCTTCCCGGATGCGGTGCTCTTCATGCACCCGGAAGATGCCAAGGCCCGTGGCGTGCGCCGTGGGGAAGAGGTGATCGTCTCCTCCCGCCGGGGCGAGGTGAAGACCCGGGTCGAGACCCGGGGCCGCAACCGTCCGCCCAAGGGACTGGTGTTCATGCCCTTCTTCGATGCGAGCCAGCTGGTCAACAAGCTGACCCTGGACGCCACGGATCCGCTCTCCAAGGAGACGGATTACAAGAAGTGCGCCGTCAAGGTCATGAAGGCCTGAGGCGGGGGAGCGCGAGATGAGTCGTAGTCGGCGCCAGTTTCTGGCCGACATGGCCAAGGGGGCCTGCGGTGTGGGCCTGCTTGGTGTGGGGCTCGGCGGAGTGGCGCGCCAGCAGGTGCAGGCTTTGCCTGCCCAGGCGCTGCGCCCGCCGGCCGCCCTCGACGAGGCCGAGTTCCTCGGCGCCTGCGTGCGCTGCGGGCTCTGCGCCCTGGCCTGCCCCTACGACACCCTCAAGCTCGCCCGGCTGTTTGAACCTGTGACCACCGGCACCCCCTACTTCAAGGCGCGCGCCGTTCCGTGCGAGATGTGTGACGACATCCCCTGCGTGGCGGCCTGCCCGAGCGGGGCGCTGGATCGGGCCATGACCGACATCGATCAGGCGCGGATGGGGGTGGCGGTGCTCATCGATCACGAGACCTGCCTCAACTACCTGGGGCTGCGCTGCGACGTTTGCTACCGGGTCTGCCCCCTCATCGACAAGGCCATTACCCTGGAGCTGCAGCACAACCCGCGCACCGGCAAGCACGCCATGTTCCTGCCCACGGTGCACAGCGATCTCTGCACCGGCTGCGGCAAGTGCGAGCACGCCTGCGTGCTGGAGGAGGCGGCCATCAAGGTGGTGCCTCGCGGGCTTGCCAAGGGGGAGCTGGGTCACCACTACCGGCTCGGGTGGGAAGAGAAGGAGAAGGCGGGCAAGTCCCTCATCGGTGAGCGACTGACCCTGCCGACCCGCAAACCGGAGGGTCTATGAGTCGGTATCCAGGGGCCGAGGCCACGGCCAGGCTGGGGTGGTGGCGTGCCCACCGCTTCCTGCTGCTGCGCCGGCTTTGCCAGTTCGGGGTGCTGGGGCTGTTCCTGCTGGGGCCGCTCGCGGGCATCTGGATCCTCAAGGGCAACCTCTCCAGCTCCCTGCTGCTGGAGACGGTGCCCCTCACGGATCCCCTGACCCTGTTGCAGTCGGTGGCGGCGGGCCAGTGGCCCATCCCCACCCTGTGGCTCGGGGCCGGGCTGGTGCTCGCGGGTTACTGGCTGGTCGGGGGGCGGGTGTTCTGCTCCTGGGTCTGTCCGGTCAACCTGGTCACCGATGCCGCCGCCTGGCTCAGGGGGCGGCTCGGGCTCAAGGGCAATGGTCAGTTCAACCGCGCTACCCGCTACTGGCTGCTGGCCATGGTGCTGGTGGCACCGGCCATCGCCGGCGTGCTGGTGTGGGAGCTGGTCAATCCGGTGTCGCTCACCCTGCGGGGCCTGCTGTTTGGCATGGGGGCGGGCTGGGGCCTGCTGGCGGTGCTGTTCCTGTTCGACCTTTTTGTGGTGGAGCGGGGCTGGTGCGGCCACCTCTGTCCGGTGGGGGCCTTCTATGCCCTGGTCAACCGGGTCGGGTTCATCAAGATTGCAGCCTCGGGGCGCGAGCGGTGCAGCAACTGCATGGATTGTTATGCGGTCTGCCCGGAGCGTCCCATCCTGCGCGGCCCCGTTCACGGTGCCAGGCGTGGTCACGGGCCCTTGATTGCGGCTCAGGAGTGTACCAACTGCGGCCGTTGCATCGATGTCTGCGCGGAGCAAGTTTTTGAAATCACTGTAGGTTTTGCCGTCAAGGCAGAGAAAACGTCGGAGAACACATAATGAAGAAGCTGATTGGAGCAATGCTGGCCTGCCTGATGGCGGGTTCCTTGATGGCGGCCGTCCCCGAGATCACCAACAGCACGGGGGGCATCAAGTCGGAGCGGGGAAGCACGGATCTGGTAACGGATGCCGACGCGGCCCCTCTGAAGAACTTTCGCAAGGATGGCGACCTCTACGATCGCCAGTACATGCACCAGCCCCCGCTGATCCCCCACGACACCCGCAACTATGAAGTGGACAACAAGGTCAACAAGTGCCTGGCCTGTCACAGCTTCAAGAACGCCAGTGCCATGAAGGCCCCCAAGATAAGCCCCACCCACTTCGAGACCCGCGACGGCATGACCCTGGGCGAAGTCTCTCCGCGCCGCTACTTCTGTCTGCAATGCCACGTGCCGCAAGCGGATGCCAAGCCGCTGGTGAACAATACCTTCAAACCGGTTGAAGCGCTGAACTGAGGAACCCATAGATGAAATTACCCGGCTTTGTGAAGCGTCTGTGGACCACCTTCAAGTCACCGTCGAAGGCGGCCCTCTGGGTCATCCTGCTGATGGGCTTCTTCGGTGGCGTCATCTTCTGGGGCGGGTTCAACACCGCCATGGAAGCGTCCAACACCGAGGCCTTCTGCACCGGTTGCCACGAGATGAAGGACAACGTGTTCGTGGAGTACCGCGACACCATCCACTACGCCAACCGCTCCGGCGTGCGGGCCAGCTGCCCGGATTGCCACGTACCCCACGAGTGGACCTACAAGATCATCCGCAAGGTACAGGCCTCCAAGGAGCTGTGGGGCATGATCACCGGCAAGGTGGATACCCGCGAGAAGTTTGAATCCCACCGGCGGGAGATGGCCGAGCGGGAGTGGCAGCGGATGAAGGAGACGGATTCGCGCGAGTGCCGCAACTGCCACAACTTCGAGTACATGGACTTCTCCCTGCAAGGGCGTCGGGCCGCCCAGATGCACTCCACCAACCTGGCAAGCGGGGCCAACACCTGCATCGACTGCCACAAGGGGATTGCGCACCAACTGCCTGACATGAAAGGGGTGCCAGGCTTCTGATGGGAAGGCCGCCGGATCCTCGGGATCCGGCGGCCTTCGAGATTAATGGGCAATGACGCCCCCCAGCCAGACATCTTTTGATAGAATCCCTTCCCGGCAACGCGGCGCCCACCGGCTCCTTTCATGGCTGGCACCACGGTGCGGCGCGTTCACCTCATCCTCTCGTGGTCAATGATTGACAGGAATGGCCCCAATGGCACCCAAACACAGCGAATTCATCCCTCTCAAGATCGCCGTCCTGACGGTTTCCGACAGTCGCACCGCTGCCGATGACAGCTCGGGGGACTATCTGGTCGAGGCCCTGACCCAGACCGGCCACGTGCTGGCCGACCGGGCGCTCTGTCCCGACAACCTGTTTCGCATCCGCGCCCAGGTGAGCGACTGGATTGCCGACGAGGGAGTCCAGGTGGTGCTCATCAACGGCGGCACCGGCTTCAACGAGCAGAACCGGGTGCCCGAGGCGGTCGGCGTGCTGTTCGAGCGCACGGTGCAGGGTTTTGGCGAGATGTTCCGCCAGCTCTCGTTTGCCGAGATAAAAGGCTCCGCCATGCAGAGCCGTGCCCTGGCAGGGCTCGCCAATCGCACCCTGATCTGCTGCCTGCCCGGCTCCACCGGCGCCTGCCGTCTGGGCTGGGAACAGCTTATCCGGGATCAGCTCGATGCCCGTACCCGGCCGTGCAACTTCGTGACCCATCTGTGATCCCGGGAGTAAACCCGGATCATCCATCTTATTTTTCGATAGGGGCATAGATGAACCTGACCCATCTCAACCAGAGCGGCGAGGCCCACATGGTGGATGTCACCGACAAGCAGGTGACCGAACGCGAGGCCCGCGCCGAGGCTTTCGTGACCATGGCCCCCGAGACCCTGGCGTTGATCCTGAGCGGTCAGCACCACAAGGGGGACGTGTTCGCCACCGCCCGCATCGCCGGCATCATGGCGGCCAAGAAGACCGCCGACCTCATTCCCCTGTGCCATCCCCTGGCCCTGACCCGGGTGGAGGTAGAGATAGCCCCCCAGGCGGCGCACAATCGGGTCCATATCCGCACCCTGTGCAAGCTCTCGGGCAAGACCGGGGTGGAGATGGAGGCGCTCACCGCCGCCTCGGTGGCGGCCCTGACCATCTACGACATGTGCAAGGCGGTGCAAAAGGACATGGTGATCGAGCAGGTGCGGCTGGTGGAGAAAAAGGGCGGCAAGTCCGGTCATTTCCAACTGGGTGCGACCAAAGGAGAGCAGGCATGATCAAGGTTCTGTTTTTTGCGCAGGTGCGTGAGCTGGTCGGCTGCGACGAGCTCAGCCTGCCTTGCGACTACGCCAGTGCCGATGCCCTTCGCGCCGCCTTGAGCGAGCGGGGTGACAAGTGGGCGCTGGCGCTCGAATCCGGCAAGCTCCTGGTGGCGGTCAACCAGACCCTGGTGCCGCTGGATTCCCCCCTCCATGACGGGGATGAGGTCGCCTTCTTCCCGCCGGTGACCGGAGGTTAAGGATGAACGAGATAATGACCGTGGATCGCACCACTGAGCTGTGGGACTGTGGTGAGGCCGCCTTCTTCCCTCTCCTTCCAGTGACGACCGGAGGCTGACCATGACCGATCGCATTCTGGTGCAGCGGGATGACTTCTCGCTGGCCGACGAATATGCCCGCCTCGCTGCCCGGCAGGACACAGGCGCGATAGTCAGCTTTGTCGGCAAGGTGCGCGACTTCAATCAGGGGGAGCATGTGAAAGGGCTGGCCCTCGAACACTACCCCGGCATGACCGAGAAGGCGCTGACGAACATAGTGGCCGAGGCCCGCGGGCGCTGGCCGCTGCAGGAGTGCACCCTCATTCACCGCATCGGCGAGCTGCTGCTCGGGGATCAGATCGTGCTGGTGGTGGTGAGCAGCGCCCACCGCGAGGCGGCTTTCGAGGCCTGCCACTTCATCATGGATTTCTTGAAGACCCGGGCGCCGTTCTGGAAAAAAGAGCTGACCGCCGACGGGGTGCAACGCTGGGTCGAGGCCAGGGCGAGCGATGACGCCGCCCTGGCCCGCTGGCAACAAGGGGAGTGAGCCTCGGGCTCGCGTCAATCGATCCGGCTGTGCCGGAACATAAGGAGCAAAGGAATGAAGAGATGGGTATCCGTGTTGGTGCTGGGCGCCGGTGCAAGCGGCATTTACAGCGGGACTGTGCTGGCTGACGAGGTCAAGGTGGCGGTGGCGGCCAACTTCAAGGGCACCATAGAGCGCATCGGCAAGGAGTTCACCGCCAAGACCGGCCACAGCGTCGTCATCAGTTCGGCGGCCACCGGCGTGCTCTATACCCAGATCACCCACGGTGCGCCCTTCGATCTCTTCCTCTCGGCCGACGTGGCGACCCCTCAAAAGCTGGAGTCGGAAGGCAAGGGGAGCGAACGCTTCACCTATGCCATCGGTCAGCTCGGCCTCTGGCAGAAGGGGGGGCCTGCTCCCGACGAGGCCACCTTGCGCCACTGGCAGGGGGAGCTGGCCATCGCCAACCCCAAGACAGCGCCCTATGGCGCCGCCGCCATGGCGACCCTGGCTCATCTCAAGATCGATCCCAAGCAGTATCGGGTGCTGACCGGCGCCAACATCAGCCAGACCTGGCAGTTCGTCGATACCGGCAATGCGAAGCTGGGCTTCGTCGCCTGGGCCAATCTGGTGGAGGCGGGCAAGACCGGCGAAGCCTGGGCGGTGCCGGCCAGCTTCTATCCCCCCATCGAGCAGCAGGCCCTGGTGCTGAAGAAAGGGGCGGCGGTGGATGCCCTGGTCGCCTGGCTCAAGGGGCCGGGACAGGCGCAGATCAAGGCGGCGGGTTACGCCCTGCCGCAGTAAGCGCCCGGCGTCTGCAGGCCAGCTCCGTGCTGGCCAGATCCGGTGCCTGACGTGTCCCAAGGCGGCGCCCGTCATGACGGCGCCCTGTTTTTTATCGACACCCGAGAGGGGACCCTATGAGTGAAGGGGATCTGCTGGCGGTCTGGCTGACCCTGAAACTGGCGGCCAGCACCACTGCCATCCTGCTGCTGCTGTCGCCGCCGCTCGCCTGGTGGCTGTCTCGCAGCCAGCACCGGCTGCGCCCTCTGGTGGAAGCCATGGTGGCCCTGCCGCTGGTGCTGCCGCCCACCGTGCTCGGTTTCTATCTGCTGCTGGCCTTCTCCCCGGAGTACGGCCTCGGTGGCTGGTGGCGGGAGACCTTCGGAGCCCCGCTCGCCTTCAGTTTCCTCGGCCTGCTCATCGCCTCCGTCATCTATTCGCTCCCCTTCGTGGTACAGCCCCTCACCTCCGCCTTCGTCAACATGGGCAACAAGGAGCTGGAGGCTGCCGCCACCCTGGGGATGGGCCCGTTTGAGCGTTTCTTTCGCATCATCCTGCCCATGACGCTGCCCAGCTTTGTGATGGCGGCGGCGCTGGGCTTTGCCCACACCCTGGGGGAGTTCGGGGTGGTGCTGATGATTGGCGGCAACATTCCCGGGGAGACCCAGGTGCTCTCCATCGCCCTGTTTGATCACGTGGAGGCGATGGATTACCAGAATGCCCATATTCTGGCAGGCGGCCTGATGGGCTTCTCCCTGGTGATGCTGGTGCTGGTCTACGGCGTGCTGCAACGTCGGCAACGGAGGCTGTTCGGATGAGCCTCTACCTCAAGGCCAGACGTGATTTCGGCCCCTTCACCCTGGCGTGCGATCTGGCGTTGCCCCCCAGCCGCATCCTCGGCCTGTTCGGTCCTTCGGGTTGTGGCAAGAGCACCCTGCTGCGCATCATCGCCGGGCTCGACAGGGCCCCGGGCGATGCCCTGCGCTGGCAGGGGCGCGAGCTTGCAGCCCTGCCCCCCGAGGCGCGGCGCATCGGGCTGGTGTTTCAGGATGCTCGTCTCTTCCCCCACCTGAGCGTGCTCGGCAACCTGCAACTGGCGGCTCGCAAGGGGAGGGGGCGCTGGCAGCCACAGGCCCTTGCTGCGCGCCTCGGCTTTGCCGAGCTGCTGGGGCAACCGGCCCACGGCCTCTCCGGCGGGCAGCGTCAGCGGGTGGCACTGGCCAGGGCCTTGCTGGCCGAGCCCGACTTGCTGCTGCTGGATGAACCCTTCTCGGCGCTGGACAGGCGCAGCCGCATCCATCAGGCCCATGTGCTCAAGGGCTTGCAGCAGGAGAGCGGCATCCCCATGATCTTCGTCAGCCACGCCATGGAGGAGGTGAGCCTGCTCTGCGATGGACTGGTGCTGCTGGCAGAGGGACGGGTGGAGGCCCAGGGCACCCCCGAGGAGATCTTCGCCCGCACCGACCTGTCGCTGGCCAGTCGCGACGACGTCGGGGTCATGCTATCGGCGACCCTGGCCCACTACGACGAGCACGAGCAGATGGCGACCCTGCGACTCGGGGAGCAGACCCTGATGGTGACCATGGAGCATGCCCCCGATGAAGCAGGCCCCTTGCAGATCAAGGTGGCGGCGCGGGATCTGGTGATCGCCACCGAGCCCATCATGCACTCCAGCCTCTCCAACTGCCTCGAGACCCGGCTGCTGGAGGTGCGGGAGGTGCGACCGGGGCAGACCCTGTTGCAGTTGGCTCTCGGGCAGCAGATACTGCTGGCCCGGATCACCAGCCGCTCCGCGCAGCGGCTCGCCCTGACGCCGGCCATGCGCCTCTACGCCTACATCAAGGCGGTGAGCCTGGTGGGAGAGGGGTAGACAGGGGACCGGAGTACGGATTTGCTGGCCATGAGTGGCCGGCATGGCGTCGAGAAAGGGGGGACGGGTGCGTCGCAATCAGGTAATGAAATCCCATGGCTTGGCCCTGCGCAGTGCGGGGGAGGGGCCCTTGCTGCTCTTGCTGCACGGGCTGGGCTCTTCCAGCCTCGACTGGCAGGCGCAGATCGAGCGTTTTTCCGAGCGCTACCGGGTGGTGGCCATCGACTTGCGCGGCCACGGCCAGAGCATGCAGGAGGGGCCCTTTGACGTGCCCACCCTGGCGGCGGACGTGGCCCGCTGGCTCGACGAACAGCCCGAGCCTGCCTGGGTAGTGGGGTTGTCGCTCGGTGCCATGGTGGCGCTGGAGCTGGCGCTGCAACTGCCCCACAAGGTGCAGGGGCTGGTGCTGGTCAACGGCTTCAGCGAATTTCTGCTGGAGACGCCAAAGGAGCAGGAGCGCTATGCCATGCGCCTCAAGTGGCTGCGCTGGTTCGGCATGCGGCCGCTGGCGTGGTGGCTCGGTCGCGAGCTCTTTCCCGGCCCCGATCTCGCCCAGGTGCGCCACACCTTCCGGGGGCGCTTCGTGCGCAACAAAAAGAAGACCTACAAGGCGCTGCTGGAGGCGCTGCCCGGCTGGTCGGTGCGGGCTCGTCTCGGCACCCTCTGGCAGCCGGTGGCCATCATCTCCACCAGTCACGACTATCTGCCCCTGGCGCGGCGGGTGGAGCAGTTCGCCTCCCTGCCCAATGCCACCATCCACACCCCGGATGGTCACCACGCCTGGCCGGCGGAAGATCCCGCCGGGTTCAATCATCTGTTGCAGCGGATCCTCTCAACCCATTGAGGGGAGCAGACAGCAGAGGTAGATAAAAAAGCCGAACCCCGGGGTTCGGCTTTTTTGTGGGCGCAGCTCAGGGCCTTGAGCAGACCGGGCAGTCGGGGCGTTTGGGAAGCTTCAGCTCGCGAAAGCTGCCACCCAGACCGTCGATCATCAGCAGGCGGCCGCTGTAGCTTTTGCCCATGCCCGCCAGCAGCTTGATGGCCTCGAGCGCCTGCAGGCTGCCCACCAGCCCCACCACGGGGGCCAGTACCCCCGCCTCGACACAGGTGAGGGCCTGATCGCCAAAGAGGGCGCTGAGACAGGCGTAGCAGGGTTCATCCTCCTGCCAGGTGAAGCTGCAGAGCTGCCCTTCGAGCCGGATGGCGGCGCCGCTGACCAGGGGCACCTTGTGCTGGCGGGCACGCTGGTTGAGGAGGTTGCGGATGGCGACGTTGTCGGTGCAGTCGAGCACCAGCTGATGGCCTGGCAGCAGGGCATCGAGCAGCGCCTCGTCGGCGAGGGCGGCGTGGGTCTCCACCTCGAGCCAGGGGGTGAGGGCGCGCAGGGACGTCGCCGCGGACTCCACCTTGAGCTGGCCGATGCGCTCGTCGCTGTGCAGCACCTGGCGCTGCAAATTGGAGAGCTCCACCCGATCGAAATCCACCAGGGTGAGGTGGCCGACCCCGGCCACCGCCAGATACTGGCTGGCGGCGCAGCCGAGGCCCCCGGCGCCGATGACCAGCACGCGTGACTGCTTGAGCGCCTCCTGTCCCTCGAAGTCGAAGGATTTGAGCACGATCTGGCGGTTGTAGCGAAGGAGTTCTGCGTCGCTCAGGATCTCGCTCACAGCAGCAGCCCCGAGAAGGGCTCGACGGTGACCGTCTCACCGGCGGCCACCTTGCCGCGCTCCTGCTCGAGCACGATGTAGCAGTTGGCCCGGGACAGGGAGCTGAACACCCCGGAGTCCTGGGAGCCGGTGCTGCGTACCTCGAGGCCATTGGGGCCCACACTCAATATGCCGCGCTGGAAGTCCAGGCGCCCCGGGCTCTTCTTGAGCGGCGCTGTCGCCAGGGCCTGGAGGGGGTGCGGGCGTGCAAACTGCTGACCGGCGAGTCTGGCCAGGGCCGGTTGCACCAGCTGATCGAAGGTGACCATGGCGGAGACCGGGTTGCCCGGCAGACCGAAGAACCAGGCGTTTGGCAACCGGCCAAAGGCGAAGGGTTTGCCCGGCTTGATGGCGAGCTTCCAGAAGCCAATTTCCCCGAGCTCTTCGAGCAGTTGCTTGGTGAAGTCCGCTTCCCCCACCGAGACGCCCCCGGTGGTGATCAGGGCATCGGCCTCGCGGTCGGCCTGCAAGAAGGCGGCGCGCAGGGCAGCCGGATCATCGGGGATGATGCCAAGGTCCAGGCACTCACAGCCCATGCGGCTGAGCATCGCCTTGACCCCGTAGCGGTTGGAGTCGTAGATGTCCCCGTGCTGGAGCGGGGTGCCCAGAGGCTTGAGCTCGTCCCCTGTGCTGAAGATGGCGACCCTGAGGGGACGGTGCACCGTGACGTTCGCGATGCCAAGGGAGGCGAGCAGCGGCAGCTCTCTGGGGCTCAGGCGAAGGCCGCTTTCGAGCACCCGGGCGCCCTGCGCCAGATCCTCGCCGCGGCGACGGATGTTCTGGCCAGGCGTGGGCGTGGTCAGAAAAGTGATCCCGTTGTCGCCGGCTTGCGTTTCTTCCTGCATCACCACAGCGTCCGCACCCGGGGGCACAGGGGCCCCGGTCATGATGCGGATGCAGTGGCCGGCGGGCCACTCCCCCTCATAGGGCTGGCCCGCAAAGGCCTTGCCCGCCACGGGGAGCGGCACCCCGGCGGCGAGATCCGCCAAGCGCACGGCATAGCCGTCCATGGCGGCGTTGTCGAAGGGGGGGACGAAGAGAGGGGAGCTTATCTCCTCGGCCAGGATCCGATCCAGCGCCTGGGGCAGGGGCAACCGCTCCGTCTCGCAGCAGCAGGTGAGTTGTTCCAGCATCCCTTGCAGGGCCTTGTCCAAGGGGAGGAGTGCACCGGTATCGAATCCCATCATCATGACCTCTCTGGTGTGTAGGGGGCGGATTATCCCAAAAATCCGCTCCGATGGGCAGGCCGAAGGTGCGGTAATGGGGGGCAGATGCCCCGGAGTGATCGGATTATGGGGCGCTATCCCGTTGAATTACCTCCTGATGGGTAACCAGAGCGAGGCTTGTGCGAGATGGTGGCTGGGGAAGAGGCGGCATGGCCTTGCCCCCGAATGGGCAGGCCGATGCGGACAAAACGGGGTGGTTTGGCATAAAGTCGGGCACCGGGCTTGAGTTAGACAGAATTATGACAATAATCGCCCTGTAAGATTGCGCCGCGGCACCATGCCGCAGGCCAGCACAGTCCCTGAGCGTGGGAGAGAAACACGATGACGAGCTTAAGCCAGGAAGCCCTGTTGGTCAGGGCGGCGCTCGAGGCCGAGGGCCTTGAGACACCTCTGGTGGCCAATGAATTGAGCGGCCAGCAGAAAAAGGAAAAAATCGAAGGTCATATGCGCGCCATCATGGAGACGCTGGGACTGGATCTGGCCGACGACAGTCTGGCCGAGACCCCGCACCGCATTGCCAAGATGTACGTGAACGAGATCTTCTCCGGCCTCGACTATGCCACCTTCCCCAAGGTGACGGTGATCGAGAACAAGATGAAGGTGGACGAGATGATCATGGTGCGGGACATCAGCCTCACCAGCACCTGCGAGCACCACTTCGTCACCATAGACGGCTTTGCCCACGTGGCCTACATTCCCCGCGGCAAGGTGATTGGCCTGTCGAAGATCAACCGCATCGTGCAGTTCTTCGCCCGCCGTCCCCAGGTACAGGAGCGGCTGACCCAGCAGATCCTGCTGGCGTTGCAGACCCTGCTTGGCACCAGGGACGTGGCCATCAGCATCAAGGCGACCCACTTCTGCGTGAAGGCCCGTGGCGTGATGGACTCCACCTCCTACACCACCACCACCTCCCTGGGCGGCGTCTTCAAGACCCAGCCCGACACCCGCGCCGAATTCCTCGGTGGTCTGAAAGGGTAGTGCTCCCGGGGCCTGTCGCCGACAGGCCCCGTCCCCTTTCCCTCACTTTTTTTGAAAAATACCTAAAGTTGTGACCGTGCCGGTCGCTATGGCTCTCCGTGTTGTCGGACGGTCTGGTTGACGCCGACACCCCCGGGCCGCCCTTGTGCGCGCCGACAGGGACGAGATGTGCTGCCAAGGAGGGTAGTGAAGGCGCAGGCCAGGCCTGCGCCCAGCAATGCCACTTGTTTTCCCCATGCAGGACATGCCATGAACACCATGACGATAGGCAAAAAACTTACCGCCGGCTTTGCCGTACTCGGCCTGATGATGGCCTTTATCGGCGGCTTCTCGCTGTTTGAATTCAGCAAGATGAACCGCGCCGCCATCGGCTTTACCGACAGTATCCTGCCCGCCGTCGTGCGCACCAGCACCCTCGGCGAGACCATCAATGCCCTGCGCCGCTACGAACTGGATGTCTTCCTGGTGGCGGACGATGCCCAGCAGAAGGCCCGCTATCGCAACGAGAGCGAGAAGAGCCTGCAAGAGGCTGCGCGCCAGATAGTGGCCCACGATGGCACCATCTGGGCGGAGGATCGGGAGGAGCGCCGCGCCTTTGACATCGTCAAGGCGGACTGGGAGCGATATGTCGCCCTGCACCAGCGCATCCGGCAGATGCAGGACTCGGGACAGATGGCCGAAGCCCGGCACCTCTTCATGGGGGAGGGGGTCACCCTCTACACCACCCTGAGCAAGTCGGTGGGGGATCTCATCCGCATCAACCACGGCTACTCCGTGGGTTCCCGCGCCGAGGTGATCGCCGCCTTTGACAGCGCCAAGCTGAGTGTGACCCTGGCCCTGGTGATCGGCCTGGCCCTGGTTGTCGCCCTCTCCGTGGTGCTGACCCGTCAGATCCGCGACCCGCTCATCATGCTGGCCCGTCAGGCCCAGCGCATCGCGAGCGGGGATCTCGGTCGGGGCGAGCTGCAGGAGTGGGTCCGCGGCAACCGCTTCAACCGCGACGAGCTGGGTCAGCTGGGGTCGGCCATCGACCGGATGCAGGGGGCACTGGCAGAGCTGGTGAGCGAAATCTCCGGCTCGGTGAGCCAGCTCAGCAGCGCGGTAGAGGAGGTGAGCGCCATCTCCGAGCAGTCCGCCAAAGGCATGGCAAGCCAGCAGGGAGAGGTCTCTCAGGTCGCCACCGCCATGAACGAGATGCAGTCCACGGTCAATGAGGTGGCTCGCAACACCACGGACGCCATGGGGGCGGCCAAGCAGGCTTCCCGCACCTCCACCCAGGGCAACCAGGTGGTGCGCAGCGCCATCGGCAGCATAGAGCAGGTTTCCCGCCAGATAGAGCAGGCCGGGAGCGTGGTGCAGCAACTTGAGACCGACAGCGCCAGCATCAGCATGGTGCTGGACGTGATTCGCGGCATCGCCGAGCAGACCAACCTGCTGGCCCTCAACGCGGCCATCGAAGCGGCCCGGGCCGGCGAGCAGGGCCGTGGCTTTGCGGTGGTGGCAGACGAGGTGCGCAGTCTGGCCCAGCGTACCCAGGCGTCCACCGCCGAGATCAGCAAGATGATCGAGGTGTTGCAGGAGCGTACCGCCGAGGCGGGCAGCGCCATGCAACTGAGCCGTCAGCAGATGCAGGAGAGCGTGGAGCTGGCGCGGGAGGCGGGGAGCAGCATCGACAGCATCAACGGTGCCGTCACCCAGATCACCGACATGAACACCTTGATCGCCACCGCCACCGAGCAGCAGAACGCGGTCACCGAGGAGCTCAATCGCAGCATCGTCAAGATCCACACCGCCGCCGACGAGAATGCCCAGGGGGCGCAGCAGACCGCCCAGGCCTGTGTCGAGCTGAGCAAGCTGGCCAATACCCTGCACCATATGACCCAGCGTTTCACCCTCTGAGTCTTGCTGCCACCCGGCACAGCGCAGAAGGCCCCGCCGATTGGCGGGGCCTTGTTGTTTCTGGCTGGACCTGGGCGCCGTCAGCTCAGGCCGACAATGTCGCCGTCATCGTCGATGTCGATATGGTGTTCAGGGACGGCAGACTGCCAGCCTGCACGTCAGCTCAGGCCGACAATGTCGCCGTCATCGTTGATGTCGATATGGTGTTCAGGGACGGCAGGCTGCCAGCCAGCACGTCAGCTCAGGCCGACAATCTCCCCGTCATCGTCGATGTCGATATGGCGATAGGCCGGCAGGCTGCCCAGGCCCGGCATGGTCATGATGGGGCCTGCCAGGGCATAGACGAAGCCTGCCCCCGCGCAGAGCTTCACCTCCTCGATGGGCACCTCGAAGTCCGTCGGCACGCCCTTCCTGGCCGGGTCATGGCTGATGGAGAGCGGCGTCTTGGCCATGCAGACGGGCAGGTGATCCTGGCCCTCTGCCGAGAGTCTGGCCAGTTGCTGGCGCGCCTTGTCCGAGAGGGTGACGCCCCGGCCACCATAGCCGCACTCCACCAGGGTGGCGAGCTTGGCGGCAAGGCTCATCTCATCGGGGTAGAGCAGCCTGACCTCACTGGGCTGCTTGCAGGCCGCCACCACGGCGTGAGCCAGATCCGCCGCACCCGCGCCACCATCAGTGAAGGCCCGGGAGAGGGCGACCCCACAGGCACCGGCCTGGCGCGCCGCCGCCTCCAGCAGGGCCAGCTCGGCATCGCTGTCGGTGGGGAAGCGGTTGATGGCGACCACCACGGGCACCCCGTAACGGCGGGCGTTGTGAATATGCCAGGCGAGGTTGGCGCACCCCGCTGTCAGGGTGGGCAGATCTTCCCCTTGCAGGCTGGCCGGCAGCGGCTGGCCCGGCCGGATGTCGAGCAGGCCGCTGTTGGCCTTGAGGCCGCGCACCGTGGCCACCAGCACCACGCAGGCGGGGGCGAGGCCGGACTGGCGATACTTGATGTTGAAGAACTTCTCCAGCCCCATGTCGGAGCCAAAACCTGCCTCGGTCACCACATAGTCGGCAAGACCCAGCGCCATGCGATCGGCGATGACGGAGGAGTTGCCGTGGGCGATGTTGGCAAAGGGGCCGGCGTGGACCAGCACAGGGGTCTGCTCCGTGGTCTGCATCAGGGTGGGCTTGAGGGCGTCTTTGAGCAGCACCGTCATGGCCCCCGCCACTTCCAGCTGCTCGGCGGTGATGGGCTGGCCGCGCTGGTCGAGGGCGAGCTGGATGCGGCCGATACGCGCGCGCAAGTCCTTGAGATCCCTGGCCAGGGCCAGAATGGCCATCAGCTCGGAGGCGGCGGTGATGATGAAGCGATCGGGGCGCTCGACACCATCGGCAGCGCCGCCCTGGCCGAGGGTGAGGTGGCGAAGCGCCCGGTCGTTCATGTCCAGGGTGCGGGGCCAGAGGATGTTGGCCGGGTCGATATCGAGCCGCGCCAGACCGGTTCTGGCGCTGAACTGGTCACCGAGTTTGCGTTCATGGAACAGGCGGGCATCGAGGGCGGCAGAGGCCAGGTTGTGGGCGGCGGTGAGAGCGTGAAAATCCCCGGTGAGGTGCAGGTTCATCTCCTCCATCGGCACCACCTGGGCCATGCCGCCTCCGGCGGCTCCCCCCTTGACGCCGAAGACGGGGCCGAGGCTCGGCTGGCGAATGGTGGCGATGCTGGCCTGGCCGATGTGGTTGAGCCCCATGGAGAGGCCGATCGTGGTGACCGTCTTGCCCTCCCCAAGGGGGGTGGGCGTGATGGCGCTCACCAGCACCAGCTTGCCGGGCTCGCGGGTGGGGGCGTGATGGAGCAGCGCGAGGTCGAGTTTGCCCTTGTAATGGCCGTGGGGGTGGAGATGGGCGGCCGCTATGCCGAGCTGTGCTGCCACCTCGGCGATGGGCAGGCGGGGGGACTGGCGGGAGATCTCGATATCGCTTAGCATCAGCACCTCGTTGGCATGTCAGGTCAAATATGCGGCGAAGTCTAGAGGAATCAACAGGGTAATCCAATGAGCAATACTATTTTATCCGGCAGTCGTGAGCCCCATCAAAGCCCCATCCTGTTGGATCTCAACGCCCTCTATCACCCGCCCAAACGGCCCCTCACCGCCCTTGGCATCGTCAGCGCCTTCATCCCGCTCTTTGGTTACGGCTGGCAGGCGATGACCCAGGATCCCGAGACCCACTTTCGCCACGAGCTCGGCAAGCGCATCAACAAGCACAAGAGCGACGAGGCAAACCTCGCCCTGATGATGCAGTTGGCGGCCATGCTGGATTGCCACTGCCTGCACGTCACCCTGCCCTATGCGCTGGGGGAGGCCGAGCTCGCCGCCTTGCGCCAGCGTCTGCCACGCTGGCAGATGAGCCAGCAGGATCACCTGCTGGTGGCTGAGCTGGTGCCCACCCCCTGAGCCCGGGCTCAGGTCTCCCTGTCCCAGTAGTGGGGCGCCAGATAGCGCTCCTGCACGAATTCGATGAAGCAGCGCACCTTGGCCGACACGAAACGGCGGTGCGGATAGAGGGCATAGAGCCCCACCTGCCCCTTCTCCCACTCCAGCAACAAGGGGACCAGCGCCCCCGAGCGCAGCGCATCCCCCACGATGAAGGTGGGCTGCAAGATGATGCCCTGGTGGTCGCAGGCGGCCCGGGTCAGGGCCACCCCGTTGTTGGCGCGAAGGGGTCCCTGGGGGCGAATGCTGTGCTCCTCCCCATCCCGTTTGAAGACCCAGTCCGGCTGGGTCAGGGTGTAGATGAGGCAGTCGTGCTGCTTGAGATCCTCCGGGGTCTTCGGCCTGCCCCGGCGGGCCAGGTAGTCGGGGCTGGCGCACACCACCATCTTCATCATGGCGAGCGGCTTGGCCACCAGGGAGGAGTCCGGCAGGTTGCCGATGCGCAGGGCCAGATCGAACCCCTCCTCCACCAGGGCCACCCGCCGGTCGCTGTACTCAATCTCGAGCTTCAAGTCCGGGTAGCGCTCGCGAAACAGCGGCAGGGCGGGGGAGAGGTGCAGGTAGCCGAAATCCATGGGCACCGAGAGCTTGAGGGTGCCCTGGGGCTGCTGGTTGTTGTGGGTGAGCTGGCTGTGGGTCTCTTCCAGCTCCGCCAGCAGGGCCAGGGAGCGCTGGTAGTAGAACTGGCCCGCCTCGGTGGGATTGACCTGGCGGGTGGTGCGCGACAGCAGCCTGGTGGAGAGGGACTCCTCGAGCTGCTGCATCAGCTTGGAGGTCATGGCGACCGAGATCCCGAGCTGATGGGCGGCCTTGGTGAAGCTCTGGCACTCCACCACCTTGATGAAGGTGCGCATGGCGGCTATCTGATCCATATTCCACTCTCGGTTGATAATTATTTTAATAAATCGATGATTATCTATTCTCGATAGGAGGTTAGCATTTTGGACACCGTTGTGAACCCCCAATGAAGGAACGATCGGAATGAAAATGACCAAGGCCCTGCTGGCCTCCTGCCTGTTTATGGCGGCTCCCCTGATGGCTGCCGATTACGATGTCGATGCAGCGCACACCACAGTCCAGTTCAAGGTGGGCCACCTCGGCTTCTCCGAACTGGTCGGCCGGTTCAACACCTTCAGTGGCACCTTCAGCATGGACGACGCCAACCCGGCGGCGGCCAAGGCGAGCTTCGAGATCGATGCCGCCAGCGTGGATTCCAACCACGAGGCCCGCGACAAGCACCTGCGCAGCCCCGACTTCCTGGACGTGAAGCAGTACCCCAAGATGACCTTCGTCAGCACCGGCTATGAAGGTACCAAGGACAAAGGCGTACTCAAGGGCACCCTGACCCTGCACGGCGTGTCCAAGGACGTGGCCTTCGACCTGGTCCACATCGGCGAAGGCAAGGATCCCTGGGGCGGCTACCGCAGCGGCTTCAACGCCACCACCACCATCAAGCGCAGCGAGTTCGGCGTGAACTACATGGTGCCGAACATCCCTGACGAGATGACCATCAACCTGTTCGTTGAAGGCGTGCGCAAGTAATGGGCGCAGCACTCCTGCTTCAAACCCTGGCGGCTCCTTTAGGGGCCGCTTTGCTGTCGTGGCGCTGGCCGCGGCTGGGCTATCTGTGGGGCGCCCTGGGGATCTGGCTGGTGGGTTGCCTGCTGGGCGGTGCCTATGGCCTGCCGGTCAAGGCGTGGCAGTGGCTGCCGCTGACCCTGCTGGTGCCCGCCCTGACCCAGGGTACCAGCAAGGGGATCGCCCTCGCGCTGTTCGGGGTGCTGGGCGCCCTGGTGTGGTGGCAGGGGCTGGCCTCCGTGCTGGCGAGCGAGCCCGGGATCTGGCTGGCCCTGCTGCCCGCCATCCTCTGGTCTGGCTGGACGAGCTGGCGTGGTGACAGCGAGGAGGGGCTCGGCTTCGCCCTGGCCTTCATCTGGCTGGCGCTGGTCATCGGCATCGATGGCAGCCTGCTCATCGCCCAGCTGACGGGGGCCCTGGCCGCGTTTGCCGGATTCCGTGCCCTGCTCGGCGCCTTTGCAGGGGTCAAGGTGACCCCGGCTGCCCTGGGGCTTTCACTCGCCTTCGTGCAGATGCTCGCCTGGCAGTACGTGGAAGTGCCCCTGCTGGTGCTGCTGCCGGTCTGGCTGTTGCCGCTGCTGGAACGTGCCCTGCACGGGCGCCCGGGACTCTCTCGCTGGGGGCTCTTGATCCTGGTGGCGGCCGTTGGTGCCGGAGTGAGTCTGTGGTGGGTATGGCCAGAGGCGTCACTTTACTGATTTCTGCATGAAAAACAGGCTATTACCTTAGAAATTGATGGGCTTGTCAAAGTCTGGACAGATAAAGATTGAGACCCATGGTGCTTTCGGATAAAAAGGATTTTCAATTATCTGGATACACACAGAACCCGGCTATGCCGGGTTCTGTTTGCCTGCTTTCCCGCGGCACGCTAAGGAGGCCACAGTTGCGCAGTCAGGGATCTGAGCATCTGTTTTTTCGCCATTTCACCGAACAGGGATGTCTTGGGGATCTCTGCATCCTGCTGGTGACCCACCTGCTTCCCGACAGACCCGACTTCATCCAGGTGCTCGATCGGGTGGGCCGGGTCGGTGCCATCCTGCCCAAACCCAAGTCCGTGCACGGGCCGACGCTGGCCTGGGCCCAGCAGCACTACCCCGTGCTGCCCCTCAATCGCCACTGGACCTCGGATCCCGGTGAGGTGATCGCCCAGATTGCCCCTCTGGTGATGTCTCACGAGCGGCTCATCATCCTCGACATCGGCGGCTACTTCGCCAAGAGCCAGGCGGTACTGGCCGAGCACTTTGGCGCCCGCTTCATCGGGGTGGTGGAGATGACCGAGAACGGCCATCAGCGCTACGAACAGGAGTCCCTGGCGGCCCCCGTCATCTCGGTGGCCCGCAGCCCCCTCAAGCAGGCGGAAGATATCCAGATCGGCCTGAGTGTGGTCTACTCCGCGGAGTCCCTCGCGCGTACCCTGAGGCGTACCTTCAACGTCTGCCAGGCCGCCCTGTTCGGCTATGGCAAGGTGGGGCGCAGCATCGCCCGGGAACTGCGCTGTCGCAACCTGCATCTGGAGCTGGTGGAGACGGATGCCCTGCGCCAGGTGGAGGCGCTCTCCCACGGCTTCAAGCTGGTGAACAAGGCCGAGGCCCTGGGCCGCGCCGAGCTGGTGATCTGCTCCACCGGCAACGGCTCCCTCGACATCACCGATCTGCAGGCCCTGCGCCCCGGCGCCATGCTGGCCTCGGTCACCTCCGCCGACGACGAATTCGCCTTCAGCCTCGCCCAGCTGCCCTGGCCGAGCGAGGAGGTGTGTCCCCATGTGCTGGCCCTGACCCGGCCGGACGGCAGCACCATCTTTTTGCTCAACCGGGGGGAGGCGGTCAACTTCGTCCACGGCGCCGTCATCGGCGAATATGTCTACCTGGTGCTGGCGGAGATCATCGAAGGGGTGCACCAACTGGCCCATCAGGCATCCACCCCGGGCCTTCACGAACTGCCCCAGGCCACCATGCAGCGCATCGCTCGCCACTGGTTGACCGATTTTCACGGAGTCACCCCATGACAGACACCCATTTGCCCCTCGCGAAACCGCGCATCGAAATCCGTTACTGCACCCTCTGCCGCTGGATGCTGCGGGCCGCCTGGCTCGCCCAGGAGCTGCTCTCCACCTTCGACGGCGAACTAGGCGAGGTGGCCCTGGTGCCCGCCAGCAAGGGGGAGTTTCGCATCCTGGTGGACGGGGTACTGGTGTGGGACAGGGTAGCCGACGAGGGCTTCCCCGAGGCCAAGGAGATCAAGCAGCGGGTACGGGATGTCATCGCCCCGGAGCGGGATCTCGGCCATGCGGATCGCAAACCCGCAGCCGAGTAGGCGGCATCACCCATGATGTGAAAGAGGGAGGCGCAGGCCTCCCTCTTTCGTTGCTGCGCCCGGTCAACGGTCGCCAGAGGTGGCCAGCGCTTCCCCGGCGGGGAGGCCGATATAGCGGGCCCGCTTGTGGGGCTTGATGCGGCTCACGTCCACCCACACCAGGCCGTCGATGCAGTGGTTGAAGTCCGGGTCGATGCCAAAGTCCATGAACTGCACGCCCCCCGGCTCGCACAGCTCGGCGTACTGCTTGTAGAGGGTGGGAATGGCGCAGCCCAGGTTGTCGAGCCCGGCCTTGAGCACCTTGAGGTCGTCCCCGTAATCGCGCCCCTCGAACAGCGTCGGCGTGGCGGGATAGGGGCGGCGGGAAGGGGCGAGGGCAAGGGCGGGGGCGAAGTGCTGGCGATAGAAGCTCACCAGCAGATCCTTGGCCGCTGGCGGCAGGCTGCCGGAGAGGGTGACGGGCCCGAACAGGTAACGGTATTGGGGATAGCGGGCCAGATAGGCCCCGATGCCGAACCAGAGGTAATCGAGCCCCCGCTTGCCCCAGTAGGCGGGCTGGATGAAGCTGCGGCCAAGCTCGATGGCCTGTTCCAGCCGGGGCAGCAGCTTCTCTTCGAAGCCGAACAGGGTGTGGCTGTAGAGGCCATCCAGCCCCTTGCTGGCCAGCCGTTCGGCCACCGGGGCGAAACGGTAAGCGCCGATGATGTCGAGGCGGGCGGGATCCCAGAGGATGAGATGGTGATAGTCATCGTCGAAGGCATCGAGATCCCGCCGCTTGCCCGAGCCTTCCCCCACCGCCCGAAAGGCAATCTCCCGCAGGCGCCCCAGCTCGCGCAGGATCACCGAGTGGCTCTGCTCGTGGCGACGATAGAGCAGGATGCGCTGGCCGTCCGGGGTCTGGCCGAGCAGCTCGCACCCGTCGATGGCCTGTTTCAGCAGGCGGCGATCCTCCGGCAGGGCGATGGGGGCCTCGGTCTGCAACCGTCCCGCCTTGCCCCGAGCGATTCGGTAGAGGTGGCCGCGCACCAGCCGGGCCGCCGTCTTGGCCGGCAGCTCCTGAAAACTGGCGAGGGGAATGCGCGCCCCTATGGTCACAGGCAGCGTCTGCCCCTGCTGGCGAAACAGCTGGCGTACCAGCAGCAGGGCGGAGGCGGGCTTGTTGAGCCAGGAGGCGAGATAGAACCAGAGGCTGTTGCGCCCTCCCAGGTGAATGGGCACCAGGGGCGTTCGGGTGCGTTGGGCCAGCTTGATGAAGCCAGCCTGCCAGGGGCCATCCTTCACCCCCTTGGGGCCGAGGCGGGAGACCTCGCCTGCGGGGAAGATAACCAGGGCCCCGTCGGCGGCAAGGTGTTCGTTCATGGCGAGGATGGCCTGTCTGTCGGTCTTGCCCCCCAGGTTGTCTACCGGCAGCAGCAAAGGGCGCAGCGGCGCGAGCTGGGCCAGCACCTGGTTGGCCACTATCTTGACGTCGGGGCGGATGCGCCCGATGAGGCGCAGCAGGGCCAGCCCGTCCAGGGAGCCGATGGGGTGGTTGGCGACAAGAATGACCCTGCCGCTGGCAGGAATGTGCTCGAGCTCGGCCTCGCTCACCCGGTAGTCGAAGTGGAGCTCGGTGAGGGCCTGCTCGACGAAGTCCAGACCGCGCAGGTGGGGATGGCGCGCGGCAAAGCGAGTGAAGGCCTCCTCGTGCAGCAACCAGCGCAGCCCCTGCCTCATCAGGGGACGGAGGAGGGGCTGGCTGGCGAGGCGGGGCAGGTGCTGCCCCAACAGGGTATCGACGTCGAACATGGGCAAGGCTCCGCTGAACTTTGCCCCAGCTTGACGTCCCTGCGTGCCTTTCGTGTGTCGGTTGGGTGACGGTTTGATGACGGGGCGAACCCCGTCCTTGCCCCCTTACTCAGCCCGCCAGGCAGAGGTGAGGCGCACCAGCGCCACCAGGGTGGCGACCGCTTTTTCCATGGATTGCAGGGGGATGAACTCGTGCTTGCCGTGGAAGTTGTGGCCGCCGGTGAACAGGTTCGGGCAGGGCAGCCCCATGAAGGAGAGCCGGGCGCCGTCGGTGCCGCCGCGAATGGGTTTGATCTTGGGCACCACGTCGGCGGCCTCCATGGCGGCTTTGGCCAGCTCGACGATGTGGGGATGGGGTGCTATCTGGCTGCGCATGTTGCGGTAGTTGTCCGCTATCTCCAGGGTGATGCGCGCCTTGGGGGTGTCCAGCTGCAGGGAGGCGACCCGCTCCTTTAGCTGGGCCTTGCGGGCGGCGAAGCAGTCATCGTCGAAGTCGCGGATGAGGTAGTGCAGGGTGGTCTCCTCCACCGTGCCCTCCATCCGGGCCAGGTGGAAGAAGCCCTCATACCCCTGGGTGCACTCCGGGGTCTGTTCGGCGGGCATGGCGGCATGGAAGCGGGCGGCCAGGGTCTGGCTGTTGATCATGCTGCCCTTGGCGGTGCCGGGGTGGACGTTGTTGCCTGTGATGCGCACCGTGGCGCTGGCGGCGTTGAAGTTCTCGCATTCGAGCTCGCCGAGCTCGCCGCCATCCACCGTGTAGGCCCACTTGGCCGGGAAGCGGTCCAGCGGGAAGCGGTCGGCACCGCGCCCTATCTCCTCGTCCGGGGTAAAGCCGACCCAGACATCGCCACGGGGGAGCTCGGGGTGAGCTTGCAGGTATTCCACGGCAGTGAGGATCTCAGCGATGCCCGCCTTGTCGTCGGCCCCCAGCAGAGTAGTGCCGTCGGTGGTGATGAGATCCTGCCCCAGGTAGTTTTTCAGGAAGCGGTACTGGCGGATGGCCAGCACTTCGTCTCCCTTGCCAAGGCAGATATCGCCCCCCTGATAGTTCTCGACTATCTGGGGAACGACGCATTCGGCCTCGTAATCGGCGGTGTCCATGTGGGCGATGAGCCCGATGGCGGGGGCATCCGGCTGGTTGCCCGGCAGGCAGGCGGTGAGGTAGCCATGCTCGTCCAGGGTGACCTGGCTCAGCCCCATCTGCGTCATTTCGTCGCACAGGGCCCGGGCGAAGAGGCGCTGTCCCTCGCTGCTGGGGCAGTCAGGATTGGTCGCATCGGAACGGGTATGAAAGGTGAGGTAGTGGAGAAAGCGCGAAAGCAGGGTGTTCATGGGCAAGCCTCGGGTCACGAAAGAGGAGTCATTGTGGCCAAGACGGCGGCGCCGCTTATTGCGTCAGCGCAGTTTTTGATGACTTTGTGGGGGAGGGGAGGGGAGGGCCATCGAAGGGGAGGGGCGGGGATCATTGCTCGGCAGTTTGCATAAAAATTCCAAAATGAAAACTGGTTAAGCAATTGCGAAAAAGCTGAATTTCCCCTCGGCCCAGCGCTGGCAAGGGGTGATCCAAAAAGCGTGACGTGTTGGTTATTTTCATCGCCTCGCCCACGCACTCCCATCCCCCGCCATCCCAGAGCCCGCCTTGCTGGCAGCGAGATTTTGCCCCCCGATGAAAACCCGTTTTTTAACACGATTTTTTATTGTCACTGGCTGCGGTAAGTGTGTACACTCCGCGCCGATCCAAGGGCAACCCTGCGCAGGCCGTGTCCGCCAGACCCGCAGGATCATGACGCCTATAGGGCGAGGCACGCAGAAACGACAGACACTGCTGGGGAATGGTTTCTTTAATACCGGTTAGGCTCCGGTATCAGGGAGAACAACGGACTCTCATCTTTCAGCTGACCGAGTGGGCTTCGGGCTCATCATCTCCCTTGTCATGGGCGGTCACTGGCGTTGAGCGGGTCGTAGTGGTTGTCGTCCATCAACACGATGCGTGCTGACGTCTTCCCTTCTCTTCCTTGAAACCCTCTCCTGTCCGTCGGGATGGCTGCCGAATGATGAACAAACGGCGTGGCTGATGCCGATTGTCATCAAAGTACCGCGGTACGCCGGCAAGGTGTTACCGCATACCGTTGAGCTTGATGTAAAGCCACCAGCCCCACATCAAGACTCGTTACTTCCCAAGATCCACCAGGCAGCCTTGGCTTGCCGCGATGTGCAATGAACAGGATGTGGCGGAGCATGCTCCGTTGCGGGTCCAACGTCAGCAGGCCGCTCTGGCTTGCCGCATTTTGCAATCAATGGTCTGGATGTGATTGAGGGTAACGAAGGCGGCCCACGGCCGCTCATTTGCGAGGCATAGCCCATGACTAACTGGTCCAGCAAGGACTCCTTGAAGGTCTACAACGTTCCCTACTGGGGTGCGGGTTTTTTCAATATCAATGACGCCGGTCATGTGACCGTCTCTCCCGACAAGTCTCGCCCCGAGGCTCAGATCGTGCTGTCCGAGGCCATCGAGCAACTGCGCCAGTCCGGGCTGACCACGCCGGTGTTGCTGCGTTTCCCCGACATCCTCAAGAGCCGGGTCGATGCGCTGTTCAACGCCTTCGGTCAGGCCATCGAAAAGTCAGGCTATGAAGGGGATTACCTGTGCGTTTACCCGATCAAGGTAAACCAGCAGCGCCGCGTCATCGAGACCATCAGTCAGTCCTACAGCGACAAGCCGAGGCTTGGGCTGGAAGCGGGCTCCAAGCCCGAGTTGCTGGCCGTGCTGTCCCATCATCATGAGCAAGGGTCCGTGATCGTCTGCAACGGTTACAAGGACCGCGAATACATCCGCCACGCCCTCCTGGGCAACCTGATGGGCCACAAGGTCTACATCGTGGTGGAGAAGCCCTCCGAGCTGGAAATGGTGCTGGACGAGTCAGCTCGTCTCAACATCAAGCCCAACATCGGGGTGCGCGCCCGTCTGGCGTCCACCGGCTCCGGCATGTGGGAATCGAGCGGCGGTTCCATGTCCAAGTTCGGTCTCTCCGCCTCCCAGATCCTGGCGCTGGTGGAGCGTCTGCGCAGCCTCGGCAAGCTGGATTGCCTGCAACTGCTGCACTTCCACCTGGGCTCCCAGATCGCCAATATCCGCGACATCCAGGGCGGCATCCGCGAGTGCGGCCGCTTCTACGCCGAGCTGTGCCGTCTTGGCGCCAAGGTCGAGGTGGTGGACGTGGGCGGCGGCCTGGGTGTGGACTACGAGGGCACCCGTTCCCAGAGCCACTGCTCCGCGAACTACAGCCTCTCCGAGTACGCCAACAACGTGGTCTGGGGCATCGGCGATGTGTGCCGCGAGTTCGACCTGCCGCACCCGACCATCATCAGCGAGTCCGGCCGTGCCCTGACTGCGCACCACGCCGTGCTGGTCACCAACATCATTGGTGCCGAAGGGGTGGAGGTGAACGACATCAGCGCCCCGGACGAAGACGCGCCCACCATTTTGCAGAACATGTGGAAAGGCTGGCTGGACCTGCGCGGGGAAGATCCCTCCCTGCTGGAGATCTTCCACGACTCCGTGGCGGATCTCGGTGACGTCAACGCCCAGTACACCATGGGCCTCTTGAACCTGGAGCAACGTGCCTGGGCCGAGATGCTGCACCAGAACACCTGTCTGGCGCTCAAGGAACTGCTGAACCCGGTCAACCGCAACCACCGCGCCCTGGCCGACGAGCTCTCCGAGAAACTGGCTGACAAGTGCTTTGCCAACTTCTCCCTGTTCCAGTCCCTGCCGGATGCCTGGGGTATCGGTCAGGTGTTCCCGGTGATGCCGCTGGCCGGCCTCGAGCGTCCGCTCACCCGCCGCGGCATCCTGATGGACATCACCTGTGACTCCGACGGTCAGGTGGAGCACTACGTCGACGGTCTGGGGGTGGAAAGCACCCTGCCGATGCCGGTCTACGGTGAAGACGAAGAGTGCCACGTCGGCTTCTTCCTGGTGGGTGCCTATCAGGAGATCCTGGGGGATCTGCACAACCTGTTTGGTGACACCCACTGCGCGGAAGTGTGGCTGGATGAAGAAGGCAAGATGGACATCCGCAACGTGGTGCGTGGCGACACCGTCGACCAACTGCTGCGTTACGTCAACATCGACCCGTCCGTGATCCGCGAGAACTACCAGCGCATCGTCTCCCACCCGGCGCTGGACGACGAGACCCGCAAGGCCCTGCTCGACGAGCTGGAGCTGGGTCTGCAAGGCTACGCCTACCTGGAAGACGAATAAGCCAGCGGCTTGTTCCTCGTCGGTCAAATGACGGACATGAAAAACGGCGCCTTCGGGCGCCGTTTTTGTTGTGCTGTTGCCTGGCTGGGGCCGGTTGGCGGGCTCTGTCATCCAGGCTGGCGGCATCCCGCCCCGGCCAGATCCGGCCACTGCCCGCTTCTGCCCGTCACCACCCTTGATCCAGGTCAAGGGGGACTTAGGTCCCTTATTTTACGGTCAAGAGTGATGTTGGTGAATGACACATAAGGATGTGCGTATGGAACTCAAGAGGGACCCGAGATGCTATACCGACGTCTGTATCGACGGTAAGTGGTATCACTACGATCACTGCAGCACTCACGTTTATATGCTGATGGGGGGCGCCGCCCCCAGCCTGCAGCTTGCCCATGAACCCGGCAGTGAAGAGGAGCTGGTGGAGATGCTCCGCCAGCACCCCCAACGCTGACTGCCTGCGGGCCATCGGGGGTATCGTCCCGGCGGCCCGCCTTGCTCAGCCCGCCTTGCGGCCCAGGATCTTATTGCCCATCTCCAGCAACGCCGTTGCCGCCGCATAGGCCTCGTCTGACTTGCCTATCTCGTCCGCTACGTAGAGAAAACCGGAACTGTACTTCTCAACCGCCTCGCGGGGAGTGGCCGCGTCGATGAAATCCTCTTCCACCTCGAACCCTTGTGTCAGCAGCGCCTCCTTCTCCGTGAGGAAGGTGGGGGAGGCCATGTCGACATAGGTATATTGCTGACGGCGGGAGGCGGGGACGCTGAAGAACTGGTATCTGGCCATGGATGTGGCTCCTCTGAACGGGTGATCTGCCATGGGGGCGCTCGATGCGCCCGGCAAGATAAAGGGGCATTCGAGTCTTGCAGCAGACTACCTTGAGTCGTGAAGGGACGCAATCGGGCTGGTGATGACCCTGGCGACATGGGCGCAGCGCCTCACCTGCTTGTCAGACAAGCACATCTTCCAGCACCCGTTGGGGAGTCTCGGGAGCGCAGTGGACAAGCAGTTGCTCCCCGGTCATGGGGCGCCCGAGCAGGTAGCCCTGCAAGGTGTCGCAGCCCAGCTCGGTCAGCAGGTCGCGCTGCTCCGGGGTTTCCACCCCCTCTGCCACGATGCGCATCTCCAGGGCCTGACCCAAGGCGATGATGGCGGCGATGATGGGGGCATCGTCGCCTCCCCGCTCCAGGGTGGTGACAAAGCCCCGGTCAATCTTGAGCTCGTTGGCGGGGAAGCGCTTGAGGTAGAGCAGGCTGGAGTAGCCGGTGCCGAAGTCGTCGATGGAGATGCCAAGGCCGAGCTCGGCCAGACGGTTGAGGATGGCGAGGCTCTCCTCGGCCTTCTGCATGGCGGTGGATTCGGTGATCTCCAGGGTCAGGTGACGGGCCTCGAGCCGATGGCGGGCGAGGGCGCCCTGCACCTCCTCCAGCAGCCCGGGGCTGGCGAGCTGGATGGTGGAGAGATTGACCGCCACGCTCCAGTCGTGATGACCCGCCGCCCGCCAGGCGCTCATCTGGCGGCACGCCTCGTCGATGACCCAGTTGCCGATGGGGATGATGAGCCTGCTCTTCTCCGCCAGCGGCAGGAAGCTGGCCGGCGAGACGGCACCATGCTCCGGGTGCTGCCAGCGCAGCAGGGCCTCGGCTCCGACCACCTGGCCGCTGCGGGCACAGTATTTGGGCTGGTAGTGCAGGGTCAGCTCCCCCCGCTCCAGGGCATGTTGCAACTCCTTGTGCAGCAGGAACTGCTGGTGGGCGTTGGCGTTCATGGCGCTGTCGAAGTAGTAGTAGTCGTTGCGCCCCTGCTCCTTGGCGTAATACATGGCGGCATCGGCGTTGAGGGTCAGCTCGTGCAGGCTGGTGCCATCCTGGGGATAGACGGCAATGCCGATGCTGGCGGTGATGTGCAGGCTGTGGTGCTCCCACTCATAGGGCTGGGCCAGGGTGGCCAGCAGCCGCTCGGCGAAGGTCGTGGTCTGGCTCACATCCCCCGGCGCCAGTGCCAGCACGAACTCGTCCCCGCCAAAGCGCGAGGCGGTGTCGCTGGCACCGAGCAGGCCGGTGATGCGCTGGGCCACCTCGGCCAGCAGCAGATCCCCGGTGTGGTGGCCGTGGGCATCGTTGATGATCTTGAAGCCGTCGAGATCGAGAAACAGCAGGGAGAAGCTGCGCTGGCTGTGCTGGCACTCCTGGATGCGCTGCTCCAGGCGATCGGCAAACAGCAGCCGGTTCGGCAGCCGGGTCAGGCTGTCATGGAGCGCCAGCTTGAGCAGCTCGTCGTGGGCCTGATGCAGGGAGGTGGAGAGCCTGGCGGCGTGGGCATCCAGCATGGAGAGCACGAAGGCGATGGCGAACACCGCCAGGGTCACTATGATGACCACGGTTGCCAGCCACTGGGTATTGAGACCGGTGTAGAGGGCCCCGCACAGGCTCTCTGCGGGGAACTGGGCCGCCGCCATGCCGGTGTAGTGCATGCCGATGATGGCCGCCCCCATCACCAGGGAGGCGAGGGCCTTGCTGAAGAAGGCGCGGGGCGAGCTGTTGCGCAGGCGAAACGCTATCCAGAGCGCGGCACCCGAGGCGAATACCGCGATGAGGATGGAGAGGATGAAGAGCCCAGGCAGGTAGTGGATGCCGGGCGCTATCTTCATGGCCGCCATGCCGATGTAGTGCATGGTGGCGATGCCGGCCCCCATCAGCACGGCCCCGAACAGGATCTGGTGCCAGGGGAGCTGGGGACGACTCACCAGCCAGAGTGCAAAAGCCGAGGAGCCGATGGCCGCCACCAGGGAGAGACCGGTGAGGGTCAGATCGTATCCCAGCGCGATGGGCAGGTTGAAGGCGAGCATGCCGATAAAATGCATGGACCAGATGCCGAGCCCCATGGCGAAGGCTCCCCCCGCTAGCCAGAGCACGGCGGCCCGTCCCCGGCTCTGGCTCACCCGGCTGGTCATGGTCAGCGCCGTGTAGGAGGCGAGCACCGCCACCAGGATGGAGAAGAACACCAGATCCTGGCTGTAATAACTGTCGAGCATGGGGTGGGTTGGGGTCACGTTCATTTACTCTGGGGTACATCAGGGCCTGAGCCTGGGCCGGGTCAGGGGAAATCGGGTGGCAGATTGTACACCAGGCGTCCCTGTCGTGAGCCAGAGATACGTACCAAAATGGCCCCCGGATCAGAGCAAAAACTCTGTCTTTTCTGGCATTGGCCGCCATCCTGTGACCGATAAACCGGCACATCCCCATTTTATCCCGTCTGAACAACAAGATAGGGGAGCATGGGGCGTTTGCCACGGCGCTGGTGGGCCCGTGGCGAAGGCGTGTGGAATGCGCACAAGGCGCCTGTGCGATAAAGGCGCGCAGCCCCTGTCGCCCTTTCACGATCGCCGCAGACCATGCGCTCAAGGAGTCAGCACAAGCCTGCATCCTCCGGGTCTTGGTTGACCCGGTACATCTGTTATCATCTTCCCCTTGTTTTCTTATCTCGTTGACTCTGCTGGAGAAACCATGTCTCGAACCCTCTATTTGCTGCGCCATGGCCAGACCCGTTACAACGCCGAATTGCGGTTGCAGGGGCGGTGCAACTCCGAGCTGACCCCCAGGGGAGAAGCCCAGGCCCTCGCCATGGGGGCCCGTCTGGCCAAGCTCCTGACCGAGCCCACCGACTGGACGATCTACGCCAGCCCCCTCGGCCGGGCACGGCAGACGGCGGAGCGGGTGTGTCAGCAGCTTGGCTTGGACCAGGAGCGCATCATCTGGGACGAGCGGCTGGTGGAGCTAGGGATGGGGGAGTGGGAGAGTCGCCGGGTGCCCGAGCTGCTGGCGGCCTACCCCGAGCTGGATCTGGAGGAGCCGGACTGGTATCTGCGGGCCCCCCATGGCGAGAGTTTTGAGAGCATTCAGCGCCGGGCCCGGCAATGGCTTGAGGACGAGCACATTGCCGAGCAGGCCATCGTGGTTTCTCACGGTCTCTTTGGCGCCATGCTGCGCGGCGCCTATGTGGATCTGGACTACACCACCACCTGGCTGCAGGAGCTGCCGCAGGATGCCTTCTTCAAACTGAGCGGTGGCCGCATAGAACGGATTGCCTGCTGACCACACGAAGGCGGCCCGCCGTGGGTGGGCCTTGTTGTGATAGGTCGCTCAGCCAACTGCCAATTTGGCCGCTTCTTTCCACATAAAAGGCGGCATCGGAGTAGTGAGACGCCACCTAATGTTCAAGAATGGTACGCGATGGTATTACTGTAAGAAGTATTAATATAAGCCCAGATAGAAGCTGAAGCTCTTTCTGAGCCCACTTATGGACGGACAATTTAGCGTTCTGTATCATTCTGTTATGACTAAAAAACATCACACCTCGGGATACATGTTCGATCTATTCTCCGAATCCGAAGAGCCCTCTGGGCTTCTTGAGACTTTGCTGGATGAAAGCGAGTCTCTCTTCGCCAAAAAACTATCTCTGAACGACCGAGACTGGGCCAGACATCCGAATAAGCATCAGGGAGGGGTCTATGTCAACGTAGAAGAAAGGGACAGTGATTTTTTCCCTCGGTTGAGTAAAAAAAACAGAGATGATGATGGTGCTGCCGAGATCCATGAGGCTTTCATTGAAATCGAATGGCCAACAGTCGGAGAGAACAAAATAGCCCGATTGGTTAACTACAGGAGCAAAAAAGAAGAGACCCATTTAACTCGACTCCCGAAGCCTCCGTTCCGCGACGCATCCCCTGCATCCCTGCTTATCATCGGTAAACGAGACGGGCGTTATCGCGCGATGGTCGTTGACTCCGATAGTGATGAATATGAATTCGTTCACAATCTACTTTCGCTTGCTCCAGATTTTGTCTCAGGAATTTTCGTACTCTCCTTCATCCGCAAGGAGAGGGAGGAAAAAGCTGTTTCGTTCATCGATGAAGTGGTCAGAACATTCTTCGATGGATCTTTTCCAGCCCTCATTTCGCGCTACTCGCACATGCCGACGACAGTTGAACTTGCTCAGACAGCTAGAAGGCAATATCTGACCCAGAATGGTCTTCATAACCTAAATCCATACAAGGTGGATAAACCAGGGGATGCCCTGCGGACGATCAGTCGGCATGTAGAATATGAGATTTTCAAGGATCTTCAGATCAAAATCAGGTCCATAGAGCTGATTCGGATTATTCTCGGGGACGACCCCGCTAAAGTGGACATCGAAAAGGCTCTCCGGGCTATCGTTCTAAACTTCCCGAAAATAGATGCGATGCTCTTATCCGCAGCCCAGCAGAGAAAGTCCCGTGCTGGATACTCATTCGAACACCACATCGAGATGATGATGAAAGACGGGGGAATACCATTCGATAAACAAGTTGTACTGGAGGCTAAAAAGCGTCCCGATTTTATCCTTCCGAGTCAGGTTCTTTACGAAGATACCACACGAACTCATACCGAAACCCTTGTGCTTAGTGCAAAGACGACTCTGCGGGAACGATGGAAACAGGTTGGCGGTGAAATTCGAAACTGCGATCTCTTTCTCGCCACCGTTGATGAAAATATCGCACAGAATGCGATTATAGATATGAAATCACAAGGTATCAGTCTCGTTGTTCCAGAGAGCCTGAAAAACTCCAATATGACTGACTATAAGAGTGAGCCGAATGTCCTTTCTTTCAGAACTTTTTTCGACGATGAGATCTGCGAAAAAAGAGGGGAGCTATGGAAAAACAGAGGCTACTTGAAATGATTTATATCAATCGCGCCGACATCAGGATGTACAATATTTTCCGGCAGTATTGATCCCGGCGCGATTTACATTATTATTTTTTTTCTGCTTTCATCAAAAATGGCCACATTAGCTTTGCGACAGCTGCAAACACCGGCACAACAACTGAGTTGCCAAATTGGCGATAAGCCTGTGTATCAGAGACCGGTATCTTGAAATCGTATTTTCCTGGTTGCTCAAACCCCATCAGTCTTGCGCACTCTCTGGGGGTAAGACGGCGGGGGCGATTCTGTTGGTTTTGTTCATTATTGAAATCGGTCTCTGCTAACGCCATGTCCCACCCTCGATCAATCAGGATCTCAGAACCATCCTTGTGATAACGTGCGGACAAGGTTCTGGCCACTGTTGAGGGGTTATCAGGATTGACTAAACCATAGCCAAAACCATTGCCTTTAGCCTGGTGCTTCTTGGCATATTCATACAGATATGACCACAGCTTGGGTGTCAAAATGTATTTGGGGTCTACTTGTTCTTCAGGCTCAAGCAAATCTGAAAAAGTAATTTTCTGTTCAGGATAGAATGCTGCCACATTATTCAGAGTAAAGCCTTCATGTAGACCGAGGTCCTTTCTAAAACCGACAAGAACAATACGCTCTCGGTGTTGGGGGGTGAAATGTTTCCCATCAATAATTTTAGGGTCTTTTGAGCCATTGACATCCAGGTCTGCAACCCAATATCCCAACTCGGTCAATGCTTCCTTGATTACCCGGAATGTGTTGCCTTTGTCATGACTTTTCAGGTTTTTTACATTCTCAAGCACAAAAGCTGTTGGCCTTTTGGCATCAATGATACGAGCCACATCAAAGAACAAGGTTCCCTGAGCTTCGCACTCAAATCCATGAGCGCGTCCAAGAGAGTTCTTTTTGGATACACCTGCCAATGAGAATGGCTGACACGGGAATCCGGCAAGCAGTACGTCATGATCTGGAATTTCTTTATCTATGTGGGCATAGACAAAATCACGATCGTCATTGTCCGGCATGGTGATTTCACGGATGTCGGAATTGAATTTGTGTGCAGTTTCGTCACAGTACCAGTTGGCTTTGTAAGTTCTGACAGCCTGTTCGTTCCATTCACTGGTAAAGACGCATTGACCACCAATGTCCTCAAAACCTTTACGAATGCCACCGATACCGGCAAACAGGTCAATAAATTTGAAATTGTAGTGACCGTGATGCTTGGGGGGAGAGGGTATCAGCCCCTTTAGCATCTCGGTTTCAGCATGGGTCAGTGGCTTTTGCTCGATCTTGCCATGTAGCCACCGATTCAGTGACTCACGAGTCCATTCGTTATCGCCCTGCGTGCGCAATTTTTCAGCAATTTGTTTTTGATCGTAGATGTCGAGGACCTTCTCCATCAGCCGTCGATCTTCGGCCTGGCGTTGGGCATAGAATGCTTGGTCTTCTTCAGGGGTGTTGTAAACGGGCATTGTTGAGTGTTTCATATCCAAATCTGGAGCGTGTTGCTGTTGTCGAAATCTTATCACTCATTTTACCCAGAGAGAATGCTGGAGCTGTAAAAAAACACAGTGTCCATCATCAGCTTCAAACGAGGTTCTATATGGCTGATATTGTGGATGTAGAGACTAGAAGCCGTTTCATGTCTGGCATCAAAAGCGTCAACACCAAACCGGAGATGCAAGTCCGTCAGCTTCTGCACCAAGCTGGTTTTCGTTATCGTCTTCATGATCGGTGCTTACCCGGCACTCCCGATATCTGGTTACCACGTTGGAAAGCAGTGATAGAGGTAAATGGCTGTTTCTGGCATGGGCATATGTGTCATCTGTTTAAATGGCCACGTAGCCGTGAGGCTTTCTGGAGGGACAAGATTGAGGAAAATCAGAGGCGAGATCAGGCTCATCTTCATGAGTGGACAGCTCTAGGAATTAAAAGCCTGACAATTTGGGAGTGTGCTTTAAAAGGAAAAAAACGCCATGATCATGAGAGACTGATAAATGTTATATCCTGGTGGTTGTATGAAAGTGACTGTCACGGAGACATTTCAGGTGGGGAAGAATTGAGTCTTGTTAATATGGTGTCAACTAAAAATTAGTGCCGGTCAGAGGGTGGGGGCCATGACCGACCAAGTGCTTGATGATTGTATAAGATATCTATTTTAAGATGAGCCATTTTGGTGTTTTTTGGTATCCAACGCTGCCTTGAGAAATTAGCTCGCAGTGAATATTCCCTTTAGGGTCAAAGCCAATTATTATATTGTCACCAGCCTTGGCTTGACTCATGACAGGATTGGTTTGAAAATAAAGGCGATATTCTGAACGGGTTGGGTGTAATTCTCTTGCATCATACCATGTTAATTTTGAGCAAATTGTTTCATCAGAGCCTCTAGTGGAAAATGATGCCAACATTTCTACCTTATTGGCACCGAATAATCGTTTGAGTTGAGCTACCCCATTAAATTCATGTTGATTGGATCGTGATGTATCAACTTCAACTGCTGATAATGTTTTTACACAAGAGGCACTGAAATTGATCGGTTTGATAGACATGTCGGTTCCTCTATTTTTCTTAGAACTGATTTCAAGGGTATCGGTATGATGCTCGCATCAAGATAAGGCACCATGTGAGGCTTTTTGTCAATCTAGTAGGGGCATTCAAAGTTCACGGTTCTTGAAGGAACCGCTTGGTGGGGGGGCTTTGCGGGCCAAGGCACAGTCTCTGCCAAGGGAACTGGGTATGATGGTGCGGCAATCACCATGACAGGGAGCAAGCATGATAAGTCATATCGACCATCTGGTATTGACGGTCAGCGACATTGAGCGGGCGGTGGCGTTTTATAGCGGCGCCTTCAAGATGGAGCCCATCACCTTCGGGGCGGGGCGCCGGGCGCTGCGCTTTGGCAACCAGAAGATCAATTTGCAGTTGCTGGGGGACGAGGTGCGCAACCGGGCGCAGGTGGGGTCGGGGGATCTCTGCCTCATCACCCGCTGGCCCCTGGATCAGGTGATGGCCCAGCTGGCGAGCCAGGGGGTCGAAATCGTGGAGGGGCCAGTGATGAAAAGCGGTGCCTGTGGTCCCATCGAATCGGTCTATTGCCTGGACCCGGATCGGAACCTCATCGAGATCAGCCGCTATTGCTGAGTTCCTGGCACCTTGCGGTTTGTGTCATTGCTCCCTGGTGCGCCCCTTGCGCAGCAGAGGGATCACGGTGAGCACCATGCCGGTGAAGAGCTGCAGATAGCCCAGGGGCAGCAGGGCAAAGGGCTCGTGCAGGAAGCCCTGGGCATCGAGGGTGGAGCCCAGCAGGTTGAATGCCACAAAGCAGCCGAGCCCGGCCAGGATCAGCAGGGCACCTATTTTCATCGTCATCTTGTTATCCTCGTCAGCGAGATGGAACGGATGGGAGACTTTCATGCCTGGGTGAAGAGAGTGTGAAGTCGCGCCAGGCACCAAACACAACGGCAGCCCGAGGGCTGCCGTTGTGTTGAGGGGTAAGCCCCGGGCCAAGGCGCTCAGCAGACCCCTTGCGCCAGCATGGCGTCGGCCACCTTGACGAAGCCGGCAATATTGGCGCCGCTTTCGTAGTTCACATGGTCAGCATCCTGACCGTAACGGACACAGGTGGCGTGGATGCTGGTCATGATCCCCTTGAGGCGGGCGTCCACCTCTTCCCGGGTCCAGGAGAGGCGCTGGGCATTCTGGCTCATCTCGAGGCCCGAGGTGGCAACCCCGCCGGCGTTGGCCGCCTTGCCCGGGGCGAACAGCACCCGGGCGTCGTGGAAGAGACGGATGGCGGCGGCGCTGGAGGGCATGTTGGCCCCCTCGGCCACCAGCTGCACGCCGTTGGCAATAAGCTGCGCCGCATCTTCGGCATTCAGCTCGTTCTGGGTGGCGCAGGGGAGGGCGACGTCGGTCGTCAGGTGCCAGGGGGTGCGGCCGCTGAAGAACTCGAGCCCGAGCTCATGGGCGTAATCGGCGACCCGCTTGCGCTGCTCGTTTTTAAGCGCCATCAGACGGGCCAGCTTCTCGGGGGTGAAGCCGTCCGGATCATAGACGGTGCCGCCGGAGTCGGAGGCGGTGATGACGCGGGCGCCGAGGGCCATCGCCTTCTCGATGGCGTATTGGGCCACGTTGCCCGAGCCCGACACCGAGACCCGCAGGCCATCGAGGGACTGGCCGCGATGGGCCAGCATGGCGTCGACAAAGTAGAGCAGGCCGTAGCCGGTGGCTTCCGGACGAATGAGGCTGCCGCCAAAGGAGAGTCCCTTGCCGGTGAAGACGCACTCGGCGCTGTTGGTGAGCTTCTTCATCATGCCCGCCATGTAGCTCACCTCGCGCCCGCCCACCCCGATGTCGCCCGCCGGCACGTCGGTGTTGGCCCCCAGGTGGCGATAGAGCTCCAGCATCAGGGCCTGGCAGAAGCGCATCACTTCTCCTTCGCTCTTGCCCTTGGGATCGAAATCGCTGCCCCCCTTGCCGCCGCCCATGGGCAGGGTGGTGAGGGCGTTCTTGAAGGTCTGCTCGAAGGCGAGGAATTTCAGCACCGAGAGATCCACCGAGGGGTGGAAGCGCATGCCGCCCTTGAAGGGGCCGATGGCGGAGCTGTGCTGCACCCGGTAGCCGCGGTTCACCTGCACCCGGCCCTGGTCATCCACCCAGCTCACCCGAAACTGCACCAGGCGCTCGGGCTCCACCAGTCGCTCCAGCAGGCCGTGTTGCAGGTAGCGGGGGTGGCGCTCCACATAGGGCCAGATGGAGGCGATCACCTCGCTCACGGCCTGGATGAACTCGGGCTGGTGAGGGTTGCGGCTGGCGACCTGGGCCAGGAAGGCCTCCTGGGAGAGGGAATGACTCATCTTTAACTCCTGTCGTGAATGATGAAAGTGGCGTCCTGCCAGAGAGGGGATCATGCCCGTCTTCAGGGTTCGCGGGGCTCAAGGGGCCCGTTGTTGCGCCCCGATGGGGGTGTCATTTCCCGTCGTCGGCGGGTCAGAGCAGATAATTCGCGATGACCAAAATCTTTTTATGCATTTTTGCTGGATAAATATCAAGCGTTAGATCATCTGGCTATCTGCCGAAGGCCGCACCCTATCTTCGGCGGCGGGTGCCCGGCCCATGAAGTGAGCACCATGAAGTGAAAAGAGGCGGGGAGTGCGCGGTGCAGCCCAATCAGGGCCGCGGCGTCACCGCACGCTGGATAATGGGGGGCCTGCTGCTGCATCAGGGGCAGCACCCCCTGTGAGCCAGCAGCCAGGGTGCGACGGGGCCGGGCGCGGGCGCGTGCAATGTGCTACTGTAGCGGCGTTTTTTGCCGAACATGCAGGGCGCAGGCCCTTATTTCATGGAGTTGTATGCAGACGAACCCGACCACAGCGCGGCTGATCCAGCCTGCCATTCTCAAGGCCCATCCGACCCGGGAGGTGACCCATGCTGGCCGATGAATCCATGCGCCTGAACAAATACATCAGCGAGAGCGGCATCTGCTCCCGTCGTGAGGCCGATCGTTTCATCGAGCAGGGCAACGTCTTCATCAACGGCAAGCGGGCCGGAGTGGGGGATCAGGTGTTTGCCGGGGATCTGGTCAAGGTCAACGGTCAGGTGATCGAGCCGCGCGAAGCCGACAGCCTGGTCTTCATCGCCCTCAACAAGCCGGTGGGCATCGTCAGCACCACGGAGGCGGGGGAGAAGGACAACATCGTCGACTTCGTCAACCACAGCACCCGCATCTTCCCCATCGGTCGCCTCGACAAGGACTCCCAGGGGCTCATCTTCCTCACCAACCACGGGGATCTGGTGAACAAGATCCTGCGGGCGGGCAACGATCACGAGAAAGAGTACCTGGTGACCGTGGACAAGCCGGTGACCGACGAGTTCGTCCGGGGCATGGCGGCCGGGGTGCCCATCCTCGGCACCGTCACCAAGAAGTGCAAGGTGAAGCGAGAGGCCCCCTTCGTGTTTCGCATCACCCTGGTGCAGGGGCTCAACCGCCAGATCCGCCGCATGTGCGAGCACTTCGGCTTCGAGGTGACCAAGCTCGAGCGCATCCGCATCATGAACGTCAGCCTCAAGGGGCTGCCGGTGGGGGAGTGGCGCGACCTCACCGACGACGAGCTGATCGAGCTGTTCAAGCTGATTGAGGACTCCTCCTCCGAGGCCAAACCGGCCAAGGGGGCTCAGGTTGCCAAGCCCAAGGCGGCTGCGGCCGGCACCCCGGCCCAGGGCAAGAAGCCGCGGCGCAGCGACGATCACGAGATTGGCGGGCGCCCCAATGTGCCGGGTCCCGAGGCCTTCGAGAAGAAGAGCCCCGCAGGCAAGGGCGGGGCGGGCAAAGGGGCTGCCAGCAAAGGGGCAGCAGGTAAAAGCGCGCCCGGCAAGGGGGGCAAACCCGCCCCGGGCAAACCGCGGCCAGGGCAGGGCGGGCGCCAGAAGAAGGGGCGCTGAGCGCGAAGCCTTCCCGCACCCTGATGAACAACACCGGCCAAGGCCGGTGTTGTGCTTTCTGGCCCCCAAGGCCGGTGCTCGCCGGATCAGGCAGGCTTGTGGCCTGCCGTCTGCACAGCCATGGCCTGCTCCGGGGGCAGGCCCATGGCCCTTGGGTAGTGGCGCGGGTTGAGACGCACCACCAGCAGGCTCATCAGGACCAGGGCGCCGAGCTGCCACTGCCAGGCGGCGGCGAAGTCACCGCTTGCATGGTGCAGGCGGGCCGCCACCCAGGGGCCGGTAGCCGCCACCATGAAGCCGACCCCCTGCATCAGGGCGCAGAGGGCGCCCGCCCGGCGCGGGTCGGGCAGGTGATCCAGCGCAATCACCATGATGAGGGAGAAACTCCCACCAAGCCCGGCGCCGCACAGCAAACACCAGAGCAGGGGGGCGGTCTGGGGAGCGAGCCAGAGGCCGCCAAAGCCCGCCAGCTGCATGGCGATGGCCAGCGCCATCCAGGGGCGGCGGTCCAGCCGACCGGCTGCCAGCAGAGGCAGGCCAAGGCCGCTCGCGGTCTGGGCCAGGGCGAGCCAGGCCACCAGCTCGCCCCCTTGCTGGGCGCTCCAGCCCGCCGCCATGTAGGCCGGGGCCAGCCAGGCCACGACGATGCCGTAGCCGCTGTTGATGATGCCAAAACAGGCGATGAGCAGCCAGGTGCGGGGCAGGGGGAGCAGCCGCTGCTCCCCGGTGGGGGCGGGCGTGCTGGCCGGGGCGGGCAGGGGCACCCGCCAGGCCAGCCAGCCGAGGGCCAGCAGCACCGGCAGGCCCCAGAGCGCCAGCGCCCGAGACCAGTCCAGATACTCGGCAAGGCGCGGGGTGAGCACGGCCCCGAGCGCCCCGCCCCCCATCATGCAGGCGGAGAAGATCCCCATCACCAGGGGCACCTTTTGGGCGAACCCCTCCTTGATGAGGCCGGGCAGCACCCCCTGCACCAGGGCCGAGCCCAGCCCGCACAGGGCGGCGCTGGCGATGAGCAGGGCGCCGCTCGCGAGATCGACGCGCAGGGCGCTGCCAAGGGCGAGCAGCAGCAGGGCCGTCCCGAGCAGGGGGCGCGGGCCCGTGCGACCCAGGAGCGCCGGGGTGAGCAGCACGCCGACCCCGATAAGCCAGAGGGGCAGCAGGGTGACCCAGGCCAGGGTATCTACCCCGAGGGCCAGCCTCGCGTCGATGCGAGGGGCCAGGGGGCCGATGGCGGTGAGGAAGGGGCGCAAGTTGAGGGCGATGAGGATCACCAGCACCAGCAAGGCGCCGCTGCCCGGGGGGAGGCGGCGCTTATGCATGGGGCAGGGGACCGTAGAGGGTTTCGGCCGCGATGGGGCTCGCCAGCTTGATGAGGGGCAGGGGCGGCGGACTCAGCGGCAGTCGCAGCGCCGCGTAGGCCGCGCGGCTGTCATAGCCGAAGGGGGCGGCATCGTCGTTGTCAAAGGCGTAGTAGACCGCCTGGATGCCGTTCATCACCAGGGCCGACAGGCACATGGGGCAGGGGTGCCCGCTGGCATAGACGATGGCCCCTGCCAGCGGCCCCTGGCGACTCCCTTCCCGCAGCGCTTCCAGCTCCGCGTGACGGGTGGGGTCCCCCGCCTCCAGCATGCGGTTGACGGCGCTCGCCACCAGCCGGTTCTCCCTCACCAGCAGGGCGGCGAAGGGGCGCCCCCCTTGCTGGCGATGGGTCAGGGCCAGGTGCAGGGCCTGCTCCAGCCACTCCTGATGGCTGGGGGCCGAGGCGGCGGTGAGGGAGTTGAGGAGGCGGGCACCGGACTGGGAAGGGGGTGGCATGGTCATATCCTGGCAAAAAGGGGGAGGACAGCAGCCTAGAGGGTCGCCGCATCATTTGGAAATTAAATGATAAAATGACTTCCAGTGGTTTTATAAATGGAGATTGCCCATGGAGCGCCCCCTGCTGGACCCCCAATTGCTGCAGAGCTTCGTCGCCATCGTCGAAACCGGCAGCTTTACCCGCGCCGCCGAGCGTATCCACCTCACCCAGTCCACCCTGAGCCAGCAGATGCGCCGCCTGGAGCAGCAGCTGGGCTGCACCCTGCTCGACCGATCCGGCCGCCAGGTGGTGACCACGGCCCAGGGGGAGACCCTGCTCGGGCTGGCGCGCCGCATCCTGGGGTTGCTGGCCCGGGCGGGGGAGCGGGTGAGCGAGGCGAGCCATCCCCTGCGCCTCGGGGTGCCGGAGGATTTTGCCGCGGGGGCCATGACCCCGGTGCTGGCCGCCTTCGCCCGCGCGCACCCGCAGGTGCGGCTGGAGGTGCAAAGCGATCTCAGCCATGCCCTGTGGCAGGCGTTCGAAGGGGGAGAGCTGGATCTGGCCCTCATCAAGCAGGGGCGCGGCCAGGGGGAGCCCATCGCCCGCTGGCGCGAGCCCCTGGCTTGGGTTGACAGCCGGGAGTGGCCCGCCGCCGGGCGCGACCCCCTGCCTCTGGTGGTGTTTCCAAGCGAGGGGCTCTACCGGCGCCAGATGACCGACGCCCTGGATGCCGAGGGGATCCCCTGGCGCATCGCCTACGTGAGCGGCAGTCTCGCCAGCCTGCAAGGGGCGGTGAGCGCGGGGATCGGGGTCAGCCTGCTGCCAGCGCGCCTGCTGCAACCGGATCAGGTGGTGCTGGCTCACTGGCCTGCGGTGCGCTCGGTGGAGCTGGCCCTGCACCAGGGGCCGGGCACGAGCGAGCCCCTCGCCCGCCTGGGGGAGGCGCTGATCGCGCTCTGTGACGAGGTGATGGGGCCGAGGTAGCCCGGGCGGTCAGGGGTCAGGCCAGGGCCTGTTTTGGTACCACGGCGAGCCAGATTTCCACTTCGCCGCTGCCGGTGGCGGCGTCAAAGCGGGCGCCGTAGCGCTCGAAATCCGGCTGCTGGGCAGATTGATAGTCCGATTGCGCGAGCCACGCCAGGGCCTGCCTCCAGGTATGTGGCAGGGTCGCGACATGCCCCTGATGCAAGAAAATGGCGTAGGTCTGGGGGGCGATGCGCATGCGGCCAAGCCCGGGAGGCAGCACCTCCAGGGCGGCGACCTCCACCCCGCAGAGGTATTCGCAGTGGGTGTCGGTGGCGGCGCAGATGGCGCCATAGGCGTGCTCCCCGAGCTGCCCCGGCAGGGGAAGCAGGGCGCTGAGGTCGCGCCACTGGCCGGCGAAGTCCCCCTGCTCGAAGGGGTGGTGACGGCGCAACCCCCCGAGGAGCATGGCGCGGCCTTGTTCGATGCGAATGGGGGCTGACATGGTGCCTCCTGCGGGGGCGCTCAGGCCTCCCGACCTTCCTCGAGCTTGCGCTCATAATCCCGGCGAACGATGGCGAGTGCCGCCAGGGCCAGCGCGGGGGCGATGTGGTTGGTTTCCAGCAGTTCAATCAGATCCACCGCGAGCTGGACCTCGGGGGGGGCATTTTCCAGGGACATCTTGGGTTCTCAAGGGCAAGGGTGGTCGCCATTATAGCGCCCGGCGGCGCGAAGACACGCCCCGGCTGCCCGGGGCGGGACAGGTCACATGTGCTGGCGCATCTCCTTGTCCAGCTCCTCGCGCAGGGCCATCAGCTTTTTGGCGTACTGCTGCAACTGCAGATCGCTCTCGCTCACCGGCTGCCACTGGGGCACCGGAGTGGGTTTGCCATGCTCGTCCATGGCCACGAAGATGATGATGCAGTGGGTGGTCTTGCGCCGCTCCGGGTCGGTGGGGTGGCGGCTGTAGACATCCACCGCCAGGTGCATGCTGGTGGTGCCGGTGTGGATCACCTTGGCGTGCACCTCCACCAGTTGGCCTATCTGGATGGGGCGCAAGAAGCGGATGCCCCCCACATAGACGGTGACGGCATAGCCGCCACACCAGCCGGCGGCGCAGGCGTAGCCGGCCTGGTCAATCCACTTCATCACCATGCCGCCATGGACTTTGCCGCCAAAGTTGACGTCGGCGGGTTCGGCGAGAAATTGCAGGGTCAGTTCACGGGCGCTCATGGTACTTCCTTATGTCGAGGCAAGGGGGGACTCCTTGGCTGTCCCCCGGGGACAATAGCAGCGGGCGGGGCCGACACTGATCCAACCAGCGCCTCTTCTTGTCTGCGCCGTCATTCACCTTGAGTTCAGCGCAGGCGGCCCAGCATGACTCATCACGCGAGGGAGGAGGCCCCATGAAACAGATGCTGGAGCAATTGATGGGAGCTGGCAAGGGCTGGCTCAACGACGGTGGTGACACGCGCAAGGCCCAGATGAAGGGCATGGCGCAGGGGGGATTGGCCGCCGGGGCCATGGCGCTGCTGCTTGGCAACAAGAAGATGCGCAAATATGGCACCAAGGTGGCGGCGGTGGGGGGGGCGGCAGCCCTCGGGGGGCTGGCCTACAAGCTCTATCAGGACTGGCAGACCCAGCAGTCCACCCCGGCCCAGCCGACCCAGCCCCTGGACACCCTGGAGGGCAAGGCCCTGGATGCCCGCGCCAACCTGCTGGTGCGCGCCATGGTGGCGGCGGCCCGGGCCGACGGCCACATCGATGCCGCCGAGCGCCAGAAGATCCAGGAGTACCTGACCGAACAGGGGGAGCGGGATGCGGCCCGCTGGATTGACGCCGAGCTCTCCCGCCCCCTCGACCCCCATGTCCTGGCGCGAGAAGTGACCGACATGGAGCTGGCGACCGAGGTCTACCTCGCCTCCCTGCTCACCATTGAGGTGGATCACTTCATGGAGCGCGGCTATCTGGACGAGCTGGCGCGGGCCTTGAAGCTGGATGACAACCTCAAGGGGAGCATAGAGCGCCAGGTGGCCCAGCTGGGGGCGCCGGGTTGATCCCGCATTGCCATCAGGATTGTCCACAAGGCCCCGTCATGGGGCCTTGTCGTTGCCGGGGGGGCTGTTGATTGCCGTGACGAGCCGATAAGATGCGGGTTCCAAAGGGTGACCGCCGAGCCTCTTTCCTCGCTGGCGACCCTCACTGCAAGGAGCATCAGGTGGACATTCGCAAGGCAACTGAACAGGATATCGACGCTATTTTGGCCCTGAACCAGCAGATAGGTCAGCTCCACTTCGAGCAGGTGCCCGAGGTGTTCTGCCCCCCGTCCCCGGAGGACAGGGCCTTCTTGCTCGGCGCCATTGCCGACGAGGCGCGTCTTTTCTGCGTGGCGGTGGTGGCGGGAGAGGTGGCGGGCTTTCTCACCGCCCGCATCGACCTCAACGAGAGCGTCCCCTTTCTCAGCAAGCTGCCCGTCTGCCGCATCACGACCGTGGTGGTGGATGAGGGGCTCCGCTCCCGGGGCATCGGTCGGGCGCTGATCGCCCACGGGGACCAGTGGGGCAAGGCGCGGGGCGCAAGCCAGTTGCGCCTGGAGGTGATGGCTTTCAACGAGCGGGCCAGGGCCCTCTACGAGCGACTGGGTTTCAAGGCCCAGTCACAGACCATGGCCAGATAAGGCGCATTCGCTTGCAAAAGGGCCCGTTACGGGCCCTTGTCGTGTGAGGCGTCAGGGGGGCTCTGCCAGGTTTCCCGTTGCCGGGCTATAAGGTCCGCAAGCCGGTTGAGCGCCGCGTCCAGTTGCGGGCTCCAGGGGTGGGAGCTGTTGAGGCGCAGGCAGTGGTTGTGCTGGCCCTGGCTGGAGAAGAGGGCCCCGGGGGCGATGGAGACGCCCTGCGCGATGGCGCTGGCATAGAGCGCCCGGCCATCGAGGCGGGCGTCAAATTCGAGCCAGAGAAAGTAGCCTCCGTCCGGGGAGGAGATGCGCGCCTCGGGGAAGAGGCGCATCAGGGCCGCCCGCATCTGCTGCTGGCGCTGGGCCAGGGTGTGGCGCAGGCGGCGAAAGTGGGCGTCCACCCCGCCCTGGCGCAGCATGTCGGCCAGCGCCAGCTGACTGGGCACATTGGTCGAGAGCGTCGACATCAGTTGCAGCCGCTGGATGCGCTCGGCGTGGCGCTTCGCCACCACCCAGCCGACCCGAAAGCCCGGCGCCAAACACTTGGTCCAGGAGCCGCACAGCAGGCTCTCTCCCCGCGCATCCCAATGGGTGATGGACCTTGGCCGCTCGCGCCCGACATAGAGCTCCGCATAGACGTCATCCTCCACCAGGGGGACCTGATGGCGGTTGAGCAGCCCCATCAGCGCCTGCTTGTGCTCATCCGGCATGGTATGGCCGAGGGGGTGCTGGACATTGCCCATCAGCCAGCACGCCTTGACGGGGCGCTGTGCGAGGGCCTCCTCCAGCAGGGCGAGATCGATGCCCACCCCGGGGATCACCGGGATCTCCACCACCTTGAGCTTGAGCCGCTCGATGGCCTGGAGGGCGCCGTAGAAGGTGGGGGACTCCACCACCACCCAGTCGCCGGGCTCGGTCAGCACCTGAAGGCTGAGGGAGAGCGCCTCCATGGCCCCCGTGGTGATGATGATCTGCTGGGGATCCACCGCCATCCCCTCGCCGGCGTAGCGCCGGGCGATGGCGCGGCGCAGTGCCTCGTTGCCGGGGGGCAGATCTGCCACCGTGCTGAAGGGATCGAGGCGGCGCATGCAACTGCCGAGGGCCCGACCGAGTTGGGGGTGGGGGAAGAGGGTGGGGTCCGCCACCGCCATGCCAAGGGGCACCAGCTCCCGTGACTTGCTCGCCTGCAGCACCTCGAACACCAGATCGTTGATGTCCACCGAGCCGCTGTAGCGGGCCTGCTGGGGCTGGCTCTCCCGCCGGGCCGTGCTCGCGGCCTTGACGTAGTAGCCGGACTGGGGCCGCGCCAGGATGAGGCCCCGGCTTTCGAGCAACTGATAGGCCTGGAGCACCGTCATGGGGCTGAGGCCATGGGTCTTGCAGCTCTGGCGGATGGAGGGGATGCGCTCCCCCGGCTGCCAGAGGCCGCTCGTGATCTGCTGTTGCAGCTGGTCTGCCAACTGGCCGTAGCGGGACATGGTGGGCCCAAACTGTTATAGGTGTTTTTCACTATAACTGCATCTGTTATAGGTGTCATGGACCATGGTGTACTTGGCGGGCGAAAACCTGTCCGTTAAATGCAACATAGAGAGTCATGCATGATAAGCCTGGATGATGTGGTCAGCCTCTCCCGAATACAGTTCGGGGCGACGGCGATGTTCCACTTTCTGTTTGTGCCCCTCACCCTGGGGCTGTCCTGGATCCTGGTGATCGCCGAGTCGGCCTACGTGATGACCGGCAAGGTGATCTACAAGGACATCACCCGCTTCTGGGGCAAGCTGTTTGGCATCAACTTCGTGATGGGGGTGACCACCGGGATCACCCTGGAGTTCCAGTTCGGGACCAACTGGGCCTATTACTCCCACTATGTCGGCGATATCTTCGGCACGCCGCTGGCGGTGGAGGGGCTGATGGCCTTCTTCCTCGAGTCTACATTGGTGGGCCTTTTCTTCTTCGGCTGGGACAAGCTCTCCCGCGGTCAGCACCTGCTGGTGACCATGCTGGTGGCGCTCGGCTCCAACCTCTCCGCCCTCTGGATCCTCATCGCCAACGGCTGGATGCAAAACCCGGTCGGCGCCGAGTTCAACCCCATGACCATGCGCATGGAGCTGGTGGATGTGGCCGCGGTCATCTTCAACCCGGTGGCCCAGGTCAAGTTTGTCCACACGGTGGCGGCAGGCTATGTGGCGGCCTCCCTGTTCGTGATGGGGGTGAGCAGCTGGTATCTGCTGCGCGGCATGGAGGTGCGCTTCGCCCTGCGATCCTTTGCCATCGCCTCGGGCTTTGGCCTCGCGGCCATCCTCTCTGTCATCGTGCTCGGGGACGAGTCGGGCTATCGCTCGGGGGAGGTGCAGAAAGTCAAGCTCGCCGCCATCGAGGCGGAGTGGGAGACGGAGCCCGCCCCGGCTTCTTTCACCCTGTTCGGCCTGCCGGATCAGCGTGCCGAGACCACCCATGCGGCCATCAAGATACCCTATCTGATGGGCATCATCGCCACCCGCTCCCTGGATGAGCAGGTGACGGGGCTCAAAGATCTGAAAGCGCAGCACGAGGCGCGCATTCGCAGCGGCATGCTGGCCCACGAGGCGCTCGAAGCGATGCGGGCAGATGGCAGCAACCAGGCGGCCCGCGCCACCTTCGAGCGCCACCGCGGCGATCTGGGCTACGGCCTCTTGCTCACCCCCTATGCCAAGGAGATTGGCAAGGCGGACGAGGGGGCCATCGCCAAGGCGGTGGAGGACTCCATCCCCCAGGTGGCGCCGCTGTTCTGGAGCTTTCGCCTGATGGTGGGCATCGGCGTGGCGCTGCTGGTGCTCTTTGCCGCCGCCTTCCTGCAACTGTGCCGGGGCAGGCTGGTGCAATCTCCGCGGCTGCTCAGGGCCCTGCTCTGGTCTATTCCGCTGCCCTGGATTGCCATCGAGGCAGGCTGGTTCGTGGCGGAGTTCGGTCGCCAGCCCTGGACCATCAGCGACGTGCTGCCGGTGTCGGCCTCCGTCTCCCTGCTGCAACCGGGGCAGCTCTGGTTCAGCCTCATCGCCATCTTCTTCATTTACAGCAGTCTGCTGGTGGTGGAGCTGTTCTTGTTGCGTCATGTGATCCGCAAAGGGCCTGCCAGCCTGCAGACGGGTCGTTATCAAGGTGAAGTGTTGCAAAACGGGAGTCCTGCCTGATGGATTACGAAACCCTGAAAGTGATCTGGTGGGGGCTGGTGCTCTTCCTGCTGGTCGGCTTCGTGGTGATGGATGGCTTCGATCTCGGGGTTGGCATGCTGCTGCCCGTGGTCGGCAAGACGGATGACGAGCGGCGGGTGCTGCTCAACAGCGTGGGGCCGGTGTGGGAGGGCAACCAGGTGTGGCTCATCGCCGGTGCCGGCACCCTGTTTGCCGCCTGGCCCCTGGTCTATGCCGCCGCCTTCTCGGCGCTTTACGTGCCCTTCATGTTCCTGCTGTTCGGTCTCTTTTTGCGACCGGTGGGCTTTGACTATCGCAGCAAGCTGCCGGACCCGGTCTGGCGCCGCTGGTGGGACCGCGCCCTGGTGGTGGGCGGTCTGCTGCCGACCCTGGTGTTTGGTGCCACCCTTGGCCTGGTGCTGCAAGGGCTGCCGTTTCGCTTCGATGCGGCCCTTCGCATCCACTATGGCGCCTTTGCGTTCCACTGGCCGCTGCTGTTGACCGCCATGGGAACGGCGCTGGCGCTGCTCTTGCTGCACGGTGCCAGCTTCCTGCAGTGCAAGACCCAGGGGGCCATAGCGGCGCGCAGCGCCCGCCTCGCCCTCTGGCTCGGCCCCCTGGCGAGCGCCCTCTTTGCCCTTGGCGGCGTCTGGCTTGGGGAGATGGCGGGGTATCGCATCACGGCCATCGGCGATCTCAACGGCGCCCTCACTCCGCTGATGAAAGAGGTGGTGGCGGTGCCGGCAGGCTGGCTTGGCAACTTTGTCGCCCATCCGGTGCTCTGGGCCGTGCCTGTGCTCGGGCTGCTGCTGCCCCTGGTGTGCGCGCTGGCAAGCCGCCTCGGCAAGTCCGGGCTGGCACTCGTTGCCAGCGGCGGTGCCTGCGCCGCCATGATGCTGACCGTGGCCATCGCGCTCTTCCCCTTCGTGCTGCCCTCGTCCCTGGATCCGGCCAGCAGCCTGACCCTGTGGGACAGCACCTCCAGCGAGCGCACCCTGCTTATCATGCTGGGGATCGTCGGGGTACTGATGCCGGTCAACATCGGCTACACCCTCTGGGTCTACCGGGTGGTGCGCGGCAGGGTCAGCGCCGAACAGGTGCGCCAGCACGGCCACAGCCTCTACTAATCCGCTTCAACACAAGGATCAACGCGATATGTGGTATTTCACCTGGTTGCTGGGGCTGGGGTTCGCCTTGCTCTGCGGGCTGGTCAACCTGCTCTGGCTGGAGGCGCGCTGGGCCGCGGACGAGGATCTCAAGGAGTCTTGAGCCGTGCCATCTTGCCAATGAAAAAGGCCGACACCCAGTGTCGGCCTTTCTGCATCTAGTGTTTATGTTACTTATCTTCTGATTGCTGAAGTGAAGGTTTGGAAGTGTTCTCTTCGATGTATGTTAAGAGATCGTCCAGAATCGCTTTTGTACTACGGTGTTGTTCTCTTATTCCGTTTGCATATGACCCCATCATCTCTAGAAGTCGTTCCTTAATTTTGGGGTCATATTTCTCTTCATTCCCAATGTAATATTTTTGGTGATTCACAAGTTCCAAGCATTGCGTGTTGTTCTGTTCAAAGCTGTCCAGCAAGTCTTTCATGTGTGTGTAAGTTGAGATGATTTTTCGTCTTAACTCGCCATCTTTCACTCTGCCAACCATATGTGAGCTGTTGTTGTAGACCGCAAAGAATCCATCATGTGTTGGATACACGAATACTAATGGTTCGTCGTGTTGACTGGTTTCTACATCTATTCCCACTGATGTCATGTACGCATCCCTGAGTACCGAAAGCTCTTCATAAACTGACCAGATGAAGCCGTGGATTAGATTTTCCTCTGCCTTATCTGCTGCTTCTTGTTGAAGCTTGTGGGCTTGCCTAATCCCCTCAATGGTTGCTTTTCTGGTCAACCACCCACCAATAAGCGCGCCACCTAAGCCCGCAATCAAAGTGGGGCCAGCAGTTACCAATCCTTCTGCCCAATCCATCCCAAGACCTCTCCAGTGTTATAAATGCAGTCCTCCGTTAGGTTACCTCTTCTGGTGTTCCATTCGCACCAAGTATGAAAAAATTAATATAAACCAGTTGGTTGCATTTATGGGGCTGGGGTTTGCCCTGCTCTGCGGGCTGGTCAATCTGCTCTGGCTGGAGGCGCGCTGGGCCGCCGATGAGGATATCAAGGAGCCCTGAGCCTCGCATCTTGCCCATGAAAAAGGCCGACACAGGGTGTCGGCCTTTTGCTTGCCCGGGGTCAGGCAAGGGCGGCGCGGCGCTCGCCCGCTTCGCTGACATGGGTGAGGCCGTAGGCCAGCAGCACGATGAGGGCGCCAATCCAGGGTGTGTGCATCAGGCCGAGGTGCTCCACCACGAAACCGCCGACCACGGAGCCCAGCGCAATGCCGACGTTGAAGGCGGCGATGTTGAGGCCGGAGGCCACATCCACGGCATTGGGGGTGTGGCGCTCGGCCTGTTTCACCACCAGTACCTGAAGACCCGGCACGTTGCCAAAGGCGAAGGCGCCCCACACCAGCACGGTCAGTACCGCCAGCACCGGGTGCGGTGCGGTGAAGGTGAGCACCAGCAGCACCAGGGCGAGCCCGGCGAACAGCAGCTTCAGCGCAGGCAGCGGGCCCATCCGGTCGGCGAGCTTGCCGCCCCAGATATTGCCGACGGCGACCGATACCCCGTACACCAGCAGAATGAGGCTGACCGCGCCGGCGCTAAAGCCGCTCACCTGTTGCAGGATGGGGGCGAGGAAGGTAAACGCCGTGAAGGCACCGCCGTAACCGAGCGCCGTCTTGGCGTAGACCAGCAGCAAGGGCTTCCTGGTGAGCACCGAGAGCTGCTCGCGAACGCTGGAGGCGGCCCCCTTCGGCAGGTTCCCCGGTACCAGCAGCATGCTGCCCACCATGGCGACGAGGCCGAGCAGGCTCACCACCAGGAAGGTTTCGCGCCAGCCAAAGACCTGACCAATCCAGGTGCCAAGTGGGACGCCGGTCACCAGGGCGACCGTGAGGCCGCTGAACATGATGGCGATGGCGCTGGCCGCCTTCTCTTTGGCCACGAGACCCGTGGCGATGGTGCTGCCTACCGAGAAGAAGACCCCGTGGGCCAGCCCGGTGAGGATGCGGGCCACAATCAGGCTCTCGTACCCGGGGGCCTGCCAGGCCAGCAGGTTGCCGACAGTGAAGAGGGCCATCAGTCCCACCAGCAGCCACTTGCGCGGCAGCTTGCCGGTGAGGGCCGTGAGCACGGGGGCGCCGATGGCCACCCCAAGGGCATAGAGGCTGACCAGAAGGCCCGCCGAGGGGAGCGAGACATTGAGCTGCTCAGCGATGGTGGGGATGAGCCCCACGATCACGAATTCGGTGGTGCCTATAGCAAAGGCACTTAAGGTGAGGGCAAATAACGCCAGTGGCATAACAACTCCTTGGATTGGGACTCCCGACGGGAGAATGGCGCCAGTATGCCGAGGGTGTTTGTTGGTAAAAATGACGGCAACGTCAAATTACTTTTGCCAAATCAGCAGCAATGGGGCCGTGGAAGTGGGAGTGGCCGAGGCAACTGCGGCAAGAGCGGCCGTAGCGCGCGAGGTGGGTGCAGAGACAACGCGCACGGCGGCAACCCGTGCAGAGCGAGCCGGGACAGAGAGAAAAGAGGAAAGAGAAATGAGGTAAGAGGTAAAGGATTGAGGGAAGGTGTTGGAGGAGGACTCGGGCGGCGGTGACGCGCGGTATTGGGGACAAAAAAAGCGGGAGGCATTGTGCCTCCCGCTGGTGCTGAAGAATGTCATTGAGCCTTATTTGCTCCCTTCTCCCCTGGCGGGAGAAGGGCTGGGGATGAGGGGGATCAATCCCAATCCGGCGCAAAGTCCGGGTTGGCGCAGCGCTCACCCCGATCCAGGGTGGCAATCTGCGCCATCTCGTCGCTGCTGAGCCGTACCTTCAGCGCGGCCAGGTTGGCGGCCAGATTCTCCCGCTTGGTGGAACTCGGGATCACCGTCATGCCCTGGGCCAGCAGCCAGGCCAGCGACACCTGCGCCGCCGAGACGCCGTGGCGCTGGCCGATCTCCATCAGCAGCGGCTCGGCGAGCACCTTGCCATAGGCGAGCGGCATGTAGGCGGTGATGGCGATACCGTGGGCCTGGCAGAATTCCACCACCTTGCGGTTTTGCAGCAGCGGGTGGATCTCTACCTGCTGATGGGCGATGACGCCCGGCCCCAGAACCTCGATAGCTTCTTTAAGCTGGGCCACGGTGAAGTTGGAGACCCCGATCTCGCGGGTCAGGCCCCGGGCTTTGGCCTCGGCCAGCTGCTCCAGATAGACCGCCATCGGCACCTCATCCTTGGGGGAGGGCCAGTGAATGAGCGCCAGATCCAGATAGTCGGTGCCCAGTTTTTCCAGGCTCACCTCCAGGCTCGGGATCAGCTTGCCCGGGCCGAACTCGCTGGTCCACACCTTGGTGGTCAGGTAGATCTCCTGGCGGGGCACGCCACTCTCGCTCATCAACTGGCCGACTTCGGCCTCGTTGTCATAGATCTGGGCGGTATCGATATGGCGGTAGCCAAGTTCCAGCCCCTGGAGCAGGGAGTCGCGAAGGGGCTGATCTTTCAGGCGGAAGGTTCCAAGACCCAGGTTGGGCATCTTCATCATCAAATTCCTCAAGTTATTGTTTCTACGCTCAATGCTTTGTCTGTTTGCCGGGCCTGCGGTGCAGATCCGGCGGGGAGGGCGGAGGCAGTCAGGCGCGCCGGTAGCGGCTCACGACCCGGTTGGCAAACCAGGGGGAGGCGAGGCTGGCAAAGGCGATGTAGTGGGGCTGCTGCTGGTGGGCGAGCAGGGCGGCTTCACTCTCCCACTCCTCGTACAGCATCCAGCTGTGGGGGCTCTCCAGGCTCTGGTGCAACTGGTAGCGAAGGCACCCTGGCTCTTGCAGGGTAGCGGCGATCAGCGGCTCGAGGGCGGCGCGAAACTGGGCGGCGAATTCGGGTTTGGCGTCAAGCTGGGCAATCACAATCAGGGGGGATGGCATCTGAACCTCCTCGTTAAGACGGGAGTCAGTATGCCCGCCCCAGACTGAGGGATACAGGGCAGCAGTCGCAAAACACTATTGAGGTGAGTGCAGCAATGTGGCCTCCCCATGGCTGGTCGTGGTGCAGGTGGGCCAGGGGAGGGCGGAATATTATCAAGCGCTGGCCGGTTCGGACCAGACCGCAAATTCATTGCCGCTGGGCTCGACAAAGTGAAAGCGGCGGCCACCGGGAAAATCGAACAGGGGGCGCACTATGGTGCCGCCATGCTGGCTCACCTTGCTCTGGGTCGCCTCGATATCGGCGCTGTAGAACACCAGGAGCGCCCCGCCCTGAGCACTCTGGCTGCACAGTTCGGTGCGGTAGAAGCCGCCATCCAGCCCTTCTCCCTCGAAGGCGCAATAATCGGGGTCGTAGTCGGCGAACAGCCAGCCGAAAGCGGCCTGAAAGAAGGCTTTGGTGGCGGCAATATCCCTGGCCGCAAACTCCACATAGTTCAGTTTTTCATGGGCCCTGGTCATAAGGCGCTCCTTGTCGACATCGGTGGTTATTTCGGTTGCCAGCGCTTTTGCGTGCGGCTCGTGGAGTGGGGCAAGGCGTCCCAGGGGGTCAGCTTGAGCTGCTTGCGCCGAAACCAGAACCAGGTCCCCATCAGCAGACCGAGCCCGATGCCAAAGAGCAGGCTCTGGCGCAGGGCAAACCCCGGGCTCACCTCATCCTGCCAGCCGAGGCACCACATCAACACCCCCCAGATAGCGCCGATGGGGAGTCCCAGGGCAAGAACGTTGATCATAAAGCGTTCGTAGTGGGGCGGCCTGATGGTGAACCCCGCCTTTCGCAGCAGCCAGATGATCGGCGGGTTGTAGTTGAGCGTTTGCACGCCCTTCTCGGCCAGCTCTCGATGGGCGGCGGCCAGCCTGTTGTCGAATGTCATGGGTCGTCCCTGTCATAGTGTGGCGCCATACGGTGCCGGTTGGCGGCATTGTACTGGCAAGGGCGCAGATAAAACAGGTGGTGCGTCACGATACGAAGCGACGCCTGTCTTGCCAACTCCCGGCCATTGCACCTATAAAGACCCATTACTCTTGCCAGGATGACAACAATGAAGACCCATTCCGATGAATTGACCCTGTTTGTGGCGGTGGTGGAGGCGGGCAGCTTTCGCCAGGCGGCGGAGAATCTCGGCATGGATAATTCCGTGGTGAGCCGCGGCATCAAGCGTCTTGAAGAGAAGCTCGCCACCGTGCTCCTCAACCGCACCACCCGCCGGGTCAGCCTGACCGAGGAGGGGAGCTGGTTCTATCAGCGGGCGGTGAAGATCCTGGCCGAGATGAGCGAGGCGGAAGGGTTGCTGCTGATGCGCCGGGAGCAGCCGGAGGGCATATTGCGGGTGGACGCCGCCACCCCCTTCATCCTGCATAGATTGGTGCCCATCATCGGCGAGTTTCGCCGCCGCTACCCCGCCATCGAGCTGCAACTGCACAGCTCCGAGGGCTTCATCAACCTGATGGAGCGGCGGGTGGACATGGCCATTCGCATCGGCGAGCTGACGGACTCCTCCCTGCGGGCCCTGCCCCTTGGCCGCTCGCGGCTGCGGCTGCTGGCCTCCCCCGACTATCTGAAGGCACGCGGTACCCCGCGCCAGCCAGCTGACTTGCTGGCTGGCCACGAGCTGCTCGGTTTTTTGCACCCCGATCACCTCAATCATTGGCCCCTATTGAGCGAGGAGCAGGGGGACCGATTCGCCATCACCCCGACCCTGCGGGCCAGCAGCGGGGAAACCTTGCGTCAGCTGGCGCTGGCGGGACAGGGGATCGTCTGCCTGTCGGACTTCATGACGGGGGATGACAGGGCGAGCGGGGCGCTGGTGGAAGTGCTGGCCCGCAGCAACAGCGGCGCCTCGCGCCCCATCCATGCGGTCTTCTACTCCGATGCCCAGCGGGACATCCGGCTGCGGGTCTGGCTCGATTTCCTGAAAGAGCAGCTCGGTGCTGAGGCGTTGTAGAGGGCTTGTCGACAGTTCCAACCCCCTCCACGAGGGGGAGGGGTCATTTTCTCCCACCCCTTGGCAAGGGGAGGGCTGGGGTCGGGGGCGGTCAGAACAGTCGTGCTCGCCAATAAAAAGAGGCCGACATCGCTGTCGGCCTCTTTGCTTTTTTCATCTCAAGGACGCGTTGGTTACCCCATCACTCCTCTTCGGCCCAGCGGCGTGAGCGTTCCACCGCCTTCTTCCAGCCGCTGTAGCGCTTGGCGCGATCGTCGCGGTCCATCTGCGGAATGAACTCGCGGTCCACGCTGAACTTGTCTTCCAGCTCGTCGGAGCTCTTCCAGAAGCCCACGGCGAGGCCGGCCAGGAAGGCGGCGCCCATGGCGGTGGTCTCGATGCGGGTCGGACGCACCACAGGGGTGTGCATCATGTCGGCCTGGAACTGCATCAGGAAGTCGTTGGCCACGGCGCCGCCATCCACCTTCAGGGCTGCCAGCTTGATGCCGGAGTCCTGCTGCATGGCATCCAGCACGTCGCGGCTCTGGTAGGCGATGGATTCGAGCGCCGCACGGATGATGTGGTTGCGGTTGGCGCCACGGGTCAGGCCGACCATGGTGCCGCGAGCATACGGATCCCAGTAGGGGGCGCCCAGGCCCACGAAGGCCGGCACCAGGTAGACACCGTTGGTGTCGCCTACCTTGCTCGCGAAGTAGTCGGTATCGCGGGCATCGTGGATGATCTTGAGCTCATCGCGCAGCCACTGGATGGTGGCGCCACCCATAAATACCGCACCCTCGAGGGCATAATTCACTTCCCCTTTCGGGCCGATGGCGACCGTGGTCAGCAGGCCGTTGCTGGAGCGAACCGGCTCGGTGCCGGTGTTCATCAGCATGAAGCAGCCGGTACCGTAGGTGTTCTTGGCCATCCCTTTTTCGAAGCAGAGCTGGCCGAACAGGGCGGACTGCTGGTCACCGGCGATACCGGCGATGGGGATGCGGGCGCCGCCGCCACGGGTGGTGTAGCCATAGACCTCGGAGGAGGGTTTGACTTGCGGCAGCATGGAGGCGGGGATGCCCAGCTCGTCCAGCATGCGCTCATCCCACTTCAGGTCGCGGATGTTGTAGAGCATGGTGCGCGAGGCGTTGGTCGGGTCGGTGACGTGCACCTCGCCGTTGGTCATCTTCCACACCAGCCAGGTGTCGATGGTGCCGAACAAGAGCTCGCCGTTCATCGCCTTCTCCCGGGCCCCTTCCACGTTGTCCAGGATCCACTTCACCTTGGTGCCGGAGAAGTAGGCGTCCAGCACCAGACCGGTGTTTTCACGAACGTACTCTTCCAGGCCGCGCGCTTTCAGTTCTTCACAGATGGCGGCGGTACGGCGACACTGCCAGACGATGGCGTTGTAGATGGGCTTGCCGGTGGCCTTTTCCCAGACGACGGTGGTTTCACGCTGGTTGGTGATGCCGATGGCGGCGATCTGCTCGCTGTGCAGGCCGCTCTTGGCCAGCACTTCGGTGAAGACGGAGGACTGGGTCGCCCAGATCTCCATGGGGTCGTGCTCGACCCAGCCCGCTTTCGGGTAGTGCTGGGTGAATTCGCGCTGGGAGGTCGCGACGATGTTGGCGTCCTGATCGAAGACAATGGCACGGGAGGAGGTGGTGCCCTGGTCCAGCGCAACGACAAATTTCTTTTCAGCAGACATGATGTTCTCCACGTTTTTATTTTCCACGTTGTTACACGTTGGGGAGGGCCGCTCTCAGGCGGCGGCCTCTTCTTTGTTAGACAGCTTGGAGGCTTCTTCGGTGGCGACGCGGTTGCCCGGGACGCAGGGAGCCAGCACTTTCACATACAGGGCGGTACCGATCTGGGCGCCGACGATGGGGCCAAGGATGGGGACCCAGAAGTAGGGGTTGTCACGACCACCGGTCAGGGCCACGTCACCCCAGCCAGCCACGAAGGCGAACAGTTTGGGGCCGAAATCACGGGCCGGGTTCATGGCAAAGCCGGTCAAGGGGCCGAGGGAGGCGCCGATCACCGCGATCAGGATGCCGATGAGCAGGGCGGCGGCGAAGCCTTTGGGGGCGCCGTTGTTGTTGTCACCCAGTGCCATGATGCCCAGCATCAGGACGGCGGTGATCACCATCTCGACCGCGAAAGCCTGCATGTTGGAGAGCAGGGCATTGGGGTAGGTGGAGAAGATGCCTGCGGTGCCGAGGCTCTCGACGCTGCCGCGCACCACGTTGTGGGTCAGCTCCCACTGGGTGAACAGGTTGCTGTAGAGGGCGTAGACCAGGGCGGCGGAGGCGAATGCCCCGGCTATCTGGGCGATGATGAAGGGCACCACCTTGCGCTTGTCAAAGCCGCAGAAGGTCATCAGTGCCAGGGTCACGGCAGGGTTGAGGTGGGCACCGGAGATGCCACCGGTGACATAGATGGCGATGGCGACACCCAGGCCCCAGGTAATGGAGATTTCCCATTGCCCGAAGTTGGCGCCAGCCAGCACCAGGGCGGCCACGCAGCCGACGCCGAAGAAGATCAGCAGGCCGGTGCCGATAAACTCGGCGAGGCACTCGCCAAGCAGGGTATTGGGTCTTTGTATGCTCATAGTTGTTATTCCTTATATCCACCCACAGTAGGTTTGATGTTCCGTTTTGTTATCTTTCATTCCCATTCATTGCGCCCGAAAACGTTTCTTCTTGTTTTTTGAGCTTGCGCAAACGTTATGCTCGTTTGCGCTCGTTCTTGGACGAGAGAGAAAATAAACCTTCTGCGTCAATTCACCATACCCCCGCCACCGGAAATGTGGGCAAGATCCCATTCATTGCTAAGAAAATGTGACGAAAAGCAACAGTTGTCGGCCATATTACTCCTTAGTGAGTAGCCAAAAGCCACGCCATGCGTGGGCTGACCCTGGATGCGCGTTCACTCACAGCGTCACAATTTTTGTAATAAAACTGCAATAATTTAGCGCTCATCACAGATTAAATGTTCACAAATGAGCACAATAGGCTCGCTTGCGAATCAAGACGCGTCTGATCGCCGGCATGAGCGGGGCGTCCTCAACCGCCCAGAACAACAATAAAAGGAAGCAGAACATGCTTAGTCTCTTCAGGCCTGCACCCCATATCGACCGGCTGCCGGCCGACAAGGTGGATCCCTTCTATAAACGCATGCGTTGGCAGGTGTTCTTCGGGATCTTCTTCGGGTATGCGGGTTACTACCTGGTACGGAAAAACTTCAGTCTGGCGATGCCCTACCTCATCGAGCAGGGCTTCTCCCGCGGGGATCTTGGTCTGGCCCTCTCCGGGGTCTCCATCGCCTACGGTCTCTCCAAATTCCTGATGGGGAACGTGTCGGACAGATCCAACGCGCGCTACTTCCTCTCCGCCGGTCTGCTGCTCTCGGCAGGCATCATGTTCATGATGGGGACCATGCACTGGGCTACCTCCAGTATTGGCATCATGTTCGTGCTCCTGTTCCTGAACGGCTGGGCACAGGGCATGGGCTGGCCCCCCTGCGGCCGTACCATGGTGCACTGGTGGTCGCAGAAGGAGCGGGGTGAGATCGTCTCGGTCTGGAACGTGGCCCACAACGTGGGCGGCGGCATGATAGGCCCCCTGTTCATCCTCGGCATGGGCTGGTTCAACGACTGGCGCAGCGCCTTCTATGTGCCTGCGGCGGCGGCGGCGGCCATCGCGGTGATCGCCTTCTTCGTGATGCGCGATACCCCGCAATCGGTCGGGCTGCCCCCCATCGAGGAGTACAAGAACGACTACCCGAAGGATTACAACGAAAGCCACGAGCAGGAGTTCTCCGCCAAGGAGATCTTCATGAAGTACGTGCTGCACAACAAGCTGCTCTGGTACATCGCCATCGCCAACGCCTTCGTCTACCTCATCCGTTACGGCGTGCTGGACTGGGCGCCCACCTATCTGAAAGAGGCCAAGGACTTCAGCGTGGATCACTCCTCCTGGGCCTACTTCCTCTATGAGTGGGCGGGGATCCCGGGCACCCTGCTGTGCGGCTGGATCTCCGACAAGATGTTCAAGGGCCGCCGCGCCCCGGCAGGCATCCTGTTCATGGTGCTGGTGACCCTTTCCGTGCTGGTCTACTGGTTCAACCCGGCGGGCAACCCGACCATCGACATGATGGCCCTGGTCGCCATCGGCTTCCTCATCTATGGCCCCGTCATGCTGATCGGCCTCTACGCCCTGGAGCTGGCGCCCAAGAAGGCGGCCGGTACCGCGGCGGGCTTCACCGGCCTGTTCGGTTATCTGGGTGGCGCGGTCGCGGCCAACGCCATGCTGGGCTATACCGTTGACCACTTCGGCTGGGACGGCGGCTTCATGGTGCTCACCGTCTCCTGCGTGCTCTCCATCATCCTGCTGGCCATGACCCTCAAGCACGAGAACGAGTCGATTGCCGCCAAGGCGGCTGCCCATAAGGCATAAAACGTGATCCTGCCCTTATCGATTGGAAAAGGGATCAGGTACACTGCCAAAGGCCCCGCACCTGCCGGGGCCTTTTTTCGTCTCATCTGCGGAGTGCAAGCGTGAAGCAAACCCAACGACATCTGGAGATCCTGGACGTCCTGACCCGGCAGGGTTTCGTCTCGACCGACGATCTGGTGACCCATTTTGACGTCAGCCCCCAGACTATTCGCCGGGATCTCAACGATCTCGCCGAACAGAACAAGATCCGGCGCCATCACGGCGGGGCCTCATTGCATTCGAGCACCGTCAACACCGCCTACAGCGCCCGCAAGGTGATGCAGCTCAAGGAGAAGGAGCGCATCGCCCGGGAAGTGGCCGCCAACATCCCCGACGGCTCGTCGCTCTTTATCGACATCGGCACCACCACCGAGGCCATCGCCCGTGCCCTGCTCGACCACCGGGAGCTGCGCGTGGTCACCAACAACCTGAACGTCGCCAGCATCCTGACCGCCAAGGATGACTTCACCGTCATCATCGCCGGCGGTGAAATTCGCAACCGGGATGGCGGCATTGTCGGGGAGGCGACCCGCGACTTCATCGGCCAGTTTCGCATGGACTACGGCGTCATCGGCATCTCGGGCATCGACAGCGACGGCTCCCTGCTCGATTTCGACTATCACGAGGTGAAGATCGCCCAGGCCATCATCGCCCACTCCCGCCAGGTGTTCCTGGCCGCCGACCACACCAAGTTTGGCCGCAACGCCATGGTCAACCTCGGCAACCTCAACCAGATCCACGCCCTGTTCACGGATCAGGAGCCGCCGGAGAAGCTGATGCGACTGATGTCCCAGCATCAGATCGCCTGCCATATCTGCTGAGCTTCCCCGCACAGGCATCAGGCCGCCTCGGGGCGGCCGCTTTTTTTCCTGCCCCTCCCGGCCTGCGGCGTCTCCCTTGCGGCGCCTAAGAGGCCAGTTCCTGGCGCTGACACTCCTTCATTTGACCCCCTGATGTTGCCCCCGCACTCGGGCGCCAGGTTTGCACCGACGCTAGGCGCCTGTGAGGGATTCACGCCATGGCGCTCATCACTTTGCCTCATGGCCTCCCCATCCGTGACTCTTTGTTCTCCTCCCAGCCCGAAGTGGCTGTTTCCGGCAGACCTTAGCCTTGCCAGGCCGTCACCGACTGGCAGCATTTTTAGCATTGTGAAAACAATCGCGATCACATTTCTCTCACGAAATGTTCGTTTATTGGTTTTTCATGTTCTAATATGAGCGAAATCAAACATTGCTGTCATGGCAAACACAAAATAAGAAAGTAGGTGAACATGAGCGAACATTATGATCTGGTCGTCGTCGGCGGCGGCATCAACGGGGTCGGCATCGCGGCAGATGCGGCGGGGCGGGGGCTGAAGGTGGCGCTGTTCGAGGCGAGCGATCTCGCCTCTGCCACCTCGTCCAACTCCAGCAAGCTGATCCACGGCGGCCTGCGCTACCTCGAACATTACGAATTCCGGCTGGTGAAAGAGGCGCTGGCGGAGCGGGAGGTCCTGCTCGGTATGGCTCCCCACATCGCCCGTCCCATGCGTTTTCGTCTGCCTCATCGCCCGCACCTGCGTCCGGCCTGGATGATCCGAGCCGGTCTCTTCCTTTATGACAACCTGGCCAAGCGGGACAAGCTCAAGGGGAGTTGCGGTCTGCGCTTCCTGCCGCAGGACGGTCTCAAGAGCGGCATCAACAAGGGCTTTGAATACTCGGACGCCTGGGTCGACGACGCCCGGCTGGTGGTGCTCAATGCCATGCTGGCGCGGGACAAGGGCGCCGATGTGCAGACCCGTACCCGCTGCGTCAAGGCGGTGCGCGGATCCAAGCACTGGACCCTGACGCTGGAGCGGGAAGGGGGCGAGCAGTTCACCGTCAGCTGCCGTGGTCTGGTCAATGCGGCGGGCCCCTGGGTCAAGACCTTCTATGACGAGAGCCTGAGCGAGAAATCCCCCCGCGGCATTCGCCTCATCAAGGGGAGCCACATGATAGTGCCGCGCATCCATGAGCGCGAAGAGGCCTACATCCTGCAAAACGAGGACAACCGCATCGTCTTCGTCATCCCCTACCAGCAGGACTATTCCCTCATCGGCACCACGGACGTGGAGCACAAGGGCAGTCCGCGGGAGGCCAAGATCAGCGATGCCGAGATCAACTACCTGTGCAAGGTGGTCAATGCCCACTTCACCAGGCAGATAAGCCCGGCAGACGTGGTGTGGACCTATGCCGGGGTGCGCCCCCTGTGTGACGACGAATCTGATTCACCCCAGGCGGTGACCCGGGACTACACGCTCGAGCTCAGTGGTGAATCCGACGGCGCGCCGCTCTTGTCGGTGTTTGGCGGCAAGCTCACCACCTACCGCAAGCTGGCCCAGGCCGCCTGCAACAAGCTCAAGCCCTGGTTCAGCCAGATGGGAGAGGACTGGACCGCCAACAGCCGGCTGCCCGGTGGCGAGTTCGACTGCTCGGTGCGTGAACTGGCGCGAGCCTTTGCGCTGGAATTCGACTGGCTCGACGATCGCAGCGCCCTGCGCATCGCCGAATCCTATGGCGCTCATGCCCGCCTCTGGCTGAAGGAGGAGCGCGGCCAGCACTTTGGCGCCGGGCTGTATGAATCCGAAGTGCGCTATCTCATCGCGCGCGAATGGGCTCACTCCCTGGAGGACATCCTGTGGCGCCGCAGCAAGCTGGGGCTGCGCCTGTCGGAATCCGAACAGCAGCAGCTCGGTGCCTGGCTGCACGAACACCACCACGCCCTGCCCAAGGCCAGCTGATGACCCACGGCGGGCGGCCTTTGCCGTCCGCCGTCAAACTGCAATAAACCCCTGCTATAACAATTACCTGCATCCTACACACCATAACAACGAGATCTCTTGATGAAGCAACCTCACCGTACCCTGATAGCCCTTGGCCTCGGGGCTGCCCTGGCGCTGCCTGCACTGGCGGCCGACGAAGGCAAAATCGTGATCGCCCACCGTGGTGCCTCCGGTTACCTGCCGGAACACACCCTGGAATCCAAGGCCCTGGCCTATGGCATGGGCGCCGACTATCTGGAGCAGGACCTGGTGATGACCAAGGATGACCAGCTGGTGGTGATGCACGATCACTTCCTTGATGGCATCACGGACGTGGCCGAGCGCTTCCCCGGCCGGGCCCGCCCGGACGGTCGCTACTATGTGGTGGATTTCACCCTGGAGGAGGTGCGCTCCCTGCGCATGACCGAGCCGTTCCAGCTGGTGGACGGCAAGCAGGTGCCGGTCTATCCGGCGCGCTTCCCGCTGTGGAAGTCGAGCTTCAGGATCCACACCTTCCAGGAAGAGATCGAGATGATCCAGGGGCTCAACAAGAGCACCGGCAAGCACATCGGCATCTACCCGGAGATCAAGGCTCCCTGGCTGTTCCGCCACGAGGGCAAGGACATCTCCAGGGCGGTGCTCAAGGTACTGAAGGAGTACGGCTACACCAGCAAGAGCGACAAGGTCTATCTGCAGTGTTTCGATGCCAACGAGCTCAAGCGCATCAACAGCGAACTGATGCCCGCCATGGGTATGGACTTGAAGTTGGTGCAGCTGATGGCCGAGACCGACTGGAACGAGACCATGGTCTACGATGCCAAGGGCAAGGCAACCCCCTATGACTACGACTGGATGTTCAAGCCGGGGGCCATGAAGACCATCGCCACCTATGCCGAGGGGATAGGTCCCTGGAAACCCATGGTGGTGACCGAGCCGGGCACTCCCGGCAAGCCGGTCTTCACCGGCATGGTGAAAGAGGCCCACGCGGCCGGTCTCAAGGTGCATCCTTATACCTTCCGTCAGGATGAGGGGCAGATCCCGGCCTATGCGAAAGACTTCACCGACCTGCTCAACATCTTCCTCTACCAGGCCGATGTGGATGGGGTATTCAGCGACTTCCCCGACAAGGCGGTCGAGGCTATCAAGGCTCACGGTAAATAATAAAAGAAGAGCAACACGGGAATGCAAGCGGGGCCAGGTGCCCCGCTTTTTTGTGCCCGGCATTATCGCCGGGATGAGGGGCCGGATAAGGGGCCATGAGAGGGGGCAGAGAGATGATATTGAAATGGATGCGTGTAATTAAATCTTTACGATTTGGAGCTGGTTTGGCCTCGCGAGTCGCTACTTTTGAGTTGTTTCACTCTGCATTCTTGGTCATTTATCCATCTTTCAGCGTGCAAATACGCTAGTTTCACTTGATTGTTTGTTTTTCCTTGGTAAGGTGGGGGCGGTTGCGTAACAAAGCGCTGACTTGTGTAAACAAAAACGAACGGTCAGTGCCCTTGGCTTGAAACAGTAGAGAGAATGAGAAGATGCAAAGAGATCCCCTGAACAACATCCATATCCAGTCCGAACAAGTGATGATCACGCCTGCCCAGCTCAAGGAGAAACTGCCCATCTCCGATCGCGCGCTGGCATTCGTGCAAGGGGCCCGCAATACCATCGCCGACATCATCCACCGTCGCGATCACCGCTTGCTGGTGATCTGTGGTCCCTGCTCCATCCACGACATGGACGCTGCCAAAGAGTACGCAACCAGACTCAAAGCGCTGCATGACGCCTATCAGGACTCTCTCTACATTGTCATGCGGGTCTACTTTGAGAAGCCGCGCACCACGGTCGGTTGGAAGGGCTTTATCAACGATCCGAACCTGGACGGCACCTTTGACGTGGAGCTGGGTTTGCACCGCGCCCGCGAGCTGCTCTGCTGGCTGGCCGAGCTGGAGTTGCCGCTGGCGACCGAGGCGCTCGACCCCATCAGCCCGCAATACCTGGCGGAGCTCTTCTCCTGGTCTGCCATCGGTGCCCGCACCACCGAATCCCAGACCCACAGGGAGATGGCCTCCGGCCTCTCCATGCCGGTTGGCTTCAAGAACGGCACCGACGGCAACCTCGGCACCGCCATCAATGCGCTGCAGGCCGCTTCCAGCCCCCACGCCTTCATGGGGATCAACCAGCAGGGTCAGGTCGCGCTGCTGCAGACCCAGGGCAACCCGGATGGCCATGTGATCCTGCGCGGCGGCAAGCACCCGAATTACGATTCCGTCAATGTGTCGCTGGCGGAAGAGGCGCTGGAGAAGGCGGGTCTGCTGCCCGGTCTGGTGGTGGATTGCAGCCATGGCAACTCCAGCAAGGATCACCGGCTGCAGCCCAAGGTGGCCGACAACGTCATTCACCAGATCCAGGAGGGCAACCGCTCCATCATCGGGGTGATGCTCGAATCCAACCTGTTCGAAGGCAACCAGTCCAGCGAGCAGCCCAAGTGCGAGATGCGCTACGGCGTCTCCATCACCGATGCCTGCATCGACTGGGAGACCACGGATGCGCTGCTGGCCCGCTGCCACAGCCAGCTGGCGGCACCACTTTTGGCCAGAACATCGGCATAAGCCGTGGTATCTTGTTGTAACTGATTGAACCATCGAGGTATCACTGCCCACGCAGTGATACCTTGTTGCCTCTTGAATGACAGGGCGTCGCTGCGGGCGGCGCCAGCAGGGACTGGACATGGCGGAAGAGTTGAATGCCCTCAGGGACAAGATAGATGCGGTGGACAAGCAGCTGATTGATCTGCTGGCCGCCCGTCTCGCCCTGGTGGGGGAAGTGGGGGAAGTGAAGAGCCGGTACGGCCTGCCTATCTATGCACCGGATCGGGAGGCGAGCATGCTGGCCCGCCGCCGCGCCGAGGCCGAGGCACTGGGGGTGCCGGGGGACCTTATCGAGGATGTGCTGCGCCGGGTGATGCGCGAGTCCTATATTCTGGAGTCCGCCAGCGACAAGGAGCACCACTTCAAGTGCATGAAGCCTGAGCTCGGCAAGGTGGTGATCATCGGTGGCCAGGGGCAGCTTGGGCGTCTGTTCGGCAACCTGTTCAGCCTCTCGGGCTACCGGGTCGAAACCCTGGGTCAGGCCGATTGGCCGCGCGCCGACGAGATCCTGTACGGCGCCGGGCTGGTGATGGTGGCGGTGCCCATCGACGTCACCTGCCAGGTGATCGACCGGCTCGGCAACCTGCCGGCGGACTGCCTGCTGGTGGACGTGACCAGCGTCAAGAGTGAACCGCTTGCCCATATGCTGGCGGTACACCAGGGGCCGGTGCTGGGGCTGCACCCCATGTTCGGGCCGGACGTGGCGAGCCTCGCCAAGCAGGTGATCGTCTGCTGTCAGGGGCGCGAGCCCGCCGCCAGCCAGTGGCTGCTGGAGCAGATGACCATCTGGGGGGCGCGTTTGCAGCAGGTGGAGGCCAGGGCCCACGACGAGGCGATGACCTTCATTCAGGCGCTGCGCCACTTCGCCACCTTCGCCTACGGCTGGCATCTCTCCCGCGAGCAGGCCAACATCGACCGCCTGCTTGCCTTAAGCTCTCCTATCTACCGGCTGGAGCTGGCCATGGTGGGACGGCTGTTTGCCCAGGATCCCCATCTCTACGCCGACATCATACTGTCGTCGCCCCAGAACCTCGCGATGATCCGCCGCTACTACCAGAACTTCGGCGAGGCGCTGGGCCTGCTGGAGCGGGGAGACAGGGAGGGCTTCATCGAGGCCTTCAGCCAGGTCTCCGGCTTCTTCGGCGAGCGGGCGGAGGAGTTCCTGCGCGAGAGCCGTACCCTGCTGGCGCAGGCCAACGATCGTCGTCATCACGGCTGATGCACAAAGACATCCATATAAAAGGGGCCTGATGGCCCCTTTTTCATGTTGTTTGTGCTGCACCGATAACCAGGGTAGATGAAAACACAGGTCTGGGCGTGAAATCGCCCTGTTTCATTCGGCAGGCGGTTGACGCAAGTCGGCGTCATGCCAGCCCAGCGGCAGGGTGAGCAGCTGATCGATCAGCTCCCGGCGGTCGGATTTCTCCAGATAGGCGAGGTAGAGCGGGCGGCTCAGGGATTGGCCCCCTTCCACCAGATGAAGCTGCCCCTGCTCCAGGAAGGGGCTCACCATGCGCCTTGGCAGGTAGGCGGCGCCGCCGTTGGCCAGCACGAATTGCAGGGCCATGCTGGCGGAGCTTGAATGCAGAACTGGGGTCTTCTGCAGGCTCTGCAATCGGCTCGATGGCGGTTCGAAGCTGGTGCCCCAGTCGAGATGAATGTGGGGCATCTGCATCAGGCTGTCGGCGTTTGCGGCCGGCTCCCGGCTCACCAGTTCGAACACCAGCTCGCCGATGGGGTGCAGGGCAATCTCGTCGATCTTGGTCGGCTCGGAGAGCAGGGCCAGATCGAGGGAGCGCTCCAGCAACTGGCGACAGAGGTGCTCGCGGGAGGCCGTTTCGAGGCGCACCGCGAGGCCGGGGGCCAGGGCATAGACATGGTTGAGCCAGTCGTTGAAGTCGAGCTCCCAGAAGACGGCGGGGGCGCCGATGGCAAGCTGCTGGCTGAAACCGGGGGAGAGGGCCACGTCCTGCTTGGCGCGCCCCAAAGTATGCAGAATGGCGTCTGCGTAGGGCAGCAGACGCTCACCGGAGGCAGTCAGGCGGATGTTGTTGCGATGACGGGCAAACAGGCTGACCCCGAGTTGCTGCTCGAGCTGGCGGATCCGGAAGCTCACCGCCGACTGGGTCAGGTAGAGATTTTCAGCCGCCCGGCCAAAGTGCCGGGTCTTGCTGACCTCGATGAAGGTCCGAAGCAGCTCGGTATCCATTAATCGAGGGACTCGTCGCTGCCGCCACCGCCGCCTTCAAAGCTGCCACCCGCATCTTCATTGGCGCCGCCAGCGACGGTGCACAGACGGTGCACGCGCTTGGGACCAATCACCTTCAGGTATTTGAACCACACCTTGGCGTGGGGGTTGTTGCCGGCTGCGCCGGATTTGACCTGTTCGATAAAGGCACTTTCTACGTCATCGCGCGGGGCCAGGTTGCCCTGATAGAGCGCCAGCATCACGGTGCCATATTTCTCCAGACTGTCCGCTTCGGCCACGGTGAATTCGCCACTGCGACGCAGGCCACGGGGAAAATGTTTGAAGTCGTTGAAACGCTTGTCTGATTCGAAGCTCATAGTGCTCTTGTTCTGGTTAGTTTGACCTTTGCGGGCAAGTATCATCAGGCCGTCGCAGAGTGCAAAATCAATTTTCTTACTATGTTAATAAATATCTTTTATCGAACAGGGTTTGTCGCATCCCGCGGGGGCATTTTGCGGTGCGCTGCACAAAAAAGCCTGAAAAATAGTGGAGTTATGTCAGATTTTGTACAGGAAAAACCGCTCAAAAACGGGCTCGGAAGCTAAAAATAAGGCGCCGTATGGCGCCTTTTTGTCATCATGACTGAGCTGAACCCGAGTGCGCGGCACTCACTCAATCATGGCGGGCTGTGCCAGGTTGTCGGCACGCCACAGACGATAGCGCACCTCGTACTCCTGGGGCACATAGATGACGAAGGGCAGCTTGGAGTTGTAGTTCACGAAGAAGCCCTGACCGTAGATCTGGACGAAACTCTCCTTCTTCTGGCCGTCCGGGCAGGCCATCAGGGTGCTGACGGGGCCGGTGACCTGGCCCAGGGTCAGGTAGTTGTAACCCCAGCCCTTGACGCTGTGCTGTTCCAGATTGCCCGCAAAGCGGGGCAGGTTGCAGTCGACCAGCATCTTCTTGCCGACTTGCAGCTCGACCATCATGTCGGCTTCGTTCTCGACTTCCGGCAGACGGATCACGACACGTTCCTGGTTCACTTCGGCGGCGGGGAACATGCTGATATCAAATTTTTTCGGTTCGGCGGCGAAGGCATGGCCACCCAATAACAAGGCGCCCAGCAGGCTAAAACGCAACACGGTTTTCATCTGTACCTCTTGGGATTGGTTCAACGCCGCTAGACTAACCGCTCTGCCGGTTTCACGCCAGCGCTGCGGCGTGCAAAACCGCCCTGAACAGGCATCACATGACGCAATTTGATGCTTTTTTGACGGCCAGGGTCACCCTGGCGCTTCTTGCCTCGTGTCAAACAGGGGGCCGGGTGACCCCCATGGCCAGGCTGTCACTTCACCAGCAGAACCTGTTTCGCCCAAGAGCGGGGGGCGCGCTGGGCGACGGAGCCGCTGGTGATGTCCAGGTAAGCGACGCCCTGAAGGGCCGGCACCGGGGTGGAGGACCAGAGATAGACATAGCCGTCGTTCACCTCCTTGCCATCCCCGGCCATGGCGCGGGGGAAGATGGTTTCGTTCAATGCCGGTTTGTAACAGGCGGACTCCAGAATGCTGGCGAGCTCCTTGATGGTGGGCAGGCGCCAGTCGTGATGACCACCAAAGCCATACAGGGCATGGCTCGGTTCGGTGCGGATCCGTTCCGCCGTCTGCAGTGCCTGTTGCCAGTAGAGGCGGGTGGGTTCCCCCTCGCAGCTCTGGTTGCGCCAGGTCTGGCCGAGCTGGCAGCGCATCCAGGTCAGACCGGTGCCCCTGTCGGTGACGGTGCCGTTGCCGTGATCCTGGAAACGGGCGGTGGGGCTGGTACGGGGCAGGGCGTCGTCGCAGATGGCGATGGCCAGTGCCAGGGGGCTGCACAGGGTGAGCAGCAGGGTCAGAAGATACTTGTTCATCGGGTTACCTCGGCCACCAGGCGCAGTTGCAGACCGTTGGCGTCATTGCTGTTTTGAACTGAGGTGGGATAGTCGGCACCGGCGTCCTCGCCGAGGAAGATGTGGGCGATGGCGCTCAGAGGCGCGCTCTCCAGCCGACGGGACGGGGTCAGGGTCTGGCTCCAGTAATAGCCATCGAAGCCATTGAGTCCGGTGCCGACATCGGGGAAGTAGCGCACATCCAGGGTGACGAGCTGGCCATCCTGGCGGGCGAGGGAGCCGTAGTGCTGCAAACTCATCAGCTCACGGGCGTGGGGCAGGCGCCAGTGGGTGATGCCGCACAGTTGCTGTGCATTGAGCCACTGACGGTACTGCTCCGTGGTGCAGATGGCCTCCCCCTCGGGACAGGCGTAATCCCGCTCCTCCTGGGTCGGGTGATAGTTGTCGAACTCCCAGGCGAAGGTGCGGTGCAGATCCCTCGGACTGTCCGGATCCGCCAGCTTCTTCTCCCAGACGAGGCCGGTATTGAGATCCTCCACGCACTCCCACTCGTCGGCATTGTCCGCCAGGGGTTGCCCCTTGCCGTCCAGCTTGCGATAGCGCAGGGGCGCCAGGCCCAGGCTCGCCTCCTGGCCCGGGTGATCGGCAGGCTCCTGGGTCAGCAGATAATCCACCCCGTCCGTGTAGGTAGTGACGCCACCTGCGGTCACCAACGCCCGGGGTTGCTGCTGCTGCAGCACGGCGGCGAGTCTGGCCTGCTGGCTCAGGAGCTCGGGGCTTGCGGCAAAGTGCCGGGCGAGCTCGGGCAGCAGGGTGACCAGCCCCTGCCAGATCTGCAGGCGGCGCTCGCTGGCGGCAAAGGTGGGCAGGGTGGCCTTGTCATCTAAGGCGGCGAGGGCCAGCTCGGCGAGGGCGCGGTTGAAGTCGCCCAGCTGCGCCAGTGCCGCCAGATCTGGGCCGGGGTGAAGGGGGGCCAGGGCGAGCAGCACGTCCGTCAGGGCCTGAGCCGGTGGCAGCCCGTCCGAGATACGCGTCTGCAGCAGGGTGCTGAGGGGGCTGGGGGTGAGGTGCTGGTTGTCCTGGCGAGCCGCCGGGTGGGCCAGGGGCAGGGCGGCGGGATCCGCCGGAATGAACAGCAGGGGAGTGGTGAGCAGATCAGGGGGGCGCCGGGTCAGGGAGTGGGCACCGGCCTCGCCGCTGACGGCGGGCTCATTGGCTTCGCAGCCGTCGTTCTGGTTCAGGTTGATGCACAGGGTGCCCGCAGCGGGCAGGCTGACCGTCAGGCGATAGTCCGGCGCGGTCAGGGGAGCCTCGTCCGAACCGCCGCCACAGGCGCTGAGCAGGGGGGCCAGCAGGCAGACGATCGGGGTCATTCTCATGGTCATGGTGTGTCCTTGGAGGGGCCTTGGCCCCTCTCTTCTTTATATAGGGAGAGTCAGAGGCGACGCAGACGGCGCCACAGGGCCAGCGGCAGCAGCCAGAGCAGGGGGAAGGCCCCCCCGCCACTGCTGTCCGAGGTATCGAAGCGGATGATGCCGTCATCCGGCACGGGCACGGTGTTGCCGCACTGGGCGCCGGTACGCTGACTGATGCTCCACCCGTTCAGGAAACCCTGATTGCCCGGTTTGCTGTCCACCACCTCCAGGGTCCAGCGACCGGCCAGGGGTTCTCCTTCGAAGGCGCTGAAGGGTTGCAGGGACTGCAACTCGGTGGGGAAGACCCCTTTCAGGCTCGGCAGGGGGCTGTAACCCTTGTCCCAGATCTGGACCCGGGTGCCGGCGGGGGAGCTGAGCCAGATCTCCAGCTCATCCAACGCCTCGTGCTGCAGATCCAGGCTCAGTTGCAGCCTGTCGCTCACACGGGCATCGCTCTTCTCCAGCAGCAGGCTGGTTTCGCTCAGGCCGCGCACCTCCTCGCTCTGGGCATCGTTCAGTCGCTGTGACCGACCACTGGCCCGGCTGATGACGGGGGTGCCGATGGGCAGGGTCAGGGATTGCTGCCACTGGCGCTCGGTGTGGCTGGTACCGCTCATGGCGAGATTCACCGAGAGGCTCGCCTCGTCGCCGCAGGCGAGCGGGCTCTGGGCCAGCAGGCGCAGGGTGGTGGTCATGCTGGCACCGGCGGCCAGGGTTGCTGGTTGCCAGCTGTCAGGATCGGCCTGCAACCCGGTTGGCAGGGTGAGGGCCAGCTCGTTGAGGGTCACCTCCCCCTTGCCCGGGTTGCTGAGGGTCAGCTGCACCGACTGGCGCTGCCCCAGCGGGATGGCGCTCCCCTCGGCGAGGGCGATATTGACGGGAGCTTGCAGCAGCCCGTGCTGGCGAAATGCCTGCTCCAGCAGACGGGCATAGGCTCGCGTCGGGTAGAGACGGGCGGCGGTATCCACGGTGATCCGGGCCAGTTGCGGCATGCGAATGGCCGGCCCCAGGCCGAAGTGGGATTCGATGATGACGCGATCAAACTCGTCCCTGGCGGTCTCGCCGTGCTCTGCCACCGCCGTCAGCAGGGCCTGGAACAGCGGGGTGCCCCAGAGCTGATCCCCGTTGCTGCCGTTGATGGTGCGGTGGGCGGGGTAGCGGTAGTCCGGATGGTAGCGGGCGCGCAGATCGTCGAGCTGGCGCGGGGTGCGGTCGGTGAAGCGGGCATCCCAGTTGAACACCATGGCGGGTTCGAACTGGCGACCGGCTTCGCTGCGCTGGCGATGACTGGCGGCCAGGTAGTCGCCAAAGCCCTCGCCGATGGCTCCCCAGTCACCCTCTTCCCCGAGATCCGGCAGGATGTGGTGCTGCACCCCGTGGCCGAACTCGTGCCAGATGACCATGGGATCCTCGGCATCGGGCACGCCGCTGCGACCCAGCTCCAGCCTGCGTTCGAACGGATCGTAGAGGGAGTTGTCCTGATAGCCCGCGTCCGTGTCGATGTCGAGCGCCCCGGGGATGAGATCGGTGAAACCGAGCGCCTTGAGGTGGCGCTGGGCGAGATCCAGATGGTAGTAGGCGTTGATGTCCGCAAAGCCGCGATCGTCCCGGGTCAGGCGAAAACCCTGCACGTCACTGCTGCTGTAGGGGGCCGATTCGGGGGCCATGACATCCACCACCCTGGCATGGGGGCCGCTCAGGCGATACTGCCCGGCTTGCACGCTCACCGGCAGGGGAACCGGATCCTGGTAGGCGGCCTCTGCCAGCACCAGCGCGTCGTGCCAGACCAGGCTGGCGTCCTGCAGGCGGGTGCGGGGATCGGGGTCGAACACCCGGGCCTGAACCAGCATATCGCCTGCGTCGGCGACATGCAGAGGGCGGGTAGTTGCCTGATCCCCGAGACGGCCAAGCTCCTGCTCCCCGTCGCAACGGGCAAACAGCTGCACCTGGCTGGCCTTGGCATTGCCTGCCTTGTGCTCGCGCACCCGCTGGCGCAGGGCAGGCACCAGGGTATCGCCGTCTCGCCAGTACCAGGCTTCGACCGGTCCTAGCGTCTCTATCTGGTTGCCGTCGGTGCGCAGGGTGGCGAGCAGGGGATCCAGGGTGCCGCTGGCATCGCAGCCGGGCGCTGTGCTCCGCAAGGGGCGCAGGTTGTGATAGAGGCGCCAGGGGCGGCCGTCCCCGTCGACACTGACGGCGGCCTGGGTGGCGGCCACCGGCAGGCCGTTCACCAGCTGGCGAAAGCTGTAATGGTGGCCGAGCAGGCTGGCCCTGTCGTAATCGGGGGCGAGGAGCACACCGAGGCGCTGCTCGAGCCAGCGCTTCGGCGTCGTGGTCAGGGGTGGTTCATCGACAAACTGCAGATCGGCCGCCAGCAGCGGCGATGAGATCAGGGTTGCCGCCAGCCAGAGGGCCAGGGAAGAGGGTTTCATGGTTCACTCCAGAAAAAGAGGACAAGGGGTCAGTGGTTGACGCCCGCCAGGGTGAGCAGGAAGGCAAACTCCTGCGCCGCACGCAGCGCCGCCGTTCGGGGGGTGCCCAGGTGGCCGCCGTCGAGTTCGGTGCGCAGCAGATAGGGGCCTGTTCCCGTGCTATGGGATCGCAGGCGGGCTATCCACTTGAGGGGTTCCCAGTAGGGCACCTGACTGTCGTGCAGGCCGCCCGTCACATAGACGGGGGGATAAGGGACCTTGTGCAGGTTGTCGTAGGGGCTCAGGCGGCGCATCGCGGCATAGTCACCCGGGATGGCCGGATTACCCCACTCGGCGTACTCCTGCCGGGTGAGGGGCAGCTCGGGATCCTGCATGGTGCCCAGCAGGTCGACGAAGGGAACTTGCAGCACGGCCCCGGCGAAACGGGTGGGCGCCTGGTTGAGTGCCGCTGCCACCAGCAGGCCGCCGGCGCTGCCGCCCATGGCAAACAGCCGGGCGGGATCGATGGCGGGATCCTGTGCCAGGGCATCGGCCACGGCGAGAAAATCATCCACGCTGTGCTGTTTGTCCCGGCCACGACCCTCCCGGTACCAGGATTCGCCGAGCAGACCGCCCCCGCGCACATGGGCGATGGCGTAGACAAAGCCGCGATCCAGCAGGCTCAGCACCCGGGGCTGGTAGTAGGGACGCATGGGGGTGCCGTAGGCCCCATAGCCGTAGAGCAGCAGTGCCCTGGGGTGGGTAATGCCCTTGCGCCAGACCAGGGAGACAGGCACCTTGACCCCATCCTTGCCCGCGATCCAGCGTCGCTCGCTCTGATAGGGAGAAGTGTCCCTGCTCTCGGGTGTCCCCTCCCAGGCGCCGGAGGCGAGATCCAGCCAGCGCTGGTGAGGTGGCTCGGCCATACCCTGGCGGCGAATGAGCACCTTGTCGCTGGCCGGTTCCTGGCTGCCCTGGATCCAGGCCGTGCCTGCGCCATCGGTGAGCGGCAGGCTGTGGATCAACGCACCTTTGGCATCCAGCACATCGAGCCAGTCATCCCCTTCCTTGCGGTATTGCAGCACGGTGTGCCGGGCAAAGAGGCGCCACTTCTCGAGTTCCCGGCCCTCGCCGGACCAGAGCCGTTGCCACTTTCCCTTCGCAACCTGGCTCAAGTCGGCCACCTGATAGAGGCCGAGGGCGCCGTCCCGGTTGCTCTTGAGCAGCACCCTGTCCCCCTGGGTATCCAGGTAGTATTCGAGGCCGCGCTCGCGCCCCTTGAGCAGGTCGGCCCGACCCGCGTCCAGCAGGTATTGCTCCGAGCTGTCGTGGTTGTTGCTTTGCAGCACCAGGTGGCGGCGATCCGTGGTGCGATAGAGGCCGAGCAGCCAGGCGGGATCGCGCTCCTCATACACCAGGGTCTCCTTGCCATCCTGCCAGGCCAGCAGTTGCCAGGGGCGCAGGGTCTGGCGCTCGTTGGCGAGGGTGTAGAGGGTCTTGCCATCCAGACTCCAGAGCAGATCGCCGGCGCGGTGAGGCAAAGAGGCCAGTGTCTCGCCACTCGCCAGATCCAGCAGGGTGATGCGGTAGTCCCGATCTCCCCTACGGTCTTCGGCCAGGGCAAGCAGTTGCCCGTCCGGGTGAAGGGCCCAGGCAGCGAGCTCGTAATACCCCTTCGCAGGTTGGCGGGGAGCCAGCCGCTTTCGGGGGGCGGCATTGGCGTCGCTGCGTTGCCACAGGCTACCGTCCGCCTCCATGCGCCACTGGCTGCCAGCCTGGCTAAGCCAGTCGTCAGGCACGGGTTCGCCCCGCTCCCGGCCCTGCCACTCTGTCTGCAGGCGCTGCACCAGTGGCACCTGGTCGGCGAGCTGCCGCTCGGTCCAGCGGTTCTGCTCGCGCAGCAGTGTCAGGAGGGCGGGATCCTGGCGGCTGTCGTCACGCCAGCCACCATAGGGATCGAGGCGGGCTATCTCCCCCTTCATCAGTTGCGGGCGCTCGGGGATGAGGGGCGCGGCCTCCAGGGTTGCCTCAGGCAGGGGAGAGGCGGGGACCGGCGTGGCCAGCAGGCTGGCCAGGATCAGTAAGCTGTGCATCAGATCCCCACGAAGGTGTAGCGCAGGCTGGCACTCAGGGTGCGGCCGCTCTGGGTGAAGAGGGAAGCATCGGTCCCGGCTTCCAGCCCGGCCACATCCTGATAGCGGGTGTAGCGGGTGTCGAACAGGTTGTCGAGCTTGAGGTTGACCTTGAGGGCGTCGGTGACCAGCCAGTCGGCCGTCAGGGCGAAACTGAGCCAGCCGGCACTTTCGAGGCAGTCCCCCTGGCGGCCGGTCAGGCTGTTGCCGCAGGTGGGCACCCGGCTCATGGCAGCGGCATAGTCCGCCTCAATACCCAGGCTCCACTCATTGGCCTGATAGCTCAGACGGGTGTTGCCCTCGAGGGGCGTCAGGGTGCGCAGCGCTTCACCTTTGTTGTCCTCGCCATCGACCCAGCCGAGTTTGGTGGCGAGCTCCCACTCCTGGGTCAGCCAGTAGCTGGCGGCGAGTTCGGCCCCCCAGGTTTCGGCCTTGGCGACGTTGCGATATTGGCGCAGGATGACGCCATCGCTCAGGCGCAGCCCCACCTCGCGCCAGTCGATGAAGTTGTAGTAGCGGTTGTAGAAGAGCGCTGGCTTGATGCTCCAGTTGTCCCCCTCGCCACTCAGCCCCCACTCGATGCTGTGGCTGGTCTCCTCCTTGAGCCCGGTGTTGGCGATGATCTCGAAGGGTGGCAGAGCGAAGTAGTGGGGGATGTTGCCGTACACCTTGTCGTAGGAAGGTGCCCGGAACCCGTTGGCATAGCTGAGCCAGCTGCGCCACTGGTCGTTGAAGCGGTAGCTGGTGGCCAGGCTCGGGGAGAGGTGCCAGCTGTGGTTGCTGTCGTGGCTGCCGTCCAGCGGCGTGAGCCACTGGTGATCCATGCGCAGGGTGGGGGTGAACTGCCACTGGCCCAGGCTGGCCACGTCGCCGAGCCAGACTCCGGCCCTGTCGGTACGGGCGCGGCTGAAGGGGGCGGACTGGCCGGGTTGGGGAATGCCAGCCTCCAGACTCAGCTTCTCCACCGGCCGCTCGTGGGTGGTGCGCTCGAGCTCGATGCCGTAACTGAGCTGATGGGCGAGATGGCCGGTGGCGAGATCCCGGCGCACATCCAGCTCGGTACCGATCCTGTCTTCGGTGAAGGTGGCGAGTTCCCGTTCGCTGCGATAGCGCGGATAACCGCTCAGCAGATCGTTTTGCAGCAGGCTGCGCTTGTTGGCGGTGTTTTTCGAGTGATTGCCGTAGGCACTCCAGGTGAGACTGTCGGCCAGTATTGTGTCGAGGTTGCTCGCCTCCCAGGCCAGCTTGCCCCCCTGGGTGTGTTGGCTGCCCTGCTCGTGGTACTGGCGCACCTGCCACTTGCCATCGGGCTGGGGCACTTCGCGCGGCCCCTGATCCCGCTCGGCGTTGTCCTCGAAGTAGTCGAGTTCGAGGCGCAGCAGATGATGTTCGTTCAACTGGATGCGAGAGCTGGTGGAGGCGCTGATGCCATCCAGATCCGCCGGGATGCGGCTCTCGTCGTAGTTGGCGGTCTCATGCCCCTGCCAGCCGGAGAGGCGCAGCAGGTGTTCGGTATCCCGTATCCGGGCGGCGCCGGTGGCGCTCAGCTTCTGCTTGTCACTGCTGCCATCGTGCAGCACCTTGCTGCCGAGATAGGCATCCTGGCCCTGAAGGTAATCTTCCGGCTGCTTGGTGCTGATGACGATGGTGCCGCCGATGGCATCGGAGCCATGGAGGGAGGAACCGGCTCCCTTGGCCACCTCTATCTGTTTGACGTCGTCGAGATCGAAGCTGAAGCGCCCCACCTTGTCGTTGAGGTCGTCGGCGCCAAAGCCGTCGCTGACCCGCACCCCGTCCTTGATGATGAGCACCCGGTTGCCGCCCATACCGCGGATGAGGATGTTCTGGGGGCGGCCGGCGGAGCCGGTCACCGAGACGCCGGGTTCGTTCTTGAACACATCGGTGAGCTCGGTGGCAACCTGGCGATCCAGATCCTCCTCCGTGATGACGGTGATGGAACCCGACACGTCGGAGAGCTTCTGCTCGATGCGCTGTCCCTTGACCACGATGGTTTCCCGCCCCTTGAGTTCGGGGGGCATGTCCGTTGTGTCGACCCCGGCGGGATCGCTGGCAGCCAGCGCCGTACCGGACAGCAGCATGGGCCAGTAGTGAAGAAGTCGAATTTTCATATTTGAGAATAATTATTATTTAAGCCTGAGGGCGCGGATTATTGCAGAGGGAGTCAAGCAGATCAATAAATGACAATCATTATCATTTTTCTTATGATATTGATCGAATTGAACTTTTTTGAGAGATAAATCAGTAAGGTGGTGGCATACGTTTGCGAATGACGCCATGGGAAACAGGAGGACGGGTGTGGTGCGGGCAAGAAAAAGCCCGCCATAGGGGCGGGCTCAAGGAGGTGGGCTGGCGCTGATCAGGGGGCGCGATAGAAGCGATTGAGCTCGTTCATCACCTGGATCAGGGTGCCCATGTCCGGGGTGCCGTGCTTGATGGGGCGATAGGTGTCGCGGTCCAGCAGCTCGAAGTCCCCCTGCTTGTTGAACTGGGTGATGGTGTTGCCCTGATAGATGGCGAAGTCATTCTGATCCCCCGCCAGCAGCCAGGTGCGTGTACTGGCTTCGAACAGGTTGCGCCCCGTGCTGTAGTCACGATAGGGGTTGCGTACACCCAGCATGTTCTTCATCAGGGTCGGTACCAGATCCAGGTGGCTGCTCGCCTGCGCCTGGGGCGCAGGTTCGGCACCTGGCCAGGCCAGCACCAGGGGGACCTGCACCTGATAGGTCGAGTAATTGCTGCCATAGCCCCAGCTGTTGCTCTGGGTCTCGTTGAACTCCTGACCGTGGTTGGAGGTGATCACGACGATGGTCTGATCATCAAGCCCCTGCAATTGCAGTTGGGTCAGCATCTGCTCCAGCAGTTGATCGGTATAGAAGACCGCGTTCTTGTAGCGGTTCTCCAGCTTCTGCAGGTTCTCGGGCCGATAGGCAGTGGCCGGGTTGAAGCGGGTCAACTCGGGCTGGAAGGGGCCCTTGATGCTGGCGGGCACCTGATAATCCCCCGGGCTAGAGAGATAGACCAGAGAGAACCATGGTCTGTCCGCGGTGCGCGTGCCAAGCCACTGCTGCCAGTCGTCGATGAGCCTGCGGTCATCGGTCTGGCGGGAGACGAAGACCTGCTTGCGCAGACCCGCAAGCAGACTTTGGCGATACTGCTTGGCATCTTCCAGTGCACCGAACAGGCCGAACTGGTAGTCCTGACGCAGCATCTCGTCGAACAGCACGGGGGGGCGCTTGTCGGCCCGGATGTCCCCGTAATAGTGGCCGGGCAGCCCGTAGAAGAGGCTGAACATCCCCATGGCTTCATCATTGCCACCACTCATGTGCTGGCGGAAATTGAAGTGGTTGTCCGCGTAGCGTTGCAGATTGGGCATGTTGATGTTGTTGAGCATGTCGGCTCGCAGGGAGTCGACCACCACCACCAGCAGGTTCTTGTGATCGCTGGGTGCGCTCACGCTGAGGGGGCGCAAGGGATAGAGCAGACGGTGCTCAGCGCTTCCCTGATCTTCGGCCTTCTTCTCATACTGCTCGAGGTCGAGCCAGCCATGCTTGGCCAGGAAGCTCCTGGCGGTCATGGGGTAGGAGAGGGGGAAGTTGGCCCGCTGCATGGTGATGGGTTGATACAGGGTCGCATCCGCCCAGCTGTTGACCAGATGGGTCAGGATGAAGCAGACCAGCAGGGCCAGTCCCACCTGATTGCCGTACTGGCGGCGTTTGCGCTTGTTGATCTTGCGCCACACATAGGCCGACAGCAGCAGTTGCAGCAGGAAGATGGCGGGCACCGCCACGAAGATGATGCTCCAGATAGAGCCCTCTTCGGTCTGCGCCTGATCCAGCAGCAGTTGCCACACCTGGCCATTCAAGTGGAACTTGAACAGCTGGAACACCTGGGTGTCGATAAGCAGCAGCACCAGTGCCAGGGTGGCGATGATGGATGAAATGAAGCGCAGCGGCTTCTCCCTGGGCAGGATGAAGCTCAAGGGGAAGATGGTCAGCAGATAGGTGACGAAGCTCAGGAACGAGAAATGACCTATCCAGCTGATGACGAGATAGGTCACGCCGAGCGTGGTCGACGGCCAGCTGATGGCGCCCAGGTAACGGGTCGAGATCAGCATGGCCAGGATGATGTTGAAGAAGGAGAACCAATGCCCCCAGGTGATCAGGCGAGAGACATTATCGCGATAGGGGTTGCCGGTTTCGACCATAATGATCCATCTGCTTGAAAAACATCAAAGAATGCGAAGAAACTCAGTGCGCATCGTGGCGATGGCCCACCGAGGCGGTGAGTGCCTGGATGAACTTCTCGGTGATCGCCTGGCGCTGGGCCGGGGCCATGCCGTTGATGATGTTGGTGGTCAGGTTGCCAAGGACCATCAGACTGAGATCCACCGGTGCCTTGTGTTTCTCCAGGGCGGTGATCAGGTCGTTCATCAGGGCGTCAAACTGCTCGTTATTGTACTTTGATACGATGGGCATAATCTTGGGTTCACCTCGGTTCAAAGCGCCTTATAATACTTCACCCTTTCGGCTAACACTATGGCTTTGTGACATGAGTCTCGATATCGACAAGATCATTCTTCACTCCCTGCGGGCGGGCAACGATGGCCAGCCCCACGCCGATACCCGCAGCCAGACCCTGCCTGCCGACGAGGCGGTACAAGGGCTGATGGCGGAGCTGCATCGCATCTACAACGGCAAGGGGGGAAAGGGCTTTGGCTTCTTCGCCGATCCCGAGGCCGCCGTCGCCGAGCTGGCGGAGGGGGAAGACGCCCCCAAGCAGCCTTCCCCCGCCTTTCGCATCGCCCTGGAGCAGCTGCTGGCGGAGCAGACCGAGTTCGTCCCCTTTTCCGTCAACCTGACCCAGATGCTGGTCAAGCAGCTGGTGGAGCATGCCCTGGACGAGCAGGGGGTGTTGCTGATTGCCAAGTACAACTATGTGGGGGTGGATTACCTGATGATCGCCCTGCTGGAAGGCAAGGAGAGCGTCACCGTGAGCGAGGCGCTGGAGCTGCGCCACATCCAGTACCTGGATATCGGCAAACTCAATCTGGTGGCCCGCATCGATCTCACCGAGTGGAAAACCCAGGGGGATTCGCGTCGTTATATCACCTTCAGCAAGGGCCGGGTCGGTCGCAAGCTGGGGGATTTCTTCATGGATCTGCTGGGGGCCCGGGAGGGCATGGATGCCAAGATCCAGAACAAGGGGTTGCTGCAGGCGGTGGACGATTATTGCGACAGCCGCCAGCTCGAACCGGCCGAGCGCAATGACTACAAGAAGCAGGTCTTCAAATATTGCACCGAGCAGGCCAGCGCCGGCGAGGAGATCGAGATCAAGGAGCTGTCGGCGGAATTGCCCGGTGATGGGGACCTCGATTTTTACAGCTTCATCGGTCAGGAGTACGAGCTGGAGGAGCGCTTCCCGGCGGACCGTTCCACCCTGCGGGGCTTGACCAAGTTTGTGGGCTCCGGTGGCGGCCTGACCCTGAGCTTCGAGCAGAAGTTGCTCAACAGCCGGGTCTTTTACGATCCCCAGACCGACACCCTGACCATCAGGGGAGTCCCGCCCAATCTCAAGGATCAATTGCTGCGCCAGTCGTAATGTGATCCAGCCGTCATTTCTTGCAAAAAGGCACCGGAGTCCGCTCCGGTGCCTTTTTATTTAAGGGGGTGATGTAGATGGAAACCACCTCAGTACTTTTGTTAACACATTGAACAAAATATCGGGAGTGAAAGGGTTTTCAGTGGGGTGAAATCCCTTTCAATGGCGTAAATTAATTTCCTTTCTGTAATTTAATTTCCATATCTTGGCAAAAATATGGGGATATCCCTTCCTAAGTCGCTGAAATAAGAAAATGTTTTCATAACTTTCTGGAAGAAAATACGTAATTGCATTTCAAAAATGCGAGGCGTGTCATGTGAGGCATTGACTGCTTGGGATAATATTCATCTGCACACAATGCTCTTACAGCGCGGAACTAATACAAGGAAAGGCTCATGAAAAAGAAATTGCTGTCATCCCTGATCGGTCTGGCTACCCTGGGCGTGGCCTGCTCTGCCACTGCTGCCATTGATGAAGGTCAGCTGACCATCTGGATCAACGGTGACAAGGGCTACAACGGCCTGGCCGAAGTCGGCAAGAAGTTTGAAGCCGAAACCGGCATCAAGGTCACCGTCGCCCACCCGGATCAGGTTGAAGTCAAATTCCAGCAAGCCGCCGCCACCGGCAACGGCCCGGACATCTTCTTCTGGGCTCACGACCGTTACGGTGAGTGGGTCAAGTCCGGTCTGCTGGTTCCCGTGACCCCGAATGCCGCCACCAAGGCCAAGTTCGAGCAATTCGCCTGGGATGCCATGACCGTCGATGGCAAGACCTATGGCTACCCGGTCGCGGTAGAAGCCGTCAGCCTGATTTACAACAAGGATCTGTTGCCCAACCCGCCGAAGACCTTCGAAGAGATCGCCAAGATCGACGAAGACCTGAAGAAAAATGGCAAGCGCGCCATCATGTGGGCCTATGACACCCCCTACTTCAGCTACCCCCTGGTGGCTGCCAACGGTGGTTATGCCTTCAAGAAGACCGCCACCGGCTATGACGTCAAAGACACCGGCGTGAACAACGCAGGTGCCAAGGCCGGCGTCGGCTACATCTCCGAGATGATCAAATCCGGTCACCTGGAGAAGGGCATCGACTACGGTGTGATGGACGCCAAGTTCAACAAGGGCGAAGTGGCCATGATGATCAACGGTCCCTGGGCCTGGAGCAACCTGGACAAGAGCGGCATCAAGTATGGCGTAGCCCAGCTGCCGACCCTGAAAGGCAAGCCCGCCAAGGCCTTCGTTGGCGTACTGGGTGCCACCATCAACGCCGCCAGCCCGAACAAGGATCTGGCCATCGAGTTCCTCGAGAACTACCTGCTGACCGATGCCGGTCTGGCGCCGATGAACGCCGACAAGCCGCTGGGTGCCGTGGCCCTGAAGTCCTTCCAGAAGACCCTGGAAGCCGACCCCAACATCAAGGCCACCATGCTGAACGCCCAGAACGGCGAACCGATGCCGTCCGTGCCCGAGATGAGCCGTTTCTGGTCCTCCTTCGAAACCGCCCTCAAGAACGTCACCTCTGGCCGTCAGGGTGTTGACGAAGCCCTGGATACCGCTGCCAAGCGTATCGTCCAGTAAGCATGCACTACCCGGGAGGCCTTCGGGCCTCCCACTCTCTCAATCTCTCTTGGCGCAATAAAGGTTAATTGGCATGGAAGTAGTACCTTCTATCGAATCCTATGCCGGTCCGAAGAAAGACAAGTACGTCTGGCTGAAATGGACCATGGCGGCACTGATCGCAGTGCTTAATGGTTATGCGGCCGTGATGATGTATGCCAGCGGCGAGTGGGTATTTGCCCTGCTCGATCTGGTGGTCGTATCCGTCGGTCTCTATGTCTTCATGAACAAGAAGACCTATGCCCACCGTTATATTTTCCCCGGTGTGGCAGGCATGGTTGTTTTTATCATCTTCCCTCTTGCCTACACGATCGGCATCGCCTTCACCAACTATTCGGGATCCAACTTGCTCTCCCTTGAGCAGGCACGGGATTACCATCTGAAAAAAACCTACAAGGTGACCGGCGGTGAATTCGATTTCACCCTCCTGGGTGGTGAGAACAATCAGTTTCAGCTGCTGCTGAAACAGGACGACCAATCCTTTATCAGTCAACCCCTTACCTTGCTGAACAACAAGGCGCGTACCCTGGCCGTCCGTGAAGGACGGGTCCGTGACGAGCCCCAGGTTGTTCAGTTGCAGCCTCTGGACGGGGCCACGGTCGGCAAGGCGGCACCCATTCGTGCCATCGTCGATCACCGCACCCACCTGAGTGCCCTGGATGTGGTACTGCCCGAAGGCAATATCCATCTGACCCTGAGCAGCCTGCGCAAGTTCGCCGCCCAGAAGCAACTCTATACCCAGCTGGTCGACGGCGCCGTGCTCAAGTCCGGCGTCATGATCAAGGACAGCAACCTGCTGCGTGACAACCAGAGCGGCGAGCTGATGCTGCCCAACGGTGACACCGGCTTCTACCAGTACATCGATGCGGAAGGTCACTTCGTCGGCAAGGGCGTTGCCCCCGGTTTCGTGGTGAGCGTGGGTTGGAAAAACTTCATGCGCATCATGACGGACCCGGGTATCCAGAGTCCCTTCATGCAGATCTTCGTCTGGACCGTGATCTTCTCCGCCTGTTCGGTGGCGTTCACCCTGGCGATCGGCATGGTGCTGGCGTGTCTGGTGCAGTGGGAGCAGCTCAGGGGGCGTGGTTTCTACCGGGTCATGCTGATCCTGCCCTATGCGATACCGGCGTTCATCTCCATCCTGGTGTTCAAGGGCTTGTTCAACCAGAACTTCGGTGAAATCAACCTGTTCCTGGAAGCGGCCTTCGGCATCAAGCCGGACTGGTACACCAATCCCTTCCTGGCCAAGGTGATGATCCTCATCGTCAACACCTGGCTCGGTTACCCCTACATGATGATCCTCTGCATGGGCCTGCTCAAGGCGATTCCGGAAGATCTCTATGAGGCGTCTGCCATGGACGGGGCGGGGCCGGTACAGAACTTCTTCAAGATCACCGTACCGCTCTTGATGAAGCCGCTGACACCGCTGTTGATTGCATCCTTTGCCTTCAACTTCAACAACTTCGTACTTATCCAGTTGTTGACGAACGGGGCGCCGGACATCATCGGGGCCACCACGCCGGCCGGGACCACCGACTTGCTGGTGAGCTACACCTACCGGATCGCGTTCCAGGGCTCGGGTGGTCAGGACTACGGTCTGGCCAGTGCCATCGCCACCGCCATCTTCCTCATCGTGGGTGCGCTGGCCTTGCTCAACCTGAAATTGTCCAAAGCCGACAAGCAACTGTAAGGAGGCTTCAACATGGCAATCGTACAACCCAAATCAGTCAAATACCGGGTGTGGGCAACCCACCTGGTGATGTGGGGCTTCCTGGCACTGATCATCTTCCCGCTGATCATGGTCATCGCCATCTCGTTCCGTAACGGCAACTTCTCGGTGGGGGAGATCATCCCCACCAATCCGACCCTGGATCACTGGAAGCTGGCGCTCGGAATGTCCATCACCAACGCCGATGGCAGCATCACGCCGCCGCCGTTCCCGGTGCTGACCTGGCTGTGGAACTCCATCAAGGTGGCGGGCATCACCGCCCTGATGATAGTGGTGCTCTCCACCACCTGTGCCTACGCCTTCGCCCGTCTACGGTTCCGTGGCAAGTCCACCATCCTGCAGGGCATGCTGATCTTCCAGATGTTCCCGGCGGTGCTGGCACTGGTGGCCATCTACGCGCTCTTCAACAAGATCGGTGACTACATCCCCTGGCTGGGTCTCAACACCCACGGCGGCCTGATCCTGGCCTACATGGGGGGCATTGCCCTGCACGTCTGGACCATCAAGGGCTACTTCGAGACCATCGACTCTTCCCTGGAGGAGGCGGCGGCCATCGATGGCGCTACTCCGTGGCAGGCGTTCCGCCTGATCCTGCTGCCCCTGTCGGTGCCCATTCTGGCGGTGGTGTTCATCCTGGCCTTCATCGGCTCCATCACCGAGGTGCCCATGGCCTCCATCCTGTTGCAGGATGTGAACAATCTGACCCTGGCGGTCGGGGCCCAGCAGTACCTCTATCCGCAGAACTACCTGTGGGGTGACTTCGCCGCAGCCGCCGTGCTGTCAGGCTTCCCCATCACGGTCGTCTTCCTGCTCGCCCAGCGCTGGCTGGTGGGCGGTCTGACCGCAGGCGGCGTGAAAGGTTAACGGTTCATGGCCGGGGGAGCTGGCTCCCCCCGTCATCACGATTTGCAAAGATTCAAGAGCGGAGCTCGACATGGCTGAAGTAGTACTCAACAACGTTCGCAAAAATTACGACCCGGCTGTCCACAAGGACACCCTGCGCAGCATCAACCTCGACATCAAGGAAGGGGAGTTCATCGTCTTCGTCGGCCCGTCCGGCTGCGGCAAGTCCACCCTGCTTCGGATGATCGCGGGTCTGGAAGACATCACCAGCGGCGAGCTGACCATCGGCGGGCGCTACATGAACGACGTGCCGCCGGTGGAGCGCAACGTGGGCATGGTGTTCCAGTCCTACGCCCTCTACCCGCACATGAACATCTACGAGAACATGGCTTTTGGCCTCAAGCTCAAGAAGATGGACAAGGAGAACATCCACAAGCGGGTGATGCGCGCCGCCGAGATCCTGGGTCTCGAGCCTTTGCTGGACAGAAAGCCCAAGGCCCTTTCTGGCGGTCAGCGTCAGCGGGTGGCCATCGGCCGCTCCATCGTGCAGCAGCCGCAGGTGTTCCTGTTTGACGAACCGCTGTCGAACCTCGACGCCGCCTTGCGGGTCAAGATGCGTATCGAGATCGCCAAGCTGCACAAGGAACTCAACTCCACCATCATCTACGTGACCCACGACCAGGTGGAGGCCATGACGCTGGCCAACCGCATCGTGGTGCTGAGCCCGCTCAAGGGCGAGGCGGCCACCAACCTGGAGCAGTTCGGCACCCCCCTCGAGCTCTACCACAACCCGGACAACAAGTTCGTGGCGGGCTTCATCGGCTCCCCCAAGATGAACTTCCTGGCGGGCGAGCTGGTGGAGATCGGCGAGCAGGAGTGCGTGGTCAAGCTCACCTCCGGCGATACCGTGCGTGCCCGGGTGGATGCCCGTCGCGGCGCGGTGGGCGACAAGGTGGAGCTGGGCATTCGCCCCGAGCACCTGGTGCCGCTGGGTCATGCCCATGCCGACAGCCGCGTGAGCGGCGTGGTGCAGGTAGCCGAACACCTGGGGGCCGAGTCCTTCGTCTACATGGACGTGGATGGTCATGACTTCACCGTCAAGGCGAGCTCCGACATCGACGTGGCCACCGGCCAGGAGTACAGCGTCGGCATCCCGGCCGAAGCCTGCTACCTGTTCGATGCCAAAGAACAGGCGTTCCCGCGCACGGCCAAATATATCCGCGCCTGAGAGGGCGAGAGTGCCAGGTTTTCCTTTCTATACGTTCAATGCCTTTTGCCGGTCGCAAGACCGGCTTTTTATTGCCCGTCATCCGAAGCCCGGGTTTCGGCCAGCGGGGGCGGCTGGCCGGGGTCCCGTCACTGTCCGTGCTTGTCTGACTCGAGGGCGGCGGTGACGTCCGGCACGAAGTGCTGGCTGGTGAGCGGCGGGCGCTCATACCCTTCGGTTTTGATGGGAGGCAGGGTGATGGGCTCGTAGTGGATCGCTTCGTAGGGCACCTTGCCAAGGAGGTGGGAGATGCAGTTGAGGCGGGCGCGGCGCTTGTCGTCGGCGTCCACCACGAACCAGGGGCAATCCTCGGTATCCGTGTAGGTGAACATGTCATCCTTGGCGCGGGAATACTCGACCCAGCGGGAGCGGGACTGCAGATCCATGGGGCTGAACTTCCAGCGTTTGATGGGGGTGTTGATGCGCTCCTTGAAGCGTTTCTCCTGCTCTTCGTCGCTGACCGAGAACCAGTATTTGATGAGGGTGATGCCGGAGCGGATCAACATCCGCTCGAATTCGGGGCAGGCACGCAGGAATTCGCGATACTCGTCGTCGCTGCAAAAGCCCATCACCCGTTCGACCCCGGCCCGGTTGTACCAGGAGCGATCAAACAGCACCATCTCGCCCGCCGAGGGCAGGTGCGCCACGTAGCGCTGGAAGTACCACTGGGTACGCTCCCGATCCGAGGGGGCGGGCAGGGCGGTGACCCGGCAGACCCGGGGGTTGAGGGGTTCGGTGATCGCCTTGATGACGCCCCCCTTGCCCGCGGCGTCGCGCCCCTCGAACAGCACCACCACTTTGAGCCCCTCCTGCTTGACCCACTCCTGCAACTTGACCAGCTCCTCCTGCAGGTGGGCGAGGTGATGTTCGTAGGTCTTCTTGTCCAGACGGGGGCGTTTCTTGCTCTTTTCCTTGGCCATTATCCTCTCCTTGGTGACTCCTCGTTGTGAGTCTCTCCAGCTTGCACCAGGCGGGCACCCCTGCCAAGGGTGGCGTGTTACACTGCCGCCTCATCAGCCGCTGGCAACAGAAAAACAGGAAAGCCAGTTTCATCGCCGCTGGCAACAGGAGAAAACATGAAGCAGTTTATGGAGATAGCGGGCCGCCGCATGGCCTATCTGGACGAGGGGCAGGGTCCGGCACTGCTCTTTGGCCACAGCTACCTGTGGGACAGTGCCATGTGGGCACCGCAAATCGAGGCCCTCAAGGGGCAGTATCGCTGCATCGTGCCCGAGCTTTGGGGTCACGGGGATTCCGATGTGCTGCCCGAGGGGCCCTGCACCCTGGCGACCCTGGCCCGGGATCACCTGGCGCTGCTCGATGCCCTCGGCATCGACGAGTGCGTGCTGGTGGGGCTCTCCATCGGTGGCATGTGGGGCGTGGAGCTGGCGCGCATGGCGCCTGCTCGCCTCAAGGGAGTGGTGCTGATGGACAGCTTCGTCGGCCTTGAACCCCAGATCACCTGCGAGCGCTATCTCGGCATGCTGGCGATGATCGAACAGGTCGGCGCCGTGCCTGCGCCCATCGCCGATCAGGTGGCACCGCTCTTCTTCGCCCATCAACCGGACGCGGCCCTGATGGCCGGTTTCAAGACACGGCTGGCCCAATGGCCCGCCGACAAGGTGGCGAGCCTGGTGGCGGTGGGCCGCAGCTTCGTGACCCGGGAGGATCGCATCGACTGGATCGAAGAGATGAGGCTGCCCGCACTGGTGATGACGGGGTGTGAGGACAAGGCTCGCCCTGTGCTGGAGGGGTATCTGATGGCCGAGGTGCTGGGGTGCCCGTTCAGGGAGATCCCGGGGGCCGGTCACATCTCTACCCTGGAGAATCCCGCGTTCATCAACCGGGCGCTGGCGGCATTTCTCGCCGAAGTGGCAGGGTGACGCTGCGCCGGATAGCCGTAAAAAAGGAGCCATGGGCTCCTTTTTTGTTGCCCAGTCCGGATGGGGCTACCAGATGTAGCCCACCCCGAAGCCTGCATAGAGTTCTCCCTGATGCTGGACGATGGGGCTGTCCGCGATGTCGTCGTCGTAGCGTTCGTAGTTGATGCCAAAGCCGCCAATCCAGTTGGCGCTGAAGCGATAGCTGCCGATGAGGGAGACCATGGGGGAGAGGGTGGTGCCCGTGTTCCACGCCGGCCTGTCCGCCCTCGCTTCGTCTTGAGAGACACCGCCGAAGTAGTAGTTGGCGAGGTTGTGGCTGCGCAGCATGACGCCGGCTCCCGGCATCAGCAGCAGGGGGCCGCGGATGATGGGGAAGTTGGCCCACAGCATCAGCTCCTGACCGTCGCTGGTGCCGGTCACATCCGTGGTGGCCCGCACGCTCCAGAGGGCGTAGGGAGTGATGAGATCGGCCCCAACACCGGCCTCGAACTGCCCCTTGCGCTTCTCCATGCCATGGAGGAAGGGATCGTCGTCCGGGTCCAGGTTGCCAAAGCGCATCCGGCCGAAGGCATAGGTCGAGAGGTTGCCATTGCGGCTCAGGTAATAGCGGGCCCGATCCCCCAGATACATCAGGTTGTCACCAAAATAGAGGGCCCCCGGGATGGGCATCAGGGTGTCGTCCTGCTGCTGGTAACGGGCCTGACCGCCGATGACGGCCCCGCCCAGCACCAGCCCCTTGGGAATGGGGCTGTCAGGGCTGTCGCTGGAGAAGGCGCTGAGGGCCCCGATATCGAGGTCTGCCCGGACGGGAGAACAGAACAGCAGTGCCAGAAAGGCACCCAGAGAGGCATGGCGCAGGGCAGGGAGTGGGGGCATGACAGATCCTTGTCGGTGGGTGGGCAGTGGGAACGAATCAGACCGGCGTAGCAAGTCAAACGGATGTCGGTTTTCAATTAAACCCGACAAGGCAAGCATGAGCCAGCGTCACGGAGGTGCTGCTGGTGGCCGGTATCTGGAAGGGGCGAGACCTTGCCTCGCCCCTCGCCCCTCGCCCCTTGCCAGGGTCAGGGGGCGGGGCGGGGGAGATCTTCCCGCTTGGGCCAGGCGTTGAGCACCGCCTTGACCAGGGTGGCGAGGGGAATGGCGAAGAAGACGCCCCAAAAGCCCCACAGACCGCCAAACACCAGCACGGCGATGATGATGGCCACCGGGTGCAGGTTGACCGCCTCGGAGAAGAGCAGGGGGACCAGCAGGTTGCCGTCGAGGGCCTGGATCACGAAATAGGCCACCATCAGCCAGGCGAAGTCGGGGGTCAGCCCCCACTGGAACAGGGCCACCATGGCCACCGGCACGGTCACGGCGGCGGCGCCAATATAGGGGATGAGCACGGAGAAGCCCACCGCGACCGCCAGCAGGGCGGAGTAGCGCAATCCCATCAGGACGAAGGGCACATAGGTGGCGATGCCGACGATGACGATCTCGATCACCTTGCCGCGGATGTAGTTGATGATCTGGTCGTTCATCTCCACCCAGACCCGGTTCACCAGGGTGCGGTTGCGGGGGAGGAAGCGGCGCAGGCCCCCCATCAGCACCTGTTTGTCCTTGAGCATGAAGAAGACCATCAGGGGCACCAGGATGGCGTAGATGAGGATGGCCACCACGTTGATGAGGGAGCTCAAAGAGGCACTCACCAGTTGTTCACCGCCGGTCAGGATGCGCTGGCGAATGTTGTCGATGATGGTCTCCACCAGGCTGACGTCGATGATCTCGGGGTATTTTTCCGGCAGGGTGCGGACATAGTCCTGGGCATGGGCCAGCATGGCGGGCGCCTCCTTGGCCAGGTTGACCCCCTGGCTCACCAGCGTCGGGATGAGGCCCAGCAGCATCAGGGTCGTCACCGTGATGAACAGCAGCAGGACCAGGCTGGTGGCCAGGGTGCGAGAGAGGCCGCCCCGTTGCAGGCGACTCACCGGCCACTCCAGCAGATAGGCCATCACCAGGGCCACCAGCAGCGGTGCCAGCAGATCCCCAAACAGCCAGAGCACGGCAAAGCAGAAGACCAGCAGCAGGAAGAGGGTGACGGCATCGGGGTCGGAAAAACGGGTCTGATACCAGCGCTTCAATACATCTAACATCGAGGCTTCCTTGAATGGCGGCTCACGGGGTGGGTGGCATGGGCTCGGGGGCGAGCAGGGCGTCCCGGGGGGGACGGGCAACGACGAGCAGCAGGGAGAGGCGGGCAGCTGACTCTTCCCGGGTCTGGACATGGTGACCCTGACGGCGCAGATAGGCGGGAATATCCTGCCGGGAGCCTGCATCCCCGAGCTGGATGCACACGGATTGACCGGGCCGGGCCTGGCGCAACCAGAGCTTGAGCCGGATGAGGGGCTCGGGACAACGCCAGGGGGTCAGGTCGAGCTGTTCCATGAGAACTCCATCGCGTGCGTGGCGGTCATTATGGCCGTGATGAGAGGATGAAACAACGCTTGTGGGCCTTGAATGGCAAGGGTATTCTGCCGATGCCCGCTGGGGTCTGATTGGAGATAGAGATAACGTGGCACGTTTTTCCCCCCTGATAGCATCGCTTCCCCTGTTGGTCACCCTGATGGGGGCGACCTTCCACGCCCAGGGGAGCAACCAGTTGCCCGACATCGGTACCGCCGGGGTCGCCGCACTGCCCATCGAGCAGGAGGTGCGCTACGGCAACGCCTTCATGCGTTTTGCCCGGGCGGGCCTGCCCATCATCGATGACCCCGTGCTGAACGAATACATCGACGATCTGGGCCAGCGGCTGCTGACCAATGCCGACGGGGTGCGCTTCCCGTTCACCTTCTTCCTCATCAACGATCCCAGCATCAACGCGGCGGCCTTCCTCGGTGGCCGGGTCAAGGTGCACACCGGCCTCTTCCTCTACGCCGAGAGCGAGAGCGAGCTGGCCTCGGTACTGGCCCACGAAATCACCCACGTGACCCAGCGTCACATCGCCCGTTACATGGAGGCACAGGCGAGCAGCTCCGCCATGACCCTGGCCGGCCTGGTGGGCTCCATTGCACTCGCGGTGATCAACCCCACCGCCGGCATCGCGGCCTTGCAGACCACGCTTGGTTTGTCGATGCAGTCGGCCATCAACTACACCCGGGACAACGAATACGAGGCGGATCGCATCGGCATGAAGACGCTGTATGACGCCGGGTTCGATCCCATGGGCATGGCCAACTTCTTCCAGAAGCTGGCGGCGGAGTACCGCTATGCCAGCAAGCCGCCGGAGATGCTGCTGACTCACCCCCTGCCGGAGACCCGGATCAGCGAAGCCCGTGCCCGGGCCGGGAGCTATGGCGCGCGCGCCCTGCCGCCGAGCCTGGACTTCTGGCTGGCCAAGGTGCGCATCCAGGTGCGCTATGGCACCGAGACGCCCCAGGCGCTGCTCACCTACTTCGACAGCCGCCTGCAGAAGGGGGATTACCCCCTCAAGGATGCCGCCATCTATGGCAAGGCGCTGGCCCTGTTGCAGCTCAAGCGCACCGACGAGGCCGACACCCTGATGCAGGAGCTGGCGACTCGTCACCCGGAGGATCTCTTCGTGGTGGATGCCCTGACCGACATCGATCTCGCCAAGGGGCGCAGCGCCCAGGCCATCGCCAGACTGGAGCGCTTCCGCACCCGGATGCCGGACAACGAGGTGGTGGTGGTGAACCTCGGCAACGCCTATCTGGAGGGGGGCAACTACAAGAAGTCCATCGCCATCCTGGACCCTTATGCCCGGGAGCACGACGAGAACAGCCTGGCCTGGAGCCTGCTGTCGGACGCCTACCGCAAGGCGGGCAGAATGACGGACCTGCACATGGCACGGGCGGAGACCCTTTCCCTGCGCGGGGACTACCAGGCGGCCATCGACGAACTGATCGTGGCGCGGGGCACCACCAGTGACAAGCTGACCCTGGCCCGCATCGAGGCGCGCATCACCCAGCTGGAGCGGGCCAAGAAGGATCTGGACAGCCTCAAGGGCTGAGTCCGGAGCGGGTTGATGGCAGGCGGGGTGCTCCTTTGGGGGCACCCCGCCTTGTTTTGCAGGCTAAAATAGGGCCTTTCATCGGTTTCAACGCATCTTGATGATGAAGAAATGAGAGTGATGGATGGCTCTGCTATGGGGCGCTCGCCAGGCGGCGTTTTATCTCGGCGAGCTTCTGTTCGTCCAGCTCTCCCACCAGGGTCTCCAGCAGCGTTCCCCTGGCATCGAGCAGATAGCTGGTGGGCAGCGCCCCGGGCCTTGGGAACGGGAGGCGGGCGTCGTCATCCGGGATCATCAGGGGAACCCTGATGGCGTGGCGCCGTGCCAGCTCGGTCAGTTCGGCGGGGGAGGCGGGGTCATAGTTGATGGCGATCACCCGGATCCGGCCTTCCTGGTGCAATGTTGCCAGCAGGGGCATCTCTCGCAGGCAGGGGGCGCACCAGGGAGCGAAGTAGTTGACCAGCAGCGGTTTGCCACCGAGATCCGCGAGGCTGACCTTCTTTCCCGCGCCGTCGGTGAAGCCGGGTGCCGGGCTGCAGGCCCCCAGCAGGGTTGCCACAATCAACCAACAGATCCGTTTCATTTCCATAGCCTTTCCGCTTACCCTGACCATCCGTTTCCCCTACAATAGCGCCATTTCTTGTCCCATCTTGCGATTAATCAGGGAGTTATCATGAGCGAGACCCAAATCTACCACAATCCGCGCTGCTCCAAGAGCCGTGAAACCCTGGCCTTGCTGGAACAGCATGGGGTCGCCCCCGAGGTGGTACTCTATCTGGAGCAGGCCCCGAGCGAGGCACAGATCCGCACCCTCCTGAGCCAGCTTGGCTTCACGGATCCCCGGCAGCTGATGCGCACCAAGGAAGATCTCTACAAGGAGCTGGGGCTCGGCGAGGTGAGCGGCGATGACCTCATTCGTGCCATGCACCGGCACCCCAAGCTCATCGAGCGCCCCATCGTCATCAAGAACGGGCAGGCCCGCATCGGCCGTCCGCCCGAGCAGGTGCTGGAGATCCTCAAGTGAGCACCCGCTTCGCCCGTCTGCTGACCCTGGCCGGTTTTTTCGGCCTGCTGGCCTGGGTGCTGCTCTGGCACCTCTGGCTCTCGCCCCACCCGGATCTCGCCCCCTGGCTGTTGCCGGTGATCTGGACGGTGCCGCTGCTCTTCCCCCTCAAGGGCATAGTGCAGGGCAATCCCTACACCCACGCCTGGGGCAATTTCGTGCTGATGCCCTACTTCCTGCACGCCCTGACCCTGATCACCACGGATGAGGGGGAGCGGTGGTTGGCGGTGGTGGAGCTGGTGCTCACCACCCTGGCGTTTGTGGGCACCATCTATTATGCCCGCCTGCGCGGCCGCGAGCTGGGGCTGAGTATCCGCAAGAAGGAAGGCTGAGCCCCTCCCTGTCCGCCTGCTGGCGGGCAGGGTATGTGTCTGAAACCGACGCAAGCCAGCGAATGGCATCTGGCGGTATCGCCCCGAAGTGGCTTGCTTATCTCTTTGATTAGTTTATGAATATTGATCGCTGATTGGCAGGGAAGCGCCTCTGCTGACAGATCTGCCACCTGGCTTGCCAGCCTCAGTCAGCCCCTGTTATGCAAAAAGGGGTATGCTTGTGTTTTCAACAGACTCGAGTGATCCATATGACAATCCTGCGTTCCCCCCTGTTGCACAAGACCCTGCTGGCCCTGACCGTCTCCCTCTCCGTCAGCTCCCTCGCCGATGCCTGTACCCGCGCCGTCTATCAGGGGGAGGGAGCGCTGGTGGTGACCGGTCGTACCATGGACTGGCGCAGCGCCATGCCGACCAATCTCTGGGCGCTGCCCCGTGGCATCGCGCGGGAAGGGGAGGCCGGTGCGCACTCCATGACGTGGACGTCACGCTACGGCTCCGTGGTGGCGGCAGGCTTCGATGCAGGCACCGCCGACGGCATGAACGAGAAGGGGCTGGTGGCCAACCTGCTCTATCTGACCGAGTCCGAGTATGTGACCCCGAACGACAAGGATCCGCGCAAGACCCTCTCCATCTCGCTCTGGGCCCAGTATGCCCTGGACAACTTCGCCACCGTGGCCGAGGCGGTCGAGGCCCTCTCCAGAGATGAATTCTATGTGGTGACCACCCTGACCCCGGATGGCAAGCCGGGCCAGCTGCACCTCTCCCTCTCCGATGCGAGCGGCGATTCCGCCATCTTCCAGTACGTGGGGGGCAAGCTGCAGATCTACCACGACCGCAGCTATCAGGTGATGACCAATTCGCCGACCTTTGACAAGCAACTGGCCCTCAACGACTACTGGGAGGAGATTGGCGGCCTTACCATGCTGCCCGGCACCAACCGCTCGGCGGACCGTTTTGCCCGCGCCTCCTTCTACATCAAGACCCTGCCAAAGACCGACCAGGCCAACGAGGCGGTGGCCGGGGTGATGAGCGTGATGCGCAACGTCTCGGTACCCATGGGGATCAGCACCCCGGATCAGCCCAACATCTCCACCACCCTGTGGCGCAGCGTGGCGGATCAGCAGCATCGCCGCTATTTCTTCGAGCTGACCCATCTGCCCAACACCTTCTGGGTGAGCATGGACAAGCTGGATCTCGCCGCGGGGGCCCCGGTGCGCAAGTTGCCCCTGACCGAGCAGCAGCTCTATGCGGGGGAGACGGCGGAGAAATTCGTCCCGGCCAAGGCGTTTCGCTTCCTGCCGGCCAGCCCCAAGGCCTGAGCGTTCCCCCGATGACAACGCCCCGCTCGGGGCGTTTTTTATGGCGGGGATGAGGTGGCAGTGCGGTGGGTGGCGATCTGCGCCTCGCAAAATCGCATCAGCTCCGGGTAGAAGTGCAGGAAGGCGTGCTCGGCCTCGGTCCAGCGAGCCTGATCCAGGGCGTCGAGCGCCTCCCCGAGCGGCACGGGGCGGCGTAGCCGACGACCGATGCCGTTGAGGGCCGCCCCCACCCCTTCCCGGTACTGGTAGGAGGCCAGCCAGTCCTGCTCGGCCATGCGCCGCAGGGCCATCGGCAGGCCCTGTGGCAGGCTGTGATGATCCAGGAGAAGCTGACCATAGCTCTGCGCCAGAAAGCGGGGCAGGGGGGCTGCGCTGAACCTCTGCCAGTGCTGGCTGAGCCAGTGATCGTAGAGCATATCCACCACAATGCCGCCGAAGCGGCGCCAGGGGGCTTCGAAGCTCGCCACGGCGGCCCGATGGGCCGGGTGGGCATCGGTGAAGGCGTCTATCTTGCGGTGCAGCCAGATCCCCTCGTCGAAGTGGTCAGCCAGACCCGTCGGTAGCGGACCCTTGATGAAGTCCCCCAGCAGGTTGCCGGTGAGGGAGCTGCCGGTATGGGCCGCCAGATGGAGGTGGGCGAGAAAATTCATGGGATGGGGCTCGCGTGCCTGGGCGTGAACGGGTGATCCGAGCCTAACGAATCGTGGCCGGATTGACCATGGGCAGGATGTTTCATCCCCAAGTCCCCTTGCCGGGCAAATTTGAGGCGTGGTAAGGTGCTTGCCATCTTTGTCACAGGACGCGACAAATCACCATGATGCGCAAAGCCAGAGGCTTTTTTCTGGCCTTCTATTTCAAGCCTTTCTATCTCTCCGAGTGGTTCGACGAATAGGTCGAGGCCCCGGAGCAGTTCATTGACGCCCATGGCGGCGTAATCCCGCTCATCTGCAATTTGCCGTTTGTTGGCCATCGCTTGCCTCTGCCTGCGATGCCTTGACCGCGCCTGTGCGCTTTTTATGTAATGGAGTACTCACGATGAAGACCACACTGACCCTGTCAGCCCTTGTTGCTGCCTGTCTGCTCGCCACCCCCGTCACCGCCAAGGAGTGGAAGACGGTACGCTTTGGCGTGGAGGGGGCCTATCCACCCTTCTCATGGACCGATGCGTCCGGAGAGATCAAGGGATTTGACATCGATCTTGCCAACGCCCTGTGCCAGCAGATGGCCGTCAGGTGCGAACTGGTGGCCCAGGATTGGGACGGCATGATCCCGGCCCTGCTGTCGCGCAAGTACGACGCCATCATCGCTGCCATGTCGATCACCGACGAGCGGCGCAAGAAGGTCGACTTCACCGAGAAATATGCCCACATTCCCAACCGCTTCGTGGCGGCCAGGGGCACCGAACTGACGCTGACGCCGGAAGGGATGGCGGGCAAGCGCATCGGCGTGCAGCGGGCCACCACCCACGACAAGTACCTGACCGACAACTTCGGCTCCAGCGTCACCATAGTGCGTTACGGCAGTGCCGATGAAGCCTACCTCGACCTGAAGGCGGGACGGGTGCTGGCCCTGCTGGCCGACGCCTCGGCCATCGAACAGGGGTTGCTTGGCAAGGAAGGGGGCGACAAGTTCGACTATGTGGGGCCAGCCCTGACCGACCGTCAATGGTTTGGCGACGGCATGGGGATCGCGGTGCGCAAGGGGGATCAGGATCTCAGGGCCAAGCTGAACGACGCCATCAAGGCCCTGCGCGCCAACGGCAAGTATCAGGAGATCAACCGGAAGTACTTCAAGTACGATATCTATGGCGGTTGATGGGTAACAGTCGGAGGGAGCCTGCTCCCTCCTTTTTCATGCAGCAAGGAGAGATCCCATGTTGACCCTGATCGAGGGTGCGCAGATCCATAGTCCGGCCCCGCTCGGCCAGCAGGATTTGCTGGTGGCGGATGGCCGCATCGCCTGGATGGGCAAGGGACTGACGGTTCCGGTCGACTGGCCACTGACGCGGGTGGACGCTGGCGGCCGCTATCTGGTGCCCGGACTGGTGGACCCGCTCGCCCATATCACGGGAGGGGGAGGCGAGGGAGGCTTCGGCTTTCGCACGCCGGAGCTCTCGGCAAGGGAAGCTCTGGCGGCGGGGGTTACCACGCTCGTGGCGGCCCTCGGCACCGACAGCCTGACCCGCAGCCCGGCCCAGGTGCTGGGGAAGGTGCGCGAGTTTCGCGCCGCCGGGGTGAGCGCCTTCATGTACACCGGCTCCTACCACCTGCCGGTCAAGACCCTCACCGGCACGGTGGAGTCGGACATCATGCTGATCCCCGAGGTGCTGGGGGTGGGGGAGGTGGCCATCAGCGATCACAGGTCCAGCGCCCCCACCCACGACGAGCTGGCGCGGCTGGCGAGCGAGGCGCGGGTGGCCGGGCTGTTGTCGGGCAAAAGTGGCGTCAGCTTCTTTCACCTGGGGGATGGCCGGGGGGCGCTGGCGCCCCTGCGGGCGTTGCGGGACGGCACCGACATCCCGCAACGCCAGCTCTACCCCACCCACTGCAACCGCAACCCCTGGCTCTTTGCCGAGGCCATCGAGTGGGGTCGGGCAGGCGGCTGGGTCGACCTCACCACGTCGAGCTTCCCGGATCTGCTGGATGACGGGGAGCGGCTCGCGGCCGACGCCCTGGTGGCGTTGCTGGCGGCGGGCGTGCCCGTGGATCGCATCAGCTTCAGCTCGGACGCCAACGCCAGTCTGCCGCGCTTTGACGGCGAGGGGCGGCTCATCGAGCTGCGCTGCGGCCAGATAGGGAGCCTGTGGCAGGAGGTGGTGGCGGCCTGCGGCAAGGGGGTGGCGCTGGAGACGGCGTTGGCGGTAGTGACGGCCAATCCGGCCAGGGCGCTGGGGCTTGCGAGCAAGGGTACCCTGGGGGTAGGGCAGGATGCGGATCTGCTGCTGATCGATCCTGATACGTTCACCATCGAGCGGGTGATGAGTGGGGGGCGGTGGCGCACCTGAATACCGGCGCCTGTCATCCAGCCCGCTCAGTTCATCAAAAAAAGCCCGGCAGCAGTGCCGGGCTTTGTCGTGCCATGGGGGGTCAGATGGCCAGGAACCCCAGGATCAGAATGGGGCCGAGCAGGCTCAGGATAAAGCCGGAGACGATGGCCACCGGCACCACCTGGATGCCGCCGGATTTCTGGATGACAGGCAGGGTGAAGTCCAGCGCCGTGGCGCCGCCGTAGCCGATGGCGGCGCTGGGGTGGCGGCGCATCAGCACCGGGATGATGAGGATGGCGATAAGCTCGCGCCCCAGATCGTTGATGAAGGCGGCGGAGCCCAGCACCGGGCCCAGCTTGTCCGCTACCAGGATGCCGGAGAGCGAATACCAGCCAAAACTGGAGCTCATCGCGAGGCCATGGGCAAAGGGCATGCCGAGCAGCTGGGCGGCCAGCAGGCTGCCGAGCCAGCTGCTGAGGATGACGGTGAGCGCGATCTTCATGCCCCAGGGATTGAGCAGGATCTGGCGCAGGCGCATGCCGGAGTTGCGCATCTGGATGCCGATGAGCAAGAGCAGCAGCATCAGGGCCCACTCGCTCAACTTGTCGATGGGCAGGGCGCGCAGGTCCACCACCAACCCCAGCAAGACGCCCCCCAGCACCACGAAACAGAGTTGGAGGGATTCCCATAACAGGTGCAGCTTGCTCGGCATCTTGCCGTCACTGGCCTCGTGGGTGGGGGGGCTGCGCTTGTCCAGCCACCACAGGGCCAGCAGGTTGCAGAGGGTAATGGCTGCGAGCATCACCCCTGCCACCTTGAAGATCACTGCCAGGTTGCTGCCCAGGTTCTCCACATAGGCCAGCCCCAGCCCCATCAGGAACAGGATGAGGTAGACCATCTTGCCCAGGGACTGGTTGACCAGCTTGATCAGACGGGCGGAAGAGAGGGGAACCAGATAGCCGATCACGAGCGGCAGCAGGATCAGCAACACATTGAGCAACATCGGGGCCTCGATCACAAAACGTGGAAAAACGGCACCTTATCACGACTTGTTGCACCTGTGTCACGGATCTGTGCATCAGCATGGCCCATACGGGACTTTTTTATCATATTGTTGTGTTTTTTGATGACAGCCAGCTCTGCACACAAACGAGGAAAGAGGGCCACATCACCTGAGAAATCAATTTCATCCCCATGAAATGACGAGAGAAGGGGAATCTGCCTGGGTGAATAAAGTCCTTTTGGGTGACATCTGGCGGATATGGTGAAATATGCTTGCTACCAGTGCGCTGCGGGTATAAAAGAGCGGTAGGAAAGGTGCGGCAAAAAATGGATTTTATGCAGACAAAGTGCTGAAAAATACTCAATAGGCCAATAAAAATACAGATAAAACACCAAATACCTCGGTTCTGTATTGTTTTTTCACTACCTCAATGATATTTTCGCTGAAGGTTGCCATCGGTTAACGTTTTGTTAAATGGACGATGGTGGAGTCACGCCGAAGCGGCGTCTAGGGACAGACAAGGTTGTAATGGATGAGCGACGTTGCCGCACTGGAAGTTCGTGATCTGCACAAGTATTTTGGCACCCACGAAGTGCTCAAGGGCATCGATATGACGGCCCACAAGGGGGATGTGATCTCCCTCATCGGCTCCTCGGGTTCGGGGAAGTCGACCTTTCTACGCTGTATCAATCTGCTTGAAACCCCCTCATCGGGCAGCGTCTCCCTCCATGGGGAGCTGATCCGGATGAAAACCAGCCGTTCCGGCGAACGCCTGCCGGAAGACATGCGCCAGGTGGAGCGTATCCGCAGCCGGTTGGCCATGGTGTTTCAAAGCTTCAATCTCTGGTCCCACATGACCATCATGCAGAACATCATCGAAGTGCCCATCCAGGTACTCAAGGTGCCCCGTGCCGAGGCCATCGCCAAGGCGGAGCACCTGCTCAACCGGGTGGGGCTGTGGGAGCGTCGCGACTATTATCCCGGTCACCTCTCCGGCGGTCAGCAGCAGCGGGCCGCCATCGCCCGGGCGCTGGCGGTGGAGCCCGAGGTGATGCTGTTTGACGAGCCTACCTCGGCCCTCGACCCTGAACTGGTGGGGGAGGTCCTTGGCCTGATGCGCGAGCTGGCGGAAGAGGGGCGTACCATGATGGTGGTGACCCACGAGATGTCCTTCGCCCGCGATGTGTCGAATAAGGTGATGTTCCTGCACCAGGGGCGCGTGGAGGAGGAGGGCAATCCCAAGGAGATCTTCGCCCATCCCAAGTCGGAGCGATTCAAGCAATTCATCTCGTCCATTTATTGATGGACGGGATTCAATTTCAACCATCCGTACTTTCAACGATCGACGTGTTTATCAAGGAGAGATACATGAACAAGCTGATGCTGGCGACTGCCGTGATGACGGCCCTGTGTTCCGGTAGCCTGATGGCCAAGGAGTGGAAAGAGGTGCGGATCGGGGTGGAAGGGGCCTATCCCCCCTTCTCCTGGACCGAGCCGAGTGGCGAGGTGAAAGGCTTCGACATCGACATCGCCAACGCCCTGTGCGACGAGATGAAGGTGAAGTGCACCCTGATCAAGCAGGACTGGGACGGCATCATTCCGGCGCTGCTGTCGCGCAAGTATGACGCCATCATCGCCACCATGGACATCACCGAAGAGCGCAAGAAGAAGGTGGACTTCACCCAGAAGTACCAGCACATCCCGGCGCGCTTCGCCGCCAAGAAAGGGACCGAGATCCAGCTCGACAAGGCCTTCATGGACGGCAAGACCATCGCCGTGCAGCGTGCCACCTCCATGGATACCTACATCACCGACAACTTCCCCAATGCCACCATCAAGCGCTACGGCACTGCGGATGAAGCCTACCTCGATCTGAAATCCGGCCGTGTCGATTACGTGATGGCCGACTCCGCCGCCATCAGCGACGGCCTGCTGAAGAAGGAAGGGGGCGATGCCTTCGAGTTCATCGGCCCGAAACTGACCGATCCCAAGTGGTTTGGCGAGGGTGCCGGCATCGCGGTGCGCAAGGCTGACAAGGATCTGAAAGAGAAATTCAATGCCGCCATCCTGGCCCTGCGTGCCAATGGCAAGTACAAGGAAATCAACGACAAGTACTTCGACTTCGACGTGTACGGCGAGTAAGCCGACGTCAGGCGAACAACGACAGGTTGATCCCGTCAGTAGTCATCGGGCCCGTTGCCTTCCGCTGGGAGTGACGGGCCCGATTGCGATGGAGCTGCATTGCATATGTTTGATTTGAAAGGATACGAAACCTCTCTGCTGGAGGGGGCCTGGATCACCCTGGAGGTGGCGCTCGCCTCCCTGCTGCTGGCCCTGGTGCTCGGCATGCTGGGGGCCCTGGCCAAGCTCTCTCCCTACAAGTGGGCGCGCGGCATCGCGGCGGCCTACACCACCGTCATTCGCGGCATCCCGGATCTGGTGCTGATGATGCTGCTCTTCTTCGGTGGCCAGGTGCTCATCAACGGGATCTGCACCTGGGTCAACGAGGCTTACAACAACCACCTGCTGGCGAGCAACCCGAACCAGGAGTGGGTCTCCCTGCTGCCCGATTACATCGACATCAGCCCGTTTGCGGCCGGGGTCGCCACCATCGGCTTCATCTTCGGTGCCTACATGACCGAGACCTTCCGCGGCGCCATCCTGGCGGTGGACAAGGGGGAGCTCGAGGCGGCCCGTGCCTTCGGCATGCGGGCAAGCCAGGTCTTTGTGCGGATCCTCTTTCCCCAGATGATGCGCCATGCCCTGCCCGGGTTTGGCAACAACTGGCTGGTACTGCTGAAAACCACGGCCCTGGTCTCCATCATCGGGCTCGATGACATGGTGCGAAAGGCGTCGCTCGCGGCGGGCTCGACTCAGCAGCCTTTCACCTTCTACATGGCGGTGGCGCTGATCTTCCTGGTCTTCACCGCAGTCTCTACCTCGGCGCTCAAGTGGGCCGAGCGTCACTACGCCATCAAGACGAGGTAAGCCATGGATTTCTCGATCATTCTCAAGGAGTGGCCCACCTACTGGGAGGGGCTCTATACCACCATCTGGCTGGTGGCCGCCTCGCTCATGCTGGGGCTCATGCTGGCGGTGCCCATGGGCATACTGCGCAACAGCCACAACTGGTTGATAAAGGGGCCAATCTGGGCCTATATCTACTTCTTCCGTGGCACCCCGCTTCTGGTGCAGCTCTTCATCATCTACTACGGTGCCGCCCAGTGGGAGTGGCTCAAGAACAGTGCGGCCTGGTCCCTCTTCTCGGAAGCCTGGTTCTGTGCCCTGCTGGCGTTCACTCTCAACACCGGCGCCTACACCGCCGAGATAGTGCGTGGCGCCGTGATGAACATGCCCAAGGGGCAGATAGAAGCGGCAAGCGCCTTCGGCATGACCCGCTGGCAGACCCTCACCCGCATCATCCTGCCCAACTCGTTTCGCCGTGCGCTGCCGGCCTACAGCAACGAGGTGATCTTCATGCTGCAGGGGTCGGCGGTGGCGGGCATCATCACCATCGTCGATCTGACGGGGGCGGCGCGGATCATCAACTCCCGCTACTACAGCCCGTTCGAGGCGTTCCTGACCGCAGGTCTGCTCTACATGCTGCTCACCTTCGTCATCGTCTGGTTGTTCAAGAAGTGGGAAGCCCGCTGGCATGCCCACCTGCGCCCGCGCAGCGTCTGACTGCCAGCAGAGAAAAAGCCCGCAACTGCGGGCTTTTTTTATGGACCACGGGCAGGCTCAGCGCCCCAGGTACTCCCTGTCGAAGAAGGTGTTGACCCAGTGGGGGCGATAGACGGCGAGCAGGGTCATGGTCATGCCGTTGAGGAGCGCCTCGGGGAAGAGCAGCAGCGGCCAGATGGAGAGGTAGTCGGCGCTGATGGTGTGCCAGGAGTAGGTGCCGCTCACCCCCATCAGCAGGGCGCTGGCGATCACCTTGGCCGAGATGCTCAGCGCCCCCCCGAGAAATGCCGCCACGAACAGATAGACGAAGAGGTGGCGAGGCAGCCAGGCCCAACTCCCCAGAAACAGCAGCCAGCTGGTGGCCACCGGCAGGGCGACGCCGATGAGGGCCTGCCAGCCGATGTCGGCCAGGGGGATGACCCCGAAGTAAGCGAGGAGCAGCAGGGTGAGGCAGGGGGCGAGCAGGGCGAGGCGCCAGCCCAGAAGCAGGGTCAGGCTGGTGAGGCCGAGAAAGTGGATCTCGAGCCCCTCATGCAACCCGGCCCGCAAGGTCCACAGCGGTACCAGCACGATGGCGCCGCCGAGGCAAAGATGCTGATAGAGCGGGTGGGCGCCAAGGGTGCGCAGCAGGGAGGCGTTCAGACTGAAGGCGAGCAGCACCAGCCAGAGCAGGAGGGCGGCGACTTGTCCTTCACTCATGAGCAGTTCCCCCGGATGCGGCTGTCGGTGATGGCGCCGTGGCGAACGCCGGCGCAATGAAAAGAGGCCGCCCTCTGCCGGGCGGCCTCCTGTCTCAATACTTCACGTTGGGGTGATACTTGCCAAGGATGCCCTGGACCCTGTCCATGGTCTCCTTGCTGGGGGGCTTGATGCCGACCAGATCATAGGTATCTCCCAGCACGTCCCACTTGTGCTTGCCAAGTTCGTGGTAGGGCAGCAGCTCCACCTTCTCGACGCACTCCCCCAGCTCGGCGATGAACTGGCCGAGTCCTTCTGCGCTCTCGTCATCGTCGGACCAGGTGGGCACCACCACGTAGCGGATCCACATGGTCTGGCCGCGGGAGGCCAGGTAGCGGGCGAACTCCAGGGTGTACTTGTTGCTGACGTGGGTGAGGGGAATGTGCTTCTCGTCGTTGATCTGCTTGATGTCGAGCAGCACCAGATCGGTGTTGTCCAGCACCCGGTCGAGCAGCTCGTCGTAGTGACGCACGAAACCGTTGGTGTCGAGGCAGGTGTGGATCCCCTGGGCCTTGCAGGCGGTGAACAGTTCGGCGATGAACTCCTGCTGCAGCATGGCCTCGCCGCCGGAGGCGGTCACGCCACCGCCGGAGGCATTCATGAAGTGGCGATAGCTGGTGAGATCCTTCATCAGCTCGGGCACGGTGACCTCGCGGCCGCCCTGGGTGTCCCAGGTGTCCCGGTTGTGACAATACTTGCAGCGCATCAGGCAGCCCTGCATGAACACGATGAAGCGGATGCCGGGGCCGTCGACGGTCCCGCAGGTCTCGACGGAGTGGATCCGGCCAATGATGTCGGTAGTGCCGGTGTCGCTGGCTTCAACGGTCGGGATCCGCTGCGTGCCGGGGGTGGCAGGTCCCTTGGATTCAACGGCGGGGATCCGGTTAATGACTGACATAGACGACTCCAATGGTGCGGACAAGGTTCGAGCGGTCGTTATTTTATGACAGAAAGCCCTATAAATCCTACCAGTTTAGCCCGCAGGGGTGGCACCCAGCAGGCTCTCCAGTGCCTTGACGGGGAGCGGCCGGCTGGTGAGGAAGCCTTGATAATGCTGGCATCCCAGGGCCTTGAGCACGGCGAGCTGCTCCTCTTCCTCCACCCCTTCGGCGGTGACGGTGAAACGAAACACCCGGGCGAGATCCAGGATGGCCTTGACGATGGCCTTGTCCTGTTCGCTGTGGACCAGGGTCTGGATGAAGCTCCTATCCAGTTTGACCTCATCGGCGGGCAGATCCCGCAGATAGGCCAGGGACGAGTAGCCCGTGCCGAAGTCGTCGATGGAGATGAGCAGGCCGAGGGCCTTGAGCTGGCGGATCCTAGCGATGCTCTCCAGCCGGTTTTCCAGCACCACGGACTCGGTGATCTCCAGCAGCAGGCGCGACGGGGGCACCCCGGTGTCCCGCAGAATGTACTCCACCTGCTGCACGAAACCGGCGGTGTGGAACTGGCGGGCGCTGACGTTGACCGACAGATGGGGGATGGCGAGACCGTTGTTGAGCCAGAAGCTGTACTGGGCACAGGCGGTCTTCATCACCCAGTAGCCTATCTCCTGGATCAGGGTGGTCTCCTCGGCGATGGGGATGAACTCCCCGGGGGGCACCATGGTGCCGTCGGCCTTCTGCCAGCGCAGCAGCGCCTCTATGCCCGAGAGCGTGCCGTTGTCGACCCGGTATTGGGGCTGGTAGTGCAGCACCAGCTCGTTGTTGCGCAGGGCATCGCGCAGCTGGTTGTTGAGAGAAAGCTTGCTCTTCTCTTTTTCCGCCATGGCTTCACTGAAGAAGATATGGTTGCCCTGGCCCGCGCGCTTGGCCATGTGGACGGCGGTATCGGCCTGCTGCATCAGGACAAGGTGATCCTTGTCGTCATCGCTGAACAGGCTGATCCCCACGGAGGCGCTGCAGTGCAGCTTGTGATCGCCGATGTCGAAGGGGGCACGGAAGATCCCCATCAGCTCCCGGGCAAAGTGCTCCGCCAGGATCTTGGCGGTGATATAGCCCTGGCCCAGTGCCGTGAAGAGCAGGGCAAACTCGTCACCCGAGGTGCGGGCGAGCACCAGGTTCTCCTGGGGCAGGGACTTGAGTCGCACCACCACGGCCTGGAGCAGCAGATCGCCGCAGGCGTGACCGAGGGAGTCGTTGATGGATTTGAAGTTGTCCAGATCCAGCAGCAGCAGGGCTCCCCACTGGCCACTCGGGGTCTGCAGGGTGCGCTGCATGATGTCGGTCAGGCTGCGCCTGTTGTAGAGATCGCACAGGTCGTCGTAGTAGGCGAGGCGCTCGATGTGGCGGGCGGTCTCCTTCTCCTGGGTGATGTCGTGGAAGCTGCAGACGAAGTGGCTGATCTCCTCCTCCTCGTCCTTGACCCCGCTCACCATGAGCCGCACCGGGAAGAGGTGTCCCTCCCTGTGCAGGCATTGTTCCTCCCCGAGCCAGTATCCCTGCCGGTTGACCGCCGCGATCACCTCCTCCTTGAGGGTGTCGCCATAGTAGGTGGGCCTCAGGGCATCGATGTGCAGGCCCAGCATCTCCTCGCTGGCAAAGCCGGTGATGCGGCTGAAGGAGGCATTGACCTTGAGGATGATGCCCCCGTGATCCATCACCAGCAGGCCGTCGTGGGTGTTGAAGGCCACTTCGGCCAGGCGCAGGGCATCGTCATTGGCCAGGCGCTGCAACTCGCTGGCGGCCCGCTCGCGCTGTTCGTAGAGGACGTCCAACAGGGACGCGGGATCGGCCAGAGGGGTGGCGAGCAGCAGGGTGAGCTGCCCCAGGGGGAGACCGTTTGGCCCCGGGAAGGGGATGCCGACATAGGCCTTGGCGTCGAGAGCCAGCAGCTGGCTCGACTGGGGATAGCGCAGGGCCAGATCTTCCACGTAGAGGCTCTGCCCGTGCTGGAAGATCTCCCGGCCCGGGCCGATGTCCATGGGCATGGGTTTGACGACGGCGAAAGCATCCCCCTCCACCACGCAGCGGGGAATGAGCCAGAGATCCTGGCCGCGAGGCTGAAACTCGCCGATCCAGCCCATGTGGGCACCGCTCAGGCCCATGGCCCAGCGCAGCAGGGCGCGGCAGTAATCGTTGCCGGTCAGGTTGGCAAGCCCGGGTGGGGGCGCGAGGTCCGGGGCGTCGGTCGCCACGGGGTCCGGCTGCCAGTGGCCGAGCAAGCGGGCGCAATGACGTACCAGTTGCAGGGTGTCATCGCTGATGAGGGTGCTCTCGGCATACTCCAGGCTGAGCACGCCGATGAGCTTCTCCTGCTCCAGCAAGGCGCCGTCCAGGCGGGAGCAGACATTGGCATCGGCCAGGTAGTAGTGCTGGCTCAACATGGGCTGGTGGGCCGCCTCCGAGAAGCTCAGGGCGCCCCGGGCACGCAGGGCTCGGATGTAGCGGCTGTCTCCGCGAATGGCACCGAGCGCGTCCACCCCCAGGGTGAACACCGGGGTCAGCTGTTCGCCGCCAAGGGCGCCATGGGCCTGGTAGTGCCAGAGGATCAGGCGATCGGCCCCCAGGCACTCCTTGAGGCTCTCCAGCATGGCGTCATACTGCTGCTGGCTGGCCATCTGGCTCAGGCGCGGCAGTTGCAGGGACAGGCTGGCGGCGCTCTCCTGGGACTGGGTCTGCAGGCAGATGAGCCAGAAGGCGTCCTGCTCGTGGGAGAGGGAAATGTGCCAGAGGAGGGCGTCAAAGCGCAGCACCAGCTTGCCCCCCTTGCCGCTGGCCAGCCGCTGCTCGATGGGCTGGCGCAGGGCGTCCGGCAATTGGGCCGGCCAGGCACTGCGGGGCTCATCGAGCCAGTGGAGCGGCGTCTGCATCACATCGGTCAGGGCGACCAGCCTTTGACTACGGGTATCCAGGCGGAAAAACAGGGGCGCCTGGCTGGCGGTCGGAAGATGGCTGAGCGCGGTAGACGACATGAACTGACACTATCCTGTTGAGCAATTGTCGGAGGGCAAGAATACTGCAAATCCGTGGCAAACAAAATTTCATTGAATTCTAAATTAGATAAGCCTAATTTATTGGTCATTTCCTGTTGAGTGGAGTCTTGCAGATGAAACGGATCCTGATTGTGGGTGGTGTGGCCGGGGGGGCGTCCGCCGCCGCCCGTGCCCGCCGTTTGAGCGAAGAGGCGGAGATCGTGATGTTCGAGCGGGGCGAGTTCGTGAGCTTCGCCAACTGCGGTCTGCCTTATCACATCGGGGGGGATATCCCGGATCGGGATGCCCTGCTGCTGCAGACACCGCAAAGCTTCAAGCGCCGTTTCAACGTGGATGTGCGGGTGTTTCACGACGTCATCGAGATAGACAGGGCCGGCAAGAGCCTGCTGGTGCGCAACCTGCTGACCGGCGAAGAGCGGCGCGAAGCCTACGACGTGCTGCTGCTGAGCCCGGGCGCCGCCCCCATCCGGCCTCCCTTCCCCGGCATCGACAGCCCGGGGGTACACACCCTGCGGAGTATTCCCGACATGGATCGCATCCTGGCGGCGCTGGCGCACGACAAGCCCCGCCACGTCACCGTGGTGGGGGGCGGTTTCATCGGGCTGGAGATGATGGAGGCGCTGCACCAGCGCAAGCTGGCGGTCACCCTGCTTGAGCTCTCCGATCAGGTGATGGCGCCGGTGGACAAGGAGATGGCCAACCTGCTCCACGCCCGCATCCGGGAGGAGGGGGTCGATCTTCGCCTGCGCACCGGCCTCGCTGCCATCGAGAGCCTGGAGGTGCCTGCCGAGAAGACTGCCGCCGTGGCGACCGCCCAGCGGGGTGGACTGCGCCTGACCCTGAGCGACGGCTCTCATCTCGACACCGGCCTGCTGATCCTCGCCATCGGCGTCAAGCCCGAGACTCTGCTCGCCGCCAAGGCGGGGCTGGTGCTGGGAGCGCGGGGCGGCATCAAGGTGGATGCGGGCATGCGCACCTCGGATCCCTGCATCTTCGCGGTGGGGGACGCGGTGGAGGAGACCGACTTCGTCACCGGCGAGTCCGTGCTGATCCCGCTGGCGGGCCCCGCCAACCGCCAGGGGCGCATCGCCGCCGACAACATGCTGGGGCGAAGCGAAACCTACAAGAAGACGCAAGGAACCGCCATCTGCAAGCTGTTCGATCTGGCGGTGGCGAGCACTGGGCTGAACGAGAAGCGGCTGGTGCAGCTGGGGCTGCCGTTCGAGAAGGTCTATGTCCACCCGGGCAGCCACGCCGGCTATTATCCCGGCGCCCACCCGGTCAGCCTCAAGCTGCTGTTTGCCCCCGATGGCAAGATTTACGGCGCCCAGGCCATCGGCAAGGATGGCATCGACAAGCGCATCGACGTGCTGGCGGTGGCCCAGCGCGCCGGCCTCACCGTATTTGATCTGCAGGATCTGGAGCTCACCTATGCGCCGCCCTTTGGCTCGGCCAAGGATGTGATCAACATGGCCGGGTTCGTGGCGAGCAACCATCTGAAGGGGGACACCCTGCTCTGCCACGCAGCCGAGGTGCTGGCTCGCCACCCCCATCAGCAGGTGGTGGATGTGCGAAACGGCCCCGAACTCGACAAGCTGGGGCGCATTCCGGGGGCGATGCACATTCCTCTGGACGAGCTGCGTGGCCGTCTTGATGAGCTGCCCAAGGATAAAGAGCTGCTCATCAGTTGCCAGGTGGGACTGCGGGGACACGTGGCCTGCCGTCTGCTGAGCCAGCACGGTTTTCGGGTCAAGAACCTCTCCGGCGGTTTCAAGACCTGGCAGACGGTGATCGCCGAGTAGATCCTCCAGGCTGACATGGCCCGATTGATCACTCTGTATGCAAACGGGCCACTCCAGTGAGTGGCCCGTTTCTTCATCAGGGGCCAATGCCGCCCGACATGGCAGTTGGTGTTCCCGGGAGTGACGCTTTATTCTATTGGCTCCTGCGCTGCGGCGATCCAACCCGGGATGAACACCATGCACCTCTCTCTCTCCTGCCCCGTGACTCGTCTTCCCCGTGTGGCCTGGCTGGCGGCGCTGCTGCTGGCCGGTTGCGGCCCCGACAAACCTGCCAGCCAGGTGCCGACGACTGACCCGATGGCCCGGCAGGAGGCGGGGGCGCCCGCCTCCGTGGTGCAGGCCAATACCCGCCAGTATCGGGATGCCCCGGCGCTGGCGCTGGTCTTCTCCGGTCCATTGGTGCCCAAGGCAAACTGGCAGAGTTGGCTCGGGGTCAGTGAAGGGGGCAAGCAGGTGCAGGGGGAGTGGATTCTCGCCGACGATGGCCGCACCCTCTATTTCCCGAACGTTCAGCCCGACAAGCGCTACGAGGTGAGCCTCAAGTCGGGGCTGGGCCCATCCCCCCAGCGCTGGACCCTCAAGACCCGGCCGCTGGAGGCGGGGGCGTCGTTTACCGCGAGCGGCATGGTGTTGCCGCTGCGCGACGAGCTGCGCCTGCCCATCAGCGCGGTCAATGTGGACGAGATCAATATCGACTTCTTCCGGGTCGATGCGGAATACCTACCCCGTTTCCTGGCCGAGTATCGCCCCGGTGCCGGCATGGGCAACTGGGAGCTTGAACAGATCACCAAGCGGGCCAAGCGGGTATTCAGCGGCCGCTATGCGCTGGAGCTCGATGCCAACCGGCGCGAGACCCGCCTCATCAATGTGAAGGAGCCGCAGCTGGCGGAGGCTGGCGTCTACTTTGCGGTAATGTCCCCCCTTGGCAACTACGACTGGCGCAAGGAGACCACCTACTTTGCGGTGAGCGACATGGGGCTCAGTGCCCGCCGTTACCGCGATGAGCTGGAGGTGTTCGTGAGCTCCCTGGCCAGCGCCGAACCCCTCAAGGATGTGCAGCTCTCCCTGCTCGACCAGAAGGGCAACCGGCTGCAGGTGCAAACCACCGACCCCCAAGGTCATCGCCGCTTCGATCAGGTGCAGGGGGCTCGCCTGCTGCTGGCCGAGCAGGGCAAGCATCTGGCGGTGCTGCGCCTCGATGGCGCGGCCCTCGATCTCTCCACCTTCGATCTCGGCACCCAGCCCTGGCAGGCCCAGCAGTTGTATCTCTTTAGCGGGCGCGATCTCTATCGCCCCGGCGAGCGGCTCGACAGCGAAATCCTGCTTAAAGGACAAGATGGCCAGCTGCTGCCGGGCATGGCGGTAGAGCTGGAGGTGAAGCAGCCGGACGGTCAGCTGCTCGAACAGAAACGGCTGTTGCCGGACAATTTGGGCGCGGCCCACTACGGCCTGCATCTGCCGGATGATGCGCCGCTCGGGCGCTGGACCATCAACCTCAAGACCGCCGCCGGCAGCCGCTTCGAGTGGCCTTTTCTGGTGGAGGAGTTTCTGCCGGAGCGGCTGAAACTGCAGCTTGGCAAGGGGCCGGATGGGGAAGTGACGAGTCTGGACGCCGCCCTGACGCTGCCACTGCAAGGGGACTATCTCTACGGCGCACCTGCGAGTGCCACCAAGGCCAAGGCGGAGGTGAAGTTAAGCCGCGCCACCATGCCCTTTACCCAGTGGCAGGAGTTCACGCTAGGTGACGTGCTGCTTGCCGAGCAGGCCAAGGATCTTGAGCCGCTGAATCTCACCCTGGATGCGCAGGGGCAGGGGACATTTTCGCTGGCTGATGAGCTCGATGGGGTGCGCGGTCTCGGGCCGCTGGAGGTGGCTTATCGGGTGTCGATCGCCGAGCCCGGTGGCCGCGCTGTCAATCGCAGCCGCACCCAGTATGGCTGGCCCGCGGGCAGCCAGTGGCCGGCCCTCAAGGCCGATTTCGTAGCGGAGCGGGTAGAGGGGGGCAAGCCGCTCCCCTTCCAGATCCTCAACCTCGATGAGCAAGGCCAGCCGGTGGCGGGGGCGGTGAAGGTGCGCCTTATCAACGAGTACCGCGACTACTACTGGCACTACGCCGATGGGGAGGGGTGGAAGTACGAATTCAACAGCCAGCCCTATCTGGAGCAGGAGCAGACCCTGCAGCTGGATGGCAAGGGGCCGACCCCGCTCACGCTGCAACTGGCGGCGGGCTGGTATCGGTTGGAGGTGGAGAACAGTCAGGGCCATCAATCGAGCCTGCGGGTGGAGATAGGTAGTTACGCCTGGGGCGGCGGTGGGGAGCAGGCGCGGCCCGACAAGATTGCCATCACCCTCGACAAACGCGCCTATCAGGCGGGCGACAAGGCCAAAGTGACTTTGGTTGCCCCGCGCCCCGGCAAGGGGTTGCTGCTGGTGGAAGATGGCGACGGCCTGCGCTGGTGGCAGCGTATCGAGCTCAAGGGGGCCGGTGGCGATGCCAAGGATGCCCGCGGCGAGTTCGAGATCCCGGTCAGTCCCGAGTGGCAGCGTCATGACCTGCATATCTCGGCCCAGATCGCCGCGCCAGACCGCGCCTCCAAACCGGCTGGCAAGCAGCAGGGGCAGAGCCTGCGCTCGGTCGGGCTGGTGCCGCTCACCCTGGACCGGGAAGCGCGCCGTCTGCCGCTCACCCTGAGTGCGCCGGACAAAGCGGTGCCGCTCACCCGGCTGGAAGTGACCGCCACCTCTACCCCCAACGGTCAGAGCCGCGTGGTGCTGGCGGCGGTGGATCGGGGCGTGCTCAATATCAGCGATTATCAACCCCTCGACCCGTTCGAGATCTTCTTTGGTCGCAAGCGCTTCGCCCAAGATTTGTTCGACAACTACGGCCAAGTGATCCCGCCACAGGATGGCAAGCTGGCCCGCCTCAACTACGGGGGGGACCGGGCGCCGCTGAAAAAGGGCGGTGCGCTGGAGAGCCGGGTCGAGATAGCCGCACTGTGGAGCGGCGAGGTGAGTTTTGACGAGCAGGGCAAGGCGGTGATCCCGCTCGATCTGCCCAACTTCAACGGCGAGCTGGCGCTGATGGCGCTGGCCTGGAACGAACAGCAAGTCGGGGAGGCCGAGCGCACCGTCAAGGTGGTGGCGCCGCTGGTGGCAGAGATCGGCTGGCCGCGCTTTGGCGCGAGAGGGGATGAGACCCGGGCCCTGGTGCAGCTGCGCAATATGAGCGGCGAGGATCAGACCCTCTCCCTTGCCTGGACCCTCAACGGCGGGCTGAAAGCAAACGGCGAGCTGCCCGGCACCCTTTCCCTTAAAAATGGCGAGGAGCAGTGGCTGACCCTGCCGCTCACCGTGACTGGGGCGAGCGGCGTGGCACGCCTGCAGTTGGCTGCCAGCGGCAAGGATTTTGCCATCAGCCGCGACTGGACTTTGCCGCTGCGATCCCCCTGGCCGGCCGAGACTCGCCAGCGCTACCAGATGCTGGCTCCCGGCCAGCAGATGAGCTTTGCGCCAGCTGAGCTGGCCGGACTGGATCCCGCCAACCTGCAGGGGCTGCTCAGCCTCTCCGGCACTCCCCCCTGGGATCCGGCAGCCCAGTGGCAGGCGCTGGCCGACTACCCCTATGCCTGTCTGGAGCAGACCTTGTCCCGTGCCTGGCCTTACTTACTGACCACGGCCGATGAGCGGGCCGCCTGGCGCAAACCCGCAGAGGGCAAGAAAACGGCGAGCGAGGCGGATGTGCAACGCGCCCTGCTGCAACGGCTGCAGCGGTTGCAATTGCCAAGCGGCGGCTTTGGCCTTTGGGATGGTCGCTCCGACGAGGAGCAGTGGCTCACCGCCTATGCCGCCGACTACCTGCTGGCGCGCAAGGAGGCCGGCGATGCAGTGCCGGAGGCGATGCTCAATCAGGCGCTGAACCGATTGCAGAGCTATCTTACCGACAGCCAGTATGGCGAGCGCTGGAGCAGTGCTCCCGAGCACAGCCGGCTGGCCTATCAGGCCTACAGTGCCTATGTGCTGGCCCGGGTGGGCAAGGCGCCGCTCGCTACCCTGCGCCTTGTCTGGGAGCAGCAGGCCGATCACGCCCGCTCGGGTTTGCCGCTCTTGCACCTCTCGCTGGCGCTCTCGGCCATGGGGGATGAGCAGAACGCCGCCAAGGCCCTCAGCCGGGCATTGGCGACCGAGCGTGGGGACGACTATCTCGGGGATTACGGTTCGCCACTGCGCGATCAGGCCCTTGAGCTCTCCCTGCTGCGCCAGCACAAGCTGGCTGCGGAGATCTGGCCGGCCCTCAGTGCCAAGGTGGCCGATACCCTGGCTCACCGTCAGTGGCTCAGCACCCAGGAGCGGCTCGCCCTGCTGCGACTCGCCCGCTTCGATCCGGCCGCCGACTGGCAGGCCAAGGTAACTTCCTCTCTTGGCAGTGGATCCCTGAGCGGTTCGGCTCCGCTGCAGCAGGGTGCCCCAGAGGCACTGGCCGCGAGCACCGTCACCAACGAGGGCAAGGGATCCCTCTATGTGCAGCGCACCTTGATCGGTTACCCCGAGCAGGCTCCTACCCGGTTGAGTCAGGGGATAAGCGTGACCCGCAGCTGGTTCAATAGCGACGGTCAGCGTTTTGACCCGACCAAGGTGAAGGTGGGGGATCTGGTGGTGGTGCGGCTCAACGTCAGCAGTGAATCGGCGGTGCCCGATGCCCTGCTGGTGGAGATGGTGCCCGCTGGCTTCGAGCTGGAGAACCCGGCCCTTGGCAACAGCATCAAGCTCGAAGATCTCTCCATCGAGGGGAAACCGGCGTGGCAGATCGAATGGAACGACTACCTCAAGCATCAGGAGTTTCGCGATGACCGCTACACGGCGGCGCTGGATCTGAGCGCCGGGAGCAACCAGCAACTGGTCTACCTGATGCGGGCGGTGACGCCGGGTCGCTATCAGGTGCCGCCGACCCAGGTGGAGGATATGTACCGACCCGAGATCCGGGCCGTGGGTGAGGATATCCACGAGGTGATCATCTCTGAGTAACAAACCCTCCCTTGAGCGGGTTCGCCCGCTCACTTTCTGGCAGCGTGGCTGGCTGAAATTGGGTCGCACTGGCCACGCTGGCTGGCGCTGGCTTGGTCGCCTGCCACGCTGGCTGCGCTTTTCGGTGCTGGGCGTTGTAGCACTGCTCCTGTCATTGCTGGCGCTGGATCGACTCTTCCCGCCGCCGCCGCTCGACCCTGCCTATGCGCGGGTGGTGCTCGACATGAAGGGGCGACCGCTGCGTGCCTTTGCCGATACCAGCGGCGTGTGGCGCTACCCCGTGACGCTGGAGCAGGTCTCCCCCCGCTATATCGAGGCGCTGCTGGGCTACGAGGATCGCTACTTTTGGCACCATCCCGGGGTCAATCCGGTGGCCATGGTGCGCGGCATCGGTCAGTGGCTGCGTTACGGGCGGGCTGTGTCGGGGGGCTCGACCCTCACCATGCAGGTGGCGCGCCTCATCGAGCCCTACCACAGGAGCGTGCCCGGCAAGCTGCGCCAGATGGCCCGTGCGCTGCAACTGGAGTGGCACTACGACAAGCGCACCTTGCTTACCGTCTATCTGAATCGGGCGCCGTTTGGCGGCAATCTGGAGGGGGTGCAGGCGGCAAGTTTTGCCTATCTCGGCAAGAGCGCCGCCAAGCTGACCCATGCCGAGGCGGCGCTCTTGGCGGTGCTGCCCCAGGCCCCCAGCCGCAACCGGCCGGACCGGCATCCCGAGCGGGCCCGCACCGCCCGCGACAAGGTGATGCAGCGGCTGGTGGCGCAGGGGGTCTGGCCAGAACAGGTTTGGCTGGAGGGACGCATCGAGCCTGTGCTGGCCCGCGGTCACTTCACGCCGATGGAGGCGCCGCTCTTTGCCCGCCTCGCCGCCGACCATCAGGCCGGGGCCCTGGTGCATACCACCATCGACGGCGATCTGCAGCGTTGGGTGGAAGGGCGGGTGGCGAGCTATATCCGTCGCTTCCCCGAGCAGACCTCAGCGGCGTTGCTCCTGGTCGACAACAGAACCATGGCGGTGCGCGCCTATGTGGGCAGCGCCGAGTATGGCAATCTGCGTCGCCACGGTTATCTCGACATGGTGCAGGCGATCCGCTCTCCCGGCTCCACCCTCAAGCCCTTCATCTACGGTCTGGCCATGGACGAAGGGTTGGTGCACTCGGCCTCCCTGCTCTCCGATGCACCGAGACTGGGCTCGGAGTATCGCCCCGCCAACTTTTCCGGCGCCTTTCAGGGGCCGGTGACCCTCGCTCAGGCGCTGCAGCAATCCCTCAACGTGCCGGCGGTGCAGGTGCTGGAGGCGCTGGGGCCGGACAAACTGGTCAGCCGTCTCGACAACGCCGGGGTGAGGCTGGCCCTCTCCGACAAGCCCAATCCGGCCATTGCGCTGGGGGCAGCGGGCATTCGGCTCGAGCAGCTGGTGGCGCTCTACAGCTCGCTGACCCGGCAGGGGCAGGTAGCGATGCCGGTCTGGCTGGCGGGGCAGCAGGCGGTGTCGCGCCCCTTGCTGAGCCCGGGGGCCGCCTGGATCATCTGGCAAATTTTGAGTGCCCAGGGACGGGCAGATCAACCTTTTGCCAGTGAGGCGACCGGCCGGGTCAACCGACTGGCCTGGAAGACCGGCACCAGCTATGGCTATCGCGACAGCTGGGCCATGGGGGTCTCCGGTCGCTGGACCATCGGCGTCTGGCTGGGGCGCCCCGACGGCACCCCCATGCCCGGCTTTTATGGACAGAGCGCGGCAGTGCCGCTGCTGCTCTCTGTCTATTCGCGGCTCTCGGACAACAGCCCCCTGCCGGCACAACCCAACACGGTGAGCGAGGCCGAAGTTTGCTGGCCGCTGGGGCGCAAGACGAGCGCGACCCTGCCAGAGGCCTGTTTGCAGCATCAGAGCGCCTGGCTGCTTGAAGAGCGTGATCCTCCCACCTTGCCGGATCCCATGGACTGGCCCTCGCCGCTGCGCCAGGTCGCACTGACCGCCGCGGGCAAGCCGACCTTGGCCCGCTGCCACGATGCGGCGCAATCCGGTTTTCGGGCCCTCTGGCCATTGTCGCTGGAGCCATGGCGCTCACCGGGTGAGCGACGGCAGGCGCTGCTGGCCAGCGGTTGTGCAGGGGAGGGACAGAGCGCCGAGCAGCAGGCCCCCATCCGCATCCTGGCACTGGGGGAGGGCAACCTTATCCGCAGTCAGCGCTATCGGTTGCAGCCCAGGGTGCTCGGCGGTGTCGGCAAGCCGGCCTGGTTTCTCAACGGCCAGCGGCTGCGCTGGGACGGGGATCAAGTAGTGAGCAAGGCGGGCCGCTATCAGCTGGTGGTGGTGGATGAGGCGGGAAACAGCGATCGCATCGAGTTTCGGCTGGAAAACCCCTCCTGAGGGCGTGGTGAGCGCCAGAATATTGACGGCATCGGTGATGGTCCCGATGCCGTCAGTTGATTGTCGATTCCCCGGCAGAGGCGGGGAGTCAGGGCTTGACCTGCCCCAGCCGGGTGAAGAAATGCCGGCTCTTGCGCTGGTGGAAGTGGCTCTTCTTGATGGGATGAAACACCAGGTCGCTCTGTGGGTGACTCCCCTTGAGGTGGTGGATCATCGCCATGGCCGGTAAGCCAGTACTGACGAGCGTGGTGAGCGGCAGGGTGACGGTCTCGGGTCCCAGCAAGGGTGTGAACCCCTGCTGGGCCTGCTCGAAGCGGGTCAACACGGCGGGTTCGGCGTAGCCGCTGCCCAGCATGGCGAGCAGGGCATCGAGGGCCTGATGGAACTCGGCGAGCTGCTGACGAAAGCCGCTTCGCCCCCGCAGGGCAATGAGCTCTGCAAACGGGATGTCGGCCAGGTGAGTGGGCACTTGCAGCGGGATCTCGAGGTGGAAGCAGTCCTGGCCGCCCCGGTTGTGGTAGCGGGATTCGAGCAGATGGAGCAGCCGATCCAGATAGTCGTGATCGGTAATCAGCGCCCCGTCATTGGCGAGTGCCCACTCACGGGCGAGGCGCATGGAGAGCAGGTTGGCAAAGCGGCGCGCCATTCTGATCCCCCCTTCATCCTGCGTCGCAAAGCCGTGGGTCAGACAAAACCCGTGTAGCCGCTCCAGTCCCGCCTGAGCCGGGCAGAAGCAGTCGTGGTTGGGGGCTGAACGCCAGCGGGCGATGAGCTCCCTGTTGCCAAACACCTTGTGGCGGACAAAATCGGGGGCGACCAAGCCGGCAATCTGGCTCTCCACCTGGGGCGTGATATGGGCGAAGAAGGCGGGTCGTGGCGGCTCGGCCAGCAGGTCGGTTTGCTGGCGCAGGGTCTCCAGCAGGGCGGTGAGACCGCTCTTCTCACTGACGGTGAAGACGAAGGCGAGCCGCTCCAGATAGAGCAAGGCAAACTTGAGCCAGAGCTCGTCGCGTACCTCCATGCCGGGGTAGTAGATATGGGTTTTCATGGATGCTGTGTTGCCAGGATGCAGGGGTGGGAATATACGCATGATTGCCTGGATGCGGCAAACTTTGCGTGGGGGAATGTGAGCGGCCGCTCATGCAGTAGGCGCTGGTCACAAAGTTCTGATATAATTCGCGCCCTTAAATCAAGGCCACCCGAGTCATTACCATGAAGTTCATTATCAAGTTGTTCCCTGAAATCACCATCAAGAGCAAGTCGGTTCGCCAGCGCTTCATCAAGATCCTGCAGGGCAATATCCGCAATGTCCTGCGCCGCTTCGACGACGATGCCCGGGTGCGGATGGATTGGGACAAGCTGATCGTGAGCTCCCGCAATGACCAGTTCCGCGAGCAGGCCATCGAAGCCCTGGCCTGCATCCCCGGCATTCAGGCCTTCCTCGAGGTGCAGGCCAGCAAGTTTACCGACCTGCACGACATCTTCGAGCAGGTGAAAGCCGTCTGGGGTGATCAGCTCGAGGGCAAGACCTTCTGCGTGCGTGCCAAGCGCCACGGCAAGCACGAATTCTCCTCGCTGGAGATTGAACGTTACGTGGGCGGCGGTCTGAACCAGCACTGCGTGAGCAACGGCGTGCGCCTCAAGAACCCGGATGTGAAGATCAACCTCGAGATCGATGGCGAGGAGCTTTTCATCGTCAGCGCCATCCACCAGGGGCTGAGCGGCATGCCCATCGCCACCCAGGAAGATGTGCTGAGCTTGCTCTCCGGCGGGTTTGACTCGGGGGTCGCCTCCTTCCAGTTCATCAAGCGCGGCTGCCGGGTGCACTACTGCTTCTTCAATCTGGGTGGGGCGGCTCACGAGATCGGCGTCAAGCAGGTGGCCTATCACCTGTGGAACCGTTTCGGCTCCTCCCACCGGGTGCGCTTCACCGCGGTGGACTTCGAGCCCGTGGTGGCCGAGATCCTCGAGAAGATCGACAACGGCCAGATGGGGGTGGTGCTCAAGCGGATGATGATGCGTGCCGCTGCCAAGGTTGCCGACGAGTTCCAGATCCCGGCCCTGGTGACCGGCGAGTGCGTTGGCCAGGTTTCCAGCCAGACCCTCACCAACCTGAACGTCATCGACCGGGTGACCGACAAGGTGATCCTGCGCCCGCTCATCACCTGGGACAAGCCGGACATCATCAGCGAAGCCCGCCGCATCGGTACCCTGGAGTTCGCGGAGACCATGCCGGAGTATTGCGGCGTGATTTCCAAGAAGCCGACCGTGAAGGCCGAGCTCTCCCGCATCGAGGCGGAAGAGGAGAACTTCGACTTTGCCATTCTGGACAAGGTGGTGGCCGAGGCCCGTTACCTCGACATTCGTCGCATCGGTGAAGAGACCGCCGCCGAGGTGCAGGAGGTGGAGACCACCGCCGAGAGCGGTGACGACGAGGTGATCCTGGACATTCGCTCCATGGAGGAGCATGACGACAAGCCGCTGGTGGTGGAAGGGCGCGAGATCATGCATATCCCCTTCTTCAAGCTGGCTACCGCCTTTGGTGATCTGCCGAAAGAGAAGACCTACCTGCTCTATTGCGATCGCGGCGTGATGAGCAAGCTGCAGGCGCTTTACCTGAAAGAGAAGGGCTTTGCCAACGTCAAGGTCTACCGTCCGTGATGTGACGGCAAGACGCGTATAAAAAATCCGGCCAAGGCGCCGGATTTTTTATTTCACTCGGATGAAGGTAGATGCTCAGGGGCAGGGGACCGGGGTGAAGGTTTCCTGACCCTGACAGCGCCAGCCCATCTCGGCCTGACGCATCTGCCACAGGTTGTTGCTGCGAAACAGGGTCAGGATGTAGAGCATGTCGCTACGCTGGCCATCAAGGGCCACCGAGAGCACCAGATCGTTGTCCAGCTGTTGAGCATGGATACGGGTGGGTACATCTTTATGGCCGACGAAGCGGCGAGCCACTTCGCGATAGTCGTTGACCCAGCCTTGCTGACTGCTGCTCGCCTGACGGATCTGCTGGTTGAACTGCTGCACCGGGGTGGATGCCAGACGCCCGAACAGGGCCTGTGCCCCCGCATGAGCCGCTGCCACCATCATCAGAACAAGCGTGGTAATGAGCCCAAGTTTTTGCATGAGGTTTTCCGGCTTGAAACGACCCCTGTATGACAACAGAAAAGCCGGCTTGGTTCAATCTTGTCCCTGCCGGGATGGGATCTCGCCCACTCTGAGGCTTCTCAGTTGCGCTGCAGCGAGAAGGTGGGCAGGGAGAGGTGCCAGTAGATGGCCGCCACCCGCAGACCAAACACCCCGAGCATGCTGATGAGCATGGCGCTGACCCTGTCTACCCCGACCTCCAGCGACAGGGTATAGAGGATGCCGCCCAGAATGCAGGCGGTGGCGTAGATCTCCTTTTGCAGCACCATGGGCACTTCCCGGGCCAGCACGTCACGGATCATGCCGCCCGCAACCCCCGTCATGGTGCCCATCAATACGGCGATAAGCCCCGATGTACCAAAGTTGAGGGCTTTTTGTGCCCCGATCACGGTAAAGAGCGCCAACCCGAAGGCGTCTGCCACCGGCAGCACATACCAGGGCATGCGGCGGGGCAGTTTGACCATCCACATGCCGATGAGCGCCGTGGTAATGACCACCCAGATATAGAGGGGGTCGCGCACCCAGAAGACGGGGGTTGCCCCCAGGATCATGTCGCGGATGGTGCCGCCCCCGATGGCGGTGACCGCCGCCAGCACCATGACACCGAAACCGTCCATCCTGAGACGGCCGGCCACCAGTACGCCCGAAAACGCGAATACCGCAGTACCAAACATGTCGCTGATGTAAACAATCTGCTCAACCAGTGTCTGCATGGAGAACAACTCACGTCCAATAGATGATGGGGCGGCGATTTTAGGGGCAAGGTGTGGGGATGAGAAATGCTGGCGTGCAAAAGTGGGAGCCAGCGCCGGTTTCTGAAGGCTGGGTGAATATCACGCTCCCGCCTTGTCTGATGCGGGCTGTGGCCACTATGGCCCGGGGGGCGGGCTGTCAGGTGACAAAAAATCCCGATTTTTTTCTCAAGGGTGAGGAATAGAGGCCGATATATAGGTTAGGCGGCGATTACTGCCAGAAAGGCAGAAAAAAGAAATTAAAGTCTTGTGAAAAGGCGCCGTTAACTAAACATATCAGGCACAAAACACAATAAAGCCTGAGTGAATTAAAGTTAAATTTTAATAGCTTAGGAGAAAAATCATGAGTCTGTATATCAATACCAACGTTTCATCGCTCAACGCTCAGCGTAACATGATGAACAGCACCAAATCCCTGGATACCTCCTACACCCGTCTTGCCTCTGGCCTGCGCATCAACAGCGCCAAGGACGATGCGGCAGGTCTGCAGATCTCCAACCGTCTGACCTCCCAGATCAACGGTCTGGACCAGGGCAACCGCAACGCCAACGACGGCATCTCCCTTGCTCAGACTGCTGAAGGGGCGATGGATGAAGTGACCGGTATGCTGCAACGCATGCGTACCCTGGCTCAACAATCCGCCAACGGTTCCAACTCCGCCAAGGATCGTGAAGCCCTGCAAAAAGAAGTGGATCAGCTGGGTGCCGAGATCAACCGTATCTCCACTGCAACCACCTTCGCAGGTACCAAGCTGCTTGATGGTTCATTTAGCGGTACTTTCCAGGTCGGTGCGGACGCCAACCAGACTATCAGTTTCAGCCTGACTCAGGGTGGAGGGTTCAGTATTTCTGGTATTGCGACAGCAGCATCTGTAACCACGGTTTTTGTCAGTGGCTCAACAGCTGGAGGTATTAGCATCAGTAGTCAGAGCAATGCTCAGAGCGTGCTGGGAGCTGTGGATGCTATGCTGGAAATCGTGGATGGAAAGCGTGCCGAACTGGGTGCCGTGCAAAACCGCCTGGATTCCACTATTCGCAACCAGGCCAATATTTCGGAAAATGTCAGTGCTGCACGCTCCCGTATCCGTGACGCGGACTTCGCGACCGAAACCGCTAACATGACCAAGCAGAACATCCTGCAGCAGGCCGCCTCCAGCATTCTGGCACAGGCCAACCAGCGCCCACAATCCGCGCTCTCCCTGCTGCAAGGCTAATACGCTCAGAGTGAGAAAAAGAAAAGGGCGGTTGTTCAGGCCGCCCTGGTAAACAAGATGGAACAATGGGGTGTTCGGATTTACGCCTTGTTCTATCGAAAGAGAAGTTCTCTTATTGGTATACCCCTCGAGTGTTGCGCAGATCGTTCACTCTGTCACCCCCGAGGTTGTTCTCCTGAGCGTAAGCTCTTCTTTGGCCGACATTGTCGGCCTTTTTTATGGGCGCCGAAAAAATGGCGACACCAAAACTAAAGCACAAACCGTGCCAGTTAATATCTTCCGTGGGCTGATGCCGAGCCTCATGGCGACATGGCCGGGCTTCCCGATCCTTTCTTGTGATATCCAAACTCGGACAGTATTAGGGTCGTGCATAAATTGCTTAAAGCTTCTGGCGAGATGGCCGTTACAGAAGGTGAAGCAAATCGAGGGGTGTTCGGAAATCCAACATTTGCGCAACTGCGGGTCCGATGTCCGTTCAAACAGAGGGCCCGCCAGGTGAGACAGAACCGTTCAATCTGTCCATCTGAACGGTGGGATCCTGATCGTGTACTGGCACCGGCAGGGCCCGCAGTTTCTTGTTCATCAGGAGAAATTTTTTATGGCCATGTTTATCAATACCAACACTTCATCATTGAACGCCCAGCGTAACTTGATGAACACCACCAAGTCGTTGGATACCTCTTACACCCGTCTGGCTTCCGGCCTGCGCATCAACAGCGCCAAGGACGATGCGGCCGGTCTGCAGATTTCCAACCGTCTGACTTCCCAGATCAACGGTCTGGATCAGGGTAACCGCAACGCCAACGACGGCATCTCCCTGGCGCAGACCGCTGAAGGGGCCATGGACGAAGTGACCGGCATGCTGCAGCGTATGCGTACCCTGGCCCAGCAATCTGCCAATGGCTCCAACTCAGATAAGGATCGTGAGGCTCTGCAGAAGGAAGTGGATCAACTGGGATCCGAAATCAACCGTATTTCCAAAGATACTACTTTCGCTGGTACTAAGCTGCTAGACGGTAGTTATGGTGGTACTTTCCAGGTGGGGGCGGATGCGAACCAGACTATTGGCTTTAGCTTGAGCCAGGCTGGCGGATTTAGTATTTCAGGGATTGCCGCAGCAGCGACTGATGCAACAGTTGCCAGTGTGTTCGTAAGTGGCTCAACTGCCGGTGGAATAAGTATTAGTTCTCAGAGTAAGGCTCAAGCTGTGCTGGCTGCAGCAGATGCCATGTTGGGGGTTGTGGATGGCAAACGTGCTGAATTGGGTGCAGTGCAGAATCGGCTAGATTCGACCATTCGCAATCAGTCTAACATCTCTGAGAACGTGAGCGCTGCGCGTTCCCGTATCCGCGATGCGGACTTCGCGACCGAGACTGCCAACATGACCAAGCAGAACATCCTGCAGCAGGCGGCTTCCAGCATACTGGCTCAAGCCAACCAGCGTCCGCAGTCAGCTCTGTCACTGCTGGGCTAATAGGTCTGACAGGGGCGGTCGCTCAGGTCGCCCCCCGAGCAGAGCAATAGGGTAGTACCGTGACCTGGTTCCATCGAAATGGAATGGCGGTAGGGCAGCCAGAGGAAGCATCTGTGCTGGTACCCACCCTCTAGCCTGAATACTTGATTGGCCGACGCTTGTCGGCTTTTTTATTGGTGCCATAAGGGTGGCTACCCATACTCACCCCACAGCCGCGAAAAGCCACCACTCGGTGGAAGGCATATGAGCTGGTCCCTGCGTTGGCGTTACTCTCCCTTGCCTAGCCATCTCTTCCTCAGCGGAAGGGTTTTGCCTCTTTATTGACGAGAGCGGCAATAAATCTCCTAAAGCTTCCGATGAGGCTGCCGTTACAAGATATGAAGCAAATTGAGGGGTGTTCGGAAATCCAGCATTTGCGCAACTGCGGGTCCGATGTCCGTTCAAACAGCGGATCCGCCAGATGAGACAGACCGTTCAATCTGTCCATCTGAACGGTGGGATTCTGACTCGCTTGATGCAAGCAGGGCCCGCAGTTTCTTGTTCATCAGGAGAAATCTTTTATGGCCATGTTTATCAACACCAACACTTCATCACTGAACGCCCAGCGTAACTTGATGAACACCACCAAGTCGTTGGATACCTCTTACACCCGTCTGGCATCCGGCCTGCGCATCAACAGCGCCAAGGATGATGCGGCGGGTCTGCAGATCTCCAACCGTCTGACCTCCCAGGTAAACGGCTTGGACCAGGGTAACCGCAACGCCAATGATGGCATCTCGCTGGCGCAGACCGCTGAAGGGGCCATGGACGAAGTGACCAGCATGCTGCAACGCATGCGTACCCTGGCGCAGCAATCTGCCAACGGCTCCAACTCCGCCAAAGATCGTGAAGCCCTGCAGAAGGAGGTGGATCAGCTGGGATCGGAAATCAACCGTATCTCCAAAGACACTACCTTTGCTGGCACCAAGCTGCTGGACGGTAGTTATGGTGGTACCTTCCAGGTTGGGGCGGATGCCAATCAGACTATCGGTTTCAGTCTTAGCCAAGCTGATGGATTCAGTATTTCTGGTATTGCAGCAGCAGCAGGTAGTTCGGCTGCGACCGTTTTCGCGACCGCGAGTGGGATCAATATTGGCACGCAGTCTCAGGCTCAAGATGTTCTTGCGACTGTTGATGCCATGCTGGGGGTGGTTGACAGCAAGCGTGCCGAGCTGGGTGCGGTGCAGAACCGTCTGGACTCCACCATTCGCAACCAGGCCAATATCTCGGAAAACGTGAGTGCAGCACGTTCCCGTATCCGCGATGCAGACTTTGCGACAGAAACCGCCAACATGACCAAGCAGAACATTCTGCAACAGGCGGCTTCCAGTATCCTGGCCCAGGCCAACCAGCGTCCGCAGTCTGCACTGCAACTGCTGGGTTAAGCGGGCCGTAACGTCAACATCATTGATATGAGGAGCAGCAGATGGGCAATGAATCGATAGCCATGCCTTCTGTTTCTTCGACGCTAACTCAACATGGCGGCCCTCAGGCCGCCATGCCTGCTTCTTCATCCGTTGCGGGTGGACATGATGTGGCCGAACAGAAAGGCGTCGAGTCGGCAGCCAAGGCATCGCAGGAGCCACCGACACACATCAAGACAGTCAAGCCGAGCATTGACAAGGCCTATATAGAAAAACAGGCCCAAGAATTGCAGGAGCGCTTGGACAACTTGAGCAAGATGAAGGGATGGACAATCAACTTCAGTCTGGTTCCCGAGCTGGAGCAGCCGGTCATCAAGGTCATTGATGTGGATACCAAACAGGTTATCCGACAGATCCCGAGTGAAGAAATGCTCTTGATGAACAAGAGGTTGCAGGCCATGGAGCCGGCAGGGAACACCCTGCCAAGTCTCTCCGGGCTGTTGTTCGATGGCCAGGTGTGACCTGATATTTTAAGTCGATAGACAGGAGGATGTGATGGCAATTACTTCAGCAGGGGCGGGGTCTGGACTCGATCTTGAAAGTGTGATCTCGGCGAGTGTTGCAGCGAAAAAAGCTCAATTGCAACAGCCGATCATTACCAAGCAAAACAGTACCCAGATCTCCTTGTCCGGTATCGGTCAGCTGAAATCCTCCATCTCTGCCTTTACCGACATTCTGGATAAACTGAGTGCGCCAGGTGCGTTCAACAAACGTGCCATCAACATCACCCAGAGCAAAGATGACCCCATTTTGAAGGTGGAGAGCAAGTCTGGTGCTTCCAACGGTCAATACAACATCATCGTCAATAAGTTGGCGGAAACGAGCCGCCAGGAGGGGATCTTCGACAGTTCGACCACCCCTCTGGCGACTCAGGATGGGCAACTGACCTTCAAGGCGGGTGACAAGACGTTCAAGGTTGATGTGAAGGCTGGGGACACCCTGCAAGATATCCGTAAAAGCATCAACAGCAATGGCGATAACTTCGGCCTGAGTGTCAACATCGTAAACACGGCTGATGGCAAGGCCAAGCTGGTGATCGACTCCGGTATCTCGGGAGACGGCAAGGATTTGACCATCACCGGCGATAACGCCGAGCTAGGGGTCTTCGAAGCCGGTGGCGGTGTGATGATCCAGACCCGGGCAGCCAGCAGTGCCGAGATTAATGTGGATGGCAACGTCCTCAAGAGTGATACCAACACCTTTGATGATTCCATTCAGGACCTCAAGGTGACGGTACTTCGCGTGTCGGATAAAGACAGTGCGGGAGATCTCAAGGCAAACAAGGTCGATATCACTACCGATAAGACCTCCATTCAGGAGCTTGTCCAGCAGTTTGTCGATGGATACAACACCCTTCAGGACAAAATGAATGGCCTGGGCAAGCGCAACAGCTTCGTTGGAGGGGTGAAGCAGGATGATGGTGGTGCCCTTGCCGGGGATTCCACCACCCGAGCGATCGAGTCTTTCATGAGCAACCTGCTGGTCAGCCCTTCTCAGAACAGCGGTACTTATTCGACCGTCTTTGAGATTGGCATCAAGATGGACAACAAGGGAAAACTGTCCCTCGACAAGACGAAGTTCGGGGAAGCTGTCGACAAGAACTTCGATCAGGTGGTGGCCCTGTTTGGGGGAGAGAAGGGGCTGGCATCTACCTTGAATTCCGGCCTGAAAGAATATACCAAGAGCGGCGGTATGCTTGCGCAACGAGAAGATGTCCTGAATTCGGATTTGCGTGCGCTGACCCAAAAAACGGCGACGGCCAATGCCCAGTTGACGAAGTATGAAGCGGCATTGCGCGCCCAGTACGGCAGTCTGGATGCCTTGTTGGTCAAGATGAACAGTTCTGCTTCTGCATTGGCAACATTGCAGACGAGTTATCAGAAGTCTTGATAGATCGAGAGTGTTGAATTATGTACAAGCGCAATATCAAAGCATATACAGCGGGTAATTTGGCGGCCGATCTGGCCACTGCAGACCCTCACCGTGTCATCCAGTTGATGATGCAGGGCTGCCTGGAGCGATTGGCTCAAGCCAAGGGAGCCATTGAGCGCAATGACATGGAGGCCAAAGCCACTGCCGTCTCCAAGGCACAAGGATTGCTTCACGGGTTGCAGGATGCGCTGGACATGAGCCAGGGGCGCATGGCGGAGGATCTGTATGGGCTTTACGCCTATATGGATGAACGGGTTTGGGATGCCAGTCTGAACCGGGATACGGCGCCTCTTGATGAAGTGATGACTCTGATGCTGACCATCAAGTCAGGCTGGGATCAACTGCCTGAATCCGAAAAACACCAGGGTTATCAGATGAGACAGCAGTTGGGTGAGCTGTGAGCTCCAGGCTTGCCGTGCTCGAAGAGGCACTGGACGAGAATGCCCGCCTCATGGAGACGCTGTTGCGGCAGCAGCAATATGATGATGCCTTGCAATGCATGGATGACAGGCTTGTCTTGATCGATAAGCTGGTCACGCTGGCCAGCGGCGAAGCGGAAGAGCAACAGGCGGTAGCCGCTCTGGCCGTCAGATTGTCCGTTCAGGAAGAGGCCATGAAAAACCTGGCCGCCACTCATCATCATGCCATTTTCGAACAGTTGACCCTGTTCGGAAGAGCCAGCAAGGCCGGTCAGGCCTATCGTGTGAACAGCAAGGAGTTCTGATGTCGCTCAATGTCGATTCCGCCCTGATGCAAGCTGAGCAGGATGCACTGCGACTGCAGCAGCAGGCGGAACAGGAAGCCGCCATGGCAGTGGCGTTGCCGCTGAGATTTGAACAGAATATGGCGGCTTTCCGTCGATATATTCCCCATATCGCCGATACCTATGAGCGCTACCAACCCGCTCGCCCGTTCAGGTTTTTCTGCAACGAGAATGGTCAACCCAATCTTGAGTGGCTAGATGATGGCGTTGCCGTCTACGGCAACGAACCCTACCTCATCTGTGAGACCCTGGTCACCGAGTTCATGGAGAAAGGGGGCCTGTCCAAGTTCTCCTTCAGCCAGGAGGCGAATCCCCTTGGCTTTATGCATGTCGAGTATCTCAACAAGCTGAATGCTTACCTTGACGATATTTCTGAGACGGAGACACAGCTCGAACATGTCCCCAATGAGGTCCCCAGTGCCCTGGTGTTTGGCGTCGGTCTCGGGTACCACCTTGGCTATCTCTATGAAAGGTGCAAGATCGGCACTCTGTTCCTCTTCGAGCCGGATCTGGATCTCTTTTACGCCTCCTTGTACTGCTTCGACTGGGCACCTTTGCTCGATTACCTGCATCAAGAGAACCTGGGGATGCAGATCCTGCTGGGACAGGATGAAGAGAGCATCGTCAAGGATTTCGCCTCTGCCATTCACAGCCGTGGTTCCTTCCTGATTGCCAATGCATTCATCATGTGGGGCTATCAGAATGAAAAGATCAAAAAGCTGATCGAAAAGGTGCAGCAAGAATATTTCTTGCTGGTGATGGGGTGGGGCTTTTTCGATGACAATCTGATAGCTCTATCCCACACTATCAATAATATTGAGCGTTCCGTGCCATTCTTGGGAAAAGATAAAAGGATTTCGCCAACATATCAACGGACCCCGATTTTTGTGATTGCCAATGGCCCATCGCTGGATGATTCCATCTCTGTCATTGAGAAAAACAAAGACAAGGCCATCATCATCTCCTGTGGCAGTGCCATTTCGGCCTTGCACAAGGTCGGCATCAAGCCGGATATTCACGTTGAGACGGAGCGAACCAAGATTGTCTATGACTTCTTGGTCAACCTGAACGATCCCGATTACCTGCGAGATATCCTGTTCCTGAGTACTGATGTGATCCACCCTGATTGTGCTTCGCTATTCAGCCAATCAGCACTTGCATTCAAACACAGCGAGCCCGGGGTGGCGCTCTACCATAATTACTTCCCTCATTTAAACGCCTGCGCCGCTCTCGGTGGGGTTAATCCCTTAGTGGGTAATATCGGTGTCAGCGCCCCCATCCACCTTGGTTTTAAAAACCTGTATCTGTTCGGTCTGGATAACGGCTACAAGCACAAGGGGCACCATCATTCCAAGCTCAGCTCCTACTATAACAACGAGGAGAGTGCTGGTGCCTTGGGGGCGCTGATGTATGGCGACAGCCAATGGCATCGCGAAGGGAATTTTGGCGGTATGGTCATCAGCAACGCCATGTTTGATGCTTCACGTCATGTGATCGAACAAGTGCTGGTTGCTAATCCCGATGTGCAGTGTTTCAACTGCAGTGATGGTGCTAGGATCATGCAGGCTAGGGCCTTACCAAGCTCTGAAATAAGTCTTTCCCAGTTTGTTGATAAGTCTGATCTGCTCGGGGAAATTGCGGCGCTGAGTGCCCCTATTCCACTGTTCAAGCAGGACTTTTCTTCGCTGCTTGATGTCGAGTTCTTCAACATTTTTATCGACAAGATGGTGGCCGAATGGCAACAGGATTTCACGTCTCGCAATGAGATTAATCAGTTGATGCTGCGCAACTTTGGCTATCTTGCCCAGATTTCTGCCACACGCCAGCAGCATATTTCACAGACCATGATAGGTTCGATGAACTATGTATTCACCCTGCTGAGCTCCATTCTCTACTCCTTCGAGGGGGAGGAGGAGACACTGGTGCTGATGAAGCCGGCCATCGAACTCTGGTTGGAATTCTTGGCGAAAGTCAGAGACATGTATCCGAGGGCTCTCGATAGCGTGGATATGATAGATAACGAAGTGATGGCGCTGTTCAGAAAATAAAGGAAAAAAGTTTAAGCAAATAAAAACACCGGCCCTTGGGCCGGTGTTTTTCTATCCCTTGGGATAAGGATTCTGTGCCGCGAGTAGCCTCGCATCCTTTCGCAGGATCTGCACCGAGATCAGCGCATCGGGCTCCAGTTCGGTGCCGCCATCGTGATGTTGCACATGTTCAAACAGGCGATGGTAGCCCGGATGCCAGCCAAACAGCTCGCCATAGTTCATCTTGTAGCTGAAGATATTAGCGTGATGCTGATAGTCGTTACGATAGTGTCCGGCCGGCGGATTGAAATCCAGTATGGTCATGAGGCCCCGATCAGCCAGCAGGGCATCACTGCCGGCGGCAATCTTGAACAGATCCTGGGGGTCGCACAGATAGAGGCAGAAGCCGAAGATGATGAGGTCGACCGGCTCTATCTCGGGCAGGCAGTCGGCCGTCCCCACGGTGAGCTGCAACCCTGGATAGCGGGAGAGCCCATCCTGGATGGCGCTGGCGGACGGATCCACCCCATAGCAGCGGGCGCCGTAGTGCTCGGCCAGCTGCGCCAGCCGCCAGCCGTTGGCACAGCCTATCTCCAGGATCCTGGCAGGTCTGCTGCCCAGATATTCCAGCGCCTTGAAGATGGGATCATTTGCCAGAGATTTATCGAGGATGGCGGCCTTGTTGCGCTTATACCACTCATCCCCTTCGTGGTCCATGAAGACGTTCTTCTGATGCATATGCCCTTCCATTATTTAAAAACGTCGTTGTTTACCGGCGTGTTTGCCAATATAGGTTGAGTAACAGTTTTTCCTATCACATCAGGAAGATATTTGGGCGCCAATCCAAAGCCAGGACGTACACTGCGCACCGCATCTGCCGTGATGGTTTCTCCCACCTGCAGGTCTTTGACAAAATAGAGAGAGCGCCGAAATTTTACATTTCCCACTTCGCTGGATTTTCGGCTGTAATCCACTTGACCCAGTGCAGACCATGCTGTTCTGGCACTAATACATAGTTGCTTTAATTCTGTCGGCTCCAGCGAAAAACTATCGTCAGGACCACCGCCATTGCGATCCAGAGTAAAATGTTTCTCAATGACCGATGCTCCCAAGGCAACACTGGCAATAGCTGTTGTATTGTCGAGCGTATGATCGGATAACCCAGTCACTAATCCGAAGCGCTGCTGCATATCTAGCAAGGTGCGCAAGTTGTAATCTTCAGCCGGAGCAGGATAACCACTGACACAGTGAAGTATGGCTAATTCTTTGCAGCCACCAGTTCTCGCCGCCTCAATCGCATTTTCAATTTCTTCCGCGTTTGCCATGCCCGTCGATATGATCATGGGTTTGCCTGTGCTTGCGACATAGCGGATCAATGGTAGGTCAATTGCTTCAAAAGAAGCAATCTTGTAGGCAGGCGCATTGAGCTCTTCTAGGAGATCTACCGCGGTGGTGTCAAAAGGAGAGCTGAAAATTGTGATACCGATTTTACGGGCATGCTGAAATAAGGGAGCATGCCATTCCCAAGGTAGCTGAGCCTCTTGGTAAAGTTGATAAAGACTCTTACCACGCCAAAGCCCTTCATGGATTTGAAATTCTGGGGAATTGCTGTTAAGAGTAATGGTGTCTGCTGTATAAGTCTGTAATTTTATAGCGCTAGCACCAGCATGCTTAGCCTCTGTAATTAAGCGGAATGCATTATTTAGATTGCCATTATGGTTAGCAGACATTTCTGCTATCACATATGGAGGAAAATCAACACCAACGCCAACATCATTAATAAATATTCTTGGTTTCATATGCTATCTGCTCCTGAATGCTGTTATTCTTTCTAATTGAGCAGTTCTATTGGATTCCCATTGGGTTTTTAAAATAGCCAGTCTATGAACGTTGATAAACTCTCCATTAGTAAAGCGCTGATCCTTAAAAACCCCCTCAGTTTCAAAGCCAAACTTGTGGTGTAAAGTAATTACAGGGCGATTAAACTCTAATACCTCACAGTATAGTTTGTGTAAGCCAAGCGTAATGAATGCTAGGTCGAGCATCAGAAACTCCATCTTAGCTCCAGATCCTCTCGGTGCTGAAGGTGCTGTGTAAAATGCCCAGGCTGAATTTTTATTACTCAAGTCTATATTGTTAAATGATGTTATGCCACATGGCTGCCCTTCGTATTCATACATATAATATCTTTGGTCTTGACGGAGTTTAGTTTTCTCCCACCAAGAATAATGCTCTTCACGCGATATAATATGCTGAGTGTACATATTACTTCTTACTTTTTGCTCGTTACGCCAAGCGAGCATTATATCAAGTTCATTTTCTCTAACATTTCGTAATACACCAAGAGAATCCATGGCAAAATTCCCATTTAAGTAGATATTATTTTGTCTGAAACTAACCAGACTCCTAAACCATCTGTAATACTACTGGCACAACTTGTCATTGCAGTGCTAGTTCCTGGTGCTGTAATAAATTCATTAACCCAATGTGTAATGTTTTTTTCCATATTTCTTTCTTGCATACACACAGCCGCTCCAGCCGACATTAAATTGTGTGCTGCTTCTTGTTGGTTGTCTGCAATTATCATCATCAATGTAGGTAAACCGAGACAGCATCGCTCCCAAGATGTACTACCCGCAGCACCGATCGCCAAGTCACTACTCGCCATAAGTTGCGCCATATTGTTAGCATTAACCAGTACTTCGGTTGGCCAGTGTAGAGTTGCAGCGAGATCTTCAATCTGTGTTAGCCATGGGGCCTTTGGTCCCATTACTACAAGGATCCGACAATCGTCAGGCAAGGGGGCACAGCGTAATGCATTCAACACTTGGCTAGTTACATTAAGCTTGTCGACACCCCCCATAGTGATCAGAACCTGTTTTAACACCGGACGCTGGCGCCGCTTTAGAGAGTATTCTCGTAATTCAGCAAATTCTGGGCGAAGCAATGCATAGCGTGGGCCGATCAGGAGTTGGCAACCGGGTGGGACATGCTTTCGGTAGTCATCGAGCTGGCGGCCCAGATTCTGGTCGAGCAGCAGATCGCAATCGTGATGACGATCCGCAAGGTCATCGATCACCATGATTCGACCGACATAATTACGGAGCCTGCTTTCCCAGTGGGCGTCGAGAGCGTAGTGGTCGACAATCAACCATGCTGGACACATCTCGGCCAGAATTACATGGGTTTGTGCAGCATCCAGCATCCTGCTGCATCCAAGCCAGCTCGCATGTGCAGGTGAGGATATGTCCACAGAGCCTTGTTCTGGCTCGGCGACTGTGTCAAGCAGATGGCAGTGGTGCCCACGGGTACGGATAAGCTCAGCCAGGTGTCCTGGATGCGCACGGCAGATAAACCAGCACTCAGCCCCTTTCTCACTCAATGCATCGGCTAGGGTCAGACAGCGCATTACATGGCCTGAACCGATCTCCAGCGATGCATCGGTACGAAAAACAATCCGCTGGCCGTCTAGCCTCATGCTATCCGATGCTGTGCGTTGAGTCTGCGGCATATCTGGTTGCACTCAGCGCACCTTGAATACCGGCTGGATAGGCTCGCCATCCAGGGCCTGATGGATGGCCTTGCTCGCGTCCAGACGGATAAGCTCCGGCAGGACTTCTGCATAGACGGCCAGCAGGGTTCGAATGTCCTCTTCACTATGGGCAAGGTTCAGGTTGTGGCTGCCAAGGCTAAGGATGCCACGCTTGCACAGCTCCTGCATTAAATAGCTCTTTAACTGCCAGCTTGTGTGGTTGGTTGAATCACCTGTCAGTAAGAAACACCAACTGGGGTGGCCGGCGCTTTGCAGCCAGCCTGGGGCATCCAGCTTTTGCAACAGGGCGTTGAGCCCATCGAGCAGTTGCTGGCCCCGCTCGGCCAGGCGAGTGGGCACGTCGAGCCGACGCATCTTGCCGATCACGGCGTTGGCCGCCGCCAGGGCGATGGCATCGCCGCCAAAGGTGCCGGAGAAGAAGATGTCCTCCATGCGGCGCATGTACTGGCGGCGGCCCACTACGGCGGAGATGGGGAAGCCGTTGGCCATCCCCTTGCCGAAGGCGGCCAGATCCGGGGTCACCCCGAACAGGGTCTGGGCGCCTCCTAAATGATTTCTAAAACCTGTGATGGTCTCATCGAAGATGAGCAGGGCGCCGTGCTTGTCGCACAGCTGGCGCAGACCGGGCAGAAAGTCCGGGGCGGGCCAGGCGACGTTCATGGGCTCCAGGATCACGGCGGCAAACTCGCCGGGATGGGCTTCCAGCTGGGCCTTGAGGGAGGCCAGATCGTTGTAGTCGAAGCGATGGGTCAGCTCGCGTACGCACTCGGGCACCCCCAGGTGGCGGGTGGTGGAGCCTATGTACCAGTCCTGCCAGCCGTGGTAGCCGCAGACCGCGACCCGCTCTTGCCCTGTGACGGCGCGAGAGAGGCGGATGCAGGCGGAGGTGGCATCGGTGCCGTTCTTGCCAAAGCGCACCATCTCGGCGCAAGGGATTAGCTCGATCAGCTGTTCCGCCACCTCGGTTTCCAGCCGATGGGGAAGGGAGAAGATGGAGCCCAGGTTGAGCTGCTCCAGCACGGCCTGGTTCACCTCCGGATCGCAGTAACCCAGGCTGATGGCGAGCAGGCCGCTGGCAAAGTCGAGATACTCGTTGCCATCCACGTCCCACACTCTGGCACCCTGGCCGCGCTCGATAAAGAGCGGGGCGGCGCCGTAGGGGAAGCAGAGCCGGCTCTTGGAGAAGGTCTGGGACCCTAAGGGAATGCTCTGCTCGGCCCGGGCTGAGAGGGTCAGTGAATGCTGATACCGTGAGGTCATGAGTGGTTCTCCTTGGCCAGCGATCGCGCCAGCCCCTCATTGCGTTGATGTTGAGTGTTCAGGGTCGCCAACTGCGGCTCACGAGCCAGCAGGGCGAGAATGTCGTCGGTGGCAAAGGCCGGGTTTGACGGGTAGAGGCGCTGATATATCTGCTCGACCAGGGCGAAGTCGGCGGGTTCGTCCACCGTCCAGCGCAGGTGGGCTAGGCTGGGGGTGCGGCTAAGTGCCCCTATCTTGAACTGATCCGCATGCTGGCGGATGTAGTAGGTGACGTGCTCGCGCTGGGTCGGGGTGTGGGCGTACTCGGCCAGCAGCGCCAGGGTGGCGACGCTCATGATCTCCGCGTCCAGCCCATCAGGGTAGCTGGGATCCCAGCAGTTGCTGCTGTAGTCGTAGCCGCCGGCCAGATGCAGCTCGATCAGCTCGTCGATGAGGGCGGGATCCGCGAGGGGGCAGTCGCCGGTGAGCCTGACAATCTGGCTGGGGCCAAAGGGTTGCGCCGCCAGATGAAAGCGTTGCAGCACGTCGTCCAGCGGGCCACGGAAACAGGGCACGTCCAGCTCGGCGCAAAGCGCCGCTATGGCCAGATCGTCGGCCTGGTCACTGGTGGCAACCACCAGCTGATCCAGCCTGGTCGAGCGTTGGAGTCGCTCTATCTGGCGGGCGAGCATGGGCTCGCCGAGCAGAGGCTTGAGCACCTTGCCAGGCAGTCGGCTGGAGTTGGCTCTGGCCTGCAGGATCCCGAGGATCATGATGTTCTCCACATGGCAGGGTTGATGAGGGCCGGCTCGTCGCAGGCGAGGGCGGCCAGCTCGTCGTCATGGCACGGATGCAGATGGGCATAGGTCGAGGCGATGGCCGCCAGCTCATGGGCATGACAGACCCCCACCACGAAGCGGCTGACCTGGGGCAGGGCCGGGAGCAGAGAGAGCGCCTTGTGGAGCGGGGAGAGATGGGGATGCCACTCATCCAGCCGCGCCAGTGGTTCACCGAAGGTGTCGAAATACGCGGGACGAAGCTCCGGTTGCATCAGCAGCAGGCCTTGCAAGAAGAGGGTGCGCACATGGATCTCACACCCCTGAGCCTGCAGCCGGTCGAGCCAGCCTGAGCGCAGGAAGCGTTGATCGAGCAGGTTGGCGGGGAGTTGCACCAGCTCCAGCGGATAACCCTGCTCGAGCCAGAGTGCCAGCTCCTCGGGGGAGTAGACGGAGGCCCCCACCTTGCCCACCTTGCCCTGTCGCTGCAGCTCTGCCAACTGCTCGAACAGGGCAGGGCTGGCATCCTGGCTGCGGTGCAGCAACAGGCCGTCCAGCCTGGTGCGTGCCAGCCGTTGCAGGCTGCCTGCCACCGAGGTGGCGATCTCTACGGCCTGGATGCCGGGGGCCAGCTTGTTGATCAGCTGGAAGTCGGCGGTATTGTACATCCCGAGCCTCGCCTCGGCCTTGCCGTAGGCCTGGGCCGTGTCCAGGGTATCCACCCCCAGTTTGCGGGCCAGAGCCAGAATGGCGTCGAGCTCCTGATCCTGCACTTCGCCTGCGCGGTTGCTGATGCCGTAATCGAGCCCGAACTGGACCGTACCCAGTGCTAGGCGCATAGCACCGACTCCAGGGTCTGAACGACCTGATCCTGCTCGGCCAGGGAGAGGCCGGGGAACAGGGGGAGGCTGATGGCTTGTCGATAATAGGCCTGGGCACCGGGATAGTTGGCGGGGTCGTGGCCGAGATCACGGTAATAGGGTTGGGCCGGAATGGGCATGTAGTGCACGTTGACGCCGATACCGGCGTCTCTCAGGCGGGCAAACACCTCATCCCGGTCTTGCACCCGGATCACATAGAGGTGGTAGCCACTGAGTCTGTCATGCCCCTGGTGCAAGGGCTCGACCGGCAGTCGGGTCAGCAGCTCGTCGTAGCGGGCAGCCAACAACCGGCGCCTGTCAATGAACTGCGGCAGGCGGGCGAGCTGGCTGCTTCCCAGCGCCGCCTGGATGTCGGTCAGGCGATAGTTGAAGCCGAGTACCTGCTGCTCGTAGTACCAGCCCCCCGGAGTGTCGACGGTCAACTGCGCCGGATCCCGGGTGATGCCATGGCTGCGATAGAGACGAAGCCTCGCGGCCAGCTCGGCACTGCGAGTCGTGACGGCGCCCCCTTCCCCGGTCGTGATGGGCTTGACCGGATGGAAGCTGAAGACGGTCATGTCGCTGTGGGCACAACTGCCGATGGGCTCTCCCTGATAACGGGCTCCCAGGGCATGGCAGGCATCTTCGATGAGGGACACGCCATATTCTCGGCACAGGGCGCCTATCTCGGCGAGATCGCAGGGCTGGCCCGCGAGATGCACGGCGACCAGGGCCTTCGGCTGACGAGCGCTGCCCTGAACCCGTTGCAGCTTCTCGCGCAGCGCCGTCACGCAGAGGTTGCCGGTTGCGGAGTCCACGTCGACGAAATCCACCTGGGCGCCACAATAGCGGGCACAGTTGGCTGAGGCGACGAAACTGATGGCGGAGACCCAGACCCAATCCTGTTCGCCCAGCGCCAGCGCGGCGCAGGCAAGGTGCAGGGCCGTGGTGCCGTTGCTGCAGGCGATCACGTGGGGAGCCTGGCAGTAGTCGGCCAATCCCTGTTCGAAGGCGGGGACCGCCTCACCCTGGGTGAGGTAGTCCGACTTCAGCACGGCGACGACGGCTTCGATATCTTCATCTGTGATGGATTGGCGTCCATAGGGGATCATTCGGCGAGCACCTGCTGATTCATGACTTTCAATTCCTCTATCGACAGGAAGTGGCGATTATTGAGGGAATTGTATTCAAAGCCGTGCTCGACCCGCACCGCGGTGTCACCCAGGGCATTGACGGCGAAGTCATTATTTCGACTGGTGAAGGTGATGCTGGGAGCGATGACGTAATAGTCGTCAAATTCATAGGTGTGGTAGGAGTCGTCAGCCGGACACATCACCTCGTGCAACTTTTCGCCCGGACGGATACCGATGATCTCCTGGGGCAAGTCCGGCGCCATGGCGCTGGCGAGATCCGTGATGCGTACCGACGGGATCTTCGGAACGAACACTTCCCCCCCTTTCATGCGGGCAAAGTTGGTCAGCACGAACTCGACCCCCTGTTGCAGGGTGAGCCAGAAACGGGTCATCTCGGCATGGGTAATGGGGAGGCTGCTGGCCCCTTCCTTGATCAGGCGATCGAAGAAGGGCACCACAGAGCCCCGGGAGCCGACCACGTTGCCATAACGTACCACGGAGAAAATGGTGGGGTGCTTGCCCGCCATATTATTGGCGGCGACGAACAGCTTGTCGGAGCAGAGTTTGGTGGCGCCATACAGGTTGACCGGATTGGCCGCCTTGTCGGTGGAGAGGGCGATCACCTTCTCGACCCCGTTGTTGAGGGCCGCCTTGATGACGTTTTCCGCACCATGGATGTTGGTCTTGATGCACTCCATGGGGTTGTATTCGGCGGCAGGCACCTGCTTGAGGGCGGCGGCATGCACCACGAAGTCCACGCCGTGCATGGCCATCTCGAGGCGCTCGGCATCCCGTACGTCACCGATGAAATAGCGCATGCAAGGGTGATTGAAACGCTGCTGCATCTCGAACTGCTTGAGTTCATCACGGGAGTAGACGATCAATCGGCTTGGCGTGTAGAGGGAGAGGACAGCCTCGATGAACTTCTTGCCAAAGGAGCCGGTTCCCCCGGTTATCAGGATCGTTTTGCCGTTGAACATGTCATGGTCCCGTTATGAAGTGAGTGTCTGTTAGATTCAAAAGCATATTTTATGCCATAACCAGCGATATGGGAGAGAGCATCGCCGTGACGAAGGCGGTATCAAGGGGTTGACGCGCTGCTCCCGGCTATCGCCTCGCATATCTGCTCCACCGCGTTGAGGGCGCGGGGGGTGAAGCGGTGCAGTTCATCGGCGTTGATAAGGGCGAGCCGCTGGTGTTTGACGGCGTCCAGCATGGGCCACTGCCGCCAGTGATCCAGCACGGAAGGATCCCGGCCGCCAGCCAGGATAAGCCCGGGATTGGCCTTGATCACCTGCTCCAGCCCGACCTGGGGGTAGGCTGCTCCCGTCGTCGCCATGATGTTGCGTCCGCCGCAGAGGGTGATGGCCTGCCCCGGCCAGGTCGAATTATTGACGCTGGTGAGCGGCGGGTACCAGAGCTGATAAAAGACAGACAGGGGCTTGGGCTCGCCGTAGCGCGCAGCCAGGGCGTCGAGCCGGGTCAGATAGGCGCGGGCTTGCTCGTCGGCCCTGGACGTGAGCCCGAGAAGGTGCCCCAGGCTGCGCATCTCGGTAGCCAGGGAGGCAAAGTCGGTGGGCTCCGAGTAGAAGACGGGAATGCCGAGGCGCTCGACCGGGCCCAGCATGCGGGCCTGGGCGGAGCGCCAGGCCACTACCAGATCCGGCTTCTGGGCCAGCAGCGCCTCGAGGTTGATGCTGCGATAGTTGGCCACCCTGGGGAGGTTGGCCACCTCGGCGGGGTAATCGGAGGCATCGTCGGTGGCGACCACGCGATCCCCGGCGCCGATATCGAACAGCAGTTCCGTCAGATGGGGAGTGAGGCTCACGATGCGCTGCGGCGGGGTGGCCATGGCGCACAGTGAGGTGCCCAGCAGGCAGACAAACAGGCCCAGGGCACGAAGGGAAACGCGATCAGCCATGATTGAGCGCCATCAATGTCAGGAGCAGCGAGAGCCCGAGCCAGCCCCAGCCGGTCAGTTGCAGACGCTGCAGCAGGCGCAGGGGCAGGTTGGCATCGGGTTCGCTCCCCTCATCAAATACCGGAAAGCGCACCAGCTGGCTCTGATAGTAGCGGGGGCCGCCGAGTCGGCGGCCCGTCGCCCGGGCCAGCAGCGCGAGCAGGACCCCCATGGCGGGATGGGGCCAATGCAGCGCAGGTCGCACTCTGTTGCCCAGTCCGCGCACCTGGGTCAGGCACAGGGGGAGCGCCAGCAGCAGGATGGCAGGGGCGCAGAAACCCTGATAGAGCGCCGCAGCCGGGCGGCCGAAGTGGACGAACGCGCTTTGCTTGGGGTTCCACGCCAGATGGGTCAACTGGGCGAGCCGCACCAGCAGGGCACCCTGTACCCCGGCCAGAGCAAAACCCAGCAGGGGGGCGGCCCACTGACCCACGAGGCGCAGTACGCAGGTCTCGCTCACCGCCTTGTTCAACCCCATCACCGAGAGCTTGCCGGTCTCCCGCTTGAGCCAGGGGGCGACCTGCAGCCTCGCCACGACCAGCGTCTCCTGGGTTGCCAGAGCGCGGCTCCCCCGGGCGAGTTCCCGCAAGGGGCGGGATTCGAGCATCAGCAGCAGGAACAGGAGGTCGAACAGGGGCTCGGAAAGGGAGAGATTGCGCACCGCCCAGAGACCGGCAGCGCAGGGCACCCAGACCACCAGCAGGGCAAGGAGCCCGGCCTGGCTCTGCTGGCGTGGCGTGCCGTCGGGGCGATAGACCTTCTGGCCGAGGCGGGTGAGCAGAGGCACTGCTGCGCCGGGTCGAAAGCGTGCGGGCCAGGGCAGCAGGGCCTCCAGCAGGGCGGCCCCCACCATGATGCCCGCCGTCGTGGAGGCGAGGGCGGTCATCAGGACATCCCAGGAGGGGGCGTCGATCACAGCTTGCCGAGCAGCGCGATGATCACTTCGGCGGAGTGTTGACCCGCCACCTCGATGAAGGCATCGAAGGATTCCACCTGCTCCTTGCCGGCGATGTCCGACATGGCCCGTACCACCAAATAGGGCACCTTGAACATGTGGCACACCTGGCCGATGGCGGCCCCTTCCATCTCCACCGCCAGCATCTGCGGGAAGTCGGCACGGGCTTTCGCGATGGCGTCCGGCTTGCACATGAACTGATCGCCGGTGCAGATGAGCCCGACCTTGGTCTGGTGCTTGCCTTGCTCGGCAATGCAGGCTTGTGCCAGGGCGATGAGTTTTTCGTCGCAGGGGAAGGCGGCGGGCTGCTGGGCCATCTGGCCCATCTCGTAACCGAAGGCGGTCACGTCCACGTCGTGGAAGCGCATCTCGCTCGCGATGACCACGTCACCGATGTGCAGATCCTGGGCGAAGCCGCCGGCGGAACCGGTGTTGATGACGCAATCGGGAGCGAACTTCTCCAGCAGCAGGCTGGTGGCGACGCTGGCGGCGACCTTGCCGATGCCGGAGCGGGTCAGGATCACCTCTTTACCGGCCAGCTTGCCCTGATAGAACTCGCAGCCGCCCAGTTGCAGGGTGGTGGGCTCGCTCAGCTGGCTGCGCAGGAGGGCTACTTCCTGCTCCATGGCGCCGATAATACCTACTTTCATCATCTACCTCGTCTCGATGGCCGCTGGGCCGAAAAAGTTGGCGGGGATGATAGCAAAACTTGGCGGTGGCGCCGAGCATTGCGATGGCGCGGATGGGGGGTCAGGGGTAGCGTCTGGCCAGGGCGGCCAGTTCACCACTGTCTGCGAGCCGTTGCAGGGTGTTGGCGAACAGGGTCAGGCGCTCGGGGGCACTGTGGCGATGGAACAGGATGTAGAAGGGAGTCTCTTCCATCACGGTGGGGAGGATGCGGATCTTGTCGGCCAGCCCCTGTTCGCGCAAGTCGGACTCAAACCCCGGGGAGCGGTAGTAGACGAAACGGCCGCGCTTCATCAACAACTTCTCGTAGTTGGCCTGGTTGCTGATCCCGCCGCTGTCGATGATGAGGCCGCCGATATCCTGGAGCCGGGCGATGGCGCCGCTGCCATGGTTGATGAGGATGATGCCCCCCTGGCCGAGGGCCCTGACATCCTGCCAGCTGCGTATCTCGACGGGATCGTCACGGCGCACCGCCAGGTGGTAGCGCACCGTGAAGATGGCGGGAGTCAGGACGATGAAGTGATCCCGCCTGGCCGGGCTCTCCCCCACGCCGCAGATGAAGTCCAGCTGACCGTGCTGCACCTTCTTTTCCAGCCGTCGCAGCGGCAGGAAGCGCTGATCTCCCTCAATGCGAAGGGCTGGCTCCCTTGCTTCCATGAGCCGGAAGAGATCGACGCAGATCCCGCCGACATGCCCGTCGGGGAGCGTCACGTACTTGGGGGACGACGCCTGCTGCGCGGCCGTATGAAAGACCTCGGTGGCGCCAATGGCCCTGGCGGTGAGGACAAGCAGACACAGCAGCAGGATTATCCTGAGGGTCATCCGGGCAGGCTTCCGATGGGATTCAGGCGCCGTACATCAACCAGTCAAAGGGCGCCGGGGGCTCAACATTAGGCGATTTCCCCCTCTTATTTCAAGGGGTTCGCGCTGTCGTCACCGGGCGCACGGGGCTTGAGGGGGGTGATCAGCCGAGTGCGGTGTCGAGGGTCATCATCAGGGCGAAGCCCGCCATGAGACCCAGGGTGGCGTGGGTCTGGTGGCCGTTGCGATGGGTTTCCTGGATCACCTCGTGGGAGACCACGGGTTGCATGGGGCATCGGCGTTTCATCCCAGGGCTGTATCCAGCGTCATCATCAGGGCGAAGCCTGCCATCAGGCCCAGGGTGGCGTGGGTCTGGTGGCCGTTGCGATGGGTTTCCGGGATCACCTCGTGGGAGACAACAAACAGCATGGCACCGGCCGCGAGCCCGAGGCCGATGGGGTAGGCGATGGCCATGCCGCTGGCGAGTCCGACCCCGAGCAGGGCGCCAAGCGGTTCCAGCAGGCCGCTGCCGATGGCGACCAGCACGGCCACCGGCGGGCGAAAACCGGCTGCGCACATGGCCAGCGCCACCGCCAGCCCTTCGGGAATGTCCTGCAGGGCAATGGCGGTCGTGAGGGGCAGTCCCACCGTCATGTCCCCCTGGGAGAAGCTGACCCCGATGGCCATGCCTTCGGGCAGGTTGTGCAGGGCGATGGCGAAGACGAACAGCCAGACCCGTGAGCAGCTCTCATGGCCGGGACCACAGGGGCCGGTCTTGTCGTGTTCGTGAGGGGTGAATTGATCCAGTCCCAGCATCAGCAGCACCCCGAGGGTCATGCCGGCCACCACCACGGCGGCGGCGAGGAAGCTGTCACCCGTGATCCCCTCGGCGGCCTCGAGCCCCGGCAGCAGCAGGGAGAAGGCGCTCGCCGCCAGCATCATGCCGGCGGCGAACCCCAGCATGGCATCTTCCACCCGTTGGGGAACGGCGCGCAGGAACAGGGCAGGCAGGGCGCCCAGCGCCGTGGCGGCAAAACCCGCAGCGCCGCCGATGAGGCCATAGCGTACCCCGGGCGTGATCTCTCCTGCTGCCAGCATGACGAGACTCTGCACCAGGAGCAGCAGCACGGCGACCAGGGCGAGCAGCAGCCCCAGGGCGATGAGGGGGCGATCCGCTATCTGCTCGCGCAGTTGGACAGACCAGGAAGGGGAGAGGGTCGATACGTTGTCCATGGGGCCTCTGAAGACAGGAATGGGGAGAGACGAGCGGCCATTACATAACCTGGCCCCTGCTTTGTCCATGACGGCGGACCGATTGTGGCAATCGGCTCAAGTTTTGCGTCGAGCTGGTCGCTCCTGTGCTGGCAGCCTCGTGGCGGGCACAAGGCCCGGCGTGGGGCGAGCGGGAAGCAAGGGATCCCCTCTCTTCGCTCCCATCGTCATTTCCCGTCAGGAGTCTCGGGTCACCGCTTACACGGATGTGATCATTGTGTCACTGCACATCTGCAGTCGAGGATCACCAGCCAACATGTCTTACAAGCATCTCTCCATCGGCAAGAAGATTGCCGCCGTCTTTGCGGTCATTGCCGTCATCAACGCCGTCTTCGGCCTGTTTCTCGCCACCGAACTGCGGGACATTCGGGATCGGGTATTGAACTTCACCGACTCCACCCTGCCAAGCGTTCTCTCGGTGGACAACTTGCTCTATGACGTCTCCTATGTGCGCCGTGCCCAGTTTGCCCTGCTGATGGTGGAAGATGCCGTCGACAGGCAGGTTCGTCGCGCCCGCATCCAGGAGAGCCTGGGCAAGGTGCAGCAGGTCATGGATGCCTACGAGGCAACCGTGGGGGCCGAGCATGAACGCCAGGCCTTCAACCGCGTCAAGCAGCAGTGGCTGCAATATCTGGGGGCCGTCAACCAGGTGGATGCCCTGTTGTTCCAGGGCAGCAGGGATGAGGCCAGGGAGGCGCTGTTTCGCTCGAACGGGCTCTACACCGAGCTGGAGCTGGCGGTGCGTGCACTTGTGAAGGTGAATCTTGGCTTTGTGGAAGAGAACCGTGGCAGCCTGCTTGGCAGCGTCACCATGGTGATGACCTTTGCCGTGGTGAGCATCGCGACCCTGCTGATCTTCATGGGGGTCATGACCTGGTTCCTCACCCGCCAGATCTGCCTGCCCTTGCAAGCCGTGGTGGCCCAGGCCAATGCCATCGCCCTGGGAGATCTGACCCATCGGCTGGATCGCCAGCACATCGGGCAGGACGAACTGGGGATGCTGGCCAGCGCCTCCCTCAAGATGCAGGACAACCTGCGTGGGCTCATCGAGGAGGTGGCCGCCGCCGTGACCCAGCTGGGGGCCGCCATCGAGGAGGTGAGCGCGGTCTCCGAGCAATCATCCCAGGGGATCCTGAGCCAGCAGCAGGAGATAGCCCAGGTCGCCACCGCCATGGCCCAGATGAAGGCGACGGTAGCGGATGTGGCGGGCAACACCGAGGTGGCCTCGGAGTCGGCAAGCTCCGCCAATGCCCTGGCTCGTCGTGGCAGTCAGGATGTGCAGGGGGCCCTGGATGCCATCACCCGGGTGGCCGGTGAGATGGAGCAGGCGGGCAACCTGGTGAGTGAACTGGAGAAAGAGTCCGCCCAGATCAACCTGGTGGTGGATGTCATTCGCGGCATTGCCGACCAGACCAACCTGCTGGCACTCAATGCCGCCATCGAGGCGGCCCGTGCCGGTGAGCAGGGGCGCGGCTTTGCGGTGGTGGCCGACGAGGTGCGCACCCTGGCGGGGCGTACCCAGGCCTCCACCGGCGAAATCGTCGCCATCATCGAGACCCTGCAGGCCCGTGCCAATCGGGCTAAGTCGGTGACCGGCCAGAGTTGCGAGATGATCCGCCAGTGCGTGAGCCAGAGCGAACGCACCAGTGCGGGCATTCGTCAGATTGAAGAGGCGGTGGCCCAGATAGCCGACATGGCGATCCAGATTGCCAGTGCCTGTGGCGAGCAGGATGCGGTCTCCGATGAGCTGGGCCGCAACGTGGCGCGCATCAACGACTCCTCCAACGAGGTCGCGACCGGCGCGGATCACACCGCCAAAGCCTGTCTGGAGCTGAGCCAGCTGGCGGCGGGTCTGCGCCAGAGCATGGGGCGCTTCCGCCTGGCCTGACGGTGGCCGCAGCCAATGAAAACGGGGCCCTGGGCCCCGTTGTTTTTCTCACCGCTAGGCGGCGTGGGCTCAGGCGCCCAGGCCGGTACCGGCGTCTTTCTTGGCAATCAGCTCAATCTTGTAACCGTCCGGGTCTTCCACGAAGGCGATGACGGTGGTGCCGCCCTTCACCGGGCCCGGTTCGCGGGTGATCTTGGCGCCGGCGGCGCGCAGCGCCTCGCAGGTGGCATAGATGTCGTCCGCTTCCAGGGCGATGTGACCATAGGCGGAACCGAGCTCGTACTCGCTCACCCCCCAGTTGTAGGTGAGCTCGATGACGGCTTCATCCTTCTCGTCGCCGTAGCCGACGAAGGCCAGGGTGTACTTGTATTCGCTGTTCTCGCTCTTGCGCAGCAGTGTCATGCCCAGCACTCGGGTGTAGAAGTCGATGGAACGTTGCAGATCGCCGACGCGCAACATGGTATGCAGAATTCTCATTGCTCAATTCTCCGGGTTGGTGGATTGGTACTGCCTTGAATCCATGGCCCGAGACCGGATCCGCAGAGGCCTGCAGATCAACTCTCGGGATAGACCTTCTCTTTGTATTCGCACAAATCTTCGATGATGCAGGAGCCGCAGCGGGGCTTGCGGGCGAGACAGGTGTAACGCCCGTGCAGGATGAGCCAGTGATGCACGTCCAGCTTGAACTCGGCGGGGACCACCTTGAGCAGCTTCTCCTCCACCTGATCGACGTTCTTGCCCACTGCAAAGCCGGTGCGGTTGGAGACCCGGAAGATATGGGTGTCGACGGCGATGGTGGGCCAGCCGAAGGCGGTGTTGAGCACCACGTTGGCCGTCTTGCGGCCGACGCCGGGCAGGGCCTCGAGGGCCTCGCGATTCTCCGGCACCTCGCCGCCGTGGCGCTCCAGCAGAATGGCGCAGGTCTTGATGACGTTCTCGGCCTTGGTGTTGAACAGGCCGATGGTCTTGATGTACTCCTTGACCCCATCCACCCCCAGATCCAGCATGGCCTGGGGGGTGTTGGCCACCGGATAGAGCTTGTCGGTGGCCTTGTTGACGCTCACGTCGGTGGCCTGGGCCGAGAGCAGCACGGCGATGAGCAGCTCGAAGGGCGTGGTGAAGTTGAGCTCTGTGGTGGGATGGGGGTTGTCATCGCGCAACCGCTCCAGGATCAGCCTGCGTTTCTGGTTGTTCATGGCTCTCTCTTGTCTCAGAGCTGGGTAGTGCGGGCGCCCGCCGCCGGCACGGTGCAGTGGGCCTTCTCGGCACTCTGCTTGCGGCCCATCCAGTCGTTGATGGCGTTTTTGCCGGCGATCATCAAACCGAGGCCGATGAAGCCGCCGGGGGGCAGGATCGCCAGCAGCAGGCTGGCGTCGGCGTGGAACAGCTCGACGCGCAATGACTTGGCCCAGTCACCCAGCAGCAGCTCGGCACCGTCAAACAGGGTGCCCATGCCGATGATCTCGCGAAGGCCCCCCAGTACCAGCAGCACCAGGGTAAAGCCCAGCCCCATCATGAAGCCGTCGAGGGCGGCAAGCAGGGGCGGGTTCTTGGAGGCATAGGCTTCGGCGCGGCCGATGATGACGCAGTTGGTGACGATGAGGGCGATGAAGATGCCGAGCGCCTGATAGAGGCCGTAGGTGTAGGCGTTCATCAACAGCTGCACGCTGGTCACCAGGGCCGCGATAATCATCACGTAGACCGGGATGCGGATATCCTTGGGCACCCAGTTGCGCACCAGGGAGACGGCGAGGTTGGAGCAGACCAGTACCACCATGGTGGCAAGGCCTAGCCCCAACGCATTGGTAAAGGTGGAGGAGACCGCCAGGGTGGGGCAGAGTCCCAGCACCTGCACCAGGGAGGGGTTGTTCTTCCACAGTCCCTGCAACATCAGCTCCTTGAGCTCTTCGCGGCGGCCACTTTCCCCGGCGGGTTGGCTGGCCGTGTCAATCACGTCGACTTGTTCCATAGCGTGTGCTCCGGCGTTAGGGGTTGGTATGGCAGGAGGGGGCATCGTGCAGCAGTTCGGGGTGCTCCTGTTGCAGCCTCAGCAAATTTTTCACTGCCTTGACCACGGCCCGCGGGGTGATGGTGGCTCCGGTGAAGGCGTCGAATTCGCCGCCATCCTTCTTCACCGCCCAGGTGGCGTCGTTGTCGGCCGTGAGGGACTTGCCGGTGAAGCTGTCGATCCAGCTGGATTTCTTCAGCTCGATCTTGTCACCAAGCCCCGGGGTTTCCTTGTGGGCCAGCACCCTGACCGCGCTGACGGCCCCCTTTGCATCGGTGCCGACCACCATGCGAATGGCTCCACTGTAACCATCGGGGGCCACGGTTTCCAGCGCGTAGCCGGTATGCACCCCCTTGAGGGTGGCGGTATAGAGGGGCATGGGCTCATCGCTGCCCAGGTATTCCCGGCTGCTGACCAGCTTGCAACTGGCCACCAGATCGTTGTCATAACTCCCCTCGGGCAGCAGGGCCTGCAGGGTGCGCAGCTTCTCCAGCTCTTGCTGGTGGGCGATGCGATCCCGGGTCAGTTCGTTGGTCAGCACCACCATGGCGGTGCAGCCGAGGGCAAAGAGGGCCAGGGTCAGGCCATTCTTGCGCATGCTTTTCAACATGGGAGGCTCCCTGTCTCGCGTCTGCGGCAATTCAGATGGGGGTTCATTTGCGACGGGCTCCATAGACCTTGGGGCGGGTCAGACTGTCAATCAGGGGAACGCACAGGTTGGCCAGCAACACGGCGAAGGCGAAGGCATCCGGATAGCCGCCAAAACGGCGGATGACATAGACCAGCACGCCGATGAGCACACCGTAGACGAGGCGCCCCTTTGCGGTGGTGCTGGCACTCACCGGATCGGTGGCGATGAAGAAGGCTCCGAGCATGGTGGCACCGCTGAACAGGTGCAGCATGGGGGTGGCAGTGGCATCCGGGGTGGCCAGATAGCCCAGGGTGGCAGCGAGCAGCAATGCGCCCAGCACGGCAGTCGGAATGCGCCAGTTGATCACTTTCTGCTGGAGCAGGAAGAGGCCTCCCAGCAGGTAGCCGAGGTTGACCCAGCTCCAGCCGATGCCACCCCAGCCCTCGAAGACCTTGTGGGTCATCACTTCGGTGGCGGTCAGCCCCTGGGTCAGCCCGGTCTTTAAGGTATCCAGCGGCGTGGCCATGGTCAGGCCATCCACCCCCTGCTTGAGCTGCAGCATGCTGTAGCCGTCGAGGCTGAAGCCGGTGAAGATCACCGAGGCCGCATCGGCAAAGCCGATGTCGTAGGCGGCGATGCTGGAGGGGGGCAGCCAGCTGGTCATCTGGACCGGGAAGGAGACCAGCAGCAGCACATAGGCCACCATGGCAGGATTGAACAGGTTCTGACCGAGCCCGCCATAGAGATGCTTGGCGATGATGATGGCGAACGCCGTGCCCAGCACCAGCATCCACCAGGGCAGCAGGGGGGGTAAGGAGAGACCGATGAGCACGGCGGTGAGCGCCGCGCTGCCATCCAGCAGGGCCGGTTTGACGGGGCGGCCACGCAGGCGAAGGACCAGGGCCTCCGAACCCAGGGCCGTGACCAGCGCCAGCAGGATCTGGATCAGGGTCCCCCAGCCGAAGAACCAGGTCTGCGCCAGGAAGCCGGGCAGGCAGGCCAGGATCACCAGCACCATCAGGGTCTGGGTCTGTTTGCGGTTGTGGGCAAAAGGCGCACTCGCGATATTGAACATGGATCAGTGGCTCTTGTCGGTCGAAGGGGAGGAGGCGGCCTCGGCCGCCAGCTTCTTGGCTTTGGCCCGGGCGATGGCGGCGGCGATGGCCGCCTTCTTGGGGTCTACCTCGGCGGCGGGCTCGGATGCGGCGGCAGGTGCCTCGGCGGTGGCGGTATCGCTTGTGTTTGCGGAGATGCCACCTGCGTCCAGCGGTGCGTCACCTTGCGCCTGGGCGGCTTTCTTGGCCTTGGCCCGGGCGATGGCGGCGGCAATGGCCGCCTTCTTGGGATCCACCTCTGCGGCGGGTCCGGATGCGGCGGCCGGGGCCTCAACGGCGTTATCGGTTGTGTTCACGGATGTCTCACCCGCGACCACCGGCCCATCACCTTGCGCCTGAGCAGCCTTCTTGGCCTTGGCCCGGGCGATGGCGGCGGCAATGGCCGCCTTCTTGGGGTCCACCTCGGCGGCGGGCTCGGATGCGGCGGCCGGGGCCTCAACGGCGTTATCGGTTGTGTTCACGGATGTCTCACCCGCGACCACCGGCCCATCACCTTGCGCCTGAGCAGCCTTCTTGGCCTTGGCCCGGGCGATGGCGGCGGCAATGGCCGCCTTCTTGGGGTCCACCTCGGCGGCGGGCCCGGATGCGGCGGCCGGGGCCTCGGCGGCGTGTTCGCTTGTGTTCACAGATGTCTCACCTGCGACCACCGGCCCATCACCTTGCGCCTGTGCGGCTTTCTTGGCCTTGGCCCGGGCGATGGCGGCGGCAATGGCCGCCTTCTTGGGGTCCACCTCGGCGGCGGGCTCGGATGCGGCGGCCGGGGCCTCAACGGCGTGTTCGGTTGTATTCACGGATGTCTTATCCGCGACCACCGGCCCGTCACCTTGCGCCTGGGCGGCCTTCTTGGCCTTGGCCCGTGCCAGGGCGGCGGCGATGGCGGCCTTCTTGGGATCCAGCTCTGCCTTGGGATGTTGCTCCCCAGGTGCCGGGGTGTCAGCCAGCCCATTGCCCTCGCCATTGGCGGCCTTGGCGGCACGACGGGCGATGGCCTCCTGCTTGCGCGCCTCACGGGCGGCAATCATGGCCTCGTTGTCCGGTGCGGGTTCACTCACGGCCACCTGGGCCGTCTCCTGTTTGGCCTTGATGCGGGCCAGGGCGGCGGCGACCGGATCTTCGCCCCCGGCCGTCGTCATGGCCTGGCGACGCTGGGCTGCGGCCTCGGCGTGGCGGGCTTCGCGGGCCGCCTTCTCACGCTCGAAGCGAGCCTGCTTGGCCTCGAAGCGCTGCTTGGCACGTTCGGCCTTCTCGGCCTCGGCACGGGCCTCGCGGATGTCATCCTTGGCGATCTTGTAGTACTGCACCAAGGGGATTTCGCTCGGGCAGACCCAGGCACAGGCGCCGCACTCGATACAGTCAAAGAGGTTGAGCTTCTCGGCCTTGTCGTACTCCTTGACCCGGCTGTACCAGTAAAGCTCCTGGGGCAGCAGGGTGGCGGGGCAGGCATCGGCGCAGGCACTGCAACGGATGCAGGCCTGTTCCGGGCCGGGGGGCGGCAGCTCGGCGCGGGTGGGGGAGAGCAGGCAGTTGGTGGCCTTGACCACGGGGACCATGGCGTGGGGCAGGGTGAAGCCCATCATGGGGCCCCCCATGATGACCCGCTGATCCGCCTCCGGTTGCAGCTCGAAACGCTGGAGCAGCCAGCGTACCGGCGTGCCCAGACGCACCCAGGCATTGCCGGGTTTCTTGAAAGCGTCGCCGGTGAGGGTGACGATGCGCTCGATGAGCGGCTCCCCATCGATGATGGCGCGCTTGATGGCAAAGACGGTGGCGACGTTGAGCACCATGATGCCCATGTCGACCGCCCGGCCTCCCTTGGGCACCTGGCGTCCGGTGAGCAGCTCTATGGTCTGTTTGGCGCCGCCGGAGGGGTACTTGGTCGGTACCGACTTGACCAGCACGTCGGCGTCGCTGGCATGGCGGGTCAGGGCCTCGATGGCCGCCGGTTTGTTGTCTTCCACCCCGATCAGGGTGAGCTTGGGCTTGAGCAGGTGCTTGAGTACCCGGATGCCGTCCATGATCTCGTCGGCGTACTCCTGCATCAACCTGTCATCCGTGGTGATGTAGGGTTCGCACTCCAGCCCGTTGATGATGAGAATTTCGGTGAGCTGGCCACGGCCGTCGAGCTTGCTGTGGGTCGGGAAGACGGCGCCGCCGAGCCCGGCGATGCCGGCCTGCTGGATGCGCTCGAGCAACGCCCCCCGCTCCAGGTTCCAGTAGTCAGGCTGGGGTGTGCGCTCGCCCCAGGCATCGTCTCCGTCCGGGGTGAGGAGGATGCAGAGATCGTCAAGACCGGAGGGGTGCGCCACCGTGTGCTGCTCGATGGCGGTGATGGTGCCCGAGGTGGAAGCGTGCACCGGCACGATGCGTCCCTTGTCAAAACGGGTGAGGGGTTGCCCTTTCTTGACCTTGTCCCCCACCCGCACCAGCAGTTCGCCGGCCGGACCCGCGTGCTGGCGCACCGGAATGATGAGCTGTGGGGGAAGGCCCGCGTCAACGACGGGGGTCAGGCTGGACTGGTGCTTGTTCTCGGGGGGATGGATGCCGCCGTGAAAATCCCACAGAGTGCCGGCTTTGATGCGTTCGAGCAGATGCTGCATGGTTACTCCGCTGTTTATTCCACTATCTTGACCGGAATGGCGACCTTGGCCAGATCCCATTTCCAGTTGTCGACCGTGGTCGGCACCGGGATCATTTCGATACAGTCGGTCGGGCAGGGGTCGACGCAGAGGTCGCACCCGGTGCACTCGGCCGCGATGACGGTATGCATCGCCTTGGTGGCACCCAGGATGGCGTCGACCGGACAGGCCTGGATGCACTTGGTGCAACCGATGCACATGTCTTCGTGAATGAAGGCCACCTTCTTGACGGGGATTGCCGCGTCTTCACCGCCGTCCAGAGACTGGGGCTCGACCCCCATCAGGTCGGCAATCTTGCGCATGGTGGCGTCGCCACCGGGCACGCACTTGTTGATCTTGTCGCCATTGGCCAGGGCTTCGGCGTAGGGTTTGCAGCCCGGGTAACCGCACTGGCCGCACTGGGTCTGGGGCAACAGGGCATCGAGCTGATCGACGATGGGATCGGCCTGCACATGAAACTTGACGGCGGCAAAGCCGAGAATGATGCCGAAGGCCAGGGCAAGCAGGGCCAGCACCAGAATGGCAAAGAGTATGTGAATCATAGCGTTATATCTTGATGAGGCCGGTAAAGCCCATGAAGGCCAGCGACATCAGGCCAGCGGTGACCATGGCGATGGAGACGCCACGAAACGGTGCCGGCACGTCGGCGGCCACCAGCCGCTCACGCATGGCGGCAAAAAGGATCAGCACCAGGGAGAAGCCGACGGCGGCCCCGAAGCCGTAGATGATGCTCTGGATGAAGTTGTGGCGCTCGTTGATGCTGAGCAGCGCCACGCCGAGCACGGCACAGTTGGTGGTGATGAGCGGCAGGAAGATGCCGAGCAGGCGATAGAGGGTCGGGCTGCTCTTGCGGATCACCATCTCGGTGAACTGGACCACCACGGCGATCACCAGAATGAAGCCCAGGGTGCGCAGGTAGGCGATCTCCAGCGGGATCAGGATGTAGTGCTCCATCAGATAGGAGCAGGCGCTGGCCAGCGTCATGACGAAGGTGGTGGCCAGACCCATGCCGATGGCGGTTTCCAGCTTGCCGGAGACACCCATGAAGGGGCAAAGGCCGAGGAACTTCACCAGCACGAAGTTGTTGATCAGCACGGTGCCGACCAGTAAAAGCAGGTACTCAGTCATTGAAGATGGGTTATCCGGTATGAAGGCGGCCGTATTATCTGATGTTAGGTGCCTTTAGACAACCGCAAGGCCGTATGGTTATTATTCGAATGCCCAATTCATGGAGGCATTGTGCGCCCTTTACCCGTCCTGACGCTGACCCTGGCCATGCTGCTCTGGTCCAGCTCCTTCATCGCCCTCAAACATGTGCTGGAAATCTGGTCCTTCGGTCAGGTGCTCTTCATGCGGATGGGGGTGGCGTCCTGTTGCTGGCTGCTCTGCTACCGCCAGCTTGGCCGCGTCACTTACCAGAAGGGGGATTGGCGCTGGTTGGCCCTGATGGGGGCGCTTGAGCCCTGCCTCTACTTTCTTCTTGAAGTCAACGCCCTGCGTTACACCAGTGCCGGCCAGGCCGGTATGGTCTGTGCCCTGCTTCCCCTGATGGTGGCTCTGGTGGCCTTCGTGCTGCTTGGAGAGCGGGTGAGTCGCCGCCAGCTGCTGGGCTTTGCCATCGCCATCGTTGGCATCGCCCTGCTGGGGTTGGGGGAGGGCGCCGACGAGTTCGCCCCCAACGCCCTGCTCGGCAACAGCCTGGAGATGGGCGCCATGCTCTGCGCCGCCACCTATTCCGTGGTATTCAAAAAGCTCTCCAGCCGCTACGGGGTGATGACACTGACGGCGTTGCAGGCCTTCGTCGGCATGCTCTTCTTCGCGCCCTTTGCCTTCAGTGCGCCCTGGCCCGCGAGCTGGGCCTGGCAGGACATGGGGGTCATCCTCTTCCTCGGCGCCTTCGTGACCCTTGGTGCCTACCTGCTCTACAACTGGTCGGTGACCCAGGTGAAAGTGACCCTGGCGGCTGCCTATGTGAACCTCATACCGGTCTTTACCCTGCTGCTCGCCTATCTGCTGCTGGGAGAGACGCTCACGGCCCTGCAATGGGTGGCCTGTGCCGCCGTGCTGGCCGGCATCGGGGTGGGCCAGCTGCCGTCCGGCAGGAAGCGTGCGCAGGCCGTCGCCACCGGGGGATGAGTCGCCGTCATTGGGCTACAGTCTGGGCAGGGAAACACGCTGTCTAAGAAGGAGCCGACCGATGAGCGACATGCACTTGCTGGCCGCGGCCAAAAGCCTGTTGAGCCATCCCCCCTTTACCCTGGCCGATGCCAGAGCCCTGGAGGCGCTGGAAGAGGAAGCGGTGGGGGAGGAGGGGCTCTGCATCGCCGCGCTATGGGACATCGCCCTCGCTTTGGCGGACGAGGAAGCCAGACACTATCTCCTGGGGGATGGCTGAGCGGGTTTCGGGTGGGCGGACAGCAATGACAACGGGGGGCCTGGGCCCCCCGTTGTCATTGGCAGCTGTCGCTCAGATGGAGAGGCTCTTGACGGTGTCCGACACCGAGTTGGCGTCCTCGATGATCTCCTTGATGACGTCGGCGATGATGGTGGCCTGCTCCTGACCTGCCACCGCCTTGTCGGAGACGACGGAGACGGTCTGGGTGATCTGTGAGGTGATCTCCGAGTTGTGCTTGATGACGGTGACGATCTCGCTGGTGGAGCTGGAAGTGCGCGCCGCCAATTGCCTCACCTCGTCGGCCACGACCGCGAATCCCCGCCCCTGTTCCCCGGCGCGGGCCGCCTCGATGGCGGCGTTGAGGGCCAGGAGGTTGGTCTGATCCGCGATGCCGCTGATGGTGGAGATGATGGATTCGATGCTCCTGGATTGCTGGTTGAGCTGCTCTATCTGCTTGCTGACCGCATTGACCGAGGTGTTGATGTGGGAGGAGGTGTCGAGCACCCTGTCGATGACCTCCCGTCCCCTGGCGGCGCTCGCGACGGTTTCGCTGGCGATGGCACATGCCTTCTGGGCCGCTTCCCGGGTGGAGATGGATTTCTCCACCCGTTCGGTGATGTCGCTCGCCAGCTTGATGATTTTGACCACCTTGCCCTCGTGGTTGAAGATGGGGTTGTAGGTGGCCTCCAGCCAGATCTTCTCCCCCCGGTGACCCAGACGCATGAAAAGCCCTGACTTGATGTCACCCGAACCGAGATCTTGCCAGAAATAGGGGTTATTCTGGTAGAAATCGCTGTCACAGAAGAGGCGATGATGCTTGCCGACCACCTCTTCCAGCCGGTAGCCAAAGCAGTTGAGGAAATTCTGGTTGGCGGTGATGACGGTGCCATCGGGTTGGAAATCAATGACCGCCAGGGACTTGTCCAGCGCTGCCAGCAGGGCCTGGGTGCGCTCCAGAGTGGATTGCTGCTGGGTCACGTCGGAGGCGACCTTGGCGATCCGCACCACCTTGCCGTCGATCACGATGGGGAAATAGGTCGCCTCCAGCCACACGGCCTTGCCGGATTTCGACTGGCGAATGAAGCGGCCGCTGCGGGAGACGCCGTGGCGCAGATCCTGCCACAAGGTCTCGTAATCCCGGGTATTGACGTCGTCGGGGAAGCAGAGGGTGCTGTGATGCTTGCCGATCACCTCGTCACGCTCAAATCCCACGATCTTGAGAAACAGCGCGTTGGCGAAGGTGACCACTCCCGCCGGGGTGAACTGGACGAAGGGGACCTGCAACTGGATAGCCTGTTCAAATGCCCCCAGCTCCACCACCCTTGCCGCTTGTTCACTGGCTTCCTTGCTTGCTTTTTGATTCCAGAACATGACAGTGCTCCTCCATGAGACCCTTGAATGAGATAACGACCAAATCTGAGTAAATTAACAATAGCATTGCGTCCTGATGAGTCGTCATCGAACTCAAATTAACTTTTTATTTTTCAATGTTGATAAATGGTTTTTTAATTGTGGGGTCTCGTACAAGGGTTATTTATCTCCTGGGCCGCCCTGGCCCCAGGGAATATTGGCATGAAGGCGCCTCTTTTGGCACTGACAATTGTCACGATGCCCCTATATATCGCCTTCATATGAACCCAGTGGCACGCCATGTGGCCTATATGGGGATTCAATGAGTCTTATATGGGCACGGTGAAATAGGTGGAGGCGGGGATCTGGAAATAGCCGCTATCTGACTCTCTGGTGTGAGAAATAAACGGCCAAGGGTGTGAGTTTTTGGATATGCGGCATGTGTGAACTCGTGACGACATTGCCGCTTCGGTATATTTCCTGTCCCGAAACAGGGGTGTTTATTTTGCCTGCAAGGTGGAGAGTTTCTGGTTCAGGGACTCAATCTCTTTCTGATATCGGGTAGTGACCGACTGCATCTCTGCCGAGACATTGCGGGATCTTGCCTTGTTCTCCGTGATCTGGGTCATCTCGTTGTTCATCTTCTGCTTTTTGGCCTCGATCTCGGTGCGCAGCGCCTCGGCCTGGCGTTGTTTCTGGCCGTTCGCCAGGCTCTGCTCTATCTCCCGGGTCTGGCTGGCCGCCTGCTCCACCGCCTCGGGGGAGGGGGTATAGACATTGAGTGCCATGGGTTTGGCGTCGCTGCTGCAGGGGATGTCGCTGAAGGTGATCTGCCCATCGCGGGCGCATTGATAGACAGCCGCCTGGACAACGGGGACGGTGGCAAGTCCCAGGCAGGCGAGAGAGATGACCAGCATGCGTGACATAGACTCCTCCTTGAATCCTCTTCCTTGCACACTAGTACATGGCGCAAGGTCAGACAACGGCCTCGTTCCGGGTGTGACATTCCGGTCCTCACGTTGCCTCTCTCTGGTCCATGGCGGGGAGATCTCCTGCGCAATGGGTGTGCCATGGCGGCATAAAGCGACGGATCTGTAACCGACCACTGAGAATGAAAAAACCGGGAGCAGCCGAAAGTAAGTGGGATCTCGTGGGACAAACTCAAGGCTGATAAGGCTTAGAGGGGGATCGGGAGGTTCTAGTCGCGGGCGCCGCCAAAATGAAAGACGGCGCACGACATTTGGGGTGAATGCGGCAAAAATGAAAACCTAGATGAGGGCCGACTCAGATGGTGTTCCAAGTTTAAATTGCTATTTAAGTCCTATTTTCGGACTCACAAAACTAAAAAAAGTCGTGCCCGGCCCAGACAACCTTGCCGATCACGGCCAGGCTTTCCAGCTGGTTGGCGGGAACGACCTGCAGGGGGTAATCAACACGGTTATCGCTGATGATGGTGATCCCGCCATCGAAGTTCTTCTGCAAGCGCTTGGCATAGAGTTCCTCTCCAAGCCGCAACACGAAGATGGATCCGTCTTCGATCTGATTCTTGCTGATATCGACCAGGATGGAGTCGCCAGAGTGAATGGTGGGTTCCATGCTGTCGCCTTTGGCGAAGACCACCACCAAGTTATCCGGGCTCAACTTGCGAAACGTGAGCCACTTGCGGCGAAATGCCAGCTTGCGTTTAACCTCATGATCATCATTAAACGCGCCATGGCCGGTACTCACGGTGACATGGTAGCCATCGATCAGCGCGTACTCCTCATCAAACTCATCACGACGCACCGCCTGCTCGGCAACTCCATCGGGATGTTTCGGGCCCTGACCCGTGGCCAGCCACTCCAGATTCACATTGCACGTTCGTGCAATTCGCAGCGCCTTGTCGATGGTGGGCAGCGAATTGAACGGGGGGAAGTATTTGCGCATCCCCGACTCACTCATCCCCACCAACTCGGCGAATGCCTTGTAGCTCAGACTCCCACGTAGCTCGTCCAGGCGGTCACTCAGAGTATCCATTCCAACCGTCAGAAAAGATACCTCACCGTCTTTTTGTGCTGATTGTGGTTTTTCTTCATAACGCTCTGACATACAAGGAATTCTCGGCTAGTGGCTATTGCTGGTGAGTCGATAGACAAAAAATTCCGCACAAAAAGACTTGTCAATCTTTTTGGGGTGATCAATCATTCATATGTGACGCATTGCGACATAAAATCATTCTTTTATGAATGATAAAGATACGCGCCGCGACACTTGATGATACCGAAACGGGGTGAGTATGTCAGGGAAAACACCAGAGTGGATCAGGGCTGAGCTCATAAAACGCGGATATTCCCAGGCTGCTTGGGCCCGCGCCAAAGGGTTGCATCCCAGAGCAGTGCAGCGCTGCATCAAACAATATGCCCCATCCATGGGCGTCAGCCCCAAGCGCAGGGAAAGCCGTTCCATCATGGCGCAGCTTTCCGACTCGCTGGGCATCGACTTGCTGGGAGGTGGCCAATGAGTACCTGGTTCACCGCCCAAGGGTTGGCCGGATTGATTGGCATGCCAGCCTATCCCGATGGTGTGCGCAAAAAGGCGGAGCGTGAAGAGTGGCAAAGTCGCAAGCGCGAGAAAGGCAAGGGCGTTGAATACCACATCAGCTCGCTGCCCGCAGAAACCCGGCGTTATCTGGCGGAGCAGGCCGTCGCCCAGCATGGGCAAGCGGTGACCGATCATGCGGCCGGTGGCAAGGCGATGGCCAAGCTGCTTGCCCGCGAGGTGCCGGTGAAGCCGGATGCGGGGCGTAAATTGCTGACCCTGGGCGCAGTCGCCCGCAAGAAGGTGGATGCCCGGCTGCTGATCCTGCAGGCCGCCGATATCTTCCTGACCCCTTATCAAGCCTGTCAGCAAGGGGAGGTGGGGCGCCGTGCCTTTATCGAGGCATATCGCACCCGAGCCCTGCAACTGCCAGCAAGTGTCTATGAGCAACAGAAGCCGTTCAGCCTGATCACCTTGCGACGTTGGCAAGCCACCCTGACGGATGCCGGTCCGGCGGCGCTGGCTGGGAACTACCAGCGGGAGCGTCCATCCAGCGTCGAGCAAAGCCCGGATCTGGCCCGTTTCCTCACGGCACTGATCACTGCCAAACCGCATTTGGCCAACAAGTGGGGGGCGCTGCATGAACTGGCGACCCAGTACAGCGAGATGAACCAGCTTGGCTGGCAGATCCCGAGCCAGTCCTCCCTGCGACGCTGGCTGGTCAAGTGGCTGGCAGAGAACAAGGTGGCCTTTACCTATGCCACCAACCCCGATGCCTACAACAACAAGTACCGCACCGCCATCGAGGAAATGTACCCCTGGATGGGGCAGCCCAACGACGTGTGGGAGTTCGACAGCACCCCGGTCGATGCCATGTTGGTGGAAGGTCGTCACAGCATCATCGCGGTGATCGATGTGTTCACCCGTCGGGTGCGGTTGCTGGTGGCCAAAACCTCGTCGAGCGAGGGGATCTGCTTGCTACTGCGCAAGACCCTGCTGGCCTGGGGCACCCTCAACGACAACGGGGTGATGCGTACCGACAACGGCTCCGATTACGTGAGCCAGCGGGTCATGTCCATCTGCACTCTGCTCGGCATGAATGTCAGCCGTTCCAACGCCTATTCGGGTTGGGAGAAGCCGTACATCGAGCGCTTCTTCCGCACTCTCTCCCACGGTCTGATCGAGTTGTTGCCCTCCTTTGTTGGCCACTGTGTGAGAGACCGCCAGGTGATCGAAGCTCGCAAGAGTTTTGCCGAGCGGCTGGAGGAGAAGCGCAAGCCGAATGCGGAGAAGGAGCTCTACGAGCTGGCCATGACCGCAGCCGAGCTGCAGACCCTGCTCGATGACTGGCTGGATGCCCGTTATCACAACCGCAAACACAGCTCGCTCGGGATGACCCCCAACGAGAAGTACCAGATCGCCCGTTACCAGCGCCGCGCGATCGTCGATGAATCGGCGCTGGATCTGCTGCTCAACCATATCGGAGAGGCCACGGTCTCCAAGGGCTTTATCAAGGCTGGCGGCCTCAAATACAGCGCCCCGGAGCTGCTGGAGAACAGTTGGAAGAGCCAGCGGGTCAGCGTGTTTCTCGACCCGAGCGACGTGGGTCGCGCCATCTTGTACCGCACTGGCGACTGGAACGAGCGGATCGAGGCGGTGAACCTCGACCTGCTGGGCAATGGCGTCAGCCCGGATGCCTTCCGCGCCGCCAAACGTGCCGATGCCAAGGCGCTGGCCAGCTTTCGCCGCGAAATGCGCAGTCTCGCCAAGACCTTCGGCGTCAACGAGCTGCATCAGGATGTGGTGCGTCACTTCGTTGACCAGGCCCGTGATGTGGCCCAGTTCCAGCGCGGCGATCTCGGGCTCGATAACCCGGCACTAGCCGCACTCTCCGGCGTTACCGCTCCCCGCGAACCGGCACAATTCAGCGCCGCCGAACTGGCTGCGATAGAAGCTCGCCGTGAGGAGAAAGCGGCCCGTGCCCAGGCGGCGGCCGGGCAGGAGTCCAGGGCACTCAAGACCGAGTACGAGCAGGCCATCTATCTGGCCGAGAAGGAGTTGGATGCACCGCTGACAGAGCGGGAGAAGGAATGGCTGACCAAGTACCTCTACAGCCACAAGCTGATGGCGAAACGGATCCACCGCCATCTGGAAAGCACCAGGGCCACTCGCAACACCCAGGCAAAAGGTTAACGAGCGGCCCTGTAAAACAACCTCATAAGGACAAAAACACTATGAAACACAAGATCGTCGAAGTCAAAAACATGATCAAGACCGAGCAACTGCTCGACAACCTGCTCAACCGCTCCAGTATCGTGCCGGGCATTGGCCTTATCCACGGGCCATCCGGTTTTGGCAAGACCACGGCCGTGGAGTGGCTGTTCAACCAGGACGAAGTGAACGGCATCTACGTGCGCTGCTACAAGGCCGACACCGTGACCAGCCTGCTGGAGCAGATCGCCAAGGAGATCGGCATTCCCCAGCGCCACAACCTGCGGGGGCAGGTGGACAGCATCGTCGAAGCGGTGCGAGCCGAGGAGCTGGCCATCTTTGTGGACGAGGCGGACTACGTGGTCGGCAATGCCCGCATCATGGAGACCCTGCGCGATATCTACGACGCCACCGAGCAACCGCTGATCCTGGTGGGGATGGAAGAGATTGCCCGCCGCATCAGCCAACGCAAGCAACTGTTCAACCGCATCTCCCAGTGGATCGAGTTCAAGCCCGCCGACCTGGAAGACGTCTCCCTGATTGCCAGCGAAATGCTGGAGGTGGACGTGGAGATCGACGACGCCCTGTTGGACCTTATCCGCAAGCGCTCCAACGGGGTGGTGCGCACCATCGTCTCGGCCCTGGACAAGATCGAGAAGATGGCCATGGCCTCCGATGCCCGGATTATCCGGCTGGAGGACGTGGACGCCAGCGAACTGCTGCATGACGTGCGCCGCAGCCGGTAGCCACTGGATTCCAGCAAATAACAACAAAGCACGGGAGGGATACCAGTGGTCGGGAAAAGTGTAAACACCAATGCAGAGACGGCTTGGCAGTGGATGTGCCAGCAAGAATCCTTTGATCTTTTGGAGTTAGCGGCAGCCAGCCCATTAAAGCTGGGGAATGTCTATCTGGTTGTTCGGCGCTGGTTGGCAAGTGGCCATCTGCGCTGTGTCTACCAGAAACCATTTGGTCGCCGTATATCGTTCCGGGGCAGTCGTTATCAGGTTGTGGATGCAGCGCTAACACCTCAATTCGGGTCAGGAAACCGCAGCACCAAGCACCGCAAGAAGCGGCGGATACGGCGCAAAACGGTTCAACAAAAGATGTGGAATACCATGAAAATCAGCCGTTTTTTCACCCTGAATGACCTCGCGATCACGTCTGGGGTAGATGACAGCGGCGCGAGTACCTTCACCACCTTCCTGGTCCGGGCTGGTTATGTCCGGCTGGTGGACAAGATTGAGCGTTTCAAAGTGAAGGGTGACCAGAATCGCTACCAGTTGGTCAGGGATACAGGGCGATTCGCCCCCATGGTCAGGGCCACACAGGGGGGATGCTGGGATCAAAACGAACAGCGTTTTTACCAGTTCGATGTGAAGGAGGCCCCTCATGGACACGTGGCTTGAGGTTCTGCAAGCCGAGGTGGCGGCCAGCTCGTTGGCCGTGGTGGCCGACAAGCTCGGTCTGTCCCGCACCACCATCAGCCAGGTCTGCAACCAGAAGTACCCGGGCGATCTGGCGCGGGTACAGAAGCTGGTGGAGGGGAACCTGATGGGCCACAAGGTGACCTGCCCCATTCTGGGGGAGATTCCGGTGCATCAGTGCCTGGCTCATCAGCGCCGACGGGCGGATGAGGTCGGAACCAGACCGATGGATATCAAGCTCTGGAAGGCGTGCCACAGCGGCTGCCCCCATAGCCAGCTCAGCGAGGATCAGCAACTGCGCCGGCCGATGCGTCTCGCCGTCGAACAGGGCGGCAGAGGTGGGGACAAGAGCGTTCGTTATGACGCGGACGCCACCCTCTCCAGATTGCGCCGCCAGGCAAAAAGCGATGGTGAGAACGCCAGCAACAGCCTGCGCATTCTGGCAGAGCTGCTTGCCGAAGAGCTCAAGATCTTGGGTATCAAATACAACCGGTTGCTCGACAAAGTTGAGAAGCACGGCCAATAAACCAGCGGGCTCGGGGTGTGCGGTGGGCCCAGTGAGACATCACAAGGAGAACGGGATGAACAGAAATCTGCAAAATACGGCCGACCAATTGCGTCTCTGGTTGACGGCGAACGGTTGCAAGGTCCGTACCGGCCAGGTGCGCGATACCCCGCTGCTGATGGTGACCGGCCCCTTGCCGCCGGAGATGACCCGGCGGGCCGTGTGGGGGCGCGAGTACCTGGCTGGCGTGGTCAGCGAGGTGGCCATGGTGCGCTTTGGCGGCTGTGTCTTGCACTGGCGTCAGTGAGCGACCACCGAACAACAACGGGATAAATCAAGGAGAGCCTTATGCAAGAAGCACAGACCAAAGACACGACCCCGATGCGGCAGAACGCCCAGGGGCACTGGGTACCGGAGAACCTGATCGCCCCGGCTGACAAGCTGCGCGATGAGGTGGTGATGGGCATCATCGCGGCTGCCAAGGAAGAGCGCTCACGCTTAGCTGCTTTCAAGATCGGCGCCATGCAGCAGATCGCCGACTTTGTGGACCTCTCGGCCGAGCGGTACGGGGTGGCCTGGGGCGGTACCAAGGGCAATGTGACCCTGCTCAGTTTCGACGGTCGTTACAAGCTGATCCGGGCCGTGGGTGAGCACCGCAAATTTGATGAACGGATCCAGGCGGCCAAGGTACTGATCGACCAGTGCATCGCCCGCTGGAGTGATGGCGCCAGCCCCGAGATCCGCGCCCTGGTGGACCACGCCTTTCGGGTGTCCAAGGCCGGCCATATCGACGTCAACCAGGTGCTCTCCCTGCGTCAGCTCAATATCGACGACGCCGACTGGGAGCAGGCCATGCAGGCGATCGCCGACGCCATCCAGGTGACCGGTACCAGCCAATATCTGCGGCTCTACGAGCGGGACGCCCAGGGGCGTTACGTTCAGATGAGCCTGGATCTGGCAAAGCTGTAAGGGAGGCGTGCGCGATGGAAATCAACGTAGAACAGGCCGAAGAGCAACTGCAGCTCTGTGAACAGATCAGCGAGACCGAAGGCACCTGCTATCCCGATGACACCTATGAGGATGGCATCAAGGCCGCTTTGTTATGGGTGCTGGGGCTGGGCCCGGCGCCGCTGAGCGAAGAGGAGTACCAGGATCTGATGCCGCTGCAGTTCGAGCAGTAACGATGCGAAACAGGGCGGCCGCGCCGCCCTGTCTGCCCGGCGTGGTGGCCGGGTACTGATGAGCAGCCGGAGGACGGATGGATAACGTGAAAGCACTTCTGAACACCAGCGTGGCCGATGCGAAAAGCTCCCTGGAGTGCCTGCTGATGAGCAATCCGCAGCAGGCTCTGGACGATGCGCAACTGGCCGTTGATTTCATCAATCAGTACGGTCAGGCCATCAATCAGAAGTCCAGGATGGCCATGCTGGCCACCATTGTGAGCAAGGCACGAAAGCGCCTGCTCAAGTAAGCGAAACGGGGGGCGTTCCCCCGTCTGCCTGGCGTGGTGGTCAGGCACTGATGAGCAGCCGACCTGGGCCCAGGTCTTCACCGCCTCGAACAAGGAGCACGGCGATGACCAAAACAGAGATGGATATTCGGCTTACCAAGATATTCAGCGCGGCCGTCATTGCACAGGCGACCCCTGATAAACGGGCTGTGTGCAGACAGCTCAAGCAGTTTGATAGAGAGGCTCGTGCCCAAGGGCTGTTTGCCCTGGCAGGGGAGGCCAGCCAGATGCGCTGGCAACTGGTGGCAGAACTGCAGCAGACCAGAGCAGCAGAGGTCAGCCATGGCAGCGTCTAATTGGCAGGCCCTGCTGGCCTATGTGATGAAGTTTGGCCCCTTGAACCAGCAAGGTGCCGAGCAGTGGCTCGATAGTCATTGCCCTGAGTGGCGCAATGGAAACGATGTGCCTGCCGGTCAAATCTGGGTGGCAAAAGTGGGGAGAAGTCATGACAGCAAACAATGAACGTACCCGCTTGATCCGGCTGGTGCAGGTGGGCCGCCGTTCACTGGGGCTGGATGAAGAGACCTATCGAGCGCTGCTGGCCCAGCAGAGTGGTAAGCGCTCGGCTGCAGAACTGACGCTCCAGGAGTTGGACAAAGTGCTGCTGGCGATGAAGGGGGTGGGGTTTAAACCGACCGTTAAACGTGCCGTAAACGGGGGCAAACCAAAGCGTTTAAGCCCTGCTCGCGGAGCCCCGACCAGGACCGCCGAGATAGGCGTGATCCGGGCTATCTGGATCACCATGCACCGCCACGGCCTGCTGCGCGATGGCAGCGAGACGGCGCTCAATCACTATGTTGAGCGTCAGACGGTGTGGCTGAACAAGGGGGTTGGGGTGGCCGAAGTGGCCTGGCTCAGCGAGGCGTTGGCTTATCCGGTGCTGGAGTCCCTCAAGCACTGGCATAAGCGGGAGATGGTCAAGGCCCTGCAGGCTGCCAAAAAACCTGTCCCCATCAATGAGAAGACCGGGCGGGTGGCAGGCTATCAGGCCGTTGTGGCGGCCTTCGAGCAGATGCAGGCGGAGGTACAACATGGATAGCAGTCAAGAGAATCTGGACCTGTTCGCCGATGACCATGAATCCTTGGGACAGTTGGTGGACCGGCTGGATCAGATCCCGGCGGCCGAGCTGACCGCCAAGTGGCCCAAGGCGCTGGCCGAGCTGGTCGATGTGTTCGCCTGTGAGCTGGGGCGCGGCGGGATGGCGGCGGATAAGGCCTTGGCCCAGGCCCGCAAGCTGGCATTGGTGCAGGCCCACTATATGGGCGGCCGCGCCTACTACATCCCCACCGGCGATCATCTCAAGGCCGCGCTGCGGGACAGAGCCATCTGGGATGAGTTCAATGGCCGCAACATCGACCAGCTTGCCCGCAAGCACGGGCTCTCGGTGCCCCAGACCTATGCGGTGGTGGCGGAACAGCGGCAGTTACAAAGATCAAGAAGCCAATTGAGATTGTTTGATGAGCAATGAAGTCCTGTGTTCTAGCACTCTCTCTTCCAGAAACGTATACTCCGATGCCTATGGTTAAAGACGATATCGAGTTCCACATGCAGCAGAAAAAATACCGCCTCATTGACCTTTTTTCCGGAGCTGGGGGGATGACACTTGGATTTACAGACCATCGTTTTGGCGGTGGCTTTGAGTGTGTCCTGTCGGTTGATAACAATGCAGCGGCTATGGCTACCCATGAGGCCGCGTATGCTGCACCATGCATAGTGGGTAACATCGAAGAGTGGATTAAAACGAATCCCGTTATACCTGCTGCAGATGTTGTGATCGGTGGTCCTCCTTGCCAAGGATTTAGCCTTCTCAATAAGAACAGAGATGGAGATGGAAGGCGTGCTCTATGGGAACCCTATATGGATGTGGTGCAGCTCTGTGGCGCGAAGATGTTTGTTATGGAGAATGTAACGGAACTACTGCGTTCTGATGAGTTCCTCGACATAACAAAACGAGCTGGTGATATGGGGTTTCATCTAATATCTGACGTGTTCAATGCGGCAGATTATGGGACACCTCAAACGAGAAAAAGAGCAATCATCATTGGTTGGAAAAAAGGATTCGTTGAAGATCCAAGCCTTCCTGCCCCAACACATTCAAAAGACCCCGAGAATGGCCTGCTGGCGTGGCGAACAGTAAAAGATGCTATTGCAGATCTCCCCGAACCAATAGGGACAGAGATACGCGATTGTAAACCTCCACTGAATCTCCACTTTGGTCGCAAGCCGACAGATGTTAGCTTGGCGCGTTATAAAGTTGTGCCTCCTGGTGGAAACCGATTTGATCTACAAAAGAATGCACCGGAAATCACCCCCGCATGCTGGATAAAGAAAACTTCTGGTGGAACAGACTTGTTTGGGCGGCTGTGGTGGGATCGCCCAAGTGTGACGATTAGAACTGAATTTTTCAAACCTGAAAAAGGGCGTTATCTACACCCTGAAAAACATCGACCCATTACTCATCGTGAAGCGGCCAGACTGATGGGGTTCCCTGATGATTTTCCTTTCAAGGGCTCTAAGACCGAAATTGCACGTCAGATAGGTAATGCTGTGCCACCACCGTTGGCTGGTGCAATTGCGAACGCAGTTTATCGCGCACTCGCTAATCAGACCTCAAGCCAAGCGGCTTGAGGTCGTTCTGAAACTCGGGGAAAGTATGGCAAGAAGATCTCGTCAAGAAGATCCAGAAGTTTTACGCAAAAGACTACTTATTCTTATTCAGAATTTTGAAGATGAGCTTCAAAATGGAGACTTAAGAAGCAAAGTGATAGCGTTGGTCCCTGCTCATCATGTTTTTCGCGATCTTGGGAGTTCTCTTATCCCGCGGGAAGATGCCAAATCGGCACGGGACAGAATTGAGCGATACTTTACTAGCTACCCACGTCAGATTATCAAAGGAGACGAACTGATGGTCGTCTCAGGAATTGGCGAATGGGCTAGGAGAGTCCGAGAACTCCGGGTTCAATTTGGATGGAGTATTGTCACTGGCATCACAGCAAAAGAGATGCTGGATGAAGGTGATTTTTCACTAAGTGAATTTAGTGGAAAAAAGCTCCGCCCTGATGACTATGTCCTGCTGGATGAGCGTCAAGATAAAGAAGCTGCATATCGTTGGCATACTGCCAATGATATTCGAAAAAAATCAATTGCAGTACAAGATAAGTTACTGGAGTTTCTGAAAGCAAACGTTGGGCAACCTGTCACAGGCGAAGAGCTTCGCTACGTGGCTAAAGACAAAACAGAATGGGCTCGTAGAGTTAGGGAGCTAAGAACAGAAGAGGGTTGGGCCATTGCAACACGTACAACAGGCCGTCCTGATCTTCCGAACGGAGTTTATGTGTTAGAAAACACTCATCAAACTCCGCCCCATGACCGAAAAATACCTGATGAGGTTAGACGCTCAGTCTTGGTAAGAGATAAATACTCGTGCCAAAAATGTCATTGGAACCATGGCATGTGGAATAAGGCAGACCCCCGCCATCTGGAATTACATCATATTGAACATCATGCAAAAGGTGGGGCGAACACAGAGTCAAATTTGATTACTCTTTGTACCGTATGTCACGATAAAGTGCACCGTGATGAAAGAAAAATGTAAGTACCCAATATGGCCAAGATGGATACATAAATAGTCAACAGTTAGATATCTTGGCCGTTCGTACTAATCCACCATAAACCCGCCCCATTAAGGCCCCTCGGTACGCTGCGATAACGCAGTTAATCGAGGGGCCTTTTATGTTGCCTGATACCTATCCCATAGCGCTTGCCTGGTTGCTCCGTCCCGATGTGGAAGGGGGGGAGGTCAACCACCCGGCCGACCGTGGCGGCCATACCAAGTTCGGCATGGCCGATGCTGCTGACGGCAAGAAAGACGGCATGCTCGATCTTGATCGCGATGGCCGGCCAGACATTGCCGTCGGTGATGCTACCCCTGCCCATGCCCAGTTGTTTTACCGAGCGAACTACTGGCTGCCCGCCCGTTGCGACCGGGTTGATAGCGTCAGCCCGCTGATTGCCATCGCCCTGTTCGACGGCGCCGTGCATCACGGCCCTGGTCGCTCGGTGCGCCAGTTGCAGCAGGCGCTCGGCGTCTTGGCCGATGGGGTGCTGGGCTCGCAAACCTTGCGGGTGCTGGCCGCCAAGACCGGGCGGGATGGTGGTCGGGCCCTGCTGCTCGCGCTGCTTGAGGTCCGCGCCGGCTTCATGCTCGGCATCGTGCGCAAAGACCCGAGCCAGTGGGCCAATGCCCACGGCTGGAGCAACCGCCTGCTTCGCCTGCAGAGCTACCTGCTCTCGACCCGGTTCGGTGAGGGGGCTGCATGAGCAAACCCAGCCTCACCAACAAGCGCCGCCAGGCGTTGCAGGGGATCCAGGCCGCCGGCTATTTCGGCATCCCCGAACTCAAGAACCCCCGTTACCTCGCCTGCTTCAAGGATGGGCGCCGTGCCCATCTGAAGGCCTATCTGGGCGAACCCGCCTCCATGGACCTGGAGACGATCCCGCTCTACAGCCATCACCCCACTCGACAGTCCTTGTTTGCCCAGGGCTGGCGGTCGGTGGGCGAGCTGGATCGCCTGCGGGCCCGTGCCCGTCTTACCCCAACCCAACCTAAGGAAGCCCATCATGCCTGATTCCCTGTTACCCCAAGCAAAGCCTGCGCTCAGGAGCCGCGCCGTCATCGGAGGCGTCATCGCCGTGGGGGCCGGTATCGCCGGCCTGTTCGGCGTGCCGGTCGATGTCGGTACCCAAACCAGCCTGGTCTCCACCGCCGTGGATCTGGCCAGTGCCATCGGCGGCCTGCTGGCCATCTGGGGGCGCCTCAAGGCGACCCACGTCATCAAATAAGCCATCAAGCAGGGCAGGAGACACCCTTGAGCGACCCCATAGACCGCGCCCAGCAGCTCGACGCCGAGCGGACCGGGCGACTTATTGACGCCCACCGGGCAAGGCCCAAACCCCGTGGCGATGGCATCTGTTGCGATTGTGATGAGCCCATCCCGATTGCGCGGCTGCATGCCGAACCCGATGCGCCGCGCTGCATCGAGTGCCAGACCCTATTCGAGCGCAAGGAGGCAATCCGTGTGGGAATTCATCGTTAAGGGGAATAGGAGGCCGCTGCTAGGCCCGATATTGCCGAACCAGACGAAGGGGGCCACCGATGTGGGAATTTATCGTTAAGAACTGGGGGCCCCTGTACGCCCTGGCCAGTCTGGTGGGGTTGATCGTCATCATCCTGCTCTCCAAGACCTACGCCAAGCGTGAAGATGTCACCGGCCTGGCCGCCAGGGTGGCCAGGGTCGAGCAGCAACTTTCGGATCTGCCGACCGAGAAGGAGCTGCACACCCTGCAGCTGGAGATCAGCGAATTGCGTGGTGAGCTGCGGGCGTTGGCGCCGGAACTGCGTCAGGCCCGCCGACTCGCCGACCTGCTGCTGGAAAATGAACTCAAGGAGAGACCATGAGCATTCAAGGAATATTGGACGCCCAGCAACGCCTGGTGATCTTGCGATCCTTGCTCGATATCGGCGGGGCCGCCAACGAGTCGATCCTCAATGATTGCCTCGACCAGCTGGGTACCGGCCGGGTGTCCCGGGATCGGGTCAAGACCCTGCTGGCCTGGCTGGATGAGCAGGGGCTGGTGCGCATCGAGAAATTGGCCCAGGTACAGGTGGCGCACCTGACCGGCCGGGGCCAGGACGTGGCCGAGGGGCGATCCAGCGTGCCTGGCGTGAAGAAGCCCCGTGCCGAAGATTGAGGGAGGATGACCATGGCCGAGAAACCGACCCGGGGCCGCGCCAGCAAGGTGTGGCTGCTGCCCGAAGCTATCCGCAACGCCCTCAACGAGATGTTGCGCGACAAGGGCAACAGCCAGGCCGCCATCCTGGACGAGATCAACGGTCTTATCGAGGGCGCAGGGTTACCCGATGATCTCAAGCTCTCCCGCTCAGGGCTCAGCCGCCACGCCAGTCAGGTGGAGCAGGTGGGCCAGCACCTGCGCGACTTACGGGAGACCACGGCGGCGCTCACCTCCCAGCTCGGCGACAAGCCGATGGGGGAGACAACCAAGCTCATCCTGGAGCTCGGCCGTTCCCAGTTGTTCAAGGCGATGCTGGCCCAGGTGCAGAACCCGGAGGAGGCGGTGGATATCGACATGCTGAAAAATGCCATGTTGGCGGCCCAGCGACTCGAATCCACCGCCATGCAGAGCCACAAGCGGGAGAAGGAGATCCGCCAGGCCTTTGCCGAGGAAGTGGCTGCCAAGACCGAGGCCATCGTCACCCAGGCGGGCCTGAGCGGTGAGGCTGCCGCAGCCATTCGCCGCGAAATACTGGGGATCGTCTGATGACCACGATCGCCCAGCAGTTGGCCCTGACCCTCGGTACCGAATACAACCCCGACGAGGTGTTGCTGCCCTACCAGCGCATCTGGATTGCCGACGAGAGCCCACTCAAGATCGCCGAGAAGAGCCGCCGCACCGGGATCACCTGGGCGGAGGCGGCCGACGCCGCCCTGACGGCCTCCAAGACCAAGACGGCCGGGGGTTGCCACCACTTCTATGTGGGCAGCAACAAGGAGATGGCCCGTGAATTTATCGATGCCGTGGCCATGTGGGCCAAGGCGTACAACAAGGCTGCCGGCGAGATCCAGGAGGAGGTGTTCCTGGACGACGAGGACAAGGCGATCCTCACCTTCGTGGTCTATTTCGCCTCGGGCTTCAAGGTGCAGGCGCTCTCCAGCAACCCCTCCAACCTGCGGGGGATGCAGGGCAATGTCACCATCGACGAGGCGGCGTTCCACGACCGGTTGGCCGAGGTGCTGAAAGCGGCGCTGGCGCTGACCATGTGGGGGGCCAAGGTACGCCTTATCAGCACTCACAACGGCGTCGATAACCTGTTCAACCAGCTCATCAACGACAGCCGGGCGGGCAAGAAACGCTACTCCATCCACACCATCACACTCGATGACGCCTGCCGCCAAGGGCTCTATCGCCGCATTTGCCAGGTCAAAGGTATGTCCTGGTCCCAAGAGGCAGAAGATGCCTGGAAGGCGGGGCTGCTGAAAGACACCGCCACCGAAGAGGATGCTCTGGAGGAGTACTTCTGCGTGCCCAAGCAGAGCAGCGGCGTCTATATCAAGCGAACCCTGATCGAGCGTGCCATGCAGCCGGATATCCCCATCCTGCGCTTTACCGCCCCCAAAGACTTCGAGCTCTCAAGCGAGGAGACCCGCAAGGCGGTGGCGGAGATCTGGTGTGAGGAGAACCTCAAGCCCTGCCTGGAAGCGCTCGATCGCAATTGCCGTCATGTGCTGGGGGAGGACTTCGCCCGCAAGGGGGATCTCTCGGTGTTTGTTCCGCTATCCATCGCGACCAGCCTGCGCAAGACCGTGCCCTTCGTGGTGGAACTGGTCAACGCTCCCTATGAGACCCAGCGCCAGATCCTCTTTTACCTGCTGCAGGGGCTGCACCGCTTCACGGCAGCCGCCTTCGATGCCACCGGTAACGGCGGTTATCTGGCAGAAGCTGCTCGGCTGCGCTGGGGCGCCAGCATGATCGAGTGCGTGATGCTCAATGACCCCTGGTACCGGGAGTGGATGCCCAAGCTCAAGGCGGAATTCGAGGATGGCAACCTCATCATCCCGCGCCATGCGGACGTGCAGGACGATCTGGGCAAGATCCAGGTCATCAACGGTATTCCCAAGATCGACAAGGGCAAGAACACCGGCCAGGGCGGCCAGCAGCGCCACGGCGACTTTGCCGTGGCCTTGGCCATGGCCGTGCGGGCCAGTTGGATGGAGGGGGGCGCCATCGAGTTCACCCCCTTGCCTGGTAAACACGGACGCGACAGCAACGACGACTATCACCCATCCCTCGGGACGAGGGATCTGATCAAAAGTGAGAGAGGGGGTTGGTAATGACCGGACTCATCGACATTCATGGCAACTCGCTGCGCCTGCAGAAGGAGCCGCAAACCGAAAACGACGCCAAGCTGGCCCAACTGCGCCGCCACTACAGCGAACACCCCACGGTGGGGCTCACCCCGGGCAAGGCGGCCGCTGCGCTCAAAGAGGCGGAGGAGGGGAGCCTCATCGCCCAGTGCGAGCTGGCCGAAGACATGGAAGAGAAGGACGCCCATCTGCAGAGCGAGCTTGGCAAGCGGCGCCGGTCCCTGCTCGGGGTGAGCTGGACCATAGAGCCGCCCCGCAATGCGACCCCCGCCGAACAGCGCGACTGCGAGATGATCCGGGAACTCTTGGAGGACTTCACCTGGTTGGATGACGCCATCTTCGATGCCACCGATGCGGTGCTCAAGGGATTCAGTGCTCAGGAGTTCAGCGGCTGGGAGATGGTGGAGGGGTTGCAGCTCCCCAAGGGCATCGTCTGGCGTGATCCCGCCTGGTTCCAGACCCACCCGGATGACTGGAACCAGGTGCGACTGCGGGACGGCAGCAAAGAGGGGGCGGCCCTCAATCCGTTCGGCTGGATCATGCACAAGGCCAAGTCGAAATCCGGCTACTTGGCCCGCACCGGCCTTATCCGCACCCTGGTCTGGCCCTTTCTGTTCAAGAACTACAGCGTGCGGGATCTCGCCGAGTTTCTGGAGATCTACGGCCTGCCGGTGCGTCTGGGCAAATACCCGGAAGGGGCCACCGAGAAGGAGAAATCCACCTTGCTGCAGGCGGTGCTCTCCATCGGCCACAATGCGGGCGGCATCATCCCCCGGGGGATGGAGATCGAGTTCCAGAATGCGGCGAGCGGTCAGGCCGATCCCTTTGTGGTGATGATGGACTGGTGCGAACGCTCCATGAGCAAGGCCATCCTGGGCGGCACCTTGACCAGCCAGGCAGACGGCAAGAGCTCGACCAATGCGCTCGGCAACGTCCACAACGAGGTGCGTCAGGAGGTGCGGGATGCAGACCTTCGCCAGCTCGCCGCTACCCTGACCCGGGATCTGGTCTATCCGCTGTTTGCTTTGAACGGCAAGAGCTTCCAGGGGCCGCGCCGCTGCCCGCGCCTGGAGTTCGATGTGACCGAGCCCGAGGACATGCGCGATCTGGCCTATCCACTGCGGGCCCTGGTGGGCATGGGGATGCAGATCCCGGCGCAGTGGGTGCGGGACAAGCTGCAGATCCCGGCGCCCAAGGAAGGGGAAGAGGTGCTGGTCATCGTCGATAAGCAGGCAGGGGCCGGGGAGGCGGCTCTCAGGGCGCAGGGATTGGCGGCGCTGGCGGCCAAGCCCCCTGTCCAGGGTGATAACAATGACGCCCAGCTTGCCCGCCTGCAGGCCGAGGTGGCCCCTTTGCTCGCCGGCATGACCGACGCCGTCCAGGCACTGGTGATGCAGTCCACCACCCTGGAGGAGATCCGGGATGGCTTGCTGGCGCTGGAGCCCAACCTCAGTCATGACGAGCTGGGGGCGCTGCTGGCCCAGGCCATTGCAGCCAGCGAACTGCTCGGCATGCTGGAGATGGAGGAGGGCAACTGATGCCCGTTCGTTACGGCAGTTTGCCGTTCGAGGAGGCGATCGCCTTCTTTCGCCAGAAGCTGAATATGCCGAGCGAGCGTTGGGCCGATGTGTGGCGGGATGCCCATAACCGCGCCTTTATGGTGGCGGGGGCGACCAAGACGGATCTGCTGGCGGACCTGCGCGGGGCGGTGGACAAGGCGATAAGCGAAGGGCAATCCATCGGGGCCTTTCAGAAGGCGTTCAAGGAGGTCGTGGCTCGCCACGGTTGGGAGCATACCGGCCCGGCGTCCTGGCGCTCTCGCGTCATTTTCGAGACCAACCTGCGCCAGAGCTACAACGCCGGGCGTGATGACCAGATTGAGCGCATCAAGCACAAGCGCCCCTTTGCCCTCTATCGCCACGGCGATTCCGAGCACCCCAGGGAGCTGCACCTCAAGTGGAACAACCTGGTGCTGCCGGTGGACCATCCCTGGTGGGAGACCCACAGCCCCAGCAACGGCTATGGCTGCAAGTGCAAGAAGTTCCTGCTCTCCGAGGCGGATCTCAAGCGTCGGGGGTTGACGGTGGGCCAGGCACCGGATGACGGCAATTATGAGTGGGTGGACAAGGCGACCGGGGAGATACACCGGATCCCTCGTGGCATCGACCCCGGTTTTGATTACCGGCCAAAGACGCCCGCCGCCCTGACCGAGGCGATGGCCAAGCGGGAGGCGGCGAAACCCGCGCTGGCCGAGCGTCTGCCGGAACGCCTGGTAGAGAGCGCCTTCTCGACGGCCAAGGGGGTGACGGCGCAGGGGGTCAGTGATTTGCTGGCCCAGCTACCCGCCCCCCAGCGCGAGCCCTTGGCGGCCTTTCTCAAGGCCCACCCAATCAAGACCCTGTTTATCAAGCAGACCGAGATGGGCAAGGGGGCGGCAGGGCTCAAGGTTGCGCCGGCTATTGCCGAGTACCTGGGCACAGACCCTTACCTGGTACGCTCCCTCTATTACACGCGCCGGGCCAGCGCGACCAACGGCTTTACGGCCAAAAGCTGGGGCCATCTGGTTATCAAGGTCAAGGCGGGTGATACACTCAAAGCAGTGGATATGCAGGCGGTGCAAGCGGCGGCCACCGAGGTGGTGACCGATGCCCATGGCAACACCGGGCCCCGTCACTGGTTGCAAAGGGGGACCAGTGGCGAGACATTGCGCCGTCACTGGAGCATCTCTGCCAACGTCGGCGGCAAGCAGGGAGAATCAGCCCAGCGGCTCTCAACCTGGTTGCATGAGCTGGGCCACCAGGTTCACTTCTGGGCCGGGGAGCCTGACCTGACGGGAGTGGGGTTGCTGACGGAGTATGCCGGCAAGACCAGGATGGAAGCCGCCGCCGAGGCGTTTGCCGCCTGGGTCTTGGCGAGGGATGCCATGGTGGCGCACTTCCCCGAACTGGCCAAACGGGTGGAGGCCATGCTGGCCGAGGCCACGACCGCCAGCCGCAAAGGAGAGAAAGGATGACCCTGTTGGAGCAAGCCAGCGCCCTGCTGGCAGAAGATGGCCCCTTTACCCTGGCACAGGCCAAGGCGCTGGATGCCTTGTGTGAACAAGCCCGTGGCGAAGAGGCGGATATGTTGGGGGATCTCTGGGAGGCCGCTATGTTGTCTGCCGATGAGGAGGCCCTGCACTTTATGACCACCTTCGAGGATGATGTCTGATGGCGGGCAGCTTTATCGCCATCAGCCATCACGGGGTGGCCGATGCCCATGAGTTGCTGGCCCGGCTCTATGAGCGCACCGGCGACTTAAGCGAGCCTCTGGCGGATATCGGCGAGGGGTTGGCGCTCTCCCACCGGGATCGCTGGGATGTGCAGGAGACCCCGGAAGGGGAGCCCTGGGCCCCCCTCTCGGACAAGTACCGCGCCCGCAAGCCACGCCATGCCGACGAGGTGCTGCGCCTCAACGACGATCTGCGTGACACCCTCAACTATCAGGCCGATCCCCTGGCCCTCTACTTCGGTACCCCGCTGGCATACGGCGCCGCCCACCAGTTCGGCCGCCCCGAGATCAACCTGCCTGAGCGCCCCTATCTGGGGTTGTCGGAAGCAGACCAGCAGAGCGTGCTGGAGACGCTGGAAGGCTATCTGACAGCGGACGCGCTCTAAGCCTCTGGGCGCGTTTGCGGGGACAGGGCCAGTGCGATGGCATGGCCCGTCCGCTCTTCGCCCAGCAAAACGGTGTTTAAACACCCTTAAACAGTACCGGCACCCCCTGCTGTTGCAGTAACCCACCATAAACCCCACCCCTCGCTCACCTCCCTGACACTGGCTCCAGTGATTTTTGCTGTGACCAGCTGGAGTGAGAGTGATGCCCCCATCTGCGATTGCCGTGGCCATCTTGAATGCCAGACCCACCACCCTGGGGCTGGCCGTGCTCGATGCGCAGCTTAACCAGCAGGATGACGGTTGGTATCAACTGCTGCCGGTCGGCCCGTTCAAGGCCAGGGATGGCCGCCCCTTCGATGTGCCTGGTGGCCACTGGCAGCTCGACAAGACCATCGCCACTACCCTGATCAACCGGGCCAAGGCGCTCGGCCAAGACATCCTCATCGACTACGACCACCAGACCCTCAATGTCGAAAAGACGGGCAAGGAAGCCCCGGCGGCCGGTTGGTACAACGGCGACGAAATCGAGTGGCGCGAGGGGGAGGGACTCTTTATCAAACCCCGCTGGACCGAGCGGGCCGCCGCCCTGGTCGCTGCCAAAGAGTATCGATTCCTCTCTGCCGTCTTCCCCTATGACGCCCAGGGCCGCCCCCTGGAGCTGCGCATGACCGCCATCACCAACGATCCCGGGGTGGTGGGTATGCAGGCGCTGGCGGCCTTGAGTGCCCAACTGATTCAACCCGGCCAGCCGGCCACCCTCACCAAGGAGAACTCCATGAATGAACTGCTGAAAAAGCTGCTGGCCAAGCTCGGCATCGAGCTGACCGGTGACCCGACCGACGAGCAACTGCAGAAGGCGCTCACCGAGCTCGACAGCCTGCAGGCCAGCGCCAAGAAGGCGCCGGAGCTGGAGGCCGCGCTCTCGGCCGAGAAGACCGCTCTGGCCGCCCTCAAGGCACAGACGACGTCAGTACAACAAGGAGGTCAGGTTGACCTGGCGCAATTCGTGCCGGTGGCGACCTATAACGCCCTGGTCACCCAGGTGGCGGCATTGACCGCCCTGGTGGACACCACCGATGCCGCGACCCTCATCAAGGAGGCCCGCACCGCAGGCAAGGTGGTGGCGGCCGAAGAGGAGTACCTGACCGCCTACGCCGCCCAGAAGGGGGTGGCCGCCCTCAAGGCCCTGCTGGAGCCGCGCCCGGCCATCGCCGCGCTCACGGCGAGCCAGACCGCCGCCGTCACCCTGCCGGAGAAGAAGGGCGAGGCCGTGCTCTCGGCCGAAGACAAGTACGCCGCCGACCAGCTCGGCATCAGCCACGAGGACTTTGCGAAGGCCAAGGCCTGAGCAAGCCCCGTTTCACGCGAAGGCAGTTCCGTTTAACCAGAGAAGGAATAGACCATGGCCATGATTACACCCGCGCTGCTGCAGTCCCTCTTCACCGGCTTCAAGAAGAACTTTGAAGACGCCAAGAGCGAGGCGCCGACCCAGTACACCAAGATCGCCACCGTGATCAAATCGACCACCAAGTCCAACACCTATGGCTGGCTCGGCAAGTTCCCGAGCTTGCGCAAGTGGGTCGGGGATCGGGTGATCGAGTCGATGAAGACCCACGGTTACCAGATCGTCAACGAAGACTTCGAAGCCACCGTGGCCGTCGATCGCAACGATATCGCGGACGATGAGCTGGGCATCTATGCCCCGCTGTTCGCCGAGATGGGGCGCTCGGCCGGGGTACATCCCGACGAGCTCTGTTTCGGCCTGCTGGGAGCCGGTTTCACCACACCCTGCTACGACGCCCAGTATTTCTTCGATACCGATCACCCGGTCTATCCCAAGGTCGATGGCACCGGCACCCCGGCGCTGGTGGCCAACCTGGTGGTGGATGGCGCCTATACCGGCGAGCCCTGGTTCCTGCTCGATACCAGCCGCGCCCTCAAGCCGATCATCTTCCAGGATCGCAAGTCCCCCGAGCTTATCGCCATGACCAAGGTTGACGACGAGGCGGTGTTCACCCGCAAGGAGTTCCGTTACGGGGTGGACTGTCGCGATGCCGCCGGCTTTGGCTTCTGGCAACTGGCGTTCGCCAACAAACGGGCCCTGACCCCCGACAACCTGTGGGATGCCTTCAGCCGGATGCGGGAGTTCCAGGCGGACGGTGGCCGCAAGCTCGGCATCAAGCCGACCTTGCTGGTGGTGCCGGCTTCCCTGGAAAAGCTGGCGACCCAGATGCTGGAGCGCGAGCTCTCCGAGAGCTCCAGCAACGAGCTCAAGGGCAAGCTGGAACTGGTGGTGGCGGACTACCTGTAAGCGCTGTTTAACGGCGGGGTTAAACGAGCGAGTGTGGGCGTTTAACCCCCGTTTAAACCGGATCCTGGATTGAACGAGACAGAGGGAAACATGAGATGGAACACGAGATGGAACAGGCTATTCGAGTTGGCATCACATCAACGGTTCGTCAGGTCTATTTTCGCGCGGGCCTGGCGATTGCACCTGGCAAGTCTGAGCTGGCTGTGTCGTCTGTGCAATGCGAGACCCTGGAGGCCGATCCGCGCCTGGTGGTCACCCGCCTGGGTCAAGACGTCGCCCCTGCGACGGCTGATGCACCGCAGACGGACGGGGATCTGGACGCAGCAGTGGGCGGCTTGATCGGCTCGGGCTATCTGGCGGGCGTCGCCACCCTGGATGGCAAGGTCACCCCGTTGGCCGAGATGAAGGTCGATGAGCTGCGCGAACTGGCCGTGGAGATGGCGATCCCGGGCGCCGCCAGCATGAAGAAGGCCGAGCTGGCGGCTGCCATTGCGGCGATTGAGGTGCAATACCCGGTCAAGGACGAGGCTGGCGTCACCACTGAGCCGCCTACCGACCCCATGGCCGAGGACGCCTGATATGTACGCCAGCGTCAACGACATGGTGACCCGCTTTGGCGAGGCGGAGCTGTTGCGCCTCGCCATGACCCCGGCCGGCGAGCTGGACAGTGCGGCCATCACCATCGCACTGCAGGACGCCGGCGCCCTGATCGACGGCTACCTGGCGGGACGCTACCCGCTGCCGCTGGCCCATGTCCCGAGCGCCCTGGTCCCCATCTGCGCCGACATTGCCCGCCACCGCCTCTATGGCGAGCAGGCGCCGGAGCAGATTGCCAAACGCAATGAGGCGGCCCTGGCCTTCCTCAAGTCGGTGGGCAAGGGGGAGCTGGCGCTGGGGCTGGCGGCCGACGGCGAGCAGGTGGAGAGCCTGAACCTGGCTCAGTTGCAGTCCGATGGCCGGGTCTTTGGCCGGGGAACTGGGGGCTTCCTATGAGTGCCCCCACGCCTGAACTCGACTACCTGGCTGCGGGGGAGCGGCTGCGCGAGCTGCTGCTGCCTTTGAAGACCCGGGGGCTCAAGGAGGTGTTTGTGGCCACCGACCTGGAGGCGGTGGCCAACCTGGGGCAGCACACCCCGGCCATCCATGTGATTTACCAGGGAGAGCGAGAGAGCGAGACCAGCCAAAGCGGGCGACAAAGCGCGTTCGATCAGGTTTGGCTGCTGGTGTTGGTGCATAGAGCCACCCCCAAGGAAGCCAGCGCCGGGGTGTGGCTGGGACGCATGTTGCAGGCCGTGGCCGGTCGGGCCTGCGGTGACAGTACCTTTCGGCGTGAAAGCGCACCGGTCAAGCCGAGTTACAAGGGTGGGGTGGTCTATCTGCCCCTTGCCTTCAAGACGACAGTGAAATTCAAGGGAGAACGGTCATGAGCGAAACACTGCACCTGGAAGGGGATCTCTATATCGAGACCTTCACCAACAACGTCTCAAACGGGGTGATCGGCCCGGTGGACGTCAACAGCCTGGAAGTCAAACCGGACAGCGAGAAGATCAGTATCCCGAGCAAGCGCAAGCACAAGCTGGGCCAGGCGCGGGAGAGCTACTTCGTGCCCAAGCCTGCTACGGTCAACATCAAGACCAGCGAGATCACGCCTGTGCTGCTGGCCGCCGCCTTTATGGGGCTGGAGAGCCCCATCAACCAGGGCGCGGGGACGCTGACCGAGGTGCCGGTGACCCTGTTGGCGCACCCCAAATGGGTGAGCCTGGGCAAGACCAACCTCGCGGCCACCGGCCTGGTGGTGAAGGAGGGGACCACCTCTTTGGTGCTCGGTACCGATTTTGAGATCAACTATGCCCTGGGGCTGCTTCGGGCCACCAAGGCGGGGGCGGTGGCAGACGGTGGGCCCGTGACCGTCAGTGCCAGCTATAACGCCATCACCGGCACCCGCATCGCCGGCAACGTGCAGCCGGAGGTGAAGGCGAAGCTGACCCTGGATGGGCGCAGTGTCATCAGTGGGGAATCCATCCTGCTGACGGTGCCCCGCGCCAGCCTGGCTCCCAAGAAGGCGGTGGACTTCCTGAGCGACAAGCCCATCGAGATCGAGCTGGAGGGGGAGCTGCTGGCCCTGGATGGCGAGGATGCGCCTTTCTATGTGGATCGGCCGGAGGCGGTGTGATTTATCGGGGGACGGGGATAAAGAGCGGCGGGGAGACCCGCCGTTCCTTATTGAGCGATGAATGAATTCTAGTTTTCTTTATCACTGAGAAAAGGCATACTGAATGCAATTATGTACATAATTGCAAGTAATTGATTCGTAATTAATTTTCACTAAATGGAATTATATCCAGCATGAGTGAATATGAGACATGAAAATGAATGATATATTTATTTTGGATTATAAGTCGATAAAAACATCAAAAGAAATTTTTGAAGACGTAACATCTGAGACAAAAATAATAATATTTAATTGCCATCTTTCAATTGATAAAATTGAAATCCCAAAACAAATATCTGACATTGGTTTCGTGTCATGTACTAATGACTCAGATTTGACAATATACTCAGAAAATGAAAGCACCGAGCTGAGATTCGAGTACGGGAATGAATTTAAAGGAGTCTCGGTCTCTGGGGTTTACAATAGAGTAATATTTAATTCGTCTCCTACTTTCGGGAGGGTACCTTACCCTGAAGGTTTTGAGCCTAGCAGGTTTGATGTTATATCTTTTTTGAAAGATACAAAATCTAATCGATTAGAGTTTTTTTCATTAATTTCAACCGCTATCAAATGTTTTGGTTTTGTAAATGAGCTGTTCATACATGGGGCCACAGTTCGTGATGATGTGAACATTATATCAAGTGCTCAAAGTACGGTTACAGTTAGGCAGTTAAATAGTAAGGCATTGCATTTCAGTGGTGATTACAAAGGAATAACATTGAGTTCAGAGTGTAATATAGGGTCGCTATACTTTGATGCACGCAGCAATAGTTTACGAAGTGTAAATATTGATTTGCAAAATTCAAAAATATATCAACAATTTCAAATAGCGGGTGCGACAGACAACAAAGTTACGCAGTTTTTTATTAAAAATGCAGGCTTTTCATCGATAAAAAGTTTGGTTTTTTATCAATCGCTCATGAGTTGCTTTGTGATTTCAAATTGTGACCTCACCAATACTGAGGTAAGTTTTATAAACACCAAGCTAGATGAATTATTAACTGAGGGTGTAAGCTGGCCATTCAATATCGAAGTTAGTCATGCTAATTATAGGAAAGATTCTTCTTTAGAAGCTGAACAAAAGCAATCAGTTTATAGACAGTTAAAAAGCCTTAGTCAAAAAAATAAAGATGTTGATAATTTCTATTTCTTTAGAAGGAAGGAGTATGATGTAACACTATCTATTTTAAGTAGTAAGCTAGCGCTTTTTTTAACATATTTTATTACAATCATCTTTGACTTGGTTGGATTAGGAAAAGAACGATCTTTGCCTGTAATAGAAAAAATGGGTCATGAAAATAAATCATCTGGATTTATTAGTGTGTTGTCTAGTTGGGTGGTTCTAAAAATATCATCTTTAGTATCTGTTCATGGAACAAGTTTGTTTAGACCTGTTGCTATTCTAGTTTGTGGGGTTCCATTACTATTGGTTTTATTTGGTTATTATCAATCGCTAGATCAATTGTTAGCTATGAGCGCATATGTGATTGATCCTACTCATAAATTAGAAGTCACTATTCTGGGTGAAAGAGTAATTATCAACCCAATCCATAGTCTGTTTTTTAAGATATTTTCATCATCCTTGTTGTTTAAGATTGTATTGGTGTTTCGTAAATACAGCTTACCAGTCTAGTTATATTTACATATATATTCTGCCAATATGAACAGTAACCTGTAATAAATACAGACGCTTTTTTCAATCTCTATCATGGGGCATGTCTGAATCTGATCGGAATGCCCTTATGTCCACCTCTTCCACCCTGAAACTCGCGCTAGAGCTGGCGGCCAAGGTCACCGGCCGCGAGGACCTGGCCGCGCTGGCGGGTGAGGTGGAGGAGCTGGGGCCCCTCTCGACCGAGACTGCCGCCGAGACCGAGCGCCTGGCGCAAACCTTGGAAGGATTGACCCAGCAGCGTGATCTGATCGCCCAGTTCGAGGCCAGCGGCCAGGCCCTGACCCAGCTCGAACTGGCCACCATACTGTCCCGGGACAAGTTGGCCGAACTGCGCCGCGAGCAGCAGGGGGCGGCAGGGAGCGCCCGCCAGCTCACCGAGCAGGAACGGTTGCTGGCCTCCGAGGTCAAGCAGCTGGAGCGCCAGCTGATTGCCCAGGCGGCCAGCCATAGTCGCCTGCATGCAGGTCTCTCCCAAGCCGGGCTCGATACCCGCAACCTCGCACAGGAGCAAGCCAGGCTGCAGCGGGAGCTGCGGGGCAGCGCGGCCCAGACCGAGCGGCTGGGGCGCTCCCTGGTGCAGGGAGCGCAAGGGGCTGGCGGCTTCCAGGGGACCATCGGCAGCCTGACCGGACGCCTGGTGGCCCTGGCCGGAACCTGGTTCGGCATCCAGACCCTCACCACCCAGCTGATGGCCATGTTCCAGACCGGCGATCAGGCCGAACGCCTTGGCGTCCAGCTCAAGGCGGTGATGGGGTCGATTGCCGGTGGCGAAGAGGCCTCCGCCTGGATCCTGGACTTCGCCAAGAACACCCCGCTGCAGCTCGACGAGGTGACCCAGGTCTTCGTTCGCCTCAAAGCCTTTGGCATCGACCCCATGAACGGCGCCATGCAGGGCATCGTCGATCAGGCCTACAAGCTCGGCGGCGGCTTCGAGGAGGTGCAGGGCATCTCCCTGGCGCTGGGCCAGGCCTGGGCCAAGCAGAAGCTGCAGGGGGAGGAGATCCTGCAACTGATCGAGCGCGGTGTGCCGGTGTGGCAACTGCTGGAGCAGGTCACCGGCAAGAATACCGCCGAACTGCAGAAGCTCTCGGAAGCGGGAAAACTCGGCCGGGACACCATCCAGGCGCTGATGAACGAGATCGCAGCCCAGTCGAGCGGGGCTGCCGCCAACAACATGAGCCTGCTCTCGGGGCTTATCTCCAATGCCCAGGATAACCTGGCCAAGTTCTACCGCATGGTGGCGGAGAACGGGGCGCTGACCTGGCTCAAGAACCAGCTGGCCCAGCTCAACGCCGAGTTTGACGCGATGGCCAAGGATGGCCGCCTGCAGGCGTGGGCTCAGCGCCTCTCCGATGGCATCGTCGGGCTTGGGGAATCCATCAAGGCCTTTATCCAGACCGTCTATGCCTGGCGCGATGCCCTGCTGGTGATGGCACAGGCCTGGTATGGCCTGAAAATCGCGGGCTGGATTGCCGATCTGCGCGGCCTCTACGGCCAGTTCATCGCCCTGCCGGCAGCGACGGCCACGGCGGCGGGTGGCATGACCACGGCAGGGACGGCGGCGGCCGCCGCCTCTATCGGGATGCAAGCCCTTGGGATGGCGATCAAGGGGTTACTGGCCGCCGTCACTGTCGAGTCGATATTCCAGATCATCCGTCTGGCCACCGCCCTCAAGGAGTGGATGCAGGCCGAGCTGGCGCTGCGAGAATCCCAGGCGCTGCGTGCGCAGACCCAGGCCCAGCTCAATGGCCAGCTGGCGGCGCTCTCGGCTCAGCTAGGGATCGCGATCACCAGCGTGGAAGACATGGACAGGGCCGTGGCCGAGGGCAAGGTCCATTACGACGAGGCCACCGGCAGCTGGCGACAAGGGGCCGCCGCCGTCCAGGCGCTCGGTACCGAGGCCAAGCAGACCCGCGACTACCTGGATGAAATCAATGCCGTGGCCAGGAAAACGGCGGCAGAGATCCCCGCCACCCTTGGCAAGGCAGCCGAGACCCTGGGTCTGGACTTCGAGCGGGCCAATGGCCGTATCGGTGAGAGCTTCAAGGAGACACTCAGCGCCCTGGATACCCTGGTGCAGCACAGTGGCTCCAGTTCGGCGGCCTGTGAGGAGTACCTGGCGGCCGCATTCAACCAGGCGAAGAACAAGGCCGAGATCAATGCGGTGATCGAGCGTATGCAGGCGATGACCAAGCAGGGCCAACTGACCGGGGACGGTATCACCCGCTCCATGTCTATCGCCGCTGCTGCCATGGACAAGGTGAAGGGGGGCAGCGGCGATGCCAAGACCGCCGTGGCGGCGATCGGCGATGGCTTCGACACGGCCGCCGCCAAGGCCAAGAGTGCCACCGATGCCATGCGCTCCGGCCTTCGCGGCGTACAGAAAGAGGCAGAGCAGACCGGTAATGCTGTGGCCTCTGCAGGTGGTGGGGGCGGTGCCGGTGGGGGCCGAGGGGACGTGACCCGCACCGTGGGCGCCGGCTCGTTCTTCTACAAGACCGTGGACATCAACAACTTGCGGGGCAATGCCGATGCCCTGGCCAACACCCTCGCAGGCGTGGAAGAGGAGCTGGCCCGCTACAGCCAGAAGGTCAGGGACATCCCTGCCTATAGCGAGTGGAGCAAGTGGTACGCAGAGAAGTTCCAGAAGGAGATGGAGGCCATGCGCACCAAGCTCCAGCAGGAACTGAGCAAAGCCCAGGCCAAGGAAGCAGAGAAGGCGCAGACCACCACCTTGGCCACCAGTCAAGCCGGGCCATCTTCCCAAACCTCGTTCAGCCAGGGGCAGCCCCAGCGGATCATCATCGAGCTGAGATCAGGCTCCGCCCGGGCCGAAGTTCAGGCCGATGAGGCCAATGCTGCCGCCCTTATCAACCTCCTTAAGCAGCAAGGATTGCGCTCATGAACGTCACCTTAAACGGGCTGTTCCTGCCCGATGATCTCGTTTGGCGCGACGAGTTCGATTGGTCGCCCGTCGAGCAGGTTGTCACGCCGACGCTCTCTGGCGCTCTCCTGGTTGAGGAAACGGCCACGCCGGAGGGACGCCCCATCACCCTGGTGGGCCATGCCCCCCGCGCCACGGTGCTCTTGCTTAAAGCGTTGGAGGCGCAGGTGGCCCAGCTGATGACCCTCACTTTTCTCGATGGGCAGCAGCGGGAGGTGGTCTGGCGGCGCCCTGGTGTCGTGGCCACCCCCGTGATCGAGATGGCTGACCCCGAGGCGGGTGAGCCCTATGCCTTGACTCTTAACTTCACCGAGGTGATCCGATGACCATTCATTCCGGCGACATCAAACTGATGGCCAGTCAGCGGTTGACTGACACCACGGACGGCGGCGGCCGCATCACCGGTCATGAGATCGTGAGCGGCGAGCACAATGGCCTGTTTCAGGACATCAGCGATCTCGACCGCACTTATGGGGTGGTCAGCATGCGCAAGGCCTTTTTGGCGGTGCAGACGGATGACACGGACACCTATCGGGGTGCCCATATCATCGTGCAGGTGCCCCCGGCTGACCCGAACGTGGGGCTATGCCTCATCAACACCCGGGATCATCACGACACCCGCGCCAATGCCCGAGACGTGCTGGAGCGCTATCTGGCCCGTGGTCCCAAGTGGCGCGGCTTCCTGTACGACACCCAGCTCGAAGGCCAGCGGGCGATCCGCTTCTTCCAGCGCGTCGAAGTGCGCCTGCCGGAAGTGGGGGAGACTCTGGTGCTGGTCGGCAACGAGGGCAAGGCGGGGGAGTTCGAGCAGTACGTGCGGGTGCTGGAAGTCACCCAGCAGCTGGCCAAGTTCCAGGTGCCCAACGTGCCCGAGTTCACGCGCAACGTGGTGACCTGCAAGCTGGCGGACCCGCTGCGTTACACCTTCGAGGGGGAGCAGCCGACCCCCTATGATGTGGTGACCAACGTCAAAACCGCCCTGCGGGAAACCGTGGTGGCCGATGCCGCCAACTACTTCGCCACCACCAAGCTGGCGGAGGCGGTGAACCTGGGCGCCATGCAGGTGCGGGCCAAGACGATCTTTACCCAGATCGTGCCTTCTGCCCGCACCGAGACCCCAGCAGTGGATCTTACAGCGGCTGGCGAAATGGCCAGCCTGGTGGATTCGGGCAAGGGCCTGGTCAGCTTCTCGACCGTGGTCAGCATTGCCCCCAGCCGGGGCCTGTTCCTCGGCACAGGCGTGAAACCCGGCACCCTGACCATCACCATCGGTGCAGCCGTCATCACCGACAAGGGGGGCGAGCTGGTTGTGGCCGGGTCCGTGGTGGGTGCCATCGACTATGGCCGGGGGCAGATGGAGTTCAACGCCCAGTGCCCGAACTACGGGGCCGCCAGCAAAACCATCAGCTTCTGGCCAGCGTCTCGCCCGTCCCGTATCGCTGACACGGCCAGGATCGACATCAAGGCCAACAACCGGGGCTATGCCTACACCATCACCCTGCTGCCGACCCCGGCACCGGGCACCCTGACGGTGTCGTACATGGCGCAAGGCAAATGGTACGACTTGAAAGACAACGGCCGTGGCGAGCTGTTCGGGGCGGATAGGTCCTACGGGTCCGGCGTCGTCAACCACGCCACCGGCTCGGTCATGCTGACCCTGGGGGCGCTGCCGGACGTGGACACGGCGATCCTGTTCAGCTGGGCCACCCCGGTCAACTACACCAACCGCAGCGGCCAGGCCATCAGCATCAGCAAGAGCGCCTGGCAGCTGCCCCACACCGGCATCACCCCCAAGAGCGTGATCCTGACCTGGGGCAGCGGCCAAACGGCCAACGATGCGGTGGGGGACGGGCGCCTGCGCGGCAACATCACCGGCACCATCAACTATGCCGAGGGGGTGATCATCCTCGATCACATCACCCTGCCGGCGCTGGGCCAGGAGTACATCGCCCAGTACCAGTACGGTGAGCCGGTGACCGAGCGCCACGTTGAACCGGGGCGCCTGAGTACCCCCGGCCAGGTGGGGCACCTCTCCATCACCCTGGACGGGGCAGGCGGCGGGGCCACCAACCTGACCCCCGGGTCGGTGCATGTCAAATTCAACGCGCTCTATCACAAGTTCGATGTGGATGATCAGGAGCTGGTGATCCAGACCCGCGACCCAGTGATCACCCTGCTGGATGACGGCCAGGGCAACCTCAAGGACGCCAGCGGCAACACCCTGGGGTCCATCAACTACGCTGCCGGCACTTTGCATTTCATGCCGGATGGCAGTGCCCCCTTGCCCAAGCCGACCTATGCCTGGGTGACCGTGGGCACCAAATGGGTAGGCAACAACCAGGTGGCGGTGCAGCGCTGGACCATGACCGGCATCGAGTACCACAACACGGCGTACACCTTCCCCGATGGCGAGGGGGGCTGGGTCGATGTGACCTACCGCAACAACAACAGCGCCCTGGCCCAGAATGCCACCCTGACCGCCCAGGCACTGCGCATCGACGTGACCCCCGGGTTTTCCGAGGCGATCCTGGAGGGCTCGATGCGTTTCACCCTGGGCGGGTCCACCTACGTGGACCGGCAGGGGCTGCTCTACCGGGACCCGGATCCGGCGACCGGCGCCGGCATCCAGGCGGGCACCATCGACTACAGCAACGGGCTGGCGGTGCTGGCCGACTGGGCGGCGGGGCAGGGGGCCCAGCCGTCGCTGCAGTCCCTGGCCACCTCGTTCAATGTCCAGTCGGTGGACATGGTGACCTTCCGCACCCCGGGCGCCCCCGTGGCCCCGGGCAGCCTCTACATCAGCGCCAACACCGCCACCGGCCGGCGCATCGAGGCGACGGCAGATGGGGACGGCTATTTCACCACCGCCGACATGGATGGCCGGGTGAACTACCAGACCGGCGTGGTGACGGCGCGCTTTGGCCGCAAGGTCACGGCCGCCGGCAACGAGGCCGAGCCCTGGTATGACGCCGAACTGGTGGGGGAGGACGGCAAGATCTGGCGGCCGCTCAGCGTGGTGGCCGACACCATCCGGTTCAACTGCGTGGTGTTCAGCTATCTGCCGCTCAATGCCGATCTCATCGGGCTGGATCCGGTGCGGCTGCCGTCAGACGGCCGGGTGCCTTTCATCCGCAAGGGCTACATCGTGGTGATCCACAGTACCCGCAAGGCGGCGTTCCCCATGGGGGTGTCGGCGGGGCAGCAGCTCAACACCGGTCGGGTGCGGCTGGCCTACGCCCATGTGGAGGACAAGGACGGCAAGCAGCTGGCCACGTCGCTCTACAGCGTCAACCTCGACAGCGGCGTGGTGACGCTGGCCAACCCGCTGAGCCTGACCGGCTACGCCGAACCCCTCTACGTGGTGCATCGCGTCGAGGACATGAGCCTGGTCACTGACGTGGAGATCTCGGGCCGCCTGCAGTTGGCCAGGCCCCTGTCCCACGACTACGAACCCGCCGACACCCTGGTGTCGAGCGCGCTCATCATCGGCGACTTGTGGGCGCGCTACACCAATTTGTTCGACCAGAAAACCTGGACCAACAAATGGCAGGACTACCGGGACGGCGACGAGTCCACGGCGCAGTACAACGACACCGACTACCCGATCCAGGTCACCAACCGCGCCACCCTGCAGGAGCGCTGGGCCATCATCTTCTCTTCCAGTACCAATTTTGTGCTGGTCGGCGAGCATGTGGGCCAGATTGCGGCGAGGGACGTGAACACCGACCTGGCCCCTATCAACCCCAACAACGGCCAGCCCTATTTCAGGCTGGACAGGCGGGGATGGGGGGCAGGCTGGGCGAATGGCAACGTGCTGCGCTTCACCACCCAGGCGGCGGCGTACCCGCTCTGGGTGATCCGCACCATCCTGCAGTCGGTGGCAGCGCAGGAGACCGATAAGTTCGAGCTGCAACTGCGCGGCAACGTCAACCGCTGACAGGTAGCAGTGCAGGAAAGTGACGGCGCCGAGGGCCTGCACCCATGTGACGCGCCAGCCACTTAACCGGGTGGGGCAGAGTGCCCCACCCTGAGCCACCTCACAGGAGACAACCATGGCCCATCCCGTCAAATGGTTTAGCGAGGCAATGGGGGGGGCCCCCTTGCTGTCAACCGATACCGGCAACGGCACGGCGGGCACCCTGATCTCGGTGCTGAAAGCCTGCCTGGTCACGGGGTTCAACATCAATCCCATCCAGTCCATCACCCTGAACGGCGGCCTGGCGGTCGCCACCTTCGCCCTGGCCCACGGCTTCCTGCCAGACAGCATCGTGGCGATAGAGGGCGTCAACCTGAACTGGAACGGCGAGTATCGCGTGCTCTCGGTGACCACCACCACGGTGACCTTTGCCCCTGTCGGCACCCCGTCTGCGGTGGGGGCCGGCGGCACCATGAAGGTGGCTCCGGCAGGCTGGGAGCTGGAGTTTGTCGATGGCACCAACACGGTGGCGGTGTTCAAGCGTATCGCATCCGACGCCACTGCCCTGCGGCTGCGCATCGACAATTCGGCGTTTTCCGGCTGGAACGGCACAGCGACTTATCGCTACTACTACGCCAAGGCGCAGATGGTGGAGAACGTCACCGATGTGAACACCTACACCCTGGTGAAGGAGTTCGCCTGGCCCGCCTCCCATGCCTATGCCACCGGCGAGCAGCAGTGGGATTTGGTGGCCGACGACAAGCTGTTTTACTTCCTGCCGCGCTGATGTTTGGTGACATCAACAGCATTCGCCCGAACGACAACTATCACTGCGTGTTGACCGGGATCCTGACCCCAGCTCAATCGACTGCCTATGCTTGGGGGATTAGGCTGGCATCAACCACCGGCTACCCAATTTTTAACGATGTGTTGCAATTTGGGTCCTTGGTAGGGGCAGTAGGGGCGTCTAGCAATATCGCCTTCATCAACCGGCGAAGTCTCTTTGCGATTGCCAGGATGCACCATCAGTTGCCAGGCTCGGACAACTGCCTGCTGCTCGGCATCGGCTACACCTTCGGTTGCCCCTATCAGGCGGGGGTGGGCTACCCCAATGCCACGGATAGCGGGGTCTACTTCAACGACGGAAAGATCCCCATCGTGGAGCAAACCGCGCAGTCCATCCGGGGGTTCCTGCCGGGGGTGCTGTCGCCACTGCAAAACGACCTGCGGCTGTGGCGTTACAATATTGCCCACGATCCGGCGAAACCTGGATCGTTGTTACGCATTCTCAAAGCTGCCGGCGCCATGGATCTGTCGGCAACGGCTGGATCTACGGAATCGGGTAGTGGAACTTCCTATACCGAATACCGTAATACCGAACGGCTGATCGGCTTTGACATTACGGGGCCATGGCGATGAACACCGTGCTGCCTGATAGCGCCGTGGGCAGGGTACTGACCGTCACGGCCACCTATATCAACCCGGAGGGGCGGGCGGTCTCCTCGCCCCCCGCCGTGGACTGGAAAACCCGCCTCGACATTGGTCGCTGTCGTACCACCCTTCGCCATGCCGAGTCGCCCCTCTTGCTCGGCTATATCGCCAGCAAGGTGACGATCAACGGCGAGGGGGTGGCGGGCGGGCGGGTGGTGCTGCTGGGGCGCGATCTGGCCATCCAGGGCATCACGTTCAGTGATGAGCAGGGAAACTACCGATTCGATCACCTGTTGTTGACCAACCGCTATCTGGTCATGGCACAGGATACGTTCGAGTTTTACTACGCCCCCGTGGCGGCCGACCTGCTCACCCCCACCCCGTATTTCAAGTAAGGAGCGGCCATGTTTACCTTTGCAGATCCCTTGCGCACCAGCCGCGCCCAGCTACTGGCCGCCGCCATCGACGAGGGCAGCGCGGGTCCCGCGACCCTCAAGATCTATGCCGGCACTCGCCCGGCCCCGGGGGTCCCCATCACCGACCAGGTGCTGCTGGTGACGCTGCAGTTCCCCCACCCCTGCGCCCAGAGCGTGTCGGGTGGGGTGCTGGCACTCAAGCCCCTGGCCGAGCAGCTGGTCACCGCCAGCGGGGTCCACTCCTGGGGGCGGATAGCCAACCGGGACGGCGATTTTGTGGCGGATCTCGACGTGGGTCCACCCGACAGCAGCGCCGACATCGAGATCCCCGCCAGTGAGCTGTTCACCGGCGCCCTGGTGCGCATCAATACCGCCACCTTCACCGAACCCTAAGCCAAGCCCGAGGGGAGCGACCCATGGCCAGACCCACAGACGGCAATCTGGAGCTAAGCAAAGTTCGCAAGGGCGGCGGCCACCTCGAACTGAATGCGGCCTATGTCACGAGCTGGCTGGCGGTGCTGCGGGGGGCCAGCCTGCCGCCCTCGCTCGCCTGCTCCCCTGGCCTGATATTGCCCGCCACGCTGCAGGGGCAGAGTGCCGCGCCGGTACCTGGCATTTCGGCCGGGCTGGTTCACCCCGGCCACCTGACCGCCGAACCGGCGGCGCCGGTGACCACCGTCAGCGCCACCGTGGTCATCGAGGCCACCCTGGCCAGCACCGTCCAGGCGGTGCTGCACGACTTCGAAGCTGGCCATGACATCAACGTGTTCAGGGGGCCTAGCCACACCAACGCGGGGGATTGGGACAGGGCCGCCCTGGTGACCACGGCGGTGGCCGACGACTGGCAACGACCTGCCATGACCCCCGCGACCTGTCAGGCCGACTGGCAGGAGGCCAGCCCGCTGATGGCGGTGGTGGTGGATCTCAGCGACCAGATGCCCCGCCACGATGAGCCGGTGCGGGGGCTGTTTGACGAGGCCCTGCCGCTGGGCACGAGCCATGGCCAGGGGTTCGACAGCCTGCCGCCTGGTCATGTCGTCACCCGTTCGCTCTGGGTCGAGGGGGCCCCGGTGGGGCGCTGGCAGGTGAGTGGGTTTCGCAACCCCCCGCGCCAGGACAAGGTATGGCAGCCAGGCAGCTGGCAGGAGGCCACCCCGCTCGGCGTCACCCTGCGCGATCAGCGCTGGCAGCCCGGCCTGCCGTTGCACAAGGGCTGGCTGGACAGGTGGGAGGAGGCGATGCAGCCCCCTTGGGGTCTCTCTCTCCCCCCCAAGCCACCTATTCCCCCCGAGCCAGGCCACCGCAGTGGGCTACTGGCATTCAGCCGACCCAGGGGGGATGCCTCCCTGGAGTTTGTCTGGTTTGGGCAGGCCCACATCGTTATTCCAACCCGGAGGGTTTACCTGGTGAGCAACGCAGCACAGATAGTGCGAGTCAGGGACGGGCTCGACATTCCCGCCACCTCGCTGAGCATCGAACTCGATACCGACTCCTGGGCCTGGCAGTTCACGGCCCAGATCCCGCGCATCGCGGCGGCCGAAATGACTGACGAGGAGGAGGTAAGCATCCATGTCAACGGCCAGCAGTGGGATTGCGTGTGCGATGGCTGGCAGTCGAGCCAGAGCTTTGCCCGCGAGTCGGCGACCCTGACTGGGCGCTCTCGCACGGCCTATTTGTCACCGACTCATGTCTTACCCCAGGCAGTGAGCGAGATCGGGGCGGCGACCATGGCCCAGCTCGCAGAGGCGCTGCTGCCGTTCGGGTGGACCCTGGACTGGCAGGCGCCGGATTGGCTGGTACCTGGCGGCTTCTTCAGCCTCGACAGCCAGACTCCCATCGAGGCGATCAAGTACCTGGCCGAGGCGGCGGGTGGGTTCGTGCTGCCGCACCAGCGCGAGCGGCACCTGGTCATCAAGCCGCGCTATCCGACCATACCCTGGCAGCTCGACGGGGCGCTGGCAGACGTGGCCATCCCCCGCGCCATCATCACGACGCTGGGCAGCGACTTCCAGCCGGGGCAGGCGGCGAACGGCATCTATGTGAGCGGTGGCCATCAGGGCATCAATGCCCGGGTGTTGCGCCAAGGCACGGCAGGGGATCGGCAGGCTCCGGCCATCACCCACCCGCTGGTGTGCGATGTGGTGGCAGCTCGCGCCCAGGGTGTGGTGGGGCTGGCCAAGACCATGCCGAGGCGCACCCAGACCATCGAACTGCCGCTCTCGAGCGACACCGGACTCATCCTGCCCGGGGCGCTGATCGCGGTTGATGGCTGGAAGGGCTTTAACCGAGGGGTCAGGGTCGCGGCTGGAATGCAGGGCCGAGCCATGACGGTGCGCCAGCAACTGAGTGTGGAGCGATTTGTATGAACCTGTTCAAGCGGTTCCAGGAGCTGATCCCCGGTGCCGACCCGTTGCTGGTCGGTACCGTCACCGCAACGACGGGCACCAGCACCACGCTGGAGACCCCAGGCGGGGGCGTGGTGATCGTGCGAGGGGGAGGGGTGGCCATCGGCCAGAAGGCGTTCTATCAGAGTGGTGCTATCATAGGGCCCGCCCCTGATTTACCCACCTATGAAGTCGAGGTTTAAACCCCTGTTAAGCGTCTTTCAAACTTGGTGGCTTCTGATTCACCGAGTTTGATAAATGCGGCCGAGCTCTGTTTATCGTTTTACCCAGAAGTGTTTTTCATTTTTCGCGGCGGGCTACAGGATCCCTGCCTGTTTCCCCGCAGTTCAACACATCAGAGCACCATAACGGGCCGCAATGAGGTATCTTATGCCCCGATTTCATCCATCAAACGGATAAGAGACAACACATGATCATCAAACCCAAGGTTCGCGGCTTTATCTGCACCACCACCCACCCGGTCGGTTGTGAAGCCAATGTTCGTCGCCAGATCGCTTACACCCAAGCCAAGGGCGCCATCGAGAATGGCCCCAAGAAGGTGCTGGTGATCGGCGCTTCCACCGGCTATGGTCTGGCCTCTCGCATTGCCGCAGCCTTCGGCAGCGGAGCTGCCACCATCGGTGTCTTCTTCGAAAAGCCGAGCTCCGAGACCAAGACGGGCTCCGCCGGCTGGTACAACTCCGCCGCCTTCGACAAGGCCGCCAAAGAGGCCGGCCTCTACGCCAAGAGCATCAATGGCGATGCCTTCTCCCACGAGTGCCGTGCCAAGGTGATCGAGCTCATCAAGCAGGATCTGGGTCAAATCGATCTGGTGGTCTACTCCCTGGCCTCTCCGGTGCGCAAGCTGCCGGACACCGGCGAAGTGGTGCGCTCAGCCCTCAAACCCATCGGCGAGGTCTACACCTCCACCGCCATCGACACCAACAAGGATCAGATCATCACCGCCACCGTCGAGCCGGCGAATGAGGAAGAGATCCAGAGCACCATCACCGTCATGGGCGGCCAGGACTGGGAACTGTGGATGGCGGCTCTGCGCGATGCGGGTGTGCTGGCTGACGGCGCCAAGTCCGTGGCCTACTCCTACATCGGTACCGACCTGACCTGGCCCATCTACTGGCATGGTACCCTGGGCCGAGCCAAGGAAGATCTGGACCGCGCCGCCACCGCCATCCGTGGCGATCTGGCTGCCAAGGGGGGGACCGCCCACGTGGCCGTGCTCAAATCCGTTGTGACCCAGGCCTCCTCTGCCATTCCCGTGATGCCGCTCTACATCTCCATGGCCTTCAAGATCATGAAGGAGAAGGGCATCCACGAGGGTTGCATGGAGCAGGTGGACCGCATGATGCGCACCCGCCTGTACGGCGCCGACATGGCGCTGGACGAGCAGGCACGCATCCGCATGGATGACTGGGAACTGCGTGAAGACGTGCAGCAGACCTGCCGTGATCTCTGGCCCTCCATCACCACCGAGAACCTCAGTGAACTGACCGACTACACCGGCTACAAGCAGGAGTTCCTGCGCCTGTTCGGTTTCGGTCTGGACGAGGTGGACTACGATGCGGACGTGAATCCGGACGTGCAATTCGACGTGGTCGAGCTGTAAGTCGGTCACCAGCACAGACAGGGCCCTGCGGGGCCCTGTTTTTTTGCAGCAGACTCAACCTGTTGCCTCAGGTTTATTATCCGCGATCACCTTTTTCCCCGAACAAACCCGCTAGGCTTGCGCTGTCCGGATCACAGACGGCACCGCCGAGGTACGAAAGTCATGACCACATCCCATGAGGCGCCCAAGAAGCGCCAGCTCCCCACGGTTTATACCCTGCTTTTTATCATCATCGCCCTGATGGCGGCCCTCACCTGGGTGCTGCCGGCGGGCAAATACAACTATGTGACGGCCAAGACCCAGCAGCCGGTGGCGGCAGCGGCCGTGGCCGACTACAGCGGTGACGAGCGACTGCTGCCGGTACCCGGCAGTTACACCGAGCTCCCTTCCCAACCCCAGGGGGTATTCGATGTGCTCAAGGCGCCCATCCAGGGCTTTCACAAGGCGGCGGACGTGGCACTGTTCGTGCTCATCATCGGCGGCTTTCTGGCGGTGACCATGCAGAGCGGTGCGCTGGATGCCGGGGTCGGGGCCATAGTGCGTACCTTCGCCGGGCGCGAGCGGCTGCTCATCCCGGTGCTGATCGCCCTGTTCGCCCTGGGTGGCTCCACCTTCGGCATGGCGGAGGAGACGGTGGCCTTCTGGGCACTCATCGTGCCGGTGATGATGGCGGCGGGCTTCGATCGCATGGTGGCGGCGGGGATCATCCTGCTCGGCTCCGGGGTCGGGGTGCTCGCCTCCACCGTCAATCCGTTTGCCACCGGCATCGCCTCCGGTTTCGCGGGTATCCCCATCGGTGAGGGGATAGGGCTACGGGTCATCCAGTGGCTGCTGCTGGTGATCTTCGCCTCCTGGTTCGTGATGCGCTACGCCAGGCAGGTGCAGCAGGACAAGTCCCGCTCCGTGCTGGCCGACATCGTTTATGACGACGAGTTCTCCCAGATGAAGAGCAGCAACCTCGCCTTCAGCGGCAAGCAGAAGCTCACCATGCTGGTCTTCTTCGGCACCTTCCTGCTGATGATCTATGCGGTGGTGCCCTGGTCCGATCTGGGCATCGATCTGCTGCCCACCCTGGGCTGGTGGTTCGACGAGCTCTCCACCCTCTTCTTCAGCGCCTCCATCCTGATTGCCCTCATCAACCGGATGCCGGAGTCCAACTACGTGGCGACCTTCCTGAACGGGGCGCGGGATCTCATCGGGGTGGCCCTGGTGGTGGCGGTGGCGCGCGGCATCTATGTGGTGATGGAGCACGGCGTCATCATCGACACCATACTGCACTGGGCCGAGGGGCTGGTGAGCGGGCTGTCGTCGTCGGTCTTCATCCTGATGGCCTATCTGGTGCACATCATCCTGAGCTTCTTCATTCCCTCCACCTCGGGGCTCGCGACCGTCTCCATGCCGCTGATGGGACCGCTGGCGGACTTCTCCGGCATCTCCCGGGATCTGGTGATCACCGCCTATCAGTCCGCCTCCGGCTGGATCAACCTGTTTGCCCCCACCGCCGCCCACCTGGTGGCGGGGCTGGCGCTCGCCAGGATCCCCTACGATCGCTTCGTGCGCTGGGTGCTGCCCTTCATCATCGGGGTGGGGCTCATCACCATGGCGGTGCTGGTGGCCGGGGCCCTGCTCCACGACTGATGGCGCGGATAGAAAACGACAGACAACAAAAAGGCTCCCGCGGGAGCCTTTTTCATGAGCCTTGCTTACTGCTTGTAGCCCTTGAGGAAGCGGGCGAGGCGACCGATAGCCTCTTCCAGCTCCTCTTCCCGGGGCAGGAACACCAGCCGGAAGTGATCCGGCGCCGGCCAGTTGAAGCCGGTGCCCTGCACCAGCAAGAGCTTCTCCTGCTGCAGCAGGTCGAACACCATCTTCTGGTCATCGCGGATGTCGTACACCTTGGGGTCGAGGCGCGGGAACATGTAGAGCGCCCCCTTGGGCTTGACGCAGGAGACACCGGGGATCTCGTTCAAAAGCTCCCAGGCTTTGTCCCGCTGGCGACGCAGGCGGCCCCCCGGCAGGATCAGCTCGTTGATGCTCTGGTAGCCCCCAAGGGCGGTCTGGATGGCGTGCTGCATGGGCACGTTGGCACACAGCCGCATGGAGGCCAGCATCTCCAGCCCCTCGATATAGCCCTTGGCACGACCCTTGGGACCGGTGATGACCATCCAGCCCTGGCGGAAGCCACAGGCGCGGTAGGCCTTGGAGAGGCCGTTGAAGGTCACCACCATCACATCGTCGCACAGGGTGCAGACGCTGGTGTGGGAGATATCGTCGTAGAGGATCTTGTCGTAAATTTCGTCGGCGAAGATGATGAGGTTGTGCTGACGGGCGATCTCGATCACTTCAAGCAAAAATTCGCTGCCGTAGACGGCGCCGGTCGGGTTGTTGGGGTTGATCAGCACCAGGCCGCGGGTACGCGGGGTGATGCGGGCGCGGATGTCGTCGAGATCCGGGTACCAGTCAGCCCCTTCGTCACAGCGGTAGTGCACCGCATGGCCGCCGGAGAGGGTGACGGCCGCAGTCCAGAGCGGGTAGTCGGGGGAGGGCACCAGCATCTCGTCGCCATTGTTGAGCAGCGCCTGCATCGCCATCACGATGAGCTCGCTCGCACCGTTGCCGATGTAGATGTCGTCGATGTCGACCTTGCGCATCCCTTTTTGCTGGTAGTACTGCATCACCGCCTTGCGGGCGGAGAAGAGCCCCTTGGAGTCGCAGTAGCCCTGGCTCTGGGGCATGTTGAGGATCACATCCTTGATGATCTCCTCCGGTGCTTCGAAGCCAAACGGGGCCGGATTGCCGATGTTGAGCTTGATGATGCGGTGACCTTCGTCTTCGAGACGGCGAGCTTCTTTGTGCACCGGGCCGCGGATGTCATAGCAGACATCGTCGAGCTTGTGCGACTTGTCGATAGTGAACATGGTGAGCGTGATTCCTTCCCCGTGGGGCGCGTTGGCAGAAAAGCTGTTTTTAGTATCAAATTTCTCTGCCCCTATTCTTCACAGAATTGAATGCTAGAACAATCTAATTTATGGAATAAATCCCTGATATTTACCCCTGAAACAGGGTTGTTGAAATGTTAAATTCAGCATGATCGTTTGCCTCTCTTTGGTAGATTAGTGAAAGATGAGGGGCAGATTCATAAAGCAACATGAGTGTATTGAAATATCTCCCCCATCTGGCACGATTGGCTGGGGTAAAAAAGGCCCCGACCCGTCGGTCTGCCAGGGGAGCACGCAGGCACGGGGGCTCATCTTCCCGCTCTCGAGGTTCACTCATGCAGGCACCCGCCACCGGTCGCTACCGCCATTTCAAGGGGGGCTATTACCAGGTTCTGGCCCTGGCCTTGCACACCGAAACCCAGGAGCAGCTGGTGATCTATCAATCCGAACAGGATGGTCAGGTCTATGCCCGCCCCGTCGCCATGTTCATGGAGTGGATTGAACATCAGGGACAGGTGGTGAGCCGCTTCACGCCGGTGGCCTGAGGCAGGCTTGGCGACATGAAAAAAGGCGCCAGAGGCGCCTTTTTTCATGGTGTCGGGGCTTACAGACCCAGATTGGCTCTGGCATAGGCCTCAAAATCGGTGCAGCCGCCGATGTGCTGCTCATCCAGGAAGATCTGCGGCACAGTGGTGACCGGCTTGCCCGCCTTGGCGGCGAGATCGTCCTTGGTCAGCCCGGCCACGTTGATATCCACGTAGCGGAACTCGAAGTCATCGCGCTCCTCGGTCAGTTGCTCGGCAATCTGCTTGGCACGCACGCAATACGGGCAACCGGGACGACCAAAAATCTCTACAAACATCTTTTCTCTCCATTAAACAAGCCGTTGAAGAAGGCCATTGAGACGAGGCTGGGCACAGCATAGCCGTGGCGCCCTGTCAGTCAAAGCTGAAAATAGCGATGCTTACGTTCGCCATCTCCGATTGCGCCCACTGCTGATGATGGCGCCAGCGTCCCCCAAGGCCGGGGAATCGGGCCGCCTTGCCGGCAAGGCAGCCCGTCTATCACTGCTCGACGATCTGGATGGGTTGTTGCTGGTAGATGCTCTCCAGCACGCCTTTTTCGAAGACGGTCCAGGGCCAGGGCGCCTTGCTGGCGCGGTAGCGCTCGTGGGTCGCCGGATCCTGGGAGAGACCGCGCTGGAACATCACGAAGGCCTTGCGCTGGCCACCGGCGGTGTCGATGAAGCCGGCGAGGTTCGACGTACCTGTGATGGTACCGGTCTTGGCGTGTACCTTGTTCTTCATCATGGGAGCGGTGACGCTGCGTCGCCAGGCCAGGGTGCCGTCTACCTGGGAGCTTGGCAGCAGCTTGATGAAGTCGAGCTCGGCATCGTTCTTCTGGATGAAGTTAAGCACCGACAACATCTGGCGCGCGCTGATGAGATTGTGGGCGGAGAGGCCGGAGCCGTCGGCCAGGGTGGCGTTGCCAAGGTCAATGCCGTGCTTGGTCAGGATGGCGCGCACCGCCATGGTGCCGCTGCGATAGCTGCCCGGCTTGTTGTAGTAGTGACGCCCCACGGTTTTGAGGAAGGTATCGGCGTAGAGGTTGTCGGACTTTTTCAACATCTTGGCGAGCATCACCGGCAGGGAGACAGAGTAGTGGGTCGCCAGGGTCTGGGCACCGACAGGGGCCTGATGGGTGACCCGCAGCAGGCCGTCGTGGCTGATCCCGGCGCGGTTCATGGCCCAGCGGATGTTGTCCCAGCCCCAGGCCTCCACGTCATGGATGGCAAAGCGCAGCCCTTGTGGCTCCTTGTTCGGGGTGATGCAGCCCTTGAGCTCGTAGAAGTTGCCCTTGGCCATGTCTACTTCCAGAGCGCAGAACTGACGCGCCATGTCGCCATAGCTCATCACCTCCACGTTGTCGGCGCCGATGCCGATGGGCACGCCGCTGGCCACGTTGCCCACCGCAGGCTTGCCAATCTGGGTGGCGGTGATGGTGCCGTAGGCGCAGTTCTTGTCGATGATGACCGAGGAGACGGGAGCGGCGAAGCAGAGGGTCTGATCCCCCCAGGACCAGCCGTTGCCACGCTCATAGCCGTTGTAGGCACCGGTGTTGACATAGACGTTGCCCTGAATGCGGGTGACGCCCAACTGTTTGAACAGGGCAACCAGATCCATGCGCGACAGGGTCGGGTCGCCGACGAAGTTGATCCAGATGTCGCCGTTGATGGTAGTGCCCTGTTTGGCGCCGGGCTGGGCCTGGATGTCGGTGGCGAAGCGGAAGTCGGCACCGAGTTCGAGGCGTGCAGCGAGCGCGGTCAACACCTTCATGGTGGAGGCGGGGGCTATCATGTCATCGGCGTGACGGGCAAATTCCACCCCATTGTTGCCCTGTACGATGACGGCGTACTGGCCCCCCTTGGGCGGGGTCAGCGGGGCGGCCTGGACCGCCAGAGAAAAGAGAGCACAAAAACCAATCAACAGCCGCTGCATAGGATCCTCTAACTGAACGAAAGGGCGGCATCAGAAACCGCCCCGATAATCAAACCGGGTGACTGCCGGGTATCGCCTGCCATGGGGTCAGGCCGGGGCGTTGGCAGTCCGGTAACGCCCCTCGTAATCGAATATTTTTTCCTTCACCTGCCAGAAACGTCCCGACTTGCGGGCGATGACGAAATCCGGGTGACGGAACTGGTCTGCCGCGAGCATCACGCTCGCCAGGGTAGTGAATTCGGGCTCCAGGCCCGGGGCGGGCCAATGATGACGCACAAAGCGTTGTTGAAACAAGCGCTGTGCACCCCGGGAGTGAAAGGGGAAGTACTCCGTCAGGGTCAGGCCATCCTCGTCGTGGTAGGTCACCTCCAGCCGCTCCCCCTGCTTGCCGCGCCCAGGGCTCAGGGTCAAACCGGCGCAGCGGATCACCATGCAGTCCTTGAGATTGAGGGCCTCCTTGAGCTTGTCGTCAGGGTCCACCAGCAGCTGGTCACAGCGTTGGCAGCGGCGGGCGGCGATGTCGTTTTCAGCGCCGCATCCAGGGCAGATCTTGGCGCGAAAGCGGTAGTCGCACTCCTCGCGGTTGCCCTCGTCATCTTCAAACAGTCCCTGACAGCGGCGGCCGTAGTGCTCGATCACCTTGCCATCCTCGTCGGTCTTGCCCCAGAAGGTGTTGGCAAAGCCGCAGGCGGGGCAGGGTACCTGAACCGGCTCGGTACCGGCGTGGGGCCTGGGCTCCCCCACTTCGGGGGCAAACAGGTTGAAGTTGTTGCCTGCGTAGTCGAGCACCAGGCAATCGCTCTTGCCGGGTGAGAGGCGCAGGCCCCGTCCCACAATCTGCTGATAGAGCGACACCGATTCGGTGGGACGCAGCATCACGATGAGGTCGACGTGGGGGGCATCAAAACCGGTGGTGAGCACCGCCACGTTGACCAGAAACTTGAGCTCGCGCGCCTTGAAGGCACTGATTAGAGCGTCGCGCTCCGGTCCCGGCGTCTCGCCGGTGACGAGGGCGGCCTGCTGGCCTCTGGCACCGAGCAGGCCATGAATTTCCCGGGCATGCTCGACGGTGGCGGCGAAGATCATCACCCCCTGCCGGTCGGCCGCATACTCCAGCACCTGGCTCAGGATATGGGGGGTGACCCGCTCCTGGCGCTTGATCTCGCCGTTGAGCTGCGCCTCGCTGAACAGGCCGTTCTCCCGCGGCACCAGCTTGCTGAAGTCGTAGTGGACGATGGGGGCGTCCACCAGGCGCGGCGGGGTCAGGTAGCCGTTTTTCACCATGAAGCGCAGGGGCAGTTCGAACACGCAGTCACCGAACAGCCGCTCGCCGTGGCTCTTGACCATGCCGTGGTAGTGGCGCCGGTAGATCCAGCCCAGCCCCAGCCGATAGGGGGTGGCGGTGAGCCCGAGGATCTTGAGGGCCGGATTGGCGGCCTTGAGATGCTCGATCACCTGATGGTATTGGCTGTCGTCATCGAGCGAGACCCGGTGGCACTCGTCGATGATGAGCAGCGAAAAAGCGCCGTCGAAGGCCTCCAGATTGCGCGCCACCGACTGCACCGAGCCGAACACCACCTGGGCGCTCGCCTCCTTGCGTGCGAGCCCGGCGGCGAAGATGTCGGCCTTGAGTCCCCAGGCCTCGTACTTGGCGTGGTTCTGCTCCACCAGCTCCTTGACGTGAGCCAGCACCAGCACCCGGCCACGGGCCTTGCGGGCCAGTTCGGCGATCACCAGGCTCTTGCCGGCCCCGGTGGGCAGCACCACCACGGCGGGATCCGGGTGTTTGCGAAAGTGGCTGATGACAGCGTTGACCGCGTCGGTTTGATAGGGTCTGAGAACGAACATGGGGAACGGCTGTGGCGCAAGGTGGCGCCATTATAGGGATCTTGCGGGGAAAATGCAGCGAGGGGGGCGTGCTGACAGGAAGCGGGCCGGCAAGATGCCGGCCCGTGCAGGTCAGGGACCTCAGTGGAAGGGGAACAGGTAGTTGAGCCAGCTACCCATGCGCATCAGGATCTTGCGCATGATGGCCACGTGGTGGAAGTGCTCGGTATAGATGGCGGCCTGACCGCTGGAACCCGCGATCACCTGGTAGTTTGCCCACTCGGGATCGGTGATCTCGAGCACGATGGGCAGGCGACCCGGTACCTGGGCCGAAGTCTGATCGATAAGACCCGCCTGTGCCTGGATGTTGCCCGGAGCCATGGCCGGGATAACGGACTGCACCTTGGCCTTGAAGATGCGACCCGGAATGCCGTCGAGCACGACTTCGGCCTCGTCACCCGCCTTGAGCCGCTGCATGCTGTTCTGCCAGAACCAGCCGACATAGGCATTGGCATCTTCATGAATGAAGGTCATCACGGGGCGGAACATGAAGGGGGCGGCAATCATGCCCGGGCGCAATGCCAGTTGCACGACATGACCGTCACTCGGGGCGTAGACCACGGTCTGCTCCAGATCGTACTTGGCGATGTTGAGCTGGGCACTCAGGTCATTGAGGGTCGCTTTCTGCTGATCTATCTGGGCGACGATGTCATCCACGTTGGCCTGGGTGACGTCGAGGTCGCGCTGTTTGCCGATGCCCCGTCGCATCAGCTCCTGGGCGCGATCCCTGTCCAGGCTGGCGGAGCGCAGGCGGGCGTCCAGAGCCTTCAGAAAATCGGTGTTGGAGGCGAGGCGCGCCGTCAGGCTGGCGACCTTCTCCTGGAAGGGCTCAGCGTCGATGCGAAACAGTACATCCCCTTTCTTGACCGGCTGGTTGGGCTTGACCGGGACGTCGGTGACACGTCCCTTGACCAGGGGCACGACCGGTGTGGAGACATAATAGTTGCGAGCCAGCTCGGAATAGGGGTGGTTGTAGTTCATCAGCATGATGAGTGTGCCGATGATGATGACGCCACCTAGCACGGCGGTCGGCACGGTCCACTTGTTGAGCGGGATCTTGAAGATCTTGAAAATACCTATGCAGAGGGCCGTATAGGTGAGAATAAGTAGCAGGTCCATGGGGCGTTACCTATTTGTCGGTCTGTTCGAGCGTGGTCATGCGAGCCTGCAGCGCGGCCAGCTCCTCTTTGAGCGCGCTGATCTCGGTTTCGTCATGTTGCAGTCGTTGCGTGAAGCCCCAGCCACGATCGGGGCGATATATCGTGGCCCAGATCCAGAGGAAGGGCCAGAGCACGTGCAGGGTGAACAGGCTGACCCAGCCTGCCACGTGAATGGCGTCCTGATGTGGGTGATTACGGTGCTTGGCAATTTCATATGGAATATCGTGAATGACGATAATGCCATAGAACATGACCAAGACGACAAACACCAGGATCCCCAGGGCAATGTAGTCAAGTACCATAGATTTCTCCCGTCTGAGTCGCAAACAATGCTTCGATTATCGAGTCGAGGCTTCGGCAATAATGACAGCATATTCCGTCGGTGCAAGTCTGCAATCGGAGAGTTGGCATACCGGTACAGGCATGGTTCATCGGTTGCTTGTTTATCACACAAAATTGATTTGGTTAGATAAAATCAAACAGCAATGGATGTCCGAGCGGAGCAAGGTGAGAGGTGAGCCTGATGAACGAATGGTGCAGTGGCAAAGGATGGCGGCTTGGTCTGTTGCTGATCTGCCTGTTGTGGTCCCGCCTCGGCTGGACCGCCGAGCCCAGGATGGAGCCCAATGTGCAGGAGCGGGCACAGACCCTGGTCCTGCTTCATGAACCCATCGTCATGTTGACGGCTAAATATGGCAGCCTGGATGGGGCGGCCAGGGTACGGCTGGCCCATGAGCGAGTTCAGCGGATGGAGCCAAGCGACCTCATGACGCCTGTGGCCGTGGTGAAAGGCTCCCGGCACGGCCAGGAGAGCCGGGAGTTTCTGGTCAATGGCAAGCGCATTCTGGTGCTGCTGGAAGGGGATCTGGATGAATTCGACGAGCTGACCCTGGATCAGGCGGCCGAGCGCGTCCGGCATCGGCTCGACGGCGTGCGTATCAAGTATGTCGAGCTTCACTCGACCCCCTATTTGGTCAAGGCCGTCGGTTTGGCGTTGGTGGCCAGCCTGATCTTCTTCGGCCTCATCTGGCTGTTGCAGCGGGGGCATCGGCGAATCAGAAAGTGGCTGGCCAACCGCCTGCTGCTGCAGAAGGGGCTGATCCCCCACTCCTGGCGTCAGGTCACCGGGAATGTCGAGGTCCGCTTGCTCGGCCTTATCACTCTGCTGCTCATCTTCATGCTCACCTATGGCTGGCTGACCTATGTGCTCGGCCTGTTCCCCCAGACCCGGGCCTGGAGCGATCGGCTTGGGGAATCCCTGTTTGCCCTGTGTGGCGACATGCTGGAGGGCATGATTGCCGCCATGCCCGGTCTGGTGACCGTATTGCTTATCGTGGTCATCACCCGTTTCTTCATCAAGATGCTGGCCATCCTCTTCGACCGTATCGAGCGTGGCCAGTTTCGGGTGCAGGGGTTGCACGCCGAAACCATAGGCGCCACCCGGCGACTGCTGTCAGTGGTGATCTGGCTGTTTGCCCTGACCGTGGCCTACCCCTATCTGCCGGGGGCGGATTCCGATGCCTTCAAGGGGATCAGCGTCTTCTTCGGTCTGATGGTGACACTGGGATCGGCCGGTATCATGAACCATGCCATGAGCGGCCTGGTGCTCATTTACTCCCGCGCACTGCGGCCAGGGGATCTGGTGCAGATCGGCGAGGTGGAGGGGATGGTGAGCGAGCTCAACGCCCTCTCGACCAAGCTGGTGACGCGCCAGGATCACGAGGTCACGCTGCCCAATGCAGTGGTGGTGGGGGGCAAGGTGGTGAACCTGACACGGCTGGCGGGCGAGAAGGGGGTGGCCCTGCTGACCAAGGTGACCATTGGTTATGACACCCCCTGGCGTCAGGTACATGCCATGCTGGAGCTGGCCGCGCGGCGTTGCACCCGGCTCAATCAGGATGAAGCTCCCTTGGTGCGGCAGTTGAATCTGCAGGATTGGTATGTGGAGTACGAGTTGCAGGTAAGAATGAAGGCAAGCGAACTCCCTGCAGTGGTCAAGACGGAGCTCCATGGCCATATTCAGGATGTCTTCAACGAGTTCGGGGTGCAGATCATGTCCCCCAACTTCATTGCCCAGCCGGAGCAGGCTGTGCTGGTGGCCAGGGAGCAGTGGTATCAGGCGCCGGCCCGGGCGCCCGATTCCGCCGAGCCCCCCGCCAGGGAGTGACCACAAAAAGCAGAGGCCCGGCAGCAATGCCGGGCCTCTTGTCATGAAGAGAAGCTGATGCCTCAGCTCTCTTTGGCCTCTCTCAGTTGGGAGGGCCTGAATTTTACCAGGAAGGCGAGGGTGATGAGGGCGGTGCTCACCAGACCGATGATGGTGGAAACATTCATCTCGAGGCCGAAACCGATAGGGGCGTTGGCCAGGTAGGTGATGACCACTGCGGTCATGAAGATGGCGGGAATGGTGCATACCCAGTGCAGCTTGCCTTCCTTGATGAGGTAGGCGGCCGCAGCCCACAGCATGATGACGGCGGTGGTCTGGTTGGCCCAGCCGAAGTAGCGCCAGATCACCCCGAACTCGGCCTTGGAGATGATGAAACCAAGGATGAACATGGGGATGGCGATGAGCAGACGCTTGGCCATGGGCTTCTGGGTCAGGTTCAGGAAGTCCGCCACGATGAGGCGGGCACTGCGAAACGCGGTGTCACCGGAGGTGATGGGCAGGATCACCACGCCGAGGATCGCCAGGATGCCGCCCACGGTACCGAGCAGGCTGGTGGAGACTTCGTGCACCACGGCAGAGGGACCGCCGCTGGCCAGGGTGGCGTTGAGTGCCTCGGTGCTGTCGTAGAAGGAGAGACCCAGGGTGCACCAGATGAGGGCGATGATCCCTTCCCCTATCATGGCTCCGTAGAAGATGAAGCGACCGGAGCTCTCGTTCTGCATGCAGCGCGCCATCAGCGGAGACTGGGTGGCGTGGAAACCGGAGACGGCACCACAGGCGATGGTGATGAACAGCAGCGGCCAGAGCGGCAGATCTGTCGGGTGCAGGTTGGAGAAGTCCATCCCTGTGTTGTAGAAGCCCTTGCCGGAGACGATGAGGCCGATGATGAGGCCGACGGACATGAAGACCAGCAGCGCGCCGAAGATGGGGTAGAAGCGACCGATGATCTTGTCGATGGGGACGATGGTCGCGAGGATGTAGTAGGCGAAGATGGCCGCAATCCAGTAGACCAGATCGGTGGAGGTGAGGTTGGCGAGCAGGCCCGCCGGGCTCAGGACGAAGACCACGCCCACCAGCATCAGGAGCACCACGGCAAAGAGGTTCATGAAGTGCTTGGCGGCGGTGCCCAGGTGCTCACCGACCACGGTCGGCACCGAGGCGCCCCTGGCGCGTACCGACAGCATGCCGGAGAAGTAGTCGTGGACCGCACCGGCGAAGATGCAGCCAAAGACGATCCAGAGCATGGCGACCGGACCATAGAGGGCACCCAGGATGGGGCCGAAGATGGGGCCGACGCCGGCGATGTTGAGCAGTTGAACCAGGTAGACCTTCTTGTCCGACATGGGGACATAGTCCACCCCGTCCGCCATGGTGATGGCGGGGGTCTTCAACTCGGGTTTGGGCCCGAATATCCGTTCGATGAATTTGCCGTATATGAAGTAGCCGGCTATCAACAAGCCGACACAGAGGAAGAACCAGATCATTGCTACGCTCCTGCTTTGTTATTTTTTGGTGTGCGCAGCCAGTGTAGGTGGGGACTTCTGTTAACGGCAGGTGAAAGAGGGTGAGCGGCGACATGGCGACCCGAGCGGTTGCCCGCTGTGATCCGGCGCACATCGCGCCCCGTTTTATTCCAGTCCCAGCTCGTCTTTGAGCTCCTTGAGGTAGCGGCGGCTGACCGGTACCCGGGCCCCGCTTGGGGTCACGATCTCCGCCAGTTGATTCTCCAGCAGCCGGATTTCGAAGATGGCGGCCGGGGCTACCAGATACTGGCGGTGACAGCGCAGCAGCGGGGTCTTCTCCTCCAGGGACTTGAGGGTGAGCTGGGTGTGAAACAGCTCGCCCTGGCAGGCGACATGGACGCCGCCGAGATCGGAGAAGGCGTACTCCACCTGGGAGGTTGGGAGCAGCCGCACCCGGTTGTGCAGGTATCCGGGGATATGGTGGATGGTCGGGGCCAGGGGCCCGACCGGTTGCGGGGTGATGTCCTGCCTGAGCCGCGCCAGGGTCTTGGCGAGGCGCGCCGGCTCCACTGGCTTGAGCAGGTAGTCGAAGGCGTTCTCCTCGAAGGCCTGGATGGCGTAGTCGTCGAACGCGGTGACAAAGACGATACGGGGCAGGGGATCGAGCATGGCCACCAGCTCCATGCCGCTGAGCTTGGGCATCTGGATATCGAGAAACACCACATCCGGCTTGAGTTGCTGGATGAGGCCGAGCGCCTCGATGGCGTTGCCCGCCATGCCCAGGATCTCGATGTCGGGATCGCTGGCCAGCAGCTCTGCCAGCTCCTCGCGGGCATAGGGCTCGTCATCGACGATCAGAGTGCGGATCATGTCATCTCCTTGGCGGTGGTGCGGGGTTGTCGTGGGAGCGTCAGGGAGACCCGGGTCCATTGCTCCGGCTCCCACTGGACGTCAATGCCATAGCGCTCGCCAAAGGCGCTCTTGAGGCGCTTGTCCACCAGGCTCATCCCCAGACCATCCCCCTGGCCGGATGGTTGCCAGGCCCCGGCGTTGTCTTCGACGCAAAGGGTGATCACCTCGGGGGTCTCCCTCGCGAAGAGGCGAAGTCGCCCTTCTCCCAGCAGGGAGCAGATGCCGTGTTTGATGGCATTCTCGATGAGGGGCTGCAGGGTGAAGCTCGGCAGTTGCACCTCGGCAAGGTGGAGCGGGATCTCGTTGATGACGGTGAGCCGCTCGCCAAAGCGGGCCTGCTCTATCTCCAGGTAGGAGAGGCAGTGCTCCTGCTCCTCACGCAGCGTGGTCAGGCCGCTCTGGCGCTTGAGGTTGTTGCGAAAGAAGCGGGAGAGGTGCAGCAGCAGCTCCCGTGCCCGTCCCGGATCGCGGCGGGTAATGGCGCTGATGGTGTTGAGGGTGTTGAACAGGAAGTGGGGGTTTATCTGTGCCTGCACCAGCTTGAGCTCGGATTGCACCAGCAGGCGCTGCTGCTGCTCCAGGCGGCCTGCCAGCAGTTGCTGGGACAACAGGTTGGCGATCCCTTCTCCCAGGGTGTGATTGATCTTGAGGAAGAGCCGCTTCTTGGGCTCATAGAGTTTGATGGTGCCGATCACCCCCTCGTCACCCTGCAGGGGGATCACCAGCACGGAGCCGAGCTGGCACTGGGGGGAGATGCTGCAACGATAGGGCTGGCTGTTGCCATCGGCGAACAGCACCTTGTTCTGGGCGATGGCTTGCAGGGTGATCGCCGAGGTGATGGGGGTGCCCGGCTTGTGGTGATCTTCTCCGGTGCCGATGAAGGCGAGGATCTTGTCGGTGTCCGTGATGGCGACGGCGCCGACGCCGGTCTCTTCCTGAACGATATGGGCTATCTTGCCGCTGGCCTCCGGAGTGAACCCCTGGCTCATGATGCCGACGGTGCGGTTGGCGATGGTGAGCGCCTTGGCGGAGAAGACCCGGGAGAACTTTTCGTACATCCGCTGCTGGTCGCGGATCATGCTGATGAAGAGCGCCGCCCCGCAGGAGTTGGCGAGGATCATGGGGGTGGCGATGGTGCGCACCAGCAGCAGGGACTTGTCGAAGGGGGTGGCGACCAGCAGGATGATCACCATCTGCATGATCTCGGCCACGAAGGTGGTAAAGAAGGCGACCCTGGGCGCAAAGAGGTCATTGACCCTGCCTGCCCGCATCAGCCGCCAGTGCACCAGCCCCCCCAGCAAGCCTTCGCAGGTGGTGGAGATGGCGCAGGCGAGATCGGTGAACCCCCCCAGGGTATAGCGGTGCAGGCCGCCGGTCAGCCCCACCAGGAATCCAACCAGAGGACCACCCAGCAGTCCCCCCAGTACGGCACCGACCGCCCGGGTGTTGGCGATGGCGTCATCGATGTCGAGGCCCACATAGGTTCCCAGTATGCAAAAGCAGGAGAAGATGACATAGATGAGCACCTTGTGGGGCAGCCTGACGGAGTAGTTGGCCAGGGGACGCAACAGGGGGCTTTTGGAAAAAAGGTAGGCGATGACCAGGCTGACGCTCATCTGCTGGAGCAGAGAGAGGACTAGTTGCATAAAAAAGCTTCCTCAAACACCACGCCGGAGCCGGGCGTTGTCATGACGCAGGATGAGCCTGAGCCCGTCTTGATGCGGGCTGCGGGCTGAACGCTGCGGCAGTTTGCCAGAATGGAAAAATAAAACCATATAAAATCAGCATGTTAAATTGATATTTGTGTAACCTGCGCCCGCTTGATATTGCTGATGCGAGCATGAAGGTATCCACCGGATACGCCACACGGAGGTGGCATGCTCCGCCCGGCCATCGGCTGGGCGTTTTTTATCCAGCTCCAATGGTGGACGATTTCGAGGGGACCTGAGCAATTATTCAGGTTTGTCCAATGAGTTATCCCCAGCTTCTGGGGATAACTCAGAAGGCGAAATAGTAACAGACCCGCCGACCCAGACCGAAAAAGGCGCGTTGCGCGTCGTCCAGCTCTTCCTGTCTGAGGGTGGCGACGATGCTTCGCGCATCTTCCCGCAGATCGATCATGACCACCCCTTCCGGTCGCTGTCCCTTGAGGTAGGGCAGCACCTTGGGTCTGAGGGGCATGCTGGGCTCGGTGGAGAGCACGAGGGCCAGGGCATCGTCATCCAGGCGCACCAGGGAACCCGGCGGATAGACCCCCAGCACCTTTATCAGCAACCTGACCTGGGTTTGCTCGAACTTCTTCTGGGAGAGCTTGTAGAGCTGGCCGATCACCTGGCTGGGTCCCGGTGGGTTGAGGCCGCTGCGCGGGTGAAGCAGCTCGTCATAGTGGTCCACCAGCCCGATGAGGCGGGTGAGGGGGGGGATCTTGTCGCCCTTGATCCCGAGGGGAAAACCGCTGCCATCGAGGCGTTCGTGATGCAGGTAGGCCACCTCGCGGATCCTGGGTTCGAAAGCCTGCAACTGGTTGAGCATCTCCAGTCCGTACTGGGGGTGCATGTTGAGGAAATTCTGCTCCGCCTTGCTGAGCTCCCCCCGCTTCTGGATGATCTGGCTCGGGATCCTGAGCTCGCCGATGTCGTGGAGCAGGCCCGCCAGACCGGTCTCCTCGATCTCGACGGGATTCATGCCAAGCTCCCGTGCCATCAGCATGGCGATGAAGGCCACGCTCAGGCTGTGTTGCAGCAGGGTATCCGTGTTCTGGCTGCGGATGAGGTGCAGACCGAGCGGCCCCTGGTGTTCTGCCAGACGGGCGGCGGTGCAGCGCACTATCTGCGCGGTGTTGGCCAGGCCTTCGTCCGGTTTGAGGTTGAGGGCGCCAAGGGCGTCGCGAAGATCTGACAGGGATTGACCGAACGCCTTGTCCGCGATGCGAAGGGAGCGCCTGAACGCCTTTTCGTCGAAGGTGGGGCCCTCAGAAGAGGAGGTGGTATCCCCCGTGTCGCTCATCTCAAGAGAGGGGACGGGTTCGGCCCGCAGCAGGGGCTCGACCGGCAGATCGCTCTTGTCGGGATCCACCATCAGCAGGGTCAGGTCGAGGTGGCGGATGATGTCGAGCTGTTGCTGGTCCTTGATTTTGAAGGCGTTGAACATGAAAGGGTGGCTCGTCCATCCCGTGGGAAGATGGATGTAGTGGCCGACTCTCAACTGCTCGATGGAGGCCTGTATCAGCGCCATGGACTAGCTCTTCTGTCGAATTTGCCTATCAACAAGCTAGCAAAATTAAACAGATAGACAAACAAAAAAGCCCGCGCATGTGCGCGGGCTCTTGTCATCCGTGGCGTTTATCAGGCCTTGGATTTTTTCTTGTTGTCCACCTTGGCGTCGACCTTGGCTGCAACCGGGGCGGCAGCAGGGGCTTCCTCGATGAAGGGACGGCCGTAGTAGGTGTCCATCAGGATGGCTTTCAGCTCGGTGATCAGCGGGTAGCGCGGGTTGGCGCCGGTGCACTGGTCATCGAAGGCTTCCAGCGCCAGCTGGTCTACCTTGGCCAGGAAGTCCGCTTCGTTCACGCCGGCTTCGCGGATGGAGGCCGGGATCCCCAGGGTGGCCTTCAGCTCGTCCAGCCAGGTCAGCAGCTTCTCGATCTTGGCGGCGGTACGGTCACCGGCAGCGGTCAGGCCCAGGTGGTCAGCCACTTCGGCGTAGCGACGGCGAGCCTGCGGACGGTCGTACTGGGAGAACGCGGTCTGCTTGGTCGGGTTGTCGTTCGCGTTGTAGCGGATGACGTTGCTGATCAGCAGGGCGTTGGCCAGACCGTGGGGGATGTGGAACTCCGCACCCAGTTTGTGGGCCATGGAGTGGCACACACCCAGGAAGGCGTTGGCAAACGCGATACCGGCGATGGTGGCGGCGTTGTGCACCTTCTCGCGGGCAACCGGGTCGTTGGCGCCGTTGATGTAGCTGGAGGGCAGGTAGTCCTTCAGCAGTTTCAGGGCTTGCAGCGCCTGACCGTCGGAGTATTCGTTGGCCAGCACGGAGACATAGGCTTCCATGGCGTGGGTCACGGCGTCGATACCACCGAAGGCACACAGGGATTTGGGCATGCCCATCACCAGGTTGGCATCCACGATGGCCATGTTCGGGGTCAGCTCGTAGTCGGCCAGCGGGTACTTCATGCCGGTGGCGTCGTCGGTCACGACCGCAAACGGGGTCACTTCAGAACCGGTACCGGACGTGGTGGTGATACAGACCAGTTCGGCCTTCACGCCCATTTTCGGGAACTTGTAGATACGCTTGCGGATGTCCATGAAGCGCATGGCCAGGTCTTCGAACGCGGTATCCGGGTGCTCGTACATGACCCACATGATCTTGGCGGCATCCATGGGTGAACCACCACCCAGGGCGACGATCACGTCCGGCTTGAAGGAGTTGGCCATCTCGGCGCCCTTGCGGACCACGGACAGGGTGGGGTCGGCTTCCACTTCGTAGAAGATCTCCACTTCCATGTTCAGCTTCTTGAGCAGGCGAACAACTTCATCGGCATAGCCGTTGTTGAACAGGAAGCGGTCGGTCACCACCATGGCGCGCTTCTTGCCTTCCAGGTCGCCCAGGGCGATCGGCAGGGAACCACGACGGAAGTAGATGGATTTCGGAAGTTTGTGCCACAGCATATTTTCTGCCCGTTTTGCGACTGTCTTCTTGTTGATCAAGTGCTTGGGACCGACGTTCTCGGAGATGGAGTTACCACTCCAGGAGCCGCAACCCAGGGTCAGGGACGGGGCCAGCGCGAAGTTGTACAGGTCACCGATACCACCCTGGGTGGAGGGGGTGTTGATGAGGATACGGGCGGTCTTCATCTTGTCGCCGAAGTACTTGATGCGGTCGGCATTGCGATCCTGGTCGGTATAGAGACCGGAGGTGTGGCCGATACCACCGATGTTGACCATGTCGCAGGCCATTTCGACGGCTTCTTCGAAGTTCTTGGCACGGAACATACCCAGCGTCGGGGAGAGTTTTTCGTGAGCGAACTCGTCTTCTGCGCAGAGTTCCAGACCTTCACCGATGAGGATCTTGGTGGTGGCAGGCACGGTCACACCGGCCATGGCGGCGATCTTGGTAGCAGGCTGGCCCACGATGTCGGCGTTCAGGGCGCCGTTGATCAGCAGCACTTTACGCACCTTGTCCGCTTCGTCCTTGGAGAGGATGTAGCCGGCGTGGGTCGCGAAACGCTCCTTGACCTGGTTGTAGATGGAGTCGACCACGATGACAGCCTGCTCGGAGGCACAGACCACGCCGTTGTCGAAGGTCTTGGACATCAGGATGGAGGCGACGGCACGCTTCACGTCGGCGGTTTCGTCGATGACGATGGGCACGTTGCCCGCACCCACGCCGATGGCGGGTTTGCCGGAGGAGTAGGCGGCCTTCACCATGCCCGGGCCACCGGTGGCCAGGATCAGGTTGATGTCGTCGTGACGCATCAGGGCGTTGGAGAGTTCGACGGAGGGTTGATCAATCCAGCCGATGATGTCTTTCGGCGCACCGGCAGCCACGGCAGCATCCAGTACCAGCTTGGCAGCGGTATTGGTGGAGTTCTTGGCGCGGGGGTGCGGGGAGAAGATGATGGCATTGCGGGTCTTCAGGGAGATGAGGGCCTTGAAGATCGCGGTGGAAGTCGGGTTGGTGGTCGGTACGATACCGCAGATGATGCCTACCGGCTCGGCGATGGTGATGGTGCCCATCTCGTCATCTTCACTGAGGATGCCGCAGGTCTTCTCATCTTTGTAGGCGTTGTAGATGTATTCGGAGGCGAAGTGGTTCTTGATAACCTTGTCTTCGATGATACCCATGCCGGATTCAGCCACGGCCATCTGGGCCAGGGGGATACGGGCGTTGCTGGCGGCCAGAGCGGCGGCGCGGAAGACCTTGTCTACCTGCTCTTGCGAGAAGCTGGCGAATTGACGCTGTGCTTCTTTGACGCGGGCAACCAGTGCATCCAGTTCAGCCAAATTGGTTACTGCCATGTTTATCTCCTGATGATTTGAAAACTGTTTAGTAAGACTTAGTAAGACCTTGGCAATGCCCGGCAATTATAGCCACCTTGTCAAGGTGAGAATCACCATAACGGGGTATTTACATGCCTTAGTAAACTGTTTTCTGGCTCGATTATAGGGTCGGGATGTGTCAGAAAAGATTGATCTGGATCATATGTAACAAAAGAACAAAAGAAATTTTGTTTCACCCCTTGTCGCACCACTATGTTACGGGAGTGTGTCATCCTTTCTTGGCATCACGAGCTGCTGTCACGCGCCCTTGGAATATCTGCTCAGGGAAGGGGATCCGATGAATTCTCGCCTTGACCGGGATGGGGGGAGGCGGTATCGCCGTGATGGTGGCAGAACGCCCAGCCCCCTGACGTTTCATTTATGTTGAGAAAGGGGTTGTTGTTTTCATCCAGTCGCCCTGGCGAAACAGCACATCTGGCGGTGGCAGGGAGCGCGTCACCTCTTCAGAGCCGGCCCCACTGGCGCCGCACCAGGGTGAGAAAGGCCAAAAATCGGGGTCACAGGAGCGGGTGGGGGCGGCAAGCAGGTGTGGTGAGAAGCAAGGGGCCATTTGCCGAAAATATCGTTTCTTGGCTGAGGGTTGATATAACGCGCTGCCATGGCACCCGGCGATGTTAATGGCGGCCACTCTCCCTTAACAACCCGATATGTTGAATTTTGTCGATACATTAGCGGAACTAACTAAAAAGCCCCGGTAAGGGTGAGATTATTTGATTGGAGAAGGGAAAAGCCATGGTGTAAATTTACGCGCAGTTTGGGGGCTGGCCCCTTGTGGCTCGTATTGGTTCTGGATGGCGCCTATGGCAGCAATAGACTTCTCTTTATACCTGAAATTTTTCGTCGGCCTGTTCGCGATCATCAACCCGCTGGGTCTGTTGCCGGTCTTTGTGAGCCTGACGGGCCACATGTCGCCGGAGGAGCGACGCAAGACCAACACCACCGCCCACATTGCCGTGATGATCATCCTGATGGTCTCCATGTGCATGGGACAGCTCATCCTCGACAGTTTCGGCATCTCCTTGGCCTCGTTTCGTATTGCCGGTGGCTCGCTGATCACCCTGATCGCCTGGTCCATGCTGCAGGGCAAGCTGGGGGAGGTGAAGCACAACAAGCAGGAGAAGGGTGAACTGGCTGCGCGTGAATCTATTGCCGTGGTGCCCCTGGCACTGCCGCTGATGGCCGGACCCGGTGCCATCTCCTCTTCCATCGTCTATGCCAGCCAGAAGACCCTGCCCCAGATGGCCGGCATGTTCGTGGTGGTGGTGGCGTTTGCCTGCTGCTCCTGGCTCATCTTCCGCGCCGCTCCCCTGCTGTTCAAGCTGATGGGCAACACCGGCATCAACGTGGTGACTCGTATCATGGGTCTCATCATGATGTCCCTTGGCATCGAGATCATCGTGGCGGGCATCAAGGGAGTCTTCCCCGGTCTGGTGTGAGCCAGGTCCGTTTTTGTCGGAGCCGGTCCTTGTGACCGGCTTTTTATTGTTTCTTTTTTGTTGGTCATTTCCTAGAATCGAGCGGCCCTGTACGAAAAATGACCGTCTCGGGATATTTAAATGCTGAATAAATGGTTTTAAGTTGTTTTTTTGACCATGAAAGCGGCCTGTTCCTGATGATATCTATTGCATTATCAGAATTGTCAGGGAATTATGCGGGCAGCGAGGTGTTTGTCTCGTGGATAACAAATGCATGGAATGTTCTTGTTGGAGTATGGAAATGACTCATAGAAAAACAATTATTAATACCCTTTTATTGACTGCACTTTTCGGTGGCGCCACCCTGGCTCACGCCGCCGATGTCCCCGCCGGTACCAAGCTTGCTCCCGAGCAAACCCTGGTGAAAGGCAATGGTTCCGAACCCGCCACCCTGGATCCCCAGAAAGTGGAAGGTACCCCCGAATCCAACGTATTGCGTGACCTGTTCGAAGGTCTCGTCTCCTCCGGCCCCAAGGGCGAAACCCTGCCCGGCGTCGCCGAGTCCTGGGAAACCAAGGACAACAAACACTACGTGTTCCACCTGCGCAAGGATGCCAAGTGGTCCAACGGGGATCCCGTCACCGCGCATGACTTCGTCTTTGCCTTCCAGCGCGCGGTGGATCCCAAGACGGCCTCTCCCTACTCCTGGTACATGGAGATCCCGACCATCATCAATGCCTCCGACATCATCGCGGGCAAGAAGCCGGCCGACACTCTGGGTGTGAAGGCGGTGGACGATCATACCTTCGAGGTGCAGCTGGAGAAGGCGGTGCCTTACTTCGTCAGCATGCTCTCCCACACCACCACCTATCCGGTCCCGAAGAAGGTGATCGAGAAGTTCGGTGACAAGTGGACCCAGCCCGGCAACATGGTATCCAACGGCGCCTACGTGCTGAAGGACTGGGTGGTCAACGAGCGTGTCGACGTCGAGCGCAACCCCAACTACTGGAACAACGGCAAGACCGTCATCAACAAGGTGACCTACCTGCCCATCCAGTCCACCAACGCCGAGCTGAACCGCTATCTGGCTGGCGAAGTGGATCTGACCTACAACATGCCCATCGAACGCTTCAAGCAGATGAAGAAAGAGCTGCCGGACGAAGTGAAGGTCAGCGGCTATGTGGGCACCTACTACTACACCTTCAACACCAAGCGCAAACCTTATGACGACGTGCGGGTGCGTACTGCACTCACCTACGCCATCGATCGCGACGTGATCGCCGACAAGGTGATGGGCAAGGGTGAGACCCCGGGTTATGCCCTGGTGCCCGACTTCGTGGACGGCTTCAAGCCGGTGGCACCATCCTGGTCCAAGCTGACCCAGGCAGAGCGCGATACCAAGGCGAAAGAGCTGCTGACCGAAGCCGGTTACGGCCCGGGCAACCCGCTCAAGTTCGAGCTGCTCTATAACACCGACGACAACCACAAGAAGGTGGCCGTGGCCGTCGCCTCCATGTGGAAGAAGCTCGGCGTGCAGGTGAGCCTGGTGAACCAGGAGTGGAAGACCTATCTGGAGACGCTCAAGCAAGGCCAGTTTGATGTGGCCCGTCGTGGTTGGATTGCCGACTACAACGAAGCCTCCTCCATGCTGGATCTGATGCAGACCACTCACGGCAACAACGACGGCAAATACTCCAACCCGACGTTCGACAAGCTGATGAGCGAGTCCCGCAACCAGGTGGATGCCGAGGCGCGCAACAAGCTCTATGTCCAGGCCGAAGAGATCCTGGCCAAGGACATGCCGATCGCCCCCATCTATCAGTACGTGACCTCCCGCATGGTCAAGCCCTACGTGGGCGGCTACCCGGCCAACCCGCTGGACAACATCTACAGCAAAGACATGTACATCGTTGCTCACTGAGTAAAGAAACAAGTCGCATAACAAGCAGGGCCCGCCAGACGGCGGGCCTTTATTACAACCGCGACCCTTTGGAAGCAGTACAGGACAGGAAATGTCTATGTTGAAATTCATCCTTAAACGTCTACTGGAAGCGATCCCGACTCTGCTGGTCTTGATCACCGTCTCCTTCTTCATGATGCGCTTCGCCCCGGGTAACCCCTTCACCAGCGAACGCGCCCTGCCGCCGGAAGTCCTGGCCAACATCGAAGCCAAATATGGCCTGGACAAGCCCATCGGCATGCAATACCTCACTTACCTCGGCAACCTGGTCCAGGGGGATCTGGGGCCTTCCTTCAAATACAAGGACTTCACCGTCAATGATCTGGTGAGCCAGGCCCTGCCTGTCTCCGCCAAGATAGGCTCGGTCGCCTTCCTGCTGGCAGTGACCCTGGGGGTCACCTTCGGCACCATTGCGGCCCTGAAACAGAACACCCTCATCGACTACCTGTTGATGTCGTCGGCCATGGCCGGGGTGGTGATACCCGGCTTCGTGCTGGCACCGCTGCTGGTGCTCTTCTTCAGTATCTATCTGGGCTGGTTCCCGGCGGGGGGCTGGCAGGGGGGCGGCGCCCAGTTCATGGTACTGCCGGTGTTCGGCATGATGATGTACTACATCTCGGCCATCTCCCGCATCATGCGCGGCAGCATGATCGAGACCATGAACTCCAACTTCATCCGTACCGCCCGCGCCAAGGGGCTGCCCCTGCGCCACATCATCCTCAAGCACGCGCTGCGCCCGGCCATGCTGCCGGTGGTCTCCTACCTGGGACCGGCCTTCGTGGGCATCATCACCGGCTCCGTGGTCATCGAGACCATCTTCGGCCTGCCGGGGATTGGCCAGCTGTTCGTCAACGGTGCCCTCAACCGTGATTACTCCATGGTGCTCGGTCTGACCATTCTGGTCGGCGCCCTCACTATCACCTTTAACGCCGTGGTCGATATTCTCTATGCCGTCATCGATCCCAAGATCCGTTACTAAGCCGGGAGTACATCATGGTAGTCACAACTGAAAAGCGCGAAGCCGTCGAGGCGTTCGCCCAGAAAGTGGAAGTGGTGGAAGGACGCTCCCTGTGGAAGGATGCCCGTCGCCGTTTCCTGCGCAACAAGGCGGCCCTGACCAGCCTCATCATTCTGACCATCATCGGTCTGGCGGTGATCGTGGGGCCCCACCTGTCCCAGTACACGTTCGATGACCCGGACTGGGGGGCCATGCAGAGTGCCCCGGACATGGAGACCGGCCACTGGTTCGGCACAGACAGCCTGGGGCGCGACCTGTTCGTGCGTACCCTGCTCGGCGGACGCATCTCCCTGATGGTCGGCATCATGGGGGCCCTGGTCGCCGTCATCATCGGCACCCTCTACGGCGCCGCGTCCGGCTTCATCGGCGGTCGCGTCGACAGCCTGATGATGCGGGTGCTTGAGATCCTCAACGCCTTCCCCTTCATGTTCTTCGTGATCATGCTGGTGACCTTCTTTGGTCGCAACCTGGCCCTCATTTTCCTCGCCATCGGGGCGGTGAGCTGGCTCGACATGGCGCGGATCGTGCGGGGCCAGACCCTGAGTCTCAAGAGCAAGGAGTTCATCGAGGCGGCCCACGTCTGCGGCGTCTCCAAGTGGAAGATCATCACCCGTCATATCGTGCCCAACGTGCTCGGCATAGTGGCGGTTTACGCCACCCTGCTGGTGCCGGGGATGATCATGTTCGAATCCTTCCTGAGCTTCCTGGGTCTGGGCGTGCAAGAGCCCATGACCAGCTGGGGCGCCCTGCTGGATGAAGGCTCCAAGTCGATGGAAGTGGCCATCTGGCAACTCCTGTTCCCCGCCGGTTTCATGGTGGTGACCCTGTTCTGCTTCAACTTCCTCGGGGATGGTCTGCGTGATGCCCTGGATCCCAAGGATCGCTGATACCCAGGGACCGGCAAGACGCCAAGGGGCCATCAGACCCGTTCAGGGAACGCACCGCGTTCACCACGGGCAGGCCCCCATCACGACAGCGCGATAAGGAGTACTGAGATGAAATTACTGGATGTGAAAGATCTGCGGGTCGAGTTCAAGACCCCGGACGGCAATGTGGTGGCCGTCAACGACCTCAACTTTTCTCTTTCTGCTGGCGAAACCCTGGGGATCGTCGGGGAGTCGGGCTCAGGCAAGTCCCAGACTGCCTTTGCCATCATGGGGCTGCTGGCCAAGAACGGCGTCATCACCGGCTCGGCCAAATTTCAGGGGGACGAGATCCTGAATCTGCCGGAGCACAAGCTCAACAAGATCCGCTCCGAGAAGATCGCCATGATCTTCCAGGACCCCATGACGTCGCTCAACCCCTACATGAAGGTCAAGGATCAGCTGATGGAAGTGCTGATGCTGCACAAGGGGATGACCAAGGCTGCCGCCTTCGAGGAGTCGGTGCGCATGCTGGACGCGGTGAAGATCCCCGAGTCGCGCAAGCGGATGAACATGTACCCCCACGAGTTCTCAGGCGGCATGCGCCAGCGGGTGATGATCGCCATGGCGCTCCTGTGCCGGCCGCAGCTGCTCATCGCCGACGAGCCGACCACGGCGCTGGACGTGACGGTACAGGCCCAGATCATGACCCTGATGAACGAGCTCAAGCGCGAGTTCAACACCGCCATCATCATGATCACCCACGATCTTGGCGTCGTGGCCGGCATCTGCGACAAGGTGCTGGTGATGTATGCAGGCCGGACCATGGAGTACGGCCGGGTCAACGATATCTTCTATCGCCCGAGCCACCCCTATACCGAAGGCTTGCTGCGCGCCATTCCCCGCCTCGACACCGAAGGGGAAGAGCTGCCCACCATTCCGGGCAATCCGCCCAACCTGCTGCGTTTGCCCACTGGCTGTCCCTTCCAGGAGCGTTGCCACCGGGTGAGCGAGATGTGTGGCCAGCAATCGCCGATCCTGACACCGTTCAACGACGGCCGGGAGCGGGCGTGCCACTGGGTATCGGATGCCATGATCAAGGGAGTGAACTAAATGGGTACTGACAAGAAACTGCTGCTGGAAGTGTCCGACCTCAAGGTTCACTTCCATATCAAGAGTGACAAGGCCTGGCCCTGGGCCAAGCCCTCCGCCCTGAAGGCGGTGGACGGGGTGACCCTGCGCCTCTACGAAGGGGAGACCCTGGGCGTAGTGGGGGAGTCCGGTTGCGGCAAATCCACCTTCGCCCGTGCCCTCATCGGCCTGGTACCGGCCACCGACGGCAAGGTGGTGTGGCTTGGGCAGGACTTGACCAAGCTCGAGCAGAACGCCCTGCGGGAGAAGCGCAAGGAAATCCAGATGATCTTCCAGGACCCGCTGGCCTCCCTGAACCCCCGCATGACCATAGGCGACATCATCGCCGAGCCCCTCATCACCTTCTACCCGACCCTGCCAAGGGAAGAGGTGAAGGAGAAGGTGCGCGCCATGATGACCAAGGTGGGTCTGTTGCCGAACCTGGTGAACCGTTACCCCCATGAGTTCTCCGGCGGCCAGTGCCAGCGCATCGGCATCGCCCGGGCGCTCATCCTCGAGCCCAAGATGATCATCTGTGACGAGCCGGTCTCGGCGCTGGATGTCTCCATCCAGGCTCAGGTGGTGAACCTGCTCAAATCCCTGCAAAAGGAGATGGGGCTCTCCCTCATCTTCATCGCCCACGACCTCTCCGTGGTCAAACACATCTCCGATCGGGTGCTGGTGATGTACCTGGGCAACGCGGTGGAGCTGGGGACCGGCAAGGAGATCTTCGCCAATCCCCTGCACCCCTATACCAAGGCGCTGATGTCGGCGGTCCCCATCCCGGATCCGGATCTGGAGCGCAGCAAGGTCATCCAGATCCTGGAAGGGGACCTGCCATCCCCCATGAATCCGCCCTCCGGTTGCGTGTTCCGTACCCGCTGCCCGGTGGCAGGCCCGGAGTGCGCCAAGACCCGGCCCCAGCTCGAGGGCAACTTCGACCACGCGGTTTCCTGTCTCAAGGTGGACCCGCTCTGAGAACCTGTTAACGATCTTGCTGCGAGGCCGTGATCAAGGCTCATGCGCTGCTCGGAATCCTCATGTATTCATATACATTCCGGTTCCTGCGCTGCTCTTTACCTTGTTGACGACCTCTCGCGACAGCTCGTAAACAGGTTCTAAGGAGAACCGTATCGAGAAGGGCGCGTGCTGGCGCCCTTTTTATTGCATGGGGGATAAGATGCCTCTTGGCGCCAGCGGTTGTCGCTGCTACTATCCGCCGCACAAGGGGAGTAACTTCTCGCCGGTTTGTCGTCATTACGGTGCACCCATATCCTGCAGTGCACCCGGCAGCCGGGCAGTCGATGTCAATCGGCTGTAAGTGAGACCTTGCCGAGAGGCAAGGTGTATCTGCTCCAAACGCGAACCCACTGCCTCCCGGCCGTGGGTTTTGTCGTTTTGGGAGAAGTGAAAATGGGTGAATGGTGGATGTGGACCGGTTTCTTCAGCATAGTGCTGGTCCTGTTGTGGATTGATATCCGCTTTGTCGGTGGCGGCAAGGCGCACAAGGTGTCGCTGAAAGAGGCGGGCATCTGGTCTCTCATCTGGGTCAGCGTGGCGCTTCTGTTCAACCTGGCCATCTGGCTCTGGCTGGATCACAGTGCCGGGCGCGAAATCGCGAACCAGAAGGGGCTGGAGTTTCTCACCGGCTACCTCATCGAAAAGGCACTGGCGGTGGACAACGTCTTCGTCTGGTTGATGCTGTTCGGCTACTTCGCCATCCCGGCGGAGCTGCAGCGTCGGGTCCTGCTCTACGGGGTGCTGGGGGCCATCGTGATGCGCGCCGGCATGGTGTTCGCGGGCAGCTGGCTCATCGAGCAGTTCCACTGGATCCTCTACCTGTTCGGGGCCTTCCTGCTGCTGACCGGTGCCAAGATGCTGTGGGCGGCCGACAAGGAGCCGGATCTCGAGAACAATGCCCTGCTCGGCTGGATGCGTCGTCGCTTCAAGGTGACCGAGACGCTGGAGGGAGAGAAGTTCTTCGTCTGGCGTGACGGTGTGCGCTACGCGACCCCGCTGCTGCTCATCCTGGTGCTGGTGGAGGTGAGCGACCTCATCTTCGCGGTGGACAGTATCCCGGCCATCTTCGCGGTGACCACGGATCCCTTCATCGTGCTCACCTCCAACATCTTCGCCATCATGGGGCTGCGCGCCATGTACTTCCTGCTGGCCGGGGTGGCCGATCGCTTCGCCCTGCTCAAATATGGCCTGGCGCTGATCCTGATGTTCATCGGGGTCAAGATGTTGCTGCTCGATATCTTCAAGATACCGACCGGCATCGCCCTTGGCGTGGTGGCGCTGATCCTGCTGGCCTCCATGGGGCTGAGTCTGCTGATGACCCGCAAAAAGGCGGCGTGAACGGTGCAATAAAAAGGGCTCCCTCGGGAGCCCTTTTTCATGTCAGCAATTTGCTTAGCGCTTGATCTTCTTGGGGTTGGTGTAGCCCCAGACGGTGTACATGTCCGCCAAGAGGGCACCGTTGTACTCCTCCAGATCGGATTGTTTCACTTCAGCATCACCCTGGCGTCCGAACAGGACCACCTCGTCACCGGGTTTGATCCCCTTGATGTCGGTGACGTCCACCATGGTGGTGTTCATGGAGGTCTTGCCCACGACGGGGGCCTTCTGGCCATGGATCAGCACATAGGCCTTGTTGCTCATGGCGCGGCGGTAGCCGTCGGAGTAGCCCATCGGCAGGTTGGCCAGCAGGGAGTCGCGCTTGAGGGTGAAGGTGCGGTCATAGCCGACGGTGTTGCCCGCCGGGTAGTGGTTGACGGAGGCGACCTGGGTCTTGAACGCCATCACCTTCTTGTACTCGGTGTAGGAGGGAATGGTGTCGCCATAGATGATGCCGCCCGGGCGCACCATGTCAAAGTAGGCTTCCGGCACTTCCAGGGTAGCGAAGGAGTTGGCGGCGTGGATGGTGAGCTTGCTGCGATCCAGCTTGCCGGCGTCGATGAGCCACTGGTAGTCCAGCTTGAACTGGGCCAGCCCCAGCTTGACGTCCTCTTTCTCCTCCACCGGGAAGTGGGTCATGATGCCGACCGGGGTGATCCCCTTGAGCTTGAGCATGGCCAGGGCATCGGCCTTGGCATCGTCCTGGCGCAGATCGATGCCGTTGCGGCTCATGCCGGCGGAGTTCAGGCCGATGTGCACCGGGATGTTGGTGTGATGACGCTGGGCGATGTCGGCGATCCCCTTGGCGCTCTCCAGGCTGCCGATGAGCTCTTCCAGCTTGTAGGGCAGGGCCTGCTCCACTTCATCCGGGGTGGCGGCACGCACCCGCATCAGGCGACCTTCGAAGCCCTTCTCGCGGGCAACACGTGCTTCTTCGTTGCTGGCGATGCCGATGCAGGGGATGCCTGCCTTGACCACGGAAGGGACCAGCAGGTCGATGCCGTGACCGTAGGCGTCCGCCTTCATGATGGCGCAGATCTGCGGGCCCTTGTCACCGAGGCGATTCTTCAGGGTCTGGATGTTGTGCTCGAAGGCACCGAGATCCACTTCCAGCCAGGCGTTGGCGGCGGTCTGTTCCTGACCGTTGCGGTGGTCGTCGGCGAGCGGCAGGTAGGGGGCGGCGACCGCCTGGCCGGCCAGCAGGCCAAAGATCAGGGTCGCGAGCAGTGTTTTCTTGTGCATGGGGCAAGTCCTTTCTTATTGTCTTGAGTTGAGGCTGGGCTCATCGCTGAGGCGAGCTGCGGCAGGTCTGGTCATGGCATGTTGCTATGCTAATGATATATTTCACTTTTTATCCAGATGCCGACTCTGGGAGTGTATCTCAACGGCGTCAATCGTGGCACGTGTTGCAGGAAGAAAATATGAAGCTGACGTTGCGGATTCCACCGCTGCTGCTGTTCGTCGTCATCGTGCTCGCCATGTGGCTGGGGCGGGGCGAGGGGAGGGCGGCGCCACTGTGGCTGGTGCTGGTCGCCACGCTGTGGCTGGCGGGAGCCCTGCTGGGAGGCGGTGCGCTTCTGCATTTCTGGCAGCAGCGCACCACCGTGCACCCCCAGCGGCTGGAGAGCAGCCGGGTGCTGGTGACCCGGGGCGTCTATCGCATCAGCCGCAATCCCATGTATCTGGGGCTGCTCTGCTGGACCCTGGCGCTGGCGTGCTATCTGGGAGGCATGGCAGTGTGGCTCGGGCCGCTGCTGCTCTGGGTCTGGCTTACCCGCTTCCAGATCCTGGCGGAGGAGCAGGCGCTGCGGCGGCAATTCGGCGATGCCTATGACGACTATTGCCGGCAGGTCAGGCGCTGGTGCTGAGGCGCGGCGTGCCCCATCAGGCATATGACAACGGCCCGCAGAGGCGGGCCGTTGTCATGGGGGTCAGGGGATCACGCCTTGGCGGTGTCTACCTCGCCGAGGGGGGCGGTCTCACCCAGGCTGTCTTCGCTCTTGGCCACCACGCTCGCGGCGATGGCGTTGCCCAGCACGTTAGTGGCGGAGCGCCCCATGTCGAGGAAGTGGTCGATACCGAGCAGCAGCAGGATGCCCGCTTCCGGGATGTGGAACTGGTTGAGGGTGGCGGCAATCACCACCAGGGAGGCGCGGGGCACCCCGGCCATTCCCTTGGAAGTAACCATCAGCAGCAGCAGCATGGTGATCTGCTGGGCCGTGGAGAGCTCGATGCCATAGGCCTGGGCGATGAACATCACCGCGAAGGTGCAGTACATCATGGAGCCGTCCAGGTTGAAGGAATAGCCCATGGGGAGCACGAAGCTGGCGATGCGCTTGTCACAGCCAAATTTCTCCAGCCTGTCCAGGGTCTTGGGGTAGGCGGCCTCGGAGCTGGCGGTGGAGAAGGCCAGCAGGATGGGTTCGCGGATGAGGGCGAGCAGGGTCAGGATGCGGCGGCGGATGAAGAGGCTGCCCATGGCGATGAGCAGCAGCCAGAGGCAGCCGAGCGCCAGATAGAACTGGGCCATGAAGGTGCCATAGGTGGCGAGGATGCCGAGCCCCTCCTTGGCGACCATGGCGGCGATGGCGCCAAACACCGCGAACGGGGCGAAGTTCATCACGTAGCCGGTCACCTTGAGCATGATCTCGGCGCCGCTGGCCATCAGCTTGACCACGGGCTTGGCGTCGTCCCCCAGGGCGGCGGCGGCCAGCCCGAAGAAGAGGGAGAAGACCACGATCTGCAGGATCTCGTTGGTGGCCATCGCCTCGACCACGCTTTTCGGGATGGCGTGGGTCACGAAATCCTTGAGGGAGATGGCAGTGGCAACCACGCCGGAGCTGGCGCCGTCATCGGGCAGGGAGAGGGAGAGCCCCACCCCGGGTTGCATCAGGTGGACCATGACCAGCCCCAGGGTCAGGGACATCAGGGAGGCGAGCATGAACCAGCCCAGGGTCTTGACGCCGATGCGGCCCACGGTGCGGGTGTCGCCCATCTTGGCGATACCGACCACGAGCGTGGTGAACACCAGGGGGGCGATGATCATCTTGATGAGGCGCAGGAAGATGTCGGTCAGCAGGGTGATGTCATCGGCAAAGCCTGCGGCCTGTGCGGGCGCGAGCAGGCGATAACCCTGCCCGGTCACGATGCCAAGCAACATCGCAATGAGGATGGCAACGGTCAACTTGTTCATTTTCATGGGGGAGTTCCGGTTTCGATAGGTGCAATGCCTGTGCAGGCGGCGAGGGGCCGCCTCAGTCCTTTTTTGTGATCCGGGCGGTGGAATCCAGACAGCCGGTGTGCTGGAGCATGCCTAATCGCGAAGGGGAAATCCAGTGACTTGTTTCGGGGTTTTGTGCTGTTGTTAGCTGTATTTGATATGCATCTTGTGATTTATTTGTATTAATCGCTGTTTATTTTAATTTTTGCGAGATAAACGGCTTCCATGCTCTGCGCGTCCCGGGGGCTGGCCTCCAGGGTGAAGACGAGCAGGGCCGAGGTGCGGTGTTCCACCTGCATGTCGTCCATGAAGGTGTCTGGCTCGTACTCGTCGAACCCGAATTGGGGGCGGGTCGGGGTGACCCTGACGGCATCCCGCGACAGGGTCAGCGTCTCGACCTGAATCCAGGGGTATCCCTTTGCCAGTGCCACCTCACCGGCCCGCTTGAGCACGTATTTGCGCGCCGTTTCCCTGTCCACCAGATCGTTGCCCACAAACTCCAGTTGCCAGCGGGCCGGGCCAAGCTGGGTCTGTGAAAAACCGGTCTGGCCATTCCAGAACGATTTTTCACTGTCATAGGCGGTGGCGCAGCCCGCGAGCTGGCCGACCAGCAGGGCGCTGAGGGCAAGGGTGCAGAAAGTACGAAGGGAAGGCAACATGATGCGGGCCGCTTGGCAAAGGGGGTTTTACTACAGCATAAAGGGGTTGGAGAGACAATCGCGGCGGAAGACCATAAAAGAAAAGGCCTTGTCCTCTGACAAGGCCTTTCTCGGGGAATTTGGTCGGTGTGAGAGGATTCGAACCTCCGACCCTCTACACCCCATGCAGATGCGCTACCTGGCTGCGCTACACACCGACGGAGTCAGCTCGGCTGACGGGGAGGGAGTTTATGGAGATGCCCCGACCCTGTCAACAGGGGAAATCCAGGTTCGAGATCGTTTGCCTGCTTTGCGAGCAACTTCGGATCAAAGTGCGACCAGTGGTGCATTTTGTCGGCACCTCACCGCTGTCTTGCAGGAAAAACGGCCACCCGGAGGTGGCCGTTTGGCGTGATGCTCTCAAGCCGAGATCAGCGGTTGAAGGTGAGACGCTTGCCCAATACCTTGTCGGTGACCAGGGTCATCTCAAGCAGGGCGCGCTGGAAGCGGTCATCATCCAGATCAGCGGTTGAAGGTGAGCCGCTTGCCCAATACCTTGTCGGTGACCTGACCGTTCTGCCAGGCTATTTGCCCGTTGACCAGGGTCATCTCGATGGTGCTCTGGAAGCGGTAGCCGTTGAACGGGGACCAGCCGCACAGATAGAGCAGGTTGCTGTCGGTGACCACGTAGGGCTTGCCGAGATCCAGCAGCACCAGGTCGGCGAAGTAGCCTTCCCGGATGTAGCCGCGATCCTGCACCTGGAAGCGTTCGGCCACCGCGTGGGAGGTCTTCTTGACGATGGTTTCCAGGCTGAAGACCCCGTTGTGGTAGAGCTCCAGCAGCGCCTGCAGGGAGTGCTGCACCAGGGGCACGCCGGACGGCGCCTTGAAGTAGCTGTTCTGCTTCTCTTCCCAGGTGTGGGGGGCGTGGTCGGTGGCGATGATGTCGAGTACGTCGTTGCGTACCGCATCCAGCAGGGCGTGCTGGTCGGCAGCGCTCTTCACCGCCGGGTTGCACTTGATCTGGCTGCCCAGGGTGTCGTAGTCCGCCTCGTTGAAGAAGAGGTGGTGGACGCACACTTCGGCGGTGATGTTCTTGTCCTTGAGATCCTTCAGATCCGGGGTGGCGGTAAAGAGCGAGAGCTCTTTCGCCGTGGTCAGGTGCAGCACGTGCAGCTTGGCGCCGTACTGCTTGGCCAGGGAGACCGCCATGCTGGAGGATTTGTAGCAGGCGTCCGCGCTGCGGATGCGGCCGTGCTCGCGCATGGGCACGTCTTCGCCCCACTTGGCGCGAGCTTCGTCTTCCAGCACCTTGATGGACGGGGTGTCCTCGCAGTGGGTGACGATCATCACCGGGCTTTCGCGGAAGATGGCTGCCAGGGTCTCCTGGTTGTCCACCAGCATGTTGCCGGTGGAGGCCCCCATGAAGATCTTGATGCCGCAGGACTGCTTGGGATCGAGTTTCTTGATCTCTTCCAGGTTGTCGTTGGTGGCACCCAGGTAGAAGCTGTAGTTGGCGGCGGCGGAGTTGGCGGCGATCTGGTATTTGGCTTCGAGGGCGTCGATGGTGGTGGTCTGGGGATTGACGTTGGGCATTTCCATGAAGCTGGTGGTGCCACCGGCCACGGCGGCCCGGGATTCACTGGCGATGGTTCCCTTGTGGGTCAGGCCGGGCTCCCGGAAGTGGACCTGATCATCGATCATCCCGGGGATGAGATGACGGCCCGTTGCATCGATCACCACGGCATCGGGGGCACTGATGTCCGGGGCGACGCGGGCGATCCGCTCACCCTCGATCAGGACGTCGGAGGCATAGATGCGGCCTTCGTTGACCAGGGTGGCATTCTTGATAAGCAATTTGTTCATGGGGGGTTCCAGTTCCTTTGCCGGGAATTGTGGGGGTTGACTATTTATCTAATAAATCAATCGCTTACTGTTGGATCTTTTTTTCTTGGGGCGTCATTGGGGCAAAAAGGCCTTTTGATTGCATCTGCTCCCAGATCCTGACCGCCTCAGATTTGCTCGCCGAGGCGATCCACTTTCCGTAGACGGATTGTAACATTTCAAGGTCAGCGTGACCCATTTGCGCTGCAATATACGCGAGATTTCCATGCGACGTCAGGTTCCAACTAGCAAACGTATGCCTAAGTTGATAGAAGCGCCGGTATCTTACCCCGGCTCTCCTCATGATGTTGCTCCAGGCATGAGACACTCCGGCAGCGGTGAAGAACTCCTTGGCGTGTGGAACATGGGGGCCCGTCACCTTAGGCGTGAATACCGGTCTGATGCTCTGGCGCTCGATACGACCATTCATGTCCACATCTACTGACACCACAGCACGCATGAACGACAATGCCATCTGAGATCTGAGAGCTGCGATCACGGGCGGCTGCAGATCAACCTCCCGGGGCTCGTTGGTCTTGGGCAGTTTGAAATAGTCCGATTCGTTACTGATGTTCCTGCTGATGACCATGACCCCTTTTTCGAGGTCGATGTCCTCCCAGGCAAGAGCTCTCAGCTCGCCTGTTCTAAGGCCAGTATAGATAGCAAGGGTGATCATGTTTCGCTGCTGCTCGTGGGAGCAGGCTTCCAGCAGCCGGGTGTATTCATCAAATTCGAAAGGGTCTGCCGGTGAGGTTTTTCTGGTGGTGACGGGCCTCACTCCTCCTGTGAGTCTTGCTGCATCCGCAAGTAAGTTGTTCTTCTCACACCAGCGAAGCAACTGCCTGAATCGCCCAAGGTAGGTGACGATGGAGCTGGGTTTGAGTGAGATGTGCAGCTCATTGCGGATCAGCTCTATGTCCTTGGGCATCAGCGTTGAGACCTGTCGGTCCTTACCCAGGACATTGATGCACGCTTCAATGGCGAACGGGTAGCCATGACGAGAGGTAGGCTTCAGCATAGGTTTGTGAAGCCGCCAGAAATCCTGATAGGCCTCCCAGATGGTGACGTTTCGCCGGCTTCCTCCAAATCGAGTCAGTGCTGAGCTGTCAGGGAAATGATGTGCGTAGCTGAAGGTACCGATCGCAATCTCATGCTTGATGGTTGCGAGCTTGTTGGTGGCAAACTTCACGTTCGCCTTGGTGATGGGGAGGTCGAGGACCTCCCGGCAGCGCGCCCGTTTATAGGTGAAGGTAATGCGCAGCTTTTTGCCATGAACCTCCAATCCAGTGACTCCAGCCACTAGATCATCATGTTTGACTCGACCCACTTGTCATACTCCGCAACGTTGTAACGAATCTGGTTATCCGGGGCTCGGCACCATACCCGCCCTTCCGGCCACTCTCCTTTTAAGCGCCGTCCCTCGGCGGCTTTTTCTGTCATGCCTGTCAGTTCGGCGAATAACTTCGGCCTCACCCACCTGGCACATGGGTAGACGAATTGTTGCATTTGTTGGTCCTCATTATTCTGGTTATTTCATCCCGGCCTGCTCGGTTGTAGAGGAAGCATTCCACCTGCTTCCTGCTGCTGACCGCTTGGTCAAGGCGGTACTCCCCGAACGCCGGGCGTTTGAGTTGATGCTGGTTGGCCAGTCGGCCAATGGCCTGGGCGCTCACCCCCAGCTCCCTGCCCAGTTCGGTGGCGCTCCAGAGCTGGCCAGCAACCCGGGGCGTTTCGATGGGCAGATCGAAGTGCGCCAGGATGCGGCCGATCTCGGCGAGCTTGGCCGATCGGGAAAGAGTGGGGGAGCGCACGGTGCTGACCAGGTCGTTGAGTAGCTGGCTGTCCTGGTCGATGGTCAGTTGAAGTTGTTGCATGGCGTGGCCCTCCTGTCCCAGAGGATGGGGCGCCGGGTGAGTTGAAGGAAGGGCCGTTATTCATGGCGGAAAGTTCAAACGGGCTTGAACTGCTCGAACCCGGCGAACAGGGTCAGTGTCTCATCGTTCTCGCCCCACACGGCCACAGGCTCACCGTTGAGGCTGCGCGACAGCTCCTCCGCTTTCGCTTCGGCAGCCTGGAGGTCGTCAACGTAGGGGTCCGTCTTGGCTGGGGTCTGGAACAACCCGTAGCGATACTTGGCCATGTCAGCCTCCTATGGGCAGCAGCGCGGCGAGCCGCCGCAGTAGTGGTGGTTCGGGTCGAACTCGGCAGGGCTGCACCAGATTGGCTTGAGCTGTTTGCAGCACACGCACTCGCCGACCCAGCCTTCGCCAGCCCTCCACTGGATCACCCCATCATCCTTGAGTTGCTCAACGATGGCCTTTTCCCGCGCCTTCTTGGCTGCCTTGGCCTGCTCCTGCAGGGCGTAGAGCTTGGCGTGCTTGATGACCCAGGCGCCGGTCATCTTGGCTTTCAACAGCGGATAGCCACCGAACGGGCCATCAGAGTCGGTCTCTTCACCAAAAGTCCAAATCAGGACTTCTCGCGCGACATAAAGGAGCGAGTGCCAGTCTTGGCCTTCCCCCCAGTAGTCCAGCCCTCCGCCGATGCTGGGCATGTGGTTGACGCTCACCCGCATTTGCCGGTTCTGCCGCTCCTGGTTGCCGGTGAGAGGCGGGCGGTCGTCGCCGTTACGCCAACGCCAGTGCGGCTGGTGCAGCTCCAGCTCGTTGTCGATCCACACCTCCCCCAGCAGGTTGCCCAGAATGGCGTGGATCTTCTTGCTCAGCTTCTTCTCGATGCGTGGTTTCATGCTGCCGCCTCGTGTGGGATTGAAGTTAGGATCACCGGCTTGCCGAGCTTGCCGAGCTTGATGGCCAGGGCGTGCTCTGCTCTGGCGCCGGCGCTGCGCTCCCAGCCAGGCAGCATGACCAACTGATCGGCCATCTTGACCATCTCGATGCAGATGGCCATGTATTCGTGTTGCTCCAGCCCATCCGGCAGGATCGCCGGGTTTAGGGCTACATGGCCCAGGCCAAGCAGGCGGTGCGCCTCGGCATTGAAGGCGTCGCGGTTGAAGTTCGGCAGGCCTGAGATAGGCCCGGCTATGTAGATTTTCGCCATGGTGAGTCCTTGAATTGGAAGCCCCGGGCAGGCCGGGGATCTGGTTATGCTCGCCAGCCGCGGTACCCGATAAAGCCGGGATCCATGACTTGCCTGAACGGCAGGACTGGGAGGTGGGCTATCAGGGTCTTGAGCTGGGGGTTATCGGGTTGGCTGTCGATGGTTACCCGGGCGCCGGGGTTGATGCGGAGGTATCTGGCGCGGGTCTCTTCTGCTTCGGTGCGGGTCAGGCCGGGCTGAATGATAGGCTCGCGGAATCGCACGGCTCACCTCCTTGTAACACCGCAGGCGCGGCGAGATCCGCCCGCACATACGGCACCTCGCAGGCAATCACCGAATCAGCGCACCAACTCACCTCGCTGGTATCGCTCGGGAATGGCTCGCTGTGGTAGTGGCTCTGGTCTCCAACCTGCAACCAGATCCGCTCCGGAGCGGTGCGGATGGTTTCAGTAATTGTCACGGTAGGGGATGGCAGCTGGTCAGCCAGTAGCGCGTCTATGCGATTATGCAAAGCTCGCGCTTCATCTTCGCCGACACCGCCGCACTCCCAGTTGAACGCATCCATGGCCTCCCTAAGTACCGGTTCAGAATCCCGTACGAAATCAAGCGCCGCCTTCATACGGCTCTGCACTTGGTCGCGCTGGGCCTGCAGCTCACGGTAGTCCTGCTCGTTCGGGGTGGTAGTGGCCTCGGTCCAGTCGGCATCTGGTTGCGCTTGTGGGGTGCCAGCCAACGCGGCATCGATGCGATCAAGCAGGTCGCAACCCAGGTAGTGTTCGGAAATGGTCTGCGGTATCGAGGCACCGATGTATTCGTGTAGATCTCGCAGCAGATCTGTTATGCGCTGCTGTTCGCTCATACATCCCCCAGCATTCTGATTTCGTCGTCCGTCAGGCCAGCGGCCCGGGCCTTGTCCATCACCCGCAGGCGCTCGGCGTTGAGCGCGTCAGCGCGGCGATCTGCATCGTTGGGCTCGATGATGCTCACCGGCGCCAGCCAACTGCCTCGCACCTTCACGGCGATCTCCTTGCTGACGTTGGCGTCGCTCCCCTGGACGCCCTTGCGTGTCGCCATGCGTGCGGCGGTGGATGCTGATCCGCAGACGTGGATCGGGTACTGATGCCCACGCCCCTCGGTGAGGTCGGTGTTGGTGTAAACCACCCAGACCTCTTTGGTGTCGGTAATGGTGATGTCGGTCATAGCGGCGCCTCCTCACCACCCAGGGCATTGAACAGGGCCGGGATGAACTGGGAGAGCTCGCCGGTCACCAGGGCAAAGTCTGCGTCCAGGCGGGCGGCCGGGTCCTCACTGGTCACATCGTCGTTCTGCTCGCGCAGCTCCTCGCTGAACTTGAGGCGCTTGATGGAAAGGTCGTCGCCCAGCACGAAGCTGATACTCTCGCCCCAACTCAGGGCCAGCTTGGTGACCAGCTTGTCGTTGGCGAGGTGGTTTTTCACCTCGTCGGTCATCAGGTCCTGCTGTTTGAAGCGGGCGATGCCGCCATGCTGCTGGGCGCTGCGCAGCTCGGATTCATCCTCCAGCGTGAAGGCGGCGGGCAGGTTGCCCTTCTGCAGCCACTCGGTCATGGTGATCTCGGGCGGGTTCTTGAGCGCCACCGGCACCACCGGCAGGCTACCGATGGACTTGCGCAGCAGGGCCAGCACATCGTCCGCCTTCTTGGCGGAGGAGGCATCGACCATCAGCAGGCCGTCTGCCGGGTTGATCCAGGCGAAGGTCTGGCTGGTGCGGCTGAATGCCCGCGGCAGCAGGGTGTGCAGCAGCTCCTCCTTGAGCGCTTCCTTCTCTTTCTTCTTGAGGGCTCGGCCCTGCTCGAACTCGACAGCCTCGATCTTCTCGGCCAGTGCTTCCTTGACGACGGCGGGAGGCAGGATCTTGTCCTCGCGGCGGGCACACAGCAGGATCTGGCCGGCGGCGGCATGGGTCAGGGTGCTGCCGAATTTGCCGAGTGGGCGGGTCCAGCCGAAGCGGGAAATATCCTGGCTGCCGCAGGGGGTGAAGGCGCACGCCTCCAGTTGGGTTTCCAGTTGTTCGGCGGTCAACTCGAACTGGCGGGTGAAACGGTAAACTTGAAGGTTTTTAAACCACATGGTCTGGGTCCTTTGGTCGGTTAGTTGCGGGCTTTCTTGGCCTGCAGGTCGTGGATCTTCTTGGCTGCGGCCTCGGCGGTTTGCCGGTCGCAGGTGATGCCGCCTGGCAGGACGAACTTGCCGGGCTGCTTGGGATGGGGCATGACGACACCCAACCCGATGACTACTGCGCCGCAGTAGGGGTTTTCCGTGGCTTTCATGGGGGTCCTCGACTTATCCACCGTTTCTGTGGGGATGGCGGTGGATGGGTTGGGGGTATCAGGCGGCGGACTGCTCTGGTAGTGATGGGGCTTCGTTGCCCCAGCAGTCCCAGCCTGGGGCGGCCGAACGGGCAAAGAGCTCGATGCGTGGAACATCACCGCACAGCTTCTCGATCGCCTCTCGGCACTCGTGCGGCTTTTCGCTGTGGCGCCCCACCTTGGCTCGAATGACCGAGCGCACAGCCTTGTCCACTACCAGATTGCTGACTTTGCCCTTGATGCCTATCAAGGCGCACTCCGCACCGGCCCGCGTCGCCCACCCCATACCGAAGTGGGGGTTGTCGTTTACGGTGCGCTTCTCCCACACCAGGCCGGTCATGGTCATGATCCGGAATCCCCAGGCTTGGCACAGGGCGATGGCCTCTTGTGGCATGCTGCCTACCCACCACATGACCAGCATGCAGTTATCGTCTGCCAGCCTCGCCACTGGCAGCGCCTTCATGTCCTCTATCGAGGTGACGCTGTACACCTGCGCGGCCCCGCTTTTCATTGAGCCGCCAGATTTCTTCGATTTGAATTGCCAGGCCGGGTCCGCGTAGATCACCCGGTACTTGCGGTTGGTGCTGTGGATGTCGATTTTCATGCCCCCTCCTTTCTGGCTTTGTTGTATCTGGCCGCGTCATCGCAGTCATCAATGTGGCTGGCGCCATACTTCTCTCTGGCCGCCTCTGCGCAGCTGTACGCCTCGTATCGGCTGAACCCCCAGGTAACCTTGCCGCAGAGATAGCAGTTGCCGCGGGTGCGGCCCGTGGTCTGACGCTTCCGTGGTCGCTTTGGCTTGCGGATCCCGGCAGCGGTGACCATGCGGCGCTCATTGACGTTGTGCGCCTGGAATGTGCGGCGGCTGATGGAGACGGCATACAGAAACGGGTAGATGACAGCATCATCCAGAAACCGCATGGCCTGCTCAGCTTCATCCTTGGTCAGCACCATGGCGTCTGAAAGGTTCACCGTGCAACCGCGTTCGGCCTTCCAGTAAACGTCGTTGCCATCGTAGTCACCGCGGTTGACGTGAATGACGTATTCACCGCCATCCGCACCCAAGCCGCCCTGGCTCTCATCAAGATACTGGTGGTCCACCCGCACGGTGACGAGCTCATCGACCAGCGCTTTGCTGAGTGGTACATCGGTGTGGCGGGCATTGATGTAGCGCTGGGCTTCTTCCTGTGTGTAGACGTGCGCCCTGTCGAGATTGGTGGTGTAGCCGTTGCCGTTTTCAGCCCAGAACATGCAGGAGCTGCCTGTGTTACCGCGGCTGTCGCGCAGGTAGAAGCTGGTCATGCCGCCTCCCTGTGTTGCTCAGCGTGCAGGCCGGCTGCGAACTGCTCCTCCCACAGCTTCACCTTGAGCTCGCAGGCGTAGATGATCAGGCCGACGAGCTTCTCGCCGATCCCCTTCACCTTGTTCAGTTGGTTCCCCTGGTGGCTCATCACCTTGTAGAGGGTGTCGATCCCGGCCTCCTCCAGCGGCTTGATGGTGCGCGGCGGCAGGCCGCATTCATGGATGCTGACCGTCTTGGCCCATTCGGTGCGCGGCTGCAGGTGGGGGTGACTCTGCTCCAGGGCCTCCTGCATGAAGGCGAAGATGTCCCGGGTCATCTCGTCCGGGGCACCGGCACCATAGGGCGTCGGGTAGATGGGGTTCATCCACTGGCTCAGCATGACTGAGCAGCCGGAGCCATCGGATTTCATGGCGTGCAGCTTCCAGTTGAGGTCGTTGATGAGGTAGGGGAGGTTGGATTTCAGGCCGTGATCCACCAGGTAGACGTTCCAGAGCGTGCCATCCTCGCCCTGGTAGGTGCCGCCAAGGTGTTTGTGCCAGACCAGCTTGGCAGCGCGGGCGCTCTCCAGCTCCATGATGACGGTGTGGCGGCGCTCCAGCTCACGGTCCTGATCGTTGATGACGCCCAGCAGCTCACTGATACGGCGCCCCAGCTTCAACACTTCGGCGCGGTAGGCGGCTTCGTTGCTCTTGTGTTTGGCGATTGCCGTGCGCTGCTCCTCCAGCAGCTCGTTCTTCTCCTTGATGCGGCGCTTCATGCCGGCCGGATCCATGGCGTTGAGGTCGGCCAGCTGGCGCTCGAGTTGGCGGGCGTTGTACTGCAAAGCGCCATATTTGGTCTGAACATCGTTCAGGGCGCGCTGCAGCTTGTAGAGCTCGGAATCCTTGTCTTCCAACCAGGTGGCGCCTTCTTGTCGTGCGGCAACGATGCGCTGCTCGGCTTCGGCAACCTGCTGGCGCAGCTCGCTGACCAGGGCCGCCTGGGTAAGCAGCTCGCCATCCCGGGCTTCCAGCTGGTCAATCAGCTCGTTGAACTCGTCGATGTGGGCGTTGGCGGCCTCGCTAATCATGGTCAGGTTGGCGTTGAGCAGGGTTTCGAAGCTGCCGATGGCGGCCTTGGCCGGGCCGTCAGGCATCAGCAGGATGTTGCGGATCTGGCTGGTGAGGGTGTTCAGGGCGAGACTGGTCGCCTCGCTGGGGTTCAGCGTGGTCATGGTTGGTCCTCTGGGAGTGCAAAAGCCCCGTTGGCGGCGGGGCGGGTGATCAGTAGTTGATGGTCAGGTGGTCGATCTTGTTGCTGGCGATGTGCTTGATGAGGTTGATGGCTTTCCCCTCCTCGATCCCCAGGCCCATCAGGTCCATCAGGATGGCGTTGTTGATGGTGCGGCGGTGCTCCATGTCGGCGGAGCGCGCAGCATCCTCTGCGGCTTTCTGGCGCTGCTCGTCGGCGATGCGCTGACGCTCTTGCTCTGCGGCACAGGCAGCAGCCTCCTCTGCCATGCGTGCGGCGTTGGCTTCGGCCTGCTGGCGGGCCAGTTCGGCGGCTTCGGCATCGCGCCGGGCTTGTTCTTCACGTTCACGGGCAGCCTGGGCTTGGCGCTGGGCTTCCAGCTCGCGGTGCTGGGCGGCTTCACGCTCCAGGCGCTGGCGATCCTCTTCCTCCCGGCGAGCTTGCTCCGCCGCCTGCTCGGCTATCAGGCGCTCGCGGTCGATGCGATCCTGTTCGGCCTGCTTCTGGCGCAGTTGCTCCAGCTCGGCCTGCTCTGATTCGTATTTCTGGCGGGCTGCCAGCGCTTCGCCGAGGCGCTTGGTTGCGAGCTCCTTGGCGACGGTCGCCTGGGGCAGCAGCTCTTGCCAGGAGTCGTCCAGGGCGTTCTGCTCGACCTCCTGCAGCATGGCCTGCAGGTCGGCGGCGGCGTTCTCGATGCTGGCGGAGGATCCCAGTTCATTGAGGCGGGCCAGCCGGGATTGCAGTGCTGCCACCCGGGCCTCCTCTGCCTCTTCGTACTGGGTGAGCGGGGCGCGCACCTCGTCTTTCAAGGTGTCCAGGGTGTCGCGCAGGGTTTTGCGGTTGGCGTCGATGCGCTTGGGGATCTCCTTGTACTGGTCGGTCAGCTCTTTGCCGAGCCCGTCCAGGTAGGTCTTGGTGCGGGCAACGGCATGGGCGATGCTGGCGATCTCCTTGCGGCCCTTGGGGGTGGTGATGTCGGGCACCAGGCTGGTTGCCTTCTGGCGGATATCGGCCAGCAGCTCAGCCACGCCCTGGCCCTCGGTGAACAGGGCGACGGCGGTGGTGGGTTCGATGACAACCAGCTGGGCTTGGGCGTTGTCTGCTTTGGTTTTTTCGACAGTGGCTTGTTCGGTCATGGTGGGGTCCTTGGGATTGAAAAGCCCGCAGTGAGCGGGCCTTGTGGGTTATTGCTGGGCGCTGAGCTGCTTCTTGCGCTCGCCGGCGATCTGCTTGATGCCGGCAATGATGTTCTGGTCGCCGGTTTCGTTGGCCCAGGTCCAGGCGGTTGTGTAGGCCTGCTGCCACTCAGCGGTATCACAGGACCCCTCGATGGCGGCGCAGTGGTCGGCGTAGGCGCTGGCGTGGTCCGCCTGGGCGGGTTCGGCCACCTGCTCGTGCTCCAGGGTGATCGGTTCGGTGCTCTGGCCGCGGATGGCATCCAAGGCGCGGCTGCCGCCTTGCTTTGGGATGGGTTTCTCTGGCTGCCGCGAGAAGTCGAACTCATCGCCAGACTCCAGCAAGGTAACCAGTTCTGATGCGGACGGGAGACGTCGGGCGAGGCGATGTAGGACGCTTTTTACCGCCATCCTGTCGTACCACTTGGCCCAAGCCCCGTATTCGCTATTACCGGTCTTACTGGCACTTTTGACGCGCTCGATATCTTCTTTTGGCATGACCTCGACAATCAATTCGCCTGAGTGCAGCTTGGCAAAAGCGAAAGCCAGTGAGAACTCGCCCCGGCCTTTGAAGGTGGGGCGGTAGTTGATGTGTTCACCTTGCTCGTCCATCCAGTAATCGAAGGCGTCGCCATCAAACACGGCTTTGGCGGCAATGACGGCAATCTGACCGCTCATGCGGGCGCGCTTTAGCACGCCGTCAACCATGGGGATGTACTGCGCTTTGAGGACGAAGTTGGTGCCTTGCTTCTCCTTGAAGGTGACCAGTGCCGCCTCTCGGTTGTCCGGCACAAGCCCGTGTGTCGCACACCGGATAAGGGACTGGATGACTGACTTTTGGTCGGCGTTTGCCAACTCTGGGTTCTGTGCCATGGCAGTGGCGGCGGCCCGCACAAAAGCCTCAAAGCTCACGCCTGACGGCAGAAGGGCCTCAATGCCCTGGCTGCGAAGCTGGGGTGCAATCATTGCGAAGAAGTGGCCAGAGCTGCCCTCTAATGGCACCAAAGTCTCTACGTTTGATACGTCGTTCATGCTGCTTTCCTTGTCGCCCAGGCTGGGCGCTGGAGGGGTTTGAAGTCGTGCCAGTCGTTGTTGACCCGGCAGTCGTGGAAGCGATGGAGGTCGCGGCGGAACAGGTCCTTGCCCGCATCCTTCCAGTCATCCGTCAGGGGGCGCACCCGCACCGGGTAGCGGCCACAGTTCACGCTGGTGCTGACAGCCAGAAAGACGAATTCCGGCTCCTCGCCCATCACCCGGTGGAAGCCTTCGGAGTACATGGCATCCTGCACGTGGTAGCGGAAGTCCTCGACATGGCGCTCGAAGCGCCCCATATCGTCCACCGACTTCACGTCGATCATGATGGGGTGATTGCTCAGGTGGCGGTCGGGGCGGATCCGGCACAGCTCCTGGGTCTGGGGGTCAATCCAGTAGAAGGAGGCCTCGCTGTGTCCTTCCTGCTCCAGCAGCCAGCGGGCGTCCGGGTGGGCCATCACGCTGTCGCGCATTAGGTAGAGCTTGCGTCCCTCCTCGGCATCCATCACCGTCTTGCCCAGCTCTGCGCAGCTGGCCAGGAACTCGGCCTCTTCTGCCTTGCCGGCATTGGTGCGGCGGTTGAACGGTGGGGCGATGATGAAGCGGTCTTTGAACTCGTCGGGCTCCAGCAGCAGGCAGTGGATGGCGCTGCCCATGTCGAAGGCCTTGAGCTTCTCCTCATCTACCGGGGCATTCTTGGCCCAGATATAGGTGGCCGGACTCTCGGCTATCTGGTCGAGCTGGCTTTTGCTGACCCCGGGGCCAGCGTGGTACTCCTCGTTGGAGAGGCCGAACACCCGGCCAAGCGGGTGCGCGGTGGAGGTGTCGGCGATGGCATTCATGCTGCGCTCCTGTGCTGATACCGCTCAAACTGCTCCTCGCTCATGGCGTCGTGCAGGGCGGCGAGGTGATAACCCCATGCTTCCTTGGCCAGGGCGGCCAGGGCGGCGTCCATCAGCTGCTTGGTGAGCTGCATCAGCGGGGCAGGATCGCCCTCGGTCATCAGCAGGAACATCGCCTGGTTGAGCTGCAGGCCCTGGTCGTGGTTCACCTCGGCCAGCAGGGTGGACAGGTCGGTATCGAGTTCCCCGGTCAGTAGCAGGGGACGGTTGGCCGCGATCCACTCGGCGACCCACTCGGCCTTGGCGTTGGCCTCGGCCTCCTGGCTCTCCAGCAGGGCGAGCAGGGTGGTTTCATTGGTCATGGCTAGAGCTCCATTTCACGCCGAAGGGCTCGCGCTTCGTGATATTCCTCGATGGCGCGGCGGGCAGAGGCTTTGTTGCGGGCCATACGCGCCTGTTCGGCGGATGGGGCTGCGTCTACGTGGTACTTGCGGCGGGTGGGTGGCACCATCGCGCCGCGAAATCCCATCAGCTGGGCTTCGGTCAGTGGTTTCATGGTCTGGGTCCTGTGGTTGTAAAAACGAAAAAGCCCAGCAGTTGCTGGGCTCTGTTAGCGTTATTGCGTGAATACGCTAAATAGGTTTTTTACACTTACGAAGCGCATCGATGCCGATCTGAAGCTCTGGGAACTTTGCGCTTGCCGTTCTTCCTTGGAAAATAATGTCGGTTTTCTTTGAGGCATGCACTGCATTCAATAAAAAGTTCTGGCCATCATCTGATACTGGCTTTACCAACACGCCCTCATTCTTGCCGCTAACATAAGCAGCTACAGACCTGAGCTTCACACCGTTGATGGTAATCACCATGTCATCTACAGCCCCATCCGTACCTCTGAAACCAGCGGCAAACCGGCTCGGCAATGACAAAGCCAACACCCCTTGATCTGATAGAACCAAACTTATCTGGCTATCGGTGCCACCATCTCGGTCAAGATTGAACCCATGAGCCCAATCGCAGGTATCTACAACGAACCAGTTATCTTCATCAGTCTTCGCGGATATACCAAATGCCATCAACGATCCACTGAGCAGCATTGCATGCCACCAACCCCCCACTCGATTCATAACCCCTCCTTATTTCGAAGGGGGTATTATGGATCTGTTTGGGGCGGCTGTCAGCCTGCAACCCCCTGATGCAAGGGGCTCCAGGCTGGCCACTGTTGCCAGTGGCCACCGTTCACGTTCACGCACCGCCTTCCGGATTGAACGGGGTATCGGCGCATCCCTACCGGCATCGGGATTCGTGGTTGTGAGCCGGTTCCATGTTGTTAAAGAGCAGGCCCAGCCGAATTTGGCGTGAGCGAAGCCAAAGCATCCTTGCGGTGCTTGAGAAAGAGGCTTTGGCTACGGCGCTATGAGGGAAGCGCCAGACCCGGGTCAGATGGCGTTGCGGTGGAACTCGGCCCGCCAGTGGAGGAGGGCGCGGCATTTCATGGCGGTCAGGGTGCGCACCTTGGCAGACTGGGCGGTGCGGGCTGCGACGAGCTGGTGCCGCTCGGTGGCCATCATGGCAACCGTCAAGCGTTGCTTGATGGTTCGGCGGCGGGCGGCGTTGCCGTTCAGGCGGTCGGCGATGGCGGCGATGATCTGGTCTGCGCTTTTCGCGGCCCTAGAAAAAATGCGCTTGGTCATGGTACATTCACTCCTGTTGGCGAGTTGGTCCTCGCTAATTCCCACGTGATTCGTCATGCTGGGTCCTGTTGCTAGGGTTGGTCCCCTGGCAACATCCGATTGGGGTGGTACCCCAGTCCTTCAAAGCCCGCCTTGTGCGGGCTTTGTCGTTCTTACGCGCTGGTCAGGCGCCTCACTTCTGCCCTGGTCAGGGGCCGGGTCCTGTTGCCGGGTGGCACTCAATTCTTTGCTGGCTTTTTACTCCGCCAGATCAGGAGGTTTGCCGGTTACGTCTCCGGCCCGGGCTCTCACCGTTCGTGTGGCATTACCCAAGACCTTCACCACGATTGGCCGCCTTCCACGCTGCCCCTTGTTGTTTTGGTCTTGGTCGTTCTCTCAAGAGGACGATGAGGGAATCGTAATCTTTAGTGAACGAGCGGTCAATATCGATCTCTAAAATAAACGACATTTTTTTTGAGCAACAAAAAACCCGCCGAAGCGGGTTAAGGGGAGGGAGGGGAGAGGGGTGTTACTTGATTTCGCTGCGCCTCAGTTCTGACAGCTTACCAAGCACGATAGCCTCACTGGATGTGACCGTACCAAGCCTGGGATCATCTACACCGTAAACCCACCCATCAATTCCGGACATCGCTCTTAGCAGGCGCGCTTGGCCGCTCTTTTCCAGCCTGATCAGCATTACGGCACCTTCTTCTGGGGTGCGATCGGCCAAGCTGAATATGCAGATATCTCCGGCCACAATGCCTGATTTTGAGAGGTGATCGTTTGTGGCCTCGATGGCAATGCTGTGGCTTTGGTTCTCTGCCACTACATACCGCCCGCTATCCATGTTCGGCAGCATATCAGTTGCCAGGCTTCCCACGTCAGCTAGGGTCCAGACCGGCACCTTATCGGAGTTGAACTGAATGTCGTTCAGCAGATCACCGCTGCTGCGGCCGGTGTATAGCCATATGGGATCAACCTTCAGCACCCTGGCAATGGAAATCAGGGATGACACTCGCATTTCACGATTCGGGTTATTGATGGTGTTGCTAATCACGCTCTTGGATAAGCCGGTACGGCGCGCAAGCTCAGACATGCTGATATTCAGCTCTTGCAGCTTTTCCTCAAGGCGTTGCCCGAAAGTTTTCATCAATAACCTCTTGTTCTCTTTAGAGACTAAATTGTAATTCCGCCATCGATCACTTTGGGAGACGGCGATGATTGACATCGTTCTCTGTAGAGGACATCATTTGCATGTCACCACACACAGGACCCAGACCAATGAAGAAACATGAAGTAATCGGCTATTTCGGCAACATGGCCCGCGCCATGAAAGCGATTGGCATCTCCCGCAGCCTTGCCGTGAAGTGGGGGGAGGTAATTCCAGCCCAGCATGCAGTCAGCTTTGTCATTGCCAGCAATGGCGAGCTGCGGCTGGGACTGGAGGATTACCCCCTGATCAAGGAGCAAGACCATCCTACCCAGCAGGCCGCCTAACCAGCCGCCCAACCACCCACAGGACCCAAGACCATGACCAATCTGAGCCTTATCAACAACAACGACCAGACCATGAGCAGCGTTGAGATCGCTGAACTGACAGGGAAAGAGCACAAGAACGTTCTGGCCGATATCCGCAAAATGCTGGTCGAAATTCAATCGGCTGAAAAGCCAGCCGATTACAAAGACGGCAGAGGTCGCACCCAGCCGTGCCTTTTGCTGACCAAGGAAGAAACCCTCTGCCTTGTTGCTGGCTACAGTGCCGCCCTGCGCATGGCGATCATCAAGCGCTGGCAGGAGCTGGAATCCCAGCAGGGGCCGCAGATCCCGCAGACCTATGCCGCCGCGCTGCTCGAGGCCGGTCGCCTTGCGCTGGAAGTGGAGCAGAAAAACCATCTGTTGGCGGTTCAGGCGCCCAAGGTGGCATTTGCCGATCGCGTTGCCGGTGACGACAAGGGCGTCAATATCGGCAACTACGCCCGCGCTGTCGGGCTCGGCCAGAACGTGCTGTTTCGGGCGTTGCGCGATCATCGCATCCTGATGAGCGGCGGGAACCGGCACAACCTGCCGTTTCAGGACTACATCGAGCGTGGGTACTTCACCGTCAAGGAGGGCACCCGCACCCACAATGATGAGACCGTCCCCACCTTCACACCCATGGTGACCGGCAAAGGTCAGCAGTGGCTGACCCGACGCCTGATCGACCTTGGCTATTTGAAGCCCATCGCCGCCTGACCACCGGCCAGCTTTTCCACCCAACATAGAGGACCAACCCCATGGGAAGAGTATCGCTCCCCGATCATGAAAATATGAGCACCCGCTCCCCGCTGAAAGTGCGCGGCACCCCAGCTCAGCGCCAGGTATGGCAGGAAGTAGGCGCCGAGTGTGGCATGACTGAAACCGCATTTGCCCGCACCTCGCTGCTGATCCTGCTCCAGGCCATATCTCAGCACGAGCCCACCATATTGGCGAGGGCCGTTAAACGGGCCAATCGGAGCTTGCTGGAGCAGGGTTTTCCGCCCGTGACCGTCGAGGAGATCCTGGAGGGCTCCGGCCTGCCCGAGCGCGGCCTGCTCCAGTTCAGCCAAGCAGACGAGGCCGCCTACAACGAGGAGCGCCCGCTGCGCCCCCTGCAAAAACTCATCAACTTTGTCCTCGGGAGGTAACCCATGACCATGCAATTACGTCCGCCGCGCCCGGCATCCCAGCACGTCAGCGATCGGGACAACATCATCCTGAAATCGGTCATGCATGAGCTGGCCCTGGCCCTCGATGAGCCGCTGATTTCGACTGCGCATGCCGCCGGTACCGACCGGCAGGCCCTGCGCCTGGCCCGCGAGCTTGAGGCTCGCACCCTTGAACGCGCCGAGAACCAGCCTAGCGCCTAACTTCCCTGGCCCGCCTCACCACCGGGCTTTACAAACCAGGACCCAGCCAATGACCAATTCAACCATGGCCCATGGGGGCCACCCCTTGCCGCACTCTTTGCCGCATGACCTCGACCATTGCCCGCAGTGCGGCAGTGAGCTGCGATCCGGCACTGACGGTTACACCTATGAGTGCCCCGCCTGTGCCTACACCGAGCGGGAGGTGCGCCATGCGTAAATCACCGGTCGCCTCCATCTGTCGCAATACCTTGAACCTGTTCGACGAGATCGTAGTGGACAACTTCGCCGGGGGCGGCGGGGCCAGCACGGGGATCGAGATGGCGCTGGGTCGCAGCCCGGAGATCGCTATCAACCACGACCCTGACGCGATCTCCATGCACACCGTCAACCACCCAGGCACCGAGCACTATTGTGAATCGGTGTGGGACATCGTGCCGCGTGATGTGGTTGCCGGCCGCCCTGTGGGGTTGGTCTGGTTGTCTCCCGACTGCAAACACTTCTCCAAGGCCAAGGGCTCGACCCCGGTCAGCAAGAAGATCCGGGGGCTGGCATGGGTCACACTGCGTTGGGCTGCGACTGTTCGCCCCAGGGTGATCATGCTGGAGAACGTCGAAGAGTTTCAGACCTGGGGCCCGCTGCTGATCGACGCTGAAGGAAACGCCCGCCCGGATCCAGCCAAGAAGGGCCGCACCTTCAACAGCTTTATCAACGCCTTGCGCCGCCAGGGCTACAAGGTGGAGTGGCGTGAGCTGCGGGCCTGTGACTATGGCACCCCCACTATCCGCAAGCGCCTGTTCCTGATTGCTCGCCGGGATGGCGCCCCAATCGTGTGGCCCAAACCGACCCATGGCGATCCCGCCAGTGCTGAGGTAAAAGCCGGGAAGCTGCTGCCGTGGCCGACTGCTGCGGACATCATCGACTGGTCGATCCCGTGCCCCTCCATATTCGAGCGCAAGCGGCCACTGGCTGAGAATACCCTGCGCCGGATTGCCAAGGGGCTGGAGCGATTCGTCATCAACGCCGCCGAACCGTTCATTGTGAAGTGCAACCACACCAGCACGCGCACTGTGTACGACTGCTTCCGGGGTCAGGGAATCAACGAGCCCCTGCAAACCATCACCCAATCACCGGGGTTTGCCGTTGTGCAACCAACCCTTGCCCCCTTCATCACCGAGTTCGCCAACGCCAGCAATCAGCGCAACATGCCGGCAGATGAGCCGCTTCGCACCATCTGCGCCCAGGTGAAGGGCGGTCACTTCGCCCTGGTGGCGCCGGTCATCGCCCGCCAGTTCGGCAACTCTGTCGGCCAGTCAGTGGAAGACCCCTTGGGGACTGTCATGGCAAAGGCCGACAAGAGCCAGTTGGTGACCGCGTTCCTGGCCAAACACTACACCGGCGTGGTGGGTGCGGAGCTGACCCAGCCGCTGCCGACCGTCACCACCGTTGACCACAATGCACTGGTCACCAGCCACCTGGTGAAACTGCGCGGCACCTGCCAGCACGGCCAGCCAGTAACCGAACCCATGCCCACAGTCACCGCCGGGGGGCTGCACATCGGCGAGGTGCGGGCCTTCCTGCTCAAGTATTACGGCACCGACTCAACCACCCCCTGTTCTGAGCCACTGCATACCGTGACCACCCGGGACCGCTTTGGCCTGGTTACCGTGCGCGGCGAGGATTACCAGATCGTCGATATCGGGATGCGCATGCTGGAGCCACACGAGCTGTTCGCTGCCCAAGGTTTCCCGGCCGACTACGTGATCGACCACGACGCCACCGGCAAGAAGTTCACCAAAACCGCTCAGGTGGCCCGCTGCGGCAATGCCGTGTGCCCGCCACTGGCTGCCGCCCTGGTGCGCGCCAACCTGCCAGAGATGTGCGCAGATGCGCAGGGGGAGGCAGCATGAAAACCATTATCGATACCGCTGTTAACCCCATGGTTGAGTGGCTTAAGCAGGGGCGTGGCCTTTGCTGCTCGCTGTCGTGGGGCAAAGACAGCACCGCCGTGTTGGTGCTGATGCTGGAGGCCATGAAGCGAGCCAAGGCGGCAGGGGTGACTCTGCCGAAGTGCTTCGCCATCACCAGTGACACCACCATCGAGAATCCGGCGCTGGATGCGTACTTTGAGCATATGGCTGGCGAACTGGAGATGTTTTGCGCCAGAGAGGGACTGCCGATGGAATACCATCAGGTATCCCCGCCGCTGGCCGCCACCTTCCACTATGTCACAGTAGGACGCGGCAAACTGCCTCGTTACCCGGGGATGAGCCGTGATTGCAGCGTGGACTGGAAGATTGATCCCATCATCAAGGCCAAGAAGGCTCTGGCCAAGGAGCCAGGCACTCTCCCGCTAATCAGTCTGGTCGGCACCCGCTTTAGCGAGTCGGAGGAGCGCGAACAGCGCATGACCGAGCGCGGAGATGAGGCTGGCAAGATCCTCACCAACCAAGATGGTGACCTGTACGCTACCCCGATCGCCGATTGGGATGAGGTCGATGTCTGGACCCTGCTCCAGAAGTGCGATCAGCGTATGGGGCGCCAGCTGATTACCTCATTCACCAAGCATTTTGACCTGCTGGTGTCGCTCTACAAGGACGCGAACGGCGGATGTGTGTCTGGCATGGCGGACAAGCAGCTCAACAGCTCAGCATGTGGCGCGCGGTTCGGGTGCTGGGCCTGCGTCGCTACAGGTGACCGTGACAAGTCGTTGCAGGCCATGATTGCCAATGACCGCGGCACTTATGGTTATCTGGAGCCCATTGCCAAGCTGCGTGACTGGCTGTTTGGCATCCGTTGGGACATGTCCCGCCGTGAGTGGCTTGGTCGCTCAGTTGATCAGGAGACGGGATATATCGTCCTGCAGCCTGACTACATCAACTTCGTCACCCGCCGCGACTTGCTGCGCTTCATGCTGACTATCGATGCGGATGAGTGCGCATGGGCTGATGAGCATAACGACGGCTTCCCACGGTTCCAGCTGATCAAGCCTTGGCAGCTGGTCATCATCGACTTCATCTGGTCGGTGTACCGGGATGCTCGCCACGCATTCGGCGCGCTGTATGAGTACCACAACATCATGCGTTGCGGCCGCCGCTATTACCCACCATGCACACTGCCAACCCAGCAGGTGAAGATCCCATCCCGGCGCTGGTTCAAGCCGCCAGAGGGGATTGCCCCGCCGCATGGCATTGGCGGCCTGACAGACCCTGCCCACATCTACGCCATGCAGCATGCTGGCATTGAGGTGCCGACCATCACCGATCGCCTTACCGGCAAGGAGAAGCCGATCTTGTCGTTCGAGAGCTCGCAGGAGATGTCCATCGACAAAACCGCCGCGCTTGAATGGGTCGAGCACTTCATCAACAACCCTATCGCCATTGACTGCACGGGTGAGGACCCGGCAGAGGCAATCAAGTTCTATCTGCACAACCGGATCGTGACCATCAGCAAAGGACAGCCTGCCAGCCTGGACGAAATCATCCAGCGTGCCGAGTTCTGGCAGCGCCTGCAGCGCAAGCTCGGGGTAATGGATATCCAAGCCTATGCGCTTGAGCACTCCATCACTGACGACGAGCACAACGCCATCAAGGGCAATTTCCCTGTTGAGTTCCAGCTTGATCTGTTTCGGGAGTACGCAGCATGAACACCGTTATCCAATTCCCGGGGGCAGGCGCCCCCATTTCCAAACCTATCAGCAGAGGTAGCAACGTGAGCGAAAATGCCCGCAATGGCTTCCGCCTCGCTTACTCGTCGATGCTGAATGCCCCCTGGTACAAGGATGTAGCCAAGAAGTCCGTGTGGCTGCATTTGCTGCTGGATGCGGCCTACGAGTGCCGTGAAGTCACCTTCAATGGCAACCGCCTCACCATTCATCGTGGTCAGCTGGCTTGCTCTGCTCGTTCGCTCGGGAAAGCGTGTGGCGTATCTGAGGATCAGGCTCGCCGGGCGCTGGACTATTTCGAGGAGGAGGGAGCGATCAGCAGGACGACCAAGCAGGGAAAGAGTGGTTACACCATCATCAGCCTGCTGAATTTCGACGCTTATCAGCGCGGAGTTTCGCAACACTTTAGCGCGGAGTATGGTGCGGAGTTTGAGGGCGCGCCAGATATGGGGTTAGAGGGTGATAGCCAACTCAGCGGCGCGGAGTTAGGTGCGGAGTATCATGCCGAAGATCTTATCATTAATAACAATATAAACTCTGAAGATAATAAACAGACCTCTTGTTCTGTTTCTGACGAAACAAAACCGGCTAAAAAAACGGCAGAGCCATCAGCGGATTCTCTGGCTGTGCTGAACCACCTCAACGCCGCATGCAATCGCCGCTATCAGGCCAAGCCAACCACCCTGCAGAACATCAACGCCAGACTGGCGGAGGGCTACTCCGTGGCCGATCTGCAACTGGTGATCGACTTCAAGCGCGAGCACTGGTCCGCAAACCTGAAAATGGCCGAATACCTGCGGCCAATGACCCTGTTTGCGCCGCAGAAGTTTGCTGGATACCTGGCTGGCGCCCAACGCTGGGTTCAGATCGGTCGCCCGCGCTGCCTGAACGGCGAGTGGGAGGGCTTCGAGGGTAAGCGCAAGCCGATGTCCAACATTGCCGCCGCCCAGCAGCAGGCGCGCAGTCTCATCGAATCGGGAGCTGTCAGCTATGACGACGACACTCCCCTCTAACGTGACCGCACTGCCAGCCAACCAGGATGCACCCGCCATGAGCGCCCGCATGGCCGCATTCATCGCTGAGGAGCTGCTGCCGCTGATGGCCGGGAGTTGGCCTGCCAGCGCCAACCAGCTGGATGCCAATGCCCGCGGTGTGGCGTTGGCTTGGGGTGGCGTGCTGCGCGGGTTCACTCCAGCCCAGATCCGGGAGGTGGTGCAGGACATGGCGGCCGATGTGGAGCGCCAGTTCGCCCCGCGTCCGGCAGAAGTGCGGGCAGAGATACTGCGCCGGCAGCCAGCCACGGCCGCACCAACCAGGGCACCGCGGCTGGAGATCTCCATCAGGGCATGCGAGATGGAGGCGACCGTGATTGTGTTGCAGCGTGACGGCGACGTGACGAGCGAGGCGGTGCAGGTTGAGCTGGACAGGATACTCACCGAACGCCGCCATCGCGGTTACACCATCACAGGGAGGATTTAGGGATGTTCAACCAAGACGTGATCGCCGCGGTCAAGGCCGCGAAATTCTGCCGGGTGGTGATCTATCCGCCCGTTCGGGGTTGGTGCGGGGAGCGTGTGCAGCTCGAGGTGGCCGACGAGATCGATGCGCTGGGATACACCGACCAGCGGCGTGGCGCAGGGCATTGGCTGGTGCAGAGCACGACGCCGGAGCGAGTGGCGGAGGAAGCCGCACGGCTGAGAGCCGCGCCAGTGCTGGTGTTGCGGTGTGATGCTTCGTTTGGGGCTGTGGATAACTTCGAAGAGGAGGGCCTTGCCAACCAGTGACACAGGGGGTAGCGCCCCGTACCATTGCCAGTGCCGGACCTAGACCACCCGACAGTTTGACCAAAGGACCCAGACCATGACCAAACCGCATACCCGAGATCTATCCATCGCGACCCAGTTGGGGCGCGTGATATCCATCATGAGCGACGGCAAGGCCCGCACCCTGCGCGACATCGAGCGCGAGTGCTGGAGCCGCTACGGCCACGCTGACACCCAGGCCGCCATCAGCGCCAGACTGCGCGAAGTCTGCTGCTACGGCTGGGTGAAGCATTCCAGCAATCAGGTCATCGACGGCAAGCAGGTGTGGCATTACCACCTGACCCCGTTCCCCACTACCGAGGCCGTAGCGGCTAAGGCGGTGGCAGCATGAGATTCACCCACGCTATCGCAGCCGTTCTGGCCGCCACTGCTGCCCAATCGCCCTGGTTCAACCCGCTTGATTTCAAGCCTGGCCATGGCTTCTGCATCCCCAACCCGCGCAATGACCGGGCCGCACAGCGTCAGCGTGCCGCCTCCAAGCGCCGCAACAAAGCCAAGCGGGGGTGAGCATGAGCTACCCCAAGTATTTTCTGCGCAGCCCAGATATCCGGGTCCGCGCCAGCCAACTGGTCGCCAGCCTGCCGGTTGACCAGGACAAGCCCCTGGTCATCGAAATCAAGGAGCTGACCCGGACCCTGGCCCAGAATGCCCTGTTCTGGGCTGTCATGACCGACATCGCCGAGCAGGTGGTCTGGCACGGTCGCAAGCTCGCCAAGGAGGACTGGAAGCACGTCCTCTCCGCCGCCCTGTACCAGCAGGACGTGGTGCCGAATATCGACGGCAATGGGTTCGTGGTGCTGGGCAAGTCCACCTCCAAAATGACGGTGCGCGAGATGCGCGACCTCATCGAGCTTGCCCAGGCCTTCGGCGCTGAGCAGGGCGTGAAGTTCGGGGATGAATCCCGCCGCGGCTTCGACTGGGTGGCGGCATACGGGAGGGCAGCAGCATGAGCAAGACCAAGGCTGACAAGCAGCATCTCTCCGACGTCGCCTCCCTGGGTTGCATTGTCTGCCGCAATGCCGGGTATGGCGCCACGCCAGCGGAAATCCATCACGTGCGCTCTGGGTCTGGCATGGCCCAGCGCGCCGAGCACACCCGGGTGCTACCGCTTTGCCCGCGACATCATCGTGCCTGCTACCCCACAGGGTTCCACGCCGCCCCGCGTTCCTGGCAGCAAGAGCACGGCAGCGAGGAGACCCTGCTGGAGCAGGTGGCCAGAGAAGTCACCGAACTGCGCAAGAACACCATCGGGAGGGCTGCATGATCCACCTCACCGCCCTCGATGCGGCCCGGTTGCTGGGTAGCAGCCCGAAGGTCAGGAGCGCAGCCAAGCAGGTGCGCAAGGCCCAGCAGGTCACTTCCCTGCACGACAAGGTGCTGATCCAACTGGTCGGCCTTCCTGACCCCGCCACCGAGCTGTTGTTTCACCCCAAGCGCAAATGGCGCTTCGACTACGCCTGGCCCACTCGCATGATCGCCCTTGAGGTCCACGGCGGGATCCACTCCGGCGGCCGGCACACCCGGGGGAGGGGGTTCGTAGAGGACCGGGCCAAGATGAACGAGGCCACCTTGCTCGGGTGGACCGTGTTGGAAGTTACCCCGGAACACATCAAATCCGGCCAGTTGCGCGCCTGGCTGCTCGCCGCCTTCAATCAGGACCCAGACCAGAGGACTAAACCATGACCCACGCTATCGAAATGGCTCTGCGCCTTTTCTCGCCGAAAGGTGCGCTACATGAACCCTCGTCTGGTCGCTCCAGCGCCCTGGGGAGAGGGGAGTTTCTGGGAGCCCTGCAGGTGGCCGCAAAGAGCAACCCGCAAGGACTCCAGTTCCTCATGGCTGACCACCTGGGGGATGAACAAGCCCTTGCGTCGCTGCTGACGCACTTCAGCGCCACGCTGGACAGCGACGAGGCCGGTGGTATGGCCATGGCAATCCTGCTGCGCCGCCCGCTGCCTGAGCAGTTGGAGCACTTGGTGCTGTCTCACCCGCACTATGACAAGGAGCGCCGCCGGGCCGCCGTGGTGATGGAGAAGGCCAAGCGAGCTCACCGCGGTGGCAATGACCACGAGTACCAGCGCCTTCTGGCCGAGCGGAACGAGATCCTGCAGTTGGCTCGCGACCACTGCGTCGCCGAGATGATGCAGTCAGGGCGCTGTCCTCACTGCAAGGGAACCGGGATCCGCCCTCGCAAGGGTGACGACTGCCCGAAGTGCCACGGCACCGGGCGAGTGGTGCCTGATGCCGAGCTGGTCTCGCGCCGGTTCGGGCAGGAGATGCGGCAGGCCGTAGAGCGTGCTGTTGATGAGGTGATCCACCAAGCGTCCGACCTGGCCAAGATTATGGACCGGCAGGTGCGCCAGATGCGGGCGGCTTAGTGGTTGATTTACCTGTTTAAAGTGCATTCGTAGTTGGTGCTTTAGTGCTTTTCTACTGCATATAAACATTAACTACGGTTGATTTTTCCTAGTGAATTGATCATTATTGAGCAACTTAAATCCTTGGATTAAGTCCAATATTTTTACATGACACGTGTAAAAAAAGGGCCCGAAGGCCCTTGGGTTTAGGTGAGAAAATCCTCGAGATGCTTATAAGCATCGAAAGCAAGCCTGACAAGTTTTGCGACAGAGTTGGCTAGCTTGAGGAGCAATTCAGCTGAGTTCGCTATTGCAAGTAGCTTATCAGCTATCTTCGAAGGCCCTGCAGTTGCAAGCTGTGGGGTCTTTGTCTTTTCGGCATGAGCCGAGTCTTTCCGCCCTTTCGGACGTCTTGGTGGCGCCATGTAGTGTCTCCCTATTCGGCGGTTGATAAAGTCGTTCATGTAAAGGCATATTCATCTCGCTCGCTGTTTGGTTTTGTTGAGACCTTGCGGCCAATCTCTGCATTTTCCGATCATTCGCCAGCAGGGACAAGGTCTGTTTATCAGTCAGCCTATTTCTATTTATGCCAAGAAATAGGCCCTGCTGAATCCATTGCCAGAAGCTACCAGAAAGCTGGACACAACGGCAAATCAGATCGCGCCATTCATACCTATCATGCTGTCTGTTTGCACAGTAATTGTCCTGTTAGGCTAAACCAGGTCAAATTAGGTTGACATAATCACAAAACCAAACCCTCTTGGTGGATTTCCGCTCCGCCATTGATATCAATAGTGACATCCTGACAAGCTGATTTCGTGCTTCTCTCGTTGTATAAAGCTGTTTTACAACGGCGTCAGCCAGATGCCTTATCGTCAATCAACATCATCCTGCGGTTCCTCTACTGTGTGCAGAGTGCCAGCCGGATCGCTAAATTGAATGCAGTTGGCAACGGAGTGGCTCAATGGACAGCAAATGGAAGTGGCCGGCGTTGAAGGTTGCAAGGTGGGCGTTCAAACATGGTGAGTTCTTCGATCTCTACGATGTGTCCTATCTGCTTGGCATCCAGGCCAGCGATGCAAGCAAGTTGGTGATCTATCTGAGGTCATTGCGATGTGTGGAAACGGAGGCCGAAACCAGGCGTTGTAAACCAGAGCCAGGGCGAATTGCTGGCCGCCGAGTATTCCTCAAGGTGGTGGCAATACTCCGGGATCCTGACATGGCGCAAAATTGCCTTGGTGTGGTGGAGAGATCGGTTGCCGATTGAGGTAGTATTCCGCAAAACTGCTTTTGTGGAGTTGTCTATGTCATTCAATCTGTGTGCCCTGCCTAAGGACGAGCAGGAGCGTGTTGAGGTAGAGAAGGCCGCTGCGTTCGCGGTATGGAAGGAGCGAAACCCTGAGATCAAGACTCCAGCCGAGAGCGAGGCCGGGAACTACAAGGGGGAGATGCAGACCTACTTCCTGCAGCAGGTCGAGCGGTACCGGAAGGTGAAATGACGCCATTAATTAAGGACTACTACGACATTACTCCCGAGATGGAGGCAATGCTGTGCTTGATGATTAATGGGGGCAGGCTGTCAATTACACCCTCCGTTCGCATCGTTCATAAAGGCTCTATGCATGAGTTCAGTATCTCAGATTATCTCTGGTTGAAGAGTGCAGGGGTGATGCGAGAGCGTCCCGATGGGAAGGTGGAAATTAAAACAATTGTGTATGCCGATATAGCCGAGTGCATCGGGGCATTGGGAATTGATGTGGGTAACTTGTTGGGATGGGCTCTTGGTAGAATTGATTTAGCCGAAGAATCGAGTGCCAAGGAGGATTGGCAGTTGGTGACAATCATCGCGAAGTCTAATGGGTATCTAGTTGGAGGGTCGCCTGCGGGATTTACCGTAGTGTGAGAAGTTGAATCCCCGGCGCCCCAGCGTTAGTATTGCTCAAAGATGGCCAGAGTCCCCGTGACCCTGGCCTTTTTCATTTCTGGCCCGCCTCGTGCGGGCTTTGTCGTTTCTGGAGGGGCGATGACGCCTGACAAGGATCCACAGAACTACAGCGTGCTCGCCTATCTGGCATTCGGCGGGCTGAGCGTATGGGGAGGGCTTGTGACCTACATACAGACGGTGAAACGCGAGGGAAGGCAGTTCCGATGGGCCGAGGCGCTGCTGCAGGTGGTGGTGTCAGGGTTCGCCGGGATGCTGACCATGCTGCTGAGCTGGTACATCGCAGCCCCGCTCCCGTTGTGCGGCTTCATGGCTGGCCTGGCTGGCTTGATGGGGTCGAAAGCACTGGAGCTGTACGAACGCCGGGCAACCGGCTGGATGGGAGGGAGGGAGTGATGGTGAAAATGCGCTGGGTAGATGAAGCCCGTAGGCATATCGGGTTGACGGAGATTAAGGGGCCCCAACACAACCCCGAGATCGTGGCGATGTGGAAGGCCATCAAGCGGGGTGGCATCCGTGATGATGAAACCCCGTGGTGTGCCGCCTTTGTTGGAGCGTGCCTGGAGCGGGTCGGTATTCAGTCCACCCGGTTCGAGGGGGCGCGTTCCTATGCCTCCTGGGGGGAGAAGCTGGAAAAGCCGGTGGCAGGCTGCGTAGTGGTGTTCTCCAGGGATGGTGGCGGACACGTTGGGTTCGTAGTGGGGCAGGACAAGGCTGGCAATCTGCTGGTTTTGGGCGGCAACCAAGCTGATGCGGTGAACGTGAAGGCGTTCCCTCGCTCCCGGGTAACCGCATACCGCTGGCCCGCCGGTGAGCCGAAGCCTGTGGGGGAATTGCCTGTGATGGCTGCGGCAGAGTTCTCGAAGTCCGAGGCATAGGCGCAAGCCTTGCCAATATCGCCGGATAACCGGTAACAGCAGAGGAGAGTGCGATGGAACACATCGTTGAGGTGGTCATCAACTGGATTGTCATCCTGATGGCTGTAGTGGGCGGCGCGTCCATGGTGGTGCAGGGGCTGGCCAAGATCGCGGCTGTCACCCCGTCCACCCGGGACGATGAGGTGATCGGGAAGGTGCAGGCCTTCTTGGTTGGCCTGACCAAGGTGCTGGACAAGCTGGCTATGAACCTGCCGGCTGAGAAAGCCAGGAAGCAATAACATGAACAGCTTGCTCCAACTGCTCGACATTCTAACGGCCCTTCTGGGCCGTTGGCTTAAGCGGGAGAGGGCAAGGGAGGTGCAGGAAAGCCATGACAAGAATCATGCGGACCCACAGGGGCGTTTTGCTGAGCGTTTCGGTGCTGCTTCTGGCCAGTTGTCAGACAGCTCCAAGCCACACAGCGAACTGCCCGCCACCCACACCCAGGCTGACATGGAACCCCGCCGCTAATGGCGGGGTTTGTCTTTCTGGGGAATCCACAGCCGACCTACTGGACTATCTCGATGCACTGGAGCGATGCGGTGGTTAATGGCATTACCGTGACCGGGGTTGTTACTCAGGTGAGGGAGTATGACGGGAGTCAGGCCCTGGTCACCCTGAATACTGGCGTCTCCGTCGTAGTACCGGCTACCCATGAGCCTGTACCTGGTGATGCCATCGTCGAAGGCGAGTTATCTCTCTAAATGGCAAAGACCGACTGGGCACAGCTCAATGCAGAGTTCCTGCAGGAGCATGAAGCGACAGGCATCAGTGCGAAAGACTGGTGTGACAGCCGCGGCCTGAACTACAACTCGGCGCGTCGCTATTTGAAATCTCGGGGGCAATCCCCTGCGCAACCTGACAAATCTCGCGTAGCTGCGCAATCTGCGCATTCCGAAGTGCGCAAAACTGCGCAATCTGCGCAAAGTGCGCAAACCAAGGGGAATGAGGCCAAGGCCAAAGGGGGAGAGCGAGAAGGGGAGAAGTCCTCCGCATCCACTCGCACCCCGGCAGACTCAGCCCAGAACCCGAAAACAAACGGCCGGGACAGCAGCGGCCGCTTCACCGAAGGCAACCCTGGCAACCCCAATCCTGTCACGAAATGGAAGCCCGGCGACCGCCCGGCACTGACCCACGGCGGCTATGCCAAGTTCCTCGATGCCGAGGAGCTGTTCGACCAGGCCCGCGAGTTGCAACTGCGCGACGAGCTGGACTTCACCCGGGCTCGCGTCATCTCCGTCACCAAGCTGCTCAAGGGGCTGCAGCAGGACCTGGTCACGGCCAGCGAGATGACTGACCGCATTGCGCTCTACGACAAGATCCTGAAAGCCGAGCAGGCCCTTGACCGCAACATTCAGCGTATCGAGTCCATCGAGCGCACCCTGAGCGCCCTTCGCATCGACGAGGTGAGCGTGCCCAAGATTGAGGAGGATACTCGGCGCATCCGGGCTGCGGCCCGCAAGCTAACTGCTGAAGCGGACCGACTCGAGAAGGATGGCGGCAGCGAGGCCACCCCGGTCAGCGAGATGGTCACCGAGCTGCAGGGGATGGGGACTGGGGGGCTGATGTCGTGATAAAATGCGCATAGTTTCATAAAAGGTTTAATGGTTATGTCTGATAAACCACTAAATAACGTTGACGATAGTAATGAAGTCGAGCGGTTATATAGAAGAAATACACTATTTTTTGCCAGTGTAATAGCTGTGTACTCACTTGCGGAGGGCAACATTGGTAGTGATGTTTCCGTAGGGATAGCAAAAATAACATTTAACAATCCCACTGTTATAGAATATTCAATGGTAATGACATTGTTGTATTTTTGTTGGCGCCACTTACTTGTGAGTAAGGTGATCAGGCTCTATCTGGTGGATAGAGCCATTGATGGTGTTACTTTACCACCAAGAGTCATCAGAGCTTTGGTGAAAAAAACAGAAAGCAAAAGAGAGGAACTGAAGTGTATTCGTGACGAGCAAGCAGTTAAGCCTGATTTTAAAGGGTGGAAACTTTGCGGGATCGGGTTTTGCTCTTTACGAATATCATACAATTATGCGTGGCGTGGAGGAAAGACTGAACAAGGAGAGGAAGAGTTAGACGTCTTTAGTTACTTTGGATGCTTTGTTACTCTTAATCTTAAATATAGACTTTCATGGCTCAAAAATATTGCTATTCAGACCCACTTTGGGGATGGTGTTTTACCAGTTTCATTGACCGTGATAGCAATTGTTCTATACGCGACACATAACATATTTCGATAGCTACCACCCGCTTCGGCGGGTTTTTTATTGCCCGGAGAGTCCCCATGACCGAACTCGATACCTCCGCCATGACTGAGCAGGAGCAGATGGCCTACATCCGCTCGAAGCTCAGCGATAAGTGGTGGCGGATGAACAACCTCTACATGATCGAGAACGAACAGGGCAAGCTGGTGCGCTTCCGGCTTCGCCCGGCGCAGGAGCTGCTGTTCCGGACCATGTGGTACCTGAATATTATCCTCAAGGCACGCCAGCTCGGATTCTCCACGGCCATCGATATCTATCTGCTGGACGAGGCGCTGTTCAACAACAACCTCAAGTGCGGGATCATCGCCCAGGACCTGACGGCAGCCGGCGAGATCTACCGCACCAAGATTGAAGTGCCGTTCGATAACCTGCCGGGATGGCTCAAGGCCCAGTTCAAGGTGGTGACCCGTCGCGGCGGGGCGAATGGCGGGCACATCCTGTTCCGGCATGGTTCCAGCATCCAGGTGGCCACCTCGTTCCGCTCCGGTACCGTCCAGCGCCTGCATGTCTCCGAGCACGGGAAGATCTGCGCCAAATACCCGGAGAAGGCCAAGGAGGTGCGTACCGGTACCCTCAACGCTATTCATGAGGGAGCGATCGCATTTATCGAGAGCACGGCAGAGGGTGTCGGCGGTGACTTCCACGCCATGAGCATGAAGTCGCTGGAGATGACAAGGGCTGCTGGTGAGCTGACCAAGCTCGACTGGAAGTTCCACTTCTTCGCCTGGTGGCAGGATCCCAAGTATCGCGCCGACGTCCCCGCTTCCGGTGTGGTGATGAGCAAGGCCCAAGCGGAATACTTCGCCGCAGTGGAGAAGGCGATGAGCTGCACCATCAGCGACGAGCAGCGCCAGTGGTACGTGCTGAAAGAGGGCACGCAGCGTGGGGAGATGAAACAGGAGTATCCCAGCACGCCGCTGGAGGCGTTCCTCACCTCCGGGCGCCGGGTGTTCGACCCCATCGCTACGATGGAAGCAGAGGGCGATTGCATGGCCCCGCTCATCGTCTATGACATCGACCCGGTCACCGGCAGGCGTGAGAAGGCCCGCAAGCCGGAGAAGCTGGACGAGCAGGGACAGCGCTCGCTCGAGAACATGCTGCTGGTCTGGGAGTTGCCAGACCCCGACGAGGATTACGCCATCGGCGCCGACGTGGCGGAAGGGCTGGAGCACGGCGATCGTTCAAGCCTGGATGTCACGGCCAAGAGCGACGGCCGTCAGGTGGCCCACTGGTTCGGCCATCTCGACCCGGGGCTGTTTGCCCAACTGCTTGCCCACGTTGGAAGGTTCTACGGCAGCGCAGAGCATGGCCCGGCCTACATCGGGCCAGAGCGCAACAACCACGGCCACGCCGTGCTGCTCAAGCTCCGTGAAATCTACCCGACCCGGCGCATCTACACCCAGGAGCACATCGACCGGGACCGCGACGACGAGACGCCACGCCTCGGCTGGCTCACCACTCGGCAGTCCAAGCCGATCCTGGTTGATGGCCTCAAGGACCTGCTGCGTGCCGGGCAGTCTGGGATCCGCTGGATAGGGACCATTTCCGAAGCCACCACCTACGTCTACGACAAGAGCGGCAGCATGAACGCCCAGGACGGCTGCTACGACGACCAGCTCATGAGCTACATGATTGCCCAAGAGATGCGTGCCCGGATGCCGGCTCGCATCGTCAAACCTGAATCCTCCCGCAAACCCAAGCACTGGATGGCCAACTGATGATCAACGCCCAACCCAAGGCCCCTGAAAAAGGCGGCCTCGATACCCCGCGCCTGCTCAAACTGATGAGCGATATCAACGGCCAGCCGGACTGGCGCTCTATCGCCAATCGGGCGTGTGCCTACTACGACGGCGATCAACTGCCGCCCGAGGTGGTGAGTGTGCTCAAGGCGCGGGGCCAGCCCATCACCATTCACAACCTGATCGCGCCGACCATTGACGGCGTGCTGGGGATGGAAGCCAAGAGCCGCACCGATCTGATGGTGATCGCCGATGACCACGACGACGAGCTGGAGCAACTGGCCGAGGCCGTCAACGCTGAATACGCCGATATGTGCCGCCTTGGCGGACTGGACCGCGCCCGGGGCGAGGCCTACGGCGGCCAAATCAAGACCGGCCTGGGCTGGGTTGAGGTGTGTCGCCGCGATGACCCGTTCGGCCCACGTTATAAGTTCAGCAACGTCCACCGTGACGAGGTTTATTGGGACTGGCACAGCAGGGAGCCGGACCTGAGCGACTGCCGCTGGCTGATGCGACGCCGCTGGGTTGATCTGGATGAGGCCAAGACCATGTTCCCGAGCAAGGCACAGGCGCTGCAGTGGGGAGTCAACGACTGGGAGGGGGTCGTGAGCCTGACCTCCATCGAGGGGCTGGACCCCAATCTGGTCAGCGCCTATGACGAGTGGAGCCAATTCAGCGGCAAGGAGATCGAGTGGTGCAGCCGGGAGCGGGATCGGGTGCTTCTGCAGGTGGTCTACTACCGCACCTACACCATGCGTCAGGTGCTGATGCTGGACTCCGGTCGGGCACTGGAGTACGACAAGACCAATCAACTGCACCTAGCTGCTGTGGCCATGGGGCGCGCCAAGCTGGAGCGCTGCCCAGTGGCCGTGATCCGGGAATCCTGGTTTGTCGGCCCCCATCATCTGGTTGATCGACCCTGCTCTGCGCCCCACAACATGTATCCGCTGGTGCCGTTCTGGGGTTACCGCAAAGACCGCACCGGCGAACCCTATGGGCTGATTGTTCGAGCCATGCCGGCGCAGGACGAGGTGAACCTGCGGCGCATCAAGCTGACCTTCCTGCTGCAGGCCAAGCGCGTCATCATGGACAAGGACGCCACCAACATGAGCCAGAGTCAGGTGCTGGAGCAGGTCGAGCGCCCGGATGGCTATATCGAGCTCAATCCTGACCGCGCCAACAAGACCACTGTGGCCGATGCCTTCAAGGTGGAGCAGGACTTCAACGTGGCGGCCCAGCAGTTCCAAGTGATGCAGGATTCGGTGAAGCTGATCCAGGACACCATGGGGGTTTATGCCGCCTTCCTGGGCCAGGGCTCCACCGGGCAGTCCGGCGTGGCGATCAGCAACCTGGTGGAGCAGGGGGCAACCACGCTTTCCGAGATCAACGACAACTACCGGATGGGCTGCCAGCAAGTGGGGCAGTTGGCGCTGGCGTACCTGCTGGAAGACATGGCCAGCAAGCGCAACTACAAGGTGACCGTGAACCGGGATGACCCCCGCCGCCGCAAAGCCGTGGTGGTCAACGTGGAGCAGGAGGATGGCAAACTCACCAATGATGTGACCCGGCTGCGAGCCCATATTGCCCTGGCGCCCATCCAGCAGACCGCAGCTTACAAGCAGCAACTTGCCGAGCGAATGACCCAGGCTATGTCCCAGCTGCCGCCAGAGGCCGCCGCAGCCTGCTTCGATTTGCTGGTTGAGCTGATGGATGTGCCGCGCAAGGCCGAGTTTGTGGAGCGGATCCGCAATGCCCTGAACATCCCGAAAGACCCGGACGAGATGAACGAGGAGGAGCGCGCAGCCGCCGAGCAGCAAGCCCAGCAGGCCCAGATGCAGCAGGAGCTGGCCATGCGCGAGATGCAGGCCAAGCTGGCCGAGCTGGAGGGCAAGGCCGCCAAGTGGCAGGCAGAGGCCCAGCGCATCGCCAAGCTGACCGACTCCATCCGGTTCGAGGATGCCCTCAAGCAGGCCCAGACAGGCAAGACATTGCAGGAGATGGAGCGGCTTGCCGCTGAGCAGCAGAGCATCCAGGGGGAGCAGGCCGTGCTGCAGGCTCAGCTGTTGGACACCATCCAGCAGCAGATCGACGCCATCGCGCTCTGATAGTTGCTTTCCTGACCTGCCAGCGTTACGATTTCCCCAACATGGCCCAGTCTGTCGAGATTGGGCCTTTTCTTTGGTTGAGTTGTCAATCAGTAGCGTAACTGACTCCCTTTGAGTATGATTTGTGGTGAGTCTAATGACTCCCGTACTTGTTTTAAGCCCGCCCTCCCGCGGGCTTTTTTTATGGACCAGCCTCGAGCTGGTTTTTTTGTGCCCAGCTCCAGCCGGAGAGGGCTTTCACCGAGAGCCTTCCCCCGCTTGGGCAGCGATACCACCCACTGAAAACCCACGAGGACAACCATGGATATGAACATCGACGACCTGAACGGCACTGAGAGCCTGGACGAACTGGAAGCCATGCTGGAAGCGATCGAGCGTGAGCCCGATAGCGAGCTGGATGATGGCACTGGCACCGAGCAAACGGACGTACAACCCGCGCCGTCGGCGGGCGAGGTGGCAGCCGGTAACGAACAGGGCAGCACCGAGCAGGGCGGTGAAGGGGTCGCGGAGCCTGAGAAGGTGATCCTGGCCAAGAGCGGTCAACACACCATCCCGTATGAAGTGCTGGAGCAGGCGCGCAATGAAGCCAAGCAACTGCGTGAGCAGCTGGCTCAGTCGCAGCAGGCCCAAGCCGAGCGGGACAAGCTGCAGGCGCTGATGGAGAAGCACGGGATCAACCCCGACGTGGACCCCGACGACATCAGCCAGGAGGAGCTCGAGCAGTTGGCGCAGGACTACCCGGATCTCGGCAAGTCCATCGCCGCCATTGCCCGCAAGCTCCAAAAGCTGGAGCCCCAGGTCGCCCCGCAGCAGGTTCAACCCACCCTCAACCCGGTACAGGCCGCACTGCAGGCGGTACCTGATCTGGTGAGCTGGCGGGAAAAGGACCAGGACCGTTTCGACTTCGCCATCATCGTCGATGAGAAGCTCCAGGCTGATCCCGCGTGGCAAGGCAAGTCGCTGGATGAGCGATTCGCAGAGGCGGCGCGCCGCACCAAGCTGGCCTTTGGTGATGAGGTTATTCCTCCCACCAAGGCACCCGGCAAGGAGGCGGATAAGCCTGCCGATTTCATCCCGTCCAGCCCTTCGGCACTCGGCCAGACCCATCATGCCGCCCCTACTGGAGTGGAGCGCTTTGGCGCCATGTCTCAGACCGAGCTTATCGGCGAGATGGGCGCCATGACGGACGCCCAGATGGAGGCGCTGCTGGAGCAGGCCGGGTACTAACCTACCACCTATTTCAATAAGCCAACCCCGACCACTGTGTCGGGGTTTTTGTTTTTATGTAGGAGAGGACCATGACCCAAGTCACCTCGGCGCAAGCCAACAAGATTTTGCAGGCCGCACTGTTTACGGCGGCCAACCGTTCTCACTCGCTGGTGAACATGCTGACCGAAGAGGCCCCCAAGGGTGCCAAGGTCAACGGCGGCAAACAGACCAGCGCCGGCGCCCCCGTGGTGCGCATCACCGACCTCGGTAAAGGCGCCGGGGATGAAGTGGACATGCAGCTGTTCCACCAACTGTCTGGCCGCCCGACCATGGGTGACAAGAAGCTGGCAGGGCGCCTCGAGAGCATGTCCTTCGCGGACTTCTCGCTCAAGATCAACCAGACCCGCCACGGTGTGGACGCAGGCGGCAAGATGAGCCAGAAGCGCACCAAGCACGACCTGATCAAGACGGCTCGCGTGCTGCTGGGCGATGGCTACTACGGTCGCCTGGTTGACCAGCGTGGCTTTGCACAGCTGGCCGGTGCTCGCGGGGATTACTCGGCCACCGATATCATCCTGCCGCTGGCCGATGATCCCGAGTTTGCCGACATCATGATCAACGAGCTGACCGCGCCGACCTACGAGCGCCACTTCTTCGGTGGTGATGCGACCAGCTTCGAAGCCCTTGATGCGGCGGATCGCTTCAACCTCGGCTGTGTGGACAACATGGCGCTCTACCTGGCCGAGATGGCCAACCCCATCCAGCCGATCCGCATGGTGGCTGACCCGTCCGGTGGTGAGCCGCTCTACGTGCTCTACGTGACCCCGCGCCAGTGGCACGACTTCTACACCTCCAGCTCCGGCAAGGACTGGCAGGCAATGCTGGCTTCCGCGACGGAGCGTAGCAAGGGCTGGAATCACCCCATCTTCCGCGGGGAAGGCGCCATGTGGCGCGGCATCCTGGTCAAGCCCTACAAGGGCATGCCGATCCGCTTCAACCAGGGCAGCATCGTCAAGGTGTGTGCCGCCAACTCCGCGACAGGGGCGGAAGTGAACAAGGTTGCGGGCACCCTGATCGACCGCGCCGTGCTGCTGGGCGGCCAGGCGCTGGCCAATGCCTTTGGCTCTGGCGAGCAGGGGGGCTCTTTCGGCATGCACGAAGAGAAGACCGACCACGGCAACAGCACCGAGATCTCCATCAGCTGGGTGTCCGGTCTGCAGAAGATCCGCTTCAAGCAGCGCAACGGCAACATTCAGGACCATGGCTGCATGGTGCTGGATACCGCGGTGAGCGCCATCGCCCGCTAAGCCGCTGACCCATGGGGCTTCACGGCCCCATCACATCACTATCTGACCAGACAAGGAGCCATATCATGGCCAAGATTACCCTGATCGCCCGAGCGTACCGCTGGTTTGTCGGCGCATTCGGCAACCTCTCTATCTCCCCGACCCTGGTGGCCAAGCTGGCTGCGGTACCCGCTGGCGATGTTGTCGCATACGGCGACAATGTGGAGCCCAACCTGAAAGTGGTGGGGGTGACGATGTTCAGCACTGCGCTGGGCGCGAGTACCACCATCACAGCCAAGATCGGCACGACCACCATCATCAACGCCGAGAGTACGGTGGGGGCGGTGGCAAAGTATTACCCGGTCGATGACCTGATGACCGAGCCTGACCAGGAGCTCACCCTCACCGTTGGCGGCGGCGCTGCGACGGGCACGGTCAAGCTCAAACTGCATTACGAGGTAGTCGGCAACCTGTAAGGCTGCCGATCACTGTCCGCCCGGCCCCGTGCCGGGCTTTTTCGTTTCTAAATAGGAGTCATCGCCATGAGCGACAAGATTGCCGTGGTTTACATCGGCGACAAGCCGAGCAAGAAAGACACGGTCACCGGCAGCCGCCTGGTCTTCCCGCGCCATATCGCGGTGGATGTGGAGAGTCACATCGCCATGCAACTGCTCGAGTTCCCGACAGTCTGGATCCGCCATGAGGCACTGGCTGGCGAGTTGGCGCGTCAGGAGACTGCCGCCGAGATGGAAGCCCAGGAACTGGAGCGCCTCGCCGCTGAAGCTGCCCGCCTGGCCGAAGAGCAGAGCATGGTGGTCGGTGAGCGCGATCTGGCCAAGATGACCTCTGCCCAACTGGCCACCTTGGTGGAGGGGGAAGAACTGGATATCGAGCCGCAGGGCCCGCAAGAGAAGGTGTCCGAATACCGGGTGCGCGTGCGTGATGCCCTGAAGGCCAAGCTGGCAGAGCAGGGGGAATAGCATGCAGATGGTGTCGCGTGAGCAGTTCCTGCCCACTGTCAGGCTGCACATCACCGGCCCGCTCGAAGTCATGCTGAGTGAGGCCGTCACAGAGGCGGCCATCACGTTCTGCCGGGAGTCGGCCTTGCTGACCCTTGACCGACTGCTGCCCAGCGCGTCAGCCGGCAGCCTGGTGGAGGTCTGCAACATCAGCGGGATGACATCGTGCAATGTGCTGCACCTGACCGGAGAAGGGGGCGCGCCATTTGTCAGCGGGCAAGACTTCTTCGCCATGTCGGCCAATGAGCTGAGCATCCTGACAGATCTCTGCAATGTGCGGATCTGGTATGTGGCTGCCCCGGCCAAGAACGCCACCGAGCTCCCAGCCCAGCTCTACCACGATCACGCCGATGCCATTGCCCATGGCGTCGCTGCTTTGCTCTACGCCCAGCCAGACCGCCCCTGGTCTGACCCTAAGCGGGCAGAATACCACCGGACTGAGTTTGTCGAAGGTTGGCGTCGCGCTGGCCGGTTCCGCAAAGAGCACAGCGCCCCGACCCAGGTCGAATTCCACAACCCGCCCCGCAAACACACTTTTTTCTAAAGGACTCCACACATGGCAACCGTTAACGTTGACTCGATCTTGAAGCGGGTAAATACCCTGCTCAATGATCGCACCTGGGTTCGCTGGCCCAAGCAGGAGCTGTTGGACTACTACAACGATGCCGCAAAGGCGATCGTGTTGATGCGTCCTGACGCCCACACCAAGAACGTTCAGTTCAACTGCGCCGCTGGTACCAAGCAGACTCTGCCAGCAGATGCCCTGCGGCTGATCGAGGTGCTGCGAAACGCCGACGGCAAAGTGATTCGCTTTGTGCCGCGGCGCGCTCTCGATGACAGTTACCCGGACTGGCATGCAGGTAAGGATGGCACCAGCGTGGCCGCCTACACCTATGACGATCGGGACCCCAAGAACTTCTATCTCTACCCGGGCCCCGCCGCCGCAGTGAAGGTGGATGTGATCTACTCCGTGGCGCCGCAATCTAAGGTGCTGGCGGACGTGGAAAACGTGGGCACTCCGGCGCTGGCCGATCTGGATGACATCTACATCAACCCGCTTATCGACTTCATCATGTACCGGGCCTTCTCGAAGGACTCCGAATACAGCGCCAACTCCAATCGGGCTGTCGGCCACTACAACGCCTACCTGCAGCAGTTGGGTGAAAAGACCCAGGTTGACGCCAACTTAGAGCAGCGCAAGACCGAAGGCTTCTCCCGCGTGACCGGGCAATAAGGGGGCGTCATGGCTGGAGTGTGGAAGCGTGACGGTACGGTGGCCGTCACCAATGGCAACAAGAAGGTGACCGGTACCGGGACCACCTTCGCAGACACCAAGAACGGGGTGGCCAAGGGCCACCTTTTTTGTATCACCAGTGGTACCTCGGTGGATGTCTACGAGGTGGACTACGTGGTGTCCAACACCGAGATCTATCTGGTACAGGCCTACCGTGGCGTTACTGCCACGGGCAAGGCCTACGAGATCATCACGACTTTCTCAGATTCCGTCCCTGAGTTCGCCCGCCGACTGACCGCCACACTGAGTGCCTATCAGCAACAGAGCGATGCCTTCCAGGCGCTGCTGACGAGCACTGCCGCCACTGTTGAGGTGACTGCACCGGATGGTACCAAGCAAACACTGATCCCGTGGAAGCGTGTGACCAGCGAGGGGGAGGGGCAGGCGGCTCGCGCCAAGACGGAGGCGGACAAGGCAGCAGCAAGCGCGGCCCTGGCTGGCGATATTGTCGCAGCGTCTGCCCTCCCACTGCCGGATGTGTGGGCGCCGCTCTCTGACAGCCTGCGCCTGCTCACGGGGTTTGGGCGTGATGTGCTGGTCGGATCGGATGTGGTGGCGAGAATGGTGGATTTCTCCCGCAGCACCACGGCCACCTATATCGGCAAGGATGGCCTCCTGAAAACGGCAGCAGTAAACGAACCGAGGTTCGAGAAAGAGGGGCTGCTGATTGAAGGGCAGAGCACGAACCTCATCCCGACGAGTAATTTCCCGCAGAACTTGGCTGGATGGATTGCACCTAATTCATCTGGTAACACCCATGCGTACGGATTGGCCCCTGATGGGTCGAATGCCGCAATGAAAGTGGCATTTGCCGGTGACGGTTTAAATCGGGGTATTCCTGAGCTGACCGATGGCGTGACATACACATTCAGTTTCTACGCCAAGAACGAAAATGCCACCGCCGTTGAGTTTCTTATTCGAATTGGCGGGTCTACTGGGTCGGTTGTATTCCAGGTTCCAGGTAACACTCCATGGCGTCGTTATCAGGTGACGCAAACCTACAAGGAAGGGGATCGCTCCTTGCGTTGGTATGTTAATACCAAGAACGTGGAGATCTGGCTGTGGGGGGCTCAGATTGAAGCCCTTCCTTTCGCCAGCTCCTACATCCCAACAAATGGGGCGGCAGTCACGCGAGGGAGAGACGTTGTAAGGCTGCCGTGGGCTCGGAATGTCTCGGAACGAGAGATCACTGTGGCCCTCAATTACGATGTGTTGAGCATTTTGCTGCCGCAACAACGGCTGATTGAGTATTCCTCCCCGGTAATACCGCGATACCTCTTCCAGGTTGTCTCTGATAACGGGGGGGAGTTCCACACAATGGCAGGTACAAATGCGCTGAAAGTCGCAAACCCCAGCACAGCCTATGGTGCCACTGCTGTAGCAGCGACAACACCTACCCGGCACGCCCTGAAAATCACGGGCAAACCCATTACCTCTTATGTGGCGACAGGGCCGCTGGGCGCAACCTCAAATATCGACATAGGGGCCGCCGCCAACGGAGGTTCACCCATGTATGGCCACATCCGCAATCTGCGCATCTGGCACCGGGCACTCACGGACGATCAACTCAAGGCGGTAGCATGACCGATTTCATCGACCTCAACCTCAAGGCGGCCGACAAGGCCGCCATGACCAAAGCCCTGCTGGCCGCCGGCTTTCTCAAAGACGGCGAGACAGGGGCTCTCTATCACCCTACCGCCTCGCTGCAACTGCTGCCGCCTGGCATGGTCACCCGCCCCACTGGCACGGTGCAGACCGTCGATGGCATCGAGCTGGAGGTGCGTGAGCCCGTACCCGGCTATCACGCCAATGTGCGCACCGAAGACCCCGCGATGGCCGCCGCCCTGGCGCCGGTGACGATCGCAGTAGAAACCCCGCAGTATATCTGGGCCTCGAGTTCTGTAGGCGCGTGAGTCTTGCCTCCTGGCGCTCCCGGCGTTAGGATTTACCCATCATGGCCCTGCTCTCCCGAGTGGGGCTTTTTCGTTTCTGCCTCTCTGAGATCCCCATGCCCATACTCGATATCGTCACCATGCGAGGGACTATGCCGCGCGTGGAGCCACACCTTTTGTCTGATGAAGTCGCGGTGATTGCGCGTGACTGCCATTTCGACCATGGCGTTATCTCTCCGCTGGAAGATGACGCCAGCGCGGGCGTGGAATTACCTATCGTGCCTACCACGCTCTTTCATTATGGTCAGCACTGGTTCGCCTGGAACAAGGTGGTGGAGGCCATTCGCTCCCCGATTGCCCAGGACCAGTATGGCCGGGTTTACTACACGGATGGCGAATACCCCAAGGTGACTCATGCCCAGATCGCCACAGGCGGCAGCAACAAGCCGACGGCATGGTATCGGCTAGGCATTCCAGCACCAGGTGTTCCGGTCGGGATTGGCGCCATCACCCCGCCTGCCGGAGGGGTAGATGATGATCTCACCGATGACGAAACCCGCTTCTATGTGGACACCTTCGTCACTGCGATGGGGGAGGAAGGTCCCCCGGGCCCGGCCAGTGGAAAGGTGAACATCGGGATCCCAGGGTCATCCGTCACCTTGATGCTGAGCCCACCAACAACCCAGAACAGTAACATCACCAAGCGCCGGATATACCGGTCAGTTTCCGGTGGCGGCTTGGCTGATTACCTGCTGGTCGCCGAGCTGCCCATTGCCCAAGCTTCGTTTGTCGATACCCGGGAGGATGGGGAGCTGGGCGCCGCGCTGGAGACCTACGACTACACCATGCCGCCGGATGGCATGCGCGGCATGTGTCAAATGGCGAATGGTATGTGTGCGGGGTTTGCTGGCAACTCCCTCTACCTGTGCGAACCCTACCTTCCCTACGCCTGGCCGGAGAAGTACCGGCTGACCACTGAGCACGACATCGTGGCGATCGCTGCCATCGATACCACCTTGGTGATCGGGACCAAGGGATACCCCTATCTTGCCCAGGGCGTGAGCCCGGCATCCGTGACCACCCAGAAGCTGAGCCAACTGCCGCAAGCCTGCATCAGCGGGCGCTCAATGGTCGCCATGGATGGGGTGGTGCTCTATGCCTCCCCGGACGGGCTGGTAGGCATCGGCGCCAACGGTGGGCAGGTAGTGACCGAGCAGATCATCACCCGCAAGCAGTGGCGCACCATGAAGCCTGAAACTATGCGGGCATGGCACCACGAGGGCAAATATGTGGGCATGACTGACACTCACGCATTCATCTTTGACCCGAAAAGTGGCGACTTGCGTGAGCTGACGAACCGGTGGGATGCGGCTGTCTCCGATATGGAGAGCGACTCCCTCTACGTTGCCAAGGGCCGAAGCTTGCAGATTTGGCGCGGCGGGAGCGCCAGCAATGGCCAGCTTGTCTGGCGATCTAAGCGCTTTATGGTGCCAGAGGGAACGTCTTTCAATTGCTGCCGGGTGTTGGCTCAGGATGTTGGCTTGGTCGGGATCAAGTTGTTCGTTGACGGGGAGCAGGTGATGGAGCTGTCCCCTGGCAACCTGGTGCCCGGGGCGTTCAGGTTGCCCCCTGTGCGTGGCCAGTTCTGGCAGATAGAGGTCTTCGGTACCTCGGTGGTGAGCCGCATCACTCTCGCGAGCAGCATGGCGGAGATGGTGAACTGATGGCCAAGAAACCCGCATATCGCGCCGGCCGTGACCAGGCCGCAACAGCCGAGAACGTAGAGCTGCTCACTGGGCAGCGTGGCGATCGCCTTGATAAGGCAGTCACGTTCCGGGAGCTGGCGGCATTGGGGTTGTCTACGCTGCGCCCTGGTGCTGGCGGCGTTTATGTCCCCGGCAAGAACCCAGACCTTTTCCCTCCGGGCCAGATGGAGTTTCCCCACGCCCCGGTCAATGTGATCGCCAATGGCGCATTTCACACGGTCCTTGTTGAGTGGGATCCGCCGCAGTACCGGGGGCATGCTCACGCCGAGATCTGGCGAGCTGAGAGTGACAACCAAGCCGAGGCCACCCTGGTGGGGACCTCTTCGGCCAATCTCTTCTCTGACGCCATTGGCAAGGGTGCCACGTTTTACTACTGGGTGCGCTTCGTCAACGGCAAGGATGACAAGGGTCCCTTCCAGGGTATGCAGGGCGTTAAGGCTGAAACCAGCCGGGATGTGCAGGACATTCTCGACGAACTGCAGGGGAAGATAGAGGAGAGCCACCTGGCCCAGGCGCTGCTGGGGCCCATAGAACAAGTCCCCCAACTACAGCTGGATATTACGATCCTGAAGCCAAAGGTTGATGAGATCGAGGTTATTCGTCCCAAGGTCGCTGCCATCGAGGACAAGATCCCCAGTATTGAGCAGGAGTTGGCCGGGCTGGATGAGCGCCAGAAGGTAGCTCAAGAGCTGCTGGATGATGCCCAGCAGCAACTGGGGATGTCGAGCATTGAGATCGGCCTAGTGCAGGATCGCTTGAATGCGAAGCTCGATAAGTACAAGGGTGATTTCGACTCGTTCCGCGATGCTGTGTTTGTCGTGGATCCAGAAAACGGCAGCATCACGATGGATGCGGTCAATGCGGTGCGAGAGGAGCTTCACACTTCCATTACTGAAGTTCAGCAGGAGCTTGATGCCGTCACTGGCCAGATCACCAGCAAGGCAGACAATGTCACCGTTGACAGTCAGGGGTCGCGGATTACTGAGGCAGAGCAGCGCATCAACGGCTTGGACGCCAGCCTGAGCCAAACCGTCACCCGGGGGGAGTTCACAGGCGAACAGCAGCGGGTTACCCAGATCGGTCAGGAGCTTGATGCGACAAAAGGGGAGCTGACTCAGAAAGCGACCAAGCAGGAGGTGGATGCCCAGGGTGTGCGACTTGCCAATGCAGAAAGCAAACTGACGGTGCATACCGATGAGCTGAGTTCCCAGGCGCAGCGCCTTGATGGGCTTGCGGCCCAGATCACCCAGGGTGACGAGACTCTTCAGGCCAGTATCACTGAGCTGGCGCGGGTCTCGGCGGAAAGCGATCAGGTGACAGCGCAGCGGGTCAGCGGGCTCGAAGTGAGGGCAGGGACTTCCGAAGCCAAGATCCAGGCGCTCGAGGAAATCATCGAAGATGACGGTGGTATCACTGCTGGCCGCCTCGACGTCATCACTGCGGAGCTTGAGCTGCAGCGTGGGCAAGACGATGACAATGCATCTGCTGCGATCGATGGTGCCCTGGCCGTGGATGAGCGGGATCGGGAGACGCGGAAGGCGTTCGGGGCCATCCGTACAGAGCAGAGGGTAATCCTGACGGAGCAGCAGGCCCAGGCTCAGCGCACAGCAGACATGGAAGTGAAGTTTGAAGCGAAGGATGCCGCCACTCAGGCCAGGATTTCGTCGGTTGAGAAGGTGGCCTCTGATGCTGATTCGGCACTGGCGAAGCGGATTGATAACGTCGCAACGGAGTTCAAGGCGGCTGATGCTCAGGCCAATGCCGATATCCGGTCGCTGGCACAGTCGAGCGCCGCCGTGGACGAGGCCCTGTCCTTGCGTCAAGACCAGTTGGCCGCCGAGTTAACGAACTCGACGGCAGAACTTGGGGCAAACATCACTCAGGAGGCGTTGTCCAGGGTCACCGCCGATGAGGCCATTTCGAGGCGAGTTGTCGAAGTGGAGGCGCAGTTCAGTAGCGACCTCGCGGATACGAATGCGAGGGTTGCGGCCGAGGAGCTGGCTCGGGCAACAAAAGATGAGGCGCTTGCCCAGCAGATCAGCACTGTAGATGCTGCGTTCAAGGCCGCCGATACGGCGCTGTCTGCCTCCCTCTCCGAGTCGAGCAAGGCCCTGGCAGATTCCGACCGAGCGCTTGGTGAGCGGATCAGTACCCTTGATGTGACGGTTGGAGAGAACTCAGCCAGCATCACAGAACTCCAGCAGGCCGTGGTGAGCAATGAGGTCTCGCTCAGCCAACGCCAGGACAAGATGGAGTCGGAGATCGTTGTCGGTGCCGTCAGCCAGGTTGAAGGTGCCTTGGCCGGGGATGAACGTGACCGAGAGAACCGAAAGGCTCGCGGCGTCATTCTCCAACAGCAGAGCACGCTGGCGAATCAACAGGAGGCGCAAGCCAGGACTGTTGAGCAACTGACCGCTGAGTTTGATGCTGAGAATGGGGAGATCAGGGCGCAGATCACCAATGAGCAGTTGACCAGGGCGACGGCTGATGAGGCGCTGTCACAGCGGATCAGTGTTGTTGATAGCGAGTTCAAAGCGGCGGACGCCGCGACGAATGCTGCTGTTGCAGCTGAAGTGCGGGCGCGGAGCGATGCTGATAGCGCGCTGGCTGAACAGTTGTCCACCTTGGATGCAGAGTTCAAGGGGGCGGAGCAGGCCCTGGCGGCCAGCATCGATGAAGTGTCCCGTGTTAGTGCTGAAGCAAACCAGTCCCTTTCTGAGCAATTGAGTCAGGTGAAGGCCACAGCAGAATCGGCGGGCACCGCTGCGGCAGGAGCCCAGATTAGTGCAAACCAGGCAAAAGAGGATTCAGCGGCTGCTGCGGGGATAGCCAATGGAAAGGGCAAGGTGCTCATTCAGTCAGCAGCTCCAGCAGTAGCAGATCGGCTTGCTCAGAATCTCTGGATTGATACGACCAGCGGCATCAACACTCCGAAGCGGTGGAGTGGGTCAGCCTGGGTTGCAGTAACAGACAAGGTCGCGATCGATGCAGCTCAAGCCGCCGCCGCAGCTCAGGCAAGCGCTGATCAAGTCGCACAGGGTGTTGCGAGAAATACTGCTGCCATCAATGACGAAGTGAAGGCGCGGGCTGATGCAGATTCGGCCATGGCACAGCAGATCCAGCAGGTAACGGCAAACTATCAGCAGGGAGATCAGCAACTCCAAGGCCAGATCACGGCAGAGTCAGTCGCCCGTGCCGATGCGATGCAAGCCCTCGGCAGCCAGATTGATACGGTGTCTGCTGTTGCAGGTAGCAAGAATAAAACGTTCTTCCAAGCCACTGCCCCAGGGTCAGCGATGGGCACCGGTGATCTGTGGTTTGACACAGCCAACAACAACAGGCCGTATCGTTACAGTGGTACTGCTTGGGTTGCCACTGACGACCCGAGGATTGCAGCCAATGCCGCCGCCGTTCAACTCCAGAGCCAAGCTATTGCCGACTTGCAAAATGGTGCCCAGGCCATGTGGACAGCGAAAGCCAGCGCGGGCCAGATCACTGCCGGGATAGGGTTGATTGCAAACTCTGACGGCACGAGTCAGGTGGCTATCTCTGCTTCCCAGGTGTTCGTATTCAACCCGAATAGCTCAACGCCCATGGCGCCGCTGTTTGCCATCGACAATGGCCAGGCGGTCATTGCAGAGGCCATCATCCGCAAGGCCACTATCCAGATCCTGACGTCCGAGAAAATCACGGCGGACTACATCAAAGCAGGGGTCAGCATGTCGGCGCCTGCGATCTCGGGCGGTTCCATCGATATGGGCAATGCCTTCCTGTCTGGTGGGGCAGCAGGGTTCGGTAAAGGCGGGCCTTATGCCAGTTGGGGATTCGGCTGGTACACGATGATCTATGCGGACGGCAGCATCTATACCAATCGACTTCGTGCAGAAGGCGGTTATGTGAAGAACATGACCATGAACAACTGCACGATTGCTGCCGATTGCGTGGTCCTGGGGACGTTGGAAGCGGATCGGATTGTGGGTGATATCACAAGGATGATCAGGGCGTCAGGTAACTTCTCTTTGGCAGGTTACAAGCGAGCCAGAAACATGGTCTGCATCAAACCACTCACAGGTCTAGCAGAGGTTTCCGGAGCCGGCACGATAGGGCTCATATTGTTGTGCAAGCTCAACGGCACTGAAGTAGCTAGGGCTACGTCCACAGCCTCGTTCCCTGTGGGTACGAATAGAGCGCCAATGAGTGTGACCTTCCAAGATGCTTTCGTGATCCCCGCTGGGACTGCGACCGTCAACATCACCTTCGAAGTGGTGGCCTATCCTGGGTCATCTATCCAGAACCAGCGCCTTATCGGGGAGAGCCTATGGCTGATGGGTCTATGGTGAGGGCTGCTTTGAACCGCATAGTCAGGGATACCGGGAATCCTAATCTCCCTCTCAAACTGCAAGACGCCATCCGAAACCGGATGGCGTTTTTGTTCTTGCGTGGTGATGACGGGTTTGTGCTCAAGCCACAGGCAGAAGATGGCGTGATCGGTGTCCTGGTCTGGGTGGGGTGGGGGGATGGCGGGGCACCTGAGCGGCACCTGCCGGAAGTGAAACGCCTGGCACGCCTGATTGGGGCACGCTGGCTGCGCTTCCACTCGGCGCGTAAGGGGTGGCTCAAGGTTGCGCCAAGAATGGGATGGGCCCGTCAGCCGGATGATGCTGATGGGCTCTATGTGTTTCAGATCAACCTATGAGGTGTAGGTGATGGGGAAGGGTGGCTCGAACGAAATTCAGGAGACCGAGGCTCAGAAGGCTGCAGCCGGTGTGGCCATGGAGCAGTGGGATCTCTACAAGAACGACCTGCAGAAGTACGAGGACTATTTCATCGAGAAGGTGGATGACCTCAACAGTGAGGGGGAGTTCGACAAACTGGCAGGCACGGCAGCGCTTGGCACTGCTCAATCCTTTGGTGAATCGCGCGCAGGGCTGGCTGACTCCATGGCTGCCAGTGGAGTAGATCCAACCAGCGGCAGGTACCAGGAGGCGATGGAAGGACTGGCAACGGACCAAGCCCTGAGTCAGACCGATACCACTAACCGCGCACAGTCCAGCCAGCAGGACAAGTATGTTGCTGGGCTCAAGGATGTGGTGAGCATTGGCGCAGGGCAGAAGGCTGAATCGCTGGCTGGTATGGGCGATGTGGCCACAACCAGCTTGCGCAAGGCAACCAGTGATGCACAGAGCTCTTACCAAAGCCAGCAGGCGACGGCTGGTTTGGTGGGAACCCTGGCAGGAGCCGCCACCTCGTATGGGCTGGCCAGCCTGAAAGCGCCGGCTGCAACGGAGATAAAGAAAATCAGCCCGACAGCATCCGTGCTGCAGGGCAAGGGTTACTAAGGGGGTTCCATGGGTTACGCCGCAGACACTTACGCCAAAATCACCCGAGAGCAGTACCAGGACTGGAAGACGCGCTTCTACCCCAAGCAGCAGGAGCTGATGGAGTTGGCCACCAACGGCCAGCTTTTGCGGGAGCAACTTGGACGGGTGGATGAGAACAACGCCAACGCGCTCCGCTCTGCTCAGCAGGCCACGGCCAACCGCAATGCACGAATGGGGCTGGGTACCAGTAGCAATGCCAACGATAACAGCCAAGGGCTGCGCATGGCGCTGATGACGGCGGGTACCGAGAACGGCCTTCGTGAACAGGAGCAGACCCGACAAATGGGGATCCTGACCGGCGCGGATGCGGGGCTGCGTGAGGCAATCAAAACCGGAGGGGGTGTGTGATGGGGTACGGCATTTTGGATATCGGCGGCCAGACACGCCAGCAAGGTCTGGCGGGGTTGCGCGATGCTGCCAACCGAGAGTCGGAGATGGAGGCTGCCAACAAGAGTCTCAAGACCGCTCGCAAGGGGCAAACCCTGAGCACCATCGGCACTGGCGCATCGATGGGCGCCATGTTGGGCATGGCGGGTTCACTCGGTGGCCCTCTGGGCGCACTGGCAGGTGCTGGGGTTGGTTTTCTGGCAGACAGCTTGTTTTAAGGAGGCATGATGAGCGTATCGGGATTGGCAGAAGGGTTTCTGGCTGGCTTCAACACCATGGATCGCTATCAGCGGGGCCAGAAAGAAGATGAGCGGATGGATAAGGCCATGAGCCTGCGTGATGCCATGTGGCAGAACGAGCAGGAGCGGCAGAAAAAGGATGATGTTCGGTATGAGGACGAAACCAAATATAACCGAGGTCGCCATAAGGTTGATGACGACAGATGGAACTTAGAATACGCAGGACGGCAAAAACAACTGGAGTTGGATAATAAGCGCGCCAACGCGATGCTGAGCCTAAACGTGGAGCAAAATAAAAGGGCCCAAGAGTCTCACGCACTGGCCGTGGCAAAGAACAAACGGGACCAGTGGTGGCTTGACAATGAGGTGCCGTTCAATATGGCGACAGCAGCGCTGGGGCGAGGAGAGCAAATTACACCAGAGCAAGATGCTTTGTTGAACCATGAATATGCCGCCGGGCGAAATCCATACCGCGTGTTTGGTGACCCGCAATGGCACCGGAGTTCTGACACTGTTTATCAAGGGATGAAAGCAATCATTAACAACCCGGACGCCAAGGTCTGGGATATGGGGAAATTGCATAAGGCAATTAATACTTCCGAGGTGACGCAAGCTCTGACCTATATGGTCAAGGGCGATCTCGAAAAAGGTATTGGGACCGTCACCCCCACAGGAGTAATTAAGTCATATGGAGAGGTGGAGGTTGTTCCAACAGGCCGCGGGACATTCTTCCTTCAGGCCCCTGTGACCTACATCAACCCAAAGACTGGTGAAGAAACTGTCAAAGATGCCCCTATAACTGAGGGCCGAACTGGTGACCCGGGCGACCCCGTCAAGGAGCTCACCCCCCAGAGGTTAATTCAATACTTCGGCAAGGCGCGCCAGGTCAGCCAGCAGATCCAGCAAAACCCAGAACAATGGGAGAACTTTCTTGTACAGACAGGTGTTAATCCACCGGCTGACTATAAAGGGCTGAAGGCTGCTCTGGCTGATCTCCACAAGCAAGAAGCCAAGGCGCTGGCCGATGGCGGGGATCCGGCCACGGTCAAAGCGGCATTTGATGAGGCCAGAGAAAGCTTGCCGTCTGTCTACGGGGTGAATACTGGCGGGACACCTGGTGCGGCACCCTCTGGTGTCAATCCTGAGCAGTGGAGCCAGAGCAACCCTGAACGCCAGCAGTTTATGAGGGAGGCTGAGCAGGGGGGGTGGCTTGGCAGCTATCTTGAAAGCCCGGAAAAAATGGACGGTGCCTTTGAGTTATGGCGCCAAGCTGTTGCGAAAGAGGAGGCAGCCAAGCAAGCGGCGGTGTCTGCTGAGAAGGTGCGCAATATGGAAGGGGGTAAAAATAAACCGCACAACTACCGCGCAGCAGAAGAGGCGGCCGTGAATACGGTTATTGCACCATTTACTAATGGACAGCCGACGCTCAACAAGGCACCAGATGGTGCGGCGGCCTATCAGGCGATGAGCCTGGCCCAGGCTCGCCGATAGTTGCCTTTCACCTACCCCAGCGTTAGCATCTCTCCATCGTCGATCAGTCTGCATGCTGATCGCCCCATCTCAAAAGCCCCGAACGGTTCGCCGCTCGGGGCTTTTCTTTTGCATAAAGCCGAGGCCACTCGAATGGACAAGCACAGTCTCCGTGACGCATCCCTGCCACAACCGCTGCAATCTGACTCTCGAGGAAAGCAGTTCTGGGATGGCATCAACAGTCAGCTTTCATCACCGCCCGCAGCTGCGGCCCCAAAGCGAGACCTCGAAACAGAATGGAGTGATTATCCTAAGGCGGTGGGCGCTGGCGCACTGGATCTCGTGGGCGGCATTGGTGAACTGGCACGGCAGGCAAGCAACTTCGGCAAAGAGAATGCCGGGAAGCAGGGGGGCGACTACCTGGAACAGGCTCGTGCCAATATGGCCAATAAGCTGAGCCCGTTGCTGGATGTGGTCGCAGGTGCAGGCGATCTGGCCGCATCTGGGGCAGAGTCTCTGAATGATGGGATGAGTGCTGACGCCAAGGAGGCACTGGGACGCCGACTGGTCGATGAAACGCCAGAAGGCCGGTTGACCCTGGGGGATGGCGCAGGGGATATCGATGTCTGGGCGATGAAAATGGCGCAGGGCGTTGGCTCTTTGCTACCGACACTCGCCGCTGGCGGGGTGACTGGGGTGGCCGCCAAAGCCTCTATCGGCCGGGCTGTCACTGCATCCATGGTCAAGCGTGGCGCGACCCAGGAGGTAGCCGAAGCGGTCGCCGCCAAGGCAGTATCCAAAATTGCCACCGGCGCCGCTGTGACCACCGGGGCGACCGGATCGGTGGGCAGTGCCGGGGTGAACACCCGCGACACTGTGCTGGGAATGAGCTTTGACGAGCTGGCGGGCAGCGATACCTTCCGCCAGTCGTTTACTCGCATCGACCAGGATCAACAGACCGCCCATCTCTCTGATGAGGAAAAGCTGGGGCTGGCCCGTGAGGAAACGGCCAACTTGGCCAGCCGAGCCACTATGAGCGACGCCAAGGTGTGGGTAGCTGCCGCCATGGGCTCCATGATGGGCGACGCCATGCTGTTCAAGATGCTGGCTGGCAAGGCAGCCACCGGTGGAGTGCTGAAAGGTGCTGCCAAGGGTGCGGCAGGTGAGGGTATCAGCGAAACCCTGGAGGAGGGGGTGCAGCAATACGCCGTCAACGAATCCCTCAACGAGGTGGCCGCCGCTGATATCGACCCGATGAAGGGGGTCATGTCGAGCGCGATCGAGGGCGGCTTGATAGGGATGGGGACAGGTGGTGCGGTAGGTGCTGTCGGTGGGGCGCGAGGCGGTAAGCATGCCAGCCAGGAAGATGGCGTTGGGACCGATCTGGTTGCAGAGCCTTCCGCGCCGGTGACGGAGGACGCTGCTGACCTAGCAGTGGATCCGGTCTCTGCATTCGGTCCACAGGAGGGTGGCGAGCAGGCGCCCTCCGCCTCGCAGGCCGAGGGAGATCTGAACCCGCTCGGTCCCAGCGGCAGCCAGTTTGACGAGCTGCGTGATGTTCCCGCCTATCTGCGTCAAGACGATACCGCCGATCGTTTCAAGGGGATGGCGCAGGATAGCGACGTTCAGCGAGCCTTGGCCGGTGAGTACGGGCGGTCGGTGCAGGATCTGGTCACGGCCCAGATGCAGGCTGGCGACCAGGGCAAGAGCCTTTATGAACTCGCCCAGGCTGGGGATCTCGGGGTTGACCCGTTCACAGGAAACAAGAGCGCCCAGCAGGTAGCCATGGAGAACCAGCGCCCAGCCCTGCCGCTCAAGGATGTGATCTTCGCCGGCGATGCGAATGCCAAACCAGTGGGGGAGGCTGTGGCAGCCCCAGGGGATCATGATGACCAACAGGCAGGCCCTGGCCCGCAGTTTCGAGGTGGTGAGCGGACCCGTTGGCAGAACGGGCAGGAGGGGGATCTGCTCCCGCCTGAGGCTGCCACCGCCCACCCTGCCGGCGAGCTGCCGGGAGCCGTGATCGATGGCGAGTCCCGCGAGGTGGGCACAGAGCTCCCGCACCGCGATGTGATATACGGCGCCGATAACCGTCAGCCGGATGCAACCCATATCAAGGATGATGCGCCCGCCAGTGCTGAGCCCGACTCCATTTTGGGCCCGCTCAAGACCCTTCGCATTACCCGCAAAGGCAAGCCGTTCGCCAGCGAGAAAGAGGCTGCCATGGCCAGCCGCAAGGGCAAGGAAATCCCGGTCCCCCTCAATGGCGGTGGCTTTGGCGTGGCCGAGATAGCCGAAGTGGAGCAGGTGAGGACCGAACAGCCCACCCCCAGCCAGCCCCAACAACTCGCACCGGCCGTCGATACCGGCTACCGCGATGTTATCCCTTCCAGCGAACAATCCGAGGTGACCCATGGCCAGCCTACCCCGATACCTGAAATCAGCAATGAGCGATCAGGTGATCAGCCTGGCGCAGGCGATCCGGTTGCAACAGGTGTTGGACAAACCACTGCCGAACTCGCGGAGCGAGCTGGACCCGGAGATCCGGCAGATGGTGCTCCTCTTACACCTTTACCTGTCACCCAACCAGGAGAGGAAAATGCACTGACAGCCCCGGCACCTGCCGGGGTTGCTGTATCTGAAGGGGGGCAACCTGAGCAAGCCCGCGCGACTGCTGGGCCAGCGGCAGTGCCGACACCCTGGTCGGGGATGATCGATAACCCTGACGGCACCATCACCCTGGAAGGGGAAGTGGCGGCCCTCAAGTCGTGGGCGAAGGATAACGGCGTGAAGGCGATCCCGGGCAAGGGTGGCCTGGTAGTGTCCACGACTTCGGTAGCGAAGGTGCGACAGCTCACCACGCCTGCCACCAGTGAACCGGTGCGGCAGATTGAAGCGGCCCGCGCCGAGATAGCGCCGGAGCCCACCGAAGCACAGAAGGAAGCGGGGAACTACAAGAAGGGGCACATCAAGCTGCAGGGGCTGGATATTGCGCTCGAGAACCCCAAAGGCTCCACCAGATCCGGTACCGCTCAGGATGGCAAAGCGTGGCAGTCAACCATGACCCATGACTATGGCTATATCAAGCGTACCCTGGGGGCGGACGGCGATCATGTCGATGTGTTCATCGGCGATAAGCCGGATAGTGAGACGGTCTATGTGGTGGACCAGGTGGACCCCAAAACCGGGAAGTTTGACGAGCACAAGGTGATGATGGGCTTTGCCGACGAGCAGGCCGCCAGGGCTGGCTACCTTGGCAATTACGAGGAGGGCTGGCAAGGCCTGGGTGCCATCAAGGCGATGCCAGTGGAGGACTTCAAGCGTTGGGTGAAGGAGGGGGATACCACCAAGCCAGTCGCCAAGAAAGTCCGCATGTCTCAGCAGCGAGAGGGGCTGTCCGCTGACGATGTGGCTCAGATTGTTTCTGACTTTAGACGTGAGTATAAAGGGGCTCAGTCACTCGACTTTATTGTTGGTCAAACTCAAGAGGACCTTTATGGACCAGAAGGCAGCCCCGAGCAAATTGGATGGCGGGATGGGGGATACCTCCCCGGCAAGCAGCAAGTCCACCTCATCGCAGACAGCATCACCCGCAGAGCCGGGCGTCAGGGTGTTCACGAAGGCGCAGGGGGAGAAAGAGGGGTATCTGGAGATCCCCGTCTTTTACAGCAGAACAGACCTGCGCCACGAAATGAACAGGGTATGGGAGGAGTTGAAAGAGCAAAAGCGGAAGTCGTCTCTACGTTACGTCATGAGGTCCTGGGTCACTATGGCCTGGACACGTTTACGCCTGAAAATAAGCGAGCTCTCCTCCAAAAGCTGAGTGATGCCAAAAGTGAGAAATGGCTTGCTCCTGCCTGGTCAGAAATCTCCCGCCCGGAGATGTATGGCGATAAAAGTGAGCAGCACCAGGCGGAAGAGGTGTTTGCCCACCTTACTGAAAACGAGTTGCCGTCGCGCACCATCCAGGCATGGAACGGTATCAAGACCGAGTTCTCCCGCATGTTGCGCAAGGCCGGTTTGGCAAAGGGCCCCATCAAGGAGCACGAGCTCGATAGCCTGATCCGGGCTGTTGGTGAAGGCATTCGCAGCGGAAAGCGCACCCGCCAGAACATCCGCACGGGCGAAGAGGTGATCGGCAAGCAAGCCGATGAGCCAGCCAAGGATGACAAGCCTGAACGCATAATCCGCTTCTCAAAGCAGGCAATGGCACAAGGGAACAAGCCGGCCAAGCACCTGACCCGTAAAGAGGCTGAGCTGGTTTCCCATGGTTGGTTCAAGCAGTACCGGGGGGCGAGCGGCATCAAGGTACAGATCCACGCCACCCAGGGGGAGCTTGAAGGGGCCCTGGGGCTGGAAGCCAAGGAGGGGCTGATCCGCCGCGCTGCATTCGACGACGATGCCGGCACTCTCCACGTGGCGGCAGATACCATCTCCGACCCCAAGCGGATGCGCGAGATTCTGCGCCATGAGGTGCTGGCCCACTACGGCCTGGCCAACGTCCTGGGTGACGGGGAATACACCAAGCTGATGAGCCGCCTCATCCAATCCCAGAAGGACCCCAGCATGAAGCCGGTGTGGGACTGGGTGAACACCCATTACGCCGATGAGGACATCGGCACCCAAGCCGAAGAAGTGGTGGCCCACCTCGCCGAGCTGGAGCAGGGGGCTTGGGGCCGTGCCTGGGATCGGGTCGTGGCCATGGTCACCCGGGCGCTGCGTGCGGTTGGCTTTGTGCCAGATGGCATCACCGCCGCGGAGACGCGCTCCCTGATCGAGGGGCTGGGCAAGAAGCTGCAGCGCAGCGGCCCAGACGACAGCGGGCCGGATGGCGGCAAGAAGTTCAGCCAGGAAGCCGAGCAGCCAGCCCAGAAAGGCGGAATCAAGATGAGCCAGGCCAGTACCGCAGCTGATGCGGCCATGGAGAAGCTCAACCTGGGACCCAAGCCCGACATCATCGACACGACCAAAACCAACCTGAATAAGCTCCGTCAAGTTGACCGCGGCGTGGTCGGCTCATGGGTTGATCGCGCCATCAAGAAAGCGAACACAGAGGTACTCGACGCTCTGGCTCCCATCAAGTATGCAGAGGATGCTGCCGGCATTACGGAGGCGGCAGACTCCGGCTATGTGGCCGCACGGATGGCGACGGGCGCAGCCTCTACGATGCAGGCGACCATGCTCTATGGTCTGCCGGAGTGGCGGGATGGAGTGATCCAGCGCAAGGCGGGTACTGACGAGAAGGATGCGCTGCTGGGTATCTTTTCCGACCTGGGCAAGGACCTGCACAACTGGCTGGGGTGGATGGCTGGCCACCGGGCCGAGCTCCTGATGGGGCAGGGCCGCGAGAACCTGCTGAGCGAACAGGACATTGCTTCCCTCAAAGGGCTGAGCAAGGGTAAGGAGAAGGTCTTCCTTGAGGCCAAGGCGCGCTGGAACCGGCTCAATGCCGCCACTCTGGACCTGGCGCAAGAGGCGGGCCTCTTTACCAAGGAGGCCAGGGCCGAGTTCGAAAGCGAGTGGTATATCCCCTTCTTCCGTGAGTCGGAGGATGGCGACGTGTTGGCCCCCTTCAAGCCAAAGGGGATTGCAAACCAGAATGCCGGCATCAAGAAGCTCAAGGGCGGAGAGGCCAACACCGCCGATCTGCTCGAGAACATCTTCACCTCCACATCCAAGCTGATCGATGCCTCCATGAAGAACATGGCAGCCCAAAAGACCGTTTGGAACCTGGCTGACACCGGCATCATCGAGGTGGTTGCCAAACCCAACATGATGGATTGGCGTGCCCTTAAGAATGGGAAAGACCTGATCACCGTGAAGCTGGAGGGGGAGGACTACATGATCCGGGTTGAGGATCCGGACCTCTATCGCGCCATGACCTTCTTCGACCGCAAGCCGTTCGGCACCATGGTCAATATGGCCGCCAAAGCCAAGCGCCTGCTCACCGCCGGGGTGACAGCCTCACCGGAGTTCATGCTGCGCAACTTCTTGCGCGACTCCCTCTCCAGTTGGGCCATCAGCAAGGACGGCTTCAAGCCGATGATTGACTCCATCAAGGGGGTGAAAAAGACCCTGACCATGGATGGAAGCACCATTGACGTGATGTTCAGCGGAGCCTCCTTCCTGGGCGGCTACGTGAATGGCAATGACCCGGAGGCCATGGCCGATACCGTGCGTAAGTCGCTGCGCCGCAAGGGGATGACCCCGGAGCAAATCGCCCGCTACGAGAAGAGCATCATCCGCAATGCGGCGCATGCCAAGGGTGTGGTGGCTGACGCATGGGAGAAATACAGCAGGGTGGGTGAGGCGGTTGAAAACGGTAACCGTGAGGCCGTTTATGATGCCGCCATCAAGGCCGGCAAGAGCCACGCGCAGGCAGCATTCGAATCGAAGGACTTGATGGATTTCTCGATGCTGGGGGCGGCTCGCACCATGCAAGTCATGACCCAGGTACTGCCGTTCTTCAATGCCCGGGTACAGGGTCTCGGCAAGCTGACCCGCGAACTGCGAGACAACCCGCGAGCCATTGCCAAGCGTGCAGGCTTGATCACGGCAGCGAGCCTGGCGCTGCTGGCCCACAACTGGGACGACGAGCGCTATGAGGAGCTGCCGGACTGGGACAAGGACGCCAACTGGCACTTTTGGCTTGGCGAGCACCATTGGCGGATCCCCAAGCCGTTCGAGATTGGTGTGCTGTTCGGCACCATTCCCGAGCGCATGGTGCGGGCCCTGGGTGACAAGGATACCGGGGCTCAGTTCGGCAAGGCCGTGGCCAGGGCGATTGGCGACACCTTCGCCCTCAACCCGACCCCCCAGATCGTCAAGCCGATGGTGGAGGCCGCCTTCAACTATGACAGCTTCCGGGGAGGTCCTATCGACGGCCCGCAGGATCTGGCTGTGATGGCAGAGGCTCGCTACAACGAGCAAACCAGCCTGTTGATGCGCGAGCTGGGGGAGCTCACTGGCTTCTCACCAAAGCAGCTTGAGCACCTGGTGGTAGGTTACACCGGCACAATGGGAAGCTATGTGATGGCTGCCGCCGACGGTGTGATCCGGGCTGCCCGACCTGGGGAGTCGGCAAGTTGGCGGGCAGACGAGATCCCGCTTGTGAAAGCGGTGTATCGCGGCACTGGCCCTGCAAAGTCCACCCAGCACATGGAGGAGTTCTACCGGATGCTGAACGAGGTGAATCAGCTCAAGCGCACCGTTGACCAGTACCGCAGTGAGGGGCTCACAGATAAGGCCCGCGAGCTGCTGGAGGAGCAGGGTGGGATCTTGAAGTCGCGCCGCAGCTTGAGCCGCACTCAGCAGCAGGTCCGGGTGGTGCGCAACAAGATCGAGCTGATCCAGCGCGACCGCACACTGACCGCAGAAGAGAAGCGCCGGCGCATCGATGAGATGCTGGTCCGCCGTAATGACCTGGTGTATCTGGCGGTCAACAAGAACAAGGCGAACTGGGAGTAAGGGGGGAATAGCGGCCCTGGCTTGCCCCGGACAACAGGGGGTAAGCTGGGCCCTGACCAGTGAGGACCTGACCATGTGGATACTGTTTGCGTTGATAATGATGGTGGTGGCGCTCAAGGCGTTCAGCTTTAGCTTCACCCTGGCGCTGATACCCTTTGCTGCCGGGTGTTGGTGTTTCAGCAAATCCAACCGGGAGAGCTTGGAGACCTTTATGGCATTCAGCTTTTTCATTGCCCTGGTTGGATTTGCCGTTGTAGCGCTTGTTCAGCTCTTTTAATTATTTATTTTTGCATGGGAATGCTTGATTAAGGCCTTGCTCAATTAAATCTATCGCCGGCCCATTTAATTTTTCTGGGTGCTCTCGCATATATTTAACTGATATTAGCTGCAACTGACCTATTGTTATATTTTTGGCGTTATTCTCCGGGCAAATTGTTATGCCTTCATAGCTATCATAAACCCCAACTAGATACCCCATGCAAAAAGCATTTTTTTGAAAGTGATTATCACTCCTCTCATCACTAGAGCAGCGGTCAAGAATATCATTTCCTGAGTAAAATACTGCGTGTGAACTAAAACTTAGCAATGAGAAAACAATGGCTAGTGGAATTAATCGAAACATCATTTAGTAGCACCCATACTCATTGCAAATAACGGAGAAGGAATCGCCATCACTATCTGAGCCATTAATTATAGTAGAGTCGCCCATTTTGGTTGCGGTGCTATCCCACGAATTACCATCAGCATCCTGGCCGGTGGTATAGGTACTATTGCCAAGTCGCTGACTCTGCTGATTCCAGCTTGATCCCGTGCTGGGGTTCTGTCCGTTGACGTAAGTAGAGTTGCCAAATTTCTGAACGGTATATGTATTCCCGTTATCGTCATAGCAGGTCTTAAAATTACCAGTTCCAATGCAGTCTGCTGATACTGAACCAGACAAAAGCACCAGCGCAGCGATGAATGCTACACGCATCAAGATTCTCCTTTTCTATCTGCAAAAATCAAATGCTGCATCGTTTGAGGCTGTGCGTCAGTGACTGCGATCACATCAGCTCTTCTTGTTTTTCATTTCCTGCCTGATGTAGTCCAGCACTTCCTGTATTTCCTCGCGCCGAACGTAAGGGGTATAGCGAGGATCATCCTTGTCGATCTCGTGAGGCGTGAGGACGGTGCCGGGTGGCAGTGTAAGTGCGGAGCGATCGAGGTTGAGACCTTCAATGATCTTCATTCCTTCAATGATTTTCACACCACTTTCAGCAAGCGCGGTATCTTCGTCTATGGTTCGCTGGATGCGATGAACCAACTCGGCGTTCATGGATCTGCCACTTGCCTTTGCCAACTCAGAGATAGTGTCCCTCATGCCGTCAGGCAGCCTGAGTACAAACTTGTCTGATTCCCGGCTGGTTGGAACGGTACTTTTCTTACTCATCATCTACTTACGTTTGCTTAAACATATAAGAGAAGCATACAGGCACGGTGACATACATCAATGGTGGCACAGAGCCATCTTTTGTATTGACAGTGCTAGATAGCTGACATAATCTCACGATGGTGGCACAGGGCCATCATCCATAGAGGAGATGCAGAGTGAGGGATTGGGACAAGTTTATGGTGCGGCTGCCACCCGGCTTTCGGGAGAGAGTTAAGGAGCTGGCAAAAGAGAATGGCCGTTCGATGAATGCCGAGATCGTGCAGCGATTGAAGGAGGCGCTGAAAAATGAAGGTAAGTTGGCTTGATGCCAGAAAGAATTCGGCCAAGACGGGTGGAGCCGTCAAGGCCGAGGAATGTAAACCCAACAACCAAGTAAGGATTACGGTATGACTATACAACAACAGTATCCGCAAACCAAAGTTTTGGCAGGGCCGCAGAATGACGGCGGCAGCCTGATCATGAAGTCTTTCGAGAACTACCAGATCCGCATCATCACCGATGAGCAGGGCGAGCCTTGGTTTGTTGCCAAGGATGTGTGCGAGGCTCTTGGTTACACCAATAGCCGAAAAGCCTTGGCTGACCACGTTGATGAAGAGGACGTAACGAAACGTGACACCCTTACCAAAGGTGGCGTTCAAGCGGTCAGTTGCATCAACGAGTCTGGCCTGTACTCGCTGATCCTTAGCTCCAAGCTGGAGAACGCCAAGCGGATGAAGCGCTGGGTCACCTCCGAAGTGCTGCCGAGCATTCGCAAGACAGGCAGCTATGGCGCACCGGCCGCCAACCTGCCTGATTTCAGCAATCCAGCTGCAGCAGCTCGCGCTTGGGCGGAGGAATATGAGCGCGGTCAGGTGCTGGCCATCGAGAACAAGCAGCAGCAGGAGCAGATTCACTCACTGGAAAGCTTGTTCCGCCAGGGTATGACCATCCCGCAGTTCTGCAAGATGCTCAACGGCGTGAATGTACATCAGGTGTGCGCCTATTTTGAAGATCGCGGCTGGCTGTTCAATGAGAGCCGTTCCGGGAAAAGTAATCGTTGGCGCGTCAAGTCCCAGAAGCGCGATCGCTATCTCACTGAAGAGCAGTTGGAAATCAGGGGGCATGGGCACGAACCCTTTGTTCGATTCACGCCCGTGTTGCTGCAGAAGGGGGCGGTGCGCATCTACCAACTCTACCTGAAAGGCGAACTGCCCATGAAGAAGGACTGGGATGGGCTGTTCACCCAGGACAAAGTGATCAAGGGGGCCGCATGAGCGACAACAAGGTTGTACCGTTCCCTGCTTTGCAGGAACCGATCGGTGATGGCGCTGAGTGGACCGATCTGCAATGGGCTGCCTGGTATCTCGCCGAGGTTGAATTGATCATCAGCGGTATCAAGGTCTACGACGACAATAGCAACGGCCTGAAAGATATCGCTATGGAGCGGGTAAGCCTGACCTATGAGCACGCCTGCGACATGCTCAAGGTGATGAAACAGGAACACCCACTCATCAACTCACATGAAGCGCCGGGAGGTCTGCAATGAGCGCCGCCCAACTACAGGATGAATTGAATGCACTGCTGGGAGAGTTGGAGGTTATCGATCTCTGTCCCCAGGAGCGCAGGGCGCTTGTTGACAGGATCCAGCGCATGATGCCTGACAAAGTTGACTGATACTGATGGGGCTGCGGCCCCATTTTTAATACCCAAATCAGTCCGAAAATGATAAATTCAAGAAATGCACTGTATGGGTATACAGTATTTCACAGTCGAGAGACTGGGAGAGCTAGGAGGAAATCGGATGGAATCACTGCTAAGCGAACTGGAAGACTTTGTTGAGACGCTGGACCTGGCGCCTGAGGAGGAAAGCAAGATCGCGCGCATTCTAAAAAAACTTCGCGATGAAGCCACCGCGTCAGCGTGATGCGGAAGGATTCGGATTGGCCCGCCACTGCGCGGGCTTTTCTATGCCTGCGTGATACGAGATTCTTAGGTAATTTCTTGGGGCATTTTTGGGGCAAAAAGAGGGGTAAAATACGGGGAAATGCGGTGTTTGATGGGATACATCCGAGGCAATAAAACTGGCCTCAAGCCTTATGCCAAGCGGCTTGGCAATGGATCCTGATAGAAATCAATCATTCCTTTGCCGATAATCCGGGGTCATAATATCGCAAACTGCACTTTCTCTGTAGCAAGGCCTGAGTAATGAAGTTATTTGTTAGAGATTTGACTGTGATCGATTCCAGCTATTTATGCGAGCGCCGCGGCATGGTGGGCGAGAGCTGGCTGGTGGACATCGAGATGAGTGGCGAGCTCAACGAGATGAGCATGTTGCTGGACTTCGGTCGGGTGAAGAAGCTCATCAAGTCGATCATCGATGAAGAGGTGGATCACAAGCTGCTGGTGCCGACGGAATGTTCCCTGGTCCATGTCCACGCGCTGGAGAACGACGAGAGCACCGTGGATCTGCTGCGTCCGGGTCGCGCCATTCACCTGCGTTGCCCGACCCAGGGCTTCGCCTTCATTCCCGCCCCCCAGGTGGACAAGGAGTCGGTGACCCGCTATCTGCTGGGGGTACTGGCCAAGCGGCTGCCGGGCAACATCAAGGATCTCTCCCTGACGTTGCGCTCGGAGCGTATCGAGGGCGCCTTCTACCACTACAGCCACGGCCTCAAGAAGCACGACGGCAACTGCCAGCGCATCGCCCACGGCCACCGCTCTCCCGTCGAGATCCTGGTGGACGGGGAGCGTGACGAGGAGCTGGAGTTCAACTGGGCCGAGCGCTGGGCCGACATCTACCTGGGCACCGAAGAGGACAGGGTGGCCCTTGGCGAACTCGCCCTGAGCGAGCGGGCCGAGGCGTCACTGAAAGAAGGGGACGCTCACTACATCGGCTTCAAGTACGTGGCGCCCCAGGGGCTGTTCCAGCTCGCCATGCCGGCGGCGGAGGTGGAGATGATCGACACCGACACCACCATCGAGTTGCTGGCCCACTACATCGCCCGAGAGGTGAAGAAGCAGGTAGGGGACAAGTTCGTCAAGATTGTCGCCTATGAAGGGGTCGGCAAGGGCGCCATCGCCTACGCCTGATCCAGGTTCTTCGCTGCCATGAAAAGGCCCCGCTAATGCGGGGCCTTGTCGTATCGGGTCGTGGCCATCAGGCACTGAGGCGGAAGCGCTGGACCAGCCCCTCCTGCTGCTCGGCAAGGGAGTCGAGCTGCTGGCTGGTCTCGGCGACCCGCTCTATGCCCTGATAGTTGAGATCCGAGATGTCGGAGATGCGGTTGAGGTTGGTGGCGATGTCGGCGCTGGTGGCCTGCTGCTGCTCGGCGGCGGAGGCTATCTGGCTGGACATGTCGCTGATGAGCACCACTATGCCCTGCACCTCTTCCATGGCGTTGTTGGCCTGGGAGCTCTGATCCACGCAGCTGTCCATCTCGCGGGAGCACTCCTGCATCACGTTGACTGCCCGGGCGACGCCTTGCTGCAGGTTCTCGATCATGGTCTGGATTTCGCTGGTGGACTGGGCGGTGCGGCCAGCCAGGTTGCGCACCTCGTCGGCCACCACCGCAAACCCGCGTCCCTGCTCGCCGGCACGGGCCGCCTCGATGGCGGCGTTGAGGGCCAGCAGGTTGGTCTGCTCGGCGATGCCGCGGATGACGTCGAGGATGTTGCCAATCTGGCCGCTCATGGCGCTCACGTCGCCAATCACCTTGCCGGTCTGCTGCAGCTTGCCCGCCAGCTGGTGGGTGGTGGTGATGTTGCCTGCCATCACCTTGCGCCCCATCTCGGAGGCTTTCTCCACATCCTGCACCCGCTCCAGGGTCTGGTTGGCGGCCTGGGCCACCTCCCGCACCGAGGCCTCCATCTGGGTCATGGCGGCGGCGACCGAGGCGGTCTCCTGACGCTGTTTCTCCAGATCCGCCCGCACCGATTCGGTGGTGTGGCGGTTGTCGTGGGCGGCGCTGTTGAGCTGGGTCGAAGCCTGGGAGAGCTGCTTGAGCACATCCCCCATCTGGTGGATCAACAGGTTGATCTGGCTGGCGAGCTGGCCGAATTCGTTCTGGCTCTTGAAGCCGACGCGCTGGGTCATGTCACCCTGGGTCACCTCGGTCAGCACCCGCAGCAGCTCTTTCAAGGGGCGGCGGATGGCCTTGCCCAGGGTGAAGGCCACCAGGATGGCGACGAAGATGGCGATGGCGATGCTGATCCCCTGGGTCAGGGTACTCTGGGTCTGCACCCGATCGGAGGCCTGGATGCTGGCGTTCATCAGCTGCTGGCTCTGGGCGGTGATCCCCTCCAGCTTGTTCTGGATGCTGAGGATGAGCTGGCTCGCCTGCTTGCTCTGCTCGCGCATGGCCTGCTGCTGCTTCATCAGGGCCAGGTATTGGGAGAGCACGCCGTCATTGCCCGTGGTGTCACGCACGAAGCCATGGACGTAGTGGCCCATGTTGTTGTCGAAATCCTTGAGCTCTCCCTGGAGATCCTTGATGGTGCTGTTGAAGCCCTCGATCTGCATCTTGTTGCGCTTGAGCGCCGCCTCGATGGGGGCGGGGATGCTCTGGTTGAGGGCATCCATGGTGGAGAGCTCGATGGCGGAGAGCTTGGTGGTCAGGGTCTCGGAGAGCATCTTGATAAAGCTGTCGTCGATGGTGACCATCATGTCCCCCAGGTTCTTCTTGAACTGGGGCAGGCTGACCTGGAATTGGCCCTTGGCCTGATTGACCTTGTGCAGCCGGGTGAGCAGGGCCTCGTGTTCGCCGGGCAGGGTCTGGGTCAGTTGCAGGTAGTCATCCACCAGCTTGACGAGGGCAGTCATGTCCGCCTGCAACTGGGGATGAACCGCCACCTGCTGCTTGAGGCTGGCGACCATCTTGTCGACCTGGCCCTTGGCCTGTTGCAACTCGGCCACTTCCGCCGGCAGTTGCTTGAGATCCTGCTCGGTCAGCACGTCGGTGAGCCATTTGTTGGCACTGAGCAGGCTTATCTGGGTCTGGCTGCTGGCGAGTACCAGCGGCATGGACTCCTGGGTCACCTGATCCAGGGCGCCGCTGAGTTCGCTCTGGCCGCGAAAGGTCAGTACCGCACTGGCGACCATGACGGTGACCAGGATGGCAAAGCCCAGATAGACTCTCTGTAGGATCGAGAGGTCTGACATTGTTTGTTTCATTATTGTCCCGCTGTCTGTGCAAAAGTCCCTTGCCTGAGTACCCCGTCCCTTTGATACCCTGCATGCCCCGAAGGGGATGCCGTTGTGGTTCGCGGGACGTCTCCTCGCTATCGGTATTCTTCACAATAACTGAAGCGATTGGGACAACGGCTGTGCCAAATGTCGGCTTGTGTCACACTTGGCGCGTTGCGGCGGCCTGTTTGGGAGCCGCTTGAGCTTTGTATTGAATTTTCTTTTTCCTATAAAGGAGTTACCCATGGCGCAAGAAACCATTTTCAGCAAAATCATCCGCAAGGAGATCCCCGCCGACATCCTTTATCAAGACGATCTGGTGACCGCGTTTCGCGACATCCAGCCCAAAGCCAAGACCCATATCCTGATTATTCCCAACGTGCTCATCCCCACCGTCAACGACGTGGAGCCGGATCACGAGCTGGCGCTGGGCCGGATGTTCACCGTGGCCCGCAAGCTCGCCAGCGACGCGGGCATCGCCGAGGACGGCTACCGCCTCATCATGAATTGCAACCGCCACGGCGGGCAGGAGGTCTATCACATCCACCTGCACCTGGTCGGTGGCCAGCCCCTGGGACCCCTGCTGAGCCTGTGATGCGCCTCGTCCCGTCGACCGGCCTGCTGTTGGCCGGTCTGCTGCTGGGAGGCTGTGCCTCCCAGTGGAAAGACATGTTCGTCTCCTACTCGGATCAGATGGTGCCTCTGCGCAACCAGCTGCTGCTGGGCCATGCCGCCGAAGCCCTGCCCGAGGTGCGCGAATCGACCCCGGGGGACGACACCTTCGTGCTCGACCAGCTGGAGAAGGGGCGCATCGCCTGGCTGGCGGGTCAGGACGGCCCCAGCAAGCAGGCCTTTGCCGCCGCCGACAGCCGGCTTGCGTGGGAAGACAATCAGGCCGAGTACCGCCTGAGCCAGGGACTGGCCCAGGCGGGCAGCCTGCTCACCAACGATCAGACCCTGGCTTACCAGGCGCCCGATTACGAGCGCACCATGCTGCACCACTATCTGGCGCTCAACTACTTGCAGCGCGGGGATGCCGACGGCGCCCTGGTAGAGGTGCGCCGTGCCAACCAGGTGCAGGAGCAGGCCCTTAAACGGCGGGCCGACGAGGTGCGCAAGGCCGCGCAGGAGGGGGAGCAGGAGGACGAAGCCGGGGAGATGCGCCAGCTGATGTCGCGCGGCGCCCCCGAGCTCGATCGTCTGATAGGCCAGGTGAAAAACGGTTTCCAGAACGCCTACACCTTCTATTTCTCCGGCGTGCTCTACGAGGCGGCCGGGGATCTCAACGACGCCTGGGTCGATTACCAGCGCGGCTACCAGATAGCGCCGGACAACCAGAGCCTGCAGGATGCCCTGCTGCGCCTGGCCCGGCTTCGCGGCTCTCCCGAGGAGCTCAAGGAGACCGAGCAACGGATGGGCCGCAAGGCGCCGCCCTTGGCCAAGGATCAGGGCCAGCTGGTGGTGCTGTTTGAAGATGGCCTGATCCCGGCGCGCCGGGAGCTCTTCCTGCCGCTGCCCATCTCCACCTCCAGCGGCGATTTTCGTACCTTTACCGTGGCGGTGCCCTATTACGACAATCGGGCCAGCGACGGCGCCCCGCTCACCCTGTCGGTGGGCAAGGGGGTGGCGCAGACCAGCGAGCTGGTGAGGCTGGAGGCGCTGGCGGCCAAGGATCTGCAGGAGCGGCTGCCTGGCATGCTGACCCGGCAGGCCCTGCGGCTGGTGGCCAAGGAGCAGGTGCGGCGCACTGCCGCTAAGGAAGGAGGGAATGTGGGCAACATCCTGGTGGGGATCTTCAACACCCTCTCGGAGCGGGCGGATACCCGCAGCTGGCTGACGCTGCCCGCCAAGGCCTCGAGCTGGCAGGGGATGGTCCCGGCCGGGAACGTCACCCTGACCCTGGGGGCGGGCAGCGCCATGCGCACCCTGCCACTCAGCGTCCACGCCGGGCGCACCACCCTGGTGTGGGTACAGCGCCTGGGGAGCGGTCTCACGACCCGGGTGATGCCCCTCTAGGGGGAACCGGATATGGCAACTCAGATGAATGACCGGTCGGGCCGACGGCCACCGGCAAGGAGAACAAGATGAAAGCACAAGGGTTGGCCCTGGGCCTGGTTCTGCTGCTGACGGGCTGTGCCACCAATACTTCCGGCGTGGCGCTCTATGGCGCGGCCGGTGCGGCGGCGGTGGCCGAGCAGCATCAAAACGTCAACGTCACCCTGACCGAACTCAGCCGGCGCCAGCAGAACGGCCTGTTGCAGGTCAACGTGGCGGCGGCCAGCACCCAGCGTGGTGACAACACGCTGCAATATCTCTTCTACTGGTATGACGACGCGGGGCAGGAGGTGGCCAGCGATGGCCGCGGCTGGACCCCACTCAAGCTGCATGGCTACCAGACCCGCACCCTGTCCGCCCTGGCGCCGAGCCCGGCTGCACGGGGTTACCGGATTTACGTTCGCGAAGTGATGGAGGAATCCTACTGATGAAAATGAATCATGCCCTGCTGATCCTGACCGGCGCCCTGCTGCTGGGCGGCTGCTCCAGCACCACCGTCAGCTATGGCGATCCCACCGAGACCGAGACGGTGACCGTCGATTACGGCTCCTCCGACTTGCAGGCCATCGCCGACAAGATGGCGGATTCCATGCTGGCGTCCCCGGCCACCAGCGAGATCACCGCCGGGGGCCGCCCGGTGATGTTCATGGACTCCATCCGCAACAAGACCTCGGAGCACATCGATACCGAGGCCATCACCGACACTATCCGCACCAAGCTGCTGCGCTCGGGCAAGTTCCGCTTCGTGGACATGAGCAAGGTGGCGGCGGTCAAGCAGCAGCTCGAATACCAGCAGGGCAGCGGCATGGTGGATCCCGCCACCATGGTGCGGCTCGGCAAGCAGACCGGTGCCCGCTACATGGTCTATGGCAACCTCGCCAGCATCGTCAAGGACAACGGCAAGGTGAAGGACGTCTACTACCAGATGACCATGAACCTGATGGATGTGGAGAACGGCGAACTGCTGTGGGCCGATCAGAAAGAGATCCGCAAACAGGCCAAGAAGTCCACCTTTGGCTGGTGAGGACCCGCGGGGGCAGGGGGATCTGGCGGAGCTGGCGCTCCTCGCCAGCCTGCCGGCGCCTTGGGATCAGGGGCGCCTTGAGCCGCTGGGTCAGGGCCTGACCAACGGCAACTACCGGCTTTGCCTCCCCACTGGCGAGCAGGCCTTCCTGCGCCGCGGTCATCCGGATCCGGTGCGCCTTGGCATCGACCGGGCCACCGAGTGGCAGCTCTACCAGGGGGCGGTGGGGCAGGGGCTGGCGTTGCCCTGTCATCACGGCGATCCCGCCACCGGCCTGATGCTGCTGGCGTGGTGCGACGAACCCAACTGGGCCGAGCAGGCGCCGCCTCTCGCCGCGCAACCCCGCCTGATGGCGGAGGTGCTGGTACGGCTGCACCGCCTGCCGGTGCCGACCGTGGTGATGGCGGTGCGGGCCCACAGCGGCGGTTATCGGCAGCGTCTGGCCCATATCCCTCCCTGGCTGCCCGCGCTGGAGCGGGCCCTGCTCGCGAGCCGGGAGCCGGACGACTGCTGGCTCCCTTGCCATCACGATCTCAATCCGGCTAACTTGTTGGGGTCGCGGCCCTGGGTCATCGACTGGGAGTACGGCGCCGCCGGTCATCCTGGGTTCGAGGTCGCCAGCATCCAGCGCACCCACGGCTGGAGCGAAGAGCAGCGGTGCCAGTTGGAGAGCTGCTATCTTGAAGCCATGGACGGGGCACCGACGGGGCTGGGGCACCGGGGATTTCAGGCCGATGCCTTCCTGCCCTGGGTCGATTACATCGGCCTGCTGTGGGCGCTGCTGATGGCCGAACAGCAACCCGGGCCCGAGTATCAGGCCCTGATCGATATCAACCGCCAGCGCCTGGAGTGATGCCAGGCAACGGCCCGCGCGACGCGTGTATTCAATGAATGGGAGGCATGCATGGTGACCACATTCTCATGGCGTCAACCGCGTAGCTGGAGCCTGCTGCTGCTCTGCCTGCTGCTGACGGGTTGCGCCACCCGGGTGATCTACTACTGGCTCGACTCGGCCATCGTCTGGCAACTGGACGACTACTTCTCCCTGGACCGCAGCCAGAAGAAGCTGCTGGACCAGGAGGTGAAGGGGCTGATGGCCTGGCACCGGCAGCATGAGCTGCCCATCTATGCCCGGGATCTCGACGCCCTGGCCAAGGCGGTGGCCAGCCCCATGAGCCCGGCCCAGGTGACCCTGCATCTGGACAGAACCCAGGCGAGCCTGACCCGTACTCTGGAGAATGCCATTCCCCGCACGGTGCGCCTCGCCAAGACCCTGACCGACGAGCAGGTGGCTCGCTTCATGGCCGATCGGGTGAAGCGCCAGCAGGAGCGCCAGCACGATTTTGCCACCCAGTCGAAGGCCGAGATGATCAAGGGCTTTCGGGAGAAGATGAACGAGCGCCTGGTGTTCTGGATTGGCAAGGTGAAGCCGGCCCAGGAGCCCCTCATCACGCAGTGGGCCGAGTGGCAATACGAGATGATGGCCCCCTGGCTCGACTTTCAGGAGGCCTGGACCAAGGAGCTGGATCGGCTGATGAAACAGCGCCAGAGCCCGGATTTCGGCCAGGAGCTGACCCGCTTGCTCCAGCAGGGGGACGGCCTGATGGATGGCCGCTTCACCGGCTACACGGACCAGTCCCGCCAGCGCACCATCCAGTGGCTGAGCGATCTCAGCCACTCCATGGATCTCTCCCAGCGGGCCCACCTCTACACCCTGCTCAAGGACTATGCCGAGGACTTCGAGGGCATGACCCGCAGCCGCTGAGGGTGCGGTGAGACAACACAAGGGCGGCGGGCCCGGGGCCTGCCGCCCTTGTTCTTGTGGGGCAGGCTGTGGTAGCTTGCCCTTTCTATTGTGTGGGAATTAACTTTTGAACCTGACCGACAACGTGAAACTGGCGGCGATGACCCTGCTCATCACCCTCGCATTGTTGTTCTCTACTCTCTCGGTGGAGGGGGTCAAGGTACCCGCGTTCCAGCCCTCGGCCCAGCAGGCCCACTCGCTGGCGGAGGGGGCGGCGCCTGCCGACGCAAGCCCGGCGGCCCACGGCGTCAGCGGCGGTGACGATGGCATCGTCAAGTTCGTCGGCTCCCACCAGAATCACCTGCTGCGCCTCGAGCACTCCCTGAGCCGCGATCATCAGCCCGGCAGCGTGGTCTACGAGCTGGTGATGAGCTGGTCCCAGCAGGCGATCCTGCTGCTGCTGTGCGGCCTGCTGTTCTATGCCGCCCTCTTCTACCCGGGGACGAGCTTTCGCGATCACTTCGCCGGCATTCACAGGCGCCGCCTGCAGCGCCGGCATCTGCAGTACCGCTTCGCCCAGAGCTTCCTCGCCTGATCCCGATGGGGTCAGCTTGCCACCTGTTGCCTCATCTTCTCTCTGTTGCTGTTCACTTTTAGTGAACGGCTAGGCTGTCTTGTTTCATTTTTTTGCACGGTGCGACCCCGGTGTCGCCCCTTGCCATCGCCTGACAGAGGCCGATTTCATGAGAAAAAAGAGTCATACCGTGTTGAACCGCATGAGCCTGTGGCAGTACGCCCTGTTGCTGCTGATGCTGGTCACGTTCGCGTTCTATTCCCTGCCCACCTTCTTCGGTGAGCAGCCCTCCCTCGGGCTGCACGGCCAGTCGCGCCTGAGCGACGCGCAGCGCACCCTGCTGGCCGAGAACCACATCGACCCCCTCAAGCAGATCGCCCAGGGTGGCCGGATGGCGCTGGTGTTCGCCAGCCAGGGGGAGCAGCAACTGGCCAAGCAGTTGCTGGAGCAGCAGGGGCTGGACAGCGCCGCCCTGACCCTGGAGTTCTACTCCAACGCCCCGGCCTGGATCAGCCGGCTCGGCGCCGATCCCATCAAGCTCGGGCTGGACCTGCGCGGTGGCTCCCAGCTGCTGATCGGGGTGGACGTGGATTTTGTCATCGACAACCAGACCAAGAACCTGGTGGATACCCTGCGCACCCGTTTTCGCGAGGCCAACCTGCGCGGCGCCAGCGTGATGCGCACCGCCCAGGGGAGCGTGGCCGTCACCCTGCCCGACGTGGCGGGGCAGGAGGCCTGGCTCTCCATCATCAAGGAGAGCGCCGGTACCCGCCAGGATCAGTGGACACTGAGCCGCTCCGGCAATGCACTGACCCTGGTGCTGAGCGACGCCGAGCGCACCTTGCTGGTGAACAACGCCGTGACCCAGAACCTGTCGATCCTGAAAAAGCGGATCAACGAGCTCGGCATCGTCGAGGCCTCGGTGGTGCGTCAGGGGCAGGACGGCATCCGCATCGAGCTGCCGGGGGTGCACAACCCCAAGCAGGCGAAAGAGGTGATCGGCGCCACCGCGTCCCTGGCCTTCTATGAAGCCAAGGCCGACAGCCGCTTCTTCATGGCGGATCGCAGCGGCCAGGCAGTGGGGCTGGCCCGCCAGCCGGTGCTGAGCGGCGAGCACATCGTCGATGCCCGCGCCAACATGGGGGAGATGGGGCAGCCCCAGGTCAACATCGTGCTCGACACCCTGGGGGGGAGCAAGATGAACCAGTTCAGCCGCCAGCACGTGGGCAAGCCCATGGCCACCGTCTTCACCGAGTACAAGACCAACGCCGAAGGCAAGCTGCGCGCCCGAAGCGAGGTGATCAACGTCGCCACCATCCAGACCGCCCTTGGCAACCAGTTCCGCATCACCGGGATTGGCAGCCTGCCCGAGGCCCAGGAGCTTGCCATGCTGCTGCGGGCCGGGGCCCTCACCGCGCCGCTGAAGATCCTGGAGGAGCGCAGCATAGGCCCGACCCTGGGTCTGCAGAACATCGAGGCGGGCTTCACCGCCCTGGCGTTCGGCATGGCGGGCATGATGCTGTTCATGATGGCCTGGTATCGCAAGTTCGGCTGGGTCGCCATCACGGCGCTGGTTGCCAACCTGCTGATGCAGGTGGGCATGCTGGCGGTATTGCCGGGGGCCGTGCTGACCCTGCCGGGGATCGCCGGTCTGGTGCTCACCGTCGGCATGGCGGTGGATACCCATGTGCTGATTTTTGAGCGGATCAAGGACCGGCTGCGGGAAGGGGGTTCGTTGGCCAACGCCATCGACTTTGGTTATCGCTCGGCGTTTCGCACCATCTTCGATGCCAACATCACCACCCTCATCTGCGCCGTGGTGCTCTATGCCATCGGTTCCGGGCCGCTGCAGGGCTTCTCCATCACCCTGATCCTGGGGCTCATCTCCAGCATGGTGACCGGCATCTGGGGCACCCGCGCCATCATCAACCCCCTGTGGGGCAAGAGCAGCGCCAAGCTGCTGAGGGTATAAGCATGAGTCATCGTTTGTACCACGTTGCCGCGCGTCCGAGCCTGCTCCGCGCCATCCGCTTCCCCCTGGGAAGCCCGAGCCATCTGCCGTCGAGGGAAGAACAATGCTGAGAATGATCCTGGCCATGGGGCTGACCCGCTGGCGCTATATCGGGCTGTGGGCCTCCGTGCTGCTGACCCTGGCCTGCGTGGCCATCCTTGCGACAAAAGGGCTCGCCCTCGGGCTCGATTTCACCGGCGGGATCCTGCTGGAGTTTCGCATCCAGACCCTGAAAGAGGCCCATGAGCTCAATGCTCTGCTGACGGCGCCCCTGGCGGGGGTGGTGGAGCTGCACGGCGCCGGTGTGCCCGGCGAGTGGCTCATCAAGCTGCCCCCCCACGCGCTGCCCTGGGCGGCGGAGGATCTGGCGACCATGCTGGGGCAGCAACTCGCCTTGCCGGTGGAGCTCTTGCGCACCACCATCGTCGGGCCCCAGGTGGGCGCAGAGCTGTTCCAGCAGGGGATGCTGGCGGTGCTGGTGGCCTCGCTCGCCATCTCCGCCTACCTGGCGGTGCGCTTCGAGTGGCGCCAAGCCATCGGCATCCTGGTGTCGGTACTGCACGACGGTCTGGTGGCCATCGGGCTGCTCGCGCTCTTTGACATCGAGTTCGACCTCAACGTCATCGCGGGCCTGATGGCGGTGATAGGCTACTCCCTCAACGACAGCATCGTCATCTCGGACCGGTTGCGGGACTTGCTGGGGTCTCGTACCCGCATGGGGATCCACGAGTGCTCGGACGTGGCCATCAAGGCCACCTTCAGCCGCACCATGATCACCTCGGGCACCACCCTCTTCACCGTGGGGGCCCTGCTCCTGTTCGGCGGCGACGCCCTCTACGGCTTCTCCTTCACCCTGTTCGCCGGCATCCTGGTGGGGACGCTCTCCTCCATCACGGTGGCCTCCACCGTGCAGGAGCTGCTGGGGCTCTCCCCCCAGGCCTACCAGAAAAAAGAGGAGGAGCTGGCCGAGGCGGCGTGACCGGCGAGCGCCCTGTCACGGGGCTCATGGGCGGCCAGTGCGGCCGCCCCGGGCAAAAAAGGAAGGCGAATGCCTTCCTTTTTCCATTCTGCCAGAGGGGGGCGGCGGTCCCGAAGGCCGGGTTGGGGCGGCGGGTGTGACGCGGCCGAGCAGAAGTTGAAAAGTGTAATGAAATGCATGTTTTAGGCGCTATTTTCGGGGCCCGCATCGGCTACCCTGGCAGGGAGTCTATGGATGGAGTAAGCACTCATGAATATCGCTCGTCGGCTTCAACTCATTGCCCTGCTGGTCATGCTGGCCCTGGGGTGTCTCAGCTGGTTCAGTATCAGCAGACTCTCCTCCGCCAATGCGGATCTCAGCTATGTAACAGACAACACAGTCCCCAGCATTTCCACGATCAAGGAGATACAAACAGACTTCTACGCCCTGCATTCATTGATCCAGGCGCACGTGCTCAACACCGACGACGGCAAGATGAGTCAGATAGAGCAGAGCATTGCATCCCTTCACACCAAGATGGACGCCCTGCTGAGCCAGTATGAAAGCGGGATGATCTCCAATGAGGAGGACAGGCAGCTCGTCGCCGATGATCGGCGCCTGGTTGCCCAGTACGGCAAGGCCTCTGAAGACGTCCTGCGCCTGTCCCGCGAGAACAAGAATGTGGAGGCCAGAGAGGCGATCGACACGGAGCTTGCCCCCTTGTTTGAGCAGCTTTCCCAGGCCATCGACAAGCACGTCCACTTCAACATCCAGCAAGGTGACGCCGTCAAGCTGCGAGGCGAGCAGAATGCCGATAGCAGCATGCAGGCCCTGTTGTTCATCTCGGTGGGCACGGGTGCCCTCACGCTGGTGCTCTTTCTCTGGCTGTTCAGGCAGGTCGCCAATCCCCTTCGTCTGGCCATGGCGACCCTGTCCGAGATCCAGCGCGACCTGAACTTCACCCTGCGGGCCAATGTGAGCCAGCAGGACGAGATCGGCCAGACGCTGACGGCGGTCAACCGCCTGCTGGACACCTTGCAGCAGACCTTCACCGAGTTCTCGGTGGGCAGCCTGCAGATCAAGAGCACGGCAGAGTCCCTCTCCCAGGCGGCCCAGCACATGGCGGAGTCGGCGAGTCAGGCCAATGACGCCACCAGCCTTATCGCCGCCGGGGTGGAGGAGATGAGCGTGAGCATCACGGACATCTCCCAGCGCACCCAGGAGACCAGCCGCATCACCAATGAATCCGGCAAGCTCGCCAGTGACGGCGGGGCCACCATAGAGCGCACTGTGCTCGCCATCAACGACATCGCCGACGCCATTCGTCAGGCCTCCCGCGATGTGACGGCGTTGGGGGAGGGGATCTCCCGCATCGGTGGGGTGGTGAACGTCATCAACGATGTGGCGGGGCAGACCAACCTGCTGGCGCTCAACGCCGCCATCGAGGCGGCGCGGGCCGGTGAGCAGGGACGCGGCTTTGCGGTGGTCGCCGACGAGGTGCGCAAGCTGGCGGAGCGGACGGCCCAGTCGACCCAGGAGATCTCAAGGACGGTGGAGGCTATCCAGCAAGGGTCCGAGGCCACGGTGGCCAGAATGGTCCTGGTGGAGGAGAAGGTGGCGCAAGGGGTGGCCATGGCGACGGAAAGCGGGGCCATCATCACCCAGATCCGCCAGGCCTCCCATCGCGTCATGGATCAGGTCGGCGAGATCACCCTGGCCATCCGCGAGCAGACCTCGGCGGCGGAATCCATCGCCCTCCAGGTCGAGCAGATAGCCCAGGTGGTGCAGCAGACCAGCAGCACGGCGGAGGAGACCTCCGCCGCCGCAGAGGAGCTGAACGTGACCACGGAGAATATCCACCAGCAGATCTCCCGCTATCGCATCCAGTGAGGTGCGGATCGGTTGTTCTCTCCCCGCCATGCCCATGGCGGGGATTTTTTTATGTCAGAACCCCGAACCGGGCTGTTGCAGGAAGGCGGCTTCTTCCTCCGTGCTCGCCCTGCCCAGGATGGCGTTGCGGTGGGGGAAGCGGCCAAAGCGATCGACGATCACCTGGTGGCGGCGGGCAAAGTCGGCAAAGCCTTCGAAGGTGGTCCGGGCCGGGTCTGTGGCCTGCTCGTCGGCCAGGGCCTCGAACAGGGCGACGCTTCTGGCCTGCTGCTCTTTGGACTCCGCGTGCTCGAGGGGCAGATAGAAGAAGACCCGGGCCAGCGGCGAGAGCCCCTTGTCGACCCCGAGGGTGAGCCCCTTGAGGCACAGCGCCCTGGCCTTGTCGTCCTGGGCGAAGGCGGCGGGGGTGTGGCGGTGAAGGTTTCGCGGCAGCTGGTCCAGCAGCAGGATGAGGGCCAGGCGCCCTGCGGGATCGTCCTCCCAACGGGCGAGCTCGCCCGCTGCGGCACGGGCCGCCAGTTCGCCGAAGCGTGAGGCCAGCAGGGCATCGGTCTCGCTGCTCTTGCCCCACCAGAGGGGGGCCTGACGGGCGGCACGGGGAGCGTCGTCTGCGTCATCGCCAAACCAGAAATCGAGCAGAGGTTGCCAGGGTTGCATGGGAACTCCTTGGGCCGGTGGCCGTGAGGTGAAAACGGAGCAGGGGATCTGCCATGGGGGGCTGCCGCCGTGGCGGCTTCCCGTTACACTGTGCCATCTTTTGCCCCAAAGGGTGATCCCCGGATGGGCCCGTGGTCCCCTGACCCCCTCATCACCCTGACCGGGGCAGCCCGGATGTGTCCCACTCAATAGAAGGAATGCCAGATATGGCCGGAGCCAGTTTGTTGACCCTGCTCGATGATATTGCCAGCGTGCTCGATGATGTCGCCCTGATGACCAAGGTGGCGGCGAAGAAGACGGCTGGGGTGCTGGGGGACGATCTCGCCCTCAATGCAGAACAGGTCTCCGGGGTGCGGGCCGAGCGTGAGCTGCCGGTGGTGTGGGCGGTGGCCAAGGGGTCGTTTCGCAACAAGCTCATCCTGGTGCCTGCCGCCATCGCCATCAGCGCTCTTATCCCCTGGCTCATCACCCCGCTCCTGATGCTGGGGGGGGCCTACCTCTGTTTCGAGGGGGCGGAGAAGCTGGTCCACAAGTTCCTGCCCCACGAGGAGGAGGCGCATCAGGCGGCGCCGGTGCCCGAGGATCTGGCGGCCTATGAGCGCCAGAAGGTGAAGGGGGCCATTCGCACCGATTTCATCCTCTCGGCGGAGATCATCGTCATCGCCCTCGGAACCGTGCAGGGGTCGAGCCTGGGCCTGCAGATCGCCGTGGTAGCGGGCATCGCCCTGCTGATGACCGTCGGGGTCTATGGCCTGGTGGGGCTCATCGTCAAGCTCGACGACATCGGTCTGCACCTGCTGCAAAAGCCCGATGGCGGCGCCGTGCGCCGGGCGGTGGGGCAGGGGCTGCTGGTGACGGCGCCCCGTCTGATGCACCTGCTTGCCCTGGTGGGCACCATCGCCATGTTCATGGTCGGCGGCGGCATTCTGGTCCATGGCTGGCCCTTCCTCCATCATCTCATCGAAGGGACGGCGGGCACGGTGGCCGCCCTGCCCGGGGTCGGCGGGGTACTGGCCGTGGTGACGCCCACCCTGCTGAGCGCTCTGGCAGGCGTGGTGGCAGGGCTGGTGCTGGTGGTGGCCATGACCCTGGTGAGCAAGCTTCAGCCCGCCAAATAGGTCGCTTGTCGGGGGAGGGCCGACAGGGGCCGTCGCACCCGGGGGCGCTCTTCTGCTGGTTGCCTCGAATGGGGGCTAGGCAAGTGCCTGGCCCCCTTCGTACTATCCGGTTTCACCCGCCCGCAGAGGCGGGGTGACCCGATATGGACGCAAACAGACAAGGACAACCATGAAACCACCCGTTTGGCGAGATGATCACATCTATGCCGCCCCCGACGATCCTGCCATCGAGGCCGCCTTCCAGGAGGCTGCCCGCGCCCTTACCCGGCTTGACGCCCTCCTGGCGGACCTGCCGGATCCCGCCCATCCCGTTGCGGATGCCAATGCCCTGCGCCACCTGTTGCGGGCCATCCGCCGCGAGGCCAACGGGGTGAAGACCCTGGCCTGGAACAGCCAGGTCTATGGTTACAACCGGCTGAGCCAGCACGGGCGCGACGAGGAGGCCCGGGTACTGCTCTCCCGGGGCCAGCAGCTGGAGGCGACCCTGGCCCAGCGCAGCAAGCCGGTGGACCTGTTCTGGGTTCGCGCCCCCGAGTCACTGGTGCGCACCCTGCTGCAAGATCCCGAGCTCTTCGAGCTGGCCTACCACATCCATCACGACAGAGCGCTGCAGGATCAGTGGCTTTCGCTCGAGAGCGAGCAGCTCATCGAGGGGTTGGCGGTAGACGGCCTGCAGGGGTGGGGGGATCTCTACGACAACCTGGTGGGGCGGCTGCTGCCGGTGGTGGAGGGGGTGCCCATGGGGCTTGCCCAGGCGGACAACCTGCTCGCCCACCCGGACAGGGCGCGGCGCGCCAGCGCCTGGCACGCCATCCAGGGCGCCTGGGAGGCGGAGCAGGAGACGGTGGCCGCCATTCTCAACGCCATCAACGGCTGGCGCAACGAGCTCGGCCGCCAGCGCGGCAAGGGGCGCAGGCTGGATGCCCTTGAGGTCACCTGCCATCAGGAGCACATCACGGGCGCGACCCTGGAGACCCTGATGGCGGCGGCCGGGGAGCACAGGGAGCTCGGGCGCCGCGCCTTGCGGGCCATGGCCTGTGCCCAGCAGATCACCGACTTCGCCCCCTGGGATCTCTTTGCCCCGGCGCCTCAGGCCGTGCACGGCAAGTTCGGCGTCGAGCAGGCGCTTAATCTGGTGATGGAGGCCTTTGCTGCCTTCGACCCCGAGATGGGGGCGTTTGTCCGCATGATGGCCGACAAGGGGTGGATCGATGCGGCCCCGAGCGAGCACAGGCGAAGCGGCGCCTATTGCACCGAGTATGCCGATCCGCCCGAGCCAAGGGTCTTCCTCACCTTCGAGGGGACCATGGACAACGTCATCACCCTGGCCCATGAGCTCGGCCACGCCTGGCACAGCTGGTTGCTGCGGGATCTTCCCTTCGAACAGCGGGGCTACCCCAAGACGCTGGCGGAGACCGCCTCCCTCTTTGCCGAGATCCTGGTGCGCGATGCCCTGCTGGCCGCCACCGACAAGGTTGAGCAGCGCCGGGCCATCGCCTGGCTGGACGGGGAGCGGGCCGTGAGCCTGCTGCTCGACATCCCCGCCCGCTTTGCCTTCGAGCACGCCCTGGTGACGGCGCGGGAGGCGGGTTACGTGGGGGCGAGCCAGATGCGGGAGATGATGAAATCGGCGCAGCAGCAGTGCTATGGTGACGCCCTCAGCCAGTATGACGAGCTGTTCTGGGCCAGCAAGGGTCACTTCTCCATCGCCGAGTCCGGGTTCTACAACTACCCCTATCTGTTTGGCTATCTCTTCAGCCTGGGGCTCTATGCCCAGCATGCGCGGGCCGGGGGCGAGTTTGTGCCCGCCTATCGCGCCCTGCTGCGAGATACCGGCCGCATGAGCGCCGAGGCGCTGGTGGAGAAGCACCTGGGGGTCGACATCCGCGAACCCGGGTTCTGGCAGGAGAGCCTGCGCTATGTGGAAGAGGCGGTGGTGCGCCTCGAGCGGCTGGTATGATGCCTGCCCGCGAAGGTGGTGGCTCTGGCCACCTGGATTTCACGACGGGCCAGGCCCGTCCCTGACGATGAGCGTTCGATGCAACAACGAGTCTATCCACAGCAGTGGCAAAATGATCACATCTACCCCTCCCTCGACAGCTGTGTCCTCGAGGCGGACATGAGCCTGGCCCGCGCCAGCCTGGCCGAGCTGAGCGGTTTTATCGAGGGACTGGCCCAGGTTCCGCGCACCCCAGGCGCCTTGCAGGACTTCCTCAGGGAGGTACGCCTGCGGGCCCGGCGCATTCGCGACATCGGCTGGAACATCGCCGTGCTGGCCGCCTGCAAGGGGAGCCAGGACGCCCGGGATCCCCTCGCCAAGCAGGTTGCCTCCCGGGCCCGTGCCCTCAATGCGGATCTGTTCAAGACGCTTGCCCCCATCGAAGATCTGATGCTGGGGCTGCCTGCGCCCGAGTTTGAGCAACTGATGGCCGACCCCCTGCTCGGGGAGGAGGAGTACCGGCTGCGCCACGAGCGCCGCCTGCAGGATCAGCGGCTGCCGGTGGAGGCGGAGCAGCTGGTCATCGGCCTTGGCACCGACGGCCTGCACGCCTGGGGCAACCTCTACAACGATCTGGTGGGCAAGATAAGGCTGGTGATCGCGGGTAGCGAGATGGGGCTGGCGGAGGCGAGCAACCTGCTCTCCAGCCCGGATCGGGCCCTGCGCAAAGAGGCCTTCGATGCCATCAGCGCCGGCTGGGAAGGGGAGCAGGAGACGGTGGCGGCCATCCTCAACGCCCTCAACGGCTGGCGCCTGGAGCTCTCGCGCCAGCGCGGCAAACACCGGCGCCTCGATGCCCTGGATCTCTCCTGCCACCAGAGCCACATCGAGCGGGCGACCCTGGATACCCTGATGGCGGAGACCTGGCAGGCCCGCCATCTGGGCCAGCGAGCCCTGGGGCTGATGGCCGGTCACCTCGGCCTCGAGGTGCTGGGGCCGGAGGATCTCTTTGCGCCGCCCCCTGCCGCCAGCCGCCGGGAGATCCCCTTCGAGGAGGCGGTCGACATCATCGCCCAGGCCTTCGCGCGCTTTGACCCCGAGATGGGGGACTTTGCCCGCATGATGGCCGAGCGCGGCTGGATTGATGCCGCCCCCACCCCCAACCGGCGCACCGGGGCCTATTGCACCAAGTTTGCCGAGCCGGTGGAGCCGCGGGTCTTCATCACCTATGCGGGCACCATGGACAACGTCATCACGCTGGCCCACGAGCTCGGTCACGCCTGGCACAACTGGCTCATCCGCGACTTGCCCATGAGCCAGCGCAGCTACCCCATGACGCTCGCGGAGACCGCCTCCATCTTCGCCGAGACCCTGGTGCGCAGCGCCCTCTACGAGCAGGCCCGAAGCGCCGAGGAGCGTCTGGCCATCGCCTGGGCGGATGCCGATGGCGCCGCCACCTTCCTGGTCAACATCCCGGCCCGTTTCGACTTCGAGCGGGCCCTGGTGGCCGAGCGCGAGCAGGGCTATGTGTTGTCGGCCCGGCTCAAGGGGCTCACCGACGAGGCCTGGGGGCGCTGGTACGAGCAGAGCCTCGACCGTTATCACCCCCTGTTCTGGGCCGCCAAGGCGCACTTCTCCATCGCGGGCTTCGGTTTTTACAACTACCCCTACCTCTTTGGCTATCTGTTCAGCCTCGGGGTCTATCAGCAGCTGATGAGCCGCCAGGCCGCAGGGGAGGCGGGGGTGGCGAAGGCCTACCGCGCCCTGCTGCGAGACACAGGTCGCATGAGCGCCGAAGAACTGGTCGAACGGCATTTGGGGCAGGACATTCGAAAACCCGCCTTCTGGCAGGGGAGCCTGGCCCTGGTGGAAGCGGCGGTGGCGCGCTTCGCCCAGTGCGGCAGTTAACCTCGCCAGACCCGGTTTGCGCCATGTCCCGCCGGGGCATGGCGCTGCCACAGCGGCCCCGGCGCGCTGTTTGGTGGCCCGAAGGGGCGTGATCCAAAGCAAGAAAGTGGGATGTTTTGGTGGCGCAAGGCCCTGTCGCTGGGGTAGTTTCGATAGAACCGACACAGTTTTTGAGGTCTTGTCCATGATCATCTATCTGCATGGCTTTGATGCCACCAGCCCCGGCAATCATGAAAAAGTGCTGCAGTTGCAGTTTATCGATGATGATGTGCGTTTCGTGCACTACAGCACGGTTCACCCCCGCCACGACATGAGCCATCTGCTCAAGGAAGTGAAGAAGCAGCTCGACATGAGCACCGATCCCAAACCCCTCATCTGCGGCGTGGGCCTGGGTGGCTACTGGAGCGAGCGGATCGGGTTTCTGTGCGGCATCAAGCAGGTGGTCTTCAACCCCAATCTGCACCCGGAAGAGAACATGCAGGGCAAGATCGACAGGCCGGAGGAGTACGAGGACATCGGCACCAAGTGTGTAACCGAATTTCGTAATAAAAATTCAGGAAACTGCCTGTGCATCCTTTCCGTTCAGGATGAAATCCGCGATAATCGGGACACTGAACGTGAATTGAAGAACTATTACGACATCGTATGGGATGAGCGCGAGACCCATAAGTTCAAGAACATCTCGCACCATCTGCAACGGATGAAGGCCTTCAAAGAAGCCTGAGCCATCACGTCAACCGATTTCGTTTTAGGGAGCCAATGGCTCCCTTTCGTTTTGAGGAACCAAGGAAAATCATCATGATGAATATTGTCGTTGTAGGCGGTGGCGCCGGTGGTCTCGAGCTTGCGACCAGCCTGGGCCGCAAGCTGGGCAAGAAGAACAAGGCCAGGATCACCCTGGTGGATCGCAATCGCACCCACCTGTGGAAACCCCTGCTGCACGAAGTGGCCACCGGCTCCATGGATGCGGGCATCGACGCCCTGAGCTACCAGTCCCACGCCAAGAACCACGGCTTTGAATTCCAGCTCGGCAGCCTGACCGACATCAAGCGCGACGAGAAACGCATCGTGCTGGCGCCGATCCACGACGAGAGCGGCGCCCTGGTGGTCAACGAGCGGGAAGTGGCTTACGACATCCTGGTGATGGCCATCGGCTCCGTCTCCAACGACTTCAACACCAAGGGCATCAAGGATCACTGCATCTTCCTGGACAGCCCCTCCCAGGCGCACCGCTTCTACAACAGCATGATGAACCGCTTCCTGCAGTTCGCCACCGAATACCAGCCCGGTGACAAGGTGAAGATCGCCATCGTCGGCGGCGGCGCCACCGGCGTCGAACTCTCTGCCGAGCTCTACAACGCGGTGGAGCAGCTCTACGCCTACGGCTTCAAGAACCTCACCACCGACAGTCTCAAGGTGACCCTGGTGGAAGCGGGCCCCCGCATCCTGCCGGCCCTGCCGGAGCGCATCAGCGGCTCCGCCCATCAGGAGCTGGTGAAGCTGGGCGTGGACGTGCGCACCGCCACCATGATCACCGAAGCGACCAGCGATGGTCTGCACACCAAGGATGGGGAGCTGATTGAAGCAGACCTCATGGTGTGGGCCGCGGGCATCAAGGCGCCGGACTTCATGAAGGAGATCGCGGGCCTGGAAACCAACCGCATCAACCAGCTGGTGGTCCACGAGACCCTGCAGACTACCCGGGACGAGAACATCTTCGTCATCGGCGACTGCGCCGCTTGCCCGCAGCCGGACGGCAAGTTCGTGCCGCCCCGCGCCCAGTCCGCCCACCAGATGGCGACCCAGGCGTTCAAGAACATCCTGGCCAAGATGAACGGCGGCGAGATGAAGCCCTACCGCTATCACGATCATGGCTCCCTGGTCTCCTTGAGCCGCTTCTCCACCGTGGGCAGCCTGATGGGTAACCTGATGCGCGGCTCCATGATGGTAGAAGGCTACATCGCGCGCATCGTCTACATCTCCCTCTACCGGATGCACCAGGTCGCCCTGCACGGCTACATCAAGACCGGCCTCATCATGCTGGTGGGCCGCATCAACCGGGTGCTGCGCCCGAGCATGAAGCTGCACTGAGTGCATGGCGGCTGCCGCTGCGAACATCAAAAAGGAGAGGCTTGCCTCTCCTTTTTTTATGGCCGACGCGGGCCGACGCTAGAAACGTCTGCCGTAGTTGAGGGCGAAGAAGTAGAGGGCCGGGGTGGGGTAGCGGCCCGAGAGATCCCGCTCATCGACGCTGGCGCTCTCCATGTGGATGTACTCAAACCCGGCTCCCAGGGTCTCCTGAGGGGTGAGCGCATAGGTGACACCGGTGCCGAGCCGCAACGCGCTGCCGCTTGGCGCCGTGAGGGAGGTGTGATCTTGATCCCGGTAGGCACTGGTGTCGTACGCTACGCCGCCATTGAGGGTCCATTGGGGCGTCAGCGCGTGCTGGAGCCCGAGCGCCAGGTGGTAACTGCCCTGATAGAGCCCCTTCTGCGGGGCGGTGCGGTCAAAGATGGTGACTTCGTTGTCGTTGTAGCGGCTCCAGTCCTGCCAGCCCAGATTGCCCATGATGGCCCAGTCGTGGGCCAGAGTATGAAAGGCGCTCACCATCAGCTGCTGGGGGCTGTTGACCATGCCGGACAGGGGCAGGGTGGCGCTGATGCCGGGCAGGTTGGGGCGCGAGAAGGTGATGGTGCGGTCGATGGCGAAGTGGTAGGTCACCTCGCTGGCATAGCCGAGCCCGAATCGGGTCTCTGGATTGCGCTCATAGAGGAGCCCCAGCTTGGCATTGAGGGCCCAGTCTCCGTCGTCCTGCTTCTGCTCCCCGCCACTGCCCTCCCGGGTGAGGGAGAACAGGCCGTAGTTGATGCCGACCCCGGCCCCGAGCGACCAGTGCTCGTCGAGGCGATAGGCGATGGATGGTTGCAGGGTGAGGCCGATCAGGGTGGCCTTCTTGATGAGCTGCTTGCCAGCCCAGTCGCCAAAATCGAGCCCCAGCCCGAAGTTGCCATAGAGCGCCAGGCCCGCCGACCAGCGATCATCGAGCTGCTGGCTGTAGTAGGCGGAGGCCGCGGGGAACCAGCCGACGACGGTATCGACATCCCCCTTCGCGGGATCGTCCAGATCGTAGGGCAGGTCCCCGTAGAGCAGTTGCCCGCCGAGGGTGAGGTGGCGCCCCTCCAGCCGGGTCAGGCCGGCGGGGTTCACCAGTTGCACGGTGGCATCCTGGGCCCTGGCGGCCATGCCGGCGGCGGCCAGGCCGAGATCATTGGTGCCGGTTTCGTACAGGTAGAGACCGGCCCCCTCGGCGGGGGCGTTCAACATGGCGGTCAGGGGCAACAGCAGCAGTGTCCGTTTCATCAAGGTCCCTCTTTCATCGTGGCTGAGAAGCCCTCTCCCCAGCGTCGGTGCCCATCCTTGCATTCCCGGGGAAAGTGGCACGACACAGGCAGTATAGATGGCACCTTGATGAGCGTGGCGGGCACGATGCACGGGGCGCCCCGCCACGCCGGGCTTATGCTTTGGCCAACACCTTGCTACCATGACGGCAACGGTGCTTCGCGCACCCAGCTCAACTCACAGGAGACCTCATGATCCTCTCAACCACCCCCACCCTGGAAGGCAAGACCATTCGCGAGTACCGCGGCATTGTCGTGGGCGAAGCCATCCTCGGCGCCAACATCTTCAAGGATCTGTTCGCCGGCATCCGCGACATCATCGGCGGTCGCTCCGGCGCCTACGAAAAAGAGCTGGCCCGGGCCCGGGAGATCGCCTTCGAGGAGCTCAAGGAGCGTGCCCAGGCGCTGGGGGCCAACGCCGTGGTGGGCATCGACATCGACTACGAGGTGGTGGGCCAGAACGGCAGCATGCTGATGGTCAGCATCAGCGGCACCGCCGTGGTGATCTAGCCCGCCAGCGTCCGGCCCTGCATGGCCAAACGCCCCGTCACAAGCCGACCCCTAGGTCGGCTTTTTGTTGGGTGTGGCGCGCAAAGGTGGGTGCAAGTGAGTGGGGCTCAAGGCCTGAACGTATCGAATGCCCCGATGGTTCTGGGCTGGTCGGGAATGAGAGAAAAAGCGGCCCGGCCCGGAGAAGGTGCGGGAACATGGGGGGGGGCACAGGGCCTGAAGGTCGGCAAAGTTGTTCAATTTTACTATTCGATAATGAGTTATCGTTTGATATGTCTAAACAAAAAATGACCTGTCATGGGTCGTAGAGCCCAGGTTGGGACGAACATGGCGAGGTGCAGGCGGCACTGTTCTCGCATCCCGCCCATAAAAAGAGGCCGCCCGGGCGACCTCTTTGTCGTCTGCTAGTTCGCTGCGGATCAGGGCAGGGCATCGGGCCGGAAGGTGTTGCAAGGATCTGTGTCCCTCGTGTCTCAATCGATCAGGGCAATGCATCGGGCCGGAAGCTGGCGCGGATCTGCGGCACCAGGGGAGAGGGGTCGAAGCCTTTCTCCTCCCCGAGAACCGGGTGGAGCAGGGGTTGGTCACGGATGGGGGTGAGGTCCCCCGCCAGCAGTTGCCTTGTGGCCTGGCCCATCTGGTAGAGCTGGCGCACCGGGTCGAACTGGCGGGCGAGATCCAGCCCGTCCCCGGCCCGGGTGAAGGCCATCATGGGGATCTGGTAGCTGGCATCCCGTGGCGGTTTGGCGCCGTGGATGCCCTTGCCGGCCGACATCAGGAAGGGCTGGTGGTCCCCGAAGGCCACCACCAGGTAGCGCTTGCCGGAGTTGTCCAGGGTCTTGAGCAGCCGCTCCAGGGAGGCCATGGCATCCACCACCCCGGTGTAGTAGGTGTTGAGCAACTGGGTATCCGCCGGGCTCTGATCCGGGCAGGCGCCGCTGCGCTGCTGGGCCCGGTAGCGATCCCCGTCGAAGGGGCCGTGCCCCTGCATGGTGACCGCGTAGGCGAACAGGGGCTGATCGTCCTGGTTGCTGCGTTTGAGCAGGTGATCGATGAGGGCATCGTCGGAGATGTAGAGCCCCTTGTGCTCGAGGGCGGTGAAGCGGGTATCGAACCAGCGCTCCTGGTAGCCGAGGGCCGGGATCGCCTTGGCGCGGCCCCAGAACTTCTCCACATAGGGGTGGGCGAACAGGGTCTGGTAGCCGCTCTGGGCTGCGCTGCGCGCAAGGCCGGGCACCTTGTCCGAGAGGTAGTAGTAGGGCACCACCCCCTGTTTGAGCAGGCCCACCGGCAGGCCGGTGTTCATCTCGAACTCCGCCAGTACCGTCATGCCCCCCGTGGTGGGGGAGTGGATGGTCTTGCGCCATTGGGCCACGCTGGCGGGCAGGCTCAAGGTGGGGGCGGGGGCGCAGAGACGGCCCTGCCAGTCAAGCCAGAGTGACTCGTATTGCAGCACGATCACCAGATCGAAGCGGGGAGCCCTGGGCTGGGCGGGCAGGCTCAGCTCCGGGGTGCGCTCGTTGATCTGCAAGGGGTAGCGAAACACGTTGCCGCTTTGCAGCATCTCGTCCACCAGGTTGAACAGGTAGAGGCCGGGGCCGGCGCGGATGATGTCCCTGTGGTAGTTCACCGCCCTGTCCACGTAGCGGATGTTGGCCCCGAGCAGCTTGTTGCCGGTCTGGGTGGCGAACACGCAGAGGGCGAAGAAGGCGGCGGTGGCGGCGGCGGTGCGCAGCAAGCCCCGCAGGATCCAGCGAGAGAGGGCGAAGCGCCACACCAGAAAGAGGAGCCCCAGCACGACGAGCACCGGCACCACAGGGTGCTGATCGAGCAGGATGTGCAGCAGGGCCAGCAGGTTGCCCAGATCGTCCCCCCCCAGCGGCACCCCGTAGATGGCGATCTTCATGAAGTTGGCGAGTAGCCCGATGCCCGAGAGGGCGGTGAAGAGCAGCCCCATATAGAGGCTGAAGCCCGCGAGGGCGCAGAGGCTCCAGCCCAGCACCATGCTGCCCCAGGCGAGGTAGTAGTGCTCTGGCCGAAAGCCCGACCAGAACAGGAATTCCCCCAGCTTGAACACCACGAAGCCGTGGAGCAGCACGAAGGTGAGGTTGCCAAGCAGCAGGCTGCCTGCCACCCGGGCGCGGTAGCTTCGGCGCAGCCGCGGCAGCAGGGCCTTGAGCACGGCGGCGCTCACCAGCAGCACCAGCAGCAGGCTGGTCATCAGGTAGAGGAGGTTGAAACCGCGCTCCGGCAGGGTCTGGAGGATCTGGCTGTATTCGACGCTCTCCGGCCTGTCTGCCAGCAGCAGCCCGATGCGCAGCTGGTAGCGGCTGTCCAGGGCGTCGTCGGGGGCGCGCAGGGCGCTGTTGAGGCTCAGGGTGCAGCGCTCCTTGCGGCACTTCTGGCGCTTGTCCACCGCCTGGCTCAGCTGATCGATGCGTACCCCTTTGTCGTTGAGCAGCTCCACCCGTACCTTGTCCCCCTCCTGCAGGGGTTTGAGCAGTTGCCACTGGCTGCGCACCACCAGATAGAAGCCCCGGTTGTCACTTTTGTAGAGCAGGCTGTAGCGATTGAGGGTCGCGATGGGCTGATCCGCCGGGCCCAGAATGAGGGGGGCGGCACGCCCGAGCCAGCTGACGGGGTTGAGCAGCGGCAGGGCGAGGGTCAGCAGCAGCAGGGCGGTCAGCAGACCCAGCAACAGCCCGGCCAGGGGCTGGGAGGCGGGGCGGTGGCCGGTGACGGGGGCATTCATAAGGGCTCATCCTTGGAGCGGTCATGGCAGCGACGACTGCCTCTATTTTGACCCGATGGTGCGTGGCTTGTTCCTTGATGTCAATTTAATGACAACAAGATGAATATTCCGTGATGAGCACAGTGAAGCAATTTGTGATCCCGATCCGCCAGGGGCACTCATTCTGTGATGAAAGCGTCATCATGAGCCTTTGCTGCTGGTCTGGGAGGGGGGCGCTGTTTAGTCTCTCAGTAACGGTTGGAGGTACATGTATGAATCCCAAAGTTGCGGCGCGTCAGGCCAGATTGCTCCAGATGCTGGAGAGCAAAGAAGAGATCCGGATCGGGCGGGAGCGGGACTGCCCCCTGCCGCTGCCCCAGCTCGTCCGGCTGACCGAGGATCACCCGGACGTCGTCAAGGTCTACGGTCACGGGCTCACCGCCGAGGTGTTCCATCTCAAGGTGGAGGGGCACCACTGGTGCCTGAAACGCTGCCGCCAGGACTCTCTGGTGGCCAATGTGGACGGCAAGACCGCCTTTCTCACCGAGCTGGAGCGGCGTCGGGAGATAGAGAGCCTGCGGGAGCTGCACCCCACCATCCTCTCCAACGTGGTCTGCACCAGTTTCGGCTCCGCCCGGGCCGGGGTGCTGGTCTCCCCCTGGCTGCGGGGGGAGCCGGTGCGCACGCTCTGCGAGCGCAACCTGGCGCAGATGCTGGCGGTGGAGGCGGAGCTGGCCCGCTGGGGCTGGTTTGACTGGGATCCGAGCCCGGGCAACCTGCTGGATGACGGCCAGCATATCTCGGTGTTCGATTTTGGCTACATGTGGCCCTTCGATCCCCTGCACGAGTTCAATTCCAACGGCCTCACCGATCCCGACTTCCACGTGCCTGAGCGGCTGGAAACCCGCACCCTCTCCGGGCTCTGGCTGGACGAGGCGGATCCCTTGCCGCTGTTTCGCCGCTGGCGCGAGCTCTGCCTCGCCTGGGCCAGGGGAGAGCTGCAATACCTGTCGCGGGAGGGGGCGAGCGCCCCCGTGCTGGCGCGGATGCAGGGACTGGTGGGGGAGTGGAGTGCGGCGCTGGCAAGCGACGAGGCGCTGGCGGCCAACTGGTGGCGCGACATGTACCGCAGCCATCGGCTCGACATCCTGGACGACCTCAGCGGCAAGAGCTGCGGCCCGCTCACCCTGCGCCGCCTCGACTGGCTGGAGCAGGCGGTACAGGAGCACTTCCCGGCCCTGGTGGACAATCTGGCCCCTGACGAAGCGGGGCTCGGTCAGGCCGGGTTGCTGCAACGGCTGGGAGGGCTGCGCGAGCAGATCCGGGCCAATCTGCTGCCCACCCGGGCTACCCTGGTCACCAGCTGATGGTGGAAGAAGAGTGACAAGAGGGGCGCCGCGGCGCCCCTCTTTGCTGAGTGGGGAAGGCCGCCCCGGGTGTGATGGGGCGGAGGAGGCTCGTTGTGTGCCAGCGCTGGGGCGACTCAGTCGAGCAGTTCCCGGTGCAGGCAGTTGACGATGTGGCCCGCCTCGTCCTCTTTGACCAGGAAGCAGAGGTTGTGGGCGCTGGCGCCGTAGCAGATCATCCGGATGTTGTGCTCGCGGATGGCGTCGAACACCTGGCTGCCCACCCCGGCCGCCTCGCTCATGCGGTTGCCGATGAGCGCCACCAGGGCGAAGCCGGTCTCCACTTCCACCTTGCACAGCTGGCCGAGCTCCGCCAGCACCTTGTCGTTCAGGATGGGTTCGCCGTTGCTCTGGCTGCCGGTGTGATCCAGGGTCAGGGAGACGCTCACCTCGGAGGTGGTGATGAGATCCACCGAGATGCGGTGACGGGCCAGGATGCCGAACACCTCGGCCAGGAAGCCGTAGGCGTGGAACATGTTGAGGCTGTGCAGGGTCACCAGCACCTGCTGGCGGCGCAGGGCCACGGCCCGGAACAGCGGGTTGCTGCGGGTGGTGGCGCGGATCCAGGTGCCACCGGCGGCGGGGTCCTTGGCGGAGCCCACGAACACCGGGATGTCCTGGCGCAGCGCGGGTTGCAGGGTGGCCGGGTGCAGCACCTTGGCGCCGAAGGTGGCCATCTCCGCCGCCTCCACGAAGCTGATTTCGGGGATGGGGCGGGCGCGGGTAACCAGGCGGGGATCCGTGGTGTAGATGCCGGGCACGTCGGTCCAGATCTCGATACTGCCTGCGTCCAGTGCCTCGGCCAGGAGGGCCGCGCTGTAGTCGGAGCCGCCACGGCCGAGGGTGGTGGTGCGACCATCGCCGTCGGCACCGATGAAGCCCTGGGTGATGACCAGGCTGTCACCCAGCAACGGGCCCACCGCCTGCTGGCAGAGGGCGCGGGTCGCCGCGAGATCCACGGTGGCCTTGCCAAAGCGGCTGTCGGTGCGCAGCAGTTGGCGCGCATCCTGCCACTGGGCCTTGACCCCGCGCTGGTGCAGGAGTTCGGTGAAGAGACGGGTGGACATCAGCTCGCCGCAGGCGATGAGGCGATCGGCGAGTTCGGCGTCGGTGTGCTGACTGGCCTGACGGGCCATGGTGCGAATGTCGCCGAGCTGGGCATGGATGAGGGCGCTCACGTCGCTCGGGTTGCCAAGGGCGGCCAGAATGGCCAGCTGGATGTCGGCAAGCCTGGCAAGCTGGGCATCCTGTCCGGCTTCGTCCAGTTCACCCTGAGCCAGGCTCACCAGCAGGTTGGTGACGCCGGCGCTGGCGCTCAGCACCACCACCCGGGTCGCCGGATTGGCCAGCACCACGTCGGCGCAGTGGTTCATGGCCGCGGCATTGGCGACGCTGGTTCCGCCAAACTTGGCGACATTGATCGGGTTCATTGCATACTCCTGTCTCAAGGTGAAAATCCGGTTTCATCGGGCAAATAGAGAGGAGGAGGCAAAAAATGGCAGGAAAACGCGAGGATCCCGGCCAGAAGCACTCCACCTGCAGAGCCCATCCCGTACCCGCCCTAAGTGGGGCGCGGTGTGGGATGACCACTACCGATGACAACCCGGGGGATTCAGCCCCCGCAGCCGACGTGGCGGTGTCCAGTCACTCGCCTCGTCTCGGCGCTGCTCCCCCTGACCCAAGTTCACCGGACACTGGTGTCCTCCCCTGGGCTGCCTGGGCAGCGCTCCTCTTCTGGTGCCACCTGTGACAGGTGGCGTGCATGTACAAATACCTTGGTCTGGATTGCACTGTCAATCGAGTTCGTAAAAAAGAACAAAATTGACGGTAACCAGGCACAAGATCAATCAGTTACGAAATGGTCTTGGACAAAACCTTGGAGCGACGCTGCCAGTTGTAGAAGCGCTGGCGCTCCACCGGCAGATCTTCGACTTCCAGGGGATCGAAGCCCCGCTCCCGGAACCAGTGGATGGAGCGGGTGGTGAGCACGAACAGGCGACGGATGCCGAGCCGCCTGGCCCGTTCGGCCACCTTGGCGATCAGGGTGTCTCCCCGGTTGGAGTTGCGATACTCCGGGTGGATGGCGACGCAGGCCATCTCGGCCATGGCTTCTTCCATGAAGCAATAGAGCGCGGCGCAGCCGATGATGAGGCCGTCCCGCTCGATGATGGTGAACTTGTCTATCTCCATCTCCAGCTGCTCCCGGGAGCGGCGCACCAGGATCCCTTCCTCTTCCAGCGGACGGATGAGATCCAGGATGCCGCCGATGTCCTCAATGGTGGCGGCCCGGGCCCGCTCGGCGCTTTCGCGCACGATCTGGGTACCCAGCCCCTCGCGGCTGAACAGCTCCTGCAGCATGGCGCCGTCGTCCTGATAGCTCACCAGGTGGGAGCGGGGTACGCCACCCCGGCAGGAGGCGATGGCCGCGCGCAGGTAGCGGGCGGTGCCTGACATCTCTTCCCCCGCCTGCTCCAGCGCCACCAGCAGCTCTTCGGCCTGCTCGGGGAAGAGCTCGGAGATGGCCTCCCCGTGCCTGTCCATTACCCCCTGGGTGCTGCTGAAGCAGATGAGCTTGTCGGCTTTGAGATCCACCGCCACCCGGCGGGCTACCTCTTCCGAGCTCAGGTTGAAGCTCTCGCCGGTGACCGAGCAGCCAATGGGGGAGATGAGCACCAGGCCGTGCTGATCCAGCTGGCGGGTGATCCCCTCCACATCGATGCGACGCACCCGGCCGCTGTGGCAGAAGTCGATGCCGTCATCCACACCCAGCGGCTGGGCGGTGACGAAGTTGCCGCTCACCACGCTGATGCGGGCCCCCTGCATGGGTGTGTTGGCGAGCCCCATGGAGAGCTGGGCGGTGATGTCGTATTGCAGACCGCCGCACACCTGCTTGATGATGGCGAAACTGGCATCGTCGGTGACCCGGATCCGCTTGTGATACTGGGCCTGGATGCCGGCGCGGGCCAGGGCCTCGTCATTTTGCGGACGCGAACCAAACACCAGTACCAGGCGGATCCCCAAGGTCTGCAGCAGGGCGATGTCGCTGACGATGTTGGCGAAATTGGGGTGACAAATGGCTTCCCCGCCGATCATCAGGACGAAGGTGGCACCCCGGTGCACATTGACATAAGGGGTGGATTGCCGAAAGGCATGGACCAAGCTGGGTTCGCGTTCACGCACGTGTTTCATTCCATAAAAAAGCAGCAATTTGCCCAATATATGAAAATAAATTCACAAATCAAGACTAAATATCGACTTGGTGTTTTTTTGTCGCCATTTTGACCAGTGCGGGCGGGGAGGGGAAGACGCAGGCGAGGGCGGGAGGGTCGCCCCGGGGGCCGCTCCCTGGTTGATCCGGGCTAATAACCTGATATCTTCGGTGTTCCTTTTCGTCAGCCGCATTGCGCGGGGTTTTATACAAGGACAGGGCATATGGAGCAGATTATTTCACCGGCAGAGGCGCTGCCGGGACGGCGGGAAGCGCTGGAGATTGGCCAGGTGCACGCAGTAAACGGCCACCCGACCCAGGGGCCCTGGCCCGAGGGGATGGAGCTTGCCTGGTTCGGCATGGGCTGTTTCTGGGGTGTGGAGCGTCTGTTCTGGCAGCAGCCCGGGGTCTATTCCACCGCCGCCGGGTATCAGGGGGGGCTGACCCCCAATCCCACCTACAAGGAGGTGTGCAGCGGCCTGACCGGCCACGCCGAGACGGTGCAGGTGGTGTTCGATCCCAAGGTCATCAGCTATGGGGATCTCGTGAAGCTGTTCTGGGAACACCATGATCCGGCCCAGGGGATGCGCCAGGGTGGCGACATCGGCACCCAGTATCGCTCCGTCATCTTCGTCGGGGACGACACCCAGGAGGCGATTGCCCAGCAGAGCCTGGCCGCCTACCAGCAGGCCATGACGGCGAGCGGTGACGGGCGCACCATCACCACCCGCATCCTGCCGCTGGCCCCCTTCTATTACGCCGAGGATTATCACCAGCAATATCTGGAGAAGAATCCCGAGGGGTATTGCGGCCTGGGGGGCATCGGCGTCTGCCTGCCTCCCAGCCTGAATCGCTGAGGCGTCATTGCATACCACGGGGGCCATCAGGCCCCCGTGTCATTGTGATGAAAAATAATTGAAAAAAATGCGTCAGGTGGGGAACTAAACTGAACCCTGGCTGACCAACAGGGTAGCGACCACGGATGGTTGCCAAGACCAGACACATTTTTTTGCCCCGAAATTCATTACTCTGACAAGCGCGATGAATTGACAATGCTAGCAAGCAGGGCTGCCCGATGAGGCGGCCCTTTTCATTGGGCGTCCCGCCTCACTCCTCGCCTCATTGCATCTCGTCCCCTTGCCGTCACGGCAGGGGGGGGTCAGCTGATGGTGCTGTCGAACAGGTTCTTGATGAGGTCGATGAACTCGATGAGGAAGGCTTGCTGGGCTTCGCTGGGGGCGGACAACCAGACGGCGGAGAGCACCTCTTCCAGGTCGGCGACCACGGCATCGGCCTCCTGCATGATCAGGAAGCGCACCTTGGGGTCGAGCTGGGGGTTCTGCTCGCAGATGGCCATCAGGTTGTCGGCCACCCGGCTGCTCACCAGATCCTCGATGGTCTGGGCGCCGCCGCCTTGTTGCTGGCTCTCGAACAGACCCAGACTCTCTACCAGATACTCGATCAGCGCAATGTAACCGTCGCTCTCTACCACCATGATGGCTGCCCTTTCTTCATTGCCTTGGGGAAATGGTGCGTATTTTAGTGGCTGAACCCGTCATGGCAAGCGGCAGTGGAGCCGATGGCGGATAAATTGGACACCGCCGCGCTCCACCGTCTCCAATCCGGTCAGCAGGAAGCCGTGACGCAGGAAGAGAGCGAGGCTGAAGGCGCTCGCCTCCGTGGTGAGGCTGCCAAGTCCCATCTGGCTGGCGGCTGCCAGCACCCGCTCCAGCAGCAGGGTGCCGAGCCCCTGGCGCGGATGATCCGCGCTCACGTAGAGCAGGCTGAGATGACCGTCATCGCTCAGGGTGGCAAAGCCAAGGGGCACATCGTCTTGCTCGATGACCCAGCCATGGTGCTCGCGCAACTGGCTGGCAAGCCCCGGGTGATGGGCGCCCCTGGCCCACTGCTCCACCTGCTCCGGGCTATAGTGTGCAGGCCCCAGGCGGCGTACCGACTGCTCGAACAGATCCAAAAGCCTTGGTATGTGCGCCTCCTCGAGGGGGACGATGCGAGGAGAAGAAAGAGACGGCATGGATCAACCCTCCCTGATGGTCGCGCGGGGGGCCTGGGGCCGCTTCGCCCTGGGCAGACCCGCCACCACCCGCTCATAGGAGTGGACTATCCAGCCCTGCCAGAGATCGTCAGACAGGCCTTCACTCAGGGTCACCGTGTTCCAGTGCTGCTTGTTCATGTGCCAGCCCGGTTTCACCTCGGGGTGGATCTCCCGCAGCAGCAGGGCGAGCTCGGGTTCGCACTTCAGGTTGATGGAGAGGGGCTCCGCCTGCCAGTCCACCAGGGCAAACATCTTGCCGGCGATGCGGTAGACCAGGATCTCCGGGCCGAAGGGGGTGTCCTCGGTGGCGCCGGGCTGGCTGAGCAAAAATTCACGCAATTGAACGAGGGTCATGGGGACTCCAGGCTGGTCCGATCATGGTGGAAGCATGTTCACCGGGGTGAGCCTTCTGTTAATATGCGCGCCGAGTATACCCCCCATCACCCCGGGAGCCCATGAGATGTTGTACCACAAGACCTTTGAACTGGGTCCCGATCGGGATTGGGTGGTGTTCGTGCACGGTGCGGGCGGCAGCTCCTCCATCTGGTTCAAGCAGTTGCGGGCCTACCGGGAGCACTTCAACGTGCTGCTGCTGGACCTTCGCGGTCACGGCCAGTCCAACCAGCTGCAGCAGGTGGTAAAGGGGCACTACAGCTTTCGGGCCGTGACCGAGGATATCCTGCGCCTGCTGGATCACCTGCGCATCCCCCACGCCCATTTTGTCGGCATCTCTCTTGGCACCATCCTCATCCGCCACCTGGCGGAGCTTCGCCCCGAGCGGGTCAAGAGCATGGTGCTCGGCGGCGCCATCCTGCGTCTCGACATCCGCTCCCGGGTGCTGGTGCAGCTTGGTCGCCTCGGCCAGCACTTCCTGCCCTACATGTGGCTCTACCGCCTGTTCGCCTTCATCATCATGCCGCGCCAGCACCATCAGGAGTCCCGCAACCTCTTCGTGCGCGAGGCCAGAAAGCTGTGCCAGAAGGAGTTCAAGCGCTGGTTCCGTCTCGCCACCGAGGTGAACCCCCTGATGCGCTACTTTCGCGAGCGGGCCCTGCCCATTCCCACCCTCTACGTGATGGGGGAGGAGGATCACATGTTCCTCGCCCCGGTGCGCGAGCAGGTGGCCCGCGACCCTTACAGCCGCCTCGAAATCATCGAAAAGTGCGGCCACGTCTGCAACGTGGAGCAGCCGGATCACTTCAACCGCCAGTCCCTGGCGTTTCTCTCCCGTCAGGCGGCGTCGTCCGCCCTTTGAAGCCCGACAAGGGCCTCAGATGAAGTAGTGGCCAATCTCCAGATAGCGCTGGCGGATGTGTTCGATGAGCAGCCTTATCTTGCGCGGCGGCTGGCGGGTGAAGGGGTAGACGGCGTAGATGCCGAGCTTCTTGCCCACCCGGTCGGGAAACAAGTCCACCAGCTCGCCGTTCATCAGATCGTGATAGACCAGACAGCGTGGCACATAGACAATGCCGCGCCCCCCCAGCGCCGCCTTGCGCAGGGCACCAGCGTTGTCGGTTGAAAAGCTCCCCGACACCGACACCAGATAGTTGCCCTCTTCCCCCTTGAAGGCCCACTCCGAGGCCCCTGTGCTCTGGTAGGCGTAGCGCAGGCAGTTGTGGGTGAGCAAGTCTGACGGCACCCGCGGCGCCCCGAAGCGGCGCACATAGGCGGGGGCGGCGCAGATGACCCACTGGGAGTCGAGAATGTGGCGGGCAATCAGGCTCGAGTCATCCAGATAGCCGGTGCGAATGACCAGATCGAACCCCTCTTCCACCAGGTTGACGAAGCGGTTGTCCAGCGACATCTCCACCGTGAGCCCGGGGTGCTGCTGGCAAAAATCGGCCACCGCATCGGCGAGCAAGAGCTCGCCGGAGATGGTGGGCACCGACATCCGCACATGACCGCTCACCTTTTCACCAAATCCCGCCACCGCGTCGAAGGCATCCAGTGCGGCGGCCTTCACATTTTTGGCACCCTGATAGAGCGCCTTGCCCGCCTCGCTCAGGGTGAGCCGGCGGGTGGTGCGATAGAGCAGCTGCACCCCGAGCTCCTCCTCAAGACGCCCGATCCGCTTGCTAACCACTGAATTTGTCAGGGAATTTTGTTCAGCTACCTTGCTGAAGGATCCGGCCTCCACCACCTGGGCGAAGAGGATGAGGTCGTCGGTACTGGCCATATTGATCAACTTTTGGAACGAATGTTGTTCATTATTTCCATATATCGCGAAAAAGGAACAGGGTAAGGTCACGTCCGCTTAACAAAACAACAACAAGGTGCGCCTCTGCACCCCTCTGGACAAGGACGCAATGATGACAGACACCCTGCTGGCCCTGGTGGCCTTCTCGCCGATCCTGGTGGCCGCCGTGCTGCTGGTCGGCCTCAACTGGCCCGCCAAGCGCGCCATGCCCGTCGCCTTCCTGTTGACCGTGTTCATCGCCCTCTGGGGCTGGCAGATGAGCCCGACCCGGGTCTTCGCCTCCACCCTGCAGGGGCTGGTGATCACGGTGACCGTGCTCTGGATCGTGTTCGGCGCCATCCTGATGCTCAACACCCTCAAACACACCGGTGCCATCACCGCCATTCGCGGCGGTTTCACCAACATCTCGCCGGACAGGCGCATCCAGGCCATCATCATCGCCTGGTGCTTCGGCGCCTTTATCGAAGGGGCCTCGGGTTTTGGCACCCCGGCCGCCATCGCCGCGCCGCTGCTGGTGGCCATCGGCTTTCCGGCGCTCGCCGCCGTGCTGCTCGGCATGATGATCCAGTCCACCCCGGTGTCGTTCGGCGCGGTGGGCACCCCCATCCTGGTGGGCATCAACAAGGGGCTGGATAACCAGGCCATCGGCCAGACCCTGAGCGCCGGTGGCAGCAGCTGGGACATCTACCTGCAACAGGTGACCACCAACGTGGCCCTCATTCACGCCACCGTCGGCACCCTGATGCCGGTGCTGATGGTGATGATGCTGACCCGCTTCTTCGGCCGCAACCGCAGCTGGACCGAGGGGCTCTCCATCCTGCCGTTTGCGATTTTCGCCGGGCTCGCCTTCACCGTCCCCTATGCCCTCACCGGCATGCTGCTCGGCCCCGAGTTCCCGTCCCTCATCGGCGGTCTGGTGGGGCTGGCCCTGGTGGTGACGGCGGCGCGAGCCGGTTTTCTGGTGCCCAAGAACTCCTGGGATTTCGCCCCCGAGAACGAGTGGCCCGCCGAGTGGCTGGGCTCCTTGAAGCTCGATCTCAAAGAGGCCGCTGGTCGCCCCATGTCGCTCATGCTGGCCTGGCTCCCCTATGTGGCACTGGCGCTCCTGCTGGTGGCGAGCCGGGTGAGCCCGGAGTTCAAGGCAAGCCTGTTGTCGGTGAGCCTCGCCTTCACGGACCTTTTGGGGGAGAAGGGGGTCAGCGCCTCCATTGAGCCGCTCTATCTGCCGGGGGGCCTGCTGGTGCTCTGCGCCCTGCTCGCCACCTGGCTGCAATCGCGCTCCCTCGCCCCCTTCGGGCGGGCGCTGGGGGAGTCCAGCCGCACCCTGATCGGCGCCGGCTTCGTGCTGATTTTCACCGTGCCCATGGTGCGTATCTTCATCAACTCCGGCGTCAACGGGGCGGATCTCGCCAGCATGCCGGTGACCACCGCCAACTTTGCCGCCGGGCTGGTGGGGGAGTTCTTCCCAGCCCTCAGCGCCACCATCGGCGCGCTGGGGGCCTTTATCGCCGGCTCCAACACGGTATCGAACATGATGTTCAGCCAGTTCCAGTTCGAGGTGGCCCAGACCCTTGGGGTCTCCACCGCCGCCATGCTGGCCCTGCAGGCAGTCGGTGCGGCGGCCGGCAACATGATTGCCATTCACAACGTGGTGGCGGCCTCGGCCACCGTGGGGCTGCTCGGTCGTGAGGGGGCGACGCTGCGCAAGACGGCGCTGCCGACCCTCTACTACCTGCTGGTCACCGGCCTTATCGGGCTGGCGCTCATGTACAGCTTCCACATCTCGGACGCACTGCTGCAGCTCAAGTAAGGAGAGCAAGTGATGAAGGTAATGCGGGTCTACCCGGCCAAGCCGGCCGATGTCTATCTCTACGCCACCTGTCTGGTGGACCTGTTCGACCCGGTGGCGGGGCTCGATGCCATCGCCCTGATCGAGCGGGAAGGGATAAGGGTGCACTTTGTCGAGAAACAGACCTGCTGCGGGCAGCCGGCCTACACCTCGGGTCACGAGGAGGAGGCGCGCAAGGTGGCGCAAAGCCAGATGGCGCTCTTCCCCGAGCCCTGGCCGGTGGTGGTGCTGTCGGGCTCCTGCGGCGGCATGATGCACCACCACTACCGCCGCCTCTTCCCCGAGAGCCCCGAGGTGGCGGATTTTTGCGATCGGGTGTTCGAGCTCACCGAGTTTCTGGCCCGGATCTGCCGGGTGCGCTGGCACGGGGTGGGGGAGGCGAGCATCGTCATGCACACCTCCTGCTCGGCCCGGCGCGAGATGCAGGTACACACCACGGCCCGCAGCCTGCTGGGGCAGCTTGATGGCGTCACCTTGCATGAACAGGCCTACGAGAGCGAGTGCTGCGGCTTTGGCGGCACCTTCTCGGTGCGCCACCCCCACATCAGCCAGGCCATGGTCGAAGACAAGACCCGCCACCTGCTGGCCACCGGCGCCGACACCCTGGTGAGCGCCGACTGGGGGTGCCTCTTGAACATCAAGGGATCCCTGGCCTATCAGGGCAAGACACTGCCCGCCATGCACCTGGCCAGCTTCCTGCTCGCCCACAGCCGCCCCGACAGTGACGAAATAGCTCATAACGGTGCCGCTGTTAGCGATTTGGCTCATACCAAAGAGGCCCAGCCCCATGTCTGATCACGCCAAGTATTCGCCGCGCCGCTTCCATCCCCAAGCCGAGGCGGCCCTGGCCGACCCTGTGCTGCGCCAGAATTTTCGCGGCGCCATGGATTACCTGCGCGCCAAGCGCCGGGATGCCTTCGCCGACCCCGCCGAAGAAGCGGCGGTGCGCGATGCGGCGGAGCAAATTCGCCAGCGCTGTCTCTCGCGCCTGCCGGACCTGCTGGTGCAGCTCGAAGCCAACTGCGAGCGCAACGGCATCCGGGTGCACTGGGCCCAGACGCCGGCCGAGGCCAACGCCATCATCCTTCGCATCGCCCAGCAACACGGGGTGAGCAGCATCGTCAAGGGCAAGTCCATGGTGAGCGAGGAGGTGGGGTTCAACCACGAGATGGCGCGCCACGGCATCCGCTGCCTTGAGAGCGACATGGGGGAGTTTATCGTCCAGCTCGACGGCGACACCCCGTCCCACATCATCATGCCCGCCATCCACAAGAACAAGCAGGAGGTGAGCGACACCTTCGCCGGCAACCTGGAAGGCTTCACCCCCACCACGGACGTGGACGAACTGATCCAGACCGGACGGCGGGCCCTGCGCGAAGAGTTTCGCCGCGCCGGCATGGGGCTCTCCGGCGTCAACTTCGCGGTGGCCGAGACCGGCAGCCTGTGTCTGGTGGAGAACGAGGGCAACGGGCGCATGTGCACCACGGTGCCGAAAGTGCACGTGGCCATCACCGGCATCGAGAAGGTGGTGGAGTGCCTATCCGACGTGCCGCCCCTCTACAGCGCCCTGACCCGCTCGGCCACCGGACAGGCCATCACCACCTACTTCAACGTCATCAGCGGCCCGCGCCGGGCAGGGGAGCTGGACGGCCCGGACGAGGTGCACCTGGTGCTGCTGGACAACGGCCGCAGCCAGGCTTACCGGGACGAGGAGCTGCGCAAGACCCTGCAGTGCATCCGCTGCGGCGCCTGCATGAACCACTGCCCGGTCTACACCCGCATCGGCGGCCACGCCTACGGCACCATCTACCCGGGCCCCATCGGCAAAATCATCTCCCCCCACCTGCTGGGGCTGGAAAGCACGAGCGATCTGGTGACGGCCTCCAGCCTGTGCGGTGCCTGCGGCGAGGTGTGCCCGGTGCGCATCCCCATTCCCGACATGTTGCAGCGCCTGCGCCGGGAGGCCAAGCACGACGCACAGCCCGGCCACGAACCGCTGGCGGGGCAGGGGGCAGCCAGGAGCCGGCTCGAGACCCTCGCCATGCAGGGCTTTGCCTTTGCCGCCACCCACCCGCGCCTCTATCACGCCGCAACCGGGGTGGCCGGTCGCCTGCGGGGGCTGATGCCCAAACACCTGGGCCCCTGGACCCTGTGCCGCGAAGCCCCCAAACCCGCCCCCCAGAGCCTGCACGCCCTGCTGCGCCAGAAGAAGAAGGAGTCCTGAGATGTCGAGCAAAGAGGCCATATTAAGCCGCCTGCGCGGCGCCGCCACCCCCATGGCCCACGCCCCCCATGGCTGGCAGCCTTGGCGCGGGGCAGATGACGGCGCGCGGCGTGAGCGCTTTGTTGCCGGGATCAGCGCCAGCCACGCCGAGATCCTCACCGTCCAACAGGCAAACCTTGTCCGGGATCTGGCCGCCTGGCTGAATGAAGAAGGCATGACGCATCTGGCCTGTGGCCAGAGCGGTCGCTGGCAAGTCGAAATCGCGGCGGCTTGCGCCGGGCGATCTGTGTTGACCCCCTCTGGCGAGTTCGCGAGCTGGAAGGACGATCTGTTCGACGTCTGTCAGGCGGGCATCACCCACTGCGCGGGGGCCATCGCCGATACCGGCACGCTCGTGTTGCTGCCGGATGGCGGCGAGCCGCGCACCCTCTCGCTTGTGCCACCCTGCCATATCGCCCTGCTGGCGGCCTCCACCATCGCCGACAACCTAGCGGGGCTGGTGGCGGCCGGGCGCTGGCAACAGGCCATGCCCACCAACCTGTTGCTGGTCTCCGGCCCCTCCAAGACCGCCGACATCCAGCAGACTCTGGCCTACGGCGCCCACGGCCCGAGCCGCCTCTTGGTGGTGCTGGTGGAGGATTGCTGATGCGCTGGAATGAATTTGACGCCGCCGTGCTCTCGCGCATCCCGCAGGAGCGGCTGGTGAGCGACCCGGACTTGCGATTGGCCCACGGCACGGACGCGAGCTTCTACCGCCTGGTGCCCGAGCGCATCGTGCGCCTCGATTCTTTGGATGAAGTGCGCTTCGTGCTCGGGGTGTGCCGCGAATTGGGCCTGCCGTGCACCTTTCGCGCCGCCGGCACCAGCCTCTCGGGCCAGGCCCTGAGCGATTCGGTGCTCATCACCCTGACCGACAGCTGGCGCGGCCACCGCATTCTGGATGAGGGGGCGCGCATCGCACTGCAACCCGGGGTGATCGGCGCCGATGCCAACCGTTATCTGGCGCCCCTGGGGCGCAAGATTGGGCCGGATCCCGCCTCCATCAACGCCTGCAAGCTCGGCGGCATCGCCGCCAACAACGCGAGCGGCATGTGCTGTGGCACAGCCCACAACAGCTATCACACCCTGCACGCCATGACCCTGCTGCTGGCCGATGGCACCGTGCTGGAGAGCGGCGATCCCCAGAGCCGCGCTGCCTTGGCGGCCAGGCGCCCGGAGCTGCTCTCGGGGCTCGCCGCCCTGCGCGCCGAGGTGCTGTCGAATGCCGAGCTTGCCGCCAAGATCCGCCACAAGTACCGGCTCAAGAACACCACCGGCTACGCCATCAACGCCCTGCTCGACCATGAGGACCCTGTCGATATCCTCACCCACCTGATGATTGGCTCGGAGGGGACCCTCGGCTTTATCGCCGAGGTGGTGCTCGATACCGTGCCCGAATACCCCCACAAGGCCTCGGCCCTGCTGGTGTTTCGAGACGCCGAGCAGGCGTGTCTGGCCACCTCGCGCCTGAAAAGTGCGCCGGTGGCGGCGGTGGAGCTGATGGATGGGCGATCCCTGCGCTCGGTGGCGGGCAAACCCGGCCTGCCGGACTTTATCAAGACGCTGGATCTGGCCGCCTGCGCCCTGCTTGTGGAGGTGCATGGGGAATCGAAAGAGGAGTTGGTGGATCGCTGCGAGCAGGTGACGGCCATGGCGGCCGAGTTCGCTCAGGTCGCCTCGGTGCCTTTTACCGTCGACAGCGCCGGCCTCTGGGCCATTCGCAAGGGGCTCTTCCCGGCGGTGGGGGCGGTGCGCACCACCGGCACCACCGTCATCATCGAGGATGTCGCCTTTCCCATCGAACGTCTGGCGGAAGGGGTGGCGGGGCTGCAAGCCCTGTTCGATCGCTTCGAATACGGTGAAGCCATCATCTTCGGCCACGCGCTGGAGGGGAACCTGCACTTCGTCTTTACCCAGGGGTTCGACGAGCCGGCCCAGGTGGCCCGCTACGGCGCCTTTATGGATGCGGTGGCGGAGCTGGTCGCCGTGCGCTTTGGCGGGTCGCTCAAGGCCGAGCACGGCACCGGCCGCAACATGGCCCCCTATGTGGAGCTGGAATGGGGGCCGGAGGGGATGGCGCTGATGCGGCGCATCAAGGCGTTGCTGGACCCCGATGGCTTGCTCAATCCCGGCGTCATCATCAACGACGACCCCAAGGCCCACCTGGCCCATCTCAAGCCCATGCCGGCGAGCGATGCCATCGTGGATCCGTGCATCGAGTGCGGCTTTTGCGAGGCGGTCTGCCCCTCGCGCACCCTGTCACTGTCGCCGCGCCAGCGCATCGTGCTCTATCGGGAGTTGTCACGCCGTGGTCGCAGCGGTGAAGTGGCAGGGGATCTTGCCCGGCTGTTTGACTATCAGGGGATTGAGACCTGTGCCGCCACCGGGCTGTGCGCCGATCGCTGCCCGGTGGGCATCAACACCGGCAGCCTGATCAAGAAGCTGCGCAGCGAAAAGTACCAGCGCTTCGTGCCCATCGCCCGATGGAGCGCCGATCACTTCGCTGGCGTGACCCGCACCGCCCGCAGTGCGTTGGGCCTCAAATCCATTGCCGGCAAGCTTCTGGGAGACAAAGCGCTGGCGCGATTGGTGAACGGGGTTCGCCATCTGAGCGGCCAGCGCACACCCGCCTGGCTGCCCACCCTGCCGGGGCCGAGCCGCTACCGGTGGCCGCAAGGGGAGGGGAGCCATGGCGGATCCAGCGAGGACATTGGAGAGGATCGCGCCGTGGTCTATCTGCCGTCGTGCGCCAGCCGGGTATTCGGCCAGCAGGAGGAGGCCCCGTCACTGCCGGACGTGGTGTTATCTCTGCTCAATAAAGCGGGCTGCCGGGTCATCGTGCCGGAGAGAGTTGAGGGGCTCTGCTGCGGCATGCCCTATGACAGCAAGGGTATGAGCGAGGTGGCTGCGGCCAAGCGCAGTGAGCTGGCGGCGGCGCTGTGGCAGGCAAGCGAGCAGGGGCGCTGGCCCGTGCTGCTCGATACCAGCCCCTGCGTGCAGCGACTGCTCTCGGGGGCACTCGGCAAGAGCCTTCGGGTGTTCGAGCCCTCCGCTTTTGTGCTGGAACACCTGCTGCCCCACCTTGAGCTGACCCCCATCGATGAGACCGTGATGCTCCATATCACCTGCAGCAGCCGGCGCATGGGGCTGGGGGATAAGATGCTGGCGGTGGCCCGCGCCTGTGCCCGCGAGGTGATAGTCCCTGAGCATATCCAGTGCTGCGGCTTTGCCGGTGACAAGGGGCTGATGACCCCGGAGCTCAACGCAGCCGCCTTGGCAAGCCTGCCCGCCCAGGTCCCCAGCGATTGCCGTCAGGGATTCAGCAACAGCCGCACCTGTGAAATGGGGCTTAGCCAGCACGCCGGCATTCCCTATCACAGCATCCTCTATCTGGTGGATCAGGCGGCGAGATAGGGAAAAAAACGGCAGGATAACTATCCTGCCGTTTTCAATGGGGTGAACAAGGTGGCTTTAAAGCGGGACTTGTCTGGTGCTACGTGCTATGAAAGGGGCCGATGCTGATACGAACGATGGCAAGGAAGGATTGATGACGCCGCTGAACCACTATCTGCCTGCCTATCACTTCTGTGAAGAGCACGCTCGCGACATTGCCGCCGACCCGCACACCGTCATCCAGGCGGCGGCCAACTATCGACCGGAAGCGGATCCGGCCTTTCGCCACCTGATCGGCTTGCGGGAAGTGCCGATGCGCCTTGGGCATCTTCTTGGCCGCCAACAGAGCGCCAGCCCGCCTCCCTTTGGCTTGGACAGATTCGTGCCGCTCGACAGCCAGGACGACAACACGCTGCTCTACGGCCTTGTCGGCCGGTTCTGGCGGCCGGACTTTGGTCTGGTGACCATGGTGGACAGTCAGGCGTATCTGGACTTTGCGGCGCCAGGCGTCGCCAAGCTCACCCTGGGGTTTTCGGCCAGCCGCCAGCCAAACGGCACCACCCGGTTGACCACCCAGACAAGGGTGTTCTGCCCGGATCTGGCCTGCCGCCTCAAGTTCGCACCTTACTGGTATCTGATCCGCCCCGTCAGCGGCCTGATCCGGCGCCGGATACTGGGCGCCATCAAGGCCGAGAGTGAAGGGGGGTTGTTATAGCTGTGCCGGAGCACCCACTTTGACCTTCAATTTTTGGCGCAAGCAGGAGATAAGGAGTAGTGGCTCAACAAGGTGATGGTTCAAGCGTTCTTCTGAATATTTCTTTAGTGCTCGAGTCGGTAGCCAGTGACCCCTGTAGCCCGCAAGAAAACATCGAAAAATGTGGCCAAGCCGCAACGTGGAGCAGCCGGATCACTTTAACCGGCAGTCGTTGGCGTTTATCTCCAACCAGACGGCTGAGATATAAACCATTCAATAGATAAGGTTTGACGTAGGTTGGGTTGAGCGAAGCGAAACCCAACACGGTAATATTATTTTTATCCCATTGAACGTCGGTTTGGAGCATTTAACGTAGGTTAGATTAGCGCAGCGTAATCAAGTGAACGGGAAGGTAAAATAATTTTAGGTGGAAATGAGATTATCCAGTTTTAGATATTTTAATATAGCTCTTGCCCCTTAACTTAAATATCAAGGGGCGTTTCGCGAACGTCCTATTACGCTTCGCTAAGCGAACCTACGGCCTTGCATGAACGATCAGGCGAGATTAACCTGTATTGGCTGATTCATTGCCATCAGAATACCGAACTTTGTCAATTGCCCGCATTAGAAATCGTTCATGGCAAAGGTGATCAAGATACTCTGGGGAAGCTCTATCTGGGAAACAAGCGGTCCAAAATTTCTCAGCGACTTGAATGGCATTTTCTGTTGCTCGATTAGCTGATGCAAGCCATTCTTGGGGGGTGCGCCAAATATCAACTTTGTTTGGTGCGTAGTGCATACTGGAATCTCTGAGTGCTTTGGTGTCTAATATAAAGGATGTGAATGGCTCTTCTCTTTGATGAATGTCTGATAATACGATAGGAGATCTTCCATCAGGGCGAAGTATCCTTGGATATTTTTCTAACTTTACATCTAGACTCAGGTATCTGTTTTTTTTCATGCCTCTAAGTTCTTCTTTGATATTATCATCAAGATCATTGCGTCTTACTGATTCTGCATATCCGACACTATTAACGAAAGACTCGATGAATGCGGCAGCGCTCACAACACATAATCTAGAGAAGGTGCAGACATTCCCATTTATCGCTGATATATTTTTATATTCATCTTTGCTTAATGCCCTAATTTGCATTTCATTGAGTTTCTTTGCAGATTGTTTCATTCGTTCATTTGCAGCTTCAGCATGTGCGAGTAATAAATATGTATCTTCAAGAAGGAAAGCCTCTTCAACGCTCGCAAAACCAGCATGTACCCCGATGCCTATTCTTGCATGAGGAGGTAAATCTGTTGGTTGTTTTAATCCAGCAGACTCAAATCTTTCAGCTAACCATCCGTAAGGGATACCAAATCTTTTTACATCTATTTCCTCTGAAAGTACTTTAAAGTCACGAGCGATCTGTCGTGATGGTTTGCGTCTAGGTAAAAGCGTGGCATGGTTTTTTACTGCGTCCTTTAATTGAGATGCTATTTGTTTTCCCTGAATTCTTAGTTCTCGAGATGTCGCAGTTTTTATAAATTCAGATACTATTTTTAGTCCGTAATCTACCCTGTTGTCTTTCCCTTTTATTCCCATCAAATCATGTACAAAATTTAGGTATATGTAGTATTCATCTATCTCACGTCGAATGTCTGTTGCTGACATTAGCAGTAGTTCCTTGTTGGCTAAATTATCTAATAATTAATCCTATTGAATATCTCTATATTAAATAAAGTATTTTTATGTCATTCCAATATAAATGTACTGCGTGACTTGAACATTATTTATTTCAATTTCATTGAAAAGCCATAAAATAGGAGGTTGAATTGCCCCTTTAATATAAAAAAGGGTTTTTCAAGTAGCACTATTGTAGCAACTTGCCACGGCCATAAGTTTGTATTAGGAATAATTAAAGTGGCTACAATCAGGAGCCACAGTTCCCTGAATGCAACGGTTAGCCAGCACTGATACGAGTGTTCCATGGGCACTTTTGGGGCTGTAAGGGGCAGACGTAAGGTATCAAATGGCGACAGCGTTGTGGAGGTAAATATTATATAAGGCATAGCATTTAAATGATTTTTTGAAGCCGATCAGATTTTCAAGGCGGTCAATACCCCGTCATTTCCAGATAGCCGACGCCCTTGGCATCCCCCGAGACGGATACCGCCCCCTCCCAGTAGTCAAAACGTCCCGTCATGGCCTGATTGGGTTGACGCGCTTTAATAACGAGATTCAAATCAGCGGCCTTAAGCTGCCACTCGACGGGGTAGGGCTGCCCCTTGGGGCCACGCCAGGTCTTGCCGGGGGTGAGGTGGATGTGATCTGGGCTCAGCACCCGGCTGCTGCCATCCCGTTCAATCAGGATGCCGTAGCGGTTTTCAGGCTCAGTGTGGCCCGCTTTGGTGCGCAGGCGAAACAGCATCAACTCGCGCCCATCGTCAAATTGCAGCGAAAACCAGTCCCAGCCCGATTGCCACTCGGCCAATACCGAGCTGCTCCACTCGTGATCGAACCAGCCCTCACCGCTGATGTTGCGGATCTCCCCATCCAGGGTCAGGGTGCCGCTGATGGTCAGGCGCGGGTAGGAGTAGTAGAAGGAGGCATTGCCCGGGCTCTTCTCGCTGTAACCCGCTTTGCCTTGCAGCACCGCGGGCTTGGCGGCGCTCACCTTCACATCAAGATCCCCCGCCTTGCTCTGCACCTTGAGGGTGGCGGGAAAGAGCGCTTCTCCTTGAGAGGCCAAGACCCACTCTTTCAGCCAATACTCACCGCCGCTGGCACCGGCGAGCCCTGGCCCCTGGCGGCTGGTGCGCTCGTCCTGCTGGTGGCGGCCTTTGCTCACATCCGTGATGGCGAACTGGGCCAACCAGAGCTGGGGGGTGAGCCAGGGGTTGTCGGATGTTATCTCCTGCTCGATGCCTTGGCGAAACAGGGTCCACTGCATGCCGTAGCCGCGCCCTTGCTCGTCTTTGAGGTTGCCGGTGAGATACCACCATTCGGAGCGGTAGTCGGGGTGGGCACCGTGATCTGCGGGCAGGAGGATGGATTGACCCGGCAGAGCCTTTTTGAAGTGATCGCTACCGCCACCCAGGATGGTCCCCAGATCGCTGGCCTGCGCGTGGCCGCTTATGGCAACAAGCGGGATCAAGCGGGCTGCAAGCCACAGGGACCGTAAAGAGGACAAGATTCCCCTCACCCTGGCCCTCTCCCGAAGGGAGAGGGGATGGTTCGCGGCAGCTCTGTGCGCTTCTCTGCGCTGAATCAAGTGCGGTGACAGAGATCTGGTCAATGGGAACGTCAAGCCATGGCCGAGCCAGAGCGCCAACCAATATGTCATACCACTCTCCTTGCGGCGTACCAGGAGGCCAGCGCCCCGCACACCGGCGCCAGCAGAAGCGCCGTGACGGCGTGCAGGGGGGCGGCCTCGAAGGCCAGCCGCCAGCCGAAGGCGCGGGGGTTGACCACCTCAATCAGCACCCAGGCGAGGCCATAGCCCACCGGCAGTGCCAGGAGCGCGGTGAGCAGCCCGAGGCCCGCCCCTTGCCACACCAGCAGCTGGCGGCAGTGGCGCGGGCTCAGGCCAAGGCTTTGCAGGGTTTGCAACTCGCCGCGCCGGGCGAGCCCCAGCACCATAAAGGCCGAGCCGATGCCGACAAAGGCGATCCCCAGGATCAGCAACTTCAATAGCTCGGTCACCACAAAGGTCTGATCGAACACCCTGAGGGCGGCGGCGTGGATGGCGGGGGCGGGCAACAGGTTCACCCGCTCGCCAAACTGGCTCCTGAGCCTGTCGCCAAGGTGCTCGGGATCCGGGCTGAAGAGGGCCAGGGATTGCACCTTGCCCCCTTCGAAGGCGTGCAGTATCTGCCCCTTGTCGCTGCCGTAATCCTGATAGACGCCGGTGACGGTGAAAGCCCTCGGCCCCCCTTCGCTGGTTACCTCGAGGCGCTGACCCACCCTGACCCCGAGGCGTACCGTCAGCGGTTCGCTCGCCAGCACCTCGTCGGGAGCGGCGGGCCAGCGCCCGGCGAGCAAGGGGTAGGCGGCTTTGAGCTCGGGGATAAAGTCCATCTGCGCCCACTCGATGGGCTGCCCCTGCCAGCGGGCGGGGAGCACGGCGCGGCGGGAGGCGGCGCGCACATCCGGCGAGGCGAGGATGGTGTTGAGGGTCTGCTCGCCCAGGGCGCCCCTGCTGCCGGCCACCCCCTTGGGGGCGGTGACGTAGAGATCGGCGGCCAGACGCTGGCCGAGCCAGATCTCCACGCTCGAGCGAAAGCTCGACACCATGACCCCGATGCCGATGGCTGCGGCGATGGCCAGTTGCAGCGCCATCACCGCAATGGCGGTGCGATCCAGGTGATAGAGGGTTTCGGCCACCCCGAGCCGGGCGGTGAGGGGGCCGCGTGCACGCAGCCGCCCCAGCAAGGAGCGAAGGGCATCGGGCAGCAGGAGGGCCATGGCGAGCAGCCAGCCTCCGGCCACGAAGAGGGCGCCGCCAAGGCCGGTTTCTGGCCGCCATAGACACAGGGCGCACAGCAGCAGGATGGCGATGGCAAGCCCCCGGCGTTGCCAGGGGTGAGCCGGTGGGCGACTGTTGCCCTCTCGCAGCGCAAGGGGGGATTGGCGCAGCAGTTGCCACCAGCCGGGCAGGTTGGCGGCAAGCATCCCCAGAAGGCCGATCACCATCGCCTTGCCAAGGCTGGCGGGGGAGAGGCGCAGCAGGTCGATGGGGTTGGGGCCATAGAGATCGGCCAGCGCCTGGGTGAGCTGCCCCATCAGGGCGAGGGCCAGCAGGCTCCCCAGCAGCAGCCCGAGCAGAGTGCCGAAGGTGGCGAGGATCAGGATCTCCAGGGTCAGCCAGCGCAGCACCCGGCGCGGCGGCATCCCGAGGATGATGAGCTGGGCGAGCAGGGGGCGGCGCACGCTCTGCACGAAGCGCTGGGCGTTGAACACCAAAAACAATCCCACCGCCATGGCGAGCAGGGAGAGGGCGGTGAGGTTCAGGGCCAGCGCATCCCCGAGCTGGCTGGCATCGAGCGCCGGGCTGATGGGCTCAAGCCAGAGGGGCTGATGGGGGGCATAGGATTGCAGGGCTGCCTGCAAGGCTCTTTGCAAGGTATTGGCCTGCGCATCGCTCAGCTTGAAGACGATGCGATCCAGTCTGCCTTCCTTGCCAAGCAGGGGCTGGGCGAGGCCGATGTCGGTCACCAGCAGCCGCTCCATGGGGACGGCGCCGGGCTCGAAGGTGCCCGCCAGGGTCAGGGTCAGGGGGCGTTGCCCCTCATCCCCCAGCACAAAGGTTCGCGACTGGCCCGGTTGCCAGTCAAGGCGCCTCGCCTCGGGGGCGGCCAGCCAGACGCTGTCGGCGCGATTCAACGAGACATCGGGTTGGCTGTCTGGCGCATCGCCAAAGAGGCGGCGCAGGGGGCCGGGGTTGAAGAGATCCATCCCCAGCAACTGGAAGCTGCGCCCCTGGGCGTCTTTGAGCCAGGCGTGAAGCTCTGGCATGGCGTCAAGGTTCGGCTGGCTTCGCACCAGCCTCACGTAAACTTGCTCATCCAGGCCACCCTGGGGGGCCAGGCGGTAGTTGGCCTCCCCGGCGAGCTGGCTGCGGGCGGCGACGAAGTTGGTGCGGGCGCTGTGGTTCAAGAGCTCGATGGCCACCACCAGGGTGACCCCGAGGGTGAGCCCGGCCAGGCTCATCAAGAGCAGCCAGGGGTGAGCGCGATAGAGGCGCAGCAGCGCCTTGAGCGGCAACATCAGCAGGCCCCCCGGCAGACGTCAGCCATGGCGGCGCCCCTTGAGCTCGACCAGCTGCCCCCCTTCAAGGCGCAGCACCCGATCCGCCAGGTCGCCATAGCCCGGGTTGTGGCTCACCAGCAAGAGACCGGCGCCGGTATCGCGCACCGCGCTCATCATCAGGGCCATCACCTGCTCGGCGTTGTGCTCGTCGAGACTCCCGGTGGGTTCGTCGGCGAGCAGCCAACGGGGCTGATGAATGAGGGCACGGGCCAGCGCCACCCGCTGGCGCTGGCCGCCGGAGAGCTGTTCCGGCCAGGCGTGGCGTTTGTGGCTCATGCCAAGGCGCGCGAGCAGGGCATCGAGGCGCCCATCGTCCTGGGGCAGGTTGTTTATCTGAAGGGGCAGGGCGAGGTTCTCGGCCACGGTCAGGGTCGGCAGCAGGTTGAAATCCTGATAGACGATGCCGAAATGGCGGCCACGCAGGCGGGCCCGCTCGTCTGCCGGCAGGGTGTCGAGACGGGTCTCTTCCAGCCAGATCTCCCCCTCGTCCGGGGCGATGAGACCGGCGATGAGGTTGAGCAGGGTGGACTTGCCACAGCCGCTTTGCCCCAGCAGCAGGCAGGTTTCCCCCGGGGTGAGGGCGAGATCCAGCCCCTCAAACAGGGGGAGCGTCTCGCCGCCGTTGGCGAAGCGTTTACTGAGGTTGCGCAGGCTAAGCATGGGATAACCGTTTGATGGTCAATGGCTTTCACAATGTCCGTCACTATGCCAGTTAGTGATCGCGCCTGCAAAAGGGATGGGGATCCTCGCTGGATCCCGCTCGCCTGAGGTGGTTAGAATAGGGCCTTCCATGGGTCACAGGATGAGCAAGGATGTTACACAAGCAAGTCAGTTTTATCGTCGACAGCAAGGGCGTCAAGCAGGCTGCCGTGGTCCCCATCGATATCTACAACGAGCTGATGACCCTGCAAAAGGCCCTCTCCGACAACAAGCCGGGGGAGCGCGAGCTCTATCACTTCAACGGCAAGGGGGCAGAGGCCCATGGTTATCCGGTGGGCAAGCGGCAAAACCCCGGTTTCATGGTCCAGGCGGGCTCCACCGCCAACGGCGAGGATGCGGCCTCCCTGCGCGAGGCGGTGATCGAGCTGCGCCAGGAGCTGCTGGGCAAGGGGGTGCTCGTTCCCCACCCCGAAGGGGGCTTCATCTTTACCGCCGATCAGCTCTTCAACAGCCCGAGCCTGGCCGCGAGCCTGGTGGCGGGCAACAACCGAAGCGGGCTGGATGCCTGGCAAAACAGCGCAGGCTACACCCTCAAGCAATCGGGTTTTGGCAAGAAGACCTCCTGATGACGGGGCCCGGCAACGGGCCTCGCTCATGTTTGCCTGAGAGCCCGCGGCGGGCCGCTCATCAGGATGACAAAGAGGCGGCTTCCCTTTGCGCTGCTAGCCTCAATGCCAGGCGCCTGCCAGGAGATGCCGCCATGTCTGGACTCCTTCGCCTCGTGCCCGGGGCGGCCCTGCTCAGTGCCCCCGCCGCTGCGGGCAACGGCCCCCTCGATCTGACCCACAGCGGGGTCGGGCTCTTCGCCCTCGCCATCTTCGCCCTGGCTTATGCCCTGGTGATGGCCGAGGAGTACCTGAAGCTGCGAAAATCCAAGCCGGTGCTGGTGGCCGCCAGCATCATCTGGATAGCCATCGGCCTGGTCTATACGGGGCAGGGGCAAAGCGAGCTGGTTCAGGCCGGTTTTCGCCACAACCTGCTGGAGTATGCCGAGCTGATGCTCTTCTTGCTGGTGGCCATGACCTATGTAAACGCCATGGAGGACAGGCTGCTGTTCGCCGTGCTGCGGGTACGCCTGGTGCAGGCGGGCTTCAGCCTGCGCACGCTCTTCTGGCTCACCGGTTTTCTCGCCTTTTTCATCTCCCCCGTGGTGGACAACCTCACCACGGCGCTGCTGATGTGTTCAGTGGTGCTCAACGTGGCCAATGGAGAGCGCCGTTTCATCAACCTGGCCTGCATCAACATTGTCGTGGCGGCCAATGCGGGCGGCGCCTTCAGCCCCTTTGGCGACATCACCACCCTGATGGTGTGGCAGGCGGGCAAGGTGCCGTTCCAGCAGTTCTTGCTGCTCTTCATCCCCGCCCTGCTCAACTTCCTGGTGCCAGCCACCCTGATGAGCCTGATGGTGCCCCGTCTGGTGCCCGCCATGCCGGGCGAGATGGTGGTGCCAAGGCGCGGCGCCATTGTCATCGTGCTGCTCTTTGTGCTCACCATAGTGACCGCCGTCGCCTGCCATCACTTCCTGGGGTTGCCCCCCGTGCTCGGCATGATGATGGGGCTGGGCTACCTGCAATTTTTCAGTTTCTATCTGCGAAAGACCCAGCCCGTTACCCTGGCCCGGGCACGGGCGCTGTATGAGCGCACCGGGGACGAGGCCAGGCTGCTGCGTCTGGGCTCGGTGGTGCCGTTCGATGTGTTCAACAAGATTGCCAAGGCGGAGTGGGACACCCTGCTCTTCTTCTACGGGGTGGTGATGTGCGTCGGTGGCCTCGGGTTTATGGGGTATCTGGCGCTTGCCTCCCATTTCCTCTATGACGGTGGCGATCCGACCCTGGCCAACGTCGCCATCGGCCTGCTCTCCGCCCTGATCGACAACATTCCGGTGATGTTCGCCGTGCTCTCCATGGAGCCGCAGATGAGCACGGGGCAGTGGCTGCTGGTGACATTGACCACCGGGGTGGGGGGCAGTCTGCTCTCGGTCGGCTCCGCCGCCGGAGTGGCTCTGATGGGGCAGGCCAGGGGCATGTATACCTTCGTCGGGCACCTCAAGTGGTTGCCTGCCATTTTGCTTGGTTATATGGTCGGCATAGGGGCGCACCTGTGGCTCAACAGCGCCCTGTTTTAGGCAACCCGGTTCCAGGCACCAGGGAGAGGCAGGATGGGACAACTGTTCGAGGCGCTTTTGCCGCGCCATGTCACCTTTATCGAGGGGCAGAAGATCTTCTTCGTCGGTACGGCGGCCGCGAAGGGATCGGTCAATCTCTCCCCCAAGGGCGGGGATTCGCTGCGCGTCCTCGATGCCCACACCCTGGCCTGGCTCAACCTGACCGGCAGCGGCAACGAGTCCGCAGCCCAGGTGCTGCAACAGCCGCGCATGACGGTGATGTTCTGCGCCTTCGAGGGGGCGCCGCTTATTCTGCGAGCCTATGGCCAGGCACGGGTGCTGCACCGCACTGATCCGCAGTGGCCGTCGTTGCTGGCGCTGTTCCCCCCAAGCGTCGCGGCTCGCCAGATCTTCCTGCTGGACATTGAACGGGTCCAGACGTCGTGCGGCATGTCGGTGCCCCTGTTTGACTATCAGGGGGACAGGGAGGATCTTGCCAACTGGTCGGCACGCCAGGGGCAGGAGGGGATTGAGGCCTACTGGCGCAAGAAGAACCAGCTAAGCCTGGACGGGCTGGAGAGCGAGATCCTGGCGCGCAGCGGGTTGCAGGCCGATGACTGAGGCCTGCGCCCCGATGCAAAAAGCCCTGTCCATGGACAGGGCTTTTTCATTGCAGGGCATCAGGGGACGTGCTTGCCGCTCAGCAGCCAGTAACTGAGGGCCGACCCCAGGCCGCAACCGGCGATGGCGATGGCCATGGGGAGCGGCGATTCGGGGGGATTGAGGTTGACCAGCACCCCCACCAGGGCCCCAAGACCAAAGCGCAGGGTGCCCGCCAGCGCCGAGGCGGTGCCTGCGGACTGGGGGAAGTGGCCCATCAGGCCGGTCATGGCGTTGGCCCCCACCAGGCTGATGTGGCCGACGAAGAGCACGACGGGGATGACGATGCCCCACAGGCCGCCAGTCTGGCTCCAGGCGTTGTAGATGAGCAGGGCCCCGGCGAGCGGCAGCACGGTCAGGCCGTATCGCAGCATGCGCTCGGCACCCACCCCTTTCACCAGCCGGCTGTTGGCGAAGGTGACCACCATCATCAGCAGGATATTGAGGCCAAAGAGCCAGCCGTAGTGCTCGGTCGGCACCTTGAAATACTCGATGTAGACATAGGGGGAGGCGCTCAGGAAGGCAAACATGCCGGAGCTCGACAGGGCGCCGCACAGCACATAGCCCATGGCACCACGGTGGGAGAGCACCCCCCAGTAGTTGCGAAGCACCTGCCCGAGTCGCAGGGGCTGCTTGTGCTCGGGTTTGAGGGTTTCCTCAATCTTCCACTGCATCACCAGGCAGATGAGCAGGCTGATGGCCACCAGCAGCCAGAAGATGACCCGCCAGTCGCTGTGAGCGCTGATATACCCCCCTACCACGGGGGCCACCAGGGGGGCGAGGGTCATCACCAGGATGACGAAGGACATGGCGCGGGAAAACGCATCCTTCTCGAACAGGTCGCGCAGCAGCGCATTGACCACCACGGAACCCGCGGCGCCCCCTGCGGCCTGCAACATGCGCCAGGCGAGGAGCTCAGGCAGGGAGTCCGCCATGGCGCAGCCCACGGAGGCCACGGCAAACATCGTCAGGCCCGCCAGGATCACCGGCTTTCTGCCGAAGCTGTCGGCGAGCGGCCCGTAAAAGAGCTGGCCGATGGCAAAGCCCCCCAGGAAGGCGCTGATGGTGAGCTGGGCGCCGTCGATGCTGGTAGCCAGATCCCGGGCGATGGCGGGAATGGCGGGCAGATACATGTCCACCGCGAGGGGAGTCAGGCCCGCCAGGGCACCGAGCAGGATGAAGAGGAAACGGGGTGAGAGGGAGCTGGCTTGGGGCATAGGGTATCCGAGTCGTGGGCTGGGCCGGGTTAAGAGGCAGGTGTTGAGTCTATCAGTTTTGGCGGGCGCGATCAGGTGCATCCTGCCCGATACCCTTTTGTCGGGTGTGGCGCCAGAGCAGCCAGAGCCAGGCAAGCCATCCGAGCAGGGAGAGGGCATTGCCGGTGCGCTCCGGCCAGCGTGCCGCCAGGGTCAGGGTGAGGCTGTGGTGGCCCGCCGGAACCCAGAGTTGCATCAACCCCTGGCGATTGGCGCTCACCGTCAGCGCCAGGTGCCCGTCGAGGCGGGCCTCCCAGCCGGGGTAATGGTATTGGTGCAGGACCAGCCGGGTCGGCACCCGGGCCTTGACCTCCAGCGCCAGGGCGCGGGGTTGCCAGCGGGTCAGGCTCCAGCTCGCGCCTGGCGGTTCGGCGCTGACAGGCGGCTGGAACTCCTCCTTCCAGGCGAGCAGGGTCGGGGCGAACATGCCCCCCGGCACCTGCCTTGGCCTGTATTCCCGGGCACTGCGCTTGCTGTCGAACTCGAATGCCATGGCCTCCCGTTCGGGGGCCTGGGTGAGGGGGGCGTGACGCACATAGGCCAGGGTGGAGAGGAGGGTCAGCAGGAATACTCCCCACCAGAGCCCCTGCCAGAGACGATGGGGCTGGGTGCCGAGCGCCACCACGGCGACCGTGGCAAGGGCGAGCACCAGGTTGAGCCGCCAGGGAAACTGCACCCGCTGCAAGGGGGGAAGCAGGCTCCAGAGAGGCTGGCTCGGGGGCAGCATCATCAGGAAGGCGACGACGCCGATCGCCCCCCAGCACAGCAGCTCGGGGTGGCGCGGCTCCCGGGCGGCGGCCCAGGCGATGAGCAGCAGGGCCAGAGTCAGCATGCTCTGCCACGCCAGGTGACCGCGAAAACGCCAGTCCTCCCAGGCGCTGGGCAGGCGGTCGAGAAAGTTGCGCCTGTAGTCGAACATGCCGCCGCGCATCAGCTCCATGGAGATGGCCCCCTGATCCGCCAGGGCGGGCAGCAGCAGGGCGGCTGCCATGCAAAGCCCCACACCCTGGGCGCCGAGGGCTTGCCAGCAGGGCGTCAGAGTGCGGGTGCGTCTGGCGAACCAGAAGGCGCGCAAGGTGACCAGCCCCATCATGAGCAAGAGGCTGGGGAGGTGGGAGAAGGCCAGCAGCGCCAGCCCCAGGATCAACAGGGGCAACCCCTGAGGTCGTCCGCGGTGGGCGAGATCCTGCCCCAGCAGGATAAGGGGAGCCCAGGCGAAGGCCCAGAACTCCGCCAGGGCGAAGCGGGCATAGAGATCCATGGCGACATGATAGGGCAGCGCCAGATAGAGCAGGCTGGCGGCCAGGGCCCGGCCAGGGGGCGTGGTGGCACGCAGCCACAGATAGGCAAACACCCCGGAGAGCAGCAGGGCCAGGGTGGCGCTGCCAAGCAAAGGGTAGATGGCCTGCTGGGGGTGGGCACCGGGCCCGGCAAAGAGGGCGCTGACGTAGTAGGGGAGCGGGGGATAGAAGAAGAAGGTGGGGCTGCCGAAGCCGCCGTTCATGGCCATCAGCCCGCGGGGATAGAGTTCCCCCTGCCAGTGCTGGCGGGCAAAGTAGTGGCCGGAGAGCAGGTGATGAAACAGATCGTGTCCCTGGCTGCCCCCCTGCCACCAGAGCGGCAGCATCAGCAGGGCGCAGGCCAGCAACAGGGCCAGCGCGACCCGGATCCCCTCCCCGGTTCCGCTCGTGTTTCTTTCCATTGCACTGGTTCCTGACAGACCCGGCTGTGAGTGTAGACGAGTCGTGCGATGCCCTCGCAAGCGCCCGGTTCAGCGGGGCAGGGCGAGCCAGAGGCCGGGTTCGGCGTGAAAGCGGGGGGAAAACCAGAGGGTGTCATAAGGGCCTGGTAGCGCCTCTGCCCCCAGGGGGCGGCGGCTGAGGCGGCAGGCCCCCTGGGTGAGCGCAAGGGCGGCATCCCCCCGGTACCAGCCGTCGGTGACGGGCAGGGTTGTGGTCTCCCTAAGCAGCCTCACTCCCCACTGGGTCACCAGCGCCGGGCACGTTTGTTCTGCCAGTCTGGCGGCCCGGGTCATGGCTGGTGCCACCGGTGGGGTGAGGGTGCAGAGCAGCAGCAACAGGGCTCCCAGCATGGCTGTCAGCTCGCCCCGGCGTGGCAGCCAGCCTGCCAGTAGCACGATACCGAGCAGGGTGATGGGGGCCAGATGGCGGGGATTGTCCGGATTCTGGCCAAACAGGGTCCAGAGCAGCAGAACGAGCCAGTAGAGCGTCCAGAGCACGGAGGGGGTCGCATTGTGATCCTTGGACCGTTGCCAGAGTGGCAGTATCAGCAAGGCCCCCATCAACAGGGGCCAGAGCGGGGTGAACTGATCGTTGAAGGTATTTGCCCAGCTCAGCAGCCGATCCCCGTGGGCCGCCGCCGTGTTGCCCCAGAGGGTAAAGTGGCCGTCGGTAAAGCGGCGCCCCTCGGCAAAATAGGCCCAGCCATCGGCCTGCCAGACAAACAGCAGGCAGGCTAGCCCCACCAGCGCGATGGGGAGCACAAATCTGACGCGGTTGCCCTGCTGCGCCATCACGAGCCACAGGGGCAGCAGGGCCAGCACGAAGTAGGAGGGGCGCAGCGCCAGCATGAGGCCCAACAGCAGACCCGCCAGCGCTATCTTGCGCTGTTGCAAGGCCAGCAGCGCGGCCAGCCAGGCGGCCAGCGCCGGCCCGTCGGACAGGCCGGAGAGCGCTAGGGTCGGGGTGAGCGGCAGGGCCAGCACCAGCAGCCAGACCGGCGCCAGCAGGCTGGGCCGCTGCCACAATCTGACTGCGAGGAAGGCGGCTAGCGGCGCCAGCAAGCTGCTCCCCAAGAGGCTGGCCCACTGCACCGCGCGGGCCGGATCGTCCACCGCAAGATTGATCAGTCGCGCCAGCCAGATAAAGGCGGGGTAGCCCGGAAAGTGGGGGGAGAACTCCAGCACGCTAAAGCGAGTCACCCCGTGGGCGAAGTTCAGGGCATCGTCGGAATCGAGCGCCACGGGGAAGGTCAGTAGCCAGCCAAGCCAGGCCAGTTGCAGCAGAATGAGCAGCCAAATGGTGGTGGAGCAGGGGGAAGGCCAACGCCGGGCCATTACCTTACCCCTCATCCCCAGCCCTTCTCCCGCAAGGGGAGAAGGGGGCAAACCGGCGTCCGGGTGCATTTATCGGTAGGCCGTGCGTAGGGTGGGTAGAGCGCAGCGAAACCCACCGTTTGTCACAGCGAGGCGGCGCAATGATTGGCAGGTTGCCATCAAAGCGGTGCCAGCACGGCCATCAGCGCTTTTTCGGCCTCGGTGAAAGCGGCGGCGTCGGCGGGCTTGGCTCCCACCCCGAACACTCCCGGGTTGCCGATGGCATCGAGCACCTTGGCCAGCGCCTGTTCGGCGGCCTTGCGATCCCCTTCATCGAGGGAGGGGAGGATCAAATCGAGGAAGCGCTTGCTCTTGACCACCAGCACCTTGGCGGTCTGGTAGTCGCCAAGGTTCTGGCTGGCCCCCTCGAGGCGGCGCTCGATCTCCGCCTTGTAGGCCCGGTTGAGCAGGGCGGCGGTGGTTGCAGCGTCTTTGGCCTTGATGGCGGCGGCCAGCGGTGCTTGCAGCTCCACCTTGTGGTGCTGTTCCAGATAGGTCAGCTCCTCGGCAATCTCGCTCAAGGTGGCACTGGCATCCTTGCCGTCAGTGGCGGCGCCCAGCAGTGCCTCGCGGGCATCGATCAGCGGCTCCTTGCCGGCGGCGGCGTAGGAGTAAGCCTGCGCCTGACCGCTCAGGGCCAGCAGCAGGGTGAGGGCAAGTAAACCCGGGCGGATGGTCATCCTGTTCTCCTTACATTTGCCAAGAGGTTATGCCCATGGCGCGGCACTCAGGCCACGCTCTGGGTCTCGATCACGGTATTTTCGTTGCGATGATTGAAGATGGCGTGACGTCTGTCCACCCCGTCGATCATCATGTCTGCGGCCATCATCCCCATCTCCATGGCGGTGTCGGTGAAGATGTAGCGGAATGTCCCCTGACGGCCGGTCATGATGAGGTTGCCTATCGGCATCAGCGCCTTGATGGCTTCGTTGCGGCGGGCCTGATAACCCAGATCCATCAGCGGATAGGCGTATTCACTGCGCGCTTCGAATGTCTCATCGCCGAGCTTCTGGGTATCGACGCCGAGGCTGTCGAGATCAGCGGTGACCCGACCGCGCAGATCAGAGAGCGGTGCCTGCCAGGTGGCATCCCCCGGGTTGCAGGGGATCTCCAGCATCACGGATGTTTGCCCCATTGGTGCCATAAAGGGGCTGCGCCGGCGCGGCTCCTGCAGACGGGTCGCCAGAATATGGGGGTCGGAGAGGTACTGCCAGGTGTTGTCCGACAGGTTCTCCTGTTTGAGGGGCATATTGACGAAGCGAAGCGACCGGTAGTGGAGATCGCACGGCAAGCCCAGATGCTGGCAGGTAAGCGGCAGCGGCAGGGTGGAGATCACCTGATCAAAGCGCTCGCTTTGCTCCACGTCATCTTGTTTCCAATACACCCGTTCGATGCGGCCATCGGCCTGCTCGAGGCGGGTGATGGTGGCGCCGGTCTTGAGTGTGACGCCCTCTGTCACCAGCCGCTCCCCCAGGATGGTGAAAATCTGGCCGAAGCCGTACTTGGGATAGCGGTATTTGCGGGCATAGGTGCGCACCGACATGCTGCCGTTGCGCCTTGGCAGCAGGCGGCGCGCCACGTCTTTGAGATCGATCAGGCTGATGCGCTGGCCAGCCCAGTCGGCGGAGAGCTGGTCCGGGTTGATGCCCCACAACTTGCCGGTGTAGCCCTCGAAGAACTGGCGGTAGAGGGTGCGACCGAAGTGGCTCTGGATCCACTCGGCAAAGCTCGCCTTGGCAAAATCGGTGGGCTTCTTGGCAAAGGGTAACAGCAGCAAGTCTTTCACCGCACCGGCCATCAGGGCCAGCGGCGCCGTCTTGAGGAGGTTCGGCAGGTTCAAGGGGTAGTCATAGGTACGCCCGCCAAAGCGGATCACGCTCTTTCGCTCGGCGTGGAGCAGGTCGTCCCCCATCAGTTCGTCGATAAAGGCGAGCAGCTCGGGGTTCTTGGTGATGAAGCGGTGGCCGCCGTAGTCGAAGCGATACTCCCCGTCGCGCCCCTTGAAGGTCTGGGTGGCACACATGCCGCCCACGACCGGCTCCTGCTCGAACAGGGTGACAGCAAAACCGGCCTGGCGCAGGCGCCAGGCGGCCATCAGACCGGCAGGGCCGGCGCCCAGCACCGCAATGTGCTTCTTGTTGTTGTCGTTCATGAGTGTTCCGAAACGGCGTGATAGCTGGGGGAGCGCGCCTGTGCGCGGCTCCCGAACAGAGTGTGATCCCCGGGCTCAGCCCCTGGTCGGAGCGGCGCTCCCCTGGGGGCGATAGCTGCGATGCCAGAGGGTGACAAAGATGATGAGGTAGCAGGCCCAGGTCAGCAATTGCAGGCCCGCCGGTGAGGCGTTGTAGCCAAACAGGGCGCGCAGGAAGGTGCCGAATACCCCCTGATCGTCGAGGATGTGGCTGATGTTGAAGACAGGCGTGGTCCAGAAGGTGATGACGTCCGCTGCCTGCAACATGTTGACGGCGGACGAGAGCAAGCCTGCGGCGATGATGATGATAAGCAGGCCGGTCCAGCGGAAGAAGGGGGCCAGCGCCACCTTGCGGGTGGAGCGCAGCAGCCCCCACACCAGCACCACAGAGACCAGCAGCCCCGCCAGCGCGCCCATCAGCCCCTGGTGCAGATCCACCCCTTGCCCGGAGTAAACCAGGGCCGAGAAGAAGAGCACGGTTTCAAAGCCTTCGCGCATCACCGCCAGGAAGGCGAGCAGCACCAGACCAAACAGGTTGCCACCGTCGATGGCGGCATCGATGCGCGCCGTCATGGCCCCCACCTGGGATTTGGCCTGTTTTTGCATCCAGATAGCCATATAAGTGAGCACCAGGGTGGCGAAGATCAGGATCCCCGCCATCAAGAGGTGGTTGTAACGTTCGCTCTCGAACTGGCTCACCACCACCTGGAACAGGAAGGCGACGACAAGGGAGGCGACGAGACCTAGGCCCACCCCCAGATAGATGAACTTGTTGTAGCGGCTTGCCCCCAGCTTGGCGAGGTAGGAGAGGCAGATGCCGACCAGCAGGAAGGCTTCCAGCCCCTCGCGCAGGGTAATGAGAAAACTTGCGAACATCAGGATTGAGGCTCCGTATCGGGCGTGAGGGGGAGGGGCTGCAGGGTCAGTTGCAGCCGATTGAGTTGCACTATGGGTGGCTCCGGCAAGCTCGGCTCGGCGGCGCGCACCGCATCATTGACCCACTTGGGGTAGGTGCGGAAATTGAGTCTGATATCGGCCTTGAAGGGCCCCTGGGCATCAGCCGGCAGCGGCCAGGCTTCATCGCGCCAGCCATCGGCCGGGATGCGGGTGTCTTCAAGGAGCTTGGCATAGCGCCAGAACTTGAGCCCCACCGGCTTGCCCTCGGCATCGCCGAACACTTTTCTAAATAGCCGCGCATCCTCAGGGACGGCGCCGTTCACCGGCTGGCCGCTTTCAAGCACCCGCTTGCCGCTGGCGTCGGTAACGGTCAGCTCCAGCCAGAGTTCACGGAAATCGGCGACCCCGGTGGGCAGGGCGTGGCCGGCGCCGGTGTTGGCGACTCTCACTACCAGTGCGGGTTGGCCACTCTGGTTTTCAATGCGGGCCGAGAGGGTGGCGCTGGAGCGCAAGAGCGCCAGGCTCTCCTGCTCGAGCGCGGGATTGCGCAGCCCCACCAGCTGGTGCTGGGCACCGGTAAAGTTGTGGCGATAGAGCCGCTCTTTCACGGTGCCGTTTTCGGTGGACTGGCCCGCCACCGGCGCGCCGCCATTGCCCGGCTCGGGGTTCATATGGCAGTCGATGCAGGTGCGCCGTTTGGCGGGATCTTCGGCTTTGGCGAAGCTGGATTTTTCCCACTCGTCCCAGGTGTTGACGATATTGGCGCCGGTGCCCGGGGCAAACTCGTTGTGGCACGACTTGCACAGGGACGCGTCCCGGTAGAAATCCTTCTGGTAAGAGGCCTTGTGCATGGCGGGGCGGGCGTTGATCTGCCGCTCGGCCAGCCAGTGCTGGAGGCTGCCCCCCGGGGCATCCTCGAACACATAGCTCTCGCGGTCTTTCAGATTCACGGTAAAGGCGCTGTTGCCGCCGGCATCCTCGAGCTTGGTGATGCGATGACAGAGCACACAGCCGGTCCCTTCTTCCACCACGGGCTCGCCTTTCTGGTGGGCCGCAATGAGCGAAGCACCGCCCTGCTCGAACATGTGAGAGCCCTTGGGCAGATCAGTCTGACCGTTCATCACCTGCTGGGGCATGTGACAGCCCTGGCACCACTGGCCGAAGGCCTCCCCTTCGGTTTCGCGGGCCAGCGCCTGCACCACCTTGTAGTAGGGGTGGGAGTTGCCCATCAGCCGGTGGTTGCTCTCGCTCCAGTCCTTGAACGCCTGTTGGTGGCAGTTCTGGCAGGAGGCGGAGTTGAGCCACTCTTTCGGGTGGGTGGTCGGCGCCTTGGCAGGATCCCTGCGCGGGGCATCGAGCCTGAGCCAGTTGGCCAGATAGGGGAGGTTGCCGTCACTGGTCACGAAAGCGTGCAGATCCTCCATCATCGCCTGCACCTCGGGCTGGAGCTTGGCGGGGTCAACTGCCTCGGCCCCATCGCGGGTGTCATGACCCATGCCGCCCTGGGTCTGCTGGGTCATGCGCAGGTATTCGCCAATAAAGTCCCCCGCCACCATGTTGGCGAGGTTAGCGTGGCCGTTGATGGCGTTGTCACCGCTCTGCTGGCGATGGGCCGCCATCAGATAGCGGTTGGTGAAGTTGAACCCGTCCAGATGGCAGGAGTTGCAGCTCATCCAGTTGTCCCCCGCCATGGGGAAGCGGCTATTGGCGGCAGTATTACCCAGGTTGAACAACCGCTCACCGCGCTTGAGGGCTTTGGGGCGGGGATCGGTCTCTACCAGCTTGGCGAAGTGGGGCACATCCACGGTGACCCGGGCAAACGGGCCGCTGCCGCCGCTATTGAGGCGGGTGAGATCCTGCCCCATGACGTTGTGGACCAGGATGTGGTCGCCATCGATCAGCAGATCGCGCGGATTCTGGCCCGGCAGGTGACGCAAGAGCTGGGTCGCCTTGGCGCCCCCCTGAAACTTCTTGCGGCGGTGGCGGTTGCTGTTCTGCTTGCCGCTGCGCGACAGGTCGAACACCAGCAAGTCTTCGGAACCCGCCAGGGTCAGGTAGACCCGCTTGCCATCGGCGGCGAAGCGCGCCGCGAACGGGTTGGAGACGATCTGGCTGCGGTTGCCGACGCTGGGCAGGTTGATCTGCAAGAAGAGCTGTTTTCTTTCATCGACCCGCTCCTTCTCTTCATCGAGATCGATGATGGAAACCGCCGGGAAGACGGTGCTCTGAAACTGGAAGGGGTGGTCGAAACTCCAGAGCACGTGGGGCAGCCAGGCTTCGCTGCCATCGGGGGAGAGGGCGATGCCGTCCAGCAGGCGCGGCAATCCCTGGGAGTCGCTCGGGGTGTCGCTGTGGGTTTCCGCCAGGGTGATGAGCTTGGGCTTGGGGAGGGTAGCGCCCTTCTCAAGTTTGGCGAGATCATAGATGGCGAGCTGGCCTGTCATGGCGTGGGTGAGCAGCAGGCGATCGTCGTTGGTCAATGCCAGCCCGCGGGGAGTCTCGGCGGTTTTTGCATCCAGCTGGAGGTTGCCCGTGCTGTCATAAGCCTGAAGGCGCCCTCCCTCGAACAGCGTGACCCAGAACCACTGCCGCTTGGCATCGAAAATGACCCCGTAGGGTCTATGGCCGGTGGGGATCGCCTTGTCCAGGGTGAGATCATCATCCAGCAGCAGCAGGCGATCGCCGCGATAATCGCTTACCAGCAGGGTGCCGTCGTCTGCGCGGGCCAGCTGGCGCAGATCGCCCCCTAACTGCACCTCGTTGAGGCGCTTGCCGCTATCGCGCTCAAGCAGGGTGACCGAGCCGGCACTCTGGTTGGCGGTGACGAGGCGCGGGGCGCTCCCCTCGTCATAGGCAATCATGGCGGCGCCCATCTCCCGGGCCGAGGCGGTCCCCAGCAACAGGGCGGCCAACATCAGGGATAACAACAACTTCAACATAAGATCAGGTGCGCCATTTCAAGATGGTCCAGCGCCAGGCGTGGCGCAGCACCAGGGGCGTCAACGCGAGGGCGCTCAGCCAGTGGGCCCAGCTGGCAAGGTTGCCGAGGCTGTCCCCCGGGGTGCCGTGCAGCACCAGCACCACTCCGCTTGCCAGACAGACCAGCAGCAAGGCTTCGATGATGCGCCCGGTGGTGCGCAGAAAAGGCTTGCGGCTCTTGCGCAGCAGGCTGCGATGGGAGAGCCAGAAGGCGCCAAACAGCAAGGGGAACAGGGTGAGCGAGAGGGCGACGTGCAAAAACAGGTTCCAGCGCGCCAGGGACCAGGTCGGTGTCAGGGGTTCCCACAGCAGCAGACCGGAGAAAAACATCAGATAAAGGGCACCCTCGGCCGCCTGATGGTGATAGGCCAGCCATTGCCAGCATTGTCGTGGTGAGAGGGAAAGACTCGTCATGGGTGCTCCAGCTCCCGGGCGGTTCAGCCCGGGGCGAGCAAGTTTACAATGCAGTAAGGGTAATGAAAAGAGTTATCAATTCGGCTCTTGATGAATAGACCCTGAATGGCGCCGGGCCCTATTTGTGCTCCGCCAGCCGCTCGGTCACCGCATAGATAAGTGCCGCGGTCGAGAAGGCGAGGAAGACGATGACCGACCACTTCATCTCGATCTCGTTGCCGGTGCCGTCGTCGAGGAAGGCTTTGAGTACCTCGATGCCGGCGATGGTCACCAGGGAGTTGATGACGATGAGTTTGAGGGACGCGAAGTTGATCTTGCTGAGCCAGTTGTCGCCAAGGGCTGCTCGCTGCTCCGGAGTCTTGATGAACTGCACGTAGCCGCAGATGGCCACCAGGATCAGCATCTGGGCGACCAGCACGAAGTCCACCAGGGTGAGTACCCCCGTGATGAGATCCAGATAGTGGATGTCGATGATGTCGCGGCACAGCACATAGAGCTGCATGGCGAACTTCACCATCAGGAGGGCGACACAGATAAGGATGCAGACATAGAAGGGGAACATCATCAACCGGCTGCCGTTGAGCATGACGTTGAAGCGGCGCATGGGAAACTCCATCGAAAAGGAAGGCAGCCAGAATATCCGGAAAGAAAGGAGCGGAAAAGCGCCTTGGCGCCTCCCGCCCGGCCTAGAGGGGGAAGGTGGGAAGGCCCTGGAACAACTGCTGCAACCCCTCGCCCCAGGCCTTTCGCAGCGCCACGAAATGGGGATTCTGTTCGGTGATGCGGTGCTGGTTCGTCGCCGAGAAGCTGCCCTCGTGATAGACCAGGGCATCCAGGGGCAAGCCCACCGACAGATTGCTGCGCAGGGTCGAGTCGATGGAGATGAGGGCGCACTGCAATGCGGTCTGAAGCGGCGTCTCATGGTGAATGATGCGATCGATGATGGGTTTGCCGTACTTGCTCTCACCAATCTGGAAGTAGGGGGTGTCGGCGCTCGCCTCGATGAAGTTGCCCTCCGGATAGATGTGGAACAGGCGGTGGCGCTCCCCCCGGATCTGCCCCCCCAGCAGGATGTTGCAGCCGAAGTTGATATGGCCCTGCTGCTGACCCCCATCCCGGCTGATGACGGTGCGTATGGTCTGGCCGATGAGGGCGGCAGCCTCGTAGAGGCTGGGGAGGGCAAGGAGCTCCTGCCCCTCCGTCAGCAGGCTGATGACGCTCTGGGTGGTGGCCAGATTGCCCGCGCTTTGCAGCACTATCACCCTGTCCTCCCGGGTGAAGAGGTGCAATTTGCGGAAGGTGGCGATGTGATCCACCCCCGCATTGGTGCGCGAATCGGACGCAAACACCATGCCGTCTTGCAGGCACATGGCGACGCAATAGGTCATGACCGCACTCCCGCCAGGACTCTCCCGGTCTTCATTGCTGCTGTCCATCCAGGCGGGTCACCTGCGCCTGGCTCTGCAACTGTTCGCACCCGCCGCCATAGCGCACGCCGCGCACCGGACAGGCATCCAGATAATCCATGCCGACCGCGAGCTTGAGGTGCTCGCTGGTGGAGCTGGTGAGGTTGGTGACGTCGAACGTGTGCCAGCGCTCCTCGATCCACACCTCGGCCCAGGCGTGCATCGCCACGTGGCTGTTGTCCTGGCTGTAGAGGTAACCGCTCACGTACCGGGCCGGCAGGCCGGCGTGGCGGCAGCAGGTCAGGAAGACATGGGTGTGGTCCTGACAGACGCCGCTGCCCGAAGCAAGGGCCTCGTCGGCGCTGAAGGTGGCATCCGTGCTGCCGGGCTGATAGGGCATCAGCACCAGGATGCGTGCCATCAGGCTCTGCAAGTCGGCCAGGGTCGGCTCCTCTGGCAGGCAGGCCTTCGCGAGATCCTGCAGGGCCGGGGTCGGGCGGGTGAGGGGGGTGGGCCTCAGGTAGCTCAGGGGAGAGATGAGGGAGGACTCCTCATCTTCCGGGGCGTCGTCGCAGATCTCCACCTCCCCGTGGGCGCGGATCAGGATCCCCTCGTGGGGGGACTCCAGGCTCAGCACGTGCAGTATGTTGCCGTAACCGTCCGTGGTGCAGGTGGCCTCCCCCGGCAGCTCCAGCTCCCAGGAGAGGATCTGCTGGCGGGCCGTGCTGTGGGGGGTCAGGCGCAGGTACTGGGTGCTGCGGCGCACCACGTCGGCATAGTGGTAGCGGGTCTGGTGATCGATGATGAGTCTCATAATACCTCCAGGTAGGCGGCGTGGATGCTCTGGCCTATGGCGCCGATGTCGCTGAGGAAATCACTCAGGTACGCCTGCATGCCGAGGGCAAAGACATCGTCGATGGCGCCATAGGTCAGATGGGCGTTGAGTATGGTGGTCAGGCGCCGGGGCGTCTGACCGGCGTTGCCCTCGATCTGGGCCAGGATCAGCTCCATCTCGTCGAGACAGGCCCGCAGGGAGCGCGGCACTTCATTGCGCAGGATCAGCAGCTCGGCGATGGAGGCATGGGAGAGCGTCTTGTAGAGGGTCTGGTGGGCCTCGTAAGCACCCACTGACCGCAACAGGGCGTTCCAGCGGTAGAACTCGCGAACGCTGTCCTCGTCCTCCCGGATCACCTGATACTTCACGGTCAGGATGCGTGCCGTGTTGTCGGCCCGCTCGATGAAGGTGCCAAGGCGCAGGAACCAGAGCACGTCACCGCGCATGATGGTGCCATAGGTGGCGCCGCGAAACTGGTGGGAGCGTTCCTTGATCCAGTCGAAGAACTCCTGGGCCTGGCCGCTGGAGAGCCCCGCCTGGCGGCGCCGGCGGATCTCTATCCAGGCGGCGTTGATGCTCTCCCACACCTCACCGGGGATCTTGCCCCGCACGGCGTGGGCGTTGTCCCTGGCCATGCGCAGACAGCTGAAGATGCTGCTCGGGTTCTCCTCATCGAAGCAGAAAAATTGCAGCAGGTTCTCCATGTTCACCTGGCCGTAGCGGGCCAGGAAGGGCTCATGGGTGCCGCTGATGGTGAGAGGCGCCACCAGCTCGCTGTGATCGGCGTCGATGGAGGGCATCAGCGACATGGTCTGGGTGACGTCCAGCATGCGCGCCGTGTTCTCCGCCCGCTCCAGGTGGCGGGACATCCAGTAAAGTTCGCTTGCGGTGCGGCTCAGCATGGGCTGCCCTCCATGACCCAGGTGTCCTTGGTGCCACCACCCTGGGAGGAGTTGACCACCAGGGAGCCTTCGGTGAGGGCGACCCGGGTCAGGCCGCCCGGTACCAGGCGCAGCTCCTGCCCCGTGAGAACGAAGGGGCGCAGATCGATGTGGCGAGGGGCGATGCCGGCGTCGACGAAGGTCGGGCAGGTGGAGAGGGAGAGGGTCGGCTGGGCGATGTAGTTGTCCGGCCGCGCCTTGAGCAGCTCGCGAAAACGGGCCAGCTCCTCGCGACTGGCGCAGGGGCCGATTAGCATGCCGTATCCGCCGGCGCCATGGACCTCCTTGACCACCAGCTCCTCCAGATTGGCCAGCACGTGGGAGAGGGCAGCCGGCTCGCGGCACTGCCAGGTGGGCACGTTGTTGAGAATGGGATCTTCCCCCAGATAGAAGCGGATCATCTCCGGCACATAGGGGTAGATGGACTTGTCATCCGCCACCCCGGTGCCGATGGCATTGGCCAGCACCACGCCGCCGGCGCGGTAGACCGAGAGCAGCCCGGGCACGCCGATGAGGGAGTCCGGGTTGAAGGCGAGGGGATCGAGGAAGTCGTCGTCGATGCGGCGATAGATGACATCTACCCTTTTCAGCCCCGTGGTGGTGCGCATCAGCACCTGGCCATCCTTGACCACCAGATCCGCGCTCTCCACCAGCTCCACCCCCATCTGCTGGGCGAGGAAGCTGTGCTCGAAGTAGGCGCTGTTGAAGCGTCCCGGGGTCATCACCACCACGCAGGGGTTGTCCACCGGGCTGCTCTCGCGCAGGGTCTGCAGCAACAGGGCCGGGTAGCGCTCCACCGGGGCGATGGGCTGGTTGTGAAACAGCTCCGGGAAGAGGCGCATCATCATCTTGCGGTTCTCCAGCATGTAGGAGACCCCGGAGGGGGTGCGCAGGTTGTCCTCCAGCACATAGTACTCACCGTCGTGGTTGCGGATGATGTCGACCCCGGTGATGTGGACATAGGTGTCCCGGTGCAGGTCGACCCCCTGCATGCAGGGCTGGTACTGGGCATTGGTGAGGATCTGGGCGGCCGGGATCACCCCCGCCTTCAGGATGCGCTGATCGTGATAGATGTCGTGCAGAAAGGCATTGAGGGCGGTGACGCGCTGGCGGATCCCCTTGTCCAGATGTTGCCACTCCCGGGCGGGAATGATGCGGGGAATGCTGTCGAACGGGATGAGGCGCTCGGCGCCGTCCCCATCCCCGTAGACGTTGAAGGTGATGCCGACCCGGCGAAACAGCAGGTCGGCCTCTTCACGCTTGCGCTCTATGCTCTTCTCGTCGGTCTGGTGCAGCCACGAGAGGTAGGCGTGGTAATGATCGCGAAACTGGTTGTCGGTGAGCAGCATCTCGTCGTAACAACCGGGTCCGGGGGGCTTGATAGGCAGCATAGGCAACTCCTTGTGACGTCCCTGCGTACATCACAAAGTGCAAGGGCTGTGCCAGCCAATTGAGTCGCTATCGAGGCCAGTGTCAGTAATTTTTTATTGAAAAATCATATGGATGACTTTTATGTCATCAAGGGGCAAGGCAGGGCGCACCAGAGTGGTACCCCATAGAGGGTAAGCCTGCGCCATCTTGTGGCAACAGGCCATGAGGGCAAGGGACGGGCGCATCGGGATGCGGGGGCGGAAGGCGAGCGCCCTTGCCCCGAGGTGGGGCAGGGGGATAAGAAAGAACCCGACCGATGGCCGGGCTTGGGGTGATTCAGGCACCGGGAGTGGAGGGGCGGCCTGCTGGCCCCAACGTTCAACCTTCTGGATGGGGATCATGCAGGGACGGGGCCAGGGCAAACCAGGCCGAAGCCAGGTCCGGGCTGCCCAGCGGCGTCGCGGCCATGAGGTCACGAACGTCAAACTCGTCCGGCACGCGGGCGGCGTGATGTTCCCAGACATGATCCAGCGTGGCTTCCTGCCGTGCGGGCAGGGCGGCAATCTCGGCGGGGCTGCAAAGCCCGTGATGCAGGAGCTGGGGAGCATAATCGAGCATGAGCTGCTCCCGGCAGGCCGTGCGGATGTCGTCCCTGCTCCCCAGGTGACGCAAGGCTTCCAGGTTGCCAGCAAGCCAGCCGAGGCGGGCCGCCTCGCAGCCGAGGTCGTGCCAGGCGGCCAGTTTGTCCGTCGCGTCGGCCAGTTGCTGATTCATCTGTCGGCGCATCCGCAGCAGCAGTTGGCCCAGGGGTGTGCCGTCATCCAGGGATTCATCAGGCCAGGCCAGAATATCCTTCGCCACCTTCATCAGGACGGGCATGCTGTCTCCCTCGGCGGTGCCGACCAGATCGCACAGTTGCAGGGTAGGAGCGATGCGATTTCGCAGGAATTTTCCCTGGGCACCACACCGCTGCATGCAATGTTGCAGGGAGGTTCGCATCAGTTCGACGGCGACGGCCTTGACCAGGCCTGCGTCGGTCTGAAAGCGGGAGGAGTGCCGTCCATCCGGCAAATGTCGCTGTTTTATCCCTTCATACAGCGCCATGGCGGCCAGCCCCGTCACATAGGCACGAGTCAGTATCCGGCGGTGCAGGGCATGGTGCGCCAGCGGTATGACCCGCCCGTTGTGGGCGTGCAGCGGTCGATGCTGCGCGTAGTGAATGGCCAGTGCGAGGCTCAGTTTCAAGCCGGGGATCAGGGTGGCGGTCAGCACCAGTTTTCCCCATTCAACACGGCGCAGGGAGCTGAAGAAAATGTCGCGTTGGCTGGCAAGACGAGAGTGAAAGATGCCCCCAGCACTGATGTCGTGCTCATGACCCCTGAGCCATGCCCTGCGGGGGAGCGCCACCTGCTCGAAGGTGATGATGGCGTGATCCACCACGTCGAAGTAGGGGAGGTCGAGCACGTCCGGGCTGGAGACGCTGACCCCCTGACACAGTGCGCCACGGGCGTCCCGGCAGGGCACCAGAAAGGGATGAATGCCGCAGTCTTGCTCGCCGACCCACAATCTGGCCATCACCACGCTGCTCTTGGGTTGCCCTTCCAGGGCGATGTAGGGCATGAACTTGGCGGCATGCCGATGGGGGGTATGGAGGATAAAACCGTCAGTGGCACAGTCGTAGCGGACTTCGGTTGCCATGCTCATGGCATTGTTGCCACAACCGAGCTCGGTGACCAGATAGAGCCCGTGAGTGCGCAGGGCCAGAGCCTCCTCAATCTGACCGATGATCTCCGGATGGTGCCGATCCCCCAGCTCCAGCAGCGTGCCGAGATAGAGATTGTAATGACTGGCCAGCAAGGGGCAGAGCCCCCCTTGCCGGGTCAGGCAGGGAGACTCCATCAGGGTGAGGAGGGGGGCCAGGTCGTCAACGATATCCTCTTGCCCGAGTGCAGCCGTGCTGGCGACAGTGTGGAAAATCCGGTAGATGGCCCGGGTCCGTTGTGCCTTCTCGAGATGATGGAGATCGGGGAACAGGGTGTCATTGAGTGCCAGGGCATGCAGGCGACTGGCCAGTGAAGCAGGGTGTGACATGATGGCTCCTTGACTGGGTAGATCCAAATGGTCCTTTTCGAATCAATCATAGTCTTTGGGATCTCTGTGACACCCTGGTGACGCGCCTAGGGACGAGTAAGGGTCGTCATCGAAGGCCATGGGGAATCAGGAAAGCAAGCAGGTGGCGGTTTGGCGCGCCATCGGGCAGGGGGGCCGTGGACAGGCCCGGAAGAGCAGATATGAAAAAGCCCAGCCAAAAGGCTGGGCTTTAAAATGTGGCTCCCTCGACAGGACTTGAACCTGTGACATACGGATTAACAGTCCGCCGTTCTACCGACTGAACTACGAGGGAATTGGCTCCTCCTACTGGACTTGAACCAGTGACATACGGATTAACAGTCCGCCGTTCTACCGACTGAACTAAGGAGGAATAGCCTGTCTCGTCGAGACGGGGCGGATATTAATGGCCCATCTCCCGGGTGTCAACCCGCCTGTCGGCGTAAAAAATGGCTTTTTGGCCCGTTTGCCCAAAACTTGGGCAACGCGGACTATTTTCAGCACAATCAGGAGCTTGAGATCGCGCCTTCGGTCGGGTTGTGCCTGCTTGGTATCCTGATTCCCGCATACTGCCAGGAGGAGGCGTGGTGTCGTTCATCCGCAGAGTACCGTGCCCGGGGAAACCTGCCGTGGCGGGAAACGGCGTTGATATTCGGGGTGTCACCGACAATATTGCGCGCTCATGGCCATTTCTTGATCCTGCCCATCGAATTATCTGGCCGGGTCGGGTATGGTTGCCTTCGATACCATCGCCGCGTCGACAGCTCTGCCGGCCCTTGATGATGATCGGGTGCCGGTTCACCCCGGCCTTTGTCTCCCTCTTCTGGTATTACCCTAGACATGCACAATCAAGCTTCCTTACAAGGCGTGAAGCTGGCCATCGCATTGCGCCAATCCTGCATTGACGAACCCTACAGCGTGGCGCGCTTTGGCCGCGACCTCATCGCCGGCATCACGGTCGGCATCATCGCCATTCCCCTTGCCATGGCGCTGGCCATCGCCAGTGGGGTGCCGCCCCAGCACGGGCTTTATACCGCCATCATCGCCGGCATCGTCATCGCCGTGACCGGGGGATCCCGCTTCTCCATTTCGGGCCCCACTGCCGCCTTCGTGGTGATCCTCTACCCGGTGGCCCAGCAATTTGGCGTGGGGGGTCTCTTGATGGCGACCCTCATCTCGGGCTGTTTCCTGGTGGCCATGGGCATGGCGCGTCTCGGGCGCCTCATCGAGTACATTCCCCCCTCGGTGACCCTGGGGTTCACCGGTGGTATCGCCATCGTCATCGCCACCCTGCAGATCAAGGATTTCTTCGGCCTGCAGGCCCTGGAGATGCCGGAAACCTATCTGGGCAAGGTACAGGCGCTGGCCCATGCCTTGCCAAGCTGGCAATGGGGAGACACCCTGGTGGGTGTGGCAACCCTGGCGGTGTTGCTGCTCTGGCCGAGATTGCGCCTGCCGGTACCCGGCCATCTGCCCGCCGTGCTGGTGGGGGTGGGGCTCGGGTTTGGTCTGCACCAGTTCGGGGTGGACGTCGCCACCATCGGCAGCAAGTTCAGCTATACCCTGGCCGACGGCAGTCAGGGCATGGGTATTCCCCCCATCGCGCCGACCCTGGTGATGCCCTGGGCGCTGCCGGGGCCGGACGGGGCGCCGGTGGAGTGGAACCTCGCCGCCATCGAGCGGCTGCTGCCCGCCGCCTTCTCCATGGCCATGCTGGGGGCCATCGAATCCCTGCTCTGCGCCGTGGTGCTCGATGGCATGACGGGTCGCAAGCACAGCTCCAACGGCGAGCTGGTGGGGCAGGGCATTGGCAACATCCTGGCCCCCTTCTTCGGTGGCATCACGGCGACGGCCGCCATCGCGCGCTCCGCCGCCAACGTGCGGGCCGGTGCCACTTCTCCCATTTCCGGTATTGTCCATGCGCTGGTGGTGCTGGCGGCCATCCTGGTGCTGGCTCCCTGGCTCTCCTGGTTGCCGCTCTCTGCCATGGCCGCCCTGTTGCTGCTGGTGGCCTGGAACATGAGCGAGGCCCACAAGGTGGTGGATCTGGTGCGCCGGGCGCCCAAATCCGATGTACTGGTGCTGCTGGTCTGCCTGTCGCTGACCGTCATCTTCGACATGGTCATCGCCATCACCTTCGGGGTGATCCTGGCCTCTTTGCTGTTCATGCGCGAGATAGCCAAGATGACCAGGCTGCACAACCTGGCGGATCACAAACGCTATGCCAGCGAGGTGTCCCCCTCGACCCTTGTCTACAAGATCAACGGGCCACTGTTCTTTGCCGCCGCCGAGCGGGTCTTTGACGAGTTGCTTGCCCAGGTGAAGGACCACAAGGAGTTGATCCTGCAAATGGAGGCGGTCTCCATCCTGGATGCTGGCGGTCTCACCGCCTTCCAGCAGTTCGCAAAACGCATGGCCAAGGCGGGGGTCCGTCTCAAGGTGGCTGAATTGCAATTCCAGCCCCTCAAGACCCTGGCGCGGGCCAAGGTACGTCCGGTGCCGGGAGAGCTGGAGTTCTACGGTTCGCTGGAAGAGGCGATTCGAGGAGAACATTTGCACGAAGAGGTTGAAAATTGATGGAAAGGGATAGGAAATGGCATATTTTTAGTCACTTGGTTCGCTTATTGAGCAAACAGTGGCAAAAGATAAAAAATTGCATTGACCGCCTCGCGCCTATCCCTTACATTACGCCCCGTTCCAGCGCAACGGCGCAGCGAATTCGTGTTGGCTGAACACGTTAAAGCACAGACCAAAATTGGGTGCGGTGTCCGAGTGGCTGCCCACCGACGAAGTCGGCAAGATGCACGTTTACGTGCTCCGAAAGCCACTTCAAAGAAGTAAAAATTTGGTGAGGTGTCCGAGTGGCTGAAGGAGCACGCCTGGAAAGTGTGTATACGGCAACGTATCGAGGGTTCGAATCCCTCCCTCACCGCCAAATATAACCCGTTGAATTTCAACGGGTTTTTTCATTTCTAGACTTACGTGATTTTTTTCCTGGATCAACTGGGTGGAACAATCATGTATCTGAGTAAAAATGCCTCCGGCACCTACTACACTCGTCTCCCGCTGCCTAAGTCACTACGTGACCGTGGCTTGCCCTTCGCTATCCGTACTTCCCTTTGCACCAAAGATCGTCAGCTCGCTGTAGACCGAAACCTGGCTGTGGCAGCTCGTACTCGCGCACTTATCGCGGCTACCCCTGCTGATACTTCCCCTCGCAGTTTCTATCGCTGGATCCGCGCCGATCTTGACGCTTTCAAAGCTGCTGGGTTCATCCCTCCTCAAACACCTTCCACACCTCGTGAACCTTCTGTTGATGCCTCAGCTTGCCCCAGCAGTGGGATCATGCTCACCCACGCATTGGCGAAATTCATCGAGACTAAAACCAGTGAGGGGATCCAGCATAGGTCGGTGGGCCAGCTCCAACTTCGGATCAACGCCTTCGTCACCTGGGCCAAAGGGGTCAAAGCCGATCAGGTGACCCCAACCTTGGCGCAGGAGTACCGCAACATCTTGCTGCGCAAGACCAACCTCAGTTTCAAAACCAAAGGGGATTACCTCGCCGCCCTGAAACAGTTCTTCCGTTGGTGCGTGGCACTGGACTATTGCAGTCGTAACCCTTTCGATGGGCTGACGGCAGGTAAAAGACCGAACAAACGGGCGGATGAAGAGCGAGTGCGCTGGCATCGCCCTCAACTGGCCCAACTGTTTGCCAGCCTGCGCAGCAAACAATCCCAGAAAGGCCAAAAATTGAAAATGCAAGACTGGTGGGTACCGCTTTTGTGCCTGTACGCAGGGCTGCGTCCCTCTGAGGCCTGTCAGCTCAAAACTCTGAACGTAAAACAGGTCGAGGGGATTTGGTGTCTGATGGTTGATGCGGGAGAGGTGGATCAGCAGCTCAAGAGTGCCAATGCGTACCGTACCGTGCCGCTACATAGTGCGTTGATCGGACATCAATTCCTGGACTATGTGGAGAGTCGTCGCGGTCAGGGGCAGGTATTTTTGTTCGACGACAAACCATCAGGCAAAGACGATGACTGGGCGCATAACATCACCTGTCGCTTCCAACGCCACCTCAATGATGCTGGCATCGTAGGTCAGGGCCGCCCCACCATTTACGGGATGAGACACTCGTTTATCGATGAGCTGCAACAGGCGGACGTTGCTGAGCATATTGTGGCCGAACTTGCGGGACACAGTAAAAATGGCCTGACGTTTGGGCGCTACGGCAAGCGACTAGGTATTGCGTTGCTGCGAGAAAAAATCGAGTTAATCCCCAGCGATTTAGTCGATTTTCGAATATCAGGCGAAATAGGCATTTGAGTGGGTGAGGTATACCCACTCACGTGCTCACCTGGCAAGGTAACATGTTGATTTTCATCATTAAAATAGCGTGACTGGCTTCTGATGTTACTGGTCATTAATTTGACAATTTATTTATTTCAAATATATTGAAGGTTGACATTAAATTAGTTTTTGTTAGGTTTCACTTTTTATTTGACTTGGTTTTTACTGAGTGTAATCCTGCGCGAAATTATAATAATAAAAACAGGGCGCACATGAAAAACAACAAAAATCTAAAATCAGATCCTCGTGAAAAAACGTTCAAAACCGCAGTAGAGGAACACCTGAACATAAAATACCGACAGGTATCAGACGCAACCCATGATATTTTGTGTAGAAAGTCCATGCAGCTTATCCGTAAATGGGGAAAAAAGAAGCTGATTGACATTAATGCAACTGACATCGAAATCTATATTGCCAAACTGCTAAAACGCCTCAAAGGCAACACGGTCAATCAGTATATTGACATTATGCGACAGGTATTTAACAGGGCCTATCGAGATGGCATTATAAAAATCAATCCGATGTGTCATGTTAAAAATTGTCGATTTGAGGTGGTCGAGCCTCAGCCATTCTTGCAATCAGAGATCCAGTTATTTATTGCACATCAACATATCAACCCTATTGGTGCAGCAATAATTCAGGTTGGTATTTCCACTGGACTGCGGATCAGCGAATTGTTGGCAATTAGCCGTGAGGCTATCGACCTGGATAAACGCACACTGCGTGTTGATCTGGCCTTGGTAGATGGTTGCTATAAAACGCCTAAAACCAAAAGCTCCTGCCGAACAGTCGAGTTGACTGTCCCCGCAGTGCAGGCACTACGCACTCTTCTGGAGCATGCTAGGCATCGCAAAGAGAAAGCGATTTCGGTCATGTGTGCTGACAATCGTACACGGATCAAACTGCGCCGGACTTTATTAGCCTATTATCCGGATAAGCGACGTCAATACACCAGCGTCGATGAATTCAGAGAGGATTTTTTTGAGCCGTTTTGTGCCACAGCGGGGGTTGCCTACCGAGGGCCATCACAATTTAGACATACCTATGCCAGTCAACTGTTGTCCGCAGGTGTTAATATCGAATGGATTGCCAAACAGATGGGGCATACAAGTACCGCAATGATCAGGCGTCATTATGGAAAATGGTTAGTTGAGGATGCTGCGGATTTCAAAACATTAGCCGAAAACGCTCTTGCTCGTTGTTTCCGCCTTAATGAGATGCAGGCTTTGGTTCCGGCCAACAACTCAAAACTGGACATGACTAAATTAATTGCCGACCCACAAATTCAGCAATATTTATTAGGGCTGGTTGCTCAATCAATGAAAAACATACATGTTGGTGAACCGCATTCTCAATCAGATTAGCGATAACTACTGTGATTCATATCGATATATTATTGATTCGATAATACGTTAAATAAGGGCCGTTAAGAGCCTAAGGAATAAAAATGGCTACAGAAAAAACAAAACTAGAATACGAAAGGTTGGCAAAACATTTCTATCTTCGCCTTGAAAGAAAAAACATCAAGGTTACAGCTAAAAACATTTCAGATGAGCTGTTGGCCTGCGCGCCTGAATATCGTCCTGACTACTGGCGTCGCCTGCGTGGAGCACTTGTCTATCATCAAAAAAATCTGGGTTATGTCGAGGCCGCTGAGCGCATTATGGGATTACGTAATCCAGTCACGGCTCAAGGTGGCAATACTCCAGTTAAGAAAAAGCAGAACAGGGTTAAGAGCATCAATCCTGCTGACCAAACCGCGCTGATCGATTATTTCAAAGCGCGGGATGATATAAGAATGGTTGCTGCGATAATACTATTTTCCTACATGGGCATCAGGCCCGCTGAACTTGCTGACATTACAGTAAATGGCGATAAAGTACGTATTGTTGGGGCAAAAAAGAGCCATGATGGTATTCGTGGTGCAGACAGGACTCTGCAATTTGAAGGCGTTGACCCTCGCTGGTTAAGCTCAATAGTCAGAGAAGCACAGTTCGCCAATATTAAATCGTTGCAAGATAAACTTCGCATTGCAGGAAAAAATTTATGGCCGAAGCGCAATCATCTCCCTACATTTTATAGTTGGCGTCATCAATTGGGTTCAGAGCTCAAAGCCTCCGGAATGGACCGTGTACAAATTGCCTATTTGATGGGACATCAGGCCACAGCCTCAGTTAATCGTTACGGAAATCGAAAATCAGCAAGAGGAGGACGTTTACCGAGTTGTCCTGCTGATGCTGACCTGAGCCACATTAGAGTGACTCACAGCGTGCCGTCTGCGGATAATAAAAGCTATATCCAGCCAAATACACCAATAATGGTGGTCGAGCCAAGTGAGGAATCAAATGTTAAGCGGAAAGGAATGGCTGCATTTATAAATAGAGACAAATCAAAAGATGATGGTTTCTCGCGGTAATATTCTCAATCTTCACTCATCAAAAATAGTCATGCTCGGACATATAAACACCTAATGATGGTCTTCATTGGCGTGAAAAATATAACATGTAGCGCTTACGGATGCGCACGTAAGTGCGCCATGAAAAGAGTCGAAAGTACGCAAAGAATACAACCGTAAGTATGATTTAAAACACACCGTAAGCACGGCTGTTGAAAACCATACTTACGCACGTAAGTATGGGGGTGTGTCGAGGTTACGAGACCGGAACCCCCGTAGGTTGCGCAGCGACCGGAGTGGGGTGGAGAACCCTTTTTTATGGATGGTATGAAGCGGTCAATATGGGATGACGAAGGAGGCGGGTATAGGGGTCAAGGTGGAGTCTGACTCGGGACGAGGAGGAACAACCTTGACGCCTATATCTCGGTGACGGTCATCCCATATTGATGGCGCAATACCATTCATAAAAACGGTTTGAATTTAATTGAGTGGAGCCATGTATGTTTTAACTACCCCACTCAATTAAAAAGTAGAAAATGGCAGAGGTTATATATAACAACAATCAGGTGATAACACCGAGGATAATAAAAATGAAAAATAATAAAAACAAAACAGCGGGGTATGATATTCCGTCATATGACGGTCAGAAGGACGGTGCTGCCACACAACAGGTGCAGCAGGCTGTCAGGTCGGTGATGCAGGGTAAACTGCTGACTCTGCCGGATATGAGCCCTACTGGCCGCCCCATCAAAACCAGCTCGAATTTGTTTGCTCTTATCACATTCAACGGTTGGGAGCCACGCTACAACCTGATGACGGGTGAGGCAGAACTGGCTGATGCGGATGGTGAGCGTCTGGGAGGCTCTGAGGCGGGTCAGCGATCCGCGCTGGTTGATGCCTGCCAGTTGGCAGGTGTGCCGGATGCCGTGATTGAGGAGCACCTGATCGCAATTTGTGAGCGCCACAGTTATCACCCTGTGCGTCAGTGGCTCGAACGTGGGGCACCGTGGGATGGGAAACCGCGCATCGATGCGGTGATTGCTACCCTCAATCCTGCTAATCCCGTCTATGCGAGTGCGGTGTTACATGAATGGCTGGTTGGGTGTGTCGCTGCACTCTATCAACCGCGCTGGTACTCGAAATTGGTGCCTGTGTTGGTGGGGGCACAGTCCTATCGAAAAAGCGCCTGGGTGAGCCGTCTGGCTACTGTGGTGCAAGGTTCGACCCTTGATTGTGCCATCAATCCAGACAAGCCTGATGATGTTCGTCGCGCAGTGTCTGCATGGGTTGTGGAGCTGGCTGAGCTTGAGAGTACGACCCGACATGAGGCGGGTAGCCTCAAGGCTTTTTTGACCCGAGAGAACGACAGCTATCGCCTACCCTATGCCCGCAGCATGACCACCAAAAAGCGCCAGACTTCCTATATTGCCACGGTCAACGGGACGGATTTTCTCAAGGATACAACCGGTAACTCCAGATTTGCTGTTATCGAGTTGGCTGCGGCAGCTGATGTTGAGCGCCTCAATACGGTCCTGGGCTGGAGCTGGAGTGCAGGCCGTTTGTCCCAGACAGACCCTGAGCAACTGCGCCAGTTTTGGCTGGAGGTAAGGGAGCGCTATGAGTCAGGAGCAACGTGGTTTCTGGATGATGCAACAGCTGCACTAGCTGCATCGGAAAACGATGCTCACACAGACAAGGGTCCATATTATGAGGTTATTTACCACCACCATCTATCGCGTCCACTGGCCTCATCTGAATGGCTCACGGCGAGCGAGCTGTGCGCCCGCCACGGTGAGAGGCTGAGCATGGCGAGTAGTTGGGGTAAGGCACTCCGGTTGCTCGCGAGCGAGGGCAAGCTCCAGAGCCGCAGGGTGCGTTCTAATAGGACCGAGTACCTGCTGCCCGTCGATAGCCCCAAAGAGAAGGGCAAAGCCGACAAGTGACTCTTAAGCCCTGCCGATAAGGCGGGGCTTTTTCTGCCCGTCTATTGGGCAAATGATTAATTGGTTAAGTGCATGTTAAGTGGTTTTTCTAGCTTCTTAACCAGCCTCAAACCCTCGCCATTACTGACCTACAGTGGTTTTTGGTTAATTGATTAAGGTGATTTATATATAAACACGGAGTAAACCTTGATAAGAGCCCATCCAGCACTCACCACGCTTCATAGCAACTTCACTTACTCAGCTTAACCATCATTACCTCAAACGCAGTCATGGCAAGGGTTTGAGGCTGATTAAGAGGGGATTCACTCGCTTAACCTGCATCTAACCAAAATAACCCATGACATCCAATAAAGAATGCTGATCACTACCACAACTCGGCTGGTGAATTAGGTCGTAGAGGCTATAAAACGTAAACTGGGTAGAATCTGATTTTCTTATTGCCGTTGAGTGCTCAACGGCAGATTAGCCATATCACCCCTTCTGCGCCCTTGTTGGTGATTATCAGTCCGCACGAGTCATGCCAAGCAACCAAGCCGTTTCATTGATAATATTGGTTTTAGTCGTGATATAGCTCATGTTCATGGTTGTAAAAGCATGATAGTGTTGAATAAATCATGGGTAAGGCCCAAGTGAGCTCAGCGTTATAGATTACTCGTTTCATTGTCTCAACCGGCTAGTGGTATCGTCGATTGAGCCGTGGTGCAGGTCAAACACACTCTGCCCAAAGGAAGCATGGGCACAGAGAATCGATTGCAATACCGCAGACTGGGGTGGTGAGCCAGTGTGCGGTAGCTTTACCTAAAGGTGGATAATGTGCTGCGTATGTCCGAATGGTCTCGTTGTTCTTGCACAGTTCTCGGAGCGGAGCCCAGCACCTCTTGCCAGCTGATGGTTAACAAAGGAGTCGTGTGATAGTTTATCATACTGTACAGCGGTCGCCCTTTAGTAAGTGTTATGCCCTTAAGGAGGTAGTGTGCCGTATCAAGTGATGAGACGAGATCTGACAGATACCACTCGGAAGTGTGATTTCTGCCCACAGTATTTAAGTTCTCTTAAGGCCTATGTCTTAAAAGATTTAGAGACTGGGAAGTTATTTTATGCAGGACCTACATGCGCTAAAAATAAAGCAGGGGAAGGCTCAACGGTTGGAGTTCCTGACTTAACCAAATTTACATTATCAGCAAATGATAGAGAATGTAGTGGTTCCGGTGGACAAGGTGGAACGTCCGAAGTTAACCCAGAAAAAAATGCAATAGAATACCTTTTGTTAAGAGAGCTGAAGCTTGTTTCTGAACTTAACTGCTCATACTCAGTATTGAAAAATTATTATGAAAAATATTGCTCCACAGAGCTTTCAGAAGCCGACGTGCGTCATGTAAATAATATTGCAGCTAGAGCCCCTGATAACCTCAGTCCACACTCACTCCAACGAACATATAATTGTTTGTTTTGGATTGATGTAGCCATCGAGAAGCTGCCGCCAGAAAAAACTGATTTTCTAAAAGGTGTCAGAAAGACCATTCTCTCAAAAGGGAAAGTTTATGACAAGCAAATATCATCCATAAATAAGTGGTTTAAAAATATAAATGGTGTGCCACAGTTAAAATAATTCATAGTAAAGCTACCTTTCTGTTGTAATTTTTAGGTTTGGAGTGGGCATCAGCAAAGTCGCAAACGCGTTGGTGATTGTGGCTTATGGTAATGTTAGGGAGAAAAATTTGAATAATTTAGAAGTCAATTATAAAGAACGCATTTCTGGTCTTTTCACGGATGGTTTCGAGAAAGCATTACTTAACGCCGCATTCAGTAATTTAAACGTTCCAAATCCATTAAGATTCAATAATTTTGCATATTCATTGAGAGAGCTGTTGCGTCATGTTTTACACCGATTATCTCCTGATGGAGATATATCTCAATGCGACTGGTTTAAACCTGATCCCACTTCTTCAACAGGATATACCAGACAGCATCGGTTAAAATATGCGATCCAAGGTGGACTATCCGATTTTTACGTGACCAAAAAGCTTAAAATTGATGAAATAGATGATGTGATTAGAGAGCTTCTTTCTATTATAAAGCTACTCAGTGGCTATACTCATATTGAGTCACACACATTCGACATCAGTGAATCAGAAGTAGAAAAATTGTCTACAGAGTGCTTAGAAGTCACTTTGAGATTTGTGGAAAAAATATCTGAAACACGAAATGAAATACTAGGTATGTTAATCGATGAAATAGATAGAAATCTATTAGAACGTATAATTTCAGAATCTGTTACTGAAATTATAGAGCTATCGACGCACCAGTATATTGAAGACATATATCATGATGGTGCTTATGTTGATAGAATTGGCCCTAAATCACTAACACTTAAAGTAACAGGGCATCTTGATTGTGAGCTTCAATATGGTTCTGGATCAGACATTCGTAGAGGTGATGGGGGCATAATTGCAACATCATTTCCATTTTTCGGAACAATAGATGTTAAGTTCGAAGCCCCATTAGGCAGTGTGATGGAAGTTGACAGCCTAAATGTCGATACATCAAGTTGGTACGAATAGAGCTTCTAACAAGCTAACTCTAGTTTAAATAGGAAAATGCTTTCCCCAGAGAATACTTTATCAATTAAACTATGAAGCAAAAATATAATTCTAGAATATCGATAAAACACCAAATGATCGTTAGGTGGATTGCTAGTAAACTAGGAAGTAGGAGAGCTGGTTCTATATGTCTGAAAAATTAATTCGGTGGGGCGTTTTTAGCGTAATGTTTGCACTACTTCCTATTTGTTTTCATGTGTTAAAGATTGCAAGTGCCGGGAAGGCCTTGTCTATTGAAAGTGTTTTTGGTAGTGGTGAGCTACTACTAATCGGTGCCGCAATTTCGGCCGCAGCTATAGGTGAATTAGTTATCGGTAATGCTTATAAAAGAAATATAAAACTAATTATATGTGGTGCTTGTATATTTTTGTTAGCATTGAACTCTCTTTGGTATGCAGATGTTTCAAGTGTTGCTAATGGTCAAGTGGCATATGATTTAAACGTAATTGCATCTGGGTCAGTAACTATGTTTTTAATAACTCTTGTTGTTAGTGGGTTGTGCGTAGCACTATCGGAGGTTACGGAATGACATTCGATAGTTTAGTTATATACGCATCATTGGTAACAGCAATTATTTCGATGTTTGTATTTGCATATTCAACATTTACATCAAAGCGGGGTTATCCAGATGTAACCGGCACTTGGACTCTATCTTTAAGTGTGGGGCCTTCATGTGCTTATGATGTAATAAAAGGGAAGATGATTATTAAAAGGCAGTTTCTTGGAGAATTACATGGTGTAATTGAAACCGAAACCAGCATCACTACTTTCAAAGGAACAATTAATAGACATGGCATGATTCAATGTGTGTATGGTTCTCCTGATGGAATTTCTGGAAATTTAATGCTGCTTTTAAAAACTGGAGGTCTTAGTGCCGAAGGACAGTATATGACCGCAGGCCAAGGTGGCCATATAACACAAGGCTATATATTTCTGGAACGAGCGGCTAACAAGAATATGCAGTCAGCCAAGTAAATTAATTAGATTATTTAGGCGTTACTTTCCTTTCAAAGTAAGGAGCAATTTATGAGTAGGGATTGGGAGTCTGTATTTGAAAGGTGGTCTCAAGGACCAAGTGCAACTGAGCAAGAGAGAGCTGAGAATGCTGAACGACAAATAAAGCAAGCAATTCAGGCAAGTGATAAGTTAAAAAATAGAAATATCATAGTTTTTACACAAGGCTCTTACAGGAACAGGGTTAATGTAAGGCAGGATAGTGATGTAGATGTAGGTGTTCTCTGTTTTGATACCTATTTTCCTGAATATCCTGATGATAATGTAAAAATGGAGCTTTCAAAAAGTTTTGCTCCAGCTACATATGAATACGCTCAATTTAAAAGTGAGCTAGAAGAGGCTCTTATAGCTAGATTTGGAAGAACGGCGGTTACACGTGGTAGTAAAGCTTTTGATATAAAAGCGAACACACATCGCGTAGAGTCAGATGTGGCTGCGTTTTTTGAGCATCGTAGATATATTACCTCCACACGTTATCATTCTGGAGTCGAAATGATACCGGATGATTACGACCCACCTAGAGTGAAAAATTGGCCTGAGCAGCATTATCAAAATGGTGTTTTTAAGAATAATGCCACATCAAGAAGATACAAGAGAGTTGTTCGTGTACTAAAGAAACTATCGAACGAGATGGCATCAAACGGTATTCAGTCAGCAAAAGATGCACCGAGTTTCCTCATTGAGTGCTTAGTGTTCAACGCATCAAGTCCATGCTTTGAATATCTATCTTTCAAACCGATGGTAAGGCATGTGCTCGCAGATATTTTCAATAATACCTTGTCATATGAAAAATGCTCTGAGTGGGGGGAAGTGAGTGAACTTAAGTATCTCTTCAGGAGATCACAGCCGTGGACTCGTGAGAGTGCTCACCAGTTCATAAGTGATGCTTGGGACTACATAGGCTACAAATAATGCTAACTAGACTTCATATTTCGTCGTTTATTGGTCTCACTATCGCAGTTTGGTTACTCGCTCTCTGGTTTCAAGGTATGCCTGTACTCAGATCAGACTTTGTGAAACCATTTGGTACAGTTGTTGGTGTCATAACTTTGCTTATCACCTTGTTTAATAAATATATTTGGTCATGGAAAATATTTAAAGGCTGGTATGTTAAAAGACCAGATTTAAGAGGGACGTGGAAAGTTGAATTGAAAAGTAGCTGGGTCAACCCTGACACAGGTGAAGAGATAGCACCAATATATGGATATGCAGTCATTAGACAGTCTTTAACATTTCTTAGTTTGAGGTTGATGACAAAGGAGTCTAGATCTGTATTGGTCGCCCATAGTATAGAACAGCAAGAAGATGAAGATCTTTATAAGCTTGTTGGCGTTTACCGAAATGAACCGAAAATTGAATTGCAAGGTGTTAGAAGTGAAATTCATCATGGTTCTTTTTCCCTAGAAATTCACGGTTCTCCAGTTGAAGAGCTGGAGGGGCATTATTGGACAGATAGGGCAACTAAAGGCGGAATGAAAATGGTTGGGCGTGTTGAGAAATTATATAACACATATGAGCAGGCGGAGCGTGAGATCGGCAGCTTCGCGAAAATGTGAGTTGTATAGGAAAGGACAACAATATTCCGATAGTCTGAAAGACTGCTCATTTTCTTGACATTCAAGAGTTTCTCTATATAAAAGGCGTAGAAAACCCATGGCAATAGCTTGAGTCAATCGCGCTGTTTTTATGGTCGATGTTAAAGGCGTAAGTCATTGAATATAAAGGTTATATTTGTGCTGTGATATACAAAAGTGAGGGTTCGAATCCCTCCCTCACCGCCAAATTGAGTGTGAATCAACCCCATGAATTTCATGGGGTTTTTTCGTTTCTGGAGGAGCGAAAAGGCCAGTGTCACTATGAGGTGTCACGATCATGCCGAGCTACCTGCTGAAAAACCGAAACGGAAACTACTACACCCGCATTCCGTTTCCCCAATCCCTCCGCCTGTTAGGCTGCCCCCTAGAGATCCGAGTCTCCCTGCTCACCAAGGATCGCAGTGAAGCCACGCTACGCAATCTGGTTGCAGCACATGGCATCAAGATAATGATGGGCAGATTACCCGCTCTCTTGAGGACTGACAGCCATCAGCCGACGACCCGTTTTCGAGACCTTATCGCGCCGGATCTGGCTCGCTTACGCCAACAACTGCTTTCCTCTGCTAACGGGCTTATTCAGTCGTCCCCACTTCCTTATAGTCAGCCCGATGACGTGTCAGCAGCATCCTGCTGCGACTCTCCAATGAGGGCATCGCAGTTACAGCCGTCTCTTGAGCCGATGCAGCACCTTGATCCGGTTACAGTGCCCAAGGCAATGGGCCAGTTGCAGGCTGAGTTTCTGGAGCGCAAATCGAATGAAAAAATCTCATCACGTTCGCTCCAGCAGCTCCAGACTCGTACAACAGCACTTATCAACGCTGTGGGTGGTGGCTTCTTCGTACAGGCTTTGAAATTCAGGCATGTAGATCAGTTTGTTCAGGAGCTGGCGACCAGTAAGGGACTGAAGACTGTGCGTGAATACAAGGCGGCCTGTACCCAGATGCTGAATTTTGCTGTGCAGATGGAATATACGGCCAAAAATCCATTTGATCAGGTCAAAATAAAATGTGCGCAGCCGACCCCACGACAGCGCTGGGAGCCCACCCAGCTCAGGGCATTGTTCAGCTCGGTAAACTTCACCCAGCACGCTTACAGCAACGTCGATGACTATTGGATACCCTTGGTACTACTACACACTGGCGCACGGCCTGCGGAGATCTGTCAGCTACGTGTCAGTGATGTGATGACCCAGAATAATATCGCTTGCCTCAACATTACCGACGAGGGAGAGGCGCAGTCGATCAAAAACGGCAACAGCAGGCGACTCGTACCCATCCACAGCAGGTTGATTGCGCTGGGATTCCTGCATTATGTCGAATTACGACGTAGGCAGGGCCATGTGCAGCTATTCAGTTGTACGGCTACAGGGGAGTTTGGCGAATGGACCAAAAATTTCGAGTGCCGCTTCTCCCGCTACCTGGGGAAACTGGGATTTGTGGCGGGGCAACGACCTACCGCCTATGGGTTCCGTCACACCGTTATTGATGAGCTGCAACAGCGTGATACACCCGAACATGCGGTCGCAGACCTGGCAGGACATAGCAAAATTGGTTTTACCTATCGCCATTATGGAAAAAAATCCACAGTGCAGCGTTTGCAGGCTGTAGTAGAACAATTAGATTTTTCTGATGCGCTTAAATTTGTTCTCCCTCACCGTCCAGAATAAGATTATTAAATAATATAAATAATTTCATCTGGACTATTTATATTGTTTTTTTCTGGTGATGAATGACGCACATTAGGAATATCTAATAACCTGTCTTAAATTCCACTGAAATATTAGTAAAAACGGATATTGACAAGCCTGAAAAAATGTGATTTTGCATGTTGACATGTCGTTTTGATGCGGTTAGTCTCACTGCAAATGACATGAGGATGGAGTTAATGGCGTATAGAAAAAACAGGATGGCAATGACGATTGAAGTGGCACTAAAAAATAATGTTCTTATTATGAAGCCGGCATATGCGCCAGCTACATTTAAGGCTTTTCGTCGCAAATCTGAACAGCTGAATAAATGGATTGGTAGGCAGATTATCTCTGATGTGACCGCAACCGACATGGGCCTCTTTTTGGCTAGGTTGCATCAGGAATATAGTAACAAAACTGTAAATCACTATCTCTCAATCTTGCGGCAGATATTCACTCGGGCTGTGGACGATAGGCTGATTGCCATGAGTCCGATACAAAATATAAAAACGTGTAAAACATCTTCCAACGATCCCGATCCATTTTTACAGCATGAGATCCAGGCTCTGAGGAGTTGCGAGGAGCATTACCCGATTGAGGTGGCATTAATCACCCTGGGAATCGGTACTGGGCTGCGAATTAGCGAACTCATGGCTCTTACTGTCGAGTCAATTGATCTGAATAAGCAGCAGCTGTTTATCGATTTAGCGCTGGTGGATAAGGAATTTAAAATCCCAAAAACCAGGGAGTCAAAACGGGTCATTGAACTGTGTGGCTGGACTCTGAGCGCAGCCAAAACACTGGTTGAGTATGCCCATCAAAGACAACCTCAGTTAATTACTGTATTACAAGCGGACAATAAAAAATCTTTACAGATGTATAGAACCTTATTGGCGTATTCGCAGGAAGAAGATCGGCCCTATGTCTCTGTTGACGATTTTCGGGAGGCATTTTTTAGGCCCTATTGTGAACGAGTAGCTGTACGCTATCGAGGGCCTAGCCAATTCCGCCACACCTATGCGAGTCAGATGCTCACTGCGGGCGTCTCTGTAGAGCGGATTGCCCGTAAAATGGGGCTAACCAGTACCGCCATGATATATAGGCACTACGGGAAATGGATTGTAGAGGATGCACCTGATTATGATGCCGTTGAGGATACTGTGCTGGACCGCTGTTTTAATGGTTTTACGAAACTGGAACCAGCTACGATAGCTAAATCCGACGAGTCTCATCAGTGTTATGGTTCAGACACTGCGTCTATAGACGATAGTGATTCGAGAATACACGATATTTCCGTTAATAGCTCATCTACATTACATATGGATGATAGGCGGATGGCAGCTATACATAAATTGAGCCAGCGATGGGGAGTAGACAAAAACAATATATTCTTATAGGTCAAGTGGTTTTATTTAACTAACAACAAATCCACGATATAATACTGTATGCAATAATTCAATTATTGTAGTGATACCGTTCACTATCATTTTACGATAAACGTTACGTGAGGTGTTATCCTATATGGCTGGCGCTCATAACTGTTGCGTTAAGATAATAGATTTTAAATAGGGGCCGAAAAGAGCCCTAGGAGATATATGACTACCAAAAAGACGGAGTTTGAGTATACGAAGCTGGCTGAATTTTTTTACCAACGCCTTGAAAATAGGGCGATACCACTCACGGCAAAAAACATTTCTAATGAATTGCTAGCCTGTGCACCAGATTACCGACCAGGGTATTGGCGGAGACTGCGATGTGCTCTGGCATATCACCAGAATATGCTGGGCTATGTTGATGCTGCCGAGCGTATTCGGAGGGCGAAAAACCCTGTGACTGCACATGGTAGTAATTTATCAAAAAAATCCAGACAGCCCCGCGCGAGGGCGATCAATCAGGCAGATGAGGATGCTCTGAAATCATATTTTAACCAGCGTGGTGACATTAGTATGGTTTCTGCCATCCTCATTTTTAAAAACGCAGGTATTAGACCCGCAGAGCTTTCAGGTCTGAGAGTGGATGGAAATCGGCTTATTGTGACGGGCGCTAAAAAAAGCCATAGCGGACAACGGGGGGCAGACCGCACTTTACTGTTGGATGGCATCGATTCTGGCCTGCTCAGATATTGTGTCATGCAGGCGCAACGAGTAGACATTGGTGTGATGCAGGACAGGCTGCGGGCTGCTGGTAAAAAACTATGGCCTAGGCGTAGGGCTCTACCCACATTTTATAGCTGGCGTCACCAGCTCGGCTCTGAGCTCAAAGGTTCCGGAATGGACCGCCAACGTATTGCATATTTGATGGGCCATCAGGCCACTGGCTCTGTTGACCGTTATGGCAATAGGAAATTGGCTAAAGGTGGGCGACTGCCTAGCTGCCCTGCTGATGCCGATTTAAGCGGAATTCGTATGACTCACAGTCAGCTATCAGCGGATAATACACATTATATCAAGCCTGAGTCTCCAGTAATAAATCAGGTCAATAATAATTCTGTGGGGAATAGAGGATTGGCCGCATTCATACGCAGAGGGAAAAATGAATCCAGTGGGAATGATTTATCATAGTCAAAAAACTCAGGGCTAATTATCTAAATGCAATCATTTTAAAATGGGAGGAAGTTGACAATACACAACATGGTAATGCCGACTGCCACACACGTAAGTACGAGGCGTGATACCACGTAAGAACGCGTTTTAAAACCATACTTACGCGCACAAAAGTGCGTAAGTATGGGGATGTGGTGAGAGTAGCGAACCCGTAACCCCCGTAGTGAGCTTGCGAACGCAGTGGGGTGGAGAATCCCTTTTTATGGATGGCATGGAGCGGGAAATGTGGAATGACTTAGGAACCTGATATATGTGTCCAGGTGGAGTCTGACGAAGGAGGAACAACCTTGATACATATATTGGTGACGGGGCATCCATATTTATTGCGCAATGCCATTTATAAAAACTGTTAAGATGATTATTTATTTTTACACAAAACGCAGTCATGACATCGCTTGATGCTGATCAATCGAGGGCGTTTAGATAACAACCAATATCTAACCAGCAGAATTTATGACAACCGAAAAGGCACAATATTTTTTAACTAAATAGAGGAAATAGAGAAAAAAGATGAAAATTCTGAACGAAATTTTGGCTCTCATTGTAGAGCACCCGCGCACCGGATCTAGCAGGGTGCTGGCTGCTGCGTTGGCATCGGCATGTAACACTCACTACGCAGTGTCATTGCTCGATGTGTCTGCGAGGCTTGATGAAAATAGCATGCGGCTGGTTGCGCGTCTTGCTCGGATCACTCAGGAACCCGATTATTCGAACGACGCACAGGATCAGGCGCTCCAACGCCTGCGGGCGCTCGGGCTCATTTGCTGATCGAGGACAGACGGGCTAATACCGCCATTATTGGTTGCACAATACCATTCATAAAAACCGCTAGATTTAATTGAGTGTGTGGTTAATATGTTTGCTGCTCACGAAATTAAAAAGTAGAAAATGACAAGGGCTTCTATATAACAACAATCAGGCGATAAAGCCGAGGACTATAAAAATGAATAATAATGAAAATACTACAGCGGGGCATGATATTCCGTCAAATGATGGTCAGAACGACGGCATTGCCACACAACAGGTTCAACAAGCTGTCAGGTCGGTGATGCAGGGTGAACTGCTGACTCTGCCGGACATGGGTCCTACTGGCCGCCCTATCAAAACCAGTGCAAATCTGTGCGCCCTCATTCGATTTCAGGCATGGTTGCCGCGCTACAACCTGATGACGGGTGAGCCGGAACTGGCGGGTGCTGATGGTGAGCGCCTGGGGGGCTCTGAGGCGGGCCAGCGATCTGCGCTGGTTGATGCCTGCCAGCTGGCAGGTGTGCCGGATGCCGTGATTGAGGAGCACCTGATCGCAATTTGTGAGCGCCACAGTTATCACCCTGTGCGTCAGTGGCTCGAACGTGGGGCACCGTGGGATGGGAAACCGCGCATCGATTCGGTGATTGCTACCCTCAATACCGCTAATCCCGCCTATGCTGGTGCCGTGTTGCATGCATGGCTGGTTGGGTGTGTTGCTGCGCTGTATCACCCACGCTGGCATTCAAAACTGGTGCCTGTGCTGGCGGGCGGGCAGTCCCTCCGTAAATCCGCATGGATTAGCCGTCTGGCTGCCGTGGTGCCAGGTTCAACCCTGGATTGCTCCATCAATCCAGACAGACCTGATGATGTTCGTCGCGCTGTGTCAGCGTGGATTGTGGAACTGGCTGAGTTGGAAAGTACGACGAAGCATGAGGCTGGCTCGCTCAAAGCTTTTCTGACAAGGGAGAGTGACTGTTTCCGCCTGCCCTATGCCCGTAGCATGACCACTAAAAAGCGCCAGACCGCATTTATCGCCACGGTTAACGGCTCGGATTTTCTCAGAGACACGACAGGTAACGCTCGATTTGCGGTTATCGAGCTAGCCGCTGCGGCTGATGTTGATCGCCTGAATGCGATCCTAGGCTGGAGCTGGAATGCAGGCCGACTATCCTTGGATGATCCTGAGCAACTGCGCCAGTTCTGGCTGGAAGTTATGGTCCATTATGAGTCTGGTTCGACGTGGTTTCTGGATGATGCGACTGCTGCACTGGCCGCCTCTGTAAACGATGCCCACACCGATAAGGGGGCGTACTATGAGGTTATTTACCATCGCCACTTATCGTGCCCGCTGCCCTCAACTGAGTGGTTCACTGCAAGCGAGCTTTGTGCCCGCCATGGAGAGAAGCTGAGCATGGCGAGCAACTGGGGTAAGGCGCTCAGGCTGCTCGCGAGCGAGGGCAAGATCCAGAGCCGTAGGGAGCGTTCTAATCGGACTGAGTACCAGCTTCCAGTCGATAGCCCCAAAGAGAAGAGCAAAGCCGACAAGGCGTGATTCTAAAGCCCTGCCGATAAGGCGGGGCTTTTTTTGCCTGTCTGTTGGGCAGGTGATTAAGTGGTTAAGTACGGGTTAAGTGCAATGTCGCTTGCTTAACCAGCCTCAAATCCGCGCCATTACTGGCTTACAGTGGGTTTTGGTTAATTGATTAAGTGATTTATATATAAAGTCACTGAGTAAGCCTTGATAAGGGCCCCTCCAGCACGCACAGCACTTTATAGCAACTTCACCTAACCGCTTAACCACCATTACATCAAACGCAGTCATGGCAAGGGTTTGAGGGTGATTAGGAGGAGATTGACTCACTTAACCAGTACCTAACCACAACAGCAATTACACCGGATTAGATTACCGATCACCATCACAACTCGGCAGGCGAATTAGGACCTAGAGGCTGTAAAACGCGAACTGGGGAGACTCTGATTTTCTTATTGCCGTTGAATGCTCAACGGCAGATTAGCCATATCAACCCCTCAGTGCCCTTGATGTGATTATCAGCCAGCACGATCCATGGCAAGCAGCAGAATCGACTCATTGACAATATTAGGGAAAGTGCGAACAAGTATCCCACGAACAAAAAATGAAAATTTTAGTCATTTAATATCAATGGGTTACCAGTAAATGCTCTCGTACCATATGACTTATTCGCACCTTCCTTAGCTTTAGTCGTGATATGGCTCATATTCATGGTGGTAACACCATGGTAATATTGAAAAAATAATGAAAAGGCGCCCAAATGACTACGACGATATTGATACCCTCAAAGAGCCGTCTTTCGGGTGCGGTAGCCATCGCGTTAAGGAGCGGGACGAACAAGCCGGACAGAGGGCTGCGTACCCCATTATACCCTACTGGAATCTATTCTCTCGCCCTAGTAAAAATATTGGCCTCCTAAGCCAGTAGATAGCATTTAAATAAAAATAAGGAGTGACATTGGAAATAAAAGAAACACAGCTAGGGAGCCTGAGAACTCTACTTGGGATTATGCCAGAGCTGGAAGATAGAGATAGTTTATTTTTCTTTCGTGGACATGCTAATAAAGAATTCTCGCTGCTGCCTTCGATATATCGAAATAAGCGTTGGTTGTCAAATGAAGACAAGATCATTCGAGAGATTATCATGCGCTGCCCTAACGAATTCATCTCTATGAAGAGCAGTTTTGAAAAGCTAGTAAAAATGCAGCACTATGATTTACCTACAAGGTTGCTTGACATTACAGAGAATCCATTAGTTGCGCTTTATTTTGCTTGCGTTGGCGAATATGAAAGGGATGGGGAAATTATTTTCTTTAAAATCCCCAAGTCAGAGGTTAAATATTTCGATAGCGATACTGTCAGCGTTGTGTCTAACGTTGCATGGGCTAAAGCTGATTTTGAAGTGGCTGAACGATTTGATGGAGATTATAATAAATTTCATCATAAAGAAAATCATCATGCTTTAAAGCTAATGCATGATATTAAACAAGAAAAACCACATTTTTTGGAAAGAATAAACCCGAGTCATGTAAAAAGTGTAGTTTGTGTAAAGCCCAAAATGGATAACCCTAGAGTCGTCCGGCAAGATGGTGCGTTTTTATTGTTTGGTATCGGGCAAAATAAACACACTCCAGCTACTCTTCCCGATGAGTGGATTTTTAGGCCGAAACATAAGCGATATATTATCAAGTCATCAGATAAGTTGAGCATTTTGAAACAGTTATCTGGGGTAGGAATTTCTAAAGCAAAACTATTTCCTGAAATGGACATGGTTTCACAGTTTATTAAAAATGATTATGGTTTGGATAATGTTGAATTTTCTTCAAGCACTAAAGAATACGTACCGTTCAGCATTAAAGTATCATATTAAAGCTGAGTTGAACGCTATGTTTTTAACTAAGGAGTCTATCTATGTCTATTGAATTGATTAGAAGGGTGCAACGCTTTAGGGAAGGTGCTAACAAGTCACTTGGCACAAAAACACACCATTCTAAATTATTGATATTAAATGGCTAAACTTTTTAGTTTTGGCACATAGGGTACTTATTCGCACCTTCCCTAAGTCCTGTAAGGTAATTGACAGTGTCACATGATTGTGACACGATCTTGCTTGTTTTTAACCATAACTGGTTGATTCACATGGTGTTAGTGAGCAGAATCGAGGGTTCGAATCCCTCCCTCACCGCCAAATAAAACAAAAAGCCCCGTCGAAAGACGGGGCTTTTTGTTTTATCCGGTGACGGGCGGCTTGGTTCGGGCCCTGGTTCGACAGGCGGGCAGGATAGCCCGTATGGACGGCCAGAGGCCGCCCGCAGGGCGAGCGCCAGGGACGGCGCGAGTCAATCCCGACCCATCCTCAGATGTTAAAACCGACCTCATGGTCGGTTTTTTGCTTTGGGGAAGCGTCATCAGCTCATCTCGAAGAGGGGGGGTGAGAATCCTCGCCGGGTTCGAGCAGAGCAGCTTGCTGCGATGAACGGCCGCAGGCCGCCCCGAAGGGGTGAGCCACGCAGTGGCGAATCATCCCTCCCTCACCGCCAAATAAAACAAAAGGCCCCGTCAAAAGACGGGGCCTTTTGTTTATCAAGGGCTGGTTTGACACTTCTCTGTGGCCGGTCTCAGACCGCTTGCTCAGGCCAGCTTCAACATCGGCATCTGTTCGCGTTTGTCACAGTGCGTCAGATGGACCCGGCTGGTCAGGCGGGTCAGCAGCTCGTAGGGGATGGTGCCTATCTTTTCGGCCACCTGTTCCACCGGCAACCCTTCCCCCCACAGCGTCACCTCGTCTCCCACCTTGTCGCTGGCCGCCGGCCCCAGATCGACGGTGATCATGTCCATGGAAACCCGACCCACGATGGGCACCCGGCGGCCATTGATCAGCATGGGGGTACCTTCGGGCGCCATGCGGGGGTAACCATCGCCATATCCCGCGGCCACCACGCCGAGGGTAGTATTTCGATCCGCCACCCAGTGTCCTCCATAGCCGACCGCCTCGCCCTGCTGGCAGGCGCGGGTGGCGATGAGCTGGCTCTTGAGATTCATGACCGGGCGCAGGTCATGGTCGGCGGCAAGCTGACCGGTAAACGGGGAGGCGCCGTAGAGCATGAGGCCGGGTCGGATCCAGTCGCTGCGCGATGCCGGCCAGGCGAGGATGCCGGCGGAGTTGGCCATGGCCCGCTCGCCCGGCAGATGAGCAGAGAGGCGGTTGAATTCCTCGATCTGCAGCCGGGTGGCCTGGGTATCCTGCTCATCGGACTGGCTGAAGTGCGTCATCAGATGGAACGGCTGCACCACGTTGCGACAATGGCTCAGCCGCTCGATGAAGGCGGGCAGCTCCAGGGTGCGCAGCCCGAGCCGGTTCATTCCGGTATCGAGCTTGAGCCACACCTTGATGGGGGCGGGCAGACTGGCCTGCTCGAGCAGTGCCAGCTGCTCCCAGGTATGCAAGGTGGTTTGCAGTTCGTGTTTCGCCAGCAGCGGCAGCGCCTCGGCACTGAAGAAGCCTCCCAGCACCAGAATGGGCTTGGTGATGGCGTTGGCACGCAGCACCAGCGCCTCCTCGACCCTTGCCACCGCATAGGCATCGGCCTGGGCGAGGGCGTGGGCCACCTGCAGCAGCCCATGGCCATAGGCATTGGCCTTGAGTACCGCGATGATCTTGCTGTGGGGGGCATGGCGGCGCACCACGGTGAAATTGTGCTGGAGTGCATCGATATCGATGCTGGCCGTAACTGTGTTCATCATGGGTCGGGTGTCTGCTCGATGAGTAGTTGGCTGATGGTTTCAATCCCGATCCGGTGATCCTGGCTGCCGGGACGAGCAAACGGGGGTCACTGAATCATGTTTTTTATATGCTTTAAAATGTAAAAAGATGTTATCAGTTGTTTTTTTGTTGGTAAATTATGTGGCGAATAGGAATGCGTAAATGCGCAAAATACGGAATATTCCTCGGTATAAATTTCCCTGCCAACGCTTTCTCTGGCTCCCTATCGGGCAATATTTATCACTGGTTTTTCCCCTTAAAACGGGAGGGGGATCGAGCCGTTTTCGCACATTGTTGGCGGTTTTTCGCGCCGGCTGCGTGCAGGTGGGGTTGCCGACCCCTGGCCAAGGTGCGGGGAGGGGCAGGTGCATGGCAGAGGAGAAAAGCAGGCTACCAGCTCCATGGGGGGTGAAGGTGGAACTGCCGGATTAAAGAGGGCATCTCGTCGAACCGGCGAGTGGTGTACGCCACCAAGAAAGCTTGTGGCCGGCTTGGTGGCGCACGCGGCCGGAGAGACAGGTCATCCGTGGCCAGGGATGGTGAAGCATGGATGTGGGCCGGTTAATTAATCAAGCGGCGAAGATCAGCCTTGAACAGCAGGGCGGGTTATTTCTTAAAAGCTGATAATAAATATCGTTTGCGCGTTCATTTTGGTTGGCGACATATAATTAAATAAAATTTAAAGGTATATATTTTTAGCTACTTTTGACGCGGAAAAAAGCCTGTAACTGGTAGCATAAATATTGGATCAAATAGTGTGACAACGCTTTCATTCTGATTATTTAACATCACGAACTAACGGGTAATTTAAATGAATTAAATTCAATAACACGCAAAAACACCCCCTAGTGGGTATTTTAGTAGCCCACACCATGCTTTCTAAGTCTATGCTATATATGGAGTTTTTAAATCCATGATGATGAGTTTTCTATTTGAATAATGTTCCGTCACTTGATGGAGATCAACATAAAGGGGGAGGGGGAGGCATAGCATTCCCGCAATTAAGCATTTGTCAAACAATGCTCACTGACGGGAATAAGAAAAATGGTCGAGGATACTTTTTTATCGGCTCATGGAATTAATCGCCGTGACTTTATGAAGCTTTGCGCCGGGATGGCCGCAACCCTTGGATTAAGCCAGCATGCCGTGGCCAAGATGGCCACCGCGCTCACCAGCCCCGAGCGGCCACCGGTGATCTGGATAGGGGCGCAGGAGTGTACTGGTTGCACCGAATCGCTGCTGCGCGCCACCCACCCTACCATCGAGAACCTGATCCTCAACACCATTTCGCTGGAGTATCACGAGGTGCTCTCGGCGGCCTTCGGTCATCAGGCCGAAGAGAACAAGCACAATGCCATCGAACGCTACAAGGGCAAGTATGTGCTGGTGGTGGATGGCTCCATCCCGCTTAAAGATGGCGGCATCTACTGCATGGTGGCGGGGGAACCCATCGTCGACCATATTCGCCGCGCGGCTGCCGATGCGGCTGCCGTCATCGCCATCGGCTCCTGCGCCGCCTGGGGCGGGGTGCCCGCCAGCGGTGGCAACCCGACCGGCGCCGTCAGCCTGGAAGAGGCCCTCGGCAACCTCGGCACGCCGATTATCAATATCCCGGGCTGCCCGCCCAACCCCCACAATTTCCTCACCACGGTCGCTTACTACATCACCTACGGCAAGCTGCCGGCGCTCGATGCCAAGAAGCGGCCGCTGTTTGCCTATGAGCGGCTCATCCACGAAAACTGCGAGCGCCGTCCGCACTTCGATGCCGGCCGTTTCGCCAAGGAGTTTGGCGATGAGGGCCACCGTCAGGGCTGGTGTCTCTATCACCTGGGCTGCAAGGGGCCGGAGACCTACGGCAACTGCTCGACCCTGGAGTTCTGCGACGTGGGCGGTGGCATCTGGCCGGTGGGCATAGGCCACCCCTGCTACGGCTGCAACGAGCAGGGAGTGGGTTTCAGCAAGGGGATCTTCCAGCTCGCCAAGGTGGAGAATCCCACCCCGCGGGTGAACAAGCCCGACGTGGCTATCCAGGAGGGAGGACACATGTCGCCCACCGCCACCGGCCTTATCGGTGGGGCGCTCGGGGTGCTGGTCGGGGTGAGTCTGATGACGGTGCGCGAGCTCGGTCGCCAGCAGAAGCGCCATGAAGCCGGGCAGCACACCTCACGGGAGGAGTGACCGTGAACAGACGCAACTTCCTCAAATTCGCCTCCGTCGGTGCGCTGGCGGCGGGCACCACCGTTTCCGGCACCGCGCTGGCGGCGGCCGAGAACAAGCCGCCCATTCCCGGTGCGCTCGGCATGCTCTACGACTCCACCCTCTGCATCGGCTGCCAGGCCTGCGTGGCGGAGTGCCAGCGCCTCAACGGCAACCCGGCCAATCCGGCCGGGGAAGCGACCTGGTCCAACAACGACAAACTGAGCCCCTACACCAACAACATCATTCAGGTGTGGAAGAGCGGCGCGGGTGAGCACAAGGATCAGCTGGTGGATGGCTATGCCTACATCAAGAAGCAGTGCATGCACTGTGTCGATCCCAACTGCGTCTCCGTCTGCCCGGTGCAGGCGCTGACCAAGGATCCCAAGACCGGTATCGTTCACTACGACCCGAGCGTCTGTACCGGTTGCCGTTACTGCATGGTGGGCTGCCCGTTCGACGTGCCCAAATATGACTACGACAACCCGTTCGGGGCGATCCACAAGTGCGAGCTCTGCAACCAGAAGGGGCTTGAGCGCATCGATCAGGGCAAATTGCCCGGCTGTGTCGAGGTGTGCCCCACCGGCGCCGTCATCTTCGGCACCCGCGAGGCGCTGATGGCCGAGGCCAAGCGCCGGCTGCTGGCCACCCCGGGTAGCGAATATGCCTACCCGCGCCAGACCTTCAGCGCCAACGATCCCTACCTGCATGAAGTGCCCAACTACCAGCCTTACGTCTATGGCGAGAAGGAGGGGGGCGGCACCCAGGTGCTGGTGCTGGCCGGGGTGCCCTACACCAAGCTCGACATGCCTGACTTGCCGGAGCTCTCCTCCGGTGCCCGCTCCGAGCACATCCAGCACACCCTCTACAAGGGGATGGTGCTGCCGCTGGTGGTGCTGACCGGGCTCTCGGTGCTTATTCGCCGCAATGCCAAGCAGCATGGCGGGGGAGAGGGGGATGATGCCAGCCATGGTCAGAGCAAGGGTCATGACCAGAATACGGGAGGCAAGGACCATGAGTAATCACAAGGCACATCCGCTGGGGGGCCGGCTGGTCAGTTGGCCGGTCATGGTGCTGGCGCCGTTCGTCATCCTGTGCGGCATGCTTATTCTCAAGCGCCTCATCTTCGGGCTGGGCTCGGTCACCGACTTGAACGGCGGCTACCCCTGGGGGCTCTGGATCTCCTTTGACCTTTTGATTGGCACCGGTTTCGCCTGCGGTGGCTGGGCACTGGCCTGGGCGGTTTACGTCTTCAACCGGGGCGAGTATCACCCCCTGGTAAGGCCGGCCCTGCTGGCAAGTCTGTTTGGCTATTCGTTGGGGGGCCTCTCCATCACCATCGACGTGGGGCGTTACTGGAACCTGCCCTACTTCTACATTCCGGGTTTCTTCAACACCTCCTCGGTGCTGTTCGAGACGGCGGTCTGCATGACCATCTACATCGGGGTGATGGCGCTGGAGTTTGCGCCCGTGCTCCTGGAGAAGTTCGGCTGGAAGGCCTCCATGGCGCGGCTCAACAAGATCATGTTCTTCATCCTGGCGCTGGGGGCCCTGCTGCCCACCATGCACCAATCCTCGATGGGCTCTTTGATGATAGTGGCGGGGGAGAAGATCCATCCGCTCTGGCAAAGCTACGAGCTGCTGCCGGTCTTTTCGCTTCTCACCGCCTTCATCATGGGCTTCTCCATAGTCGTGTTTGAAGGATCTTTGGTGCAGGCGGGGCTGGCGGGGCGCGGCCCCAACGAGAAGTCGCTCTTCTACAAGCTGACCCAGGTGATCGACATCTTCCTGATCCTGTTCGTGGCGCTGCGCTTTGCCGAGATCGTCATCAACGACAAGTCGGAGTACCTCTCCCAGTGGAATCGCTACGCCTTGATGTTCTGGAGCGAGATCGTGCTGATGATCTTCCCGCTGCTGGTGTTCCACTGGGATAAGAGCCGCCGCGATTCGCGCATGTTGTTCCTGGGGGCCCTCAGCATGCTGCTGGGCGCCGCCCTCTGGCGACTGGACTACTCCCTGCTCGCCTTCAACCCCGGCAATGGCTACCACTACTTCCCCTCCGCGGCGGAAGTGCTGATCTCCCTGGGCTTCGTCGCCATCGAGGTGTGTGCCTATTTGCTGCTGATCCGGCTGCTGCCGGTACTGCCATCACTTGAACGTGTTCACCAAGATTATCAGGCCCGAGGGAAAGCCAACGTATGAGCCAACGTATCACCATAGACCCCATCACCCGCATCGAGGGTCACCTGCGTATCGACTGTGAAATCGAAGGCGGCGTCGTCACCAAGGCCTGGTCGTCTGGCACCATGTGGCGCGGGATGGAGGAGATCGTCAAGGACAACGACCCGCGCGATGCCTGGATGATAGTGCAGCGCATCTGCGGGGTGTGCACCTCCATTCACGCCATCGCCTCGGTGCGGGCGGTGGAGAACGCCATCGGCGCCAAGGTGCCGGTCAATGCCCAGTTTATCCGCAACCTCATCATCGCGGCCCACAACATCCACGATCACATCGTCCACTTCTATCAGCTCTCCGCGCTGGACTGGGTGGACATCACGGCGGCCCTTGAGGCCAACCCGCAGAAGGCGGCCGACCTGCTCAAGGGGGTATCGACCTGGTCCCTCAACAGCGCCGATGAGCTGACCAAGGTGCAGGAGAAGATCCGCGCCCTGGTGGCGAGTGGCCAGCTCGGCATCTTCGCCAACGGCTACTGGGGCCACAAGGCGATGAAGCTGAGCCCGGAGGTGAACCTCATCGCCGTGGCCCACTACCTGCAGGCGCTGGAGTGCCAGCGCGATGCCAACCGCATCGTCGCCATCCTCGGTGGCAAGACCCCCCACATCCAGAACCTGGCGGTGGGCGGGGTGGCCAACCCCATCAACCTGGATGCGCCGAGCGTGCTGAACCTCGAGCGGTTGCTCTATGTGAAGAGCTTTATCGACCGGCTCGGCGAGTTCATCGAGCAGGTCTACAAGGTGGATGCCGCCATCATCGCCGCCCACTACCCCGAGTGGCTGAACCTGGGGCAGGGGGCCAGGCACTACCTGAGCGTGCCGGAGCTGCCCACCGACGGTGACGGCGGCAGCTTCCTGATGCCGGGGGGCTACATCGAGAACGGCGATCTGGCCGGCTATCGCCCCATCGAGAGCCATCAGGATGCCTGGCTGATGGATGGCATCGCCGAGAGCAACAAGCACGCCTGGTACAAGGATGACGCCCCCCTCAAACCCTGGGAGGGCAAGACCGAGCCCAACTACACCGGCTGGCAGGATGATGGCAAGTACTCCTGGGTCAAATCCCCCACCTTCTACGGCAAGGTGGTGGAGGTGGGGCCGCTCGCAGACCTCTTGGTCAAGCTCGCCGCCAAGCACCCGGAGACGGTGGCGCATTTCGATCAGCTGAACGGTCTCTACAAGACGCTCACCGGCTCGGCCATCAAGACCGAACAGCTGCACTCCACCCTGGGCCGCATCATCGGCCGGGCGGTGCGCTGTTGCGTGCTCAAAGACACCCTGTCTCACCAGTGGCAGGCGCTGGTGGACAATATCGGCAAGGGGGATGTCAGCGCCTACATCAAGACCGAGATCCCGGCGGACAAGGAGTTTCGCGGGGTGGGCTTTGAAGAGGCGCCACGCGGCATGCTCTCCCACTGGGTAGTCATCAAGGGCGGCAAGATAGAGAACTATCAGGCGGTGGTGCCGTCGACCTGGAACTCGGGTCCGCGCAACTTCAACGACGAGCCCGGCCCCTACGAGCAATCCCTGGTAGGCACCCCGGTGGCGGATCCTGCCAAGCCGCTGGAGGTGGTGCGCACCATCCACTCGTTCGATCCCTGCATGTCCTGCGCGGTGCACGTGGTGGATACCCAGAGCGGCGACGTGACTCAGGTGAAGGTGCTGTGATGAACACCCTGATCCTGGGCGTGGGCAACTTGCTCTTGAGCGACGAGGCCGTCGGCGTGCGGATCGTCGAGGGGCTGGAGCGCAACTACCGCTTCGCCCCCGGCATCGAGCTGCTCGACGGCGGTACCGCCGGCATGGAGTTGCTCGAAGCGATGGCCAGTCGCGACCACATCATACTGGCGGACGCGGTGCGCAGCGGCAATCCGCCGGGTACCGTGGTGACCCTGAAAGATAAGGCGATCCCGACCCTGTTCGGTCGCAAGATCTCCCCGCACCAGCTGGGGCTGGCGGACGTGCTCTCGGCGCTGCACATGACGGGGGAATCCCCCAGGCGGCTCACCCTGATCGGGGTCGAGCCCGCATCCCTCGAGCCCCGCATCGGCCTCACTCCCGTGGTGGCGGCTGCGCTGGGGGAGGCGACGGATCGGATCCTGACCCTGCTGGCCAGTCTGGGAGCACCGGCCATCCCGCTCTCTGAGCAGGAGAAAGCCGAGCGAGCGCGGGAGGGCCTATGGCGCAATCCATTGTGAATGAGGCAGTGAACGAAGTCGCGACAGAGTCGGCGCAGGAGTTTGCCGGTTTTGCCACCAATCCCGCACCGCGCTTGGTGGCCCAGTACGAACGGATCGCCAGAGAAGAGATGCAGGCCCTGCCGTTCTACCACCCGGCCATGCCGATAGTGGCGCAGTGCACCCTGTTTGAAGGTCAGTGGCTCGGCTGCGTGCTCACCCCCTGGATGCTGAGCGTGGTAGTGCTGCCGGGGCCGGATCAGCTTTGGCCGGTGCGTGGCAGCCGCGATCGGCTCGCCCTGCAGCTCCCCTGCGGCAACCTGACCTTTATGGTGGGGACCTTGCCCGAGACGGGGCAGTTGCTGGCCTGCTCGCTCATGTCCCCCATCGACCCGCATCTGGGGGCCGACGAGGGGCGGGCGCTGGTGAGCAGCACCCTCAAGATGTTGCTTTCGCTTCCGGTGCAGCAGGGGGAGGGCGGCGTGGATCTGGGGCGCCGACGACTGTTCGGGGGACGAAAGTCCTGAGACCAAGGCGTGCCGACAACCGGGCGCGTCAGTTTGACACAGGGGCCGGCATGGGCCCCTCACTCGCCTCATTGAGGTGGCGTTGCATCTCTGCGAGTGAATCCTGGGAACAAGGATCATGATGAAGATTGAACATGGCCGCGTCGATGGCCTGCTTGGTGCGCCAGTCCTGGTGCGGGCACTGCCCCTGCTGGCCCTGCTCTCGGGCGGTTTCTCTACCATGGCGCTGGCTGCCCAGCCCGTCCCCGCCGAACTCAAGCTCGCCATTGGCAGTGAGCCCACCGAAGGGTTTGACCCTCTGCTTGGCTGGAGTCACGGCAGCTACCTGTTGCTGCACAGTCCGCTGCTCAAACAGAACGCCGATCTCAGCTGGCAAAACGTGCTCACCCAATCGGTGACCCCGAGCAAGGATGGCAAGGGGTGGCTTATCCGCCTCAAGCCGAACCTGACATTCTCCAACGGCGCGCCCCTCACCGCCGAAGACGTGGCCTTCACCTACAACAGCGCAGCCAAGGGTGGCGGCAAGATCGATATGGGCAACTTTGTCTCGGCCAAAGTGCTCTCGCCTACCGAGGTTGCCATGACTCTTAGCGCCCCCCAGAGCACCTTCGTCAACGTGCTGGGATCGCTCGGGATAGTGTCGAAGCGGGATTACGACGCAAAAGCTTACGCTCGCCATCCGGTCGGCGCCGGCCCTTACCGGCTGGTGAGCTTCCTGCCCGGTCAACAGCTGGTGGTGGAGGCCAACCCCTATTACGCCGGTGGCAGCAATGACTTCAAGCGGCTGGTGTTTGTCTTTATCGACGAAGAGAGCGCCTACGCTGCCGCCCAGAGCAGCCAGCTTGATGTGGTGCGCATTGCTCCGTCGCTGGCGCCTACCGTGCCTGCTTCCCTCAAACTCTGGGTGCGGCCGAGCGTGGAGAACCGTGGCATCGTCTTCCCTATTCCGCCTGCGGGTGGCAAGGATGCCAAGGGTTATCCCATCGGCAACGACGTGACCTCGGACGTGGCGGTGCGCCGCGCTATCAACTACGCCATCGACCGCAAGTTGCTGGCCGACCAGCTGCTGGAAAGGCACGCCATCCCCGCTTACAGCGCGGTAGAAGGCTTGCCATGGCTGAATAAAGCCACCGCCTTTAAGGATGGCGATGCCGCCCATGCCAACGCCCTGCTCGATGAGGCTGGCTGGAAGATGGGCAGTGACGGTATTCGCCACAAGGGCGACCTGAGAGCCGCCTTTACCCTCTGGTACACCAGTGGCGACAGCACCCGCCGGGATTTGGCGGAAGCGGTGCGCGCCATGCTCAAACCCATCGGCCTTGAGGTGAGCCTCAAGTCCGGCAGCTGGGAGCAGGTGGAGCGGGAGATGCACGCCAATCCGGTGCTGATGGGGTGGGGGAGTCTGGATCCCATGGAGCTCTATCACCACTACCAGAGCGGTTCCGCCGGCGTGGAGTTCTACAACCCGGGTTATTACAGCAACCCTGTGGTGGATAGCCACCTCAAGCAGGCGCTGGATGCCCCGAACTGGCAGGCGGCCGTGCCGTTCTGGCAGCAGGTGGAGTGGGATGGCAAGACCGGCGCCGGAGTGCAGGGAGATGCGGCCTGGGCCTGGCTGCTCAACGTGCAGCACACTTATCTGGCCAATCGCTGCATCGACCTTGGCAAGGGGGCGCCGGAAATCCACGGTAGCTGGTCACTGCTCAACAACCTGCAGGATTGGCGGTGGACGTGCCGTTAAGTTCCCCACTATGATGACTGCCACTCTAAAAGCCCTGCTGCGTCTGGCAGGGCTGCTCTGTCTGGTCTCGGTCGCCACCTTTGTGCTGCTGAGTTACTCCCCCATCGACCCCATCAAGGCCTATATCGGCAACGATCTGCTCCATGTGCCGCCGGAGCAGTACGCCCGCATCGCCGCCCGCTGGGGGCTGGATCAGCCGCTCTGGCTGCGCTATTGGCACTGGTTTAGCCAAGTGCTGCATGGGGATCTCGGTTACTCCATGCTCTACAACGCGCCTGTGGGTGAAGTCATAGGCCAGCGCTTTGCTGCCTCTTTCCTGCTGCTGGCGGGCGCCTGGCTGCTCTCCGGCTTTTTCGGGATTTTGCTGGGCCTCTGCGCCGGTCGCTATCTCAATCGCTGGCCCGATCGCCTGATTTGCCGGTTTGCCTATCTGCTCGCCTCCCTGCCCACCTTCTGGGTCGGCCTGTTGCTGCTGGCGCTGTTTGCGGTGCACTGGCCGCTGTTGCCGGTCTGCTGCGCCTGGACGCCGGGGCTCGCTGCCGAGGAAGCAGATTGGGCATTGCGAGCGCGCCATCTGTTGCTGCCGGTGACCACGCTCGCCCTGCTCGGGTTGGGCAATATTGCCCTGCATACCCGGGGGCGGGTGGCCGAGGTGCTGGAGAGCGACTTTATCCGCTATGCCCGCGCTCAGGGGGATGGCGGCTGGCCTATGCTGCGTTTTCATGTGCTGCGCCACGCCCTGACCCCGGCGCTCTGCCTGCAGTTTGCCTCTCTAGGCGAGCTGATTGGCGGGTCGCTCTTGGCTGAGAAGGTCTTCTCTTATCCGGGGCTCGGCCAGGCCACTGTGGATGCGGGGCTGCGGGGCGATATCCCCTTGCTGATGGGCATCGTGCTCTTCTGCACCCTGCTGGTCTTTATTGGCAACACGGTGGCCTGTCTGCTGCTGGCCCGCATCAATCGAGGCTGGGAGGGTGAGCATGCTGTTTAATCCGCTTCCCTCCATAGTGCGCCTCGCTGTAGCCCTGATTGGATTGGCGCTTCTGGCCGCCTACGGCTGGAACCTCTCTCATCAGGATGTGCCGATGGATCTGCTGGCGCGCCAGCAGCCTCCCTCGCTGACCCACTGGTTCGGCACCGATCAGATGGGACGGGATCTCTGGTTGCGGGCCTTTCAGGGCACCCTCACCAGTCTGGAGCTTGGCATCAGCACGGCGCTCTGCAGTGGCCTGCTGGCCATGGTGGCGGCAAGCGTGTCGCTCATTCACCCCAGATGTGATGCGGCGGTGCGAATGGTGATCGACGCCATGCTGGCGCTGCCCCATATGCTGCTGCTGATCCTCATCTGCTTTACCGTGGGGGGCGGTATGCGCGGGGTGATCCTGGCGGTGGCACTGACCCACTGGCCCAAGCTGGCGCTTATTCTCTGCGCAGAAGCGCGGCGGATCGCCTGCAGCGACTATGTGGTGCTGGCCCGCTGTCAGGGGATGGGGGCGCTGCGTCGCTGGTGCACCCACTTGCTGCCGGGGTTGCTGCCCCAGTGGTTTATCGGCACCTTGCTGATGTTTCCCCATGCGGTGCTGCACAGCGCGGCCTTGAGCTTTCTCGGCTTTGGGCTGGCGGCCCATGAGGCCTCGTTGGGTCTACTGCTGGCCGATGCCCTGCGTTATCTGGCCGGTGGTGGCTGGTGGCTGGCCCTCTTTCCGGGACTGATGTTGCTGCTGCTGGTTCTGCTGTTTGATCAGGCTACCCGCGCCTTGCAACAGCTGTTGTGGCACAGGAGTGAACCATGCTGAGTTTTGATCAGGTGACCATAGAGGCGGCCCACTACTCCTGGCTGGGGCGGCGCAGCTGGCAGCCTTTGCTGACCGATATCAGCCTGCAACTGGCGCCAAGGGAGATAGTGGCGCTGGTGGGGGGGAGCGGCGAGGGCAAGAGCCTGTTGCTGCAAAGCGCCCTGACCCTGCTACCGGACAACCTGAGGATGCGCGGCCGCATCTCCCTCGATGGCACACCTCTGTGCGATGCCAGCCGCGCCCGTCTGCGCGGCCATACCCTCTGCTATGTGCCGCAAGGGGTGAGCGCCCTCAATCCACTGTTGACGGTGGAGCGCCAGCTGGGCCGGGCGGCGCGTCTCTGCGGTCAGAGCGGTTCTCGCGAGCGGCTCGGCGAGCAGTTGCTGCGCTACCAGCTGCCCGCGACCACCCTGGACAGGTACCCGCGCCAGCTCTCCGGCGGCATGGCCAAGCGCATTCTGGCCTGCACTGCGGCGCTCGGTGGTGCCCGCTACATTCTGGCAGACGAGATCACCGCCTGGCTCGACGAGGGGCTGGCCTGTCTGCTGCTCGGCCAGTTGCGTGAAGTGGCCAATCAGGGCAGCGGTATCCTCTGGGTGACCCACGATCTGGCGCTGGCGGCCCGGTTTGCCGATCGCATTGTGGCGCTGCATCAGGGGCAGGTGAGCGATACCTTGAGCTGCCACCATCTGCGCCAGGGGCAGGGGAGCGAGATGCTCCGCGCCCACTGGCAGGCACTGCCGGAATTCAATGCGCTCTTCTCTGTGTCGGAGGTTTCCTGATGTTTGAAGTACGAAATCTCACTATCGCCCAGGGGGAACGTCCCCTCTGGCAGGGGTTATCGCTGACGGTGAAAGCGGGCGAACGGCTCGGCATCTCTGCGCCGAGTGGCCATGGCAAGACTACGCTGGGGCGGGTATTGGCGAGTTGGCAACCGGTTGGGGCCGGCGGGCAGATCCTGCTGGATGGGCAGCCGGTGCCTGAACAGGTAAAAGGTTATAACCCCATCCAGCTGGTGCCCCAGCACCCGGAACTCACCTTCAATCCCTATCGCACCACCGGGCAGGCGCTGTGGGATGTATGGCGCCCCGATGAGGCCATACTTACCCGCTTTATGGTCAAGCCTGCGTGGCTCGGTCGTAAACCCGGCCAGCTCTCAGGTGGTGAGCTGGCCCGCATCGCGCTGCTGCGCGCCCTCGATCCCCGCACCCGGTTGCTTGTCGCCGACGAGGTGACTGCCCAGCTGGATCCGCAAATCCAGCGCCATATTTGGCAGGAGTTAATGCGTGAGTGCGAGCAGCGCGGGCTTGGCATGCTTGTCTTCAGTCACCAGCAGGCACTTCTGCGTCAGATCTGTCATCGGGTGCTGCGCTTTGGTGAGGTGCCTGCGGAACAGGAGGCGATGGCCCGTAGCGTGGCCTGAGGATTGGCTTCCCCCTCATCCCCAGCCCTTCTCCCGCAAGGGGAGAAGGGAGTTGAAGGTGCCATCTCACCACGCTCAGGGTTTAGGGTTTGGAAAATCTCGGGGTTTGAAAATATGGCTGGTTGTTATGCTCGAAGCTCCCTGAGGGGGTTGAGGGCGTCGTATAGCCGCGGCATCCACAAACCGGTTCCCTCTCCCTGGGGAGAGGGCCAGGGTGAGGGGACGCGAGTATGAGTCGCTGGCCATTCTGTACAGAGAGAACCGTTGGCAAAGCGCGCAGATAAAAGAGAGGGAGGCATCAGCCTCCCTCTTTTGTTTTCTACCGTTATCAGCGGCATTTAACCGGTTCTGCTTCAGGCCGTGGCCAGCCAGTTCAGCCAGGCATCCATCCCTTCACCGGTAGTGGCGCTGACCTGGATCACCTGAATATAGGGGTTGACCCGTTTGGCGTTCTCGATGCAGCGTGCCACGTCAAAGCTGACGTAGGGCAGCAGATCAATCTTGTTGATCACCATCAGCTGGGCGGCGGCGAACATGTCCGGGTACTTGAGGGGCTTCTCTTCCCCCTCGGTGACGGAGAGGATCGCCACTTTGTACTTCTCGCCGAGATCGAAGCTGGCGGGGCAGACCAGATTGCCGACGTTTTCGATAAAGAGGATGCCCCCTTCATTGGCGGGCAGCTGGTGGCAGGCGTCGTGGACCATCTTGGCGTCCAGATGGCAGCCCTTGCCGGTGTTGATCTGCACGGCAGGGACGCCGGTGGCACGAATGCGATCCGCATCGGCGCTGGTCTGCTGATCCCCTTCGATCACGGCGCAGGGGCGCTTGTCGGCCAGCTGGCGCAGGGTTTCACACAGCAGGGTGGTCTTGCCTGAACCCGGGCTCGATACCAGGTTGAGCACCAGCTGGGCCGCCTCGTCGAAGTGTTCGCGGTTGTGGGCCGCCAGCGCGTTGTTCTTGGCCAGCACATCCATCTCGATGGCGATCAGCTGGCGCTGCCCGATGCCGGGTACCGACAAGCCCGCTTCCCCTTTGCCGTAGTGCAGGGAGCCCTGCTGATGGTCATGGTCATGGCTGTGATCATGGGGATGTACGTGGGAATGGCCGTGGTCATGAGAGTGGGCATGATCATGATGATGGTCGTGGGGGTGATCATGGTGGTGCTCATGAGGGTGATCATGACCCTCTGCTCCTATTGGTGCCTGTACCCCGTGGTAGTGGTGATGGACATCCCCCTGATGGTGATAGTGGTGGTGAATGATCAGGGTGCGCGGCGCACTCTGCTCGTGGTCATGGTGGTGATGGGCGTCATAAGCATGATGATGGTCGTGCTCATGACCATGTTTATGGTGATGTTCATGCTCGTGATCGTGCTCATGGCCGGCGATCCGCGCCTGGCCGCATCCGCATACGCTACACATATCAACTTACCTCGATGTCGGTGATGCGCAGGCTATCACCCTGCGCGACTCGTAATTTGTACCCGCCACACTCGGGACAGGCCTGCCCGCGCTCGGTGAGGGTGACCGTCTGGTTGCAGTCGTAACACCAGGCCTCTGCCGCCTGATGCAGAAAGTGCAGTTGGGCGCCTTGGGCCACGGTGCCCTTGGCGGCCGCCTCGAAACAGAAGGCGATGGTGTCCGGGTCGACGCAGGAGAAGCTGCCGACCTCGAGCCAGAGGGCGGTCACCTTGTTAAAGCCCCGCTGGGTGGCCTGCTCGGCCACCAGATCGATGGCAGCCATGGCCAGAGACATTTCGTGCATGGTGGCTCCTTAACCGATAGGGGGAGGAGCAGTGACTCCTTCCTGTAATTGACGTAACGGCATGGTTGCTCAACAGATCCGCGGCAGCAGCTCCCCCTGCGGCAGCTCCAGATAACGGCGGCTGCCCCAGGGGTTGCTCAGGATCACCTTGTGGCGATCGCTCGCCTGCACCACGCCGATCTGGCTGGCGGCGGGGTTGAATTGCCGCAAGATGCCCAGTGCGTCCTGCGCCTGCTCGGCAGGCAGGGCCAGCACCATGGTCCCCTCGTTGGCGAGATCATGGGGCTCGAAACCGTAGAGCTCGCACAGGCCGCGCACCGGATCGCACACCGGAATGGCAGACTCCTCCAGCTCGATGGCAACACCGGAGGCGCAGCTCCACTCGTTGAGCACAGCGGCAAGGCCACCGCGAGTGGCATCGCGCAGGGCGTGAGGGGTAATGCCCGCCTGCAGCAGCGCTTCGACCTGCGGCCAGAGGGTGGTGCAGTCGCTCTTGAGATCAGATCCCAGTTGCAGGGCGTCGCGGGCCATCAGGATGCAGGCGCCGTGGCTGCCGATATCCCGCGACACCAGAATGGCGTCACCGGCCTTGAGGTTGCGGACCGAGATGCCCCGGCTCTGCTCAGGCAGCGGGAAGCTACCGACCCCGCTGGTGTTGATAAAGATCTTGTCTGCCGCTCCCTTGGGCACCACCTTGGTGTCGCCGCAGACGATATGGGCGCCGCTCTTGGCAAGCTCTGCTGCCATCGACTCGACGATGCGGGCGAGATCGGCGTAGGGGAAGCCCTCCTCGATGATAAAGCTGGCGCTCAGATACTCGGGTTTGGCCCCCATCATGGCCAGATCGTTGACCGTACCGGCGATGGCCAGCTTGCCGATATCGCCCCCCTCGAAGAAGAGCGGCGAGACGGTAAAGCTGTCGGTGGTGAAGGCAACGGGGCCGCTTACCGGCAGCAGGGCGGCATCTTCACCGCGCAGCAGGATATCGTTGCCAAAGTGGCGAAAGAAGAGGTGGCTTATCAGCTGGTTCATTTCCACGCCGCCGCCGCCGTGGCTTAACTGGATTTCTCTCATCGGGTCTGGTTCTCCACAAGATTGCAGAAACAGGCTGGTTCATCTCTCCTCATCACCCGACCGCCGTGGCTTGACTGAATATCTCTCATTGGATCCCCATATATCGGTAGTAGGCATTGCAGGCCCCTTCGGAGCTGACCATGCAGCTGCCCATGGGCTGGGTCGGGGTGCAGCCCCGGCCAAAGACGTTGCACTGGTTCGGTTTGGCCAGGCCGCGCAGGATATCGGCGCACTGGCACGCCTTGTGGTCATCGATGGGGGTTTCATTGAGTTGAAAGCGACGCTCCGCATCGCGCCTGGCAAAGGCATCGCGCAGGCGCAGGGCGGAGGCGTTGATATCCCCCAGACCTCGCCAGCGAAAGTGCTCGCGGGTCTCGAAAAAGCGCTCGACCATCCGCTGGGCGGCTTTATTGCCGCTGGCGGTGACGGCGCGGCTGTATTGCACCTCCAGCGCGTAGCGACCCTCCACCTTCTGGCGCACCATCATCAAGAGCGCCTCCATCACATCCACCGGCTCGAAACCGCTCACCACCACAGGCACCTGATAACGATCGACGATGGGCAGGTAGATATCGGCGCCGGTGATGACGCTGACGTGAGAGGGGCCGATAAAAGCGTTCACCTTGGCCACCCCGTCGGCCATCACCGCATGAATGGCGGGCGGCACCAACACATGGTTGATATGAAACAGGAGGTTCTCGATCCCTTGCTCTTCCGCAGCAGCCAGCAAGGCGGCCGTCATGGGGGTAGAGGTCTCGAAGCCGATGGCGAAGAAGACCACGGTTTTCTCCGGATTCTCCTTGGCGATGCGCAGGGCATCGAGGGGGTCATAGACCGGGCGGATATCGCTCCCCTTGGCCCGCTGCTGGGCCAACGTGCCTTTGGAGCCCGGTACCCGGATCATGTCCCCCAGGGTGACCAGAATGACGCTGGGCTGGCTCGCCAGCTCGATGGCCTGATCGATGCGCTCTTTGGGCATGATGCAGACCGGGCAGCCGGGGCCGTGGACGAACTCTATGCTGGCTGGCAGCAGCTGGTGCAGGCCGTACTTCATGATGGTGTGGGTATGGCCGCCGCATACCTCCATCACCCGCAGCGGTTCGGGGAGTAATTTGGCAAGCTCGGTGATCTGGGCGGCGAGGGCGCGGATCACCTCGGGCTGGCGAAAACCCTGAAAGAGATCATTCAAGGTCAGCATGGCAAGATATCCTGCGCAGGGATAAGGGCCACCATCTGGCGGAAGCTCTCGAGGCTGGCCTGCGCCTCCTCTTCGTCAATCTTGCTCATCACAAAGCCGATATGGAGCAGCACATAGTCGCCCACCTGGAGAGGCTCTTCGAGCAGCATGCAGCTGACGCGCCGCTGCACTCCCAGGGTGTCGACGGTGACGCAGTTATCTTCGGGGTGCAGCTGCACCACCTGAGAGGGGATGGATAGACACATGGATTTCAGGACTCCGACAAGGTGGCACAACCGGCTGTGGTTGGGCGGTGCGTGGCAAGATGGTGAATGGCAAACCAGAGCTGACCGGCGGCGATGCCACCGTCATTGAGCGGCAGGGTTTCGCTGGTCAATACCTGCCGGCCGGCGGCTTCGAGAGCGGGCACAAGTTCGTCCATCAGCACCCGGTTTTGAAAGACGCCGCCCCCGAGCGCCACCGGATAGCCGGGGAAGCGCTCGGCAAGGGCAACGGCCAGATTGCTGATGGCGCGGATAAAACCGGCGGCCAGGCTGGCAGTGGAGGTGCCTTTGCGCCGCTCGTTGACAAGGGTATGGATGAGCTCTGCCCACTCGATCTGCAGCGGCCCTTCCGCTGATTGGCGGAGGTCAAAGGCGAGGGGGAAGGGCTGTTCATCGGGGGCCAGCTGCAAGGCGGCCGCCTCCAGCAAGAGCCCCGCTTCGCCCTCGTAATCCGGGGTGTCGATCACCCCCAAGAGCGCCGCCACCGCATCGAACAGCCGACCGATGGAACTGGTATGGGGGGCGTTGCGACCCAAGCGCCAGAGCTGGTGCAGATTGTTGATCTGCCCAGCGGGCAGTTGCTTGATCGCCGGCATATCGAGGGCACTGATCTCCTCCACGCTATAGAATTCGAACAGCAGCCCCAGCAGCTGGCGCACCGGCTCGCGGATGGCCGCTTCGCCGCCGATGAGCTTGAAGGGTTTGAGGTGGGCAACCCGTGTAAAGCTTTGAACGTCGGCCAGCAGCAGCTCGCCGCCCCAGAGGGTGCCGTCATCGCCAAGGCCGGTGCCATCGAAGGCCACCCCCAGCACCGGGCCTGTGATGTTGTGCTCGGCCATCACAGCCAGCAGGTGGGCGTGATGGTGCTGCACCTCGAGATGGGTTGCATTGTGATCACGGCAATAGCCCTTGGCCCACTGGTGGCTGAGGTAGCCGGGGTGGCAGTCCGATACCAGCAGTTCGGGCTTGAGATCGTAGAGATCGCGGAAGGTCGCCAGGGTCTGCTCGAAGTGCTCCTGCATCGGCAGGCTGTGCAGATCGCCGATATAGGGGCTGTAGATGCGCTGGCGGCCGAAGGCGAGCGCCAGCTGGTTCTTCTGCTGCGCCCCGACCGCCAGCAGCGGCACCCTGACTGCCTCTTGCAGGCTGGGGGTGCAGGGGGCATAGCCCCGGGCTAGCCGCAACATCTGGCGCCGCCCGCCTGCCCACTGCACCAGACTGTCGTCGCACGGGTGCAGGATGGGGCGGTTGTGATCCAGGATGCCGTCAATCTCGCTGCCGAGCTCCCTGACCACAGCCTCGCACTCGATAAGGATCGGGCTGCCGCGACCATTGGCGCTGGTGGCCACCAGCGGGATGGCGCAGGCATCCAGCAGCAGCTGATGGAGCGGGGTATAGGGGAGCATGATGCCAAGGTAGGGGATGCCGGGGGCGATCCTCTCGGCCAGCGGCGCGGTTGTCAGTAGGGATTCTGAGAGCCGATCATCGTTAATGCGCTTGCGCAGCAGGGTGATGGGTCTGGCCTGAGAGGTGAGCAGTTGCCACTCGTCTTCGCTGCCGGTGACATGCAGTTTGGCCTCGGCAAGGGAGCCCATCATCACCGCCAGCGGTTTGCGTTCGCGCCGTTTGAGCATTCGTAATCTGGCAACACTCTGTTCATTGCGGGCATCACACATCAGGTGATACCCCCCCATCCCCTTGACCGCAATCAACGCCCCCGCTTGCAGTGCGCTTGCAGCTTCGTGCAGGGCATCCTCGCGCTCGGCCAGGGCATCGCCGTGGCCGCTGCGCCAGGTCAGATGCGGCCCGCACTCGGGGCAGCTCACCGGCTGGGCGTGGTAGCGTCTGTCCAGCGGATTTTCATAGGCTGCCGCGCAGCGCGGGCACATGGCAAAGCCGGCCATGGCGGTGTGGGGTCTGTCGTAGGGGAGGCGGCGGATAATGGTGTAGCGCGGGCCGCAGTGGGTGCAGTTGGTAAAGGGGTAGTGGTGGTGGCGATCGTTGGGGTTGGCCACGTCCCGGGCGCACGCCTCACACATTCCCTGATCCGGCGAGATGGCGACCGTGGCCGCACTCTGTTGCTGGCTCGCTTTAATTCGAAACTGGCCATGAAATTGGCCATCGAAGTCGGGATCATGAGCGAAGGGCAGTTCCCGCTCGCTGAAATGATCGATGCGGCTAAGTGGCGGCGCCAGTTCCCGCAGCTCGCGGGCAAAGCTGGCGAGCTGCTCAGGGGAGCCTTCGGCGCCAATGGTGACGCCATTGGCATCGTTCAACACATAACCGGCAAGGCCGTGGCGCAGCGCCAGCCCATAGACGAAGGGGCGAAAGCCGACCCCCTGAACTATGCCGTCGATATGAAATTCGCGGCGCAGCCGAAGGCGTGTCGACGTGGTCATGGCTCCATCCAAAGAGGGGCCAGCGCCCCTCCCTCATAACCGGGGGGCAGGGAACCCTCCCTTATGACAGGGAGGCTGGGGAGGGCCGACAGGGGCGGCCATCCGGCGATCATCCTGGGGGATGTCATGCGATATCGAACTCCCATCTGCTGGCCTGCCGCCACGGCATGGGCCATCGGGTGCAACGAACGGGGGGCAACGGGCTGCGTCGCGATAGAAGGGGCGTAGCCTGGGCAGTGGAGGGAAGCGGGCCTCTCATCCTGCCGCGAGGGCCAAGTTTACCGGGGCCCTGGTCCCCAATACCTTGATCTCGCCCCTGTTTGAGTGCCAGATGCGGCGCTTCTTTGCGATCCTGTGAGCCTGCTCCGCCAGCGATCGGCGTGTGAGGGCAGGCGGCGCCGCACCCCCGGGGCGCTGAACCGGCCCCTGAAGGGGGCAAGTCGAGGATGGCGGGGCCAACACGCAGGTTTTTTGTTTGGTTTTATTTAACGATTGCGGTCAATCGAGTAGAAAAATTGAACACCTTGGGGGCTGTTTTACCCCTTGCGGGGGCTGGCGGGGGCCTGCCGGCCCTGAAAAACGGAGGTCAGCCCGGTTTCCCGGTGCGTCTCGGCGGCGAGGCGCCTGCGGGCGGGATCTGCCATTGGCGGCCCTGGGCTGGTATAGTCCTGCGCCAACAAAAGAGGTTGGAGAGACGGCTTGCCGATGCCCCTGGGGCGGCGCCTCTCTTCGCGGCATCAAAGGATATCCCCATGAAATTCAGTCCCCTGCTCGATGAGATGATGAAGGCGCTGCAGGTCTTGCCGGGCGTGGGCCCGAAATCGGCCCAGCGCATGGCGTTCACCCTGCTGGAGCGCGAGCGCAGCGGCGGCCTGCGTCTGGCCTCCCTGCTCAATCGGGCGCTGACCGAAATCGGTCATTGCAGCCACTGCCGCACCTTCACCGAGAACGATCGCTGCGAGATCTGCGCCAATCCCAAGCGCGAGGAGAACGGTCTGCTCTGCGTGGTGGAGAGCCCGGCAGACGTGGCGGCCATCGAGCAGACCGGCCAGTTCTCCGGCCGCTACTTCGTGCTGATGGGCCATCTGTCGCCCCTTGACGGCATCGGCCCCGAGGAGCTGGGGCTCGATATCCTGGAGCGCCGCCTGCAAGAGGAGCAGATCAAGGAGCTGATCCTCGCCACCAACCCCACCATCGAGGGGGATGCCACCGCCTGGTACATCGCCGACATGGCCCGCACCGCCGGGGTGGAGGTGAGCCGCATCGCCCACGGTGTGCCGGTGGGCGGGGAGCTGGAGCTGGTGGATGGCACCACGCTCTCCCACTCCCTGATGGGGCGCCAGCGCCTGAGCTAAAGAGGCCACGAACCCCACCCCGGCCCTCCCCTTGGCAGGGGAGGGAGCAATGGATCCTGCCCCACTCCTCTCTTTGGCAGGGGAGAAAGCAACGAACCCCGCCTCAGCCCTCCCCTTGGCAGGGGAGAGCAAGGCTGACCCCGCTATTGGCTCCACACTCGATCCCAATCTGACCCTCCTCGCCAGACAGGGGACGACGGTGCACCTCCCCGTTGTGAAGGGGGAGGCGAAGGGGGAGGCCGGGAGGGGGTTGCATGTGTGGCCAAGCGAGGGGCCGGTGCGCAAATTTGCTCTCAAGTTTGCACGCAAGCCCCTTGATATTTGAAAGGCCAACCCCATCTAGCTTGGGAATCTGTTCAACCCGACGTTTTGAGGACTGGTCGATGACCCAAAGTGTTCACGCCGAAACCCACGGCTTTCAGACTGAAGTCAAACAACTGCTGAGCCTGATGGCTCACAGCCTCTACTCCAACAAAGAAGTATTCCTGCGCGAGCTGATCTCCAACGCCTCCGATGCGGCGGACAAGCTGCGCTTCAAGGCGCTTTCCGATGCCTCTTTGTTCGAAAACGACGGCCAGTTGCGCGTGCGCCTGGTGGTGGACAAAGAGAACAAGACCCTGACCATTTCGGACAACGGCATCGGCATGACCCGTGCTCAGGTGATCGAGCACCTGGGCACCATCGCCAAGTCCGGCACCGCCGAGTTCTTCAAGCACCTCTCCGGTGACCAGGGCAAGGATTCCCAGCTGATCGGCCAGTTCGGGGTGGGCTTCTACTCCGCCTTCATCGTGGCCGACAAGGTGACCGTGGTCTCCCGCGCCGCCGGCACCGCGCCGGAGCAGGGCGTGCAGTGGGAATCACAAGGGGAAGGCTCCTTCACCGTGGCTGACGTGACCAAAGCCGGTCGCGGCACCGACGTCATCCTGCACCTGCGCAGCGATGAAGAGGAGTTCCTGGACGACTGGCGCCTGCGCTCCGTGGTCAGCAAATATTCCGACCACATCAGCGTGCCGGTGGAGATGTTCAAGGAGGGTACGCCGGATCGGGAAGAAGACGGTGAAACCATCGTCGGCACCCCGGGGGAGTGGGAGCAGGTCAACCGCGCCACCGCGCTCTGGACCCGCAACCCGAAGGACATCAAGGACGAGGAGTACCAGGAGTTCTACAAGCACGTCGCCCACGACTTCGAAGATCCGCTCCTGTGGGGTCACAACCGGGTGGAAGGGGCCCAGGAGTACACCAGCCTGCTCTACATCCCGGCCCGTGCGCCGTTCGATCTCTACAACCGCGAACAGAAGCACGGTCTGAAACTCTATGTGCAGCGCGTCTTCATCATGGACGACGCCGAGCAGTTTATGCCGACCTACCTGCGCTTCGTGAAAGGGGTGCTGGACTCCAACGATCTGCCGCTCAACGTCAGCCGTGAAATCCTGCAGGACAACAAGGTGACCGCCTCCCTGCGCAAGGCTTGCTCCAAGCGCGTCCTGACCATGCTCTCCAAGCTGGCGAAAGACGACGGCGAGAAGTACGCCAAGTTCTGGAGCGAGTTCGGTAACGTGCTCAAAGAGGGCCCGGCCGAGGATTACGCCAACCGGGAAGAGATCGCGAAGCTCTTGCGCTTTGCCAGCACCGCTGGTGAGGGCGAAGCCCAGACCGTGTCGCTCGAGGATTACGTTGACCGCATGAAGGAAGGTCAGCAGAAGATTTACTACATCACCGCCGACTCTTATGCCGCTGCCAAGAACAGCCCGCACCTCGAGATCTTCCGCAAGAAGGGCGTCGAAGTGCTGCTGATGTGGGAGCGGGTGGACGAGTGGCTGATGAGCCACCTGACCGAGTTCGACGGCAAGCAGCTGGTCTCCGTCACCCGTGGCGAACTGGATCTCGGGGATCTGGAAGACGACGCCTCCAAGCAGGCGCAGGAGGAGGCCGAAAAAGCCAACGCCGGTCTGGTGGAGCGGGTCAAGAAGAGCCTCGGGGAGGCGGTGAAAGAGGTGCGCGTCACCCACCGTCTGACCGACTCGCCGTCCTGCATCGTCACCGACGCCCACGGCATGAGCACCCAGATGATCAAGCTGATGCGCGCCGCCGGTCAGCCGGTGCCGGAGCAGAAGTACATCCTGGAGCTCAACCCCGACCATGCCCTGGTGAAGAAGCTCGGCACCATCGAGGATGAGAGCCTGTTTGGCGAGTGGGTCTCCCTCCTGCACGAGCAGGCCCAGCTGGCGGAGCAGGGCGGCCTCAATGATCCGGCGAGCTTCGTCTCCCGTATCAACCGTCTGCTACTCCAGGCGTGATGTGATTGTGATTGGCCCACTGCATGACAGTGGGCTTTTTTTTGGCCGTTCCCCTCTGGTGCGCTGCTGCATTTTCAATCATTTTTCGTGGTCGTCGTCTGCGTCTTTGGTCGCAGAGACGGGGCGGGAGTGTGGTGATAATCTGGCCACTCACACGGGGCGAGCTTGTTAATACGGGCGAAAACGTGTAGTTTTTTGCCTTCTCAAGAATTGAATAACCAATCAACTAGGAGCGTGTATGCGCATTGTTCTGTTGGGAGCTCCGGGCGCCGGCAAGGGTACCCAGGCTCAGTTCATCATGGAAAAACACGGTATTCCGCAGATCTCCACCGGCGACATGCTGCGTGCGGCGATCAAGGCGGGTACCGAGCTGGGCCTCAAGGCCAAAGCCGTGATGGACGCAGGTCAGCTCGTCTCCGACGACATCATCATCGGCCTGGTCAAAGAACGCATCGCGCAACCGGATTGCGCCAACGGCTTCCTGCTGGACGGCTTCCCACGCACCATTCCCCAGGCGCAAGCCATGAAGGATGCCGGTGTGACCGTGGACTTCGTGCTGGAATTCGACGTGCCGGACGAAGAGATCGTCAAGCGCATGAGCGGCCGCCGCGTGCACTCCGGCTCCGGCCGTACCTACCACGTGGTGTTCAACCCGCCGAAAGTGGAAGGCAAGGATGACGTGACCGGCGAGGATCTGGTGATCCGTGCCGACGACGAAGAGACCACAGTGCGCAAGCGTCTGGATGTCTACCATCAGCAGACCGCGCCGCTCATCGGTTTCTATGGCAAGGAAGCGGAAGCGGGCAACACCCGTTACGTCAAGATCGACGGCACCCAGCCGGTGGATCTGGTCAGCCAGCAACTGGCCACCATTCTCGGTTAAGCCATTCAGGGCCGGCAGGACGCAGCCGTTCGCCGGCTGGCTGCGAGGGTGAGAAAAGGGTCCATACCGGGCCCTTTCTTGCATTCCATTCCCACGACATAGAACGACAGGATGCTAACGTGACCACGAAAACCGGGATCTTGCTGGTCAATCTGGGTACCCCGGCCGCGCCGACCACGGCGGCGGTCAAGGCGTTTCTCAGCCAGTTTCTGCACGATCAGCGGGTCGTCGACCTGCCGCGCTACCTCTGGTGCCCCCTGCTTCACTTCATCATCCTGCCGACCCGCTCCCCCAAGGTGGCCAAGCTCTATCAGCAGGTGTGGACCGAGCAGGGTTCCCCCCTGATGGTCATCAGCCAGCAGCAGCGCGCGGCCCTGGAGCACGAGCTCAAGCGGGAAGGGGTCGAGGTGCCGGTGGCGCTCGCCATGACCTATGGCGCCCCGTCGCTGGCCGATGGCTGGCAGGCCCTCAAGGCCCAGGGGGTCAACCGGGTGATCCTGCTGCCGCTCTATCCCCAGTATTCGGTCAGTACCACCGCCTCGGTGTTCGACGCCTGGGCCAGGGCGATGAAAACCGAACGCAATCTGCCGGTGGTGCGGCTCATCCGCGATTACCATGCCCACCCGGAGTACATCCAGGCGCTGGCCATGAGCGTGCGTCGCCACTGGGAGCAGCACGGCCAGGGGGAGCATCTGCTGATGTCCTTCCACGGCATTCCCGAGCGCTACGAGCGGGAAGGGGATCCTTATGGTCATCAGTGCAGGCGCACCGCCGCCCTGCTGGCGGAGGCGCTGGGGCTGGCCCCGGAGCAGTGGACTGCGAGCTTCCAGTCCCGCTTTGGCAAGGAGGAGTGGCTCAAGCCCTACACGGACCTGACCGTGGGCGACTTGCCCTCTCGCGGCGTCAAGCGGCTCGATGTCATCTGCCCGGCCTTCTCGGCGGATTGCCTCGAGACCCTGGAGGAGATCCAGGTGCAGAACCGGGAGATCTTCATGGCCGCCGGTGGCGAGCAGTTTGAATACATCCCGGCCCTCAACAGCGATCAGGCCCATATCCGCATGATGGTTTCCCTCATCTGTCGCGAGCTGGCATGATGGCCGTTCTCATCCGGTGCCCGACGTGGCGGACGTTCGGATTCAACGATAAAGGAGTGTCCTGATGATGCATATCACGCTGATTTACGCCGGCCTGCTCGGGCTCTTGTTCCTGCTGCTCTCCTTCTGGGTGGTCAAGCGCCGCGCCCAGTTCAGGGTGATGATAGGGGAGGGGGAAGCCCCCGAGATGCTGGCCGCGATCCGCGCCCACGGCAACTTTGCCGAGTACGTGCCCCTCACCCTGCTGCTGATGGCCCTGTGCGAACTGGCGGGGGTCGGTGCGCTCTGGCTGCACCTGGGTGGTGTGCTGCTGCTGGTGGGTCGCATCCTGCATGCCATCGGCATCCAGATTCCCAGAGCTCCCAACATGCCGCGCCTCTTCGGCACCCTCTTCTTCTGGCTGTCGCTGGGGATTTTCTCGGTGCTGGCCCTGGTGCAGGGGCTCTCGGCAAGCTGAATGTCATCCCGCAACACCACCCCGTCACGGGGTGGTTTTTTGTGGCAGGCAAGTCAAACGTTTTCCTCGCAAGCCCTTGTCTATACTGACCTCAAAATTCAATCGTGCGACTTTTCGGCGTGGTGGATTGTGTTAAAATCCCGCCCCTCTTTTCCCCAGAGCACAGAAGATTGCCATGAAATTTCCCGGTCAGCGCAAGTCCAAACACTACTTCCCGGTCGACAGACGTGATCCCCTGATCCCGCAGAATTCCCAGCTCACCGAACTGGGCAAGGCCTATGTAGTGGGCATCGATCAGACTCTGGTGGATATCGAAGCCCATGTGGACGAAGACTTCCTGAACCGGTACGGCCTGAGCAAGGGCCACTCCATGCTCATCTCCGACGAGGTGGCGGAGCTGGTCTACGACGAGCTCAAGGCCAACAACATGGTGGTGAGCGAATTTGCCGGCGGCACCATCGGCAACACCATGCACAACTACTCCGTGCTGGCGGACTCCCACTCCATCCTGCTTGGCGTCATGAGCCAGGACATCCGCATCGGCAGCTATGCCTATCGCTATCTGTGCAACACCTCCTCCCGGGTCAACCTCGACTACCTGCAGCCGGTGGACGGCCCGGTCGGGCGCTGCTTCACCTTCATCACCGAAGGGGGAGAGCGCAGCTTTGGCATCAACGCCGGCAAGATGGATCACCTGGATGTGGACCACATCCCCGAGACCATCATCAAGGAGGCCTCGGCCCTGGTGATCACCGCCTACCTGGTGCGCGGCGCCGACGGCACGCCCATGAAGGAGGCCGCCATGGCCGCGGTGCGCTATGCCCGCGAGGCCGGGGTGCCCGTGGTGCTGACCCTGGGCACCCGCTTCGTCATCGACGAGAATCCCCAGTGGTGGCGCGATTTCATCAGCGAGAACGTGACCGTGCTCGCCATGAACGAGGACGAGGCGGAGGCCCTGACCGGGATAAAGGATCCCCTCGGCGCGGCCGACAAGGCGCTGGACTGGGCGGACATGGTGCTCTGCACCGCCGGCCCCATCGGCCTCTACATGGCGAGCTACACCGACGAGGACTACAAGCGCGAGACCACCCACACCCTGCTGCCCGGCGTCATCCCCGAATTCAACATGTACGAGTTCAGCCGCCCCATGGCCCGGGACAAGTGCCGCAAGCCTGCGCGTATCTACTCCCACATCTCCCCCTACATGGGCGGCCCGGAGAAGATAAAGAACACCAACGGGGCAGGGGACGGGGCGCTGTCCGCCGTGCTGCACGACATGGTGGCGAACGCCTATCACCGCATGAACGTGCCGAACTCCGCCAAGCATCTCTCGGAATTCCTGACCTACTCCTCTCTGGCCCAGGTGTGCAAGTACGCCAACCGGGTGAGCTACGAGGTGCTGGCCCAGAGCAGCCCGCGCCTCTCCCGCGGGTTGCCGGAGAAGGAAGACAGCCTGGAAGAGGTGTACTGGGAGCGGTGATACCTCTTCCTGTCGACCACGAGAAAGGGTGCCACTGGGCACCCTTTCTTGTTTTTGGGGCTGGATCATGTTTTTGGCATCGCTTTTGCTGACATCGTGGACAGCCCGCGTCGCGGCGGCATACCTTGTGTTAAGGATATGTAGCTGCTGCGGGGCGAGGGTATGTTGAGACAATGGAGTATCGGTCGGCGTCTGTCGCTGGTGACCCTGATGGTGCTGGCGCTGCTGGGACTGCTGCTGTTCTTCTGCCTGCAGATCTATCAGCAGGGGCTGATGGGGGAGAAGAGCCGCCAGACCCAGGCCCAGGTGGAGACCGCCTACAGCCTGGTGGCGGGGCTGGAAGCCAGGGTACGCAAGGGGGAGCTGGACGAGGCAAGCGCCAAGGCCGAGGCGCTGGCGCTGATCAAGGGGTTGCGTTACGGCAACGATGACTACTTCTGGATCAACGACAGCCACCCCACCATGGTGATGCACCCCATGAAACCCGAGCTGGACGGCAAGGATCTCTCCGGGGTGGAGGACAAGCAGGGGCTCAGGCTGTTCGTCGCCTTCGCCGATCTGGCCCGGGCCCAGGGCGCGGGGGAGGTGGCCTACTACTGGCCCAAGCCGGGGGTGGACGAACCGGTACGCAAGATCTCCTACATCAAGCGCTTCGCCCCCTGGGACTGGATCATCGGCACCGGCGTCTATGTGGACGACGTCGAGGCCCAGTACCGAGAGGTGCTGCACACCCTGCTGGGGATCGGGCTGGTGCTGGCCCTCCTGCTGTTTGCCGTGGTCGGCCTCATTGTGCGCAGCATCGTCGTGCCCCTCTCCCGCTCGGTCTCGGCCCTTGGCAACATCGCCAGGGGGGAGGGGGATCTGCGGGTACGTCTGCCAGAGTCTGGGCGTGACGAGCTGAGCCAGCTCAGCATCAACTTCAACCTCTTCGCCAGCCAGATGGCGCAGCTGGTGGCCCGCAGCCAGCAGATAGCGGATCAGAACCGGGTGCATGCCCACCAGCTGGCCGAGGTGGTGGAGCGTACCGGCGCCATCGTCACCGGCCAGGAGCAGGATACCCTGCGGGTGGCCAGCGCCATGGAGCAGATGACGGTGAGCAGCCGCGAAGTGGGCCAGCACGCGGCCCAGGCCGCCGACGCGGCGGACTCGGCCCTCAATCTGGCCCAGCATGGCCGCGAGGTGGTGGTCCAGACCCGGGAGTCCATCAGCCAGCTGGCGGACGAAATGGTGGAGACGGTGCAGGCGGTGAGCCGCCTCGAGCAGGAGACTCAGCAGATTGGCTCCGTGCTCGACGTCATTCGCGGGGTGGCGGAGCAGACCAACCTGCTGGCCCTCAACGCCGCCATTGAAGCGGCACGGGCCGGGGAGCAGGGGCGCGGCTTTGCGGTGGTCGCCGATGAGGTGCGTACCCTGGCGACCCGCACCCACAGCTCCACCGACGAGATCCGGCAGATGATCCAGCGGCTGCAGGAGGGGGCCGGCAAGGTGGTCAGCGGCATCAGCCAGTTGCAGCAGCTCTCCCGCGCGACGGCGGACAGGGCCGGCGATGCGGATGTCGCCATCAATGCCATCGATGGATCCGTCCACACCATTACTGCCATGAATGGGCAGATTGCCACGGCGGCGGCGGAGCAGAGCCGGGCGGCGGAGGAGATCAACCAGCGGCTGGTGGCCATCACTCAGCTGGCGGCGGATGCCCTGGCCCAAAACCGGCTGACCGAGCAGGCATCCGGGCAACTGGCGCTGGCCTGCGACGAGCTGGGGGCCCTGGTGGCGAAATATCGCATCTGACGGCCTTTCTCCCCGCTTTTTCGGGATAAGGCTTGAGTCTGGGGGGCTTTTGGGACACCATCTGCCCCATTCTCGGCCAGCCCTGGCCGACAGCCTGCCATTGCTTTGCAAGAGAGAGACCCCATGAGCAAACTAACTGACAATCTTGACGCCAATTTCCAGCTGTTCATCGAAGAAGTCCGCGAGTCGGGTCAGGTGTGGGGTCTGCGCTACGGTGAAGACTGGGTGGTGTGCCGCTCCGCCGAGTTCGAAGATGCGGACGTGATGCCGCTCTGGTCCGCCGAAGGGGATGCCCGCCTGCACTGCGTGGACGAGTGGGCGGATTACGAGCCGGAAGTGATCGAGCTCGAAGAGTTCCTGGACATCTGGATCAACGATCTGGACGAGGACGACGTGCTGGTCGGCCCGAACTGGAACGCCGATCTGGAAGGCCAGGAGCTCGAGCCCATCGAACTGGCCAAGGCGCTGGTGGAACTGGACGCCTGAGTCAGCCGTCCTGCCGGATTGTGATGAGCCGGCCCCCGGAAGGGGGTCGGTTTTTTTATGGCCGCCATGGGCCATGAAAAGGTGATTTGCCTTTGCACCCGTCCCGGGGATGGGTCATCATCAACCCTTTGCCGATCGGGAGGTGCCATGTTTGTCTTTGACGTGACCACGAAGGCGGGGGCGCAGGGGAGGATCCAGGTGCAGGCGCTGGACTGGAGCCAGAGCGGCCCGGTGAGCTTTCAGTGTGACAGCGACGAGCTGGCCCTGGTGCTGCTGAGCGGGTGCCGCTGCGATGCCGTGGGGTACTTCAATCTGCTGGGGGGCTGCAAGCCGCTCTACGTGGAGCAGTGGCTCACCTATTTGCAGGAGCGTGGCCAGCTGGAGAAGGTCACTGCCCGCCAGGAGAGCCCGTCCCAACCCGATTACCTGACCCGGGCCGGGCTGGCGGACGACGAGCTCAATGCCCTGCTCGGCCAGATCTACAAGGTGGCCGGGTTCAACCGCCTGCAGATCAACCGCTACCTCAAGCATCGCCACAACCCGACCATGCTGGCGACCCGTTACGATCAGAAGGAGCTGGAGCGTTATCGCCAGCTCAACGACATCATTCTGACCCTGTTGAAGCTGAAACCGTCTCCGTGAAGATCCCCATCTGACCGATCTCCGGTCCCAGTTCCTGGGGCCGGGCGATGAGGTAGCCCTGCAAGCCGTCCACATACATGCTCTGCAGCATCTGCTTCTGGCCTATCTGTTCCACCCCTTCTGCGATCACCAGGCAGCCCATGCGATGGGAGACGTCGACGATCATCCGCACGAACTGCTGGTTGGTGAGATCCTGCTCCAGCTCGGTGATGAGACCGGGGTCCAGCTTGATGTAGTCGGGTTTGAGCTCGCGAAACAGGCTGAAGGAGCCGATCCCCTTGCCGAAGTTGCAGATGGCCGAGCGGCTGCCGTGGCGCCTGAGCAGCTCGAACAGCCGCCTGGACCCGGTCAGGTTGCGCTCCAGGTGCTCCTCGTCGAGCTCGAACACCAGGTTGGCCCCGATGTCGGGGTCTTTTTGCAACTGGTGATCCAGCCAGATGAGAAAGGCGCTGTTTTGCAGCAGGGAGCCCGGCAGATTGAGACCCCATCGGCTGTTGTGGCCTCCGAAGGCGCGGTATTGGCGGATGACGTGGCGGATCACCATCTGGGTCAGGCGTAGTACCATGTCCAGCCGCTGCGCCATGGCGAGCAGGGTATCGCTTGGCAGCACGGTGCCGTCGCTGCTGCTGAAACGGGGATAGATCTCGTGATAGGCGAGCATGCCGCGATGCAGGGGCTGGATGGGCTGGCAGGTGAAGTTGACGCTCTCCTGCTCCAGTAGATCGGTCAGCACCTGGGTCCAGTGACGCTGACCCTGCACCTCGACCACCTCGTCGTTCTGCTGGATGGCCCAGCCATTGACCACCTCTGTCTGGGCGCGGGCCAGCGCGAGATCCGCCCGGGCCAGAATGGCCTCTATCTTCTGCTCGCTGCTCAAGCGGGTCATGCCCGAGTAGGCGGCGCTCTCGAGCTCGTGATCGTGCTGATAGCGATCGAAGGCGAGCTTCAGATCCCGTCCCAGCAGATGGGGCGGGATCTGGGCCAGGGGGGGCAGCAGGACGGCAAAATCGGCCCCCGAGATGCGATAGACCCGGTGGCCCGGGAAGCGGCTGACGGTGTGGCTGATGAGGGCGGCGATGTCCCGGATGTAGGCATCCCCGGACTGGAAGCCGCGCTGGGCGTTGAGGGTCCCGAGCTCGGTGGCGCGGATGAGCACCAGGATGGCGGTCTGGGTGTTTTCCTGTTGCAGCAGCTCGGTCAGATCGCGCCGGAAGGCGTGGCGGTTGCCAAGCCCCGTCATCTCGTCCCGGGTCGCCTGATTGTGCAATTCGGTGATCTGGCGGTGGGCATCGATCTCGGCCTCATTGAAGGACGCAAGGAGCTGGCGCAGAGCCGTTTGTGCCTGTACGCTGTCGAGCATGGCGGGATCCCGCTGCTGCAGCGCCAGCAGCCAGCGTTGCTCCTGCCTCGCCTTTTCTCCACGGCGCACGCTGTGGGTGAGAAAGAGCTGCAGGGCGAATCCCGTCAGGGTGGTCATCAGGACCAGCAGCAGGGTGAGCGGTGAGGCGGGGGGGGCGAGCAGCACTCCCTGCAACAGCAGCATGGGAATGCAGACCAGTGCGCTGACCAGCAGCAGGTTTCCCTCATGTTTATTCAACATCGTTTCATCCTTGATGATGTTCATGATGTAGAAATTCTAACCAAGTCGCTGGCGCAAAACATGAGTACTCACGCAACTCCACGATAAAGCGCCGGCGGAATGCAACTAAATGTGAGTGAAAACACTTTCATGGTCTGTAAAAAAAGCGAAGATGGGTTGAAAACAGCCCCAACAGAGCAGAGGTAGATATGTTGCTAGAACCCGTAGACACCGCCAAAGCACGGCAACTATTGAATCAGAGTATGGCCTTGGTGCTCGCAGGGGGACGGGGCAGCCGCCTGAAGCAGTTGACCGATAACCGCGCCAAGCCCGCCGTCCACTTTGGCGGCAAATTCCGTATCATCGACTTCGTGCTCTCCAACTGCATCAACTCCGGCATCCGCCGGGTGGGTGTGGTGACCCAGTACAAGTCCCACAGTCTGTTGCGCCACCTGCAATCGGGCTGGTCTTTCCTGCGCTACCAGATGAACGAGTTCATCGACTTGCTGCCCGCCCAGCAGCGGGTGGACGAGGTGCACTGGTATCGCGGCACCGCAGACGCCATCTACCAGAACGTCGACATCATCCGTGACTACGGTCCCAAGTACATCGTGGTGCTGGCAGGGGATCACATCTACAAGATGGACTACGCCGCCATGCTGCTCGATCACGTGCGCCTCGGCGCCAAGGTGACGGTGGCCTGTATCGAGGTACCGCGCTGCGAGGCATCGGCCTTCGGCGTCATGGACATCGACGAGCAACGCAAGATCCGCGCCTTCGTGGAGAAACCGGCCAATCCGCCTGCCATGCCGGGCTGCGAGGATCGCTCGCTGGCCTCCATGGGCATCTACATCTTCGAGGCGGAGTACCTCTACCAGTTGCTGGAAGAGGACATCCACAACCAGGAGTCCAAGCACGACTTCGGCATGGACGTGATCCCGCGCATCGTGGGGGAGGGCAAGGCCTTTGCCCATCCGTTCAACATGTCCTGTGTCGGGGCCAAGGAGGGGCAAAAACCCTACTGGCGCGACGTGGGGACCCTGGATTCGTTCTGGGAGGCGAACATGGACCTTGCCTCCGTGGTGCCCGAGCTCGACATCTATGACGAGAACTGGCCCATCTGGACCAGCCAGAACATGTCGCCCCCGGCCAAGTTCGTGCAGGACAGAAACGGCCAGCACGGCATGACCATCAACTCCATGTTTGCGGGGGGCTCCATCGTGAGCGGCTCCTTCGTGCTCAACTCGGTGTTGTTCACCAACGTGCGGGTGCACTCCTTCTGTACCCTGGATCAGGCGGTGATCTTCCCCGGGGTCGAGATCGGGGCTGGTTGCCGCTTGCGCCGGGTGGTGGTGGACAAGGGGTGCAAGCTGCCAGACGGCCTGGTGGTGGGGGAGAACGCGGACGAGGATGCACGCCGCTTCTACCGCTCCGAGCAGGGCATCGTGCTGGTGACCAAGCCGATGCTGGCCAAGCTCGGCTAACCTCGTCGACACAGACAAAAAAAGGGAGCCCTGGGCTCCCTTTCTATTGGTGGTCGATTTATTTCTCGCTGACCAGGGCCTTGCCGGCCATCACCATGGCGGTGCCATGCTTGCCACCGGCGGCGGTCACTTGCGGGACGCCATCTTCGTCGGTGTCGCTGCCGGCACCCTCGATGACGTTCTCGCCGGAGTCGCCGACCCATTCGGCCATCTGCATGCCGCCGTTGACGGTGCCGCGGAACCAGCTCACGTAGCGCTGGGTCAGCTGTGCCAGCTCCAGCTCGGGTGCCTTCTCGGCCCCTTCGTTGCGCAGGTTCAGCATGGCGGAGCGCAGGGCGCCGGAGATGGCGGCCTGGGTCCAGGGGGTGTATTCACCCTGCTTGCCGGCGAGCCAGGTACCGGCCTTGGCATTGAAGTAGGCCTTGTCGGCGGCGATGAAGAGCTCGCGCGCCGCGGTGCGGTACTTGGCATCCGAGGTGGCCAGGAAGGCGGCGGTCAGGCCACGGATGGCGGCGAACTGCGCGTCGATGGACTGACCGGCGTCAAGCTTGCCGCCCAGTGTCAGACCGTCATGGACCAGGCCGTTCTTGCCCTTGAGGTTGGCGAGGATGAAATCGGCCTGCTTGCGGACCAGTGCGATCGCCTGCTCACCCTGTGGGGTCTTGAGGTTCAGCTCGCCATTGTCACCGGCGGCGTAACCCACCGGCAGCGCATCCTGGGCGCGCTGGAAGATCTGCAGGGCGACCAGGGCGTAGGCGGCGTCGAAGGTAGTGACGTGCCCGGCCTGTTTGCCAGCTTGCCAGCTGTCGACCAGGGTGCCGGCCTTGGGCTCGAAGTGCAGGGCCAGCAGGTTCTTGAAGGTGAGGTTGGAGAGGTTCAGGGCCAGGGAGAAGGCATCGCTGCCCGCCACCGCCTTGCCCAGATCGTTGGTCTGGTTGGCAGCCGGAGCGGCGGCGAACGGGGTACCGTCAAACACGGCGTGGAAGGCCGGGTTCTGATTGGTGTTGGCCGTGCGCTGATCGCTGAAGGCGTAGAACTCGGAGAGGGGCCACAGCAGCATCCAGGCGTCGCGCAACTGGGCGGAGCCGTCCACGACCTCCAGCTTGCCGATGGCACCGGCGTCGTTCTTGCTGGTCTCGGTCACCTTCACCTGATGAGGGAAGTAGACAACCCCCTTGGCCGGATCGTACTGCGGGGTGATTTTGGCGCCCAGGGTCTTGCCGTCAAAGCCGAGCTGACCCTGCAGGATGGCGAGCTTGTCGATGGACTGCTCGGTCAGCATCATGCCGTTGAAGCCGTCGGCGGCAGAAACCCCCAGCTTGTGCTTGCCGTCCTGATCCATGGTGGCGGACGCGGCTTCCACCTCTTCATCGGTCTCGGCCACGTGCATGCCCCCCAGGAAATCCTGGGACCACATCACTTCCTTGAGCAGGATGCCGCCCACGGCGGCCGGGACCAGCAGGTTGTCACTGCCGCTCCAGCGCAGGGTGGCGTAGTCGCGGAAGTAGGCGGGGACCTGGGTCTTGACGCTCTTCTCGTTGCCCTTGGCGGTCTTGATGGTGATCTGGTCACCGTTGACCGGGGTGGCGTTCACGGCCTGGGCGAACTCCGGGTTGGCGGAGGCGTAGGGCAGGGAGAGGGGATACATGCCCTGGGGAATTTCATCGGCGGGGAAGCCGACGGCCTCTGCCATGGCCAGTACCCGTTTGCCCAGGTCGGCCAGGGTGCCGCCACGGGCCTGGTTTTGCGGCCCGTTTACCAGATGGGGGCCCATGCCGGACTGGTAGTTGAGGGCGTACATTGCCTCTTCGGAGTATTCATAGGATTCGATGCCGGCGGCGAAGTCGAACGGGGTCGGCTCGTCGGCGCGGTTGGCGTCCAGCACATCCAGATCCAGACCGAGGGCCTCGGCCAGCGGCTCGCCGGAGAGCTCGAATTCGGTGTAGGCCAGCATGTTGGCGGCGGTGTTGAACGTCTTGTCCTCCACCTTGACGGCAGCCTGTGCAGCGCTGCTGAGGAGTGCGCAGGCGATCGCCTGCACCAGTACGGTTTTTCTCATGTCCTTCTCACCATATTGTTGATTTTATTATGACGCTTCTCATGAATCTAAATGAGAATGGTGTGCATTATGGGGCAAAGGGCGGGGCTTGAGAAGAAAAAAACCGCGCCCCGGTGGGGTGAAGAGGAGAGGCGCGGCGGCAGGTGTCACATCAGTTTGAAGGGGATGACCAGTCGGCCCGGCTCCACCTTGAGGGCCTCGACCTTCTCCTTGATCCGCGCCTCGTTCTGGCGGCTGCCATCGAGCCGGTAGACGGGGGTCTGGGAGAGGAACAGGGAGAGGGACTGGTTGAAGGTGGGCAAGAGCGGGGAGAGGGCGGTGCCCACGTCCGCCGGCTCGGTCTTGACGGAGAGCAATTCGAGATCGCGCAGATAGATGGCGCCTTGCTCCGCCACATAGTCCGGGCGTGCCCGCAGGGAGAGGCGGATCTTCATCTGCTGGCTGCCAAGGGGGCTCGCCACCTGCAGCTCGCCGGCGGCATCCAGCTCGACCTTGTCGGCCTGGCTGCGGCCGATGCGGCTTTGCATGTCATCGAGTCGGATCTTGCTCGACATGATGCCGGGGATCCCCAGCTGTTTCTCGAAGGCGACTCGCTCCTTGAGGTACTGGTTGATCTCCCCTTCGCTGACGCTGTACTGGGTCAGCGAGCAGGCCGCCAGCAGCAGGGCGAAGGGAAGCAGAAGCAGGTGTTTCAACATGGGAGGGTTCCATTTTCGGGGCTGTCACAAGAGGTGGCGCCATCTTAGAGGCAAAGCGGGTTGGCCGCCAGTGGGGCCTCTATGACCGGTTTCTGTCGCATCCCCCATATGGGGATGGCAATCCGTTTTCATTCGAGTAGCTATTTCCCTTCACCGCCAGCAGGCCCGCCCTGGCGTCATCCCCGACATACCCACAGACAAGCTCCTGTTTTAACGATGCAAAATCCCATTGACCCCGCGATTTCAAAGCGAGTATTTTACCGCCGCACAAAGTCAAACTGATAATCATTATCATTTTGAATCTTCTTTGAGGGTATGACGTGAAGACTCGAGTAATGGACAATGGCGCACCTGCCGAGGCGAAGATGTCGCCTGATTTCTTGTTTACCTCGTGTCAGGGCACGATCAGTGCCACTGACCTGGGGCAACCCATCACCACCCCCGCCTGCGAGTGGCCCCTGCTGGCACAGCAGATAACCCTGGCCCTCGATGCCGCCAGGGCTGCCGGCCAGAGCAACCCCCTGCTCATCGGTGCTTTTGCGTTCGACCCGGCAGAGGCTTCCTGCCTCTATGTGCCCGGCCGTTATGAGCGGGGCGAGAAACTGGCCCCGACAGAGCCGACACCGGCGACAGAAGTGGAGCAGACCGTCGAGGCCAACCGGGTCATCTCGGTGCAGAGCACCCCGCCGGCCAGCGAATTCCAGGCCTCGGTCAGTGCGGCGCTGGATGCGTTTGCACAAGGTCGGCTCGCCAAGGTGGTGCTGTCGCGCAAACTCACCCTTACCCTGCACCGGCCCGCCGACCCTACGCAGGTGATGGCCCGTTTGATGGCCCAGAATCCCCACGCCTTCCACTTCTCCCTGCCGCTCGGCCAGGGTCGCCGCCTGCTGGGCGCCAGCCCGGAGCTGCTGCTGCGGGTCAGCGGGGGAGAGGTGTTCACCCATCCGTTGGCGGGCTCCGCCAGACGGGTGAGCGAGCCGGCGCAAGACGAAATGGTGGCCAGGGATCTGCTGGCTTCTCGCAAGGATCAGCATGAACACAAGTTGGTGATCGACGAGATCCGCCGGGTGCTGACCCCCCACTGCCGCGAGCTGGCGATCCCCGCTCATCCCTCGCTGATGAGCACGGATACCCTCTGGCATCTGGGCACACCCATCGCTGGCCGGCTCAATGGCGGCGAGGCATCGGTGCTCTCCTTGGCCTGCCAGCTGCATCCCACCCCGGCCCTGTGCGGCTATCCCACCGAACTCGCCCGCCAGTTCATCCGCGAGCAGGAGCCCTTCCGGCGCGCCCTGTTCAGCGGCATCGTCGGTTGGTGCGACAACCAGGGCAACGGCGAGTGGGCCGTGGTGATCCGCTGCGGCGTGCTCGATGGCCATCAGGTCGAGCTGTTTGCCGGCGCCGGTATCGTCGCGGGCTCGGATCCCGCCATGGAATGGGCCGAGACCGGCACCAAGCTTGGCACCATGCTCAAGGCACTGGGCCTGAGTCCGGAGGTGGCGCAATGAGCCAATTCAACCACTTCCTGCCCTATACCCGCTGGCCCGACGAATTGGCCCAGCAGTACCGCACCAAGGGCTATTGGCGCGGCGAGCCGCTGACCACCATGCTGGCGCGCCAGTGCGAGCTGGCCCCCGACGCCGAGGCGATCCTCTGCGGTGAGCGGCGCTTGAGCTATGGCGAGCTGGACGCCGCCTCGAGCCGGCTGGCCGCGAGTCTGGCCCGCCACGGCCTGGGGGTGGGGGACACCGCGCTGGTGCAGCTCCCCAACGTGGCCGAGTTCTATCTGGTGTTCTTCGCCCTGCTCAAGGCCGGCATCGCGCCGGTCAATGCGCTCTTTAGCCACAACCGGCTGGAGCTCCTCTCTTATGCCGAGCAGATCACACCGCGCCTCTTTATCGGCTCGCTGGCTCATCCGCTGTTTGCGAGCAAGGGTCGCGAGAGCGAGCTGCTGACAACCATCAGCGCCGAGCTGGTGCTGCTGGATGGCGATGGGGGGGAGCTGGGGCTGACCCGCTGGTTGACGAAGGGGGATGAGAGTGAGCCAGTGAAATATGGCCCGACCCCGGGGGACGAGGTGGCCTTCTTCCAGCTCTCCGGCGGCAGCACCGGCACCCCCAAGCTCATCCCGCGCACCCACGACGATTACCTGTACAGCGTGCGCCGCAGCAACGAAATTTGCGGCCTCGGCCCCCATACCCGCTATCTGTGCGCCCTGCCGGCGCCCCACAACTTCCCCCTGAGCTCCCCGGGCGCCCTGGGGGTATTCGAGGCGGGCGGCACTGTGGTGCTTGCATCCGATCCCAGCCCCATCAGCTGTTTCCCGCTGATCGCCCGCCACCGGGTCAATCTCACCTCGCTGGTGCCGCCGGCGGTCTCCCTCTGGCTGCAGGCAGCGGAAGCGGACCCCACTGCGCGCACTCAGCTCGAGAGCCTCGACTTGATGCAAGTGGGCGGCGCCAAGCTGGGGGAGGCGGTGGCCAGCAAGATTGGGCCGCTGCTCGGCTGCCGGCTGCAGCAGGTGTTCGGCATGGCGGAAGGGCTGGTCAACTACACCCGGCTGGACGACCCCGACGAGAAGGTGATCCATACCCAGGGCCGCCCCATGAGCCCGGACGACGAGGTGCGCATCCTCGATGAGGCGGGCAATCCGGTTGCCCCCGGCGAGCCTGGCGCCCTGCACACCCGCGGCCCCTATACCTTCCGCGGCTACTACCAGAGCCCGGCTCACAACGCCCGGGTGTTCGATGTCGAGGGTTTCTACTGCTCCGGCGATCTGGTGGTACAGGATGCCGATGGTTACCTCACCGTGGTGGGGCGGCAGAAGGATCAGATCAACCGGGGCGGCGAGAAGATCGCGGCGGAAGAGGTGGAAAACCAGCTGCTGCACCATCCGGCCATTACCCATGCGGCCCTGGTCTCCATGCCCGACAGCGCCATGGGGGAGAAGAGCTGCGCCTTCATCGTCAGCACGGATCCCGCCTTGAAGCCGCTGGCCTTGCGCAAGTTTCTGCGCGAGCGCGGGGTGGCGGACTTCAAGCTGCCCGACCGTTTCGAAACCCTGGACGCCCTGCCCATGACGGCGGTGGGCAAGATTGACAAGCAGGGGCTGCGGGCGCGCATTGCGCACGCCATCGCCGCCAACCAGCCTCTACAGCATAAAAACTAGTAAGGAATCATGACGTTATGGCTATCCCAACCCTGAACAATTACGCCATGCCCAGCCAGTGGAAGGCCAACAAGGTCGACTGGTCTCTGGATCCCAAACGTGCCGCCCTGCTGATCCACGACATGCAGGAGTACTTCACCGCCTTCTATGGCGAAAACAGCCCGCTGATCGCGGCGCTCACCGAGCAGCTGGCCGCCGTGCGCAAGCAGTGCAAGGCCCTCGGCATCCCGGTCTTCTACACCGCCCAGCCCAAGGATCAATCCCCTGAAGATCGCGCTTTGCTCAACGACATGTGGGGCCCGGGTCTCAACAAGAGCCCCGAGCTGCAGCAGGTGGTGGCAGCGCTGCGCCCGGAGCGTGACGACACCGTGCTGGTCAAGTGGCGTTACAGCGCCTTCCAGCGCTCCGAGCTGGAGCAGATGCTCAAAGCGCTGGGACGGGATCAGCTGATCATCGGCGGTATCTACGGCCATATCGGCTGCATGATGACCGCCTGTGACGCCTTCATGCGCGACATCCAGCCCTTCTTCCTGGCGGACGGGGTGGCGGACTTCTCCCTGGCCGACCATCAGATGGCGCTCGACTATGTGGCAACCCGCTGCGGCAAGGTGATCCGCTGCGAGGAGGTGCTGGCCCTCGCCCCGGCTTCTGCCGCCCAGACCAATCCGCTCCTGACCAATCCGTTGCTGACGTATGAGGGGCTCAAGGCACGGCTGCTGAGTCACATCGACGAGGACGAAGATGAGTTTGATCCCGACGAGAACCTCATCGACTACGGTCTGGATTCGGTGCGGATCATGGCCCTGCTCACCGAGTGGCGCGCCGCCGGGGTGGAGCTCGGCTTCGTGGATCTCGCCAAGCTGCCGACCCTCAACGGCTGGTGGCGCCTCATCGAGGCCAGGCTGGCAGCCCAGGCGCTGGAGGTGACCCCATGAACCGCTTCCCCTTGACCATCCCCCAGCAGGGGCTCTGGTCCGGACATCTGCTGAACGACGACAAAGCGATGTTCAACACCGCCGAGTGCATTGCCTTCGACGGCAAGGTCGAGGCGGCCGTGCTGGTCGCGGCCCTTGCCAAGGCGGTGGGGGAGTGCGAGGCGCTCAAGGGCCACTTCGAAGACGATAAGGAGGCGGTCTGCTTCGTCTCGCATGAGCTGCCCTTGGCCTATGAAGAGGTCTCCCTCGAGCACGATGACGAGACGCTGGCCCGCGCCTGGGCCTGGGCCGATCTGCGCCGCCCGTTCGAGCTGACCCAAGAGGCGCCCTGCCGTTTCGCCTTGCTGCGCGGCCCCGGCCGCGATTATCTCTACAGCTGCGTGCACCACATCGCCCTCGACGGCTTTGGCACCACCTTGCTGTTCCAGCGCATCGCCGAACTGTATGCAGAGGGGCTGGCCGGTGAGATGAACTCCCCATCTCCCTTCGGCTCTCTGGCGGAGGTGCTGGCAGAAGAGGCGAGCCGCGAGCAGAGCGGCAAGAACGACGCCGCCCGCGCCTTCTGGCAGGAGCAGCTGCAAGGCTGGCCCGAGGTGAAATCCTTTGGCGAGGCCCGCGCCCCCATCGCCGCCGAGTTTATTCGCGAGAGCCGCCCGCTGCCGGCGGCTCTCTGGCAATCCCTGACCAGCTTTGCCGACGAGCACAAGCTGGGCTGGCCCGATCTGCTGCTGGCCGGCCTCTCGGCCCAGCTGTCGCTGTCGAGCGGCCAGGATAAGACCCTGCTCGGCCTGATGATGATGAACCGCATCGGCTCGGCGTCGCTGACCGTGCCCTGCATGCAGATGAACATCACCCCGTTGGCGCTGGCGCTTGGTGAAGAGCTGAGTCTGGCGGGGGCCGCCGGCGCCGTGGCCAAGGCCAAGCGCGGGGTGCGCAAGCACCAGCACTACCGCTACGAGCTGCTGCGCCGCGACCTTGGCCTGGTGGGGGGAGACAAACGCCTGTTCGGCCCCCTGGTCAACATCATGCCGTTCGATCACGCTCGCCGCTTCGGGCCGCTATCTGCCCATATTCTCAACATCAGCGCCGGCCCGGTGGAGGATCTCACCATCGAGGTGCAGGTCGGCGTCGATGGTCAGCCCAGACTGGATCTGGACGCCAACCCCGACTGCTACCAGCAGGCCGATCTGGCAGCCATCGCCGATACCCTCTTTGCCCTGCTGGGACGCTGGCTGGCCGAGCCCGCCCAGACCCTGGGGACCCTCAAGGCCGACTGGCTGGCCGAGCAGCGCCAATCCGCCCTGATCTCTGGCCCAGCCCACGAAGCTCTCCAGGTGCGCCCCGTGCTGGAGGCGCTCTGCCACTTCGCCGCCCAGACCCCGAACAAGATTGCCCTGATACAAGGGGAGGCGAGCGTCAGCTACGAGGCGCTGCTGGCCCGTTCCGAACAGATGGCGGCCGCCCTGCAGGCCGCAGGCGTCGCCCCCGGCGACAAGGTGGGGGTCATGCTGGCCCGCAGCCCCCAGGCCATCTTCGCCCAGCTGGCGGTGCTGCTGGCGGGCGCCGTCTATGTGCCCCTCGATCCCGAGCAGCCGCTGGAGCGCCAGGGCAATATACTGCGGCTGGGGGAGGTCAAGACCCTGATCACCCAGGCCGAGTATCGTCACAAGCTGGCCAGCCTGTTTGAGGGCCGCACCCTGCTGGCGGGGGACCTGGTGAGCGACGATCGGCTCAATCAGCCTGCCGCCGGCCGCGCCGTCGCCTACCTGATGTTCACCTCGGGCTCGACCGGCCTGCCCAAGGGGGTGGCGGTCAGCCACGGGGCGCTGGATCACTTCGCCGCCGCGGCCCGCTGCCGTTATCACCTGGATGAAGAGGCGCGGATGCTGCAATTCGCCCCCTTCAACTTCGACGCCAGCATCGAGGAGGTGTTCGCTACCTTGAGCGCAGGTGCCACCCTGGTGCTGCGCACCGACGCCCTGCTCGAATCCATGCCTGCCTTTGCGGCCGGGGTGGAGCAGATGGGGATCACTCACCTCGATCTGCCCACCGCGTTCTGGAACGAGTGGGTGGTGGCGCTGACGGCGGGTCAGGCCCACATTCCCTCGGGATTGGCCACCGTTATCATAGGTGGCGAGGCGGTCTACCCCGAGCAGCTAGCCCAGTGGCAGCGCCAGGGCCGCTCCGATGTGCGTCTCTTCAACACCTACGGCCCCACCGAAACCACAGTGGTGGTGACCACCCAGGAGCTGCAGCAGGAAGATCCGAACCAGGCCCAGCTGCCCATAGGCCTGCCGCTGCCCGGCATGCAGGCGCTCATTCTGGGGGCGGGGGAGCAACCCGCCATCGAGGGTGAGCTGGTGCTGCTCGGGCCACAGCTGGCCAACGGCTATGTGGGGGGCGTGCAAGGCAGCTTCGATACCCTGCGGGTTGGCGCGGAGCAGATGCCCGTCTATCGCACCGGCGATCGAGTGCGCTTGGTGTCCGGCCGGCTGGTCTACCTTGGCCGGCGCGACAACGAATTCAAGATAAGCGGCTATCGCATCCAGCCCGGCGAGGTGGAGGCCCAGCTGCTGGCCCTGCCGGGGGTGGACGAGGCCTGCGTGCAGGGTGTGAGCATCGGCAGCGTGCGCCGGCTGGTGGCCTTCGTGGCGGGGCCTGAGCGCGACAGCCGGGTCATCAAGGCGCAGCTGGCCAGGGTGCTGCCTGCCGCCATGATCCCCACCGACTATCGCCACTATGACCAGCTGCCCCGCACCGGCTCCAACAAGCTGGATCGCAAGGGGTTGTTGGCCGCCTACCAGGCGGGCGGCGAAGCCCTGACCCTGGGCAGCGAGACCGAGAACCGGGTCGGCGCCATCTGGCAGCAGATCCTGGGTCTGGCCACCATGGCGCCCGCCGACAACTTCTTCGAGCTGGGGGGCCAGTCCCTGCAGACCATACAGATAGTCAACCGGCTCGGCGCCGAGTTCGGGGTGCAGGTCAAGGTCTCCGACGTGTTCGATCACCCGCGCCTCGATGACTTCTGCCGTTTCCTCGACGGTCTGCTTGCCGAGGACGAAGAGAGCGTGGAGATGGTGTGGTGATGGATAAGGAGCAACAAGCAATGGCCTTTGATTTCACTGGCAAGCGGGTCTGGGTGACCGGGGCCGGGCGCGGCATCGGTCGCGAGGTGGCAACGCAGTTCGTGGCGGCCGGCGCATCCGTGGTGGGGCTGGATCTGGCGTTTCCCGAAGCGGACTACCCCTATGCCACCCAACTGCTCGATATTGGCGACTCGAAGGCGGTAAACGTCTGCTGCGCAGCGCTGCTGGCGGACGGCGGGCTCGATGTACTGGTGAACGGGGCCGGGGTCTTGCGCCTCGGTTCTACCGAAACCTTAAGCGATGACGACTGGCACGACTGCATGACGGTCAACGCCAGCGGCGTCTTCTATCTGCTGCGGGCCCTGGTGCCCCACTTCAAGGGGCAGCGGCGCGGTGCCATCGTCACCATCGGCTCCAACGCCGCCCATGTGCCGCGCATGCAGATGGCGGCCTACTGCGCCTCCAAGGCGGCGGTCACCAGCCTGACCCAGACGGTGGGGCTGGAGCTGGCCTCCTTCGGCGTGCGCGCCAACCTGGTGTCGCCGGGCTCGACCGATACCCCCATGCTGCGGGGCATGCTGCCAAGCGAGGAGGCCATGGCCCGCACCATCGCCGGGCTGCCGGAGCAGTTCAAGCTCGGCATCCCCCTGCGCAAGGTAGCCACCCCGGCGGAGATCGCCCATACCGTCCTCTTCCTGGCCTCGGATCTGGCCAGCCACATCACGCTGCAGGATCTGGTCGTCGATGGCGGCGCCACCCTGAGTGCCTGAGGCTTGAGAAACAGATGAATAATATGATTTTGCTGTTGAAACAGCTGGAGCGGCAGGGGGTCAAGCTGGCGCTGAACGACAAGGGCCAGCTTATCTCCCAGTCGAGCAAGGAGGCGGTGACGCCGGCCATCGGCGCCACCATCAAGGCCCACAAGGATGAGCTGGTGCGCTGCCTGGCGGCCCGCGCCGCCTTCGAGGTTCCTATCGCCTCCGAGGGCGCCCGGCAGGGGCCGCTCTCCTCGTCCCAGAGCGGGCTCTGGTTTATCGAGCAGTACGAGGAGGCCTCCCACCTCTACAACATGCCGGTCTATTTTCGCGTGAAGGGAGAGCTGGACACGGCGGCGCTGGAGTTTGCCTTCGACCACCTGTTTGCCCGCCACCCCAGCATGCGCACCCGCTTCATCAAGGACGAGGCGGGCAGGGGGGCCCAGGAGATCCTGCCCCATGTTCCCTTCAAGCTGCACATTGAGGACGTGAGCGCAGAGGCCATTGCCGAGCGCGAGGCCTATGTGGCTCGCCGGGTGCGCGAGGAGATTGGACGTCCCTTCTCCCTGACCCAGGGGGATCTCAGCCGAGTGCATCTTATTCGGCTGGGCAGCCGCGAGCACGTACTGCTGATCACCCAGCACCACATCATTTCCGACGGCTGGTCGGTCAAGAACATGTTCGCGGATCTCAAGCGTGCCTTTCTTGCCCATCAGAACCGCGAGCCTCTGCAGGTAAGCGAGCTGCCGCTCACCTACATCGACTATGCCCGCTGGTTCAACTCACCGCGTTTTCTCGATTATCACGCCGAGTTCAAGCCGTTCTGGGTCGAGCGGCTCGGTGGCAGCCCCGAGGTGCACGGTCTGCCGCTCGACAAGCCGCGCCCGGCCCATCAGGACAGCGGCGGCGAGCTGGTCTTCTCCACCATCGAGAGCGACCTGTGGGAGAGCTTCAAGTGCCTGTGCCAACGGCACAGCACCTCCAACTTCATCGGTCTGCACGCCCTGTTTGCCTTGCTGATGGTGCGCCAGAGCGGCGAGAAGGAGGTGGTGATCGGCACCCCGCTCGCCTATCGCGAGCGCCACGAGATCGAGTCGCTGGTGGGTTTTTTCGTCAACACCCTGGTGCTGCGCACTCAACTCAGCGGCAAGCCCAGCTTTGTCGACTATCTGCAGCAGTGCCGGGAAGAGGATCTGGCGGCCTTCGATCACCAGCTCTACCGTTTCGAGGCGCTGGCCGAGGCCATCGGCGCCGATCGCACCACCGCCATCAACCCTATCTTCCAGATCATGCTGGTCTATCAGGCCAAGGTGGATTTCAACGATCTCATCCCCGGTTGCCAGCTGGTGGAGGAGACCTCGCCTGTGCTGCCGGCCAAGACCGACATCTCGGTCAAGGTGACCGAGCTGATGGACTCCGTCCGGGTGGACTGGCTGTTTGCCACCGCCCTGTTCGAGCGGGAGACCATCCAGGCTTATGCCGATCGCCTGCTGCACCTGATGCGCGCCGTGGTGGCGGCCCCCGAGACCGACATCTGGCAACTGCCGCTGGAGGCGGGCACCGACCAGGCCGCGCTGGCCGCCGAGCTTGCCGACCTGCCGCGGGACTACCCGAGCCGCGACACCCTGCTCTGCCATATCGAGCGGCGCGCTATTCAGTTGCCGGACGCGCTGGCGGTCAGCGACGGCGCGCAATCCTTGACCTATGGCGAGCTGGAGGTGCGTGCCAACCGGTTGGCCTACTGGCTGCTGGCTCAGGGCGTCACCCCGGGCGCCGCCATCGGCATCCAGGCCAGACGCGATGTCGCCTTCGTGGTTGCCCTGCTCGCCTGCTGGAAGGCGGGGGCGGCCTATGTACCGCTGGATCCTGCCTATCCCGCCGAGCGACTGGCCCATATCCTGAGCGACGCCAGTATTGCACTGGTGCTCGGGGGAGAGCCGGACCCGCGGCTTGGCGAGGCGCTGGCGGGCACGACTGCCGAATATCACGATCTGCACGGGCTGGCGCTGGACAAGATGCCAACCAGCACACCCGTACTACCTCGGGACGCCGCCATGCTGGCCCAGATCATCTACACCTCCGGCAGCACTGGCCTGCCCAAGGGGGTCATGGTGGAGCAGGGCAGCCTGGTCAACCTGATGGCGGATCATGGTGAGCGCATCGCCCTTGGGAAGGATGGGGCCATGTTCAACTGCATGTCCCTCTCGTTCGATGCCGGCAACATGACCAGCTTGCTGCCGCTCTACTGCGGCGCGGCCCTGCACTTCGGCGAGCCGGGCGAGGGGGTGATCAGTGCCGCGATCGCTCGGGGTGCCAGCCATATGATTTTGCCGACCGCCCTGCTCGCCAACCTGCTGCCACCGGCGGAGCTCGGCTCCCTCAAGGCCATCGGTTTTGGCGGCGAGGCGTGCCCGAGCAGCCTTGTGGAGCGCTGGGGGGAGCGGGTGGCGCTGTTCAACATGTACGGCCCGACCGAGTGCACCGTCACCGCGCTCTGCGCGCGGCTCACTCCGGGGGCGCCCATCACAATCGGTCGACCCGTCAACAACCTGAAGGCGCTGATCCTGGACGAGGCGGGCAACCTCTGCCCGGTGGGGGTCCCCGGCGAGCTCTGCCTGGCAGGGCTGGGGCTGGCCCGCGGCTACCTCAATCTGCCAGAGCGCACTCAGGAGGCCTTTATCGAGCTGGCCTTTGATGCAACGAATGGGGAACGTACCCATCGCCTCTATCGCACCGGCGATCGGGCCTTGCTGCGCCGCGATGGCAACATCCAGTATCTGGGCCGGATAGACGAGCAGATCAAGCTGCGCGGCTATCGCATCGAGCCGGGGGAGATAGAGACCCGGCTTGCCGAATTGTGCCCGGCCATTCGCCAGATCAAGGTGGTGGTACAGGAGGGTCGCCTGCTCGCTTACGCCTGTTTGCAGGCCGGGGCGAACGAGCCCGACGGCGATGCCCTGCTGCAGCGGGCCGGCGAGTGCCTGCCCGAATACATGGTGCCGGCGCGCCTCTGCTGGCTGCCCGAGATGCCGCTCACCCCCAACGGCAAGCTGGACTTGCGCCGCCTGCCCGCCATCGTCTGGCAGCAGAGCAAGGGCGAGCCACAAAACGAACTGGAGCAGACTGTGCTTGCCATCTGGCAAGGGGTGCTCAAGCAGCCCCTCGGGGTAGAGGATGACTTCTTCCGCTTAGGCGGTGACTCCATCCTCAGCATCCAGCTCACCACCCGGTTGCGGGATGCGGGACTGCACTGCAGCGTGAAGGACGTGTTCGAAGCCAAGACGGTGCGCCGCCTCTGCCGCCAGCTCGGCCAGCAGCAGGCCGTCAGCCACAGAAGCGAGCAGGGCAGCCTGACCGGCGAGTTCCCGCTCCACCCCATTCAGCACTGGTTCTTCGAGCAGGGCTTTGCCAAGCCCGGTCACTGGAACCAGGGGGTGATCCTGCGCCTGCCGGCCGGGGTGGACGATGAGGCCCTGCGCGGCTGGCTGAATGCCCTGCGCCAGCACCACGATGCCCTGCGCCTGGCGGTGACCCCGACCGGCCAGCGCTACCTGGCCGAACTGCCATTGCCGCCGCTGCCGACCCTGGATGCCGCCAATCTCGATGAGGCCGAGCTGCAAGCCCGCCTGACCGAGCTGCAGGGAGAGCTCGACCCTGCCAGCGGCCACACTCTGGCCTGGGCCCGCCTGCGCAATCTCTGCCTGGAAGGTGAGCGGGAGGGCGAGACGGTGGAGGGGCTCTTCCTCGCCTTCCATCACCTGGTGATCGATGCGGTCTCCTGGCGCATTCTGGCCGAGGATCTGGCACGGGTGAGCAGGGGCGAGCCGCTGCCTGCCAAGGGCAGCAGCTATCGCCAGTGGGGCGAGGGGCTCGCGGCCTACGCCAAACGGGAAGAGGATCAGCTTGGCTTCTGGCTGGCTCAGGGGGAAGGCAGCCAGGGTCACCTGCTGGAAGCGGCCCGCGCCGCCGATGGCCGCGCCGCCGCCAGCCTGTTGCAACTGAGTCAGGAGACCACGGCTCGTCTTATCGACACCGCCAACCAGGCCTGCTTCACCCGGGTGCCCGACCTGTTGCTGGCGGCCCTGACCCGTACCCTGAGCGAGCAGGGCTACGGCAGCCGTCACTGCGTGATGCTGGAAGGGCACGGCCGCGAGGCAATCGATGCTGAACTCGACGTGAGCCGTACCCTGGGCTGGTTCACCAGCACCTACCCGCTGGCGCTGGCCGATAGCGCGTCCTGGAGCGATCTCGTCTGCGACACCAAGGAGCGGCTGCGGGCCGTGCCGGGCAAGGGGGTGGGCTTCAATGCCCTGCGACTGCACCACCCCCGTGGGCAGGAGTTACCGCAAGCCCTTGTCGTCTTCAACTATCTGGGGGTCAGCCATCAGGGCGAGGCCGCTCAAGCCTGGCAGCCCCTGCCGCTGGCGCCGGGGGCACCTACGTCCCCTGACAACCTGCCGCGGGAGCTGGTCAGTCTGCACGGGGGCGTGTTTGATGGCCGCCTCACCCTGCGCCAGGTCGGCGCCCTCAACCAGCAAGGGAGCGACGCTCTGATGGCGCGGCTGGCGGACAACCTGACGGCGCTGGTGGAGCACTGCTGCAACCTGAAGGCGCCGCGCCATACCCCGAGCGACTTCCCGGGGATCGCTCTCTCGCAAGCCGTGCTCGATCGGGTGCTGAGCGGGCGCGAGGTGGAGACATTGCTGCCCATGACCTCGCTTCAGCAGAGCATGTTCCATCACAGGGCGCTGCTGCCCCGGGATCACGCCTATCACCTGCAGACCGAGATTGACTATCACCAGCCGCTGGACGTGGCGGTTTACCGTCAGGCCTGGCAGGGGCAGATCGCCCGCTGGCCGGCCCTTCGCAGCGAACTGGTGCTGGCGGACGGGGTCGCGCTGCAGCGCATCCTCAAGCGCGCCGAGTTGCCATTCCACTATGAAGACTTGTCTGAAGTGGAACATGCAGAGGCACGGGTCCAGGCCTATCGCGAGCAGGATCTGGCCCGCCCGATCCCGCTGGAGCAGGCGCCCCTGCTGCGCCTTGCCTGCTTCAAATTGGCCCCCGATCACCACAAGGTGATCTTCAGCGCCCATCACGGCGTGCTGGATGGCTGGAGCGGCCCCGTGTTGCTGGGTTCCTTGCATCGCGGCTATCAGGCGCTGATGAACGGCCTGCTGCCGCAGGGCGAGCCGGATACCGCCTGGCTCGAATTTGGCCGCCATATCGCGAGCCAAACCCGCAGCGCCGACGCTTACTGGCAGGGGCGGGAGGAGCTGCTAACAAAGCCTAACGATCTCGCCTGCCTGTTCGGGGTGACGCTGGACGCTAGCGCAAGCGGGCGCCATACCCAGCAGCGACCGGCGGTGTGCGCCACGGCGTTGCCGACCGAGGTAGCAACCTTGCTCGCCCATCGTGCCCGCAACCTTGGCGTGACTGCGGGCCTGTTGGCCCAATATGCCTGGCACCGTCTGCTGGCACGCCGCTCGGGCGATGCCGTCACCCTGGTGGGCAACGTGACCCCGGGCCGGGATTACCCCATCGAGGGGATCACCGAGAGCGTCGGGCTCTACATCAACAGCCTGCCACTGGCGCTGGCGTGGCGCACCGAGCTGACCCTGGCCGAGCATATCGCCCGGTTGCAAGCCGACCTGATGGCGCTCAATGAGCACGGCACCCAGTCGCTGGCGGCACTGACCAAAGGCCGGGCGCGTCTGTCCCAGAGCCTGTTCGTGTTCGAGAACTACCCCATGCCGGCGGCCCCTGTCGCCCCCGAACCTCACCAGCTGGTGCCACGCTTTGGCGCCGTGGTGGAGAAGGTGGAGCTGCCGCTCTCCTTGGTGGTCAGCAGCCGGGGCGAGACGCTCCAGCTGCGCCTCGAGTTCGACGGCGAGCAGATCCCCGAGACCCGGGCCGAGGCGGTGCTGGCTGACTGGCTGGCCGAGCTCGACTGGCTGGCGCAGGCGGATCTGGGCCAGCCGGCCAGCGTGGCTGTGGCCGCGCCGTACCCAGCACAAGCGACAGCCACACAAGTGGCCGCCAGCAGGGCTGAGCCCAGCCTGGCTCAGCCGCCGGCCGAGGCCCGCGTGCTGGTAGCCCTGTGGGAGCGCCAGTGCGGCGTGCCCGGCATCTGGCAGCAGACCCTGTGTGAACTCGGGGTGGATTCGGTGCAGCAGCTCGCCCTGCTGGCGGCCCTCAACGAGGCGTTCGCGCAGGATCGGGCGCCACTTACCCTGCAGATGCTCAAGGCCCATCCATCCCCCAGCCGGCTCTACCGACACTGGCTGGTGCGTCAAACGGAGGCCGCGCTATGACGGTGACCATCAAGCATAAGGCTCCGCTCGTGCAAACCCGGCCTGCCCCCCGTGAGGGGGCGGCCAACCTGGGCGCGCGACTGGCGGCCTGTCTGGCCGCCACCCCGCTGGCCCCCGCCATCCGGATGGGAGGGGAGGGTATCGGTGAGGGTGGATCAGATGAGCAGTGGCTTAGTTACGGCGCGCTCAATGCCAGGGTCGGCGAGATTGCCGCCCGATTGCAGGGGCTGGCGGTGGGGGAGCGGGTTGGCCTCTATCTCTCCCGCGGCCCCGATCTGGTGGCCAGCCTGCTGGCCTGCCTGCGCCTCGGCCTCACCTTCGTGCCCCTTGAACCGGACTTTCCGGTGGAGCGGCTGCAGGGGATCGCCCGCCAGGCGCGCCTGTCGGCGGTGATCTGCGACGGCGATCGATCGGTGCCCGCCTTCGGCTGTCCGCTGCGCACCCTCGACGGGCCCGCAGCGGCAGGGCCCGTCTCCTGGTCTCAGGTGGATGACGCCCTGGCCGCCTACATGATGTTCACCTCGGGCTCCACCGGCGAGCCCAAGGGGGTGGTCATCAGCCGGCGGGCCCTGCTCTGCTTCCTCGACGGGATCCGTGAGCGGCTCGGGCTTTCACCTGGCTGCCACTGGCTCTTCATCACCACCCCGGCCTTCGACATCTCCCTGCTGGAGATGCTGGGGCCGCTCTGGGGCGGTGGCCGGCTGACGGTGGCCGGCGGTGATCACAACAAGGATCCCCTGGGGATGCTGGCCCTGCTCGAGGCCGACCCCTCCATCAACTGGCTGCAGGCCACCCCGGCCTGCTGGCGCATGCTGCTCAAAGCGGGCTGGCAGGGGCGCAATACCCTCACTGCCCTGTGCGGTGGCGAGGCGCTGGACCCAGGTCTGGCCGAGCAGCTCTGTGCCCGCACCCGGCGGCTGTGGAACTGCTACGGGCCGACCGAGGCCACCGTCTGGTCCCTGGTGAGCGAGGTGCGCTGGCCACCGACTGATGGCCAGATCACCATCAGCCACAGCCTGCCCGGCTATCGGCACTGGGTGCTGGATGAAGTGGGGCAGCCGGTGGCGGAGGGGGAGTGCGGCGAGCTCTGTATCGAGAGCCCGGCCCTATGCGAGGGGTACTGGCGCAAGCCAGCCTTGACCAGCGCCGCCTTCCTGCGCCTTGCCACCCATCGCCTCTATCGCACCGGCGATCGGGTGCGCCTCCTTGGGGCGGACCGTTTCCTCTATCTGGGACGGCGCGACGATCAGGTCAAGCTGCGTGGTTTTCGCATCGAGCTCGGCGAGGTGGAGGCGGGACTGCGCCGCCAGGCCGGGGTGCAGGAGGCAGCGGTGCGTCTGGTGGGCGAGGGGGACGAGGCCATGCTGGTGGGCTATGTGGAGGCCAGGGCCGGGGTGACCCTCAATCGCCTCGCCCTGCGCAAAGGCCTGCAGGCGACGCTGCCCCACTACATGGTGCCGGCGCGGCTCATCCTGCTGGATGCTCTGCCCAAGACCGGCAGCGGCAAGCTCGACAGAAAGGCGCTACCCTTGCCCGAGTAGGCGGCCTTGCAGGATGGTAAGAGCGATGGATAAAAAAGAAGCCCGCATCATGCGGGCTTCTTGTTGGCCGTAAACCGAGGGATTAGTGAGCGATGGGGGCGGCATCCGCCTTGGTGAGCAGGCGCTCGACGTCGTCGATCACCTTGAGGGCCGCCTGGGGGCCGCCGGTGGAGGTCCAGAGTGACCCGTCCACGGCGCCGAAGCGCTTGCCCTTGATGGCGCCGAGCTGCTGGAAGGCCGGGGTCTGCTCGGCCTGCTTCATGGCATCCACCGCATCCCCGCTGGTGCTGAGGGTGCCGATCACCAGCCAGTCACCGTCCAGCAGGTTGAGGGATTCGAGGCTCAGGGCCGGGGAGTGGGGGCTCTTGTCGCCAATCTGGTGGGACGGTCGGGTGAGCCCCATCTCGGTGACCACGCTGCTGGCAAAGGTGCCGCCGTGCATGTAGCTCGGCCCCTTGGGGTTCCAGCGCACTATGCTCATCTGTTCCCCCTGATGCTGGGCGAGCTTGCTGCGGGCCTCTGCCAGGCGGGCCTCATACCGGGTGAGGAACGCCTTGGCCTCGGCCCCCCGGTTCATCGCGTCGGCACTGCGGCCGAACACGGTTTTCCAGGGCTCGCCCCAGTTGCCGGTGACGACGGTAGGAGCGATCTCCTTGAGCAGGGCCAGGAGCTCGGGCTTGGTCTGGCCGGTGAGGATAAGGTCCGGCTCCAGATCGATGAGGGTCTCCAGATTGGGGTTGTCCAGATCCCCGACCACGGCGATCTCCTTGCCCGCCTTGTCCAGCAGATAGCGGGGCAGGGTGGACTGGCCGCGCCCATTGACGGTGCCTACCGGCTGCACCCCCAGAGTCAGGGCGCTGTCGAGATCGAGTTCGCTCAACACGACGACTCGCCGGGGCGCATCGGGGACGCTCTGGGGCTGGCCGTTGGCATCGATGACCTGGCGGCTGCCCGCCTGGGCCTGGAAGCCCGTCAGGCTGGCCAGCATGAGCAAGGTGGCCAGCGGGGAGAAGATCTTCATGGTGACATCCTTATGGGTGAAATCGGTGGGCCAGAGTCTGTGGAAAGTGCCTGAGAGCCGCCCGGCCAGCCCCGAATGGGCGGGGACATGCTACCACAAAGCAAGTGAGAAGCGTTGTCATTTGTATTTGTGGCATGACCTCGGCTTGCTTTGGTACCATCGCAGGCCCCTGTCAGGAGCCTTGCATGTTGCCTCGTTGTCCCTCACTCGATGGATCCTTTGTCCGTCAATTCGATGCCTTGTACCTGCCGGGCCTGGAGACGTTGCCTCTTCATCGGGTCAGTTTTGATCCCGCCGCCTTCTCGCCGGAGTGCTTTGGGGCACAGGGCATCATCCTGCCTGCTTCATTGCAGGGGGCTGCCCCCAGGCGCCTCGGGGAGTTTCTGGCAGGGCGTCTCGCAGCCCGTGAGGCCCTGCGTCCCTTCGGTCTTGCAGGATGCAGCGTGGCCATCGGAGCGGCCCGGGAGCCGCTCTGGCCTGAAGGGGTGGAGGGGAGCATCAGCCACAGCCGGCTGGCGGGAGAGGGGGTGGCCCTGTGTGCGGTGCGTCCGGGCCAGGAGGGAATCGGGCTGGATCTGGAGGCCTGGCTCGATGGCGACCAAGGGGCGAAGCTATGGCCCGGCATCATGGATGGGGAGGAGTGGGGACGGCTGGAGGCGGGGGGTCACGACGCCCAGCTGAGCCTGGCAGAGGGCGTGACCCTGGTGTTTTCCGCCAAGGAGAGCCTCTTCAAGGGGCTCTATCCCCGGGTGGGGCGCTACTTTGACTTTCTCGATGCCCGCTGGCTCGCCATGACGGCGCAGACTCTCACCCTGGAGCTCAAATGCCCGCTGACACCGACCCTGCCAGCCGGCTGGCGCGCCACCCTGCACTGGCAAGCCCTGCCGGGGGGCGTGCTCACCGTCTTGCTGCTGTGAGCACGATGCCAGCGCCCGGATAACGCCAACGCAAAGCCCAGAGAAAGAAACCGCCATCAGGCGGTTTCTTTCTCTGGCACAGGGTATGGCTCAGGCCGACACGCCATGGTCGGCGCGCAGGCGAGGCGCTTCGTCAGCGCGTCGGCGGGGCACGATGACAGGGGCCCCGTCGCCGGGGGCGTGCAGTATGTCCACATCGGTCTGGTAGAGGCGATCGATGAGGGGCTTGGTCACCACCTCCCGGGCCGGGCCCATGGCCTGGATGGCGCCATCCCCCAGGGCAATCAGCTCGTCGCAGTAGCGGGCGGCGGTGGCGAGATCGTGGATGACGATAAGCACCGTCTTGCCCTCGGCGGCGACCCGATGGATGGCCTCCATCACCTCGGTCTGGTGGCCGATGTCCAGCGCGCTGGTGGGCTCGTCCAGCAAGATGATGTCCGCATCCTGGGCCAGCACCATGGCGAGCCACACCCGCTGGGCCTGACCGCCGGACAGCGAACTGGCGCTCTGGTGCCAGATGGCATCAAGCTGCATCCGCTCCCGGGCCCAGTCCACCATGCGGGCATCTTCCTCGCTCCACTGATTGAACCAGCCCTGATGGGGATGGCGGCCATATTGCACCAGCTGCTCCACCAGGATACCGGGGGGGACCAGGGGGCGTTGGGGCAGATAGGCGAGTTCCCGAGCCAGGGCTTTGGCGCCATAGGCACCGAGTGGCTTCTCCTTGAGCAGGATCTCCCCGGACCGGGGCTGCTCCTGTCCCGCAAGGAGCTTGAGCAGCGTGGATTTGCCGCCGCCGTTGGGGCCGACGATCCCCACCAGCTTGCCCCGGGGGAGGGAGAAGGAGATCTCCTTGAAGATGGTCTTTTGCGGGTAGCCGAACTGGAGTCGGTTCACGGTGAGCGTCATCGGGCGGCCCTCGGTCTGTATTGAAAATGGATGAATGCCATGGTCAGTCGGCCTTCTGGCGATCTTTGAGCAGGATGAAGAGCAGCAGCAGGCCGCCGAGAATGCGGGTCATGATGCCGGTGGCCACTTCGTGGGGGCTGGCCAGCACCCGCACCAGGGTGTCGCTGGCGAGCAGCATCAGGGCGCCGCACAGGGCGGCAATCCAGAGCGGCACGATGTGATCCCGGCTGAGCCAGGAGGCAAGGATGGGGGCCGCCATGGCGATGAAAACCACGGGGCCGCCGATGGCGGTGCCAAGGGCTGCGACTATGATGGCCTGGGCCAGCACCCCGAGCTGCACCCGGTTCACGTTGACCCCGAGAGTTCGGGCGGTGACCGGTCCCAGGCGCAGCACGCCAAGGGAGCGGGAGAGACAGACGGTCCAGGGACAGATGAGCAGGAGCAGCAGGCTTACCGGCAGCAAGGTGCCATAGCCCTGACCGACGAAGTTGCCCATGTTCCACAGATAGAGGCTGGTGAGGTGCACCAGGGACTGGGTGGACATGACGAACTGGCCGAGGGCGTTCATCAGCTCCGAGACACCGATGCCGATCACCACGAACAGGTAGCCCTGTTCCCCCGGCTTGTTGCACAGGGCATAGAGCGCGGCGGCGGCAAACAGGGCGCCGAAGGGGGCGGCCCACCAGGGCCAGGTGCCCAGGGTCAGATAGAGGGAGAAGATGATGATGGCAAGGGATGCCCCCTCGTTGACCCCGATCATGTCCGGGGTGGCGAGGCGGTTTCGCACCAGGGTCTGCACCAGGCAGCCCGAGAGTCCCATGGCGGCGCCGGCCACCAGCACCGCCAACAGGCGCGGCAGTCGGATCTTGAAGACGGTCACCTGATCGAGTCGACTTCCCTCCCCGAGCAGGGTCTGGATCACCCCCATCATGGTGATCTTGCCGGACCCCAGGGTGAGGGCCAGCAGGGAGAGCAGGGTGAGGGCGACCAGGAGCCCCAGGGTGATGAGCCAGGCGCGGCGGTGCAGCAACAGGGTGCGGCTGCCAAGGCGAAGGCAGAGGGTGCCGCTCGGGAGTGAGAGAGAGTTCTTCATGGGCGTGGCACCTTATTTGACGGCCAGCAGGGAGCGGAAGCCGCCGCTGCGCACCACCAGGATGAGCACGGGCGCCCCGATGAGCGCCAGAATGACGCCGTTGGGCAGCTCGTAGGGCTGGATAAGCCAGCGGGCCAGCACATCGGCACCGAGCAGAAAGAGCACCCCGAACAGGGCGGAGAAGCGCACCTGGATGGCGAGGCGAACCGGCTCCACCAGGCGGGCGCAGTAGGCGGCGAGGAAGCCGACAAAGCCGATGGGACCGGCGATGGCGATGGCGCAGGCGGTGAAGAGCGTTGCGGCCAAGAGCACGCCGATCCGCACCCGGGTGGGGCGGATGCCGAGGGCCCTGGACTGGTGATCCCCCATCTGCATCAGGGTGAGAGGGCGACAGAGCGCCAGGGTCAGCAGCAGGGCGGCCAGGGCGAAGGGGACCACGGTGAGTACCGCTTCCAGACTGGAGGCGGCAAGGGACCCTAAGTTCCAGAAGCGGAACTGCTCCAGCACCACCCGGTTGGAGAGCAACAGGAAGTTGGAAAGACCGCCGAAGGTGGCGGAGAGGGCGACCCCCACCAGGATGAGCTTGAGGGGGTTGGAGCGCCCCACCATGAGGCCGAGGCCCAGCACGATGAGGTTGCCGAGCAGGGCCCCCATGCCGGACCAGAGCAGATACCCGTAGGCGGATTCGACGCCAAACCAGGTGAGGCCGATCACCAGAGCAAAGACGGCGCCAGCATTGACCCCGAGCAGGCCGGGTTCGGCCAGAGGGTTGCGGGTGGCACTTTGCAGCATGGAGGCCGCCAGGGAGAGTGATGCCCCCACCACCAGGGCTGCCAGGGTACGGGGCAGGCGCAGGGTATGGACTATCATGGCGAGCTTTTCATCGGCCACGAAGGCGGGATCGCCCATCAGGAAACCGGCGACCTCGCGGCCACCATAGACACCGGCCCCGGTGGCCAGTGACAGACAAATCAGCAGGAAGAGGAGCAGCACGCCGAGCCAGAACAGCCGAGCTTGGTATCTGAGCACTCAATGACTCCTTGAATTCGGGGAGGCAGAAACGCAAAAAGGGAGCCCCGCGACCGGGGCTCCCGCATACAGGATGGATTACAGCTTGTAATCGACCCCTGCGTAGACGGTACGACCTTCCAGGATGAAGTCGGCGTCGGTCGCCACCTCGTCACGCTGGGTATTGGTGAGGTTGGTGATGCCGAGTTTGAAGTCCAGGGCCGGCGTGACGGTCCACTTGGTGTTCACGTCCAGGGTCTGGTAGTGCTTGGAGGTGAATGCCTGGGCGTTGCGAGCCGGCACCTTGATCACCTGGCTGCCGACATACTGCCAGGCCAGGTTGGCGCTGACCACGTCGCTCGCCTTCCAGTCCAGGCCGATGTTGCCGGTGTGATCCGGGGTCTTGGCCAGATCGTCACCCGTGCTCTTGTCTTCGGAGTCCAGCAGGGTCAGGTTGCCGGTCAGCTGCACGTTGTCCAGCACGTCGAACCAGCCGGTCAGCTCCAGCCCCTTGATGCGGGCCTTCTTGACGTTGAGGTAGGTCATGACGGTCGGACGGTAGCCCGGGCCCCACTGATCGCTCTGGATCAGATCCTCGATCTCGTTGTGGAAGCCGGTCACCCCTGCGCCGAAGCGATCGGCGTTGTAGGCGGTGCCAAGCTCGTAGCTGACGGAGGTTTCCGGCTTCAGATCCGGGTTGCCTATCACCTTGCAGGCGCCGCGGCAGGCGGTGGTGGCGAACCCTTCGCTGGACTGGGCCAGGGTCGGGGCCTTGAACGCCTTGCCGGCGCCGCCCTTGATCACCCACTCGTCACTCAGGGAGTAGAGGGCGTAGGCACGGGGGCTGAACTCGTTGCCATAGGTCTCGTGGTGATCCAGACGGCCGGAGAGCGTCAGGGCCAGATCCCCAAAGCCGAACTCGTCTTGCAGGTAGAGAGCGCTCTGGCTCGCATCCACGCTGCCGTTCTGGATGCTGCGGCTGTGCTCCAGCTCGGTCTTGCGGAACTCTGCACCTGAGGTCAGCAGGTGATCCCCGAGGTAGCCGCTCAACTGGCCATCCACCGTGTTGTTGGTCTGGGTGATGTCGGCGGCACCACCGTTGAGCTGGGAGTCATCCATCAGATCGGTCTGCTCGAAGTAGTAACGAGCGCGGCTGTCGAAGTGTTCCCAACGGCCGTTGTGGGTCAGCCCCAGGCTCAGGCGATCGAGTTTCTGCACGTTGTGGGGGGTGGCCGGTGCGGTCGGGGCACGGGGCACGTTGTTGAAGTAGCTGTCCATGTCGTTCTGGTTGTAACCCAGATCGAAGTCGATGTCCTGGTTGTCGGCCACCAGCCACTTCAGGCTGGAGAGCACGTTGACCACTTCCCGTTTCTCCAGGGCGTCGGCATCCGGGTTGTTGGACTGCTCGCTCTTCCAGCGATCCCGCTGATAGCCCTCCACCACCACGCTGCCCAGCAGCTTGTTGTCGATCAGGGCGCCGGAGACGAAGGCGCTACCCTGGTTGGCATCCCCGCCATCCCCCTTGGTGGGCATGGTGTGGGTGTAGCCGACGGCCGCTTCGGTGTTCTCCTTGGCCTGGCGCAGGATCACGTTGACCACGCCGCCGAGGGCATCGGCCCCGTACAGGGAGGAGACGGGACCGCGGATCACTTCGATGCGCTCGATGGCGGCCATGGGGATGGAGCTTAAGTCGAAGTCGTTGCCAAAGGAGCTGCCCAGGGTCTCGCGGGCGTTGACCCGCTTGCCGTTGACCAGCAGCAGGGTGTAGTCACCGCCCATGCCGCGGATCTTGATCTCGTTGCGACCCGTGGGGTTGGTGCCGATGATGTTGACACCGGGCACGTGCTTGAGGGCATCGCCGATGTTGTTGACGTTCATCTTGTCCAGATCGGCGCGGGTGACCACGGAGACGCTGGCCGGGGCGGTCAGCTCGGTGTGCTTGGTCTGGGTGGCGGTGACCACCACCGTCTCGTTGGCCTTGACGGACTCGGCCTGGGCCAGGCCCGGTACGGCCAGCAGACCAAGGGAGAGCAGAATGGGGTTCAGTTTAAAGAGGCCGTGCTGCAACTGCATTGTCAAAAACTCCATGGATATAACTGAGGTTATGGGGTCCGGATTCTTCTGATCCGGTGCTCACTGACTTCCTTGTCTGGCGGTGCCAGAGGCAGGATTATTGTTATCTCTTGTGCGCTTCAGGCCCCGGATGAGGAACCAGACACCGGCGCAGGCCACCAGGGTGCACGCAATGTTGATCCAGGCCAGGGTGGGGAAACCGTGCAGGGCGCCCCCCTCGTCGGAGACCAGATATCTGGCGGAGAGCAGACTGCCTAGGCCCGCCGCCACATTGGTGACCGAGCCCTGGAAAGACATGAAGGCGGCGCGCTGATGGGGGGCCGGAATGGCCGCCGTGACCGCGAGGGTGGTGCTGGCACGGGCGGAGCTCAGGGCCATGAAGAGGGTGAACAGCAGATAGAGAGGCAGGCCTGCCGGCAAGGCAAAGCCCACCAGGGTGATCAGGGCCAGGGCCAGGCTGGTGAGCAGGATGGCGCCCTGGGCGCGGCCCTGATCGATCCAGCCGCCGCACAGGCGCATGGTGGCCATGCTGGCAAGGCCGCCGCACAGATAGAGGCTGGCGATCTGCTCGCGCGGGAAACCCAGGTTGAACTGGAAGTAGTTGGCAAAGTGCGGAATGAGCAGGAAGTGGCCGAACATCTGCAGGCAGAGGATAAAGAGGGCTCCCTGGCAGAGCGGTGACCCCAGCAACTGGCGTATCCCCTGGCCTGCCGAGGCCCGGTTGACCGGCAGGGACGGCAGCCAGATCGCACACAGCAGGGCCAGCAGCAGGCCGCCAGCACCAAACAAGAGGAAGGGGCTCTGCCAGCCAGACCACTGGGCCAGCACGAGGGCCGCGGGCACGATCAGAATGGCGGCCAGGGAAAACGCCATGCCCACGTAGGCGAGACGGCGGCCCCGCTCGGCGGGCGGTACCAGATCCAGCACCGCCGCCATCAGGATGGCCCCCAGGGGGCCGGCCACGCAGCCGGACAGGATAAAGATCAGCAGCAGGGTCTGGCTATCCTCGGCCAGGGCGCAAGCCATCAAGAGCAGGAAGCGCAGGAGCAGCAGCACCAGCAGGGCGGGTTTGCGGTTGACCCGATCGAGCCAGGGGGCGGCCAGGAGGCCCAGCAGGGCGGCTCCCAGGGTGGCGCCGCCGCTGAAGTAACCTGTCTGCTCCGGCAGCATCCCCAGACGGGTTACCAGTTCCGGGCCAAGGGGCATCACCATCATCATGCAGCCCATGGAGAGCATGTTGATGAGCAGCGCCAGGTGGATGGCGGCAGGGGTGGATGCGACGGATTCTGGCTTCATCAGAGGCTGACTCGAAAAAATGAGTCCGAATTGTATCCGAGGGTTTTTGTTGTGACAACAAATGATAACCATTTTTATTTGTATTGATTGGTATCTTAACGAGTCTTTATCAGGTGCCTCTGTGTGGGGTTGCATACCAGGCCCGTTGCAATCGGGGCGCCATGGACCATGATGGCAGGAAGCGAGAGGGTGGCGGTGAACGCCGGGAGGAGAAGATGCGCGCTGGATCAGGGTATTGGGGGCTGGGGTGCTGCCTGTTGCTGGCATTGCCCTTGAGGGCCGAAGTGAAGGTCATACCGGTATTCGAGGCGGATGCCGCGGTGCAGACGCTCAAGGAGATCTACCCGGATCTCGGGGTGAGCGCCATGGGCAACCAGCTGGTACTGAGCGGAACCCCCGCCCAGTTGCAGGAGGCCGAGCGTACCCTGGCGCAAGTGAACCAGCCGCCACAAAGCCTGCTCATCGAGTGGCGGGTGGATGGCGCCTCCAGCAGTCAGCAGGCCGGAGTGGGGCTGGGCCTGGATGCCAAACGGCAGTGGCTGCTGGAGGGGGATGCCCGGCACTATGAACGCAGCCAGAGTGACAACTGGCAGGTGCGTGGCCTCTCCGGGCGGCCCGTGTTGTTGCAGATGGGGTCCTATCAGCCGGTCACCTTTTACCAGTGGCAAGGGGGAAGGGTGGTGGGCATGATGCCGCTGATGAACGGTCTCTACGCCACCGCGACCCTGATAGGGGACAGGGTGCAGGTGGCCCTCAGCAGTGAACAGGCAAGAGTGGAGCGAGGCAACATACACACCGGCCAGAGTGCCACCGAGGTGAGCGGCGCCCCGGGCCAGTGGCTGACGGTGGGGGAGCTTTCCACAACCCAAGGCAGCCGGGAGGCCGCGATCGCCAATCCATCAGGCATGGGCGGAGCCAGCGGCAGCGAACGCCAGACTCTGCAGATCCGGGTCACGCGCCAGTGAACCAGCCTGTCAGTGGGGCTGATCCTGGGCGTAATCCCGCAACTGGCGGCTTCTCAGCAGATACCAGAGCGCCCAGAGGCTGGCGATGAGCACCAGGGCGGTGGGCCAGTTGAACGACCACTGCTGCAGATTGAGGCTGTGCAGTTGCATCAGCAGGCCACTGACGGCAGAGCAGAGCAGCAGCAAGGGGCTGTGGCGTCTGAGCCAGGCTCTGGCACTGTGAGTCTGGCGATGGGTGCCGCCGCAGGCGAGCAGCGCCAGCATGGCGGGCACGTCCGTCAGCAGGCTGACATAGAGGGTGAGCTTGTCCGGGTAGAAGAGGGTCAGGATGGCGCTGCCACTCTCCCGGGTGACCCCCGCCATCAGAAACAGCCAGACCGAGCGGGTCAGCAAGAGGGCGATGGGCCAGAACCAGAGCGGGGGGCGCAACTGGCCGTGATCGTCGTAACGGTGTTCGGGGTAGAGGGTCATGGTGGCCCGGTATCCATTCATGCAGTGCGAGTGATGAAGGGGATATGGGGCACAGGGCAGGCCATTGCAAGGCCGGCAACGGCCGGGAATTAATCGGGGGCCAGGCCCCCCAATCCGCAGTCTTTAGTTGCCGGGTTCCGGCGTCACAGCCAGCCTTTTCGCTTGAAGAAGAGACCGGTGCCCAGCGATGACATCACCATCAGCACCAGGGAGAGGGGATAGCCGTATTCCCAGGCGAGCTCCGGCATGCGGCCGAAGTTCATGCCGTAGATGCTGGCGATAAGCGTCGGCGGCAGGAAGATGACCGCGGCTACCGAGAAGATCTTGATCACCTTGTTCTGCTCCAGGTTGGTCACCCCCATGGAGGCCTCCAGCTGGAAGTTGATCTTGTCGAACAGGAACTGGGTATGGGGCAGCAGGGACTCCACGTCGTGCAGCATCTCGTCGATCCACTTGTTCTGCTCCCCCGTCATGCGCTGGCGCAGACTGCGTTTGAGGAAGCGCAGGGCGCGGCGGGTATCGTGCAGGGAGAGACGGATCTGGCCGTTGGCCTCTTCCTGGGCCATCAGCTCCTTGAGCATGGGGTTGATCTGGTCCGGCTCGAAGATCTGATCGGCGGTGTTCTCCAGGGTCTTGTAGCCATCCTCGATGAGATCCGAGAGATACTCCACCTTGAGGTTTTGCACCTCCAGCAGGATGTCGAGGGCATCTTCGACCTCCAGCCTGTCCTGACGCATGTAGTGGCGCAGCAGACGCACCAGGCCGATGTCGTCCTCGCGGATGCTGATCAGCAGGTTGTTGCGCAGGGTAAAAGAGACGTGCACACCCTTGGTGTCGCGACCGATGCGCTGGGGAAACAGGGAGTGGATGTGCAGACCGTCGGTGTCCCAGTAGAAGCGGGCGGATGCCTCGATGTCATCGAGCTCCTCCTTGTCCGGCACCTCCTCCAGGAACAGGCCCGTCAACCATTCTCGCTCCGCTGTGTCCGGCTTGTAGGCATCCAGCCAGACGGTGTTGTCGGGAACGATGTCATCCGGCCCGAGCGTGACTATGTCCAGCACCTTGTTGTTGAGAATGTAGGCGGTGATCATCTGTCCCCCCTTAAGAAGTCATGGGTAATCAGGGATGGTTGCACAGGTTCATGCGGCCTTAGATCGCACGGAAAGCGATCCCATGAAATAGCATAACGAGGCCGATGGACAACCTGAATGCGGCGAACTATACAGGGGCGGGACCCGCTTGTCAGGGCCTATTCATCAGGGGTTCAGCCTGTTCGCTCAAAAAAACGGCGAGGTCGGATCAGCCGTGGCGACCCCGATGCGGGCGATCCCGGCGTCGCCTTCTTTGTTCGCCCTGGTGTGGGGGAGGGCCCGGGCTCACCGGCGGGAATGGCGGGTTGCTGGTCGCCCTGCGACAGCCCCCGGCCAAGCGCAGGAAACGGTCTCCGGGCGGTGTTCCGGGGCTGCGTCTCCTTGTTATCTGCTCTGGTGTGCGTGGGCAAGCCTGTTACAGATTGGGGTAGTTGGGGCCCGAGCCGCCCTGGGGCGGCGTCCAGACGATATTCTGGCTGGGATCCTTGATGTCGCAGGTTTTGCAGTGAATGCAGTTGGCGGCGTTGATCTGCAGCCTTGGCCGGGTATCCCCATCCAGGATCTCGAACACCCCCGCCGGGCAGTAGCGCTGGGCGGGTTCGGCCCAGGTGGGCAGGTTGACCTCGACCGGAATGCGCGCGTCCTGAAGGGTCAGGTGACAGGGTTGATCCTCGTCGTGGCTGGTGCTGGCCAGATAGACGGAGGAGAGCTTGTCGAAGCTGAGCTTGCCGTCGGGTTTGGGGTAGTCGATGGGCTGGCAACGGCTGGCCAGGCGCAGCTGGCGGTAATCCGGCTCCTTGTCCAGCAGAGTAAAAGGAGAAGTCAGGGCAAAGAGTCGCTGCTCCAGCCAGTTGAAGGCGCCGCCGAGCCAGGGGCCGAAGCGGTGCAGGGCGGCCCCAACGTTGCGGGCCCTCTTCAGTTCCCGGGTCAGCCAGCTTTGCTGCAGCGCGTCCTGAAACTCGGCCAGATCCCGTCCCCCTTCATCCCCTCCTCGTAGTGCCATGGCGACCGTCGCGGCCGCCACCATGCCGGACTTCATGGCGGTGTGGATCCCCTTGATGCGGGAGAAGTCCAGGGTGCCCGCGTCACAGCCGATGAGCAGGCCGCCGGGAAAGTGCATGCGCGGCAATGAGTGCCAGCCCCCCTTGGTAATGGCCCGCGCGCCGTAGCTGATGCGCTCGCCCCCCTGCAACGTTGCCGCGATGAGGGGGTGGTGCTTGAGACGCTGGAATTCGTCAAAGGGGCTGAGCCAGGGATTCTGGTAGTTGAGATCGACGATAAGGCCGACCGCCACCTGATCCTGGGCCAGATGATAGAGATAAAAGCCCCCCTGACTCTTGTTGCCCTTTCCCTCACCAAGGGGCCAGCCGCTGCCATGGAGTACCCGCCCAGGATGGGATTGTCCCGCAGGCACCTGCCACACCTCCTTGAAGCCGATGGCGTAATGCTGCGGCTGGGCGCTATTTTCCAGATGGAATCGGGCGATCAGCTGTTTGCCGAGGTGGCCGCGCGCCCCTTCGGCAAACAGGGTATAGCGGCCATACAGGGCCATGCCGGGCACGTGATCCGGCTTGGGGTTGCCCTCCTTGTCGAGACCAAGATCGCCGGTCACCACCCCGCGTACCCGGCCCTCCTCCACGATGAGGGTGCTCGCCGCAAAGCCCGGGTAGATCTCGACACCGAGGGCCTCGGCCTGCTTGCCGAGCCAGCGGCAGAGGGTGCCGAGGCTGATGATGTGGCTGCCGTCGTTGTGCATGCGGGGTGGCACCGCCCAGTGGGGCAGTTGCAGGGAGCGGCTGTCGCTTTGCAGCAGATGGACCTGATCATCCGTCACCGGCACGCCGAGGGGGGCCTCCTGCCAGCTCTCTGGCAGCAGCTCCCTGAGGGCGACGGGATCGAGCAGGGCGCCGGAGATCAGGTGGGCGCCGATCTCGGCACCCTTCTCCAGCAGGCAGACCGAGAGGGCCGGGGCCTGCTGCTTCAATGCGATGGCGGCGCTCAGGCCTGCCGGGCCGCCACCGACGATGACGACATCAAATTCCATTGCTTCGCGTTCCATCTTGCCTCTGCGCTCGACTTGGCCTAGGGTAGTGCTGGTAGTTTACGTAAACGTAAACCACTTTGTCAGCAGAAAAGTGAGTGACGACAAGGTGGACCCACACAACAGGTATGAGGGATGACCGCCATGAAGCTGCTGGTCGCAGTCAAACGGGTCGTTGATTACAACGTCAGGATCCGGGTCAAGGGGGATGGCTCCGATGTGGAGCTCGCCAATGTGAAGATGGGCATCAACCCGTTTTGTGAAATCGCGGTGGAGGAGGGGGTCAGGCTGCGGGAAGCCGGCGTGGCATCCGAGCTGGTGGTGGTGACCTTCGGCCCCGAGGCGGCGGCCGAGCAGTTGCGCCATGCCCTGGCGCTGGGGGCGGATCGGGCGCTGCACTATGTTACCGGCGAGACCCTGACCCCGCTCACCGTGGCCCGGGCCCTGCAAACGGTGTGCGGGCAGGAGCAGCCCGATCTGGTGCTGCTCGGCAAACAGTCCATCGATTCCGACAACAATCAGGTAGGGCAGATGCTCGCCGCCCTCAATGACTGGCCGCTTGCCACTTTCGCCTCCGCCATCAGGCTGGTGGAGGGGGAATTGCAGGTAACCCGCGAGATAGACGGTGGCCTCGAGACCCTCGGCATGGCGCTGCCCGCCGTGGTGACCGTGGACTTGCGCCTCAACGAGCCGCGCTTCGCCTCCCTCCCCAACATCATGAAGGCCAAGCGCAAGCCGCTGGAGAGCCGGCCGTTCGCCGCCCTCGGGGTGGTGCCGGCCGGCCAGACACGGCAGCTCGGGGTGATGGCGCCGCCGGTGCGCAGCGCCGGCATCAGGGTGGGCTCGGTGGACGAGTTGCTGGACAAGCTCAAGCACGAAGCCCGGGTGCTCTGATGGGCAGGGGCATGAGAGGGATGCCTCCCGCAGGCGTGAGCGCCATGCATGGGGCAGCGGCCCAGGGGAGCAAGGGATCAATGGATGACATGAAGGTGCTGTCATGAGCGTACTTGTGATTGCGGAACATCATCAGGGGCGGATCGCCGACAACCTGGCCCAGCTGGTCACGGCGGCGGGGCGCCTGGGGGGCGAGGTGCACCTCTTGCTGCTGGGGCAGGGGCTGACGGAGGCGGGGGAGCAGGCCGCCGCCCTCACGGGGGTAAACCGGGTGCTGCTGGCAGAACATCCCATGCTGGCGGAGGGGCTCAACGACGGGGTCGACAGACTGCTCGCCGAGGTGGCCAGGGACTACCAGCACTGCCTGATGGCGGCCAGCAGCCAGGGCAAGGATCTGCTGCCGCGGGTGGCGGCCAGGCTCGGAGTGGAGATGATCGCCGAGGTGACCGGCATCGAGGGGCCCGACACTTTCCTGCGTCCCATCTATGCGGGCAACGCCATCGCCCGGGTGGCGAGCAGCGCCCCCGTCAAGGTGCTCACCGTGCGGCCCACCGCGTTCGCCAAGGCCGGGGCCGGGGAGGAGCGTGCCGCGATGGAATCGCTGCCGGTGGCTGAGGTGCGCTGCCGTACCCGGCTCATCGAGCGGCGTGCGGTGCGCTCCGCCAGACCCGAGCTCGGGGCGGCCCGGGTGGTGGTCTCCGGCGGGCGGGCGCTCGGCTCGAAAGAGCACTTTGCCCTCATCGACGCACTGGCGGACAAGCTGGGGGCTGCCGTCGGGGCATCGCGGGCCGCCGTGGATGCAGGTTATGTCTCCAACGACCTGCAGGTGGGGCAGACCGGCAAGGTGGTGGCCCCCGAGCTCTACATCGCGGTGGGCATCTCGGGCGCCATCCAGCATCTGGCGGGGATGAAGGAGTCCAAGGTGATCGTCGCCATCAACAAGGACGCCGAGGCCCCCATCTTCCAGGTGGCGGACTACGGTCTGGTGGGGGATCTCTTCACCCTGCTGCCGGAGCTCACCGCCAAGCTGTAAATTTGCCACAAAGGGGCGAAGAAAGCCGTCCGTGCTGTCTCGCCCCCGTTTCCATGCATATTCTCTGCAAGCCCCTGCCCGTTCAGGGCTTTTGTCTGATGGGTGCCCGGTGGCGCCGGGGCAAAAGGTTGCGCTGGATCCCAAAAAGCCTTTGCCCCCACGGGGGGCTGTCGTGTAAAAACGTTCGAGTCACCGATCACACACATCCATTCACGGAAAGCGTCATGAGCAAACAGATTTACAACTTCTGCGCCGGCCCCGCCATGTTGCCGGTTGAAGTCATGGAGCGCGCCCAGCGCGAATTTTGTAATTTCCAGGGGCTGGGAGCCTCGGTCATGGAGCTTTCCCATCGCGGCAAGCCCTATATGGCGGTCGCCGAGAAGGCCGAAGCGGACCTGCGCGACCTGCTGGCGGTGCCGGACAACTACAAGGTGCTCTTCATGCACGGCGGTGGCCGCGGCCAGTTCTCCGCCGTGCCCATGAACCTGCTGGGTGGCGCCAACAAGAAGGCAGATTACCTAGTGACCGGCGTCTGGGCCCAGAGCGCCGTGGATGAAGCCCAGAAATACGGTGACATCCAGACCTTCCAGGGGGTAGCCAAGAACGAGCAGGGGGTCTCCCACCTGCTGCCGACGCCGGCGTTTCGCGCCGATGCCGCCTATGTACACTACTGCCCGAACGAAACCATCGATGGCATCGAGATGTTCGACATCCCGGCCACCGGCGATGTGCCCCTGGTGGCGGATCTCTCCTCCACCATCCTCTCCCGTCCCCTCGACGTGAGCCGCTTCGGCATCCTCTACGCCGGTGCCCAGAAGAACATAGGCCCCTCTGGTCTGGCCATCGCCATCGTGCGCGATGACCTGCTGAACCAGGCCCGCGCCGATGTGCCGTCCATCTTCGACTACCAGCTCACCGCCAAGAACGACTCCATGTTCAACACGCCCCCCACCTACGCCTGGTACCTGGCCGGTCTGGTGTTCGAGTGGCTCAAGGAGCAGGGTGGCCTGGCGGCGATGGAAGCACGCAACAAGGAGAAGGCTGACTTCCTCTACGGCTACCTCGATCAGTCGAGCTTCTATGGCAACAAGGTGGATGTGGCCTGCCGCTCCCGCATGAACGTGCCCTTCCAGCTGAAAAACGAGGCCCTGGACAAGCTGTTCCTGGCGGAGTCGGAAGCGGCCGGTCTGCTGGCCCTCAAGGGACACCGCATCGTCGGTGGCATGCGCGCCAGCCTCTACAACGCCATGCCCCTGGAAGGGGTCAAGGCCCTGGTCAGCTTTATGGATGACTTTGCCAAACGCCACGGTTGAGGCGTGTCTCCCCATTGCCAGACGCCGGGGACTCCCCGGCGTCTGTTTTTCAGACCCATCCTGACCCAGGCTACCCTCTCCCGCGGTCGTGCCACTGTCGAACTTGCCGCGGGGGACGCGGGCTGTTAACGTCCGGTCAGGTGATTTAATTGAGATCGAACAGGAAGTCTATGAATTCGTTGCGTTTGGAACCCATTTCTAGCGTGGCCGGGGTGGTCAATCTGCCCGGCTCCAAGAGTGTCTCTAACCGGGCCCTGCTGCTGGCGGCCCTGGCCCGGGGCACCACCCGGCTGACCAACCTGCTCGACAGCGATGACATCCGCCACATGCTGGCGGCGCTGACCCAGCTCGGCGTCAAGTACAAGCTCTCCGCCGACAAGACCGAGTGTACCGTGCACGGTCTGGGTCGCAGCTTCGCGGTCTCGGCGCCGGTCAACCTGTTCCTCGGCAATGCCGGTACTGCCATGCGCCCTCTGTGCGCCGCCCTGTGCCTGGGCTCCGGCGAGTACACCCTGGGCGGCGAGCCGCGCATGGAAGAGCGCCCCATCGGCCACCTGGTGGATGCCCTGCGCGAAGCGGGTGCCCACATCCAGTACCTGAAGAAGGATGGCTATCCGCCCCTGGTGGTCGATGCCAAGGGGCTCTGGGGTGGCGATGTCCACATCGACGGCTCCGTCTCCAGCCAGTTCCTGACGGCGTTCTTGATGGCGGCCCCCATGGCGGCCGGCGACACCCGCATCCACATCAAGGGCGAGCTGGTCTCCAAGCCCTACATCGACATCACCCTGCACATCATGAAGCAGTTCGGGGTGGTCATCGAGCACGACGACTACAAGGTGTTCTACATCAAGGGCAACCAGACCTATGTCAGCCCAGGCGACTTCCTGGTGGAAGGGGATGCCTCCAGCGCCTCCTACTTCCTCGCGGCGGGCGCCATCAAGGGCAAGGTGCGGGTTACCGGCATCGGCAAGCACAGCATCCAGGGGGACATCCACTTCGCCGACGTACTGGAGAAGATGGGGGCTCGCATCACCTGGGGCGATGACTTCATCGAGGCCGAGCAGGGGCCGTTGCACGGCATCGACATGGACATGAACCACATCCCGGATGCGGCCATGACCATCGCCACCACGGCGCTGTTTGCCGAGGGCACCACCACCATCCGCAACATCTACAACTGGCGGGTGAAGGAGACCGACCGCCTGCACGCCATGGCGACCGAGCTGCGCAAGCTGGGCGTGGAAGTGGAGGAGGGGCACGACTTCATCACCGTGATCCCGCCCGCACAGCTGACCCACGCGGCCATCGACACCTACAACGATCACCGCATCGCCATGTGCTTCTCCCTGGTGGCGCTCTCCGATACGCCGGTCACCATCAATGATCCGGGTTGCACCTCCAAGACCTTCCCGGACTACTTCGACAAGCTGGCCAGCGTCAGTCAGGCCTGAGCCCTTTCGGCCCGCTTCGTGCGGGCCTTTTCATCTCTGCCCCCCCGCTTTTTTCATGCCTCCTAGCAGCATTATGCAAACTTGCAAGGTGCGATAATAAAATTCCTTGTCGAAGAATGTAATTTTCTATTTACACCGACCCGGCACAGGGCTAGATTGAGATCTCTTTATCGCAGTCATCTAGCAGGAAACTTGGTCATGCAGCATCAAACCGACGACGTTCGTATCAGTGAAATCAAAGAGTTATTGCCCCCGGTTGCGGTGCTTGAGAAGTTTCCGGCGACCGACACCGCCTCGGCCACCGTGTTTGAATCCCGTCAGGCCATCCACAACATCCTGGCCGGCGACGATGATCGCCTGCTGGTGGTGATCGGCCCCTGCTCCATCCACGATCCGGTCGCCGCCCTGGAATACGGCAAACGCCTCAAGGTGCTGCGCGACGAGCTGAAAGATCAGCTGGAGATCGTGATGCGGGTCTACTTCGAAAAACCCCGTACCACAGTGGGCTGGAAGGGGCTGATCAATGACCCCTACCTCGACAACAGCTGCCAGATCAACGACGGCCTGCGCCTGGGTCGCAAGCTCTTGCTGGATCTCAACGACATGGGGCTGCCGACCGCCTCCGAGTTCCTCGACATGATCACCCCGCAATATGTGGCGGATCTGATGAGCTGGGGTGCCATCGGCGCCCGTACCACCGAATCCCAGGTACACCGCGAGCTGGCCTCCGGTCTCTCCTGCCCGGTGGGCTTCAAGAACGGCACCGACGGCACTATCAAGGTGGCCATCGACGCCATCGGCGCCGCCAGCGCCCCGCATCACTTCCTGTCGGTGACCAAGTACGGCCACTCCGCCATCGTCTCGACCGCTGGCAACCCGGACTGTCACATCATCCTGCGCGGTGGCCGCGAGCCCAACTACAGCGTCCGTCACGTGGATGAGGTGGTGAGTGGTCTGGACAAGGCCGGTCTGCCCCAGAAAGTGATGATCGACTTCAGCCACGCCAACAGCAGCAAGCAGTTCAAGAACCAGATGCTGGTGGCCGAGGACGTGGCCGGTCAGCTGCGTGCCGGCAGCAAGGCGGTGTTCGGCGTCATGGTGGAGAGTCACCTGGTGGAAGGGCGTCAGGATCTGGTGGACGGGTGCGAGCTCACCTTCGGCCAGAGCATCACCGACGCCTGCATCGGCTGGGCCGATACCGAGGTGCTGCTGCGCAACCTGGCGGACGCCGTGGCCGCTCGCAACGCCCTCTGAGCCCAAGGCGCCCCGTTGGCGGGGCAATAAAAAAGCGCGACCCTGGGTCGCGCTTTTTGTTTGGCCATCTCTCGGCAGGTCGCGGTTTACTTGGCCCGCTCCTGGTGGCCGCGCAGGCGGATGTTGATCATCTCCACCACCAGCGAGAAGGCCATGGCGAAGTAGATGTAACCCTTGGGAATGTGCAGATCCAGCCCTTCGGCCATCAGCGCCACCCCGACCAGAATAAGGAAGGAGAGGGCCAGCATCTTGATGGTGGGGTGGGTATCGACGAAGTCGCCGATGGCCTTGGCGGCAAACATCATGACGCCGACGGCGATGATGATGGCCAGCACCATGACAGGGACATGATCCGCCATGCCCACGGCGGTGATGACGGAGTCCAGGCTGAAGATGATGTCGAGGATGGCGATCTGCACCAGGGTGGACAGGAAGCCCGCGGTCTTGCTCACCACACCCGCCTCTTCGGCGGCCCCTTCCAGGCTCTGGTGGATCTCGTGGGTGCTCTTGGCGATGAGGAACAGACCTCCCACCAGCAGGATGAGATCCCGTCCCGAGATGGCTTCCCCCAGCACGGTGAAGAGGGGCTCGGTGAGGCGCATCACCCAGGCCAGGGAGAGCAGCAGCAGGATGCGGGTGCCCATGGCGAGCCCCAGCCCCAGGATGCGCGCTTTCTGGCGCTGGGCTTCCGGCAGGCGACCCACCAGGATGGAGATGAAAATGATGTTGTCGATGCCGAGCACGATCTCGAGCAGGGTCAGGGTGGCGAGCGCGACCCAGGCGGAGGGGTCCGCAATCCATTCCAGCATGATGGAACCTTGGTTGAACAGTGATTGAGGTAGAAGTCGCGCATTTTAGCAGGGGGTCATGGCTTGTCCCAGTGGCGGGAAAAGATAAAAATGGCAGCCGTTCAACGGGAGGGAAACATGTTTCGATTAGGGCTCATCATCAACCCCGTCGCCGGCATCGGCGGGGCCGTCGGTCTCAAGGGCAGTGACGGCATGGTCGCCGAGGCGCTGGCGCGCGGGGCCGTCCCCAAGGCCCGGGAGCGGGCCCGCCAGGCCCTGTTGCCCCTGTGCGAGCTGACCACGTCATTCGAGCTGCTGACGGTGGCCGAAGAGATGGGGGCCGACCTCGCCGCCGAGCTGGGGCTGCCCCATCGCATCGTCCATCGGCCTGCCGGGGCGCAGACGAGCGCCGAGGACACCCGGGCGGCCGCCCTGGCCCTGCGCGATGCCGGGGTGGATCTGCTGCTCTTCGCCGGTGGCGATGGCACCGCCCGTGACATCTGCGCGGCGGTGGGGGAGTCCTGCCATGTGCTCGGCATCCCGGCGGGGTGCAAAATCCACTCCGGGGTCTACGGGGTGACGCCGGCGGCGAGTGGCCGGGTGGCGGCCAGAATGATCGCAGGGGAGCTCCTGAGCCTGGTGGATGCGGAGGTGATGGACATCGACGAGGAGGCGTTTCGCGCCGGCAAGGTGCGCGCCCGCCATTACGGCCAGTTGCTGGTGCCCGGGGATCTGCGCTACGTGCAGGCGGTCAAGCAGGGGGGGCGGGAGTCCGAGGAGCTGGTGCTCGCTGATCTTGCCGCCGGTGTGGTGGAGCAGATGGAGCCCGATACCCTCTACCTGATGGGGTCGGGGAGCACGGTGGCCGCCTGCATGGGGGAGCTGGGTCTGGAAAATACCTTGCTCGGTGTGGATCTGGTGGAAAATGGCCGGCTTATCGGGCAGGATCTGTCCGCCGCCGAGATCCTGACCCGGATCCGCGGCCGTCGCTGCCGTCTGATCATCACCCTGATCGGCGGTCAGGGACATCTGTTCGGGCGCGGAAATCAGCAATTGAGTCCAGACGTGATCCGGGCCGTCGGGCGCGAGCATATCCAGGTGCTCGCCACCAAAGCCAAGCTGGCGGCGCTAGAAGGCCGTCCGCTGCTGGTGGACACCGACGATCCGGCACTGAACCGGTCGTTGAGTGGTTATCTGCGCATAACCACGGGATACAAGGATCAGGTCATCTACCCGGTGGCCAACCCGGAATAGGACATCAAGGATGCGGCTGGCCTGGCGCCAGAGAGCCGCGATCGACCGGATCGCGGTTCCACTCCCCGAATTTTTTGCCGGCAACCCCGGAAATGAGGCTGCGTTAAATGACGATTCACGATTTTGAATACAAGTTGTTGGGACTGATCGACGCCATGGTCGCCACGGCCAGCGAAGACGAGCTGTTTGCGGGTGGCTATCTGCGAGGGCACATCTCCCTTGCGGTGGCGCGCGCCGAGCTGGAGGGCAAGACCCTGGTGCGGGACGTCAAGAGCTATGTGCTGCGCAGCCTGAACGAGGCCATCTTGCAAGGTGAGCTCTCCGAGCAGGACGAGGTGCTGGTGCAGGAGATGTGGAAGCGTCTGCAGGCCCAGGCGGAAGCTTGATCCCATTCGCAGTTCAAACACAAGTTTAAGTAATCTGCTTCCCTGAGTGTTATCAAAAGGTTAATAATGAGGCTCGCCTATTGTTTCAGGGATTAAACCATGGCCTCCACCTCACGCATTGCCACCAGACTGCCGCTCGAGATGCTCTATCACTGGGAGCGGCAGTGTCCCGACCGAATCTATCTGCGTCAGACCATCCACCGCGAATACGTCGATTTCACCTGGGGTGAGGTCGCCGACGAGGCGCGGCGCATGGTGACGGCACTGCGCGCCCTGGGCCTAGTGCCCGGTGACAAGGTGGCGTTGCTCTCCAAGAACTGCGCCCAGTGGTTCATCGCCGATCTGGCGATGCAGATGGGGGGATACGTGAGCGTGCCCATCTACCCCACCGCCAACGTCGACACCATCGAATACGTGCTGCGCCACAGCGAAACCAGGGCGATCTTCGTCGGCAAGCTGGACGACTGGAAGATCCAGGAGGCGGGGGTGCCCGGGGATCTGCTGCGTATCGCCCTGCCTTACGACACCATGCCGGCCGCCCACCAGTGGGACGATCTGCTGGCGCAATACGACCCCATCCCGGACAGCCCGGTGCAGGCGCCGGATGCCCTGCTGAGCCTGGTCTACACCTCCGGCAGTACCGGCAAGCCCAAGGGGGCCATGCTGAGCGTGGAGCGCTACGCCTGGTCCTGCGAGAAGCTGGTGGAGGCGGTCTCCCTCACCGCCGAGGATCGCGGCTTCTCCTACCTGCCCCTTGCCCACATCACCGAGCGGGTCTACATCTACGGCGGCAGCCTGTTCAGCGGTGCCACCATCGCCTTCCCCGAATCCCTCGACACCTTCATCGAGGACGTCAAGCGCTGCCGTCCCACCGTCTTCATCTCGGTGCCGCGGCTCTGGGCCATGTTCCGCATCAAGATCCACGAGAAGCTGCCCCAGAAAAAGCTGGCGCTGCTGCTCAAGATCCCCCTCGTCTCCAGCCTCATCAAGAGCAAGCTGCAAAAGGGGCTGGGGCTGGATCAGGCGCGGGTGCTGGGCTGCGGCTCTGCGCCGGTGGCCCCGGCGCTGCTGGAGTGGTATCACAGCATCGGCATCCATATCACCGAGGCCTGGGGCATGACCGAGAACCACGCCTACTCCACCCTCAACTACCCGTTCCGGGCGGACAAGATAGGCACCGTCGGCAAGGCCGGGCCCGGGGTGACCATCAAGATCTCCGACGAGGGGGAGATCCTCTGTCGCTGCGACGGCATGATGGTGGGCTACTACAAGGATCCCGAGCACAGTGCAGAGGCCATCGACGCCGAGGGCTGGCTGCACACCGGTGACATGGGCAAGCTGGACCGGGAGGGTTACCTCACCATCACTGGCCGCATGAAGGACGTCTTCAAGACTGCCAAGGGCAAGTACGTGGCCCCGGTGCCCATCGAGGGGATGCTCGGGCAGGAGCCCATCATCGAGCAGCTCTGCGTCATCGGCTACGGCATGCCGCAGCCGGTCGCCCTGGTGCAGCTCGCCGAGAGAGCCATGAAGGGGGACAAGGCCGGGGTGGAGGCCCAGCTGGAGGCTGCCCTCAATCGGGTCAACGACAAGCTGGAATCCCATGCTCGCCTGCGGGGCATCCTGGTGGTCAAGAGCCCCTGGAACATCGAGAACGGGGTGCTGACCCCCACCATGAAGATCCGCCGCCACCTGCTGGAACAAAAATACGCGGACATCGGCGAGCGCTGGTCCGGCAGCCAGCGCATCCTGTGGGAGTCCTGACAGGGGTCGGTGCCGCCATATGGGCCATATCAATGACAGTCGGGGGAGCCAGTGGCTCCCCCGCTGTATTTCAGGGGGAAGCAAGCCGACAGGGGGCTGGGGCATTGACCCCTTACCCGAGGTTTCCCGCCGCCATGCCGCCCCGCGTCGAGGGAACGGCAGGGAAAGGTATTTGCAAAATCCATGGAGAGGGGTGATCCCAGTGGCTGGGCGAATGCATCTTGGGGTCACACACGGGGCCGCCAGTGGCGGGGGCGGGGCATTGACCCCTTACCCGAGGTTTCCCGCCGCCGCCATACCGCCCCTCATCGAGGGAATCGGCCGGGAAAGGCATTTGCAAAATCCATGGAAAGGCGGGATCCCAGTGGCTTGGCAAATGCATCTTGGGGTCACACACGGGGGCCGCAAGGGGTGGGGCATTGGCCCCTTAACCTGGGCTTCCCGCCACCGCAGAGGAGGTCTGCCAATACGGTCATCGGAGGGAGACCGCCCTCACATGGGGCAGGGGGCATCTGATGCACGGCGCCAGAGGCGCAGAGAAAGGGGCTGAGGGGCAGGATGAGAGCCGCAGAGAGCAAGAAGGGGAGCCGCAGCTCCCCTTCCCGTTGGCGGATGCCGGGGTCAGACGGCTTTGTACTCAAGCTCGACTGAACCCAGCGCCTTCAGGGTGGACTGGGCGGAGTCCCGCTGGCTGATCTGGCCATCCTTGCTCTCCAGCAGCACGGCGCGGCGCACGGTGGCGAGATCCTCGCCACCCAGCACAGCGTGGGCGCAGGCCATCTGCATCGGCGGCAGGCTCGGGTTGAAGGCGGCGTTCTCGGCATAGCGGCCGCAGAAGATGCGCCCGTCCTCGAACTGCAGCGCCACCGCGGCATAGCCCTGGCTGTAGGGGGCATAGCTCTGGCGGGCGGCAGCGAGCGCAGCCTGCCACAGGGGGTCGTCGCTCTCGAGCACCAGCTCGTCGTGAGCCTGGGGGCTCATCAGGGCATCGGTGATCTCGAGATCGGCGGGGCCGAAGGAGTGGGGCAGGAAGGATTGCAGCTCGCTGAGATCGTCCGGCAGGGAGACCTTCAGGGTCTTGGCGGTGCTCAGCTCGTTCATGAACTGGCGGCAGTGGCCGCAGGGGGTGTAGTTCACGGTGATCTCGGAGATCCCGGTCTCGCCACCCAGCCAGGCGTTGGAGATGGCGGACTGCTCGGCATGGACCGAGTGGAACAGCCCCTGGCCCGCGAACTCCATGTTGGCGCCAAAGTACCAGGTGTCGCTCAGGCCGCAGGCGATGGCGCCGACGAAGAACCTGGAGATGGGGGCCACCGAGCAGGCGGCCGCCAGCGGCAGCAAGGCCAGACGCAGGGCCCTGTCATCCAGCCCGGTGGCGGCTTTCAGGGTCGCGACCTGGTCCGGGGTGAAACGGGCCTGGAAATCGTCCCCCAGCATGGGCAGCAGGGCGGCCTGGAGCGGGGCGGAAAGGGTCTCGAATGGCTTGGCAAAGCGGGGATGCATACTGTGTCCTCAAAGGCCAATTGGGGGGCCATTGTAGGGAGCAAGCGCGGCGAATTGTGTGAGCGCGCTCACGCCTTGATGGGCAAAGGGGCGGGGATGGTAAAGGAAACGTTTGTCTTTCGCAATCTGTGCGCCAGCTCCCGGCATCAGGGAGGCGAGGGTATCGGATGGAAACGGTGAAAGGGCACAGAGGCCATGGCCGCAGGGGCGGCCATGGCAACGGGGATCAGGTCAGCCAGTGGTAGAGGGCGAACAGCAGGGGGGCGATGGCTGCGGTCAGCACACCGCACACCACCATGGCCAGCGACGAGAAGGCGCCCTGGGTCACCCCCTGCTCGGCGGAGGCGGCGGTGCCGATGGCGTGGGCGCAGGCTCCCATGGCGAGCCCCTGGGCCTCGGGGTCGGTGACCCGCATCAGCTTGAGCAGGGGATAGCCCGCCAGGGCCCCCAGGATCCCCACCACCACCACCACGGCGGCGGCGATGGCGGGAATGCCGCCGAGGGACTGGCTGACGCTCATGGCGAGCGGCGTGGTGATGGACTTGGTGGCGATGGAGGCGAGCAGCGCCGGATCCGCCCCCATCAGGTGGCCGACCCCCAGGGTGGTGCAGACCGAGATGAGCACTGCGGTGAGGGTACAGGCCAGGATGGGTGTGAGCTTGTCGCGGATCTGGCGTGCCTGCTGGTAAAGCGGCAGGGCCAGGGCCACCACGGCGGGTTCCAGCAGGGCGGTCAGGGGCGAGGCCCCCTGCTGGTACTGATCCAGAGGCAGATCGAGCCAGAGCAGCAGGCCGATGATGACGGCGGTGGGGATCAGCACCGGATTGATGACGGGCCAGGGCAGGCGGCGGTAGAGGGCCCGGGTCATGAAATAGAGGGCCAGGGTGAGGGGCAGGGCGAACCAGAGGATCATGGCTTGTTCATCCTTTGATAGAGGTGGCCGACCGCGCCCAGGATGAGCACGATGCCGAGCACGACGCAGAGCATGATGAGACCGAAGGATTGGCGCAGGGGCTCGAGCCAGGCCACCAGGCCCACCGCCACCGGCACGAACAGCACCCCCATGTGGCGCAGCAGCAGGCCGCCCCCCAGCTCGACCCAGGAGAAGCGGACGATCTGCAAGGAGAGCAGCACGAACAGCAGCAGCATGCCGATGATGCTGCCGGGGAAGGCGAAGGGCAGGATGGCCGCCACGGCTTTGCCTGCCAGCAGACAGGCGATGATGACCAGAAAATCACGAAGGTAGCGCAGGGTGCGTTGCAGCAGCACGGGGGCCTCATCTTGGCAAGTGTGAGCAAGGTCGCAGTTTAACAGGCACGGGGGGGAGGGAACAGGGTCAACTGGCCCGCAGGGGATACAATGGCCCCGGCTTCATCCCCATTCACAAGAAGGAGTTCCCATGTCGACCCCCTCTCTCCTGGCCCGGTTGCGCCAACTGCCCGCCGATCCCGCCCTCCCTGACACCCTGCTGCAAACCCGCCAATGGGAGGGGCCGCTTTGCCGGGTGAGGCTCGACAACACCGGGAGGCAGTCCGAGGCCGTCCACCACTGGCGGCTGTTTGAGGGGGATCTCGGACTTGCGCCCGACGCGGCCATCTACGGAGAGGGGTTCCAGATGCTGGCCCAGACCGGGGGACGCTGGAATGCCCCCGAGCACCTGGGCCGCTGCCCCGATGCGTCTGTCTATCGCATCACCGCCGACCATGGCTACCACACGGTGCACAACCTGCTGCTGGTGGCGCAGGAGGGGGGCTGGCTGCTGCTGGCCTTTGCGAGCTGCCAGCGCTTTGGCGGGGAGTTTCGCCTCCATCCCGACGGGCGCCTCGAGATCGTGATGAACACCGAAGGGCGCACCCTGGCGCCGGGTGCGCACTGGCAGAGCGAGGCGCTGATCTGCCTGGAGGGGCCGGACAGGGAGGCCCTGCTCGCGACGCTGGCGCAGCATATCGCCGCCGAGCACGGTTCCCTGGTGGGGGAGGTGCCCACGCGCCCGAGCGGCTGGTGCTCCTGGTATCACTACTACGCGAACGTGAGCGCGGCGGACATTCGCGAGAACCTGGCGGTGCGGGCCGAGCGTTTCCCGGCCCTGCGCTACGTGCAGATAGACGATGGCTATCAGGCCAGGATGGGGGACTGGCTCACCCCTTCCGCCAAGTTCGAGGAGGGGGTGGCGGCCCTGGCAGGGGAGATCCGCGCCGCCGGTTGCGAGCCTGCGCTCTGGGTCGCCCCCTTTATCGCCGAGCCCGGCTCCCGAGTGTTCCAGGATCACCCTGACTGGTTCGTGAAAGGGGAGGATGGCCTGCCGCTCCCCTCGGAGCGGGTCACCTACGGGGGCTGGCGCTGCACCCCCTGGTACGTGCTGGATGGCACCCACCCCGAGGTGCAGACGCACCTGGAGCAGGTATTTCGCACCCTGCGTACCCAGTGGGGCATTCACTACTTCAAGCTCGATGCCAACTTCTGGGGGGCCATCCACGGTGGTCGCTTCCACGACCCCGCCGCCACCCGGGTGGAGGCCTATCGGCGCGGCATGGCCGCCATCCTGCGCGGCGCCGGGGAGGGGGCCTTCCTGCTCGGCTGCAATGCGCCGCTGTGGCCGAGCCTCGGCCTGGTGCACGGCATGCGGGTGAGCGATGACGTGGAGCGCCAGGGCCCCCGTTTTCGCCAGATAGCGCGAGAAGCCTTCTGCCGCGCCTGGCAGCACGAGCGGCTCTGGGTGCTGGACCCCGACTGCGTCTGCCTGCGGGATATCCCGGGCCAGCACGGGAGCCGCGCCGAGTACGACTTCCACCTGGCCGCCCTGGTGGCGAGCGGTGGCATGGTGCTGGCGGGGGACAGATTGCAGGATCTGGACGAGGCGCAAGGGGCGCGCCTTGGCAAACTGCTCGCCCTGTGCGCCGCGCGCACCCCGGCGGCCCGCTTCGAGGGGATGGCATTCGAGCGCGGGCGGGTGGCGCTGCCCGGGGGCGGCGAGCTGCTCTGCCTGTTCAACTGGGGGGAGCACCCCTGCGAGTTCCCGTTGGCGCCGGGGGGCACGGACTTCTGGGACGAGACGCCCCTGGGGAGCACCCTGGTGCTGCAAGGGGGGCAGGGGGCGGTGATCCGCTACCCCTGATGGCGTTGCACTGCAAAAAGGCTCCCGAGGGAGCCTTTTTTACGTGGCGAAAAGGTCTCTAGAAGTGCCACTCCATCCCGATGGCGTAATTGGCGGAGCCATAGCCCGGGATCTCGTTGCTGGAGGCGAGCGCCTTGACGGTGAGGCGGGTTGTCAGGGGGATGCCGAGCCCCATGCCGATGGCGATCTCGTCGCTCTGATCCCCCATCATGTCCACCCGCAGCGTGCGATAGAGGGAGAGATCCTGGCTCATCTGGGCATAGATCTGGGACGACTTGTTGTAGAGCTGGCCGAACACCTCCATCTGGAAGCCGTTTTGCGGCGTGATGGCCAGGGGAATGCCGGCGAAGCGGTAGAGATCCGAGTGGTTGAAATAGCTGTTGGTGATTTGCGGGGTGAAGTCGGTCTGCTGGTAGAGGGTGCTGAAATTGCGCTCGATGAGCCGGTAGGTCTGCTCCGGCAGGCGCAAGAGGTAGTCTGGCACCTCGAACCGGGCGCCAGCGAGGGCGGCCTGGGGCAGCAGGGCACAGGCGACGAGTGTCAAAGCAGGCAGAGCTGAACGCATAAAACGAGAGTTCCCCAACAGTCGAAAGCACGGCATCCATGCCGTCAGCGCATCTAAATATTCACACTATCAGGAGCTTGGGCTCCCTGCCCATTATGTCGCGAGCCGGGGAAACGCATCGGTTTTTAACTGTGAAACGGCTCACATCTCACAGATTTTCAAGGTAGTGATAGAGACTCTTTAGAATCGCAAAGTTCCGTTCGTTCCCCTGATTCTGTTCCGCCAGGGCTTCCAGGCGCGGCACATAATCCGGCAGGCGGCGGCTGAAGTAGTCGCTGCAGTGCAGGCGCCAGCGCTTCTGCTCCGCTTCGCTCAAGGTGTGGGGCCAGTTGCGGGCGCGGTAGCGAAACAGCATCTCGGGCAGACGGGGATCCGTGAAGGCAAACTCCCGCTCCCCCAGCAGATCCGCCGGGGTGGCGCGCACCAGATCCATGGTGGACTTGTCGCCGTGGCCGAAGAAACCGGCGTAGAGCTGGGTGTCGGGGTCGCCGTCGGTGCTGCCGGCAAACTCCTGGTTGAACACCTCCACCAGTTTTTCCCGCACCTCGGGGTGGGCCCGCAGCAGATCCAGGCTCTTGCGGCACTGAGCCCGATTGATGCCCAGTTCGTCTGCCCGCTCCGGCGTCAGGGTGGCGGCCGGGGCCAGCACCGGGCACTTGTTGATGTGCACCAGTTTGACCGGAATGCCGGCCAGATCCCCCAGCTCCTCTTTTTTGGTGTAGAGGCGCTCGCGGATCTCCTCGCAGGAGAGCTCGATGAGCGGAGTCGGGTCACGGGTCAGATCCACCATGATCACCGCGTTCTGGTTGGTGGGGTGCCAGGCGAGCGGCGACACCCAGCTCGCACACCCCTGCCAGGGGGAGAACATGCCGGAGACGTGCACCAGGGGTTTCATGGTCACCACGTCGATGAGGGCCTTTACCTTGTTCTTGTTGCGAAGATCAAAGAGGTACTCGAAGAGCTTGGGCTGGGCTTTTTTCACCAGCCTGGCCATCTCGATGGTGGCCAGCACATCCGAGAGCGCATCGTGGGCGTTGGCGTGGGCCACGCCGTTGGCCACCGTCAGCTTCTCCAGCCTGAAGCTCGGCTTGCCCTCGTCGTCAAACGCCCACTCTATCCCCTGCGGGCGCAGGGCGTAGCAGGCCCGCAGCATGTCGAGGATGTCCCAGCGGGAGTTGCCGTTCTGCCAGGCGTAGGCATAGGGGTCGTAGAAGTTGCGATAGAGGGTGTAGCGGGTCACCTCGTCATCGAAGCGGATGCTGTTGTAGCCGAGCACGCAGGTGCCCGGGGTGGCAAACTCTGCGTGGATCTGGCGGATGAAGTCCGCCTCGCACAGGCCGTCCTTCATCGCCTTTTGCGGCGTGATGCCGGTGATGAGGCAGGCTTCCGGCTCCGGCAGGTAATCTGCCGGCGGCTTGCAGTAAATCACCAGCGGCTCGCCGATGACGTTGAAATCCGCGTCGGTGCGAATGCCCGCAAACTGCGACGGCCTGTCTTTGGCCGGACTGATGCCGAAGGTCTCGAAGTCGTGGAAGTAGAAGGTGGGCCCGCTGGCCGGGTGCGCTGATGTGCTCATGTTGCTCGAAAGGAGTATCCGATGACGGCGGCGCCTGGCGCCTGGGTGGGGGTGCCATGCACCGCAATTGCCTGCATGGTAAACCATCGCGCTGGCAGAGCGAAGTCCGGGGCGTTCGCCTGGCGCTTTAATGGGCAGTGGGCGTTGTCCGTGAGCCTGGTCATCCCATCGGTCCGGCTCAGGGCTGGGGAAAGTGAGGAGTCAGGGTATTGAGGTCCAGCAGGGTGAAGTAGCCGCCCTCCTCGGGATACCAGCCGCCGGTGTCGATGTAGTGGACGTTGCCAAGGCGCACCGGCACCCTCACCGGGGTGTGGCCCACCACCAGGGCGGCGAGATCCGCGACCCCGTCCTCGTCCAGCCGTTCGATACGGCGCCTTGACCAGAGGCAGACGTTCTTGATGGCCCGAAGCCGTCCGCCGCTCACTCCGGCATCGAGTTGGTCCAGCAGCCCCTGCCAGGAGGAGAAGGGGCAATCGGCGTGAAGCAGCCCGACGGGGCCCTGGCTGGTCTGCACCTCGATGGCCAGGGGCAGGCTGCGGTAGTAGACGGCGAACGCCGCCTGCTCGGCAGGGGTCAGCTGCTGAAACCAGCCGCCGCCGTTTCGGACCCAGTTCTCCCGATCGCAGCTCTCGTAACGGCAGACGTAGTCGTCGTGATTGCCGCAGACCGGGTGAAACCAGGGTCTGGCCAGCCAGTGGATCACCTCGCTGCACTCGGGCCCGCGATCCGCCAGATCCCCGACGCTGAAGAGACGGTCCCGGGCGGGATCAAAATCCAGGGTGTCGAGGGCCTGCTGCAACAGGGCGAAGTGGCCGTGGATGTCGCCGACGGCCAGATCGCGCCCCAGGGCGTTTTGGGGGAAGCGTCTTATCAGGGGGGAGGGTGTCATGGCGTCTCCTGCCTCTATCCCGGACGGGGATGTTTTGTCTGCCTGTACATAAGGTTACAGAAGAAAAGTGGCGAGCGGGCAGGGCCTGGTAAATCATAGGATTGCCCCCGTGAACGTGCGGCGTCACGCGCTGCCTGTGGGGGAGTCACTCCGGGAGGGCGCCTTGTCCGCCCGCTTTCGGAGGCTCTCTTTCTCCACGCTTTTTGACAGGAATCTTGAATGCGGCGTCAGCTGTTGATCTGGATAGGCCCCCTGTGCAGCCTGCTGCTGCTGGGTGCGGCCTTGACCGTCCTCTATCATTTGACCCACCTGTGGCACTGGCACGACATCCGCCAGGCCATCTGGTCACAACCCTTGCCGCAGTTGGGGGGCGCCCTGCTGCTCACCCTGCTCAGCTATGGCTGCCTCTGCTGCTACGATCTGCTGGCCCTGAAGGTGCTGGACAAACGCCTGCCCTGGCAGCAGGTGGGGATGACCTCCTTCATCGCCTACACCTTCTCCAACACCCTGGGCTTTGCGCTGCTCACCGGCTCCTCGGTGCGCTACCGGCTCTACTCCTCCCTGGGGCTTGGCACCGGGGAGGTGGCCAGGGTAATCCTCTTTTGCTCCATCACCTTCTTCCTCGGTCTGCTGGGCTGGGGGGGCAGTGCCCTGCTGCTGGGGCAGGGGGCGGCCCTGCTGGTGGACTGGCCCCGCTGGGCGACCGGGTTGTTGCAACTGGCGGGGGGCCTGGCCCTGCTGACGGTGCTGGCATATCTGGTGTGGCCGGGGACAGCCCTGGTCTGGCGCGGACACCCGCTGTTCCTGCCGCGCATCAGATACCGCCTGCTGCAACTGCTCATCGCCCTGCTCGACTGGATGGCCGCCGCCGCCGTGCTCTATGTGCTGCTGCCAGCCGGCAGCGTGCCCTATCCGGTGCTGCTCAGTGCCTTCGTGCTCTCCAGCCTGCTCGGGGTGCTGGCCCATGTGCCGGGGGGCATCGGGGTCTTCGAGGCGAGCATGAGCCTGCTGCTCACCCACTATCTGCCGGTGGACAAGCTGCTCGCCTCCCTGCTTATCTATCGCTGCGCCTACTACTTCCTGCCCTTCCTCTGTGCCCTGCTGTTGTTCGCAGGTCAGGAGCTGCTGCAACAGCGGGCCCGCCTGCACCGGTTGCAGGGGGTGATGATGGCAACCCGGGAGTTGGTGCCCGCCCTGGTTAGCATGGGCACCTTCGCGGCGGGCACCCTGTTGCTCTGCTCCGGGATGATCCCCACCATGAGGGGGCGGATCGAAGCCTTCCTGGAGGTGTTGCCCCTGCACCTGCTGGAGCTCTCCCATGTGCTCGGCAGTGTCAGCGGCGTGTTGCTGCTGTCGCTGGCCCACAGCCTCTACCGCCGTCATGACGGGGCATTCAGGATCACCCAGTGGCTGCTGGGGCTTGGCATGCTGTTCTCCCTGTTCAAGGGGTTTGACTGGGAGTCGGCCCTGCTGCTCGGGGGCTTCTTGCTCGTCATCACCCCCTGCCGCCCCCTCTTTTATCGCAAGGGTTCCCTGCTTCACGCCCGGTTCACCCCTTCCTGGCTGATGTCGGTGGGAGCCGTGCTGCTGGGGGCCTTGTGGTTGCTGCTCTTCTCCTATCGCCATGTGGAGTACGACCCCTCCCTCTGGCTGCACGTCTCGGCCCACGGGCCCGGGGCCGCCTCCCGTGCCCTGCGCGCCATGGGGAGTGTCATCGGCGTGCTGGCGGTGGTCGGGGTGGCCCATCTGCTGGCTCCCTTGCGCCTCGCCGCCTGCAAGCCGGATGCCGAGGCGCTCTCCCGTGCCCATGGGCTGGTGATGCGGGCAGGAGGAGGCCACGGCTACCTGGCCCAGCTCGGGGACAAGTCCCTGCTGTTCCACCCAAGCGGCGAGGCCTTCCTCATGTACGGGGCCGAGGGCAGCAGCTGGATAGTGATGGGGGATCCCGTCGGCCAGCCCTCCCTCGTGGAGGAGCTGCTCTGGCAGTTTCGCGAGCGCTGTGACGAGCACGACGTCAGCCCGGTCTTCTACCAGGTGTCGGCCCGCTATCTCCCTGTCTATCTGGATCTCGGGCTCATCCCCTTCAAGCTGGGGGAGGAGGCCATCGTGGATCTGCCGAGCTTCGATCTCGCCGGCAGTCGCCTGCGCAACCTGCGCCAGAGCCACGCCAAGGGCAAGCGGGAAGGGCTGCGCTTCGAGGTGGTGGCCCCCGGTGAGATTGCCCCCCTGCTGCCCGAGTTGAAGGGGATCTCCGACAGCTGGCTGCACAGCAAGCAGGGCAGGGAGAAGGGCTTCTCCGTGGGCAGTTTCGATCCTGCCTACCTCACCCTCAACCCGATGGCGCTGGTGCGGCGGGAGGGGCAGATCGTCGGGTTTGCCAACCTCTGGACCAGCGACAACAAGGAGAGCCTCTCCATCGATCTGATGCGCTACAGCCTGGACACGGGGGCGGCGCCCGTCATGGATTTCCTGTTTGTCGAGCTCCTGCTGTGGGGCAAGCAGGAGGGTTATGCCAGCTTCAACCTGGGGATGGCCCCCATGTCGGGCTTCAACGACAACCCCCTCGGCGGTTACTGGGCCCGCCTTGGCAACACCCTGTTCACCCGGGGCAGCCGTTTCTACAACTTCCAGGGATTGCGGCGTTACAAGGAGAAGTTCGGCCCAAGGTGGGAGCCCCGCTACCTGCTCTGTACCGGTCATCTGGTGCTGCCCCGCACCCTGACTCACCTCGTCTCCCTCATCAGTCGCGGCCCCTTCGGGCTCATGAAGAAATAGGAGTTGGCCCATGAGAGCCATGTTGTTGCTGTTGATTTGCTGTTTCGTCTCTTCGTTCACCTTGACGGTGGTGGCCGCCCAGCCGGGCCGGGTCGGCGCGGATCTGGGGCTGGTGGAGTTGCCGGTGGTGCAAGCCTCGTCTGCCCCCATGGTGGTTTTCATGAGCGGGGATGGCGGCTGGGCGGCGCTGGACAAGGGGCTGGGCGCCCAGTTGCAGGCCCACGGCATGCCGGTGGTGGGCTGGAGCTCGCTCTCCTATTACTGGAAGAAGAAGACGCCGGAGCAGGCGACGGCGGATCTGGTGCGCATCCTCACCGAGTACCAGTCCCGCTGGGGGCGCCAGCGCTGGTTGCTGGTGGGCTTCTCCTTTGGTGCCGAGATAGTGCCCTTCGTCATCAATCGTCTGCCGCCAGCCTATCGCGACAGCCTGGCGGGCGCCGTGATGCTGTCGCCCTCGACGGCGTCGGATTTCGAGATCCACGTCAGCGACATGGTGGTGCACGACAAGGGGGGCCGCTGTCCCACCCTGCCGGAAGTGACACGGATCCAGACTCTGCCGCTGCTCTGCGTGCAGGGAGAGAAGGATGACTCCCCGGTCAAACTCTGTCCGCGCTTGCAGCAGCCGAACGTGACGACGGTGACCCTGCCGGGCTCCCACCACTTCGACGACAACTACCAGACCCTGTACCAGCAGATTGCCGGGCACCTGGGCCTGGCCCAATAACGGCGAGAGGCCGGGAAAACGACACAGGGCGGCCAATGGCCGCCCTGTTGCCATGGCCCCTTGCAACTGTCCAGGGGGTTGGCATGCCGGGATCAGAGCAGATCTTCGAGCTGGTACTTCTTGAGCAGGGTGTTGAAGGTGCCGTCGGCCTTGACGCTCTCGATGGCGGCATCGAAGCGGGCCTTGAGCTTGTCATCGTGCTTGCGAAGGGCCACCGCCACCCCTTCTCCCAGGATCTTGTCCTGGGTGCCGTTGAACTGGGGACCGACGAAGGCGAACTGCTTGCCCATCTCCTTGTCGAGGAAGCCCACCTTCAACTGCACCATGTTGCCGAAGGTGTAGTCGGCGCGGCCGGACTGCAGATCCAGCATGGGAGACTGGGCGTTGACGTAGCGCTTGATCTTGGCCACCTCGCCATAGCGGGCGGTGACGAAGTTGTCCTGGGGAGTGCCCTCCTGCACCGCGATCACTTTGCCCTTGAAGTGGGCCGGATCGTCTGCAAAGTCGGCGGCCTTGTCGCTGCGCCCCACGAAGCGGTTCTGCATCATGTAGTAGACCTGGCTGAAGTCCACTTTCTGGCGCCGCTCGTCGGTGATGTTCATGGAGGACATGATGGCGTCGTACTTGCGCACCTGCAGGCCCGGCAGCAGGGCATCCCAGGGCTGGTTGATCACCTCGCACTCGGTCTTCATGGCCGCGCACAGGGCATAGGCGAGATCGACCTCGAAGCCGCCGAGCTGGCCGTTGCTGTCGACCATCTCGAAGGGGGGATAGGTGGCGTCGGTGGCGATCACCAGGGGTTTGGCGGCGGCCTGGCCGGCGGTGGCCAGGGCCATCAGCATCATCAGTGTGTTGAGTTTCATGGTCAGTCCCTTGAAGTGTGGTGTCATTCCTAGCGTGCTAAAGGGTGCCGGCCTCACGGGCCGACGGCTATCTTGCGATGGGTGAGGGCTGGCAACTGGCTGCGCACCGTGCGCTGTGCCGCCAGATCCAGGGTGGCGATGGCCAGGCCCTGACCCTCCTCTACCTGGGCCAGTATCCGGCCCCAGGGATCGATGATCATGCTGTGGCCGAAGGTGCGCCGCCCACCGGGGTGGTGTCCCCCCTGGGCACTGGCGAACACGAAGGCCAGGTTCTCCACTGCACGTGCCCGCAGCAGCAGCGCCCAGTGCGCGAGCCCTGTGGTGTGGGTGAAGGCCGCGGGCAGGGCGATGAAATCGGGGGCGGGCCCCAGGCGAAACAGCTCCGGGAAGCGCAGGTCGTAGCAGATCCCGAGGCGCAGCACGCCCCAGGGCAGGGGATGGCTCACCACCTCCCGGCCCGGGGTCATGGTCGCGGCCTCGTCATACTGCTCCTGCCCGGTGCAAAAGCCAAACAGGTGCAGCTTGTCGTAGCGGCTTGCGAGCTGCCCTTGGGGGTCGATGAGCAGGCTGCTGTTGTGCATCTTGCCGGGCTCGTGGCTGGCAAGCGGCAATGTGCCGGCCAGGATCCAGACGCCGAGCTCCCGGGCCAGCTCCTGTACCCAGGCAAGAAGGGGGTGATCGTCAACGGGGGCGGCCAGGGCCACTCGCGCCCGCTCATCGACCGGCATCAGGTAGAAATATTCGGGCAGCAGGGCAAGCTCGGCCCCCTCGGCCGCCGCCTGACGCAGCAGCGCTTCGGCCTGGGCCAGGTTGTGGTCAAGGTCATCCCCGGAGACCATCTGGAGGACGGCAACGCGCAGTGAATCCATGGTGCCCCCTAGACGGCGCACAGGCGCTCGGCGCCCGCCAGCAGGGTGTCGTCATCCTTGGAGAAGGAGAGGCGGATGACCCGCTGATCCGTGCCGTCGTGATAGAAGGCGGAGACCGGAATGGTGGCGACCCCGTGATCGCGGATGAGCCGCTGCACGAACAGGCTGTCCGGCTCGTCGCTTACCCGCTCGTAGCTCGCCAGCATGAAGAAGCTGCCCGCCGAGGGGAGCAGGGTCAGGCGCGAACCGGCCAGGGCCGTGGCGAGCAGGTCGCGCTTGCGCTGGTAGAAGGCCGCCAGCCCCTGATAGTGGGCCGGTTGCTGCAACAGGTGGGCGAAGCCGTACTGCATGGGGGTGTCGGCGGCGAACATGGCGAACTGGTGCACCTTGCGGATCTCCTCCATCAGGGGGCGGGGCGCCACACAGTAGCCCACCCGCCAGCCGGTGACGTGGAAGGTCTTGCCGAAGGAGAAGACGGCGACGGAGCGTTCCACCAGCTCCGGATAGCGGATGACGCTCTGGTGCAGGGCGCCGTCGAACACCACGTGCTCGTACACCTCGTCCGAGAGGATCAGGATGTCGGTGCCGCGCACCAGGCGGGCGAGGCGCTCCTGATCCCCTGCCTGCCAGACGGTGCCGGTGGGGTTGTGGGGGGTGTTGAGCACTATCATGCGGGTGCGGGGGGTGATGCGGGCGGCCACCTCGTCCCAGGGGATGGCGAAATGGGGGGCCTTGAGGGCGATCACCACAGGGGTGGCTCCCTGCAACTGGATCATGGGGCGGTAGCTGTCGAAGGCCGGCTCGAACATGATCACCTCGTCGCCGGGGTGAACCAGGGCGGTGATGGCGCAGAACAGGGCTTCGCTGGCGCTGGCGGTGATGGTGATCTCCTCGCCCGCGTCATAGTGATGGCCGTAGCTGGCTGCAATCTTGGCCACCAGTTGTTCGCGCAGGGCAGGCAGCCCCGTCATGGGGGCGTACTGGTTTTCACCGGCCAGCATGGCCTCGTGGGTCACCCGGATGAGCTCGGGATCGCAGGGGAAGCTCGGCGCCCCCTGGGAGAGGTTGATGCTGGGGTGGCGGGCGGCCAGATCCCCGATCACGGTGAAGATGGTGGTGCCCACCTGGGGCAGTTTGCTGGAAACCTGGGGGATGGACATGGGGCCGTCACCTGCGTGTGTGAAAGAGGTCCCTTTTTAGCCCCCCCAAGGCTTGCCGGACAACGGATTATTCGGCATGGTACGCATGAGTTTTTCTCAAGCATGGAGGCTTGTCATGTTGTCTACCCAGCCGCGTACTCAGTTGCCTCTCTATGGCCTGCAGGTCTTCGAGTGTTCTGCCCGCCACCTGAGCTTTACCCTGGCTGCCGACGAGCTGTGCGTGAGCCAGGGGGCGGTGAGCAAGCAGATCGCCCAGCTGGAGGCGCGCCTGGGCCACCTGCTGTTCGTGCGCGGCACCCGTTGTCTCACCTTGACCCCCGCCGCCGAGCGGCTGCTGCCTTTCGTTCGTGAAGGGCTGGCCCGCATGGGGGAGGGGCTCAGCGCCTTGCAGACCCTGCCCCACGAACAGGCGATCAGCATCAAGGTGCCCTCCTGCGCCAGCCGCTGGCTGCTGCGGCGGTTGCAGGCGTTCGAGGGGGAGGCGGTGGAGGTGCGTGGCAGCCACAGCCATGGCATCGACTTCTCCCGGGAGCCCTTCGATCTCGCCATCGTCTACCAGCCCTGCCTGGGGCGCTATCCCCACAGCCAGCCCCTGTTTCGGGAACGGCTGACCCCGGTCTGCGCCCCGGCGTTTGCTGCCAAGCATCGTCTGTTTGAGCGCGACCTGAACGAGCTGCCCCTGCTGCCCCTCATCCATGCCAGCGCCGATAGGCGGGACTGGCGCAACTGGTTTGCCGCCTTCCTCGACATTCCCTGGCAGCCCCAGGGGGGGCAGCTGTTCGATACCCTGGACTTGGCGATGAATGCTGCGCTGCAGGGGTTTGGCCTCTCACTCGGGGATCCCACCATAGTGGCCGAGGAGCTGGAGAGCGGCGCCCTGGTCGCTCCCTTCGCCCCCGTGCTGGAGACGGATCACGAATACGCCCTGCTCGCCCGGCCTGACAGCCAGCGCCACGGGGTACAGCAAGTCTGTCACTGGCTGCTGGAGGGGGAGGGTCATCCCTGAGGGGACGCGAAATGAAACAGCCCCGCGGGCGGGGCTGTTGTCATGGTGATGGCCGCTGGCCGATTAAAGGGTCACTGGCAGATCTTGTAGTAGACCTCGTTCCAGCGCAGTTGCTCCTTGAGCGCGGGGATGCGGGTGTGCTCGTCGATGGCCACAAACTCGATACCCATGATGTCGGCGAAGGTGCGCAGCTGCTCGATGTCCACCGCCTGGGTGAACACCGAGTGGTGAGCGGCGCCCGCCAGGATCCAGGCCTCGGCACTGGTCTGCAGGTCCGGCAGAGGTTTCCACAGGGCGCTGGCCACCGGGAGTTTCGGCATGGCCTCTGGCAGGTCCACCACTTCCAGCTGATTGACCACCAGACGGAAGCGGTTGCCGAGATCGATGAGGCTGGCGTTGACCGCCTTGCCGGCGGGGGCAGCGAACAGCAGGCGGGCCGGATCGGCCTTCTTGCCTATGCCTAAGTGCTGGGCGTCCAGCACGGGTTTGCCTGCGGCGATGGAGGGGCAGACTTCCAGCATGTGGGCCCCCAGCACCAGGTTGTTGCCCGCCTCCAGGTGGTAGGTGTAGTCCTCCATGAAGGAGGCTCCCCCCGCAAGGCCATATCCCATCACTTTCAGGGTGCGCAAGAGGGCCGCGGTCTTCCAGTCCCCTTCTGCCCCAAAACCGAAGCCTTGCTCCATCAGGCGCTGGCAGGCGAGGCCCGGCAGCTGGTGCAGACCATAGAGATCTTCAAAGGTGGTGGTGAAAGCGCCAAAACCACCGTCGGTGAGGAACTTCTTCATCCCCAGCTCCTGGCGCGCCGCCTCATACAGGGAGGCACGAAGCCCCCCGCCCGCCTGCACCGCCTCGGTCAGGGTGTAGGTCGCCTCATATTCGGCCAGCAGCGCCTCGATGTCGCTCTCGGGCACGGCGTCGATCACCTTGACCAGATCGCCGACCGGGTGGTAGTTCACCTGATAGCCGAACTGGATCTGGGCCTCAATCTTGTCGCCCTCGGTGACCGCCACGTTGCGCATGTTGTCGCCAAAACGGGCGATCTTGAGGTGGCGGCTGTCGTGGATGGCGGCGGCGATGCGCATCCAGTTGCCAATCTTCTGTCTGGCCTCTTCATCCTGCCAGTGACCCACCACCACGGTGCGGGGCAGCCGCAGGCGGGCCCCCATGAAGCCGAATTCGCGTCCGCCGTGGGCGGTCTGGTTCAGGTTCATGAAGTCCATGTCGATCTCGCTCCAGGGGAGATCCCGGTTGAACTGGGTGTGAAATTGCAGCAGGGGTTTTTGCAACTGGCTCAGCGCCGGGATCCACATCTTGGCGGGGGAGAAGGTGTGCATCCACACCATGAGCCCGGCGCAGCGCTCGTCGTGGTTGGCATCCCGGGCCACCGCGCTGATTTCATCCAGGGTTGTACCGGTGGGTTTGAGCACTATCTTGAGGGGCAGGTTCGCCCCCTCGTTGAGCTGGCTGGCGATGGTGTGGGCGTGATCGGCCACCTGCTTCAATGTGGTGGCGCCATACAGGTGTTGGCTGCCGACCAGGAACCACACTTCCAGCTGTTTCATCAATTCCATGAGTTTGTCCTCTTTTAGGCTTTTGTCTGGCCGTAATAGGCGTGTTTGCCATGCTTGCGCTGGTAGTGCTTCTCCAGCAGGTAATCGGGCAGGGGGCGGGCCCCCGGGTTGATCTGGCCGGTGAGCCAGGCCATGCGGGCCACCTCTTCCAGCACCACGGCGTTGTGCACTGCGTCTTCGGCGCTCTTGCCCCAGCTGAAGGGGCCGTGGTTGGCCACCAGCACCCCCGGCATGGTGAGGATGGGGGTCTGCTTGAGGGTTTCGACGATGAGATGACCGGTCAGCCCCTCGTAGTCCTCCTCCACTTCGCCCGGGGTGAGCAGGCGGGAGCAGGGGATCTCGCCGTGGAAGTAGTCGGCCTGGGTGGTGCCGAAAATGGGGATGGGGCGCCCCGCCTGGGCCCAGGCGGTGGCATGGGTGGAGTGGGTGTGCACCACGCCGCCAAGCTCCGGATAGACGCGATAGAGCACCAGGTGGGTGGCGGTGTCGGAGGAGGGGCGCAAGGCGCCCTCAACCTGCTTGCCCGCCAGATCCAGCACCACCATGTCCTCGACCCGCATCCGCTCATAGCTGACGCCGCTTGGCTTTATCACCACCAGATTGCGCTCTCGGTCGATGCCGCTCACGTTGCCCCAGGTGAAGGTCACCAGGCCATGGCGCGGCAGATCCAGATTGGCGGCGAGCACCTGCTCCTTGAGGGTCTTGAGGTTCATGCCGGTACCCCCCGGTTGTAGAGGGGCTCGGCGGCGGCGCCCCAGGCGAGGTAGCGCTGGTAGAGGCGTTCATACTCGGCGACCCGCTCGGGGTGTGGCTGGTGGGTGCGCTCCACGGCGCTCGCCATGTGGCGCTGGGCCTTGGCTACATCGGGATGGATCCCGGCCGCCACGGCGGCAAAGATGGCCGCCCCCAGGGCGCAGCACTGATCCGAGGCCACCACCTGGATGGGCCGATTCATCACGTCGGCGCAGGTCTGCATCACAGTGGTGGACTTGCGGGCGATGCCGCCAAGGGCGATCACCTGCTCCACCGGCACTTGCTGACTGGTCATGCACTCCATGATGCTGCGGGCGCCGAAGGCGGTGGAGGCCACCAGGGCGCCGAAGAGATCGGGGGCATCGGTGCCGAGGTTGATCCCCGTGAGGGTGCCCTGCAGGCGCTGGTTGGCATAGGGGGTGCGCCGGCCGTTGAACCAGTCGAGCACCACCGGGAGGTGCGCCAGGTCGCGCTGCTGATCCCAGGCGGCGGCGAGGCTGGGTAACAGGGCCTGCTTGTGGCGCTCGATGGCGGTGCGAAGCTCCGGATACTGGGCGGCGAGGCTGTCCAGGGGCCAGCCGAGCTGGCGCTGATACCAGGCATAGATGTCACCGAACGCGGACTGTCCCGCCTCCAGCCCCACCATGCCCGGCACCACGCTGCCATCCACCTGGCCGCAGATCCCGGCAATGGCCCGATCACCGATGGTGGCTTCGTCGGCGATCAGGATGTCGCAGGTGGAGGTGCCGATCACCTTCACCAGGGCATTGTTGCCGGCCCCGGCCCCCACCGCCCCCATGTGGCAGTCAAAGGCGCCGCCGGCGATCACCACCTCGCAGGAGAGGTGCAGCCGCTCCGCCCACTCCGGGGTCAGGGTGCCGACCGGGAGATCGGCGGTCCAGCTGTCGGTAAAGAGGGGGAAGTCGAGATCCTCCGTCAGCAGGGGATCCAGGGCATTGAGGAAGTCGGCGGGGGGCAGGCCGCCCCAGCTCGGGTGCCAGAGGGACTTGTGGCCGGCGGCACAGCGCCCGCGCTTGAGGGTGGCCGGGGCCTGGGTGCCGCTCAGGACGGCGGGGACCCAGTCACACAGCTCGACCCAGTTGCAGGCGGCGGCGCGCACGGCGGCATCGGCGCGGGAGACGTGCAGGATCTTGGCCCAGAACCACTCGGAGGAGTAAATGCCGCCGATGTAGCGGCTGTAGTCGGGGAACTGGCCGCCGTGGCACAGGGCGGTGATGGCCTCCGCCTCCTCAATGGCGGTGTGATCCTTCCACAGCACGAACATGGCGTTGGGGTTGTCGGCAAACTCCGGACGCAGGGCCAGCACGCGCCCCTCTCTGTCGATGGGGGCGGGGGTGGAGCCGGTGCTGTCCACCCCGATGCCACGCACGGCGGTGCGCTGACTCGGCGTGAGCTGGTTCACCACCGCCACCACCGCCTGCTCCATGGACTCCAGATAGTCGAGGGGGTGGTGGCGGAACTGGTTGTTGACCGGTTGGCAGTAGTGGCCTGCCTGCCAGCGCGGGTAATAGACGACATGGGTCGCCAGCTCGGCGCCGTCCTGGCAGCGCACGGCGAGTGCCCTGACCGAGTCGCTGCCGAAATCGAGTCCGATGACGATGTGCTCAGACATAAGTGCTCCTGACCATCAATGAGGGGTAACTGGGGGGAACCATAGGAGATGGGCAGGAGGGGCGGTTAGCCATTGGCTGCTGGAAATATGGATTTTAACGCTGTCAGTGCGACAGGGTGACGGCTCTCTAAAATTCAATATGTGACGAAATTGCTAATTATATAGACGAAATGGCTGCAATCTCATGGCGTGATCCTGCTCTCCATTTTTAATTGTGAAAACGATTACAACTTGGTTCGCTCAACCAGCAACAACAATAACGTCCTGTTTAAGCATGTTTTTATATGGCTGCGACTTGATTGACTCAACGAGCAGCACTGCGTGGATACATGGATTGATAGAACCGTTGGAGACATTCGCATGAACAAAATCGTTAAAGGTATGATCGCGATGGGGTTCGCCCTTGGTATGGCAAATTCTGCTTTATCGGCCGAAGCGCTGAAGCTGGGCTACCTGGTCAAGCAGCCCGAGGAGCCCTGGTTCCAGACAGAGTGGAACTTCGCCGACAAGGCGGGCAAGGATCTGGGCTTCGAGGTGATCAAGATAGCCGTCCCCGATGGCGAGAAGACCCTCAATGCCATCGACAGTCTGGCGGCGAATGGCGCCAAGGGCTTCGTCATCTGTACCCCGGATCCCAAACTCGGTGCCGCCATCATGGCCAAGGCCAACAGCATGGATCTGAAGGTCATCACGGTGGATGACCAGTTCGTCAACGCCAAGGGCCAGCCCATGGAGCAGGTGCCCCTGGTGATGATGGCCGCCACCAAGATTGGCGAGCGTCAGGGGCAGGAGCTCTACAAGGAGATGCAAAAGCGCCAGTGGGACGTAAAGGCGACCGGGGTGCTCGCCATCACCGCCGACGAGCTCGACACCGCCCGTCGCCGGGTCGAGGGCTCCCTGGGCGCGCTCAAGGCCGCCGGTTTCCCCGAGGGCCAGATCTTCCGCGCGCCCACCAAGAGCAACGACATTCCGGGGGCGCTGGATGCCGCCAACTCCATGTTGGTGCAACACCCCGAGGTGAAGAACTGGCTCATCGTCGGCATGAATGACAACACGGTGCTCGGCGGCGTGCGCGCCACCGAAGGGCAGGGCTTCAAGGCGGAGAGCGTCATCGGCATCGGCATCAACGGGGTGGATGCGGTGAACGAGCTCTCCAAGTCCAGCGCCACCGGCTTCCTCGGCTCCCTGCTGCCAAGCCCGGACGTACACGGCTACAAGAGCATCCAGATGCTCCATGACTGGGTCGTCAACGGCGCCGAGCCTGCCAAGTTCACCGAGGTGACCGACGTGGTGCTCATCACCCGCGACAACTTCAAGGCCGAGCTGCAAAAGAAAGGGCTGTGATCCCCATCCCTTGATACCCATGCCGGCATGACGGAGTGCGCCGTGCCGGCTGGCTGGAGTCATCTCATGAATCAAGTTCCATATCTGGAGTTTTGCGGCATCAGCAAGGAGTTTCCCGGCGTCAAGGCGCTGCAGAATGTCTCCTTCTCCTGCCAGCGGGGCACGGTGCACGCCCTGATGGGAGAGAACGGGGCCGGCAAGTCCACCCTGCTCAAGATCCTGAGCGGTTTTCAGGCGCCCACCCGCGGGGTGGTGAAGCTGGCGGGTCAGGAGAAAGTGTTCCAAAACACGGTCGATGCCCTTGAGAGCGGGATTGCCATCATCTATCAGGAGCTGCACCTGGTCCCTGAAATGAGCGTGGCGGAGAACATCTACCTGGGGCAGTTGCCGACCCGGCGCGGCGTCATCGATCGGGAGAAGCTCTACCAGGATGCGGCCAGGCAGCTGGCGCGCCTCGGGATGGACGTTTCCCCCGAAACGCCGCTCAAGTACCTGTCCCTGGGTCAGTGGCAGATGGTGGAGATCGCCAAGGCCCTGACCCGGGACGCCAGCGTCATCGCCTTCGACGAGCCGACCAGCAGCCTGTCGTCCCGCGAGATTGAGCAGCTGTTTCGGGTCATCCGCCAGTTGCGGGACGAGGGCAAGGTCATTCTCTACGTCTCCCACCGCATGGACGAGATCTTCGCGTTGTGCGATGCCATCACGGTGTTCAAGGATGGCCAGTTCGTGCGCACCTTCGCCTCCATGGCCGAGGTGGACCGGGATCTGCTGGTCAAGACCATGGTGGGGCGCGAGCTGACCGACATCTATGGCTACAGCCCAAGGCCGCTCGGCGAGGCGGGCCTCAAGGTGGAACACCTGATGGGACCTGGCCTCAAGGCGCCGGTGTCGCTCGAGGTGAAACGCGGGGAGATCCTCGGGATCTTCGGGCTGGTGGGGGCCGGGCGCAGCGAGCTGATGAAGCTTATCTTCGGCGCCGAGACACCTCGAGGGGGCGAGATATCGGTGTTTGGCAAACAGGTGGTCATTCAGAGCCCCATCGACGCCATTCGCAGCGGCATCATGCTCTGCACCGAAGACAGGAAGGCGCTCGGCATCATCCCCATCCATTCGGTGCAGGAGAACATCAACATCAGCGCCCGCCGCCACCACGCGTGGGGAGGCTTCTGGATCAACCAGAAGTGGGAGGACGAGAACGCGAGGCTGCGGATCCGCGACATGCGGGTCAAGACCCCGTCTCCCCAGCAGGCCATCATGAACCTCTCCGGCGGCAACCAGCAGAAGGCCATTCTGGGGCGCTGGCTGTCGGAAGACATGAAAGTGATTCTGCTCGACGAGCCGACCCGGGGCATCGACGTCGGGGCAAAGAACGAGATTTACAACGTGATTTACGATCTGGCCAAGGTGGGCATCGCCGTGGTGGTGGTCTCGAGCGAGCTGCCGGAGGTGCTGGGCATCGCGGATCGGATCCTGGTCATGCGGGAGGGGGAGATCGCCGGCGAGCTTTCCCACGACGAGGCCAACGAGGTCAAGGCGCTCAATCTGGCCATGCCGGCCCGTTGATCTGCTGACCGCAACGAGATAGCACCCGGAATTTTCAGGAGAAATACCATGACAACTACTACCTCTGTCGGCCAGGCCGCCAACGACACCGCGGCGAGCGGTACCCGCCTGCAACTGACCCGCATCTGGGATCAGTACGGCATGCTGGTGATCTTCGCCATCCTGTTCCTGCTCGCCTGCGTGCTGGTCCCCAACTTCGCCAGCCTGATCAACATGCGGGGGCTCGGGCTTGCCGTCTCCATGTCGGGCATGGTGGCCTGCGGCATGCTGTTCTGCCTCGCCTCCGGCGAGTTCGACATGTCGGTGGGATCCGTGGTGGCCTGCTCCGGGGTTGCCTGCGCGGTGGGCATCAACGCCACCGAGAGCATCCCCCTTGGCATTCTGGTCGGTCTCTCGGTGGGCCTTGTCTTTGGCCTCATCAACGGCATCGTCGTGGCCAAATTCAAGATCAACGCCCTCATCACCACCCTTGCCACCATGCAGATGGCGCGCGGGGTGGGCTACATCATATCCGACGGCAAAGCGGTGGGCATCGTGGAGGAGGGCTTCTTCGAGCTTGGCAACTCCGCCCTGCTCGGCATCCCGACGCCCATCTGGCTGACGGCTGTCTGCTTCGTGTTGTTCGGTCTGCTGCTCAACAAGACCACCTTCGGGCGCAATACCCTGGCCATGGGGGGTAACGAGGAGGCCGCACGTCTGGCCGGGGTCAACGTGGTGCGCACCAAGATCATCATCTTCACCATGACCGGGCTCATCGCCTCGCTCGCCGGCATCATACTCGCCTCGCGCATGACCTCGGGCCAGCCCATGACCTCCATCGGCTTCGAGCTGGTGGTGATCTCCGCCTGCGTGCTGGGTGGGGTCTCCATGAAGGGGGGGATCGGCAAGATCTCCTACATCATCGCCGGGGTGCTGATCCTGGGGCTGATGGAAAACGCCATGAACCTGCTCAACATCTCCCCGTTTGCCCAGTACGTGGTGCGTGGCCTCATCCTGCTCGCCGCCGTGCTGTTCGACCGCTACAAGCAGGTGCGCAAAGCCCGTATCTGAGCGATGTCTTTCCTCGTCACCGGGCCGGCCTCGCGCCGGCCCGGTGTTTTCCCCGGCAAGCTGTGAGCCAGTTCAACAATTTCACAACGAACAGCTTGCGAACTTAGGGGGTTCCTACGCCGGATCTCTACAATGGCCCATGTCGACTTTTTTACTGAAACCCTGTTTTCCGCCATGTCCTCGATGCAAAAAGAGAAGCCGAAACAACTCAATCCCCTGCTGCCTGGCTACGCCTTCGACGTCTTCCTGGTCTCGGGGATGACTCCCATCGAGCAGGGGAGCGCGCTGGATTTCACCATCGACAGGCCCCACGGCATGAAGGGGTTCATCGTCAATCTGACCATCAAGGGCAAGGGGCAGATCTTTCAGGGGGACAAGGCCTTCACCGTGGAGCCCGGTGACCTGCTGCTCTTTCCTCCAGCGGCGGTGCACCATTACGGCCGGGCGCCGGATGCCCGGGAGTGGTATCACCGCTGGGTCTATTTCCGGCCGCGGGCCTATTGGGCTGACTGGCTCAAGTGGCCCCAGGTGACGGAGCAGGTGGGGCGGCTGCAACTGGCGGACAACCAGCTGCTCACCGAATTCGACGCCCTCTTCCTCGACATCGAGGAGACCCACAAGCAGCTGCGGCCCATGTCGGAGCAACTGGCCATGAACCTCTTGGAGCGGTTGCTCATCCGCTGCTACGAGGCATCGTCCCAGAATGCCTATCCCGCCATCGATCACCGGGTCCACGAGGCGTGCCAGATCCTGAGCGAGTCCCTCTCGGCCGAGATCTCGGTGGAAGCGCTAGCGGAGCAGGTGTTCTTGTCCCCCTCGCGCCTCGCGCACCTGTTTCGCGAGCAGGTGGGGGTGAGCATAGTGCGCTGGCGTGAGGATCAGCGCATCATGCGGGCCAAGCTGCTGCTGCAGACCACGCCGCTGTCGGTCGCCACCATAGGCCAGCAGGTGGGCTATGACGATCAGCTCTACTTCTCGCGGGTGTTCCGAAAGCGGGTAGGGGTCAGCCCCACCGAATACCGCAAGTGCGCCACCCCGCTGTGAGCAGAGCCCAGAGATGACAAAGCCCTCATGACGAGGGCTTTTGTTATCCATGAGGGGCGGATGCGCAATCAGCCCTGACGAGCCTTGAACCTGGGATTGCTCTTGCAGATGACGAACAGCTTGCCGCGTCGACGCACGATCTGGCAGTCCGGGTGACGCGACTTGGCGGATTTCAGGGAGGCGAGGACTTTCATTGTTTCTCTTTTCCTTTGCTGAAGAACTGACCGAATCGCTGGCCGAAGCGAGCGACCTGACCTTCCTTGCCGACCTGCTTCTGTTTGCCGGTATAGAAGGGGTGGGACGCGCTGGAGACATCCAGCGTCACATAGGGGTAGGTGTTGCCATCTTCCCACTCTCTGGTGCGATCGGTGGCCAGCGTGGAGCCGATCAGAAAGTAGGTATTGCTGGCGAGATCGTGGAACAGAACCTTGCGGTATTCAGGGTGAATATGGGGGCGCATGATTGCCTCTTTTGTTATGTTATAACAAGACATGGATAATGCGATGGATGAGAATCAATATCAACTGTTTTTTCCATGATGACAGCGATGGGGGAAAATCGGGGCCGTTCGGCTGCACATCGTCAGCAAGAAGGCATGGGCGGTGAGGGCTTATGTGCAGCCACCATCTTTACTTTTTAAAATTACTGTATAAAAATACAGTAAACTATCATGGAGACGTACCCTATGCGCCTGGAAATCATCATCGACAGAAAACACCAGATCCCCACCTCGACCATGGAGGCCTTGCGCCAGGAGCTGCTCAAGCAACTGGGTGAGCGCTTTCCCGATCTGCATGTGCGGGTGGCACCGGGTAGTGCCATGGCTCTGACGGTCAGTCGCGCCAGCAAGGAAGACAAGGAGCTGGCCGAAGCCATGGTGCAGGAGGTGTGGGAAAACGCCGATAGCTGGATGCCGGAAGAAGAGGCTCTGGAGGCCTGAAGATAAGCTCTCAGCGGGAAGCATCGTCGTGATCTGCCAGGGCGCGAGGAGGAACCTCCAGCCGGATGATGATCCCTGTACTGGCTTTGCCGAACCGCTCTTCAAAACACGCAGCCATGGGCTGCGTGTTGCGTTGATGGGGTAAGCGCATGACCATGAAGGCGAAAGGCGAAAGGCGAAAGGCGAAAGGCGAAAGGCGAAAGGCGAAAGGCGAAAGGCGAAAGGCGAAAGGCGAAAGGCGAAAGGCGAATGGCGAAAGAGTCATGTTTCTGGCTGCGCTCAGAGTCCCGCCCAGCGCTTGAGGCTGTCGACCTGCACCCGTTGGGTGGCTTGTGCGATGTCGCCATTGGCACGCAGTGCCTTGAGGGCGGTGGGGAGCGCCGCGCGTACCTCGTCTGACGTCATGCCCGGTTGCAATGCCGGGTGGTAGGCAAGCTTGAGCAACACGTAGTCGAGCCCGGTCAGAAAGCTGTCGATGCTGCTGTCATTGAAGATGGAGGGGAACACCTTGTCCGAGTCGTTGGGCAGCCCCATCACCTGGCTCAGCTCTTCCACTACGCAATCCAGAAAACGGCCTTTTGCCCGGCTGTAATCCACCGGAATGATGATGGTGGCACGGGTGATCTCGTAGCGAGCGTTGGTGGCGAAATTAGCCAGGCAGATCCCCTCCTTGAGGGCGATGCGCACCGACTCGTCCTGGCGCATGGTGCGTGCAGCCCAGCTCGCCATCTGTTTGTGCCGGGTCATGATGAGGGTGAGATTGGGGTTGTCGTTGACAATCTCGATGGGGTGACCGGTGATCCTGCTCAGGTGACGGGTCTGTACCTTGACGACCTCGGCCTGCAGCGGCTTGTCGCCGAATTCGTTGACGAGCTTGAGACGCACGGGGCCCGGCCAGCGGGAGAAGTGCTCCTGTTGTTCATGGCCATACTCCCGTTTCATGGCGATTTCCATGAAGCTCTGGACAAGGTAGTCATCACGCTGCCAGCGTTCGGTGGCCGACAGCGGCAGGGAGAAGAGCCAGAGCATCAGCCCCGGGAGCAACCAGTGCCCATGGCGAACGGGCTGGACAGGTGTGTGCCATGGGCGCATCTTGCCTCCTTGCAAGGGGATCAGCGGGCGGTACGCTCGATATCACGCCAGGTGAGCCAGAGCCTGAGATCGAACTCCAGTTGATGATAGTCCGGTTCCATGTGCTGGCAGAGCTGGTAGAAAGCCTTGTTGTGATCCTTCTCCTTCAGGTGGGCCAGCTCGTGTACCACTATCATCTTGAGAAAGGCGGGATGGGCCTCCTTGAACAGGGCGGCGATGCGGATCTCGTTCTTGGTCTTGAGCTTGCTGCCTTGCACCCGGCTGACATAGGTGTGCAGTCCCAGGGCATCCTTGATCACGTTGATCTTGCCGTCGAAGATCACCTTGGAAAGTGGCGCCGAGCTTTTCAGGTAGCGGTTCTTCAGCTCCATGGTATAGGCGAGCAGCGCCTTGTCGCTCTGGACTAGGTGGGTTTGCGGGTAGCGTTTGGCCAGCATCTCGCCGAGTTTGCCCGCCGCAATCAACTGCTGCACCTGAGCCTTGAGTGGCTCCGGATAGCCCCCCAGATAAGTTAGCTCCGCCATGATTCTTCCTTCTGCCGCGAAAAAGAGCGCCATTGTAGTCAGGATGGGGCCACTTGAACATGGTGGGCCCCCTCTTTATGACGGCAACGAAAAGGGGCCATCACCAGGATGGCCCCTTCTGTGTGCCTGATTAGCGGCGCCGGTACAGGCCCGGGTCCACCTCTTCATACTGACCTGCCAGATACTGGTAGAAGGCAAGGTGGGAGGGGGAGGTCGGAGTCTTGAGCTCCTGTGCCACCCGCTCCGGTTTGGCGATGATGAATTTGGGGTGTTGGCGCTGGATGTCAGCCAGCACCCGCTCGCGCACATCGTAGGGCGGGTTGACGTTGGCAAAGAACAGATAGGCGGAGGCCGGCTGGCGATCGGTCCAGAGGTAGTATTGCGGCTGGATGCCATCGACCCAGATCTTGTCGGTGGGCGCCGTCTCGGCCAGGATACGATCGACCCTGACCTGGGCGGGGGGATTGAACGGCCTGCCCTTGAGATTGCCTTCCCAGGCGTTGTTGACCAGCAGTACCAGCATGGCCAGCGAGGCGAGCCAGGGGGTGGCGCTTCGCACGTCCCAGGCGCGCCAGAGCGGGACCAGAATGAGCACGGGCAAGGCCCACAGCAGGCTGTTGCCGAGCACCTCGCGCACCCGCTCCAGAGACCACTCCTTGGTGCTCCAGCCGTAACCGAGCTGCTGGGCCAGCAGCCAGCTGGCGGTCAGCACCACCAGGGAGATGCAAAGCAGCCCCAGGGCATCGGATCGCTGCTCGCTTCTGTCCAGCAGGCAGGCGAGCGGCAGCAGGCCAAGCTGCAGATAGAGCACGTCATAGTGATCGAACACATGGCCGGAGACCGAGTTGGCGATCAGGGTGAACAGCACCCCCAGGAGGGTGGCGCACAGCGCGGGGAGATACCACTCCTGGCGGCGCCCGAGCATCAGCACGAGGAAGGCGGGCAGCAGCATGATGAGGCCGGTGCGCAGCAGACCGACGGCGCCCACCTCAGGAGAGAAGCCGTTGCCGTAGCTCCCTTCAAAGAAGATGCCGAAGGCGTAGTATTTGAACTCTGCCAGCACGTCGTGGTGCTGGAAGTAGGCACAGAGCGGGCCGCCGACGAGAGCCAGTCCAAGCAGGCTGGAGAAGAGCAGGGCAAAGGCGCAGCGCCACTGCTCGCGCAGGCACCAGTGACAGAAGAGCACCAGATACCAGGCCCCCCAGAAGGCGCCGTTGTTGGTGCGCATCCAGGCCACGATGGCGAAGGTGAGTGCAGCGACCAGGGCCGGTCCCCAGCTGAATCGCTTGTCCAGCAGCAAGGTGATGAAAGCCCACTGGGCGATGAGGGCCAGATGGAATGTCCAGTCCTCGGTCATGTTGCCGTAGTAGTAGCGAGTGCTGTAGAGCGCCAGCAGGGCCAGCATGCTGCCAAGTCGCGCCCGCACCGAGAGCCCGAGCTGCGAAAAAGCCTGCCAGCTCGCCATGAGGCCCAGCCAGCAGAGCACCCACTCCAGCAGCCAGATCCCGAAGAAGCCACCAAGGCCATAGCCCAGTGCATCGAGGGCGAAGATCATGGGACCCTTGATGTCGATCATGTCCCGATAGAGTACGCCCCCCTCGCTCCACATCTTGCCCATTACTGCAAACAGGGAGGCATCAAATCCCGGGGCCATGCCGTGGAACAACGGATTGCGCAGACAGAACAGCAGAGCCATCAGGGCGGTGAGCAAGATGACCGACGGCCTGATCCCGGGATTGTGGCGGTGCGGGGTAAAGCGGATGGCGTGATTCATGGGTGACCTGTTCCTGCGGGAAAGACTGAAAAAGCGGGCTTATCTTGCCGAGCCGGGCTGCACGATGCAATGGAAGAAGTGTAGGCACCTGAAATAATTCGTAAAAGTATCGTTTTCACGCCTCTGGCTGCACTGGCAGGCCCCATCACAAGACAGGGCAGGCGCAGTCGGGCGTCACAGCCTGAGGTTGCATGGAAAGGGGGCCTGCGCCTGGGAGCGGACCAGGATTCCCCTATGCGGTGGAAAGGCGGCACCGACCCGGGATGGGTCGGTGCCAGATTCACTGGCCGTGATACTCCACCAGGGCCGGCAGGGGGCTGAGTTCCGGCAGGTGGCGTGCCCAGCGCAGGAAGGCATCCGCCAGGGTGATGCCGAGCTCCTGATTGTGCTGGGTCAGGGTGCGGGCAAGGGCCGTGTAGCCCTCCTTGCCGGAGGCAGTATAGGCACTGGAGACCCCGCGATAGATGGCATCCGGCTCGACGTGCTGCCACTGACCCGGGCTGACTTCCCATTCCAGGCGAGTGATCCTCTCCCCTTTGGGCCTGTCGGCCTGATAGCAGAAGCGCACCCCGGCGGTATAGGGGAAGCTGCCGCTGCCATTGCCCGTCCCCCCGTTGTTGGTGGCGTTGTCGATGGCCCCCTCCAGCGCCTCGGCCAGTTCATGGCCGTGCACCCGGTAGAGGGTAAGGGGAATGGCAAAGGGCAGCAGGCGTCCGGCAACGTCTGCTTCGGTCAGGGGACCGGGCTCGAGGGAGCAGCGCACGCCCCCGGCATTGTGCAGGGCAAAGTCCACCTGACCCACCTGTTCGCGGGCACTGGCCAGCATGGCACTCGCTACCAGGGGGGCGACCTGGCTGCCGGCGGGCAGGTTGGCATCAGGCAGGCGCTGGTGGTGCAGTGGCCCGGCGAGGCGGGTCACGATGCGGCGGGTCATGGTCTCGAGCTCGGGGCGATAGCGTCTGGCCAGATGCTGCTCGAGCTCGGGGGCCGGTTCGCAGAAGTGCAGCCCCGCAGGAGGCGGGGAAGCAAAGGGCCAGGGATCCCAGGGTAACCACTCCAGCTGGCCGCGGCTTTGGCACACGCGTCCCTGCTCGTCGAAGGTGAGTGCGCACACCCCGAGACAGAGGGCGCTGTGGGCGGCGTGCAGGATGGCCACCCCGTTCACCATGAGGGGATAGCTGCCTTCGCTGTCGAGCCCGAGCGGCGCCAGATCCCCCAGCAGGCTGTGGGTGTGCCCGCCGACGATGAGGCTGAGCTCGGGGAAGCGGGTCGCCAGTCGCTTGTCCTGCGCCAGACCCAGGTGGCTGAGCAGGATGATGTGCTGGATGCCGGCGGCCTTGATCTCTTCGAGGGCGGCGCTGAGGGTATCTTCGATACCGTGGAAACGGGTGTGGGGATCGGGGCTCGCGATGGCGGCCATCTGCGGCAGCGTGATGCCGAGCAGGGCGAAGGGCACGTCGTCGATGACGCGCTTGTGCCAGGGGCGGCTCGCGTCAAACAGCTGCGGCAGTCCCTGCAGCCGCAGCGGGGCATCGGCGGGCTCCTGACGGTTGTCGATGTTGGCGGCGAGCACCGGGAAATCGAGCTGGCGCAAAAACTCCACCAGCGGCCCGTTGCCCAGATCGAATTCGTGGTTGCCGATCACCATGGCATCCGGTCGCAAGAGGGCCAGCAGGTCCGCATTGGCCCGCCCTTTGAAACGGTTGAAGTAAAGTGACCCCTGGAAGGTATCGCCGCCATGCAGCAGCAGGCAGGTCTGGCCGGCTGCCTCGGCCTGTTGGCGCAGGGCGGTGAGCCGGGTCAGGATGCGGCCATAGCCGCCGCACTGGGTGCGCCATTCGGACTCGCCATCGGGGGAGAAGCGCATGGGGGCGCCATCGAAATGGGAGTGGCAGTCGCTGAAGTGGGCAAGTTGAACCGTCATACTCAAGGCTCGGTCCTCCTTAGGAAAAAAGAGCACCGAGTCTACTGCATGGGGTGGGGGGGATACCAGCCCGGCGGCAGCCGGGCCGGTAAAGAGTCAGGCGGGAACCATGATCTGGGTGGCGAGGATCACTACCAGCAGGCCGACGGCCACCGGCAGCGAGGTACGTTTGACCACCTCGAACGGAGAGAGATTGCCCATCCCCGCACAGGCGACCACCACCCCGGAGACCGGCGAGATGGTGCGGCCGAGGTTGGATGCCTGCAGCATGGGGATCACCAGATAGGCGGGGTTGACGCCGAGGCTGGTGGCCAAATGGGGGATGAGCTCCACGAAGGCGTAGAAGGGGGCGTTGCCGGAACCCGTGGTGAAGGCCGCCAGGGTGGTGATGACCACCAGCACCAGCATGATGACGATGCCGCCGGTACCGAAGCTCTGGGCCAGATCCAGGAGGTTGGCGATGAAACCAAGCCCCATCAGACCCTGGGCAAAGACCCCGGCACCCACCAGCAGCATCACCACGCCGGCGAAAGCGTCGGCCATGTTGCGCCAGCACACCTGCAGCCCGTCCAGCAGCTCGCGGCCGTTGCGCTTGCGCACCAGCTCCAGCAGGGCGGCCAGCACCAGGCAGATGACGATGATGGTGACGATGTCGAGCTTGGGCCCCAGTTTGCCGTCAAACAGCAGCACACCGATGATGGGGGTGAAGGGCAGGATGGCGTAGAAGCCGGGGGCGTCGGTGACGAGATCGCTCGGGGCGACCGCGGCGTTGTGCTCCCCGGCCTTCTGATCCAGATAACGCTGCCAGAAGAAGTGGGTCACCGCCATGGCGGCGATGGCCACCAGGGAAATGGGCAGGGTCAGCTTGAAGGCAAACTCGATGAGCTCCATGTTCGCGGCCTGGGCTGCCATCACCACGTCCCCCGAGGTGGGGGAGAGGATGATGGCGGCCGGCGAGGCGCACACCGCCGCCGCCGCGCCACGGGAGATCCCCATGTTGACCATCAGCGGGAAGAGGGTGGCCATCAGCAGAACCCCGAGGCCGGTTGCGGAGCTCACCGCCAGCGACATGGCGCAGGCGACCAGATAGGCGGCCACCAGCAGGATGTAGGGGGACTTGATGACACCGAGGGGTTTGCTCGCGAGCTTCACCAGTATGGTGTTGGCGCCGATGTGGCTCATGTAGCCGGCAAAGCCGCACAGCACCATGATGAGCATGCCGAGGCCACCCCCCCTGTCGACCAGCAGGAAGCGCACGTATTCGAAGATGTCGGTGGCCATGTGGCCGGTGGAGGGGACGCTCGCCGGAAGCACCGCCTTGCCCATCAGGGCGGTGATCGCCAGCAGCAGCAGGCCGCCGCTGAGCAGTACCCCGGTGGCGGAGTAGCCCTTGAAGATGTAGCGACCCACGGCCAGGGTGACCAGGGTGCCGATCAGGAGTTCTATCATAAAACCTTCCCAAGAGTTGAAGTGAGGGGGTGGCCTGCCAGGGCTCACCAGAGGGTTGCGCTGGACTATCCGGCATCGGCCAACAAAAACACTGCGGATATTACCCACTAAGGAGTATTTCACCATCCATTCGATGGCAGCTTGTGATCTCGACTGCAAATCCCCGCCTGAGCCGGGGTGATGACTCGCACGTTTGCAGCAAGCGGGTGCCAAGAGCGGATGACAGGGGGCTGGATCAGGGGTAATCTCCCAATCGGGTTATTAATGCATTGATTATTAATTGAAATTAAGCTGGGACTCACAAGGAGCAAAGCCGCGGACAGATGGGACTCTTCAGCAAGACAGGGGTGACGGTGGCCCTCATTTATGCCGCCTCAATCGGTGCTGTACCTTCCCACTATGCCGGTGTGAAGGTCGCCCCCGATATCAAGGTCGACTTCCAGTTCTATCGGGTCTCCGGGGCCGATGTGGGGGCCGTGATGCGCCAGATCACCGCCTTGTCGCCCACCCAGGCGGACGGGCACATCGGCAAGGCCAGCTATCAGCTCTCCTGGCAGTTGCAGACGAAGGCGACGGCGACACGCTGCGAGCTGGAGCAGGCCAGCGTTCGTGCCCGCATCCAGGTCAGGGTGCCCAACTGGATGGACAAGGCCCGTGCGCCCGCGAAGGAGCGCCAGAAGTGGGACAAGCTGGTGGCCGCCATGTTTGACTACGAGAGCCGTCACAAGGATATTCTGCTGGAGAGCGTGAGCCAGCTTGGCACGCGCCTCGCCCAGTTGCCGGTGACCCGGGATTGCCCAACCCTGGAGCATCAGGGCTGGCAGGCAGGGCAGGCGGTGCTGGAGGCAACCCGGGCGCGGTTCGACACCCTGGCCAGCCAGACCGATCAGGGGGGCAAGCTGGGGGTCGTCTGGCCCAGGGCTGGCTGATAACACGTGTACAGGCCCATGGCCACTCATGGGAAACATAAAAAAACGGGCTGATTGAGCCCGTTTTTTTATTGGTACGCCAATGGGGTGGAGGCGGGCAGCCCCGGCTCCTGGGTGGCTAGTCGCGCAGTGGCTTGCCCCTGCGCAATCTTCGCACCCAGTAGCGGGCGGGGTGGAGCGCCTCCAGCAGATCGGCGGCCAGCGGCAGGGGATCGCCGCAGATCTCGCTGGCGACCAGCTCGCCGCACAGGGGCGCCGAGCAGAGCCCCCGGGAGCCGAGCGCCCCCAGCACGTAGAGGCCGGCGTGCAGGGGCAGCGCGCTCTGCTGATCCGCGGGGGCGTTGACGTCATGATCCGCCAGCGCCGCCAACCGGGCGACGGGCCCGGCGACCGGCAGGTGATCCCGGCTGGCGCAGCGCACCCCCACCCGCGCCTGGTTGCCGCTCACATCCACCTCGGCCGGCCAGGTTTGATCCGGCAGGCAGGCTTGCAGCCGTGCCCTGTTCTGCTCCTGCTCGTCGGCGCGGTAGGCAAGGTCGGTCTGGTTGCGGCCATAGCTGGCCCCGATGCAGTGCGCGCCGTTGTGGGCCGGGGTGAGGTAGCCGTCGTAGCAGAGCACGGTCTTGAACTGGCTCAAGCCAGCCGTGGTTGGCACATGGCTCACCTGACCGCGCACGGGATAGAGCGGCAACTCCGCGAAGGGAAGCAGGGCGGGCAGCTTGTGACCGGCGGCCACCACCAGGTTTGGCGCCTGCCAGGCTCGGCCATCCTGGCTCTCCACCCGCCAGCCATCGTCCTCCTCGGCAATGCGGGTCACAGCGGCATTGAACACCACTTCCAGCAGCCCGCTGGCCTGCGCCTCCCTGATGGCGGCGCGGGTGAGATCCGCCGGACAGAGCCAGCCCCCCAGGGGATAGCTCACGCCATCCGCATCGCAGGGCAGGCCGACCACCTGCTCAACCTCCACAGCCGAGAGTGGGTGCATCAGCTCGGGGGGGAAGGGGCCCTGGCTCATCTTGGCAAGCTTGGCGGCGGATTTGTCGTCGTAGCCGAGTTGGGTGACGCCACACAGGGAAAAGGCGACGGGGTGGTGCTTTGCCAGGGCCAGCAGCCGGTTTCTGGCAAAGCCAAAGGCCAGCGAATAGAAGCGCGACAGGGCATCGTGCTCGCCGTTGAGCAGGGGGTAGAGCGCCCCCTGCCGATTGCCGGAGGCGCCGCTGGCCGGTTCGCCATCTTCGCACAGCAAGGTGACGTGCCGACCCCGCTCCACCAGAGAGAGCGCCGTCATGGCGGAAGCGATGCCGCCACCGATGATGAGCACCTCTCCCTCCCGCCCTGCGGGGCGGGCATACCAGGGTGCGATGCTCTGCTGCGGCACTTTGCCTTCCCGAACACCCGCCAGCATCTCCCGCTTGCTGCCGTGGCCCTTCACCTTCTTCATGGCAAAGCCAGCGGCAATCAGCCCTCGTCGCACGAAACCGGCGCAGGTAAAGGTCGAGAGGGTGGCATCGGGGCGGGCGAGGCGAGCGAGATCGTCGAAGAGATCCTGGGTCCACATCTCTGGGTTCTTGGCAGGGGAGAAACCGTCCAGATACCAGGCGTCCACCAGACCGGTTGCCGGATGGGGCACCTGGGGCAGCATCTCCTTGATGTCGCCAAACCAGAGGTCGAGGCGGATGCGGCCATCGGCAAAGAGCAGGCGATGGCAGCCGGAGACCGGCAGCGGCCACTGGTCAATCAGGTCCTGGCTCAAGGGGGCAAGCTCGGGCCAGGCGGCCAGGGCCTTGCGCAGATCGGCCTGGGTAAGAGGGTATTTCTCGACGCTGATGAAGTGCAGCCGGGATCCGTTGCCGGACAGGGGGGCCTGTTCCAGAAAGGCGGCCATTGTGGCCAGAAAGTTAAGTCCTGTACCGAAACCTGTTTCACCAATCACGAAACTGTCACTATCGTGGTGCGAAAATCGCTCTGGCAGTCGATTTTGCTGCAAAAAGACGTAGCGGGTTTCACTTAGACCGTTATCATTGGAAAAGTACACATCCCCGAACTCACTGGAGACTGGAGTTCCCGCTTCGTTCCAGTCCAATCGGGCATGATGTAAGGATGTTTGACTCACGTTTTCCTCGGCTCGCGTCACAAAATCGCGGGCATTCTACGTGAAAGCAGACCAGTTTGGCAGCCGAAAGCGGGTAGACTCGGTGCCAGTTTTTCCAGACGAGATGAATTAATGAGAAGAGCAGTGATCACCGGTATCGGCGTCATCTCCAGTATCGGCAACAACAAGGAAGAGGTGCTGGCCTCCCTGAAAGCAGGCAAATCCGGCATCACCTATTCCGAGCAGTTCGAGCAGTACAACCTGCGCAGCCGTGTCTGGGGTAACATCAAACTCGATCCGTCTGAACTGATCGACCGTAAAGTCATGCGTTTCATGGGTGACGCCGCGGCCTACGCCTACCTCTCCATGCAGCAGGCCATCGAAGATGCCGGCCTGCCGGAAGAGATGGTCTCCAACGAGCGTACCGGCATCGTGACCGGTTCCGGCGGCGCCTCCGGCAAGAACACCTCCGAATCTGCCGATATCGCCCGTGAAAAGGGCGTCAAGCGGGTGGGTCCCTACATGGTGCCGCGTACCATGTCCTCCACCACCTCCGCCTGTCTTGCCACCCCGTTCAAGATAAAAGGTGTCAACTACACCATCAGCTCCGCCTGTGCGACCTCTGCCCACTGCATCGGTCACGCCCTGGAACTGATCCAGCTTGGCAAGCAGGACATCATCTTTGCCGGTGGCGGCGAGGAGCTGGACTGGTCTTCCACCATCCAGTTCGACGCCATGGGCGCGCTCTCCACCAAGTACAACGACAGCCCGGAAAAAGCGTCCCGCACCTATGATGCGGACCGCGACGGCTTCGTCATCTCCGGTGGTGGCGGCATCCTGGTGGTCGAGGAGCTGGAACACGCCCTGGCCCGTGGTGCCCACATCTACGCCGAAATCACCGGTTACGGTGCGACTTCCGACGGCTACGACATGGTGGCCCCGAGTGGTGAAGGCGCCGTGCGTTGCATGAAGATGGCGATGCAGGGTGTCGGCAAGGTGGACTACATCAACACTCACGGTACCTCTACTCCGGTTGGTGACACCAAGGAGCTGGAAGCCATTCAGACCCTGTTTGGCAGCAATGCCCCCAAGCTCTCCGCCACCAAGGCGATGACCGGCCATGCCCTGGGCGCCGCCGGCGTGCACGAGGCCGTCTACTCCCTGCTGATGATGGAACACGGCTTCATCGCCCCCAGCATCAACATCGAGAATCTGGACGAGAAGGCCGTGGGCCTGCCCATCGTGCGTGAATACGAAGCGGCCGACCTCAATACCGTCATGTCCAACAGCTTCGGCTTTGGCGGTACCAACGCCTCTCTGGTGTTCAGCAAGTTCAAGGCTTGATCTCCCCGTCGGGAGCACAACGCGGAATAGAAAAAGGCGCCGAAAGGCGCCTTTTTTATTGAACTCTGCTGATGGCTCTCGGTTCTGGACCGCTGTCTGCCAGGGGCAACCGCATATAGACCGCCCCGTCACCATACTCCACCAGCGATTTGCCGGTGTCGGCGGGCACAAACCCCTGCTTGCGCCAGAAGGCGGGGGCATCCTGAACCGCCACCAGGCCTGCATGGCGATATCCAGCATGGCTCGCGAAAGCGAGCGCCCTTGCCAGCAGCCGCTGTCCGACACCCAGGCCGCGTGCCTTGCTCGAGACAGCGAGATCGTGCAGATAGAACTCGTCGTGACCGGCCAGCGCCTTCATCGGCACCGAGAGGGGCGGGGGCTGGTGGGCACGCCAGGGGTGGCAGAGCAGGTAACCCAGCACCTTGCCCTGACGCTCGGCCACCCAGCAGGAGGCGGGGGCCAGCTCGGTTTTGTTCTGCATAACCTCGAGGGGCTCGGGTTCGAACTGGTGATAACACTCGTGCTGGATGGCCATGATGGCGGGCCAGTCTGGCGTGCGGATGGTGCGGATGGTGATCATGATGCGGGTCGAGTCCGTACTCAAACCGTGGCAAAAAGGGGTGACAGCATACCCCAGAGAGCACACAAACGAAACCGGGTCACCTGCCAGCGACTCGTCAGCGAACCGGTTCCTTGCTCACGACCTTGATCAGCTGGTAGCGCAAGGAAGGGGCATCGGCCGGCACATCGGCAAGTTGCTCCTTGCTCACTTCGAGTTGATAGCGAAAGCCCGGTTCAAAGGTGAAGCCTTCGATCTGCTGATAGAAGAGGCTCCAGCTCTCGCCCGGCTGACTGCGTACCTGCATGCACTTCATGGGGGCGACACCGACGCAGTCTGCCAGCTTGTCCTGGATATAGAGGGTTTCGGTGGTCGGGGCGCTCTGGCAGGCGCTGAGCAGGAGGGCGGAGCTGAGGAGCAGGGGAGATTTCATGATGAGTGTCCTTGGCGTAAAAGGGCGCGATTAAACCTGCAAAAGAAAAGGCGGTCAATGACCGCCTTTGTAACAAACCATGACAGATCGGGCTCAGCGCTGGTCGAGGGGCACGAACTCTCGCAGGGGCTGACCGGTGTAGAGCTGACGGGGACGGCCGATCTTCTGATCCGGGTCCGAGTGCATCTCGTTCCAGTGGGCAATCCAGCCGATGGTACGGGAGATGGCGAAGATCACGGTGAACATGGACATGGGGATGCCGATGGCCTTCATGATGATGCCGGAGTAGAAGTCCACGTTCGGGTAGAGCTTCTTCTCGATGAAGTAGGGGTCGGACAGCGCGATGCGTTCCAGCTCCATGGCAACGTCCAGCAGCGGATCCTTGATCTGCAGCTCGGTCAGTACCTCGTGGCAGGTTTCGCGCATCACGGTGGCACGGGGATCGTGGTTCTTGTAAACCCGGTGACCGAAGCCCATCAGACGGAACGGATCATTCTTGTCCTTGGCGCGGCCGATGTACTCGGGAATGCGATCCACGGAGCCAATCTCTTCGAGCATCTTGAGGCAGGCTTCGTTGGCACCACCGTGGGCCGGGCCCCACAGGGAGGCGATCCCCGCAGCGATACAGGCAAACGGGTTGGCACCGGAAGAACCGGCCAGACGCACGGTGGAGGTGGAGGCGTTTTGCTCATGATCCGCATGCAGGGTGAAGATGCGGTCCATGGCGCGCTCGACGATGGGGTTGACCTTGTACTCTTCGGTCGGCACGCCAAACATCATGTGCAGGAAGTTGCCTGCATAGGAGAGGGCGTTGCGCGGCTGCATGAAGGGCTGGCCGATGGAGTACTTGTAACACATGGCGGCCAGCGTCGGCATCTTGGAGAGCAGACGGAAGGCACAGATCTCGCGATGCTCCTCGTTGTTGATGTCGAGGGCGTCGTGATAGAAGGCGGACAGCGCGCTGACCACGCCGCACATGACGGCCATGGGGTGGGCGTCGCGGCGGAAGCCGCGGAAGAAGAAGGCGATCTGCTCGTGCACCATGGTGTGGCGGGTGACCAGACGTTCAAATTCCGCATATTGGGTCTTGGTGGGGGCCTCGCCGTACAGCAGGATGTAGCAGACTTCGAGGTAGCTGGCCTGGGTGGCCAACTGGGCGATGGGGTAACCGCGGTGCAGCAAGACACCCTGGTCGCCATCGATGTAGGTGATGGAAGATTTGCAAGAACCGGTGGCCATGAAGCCGGGGTCGAAGGTGAAATATCCTTGCGTGCCCAGCTTTCTGACATCGATCACATCGGGTCCAACGGTACCGGAGAGGATCGGCAATTCAACCGGTTCTTTTCCGGGCAGATGTAGGGTGGCTATCTTATCAGCCATAGCACGTCTCCTTTGCTCTTTTATAATTTGGTTCCAGCCCTACTTTATTACGACTGTTATGACGCTGGCAAAGGTTCTTACCCGTACCACGGCGGCTGGAGCGCCTTATTTGAACCAGAGAACCATGTCTTTGTCAATTTTGCTGGATGATCATTAATGACTTGTTAAGGCTGTTGTGAGATCTGGTTTACGGTTTTGGATTTTCTGTGTAGCTATTTGATTGTCATTGGTTAAGGCCGCCGATATACTGCGCCACGTGGGTGATGGTCGTCGGTGTTTGAAACGCTTTCGCAAAGCCAGATGTGATATCGAAAATGTTATTTTTGGCTTTCCTGAGTTGTTTTGGTAACAAAAGCCTAACAAATGCCACTCCTCGCCCTCAAAGCGTGTGAAAACAATAACTAACGTGCTCAATGGAGCTGAGTGGGCAAAGCCGTGAAAAACAAACAGAGACCTGTAAACCTCGACCTACAGACGATCAGCTTTCCTGTCACCGCCATCGCTTCCATCTTGCATCGTGTCTCAGGGGTCATCACCTTTGTGGCACTGGCCATCTTGCTGTGGATGCTTGGTACTTCACTCGCCTCTCCCGAAGGATTTGAATCGGTCGTTGCCATCATGGACAACTTCCTGGTCAAGTTCGTGCTGTGGGGGATCCTGACCGCGCTGGCTTACCACATCGTGGGCGGTCTGCGGCACCTGGTCATGGACATGGGCTATTGGGAAGAGCTGGAATCCGGTAATCAGAGTGCCCGTGTGGCCTTCGTGATCACCGCGGTTTTGGCGGTATTGGCGGGGGTACTGGTATGGTAACCAATTCTGCAACTTTCGGGCGCAGCGGTGTTCATGATTACATCCTGATCCGCGCCACCGCCCTCATCATGACGTGCTACGTCCTCTATCTGGTTGGCTTTGTCGCGTTCAACGACATCACCTACGAGGTGTGGACCGGCTTCTACTCCAACACCTTCACCAAGGTCTTCACCCTGCTGACGCTCGTATGCGTCTTGATCCACGCCTGGATCGGTCTGTGGCAGGTGCTGACCGACTATATCAAGCCGGTCGGACTGCGCGGTGCGCTGCAGTTTGTGCTGGTGGTGGTGCTGTTTGTCTATGTGATGACTGGTTTCGTCGTGCTGTGGGGTGTGTAAGGTGACTATTCCAACTCGTGAATTTGATGCGGTCGTGATCGGTGCCGGTGGCGCCGGCATGCGCGCCGCGCTGCAGATTGCCCAGTCCGGCAAGAGCTGCGCCCTGTTATCCAAGGTTTTCCCGACCCGTTCCCACACGGTCTCCGCCCAGGGCGGGATCACGGTCGCCCTGGGCAATGCCCACGACGACAACTGGCAGTGGCACATGTATGACACCGTCAAGGGCTCCGATTATATCGGTGATCAGGAAGCCATCGAATACATGTGCAAGACCGGCCCCGAGGCCATCTATGAGCTGGAGAACATGGGCTTGCCTTTCTCCCGCTTTGACAACGGTACCGTCTACCAGCGTCCGTTCGGCGGTCAGTCCAAGAACTTCGGCGGCGAGCAGGCTGCCCGCACTGCGGCGGCAGCCGACCGTACCGGTCACGCCCTGCTGCACACCCTGTATCAACAAAACGTCAAGAACAAGACCACCGTCTTCTCCGAGTGGTATGCCCTGGATCTGGTGAAGAACCAGGATGGCCATATCGTCGGCTGTACCGCCATCGACATGGAGAGCGGCGAAGTCGTCTACTTCAAGGCCAAGGCCACCGTGCTCGCCACCGGCGGCGCCGGTCGCATCTACCAGTCCACCACCAACGCACACATCAACACCGGTGACGGCGTCGGCATGGCGCTGCGTGCCGGGGTCGGCGTACAGGACATGGAGTTCTGGCAGTTCCACCCCACCGGTATTGCCGGGGCAGGGGTACTGGTGACCGAAGGTTGCCGCGGTGAAGGCGGCTACCTGCTGAACAAGGACGGCGAGCGCTTCATGGAGCGTTATGCGCCGAACGCCAAGGACCTGGCCGGTCGCGACGTGGTGGCCCGTTCCATCATGATCGAGATCCGCGAAGGCCGTGGCTGCGACGGTCCCTGGGGCCCGCACATCAAGCTCAAGCTGGATCACCTCGGCAAAGAGGTGCTGGAATCCCGCCTGCCGGGCATCTGCGAGCTGTCGCGCACCTTCGCCCACGTGGATCCGGTCAAAGAGCCCATCCCCATCATCCCGACCTGCCACTACATGATGGGCGGCGTGCCGACCAGCGTGAACGGCCAGTGCCTGACCCAGGACAAGGATGGCAACGACGTGCCGGTGGTCGGTCTGTTCGCGGTGGGCGAGATCGCCTGCGTCTCTGTGCACGGTGCCAACCGTCTGGGTGGCAACTCGCTGCTGGATCTGGTGGTGTTCGGTCGTGCTGCCGGCATGCACCTGGTGGAGACTCTTGGTTCGATGGAGCACGGTGTGGAAGCCACCGACGCCGATATCGCCAAGGCGCTGGAGCGCTTCAACCGCTGGGAAAACAACCGTGACGGGGAAGACCCGGCCCAGATCCGCAAGGATCTGCAGCGCTGCATGCAGAACAACTTCTCCGTGTTCCGGGAAGGGGATGCCATGGCAGAAGGGCTGGCCGAGCTGAAACTCATCCGCGAGCGTCTCAAGAACGCCCGTCTGGACGACACCTCCAAGGAGTTCAATACCCAGCGCATCGAGTGCCTGGAGCTGGACAACCTGATGGAGACCGCCTATGCCACCGCGGTGGCGGCGAACTTCCGTACCGAGAGTCGTGGCGCCCACAGCCGCTTCGACTTCCCGGAGCGTGACGATGAGAGCTGGCTGTGCCACAGCCTCTATCATCCGGACACCGAGTCCATGACCCGTCGCGCTGTCAACATGTCACCCAAGACCCGTGAGGCGTTCCCGCCCAAGGTCCGGACTTACTGATTGCGGAGCCAAGCACAATGAACGTCACATTCTCTGTCTACAGATACAATCCGGACGTTGATAACGTCCCGTATATGAAGGATTATCGTCTTGATATTCCTGAAGGTTCCGACATGATGGTGCTCGACGCACTGATCCAGCTCAAGGAGCTGGATCCCACGCTCGCCTTCCGCCGCTCCTGCCGCGAAGGGGTATGTGGATCTGACGGTCTCAACATGAATGGCAAGAACGGTCTGGCCTGCATCACGCCGCTCTCCGATCTCTTGAAGAAGGGCAGCAAGGTCGTCATTCGACCCTTGCCCGGTCTGCCGGTGATCCGGGATCTGGTGATCGACATGACCCAGTTCTACACCCAGTGGGAGAAGGTCAAACCCTTCCTCATCAACGACGAAAAACTGCCGCCCGTGCGTGAGCACCTGCAATCCCCCGAAGAGCGCGCCAAGCTGGATGGCCTGTACGAGTGCATACTCTGTGCCTGCTGCTCCACCTCTTGCCCCTCCTTCTGGTGGAACCCGGACAAGTTCATCGGTCCGGCCGGCCTGCTCGCCGCCTATCGCTGGCTGGCGGACAGCCGCGACACTGCGGCCAGTGAGCGACTGGGCAACCTGGATGACGCCTTCAGCGTGTTCCGCTGCCACGGCATCATGAACTGCGTGAACGTCTGTCCCAAGGGCTTGAACCCGACCAAGGCCATCGGTCAGATCAAGTCGATGTTGCTCAACCGAGCCGTGTAGTATCGGGGCCAGGGCGCCTTGCGCCGGGCCCGACCTCTGGATAGCCATCCCGCCCCGGGATGGCTATGACCCTACAAGCTGCAGTGCAGCGAACAAGATGTACAAGGGATAGAAATGCATAACGGCGTGATGAAGGCCTGGTTGGAGTCATCTCACCTGGCTGGTGCGAATGCAAGCTACATTGAGGATTTGTACGAATCCTTCCTGGAAAACCCCGACTCCGTTGCCGACGAATGGCGCAGCCTGTTCCAGTCGCTGCCCCAGGTCAACGGACATGCAGTAGAACAACCCCACTCCCAGGTTCGCGACTATTTCCGCCGCCTGGCCAAGGACTCCTCCCGTTACAGCGCTCCCGTCTCCGATCCCCAGGTGGATGCCAAACAGGTTCGCGTACTGCAACTGATCAACGCCTTCCGTTTCCGCGGTCACCAGAACGCCAATCTGGACCCCCTGGGTCTGTGGCAGCGCGAGCCGGTCGCCGAGCTGGACCCGGCCTTCCACAATCTGCAAGGTGCAGACATGGAGGCCACCTTCAATGTGGGCTCCTACGCCATCGGTCGCGAGACCATGGTGCTCTCCGATCTGTATGCCTCGCTCAAGAAGACCTATTGCGGCAGCATCGGCGCCGACTACATGCACCTCACCTCCACCGAGGAGAAGCGCTGGCTGCAAGACAGGCTGGAATCCATCGAAGGGAAGGGCAACTATACCCTCGAAGAGAAGACCCGCTTCCTCGAGAGCCTGACCGCCGCCGAAGGGCTGGAAAAATACCTGGGTGCCAAGTTCCCGGGGGCCAAGCGTTTCTCCCTGGAAGGGGGCGATGCCATGGTGCCCATGCTCAAAGAGCTGATCCGCCGCGCCGGTGAGCAGGGTTGCAAGGAAGCCGTCATCGGCATGGCCCACCGCGGTCGCCTCAACGTGCTCATCAACGTGCTGGGCAAGCGCGCTCAGGACCTGTTCGACGAGTTCGCCGGCAAGCACGGCGAATCCTGGGGCACAGGGGACGTGAAGTACCACATGGGCTTCTCCTCCGACTTCGCCACCCCGGGCGGCAACGTCCACCTGGCGCTCGCCTTCAACCCGTCGCACCTCGAGATCGTCAACCCCGTGGTCATCGGCTCGGTGCGTGCCCGTATGGACCGTCGCGGTGACAAGGACGGCTCCAGCGTCCTGCCCATCACCATCCACGGTGACTCCGCCATCGCGGGGCAGGGGGTTGTTGCCGAGACCTTCAACATGTCCCAGACCCGTGCCTATGGCGTGGGCGGCACGGTGCGCATCGTCATCAACAACCAGGTGGGCTTCACCACCTCCTATATCCGTGACCTGCGCTCCACCGAATATTGCACCGACATCGCCAAGGCGGTGCAGGCCCCTGTGCTGCACGTCAACGGGGATGACCCGGAAGCCGTGGTGCTGGTGACCCAAATTGCCCTGGATTACCGCAACACCTTCAAGCGCGACGTGGTGATCGAGCTGGTCTGCTACCGTCGTCACGGTCACAACGAGGCCGACGAGCCGAGCGCGACCCAGCCCCTGATGTACCAGAAGATCAAGCAGCACCCGACCCCGCGCAAGATCTACGCCGATCAGCTGATCGCCGAAGGAGCCATCGCGCCGGAGCTGGCCACCACGCTAGTCAACGACTATCGCGACACCCTGGATCGGGGCGAGCGGGTGAGCAAGGAGTGGCGCCCCATGGAGCTGCACTCCGTGGACTGGACGCCGTATCTGGGTCACGACTGGGCCATGGCCTATGACAGCACTGTGCCCATGGATCATCTGAAGGCCCTGGGTGAGCGCATCAGCCAGTACCCGGCCACCCATGTGCTGCAACGCCAGGTCGAGAAGATCTACGAAGACCGTCGCCTGATGGCCGCCGGTGAGAAGCTGGTGGACTGGGGCTTTGCCGAGACTCTGGCCTACGCCACCCTGGTGGACAAGGGATCCCGCATTCGCTTTACCGGGGAAGACTCCGGCCGCGGTACCTTCTTCCATCGCCACGCCGTGCTGCACAGCCAGACCGATGCCAGCACCTACACCCCGCTGTGCAACCTGCACGACGAGCAGGGCCCGTTCGAGGTGTACGACTCCGTGCTGACCGAGAACGCGGTACTGGCGTTTGAATATGGCTACGCCAGCGCGGAGCCGGCCGGTCTCACCATTTGGGAAGCCCAGTTCGGTGACTTCGCCAACTGCGCCCAGGTGGTGGTGGACCAGTTCCTCTCCTCCGGCGAGCAGAAGTGGGGCCGGATGTGCGGCCTGACCATGCTGCTGCCCCACGGTTACGAGGGCCAGGGCCCGGAGCACTCCTCCGCCCGTTTGGAGCGTTACCTGCAGATGTGCGCCCAGCACAACATGCAGGTGTGCGTGCCCTCCACCCCGGCACAGGTGTTCCACATGCTGCGTCGTCAGGTAGTGCGCCCCATGCGCCGTCCGCTCATCGTGATGACGCCCAAATCCCTGCTGCGCCACCCGCTGGCGGTGAGCAAGCTCGAAGAGCTGGCAGAGGGCACCTTCCAGAACGCCATCGGCGAAATCGATGCGCTGGATCCCAAAGGCGTCAAGCGCGTGGTCTTCTGCTCCGGCAAGGTCTACTACGACCTGCTCGATGCCCGTCGCAAGGCGGAGCAGCAGGACGTGGCCCTGGTACGGATCGAGCAGCTCTACCCCTTCCCGGAAGAGGAAGTGCGCGCCATCCTGGCCGATTACAGCCATGTCACCGACTTCGTCTGGTGTCAGGAAGAGCCGCAGAACCAGGGCGCCTGGTACAGCACCCGTCATCACTACGACAGCGTGCTGCCAAGCCAAGCCCGTCTGCGTTATGCCGGTCGCCCGGCCTCGGCCTCACCGGCCGTCGGTTACATGTCCGTCCACGCCAAGCAGCAAAAAGCCCTGGTGGAAGACGCCCTTACCCTGGAATAACGAGTTGTGGATGAGAGGGCCCGTGTCGGGACCCTCTCTGACCTGGAACAAGCCTGCTGGCCAAGAAGTAACAAGGAACTGATTACATGACTATCGAGATCAAGGTACCGGACCTGCCGGAATCAGTGGCGGATGCCACCATCGCGACCTGGCACAAGAAACCGGGTGATCTGGTTGCCCGTGACGAAGTGCTGGTTGACATCGAAACCGATAAAGTCGTGCTGGAAGTGCCCGCGCCGGAAGCCGGCGTACTGGGCGACATCCTGCAGAGCGAAGGGGCGACCGTGCTCTCCCGCCAGCTGATCGCCATGCTCAAGCCGGCCCCCGTTGCCGGTGAAGCGACCAGCGAGAAGCCGGTGGAAACCGTGGCCGACGACGCTGCCGATGGCCTGAGCCCTTCCGTGCGCCGCATGGTGGCCGAGCACGACATCGACGTCGCCAAGCTGACCGGCACCGGCAAGGGTGGTCGTGTCACCAAGGAAGACGTGGAAGCCTTCATCAAGAATCTGGGCAAGGCTCCGGTGGCTGCGCCGACTGCTGCCGCTCCCGTGGCTGCCGCCCCGGTCGCGCCGCTGGCCGGTCGCACCGAGAAGCGCGTGCCCATGACCCGTCTGCGCAAGCGCATCGCCGAGCGTCTGCTGGAGGCCAAGAACACCACCGCCATGCTGACCACTTTCAACGAGATCAACATGGCGCCCATCATGAAGCTGCGCAAGCAGTACGGCGAGATCTTCGAGAAGAAGCACGGCATCAAGCTCGGCTTCATGTCCTTCTATGTGAAGGCCGTGGTCGAATCCCTCAAGCGCTACCCGGAAGTGAACGCGGCGCTGGACGGTGACGACATCGTCTACCACAACTACTTCGACGTCAGCATCGCCGTCTCCACCCCCCGTGGTCTGGTGACCCCGGTGCTGCGCGACTGCGACAACATGAGCCTGGCGGACATCGAGAAGGCCATCAAAGACCTGGCCGGCAAGGGCCGTGACGGCAAGCTGACCGTGGATGAACTGACTGGCGGCAACTTCACCATCACCAACGGTGGCGTGTTCGGCTCCCTGATGTCCACCCCCATCATCAACCCGCCCCAGAGCGCCATTCTGGGTATGCACAAGATCCAGGACCGCCCCATGGCCGTCGACGGCAAGGTCGAGATCCTGCCGATGATGTACCTGGCACTCTCCTACGATCACCGCATCATCGACGGCCGCGAGTCCGTGGGCTTCCTGGTCTCCATCAAGGAGCTCCTGGAAGACCCGACCCGTCTGCTGCTGGATGTCTGAGCAAGCGTGACTGAAAGATAACGAGGGGCCGCCCAGGCCCCCATTCACAGGGGATTGAGAAACACGAGCCCCGGACGGAAATACCTACAACACGGATAGAGCATCTATGAATCTGCATGAATATCAGGCAAAACAGCTGTTTGCCGAGTATGGCCTGCCGGTCTCCGAAGGTTATGCCTGTGCTACCCCGCAGGAAGCGGCCGAAGCGGCCGACAAGATTGGCGGCAACACCTGGGTCGTCAAGTGCCAGGTCCACGCCGGTGGCCGCGGCAAGGCGGGCGGCGTCAAGCTGGCCAAGAGCAAGGACGAGATCCGCGCCTTTGCCCAGAACTGGCTCGGCAAGAACCTGGTGACCTATCAGACTGACGCCAACGGTCAGCCGGTTACCAAGATCCTGGTGGAGTCCTGCACTGACATCGCCAAGGAACTGTACTTGGGCGCCGTGGTCGACCGTGGCTCTCGCCGCGTGGTCTTCATGGCTTCCACCGAAGGTGGCGTGGAGATTGAGAAAGTCGCCCACGAAACCCCGGAACTCATTCACAAGGCTGCCATCGATCCCCTGGTAGGCCCGCAGCCTTATCAGGCCCGCGAGCTGGCCTTCAAGCTGGGTCTGGTCGGCGATCAGATCAAGCAGTTCACCAAGATCTTCATGGGCCTGGGCCAGATGTTCCTGGACTGCGACTTCGCCCTGCTGGAGATCAACCCCCTGGTCATCACCGACAAGGGCAACCTGCACTGCCTCGACGGCAAGATCAACATCGACGCCAACGCCCTGTACCGTCAGCCCAAGCTGCGCGAGATGCACGACCCGTCCCAGGATGACCCCCGCGAAGCGCACGCCGCCCAGTGGGAGCTGAACTATGTGGCGCTCGATGGCAACATCGGCTGCATGGTCAACGGCGCCGGCCTGGCCATGGGTACCATGGACATCGTCAACCTGCACGGCGGTTCACCTGCCAACTTCCTGGACGTCGGCGGCGGCGCCACCAAGGAGCGCGTGACCGAGGCCTTCAAGATCATCCTCTCCGACAGCAAGGTACAAGCCGTGCTGGTCAACATCTTCGGCGGCATAGTGCGCTGCGACATGATCGCGGAAGGCATCATCGGCGCGGTCAAGGAAGTGGGGGTGAAAGTGCCCGTGGTGGTGCGTCTGGAAGGCAACAACGCCGAACTGGGTGCCCGTAAACTGGCCGACAGCGGCCTCAATATCATCGCCGCAACGAGTCTGACTGACGCAGCTCAGCAAGTGGTAAAAGCAGCGGAGGCCAAATAATGAGCGTTCTGATCAACAAAGACACCAAGGTGATCTGCCAGGGCTTTACCGGCGGTCAGGGTACCTTCCACTCCGAACAGGCGATTGCCTACGGAACCCAGATGGTCGGCGGCGTCTCCCCGGGCAAGGGTGGCACCACTCACCTGGGCCTGCCGGTGTTCAACACCGTCCGTGACGCCGTGGAAGCCACCGGCGCCACCGCTTCCGTCATCTATGTACCGGCCCCGTTCTGCAAGGACGCCATCCTGGAAGCCATCGATGCCGGCATCAAGCTCATCGTCACCATCACCGAAGGCATCCCGACCCTGGACATGCTGGACGTCAAGGTGAAGCTGCAGGAAACCGGCGTGCGCATGATCGGCCCGAACTGCCCGGGCGTCATCACCCCGGGTGAGTGCAAGATCGGCATCATGCCAGGTCACATCCACAAGCCAGGCAAGGTGGGTATCGTCTCCCGCTCCGGCACCCTGACCTATGAAGCGGTCAAGCAGACCACGGACGAGGGCTTCGGCCAGTCCACCTGCGTCGGCATCGGTGGCGACCCCATCCCGGGTTCCAACTTTATCGACATCCTCGAGATGTTCCAGAATGACCCGCAGACCGAAGCCATCGTGATGATCGGCGAGATCGGCGGCAATGCAGAGGAAGACGCGGCGGCCTACATCAAGGCCCACGTCACCAAGCCGGTGGTCTCCTACATCGCGGGCGTCACCGCCCCGGCTGGCAAGCGCATGGGTCATGCGGGCGCCATCATCGCCGGTGGCAAAGGCACCGCGGCCGAGAAATTTGCCGCCCTGGAAGATGCCGGTGTGAAAACCGTGCGCTCCCTGGCCGATATCGGCAAAGCCCTGCGTGAAGTAACCGGTTGGTAAGTCCTTTCAGCCCGTTATCTCTGATAAAAAGCCGCCCAATGGGCGGCTTTTTTATGGATGGAATATGATGATTGGCATATTGAAAATAGTTTTTCTATTTACCGCTAGATCTTGAATAAATCCCTGCGTAGGATAGCGGTTGGCTAAATGATAATTTTTTAATATTTCGTGGGCGGCAATATTTATGATGGAATTATTTGATACAAATCAGAGTAAAACTGTACTTGCTAAGTTTAAGAACAAAATTGATAGCTTAATTCCTTCGAACGACTTCGAGAAACAGAGGAATAGTCTTATACGTTTAGTTGTGAATGCTATGGAGAAAAGACCTGATGAATGGAATACATTCTGTCAGATAAATATACAATGGATAGGAGATCAATTCATTAGTAGGCTTGCTGATGAGAAAGAGCTGACAAAAGATAGGTTAGATGATATTTGCTCGATGTGCTTTCGATTTCTTTTTGAGCTGTACCTTTCAACCAAAAATGATCTTTCAATGGAGTTCGAAGTTGCTAAGCGCTTCGTTTTTGATAATGTAAATTTATTTGAGGATATGGCAAGGGAACAGATTGAATTCGCTATTCGTGACCTACCTATCAGTATTTTTAAAGAGGTCTCAAACAGTGATGAAATCGAAACGCTAAAGAATTTCGAGACTGTTGCAGCTAAAGCCAAAAAATTGAAAGAAGAATGGGAGCATGATTTAAATGAGAGGGAAGGTAGAGTAAAAGCAATAGAGGCATCTCTATCTAGATATGAGAATGGATTTAATTTTGTTGGTCTGTATCAAGGTTTTGATGATCTAGCAAATGAAAAGAAAAGTGAGCGAGATGGGATTTTATTCTGGTTGAAATTGTTGTCTGTGATAATTTTCTTACCAATCATTACAGAGTTTTTGGTAATTTACAGAAATATCGACAATATATCTGCCATCAGAGATGGTTTGTTAGCGTCTATTTTTCCAACACTTTCTTTAGTCGCAATTTCCATTTATTATTTTAGAGTGCTTCTTTTTAACTACAAATCAGTTAAGTCACAATTATTGCAAATAGACCTTAGAAAAACATTATGCAGGTTTATTCAAAGTTATTCTGAGTACGCTAGCAAGATAAAGAGCCAAGATGCCGATGTGTTGGATAAATTTGAACGAATTATATTCTCTGGAATAGTGACCGAGGATGGAAACCTGCCGTCTACATTTGATGGAGTTGAACAAATAGGAAACTTCATAAAATCGATTAAATCCTAGGTTGTAGGAAATCTGGGGAACCACCTTTTGACTGTAGTGTAAACATTAATTTGGTTTGAGAGATCTCTGTCGAGAGGGGCACCTATGATCATTGTCCGCGTATGTCAAATCATCTCGTATGTTGGGCTTCGCAAGTCCAGCCACAACCTATAGGCGTTGTCGGTTGGTGCTGAGCATGCGAAGCCAGACGCTTATCGTAGACAGCCACCAACCTTGAAAAATCGGGCCATAGGGCGTATAACCACGCGCTTGTCAGTGTATTGAGTGAGCCAACTTTTATGCAGCAGAGTGAACCCGTGCAGAACGCCCCCTTTTGGCAGGTAAAAAGCCTGCAACAGATGACCATGACGGAGTGGGAGTCCCTGTGCGACGGCTGCGGCAAGTGCTGCCTGAACAAGCTGATCGACGAGGACACCGACGAGCTGGTGTTCACCAACGTGGCCTGCAATCTGCTCAATACCAAGACCTGCCAGTGCTCCGATTACGGCAACCGCTTTAAAAAAGAGCCGAACTGCCTGCAGATCACCCACGACAAGATTGCCGAGTTCAACTGGCTGCCCTCCACCTGCGCCTATCGCCTGCTGGCGGAGGGGCAGACCCTGCCCGAATGGCATCCGCTGATCACCGGCAGTCGCTCCGCCATGCATCAGGCGGGTCAGTCGGTGCGCGGCAAGGTGATCCATGAGGTACATGCCGGCGATTGGGCCGACCATATCATCACCTGGGCCAGCTAACGCCAGGGCTGTCTTTCGGGCCAGCCGAGAGCCGTACCAACTGCGAAGGGGCAGGGGAGTCATCACTCTCCTGCCCCTTCGGTTTTTTGGTGCTTTCCGAAGCGCTGGACGAAGGCGCCTATTTGTCTGCCTTGCCCGCCGCATCCGCCAGCCGGGCCAGCTGTTTGTCATACCAGGCCACCGCGTGGCCTTCATCTTCCGCCTTCTCTTTGCGCCGGATGGCACCCCGCACCGCCATGGCCCCCAGCCAGCGGAATGGCTCTGGCGGGAAGTAGCCGCGCGGGCCGCTTACCAAGGCGCAGTCACGCCACGGTTTGTCCTCCTCCCGCACTTCATTGCGCACCAAGGCCGCCAGGATCTGGCCGCCCATCCAGCTTTGCGCCACTCCGTTGCCGGAATAGCCGAGGCCATAGACAACGTTGGGCTGCCCTCGCCAGTGGCCGAAGAAGGGGAGGCCATCCACCGAGCGATCGGAGGCGCCGCACCAGCTGGCAGCGATGGGCACCTCCTTGAGGGCCGGAAAGAAGCGGCGAAGGGTGCGGGTGAGGGGGGCAAGATAACGGCTCGGTGCATCAAACTCGGCCAGATGGCGGTTGGCAAAGGCGAAGGTGTTGCCCCCCTTGCCCAGCATCAGCCGCCCTTGCGGGGTGGAGCGGTAGTAATGCACAAAGGTGCGGCCATCCACCACGGAGCGGCCGTGCTCAAGCTGCTGGGCAGCCAGTGCATCCGGCGCGGGGTCGGTGATCACCATATCGGAGGAGACCAGCACTATGCTGCGGCTAAACTCGCGAAAGTGCTGCACCATGGCGCTGTTGAGGGCCAGCACCACCTTGCGGGCACGCACCTCGCCCTGTGGCGTTTGCACCCGCGCAGGCTGGCCCGCCTCAAGGCGCCGCATGGGGGAGTGTTCATAGACCTCGACCCCCAGTTCCCGCGCTACCCGCAGCAGGCCGCGCACCAGCAGCGCCGGTTGCATCGAACCAGCGTGGGGGCTGTAGAACCCCTCCAGATGAACGTGGGAGCCGCTCTGGCTCGCCAGTTCACCCTCTGCAATCGCCTGCCACTGGTTAAGGTCGGCCTGCTTCAGTGCCTGCAATACCGGCTCCATCAGGCCGCGCTGCGCCTCGCTGGTGGCGGTGTAGCAGGTGCCCTCGACCCTCAGCTGCGCCTCTATGTTGTGCGTTTCGCAGAAGCGGGCAATCTCGTGCACCGCCTGCTCGGATCTTTGTACCAGCCAGGCGGCCTGCTGCTCGCCAAAGAGGCGCTTTAAGGTCAAATACTTGGCCGACCAGGTGAGCAAACAGCCGCCGTTGCGCCCGGAGGCGCCGCTGCCGCAGCGATCCTTCTCCAGCACCATGATGCGCAAGTGTGGCTCGGCCTGTTTAAGGGCGATGGCACTCCACAGCCCGGTAAAGCCGCCACCGACGATGCAGACATCGGCCTCGTGGTGGCCGACCAGGGGGATGGGGGGCGCGGGCTGTTCGGCGGCGAGCGCCTCGGCCAGCCAGAAGGGGAGAGTGGACATGATGACTCCTCGATAAGGTTATGGGTGGCGCCAGCGCTGGGTGCGATCCAGCAGGGCGCGGCTCAAAAAGAGCTGGAGCAGCTTGACGGTGGCGGCGGCCAGCAGGATCAGGGTGGCCATGGCGGCGGCCGCTGCGGTATCGCCGGAATCCTCCATATTGAGTACGGCGATGGAGGCGAGCACGCTGTCGCTCGAGTAGAGGAAGATCACCGCCGAGGTGGTGGTCATGGCGTTGACGAACAGGTAAATGAAGATCTCCAGCAGTGCGGGCAGGGAGGCGGGCAGGGTGACTCGCCAGAACGCCTTCCAGAGCGGAATGCGCAATGAGATGGCCACCAGCTCCAGCTCCTTGGGCAACTGCTTGAGGCTGGTCAGCGCCGTCATATGGCCCACGGTGTAGTAGTGGATGATGCAGGAGAGCACCATCAGCGGCAGGGTGCCGTATAGGCCGCCAAAGAGCGGATTGCCGTTGAAAAAGAAGATGTAACCCAGCCCCAGCACCATGCCGGGCACCGCCAGCGACAGCATGGCGAGCAGATGCAGCAATTGGCGAAGCGGCGCGAAGTGGCGCCCCTTCTCCTGCGCCCAGGCCAGCACTATCACCAGCACGGAACCGATCAGCGCGGTATAGAGGCCCAGCTGCAAGGTATTGGTAAAGGGCTGCCAGCCGTAGACGCTGTTGCTGTCAAAGGCGTAGTGATCCAGCGTCAGAGCGAGGTTGTAGGGCCAGAACTGCACCAAGGATCCGTAAACCGCCATCCCCACCAGCGCCAGAAACAGCAGGGCCCAGAGCGTGCACCAGCCGAGCGCCAGCAGATCCCGCAGCCGATGGGGTTTGGGCTGATAGGGCACCGCCTTGGTGCTGCTCTGCTCCTGCATCTTGCTGCGCACTCTGTGCTCCAGCGCAAAGCTCATGAGCGCTGGCAGCAGCAGGGTGACGCTGGCAACGGCGCCCAGCGAGAAGTTCTGCATTCCGATCACCTGCCGGTAGATATCGGTAGCCAGCACGCTGTACTGGCCGCCAATCACCTTGGCCACCCCGAAGTCGCAGATGGTGAGGGTGAAGACGGCGATGGCGGCGCTGAGCAGGCCATAACGGGCGGTGGGCAGGGTGACTGTGACAAAGGTGCGCCAGCCGCTGCTGCCCAGCACCCGGGAGGCTTCATAGAGGCGGGCATCGCTTTGGCCGAGCGCCGTGATAAGGATCATCAGAGCGTGGGGAAAGCACCAGAAGCCCAGGCCAATGACGATGCCGATAGGGCCGTAGATGCTCTCGCCGCCGAGCAGCCCCTTGGCAACTCCCTGATTGCCAAACCAGTAGACCAGACTGATGGCGGGCAACAGGGAGGGCATCAGGAGCGGGATCAAACCGATGAGGCGAAACAGGGGCTTGCCCGGCATGCAGGTGCGGGTGAGGGCGTAGGCGTAGCCGAAGGCGATGGTCACCACCAGCGCGGTGATCAGCACTCCGAGCCAGAGGGTGTTGCCAATGGTGCGCCCCAGATGAGGGGAGTCGAAGTAGGCGCTGAAGTTGGCAAGGCCCACCCAGAGGCCATCGGCATCTTGCAGGCTCTTTTGCAGCATGGTGAGCAGCGGCAGCAAGAGGCCCCCCACCAGCAGGGCGATACCGAGCGCAAGCAGGAGCAGTTGCAGCAGCTGATCCCGGCTCCAGCCGCGACAAAGTCGCGACCAACGAGAGTCTTGCCGGGCTGTCGCGGGCGGCAACAGGGAGGAGGTCGCAAGGGGGGCAGTCATAGACACTCTCCTTCAAACAGCTGCATCGCCCCGGCGGGCCAGTGCAGCGAGCAGCGCATGCCGCTGCGCCAGCCCCCCTGTTCGTGGCGGGGCAGCTCATGGGTCGGGCGCTCCACCAGGATCTGCTGCGGGCCCAGATAGGTGTCGGCGGTGCAGATAAGGCGCTGGGCGGCGCCGAGAAACTCCACCTGATCGATGGTTGCTTCAACGCCATGATGGCCAAGATACGGTTCGCTCGGCGCACTCAGGGTGATCGCCTCGGGGCGGATCGCCACCTGCAATTTGCTGCCGGCGGCGGCCCGGTTGGTGAGTTGCAGCGGCTGCTCGTTGAGGCGCACCTGATTGGGGCCGAGCACCAGGGCATCGAGGAAGTTCATGGTGCCGACAAAGCTTGCCACGAAACGGCTGGCAGGCTGGTGGTAGATCGCCTGCGGGGTGCCCACCTGCACGATGCGGCCGCCCTCCATCACCACGATGCGATCGGCCATGGTCAGCGCCTCTTCCTGATCATGGGTCACCATGATGGTGGTAATGCCAAGGCGCTGCTGCAGGGCGCGGATCTCGCTGCGAAGGTGGGTGCGAACCAGCGCATCCAGCGCGCTGAGCGGTTCGTCCAGCAGCAACAGGCCGGGGGAGAGGGCCAGTGCCCGGGCCAGCGCCACCCGCTGCTGCTGGCCGCCGGAGATCTGGCTCGGGTATTTGTGGGATTGGGCAGTGAGATCCACCAGCCCCAGCCAGTGATCCACCCGCTCCTTGATAAGATCCCGCGCCAGCCCCTGATTCTCAAGGCCGAAGGCGATGTTCTGGGCCACCGTCAGGTTGGGGAAGAGGGCGTAGGACTGAAACACGATGCCAAAGTCCCGCTGCTGGGGCGGCAGCAGGGAGATATTGCGCCCCCCTTGCCAGATCTCGCCGCTGTCCGGCAGATCCAGCCCGGCGATGGCTCTGAGCAGGGTGGTCTTGCCACAGCCGGAGGGGCCGAGAAAGCAGATAAACTCCCCCGGCTCAATGGTCAGAGAGATCCCTTTAAGGGCCTGAAAAGCACCGAACTGCTTGTTGAGATGTTGAATGTCCAGATAGGGCTGGGTCATGGTTCGACTCGCTACTGATTTGGTATATACCAGTTTGCGAGTGAAGTGTGACGGTCAGGTGATCGGGGGATGACAGCTTGATGACAGTCAAATGACATCCGGTCGCCAGCAAGTAGTTGGGCCCTGTGTGGATGGGCGAAGCGTCGCTAATTGAAGGCAATACACACTCGGGAAGTGAAAACCAAAAAGCGAAGGCCAACAGCTGTTGGCCTTCGACTGGCAGTTTATTGGTGGCTGTGTGTGGGGCGTGAACAAACCGCCGCCCTTCACGCTTACTGCTTGGCTTCGGTCTTGCCGTCGAAGTTGGCACTCCACTGGGCCAGGATGGCGTTACGCTCGCGGGCTGCCCAGCTAAAGTCGTTGTCGATCATCTGGCCTTTGATATCAGCCGGATAGCCCGCTCTCGGTTGGGCTACATCGGGGATGGCGACCACTGCGAACGACTTGTTGTAGAGGGCGTTGGCCTGTTCGGTGGCGGCAAAGTCGAGCAGCTGTTTGGCGGCTTCCAGCTTGGGGGTGCCCTTGATGATGGCGGCGGCTTCCATATCCCAGCCCGACCCCTCTTTCGGGAACACCACCTCAATGGGGGCCCCCTTGGCCTTGAGGCTGGTGGCCGGGAAGTCGAAGGAGATACCGATCACCGTCTCGCCGCTGGCGGCCAGCTTGCAGGGAGCCGAGCCCGAGTGGGTGTAACGGTCGATGTTCTGGTGCAGGCCGTTCATAAATTGCCAGCCCTGCTGCTCGCCCATGGTCTGCAGCCAGCCAGCGACGCTCAGGTAACCGGTGCCGGAGGAGCTGGGGTTGGGCATGATCACCTTGCCTTTGTAGATGGGCTTGGTGAGGTCGGCCCAGCTGGTCGGCGCCGGGATCCCCTGTTTTTCTGCCTCAACCTTGTTGAAGCAGATGGCGCTGAAGAAGGCGTCCAGACCGATCCAGTGCGGCTCGGCCTTGCTGTCGCGAAAGCGGCTGTCGAGCTTGTCCAGCCCTTTCGGTGCATAGGCATTGAGCATCTGCTGCTGATCGAGCTGCATCAGGCTGGTCGCCGCCAGTCCCCATACCACATCCGCTTTGGGCTGGGCTTTTTCTGCCAGCAAGCGGGCGGTGACCACGCCGGTGGAGTCACGCACCCACTTGATGTTGATATCCGGATGCTGGCGCTCGAACGCGGTTTTCAGCTCGTTGAGCTGCTCCGGTTCGAAGGCGGTGTAGACGGTGAGGTCGGTCGCGGCCAGTGCCGGGGCGGTCATGGCAGCCAGTACGGCGGCGGCCAGCAGATGGGTTCCCTGTTTCATCCTCTTCTCCAGTTAAATTGGTTTGGTATAAACCAGATTGGTCGAGAGAGAGGCTAGGGGATCTTTATGACGTGACCGTGACAGCCCCGTGACGTTTTGCCGTCCCTGATTTGTCCGTGACTAATCCTGGGTATCCACCTCGATCTCCAGACTGTCGTGGCGCCAGTACTCCAGATCGAAATCGAGCACCCGGCCGTGCTGATCGAAGTTGAGTCGCTCGAGGCGCAGGGCGGGCAGACCGGCGGTGGCCCCGAGCGTCTTGGCCACTTCGTCCGGCAGGGCGGTGGGGAAGAAGCGCACCTGCATGCGGGCGTAGTGGAGATCGTAATGGGCCTGGTAGATCTCGGTCAGACTGCCGTTGAGATCCAGCTCCAGCAGGCCGGGCACCCGCTCTGGCAGGCAGTGGTTCTCGCAGTAGCAGATGGCGCGCCCGTTGGCGTAGCGCAGTCGCTTGAGCAAAAAGAGGCTGTCAAACGGCTTGAGTTGCAACTGCGCCATCAACGCGGGCGGCACCGCCTGGCGGCTTTTTTCCAGCAGCTCGGTGCGCGGCTCGCCCCCTTGCTCCCGCACTATCTGGTGAAAGTTGGAGGTGCGTCTGGGGTTGAGACTGAAACGCGGCGGGGTGACGAACCAGCCGCGGCGATCCTCCCGATAGATAAGGCCGTTCGCCTCCAACTGCACCAGCGCCTCGCGGATGGTAACCCTTGTGGTGCCATAGAGTTCCCCCAGCAGCCGCTCGGAGGGGAGCTTGTCGTTGGGGGCCAGGCCCCCCGCCAGGATCTGGTTGGCGAGGGCATCCTTGATCTGCAGGTATTGGGGTTTGCTCATGAAAATCCCTGGTTTTGCAATAAGTTGTGCAATGAGTTGGGACAGGGCTGGTCATCTGCCCGGTGGTTAAACGGCGACATCAAGATGTGTTGGTAGATGCCAGTGTTAGGTCTGTGGTTCAGGCTTTCTAGATTATCGCGATCCCGGCGCTGAAAATGAATTTTTTGTTGCACTTAGCGCCACGCCTTTGACCTTGGCGGGGCAGTTATCCACAATGCGCTCATTCTGGTATATACCAAAAAGGAGCGAAGTCATGACCCATATTCCTGCGGCCCCCGCCGCCGTCGATTACCTGCTGCTGACCCCGGGCCCCCTCTCGACCACCGCGACTGTACGCGCCGCCATGCTGCAAGACAGCTGCACCTGGGATGCGGACTACAACCAGGGTGTGGTGGAGCCCATCCGCCGCGAGCTGGTGCGCCTCGCCGCCGGCCCGGAATATCAAAACGACTACAGCGCCGTGCTGCTGCAAGGGAGCGGCAGCTATGTGGTGGAGAGCGTACTGGGCTCGGCGATAGGAGTCGATGAGTATCTGCTGATCATCAACAACGGCGCCTACGGTGCCCGCATGGGGGAGATGGCCCGCTGCCTTGGCCTGCGCCACCATGAGCTCGACTGCGGCGAGACGACCCGCCCGGAACCCGCCGCCATCGAGGCGATGCTGGCGCGCCACCCCGAGATCACCCACTTGGCCATGGTGCACTGCGAGACCACCACCGGCATGCTCAACCCGCTCGACGAGGTGGCTCAGCTCTGCCAGCGCCGCGGTATCCGCCTGATCGTCGATGCCATGAGCAGCTTTGGCGGCATCCCCATCGACATGGGGCGCCTTGGCATCGAGTATCTCATCAGCTCGGCCAACAAGTGCATTCAGGGGGTGCCAGGTTTTGGTTTCGTTATCGCTCGCCGCGTGGCGCTCACGGCCTGCGCCGGTCATGCCCGTTCGGTCTCCCTCGACCTGCATGCCCAGTGGCAGACCATGGAGCAGCAGGGAGGCAAGTGGCGCTTCACCTCGCCCACCCATACCGTGCTCGCCTTTGCCCAGGCTCTGCGCGAGCTGGATGAAGAGGGGGGCATTGCCGCCCGCCATCGGCGCTACAGCGAGAACCAGCGCACACTGGTGGCGGGGATGGCTGAGCTCGGCTTTGCGCCGCTGCTGCCAGAAAAATGGCAATCCCCCATCATCACCGCCTTCTACTCTCCGACCCACCCTGACTACCGCTTCGCCGACTTCTACCAGCGGCTCAAGGCGCAGGGCTTTGTCATCTATCCGGGCAAGGTCTCCCAAGCCGATTGCTTCCGCATCGGCAATATCGGTGATGTGACCCCAGAGCGGGTGCGGGATCTGCTCGCCGCCATGGCCAACGCCTGCTACTGGCAGGGGGCTGCGTGATGACTAGCATGGCGCCTCACGGTTGCGATCAGCACGACCATAAGCTGCACGGCAGCGGCCGGGCCGACAGCGAAGGGGATATCAACCTTGGCGAGGGTCGGGCGCGCTGGTGGGCAGGTCAGAGCGAAGAGGTACAGGCCGGATTGGCGGAGGATAGCCGCTACTTTCTCCATCAGGCGCTCTCCACCCCCTGTTTGGATCTGATTGAGCGCGCGCAGGGGAGCTGGCTGACCAGTGTATCGGGCAAACAGTATCTCGATTTCCACGGCAACAGCGTCCATCAGCTGGGCCACGGTCATCCTAACGTGGTGGCCGCGGTGCAACAGCAACTCGCCGATCTGCCGTTTGCGCCCCGCCGCTACACCCATCAGGTCGCCATCGACTGCGCCCGCACCCTGGCCGAACTGGCCCCCGGCGATCTCAACCGGGTGTTGTTCGCCCCCGGCGGCAGCGAGGTGGTGGGGATTGCCCTGAAGCTTACCCGTTTTATTACCGACAACAGCAAGGTGGTGTCCCTGTGGGATGCCTTTCACGGCGCCTCCCTCGATGCTATTTCAGTTGGTGGCGAGGCCTGTTTTCGCGCCGGTATGGGCCCGCTTATGGCCGGAGTGGAGCGCATTCCGCCTCCCACCCGCTATCGCGGTGTCTGGTATCGCGGAGAGGGGGATGATCTGCACTATGCCGATTATCTGGAGTACGTCATCGAGAAGGAGGGGGGGATCGGCGCCTTTATCGCCGAGCCGATCCGCAATACCGACGTACAGTTGCCCTCGAAGGCCTACTGGCAGCGGGTGCGGGAGATCTGCGATCGCCACAAGGTGCTGCTGATCGTCGACGAGATCCCCAATGCCCTGGGGCGCACTGGTCACTGGTTCAGCTTTGAAGAATTCGGCATCGAGCCCGACATTATCTGCCTGGGCAAGGGGTTGGGGGGCGGGGTGGTGCCATTTGCCGCGCTCATCACCCGCGATCGTTTCAATCAGGCGGCGGCCATTTCACTGGGTCACTACACCCACGAGAAGAGCCCCATCGGCTGCGCGGCGGCCCTTGCCACCATCCGTACCATCCGTGAAGAGGGGTTGCTGGCCAAGGTGCGGGAGGATGGCCGTTTTATGGCGGTAGAGCTCGCGGCGCTTGCCGAGCGCCACCCGCTCATTGGGCAGGTGCGCGGTATCGGTTTGCTCTGGGCGCTCGATCTGGTGGTCGATCACCAGAGTCGCACCCGCAACAGCCAGGCCGCCGAGCGGCTGCTCTACCGCTGTCTTGAGCTGGGGCTCAGCTTCAAGGTCTCTCAGGGCAATGTCATCCAGCTCTCGCCACCGCTCAATATCGCCCGCGCCGATCTGGTGCGTGCCATCACCATTCTCGATCACGCCCTTGGCGAGATCGCACTTTCACCGAAACAGGAACACCACCATGACTGACTTGCAGATTGTTGTAGACCCGACCACCGACGTAGAGGCGCTGATCCTAGACTGGGCCGGTACCGTCGTCGATTTCGGCTCCTTCGCCCCCACCTCCATCTTCGTCGAGGCCTTCGCCCGCGCCTATGACTTTGCTGTGACCCTGGATGAGGCGCGCCAGCCCATGGGGCTGGGCAAGTGGGATCATATCGCGGCGCTCGGCCGTCTGCCCTCGGTGGATGCGCGCTGGCAGGCCCGCTTTGGCCACCCCATGAGCCACGCCGAGGTGGACCACATTTATCACACCTTTATGCCACTGCAGATTGCCGCGGTGACCCGCTTTGCCGCCCCCATCCCCGGTATGCTACCGGTGCTGGAGGCACTGCGGGGCCAGGGGCTGCGCATCGGCTCCTGTTCCGGTTACCCCCGTCCGGTGATGGAGGCGCTGGTACCTGCGGCGGCCGATCACGGCTATCGCCCGGATCACTGGGTCGCCACCGACGATCTCAAGGCTGGCGGTCGCCCCGGACCCTGGATGGCGCTGGCCAACGTGATTGAGCTGGGAGTGAGCGCGGTGCATCGTTGCATCAAGGTAGATGACGCCGTGCCGGGTATCAGCGAAGGGTTGAACGCGGGCATGTGGACGGTGGGATTGTCGGTCTCCGGCAACGAGTTTGGCGCCACCTGGGACGAGTTTGCCGCCATGAGCGAAGCGGAGATCGCTGCCCGGCGCGTACCGGCCGAGGCCAAACTGCGGGCGGCGGGGGCGCACTACGTCATCGACACCCTGGCGGATATCGCCCCGGTCATCGCCGATATCAACCGCCGTCTGACTGCGGGTGAGCGGCCCTGAACAAGGCGGGATGAGAGGAGGGGAGAGCCGGCCTTGCCGGCAGGTTCAGGCCGATGCTCCCTGACTATCAGGCATAAAAAAACCGGCACCTGGGTGCCGGTTTTTGTTCTCCGAGACTCTATTACAGAGAAGCGGTGAAGGTACGGGTGATGACGTCTTGCTGTTGCTCCTTGGTCAAGGAGTTGAAGCGAACGGCATAACCGGATACGCGGATGGTCAACTGCGGATATTTCTCCGGGTTTTCCATGGCGTCCAGCAGCATTTCACGGTTCATCACGTTGACGTTCAGGTGCTGACCACCTTCCAGGTTGGCTTCGTGGTGGAAGTAACCATCCATCAGGCCGGCCAGGTTGGCTTTCTGGGCTTCCATGTCTTTGCCCAGGGCATTCGGCACGATGGAGAAGGTATAGGAGATACCATCTTTGGCGTAGGCGAACGGCAGCTTGGCAACGGAAGTCAGGGAAGCAACGGCACCCTTCTGATCACGACCGTGCATCGGGTTGGCACCCGGGCCGAACGGCGCACCGGCGCGACGACCATCCGGGGTATTACCGGTCTTCTTACCGTACACCACGTTGGAGGTGATGGTCAGCACGGACTGGGTAGCCACGGCACCGCGGTAGGTGTTGAGCTTCTGAATCTTCTTCATGAAGCGCTCGACCAGGTCGCAGGCGATGTCATCGACGCGAGCGTCGTTGTTGCCGAACTGCGGGTACTCGCCTTCGATTTCGAAGTCGATGGAGACGCCATCGGCATCACGTACCGGCTTGACCTTGGCGTACTTGATGGCAGACAGGGAGTCAGCGGCTACGGACAGACCGGCGATACCACATGCCATGGTGCGATAGACGTCACGGTCGTGCAGCGCCATCAGGGAGGCTTCGTAGCTGTACTTGTCGTGCATGTAGTGGATGATGTTCAGCGCGGCCACGTACTGCTTGGCCAGCCAGTCCATGAAGTGATCCAGTCTGTCCATCACGTCGTTGTAATCGAGGTACTCGGAGGTGACCATTTCGGTCTTCGGACCGACCTGGATCTTGAGCTTCTCGTCCATACCGCCGTTGATTGCATACAGCATGGTCTTGGCCAGGTTGGCACGGGCACCGAAGAACTGCATCTGTTTGCCGACGATCATCGGGGACACACAGCAAGCGATGGCGTAGTCATCGTTGTTGAAGTCCGGACGCATCAGGTCGTCGTTCTCGTACTGAACGGAAGAGGTCTCGATGGATACCTTGGCGCAGTACTTCTTGAAACCGACCGGCAGCTTCTCGGACCACAGGATGGTCAGGTTCGGCTCAGGGGACGGGCCCATGGTGTACAGGGTGTTCAGCATACGGAAGCTGTTCTTGGTGACCAGGGTACGACCGTCAACGCCCATACCGGCCAGGGTCTCGGTCGCCCACATCGGGTCGCCGGAGAACAGTGAATCGTATTCCGGGGTACGCAGGAAGCGAACCATACGCAGCTTCATGACCATGTGGTCCATCAGCTCCTGGGCTTCTTGCTCAGTGATCAGGCCTTTCTGTAGGTCACGCTCGATGTAGATGTCCAGGAAGCTGGAGGTACGACCGAAGGACATGGCCGCGCCGTTCTGGGACTTGACCGCCGCCAGGTAGGCGAAGTAGGTCCACTGTACGGCTTCTTTGGCGGTCTTGGCCGGTACGGAGATGTCGCAGCCATATTTGGCAGCCATCACCTTCATCTGGGCCAGGGCACGGTGCTGCTCGGAGATCTCTTCGCGCAGACGGATGGTGGCTTCCAGGTTGACACCGTTTTCCAGGTCAGCCTGCAGGGACTTGAACTGAACCAGTTTGTCGGCCATCAGGAAGTCGATACCGTACAGGGCAACACGACGGTAGTCACCGATGATACGGCCACGGCCGTAGGCATCCGGCAGACCGGTGATAACGCCGGACTTGCGGCAGTTCAGGATGTCTTTGGTGTAGACGTCGAACACGCCCTGGTTGTGAGTCTTGCGGTACTCGGTGAAGATCTTCTCGACCATGGGGTCAAGCTGGCGACCGTACACTTCGCAAGAGGTCTTGACCATCTTGATACCGCCGTTGGCGATGATGGCGCGCTTGAGCGGCTTGTCGGTCTGCAGACCAACGATTTGCTCCAGGCTCTGGTCGATATAGCCGGCATCGTGAGCGGTAATGGTGGAGGGCAGGTCGGTATCAAAATCGACCGGCGCGTGAGTGCGGTTCTCGATCTTGATGCCTTCCATGACCTTGTCCCACAGCTTGGTGGTGGCTTCGGTCGCGCCAGCCAGGAAGGACTCGTCACCTTCATACGGGGTGTAGTTCTTCTGGATGAAGTCACGGGTGTTGACAGAGGTCTGCCATTCACCGGCTGCGAAGCCTTCCCATGCTTTTTGGAACTGTTCGTTAAGTTCTGCCATTTTCATTACCTCTCAAGGTATTTATGTGTCTGCCGCCATCCTTAATGATGGCGACGGAAGATAAACCAGTAAGTCAGCCCAACCATAACGCCACCACCAATGATATTACCGATGGTGACAGGGATGAGGTTGTGCAGGACGAAGTTGGACACGGTCAGGTCGGCAAAGGTCGCCGGATCCTGGCCGATGGCCTGCCAGAATTCCGGGCTCGCGACGCTGTGGATGGCGATACCGACCGGGATCATAAACATGTTTGCGATGCTGTGCTCAAAACCGGAGGCCACGAACATGGCGACGGGGAGCAGCATCACCATCACCTTGTCGGTGGCGCTGCGGGCGCCGAAGGCCATCCACACGGCGAGACACACCATGAGGTTGCAGAGGATGCCAAGGGCCACGGCCTCGAAGAAGGTGTGATGGATCTTGTGCTGGGCCACTTTCATGGCGTTCAGTCCCCACTGGCCATCCGCTGCCATGTATTGTGCCGACATGATGATGAGGCCGACGATGATGAGACCGCCGATGAGGTTGCCGAAGTAGACCAGTCCCCAGTTCTTGAGCAACTGGGCCCAGCTGATGCGATTCGCCGCCTTGGCTACCAGGGTGAGGGTAGTGGAGGTGAACAGTTCGGCGCCGAGCAGGACGCAGAGGATGAGACCGAGGGAGAAGCAGATGCCGCCCACCAGCTTGGACATGCCCCAGGCCATGCCGCTTGAGCCCGTGGTGACGGTGATATAGAAGACGAAGGCGATGGCGATGAAGGCGCCAGCGGTGATGGCCAGGGGAATGACCTTGTATGCGGGCTTGGTGGCCTTGGCATAGGTAATGTCTTCGGCCAGGGCGGCGATGGCTTCGGGCTTCAGACAATCAAAGGGAGATTCTGCTTTCAATTCTCAGTACCTGCATATTTTGCCTGTGGAAATCATAACAAAGGGGCTGATCCCCAAAATTGACTCCGATCAAGAATTACAGATTGTGAATGTAATTTTACTACAGGATTTTTCACCATCCGGAAGCGTTTCTTTACACCAGGTTTCAGGTGAAACAGAAATGAGTCTGTTATTAATTTTATGATTTTTAAGAACTTATAAAGGACACCCTTTAAAAAGTACCGGCCAGGCACCTTTGCGGCCGCACTGCACCATGAGTGCCAAATTAACAACCCCCTAAGAGGTATTTTTTGTCTTTTATTTCATCTTTGTGGCACGGCCAGCCAAAGCGTAGACCATAAAACAGAAGGGACCCTCAGGGCCCCTTCGTCATATCAGCATATCAGTTCCAGCTATGGATTCGTTTGGCTTTTTGTAATTTCTCGTAAGCGGCCAGCAGTTTCTGGTGCAGCGGGAACTGGGAGAGGGAGAGATCGGCGGCTTCCAGACCGTGGAAGCGCGCCTCGCCGCGGGCGTTGGCCCACGCCTGTGCCAGGGTCTCTTCCCCGAACATGCGGGCGAACACCGGACGGTACTGCTCGGGGTCGCGTTCCTCGTCCAGGAAGAGCTCGACGCAGGCGCGCAGGGCGCGGTAGTAAGCGGCGCGATCCGCCGGGAACACCGACTGGTTGAACTCCATGGTCCAGTCGATGAGGTCGAGGGCGCTCTCCAGGTCGCCTGCGGCCAGCGCCAGCATGGCTTTGAGCTCACCGACGCGCAGGGTGTGCAGGGCAGTGCCCTTGGCGGCGGCGATGCCGAGCAGCTCGCGCACCCGGGTCCGCTCGTCGTGACCCTCTTCATCCAGCTGGTCGAACAGGGCCATGTACTGCTCTGCGTCCCACTCGAGCGCCGGCAGCGCCAGGATGGTCTCCCGCAGGTGGGCCCCCATGGTGTTGTTGGCCAGTAGCAGATCTTCCACCGGATAGATGTCGGACATGCCGGGCACCAGAATACGGCAGGCGTAGACCCCCAGGTGCTCGTAGTCGGCGATGTAGACCGGCTGCTCCAGCTCGTGGAAGATGCTGATCAGGTGGTCGAACTCCTCTTGCGAGGTGCCACGGAAGTCCCAGTCGGCAAACTCGAAGTCGGACTCTTCCTTGAACAGATCCCAGCTGATGAGGCCGGAGGAGTCGATGAAGTGGGTCTCCAGGTTGTGGTGATCCGCCACCTGCTCGTTGTCAAACGAGGGCGGCACGAAGACGTCCAGATCCTTGAGGCTGCGCCCTTGCAGCAGTTCGGTGACGGTGCGTTCGAAGGCGACCTCGAAGCGCGGGTGGGCGCCGAAGGAGGCAAAGCAGGTGCCGTTGCTCGGGTTGAGCAGCACCACGCAGATGACCGGATAACGGCCGCCGAGGGAGGCATCGAAGCTGTAGATGGGGAAGCCTTCGGCCTCCAGCGCATCGATGGACGCCTTGATGCCGGGGTAACGGGCGATGACCTCGCCCGGGATCTGGGGCAGGCTGATGGCCTCGGCGATGATCTTGTTCTTCACGTGGCGCTCGAACACCTCAGACAGCCCCTGGGTGCGGGCTTCGGTGCGGGTGTTGCCGGCGCTCATGCCGTTGGAAACATACAGGTTGCCGATGATGTTCATCGGGATGTAGACGGTCTGGTGATCAGACTGGCGCTCGAAGGGCAGGGCGACGATGCCGCGCTCCTCATTGCCGGATTGCAGGTCCACCAACATATCGGCGGTCACTTCACCGTCCGGGTTGTAGAACTTGCGGGTGAAGCTGTCGAGCAGACCGGCGGGCAGCTGATCCCCCTCGATGGGGAACCACTTCTCGTTCGGGTAGTGAACGAAGTCGCCATTGGCTACCTGCTCGCCCAGATAGAAGTCGGCGAAGAAGTAGTTGGTGGAGAGACGCTCGAAATATTCGCCAAGGGCGGAGGCGAGCGCCGCCTTCTTGCTGGCACCCTTGCCGTTGGTGAAACAGAGGGAGCACTCCTTGTCCCGGATGTGCACGGACCAGACGTTGGGCACGGGGTTGAGCCAGGAGGCCTCTTCGATATCAAACCCCAGGGCTTGCAGCTTGGTCTGGAAGCGTTCGATGGAGTCTTCCAGCGCTGCGTCCTTGCCGGGAATAAAAGTGTGGTCGGTCATCACAATGTCCTGATTTTATGGGCTCATGTTTGGACGCAGATAATAGCATGAGTGACGGGGAAAGCGGCCAGGGCAATGGTGTGGGCTTGCCCAGGTCTGCATTGGATGGGCGGGGTGTGGTAGTGGGGCCGGACGGTGCGCTGCGGGGCGGCGATTTTTCATGGGAAAGAGGGTTGGGTCATCAGTTTTACTTAACATAATTAAGATAAAGTAAATTTTATTATGACCCTGTGCCCTTCATCATGGCGTCAACCGTTGGCGGGGGAAGGAAAAGAGGGGAACGCCCGTGCCCGTTCCGCCACCCCGTCTTGATGAGCCTTGACCAGGAGTGCTGAATGTTCCCGATGATCCCCCGTATCGACCCCGAGATAGCCAGGTTGGCGCCGGGTTTTTGTGCCCTCAGCATCGTGGTGGAAGCCGCCCCCGTGATTGACACTCTGGTGGGGGAGCGGGCCCTGGCCCGGGCATGTGCGGCCCTTGGCACCGACGAGGCCCCCTGGGCCCTTGAACATCTGGCCGCCTGGGATCAGGTGTTCAAGGGGTTTGGCGCCAAGCCTGCCCGCACGCCCTGCTCGGCCCAGGCACTGCGCAAGCGGGTGCTGCGCGATGGCGTCTTGCCCGCCATCGATCCCGTGGTGGATCTCTACAACGCCATCAGCATCGAGTATGCCATTCCCGTGGGCGGGGAGGATCTGGCGGCCTATGTGGGGACGCCGCGCCTGGTGATTGCCGATGGCAGCGAATGCTTTGACACCCTCAAAGAAGGGCTGCCAATCCAGGAGGCACCGGCTCCCGGAGAGGTGGTGTGGCGGGACGATCTCGGCGTCACCTGTCGCCGCTGGAACTGGCGCCAGGGGATCCGCACTCGCCTGAGCCTCTCTTCCCCCCGGATGTGGTTCATTCTGGAGTGTCTGCCGCCGATGCCGCGCACGGCCTTGTGGGATGCCGGCGACAGGCTGATTGCCGGTCTCACGCAGATGATGCCTGGGGCCCGCATCGAGCAGACGCTGGTGGAGTGATTGAAGGAGCAGACGAAAAGATAAAAGGAGGCACCCCATGCTCGCCCGGGCGGTCATGGGGCAGATCTTGCTCGCCATCACGCGCCATGCCACGTCTGTGCCACCCGCCTTTACTCACCGCCTGCGAACACATCAGCAAGCAGAGGAACACAGCAACACGCCGGGCTGACATCGCCCCCTGGAGCTTGCCACGTCGGGGCCGGTGTACCCGGCCCTTTCAGCGCGCCTAACCGATGAACTTCAACCCCAGAATGCCGACGATGATGAGCAGCAGGCAGAGCACCCGGGCCAGGGTGGCCGGTTCGTTGAACAGCCAGATCCCCATCAGCACGGTGCCGACCGCGCCGATGCCGGTCCAGACCGCATAGGCGGTGCCAAGGGGCAGCTGTTTGACCGCCATGGCGAGCAGCAGCACGCTCACGGCCATGGCGATCAGGGTCAGCAGGGTGGGGAGGGGACGGCTGAAACCGTCGGTGTATTTGAGGCCGATGGCCCAGGCGACCTCGAACAGGCCGGCCAACAGCAATAGCAACCAGGACATAAGGCAGATTCCGCAGGAAGCAGGGTCGTCCCTGCGTATCAGGAGGCCTCGGGGCCGTCCCCGAGGGGCAGCGGGGCTGCCGGTCGGTCTCAATGATGCCCCAAGTGGAGGCAGGATGCCAACCGGCTGCCCGCAGGTCGGCCAGGCCGACGGATATTGCAGCGAATGGCACAGAATATTGCGCAATTCGACTTGCGCCCGCCGTCACAATCCGTAATGTGGACAGACGCATTTTTTGCAACTCATATATTGTGAATCCCTTGTAAACGGCTGGCGCCAAGGCAGGGGGTCACGGGTACCACACACGATTTCTATAAGCAGCTATCCAGGGTAGGACATTATGAAAAAAGTAGGTTTGGTCGGTTGGCGTGGCATGGTGGGTTCGGTGTTGATGAGTCGGATGCAGGAAGAGAAGGATTTTGCCCGCATTCAACCCACCTTCTTCACCACCTCCCAGGCCGGTGAGGCCGCCCCCAATTTTGGCGTCGATGCCGGCACCCTGCAGGACGCCTTCGATCTCGAGGCGCTGGCCGCACAGGACGTCATCATCACCGCCCAGGGCGGCGACTACACCAAGGATGTCTATCCGCGCCTGAAAGCCGCCGGCTGGCAGGGCTACTGGATTGACGCCGCCTCCTCCCTGCGCATGGAGAAGGACGCCGTTATCATCCTGGATCCGGTCAACGGTGACGTCATTGAAGATGCCCTGAACAACGGCATCAAGACCTTCGTTGGCGGCAACTGCACCGTCAGCCTGATGCTGCTGGCCCTGGGTGGCCTGTTCAAGGCCGATCTGGTGGAGTGGGTGAGCGTGGCCACCTATCAGGCGGCCTCCGGTGGTGGTGCCCGCCATATGCGCGAGCTGGTCACCCAGATGGGCATGCTGCGGGATGAAGTGGCGGTGGAGCTGGCGGATCCCGCCTCCGCCATCCTCGACATCGAGCGCAAGATCACCGAGAAGACCCGCTCCGGCACCCTGCCGGTGGACAACTTCGGTGTGCCGCTGGCCGGTGGCCTCATCCCCTGGATCGACACCAAGCTCGACAACGGCCAGAGCCGTGAAGAATGGAAAGGCCAGGCCGAGACCAACAAGATCCTCGGTATCGAAAACGCCGCTATCCCGGTGGATGGTCTGTGCGTGCGCATCGGCGCCCTGCGCTGCCACAGCCAGGCCTTCACCATCAAGTTGAAAAAAGATGTGCCGCTGGCCGAGATCGAAGCCCTGCTGGCCGCCCACAACGACTGGGTCAAGGTGATCCCCAACGATCGCGACATCACCGCCCGCGAGCTGACCCCGGCCGCCGTCACCGGCACCCTCAGCATCCCGGTCGGTCGTCTGCGCAAGCTCAACATGGGCCCGGAGTACCTGGCCGCCTTTACCGTGGGTGACCAGCTGCTGTGGGGCGCCGCCGAGCCGCTGCGCCGCATGCTCAACATCCTGCTGGCCCGCTGAGGTAGCGGCAGCAGGGAACAAGGAAGGCTTGTCCTTTCTTGTTCCCCTCTTCGTGCTTGTCCATAAAAAAGCGGCATCCCTTGGGATGCCGCTTTTTAATTTATCCAGTTTGACTCTTAGATGTTCTGTGCTTCGTTTGGCACGATGACAGAGGCATGATTTCCTTTCGGCCCCTGCTGCAGTTCAAAGTTGACTGCCTGACCTGCTTTCAAGGTCTTGTAACCTTCCATTTGAATCGTGGAGTAGTGAGCGAAGATGTCTTCACCACCGCCTTCCGGACAGATAAACCCAAATCCTTTTGCGTTGTTGAACCACTTGACTGTTCCGGTTGCCATACATCTACATCCTTTTATTGATTACCCTGAAGTCGTTGAGTAACCTGCGCCAGCCTTATATAACTAGGGCATGACCCCGTAGCAGACGGGCGCCGATTAGCAAGTAACCAATCTAGTCCAACTTTTAAGCGAGTCAAGAAGTTGTTAACAACCGATGTGATCTGGTTAACAAGTCTATTGACAATCTTGAGCGACACGGTAGTAATCTAGAGGTACCAAAGCGCAACTATGAGCAAGCAGAAAGAACTCTTTGCTAATGAAGAGATTGCAGAGGCAGAGAAAACGAAGCTGCAACCGCCACCCATGTACAAGGTCGTCCTGAACAACGACGACTACACACCGATGGAGTTCGTGGTGGAGGTGCTGCAAAGGTTCTTTGGTATGGATCTGGAGAAGGCCACTCAGGTGATGCTGAGCGTGCATTATAGTGGTAAGGGAGTCTGCGGCACATTTACCGCCGAGATTGCCGAGACCAAAGTGGTCCAGGTCAACACCTATTCACGTAACAACGAACATCCACTGCTATGTACCATGGAAAAGGCTTGAATCTGATGACTTGATGGCGATAACGACACCGCATTGTTGCTGTACTGAGGGGAGGTGCCTATGTTGAACAAAGATCTAGAAAAGACGCTGAACGAGGCTTTCAAGCTGGCCCGTGACGAGCGCCACGAATTCATGACCGTCGAGCACCTGTTGTTGGCCCTGCTGGATAACAGCTCAGCCCATGAGGCGCTGAGTTCATGTGGTGCGGATGTGGAACAGATGCGCAAAGAGATCCGCGCCTTCATCAATCAAACGACCCCGCTCATCCCCCGTGACGACGAAGACAGGGAAACCCAGCCGACGCTGGGCTTCCAGCGCGTGCTGCAACGTGCCGTCTTCCATGTCCAGTCGTCCGGCAATACCGAGGTGAGCGGTGCCAATGTCCTGGTCGCCATCTTCAGCGAACAAGAGTCCCAGGCCGCCTACTTCCTGAAAAAAGCCGAAATAAGCCGCCTGGATGTGGTGAACTTCCTGTCCCACGGGGTGCGCAAGGACAACAAGCCCGAGAGTGGTGGCAACAATGCGGAATCTGATGACGAGGTATCCTCTGCCCAGATAGAAAGCTTTGCCACCAACCTCAACCAGCTGGTGCTGGAGGGGCGTATCGATCCGCTCATCGGCCGTGATCAGGAGCTCAATCGCACCATTCAGGTATTGTGCCGCCGCCGCAAGAACAACCCCTTGCTGGTCGGGGAAGCCGGTGTGGGCAAGACCGCTATCGCCGAAGGGCTTGCCTACCGTATCGTCAAGGGGGATGTGCCCGAGGTGATTGCGGGTAGCACCATCTACTCCCTGGACATGGGCTCCCTGCTGGCGGGCACCAAGTATCGTGGTGACTTCGAGAAGCGCCTCAAGGTGCTGCTCAAGCAGATCGAGCGTCAGGAGGGGGCCATCCTCTTCATCGACGAGATCCACACCATCATTGGGGCCGGTGCGGCTTCCGGTGGCCAGCTGGATGCGGCCAACCTCATCAAGCCGCTGCTCTCCAATGGTTTGCTGCGCTGCGTGGGCTCCACCACCTACCAGGAATATGCCCAGATCTTCGAGAAGGACAGGGCCCTGGCTCGCCGCTTCCAGAAGATCGACATCGTCGAACCCACAGTAGACGACACCACTCGCATTCTGATGGGACTCAAGAGCCGTTATGAGTCTCACCATGGCGTGCGTTACACCGTCAAGGCGATCCGGGCGGCGGTAGAGCTCTCCGCCAAGTACATCAATGATCGCCATCTGCCTGACAAGGCCATCGACGTCATCGACGAAGCGGGTGCAGGGCAACGCCTCTTGCCCGTCAGCAAGCGCAAGAAGGTGATCAATGTGCCGGAAATCGAGGCAATTGTTGCCAAGATTGCCCGTATACCAGAGAAATCTGTCTCCTCCTCCGACAAGGAGGTGCTGAAGAATCTGGAGCGCAATCTCAAGATGGTGGTGTTCGGGCAGGACAAGGCCATCGAGGTGCTGACCGATGCCATTCGGTTGTCTCGTTCAGGGCTTGGCAACGAACGCCGGCCTGTGGGGTGCTTCCTGTTTGCCGGCCCGACCGGGGTGGGCAAGACCGAAGTGACCCAGCAACTGGGCAAGGCGCTCGGGGTCGAGGTATTGCGTTTTGACATGTCGGAATACATGGAACGCCATACCGTGTCCCGGTTGATCGGGGCTCCTCCCGGTTACGTGGGATTCGAGCAGGGAGGGCTGTTGACCGACTCGGTCCTCAAGCATCCGCACTCCGTCGTGCTGCTTGACGAGATCGAGAAGGCGCATCCGGATGTCTTCAACTTGCTGCTGCAGGTGATGGACAACGGTACCCTGACGGACAACAACGGGCGCAAGGCAGATTTTCGCAATGTGATCCTGGTGATGACCACCAACGCAGGGGTTCAGGAGACCCAGCGCAAGTCCATCGGCTTCCAGCAGCAGGACATGAGCCACGATGCCATGGAGGTGATCAACAAGACGTTCAGTCCGGAGTTCCGCAACCGGCTCGATCACACCATCTGGTTCAACCATCTCGACATGAGAGTGATCCATCAGGTGGTCGACAAGTTCATCGTCGAGTTGCAGGTTCAGCTGGATGCCAAGGGCGTTTCACTGGAGGTGTCTGAAGAGGCGCGCCACTGGTTGGCAGAGAAAGGGTATGACAGGGCAATGGGGGCAAGACCCATGGGCCGGGTCATTCAGGAGCACCTCAAGAAGCCCCTGGCCAACGAGATCCTGTTTGGTTCCCTGGTCGATGGCGGCATTGTGAAGGTCGAGCTGGTGAACAACAGCCTCAGCTTTGATTTTCAGGTCAACGTTGAAGCTGTCTCTCACTGACTGTGAGCAAGGCCGGAAATGACAAAAAACCCCAACCGAGAGGCTGGGGTTTTTTGCTGAATTCCTGGCTTAGCGAGAGCGGAAAACAATACGTCCCTTGGAGAGATCGTACGGAGTCAGAGCCACCGTTACTTTGTCCCCAGTCAGGATACGGATGTAGTTTTTGCGCATCTTGCCGGAAATATGAGCGATAACCACGTGACCATTTTCCAGTTCCACACGGAACATGGTATTGGGCAAGGTTTCGAGAATGGTACCCTGCATCTCAATACTGTCTTCTTTAGCCATTGAATCCTCTTGATAAGCCACAACAAAAAACCGCTGGATCATGCCGGATTTAAGGCTATGTGTAAAGTTTACTCGGGCTTGGTGTCGATTTTTTTCCATTCTCCCTGGACCAGCAGCTCATGGGGCAGGTATTGGCGCTTGTAATTCATCTTGCGACACTCCTCCACCAGATACCCCAGATAGAGCCACTGACGACCGGTACGTCTGGCCAGTTCCAACTGGCTCAGGATGGCGAAGGTGCCGAGCGACCGGTCGGCATAGTCGGGGTCGAAGAAGGTGTACATGGCGCTCAGAGAGTGGGGAAGCAGGTCCGTGGTGGCCACGCCGATGAGGCGTCCCTCCTTGCGCATCTCCAGATAAAGGGGGGGCATCCAGTCGCAGTGCAGGAACCCCTTGTATTGGGTCCGGCTCGGTGGATACATGCTGCCATCCCGATGGCGCTCACGGATATAGCGTTCATAGAGCTGGTAATACTCGGGCTTGTCGTCATAGCTCAGCACGAGTTCGAGATCCCGGTTCAACTGGCGGATGCGTTTCTGCCCACGACTCGGGATGAAGCGTTCACTGTGTATGCGCAAGGATTGGCAGGCGCTGCAGGCGGGGCAGTGAGGACGATAGATGTCGTTGCCACTGCGCCGGAATCCTGCCGTCAGCAGCCGTTCGTACCCGGCGGCGTTGAGCAGTTCATGGTCCATCAGGACCAGCAACTGCTCCTGCTCGTGACCGAGGTAGCTGCACGGGTGCCTGGGGGTCAGCCCGACCTTGAGGATCACTTCTTCACTCATAGGCTGATTCTCCTCGGTTGCCAGCATCCCTCTTGCAACGGTTGCCGGGTCAGGGTGGCCAGGGTGGTCAGAAAGCGCTGCCTTGGCCACTCCTGGACGCCCAGCGTGGCCAGAAAGTCGTTTTGCATCTGGCAGTCGATGAGGGCACCGCCGTGCCCTGCAAAGTGGCGACAGAGGGCCACCATGGCCAGTTTGGCGCCATTGTCGATGCGGCTGAACATGGATTCACCACAAAAGAGTCGGCCCAGGGAGAGGCCATAGAGACCTGCCTGCAACTGATCATCCTGCCAGATCTCGATGGAGTGGGCATGACCGAGGCGATGAAGGCGCCGATAGGCGTCGATCATGGGGGCACTTATCCAGGTGCCGCTGGCGGTGCGACGGGGGGCGGCGCAGGCTGCAATGACGTCATCAAAGGCGCGATTGATGTAAATCTCGAAGGGGGTGCGGCGCAAACACTTCTGCAGGCTGCGGCCGATGTGGAGTTCCTCGGGCACGATGACTCCCCTGGGGTCCGGTGACCACCACAGCAGTGGTTGATGGGGTTCATTCCACGGAAAGATCCCGCTGTGGTAAGCTGCCAGCAATCGAGCGGGGGAGAGATCTCCCCCAATCGCGAGCAGCCCGTTGGGCTCTTCCAGCGCATGGCTGGGGGAGGGAAACCAGCACAGCTCATCATCCAGTTCGGTAAGATAGCGAGACATAAGGCAGAGGTTCATAGATGAAGGCCATTATCCTGATAGTATCCAGCTTGCTTGGCTTTGTCACGGCGCCGGCCTGGAGTGCTGTGTATGAACGCAACACGGCGCGTCCGGTGGAGCAGGTGGTCTTCGGCCAGGTGGATGCGGTGCGCAACATCACCCAGCGCCAGATGATGGAATCAGAGCATTCCGGCTGGAAAACGCTGGGAGGGGCCGTGCTTGGCGGGCTGCTCGGCAACCAGTTTGGCGGTGGGCACGGGCGGGAGATTGCCACTGCGGTCGGAGCGCTGGCGGGAGCGGCGGCGGTGCAGCAGTTTCAGTCAGGGGGCAGCGTGGTGGAGAACAAGCTGGTGGAGCTGCTGATCCGCAACGAGCAGAACGGGCTCATCAACGTGATCCAGGATTACGATCCGGCCATGGTCTTTGCGCAGGGCGACAAGGTGCGCATCCTCTATTTCAACGATGGGGTGCGAGTCGACAAGACCTATTGAACGGTGAAGAAGGGATTGACCCGGCGGCCGTCACATAAGGGGCGCCGGGCGGTACTACACGGAGTGTCTCTGCTGATGCTTGCTCAGACGTCCTGACAGACTATCTTGTCTCGCCCGGTATTCTTTGCCTGATACAACTGGCGATCTGCCTCGCTCAGCGCCTCGTCCATGGAGAGCCGCCCGACATTGATGACGCCGAAACTGGCGCGCACAAAGAGCGATATCTCCCGCGACAGCGGTTGCTGACGCATTTGCAGACGAAGCCCTTCCAGTCGCTTGAGCAGCACGGGAACGGGGCAGTGTGGCACCATCAGGGCAAATTCTTCACCACCGAATCGGGCTATCATGGCATCCGGGAAGAACTGGGTGAGCAGCCTGGCCAGATGACAGAGCAGCTGATCGCCGATGGCGTGCCCCCAGTGATCATTGACCTGCTTGAAGTGATCCACATCGAGCACGCACAGGGAGAGCTGCGCCTGATGGCGCTGATGCTCCTCGAACCACTTTTGACCTTCGTTGAACCAGTAGCGTCTGTTGTAAAGCCCGGTCAGGTAGTCTCGGTTGGCCGATTCCTGGATATTGTTGAACTGCTCAAGGGCCTCCAGGTTGTGGCTGACCCGGCACTGCAGCTCCTCGGGTTCAAAGGGCTGATTGAGAAAATCATTCGCCCCTTGCTTGAGGTAGCGTGCCGAGAGGCCGTGTTTGTCCGACACCGAGATACCGATGATGGCGAGCTGCTGCTTGCTGTAGCGCTCGCGCAGCATTCGCACCAGGCTGATGCCGTCGATCTCCGGCATGTAGTAGTCCACCAGCATCAGGCGAATGGCGGGGTGCTGCTCGAGCTGCGCCAGCGCATCGCGGGCTGAATTGGCCTCGTGCACCTGCAACAACTGCTTGCGCAACTGGGCCGCGGTGCGGTGACGGGAGGTGCGTGAATCGTCGACCACCAAGACTTCGATGGCCTGGTTGAGGTAGAGGCGGTGCACCAGACCGACGGCATATTGCAGGGAGTGACGTGAATCCTTCATCACATAGTCCAGCACCCCGGCTTCCAGCCAGGCTTCCCGCTTCTCTTCGCTGATGTCGGCCGTCAGGATCACCACCGGCAGCCCACGCTCCCTCAGCACGTTGACAGCCTCTCCGCCGGGGGCGTCCGGCAGGGTGAGATCCACCAGGGCGACCACATAATCTTCCCCATGGCAATCGCGAGCCCCTTCAAGGGTGTCGAAGGCGTCGATTTCCAGCCCTGTCTGCTGCGCAATGGCCTGGGTCAGCATACGGCGTACCGTCAGGCTGTCTTCCACTATCATTATTTTTCGTTTCATCCTGCTCCTTGCAATAAAAAAGGGCATGCCAACTGGCATGCCCTTTATATCCTTCCGATTATTGTGCGTCCAGATATCGCTCTGCATCGAGGGCGGCCATGCAGCCGGTCCCTGCGGAGGTGATTGCCTGGCGGTAGACGTGGTCGGCCACGTCGCCGGCGGCGAACACGCCCGGGATGCTGGTCTGGGTTGCGAACCCTTCCAGTCCGCCACGCACTTTCAGATAGCCGTTTTCCATCGCCAGCTGCCCTTCGAAGATCTGGGTGTTGGGCCGGTGACCGATGGCGATGAAGACCCCCATCAGCGGCAGCTCGGAGGTGGTGTCATCCCGGGTGCTGCGCAGGCGCACGCCGGTGACGCCCATGTCGTCACCCAGTACTTCGTCCAGGGTCTGATGGGTGTGCAGGACGATATGGCCGCTCTCGACCTTGTCGTTGAGGCGCTTGATCAGGATCTTCTCGGCGCGGAACTCGTCCCGGCGATGAATGAGGTGCACCTTCTTGGCGATGTTGGCCAGATAGAGTGCCTCTTCCACGGCGGTGTTGCCGCCGCCGACCACGGCCACTTCCTGGTTGCGGTAGAAGAAGCCGTCACAGGTGGCGCAGGCGGAGACGCCGCGGCCCTTGAAAGCCTCTTCGGAGGGCAGACCCAGGTATTTGGCGGAGGCGCCGGTGGCGAGGATCAGCGCATCGCAGGTGTATTCACCGTTGTCCCCCTTGAGGCGGAAGGGACGCTCGGTCAGCGTCACTTCATTGATGTGATCAAAGAGGATGCGGGTATCGAACTTCTCTGCATGCTCTTTCATGCGCTCCATCAGGGCCGGGCCGGTCAGCCCTTCCGCGTCCCCTGGCCAGTTTTCCACTTCGGTGGTGGTGGTCAGCTGACCACCTTGCTGCATGCCGGTGATGAGCAGGGGATTGAGGTTGGCGCGAGCGGCATAGACGGCCGCAGTGTAACCTGCCGGACCGGATCCCAGGATCAGCAGTTTGCTGTGAGTGACTTGGCTCATGATGTGATTTCCGAGACGTGATGAGTTTGCGCGATTGTAGGTAATTCGTGATCCGTGGTCAAAGGCCAGCGCATCGATTGGGGCAATCGCCAACAAGAGGGGTGAGCCGGGGATGGCAGGCATAAAAAAACCGCCCATCGCGGGCGGATTTTCACTCATCTACCTCCCTTTGCAGGGACGCGATCAGTTCAGCAGGGTCAGGGGATCCGTGTAAGCCAGGTTGTGGGCAACGGCAACCTCCTTGCAGGTGATTTTGCCCGCCATCACGTTCAGGCCGTGCAACAGGTGGGGATCAGCGAGCAGTGCGTTGCGATAGCCCTGTTCGGCCAGCTTGATGATGAAGGGGAGGGTGGCGTTGTTCAGGGCCACGGTGGAGGTCCGTGCCACGGCACCCGGCATGTTGGCCACGCAGTAGTGCACCACCTCGTCGACGATGAAGGTGGGATCTTCATGGGTGGTGGCATGGGAGGTCTCGACACAGCCGCCCTGGTCGATGGCCACGTCCACGATGGCTGCACCGGGTTTCATGCGAGCAATGTGGTCACGGCTGACAAGTTTTGGCGCAGTGGCGCCAGGCACCAGCACGCCGCCGATGACCAGGTCTGCCGCCAGCAGATGGCGCTCCAGGGTCTCGCGGTTGGAGTAGACCACCTTGGCAGCCCCTTGGAACTCGCTGTCGAGACGGCGCAGGGTATCGACGTTGTTGTCGAGGATGGTGACGTCGGCACGCAGGCCGACGGCCATGCGGGCTGCGTTGGAGCCCACCACACCACCACCGATGATCACCACCTTGGCCGGTTCCACACCGGGCACACCGCCGAGCAGCACGCCGCTGCCGCCACGGGATTTCTCCAGTGCCTGGGCACCGGCCTGAATAGACATGCGTCCGGCCACTTCCGACATGGGGGCCAGCAGGGGCAGACCGCCACGACCGTCCGTGACGGTTTCATAGGCGATGCAGACGGCACCACTGTCGATGAGATCCTGGGTCTGGGCCAGGTCCGGCGCCAGATGCAGATAGGTAAAGAGGGTCTGGCCGGGACGCAGCATGGCCCGTTCCCCTGCCTGGGGTTCCTTGACCTTGACGATCATCTCCGCCTTGGCGAAAACTTCGGCAGCGGAGGCCAGGATCTCGGCTCCGGCAGCCAGATAATCTGCGTCACTGAACCCAATGCCATTTCCTGCGCCGCTTTGGACGAAAACAGTATGGTTTCGTGCTGTCAGTTCACGTACACTGGCCGGAACCATGCCTACGCGATATTCATGGTTTTTTATTTCCTTAGGTACACCGATAATCATGCTATCCCTCGTCTATCGATTGGTGGTTTATGTTGCCTAGATGTTAAGCGACATTTGCGCCTAGTATATTCAGGTATTGACAGGATTTGTGACCATTATTATAAAATGACTGGTGATTCTTACCAAAAAATAGCCAAAGGATGGAATTAAATGATGGAAGCTAAGAGTCGGCTAAAGGATTTGGACAGGATTGACCGCAACATTCTGAATGAACTGCAAAAGGATGGCAGGATTTCGAACGTTGAGTTGTCCAAACGAGTTGGCCTGAGTCCCACACCGTGTCTGGAACGGGTTCGTCGCCTGGAGCGACAAGGGTATATCGAAGGATATGCCGCCATTCTGAACCCTCATTATCTGGACGCGTCTCTGCTGGTGTTCGTGGAAATTACCCTCAATCGTGGCGCCCCCGATGTGTTCGAGCAGTTCAACAAGGCTGTTCAGGTGCTCGAAGAGATCCAGGAATGTCATCTGGTGTCCGGTGATTTCGACTATCTGCTCAAGACCCGCGTCAGCGACATGTCCGCTTACCGCCGCCTGCTGGGTGAAACCCTGCTGCGTCTGCCGGGCGTCAACGACACCCGCACCTACGTGGTGATGGAAGAGGTCAAACAGAGCAGTCGTCTGGTGATCAGCACCCGATAAGCGGGGTTGTGCTGTGACTTGCAAGTTCCATGACGAGTCACGATAGTCAGAAACGAGCGGCCGGTCCGCTCGTTTCTTCTTATAGAGAGTTTCAGGCCCGCCCTCAGGCACTGGCTGACAATCGGTGGGCTTTTCAGGGATACTAGGCCCCCTATCCCCGCATTCATGTTTTCACAAAGGAGCCGGAGTTTGGCCGATAAAAAGCTGTTTACTCCTTTATCAGGTACACAACGGATCTTCGAGGCCGTCTTGATCGCCATCACCCTGATGGCTGCCTATCTTTTGCTTGCCCTGCTGACCTACCATCCCGCCGATCCAGGCTGGTCGCAAACCTCCTGGCAAGGGGAGGTGAAAAACCTCGCGGGTAGCGCCGGTGCCTGGCTCGCCGACATCACCATGTTTACCTTCGGGGCCTTCTCCTATCTGGTGCCCCCCCTGGTAGTGCTGCTTGGCTGGAGCCTGTTCTGGCGCCCGAGCAAGCTGCTGGAAGTGGATTACCTCACCCTGTCGGTACGGATCATCGGCTTCGTGCTGACGGTGCTTGGCATGTCCGCCATCGCCAGCATGAACTTCAACGACTTGCAGAACTTTTCCGCCGGCGGTCTGGTGGGGGACGTCATCTCCTCCGCTGTGGTGCCGCTGTTTGGCGGCGTCGGGGCCAACCTGTTGCTGCTCTGCTTCGTGGCCACCGGCATCACCCTGTTTACCGGCTGGTCCTGGCTCACCATTGTCGAGCGCATCGGTGCCGCCTGCACCGGCTCAGTCAGCGCCATCTACCATTTCCCCACCACCCTGGGCCGCTGGCTCACCGGTGGCTGGCGCCAGCCCCGCTATGAGGGGCCGGATCCCCTGCTGGAAGGGGGCGTGGGCAGCTTCGATCAGGAAGAGGATGACGAAGACCCCCACGGCAGCTGGACACGCAACCCCAAGGCGAAGAATCGCGCTCAAAAGACAAAAGCTGACGAATGGCTGCCGGAGCTTGACGAAGACACCTTCCAGTTCGATCCGCAGTTTGACGACGAAGAGGACGAGGCTCCGGCGCCTGCCGCCAAGGGCAAGCGCGTGGCCAATGGCCGTCCGCGTCCCGCCGTGCGCCAGGAAGAAGATGACCTCGACTTGCCCTGGGCGGAGGGGGATGACGAACCCGATGCTCCCGTTGCCGCTGCGCCGGTGAAAGCCAAGCGCCGTCCCCAGCCCGGTCTGGCCCCTTTGCCGAGCATCGATCTGCTGGACAGACCGCCCGCCAAGACCCAGATGATGAGCAAGGACGAGCTGGAACGCATGGGCCGGCTGGTGGAGGCGAAACTCGCCGATTACAACGTGCAGGCCAAGGTGGTGGGCGTCTATCCGGGCCCCGTCATTACCCGCTTCGAGCTGGATCTGGCACCTGGCATGAAGGCGAGCAAGATCACCAACCTCTCCCGCGACTTGGCCCGTTCTCTGTCGGCCAGCAGCGTGCGGGTGGTGGAGGTGATCCCGGGCAAGACGTTCGTCGGGATCGAGCTGCCCAACCGGGTGCGTCAGACCGTCTACCTGCGCGAGACCCTCGACTGCGAGGCGTTCTCGGGCAGCCGCAACCCGCTCACCATGGGGCTGGGTCAGGACATCGCCGGCGAACCCGTGGTGGTGAACCTCGCCAAGATGCCCCACCTGCTGGTGGCTGGTACCACCGGCTCCGGTAAATCGGTGGGGGTGAACACCATGATCATCTCCATGCTCTACAAGTCGACGCCGGACGATCTGCGCTTCATCATGATCGACCCCAAGATGCTGGAGCTGTCGGTCTACGAAGGGATCCCCCATCTGCTGACCGAGGTGGTGACCGACATGAAGGACGCCGCCAACGCCCTGCGCTGGTGCGTAGGCGAGATGGAGCGTCGCTACAAGCTGATGTCGGCGGTTGGGGTGCGCAACCTCAAGGGCTACAACGACAAGGTGCTGGCCGCCATCGAGGAGGGCGCCCCCCTGCTGGATCCGCTGTGGCGCCCGGGCGACTCCATGGATCAGATGCCGCCTGAGCTGGAAAAACTGCCCCATATCGTGGTAGTGGTGGACGAGTTTGCCGACATGATGATGATCGTCGGCAAGAAGGTGGAAGAGCTTATCGCCCGTATCGCCCAGAAGGCGCGGGCGGCCGGTATCCACCTCATCCTCGCGACTCAGCGTCCGTCGGTGGATGTCATTACCGGCCTCATCAAGGCCAACATCCCGACCCGTATCTCGTTCCAGGTGTCGAGCAAGATCGACTCCCGTACCATCATCGACCAGGGCGGTGCCGAATCCCTGCTCGGCATGGGCGACATGCTCTACATGCCTGCCGGTACCTCCAACCCGACCCGGGTGCACGGCGCCTTCGTCGATGACCACGAGGTACACAAGGTGGTGGCGGACTGGAAACTGCGCGGCGAGCCGAACTACATCGAGGAGATCCTCTCCGGTGAGTCGGGCGGCGAGGGCGGCAGCGGCGAATATGGCGGTGGTGACGACGAAGAGCTCGACCCCCTGTTCGACGAGGCGGTGGCCTTCGTGGTGGAGTCGCGCCGCGGTTCCACCTCCAGCGTGCAGCGCAAGTTCAAGATTGGTTACAACCGGGCGGCCCGTCTCATCGAGCAGATGGAAAACCAGGGCATCGTCAGCGCCCCGGGCGGCAATGGTCAGCGCGACGTGCTGGCCCCGCCGCCGGTGCGGGACTAAGGCTCACCCCTCTATCATCCTGGCCATGCCCTCTGCGGGCGTGGCCTTTTATCGAGATAGCCGTTATGAAAAGCGTGATGAAAAAACAACTGTTGATGGGCACTGTGCTGCTGGTGGCCAGCAGCCAGGCGTGGGCCGACGCGGCCAGCGATCTCAAGCAGAAACTGGCGGGGGTGAGCCTCTTCTCCGCCAAGTTTGCCCAGGTGGTCTATGACAGCAAGGGCAAGGAGCTGCAGCGTGCCGGCGGCACCCTGCTGGTGCAGCGTCCCAACCGTTTCAACTGGCATACCACCACGCCGGACGAGAGCCTGATCGTGGCCGATGGCAAGGATGTCTGGATCTACGATCCCTTCGTCGAGCAGGTCACCGCCCTCAAGATGAAGGATGCGGTGCTCAACACCCCCTTCGTGCTGATCGCCGGCAACGACGATGCGCTCTGGAAGAACTACGACGTGACCCAGCAGGGGGATGTCTACACAGTCACCAGCCGCAACCAGGACGAGTTGATTGCCTCCTTTCGCATCACCTTCGACCGCCAGAACAACATCAACCGCTTCGACGTGAAAGAGGCCCAGGGGCAGTGGAGCGAGTTCACCCTGAGCAACTTCAACCGCAAGCCGGCGCTCAAGGGCAACGAATTTGTTTTCAAGACGCCTGCGGGGGTCGCACTGGACGATCAGCGCTGATGCGCAAGCAGGCGCTGGCTTTATTGGCAGGCCGCCCGGCAACGGCGGCCTGCACCCTTCCTGACGGTCAATGCAGATGAGCAATTTATCGCTGGATTTCTCGTCGGACTTTCGTCCGCTGGCGGCCCGGATGCGGCCGCAAACCCTCGAGCAGTACATAGGTCAGCAACATATCCTCGGGCCCGACAAACCGCTGCGCAAGGCGATCCTGGCGGGCCACTGCCACTCCATGATCCTGTGGGGCCCTCCTGGCACCGGCAAGACCACGCTGGCAGAACTGGTTGCTCACTACTGCCAGGCCGAGGTGGAGCGGCTCTCGGCGGTGACCTCCGGCATCAAGGAGATCCGCGCGGCCCTCGACAAGGCGAAGGAGAACGGCTGGCGCGGGGTGCGCACCATCCTGTTCGTGGATGAAGTCCACCGCTTCAACAAGAGCCAGCAGGATGTGTTCCTGCCCCACATCGAAGACGGCACCATCACCTTCATCGGTGCCACCACCGAGAACCCCTCGTTCGAACTCAACAACGCGCTGCTCTCCCGGGCCCGGGTCTATCTGCTCAAACGGCTGGAGGAGCAGGATATCCTCGCCATGGTCGATCAGGCGATGCAGGACCCCCGTGGCCTCAACGACCCGAGCCTCGCCTTCGCCCCCGGGGTGAAGGAGGCGCTGGCGAAAGCCGTGGACGGGGACGGGCGCAAGTCCCTCAACTATCTGGAGCTGTTGGCCGACATGGCCGAAACCGACAGTGCCGGGGCGCGGGTGATCGACAGCAGCCTGCTCGCCGCCGTGGTGGGGGAGCACGTGGCCCGTTTCGACAAGGGTGGCGATCACTTCTACGACCTCATCTCGGCGGTGCACAAGTCCATCCGCGGCTCGGCACCGGATGCGGCGCTCTACTGGTATGCCCGCATGGTGAGCGCCGGTTGCGATCCGCTCTATATTGCGCGCAGGCTGCTGGCGATTGCCTCCGAGGACGTGGGCAATGCCGATCCCCGTGCCATGCAGGTGGCCCTCTCGGCCTGGGATTGCTTCCATCGCATCGGCCCGGCGGAAGGGGAGCGGGCCATCGCCCAGGCGATCGTCTATCTCGCCTGCGCCCCCAAGAGCAATGCGGTCTACACCGCCTGGAAGGCGGCGCTGGCGGACGCCAAGAACCTGCCGGACTTCGAGGTGCCGCCGCACCTGCGCAACGCGCCGACCAGGCTGATGAGCGAGCTGGGCTATGGAGCCGAGTATCGCTATGCCCACGACGAGCCGGGGGCCTATGCCGCCGGCGAGCAGTACTTCCCGCCTGAGCTGGCTGGCAAGCAGTACTATCAGCCCACCGATCGCGGCCTTGAGAAGCAGATCGGCCAGAAGCTCGACTACCTGCACGAACTGGACAAGCAGAGCCCGCGCAAGCGATAGGAAAGACCTTCAAGCCCCTTGCCGGGAAAGCGCACGGCAAAGGCATTAGGGGAGGGGGTTTCCGGCAAAAACGGGCGCAATAGTCCCTGTTCGGGCAGGGGGGCGGTCTGCTACACTGCCCGTCTGACCCCGGTTGTCTTGGCCTTGCACCATCTTCTTGATTTCGAAGGCCCGATTCCGAAGGCAAAGGGGTGCGCCAACCGATGTTAACTTCCGGATCTGTTTCCCAACCCGGTCACGATGACCCGGGCCCAGATCCCATTAAAAAAAGTAGGTAAACCATGCTGGATCCCAAATATCTGCGCAGCGACATCACCGAAGCTGCCGCTCGTCTGGCGACACGTGGCTACGTTCTGGACGTAGCGGCGGTCAATGTTCTGGAAGAGAAACGCAAGGATCTGCAGTCCCGCACCCAGGAGCTGCAGGCCGAGCGCAACGCCCGCTCCAAGTCCATCGGTGAGGCTGCCCGTCGTGGTGAAGATGTTGCCCCCCTCAAGGCCGAGGTGACCAAGATCAACGACGAGCTCGAGACCAGCAAGGTCGAGCTGGAGGCCCTGCTGGCCCAGCTCAAGGGGATCGCCGACGCCATCCCCAACCTGCCGAGCGAGACCACCCCGGTGGGCCGTGACGAGAACGACAACGTGGAGGTCCGCCGCTGGGGTACCCCGCGTGAGTTCGATTTCCCGGTGCGCGATCACATCGATCTGGGTGAGGCGGCCAAGGGGGTCGACTTCAAGAACGGCGTCAAGCTCTCCGGTGCCCGTTTCGTGGTGATGAAGGGCCAGATTGCCCGTCTGCACCGCGCCTTGGCCCAGTTCATGCTGGACCTGCACACCCTGCAGCACGGCTACACCGAGTGCTACGTGCCCTATCTGGTCAACCCGGACAGCCTGTACGGCACCGGCCAACTGCCCAAGTTCTCCCAGGATCTCTTCAATACCGGCATCGAAGGGGAAGGGGAAGACGAAGGCAAGGTGCGCAAGTTCTCCCTCATCCCGACCTCCGAAGTGCCGCTCACCAACATGGCCCGTGACGAGATCTTCGACGAGCAGGAGCTGCCCATCAAGATGACCGCCCACAGCCCCTGCTTCCGCTCCGAAGCGGGCTCCTACGGTCGTGATACCCGTGGCCTCATCCGTATGCACCAGTTCGACAAGGTCGAGATGGTGCAACTGGTGCACCCGGAAAAATCCTGGGATGCCCTGGAAGAGATGGTGGGTCACGCCGAGAAGGTGCTGCAATTGCTGGAGCTGCCGTATCGCGTGATGGCGCTTTCCACCGGTGACATGGGCTTCTGCGCCGCCAAGACCTACGATCTGGAAGTGTGGCTGCCGGCCCAGAACACCTATCGCGAGATCTCCTCCGTCTCCAACTGCACCGACTTCCAGGCGCGCCGCATGCAGGCTCGCGTGCGCATCGACGGCAAGCCGCAGCTCATTCACACCCTGAATGGTTCCGGTCTGGCGGTGGGTCGTACCCTGGTGGCCGTGCTCGAGAACTACCAGCAGGCAGATGGCCGCATCGCCATCCCGGCTGCGCTGCAATCCTACATGGGCGGCCTGACCCACATCGGGTAAGCGCTCGTTGCAGACGACAACGCCATGGCATGCCATGGCGTTGTGCATTCTGGGCCCGGGAAACCCGCCGCAAGGGGAAGGGATAGCTCCCTTCGGGCCTGTAACACAATTTTATCAAGCATTGCGCAATCGTTTTTGTTAGACTGCGCCGCAATTTCGCAGGACATCTTTTTCTATGGTCTGGATTGATTACGCCATCATCGGCATCGTCGGTTTCTCCGCCCTCATCAGCCTGGTGCGCGGCTTTCTCAAGGAGGCCATGTCTCTGGTCACCTGGTTCGTCGCCTTTTTCATTGCCAGCCATTTCTATCCCGATCTCGCCGTCTATTTCACCTCTTTCTCCGATGCCATGGTGCGCAACGGTCTGGCCATCGCCGCCCTGTTCGTGGCGACCCTGATCCTCGGCAGCGTGGTGAACTACGTGGTGGGTCTGCTGGTGGAAAAGACCGGGCTTTCCGGCACCGACAGGGTGCTCGGGGTCTGTTTTGGCGCCATTCGCGGGGTGCTGATCGTCAGCGCCCTGCTGTTTTTCATGGATACCTTCACCAGCCTCTCCCAGAGCGACTGGTGGGTGGCGTCCAGGCTGGTGCCGGAGTTCAAGCCGGTGATCCAGTGGTTTTTCGGGTTCATGATGAACTCGTCCAGTTTTCTTCAACAGGTACAGTGACTTCGAGGTAGCAAAGACATGTGCGGTATTGTCGGTATAGTTGGCACCACCCCCGTCAATCAGGCCCTCTACGACGCCTTGACGGTGTTGCAGCACAGGGGACAGGATGCCGCCGGGATCGTGACCATTGACAGTGGAAACTTCCGGCAACGCAAGGCCAACGGTCTGGTGAAGGATGTGTTTGAAGTGCGCCACATGCAGCGCCTGAAAGGGAATATCGGCATCGGACACGTCCGTTATCCCACCGCAGGCAGCTCCAGTGCGGCAGAGGCGCAGCCGTTTTACGTGAACTCCCCCTACGGCATGGTGCTGGCCCACAACGGCAACCTCACCAACGCCAAGGAGCTCAAGGAGCAGCAGTTCAAGGTGGCCCGCCGTCACATCAACACCACCTCGGACTCCGAAGTGCTGTTGAACGTGCTGGCCCACGAGCTGGACTTGTGCGACAAGATGGCGCTGCGCCCGGAAGATATCTTCTCGGCGGTGCGCAAGGTGCACCAGCAGATCCGCGGCGCCTATGCCGTGGTCTCTCTGGTGATCGGCCACGGCCTCATCGGGTTCCGTGACCCGAACGGCATTCGCCCGCTGATCCTGGGTCGCCGGGTCGACGAGCAGGGGCAGGTGGAGTACATGCTCGCCTCCGAGAGCGTGGCCCTCGACGCCATCGGCTTCGAGACGGTGCGTGACGTCGCTCCGGGCGAGGCCATCTACATCACCGAGCAGGGCCAGCTCTTCTCCGAGCAGTGTGCGGAAAGCCCGCAGATGAACCCCTGCATCTTCGAATACGTCTACTTCGCCCGTCCCGACTCCTTCATCGACAAGGTCTCCGTCTATGCCGCCCGCCTCAACATGGGTCGCAAGCTGGGCCAGAAGATCGCACGGGAGTGGGACGATCTCGACGTGGACGTGGTCATCCCCATCCCCGAGACTTCCTGCGACGTGGCGCTGGAAATCGCCCACACCCTGGGCCTGCCGTACCGTCAGGGCTTCGTGAAGAACCGCTACATCGGCCGTACCTTCATCATGCCGGGCCAGACCCAGCGCAAGAAGTCGGTGCGCCGCAAGCTCAACGCCATCAGCTCCGAATTCAAGGGCAAGAAGGTGTTGCTGGTGGACGACTCCATCGTGCGGGGCACCACCTCCGAGCAGATCATCCAGATGGCCCGTGAAGCAGGGGCCGCCAAGGTCTACTTCGCCTCGGCCGCGCCGGAAATTCGCTTCCCCAACGTCTACGGCATCGACATGCCCACCGCCAACGAGCTCATTGCCCATGGCCGTGAAGTGGAAGAGGTGTGCAAGCTCATCGGTGCCGACGGCCTCATCTTCCAGGATCTGGAAGATCTGGAAGAGGCGGTGCGGGAGATCAACCCCGAGCTGCGCCACTTCGAGACCTCGGTCTTCAACGGCCACTACGTCACCTCCGACGTGGATCAGGGTTATCTGGACCACCTCAATGCCCTGCGCAGCGACGACAACAAGGCCGTGCGCGAGTGGCAGGAAGGGACCAGCAACCTCGAGATCTTCAACGAAGGCAGTTAAACGTTTTCAGATTGCCAGCGTGATGAGCAACAGGGGGGCCTCGGCCCCCCTGTTGCATGGATGCGCCTTGCGGCGAAACTGAGGGGGGCTCAGGCCAGATCCTCCCCGTTGCTCGCGATCACCTTCTTGTACCACCAGAACGACTTCTTGCGCCGGCGGGCCAGGGTGCCATGGCCGGCGTCGTCCCTGTCCACATGGACGAAGCCGTAGCGCTTGCTCATCTCGCCGGTGGAGGCGGAGACGAGATCGATGCAGCCCCAGCTGGTGTACCCCATCAGGGGCACGCCGTCCTCGATGGCGTCCCCCATGGCCTCGATGTGGGCGCGCAGGTAGTCGATGCGGTAGTCGTCCTCTATCTCCCCTTGCTCGTTCACTTCGTCCACCGCCCCCAGGCCGTTTTCCACCAGGAAGAGCGGCTTCTGGTAGCGATCGTGCAAGGTGTTGAGGGTGATGCGAAGGCCCAGGGGATCGATGCCCCAGCCCCACTCGCTCACCTCGATGTGGGGATTGCGCAGGGACTTGACCACGTTGGCCTCGCTGGTGTTGCCCGCATTCATGTCGGCGGCGGCGCAGCGGGAGGCGTAGTAGCTGAAGGAGACGAAATCCACGGTGTGCCTGAGGATCTCGTCATCTTCCGGCCCCTTCACCAGGGTGATCCCCTTGTCACTAAACACCCTCTGCGCATAGGCCGGATAGGCGCCCCTGGCTTGCACGTCGATGAAGAGGAGGTTCTCCCGATCTTTCTGGAGGGCGGTCCAGACGTCGGCGGGCTTGCAGGAGTAGGGGTAGAAGTTGCCCCCCGCCAGCATGCAGCCCACCTGGTTGGCCGGGTTCACCTCGTGGGCGATCCGGGTCGCCAGGGCGCTGGCCACCAGCTCGTGGTGGGCGGCCTGATACTTCACCTGATCCTGGTGCTCCCCTTGCTCGAACACCAGCCCCGCCCCGGAGAAGGGGCTGTGCAGCAGGATGTTGATCTCGTTGAAGGTGAGCCAGTACTTCACCAGGCCGTCGAACTGCTCGAAGCAGGTGCGGGCGTAGCGGGTGAAAAACTCCACCATCTGGCGGTTGCGCCAGGAGCCGTACTCGGTCACCAGGTGCATGGGCACATCGAAGTGGCACAGGGTCACCAGGGGCTCGATGTTGTACTTTCTGCACTCCTCGAACACCGCGCGGTAGAAGGCGATGCCCTCGGCATTGGGCTCGCGCTCGTCCCCCCTGGGGTAGAGACGGGCCCAGGCGATGGAGGTGCGAAACACGGTGAAGCCCATCTCGGCCATCAGGGCGATATCCTCCCGATAGCGGTGATAGAAATCGATAGCCCCGTGGCTTGGGTAGAACTCGTCATCTTGCAGGGTGATGCGCTTCTCCTGGCCGAGTTTGACCGCCATGCGGCGCGGGCCATGGGGGATCATGTCTACCGTGGTCAGCCCCTTGCCCCCCTCGAGATAGCCGCCCTCCGCCTGATTGGCGGCCAGGGCACCGCCCCAGAGAAAGCCCTCGGGAAATCTTGTTAACGACATTGGTTACCTCTTGTCATGTCTGAATGGGGTGTCACAGCCCGGCCTGCGCCTGGCTGGTGGCGACGGGTTGCACGGGCTCGGCGCGGGGGGCCGGGCTCTCGACCGGGATGTCCTCGAACCCCATCACCAGGGTCAGCACGAAGGAGAGCACCACCGAGAGGGCCATCACGCCGAACACCCAGGCGATGGTCATGGGGTTGGCCGGATCGAAGAACTGCACGCTGGTAAAGAGCCCGGGGGCGGCCATGGAGTGGCTGGCGAGCCCCGCCATGCCGGCGACGGCACCGCAGACAAAGCCGCTGATGAGGCTCGCGATGAGCGGACGCTTGAGGCGCAGGGCCACACCGTAGAGCGCGGGTTCGGAGATCCCCGCCATGATGGCGGAGGCGGCCGCCGCGAGCGCCGTCTGGCGCAGTTCCGGGTTTCGGGTGCGCCAGGCCACCGCCAGGGACGAGCCGCCAAGAGAGAGATTGGCGCCGATTTCGGATGGCATCACCATGCCTTCCTTGCCGGTCTCGGCGATGGTCTGGATGATGGTCGGGGTGAAGACGCGGTGCATGCCGGTCATCACCAGCAGGGGCCAGAGCGCCCCCATGATGGCCACCGACAGCCAGCCCAGGTAGTCGTGGACCGTGTAGACCAGGCCGGAGATGGCGGTGCCAATCCAGATGCCGACGGGGCCGATGAAGAGGATGGCCAGCGGCGCCGCGATCAGCACGATCAGCATGGGTTTGAGGAAGTTCTTGGTGACCGCCGGGGTGATGCGGTCGACCCAGCCTTCGATGTAGGAGAGGCACCAGGTCATCACCAGCGCCGGAATGACGGTGTAGGTGTATTTGACCGCGGTCACCGGGACCAGGGCGAAGGTCACCTGCTCCCCTTCGGCGGCTCTGGCCATCAGCTCGATGAAGCTGGGGTGCACCAGCACGCCTGCGATGGCGATGGCTAGGGACATGTTGGTCTTGAACTTGACGGCGGCGGAGGCGGCCACCATCAGGGGCAGGAAGAAGAAGGCCCCATCCCCGGCTACCGTGAGGATGGTGAGGGTCGAGGAGCCTTTCTCCAGCACGCCGGTCATCTCCAGCACCATGGCCAGCAGCTTGAGCATGGAGCCGCCGATGATGGCCGGGATGAGGGGGGACATGGTGCCAATCAGGGCGTCGAGGATGGCAGCGCCCATGCGGCGCAGGCTCCAGCCAGCGGAAGCCTCCGGAAGCGGAGTCTGCCCGCCGCCCTGGGGCAGCAGGGCCAGCACCTCGCGATAGGCGTGGGAGACGGTGTTGCCGATGATCACCTGACACTGGTTGTCCGCCTGCACCACCCCGAGCACGCCCGTGATGGCCTTGAGGGCAGGGCCATTGACCCGGGCGGGATCGCCGAGCACAAAGCGCAGCCGCGTCATGCAGTGGGTCACGGCGACGACGTTGTCGGCGCCGCCGAGTGCGGTGATGACGGTACCGGCCAGAGCCGCATAGTTTTTTGACATCGAGGTAGATCCTTTTCACCAAGTGGGCCTGCTCGCCCCCGCCGCCGCGAAGGGCGGGAACGCGCATGAAACTGAATGTGGAACCGGTTCCACATAGGGTGCGCGGCCTGAGCGCGGGAGACAAGCACCTTGTGCAGCGAGCGTCCGGATCCGTGAATGGGATCACTGAACCCGGGCCAGCACACCATTCGTGCGACGACAAGCCGGGGGCGGTGCAGTACACTGCGCCCCGTTACGAGCAAGGGAGAACACAATGACGACGATGCTGGAGGTGGCAAGGCGGGCAGGGGTGTCGAAGGCGACGGTCTCCCGGGTGTTGTCGGGCAACGGTTACACCAGCCAGGAGACCCGGGACCGGGTGCAGCAGGCCATCGAGGAGTGCGGCTATCGCCCCAACCTGGTGGCGAGGCAGCTGGCGACCAGGCATACCCGGACCCTGGGACTGGTGGTCACCAACACCTTCTACCACGGCGTCTACTTCGGCGAGCTGCTCTCCCAGGTGGCGCGGATGACCGAGGATCGCGGGCGCCAGCTCATACTGGCGGACGGCAAGCACAGCGCCGACGAGGAGCGCCAGGCCATCCAGTATCTGCTCGATTCCCGTTGCGATGGCGTCATCATCTATCCACGTTTTCTTGGGGTGGAGGAGATGGACGAGATCATCGAGCAGCATGAGCAGCCCATCATGGTGCTCAACCGGCGTCTGAGCCGCCATCCGGCCCACTGCGTCTATGCGGATCAGCAGGCGGCGGCGGAGGCGGTGGTGGACAAGCTGGTGGCCATGGGGCACAGGGAGATCGCCTTCATCGCAGGCTCTGCGGATTCCCCCACCGGCGCCGAGCGCCTGGCTGGCTACCGGCAGGCGCTGATCCGGCACGGCATCCCCGTGCTGGAGACCTTGATCGCCCCCGGCAAATGGACCCCCGCCTGTGGCGCGGCCGCCGTCTCGACCTTGCTGGCGCGAGGCGCTCGCTTCAGCGCCCTGGTGGCCAGCAACGATGACATGGCGATCGGGGCCATCAAACGGCTGCACGAAGCCGGTGTGATGGTGCCTGACGAGGTCTCGGTGGTGGGGTTTGACGACATCCCCCTGGCCCCTTACGTCATTCCCGCGCTGTCGAGCGTCAAGATGCCGGTGAACGGGATGATCCAGGAGACCATCAACCGCCTGATCACCATGGTGGAGGAGGGGAGCCGGGACGCACTGCCCGCCTTCAGCGGCACCCTGATCCGCCGCGACTCCCTCAGGCGTCTGACGGGCTGAGCCATGATGGCGGTGGGCAGGCCGGGCGGGATCCGTTAGCATAGGCCCCCCGGCGCCAGGCGCCGCGTGTCGTATCAACAGATGAGAGTTCAGATGGATGACCTGTTAGCCCCCGTTCGCCAGTTCCTGCATTGCGAGACCCCGGATGAGTGGGTGGAAATGGCGCGGGATCCCGCCCAGTTGCCGACCCTGCTTATCGATCACGCCAACTGCGAGAACAAGGCGGCACTCACCGCCCACAGCCTGGTGCGCCGCTACTGCCTGCCCAAGGAGAAGCGTCACCTGCTGCCCAAGCTGACCTTCTACCGGGAGCTCGATGCCTTGCCGGAGAAGGCGGAGATCCTCGGCAAGCGCACCATGGGCGAATCAGACAGGAGCGTGTTTGCGGAGCTGGAGCGCAATCCCCTGCTGTTCCCCATGGTGCGCCTCATCCAGGAGGAGCTGCACCACTTCGAGCAGGTGCTGGAGATCATGGCCGCACGGGGCATCCCCTATGGTCCCGTCACCGCCTCCCGCTATGCCCGCAGCCTGCTGACCCATGTGCGCACCTACGAGCCGGCGGCCGTGGTGGACAAGATGATCATCGGTGCCTATATCGAAGCGCGATCCTGCGAGCGTTTTGCCAGGCTGGCCCCTCATCTGGACGAGGAGCTTGGCCGCTTCTATGTCTCCCTGCTGCGCTCGGAGGCGCGTCACTATCAGGACTACCTGGCCCTGGCACAGACGTTCGCAGACGAAGACATCAGCGAGCGGGTGGCCTTCTTCGGTCGCCTGGAGGCCGAGCTCATCTGTTCGCCGGATCCGCAATTCCGGTTCCATAGCGGACTGCCTGTCAGATCTGACAGTTGTTGAGGTGACGGGGGCTGCCTACCATTCCCCTGTTCCTACTACGAGCGACGCAATCACTTTTTGAGCGCAATCCCCCGGCGACTGATGAGACATCAGGCCGGGTTTTTTTATGTCTGGCACAAGGGGAAACGCGCCGCGGGATCAGCGGCGGTATTCGTTGTTGTAGTTCTGAATGAGGCGGCGGGTGACGTCGTGCTGGGGGTCGGCGAAGACCCGCAAGGTCTTGCCGCGCTCCACCACACGCCCTTCGTGCATCACCAGCACCTCGTCGCTGATGTGGCTCACGATCCCCAGATCGTTGGCCACCAGCACATAGCTCAGCCCCATGGTCTCCTGCATCTCCAGCAGCAGGTTGATGATCTGGGAGCGTACCGAAATATCCAGGGTCGAGAGCGCCTCGTCCGCCACCACTATCTTGGGATTGAGGATGAGCGCCCGTGCCAGCCCCACCCGCTGCTGCTGGCCGGCGGAGAGCATCTGGGGATAGAAGAGGGCGTGGTCGGGCAGCATGCCCACCATGCGCAGGGTCTGGATCACCTTCTCCCGGCGCTCCTCCTCGCTCAGGGCCGTGTTGAGGCGAAGGGGGGTCTCCAGGATCTGGCCGACCCGGATTTTCCGGTTAAGGGAGGTGTTGGGGTCCTGGAAGATCATCCGCAGCAGCTTGCAGCGTGTCTGGTAATCGCCGTGGACCATGGGTTGCCCCTCGATGGCGATCTCCCCGCCGCTCGGTTCAATCATGCCCGCCAGAATGCGGGCCAGGGTGCTCTTGCCCGAGCCCGCCTCCCCGACGATGGCCAGGGTCTGGCCCACTTCGAGATCGAACGAGAGGGGCTTTATCGCCTCCACCGCGCGGCGCCTGAACAGGCCGGTGCGGTTCTGGTAGGTCTTGCACAGGCCCCTGACCTGCAACAGGGAAGGTTCGGTCACGACGTGGTCTCCTTGGGTGTGCTCGCCGGATAGAGGGGCTGACGGGGCGGGCAGGTGCCCCGGATCAGGGTCTGGTGCCGGTTCATTTCTTCGGTTCTTCCATGTTGAGCGGGAAGTGGCAACTGAACTGATGCCCCTTGACCTTGCTCATCAGCGGCGTCTGCACGCACTGCTTCTGGGCGTAGGGGCAGCGTGGGCCGAGGCGGCAGCCGATGGGCAGATGCTGCAGCGGCGGTATCACCCCGGGCAGGGTCTCGAGCCGGGACTTGTGGCGCACCAGTTTGTCAAAGTCCGGGATGGATTTGAGCAGGGCATCCGTATAGGGGTGGTGAGGGGATTCCAGGATCTGGTCCCGGGTCCCCACTTCCACCATCTGGCCGCAATACATGATGTTGAGGGTGTCGGTCAGGTTCGCGATGGCGGCGATGTCGTTGCTGATGATGAGGATGGTGGTATTGCCCAGCTTGTTCATCTTGTCCAGCAACCGCAGGATCTGGGAGTGGGTGGTGGACTCCATGGCGCTGGTGGGCTCGTCCGCCACCAGCAGGCGCGGCTGGTTGGCGATGGCCATGGCGATCATCACCTTCTGGCACATGCCGTCCGACAGCTCGTGTGGATAGGCCCGCATCACCTTGCGGTGATCCTTGACCCCGACCCGGTGCAGCAGGGCGATGGCCCGCTTCTTGCGCCACTGGAAGCGCTGCCAGAACTTGCCGGTGAAGGCGCTGGTGGGGATGGCCTCCTCGAGCTGGGTGCCTATCTCCTCGGAGGGGTCGAGGCAGCTGATGGGGTCCTGGAAGATCATCGCTATCTCCCGCCCCATGATGCGGCGTCGTTCCTTGGGCGCCATGGTCAGCAGGTCCATGTCGTTGAAGCGCATCCGGTCGGCGCGCACCGTCCAGTTGTCCTTCTGGATGCCGACGATCACCTTGGCCACCAGGCTCTTGCCCGAGCCGGATTCCCCCACCAGCCCGCGGATTTCCCCCTCGTTCAGGGTCAGGCTGACTCTGTCCACCGCCTTGACCTTGCCCTGGGGGGTGTCGATTTCGATGGTGAGGTTGCGTATGTCGAGCAGGGGCATCAGCAATGTCTCCCGTTCAGGGCGCAGCCGGGTTGCTCAGGGCGTCCGGGGGCGGGGATAGATAACAAGGCTGGCAACATCAGTCGTTCCCCTCTTTGAGTGCTTCGCGAATGCCTTCGCCCACCAGGTTGGTCACCAGCACGCTGAACAGGATGGCCATCCCGGGCAGGGTCACCGTCCAGGGGGCCAGATAGATAAGATCGCTCGAATCGGCCAGCATGGCACCCCACTCCGGCTGGGGAGACTGGGCCCCGAGACCGAGGAAGCCTACCGCAGAGATGTCCAGGATGGCGGCGGAGAGGGTGCGGGTGGTCTGGGTCACCAGGGTCTCGACGATGTTCGGCAAGATGGCCAGACGCATGATCCGCTGGGGCGGAGAGCCGTCGAGGCGGCTGGCGATGATGTACTCCTTCTGCATCTCGGCGTGGACCGCGTTGTAGGTCGCCCGGATGAAAGGCGGTATCAACGCGAGCGTGATGGCGATCAGGGTGTTGAACAGACCCGGCCCCAGGATGGCCACGACGATGATGGCCAGCAGCAGGGACGGGATGGAGAGCAGGGTATCGAGCAGGTGATGGAGCACGCTCGACTTCACCCCCTTGCTCATGCCGCCGAGGATGCCGATGGCCGAGCCGATGACCAGCGCGATGAGCACCACCAGCAGGGCGTTGCCGAAGGTGAGCCTGGCCCCGGCCACCAGACGGGAGAGGATGTCGCGCCCCAGATCGTCGGTCCCCAGGAAGTAATCGATGTTGCCGCTGTTGGCCCAGGAGGGGGCGAGCAACAGGTGGTTGCTGTGCTGATCGTCGATGCCGTAGGGGATCACCAGGGGACCGATGAGGGTCACCAGCAGCAGCAGCCCGAAGCACCAGAGCCCCGCCATGGCCAGCGGGTTGCGCCGGTAGGAGGCCCAGGTCTGCTCCAGGGGGGAGAGGATCTTGAGCTCCGGATAGATGTTCGATTTATCGTGCATGATGCAGGCTCCCGTGCTGGTCGCAAGGGGATGGGCACGTCTGTGCACCGGTGGCCCATGGGCCGCCGTGGTTCATCCACAGACCGCAATCAATCTTGTCTTGCATAGAGTTCTTTACGCCGTGCCGGATACATGATGGTGGTCAGCAGATCGGTGCTGACGCTGATGAAGATGACGAAGCTCGCCACCACCAGGAAGGCGCCGCGGATGGCGGCGTAGTCCTGCAGCGCGATGCTGCTCACCAGCCAGCGGCCGATGCCGGGCCAGTCGAACACCACCTCGGTGATCATGGCGGAGGTGAGCACGCTGCCAAGTTGCAGCCCCAGCAGCGGCAACACCGGGGGCAGGGCGTTCTTGAGCCCGTGACGCCAGACGATCTGGCGGCGGGAGAGTCCGCGGCTGGCGGCGGCCTTGATGTAGTTCTGTTTCATCACGTCGATGAGGGAGCTGCGCACGTGGCGGATCACCTCGGTGGTGGGCACCACGGCCAGCACCAGGGAAGGCAGTACCAGATGGCGCAGGGCATCGTGCAGGGCCGCCTCCCGCCAGGGCTCCTGGCTCATCAACACATCGACGATGGCGATCCCGGTGATGGAGGGCACGTCGTAGAGCAGGCTGATCTGGCCGGAGGAGGGGAGCCAGCCAAGATCCAGAGAGAAGAACATCACCATCAGCAGCCCCAGCCAGAAGACCGGGATGGCATAGCCGACGAGGCCGGCGGCCATGATGGAGAGGTCCGGGCTGCGCCCCTGATAGAGGGCCGCGAGGGTGCCCAAGGGGATGCCCACCAGCAGCGAGATGGCGAAGGCGGCGAGGCAGAGGGTCAGGGTCGCCGGGAAGTAGTGACGGATCTCGTCGAGGACCGGCTGGCCGGAGACGCTGGAGAGCCCGAAATCCCCGGCGGCGATGCGCTGGAGGAAGTCAGGATAGCCGTGCCAGAAATCCAGCACCTGGGTGATGAGGCGAAACTCCAGGAGGTAGGCCCCCAGAGTCAGCACCAGGAGGGTGATCACCAGCAGGGTGATGCGGCGCAGGATATAGAAAAACATGCTTATGCCTCCTGGGGACGGTGCGCCGATGGCCCGACGATGGAGTGGTTCTCTGTCATGGTCACTCCCGATGGGCCTGGTTGAAGGTGGTGCCGCCAAAGGGCATCAGGGTCAGTCCCTGAATGTCGCTGCGACTCACCTGGGTTCTCAGGGCATGGGCCAGGGGAATGAGCGGCAACTGCTCGTTGAGCAGGGACTGGGCATAGTAATAGTTGCGCAGGCGGAAGGCGAGCTGCGGGGTGGTCACCGCATCGTCCAGCAGCTGATCAAACGCCGGGCTGCACCAGCGGCTGTAGTTGTTGCCCCGCTCGACGGCGGCGCAGCTCAGCAACTGGCGGAAGAAGTTGTCCGGATCCGCGTTGTCGGCGATCCAGCCCGAGAGCAGGCTGTCATATTGTCCATGGGCGAGCCGGGTCTCGATGACCGGCCAGGCCTGCTGCACTATCTTGAGGCTCACCCCAATCTTGGCGAAATCGCTGCGCATCAGTTGCGCCGTCTTGAGGCCGTCCGGGTTGTAGGGACGGGCGCCGGGTTGCACCAGCACCTGCATCTCGAAGCCGTTGGGGTAGCCCGCGTCCTTGAGCAACTGGCGAGCGAGCGTGAGATCCGGCTTGCGCTGGGGCAGGGAGGGGTTGTAACCCCAGGAGAGGGGCGGCAGCAGGCTGGCGGCGCTCTGGCCGGTCTCGAAATAGACCGCCTGCAGCAGATTCTGCACATTGATGGCGCTGGCGAGGGCCTGGCGCACCTGCACCTTGTTGAAAGGGGCCTTGCGGGTATTGAGGGCGAGGAAGGCGACGTTCATCCCCGACTGCACCGACAGATCCAGGAGGGAGTCTTTGTCTATCACCGACAGCTGGCTGGCAGAGGGGGTGCTCATCACGTCGCACTCGCCGGTCAGCAGCTTGGCCAGGCGCTTGGAGGACTTGGGCGTGATGTCGTAGATGAGCTGCTCCATTCTGGCCTCGCCGCCCCAGTAGCCGGGGTGACGCAGGTAGCGCACGAACTCGTTGTGGCGATACTCCTTGAAGCTGAAGGGGCCGGTGCCGATGGGGCGGCTGTCCAGCAGCGCCGGGGTGCCGGCCTTTAGCATCTGCTCCCCGTACTCGGCGGAGAGCACGATGGCGTAGTCGCTGGCCAGGGTGGCGAGGAAGGAGGCATCGGGGCGGTTCAGCTCGAACACCACCTCATAGGGCCCCTTCTTGTAGACCCGCTTGATGAGGTTGCCGAGCCCCAGGCTGTAAAAATAGGGGTACTCGCCGCCGGAGACGGCGTGGAAGGGGTGGTGTTCGTCCAGCAGACGCTGCCAGGTGAACAGGACGTCGTCGGCATTGAAGTGACGGGTCGGGCTGAACCAGGGGGTTCGGTGGAAGGTCACTCCCTTGCGCAGGGTCAGGGTATAGGAGAGGCCGTCCTCGCTGCTTTGCCAGCGGGTGGCGAGCCCCCCTTCGATGCCGAGGGTGTTGGCATTGACCTCGAGCAGGCGATCGTAGATGGGACGTGCACTGGCATCCAGGGTCGCATCCGAATTGGCAAGCTGCGGGTTGAAGGTTCGGGGTGCCCCTTCGGCACAATAGATGAGCCCGGTTTTGGAGGCTTCATCGCGTTTCTGACAGCCGCTGACCAGGACCAGAAGACCAAGCAGCAGGGGGGTGAGCATTCTCATGTTGGAACCATGTTTTCAGACAAAGTTGCCCGCCAGGGGGCGGGCGCGTTGCGGGGGGCGGCCGGGCAGGCGCTCCCGTCAGGGGTGACGTGCGCCGCGTTATCCGCGCGCACAGACCCGGTGCCAGGCATCAGCCCGCCTCCTGGTTGCCACTGTCGTCATCCCCGTCCAGCAATTGATATTTGCGCAGCATCCCCCGGAACTGGTGATAGCTCAGGGCCAGCAACTGGGCTGCTTTGCGCTGATTATACTGGGATTGCTGCATCGCTTGCTTGAGTAAATTAATCTCGTACTCCGCCACCGCCCCTTTGAGATCCAGCGGCAGGGTCGGGGTCGGGGCCGTCTCTGCCGAGGTCGGCGCGTCCGTGGAAGGGGCGGCGTCACCTCGGGCACGGGGGCGCCAGGGGGAGTCAAAGGGATTGAGCACCAGATCCGCCAGCGGCAACTGGGGGTTGCCCTGGCGATAGAGGCTGCGCTCCACCACGTTCTTGAGCTCCCGCACGTTGCCCGGCCAGGGGTAATCTTGCAGCAGCTGGGTCGCCTTGCGCGAGAAGCCGGCAAAGAGCGGATACCCCAGCTCCCGGGTCATGCCGTGGGCGAAGTGCTCCGCCAGCATCAGGATGTCCTCGCGCCGCTCCCGCAGGGGGGGCAGGGTGATGACATCAAAGGCGAGCCGGTCCAGCAGGTCGTGACGAAACTGTCCTTTCTGTGCCAGTGCAGGCAGATCCTCGTTGGTGGCGCACACCAGCCGCACATCCACCTTGAGAGGCTTGGCTCCGCCCACCCGCTCGAACTCCCCGTACTCGATGACCCGCAGCAGTTTTTCCTGCACCCGGGCGCTGGTGGTGGCCAGCTCGTCGAGGAAGAGGGTGCCGCCGTCGGCCCGCTCGAAGCGCCCCTGATGACGCTTGGCGGCGCCAGTGAAGGAGCCCGCCTCGTGGCCAAACAGCTCGGTCTCCAGCAGGCTCTCGCTCAAGGTGGCGCAGTTGATGGTGACAAAGCTTTGATCCCAGCGATCCGAGAGATAATGTAGGCGGTGGGCGATGAGCTCCTTGCCGGTCCCCCGCTCGCCGATGATGAGTACGGGCTTGCGCAGCGGCGCGAGGCGCGATGCCTGCTCGATGATTTCTAGAAATGCGTTGGATTCACCCAACAGACTTTCCGTGGCCGTGGTCATCCCTGCCCCTGTGAGTTGAAAAATCTGGTTAATCTTACCAAAAGTTGGTTATTTTAATCATCACTTGTTTCCCCGGGACTTGAACTGCATTCTGAGTGCCCATATAAATCAACAAGTTAAATATTGTTCCAGATTGGCACACAAGTTGCCATTGTCAATGGAGACACAACCCGATGCCTATCACAGGAGTACAATCATGAGCATTTTTTCTCGCCTGGCCGACATCATCAATTCCAATCTGACGGCCCTGCTCGACAAGGCGGAAGATCCCCAGAAGATGGTGCGTCTGATCATCCAGGAGATGGAAGATGAACTGGTGAAGGAGCGCTCCAACCTGGCCCGCTTCCTCGCGAATCAAAAAGAGATCGGCCGTCAGGTGAGCCGCCATCAGGAGCGGGTCGCCGAGTGGCAGGGCAAGGCCGAGCTGGCCCTGACCAAAGGGCGCGAAGATCTGGCCCGTGCCGCCCTCATCGAGAAGAGCAAGCAGGCGGAGCTTGCCGACGCCCTGGCTCGTGAACAGCAGGCGGTGGACAGCGGCATCGAGAAGCTGGGGGAGGAGATCCGTCAGCTGGAAGCCAAGCTGGAAGACGCCCGTGCCCGCCAGAAGGCGATGGCCATTCGCAGCGAAGCCGCCAGCAGCCGTCTCAATGTGCAAACCCAGGTGGCCCGTGGCGACAGTCAGGCCGTGGTGAGCAAGTTCGAGCGCATGGAGCGCCGCATCGACGAGATGGAAGCCCGCGCCGATCTGGGGCAGTCCGACAAGGCGCTCGCCCAGCAGTTTGCCGAGCTGGAAGCGGACGACCAGATCAGCCGCGAGCTGGAAGCCATGCGCCAGAAGCTGGGCCAGCACAATCCGGCACCGAAACAGGGAGAGTAACAGATGGAAGATCTGCTGGGTGTATTGATGGTTCCCATGGTGGTCTTCATGGTGGTGGTGGCCCCCATCTGGCTGGTGCTGCACTACCGCGCCAAGGGACGCATTGGCGCCGGTCTTGCCGATGGTGAGCGTGAACAGCTGCAGGGCTTGCTGGTGCGTGCCGAGAAGATGCAGGAACGGGTCGGTGCCCTGGAGTCGATTCTGGATGCGGAAGTCCCCGGTTGGAGGAACAAGGTATGAACAGTGTCAGTCGTGAAGGGCGCAACCTGTACCGGGATCCCCAGCGAGGCAAGATTGCCGGGGTCTGTGCCGGTCTGGCAGAGTACTTCGGGGTGGAGACCTGGATCGTGCGGCTGCTGGCCATCAGTGGTCTCATCTTCGCCGGTTTCATCACCTTCACCGCCTATATTGCTGCCTGGTTCCTGCTCGACAAGAAGCCGGTCACCCTCTACTCCCAGGAAGATGCCGAGTTCGCCGAGGTGCGGATGAAGGCGCGCAGCTGGCAGGCTGGCGTCACACCTCATCAGGCCCTTGCCCGCATCGGCCAGGAGCTGGATGCACTGGAGCCCAGGGTGCAGCGCATCGAGAAGCTGGTGACCTCCAAGGAATTCACCCTGCAACGGGAGTTCAGCAAGCTCTAATCGTGCCGAGCCGCGAGGATACCGCCTCGCGGCCGTCTCTCTGATGTGATCACAAGGAGAAGAAGACCCGCCTTGATACGCAACAAACTCGAACACTCCTGGTCGGTGCTCCAGCACAAGGCCGTTGACGCGGTGAACCGGGCCCGGGATCGCCACATCCGGCTGGCGGTCACCGGCCTCTCTCGCAGCGGCAAGACCGCGTTTATCACGGCGCTGGTCAATCAACTGGAGCACGCGGCCATTGACGGTCGTCTGCCACTCTGGGACGCCCAGCGCCAGGGACGCATCCTCGGTGCTCGCCGGGTGCCCCAGCAAAACGCCCACATTCCCACCTTCCCCTACGAACGGGGCCTCGATGCCCTGTTTGGCGATCCGCCCGCCTGGCCCGCGCCGACCCGGGGGGTGGCCGAGGTACGCCTCGAGATCCGTTATCGCACCCGCCATCCGCTGCGTCGGCACCTGGGGGAGATCTCCACCCTCTATGTGGATCTGGTGGATTATCCCGGGGAGTGGCTGCTGGATTTGCCGCTGCTGGATCTGAACTACGAGCAGTGGAGCGAGCAGGTGCGGGAGCAACTGCGTCGTCCCGAGCTGCAAGCCCTGGCGGCAGGCTGGCTGACGCCGCTCTGGCAGGCGGATCAAGCCTTCGAGGAGCGGGCCGCCAGCGAACTGGCCGCCCGCTACACCGATTATCTGCACGCCTGCAAGCAGGCGCTCGGGCTTCACCTCATCCAGCCCGGGCGTTTCGTGTTGCCCGGCGAGTATGCCGGTGCGCCGCTGCTGCAATTCGTGCCCTGGGTGTGGGAGATGCCCACACACTCCCCCGAAGACGGCACCCTCTACGCCACCTTCAAGCAGCGCTTCGAGCAGTACAAGCAGCATCTGGTACAGGGCTTCTATGAGCAGCACTTTGCAGGCTTTGATCGCCAGATCGTGCTGGTGGACTGCCTGGCGCCCCTCAATGCCGGTGCCGCGAGCTTTGGTGACATGCAGCAGGCCATCGCCCGCATCATGGAAAGCTTCGCCTACGGCAAGAGCAACTGGTGGCGCCGCCTCTTCTCCCCGCGCATCGACAAGCTGCTGTTTGTGGCGAGCAAGGCCGATCACGTCACGCCGGAGCAGCACGGGCCTCTGGTGTCGCTCCTGCAGCACCTGGTGAGCCGTGGCCGGGGTCAGGCCCGCTTCGAGGGGATAGAGACAGAATGCCTGGCGCTGGCCGCCATCAAGGCCACCGAGGTGGGCAAGGGGGTGGCAGACGGACGGGAATTTCCCGCCATTCGCGGTACCACCCTCTCGGGCGAGCCCTTGCTGCTCTTCCCGGGGGAGGTGCCTGCCCAGATCCCGCCTGCGCAGTGGTGGAAAACTCAAGGGTTTGATTTTCAGGCCTTTCGCCCGTTGCCCATGAGCGCCCATCAGGCGCTCCCCCATATCCGGCTCGATGCGGCGCTGGAGTTCCTGCTCGGGGATCACCTCGAATAACGGGTGGGTGGCCCGCTGTGCTCGAGGGGCGCCCACAGGAGAGAATGCGATGAACGATCAGACAAGATGGCGCACCGATGACGCCGCTCCCCTGCAAGGCAAGGTGACGCTGGAGCCCGCGCCCTCGGTGGCAAGCGAAGCGCAGCCACCCGCCCCGGCCCGGCGGCTGGAAGAGGAGAGCTTCGAGCCTCTGGACGCGCTGGACGAGCTCACCGAGGTGGAACCCGCGCTTAACGTCAGGCCTCGGCGCCGTCATCGTCTGCTGGCCTGGGGGCTGGGCGGGGTGGGGCTGCTGTCCCTTGGCCAGTTTGGCGCTTTTCTGGTGGATCAGTTTGCCGCCTCCCCCTTCTGGGGCGGCGCCTGGCTGCTCGCCTCCGGCCTGGTGGCGGTGGGTACCGCCGGGGTGGCGGGGCGCGAATGGCTGCGGCTGCGCACTTTGAAGCGGCGCCAGGATGTGCGCTCAAGAGCCGAGGATCTGCTGGCCCATCAGGGGGTGGGTCAGGGGCAGGCCTTCTGCGAGACCCTGGCCGAGAAGAGCGGTGACAAGGGGCGGGAAGGGTATCGCACCTGGTTATCCCAGCTTGACGAGAGCCACAGCGATCGGGAAGTGCTGACCCTCTACAGCCAGCTGGTGCTCACCGAGCGGGACAAGCTGGCCCAGGCCCGCGTCGCCAAATGGTCGGGGGAGGCCGCCGTGCTGGTGGCCCTGAGCCCGCTCGCCACCGTCGACATGATGCTGATGCTCTGGCGCAACCTGCGGATGATCGAGGACATCGCCGATGTCTATGCCATCGAGCTCGGCTACTGGAGCCGCATCCGCCTCATTCGCCAGGTGTTTCGCAACATGCTCTATGCGGGGGCCACCGAGCTGGTGACCGAGGTAGGGATGGATCTGCTGGGGGCCGAGCTGACCGCCAAGCTCTCCGCCCGCGCCGCCCAAGGGGTCGGGGCCGGGTTGCTCACCGCGCGCCTCGGGATGCGTACCATGGAAGCCTGTCGTCCGCTCCCCTGGTGTGCCGACGAGAAGCCGAAACTGGGGGAGCTGCGCAAGCGGCTGATCGGCCAGTTGGCGGGTTATCTCAACAAGTCGTGAGGTGGTTGGGATTCGATAGGGATGTCACAAATAATTTACAATTGTCAAAAGCAGCCGACCCCGGGGTCGGCTGCTTTTTTGAGGGGCAAACCGTTACAGTGATCCCATGACTCAACGACCAGTGACCGCCCGGATGGCGGCTGGCACCCGAAGGATGGGATCACTCATGGCAAGTCTCTACACGGCCCGCCAACCGGATGGGCAGGGCAGGATCCACTACACGGACGAGGAGCACGGCACCTGGCGGATCCTGATTGCACGCCAGCTTGCGGCGCTCGATGGCAAGGCCTGCGACGAATACCAGGCCGGGTTGGCACGCCTCGACCTGCCTCTGGACCGCATCCCCCAGCTAGGCGAGATCAACGCTGCCCTGATGCCCGCCACCGGCTGGTCGGTGGCGGCGGTGCCGGCACTCATCTCCTTTGATCATTTCTTCGCGCTGCTCGCTGATCGCCGTTTTCCCGTCGCCACCTTCATTCGCCGCCGGGACGAGCTCGACTACCTGCAAGAGCCCGACATCTTCCACGAGATCTTCGGCCACTGCGCCATGCTGACCAACCCGGCCTTTGCCCACTTCACCCACCTGTATGGTCGGCTCGGACGCCATGCCAGCAAGGAGGATCGGGTCTATCTGGCGCGGCTCTACTGGTTCACGGTGGAGTTCGGTCTCCTGCAGGGGGAGGAGGGGCTGCGCATCTACGGCGGCGGCATTCTCTCCTCCATCGGTGAGACCGCCTATGCCCTCTCGGGCAAGCCCGAGCTGCAACCCTTCGATCTGCTGGAGATCCTGCGTACCCCCTATCGCATCGACATCATGCAGCCGACCTATTTCGTGCTGCCTCGTCTCGATACCCTCTATGGTCTGGAGGGGCAGGGGATCATGGCGGCCGTGGCCGAGGCCCGTCGTCTTGGCTTGCGTCCACCCCGCTTTGCCCCCGTTGCCGGCAAGCAGGCGAGCTAACCCGAATTCATTCCCACGATGTTTCATGAAAGGAGTCCCGAATGACTGAACTGGCGAGTCAACGATGCGAGGCGTGCCGCGCCGATGCCCCCAGGGTGAGCGATCAGGAGCTGGGGGAGCTGATGCACCTCATCCCCGACTGGCAGCCCCTGGTGGTGAACGGCGAGCTGCAACTGCGTCGTGAATTTGTGTTTCGCAACTTCAAGGAGGGGCTGGCGTTCACCAACCGCCTCGGAGAACTGGCGGAGGCGGAGTTCCATCATCCGGCGATCTTGCTCGAATGGGGCAAGGTGACCGTGAGCTGGTGGACCCACAAGATAGGCGGCTTGCATCGCAACGACTTCATCATGGCAGCCCGCACCGACGGACTGATGAAGTAACCGCCGTCTGGCGCCAGCGCAGACAGGGCCTGCCCGGTGAAAGCGGGGCAGGCCCGCATTTTTGTGGGGGAGCGCTCGCACTGGCGGGATCGAGTCTGTATTATCCCGTTATTCAGAATGTTAGCTAGGAAGTGTGTGCCGAATGCGTCTTGAAGTCAGCTGTGAAGACCGTCTGGGCCTGACCCGGGAATTGCTCGACCGACTGGTGGAGCACAACATCGATCTGCGCGGCATCGAAATCGATACCTCAGGCATCATCTATCTCAATTTCCCCGAGCTGGAGTTCCGTGACTTTCAGCATCTGATGCCGGAAATTCGCCGCATTCCCGGCGTCTATGACGTCAAGACCATCCCCTACATGCCCTCCGAGCGGGAACACCACGAGATAGAGGCCCTGCTCAAGGCACTGCCGGACCTGGTCTTCTCCCTCGACAGCAAGGGGCGGGTGACCCAGGCCAACCAGGCCGCCCTCACCACCCTGGCGTTGCCACCGGACGAGGTGCGCGGCGTGGCGATCGCCTCCCTGGTCAAGGGTTTCTCGTTTGGCCGCTGGCTGGAGTCGGGGGAGATCAAGCCCCAGACCTGCAAGCTGAGCCTCGGTGGCGAAGAGTACCTGGGCGATCTGATGCCGCTGTTCGTGGCCGAAGAGAAGGGCAAGCAGGCTCTGGCCGGCGCCGTGGTGGTGCTCAAATCCGCCCGCCGGGTCGGCATGCACTTCAGTGCCCTGCACGCGGTGGAAGTGGGGGGCTTTGAGCACCTCCAGGCCGAGAGCCAGAAGATGAAAGAGGTGCTGGCCCAGGCAGCCAAGCTCGCGATGCAGGACGCCCCCTTGCTCATCGTGGGGGAGACCGGCACCGGCAAGGAGTTGCTGGCCCGGGCCTGCCACGGCGCCAGCCTGCGCTCCAGCCACCCCTTCATGGCGCTCAACTGTGCGGCCATGCCGGACAACGTGGCCGAGAGCGAGCTGTTCGGCTATGCCCCCGGCGCCTTTGGCAACAACACCGAGGGCAAGCGCGGGGTGCTGGAGCTGGCCAGCGGCGGCACCCTGATGCTGGACGAGATCGGCGACATGTCCCCCCATCTGCAGACCAAGTTCCTGCGAGTGCTGCAAGATGGCGTGTTTCGCCGGGTCGGTGACGAGCAGGAGGTGAGGGTCAACGTGCGCTTCATCTGCACCACCCAGAAGCAGTTGCTGGATCTGGTCCATGAAGGGAAGTTTCGCGAAGATCTCTACTACCGCCTCAATGTGCTTAGCCTCAATCTGCCGCCGCTGCGCGAGCGCAAGGCGGACATCATGGCCCTGGCCCAGCAGTTCGTGTCGCGCTTTGCCAGCGAACTGCAGCGCCCGCGCCCGCGCTTTGCCCGCAACATGGCCGAGTACCTCACCGCCTACCGCTGGCCCGGCAACGTGCGCCAGCTGCGCAACTGCCTCTACCGCGCCATGACCCTGCTGGAAGGGGACGAGATTGGACCCGAGCACGTGGACTTGCCGGTGGCGGCCGATGCCATGCCGCTCATCGACGAGTGGTTCGAAGGGGGGCTCGACGAGGCGGTGAAGCGTTTCGAGAGCCGCCTGCTGGAGCGGCTCTACCCGGCGTTCCCCTCCACCCGCCAACTGGCCAAGCGGCTCGGTGTCTCCCATACCGCCATCGCCAACAAGCTGCGCGAATATGGGATTGGCAAGAAGTAGTGTCGATGGACGGTGTCTGCCTGGGGCATTGAGCGCCTTGCAGGCACGGCTGCGACATCCGGTGACGCAACCGTGCCACTTGCCTCTGGGGGCTGGCCACCCGGCTGGTAAGCTCGGTGCGGTGCCATGCAGGCACTCTCATCATGGGCGTCGGGTTACCCCGGCGCCGACCTGGACACTCTCACGGGCACCATGCAGATGTTTTGTTACCTCCGGTTACTGATGTGGCTGGCGCCACTGTGCTGCATGCTGATGCTGGCAAACCAGGCCATGGCGGCAACCTCCGCCGAGGCGCGCAGCGACATGGTGCGCCAGACCGTGCTCGATATCCTCAGTTACACCCGCTGGCCCAGCGAGCCCGCCAGACTTCGGCTCTGCATCACGGCGCCGACGGAATATGCGTCATCCCTTCTGACCATCGAACGGCAGGCCAATGGCCGACCGGTGGAGGTCCATCACTACGACATGGACGACGAGTCGCTGATCCAGCGCTGCGATGTCATCTATCTGGGGGTGCTGGCACCGGCGCAGCGCCTCTCCCTGTTCGAGCGCCTGCGCGGTCACGCCATCCTCAGCATCAGCGAGCAGAGCCGCGAGTGCATCGCCGATGCGGTCTTCTGTCTGCAGGCCGGGGAGGAGAGGGTGCGTTTTCGGGTCAATCTGGATGCGCTGGCCCGCAGCGGCGTACGAGTGCACCCGGCCGTGCTCAAGCTGGCGCGAGCCGATGAGGAGGTGCGATGACGGTCCATCACGCCACTCCCAGGCTTACCCTGCGACAGAGTCTGGGGCGCACCCACATGATGATCTCCCTGACTGCCGTCTGCATGGCCGGGTTGTTTCTGACCGTCACGGCGCTGCTGGCGCTGCGCCTTTATGCGGATCACAACCTCAAGCTGGTGGCGCGGGCCATCAGCTACACCACTGAGGCGGCCGTGGTCTTCCATGACAAGGAGGCGGCACTGGATGCCCTGGAGACCATCACCTCCCGGGAAGACATAGCCAGCGCCAGCATAGTACTGCCGGACGGCCAGGTGCTGGCGAGCTGGCGCCGGGACATCACTACCCCCTGGACCACCCTGGAGCAGCACCTGGCCCGCCTGATCCTGCCGGGGCCCGTGGCGCTCCCCATGGTGCGCGAGCACAAATGGAGATAGCCAGGGTGCATCTGGTCGGTCACGGCCAGTACCTGTTGCGATTCCTGTTGCAGACCTTGCTGGCTACCCTGGTGTGCCTGCTCATCAGTATTCTCGGGGCACTCCATGTGGCGCGCCGGATGCAACGCTCCATCACGGCACCCCTCAAGGCCCTGACCGAGGTGGCTTACAACGTCAGCCGCCAGCGGGCCCTCAAGGAGCGGGCGCCGGCGGCCAATATCGCCGAGCTGCACGAGCTGGGCGAGGATTTCAATTCGCTGCTCGATGAGCTGGAAGCCTGGCAGGCCCACCAGAAGCGGGAGAACGCCAGCCTGCTGCATCAGGCAACCCATGATCCCCTGACCGGTCTGCCCAACCGCGCTCTGTTCGAGGCTCGCATGGAGCAGGCCATCCTGGCAGGCAACAAGGGGCATAAAGGTTTTGCCCTGCTCTATCTGGATTGCGATCGTTTCAAGCAGATCAATGACAACCTGGGCCACGGCATCGGCGACGAAGTGCTGATCGCCGTGGCGCGGCGGGTGCAGCATCAGCTCAGGCCCCTGGATCTGGTCTGCCGGCTGGGGGGAGATGAGTTCGTCATCCTCCTGACCCCGATCCATGGGGAGGACGAGGTGCGCGAGGTGATAGGGCGAGTGCAGCAGGCCATGAACACCCCCGTGGTATTGAGTGACGGTCGCCATCTCGGGGTGGGGATCAGCATCGGCTCTGCCCGCTATCCCGAGCAGGGGAGGACGGCGGATGCCCTGCTGCAATGGGCAGACGACGCCATGTATCAAGCCAAACGACAACGCAGGGAGGAGAGAGAAACACGAAAAACGAGCACGTGAAGTTGAACCGGAAATAGTGAAAGGATGATAAGAATGCGCATGTTGAACCCGATCAAAGCGGGCCTGGTGGCACTGTTGCTGAGTGTGCTGGCGGCGTGCCAGAGCCCTCCCCAGGGGCTCACGGCGGAGCAGATCGCCGCCTTGAAGGAGCAGGGCTTTCACCTGACCGACGAGGGATGGACCCTGGATATCTCCAACAAGGTGCTGTTCGCCAACAATGTGGGGGCCCTCAACCCCGAGACCCGCCAGGTGGTGGAGAAACTCGGCAAGGCCCTGATTGAGGTAGGACTGAACCGGGCACGGGTGGACGGTCATACCGACTCCAACGGTGATGAGGCCTACAACCAGCAACTCTCCCTCAAGCGGGCACGGTCGGTGGCCGATGTCCTGGTGTCGGTGGGTATGCCCCAGGGGAACCTGGATATCCGCGGCCGCGGAGAAGAGGCGCCCATCGCCGACAACGCGACCGCTGCCGGACGAGCGGAAAATCGCCGGGTTGCCATCATCATCGGCAATGGCTGACCCCCGTCAGCCGGTATCGGCGCGGCGCTCCCGTCGGGAGCCTTGAATCAACCGCCTGATCCTGTGTGTGCCACCACTCTCCAGTGGGAGAGTGGCTCTCTTCCCTTGTTGTTTCACGCCTTCCTTGTCTGACGCGCTGTTGCCCTGATGGAGACAGAGTGACGACTTCCTTCCCGACTTGATCCAGCACAAATACCTGCAACTGATATTCGTTATCATTTGCGTTATTTACGCAGGGTAACCCCAGTGACGACTCTCCAGCTTTCTTCGACCATGACGGGGTTTTGTACCCCGGATCCCCTCAAATTCGCCTTCACCGCCAAGACGTCGGCCCATGCCAGCCGGGGAGGGGCCGCCCCCCTGATGCTGGACGATGCCGGCTGGCAAGCATGGTGGCAGCAGGAGAGCGAGGCCAAGGCCCGAGCGCTCTATATCCATATCCCGTTTTGCCGCAAGCGCTGCAGTTTTTGCAACTTCTTCGAAAACGGCGCCAATCCGACGCGCATGAGCCGCTACATGGAGGCACTCTGCGGGTCGCTGCGCCAGGCAGCCGAGACGCCGCTCGTCCAGAGCCGGCCTTTCTCGGCGGTCTATGTGGGGGGCGGCACGCCAACCGACATGGCGGCGGGCGATCTCGCCCGCCTGGCCAGCGCCATCCGCCGTTTTCCCCTGACCGTGGATGCGGAGCTGACCCTGGAGGGGCGGCTCAACGGCTTTGATGACGAGAAGTGGCAGACGGCCCTGGCGGGTGGCTTCAATCGCTTCTCGTTCGGCGTGCAGAGTTTTGATACCCGCGTGCGCCAGCAGGCGGCCCGCTTCGATGACAGGGAGACCTTGCTGGCCCGGCTGGCGGCGCTGACCCGCCACAACGAGGCGGTGATCGTGGCGGATCTCATCTTCGGTCTGCCGGGGCAGGATGAGGCCGTGTGGCGCCAGGATATCGCGGATGTGATGGCGAGCGGGGTGCTCGGGGTGGATCTCTATCAACTCATCTCCATGGCGGGCACCAACCTGGCGCGCGCCGACGAGAAAGGCACCCTGGGCTGGGCCGCCGATGGCCAGCAGCGGGCAGTCATGTATGCCGACGGGGCCCGGACACTGGAGGCGGGGGGTTGGGAGCGGCTCTCCTGCAGCCACTGGCGGCGCATCGATGCCGAGCAGAGCCGCTACAACCAGATGGCCAAGTGGGGCGCCGAGATCCTGCCCTTCGGCGCAGGGGCGGGGGGCAACATTCACGGCCACGGCCTCATGTATGGCCGGGATCTGGCGCCCTGGCATGAGGCGCAGGCGAAGGGCGTGCGTGCTCCCGGCATGGTGATGAGGCCCAATCCTGATGCCCGTCTCGACGGGTTGCTGAGAGGGGGGCTCGACACCGGATGGCTGGCGTTGTCTCAATTGCCACAGGGGCTGGTCTCCCACCTGATGCCGCTCTTTGAGGCCTGGCAGCGACACGGGTTGGCACGGCTCTCGGCCGAGCGTCTCGCCCTCACCCTGGCGGGGCGTTTCTGGAACGTGAATTTGCAGGCCGGGTTGTTCGAGTATCTGAGGTGCAATCCACCGGGGGGGATCAAGGGGGGCGAGAAACCATCCGGCCACCCGGGCAAGATGGCCGGTCATGCTCGGGTATAACGGGCTATCGGAGCACAGAAAGGTGGCGGGGGCCTGGTGCAAGCCCCCACTTTTTGTCAGCAGTTGTCGACCTCGTCCACCCGCACTCGCAGCGCTCCCTCTGCGAGGGTGGTGATCAGGGTCTGGCCTGCATTGACCTGGGATGCGCGGCGGATCACCTCCCCGGAGGGGGTGCGCACGATGGCGTAACCGCGCCCCAGGGTGGCCAGCGGGCTGATGCCGTCGAGGCGGGCTCCCAGCATGGCGAGGCGGTGGCGGGCGAGATCCTGGCGTTTTGCGATGAGGGCATGGAGGCGCTCCTCGGCAAGCTGGTGACGACGTTTGCCGATGGCCAGCAGCTTTTCGGGGCTTCTGGCCTGCAGGCGCATGGCGAGGCCCGCGAGGCGCCGCTCCCCCTGGTGCAGGCGATCACGCAGGTGCTGCTGCAAGCGGCGGTCGAGCTCGTCGAGGCGCTGGGACTGCTGCTCCAGCCGTCGCTTGGGATCCTGATGATCGAGCCGCTTCTGCAGCAGGACGAAGCCATGGCGGGCGGCGACCTGGTGACGGCTCATGGCCTGGGTAAGCCGCTGGCGCAGGTGCACGAGGCGCTGGGCACGGGTGCTCCTGTCAGGCGCCACCAGCTCGGCGGCGGCAGAGGGGGTGGGGGCACGAAGGTCGGCGGCAAAGTCGCTGATGGTGACGTCCACCTCGTGTCCTACGGCGCTCACCACGGGGATGGCGGAGCCTGCGATGGCCCGTGCCACCGCCTCTTCGTTGAAGCACCAGAGATCTTCAAGGGAACCGCCGCCGCGTCCGACGATGAGCACATCCACCTCGGCGCGGCGATTGGCAAGCATGATGGCCGAGACGATCTGGGCGGTGGCGGCGCTCCCCTGCACCTGGGTCGGGTAGATGAAAACGGGCAAGTCCGGGGCGCGGCGGCGCAAGACGGTCAGCATGTCGTGCAGGGCGGCGCCGGTGGCGGAGGTGACCAGCCCGACGGCGCGGGGTTCCTGGGGCAAGGGGCGCTTGCGCCCTTCGTCAAAGAGCCCTTCGGCCCCGAGGCGGCGCTTGAGCTCCTCGAAGCGCAGGGCCAGCATGCCATCCCCGGCGGGCTGCATGGACTCGATGATGAGCTGGTAGTCGCCCCGGGGTTCATAGAGGGAGACTCGCGCCTGCACCAGCACCTGCATGCCATCCTGGGGACGGAACGGCACCCGGCGGTTGTTGCCCTTGAACATGGCGCAGCGCACCTGGGCCGACATGTCCTTGAGGGAGAAGTACCAGTGGCCGGAACTTGGCATCGCGAGGTTCGAGAGCTCGCCGGTGAGCCACACCAGCCCCAGATCCTGCTCCAGGATCATGCGCACGGCGCTGTTGAGGCGGGTGACGGTGAAGATCTGCTGTTGTCTGCTCTGACTGGCGGGTTCGAGGTGATTCAAGGCTGGCCCTGCTGTGGTGTCCGCCGGGGCGGGAGAAACGATGGGGGTCATCTTACCCCAGTTGCGCCCATCTGCCGAGCCATGGGCCCGGCAGATGACGCGGAGCCTAGGCTTGTGCCTTGGCCGACTTGACGGCTCTGGCGGGACTGGTCACCAGCCAGACCGCGAGGCAGACCACGGCGCCGCCGAACACGAAGCCGCCGGTGAGGGTTTCCCCCAGCACCAGATAGCCCCACAGGATGCCGAAGGGCGGAATGAGGAAGGTGACAGTGAGGCTTCGCAGGGGCCCGATGTCGGCGATCAGCCTGAAATAGAGCAGATAGGCGAAGGCGGTGCAGAGGAAGCCGACCGCCAGCACGCTGGCCCAGACCCCAGGCTGGGCCCAGTCGACGGCGGGGCCGGTCGCCAGGGTGTAGCCGAAGAAGGGAAGCAGGAAGAGGACGGCCCCTATCTGGCTGCCAAAGGCCACCAGTTTGGCGTCCAGGCCTCCCCGCTCGGTGACCCAGCGTCTCGTCAGAAAGCCGGCGCAGCCATAGCAGGCGGTGGCGATGAGGCAGGCCAGCACCCCGATGGCCAGTTGTCCGCTCAGGTCAACCTCCCCGGTGGTGGTGATGAGCCCGATGCCCATCAACCCCAGCATGACCCCGGCCCACTTGCGCAAGGTCAGCGCCTCGTGAAAGAAGGAGAAGCCGATGAGGGCGCCCATCAGGGGCGTGGTGGCATTGAGGATGGCGGAATACCCCGCGGGCAGCCAGAGGGCCGCCACGGCATACATCAGGAAGGGGACGCCGGAGTTGATGATGCCAAGCACCATGATGGATTTGAGCTTGCCCTGAAACTGCATGGGGGTGCGCAGCAGCAGGAGCATGGCGGCCAGCCCGATGAGGGCGAAGAAGACCCGCAAGAAGGTGGTGTTGACCGAGCCGAACGCCGGCGCCGCGATGCGCATGAACAAAAAGCTGGCACCCCAGATGGCTGCCAGCGCGAGCAATCTCCCGTAATCCGATGGTCTCATCGTCTCTCCCTGAATGAACCGCCCTGTTGCCCGAGATGGCAAGGGGGATTGCATCATGGGGGCAAGTGTCCCCGATGGCAACGGCGCCGTGCAGGAGGCAGGGGCTGACCCTGTGCCCGAGGTGGTCGCGGAGGGCGGCCATCTTGCTCTCCCCGATGGGGGGCCCCTCACTTCTGCGCCAGGAAATGAAAGCGCTATCAATCACATACAGCCCATGATGAGGTCGACAGTGGTCACATTTTGCGCGCATTGGCCATGAAATGGTCATGGGGGACTCTAGACTGGTCGGGCTCATCTGAAGGCGGGACGTTGCGGATGGGGGAATGCCGGGACACACCGGTATCACACACAAACAATGAAAATAAAGGACTATCAATGGCTAGATGGATACTCGCGGCCGGATTGTTGGGAACCCTGATCACGGCGCCGAGCACGGCGGCGGAGTGGTTCTTCCGGGGCACCGCGAATGGATGGGCGGCGACCGCCATGACGTCGACGGACGGCGTCAATTTTGATACCTGTCAGCGCTTCGTGAGCGGGGATGCCAGCGGCGGCCCGCGCTTCAAGATAGACAGGTACGGCAACTGGCAGCAGAGCTACCCGGCGGCCGACTACGGGGTCAATGCCAACACGGCGTACCAGATCCGCATCAACGCGAGCACCCAGGCGGTGAGTGCGACGGCGGTGGCCAGTTGCGAGGTTTCGGGGTTTGCCAGCACCTTGCCGCAGCTCAACGTGCGCGGCACCTTCAATGGCTGGGCCAGCCTCCCCATGACCCTGGTAGGGGATCACCTGTGGCAGGTGGAAGCCTACCTGGATGGCAAGGCGAGCCAGCGCCTCAAGTTTGATCAGGCTGGGGACTGGGCCGTCAACTTTGGCGACAGCAACGGCGACGGCGTGCTGGAGAAAAGTGGCGGCGACATCTTCTGGAGCACCGTGGGCACGGTGCGCATCCAGGTCAACGATCAGACCCTGGCCTACAGCATCACCCCCCTTGGGGATGACAACCAGCCGCCGCTCGCGGTCATTACCCCGGGGGGGACGGTGAACGTGACCCAGGGGGCGTCGCTCACCTTGAGCGGCAGCGACTCCACGGATCCCGACGGCCAGATCGCGAGCTATCTGTGGAGCAGCGGCGAGACCACGGAGAGCATCGTTGTCAACACCACCCAGACCGGCACCTTCACCTATGGCCTCACGGTCACCGACGATCAGGGCGCCAAGGGCAGCAGCAGCGTGAGCGTGGTAGTCGGGGCAGGACAGAGCAGCGACAGCTGGTACTTCCGGGGCACGGCCAACAACTGGGGGCTCACCCCCATGACCAGCGAGGATGGCACCACCTTCTGCACCGAGCAGGCCTTTGGCAGCAGCAACCCCCGCTTCAAAATTGACCACAAGGGGGACTGGACCGAGGCGTATCCGGCCCAGGATTACCTGGTCAGCGCCAACACCAGCTATCGCATCTGCTTTGACAGCCTGCGCAAGGCCATCGAGGTGGAGACGCTGGCCGGGGCCGATCTGCAGGCCCCCACGGTGACGGCCACCCCGTCCCCGGGGAGTTATGTGGACAGCCAGTCCATCACCCTGGGGGTGAGCGACGATCAGGACAGCGCCCCCGCCGTGCATTTCACCACGGACGGCAGCCAGCCCACCACGGCATCGGCCCGCTATGCAGGCCAACCCCTGCTGGCGAGTGACAAGGGGAGCGGCACGGATCTGGTGATCCGCACCCTTGCCATCGACGCCAGCGGCAATCAGCGCGAGCAGCGCTTCGAGTACCGCATCGGCGAGCAGGGGGTGGCGAGCGGCGATTTTCGTGCCGAGAGCATCTACTTCCTGCTGACTGCCCGCTTCTATGATGGCGATGCCAGCAACAACTACTACAACCGGGATCGCTACAAGGCGGGGGATCCCCAGTGGCGTGGCGACTTCAAGGGGTTGATCGCCAAGCTCGACTACATCAAGGATCTCGGCTTCACCGCCATCTGGGTGACGCCGCCGGTGGAGAACCGCTCCGGCCTCGACTACCACGGCTACCATGCCTACGACTTCTACCGGGTCGATCCCCGTCTGGAGTCGCCGGGGGCGGGTTACCGGGAGTTCATCCAGGCGGCCCACGCCAAGGGGCTCAAGGTGATCCAGGATGTGGTGCTCAACCACTCGAGCCAGTACGGCCTGCGCGGCAAGACCTGGATCGATCGCCTGCCCGTCAAATACTACGTACCGGCGGGGTCGAGCCAGGGACTCATCAACAATGGCCCCTATCAGGGCAATCTCGGGGACTACGCCAGCGCCAACCGCTGTGACGACGACAACCCGGCGGCGCCCGACTGGTACAAGGCCCGCTGCCAGTCCGATCCGGCGGGCACCCAGCCCCTGGTGGACCCCAAGACAGGCGCCACCGTGCCGAGTGCAGGCTACAACCCCAACCGCTTCTTCGGCATCGACGCCCAGACCCTGGATCCCGCCTGGTATCACCTGGACGGTTTCATGTCCGGCGGTGACTGGGAGAGCCCGCTTGCCCTGCAGCGCAAGCACATGGCGGGGGACTGCATCGATCTCGCCACCGGCAACCAGAACGTCAAGGACTACCTCAACGGCGCCATTCGTCAGTACCTCGACATGGGGGTCGATGCCATCCGTATCGATACCTTGAAGCACATCGAGCGGGACGAACTGCTGACCTATGTTCATGATTGGCAGGCCCACAAGCCGGGGCTGTTCGTCTTTGGCGAAAACCTGGTCAAGGGCACCGGCTGGGGCTCTGAGCTGGCCAACGACAATGCCTCGGCGGTGATCCGCCCCTGGTGGTACACCCGCACCACGGCCAACCCGGCCAATCCCCGTGCAGGGGGCGATTCCGGCCTCTCGGTTCTGGACTTCTCCCTCTTCTCCACCTTCCGTGACAACGTCACCCGGGGGAACTTTGGCGGGGTAGGGGGGATTTTCGCCATGGACTGGGTCTATGGGGATGCCACCAAGCTCATCACCTTCTTCCAGAACCACGACGTGGGGCCGGACAACGACTTCAAGTACCGCTACGGCGGGGAAGAGGGCAATGCGGCCATGACCTACAACCTGCTCTGGACGGCGCGGGGGATCCCGACCCTCTACTACGGGGAGGAGGTGATGTTCCAGGCGGGCAAGCCCCAGGACATCGACGGGGCCACCATGACGGTGGATCAGACCGGTCGTGCCTACTACGGGGATGTGCTGGACAACTCCGCCACCCCGAGCCACCCGCTCTATCAGCACATCAAGCGCCTGAACCAGATCCGCAAGGCGGTGCCCGCCCTGCAAAAGGCGCCCATGAGCCAGGTGAACGAGTGGGGGAGCGGCATCAGCTTCGTGCGTGATCTGAGCGCCCAAGGGAGCTACGCTGCCGTGGGCCTTGCGGCCAACTCGGCCCAGCAGATAAACCTGAGTGGCCTGAAGAACGGCACCTACACGGACGCGGTAACCGGTGCGAGCCAGAGCGTCAGCAACGGCAGCCTGAGCTTTGCGGTGCCCGCCTATTCGGCGCGGGTCTGGGTACTGAACGGCCCGGGCAAGGTCGGTGCTGACGGCAAATACCTCAAGTAAGGAAGCCCTGTCACAAGGTGCAGCGAGTCGGCCTTCGGGCCGACTTTTTTATTCTGCCTTCTGCCTATGCCTGAATGGATGCCCCATCCTGATGGGACTCTGGCTGCGGAGGGGCTGGTGAATGGGCAGACCTGTGGACTCGCGACCAGCACGCTCATGGGAAGGGGGCTAGAGGGAAGGGAAGTAGTGCATCCGCCGCCCGAGTCACTCCATGCTCTGCATATTGCAGTGCTCATGGCAGTGAGCAAAGCGGTGCCCATGTCGCCTTTGCGCCGCGGTGCAAGGCAAACCGTGCCACTCAGTTGCCCCATGATGGTGCAAGTGCACTTGATTGGTGCGCTCCATCCACATCCGCCCCTGGAGCCCGCCCCGAAGAAACACGCCGTTTGGCCCCCGGATTTCCCCCATGACAAGCATCATCCATGCTGAAAAGCGGCATCCTAGCGACATGATCTGCCGAAAAACCGGGCTGTGAAGGGGATACCACGAGGCCTTTCTCGGTGACTCGGGTAAACATGCTGCGCCACTGTGATGGCCGATCACTGAAGTGGTGCATTCTACCTGCATATTGCGTATTTATCAGAATTTAAATCCGATTATTTATGGTATCGCGGACTCTTGTTTTGATTGGCGCTCTTTTTGCTGTGCCTTGTCATCCCCATGATGGCGACATCAGGGGGCGGGGGAGTGCAAGATTGGGGGGTGGGGACGGCAAGGTGAACGGGTCGCCGCCATCAGCCCCAATGCGGCCTGGTTGTCGGGCAACGGATGCCACCATCACATCGGATCTAAGGAGTCATATGGAAGGTGAAATGACCATGCAGCCAGCGGCCGCGGGCAGGGGGCTGGCCCATACCCTCAAGGACGATGTCTACGGCATGGTGCTCGGGGTCATGTTTATCGCCGTGGGGCTCAATCTGCTCAAGTGTTCCGGCATGATCACCGGTGGCATCGCGGGCATCGCCCTGCTGATCGCCCATGTCAGCACCCTGCCCATCGGCGTGCTCTTCTTCCTGGTGAACCTGCCCTTCATGGTGTTCTGCTACGCCACCATGGGGCGCGCCTTCACCCTCAAGACGCTGATCGTCAACGTCGCCCTCTCGGCGGCCACCCAGGCGGTGCCGCTGCTGCTGACGGTGAGCTATGTCCATCCCCTGTTTGCCGCCCTGGTGGGGGGAACCTTCCTCGGCATGGGGGTCTTGTCTCTGGCGCGCCACAATGCCTCCGTGGGGGGCACCGGCGTGGTGACGCTCTGGCTACAACGGCGCACCGGCATCAATGCGGGAAAGAGCCAGATGGTGCTGGATGTGCTGGTGTTTGCGCTCTCTCTGCTCACCCTGCCGCTTCCCCTGCTGCTCTGGTCAACCCTGAGTGCGCTGGCCATGAACGCCATGCTGATGAACTGGCACAAGCCGGGCCGCTATCAGGGGAACTGACCGCCGGTCTGGCTGACGGCCGCGAGGGAAAAAAGGCCGTTCCGGGAGACTGGCGGCAGAAAGGGGCTCAACGGCAAAAAAGATCATCTTGTCGGGAAAAACGGCATGGTTACGGCTGAATTTATTGGTTTTTTGCCCTGTTGGTGGCGTTAAATCGGGCTACGCCATAAAAAATTCAAAAAACTTCTTTACCACTGCCCAATGCATGAGTAAAATTTGTCGGCAATATTTTACACCCCCACTCCTCAACGGTGAGATATTGCCATGCTCAGGATTGCCAAAGAAGCGCTGACCTTCGACGATGTACTGTTGGTTCCAGCCCACTCCACTGTTCTCCCCAATACCGCCGACCTGCGTACCAAGCTCACGTCTGCGATCACGCTGAATATCCCGATGATCTCCGCTGCCATGGACACAGTGACCGAAGCCCGTCTGGCTATCGCACTGGCCCAGGAAGGCGGTATCGGCTTCATTCACAAGAACATGTCCATCGAGCAGCAGGCTGCCGAAGTGCGCAAGGTCAAGAAGTACGAGAGCGGCGTGGTCAGCGACCCCGTTACCGTGCGCCCTGACATGACCATCGCCCAGATCAAGGAGCTGAGCCACAAGAACGGTTTCGCCGGTTACCCCGTGGTGACTGACGGCAACCAGCTGGTGGGTATCATCACCGGCCGTGACGTGCGCTTCGTCATCGATCTCTCCCAGACCGTCGAACAGATCATGACCCAGAAAGATCGTCTGGTGACCGTGCGTGAAGGGGCCCCTCGTGAAGAGGTGGTGGCCCTGATGCAAAAGCACCGCATCGAGAAGGTGCTGGTGGTCAACGGCGACTTCAAGCTCAAGGGCATGATCACCGTGAAGGACTTCCAGAAAGCCGAGCGCAAGCCCAACGCCTGCAAAGACGAGCGTGGCCGTCTGCGGGTCGGTGCCGCCGTCGGTGCCGGTGCCGGCAACGAAGAGCGTGTCGCCGCCCTGGTGGAAGCCGGTGTGGACGTGCTGCTGATTGACTCCTCCCACGGCCACTCCCAGGGCGTGCTGGATCGCATCAAGGCGACCCGTGAAGCCTATCCTGACCTGCAAATCATCGGCGGCAATGTCGCCACTGCCGCGGGCGCCAAGGCGCTGGTGGAAGCGGGTGTCAACGCCGTCAAGGTTGGTATCGGCCCGGGCTCCATCTGTACTACCCGTATCGTGACCGGCGTGGGCGTGCCCCAGATCACCGCCATCTCCGACGCTGTGGACGCCCTGGAAGGCACCGGCGTGCCGGTGATTGCCGATGGCGGCATCCGCTTCTCCGGTGACGTGGCCAAGGCCATCGCCGCGGGCGCAAGCTGCGTCATGGTGGGCTCCATGTTCGCCGGTACCGAAGAGGCGCCGGGCGAGATCGAGCTCTATCAGGGCCGCTCCTTCAAGTCCTACCGCGGCATGGGCTCTCTGGGTGCCATGTCCAAGGGCTCCAGCGACCGCTACTTCCAGACCGACAACGCCGCCGACAAGCTGGTGCCGGAAGGGATCGAAGGGCGCGTGCCGTACAAGGGCCGCCTCAAGGAGATCATCCACCAGCAGATGGGCGGCCTGCGCTCCTCCATGGGTCTGACCGGCAGCGCGACCATCGACGACATGCGCACCAAGGCCGAGTTCGTGCGCATCTCGGGCGCCGGGATGAAAGAGTCCCACGTTCACGACGTGACCATTACCAAAGAAGCCCCCAACTACCGGATGGGCTGATGAAACGGGGCTCTGCGCCCCGTTTTTCCACCCTTTTTTTATCCCGTGCTTTTTGTGACAACATCAGCCTGATGCAGGAATAAAATGACTAAAGACATTCACGCCCACCGTATCCTTATCCTGGATTTCGGTTCCCAGTACACCCAGCTCATCGCCCGTCGCGTCCGTGAAATCGGCGTCTACTGCGAGCTGTGGGCCTGGGACGTAACCGAAGAGCAGATCCGCGAGTTCAACCCGAGCGGCATCATCCTCTCCGGCGGCCCGGAATCCGTGACCGAGGCGGGCAGCCCGCGGGCCCCCGAGTACGTGTTCAATGCCGGCGTGCCGGTGTTCGGTATCTGCTACGGCATGCAGACCATGTCCGAGCAGCTCGGCGGCAAGGTGCAGTCCTCCAACCTGCGTGAATTCGGCTACGCCCAGGTCGAAGTGCTGGGCCAGTCCGGCAAGACCAGCGCTCTCTTGCGCAACATCGAAGACGCCATTGCCGACAACGGCAATGCCCTGCTGGATGTCTGGATGAGCCACGGCGACAAGGTCACCGAGATCCCCGCCGGCTTCACCACCATCGCCCAGACCGCGACCTGCCCCCACGCCGCCATGGCCGACGAAGCCAAGCGCTTCTACGGCGTGCAGTTCCACCCGGAAGTGACCCACACCCGTCAGGGTGCCCGCATGCTGGAGCACTTCGTCAAGGACATCTGCGGCTGCGAGTGCCTCTGGACCCCGGCCACCATCATCGACGACGCCGTTGCCCGCATCCGCGAGCAGGTGGGTGACGACGAGGTGATCCTGGGCCTCTCCGGCGGCGTGGACTCCTCCGTGGTCGCCATGCTGGTGCACCGCGCCATCGGCGATCGCCTGACCTGTGTCTTCGTCGACAACGGCCTGCTGCGCCTGAACGAAGGCCAGCAGGTGATGGACATGTTCGGCGATCACTTCGGCCTGAACATCATCAAGGTCGACGCCGAAGAGCGCTTCCTCTCCGCCCTCGCGGGCATCGACGAGCCGGAAGCCAAGCGCAAGACCATCGGCCGCGTCTTCGTGGACGTGTTCGACGACGAGTCCAAGAAGCTCAAGAACGCCAAGTGGCTGGCCCAGGGCACCATCTACCCGGACGTCATCGAATCCGCTGCCAGCAAGACCGGCAAGGCCCACGTCATCAAGTCCCACCACAACGTCGGCGGCCTGCCGGAAGAGATGAAGATGGGTCTGGTGGAGCCCCTGCGCGAGCTGTTCAAGGACGAAGTGCGCCGCGTCGGCCTCGAACTCGGCCTGCCCTACGACATGCTCTACCGTCACCCCTTCCCGGGTCCGGGCCTGGGCGTGCGCGTGCTTGGCGAAGTGAAGAAAGAGTACTGCGACCTGCTGCGCAAGGCTGACGCCATCTTCATCGAAGAGCTGCGCAAGGCCGACCTCTACAACCAGGTCAGCCAGGCGTTCGCCGTCTTCCTGCCGGTGCGCTCCGTCGGCGTCATGGGCGATGGCCGCAAGTACGACTGGGTCATTGCGCTGCGCGCCGTCGAGACCATCGACTTCATGACCGCCCACTGGGCCCACCTGCCGTACGACTTCCTTGGCCACGTGTCGAATCGCATCATCAACGAGATCAATGGCATCTCCCGCGTGGTGTACGACGTCTCCGGCAAGCCGCCTGCCACTATCGAATGGGAATAAGCGCTCACCGCTTTCCTTGCCGATAATGCAAAACTGTCAAAAAGGCGCCCTTGAGGCGCCTTTTCTTTTTCCAATCGTTTGCGAGAAAATTTTGCTCCTGGCGAAGGGGGTGAGGGCTCTGTTGCCAACGTTGTCGTGGTGAGTGCCTGGGTCGATCGATAGAGTGCCATCCATCGCGTCCACATAGGGCGGCAGGCTGTGGTTTCTCCGGGCTGGGGAGGGGGGAGCAACCCCTTTCCACCAAGTGCCATGTGGGCAATGGATCCGGATACCCGCCGTATCGATGCCCCATCTTGATGCATGGTGGTGATGCGACCTGCTGATACCCCCCCCAAGATGGGGTAATTTCTTGATCTGGCTTGGGAAACGTCCACCTTCCGCTTTTTCTTGTCTCTCTCGCTCGTTAGGATAGCCGTCTGGATATGGCCTCTTTGGAGTCACCGATGCAGCAGACCAGAGATACAGCGTTGGTTAAAGGCAGCAAACGGAAGGCTGCCCTGCGGTAGCCTTGCTGTTATTCGGGAATGGGGCGAGCCCCCGAGCGGCAGTGGGCGCCGCAGTGGATAGAAGTGAATACGCTCAGATACCAGTGAAAGTTTGGTAATGTTATGATTTTAAATGAATTTTTTGGTGATTGTGAAGATGAAGCGGAGTTATACGGAAGGCTCTGATATTGGATTAGTACCGCCTTCCATCTAATTACTGTTAACTTCACAACTATTCGGAATGAGGAAAGGGGTCGGGTAGCAATCATGAAAGTAACCATGGGTAGTTTGCAGCGGATACATGATGCAAATGTGCTAGTGCCAAAAAATGAAAGTATATGGTTGGAGTTTCGAGCATACGATTGGGATATGAAACTCAACTTTAAATTTATTGCTGATGAAGACCAGTATCCAGATGGGCATTTTGAATTTGAAGGTCGAGAAGATCACGCCGTTGCTACCCTTTACAATTGGAATAATTCACTTGGTAGAACCTTGAAAACACCATTTGAGCTCGGAAGCACAGATGAACGAAAAGTTTATGCAATGTTTGCGTGTTATTCGATTGGTGAGGTAACGAAATTTGAAATTCAAGTGTATATAGATCTGGAGGATACTCATGAGTAACCTCGCAGGTAGATACAATAGAAAGACGATTGATGTTGCAGCAGTGCACACAAATCTCCAACAAGAAATTATCCAAATCACAGAAGATAAGCTCCGGTTAGTGTTGAATGAGCATGTGTCCTCAATTGAACAAAGCAAGGGGTGGATATCACCATTCGGAATTCTGGTTACTATATTGGTTGTATTCGCTACATCAGATTTTAAAAAAGCTTACTTTGAAGCTTCTACATGGGAAGCCTTTTTTATGATGTCGGCAGTTTTGACGACTATTTGGCTCGCTAGGTCATTAATTTCTGCTTGGAAAGCGAAAAGTGTATCCGATCTCATCAATGAGATAAAAAATCAGTCTGACTCCGATGAAGGAAGTTAGCAAGTCAAAGAAGAAAGAGCCTTCGGTCGGGATGTGCTAATACACCCTCCTGTTTGAAACGTTACAAGACTTAAGGGATATCGCGTTATGGAAGACCCCTATAAAATATTTCGAGTTCTTATCAAATTTATGGATGAGAAGTATGTGGATTCATTCTTGCATGATGGTCTCTTATTCATGAATAACATTGACTATTTCAGAGGCTACGAGGATGCAGATGTAGCACTTCGCGGAGATATTCACGAAGGTTTAGCTGCAACCTATAAAACTGAGGGACTCACAATCACACTAGGGGATCATGTTGTGGAAGGTGCTGTAGGTAAAGTGGACCTACGCTACAACCATGAAGGTGATACTAACATTTACAGTATGACCAAAATCAGTGACGGCAAAATATTGGAGTCAGGTGCTTCAGGTCTTTTCCTATCTGATAAATTTATTAAATTTGGTAATCGGGCAGTTGTTATAGGTGGGTCAAAAATTATTGAGTTTGAGAATAGGTTGATAAGTGCTCTTTCGAAAGATGTAAACATATACACTCCACGAGAAGATAATGTTATTGCAAAGCAGATCTCGTATTTAAGCCGTGAAGAACATCATGGCCAAATGGACATTTTCGATAAATTTTCTGATTATGAATGGCAGCATGAGTGGAGAATTGCATTTAAGCAAAAGCAAGCTGCAGGGGCATATTCGTTAAAGATTGGTAATCTATCAGATATCGCTAGCGTATTTGAAACCGAGCCTTTTATTCATGAGCCTTTAAAGCTTGTGCCAAACAATTTGTAGCAACGCATGTTGTCGGACTGGTCTCCGCTGCGCTCCAAACCATCCGCAAATGTGGGCGTTATGTCACATAGTGCCGTAGGGTGCAATGAAATTGCACCGCTAATTTTGTGCCTCATATCTTGCATAAAGCAGCTCAGCAAATGGTGCAATGCGCTGCGCTTATTGCACCCTACGTGTCTCTTTGTCAATTCGATGGGGGCGACATAGCTGAGCACAATGCCTCGCCAAAGCAACAAAAGGGGCTGTCTGCGCCCTGACTCTTCTAATGTTCCCGTTTTATATCGCATCCTGCTCGTTTGGCGCTACCTGATTGTCTGCTGCCTCACAACCAACACTCCGGTTTCTCCCCCATCAGGCCGGGCAGAAAAAAGTCACGTTCATTCATACCTCGCCGCTTCCCAGGCGTGTATCGCCTGTTTGCGGGTCTCGCCCCAGTGATAGCCGCCGAGTTTGCCGTTTTGCTGGATGACTCTGTGGCAGGGGATCATCAAGGCGATCGGGTTGGCGCCCACCGCCAGCCCCACGGCGCGGGCGGCCTTGGGGTTGCCGACGGCGCTCGCCACCTGGGCGTAGCTCACTACCTTGGCGGGCGGGATCTGCAGCAGCGCCCGCCAGACGCTGATCTGAAAGTTGGTGCCGCTCACGTGCAAGGAAAGGGGGCGGTCCGGTGTCTTGCTGCCATCGAACATGGTGTGGATGACGCTTTGGGTGCGTGAGGGCGCTTCTCGCAGTTCTGCCTCAGGCCAACGCTGGGCGAGGGCACTCAGCGGCGTTTGTGGGGCCTGGTCATCGAGAAACGAGAAGTTGCACACCCCCCGTTGGGTCAGGGCGACAAATGCCTGGCCGAAGGGAGTGTCGTGCACCCCGTGATCGATCACCAGCCCGGCCCCGCGCTGCTTGTACTCGCCCGGCGTCACCGCTTCTAGCTGCACGAAGTGATCATAGAGCCGCGAGCCGCTGCTCAGGCCCAGGGTATCGGCCACCTCCAGCAGCGGGCGCGACTCCTGCAGCAGCGCCTTGGCCCGCTCCAGGGTCAGCACCTGCAAGTAGCGCTTCGGGGTAACCCCGGCCCAGCGGCTGAACAGCCGCTGGAAGTGAAAGGGGCTTAGGTGCACGTGCGCCGCTATCTCGTCCAGGGTGGGCTGGCGCGCCACCTGGCTTGCGATAAAACGGATGGCATCGGCGATGCGGGCGTAATCAGACATAGGACGCTCTCACGTAGGTTTGCAGCCGCAGGATCCTGGGTGCGACAAGGTCATGTGCGACAAATAGATACCCCACCATCGGCCAGCAGGGCAATGCCGGTGGTAAAGCTCGATGCATCGGAGGCGAGATAAAGGGCCGAGCGGGCGATCTCCTCCGGTTGGGCCAGCCGTTTGAGGGCATGCATATGCTGCACAAAGGCGAGACTCTCCGGTGTATCGGTAAAGGCCCGCCCCATGGGGGTGTCGGTGCCCCCCGGCAGCAGGGCGTTGACCCGCACCCCTTGTGCCCCATATTCGGCGGCCAACACCTGGGTCAGGCCGATGAGGCCTGCTTTGCTCGCGGCATAGGCCGCCATGCCGGGCAGCCCCAGGGTATGGCCGACGAAGGTGGAGGTAAAAATAAGGGAGCCGCCCCCGCGTGCCTGCATGGCGGGGATCTGGTACTTGGCCCCCACAAAGGCGCTGGTGAGGTTGGTATCCAGGGTCTCCTGCCACTGCGCCAGTTCAAGCCCCGGCACGCTGCCCGGTGTCCCCGTGGTGCCGGCGTTGTTGAAGGCGATATCGAGTCCGCCGAAACGGGTCAGCGCGAGATCCACCAGGGCGCGGGCATAGGTTTCGCTTTTCACATCCCCCGCCAGGCTCACCGCTTGGCCCCCCTCATGGCGGATCTCCTCCACCAGCAGATCCAGCTCAGGCTGGCGGCGGGCGCCGACGACGACGCTGGCTCCCTCCCTGGCAAACAGGATGGCGCTGGCGCGACCGATACCGGAGCTGGCGCCCGTGATGATGGCGACCTTGTTGGACAGTAATGACATGGCAGTTCCCTCGCGAGATGTGCATGGCGCCAGGTGGCGACGCTCATGCAGGATTGGCAGACAAGTGGATGGGTTCAACCCCCTCCTGGTTCAAACCTCCTTTGGTTCAACCCTCCTTTGGTTCAAAGCTTTGGGGGGGGGGTCGAAAACACTGTTGGTTTGAAAGCACTTTTGGTTTGAAAGCACTATGGCTGCGAACCTTCGTCACGACGACCCGGATCTTGCTCACTTGTGCCATCGGCAATGGGCCATCACGGCATCAGGAGATATCAGCGTTTTATGAAGGAAGTGGGAAGGGAGCGGGGCTGTGGCGCCGCTTTCCCAGGTGGTGGTGACCTGGGTTTGCAAGGGCAGGGCATGGAAAACAGTGCCACCGGTGTCGGCAGCACTGACGCAAAGCCTGGTGGGATAACGCTCTTTTAGGGGTTATCAGGCCAGGGCGGGGCTGGTTGTGGCGGCGCAGGGCAGGGCGGCCAACTGTGCAAGGTGCTCGCCCAGGGAGACCCCGGCGCCGGTGGCGTTGACCGTCTCGAAGTAGTCGTGCCAGCCCGATGCGGCTATTCCCTGGACGAGGGCATCGATGGCTGCGGCATCCGGCCCGCGCCAGATGGCGAAGAAGGGGTGGGGCGCGCCATGGAGGGTGGCAGCATCGGTCTCGCCCAGGGCGATGGGCTCCACCCCGAGGGCGGCGAGGTTGGCCATGCCTGTGCCAATGGCCTCGAAGAACTGCTGACGGGCCGTCTGGCTCAGTGCCAGCCAGGCGGGAGTGGGGGTGTAGAGCTCTGCCAGATAGTGGGTCATAGGGGTTCCTTCGGGAGTTGGCCCTTGCGCAAGGTGCGCAAGGCGCGTTGACAAATCCGGGTTGTCGCGGGGCAGGGGCTTTCGCGAGACCAGCGCGCGCAGAGGTCAGTGACCCACTGTGGCCTGTCTTTGCTCGCATCGTTCAGCCAGTTGGCAACGGAGTCCTGCACATAAGGGGCGGGATCGGCCCTGAGGGGCTCGAGCAGCGTCAGGGCCTGCTCCGGTGCTTGTCGCAGGGACGCAAGATGGGTACACCAGACGCCGCGGGGCCGGGTCGCTTCGCTTGCAAAGCGTCGCAGTCGCTCGGACGGCTCCGCCGTCCAGGGCACCAGGGCGGCAATGGCCATCTCGAGCTGCGCGGCAATGGTCGAGCGCATTGCGAGCCAGGCCCACTCGCGCACCCCAAAGTGCGGGTCATCGGCGAGGGGGCGAATGAGGGCCAGGCGGTCGCTGAGCGACAGCCCCTCGCTCGCGCCCACCATGAAACAGGCCCAGCCCCGCACGGTATCGGAGGGATGGCGGCTGAGCGCCGCAAGATCCCTCGTGCCGCTCTCGGCCAGGAGCAGCCTGGCGGCCAGCGCCATGCGCCGGGTAATGCCCTCCCCGGATGCGGCGTGCATCGACGCCAGCGCCTGGGGCCCGAGCGAAGGCAGGGTGCACTGCATCAGGGCGGCAAAATCCACCGCCAGGCATTCGGTCAGGTTGCTTGCCTCAGCCTCTCCCCGGTTGAGCTGGGCGAGGCGCGAGGGGGCGATATCCGTGATGCGATTGCGTGTCATGGGTGCTCCTCTGTGGCGGCCTCAATGCAGCCTGCCCGGGATGAGAGGACATTGAGCCAGGCCCGCTTGAGCAGGGCGCTCAGGGTCTCTCGCTCTGCCTGATCGAACCCGGCAAACAGGGTGCCTATCCACTGGCTGTGCTCATCGAGCAGGTGCTGCGCCAGGGCCTGGCCCTGCTCTGTCAGGCGCACCGAGATCTTTCGCCTGTCCTGGCTGTCGCTGTGGCGAGCCAACAGGCCGTCCCGTTGCAGCCCGTCGAGCAGGCCGGTGATGGTGGCCCGTGTGACCCCCGCCTTGTCGGCAAGCTCGTGGGGGGCCAGCCCTTGTGGCAGGTCGCGCAGCAAAAACAGCAGCACGAACTTGCCTTCGGAGAGGCGGTGTGGGGCCAGGCGCGCCGCGCACGCCTGATCGATGGCAGCGGCGAGGGTCAACACCTCAAAGCAGACGCGCATGTTTTGGGTGTCCGCGTGTCCGCGGCGCTCTGCATCCTCGAGCAGGGCGAGGTGTTTCTGTTCCAGCGTGATCATGATGGTGAGTCTCGAATGACTTTGTATGGCGCCATACTATATGGTGCCAATCAAATGTTCAACCACCCAAGCGCGCGACCGGGATGGTTCATGGCAACGGAGGGCGGGAGTGTGGCGATGGGGGGCCTTTGCAAGAGCAGGCTTTGCAAGAAAATCGGCCATCTTTGGCCGTCATTCCCTATAATGCCCCTCCTTTGTGGTCTGGGGGGAGTGCCCCGCAGTGAGCCACCGCAAGCCCGAATGTTGATAGAGACGATCCCATGCATACCCTGGAACAGCTTCGCGCAGGCGAACTCTGCGGCGCCCGCCACCTCAAACTTGCTGAAAACCTCGCGGTGTTCCCCCCCGAGATCCTGAGCCTCAAGGAGACCCTGGAGGTGCTGGATCTCACCGGCAACCAGCTGAGCGAGTTGCCTGACGCGCTGGCCGAATGCAAGAAGCTGCGCATCCTCTTCTGCTCCGAGAACAACTTCACCGAACTGCCCGAGGTGCTGGGGCGCTGCCCAGCGCTCACCATGGTGGGCTTCAAGGCCAACCGCATCGCGACCGTCCCGGCCGCCTCCCTGCCCACCAGATTGCGCTGGCTGATCCTGACCGACAATGCCATCGAACGACTGCCGGACGAGCTGGGGCAGTGCGACGCCCTGCAAAAGCTGATGCTCTCGGGCAACCGGCTCGCTGGGCTTCCCGAGACGCTTGCCGGTTGCCACCGTTTGGAGCTTTTGCGCATCGCCGCCAACCGCCTGCCAGCGCTGCCGAGCTGGCTGCCCTCGATGCCGCGTCTGTCCTGGCTGGCCTTTGCGGGCAACCCTTTCTGTGATGAGCAGGTGTGTCTGAACGGCACATCGGAGTTCACTACCGAGATCCTCTGGCAGGCGCTCTCACTGGGGGATGTGCTCGGGGAGGGAGCATCCGGCGTCATCATCTATCGCGCCGAGTGGGCGGGTGCCGAAGGGCCCGGGGCGGTGGCGGTCAAGCTCTTCAAGGGGGCCGTCACCAGCGATGGCTTGCCCCTGAGCGAGATGACTGCGTCCCTGGCCGCCGGTCGTCATCCAAACCTGGTCGGTGTGATGGGGAGAGTGAGCGATCATCCCTCCGGCATCCCGGCACTGGTGATGCCCCTGATAGACCCCGCCTTCGCTACCCTGGCGGGGCCCCCGAGCCTGGACTCCTGCACCCGGGATGTCTATGGGGCGGATCTGAACTTCACTCCGGCCCAGGTGATGGCCATGGTGCAAGGGGTGGCTGCGGCTGCCCGGCACCTGCATGAGCGGGGCATCCTCCACGGCGATCTCTACGCGCACAACCTGCTGTACTCCTTGCAACCCGCGATGCCTCACTCGTCGCAGGAGGCACCGGGCCGGGTGCTGCTCGGGGACTTTGGTGCCGCCTCCTGTTACGACCGCGCCGATGAGGTGCTGGCCGGGCGGCTGGAGCGCCTGGAAGTGCGGGCCTTTGGCTGCCTGCTGGCCGAGCTGCTGGCGCGCTGTGATGGGGGGGACGCCGACCTCGACCCCCTTCATCGACTGGCCGGGGAGTGCGGCTTTGAGGTGCCTTCCCGGCGACCCACCTTCGCGCAGATCCTGACCCGGCTGGCAGCGATGGCGACAAGCCTGCCTGGGGTCGTGGCCTGAGGCCTGCCCATCGTGGGCGTTCTCGTGCACTGGGGCGGGATCATGGGGCTTGCGCCACTTCGGTGAAGTTGTGATAGTGATGCACCATTGCAGATGACGAGAGGAAGATGATGGAAGCGGCATTTTGGCACCAGAAGTGGAAAGAGAACCGGATTGGCTTTCATCAGGCAGATTTCAACCGCTGGCTGCAATCCTGGTGGTCGGCCCAGCAAGGGAGCGACCCCGTGCTGGTGCCCCTTTGCGGCAAGTCCCGGGACATGCTCTGGCTGCGTGAACAGGGGCATCCGGTGGATGGCTTCGAGCTCTCCGAGCTCGCCATCACCCAGTTTTTTGACGAGAACAACCTGAGTGCAGAGAGAAGCGAGGTGGGTCCCTATCAGTGCCACCGGCACGCCGATCTGCGCATCTATCAGGGGGACTTCTTCGCCGCCCCGGAGCTTGGTCAGCGTTATCGCCTGGTCTATGACAGGGCGGCCCTCATCGCCTTGCCGGGCGCCATGCGCCGCCAGTATGCCGCCCTGATGAGCCGCCTGGTGGAGGCGGGGGGGCAGGTGTTGCTGGTGACCCTCGAATATCAGCCCGAGCAGCAGCAACAGCCGCCGTTCTCGGTGGGGGAGATGGAGGTGCGCACCCTGTTTGAGCGCGACTTTGGTGTCGAGGTGCTGGGCCGGGGGGCTGAGCTGGATCACCCCAGGGTGCTCTCGGGGCAGCTCTCCTATTTCGACGAGGTGGCTTACCGGCTGATCCGCCGGGGCTGAGAGGGCGCGAGGCCGCTGCCAACGAGGGAAGTGGCGCTTGTTTTACCTCCTTTGACATAGATCAACGTGGATAATCAGGGAAATGCCTAAGATGAGGCTGTTTCTCAATCACTGCTGGTGCCGACCGGTGAGCTCTGGTTTGAACGCCGGTCGAACATCAACCCAGTGTCTGATTTTCACGCTCATGTTCACTTTTGGCGGCTCTGGTCGCAATTGATTATGGTTTTTCCAGCCGACCCCACGGGGTCGGCTTTTTATTGCCTGCGCGTTGCCAACAGGGGAGGTCAGCCTTCAAAGGTGGCGGCGTTGAGCCGAAATGCCCTGGGATCGTCGACAAACTGGCCGGTGATCCGCTCGTCGTGCTCGTGGCCCAGGCCATAGCTGCAGAGGATGAGGCGATCCGAGGTACGGGATCTCAGCTGGGTGATAAAGCGCACCAGATCGGCACGGCTGAGCCTGCCCACCTCCTCGCGTACCCGTTCGCGCTGATCAAAACCCAGATCCTTGTTGCCGATGCTGACCCAGAGCCGCTGGCCGCGGCTGCGCAGGTTGGCATCCCGCTCGCTGAGCTGGGCCTGCAACCCCGCCTTGCTCTCCTGCCACTGCTGCTCGGTGAACTCCAGCATGGCGAGCGGGAAGAGATCGATGAACTCCTCCACCGCATCCAGCAGGATCTGCGGCCCCGCTACCGGCGACTGGATATAGAAGATGAGACCGGGATGGCGGTTGAGGGGCAGGTTGCCGGCTCCCACCACGTAACCGAGCTGCTGGCGGGTGCGCAGCTCGTGGAAGAAGGTGGATGACATGATGTGGTTGGCCAGGGTGAAGCAGGCGAGATCCCGCGCCCGGGTGGTGCGCGACTGGTAGTAGACCAGCAGCGCCGAGTCCTCGTGATCGCACCCCTGTTCGCGAATGAGGGTGCCTCTGTCCTGGATGGAGATGAGGGGGCGGCGGGTCTCGGCGCTGGGCTGGCTGTTGGCACCGAGGTGGCGCTCCAGCAGGGCCGCGAGTTCGAGGGCCTCGGCGGCCGTCCAGTCTCCATGTACCAGGGCCTCCAGATGCACCCTGGCAAAGAGCTCGGAGACGAAGCCGGGCATCTCCCCGAGTTCGACGGTGCGCAGGTGGCGCAACAGCTGCTCGAAGGGCGGGTTGTTGGGTTGCAGCAAACTGGTGAGCTGGTTGAACAACTGGGAGATGGGGCGGGTCTTGGACTGGTTCTCCCAGTTGCGGATAAGCTGCTCCTTGATCTCGCTAAAGCGGGCCGGATCCGGATACCCCAGGGTGCGGTTGCCGAGGATCATGTCGAGCAGCAGCGGTTGCTTGTCGGCAAAACCGCTGAGGTTGATGGTAAAGCCCCCCTGATGGGCATAAATCTGGTAGCCAAGGCCCGCGAGCTCCGCCGGGTAGGTGAGGGCGTTGAGGTGATCCGTGAGCAGTTCCACGGCCAGACGCGCCATGGCGATGTGACGCGGGCTCTTGACCGCATGTTCGCTGTCGACGGAGATGTAAAGGCTGCCCTTGGGCACGCTGAACTGATGCTCGTGCAGGTGCCAGAGCCGGAAACCGGGCCTGTCGATGAGGCAGGACGGCATGTCGGCGGGCAGCGCCGGCAGACGGGCGTCGAGGCGGGTGCTGATGAAGGGGTTGGGCGCCGGCAGGTGCAGGGCGGGATCCGGTTCACTCTGCTGCCAGCGGATCTTCTCGGCCTCGCTGATGCTCTGGACGCTGTAGGGGGTCTGGTACCAGCGGGCGAGGCGATCCGTGCTCACTTCCGGGGCCTGGATGGTCACTCGCAGATTGTGGGGGGTCAGCTTGGCGAGGAAGCGCCGGATCAGCGGCTCATCGAACTCGCGCATCATGTAGTCGCCGTAGAGCAGGTCGTCCGGCCCGTAGCTGAACAGGTTGAGCACGAGGCCGGAGACGGTGTCGAGGGCCCGTCCCCGCTCCTGGAAGCGGAAGGCGGATTCCAGCACGCTGCGCTTCTCCTCATAGCGCCAGGCCTGCACCCCACCCCGCTCGATGAGCTTCAGATAGCCAAACAGGGCGGCGATGATCTCGTCTACATGCTCAAGCCCAAGGGGGGTGAGGCCAAAGCTCACGCCAAAGTCCTTGAAGTTGGCGCCGCTGATGCCGCCGCCGGCGGCGAGCTGATTGACCCAGCCTCGCCCCTTGAGCAGAGAGAGCAGGCTGCCTTCCCCCTCATAGCCGATGAGGTGGCTCAGGAAGGTGAGGGGTTTTTTGTCGTAATACTCATCCACGCACGGCAGCGGGAAGGTCAGCGCCAGCTTGCGTGTCTCCTTGACCGGGGTCAGCTGGATGCGAATGCCGAGATCATCGAGCCGGTAGAGAGGATGGCTCAGTACCGGAGGCCCGAGGCGGCGATCCGGAATGGCACCAAAGAAGCGATCACACCAGGCCAGCTGGGTCTCGATGGGTGCCGGTGAAAGCATGACCAGCGCCATGCGATCCGCACTGTAGTGGGTTTCGTAGAACGCAATGAGGTCCGAGCGCAGATCCCGGCCGGGGAGATCCGCCAGGGTGTCGAGGTTGCCCACCGAGAATTTGGAGAAGGGGTGGTCCGGATTGACCGTCTCCTTGTGCACCTGGTAGCTGCGGCGCACGTCGTCCTGCAGCTTGAGGCGGTACTCGGAGTCCACCGCGTTGCGCTCCTTGTCGACCCACTCCGGTGCAAAGGTGGGGCAGATGAAGAACTGGGAGAACCGGTCGAGCCCCGCCTCGAAGAAGCCGTTGTCGATGTCGAAGAAGAAGTTGGTGAACTCGGTGCCGGTCCAGGCGTTGTTGCTGCCCCCGTGACGGCTCATGAATTGCTGGTACTCACCGGGTTTGGGGTAGGTGCGGGTACCGAGAAACAGCATATGCTCGAGGAAATGGGCCATGCCCTGGCGATCGGCTGGATCGTCGAAGTGGCCGGTATTCACCGCCAGTGAGGCGGCGGACTTGTCGGTCTCGGGATCACTGATCAGCAAGACCCTGAGCCGGTTTGCCAGCTCCAGATAGTGATACCGCCGATGGTCATTGGGACTGGCATATGGGCTCATTGGGGAGGGGCTCGCGGTGAATTTATTTGAATTTAAACATGATTATCGACCCCGCTATCTTGCGAGGCAAACCCTTTTCTGAGAGGTGGCGCAATTGTTTCCCCCGGCATGGCGGGGTAAGATTCCCCCGCTATTTAAACAGGCCCCCTGGGCGAGGTTGTAATGAAAATCTACATCATGCGTCATGGCCAGGCTGGCATGAACGCAAAGACTGATGAACAGCGTCCACTGACCGAGCAAGGCATCGAAGAGTCCATCCACATGGCGGGCTGGCTGGCTCCCCAATTGGCAGGCTCCCTGAACCTGGTGATCCACAGCAACTACCTGCGTGCCAGACAGACCTGGCAGGCCATCGCCCCCGAGTTGCCCAAGGCCCTCAAGGTCGAGGAGAGCGGCGACATCACCCCCTATGGGGCCCCGGCTTTCGTGGCGAGCTACCTCACTGCGCTGGCGGCGGAGCATGACAACATCCTGATGGTCAGCCACCTGCCGCTGGTGGGGTATCTGGTCCAGAGTCTCTGCCCGGCGGCAGGGGCCCCCATGTTCGCGACGTCCGGGCTGGCCTGCATCGAATGGCAAGATGGCAAAGGAGTCTTGCTCTGGCTGGAAGGACCGCATACAATACGGTAAAAGTTAATAATAAGTTACAGTTTGGTTTTTTGGGGAAGAGAGAGTCGATTTTTCCGGTTTTTTATATAAATTTAACGGAATTATTTCGCATAAGCTGCTGTCATACGGATACAACTTCAAGAGGTTGCAAACGATGAGAGTGTTCAAGAAGTACCTGCCACTGATGGTGGCAAAACATGTCAAAACCTTCTTCAAGGGGCGGATTTACATCCACGGCAGGGGGCGCTTCGATTTCCAGTCGGGCTTGCTGATGATGCCATTGCAAGCCGATATTCCCCATCGCCAGACGGTGCTCGAGGTCAATGAACTGATTTCAAGGCTCCACATGGATGCCGCCTGAGGCGCCTCAGGCTGACCCTGGTCCCCCTCATGCCCGCCCCTGTGCGGGCATGATTGTTGATGGCGCCTGGGCGCGGCGCCAACCGTTCGCGTCATGGCGCTTCTTCCTGCGTTGGCAGGCTTGCTTATCCTGATTGCCTCTCTATACTCGCGCGCAATACCCGCCTTTTTATTCTGGATATAGCGATGCCCCTTGCCTTCCTGTTTCCCTTCTCCTGCATGGCCATCTGGGCCGGCAATGGCATCGTCAGCAAGCTGGCGGTCGGGGTGTTGTCTCCTGCGGCGCTCGCCTGGTCGCGCTGGATGGTGGCGGCCCTGGTGCTGACCCCGTTTCTGGCTCACCGGGCCTGGCGCGAGCGCCGCAAGCTGCGGGCCGGTTTCTCTAAGCTGGCGATGCTGGCCCTGCTCGGCATGGTCTTGAACCAGACCTTTGGCTATTACGCGGCCCAGACCCTGGGGGCCACCGAGATTGGCCTGATGATGGGGCTGACCCCCTTGATGACAGTGCTGCTCAGCATCTGGTTGCTGCGCGAGCGGCCCACCTGGGGGGCGCTGCTGGGAGGCGCCATCTCCATTCTGGGGCTGGCGATTTTGTTGGGGCAGGGGGATCCGGTCCGGCTGCTGACCCAGGGCATCCATATCGGTTCCGTTTACATGCTGCTCTCGGCGGCCACCTATGCGCTCTACAGCGTGCTGCTCAAGCGCTGGGATCTGGGGCTGGACAACTGGTCCATGCTCTACGGTCAGGTGCTGTGCAGCCTCCTGTTCCTCACCCCCTTCTATCTGCTGGTGGACGGGCACTGGCCCGATGGCAGCGCCCTCTGGCTCATCCTCTATGCGGGGATCCCGACCTCGGCCCTCTCGCCCTGGCTCTGGATGCAGGGCATTGCCCTGCTCGGGGCGAGCCGCACCGCCATCTTCATGAACCTGTTGCCGGTCATGACGGCCGCTCTTGCCATCAGCTGGCTCGGGGAGCGGCTCACCAGCTATCACCTCATCGGTGGCGGCATGACCCTGATGGGGGTGTTGCTGGCGCAGTTGCTGGTGAGGCCCGTGACGGTGCGAAGACGCGCCCGGCTCGCGGTGGCGGGCTGTCAGGAGAAGTAGGATAAAAAAAGACCGCCCTCGAGGCGGTCTTTTTGGTTCGGTGCCCAGCGTCACTGCGCCGTCAGATAGAGATCCTTGGCATAGACCAGGTCTTGCGGGTTCTGGTAGGGGTAGCCCTTGACGTTGGGTTTGAGCAGCCGTGATTTCACGTAGAAGTAGACAGGCGCGATGGGGGCCTCCTCGTCGATCAGCACCTCGGCCTGCTGATAGAGGCGGTTGCGCTCGGCGGGGTCCTTGGCGTCATGGGCCTTGGCCAGGAGGGCGTCGTACTCCTTGTTGAACCACTTGCCGCTGTTGGCGCTGCTGCTGGAGGTCATGATGTCGAGGAAGGTGGAGGCATCGTTGTAGTCTCCGTTCCAGGAGTAGCGGCTCACCCCGAAGTCACCCTCGTTCAGGGCCGACACCATGGTCTTCCACTCCATGTTGTTGAGCTCCGCCTTGACCCCCAGGTTGTGCTTCCACATGGAGGAGATGGCGAGTGCTATCTTCTTGTGCCCCTCGTTGGTGTTGTAGAGGATGTCCACCGTCAGCGGCTTGTCCGGGCCGTAACCCGCCTCGCCAAGCAGCGCCTTGGCCTGCTTGATGCGCTCTTCCTTGCTCATCAGCTCGCTGGCGGGGCGTTTGAGCTCGAAGCCGTCCACGCTCGGCGGGGTCAGGCTGAAGGCGGAGAGCTGCCCCTGTCCCAGGATCTTCTCCGTGATGGTGTCCCGGTCGATGGCAAGAGAGAGTGCCTTGCGCACCCTGACGTCGTCAAAGGGTTTGCGCTGGGTGTTGAAGACGTAGTAGTAGGTGGCGAGCATGGGGGCGCTCACCAGCTCCTCCGGGCTCTGGCGCTTGATCTGCTGATACTGCTCCAGGGGATAGGTGGTGTAGTGCAGCTCGCTCGCACGATAGCGGTTGTAGGCCGCGGTATCGGAGACGATCTCCAGATAGATCACCTTGTTCAGCACGGTGTGCTCGTTGTCCCAGTAGTGGGGGTTGCGCTCGGCGATGAGGCGCTCGTTCGGGGTCCACTCCTTGAGGGCGAAGGCGCCGTTGGAGACGATGTTGGCCGGTTTGACCCACTCATGACCGAACTTCTCGATGGTGGCCTTGGGCGCCGGGAAGGTGGTGTAGTGGGAGAGGGTCTTGAGGAAGAAGGGGACCGGGTTTTTCAGGGTGATCTGCAGGGTGTAGTCATCGAGCGCCTTGATCCCCAGGGCATCCGGGCTCTGCTTGCCCTGCACCACGTCGCTGGCATTGGCGACGCCGGTCAGCTCGATGAACCAGGCGTAGTTGGAGGCGTTCTTGGGATCCGCCGCCCGCTGCCAGCCATAGACGTAGTCCGCCGCCGTCACCGGCTCGCCGTTGGACCATTTGGCATCGGGTCTGAGCTTGAAGGTGTAGACGGTGCCCGTGGCATCGAGCTCGTAGCCAAGGGCGCCCGCCGCCTGCAGCTTGCCGTTGCCATCCAGGGTATAGAGCCCCTCGAACAGATCGTTGACGACGTCGCTGCCCGCGCTCTCTTCCACCATCTGGGGATCGATGGAGGCAGGCTCGGTACCGATGTTGCGCACGAACACTTGCTGGGCGGCTGGCAGAAGCTGGGTGCCTTCAGGCACCTGGGCGGCGAGGACGGGGAGGGTGAGCAGAGCGGTAACCGCCCCGGCGATAAGCGACTTTTTCATTGAATATCCTTATGTTTTTTTGCTTCCAAAGCGCAGCCAGTGTGCGGGATTGGGGGGCAGATCTCAAGAGGGGCGCCTCTGGTGCAACATTGCCGGGCGTCAGGGGGAGCAAGGCGGGCAGCCGCGTCGGCCCGGATGCATTCTTGTCACGAATTAACCCCCCAAAAGAGGCCGGATGGCACCCTTGTTTCACGGCGAAAGCCCGTGGTGGCGCGGCTTTCTGGCGATTTAAAGAACGGCTTAATTCGCTGCAAAAACAAAAAACAGGCGTTACATTGGGTTACAAAACAACGCTGCCGGGGATCGGCACTTTTTTTGCCGATACTTGCAAACGTTTTCAACGGCCAACGGAAACGATCTTAAAGGAACAAGAATGCGAAACATGATCACCATGGGCGAGTTCATCGTCAAAAAGCAGGCGGACTACCCGACCGCGACCGGCGAGCTGACCTCCTTGCTCAGCTCCATCCGCCTGGCCGCCAAGGTGGTGAACCGGGAGATCAACAAGGCGGGTCTGGCGGACATCATCGGTTCCATCGGCGCCGAAAACGTGCAGGGCGAGGTGCAGCAGAAGCTGGACGTCTATGCCAACGAGCGCTTCAAGGCGGCGCTGGAGGCCCGTGGCGAGGTGTGCGGCATGGCCTCTGAGGAGGAGGAGGACTTCGTCTCCTTCGATTCCGAGCTCTCTCGTCACTCCAAGTACGTGGTGCTGATAGACCCCCTCGACGGCTCCTCCAACATCGACGTCAACGTCTCGGTCGGGACCATCTTCTCCATCTATCGCCGGGTCAGCAAACCGGGCGCCGGGGTCACTCTGGAGGACTTCCTGCAGCCGGGTCACCGTCAGGTCGCGGCGGGCTACGTGGTCTATGGCTCCTCCACCATGCTGGTCTACACCACCGGCTTTGGGGTCAACGGCTTCACCTATGACCCCTCCATCGGCTGCTTCTGCCTCTCCCACGAGAACATCCGCATTCCGGAGGAGGGCAAGATCTACTCCATCAACGAGGGCAACTACATCAAGTTCCCGGACGGTGTGAAGAAGTACCTCAAATACTGCCAGGAGCGTGACGAGGCGACTCACAGGCCCTATACCTCCCGCTACATCGGCTCCCTGGTGTCGGATTTCCACCGCAACCTGCTCAAGGGGGGCATCTACATCTACCCGTCCGGCACCAACTCCCCGAACGGCAAGCTGCGCCTGCTCTATGAGTGCAACCCCATGGCCTTCCTGGTGGAGCAGGCCGGTGGCAAGGCGTCCGACGGCTTTGGCCGCATCATGGACATCCAGCCTACCGCTCTGCACCAGCGGACCCCCTACTTCGTCGGGTCCACCAGGATGGTGGAGCGGGCCGAGGCCTTCATGCGGGAGTTCTCCGCCCACGAGGATCCGGCCAACCAGGGCTGAGCCCGGGCCAGCGTCCCTTCGTCACGGGAGCCGTCAAGGCTCCCGTTTTTATTGGCGTGCAGGCGGGTGTAGCCAGGTTGATATGCTGACGGACTGACGCGGCGCCTCGGCGGTCGCGGTGCAATGGCTGGTGGCACCCTTGCCGGAATACCGGGTCTGGATACGTGGGCGGGATGAATACGGCACGGTCCATCTGCGGGGCTATCGAGGCGCGTGGAACCCGTTTTTTACCCACAATCATCCCCACATCCATCTGTTTTTCAGATGGGCTGTGACTCAATGTATCGCATAAATAGATGGATTCGGCGGCAAAATGGTGCTGCCAGGAGGGCGAACCGAGGCATCGAGAGGCAAGAAGGGGGGCCGGGGGCGAGATGCCGCCCCTTGCCAGCAACGAAACGGGAGCCCTGGGGCTCCCGTTGTTATAGACGGCAGGTCGCGCCCTGCTGACGTCATGCTTCCCCTCAGGGGGTGGCATGGCGGGCGAGATCCGCCAGCAGGCCGTCCACCAGTTTGAGGCGCATGGCCCTGTCCTGGGTCGGTACCTGGAAGCGCAGCCGGGTCGGCCCGTCCATCTTGTAGATGCGCGGCTGCTCCGAGAGCAGCTTGACCAGATAGGCCGGGTTGACGCGGGTTTCCTGGGTAAAGTCCAGATAGCCGCCGCGCTCGCTCATCTCCACCCGGCGAATGCCGAGCAAAGTGGCGCGCTGGCGGAAGGCGGCCAGCTCCATCAGCGTTTTGGTCGCCTCAGGCAACAGGCCGAAACGATCGATGAGCTCCACTTTGAGTTCGCGCAGCTCCTGCTCGTCGGCGGCACTGGCGATGCGCTTGTACATGGAGAGGCGCATGTTGACGTCCGGGATGTAGTCGTCCGGGAGCAAGGCGGGCAGGCGCAGCTCCACCTCGGTGTGCTGGCTCATGAGCTGCTCCAGCGACGGCTCCTTGCCATGTTTGAGCGCCTCCACCGCCTGCTCCAGCATCTCCATGTAGAGGGTGAAGCCCACCGATTCAATTTGGCCGCTCTGATCGTCGCCCAGCAGCTCGCCCGCGCCCCGGATCTCCAGATCGTGGGTGGCGAGCGCAAAGCCGGCGCCGAGATCTTCGAGGGACGCTATGGCCTCGAGCCGCTTGGCCGCATCCTTGGTCATCAGCTTGGGATGGGGGGTGAGCAGGTAGGCATAGGCCTGGTGGTGGGAGCGCCCGACCCGGCCCCGCAGCTGGTGCAACTGGGCCAATCCTAAGTGATCCGCCCGGTCCATGATGATGGTGTTGGCGCTCGGCACGTCGATGCCGGTCTCGATGATGGTGGTGCACACCAGCAGGTTGAAGCGCTGGTGGTAGAAGTCCGACATCACCCGCTCGAGCTCCCGCTCGCGCATCTGGCCGTGGGCGATGCCAATGCGCGCCTCCGGTACCAGCTCGGCAAGATCGGCGGCGCACTTCTCGATGCTCTCCACGTCGTTGTGCAGGTAGTAGACCTGGCCGCCGCGCTTCAATTCCCGCAGTACCGCCTCGCGCACCACCGCCGGTTCGTGCTGGCGCACGAAGGTCTTGATGGCGAGCCGCTTGGCGGGCGGGGTGGCGATGATGGAGAGATCCCGCATGCCGGACATGGCCATGTTGAGGGTGCGGGGAATGGGGGTCGCGGTGAGGGTGAGGATATCCACGTCGGCGCGCAGCGCCTTGATCTTCTCCTTCTGGCGCACCCCGAAGCGGTGCTCCTCGTCGACGATGAGCAGGCCCAGATCCTTGAAGGTGAGCTCGGCGCCGAGCAGCTTGTGGGTGCCGATGATGATGTCCACCTTGCCCTCGGCCATCTCCTTCATCACGGCGCTCTGCTCCTTGGCGGAGCGGAAGCGGCTCAGCACCTCCACCCGCACCGGCCAGTTGGCGAAGCGGTCGCGGAAGTTGTCGTAGTGCTGCTGGGCCAGGAGGGTGGTGGGCACCAGCACGGCCACCTGCTTGCCGCCGTGCACGGCCACAAAGGCCGCCCGCATCGCCACTTCGGTCTTGCCAAAGCCCACGTCGCCGCACACCAGGCGGTCCATGCTCTTGGCCTGACACATGTCGCCGAGCACGGCGTTGATGGCATTGAGCTGATCCTCGGTCTCCTCGAACGGGAAGCTCGCGGCAAACTGGCGGTAGGCCTCCCGGTCGTGTTTGAAGGCAAAGCCGTGACGGGCTGCCCGCATGGCATAGACATCCAGCAGCTCGGCCGCCACGTCCCGCACCTTCTCGGCCGCCTTGCGCCGCGCCTTGACCCAGGCCTCGCCGCCGAGCTTGTGGCTGGGCGGGTTGTCGGAGCCGGTGTAGCGGCTGATCAGGTGCAAACTGGTGACCGGCACGAACAGCTTGTCGCCGCCGGCGTATTCCAGGGTCAGAAACTCGGTGGGCAGGCCGCCGGCATCGATGGTCTCGAGCCCCAGATAGCGACCGACCCCGTGATCCAGGTGCACCACCGGCTGGCCCTGGGTCAGCTCGCCCAGGTTTCGGATCACCGCATCCGAGCTCAGGTTTTTGCTCTTGTCCCGCTGGCGTTTGCTGCGGATCTTGCCGCCGAGCAGCTCGGCCTCGGTGATGAGGGCAAGGGGCGTCTGGCCGGGCTCTTGCAGCAGGAAGCCCCGCTCCAGGGGACAGACCAGCAGCCCGTGGCGCGCATCGCTCGAGAGGAAGGCGTCGAGGGAGGCAAACTCCCGGGGTTGCAGGTTGATCCGTGCGAGCAGATCCCCGAGCCCCTCGCGCCGCCCCTCGGACTCCACCGCAAACAGGGTGCGCCCGGCAAAGCCTTGCAGGAAGCCGTCAAGGGCCAGCAGGGGTTGCTCCTTGCTGTGGTCGAGCTGCAGATCCGGCAGGGGGGCGAGGGGCAGATCCTGCTGACCCGCTCCGCCGTCAACGGTCGCCTCCTGCAGACGCACGGCGCCATAGTCCCCGAGGGCGGCGAAGAGCTGCTCCACCGGCAGATAGATCTGCTGGGGCGGCAGCAGGGGACGGGTGTTGTCCCAGCGCCTGTCTTCATAGCGCTGGCCGATGTCGTTCCAGAAGCGCTGGGCTGCGGGGTAGATCTCCCCCACGGTGAGCAGCAGGGTGTTGCCTGGCAGGTAGTCAAACAGGCTGGCGGTCTGGTTGAAGAAGAGCGGCAGGTAGTATTCGATGCCGGCGGGCCAGCGCCCCTTGCTCACCTCCTGATAGACGGAGCCCTCGGCGCGGGAGATCTCGAACTGTTCGCGATACTGGCCACGAAACAGCTCGATGGCCCCCTCGTCGGTGGGAAATTCCCGGGCGGGCAGGAGGCTCACCGACTTCACCGGCTCGCTGGAGCGCTGGGTCTCGGGGTCGAACGGGCGGATGGAGTCCACCTCGTCGTCAAAAAAATCAATGCGATAGGGGCGGCTGCTCCCCATGGGAAAGAGATCCAGCAGGGAGCCGCGGGCGGCGAATTCGCCATGCTCCAGCACCTGTTCCACCGGCACGTAGCCCGCCTGCGCCAGACGCCCGCGCAGCTGCTGCAGGTTGAGGCGCTGGCCGCTTGTGACCATCAGGCTGTATTTGTCGAGATAAGCCTGGGGCGCCGTGCGCAGCATCAGGGTGGAGATGGGCACGATGAGCACGCCGTGGCGCATCTGCGGCAACTGGTAGAGGGTCTCGAGGCGCTGGGAGATGATGTCCTGGTGGGGAGAGAAGCTGTCGTAGGGCAGGGTCTCCCAGTCCGGGAACAGCAGCACCGGGCAATCCTGAACCGCCAGCAGGAACCCCAGTTCCTGTTCAAGGCGCAGGGCGCTCGGGGTATCGGCGGTGACCAGCAGGACGGGTCTTCGGGCTTCCCGGGTGAGGCGGGCGGCAACCAGAGCCAGGCTGCTGCCGACCAGCTGGCCGAACGTTGTCTTCTGGCCCGCTTTGGCGGGCAAGGCGGGGAGGGTCATTGGCATCATCGGAGTCTTTTACTGTTGGCGTTCTTTTGACATGGACCTGGGTTAGCGCTGACGTTCCTGGGCACGCAGCTTGAGCTGTTTCGACTGCACATGCAGGCTGGCGCGCACCAGCAGCTCCCGGTCATCCTCGCGGATGCGCACGTAGTCGAGCACCACGTGGGTGCCATGCTCTCCGGCGTCCCGCTGCACGACCTCGCCGTAGCAGTAGACGGCGGAGGCCTCTTCCCGCAGGAAGATCTTGAGCCGCACTATCTGGTGCAGGGCGGGGGCCTCCCCGTGCCCCTGGTGGGGGTGCAGGTAGGTGAGCTGCCCGGCGCCAAAGCGCAGGGTGTGGAAGCGGTGCTCGGGGTGATCCTGGGCCGCCAGCACATAGCCCATGATCATGTCAATCTTGCGGGACTGCTGATTGATGATCTCCACCAGATCGTGCATGGACTCGTTCTGGCTGCGCAGCAACCGGCTGCTCACCAGATCGATGGAGGTGATGGCGGAGGCGATGCGAAACGGCTCGGGCAACTCGGCCTCCAGGGCCTCCAGCGTCGGCAGACGAAAGTCGGCCGGCATGGGGATCACATTGACCGGCGTGGCATGGGTGACGCTGAAGAACTGTTCCTGCATGGAGGCTATCCCTTGTTGTCATAGACGGTTTCCCTTTATTATCCGGTATCTTATTTCGTTGGCAACGTAGATATCCTTGAAGACCGGACTTTTTCAGCCACTGTCGCTGGCCATCGGCCTGCGTTATGCAGGCTCGCGACGCAGTAACCGCTTCGTCTCCTTTATCTCCCTGTTCTCCACCTTTGGCATCGCCATCGGGGTCGCCGCCCTGATGGTGGTGATCTCGGTGATGAACGGGTTCGAAGGCCAGCTCAAGGGGCGCATCCTCGGGGTGATCCCCCATGTGGTGGTGACCAATCAGGCCGGACGCATCGAGGCCGAGCCCGAAGGTCTGCCCGATCTGGCCCGCTTGCCCCACGTGGTGGCCACGGCCCCCATGCTCGACAGCGAAGGCATGCTGCAAAGCCCGGGTCAGCTCACCGGCGTGAGCGTGCAGGGGATCGATCCCGCCCGCTGGCCCAAGGATGACATCCTGCACGCCCAGATGCTGGGAGGGCGCCTTGACAGCCTGCAGGCCGGTGAATACCACATCGTGCTGGGGCAGGGGGTGGCCAGCCGCCTCAAGGTCTCTATCGGGGACCAGGTGCGTCTCATCCTGACCGAAGGTACCCGCTTTACCCCCTTTGGCCGGGTGCCGGCCCAGCGTCTTTTCACCGTCTCCGGCATCTTCGGGGTCGGCGCTGACGTGGACAGCCAGGTGGCCCTGATTGCCCTGGGGGATGCCCAGCGCATGCTGCGCCTGCCCGCAGACAAGGTGGGCGGCATCCGCCTCTGGCTGGACGATCCCTTCGCCGCCGACGAGGTGGTGAAGGCCGCGTTGCCGGACGGGCTGGAGTGGCAGGACTGGCGCCGCGAGCGCGGCGAGCTGTTCCAGGCGGTGGCCATGGAAAAACGGATGATGGGGCTGATGCTGGTGCTGATCATCGCGGTTGCCACCTTCAACATCCTCTCCGCTCTGGTGATGGTGGTCACCGACAAGGAAGGGGAGGTGGCCATCCTGCGTACCATGGGCATGAGCGAATCCGGCATCGTCAAGATCTTCATGGTGCTGGGGGCGTCGAGCGGCGTCATCGGCGCCCTGTTCGGGGGGCTGGCGGGGCTGGCGCTCTGCTTCGGCCTCAATCCTCTGCTCAATGCCCTTGGGCTCAACCTCTATATGGCGGCGGGGGGCAGCGGTCTGCCGGTCATCGTCGAGCCGGCCCAGGTCATGACCATTTTGCTGGGCGCCGTGCTGCTCAGCTTCAGTGCCACCCTCTACCCGGCCTCCCGCGCGGCCCGGGTCAAACCGGCGGAGGCGCTGCGTTATGAATAATTCATCTTCTGTTGTTACTGGTGCAAGTGGAGCCCCCGTTATGAATCAATCCGTCTCCTGCGAGCCGCTGCTGCGCTGCCAGGCCCTCAACCATGTCTACAAAGAGGGCAATCTGGAGACCCAGGTACTCAAGGGGATCGAGCTGGACGTCGCCCCCGGGGAGATGCTGGCGGTGGTGGGGAGCTCGGGCTCCGGCAAGACCACCCTGCTGCACCTGATGGGGGCGCTGGACAACCCTTCCAGCGGCGCCGTGCTGTTCAAGGGGCAGGACATCCATGGCTGGGACAGCCGCACCCAGGCGAGGTTTCGCAACCAGGAGCTGGGCTTCGTCTACCAGTTCCACCACCTGCTCTCGGAATTCAGCGCGCTGGAAAATGCGGCCATGCCGCTGCTGATCGCCGGTGAGTCGGTGGCCAGCGCCACCGAGAAGGCGAGCAAGATGCTGGGGCGGGTGGGGCTCTCCCACCGTCTCAACCACAGACCGTCCGAGCTCTCCGGTGGTGAGCGCCAGCGGGTGGCCATCGCCCGTGCCCTGGTCAACGAACCCAGCCTGGTGCTGGCGGACGAGCCCACCGGCAACCTGGATCATGCCAGCGCCACCGCCGTCTATGAGCTCTTGTGCGAGCTCAATCGCGAGCTTGGCACCGCGTTCGTGGTGGTGACCCATGACTTGAGCCTGGCCGCCAAGCTCCACCGCCGGGTCACCCTGGTGAGCGGCATCATGGCGGAGGTCGCCTGATGTTCAAGCCGCTGCCCCTGTTCCTGGGCCTGCGTTACAGCCGCTCCCGCCGTCGCAACGGTTTCATCGCCTTTATCTCGGCCTCCTCCCTCATCGGGATCGCCCTCGGGGTGATGGCCCTCATTCTTGGCCTCTCCGCCATGAACGGGTTCGAGCGGGAGCTCAAGAACCGGGTGCTCTCCGTGGTCCCCCACGGCGAGCTCATCGGCATGGAAGCGCCGCTGCCTGACTGGCCGAGGCTCAGGGACTACCTGCTGACCCAGCCCGGGGTGGCGGCGGCTGCCCCCGTCATTCGCCTGGACGGCCTGTTGGAGCACGGCTCCGCCCTCAAGGGGGTCCAGCTGCGTGCGGTGCTGCCGGAGCTGGAAGCCAATCTCTCCGATGCGGGCAACTTCATGACGGGTCGGGGCCTTCGCGAGCTGCAGGCGGGTGAACACGGGGTCATCCTCGGCAAGATCATCGCCGACAAGCTGGGGGTCAAGACAGGGGACACCGTCACCCTGCTGCTGCCCCAGGCGGGGGATGCCGCCGGCATCAAGAACCCGAAACGGGAGGCGCTCACCGTGGTGGGGCTGCTCGAGATCGGCGGCCAGCTCGACGGCCTGCTCGGCTTCATGCACCTGGCGGACGCCCAGGCCATCACCGGCATGGGCAGCGCGGTGGAGGGGTTCAGCCTCAAGGTGAACGACGTGCTCAAGGCCCAGTCCATCACGGTGGCGGCGGCCCAGAAATTCCCGCACTACGTCTATATCAGTAGCTGGATGAGCCGTCAGGGCTATCTCTATCAGGACATCCAGATGGTGCGCACCGTGATGTACGTGGTGATGCTGATGGTGGTGGCGGTGGCCTGCTTCAACATCGTCTCCACCCTGGTGATGGCGGTGAACGAGAAACGCAGCGAGATCGCCATCTTGAAGACCATGGGGGCGAGCCCGGGCCAGATCCGGCTTACCTTCGTCATCCAGGGGATGGTGAACGGGGTGGCGGGAGCCTTGCTAGGCGCCCTGCTGGGCGGCCTGCTCTCCAGCAAGCTGACCCAGATCCTGAGCGCCATCGAAGGGGTGATCGGGCACCGTTTCCTCAATCCCGACATCTACTTCATCGACTTCCTGCCGACCGAGCTGCACATGCAGGACTTGCTCATCGTGACCGGCGCCGCCATCCTGATGAGCCTGGTGGCGACCCTCTATCCCGCCTGGCGGGCGAGCGGCCTGGTGCCGTCCCGGGAACTGGGGCATTGATGCCCATGGATGTGATAAAGGGCCCTGCGGGGCCCTTTTTATTGTCACTCTTTTGTGGGGACACCCCCGACGTGGCGGTTATCGAGGTAATACGCAGGAGGAGATGATGCCTGGTGCCGTGTTGGTGGCATCAATGGGCATTCAACTCATCGAGAGGCAGTGAAAAACTCCCCACGAAGACATCGATGAAGTAGCGCATGGCGGGGTTCATCCTGGCGTCCAGCATCTGCTCGAGGCGCTTTCGCGCGGGCTCGAACTCCCGGTTGCCGACGCTCAGCTCCTCCAGACACTTGGTGTAGGCGCAGAGGGTGTCTGCATCCTTCACCAGGCTGGTGAGGGCCTCGTCCTGGGCGCCGGAGTCGAGCAGGGGGCGAAAGTCCTCGACCAGCTCAGGCGGCAACATGCCCAGCAGGCGCTGCTCGGCGGCAAGCTCAATCTTCTTGTATTCGCGGGCGATTTCGGGATTGAAGTACTTGACCGGGGTGGGCAGATCCCCGGTCAGCACCTCGCTGCTGTCGTGGTAGAGCGCCATGACGGCGGCCCGGTCTGCATCCACCTGAGCGCCGAACAGGCGATTGCTGATAAGGCCGAGGGCGTGGGCCACCATGGCGACCTGCAGGCTGTGCTCGGCGATGTTTTCGGGCTGGATGTTGCGCATCAGGGGCCAGCGGTAGATGAGGCGCATACGGGCGAGGTTGGCAAAAAAATGGCTGGGCAGCATGGAAGACCTCGAATGGGGCAATGAAAAAGGGCAGACCCTAGTCTGCCCTTTTTTCCACCCGCAAGGATAGCCTGAGATGGGCCGTCAGCGGATGTAGCGGCCCGATTCGGCCTCGTGGTTGGTCACTATCATCTGGCCGATGGGGGCAAGGCTGATGAGGGCCAGCTTGAGGTGCTGGATGCCGAACGGGATGCCGACGATGGTGACGAAACAGGCCAGCGCCGAGGCGATGTGGCCGATGGCCAGCCAGACCCCGATGAGCACAAACCAGAGAATGTTGCCAATCAGTCCCAGGGCACCGGTGCCGATGTCGCTCTGGCCCGTCATGCTCTTGCGGCTCACCGCCTGCTTGCCAAACGGGAAGAAGGTGAAAGTGCCGATGACGAAGCAGGCGCGTCCCCAGGGGATCCCGATGAGGGAGATGAAGCAGAGCAGCCCCGCCAGCCACCAGGCCAGCCCCATGAAGACGCCTCCCAGCACGAACCAGAGCAGATTGAACAAGAAGCGGAAAAAGGACATGTGGGTGACTCCAGCAGCACGTAAATTGGTTGTCACCATAGCGAGCCCGGCCGGGGGACGCAATGGCACAGGCGAGAAGGTGGACAATTTGGGTCGCAGCACGCCATTTTTGTGCCCGATTGGCGGTGGATGGCGATCAAAATGGCCCGTTCGCCGTGAAAAAGAGTGAGCCAGTGCAAATTATTGCGGATGGAACGCTTGAACTCGGTGCAAGGCTTCCCCATATAGGAGAAAGTCTTGCGCAAATTGTGCTGTCTGTGCCCCGGATGGGGGATGTGCGGCTCGACGCGACCACTGCACGCCGCTATAATGTCGCGTCATATTTTCTCATCACAAAGACAGTCGTTGTCTTTATAAACAGGAAGACTCCGGGCTTGCCCGGGGGCAATAAAGGGTCAGCACGCAGTGCTGAGTTGAACGAGGTAAAAGAATGCAAGTTTCTGTAGAGACAACCCAGGGTCTGGAACGCCGTCTTACCATCACTGTACCGGCCGCTACCGTTGACGCCGCCGTGCGCAAAGAATTGAATGGCCTGGCCAAAACTCGTCGCATCGACGGTTTCCGTCCTGGCAAGGCTCCGGTTGCCATCATCAAGAAGATGTTCGGTGCCATGGCTCACGCCCGCGTTGCCGATGAAATGATGCAGAACAACTTCATCAAGGCCATCATCGAGAACAAACTGAGCCCGGCTGGCGCCCCGACCATGGATCCGAAAGAGATCAAAGAAGGTCAGGATTTCGAATTCACCGCCACTTTCGAAGTGTATCCGGAGTTCGAAGTTGCCGGTCTGGAGAGCATCAAGGTCGAGAAGCCGGTTGCCACCGTGAAGGACAGCGACCTGGAAAACATGATCGACACCCTGCGCAAGCAGCACGCCACCTGGACTGAAGCCGCTGTGGCTGCCGCCAACGGCATGCGTGTGACCATGGACTTCGTCGGTTCCATCGACGGTGAAGAGTTCGATGGTGGCAAGGCTGAAGGCTTCACCCTGGAACTGGGCGCTGGCCGCATGATCCCGGGCTTCGAAGACGCCATCCTGGGCAAGAAAGCGGGCGACGAGTTCACCATCGAGGTGACTTTCCCGGCTGACTACCACGCCGAAGCCCTGAAGGGCAAGGCTGCCAAGTTTGCCTCCAAGCTGCACAAGGTTGAAGAGCAGGTGCTGCCCGAGCTGACCGAAGAGTTCGTCAAGCGTTTCGGCATCGAGAGCGGCAGCGTTGAAGAGCTGAAGGCAGAAGTGCGCAAGAACATGGAGCGCGAACTGGCCCAGGCCCTGAAAAACAGCGTGAAAGAGCAGGTACTGAACGGCCTGGTTGAAGCCAACCAGATCGATCTGCCGAAGGCGGCCGTTGCCCAGGAAATCGACACCCTGCGTCAGCAGGCTCTGCAGCGCTTCGGTGGCTTCCAGGGCGGCAACGCCCCCGAGCTGCCGGCCGAGCTGTTCCAGGCCCAGGCCGAGCGCCGTGTCCGCGTTGGTCTGCTGCTGGGTGACGTCATCCGCACCAACGAGATCAAGGCTGACGACGCCCGTGTGACCAGCATCATCGAGTCCATGGCCACTGCCTACGAAGATCCGAAAGAAGTGATCGAGTACTATCAGCAGAACGAGCAGATGCTGAACGGCGTGCGCAACCTGGCCATTGAAGATCAAGCCATCGATCTGATCCTGTCCAAGGCGCAAGTCACCGAGAAAGAAGTTGCCTTCGACGAAGTGATCAACAAGTCCGGTGCCGCTGCCTAAGAACATTTGACTTAAGGTCAAAACTGTTAAGTATAATGGCTCGTGTGATCTCCACTCGGGCCATTTTATTTTAGGGACAATGCCTTATGTACAAGAACTATAACGATGTGACTGAATCCCCACGCAATGCGCTCATCCCGATGGTGGTAGAGCAAACCGCGAAAGGGGAGCGTTCCTACGACATCTATTCCCGTCTGCTGAAAGAGCGGGTGATCTTCCTGACCGGTCAGGTCGAGGATCACATGGCGAACCTGGTGGTGGCCCAACTGCTGTTCCTGGAGTCCGAGAACCCGGATCAGGACATCAGCATCTACATCAATTCGCCGGGTGGCGCCGTCACTGCGGGTATGTCCATCTATGACACCATGCAGTTCATCAAGCCGGACGTGAGCACCGTCTGCATGGGGCAGGCCTGCTCCATGGGGGCCTTCCTGCTGGCCGGTGGCGCCAAGGGCAAGCGTTTCTGCCTGCCCAATGCCCGAGTGATGATCCACCAGCCGCTGGGCGGCTTCCAGGGGCAGGCTTCTGACATCCAGATCCATGCCCAGGAGATCCTGAAAATCAAGAATACCCTGAACGATCGTCTGGCGTTCCATACCGGTCAGGACATGGCCACCATCGAGCGCGACACCGACCGTGACAACTTCATGTCCGCCGAGCAGGCCGTTGCCTATGGTCTGGTTGACGGCATCCTGAGCCAGCGCGGCTGAGCAGGGTACCCCGTCCTGTTGTAAACTCAACAGGACGATCCATCCTCTATTGATAAAACGAGGTCGCTGAATGACAGAGAAACGCAAGGGTGAGGGCGACAAGCTGCTGTATTGCTCTTTCTGCGGCAAAAGCCAGCATGAAGTGCGCAAGCTGATCGCTGGCCCTTCCGTCTACGTATGTGATGAGTGTGTCGAGCTGTGCAACGATATCATCCGCGAGGAGATCCGCGAGATCTCTCCCAAGCGCGATGGTAGCGAGCTGCCGACCCCTCATGAAATCCGCGCCCATCTGGACGACTACGTGATCGGTCAGGAGTACGCCAAGAAGGTGCTGGCAGTGGCTGTCTACAACCACTACAAGCGTCTTCGCAGCGGCAGCGAGTCCGGTGGCGTGGAACTGGGCAAATCCAACATCCTGTTGATTGGCCCCACCGGCAGCGGCAAGACTCTGCTGGCCGAGACCCTGGCTCGTCTGCTGGATGTGCCCTTCACCATGGCCGATGCCACCACCCTGACCGAAGCCGGTTACGTGGGCGAGGACGTGGAGAACATCATCCAGAAGTTGCTGCAAAAGTGCGACTACGACGTGGAGAAGGCCCAGCGCGGTATCGTCTACATCGACGAGATCGACAAGATCTCCCGCAAGTCGGACAACCCCTCCATCACCCGCGACGTCTCCGGGGAAGGGGTGCAGCAGGCACTGCTGAAACTGATCGAAGGCACCATCGCCTCCGTGCCGCCCCAGGGCGGTCGCAAGCACCCGCAGCAGGAGTTTTTGCAGGTCGACACCTCCAAGATCCTCTTCATCTGTGGTGGTGCCTTCGCGGGGCTGGACAAGGTGATCGAGCAGCGCTCCGTCAAGGGCACCGGCATCGGTTTTGGCGCCGAGGTGAAATCCAAGAATGCCAAGGCAACCCTGAGCGAGAATTTTGCCAAGGTGGAGCCGGAAGATCTCATCAAGTACGGTCTCATCCCCGAGTTCATCGGTCGTCTGCCGGTGGTCGCGACCCTGACCGAGCTTGACGAGGCTGCCCTCATCCAGATCCTGAAAGAGCCGAAAAACGCGCTGACCAAGCAGTATGCCGCGCTGTTCGCCCTGGAAGAGGTTGAGCTGGAGTTTCGTGACGACGCGCTCAATGCCATTGCACGCAAGGCCATGGAGCGTAAAACCGGTGCCCGGGGTCTGCGTTCCATTGTCGAGGCCGTGCTGCTCGACACCATGTATGACCTGCCCTCTCTGAAAGGGGTCAGCAAGGTGGTGATCGACGAGACGGTGATCAAGGGAGACTCCGCGCCCCTGATGATCTACGACAATCCCGAGACTCAGGCCGCAGCCTCAGAGTAACTGTCTGATTTTTAATCACATAAAGGGGCTTTTTGCCCCTTTCATGCTTTTTACGGCCAAGGCGATTGAATCTCATCTTTGCGCCCCCATATACTCAGCCAAGCCTTTGCCAACGGTATAACAAGCCGAGAGGACATATATGAACCTAGAGCGTTCAGAACGCATCGAGATTCCCGTCCTGCCTCTTCGTGACGTGGTGGTCTATCCCCACATGGTCATTCCACTCTTTGTGGGGCGGGAAAAATCCATTCGCTGTCTGGAAGCGGCCATGGAGCAGGACAAGAAAGTCCTGCTGGTGGCCCAGAAGGATGCGTCGACTGACGAACCGACGGTGGAGGAAATTTTCTCCGTCGGGACAGTGGCCAATATTCTGCAGATGCTCAAGCTGCCGGACGGCACCGTCAAGGTGCTGGTGGAGGGGGGCCAGCGTGCCCGCCTTGAGCGGATGATCGACGATCGCGACTTCTTTGTCGGGGAGGCCCAGTACATCGCGTCCGCCCCCATCGAGGAGAAGGATCAGGACGTGCTGGTGCGCTCTGCCATCGGCCAGTTCGAAGGTTACATCAAGCTCAACAAGAAGATCCCGCCCGAGGTACTCACCTCGATTTCGGCGATCGACGATGCGGCGCGCCTGGCCGATACCATGGCTGCCCACATGCCGCTCAAGCTCGAAGACAAGCAGAAGGTGCTGGAAATCGCCTCCGTGTCCGAGCGCATCGAGTTTCTGATGGCCATGATGGAGTCGGAGATCGACCTGTTGCAGGTCGAGAAACGCATCCGCTCCCGGGTCAAGAAGCAGATGGAGAAGAGCCAGCGGGAGTATTACCTCAACGAGCAGATGAAGGCCATCCAGAAAGAGCTGGGTGAGCTGGAAGACAGCCCGGATGAATTCGAAGCCCTCAATCGCAAGATTGAAGAGGCCGGGATGCCGGAGGATGCCCGCGAGAAGGCCCAGGCCGAGCTCGCCAAGCTCAAGATGATGTCCCCCATGTCGGCGGAAGCCACCGTGGTGCGCAGCTATGTGGACTGGATGGTGCAGGTGCCCTGGAAGACCCGCTCCAAGGTCAAGAAAGACCTGGGCAAGGCCCAGGAGGTGCTGGATGCGGATCACTATGGCCTGGACAAGGTCAAGGATCGCATCCTCGAATACCTGGCGGTGCAGGCGCGTGTGAACAAGCTCAAGGGCCCCATCCTCTGCCTGGTCGGGCCTCCCGGGGTGGGCAAGACCTCCCTGGGGCAGTCCATCGCCAAGGCCACCGGCCGCAAGTATGTGCGCATGGCCCTGGGTGGGGTGCGTGACGAGGCGGAGATCCGCGGTCACCGTCGTACCTATATCGGCTCCATGCCCGGCAAGCTCATTCAGAAGATGGCGAAAGTCGGCGTGAAGAACCCGCTGTTCCTGCTCGACGAAATCGACAAGATGAGCTCGGACATGCGTGGCGATCCCGCTTCCGCCCTGCTGGAGGTGCTGGATCCCGAGCAGAACAGCAGCTTCAACGATCACTATCTGGAAGTGGATTATGACCTGTCGGACGTGATGTTCGTGGCCACCTCCAACTCCATGAACATCCCGGGTCCGCTGCTGGACCGGATGGAAGTGATCCGTCTGTCCGGTTACACCGAGGACGAGAAGCTCAACATTGCCAAGCAGCACCTGGTGGCCAAGCAGATCCAGCGCAACGGCCTGAAGCCTTCCGAGATCACCATCGAGGATTCGGCGCTGATCGGGGTGATCCGCTACTACACCCGCGAGGCGGGTGTGCGCAGCCTGGAGCGTGAAATCTCCAAAATCTGTCGCAAGGCAGTCAAACGCATCCTGCTGGACAAGAGCATCAAGCATGTTCAGGTCAACCAGGAGAACCTCAAGGAGTTCCTGGGGGTACAGCGCTTTGACTATGGCAAGGCTACCGACCAGAACCAGATTGGTCAGGTGTGCGGGTTGGCGTGGACCGAAGTGGGGGGCGATCTGCTCACCATCGAGACCACCAACATGCCGGGCAAGGGCAAGCTCACTTACACCGGTTCCCTCGGTGACGTGATGCAGGAGTCCATCCAGGCGGCCATGACGGTGGTGCGGGCCCGTGCCGAGAAGCTGCGTATCAACGGCGACTTCTACGAGAAGCGCGACATCCACGTGCACGTGCCGGAAGGGGCGACCCCGAAAGACGGCCCGAGCGCCGGTATCGCCATGTGTACCGCCCTGGTCTCCAGCCTCACCGGCAACCCGGTGCGCGCCGACGTGGCCATGACGGGTGAAATCACCCTGCGTGGCGAGGTGTTGCCCATCGGTGGTCTCAAGGAGAAACTGCTGGCGGCCCACCGTGGTGGCATCAAGCGTGTGCTGATCCCGAAAGAGAACGAACGTGACCTCGAGGAGATCCCGGCCAACGTCAAACAAGATCTTGAAATCTATCCTGTTCGCTGGATTGATGAGGTGCTTGCACTGGCGTTGCAGGACAATCCGCAAGGTTTCGAACGCGTTTCTGTCGTGTAAATGTTGATGCGCCGCAAATTTGGCGCATTCGGGGGGTGGTTAAGGCTTGCATGCACCGGACAACGGAAGTAGCCTTGACCACCGATCGGGTACTCATGATGAGTCGCAATGCGTGATGTGGCGCGGGTTTGCGCCAGATTGTCACTTGCAACTGATCAGGAGGCTTGTTATAAAACCTCCACTTGTTGTGGCCAGGGAAATCAGCGCCGCAGCGATGTTCGATAAAAGGGGAATATAAGAGTGAATAAATCTCAACTGATTGACAAGATTGCAGACGGTGCTGATATCTCCAAAGCTGCCGCTGGCCGTGCGCTGGATGCCTTCATCGATGCCGTGGGCGAAGCCCTGAAAGAGGGTGACCAGGTTGCTCTGGTTGGTTTCGGTACTTTCGCCGTTCGCGAGCGTGCAGCCCGTTCCGGCCGCAACCCGCAAACTGGTGCGACTATCGAAATCGCTGCCGGTAAAGTTCCTGCCTTCAAAGCCGGCAAGGCCCTGAAAGACGCGGTCAACTAAGCCGGTCGCTGATATCTATCGGCACCGTCCTTGGTCTCTGACCAGACAAGTGAGAGGGCTCTCCCTCATACTGCTTGACCAAGGCGCATCGCAATCGGTGCGCCTTTTCATTATTTACGCCCATCGAGTTCGGGAGCATAAGTACAAACATGATGTTGGATAAACTACGCGAAGGGGCGCAGGGCAAGGTAGCCAAGGTTATCTTGGGCCTGATCATCCTCTCCTTTGCCTTGGCCGGCGTAGGCAGCTACCTCAATGGCCCGGCACGTACCGCCCCCGCCACCGTCAACGGCAATGACATCAGTGCCCCCGCACTGGAGAATGCCTACCGCAATGAGCGGGCCCGCATGGAATCCCAAATGGGTGAGGCCTTCAACCAGCTGGCCGCCAATCCCGATTACATGAAACAGTTCCGCCGTGGCGTGCTGGACCGTCTGATCGATCAGGCGCTGATCGATGACAAGGCCCGCTCCCTGGGTCTGCGCGTCAGCGATGAGCAGATCAAGCAGGCCATCGTCGCCATGCCCGAGTTTGCCGAGAACGGCAAGTTCAGCAATGACCGCTACCTGCAGCTCATTCGCCGTGCCGGCATGACCCCCGAGATGTTCCGCGACTCCCTGCGCCAGGACATGGTGCGCCAGCAATTGATGGGCGCCGTGCTGGGATCGGAGTTCGCCCTCAAGGGTGAAGCCGAGCAACTGGATCGCCTCTACAACCAGACCCGTGACCTGCGCCTGATCCGTCTGGCCGCTTCCGCCTATGTGGACGGGATCGAGGTGAGCGATGCCGAGGTAGAGCAGTTCTACAAGGCCAACAGCGGCCGCTTCATGAACGACGAGACGGTCAAGGTCGACTATCTGCTGCTCGATGCCGCGAACCTTGGCAAGAACATCAAGGTCACCGAGCAGGATGCCCAGGATTACTACGACCAGCATCAGGATCTGTTCCAGCGTCCCGAGCGCCGTCAGGTGGCGCACATCCTGATCCCGTTTGGCAAGGATGAAAAGGCCGCCGAGCAGAAAGCCGAGGCCGTGCTGGCCAAGGCCAAGGCAGGTGACGATTTCGCCGCGCTGGCCAAGGCCGACTCCAGCGACACCTTCTCCGCCAAGAAGGGTGGCGAGCTGGACTGGTTCGAGAAGGGGGTGATGGATCCTGCATTCGAGAAAGCCGCGTTCGCGCTGGCCAAGGCCGGCGATCTCTCCGCCGTGGTGAAGAGCCCGTTCGGCTTCCACATCATCAAGCTGCTGGGCGTCGAGCCTGCCAAGACCAAGCCCTTCGTGGACGTGATGAGCGATACCATCGCCCGTCTGCAGTCTGAGAAGGCCAAGGAGCAGTTCTTCGCCGAACAGCAGAAGATGGCCGACAGCAGCTTCGAGAACCCGGACTCCCTGGACTTGACCGCCGAAGCCATGGGCCTCCAGGTGCAGTCCACCGGCTATTTCAGCCAAGCCGATGCGCCGGCACCGCTCAATGATCCCAAGGTGCTCTCCGTGGCATTCTCCGAACAGCTGCGTGATGACAATACCAACTCCGACGTGATCGAGCTGGCCGACGGCAAGGCGCTGGTGCTGCACATCATGGGTCACCAGCCGAAGGCGGCCAAGCCGCTTGCCGAGGTGAAAGAGCAGGTGATCACCGCCATCAAGCACGACAAGGCCAGTGAAGTGGCCCGTGGCAAGGCCCAGGGTCTGCTGGACAAGCTCAAGGCCGGTGAGAACGTTCAGGCCGACCTGACCGCGCTGGGTCTGAAAGTGGATACCCATACCGGCGTATCCCGTTTCGCCCAGGAGATGGATCAGAACCTGGTGACCCAGGCGTTCCGCATGCCCCATCCGACCGATGGCAAGCCGAGCGTCGAGCTGGTGACCGAAGCCAACGGTGATCGTGTGGTGGTGGCGCTGGACAAGGTCAACGTCATCAAGGAGCCGTCCCAGATGGTGAGCCTGCTGCAAGGTCAGCTGGGTCAGGGCAAGGCACAGGCTGACTACAAGTCGCTGATCGACGAGCTGCGCAAGGCGGCCAAGATCGAATACTTCACCGACGTGGAAGCCACTGTCGAGTAAGTCAGCCTCACGGCCCCAAGTGTGAAAACGGCTCCATGATGGAGCCGTTTTTTTGTGCCATCGACAGCCCGGCAGAGCGGGTGGGCGCAGGAGGGAAGGGGCCAGGCACGGGCTTGTGTTGCCTATCCTTGCTGGGGATGAGCGGGACAGGTGTATGACAGCGCGCTGTACTCTTGCTCTCCCTATCCCTGTGGGGCGTGATTAAGGAGGCATAAAAAAACCGGCGCACGAGGCGCCGGTTCTGATCGCTTTGCTTGAAGGCGGGGGATTACACCACACCCTGGGTGCGCAGGTAATCCTCGTAGGTCCCGCCGAAGTCGCGGATGCCGTCTTCGGTCAGCTCCAGAATGCGGGTCGCCAGGGAGGAGACGAACTCGCGGTCGTGGGAGACGAAGATCAGGGTACCCTTGTACATCTCCAGCGCCAGGTTCAAGGATTCGATGGATTCCATGTCCAGGTGGTTGGTCGGTTCATCCATGATCAGGATGTTGGGGCGCTGCATCATCAGCTTGCCGAACAGCATCCGGCCCTGTTCACCACCGGAAAGCACCTTGACCGGCTTCTTGATGTCGTCCTGGGAGAAGAGCAGACGACCCAGCACGGAGCGCACCGCCTGCTCGTCTTCGTTCTCCTGCTTCCATTGGGCCATCCAGTCGAACACATTGAGATCGGTGTCGAAGTCTTCGGCGTGATCCTGGGCGTAGTAGCCGATCTGGGCGTTCTCGGACCACTTGATGGTGCCGGTATCCGGTGCCAGGGCACCGACCAGCGTCTTGATCAGGGTGGACTTACCGATCCCGTTGGTACCCAGGATGGCGACCTTCTCGCCCACTTCCAGCATCATGTTGAGCCCCTTGAACAGGGGACCGTCGCCATACCCCTTGGAGACGCCTTCGATCTCCAGGATGTTGCGGTAGAGCTTCTTGTCCTGCTCGAAGCGGATGAAGGGGTTCTGACGGCTGGATACCTTCACTTCCTCAATCTTGATCTTGTCGATCTGCTTGAGGCGGGAGGTAGCCTGGCTGGACTTGGAGGCGTTGGCGCTGAAGCGGGAGACGAAGGATTGCAGATCGGCGATCTGGGCCTTCTTCTTGGCGTTGTCGGCCAGCAGGCGCTCGCGGGCCTGGGTGGCAGCCAGCATGTACTCGTCGTAGTTGCCCGGGTAGACCCGCAGCTCGCCGTAGTCCAGATCCGCCATGTGGGTGCAGACGGAGTTCAGGAAGTGACGGTCGTGAGAGATGATGATCATGGTGCTCTCGCGATCGTTGAGCACCTGCTCCAGCCAGCGAATGGTGTTGATGTCCAGGTTGTTGGTCGGTTCGTCCAGCAACAGGATGTCGGGGTTGGAGAAGAGCGCCTGCGCCAGCAGTACCCGCAGTTTCCAGCCCGGGGCCACTTCGCTCATCGGGCCGTTGTGCTGCTCGATGGGAATACCGGCACCCAGCAGCAGCTCGCCTGCGCGGGATTCGGCGGTGTAGCCATCATACTCGGCGACCAGGCCTTCCAGTTCGGCGGCCTTCATGTAGTCGTCGTCGGTGGCTTCCAGGTTGGCGTAGATGGCATCGCGCTCGGCGATGGCGGCCCACAGCTCGGTGTGGCCCATCATGACCACGTCCAGTACGCGCATCTCTTCGTAGGCGAACTGATCCTGGCGCAGCTTACCGATGCGCTCGTTGACATCCAGGCTCACATTGCCGCCGGTGGGTTCGAGATCGCCGCCGAGGATCTTCATGAAGGTGGACTTGCCACAGCCGTTGGCACCGATGAGGCCGTAGCGGTTGCCGCCGCCAAACTTGACGCTGATGTTCTCAAACAGCGGCTTGGCGCCGAACTGCATGGTGATGTTGTTGCTTGAAAGCACTGGAATGTCCCGGTTGGTCTGTCAAATGGCGCGCATTATGGCACAGATCCCCCGAAAGTTTTAGCAGGAACTGTGATCTGGCCCCATTGCAGGGGGGAAGGTTTCACGACCAGGCCGGCAACGGGCTCCGGCCTCTCTTGCAGAGGGGAGGCGAGGGGGCGGTCATGAAAAAAGCCGGCACTGGGCCGGCTTGGATGCGAGGGATGCCACTTAGTGGGCGGAGGCGCCGGAGGCACCGAGCCCGGTCTGGGAGCGGACGAACTGCGGGAAGAACTTCGCATGCTCGTCGGAGGCTGCCTGGGACTTGTCGGTGACCGAGAAGAACCAGATCCCGATGAAGGCCAGCCCCATGGAGAAGAGCGCCGGGTATTCGTAGGGGAAGATGGCCTGGGCATGACCCAGCACCTTCACCCAGACGGTGGGGCCCAGGATCATCAGGGTCACGGCGCTGATGAGACCGAGCCAGCCGCCATAGACGGCGCCACGGGTGGTCAGGCGGGACCAGAACATGGAGAGGAAGAGCACCGGGAAGTTGCAGCTCGCCGCGATGGAGAAGGCCAGGCCCACCATGAAGGCGATGTTCTGCTTCTCGAACAGGATGCCAAGGCCGATGGCGACCACACCCAGCACCAGGGTGGTCATCTTGGAGACACGCAGCTCGTCGGCCTCGTTGGCCTTGCCTTCCTTGATGACGCAGGCATAGAGGTCGTGAGAGACCGCGGAGGCCCCCGCCAGGGTCAGCCCGGCCACGACCGCCAGTATGGTGGCAAACGCCACGGCGGAGATGAAGCCCAGGAACAGGCTGCCGCCCACGGCATCGGCCAGATGGACCGCCGCCATGTTGGTGCCCCCCAGCAGGGCGCCGGTGGCGTCCTTGAAGTCCGGGTTGGTGCTGACCAGCAGGATGGCACCGAAGCCGATGATGAAGGTGAGGATGTAGAAGTAGCCGATGAAGCCGGTGGCATAGAACACCGATTTACGGGCTTCCTTGGCATCGCTCACGGTAAAGAAGCGCATCAGGATGTGGGGCAGACCTGCGGTACCGAACATCAGGGCCAGCCCAAGGGAGATGGCGGAGATGGGGTCGGCGACCAGGCCGCCCGGGCTCATGATGGCCGCACCATTGGCATGCACCTTGACCGCTTCGCTGAACAGGGTACCGACGTCGAAGTTGACGGACTTCATCACCATGATGGCCATGAAGGAGGCGCCGGAGAGCAGCATCACCGCCTTGATGATCTGTACCCAGGTGGTGGCCAGCATGCCGCCGAACAGCACGTAGAGCACCATCAGGATGCCGACCAGCACCACGGCCACGTGGTATTGGAGGCCGAACAGCAGCTCGATGAGCTTGCCGGCACCGACCATCTGGGCGATGAGGTAGAGGGCGACCACCACCAGGGAGCCGCTGGCGGAGAGGCTGCGCACCGAGGTCTGCTTGAGGCGGTAGGAGGCCACGTCGGCAAAGGTGTACTTGCCAAGGTTGCGCAGCCGCTCCGCGATCAGGAACAGGATGATGGGCCAGCCCACCAGGAAGCCGATGGAGTAGATGAGACCGTCATAGCCCGAGGTGTAGACCAGGGCGGAGATGCCGAGGAAGGAGGCGGCGGACATGTAGTCACCGGCGATGGCCAGACCGTTCTGGAAGCCGGTGATGCGCCCGCCGGCGGCGTAGTAGTCGGAAGCCGAGCGGTTGCGCTTGGAGGCCCAGTAGGTGATGAACAGGGTCGCGGCCACGAAGACCACGAACATCACGATGGCCGAGATATTGAGGGGTTGGCGTTGCACCTCGCCGCTGATGGCGTCGGCCGCCAGCAAGGGGGTGGAGATCAGACCTGCCAGCGGCAGCAGAAACTTGCCTTTCATGATTGCGCTCCCTTGAGGATCTTCTGGTTCAGCTCGTCGAACTCGCCGTTGGCACGAAATACGTAGATACCGGTCAGCACGAAGGCCGATACGATGAGACCAATCCCGACCGGGATGCCACGGGTGATGCTGGAGCCTTCGCTCAAGGGGGTGCCAAGCCAGCCCGGTGCAAAGGCGATGAGCAGGATGAACGCCAGGTAGAGCCCCAGCATCAGGATGGAGAGGGTCCAGGCAAAACGCTGGCGTTTGGCGACCAGTGCCTGGAAGTTGGGATCTTGCTGGATCCGAAGATACGGTTGCTGTTCCATTGCAGTTCTCCATGACAGTGAATGTCAGCGGTGGATGAGGGGTTCCCTACCGGACAGCACGGCTGTCCATGTAAGCAAAATGTGAATTAAATGTTATTTCTGGACAATTAGACTTTGGGATAAGCCAGGGGGCCGCCCTGATGCAGGCGAACAAAGACAAGGGCGGCGGTGACGGCATCGCTCAGGGCGTCGTGGGGGGGCAGGGCTGGCAGCGCCAGATGGCGACAGATCGCGGCCAGGTGCAGATCGATGGCGGCATCGGGATAGCGGCGATAGAGGTGATCGTGATAGAGGCGGCTCACCTCGATGCCGCGCTGGGGCAGGGTGAGCCCCCACAGCCGTTGGCAGGCGAGGTTGAGAATGCGCAGGTCATAGGCGATGTGATACCCCACCAGCTCACGGGGGCCGATGAACTCCAGCAGCGCGCGCAGCGCGGGCTCCAGTGCCATGCCCTGTTGCAGATCCTGATGGCGCAGGCCGTGGATCACCACGGATCCGGTGCTCAGGCTGGCGGGAGCCTGGACCCGGATGGCAAGGGCATCGCCCGTCTCTATCCGGTTGCCCCGGATGCGCACCGCCCCGATGGAGACGATCTCCGCCAGCGCCGGATCCAGGCTGGTGGTCTCGAAGTCCAGCGCCACCCACTCGTCGCCAGCAGGGCGGGCAAAGAGCGGGGCAAACTCCCCCTCCCGAAACGTCCTGCCAAGCCAGCGGCGGCGCCAGTGCATCCACATCGCTATTGCCTAAGACGAAAGTGCAAGGTGAGCCATTGCTGGAACTTCTTCACCTGGTGCAGGGCATGGCGCAGCAGATCCCGCTCTGCGGGGCCGAGGTCGGCCACCCGCACCCGTCCGTCTCCCTCCTGCAACTGGCTGCGCAGCCGAAGCCGCATGAACAGCCGGAAGGCCTCCGCCAGATTGGTGCCATAGTCCCGGCTGAGGCGTCCCTGGCCCACCAGGGCCTCGATGCGCCCCGTGGTCGAGGTCTCCAGGATCCCCGCCTCCAGGGAGAGCACCCGGACGCCGTGGACAAGGGGGAAGAGGCCGCCCCGCTTGAGATCCAGCCCCTCCGGGGCTTGCTCCAGCCTGCCAAAGAGGGTGAGGGGGGCGTGAAAGGCGACGGCGGCCCTTGCCATCTCCGCCAGCAGATCCGGTCGGTCGGCGAGGCAGGCCCGCAGGTGGCGGGCGACGGGGGCGAGCCGTGCGCGATCTCCCGTGATGGCCTGGGCATCGGCCAGGGTGGCGAGCCAGAGCAGATCCGCTTCGCTGGCGCGCACACAGGCCTGCTCTATCCCTTGCAGCCAGCCGCCAAGCGGCTTCACCCAGGCCGGGTTGTTGACCATCACCTTGCCCGGGCAAGGGGGATAACCCAGGCGCGCCAGCAGCGCGCTGAAGGCGGCCAGATCCGCCGACTGGGTGGGCCACGGCAGGCCATCCGGCAGGATCAGAGCATTGTCCTGATCGGTTTTCTGGATCTGCTCGCCACGCCCCTCCGACCCCAGCATCAGCAGGCACACCTGCTCTTGCTGCGCCGCGGGGATCACCAGGGAAAAGGCCTTGGCGATCAACTGCTCGTTGATGGTGGCGATGAGCTTCATCAGGAACAGGGTGTGGATCCCCTGGGCAAACAGGGAGCGAATGAGCTGCTGCTGCTCCCGGGCGACCGCCTCGAGGGCGGCCGGGGAGTCGGCGCGGGCGATGCGCAGGGTCAACACATGGGAGTGGGTGGAGAAGAGCCCGAGCACCTGGGTCAGATGCAGGATGCCTGCCACCTCCTGCCCCTGCCAGATGACCAGGCGCTTGATGCGGTGGCGGGTCATCAGCAGCAGGGCATCGAACAGATAGCTCCCCAGTGGCAGACCCGTCAGCGGGGTGGGGGTCAGCACCGCCAGCGGCGCACTGAGCGGCAATCCCTTGAGGGTGAGGGCGTGGAGCAGGGTCTTGCGGGTGGCCAGGCTCAGGCTGCCCTCTGCTCCGGGAAAGAGCAGGCAGTCGGTGCCCCTGGCCACCATGGCCTCGGTGGCGGCCAGGAGCGAGAGGCTGCTTTCCACGATGAGCGGCGCCTGCAGATGGTCGGGAGCGATGCGGGTCAGGATGAACTCCGCCAGGTTCTGCTGCCCGAGCTGACTGCGCCGCTCCTGCTCCCGTTGGCGCTCCGCCAGGGTGGCGGTGAAGTAGCGGGCGATATGGGGGTGCGCGTCGCACAGGGCCAGAAAGACGGGGCGGGGAATGAGCTGGCAGAGGGTATCTTCCAGGGCGGCGAAACGGTGGCGGCAGTGCCCGTCAAACTGGGCACGGACGTCGAACATGTCCCCCTCGCCATAGTCGCCAAAGGATTGATGGGGGGCAGACTCTTCCACGGCCCCCTTGATGATGAGGTAGAGCCCGGCGGGCTCCTCCCCGGCGTGCTGCACCGTCTGGCCCGCGCGAAAGTAGCAGATGCTGAGGTGCTGACCGAGCCGCTGGCGTGCCTCCTCGTCCAGGCCGTCGAACGGTGGACGGGCAAAATTGAACAGAAGTGACATGAGAGGCTCCACCGTGACCATGGGGCCAGTCTGACAAAGGCTCCACCACCGGGCCAGCCGACTTTAGTCGCAGGCCCGGGGCGGCCTCCCTGTACCTGCCCATAACACTCTGGTAACGTTGTGGTATGACCAGTTGAATCAAAGGACGAAGACGGAGATGGAAAAGCCAAGGGTCAAATGGGTGTTTCAGGAGGGGATCGCCGAGGTGATGCTCTGCCGGGGGGACAAGCTCAACGCGCTGGATCGGACCATGTTCGACGCCATCGACGAGACGCTGAACGCGGTATCCCGGCAAAAAGGGTTGCGGGCCGTGATCCTGCACGGGGAGGGGCGGGCGTTCTGCGCCGGGCTGGATGTGAAATCCATGCTGAGGCAGCCGGTGGCGGCGCTGGAGATCCTCAAGCGCGAGGCGGACGAGGCGACCAACCTGGCACAGCGGGTGGCCTATGGCTGGCATCAGTTGCCGGTGCCCGTGATTGCGGTGACCCAGGGGGTCTGTTTTGGCGGCGGTCTGCAGATAGCGCTCGGCGCCGATTTTCGCTTCAGCACCCCGGATTGCCGCTTCTCGGTGATGGAGATCAAGTGGGGCATCATCCCCGACATGAGCGGCAGCGTCACCCTGCGCAACCTGATGGGGATGGATACCGCCATGGAGCTTGCCATGAGCGGGCGCGAGCTGGAAGCCAGCGAAGCCAAGTCCCTCGGCCTGGTGAGCCGGGTGTGCGCGGATCCCCTGGAAGAGGCGCGGGCCTTTGCCCGGACTCTCATCACCAAGTCGCCGGATGCGCTGGCGGGGATCAAGCAGCTCTACACCCAGGCCTGGGCTCGCAGTGACGAAGCCATGCTCAAGGAAGAGACCCGGTTGCAGAGGCAGATCCTGGGGCGCCCCAACCAGTGGCGGGCGACCCTCAACAGCCTGTTTCGCTGGCGCCTGCCGTTCGGACCCCGCCGCAACGCGCTCTGAACCGGCGCTCACTCTCACTCAAGAGAGCACAAATAAAAATGGCAGCCTAGGCTGCCATTTTTGTGGGCGAGGGGCGCTTAGACGGCGCGCTCGTCCGGCTCGAACTCGTGACCCTGTTTCTCGCGCATCAGGTTCACCTCGGCGCGGTTTTCAATCCAGTAGTCGGCGTTCTTGATGCCGAGCTTTTCCGGGTGGAACACGGGATCCAGACCCTTGGCCTGCTGGGCCTCGTAGTCCTTCAGGCAGAGCAGGGCCGGCTTTTGCAGCAGCAGGATGGCGACGATGTTCAGCCAGGCCATCAGGCCGACGCCGATGTCACCCAGGCCCCAGGCCAGATCGGCCGTCTTGACGGTACCATACACGGTGGCGGCCATCAGAGCGATCTTGAGGATGGTCTTGAGGCCAGGCAGCTTGAAGGTGCGGTTCAGGTAGGCGACGTTGGTCTCGGCGATGTAGTAGTAGGCCACGATGGTGGTGAAGGCGAAGAAGAACAGTGCCAGTGCCACGAAGTAGCTACCAAAGCCGGGCATCATCTGCTCCATGGCGGTCTGCACATAGCCAGGACCTGCCGCGATGCCGGCGATACCTGTGTAGAGGGCGGCACCGTCCGGACCCTGCACGTTGTACAGGCCGGTGATGAGCAGCATGAAGCCGGTGGCGGAGCAGACGAACAGGGTGTCGATATAGACGGAGAACGCCTGTACCAGGCCCTGCTTGGCCGGGTGGCTCACCGCCGCGGCGGAGGAGGCGTGGGGGCCCGTCCCCTGGGCGGCTTCGTTGGAGTAGACCCCGCGTTTCACCCCCCACATGATGGCCAGACCGAGAATGGCGCCGAAGCCGGCGTCCAGACCGAAGGCGCTCTTCCAGATCAGCAGGATGATGCCGGGCAGGGCGTGGATGTTGAGGGCGATGATGACGCAGGCGACGATGATGTAGCCCAGCGCCATGAAGGGAACCACCATGCCGGCGAAGCTGGCGATGCGCTTGACGCCGCCGAAGATGATGAAGCCGAGCAGCAGGGCCAGCATGGCCGCGGTGACGTTCGGGCTCACATCGAAGGCGTTTTGCAGACCGGCGCCGATGGAGTTGGCTTGCACGCCCGGCAGCAGCACGCCGCAGGCGAAGACGGTGGCGATGGCGAATACCCAGGCATACCACTTCATGCCGAGCCCCTTCTCGATGTAGAAGGCCGGACCGCCGCGGTATTCACCGTCCAGCTTCTCCTTGTAGACCTGACCCAGGGTGGACTCCACGAAGGCGGAGCTGGAACCGAGGAAGGCGACCATCCACATCCAGAACAGGGCGCCCGGGCCACCGAAGGTGATGGCGGTGGCCACACCGGCGATGTTGCCGGTACCGACGCGACCGGCCAGGGTCATGGAGAGTGCCTGGAAGGAGGAGACGCCAGCATCGTTGCCCTTGCCATCGAACATCAGGCGGATCATCTCCTTGATATGACGCAGTTGCAGGAAACGGGTGCGCAGGGAGAAGTAGAGGCCTACCCCCAGACACAGATAAATGAGCGCAGGGCTCCAAATCACGCCATTGATGGCATTGACGATCTCATTCATGTACAACAACTCCTTTGTTGCGCTGTCTTGGCGAGGTCTGTGCCTCGCTGCCCTAACATTGAAATATATGGTGACCAAGGGGGTCACTCAGGATTGTGCGGGACTTTCGACTGGTTAGTCCGCGGGATTTAACATATCGGTTTGTTCAGGGCCTTCCTAGTGAAAAGTGTTGTGACTTTGTTAATTTGTGAATTGACATTAACAAATGGTGAATGGAACTGGACAAGATTCGGTACATACCCATCATCTGCCGCTTTGCCATGCCCAGAGGGCTGATTGAGGTAATGCAAATAGGAGGCCAGGAGTGGCAACAAGGGAAAACAGATACATCATTCGCCTCGCCGGGGAGGAAGATGGGGCCGGATTGACGGGGTTGTTTGCCCAGCTGGGCTACCCCAACCCTGACGGGGCGGTCAGCGCCAGGCTGGCCCAGCCCGATCCGGCGCGGGAGGTACTGCTGGCCCTGTGCGAGGGGATCCCGGTGGGGGTGCTGGTGTGGCATCGCCTGCAGCCCATGCACCTTGCACCAGCCTGGGGCCTGATCTCGGCGCTGGTTGTCGATGAGGGTGCAAGGGGCGGGGGCATCGGGGCCCTGCTGCTGGCGGCGGCAGAGCAGCGGGCGGCAGCCCTGGGGTGCGGCCAGCTGGAGCTCTCCAGCAGCCTCAAGCGTGAAGGGGCGCACCGATTTTATCTGGCGCAAGGGTATTGCGAGCGTCCGAAACGTTTTGTGAAAGCTGTCTGATTGGCAAGAGGAGTCCGTGTGTTCTGGTCCAGGTTGAAAGAGGTATTGGGTGGTGCATCTCCCCGGGAGCCCCGTCTCCCCGAAGAGCAGGAGTGGCGCGAGGCGCTGGCGGCGGTGCCCATCTTGCAGGGGCTTGAAGAAGAAGAGGCGCAGAGGCTGATGGAGCTGGCGCGCCATTTTCTCTCGCGCAAGACCCTCACCCAGATCGGGGTGGAACTGACGCCCCGCCAGCAGGGGGTGCTGGCCCTGCAGGCAGTGCTGCCCATCCTGCACCTGGGGTTCGATTGGTATCGAGGTTTCCACGAGGTGATCATCATCCCCGAGCCCGTGACCCGTCGTCAGGAGGTGCAGGACGAGTTCGGGCTGGTGAGCGAATTTGAAGAGGAGAACGCCGGTGAATCCTGGCCCCAGGGGCCACTGGTGCTGGCCTGGAGCGAATTGCAGCAGGACGGGGACTGGGACGGATTCAACCTGGTGATCCATGAGCTTGCCCACAAGCTCGACATGCTGGGAGGGGATGCGGACGGTGCACCGCCCCTGCCGCGGGGCATGGATCCCCAGCAATGGACCCGGGCGCTGCAAGGTGCGTTTGACGAGATGAACGATCAGTTGACCAGAGAGGAGGTGACCGAGATAGACCCCTACGCCGCCTCGCATCCCGCCGAGTTCTTCGCGGTGTGCAGCGAGAGCTTCTTCACCGATCCGTTGCGTCTGCGCGCCGTCTACCCCGCGGTCTATGACCAGTTCGCCCGCTTCTACGGCCAGGATCCCGCCGCCCGCTACCCGGCCACCCGGTTGCTGGCGGGAGATCCCGGAGCGCAGGGCTGACCGGCACGGTGTCCGGGCGGCAGAAACACAAAAGGCACCCTCGGGTGCCTTTTTCGTGACAGCGATGTCGCCGGGTGCTTAGGCAGCGGCTTTGAGCTCGACGGGAGCGGCTTTCTTCTGCTCGCCGATGGGCAGCACGGTGCGACCGAACTGCTCGTTGATCACGGTGGCCATGGCCAGGTAGATGGCGCTGGCGCCGCAGATGATGCCTTCGAAACCGGCGATGGTGCCGATCAGGGTGCTGCCGGTGAAGTCACGGGCGGCCAGCAGGAAGAACAGCACGGTCAGGGAGGCGAACACGAACTGCTTCACGCGGGGGAAGTTGACGGTCCCGATCAGCATGAACAGGGTGAACATGCCCCACATCAGCAGGTACCAGCCCATGTAGGCGTGCGGGGTGGCCTCGGCCAGACCCATGGTTGGCATCACCAGCAGGAACACCAGGCTCCACCAGAAGGTGCCGTAGGAGATGAAGGCGGTGACACCGAAGGTGTTGCCACGCTTGTACTCCATGATGCCGGCGATGATCTGGGCCAGACCGCCATAGCACAGACCCATGGCCAGGATCATGGCGCTGATGGGGAAGAAACCTGCGTTATGGATGTTCAGCAGAATGGTGGTCATACCGAAACCCATCAGACCCAGAGGGGCAGGGTTGGCCAATTTTTCGCTCACGTGGTGTTCTCCAACAATAGAGGTGGGGTTGATAAAAGACGCGCGATTTTAGGCAGGCTCAGGGTCACGGGCAAGGGGGAGACACACAGAAATGGTAAAAAAAGAACACGAAAGTTTAAGTGGCCAACCATTCGTGCCATTCAGGTAGACGAGTGGTGAATGAAAAACGTTTTCAACGTTGCGATTTTGTATAAAAGGCACCTTGGCATGAAAGTCGGCAACGACGATGGTGACTGGGGCTGGTGAGGGGAAACGCGCCCCGGATGGTCGCGTCATGGCGGCTTGATTGAAAAATGAGTTCATATGCCATCAGACAAGAGTATTTCCCTCCTGTTTGTGGCGCATGGGCCTCCCGTATCGCTTGCCATCGCAGTGTCCGTTGCGCTCCCCATTTTCTCGTCAACCCCGCGCTCGCCACCGTGTTCCCTACACAAGAGCGGGGCGCCAGATTAACGGGCAGGATCAGAGGCTGCCCTTGTCAGAAAGCCAGAGGCGGGATGGGCCATGGGCCCAGATGACAAAAACCAAGACGCGAGAGGCTGAGCCAAGGGATTGCCCTGTGACCGGAGACTTCAACATGGCAAAGACGGCAGCACTGGTGAAAAAGCATCAAGACGGGAGGAATGGAGGTATGGGCTAGCCAGATGAAAAAAACCGAGACGCAAGAGGTTGAGTCAAGGGATCGCCCTGTGGCCGGAGGTTTCAACATGGCAGACACGGCAGCACCGGTTGTACTGGTGAAAAAGCGTCAAGACGGGAGGCATGGCGACATGGGCTAGCCAGGTGAAAAAACCGAGACGCAAGAGGGTGAGCCAAGGGCGCGTTCTGTGGCAGAGAGCCTCAAGATGGAAGGGGCGGCAGAACGAGGGCTCCTGTGAAGACGCTTCGAAATGGAAGGGGGCGCGGGGTTGGCCCTGTGGCGTGCGCGAGAGGGTGTTCAGGATTGGCCCGATTAGACACTATATATCTAATCGGGCCATCTATTTTGACATGCCGACATGCCGACATGCCGACATGCCGACATGCTGACATCCGGGATAACGGGATAACGGGATAACTGGATCACTGGATTGTTCGGGACGGCTAGCGAGAGACAAATCCTGATGGCAGGGGTCGGGGGAGGGAGCCCCTCGGGCCATATGCCGTCGGGGCAAACAAGAGGGGTATCCGGCGGTCGCCGGATCAGTTGTCCAGGGTCAGCACCACCTTGGCTTCCTTGTCCGTCTCCTTCACCTGGCTGTCGAGCACGAAGAGGCGCTCCGGCGCGATGCCCTGGGTATCCACCAGATACTCCTTGGTGTTCTGGGCGCGGCGCATGGCGAGGTTTCGCAGGGACTTGGCGGTGATGAGTTGCTGATCCCGCAGCAGGAGCACCGCCTGGGCGCGCAGGGCCTCGCTCCCTTCATCGAGTCGCAACCGGTCGGCCAGATCCCCGAGATCTTCATTGAACTTGGCTTCATAGGCCTCTGCCAGTGCGGACTGCATGGCAGGATCCTGCTCCAGCAGCGTCAAGTCCACCGGGCTGCCGGTGATCTTGGCCAGCAGCCGCTCAAGCTTCTGGCGCTGGAGGATGGGGCGCTCTTCGTTGAAGTTGACCTTGCCGCGGATGTTCATGCTGAGTTTGGGCCTCTCCTTGAGGGCCTGGGCGAGGGTGGTCAGCTTGGTCTGCTGGGTCGGGGTCAGGGCGGGATCGCCGGGCAGGAAGGGGAGCTCGTCGAGATCCTTGGTGCCCCCCGTCAGGGACGCAAGCAGGGAGAAGGGGGAGGTGATGGCCTTGCCGAGGGTATTGCCGAGCACGTCCCAGAAGATGTTGCCCAGGCTGAAATCAGGCTGATCCAGATTGCCCTTCACCTTGAGGTTCATCTTGATGACGCCGTTCGAATCGCTGAGCAGGGCGATGGCGAGGCCGAGGGGCAGATCCTTGGCCTGCTCGCTCTTGACCTTCTCCCCGAGTTGCAGCTTCTTGATGGTGATGTCGTTGTCCCCCTCCAGCCGGTTGCCCTGCAGCTTGTAGTTGAGCTTCATGGAGAGCTGCCCCTTGTCGATGGCATAGCCTGCATAGGTGCTGGAGTAGGGGGTGAAGGTGGTGAGCTCCAGATTGTTGAAGGCCACGGCCACATCCAGCACGGGATCCTCGATGAGCAGGTTGGCGCCCCCCCGGATGGTGACGGGGGCATAGCGGTCCACCTTGCCGTTGAAGGCGAGCTCGGAGCGCTGCCCCGGGGTGTTGCTGATGTGGCGGCTCTGGCCATCGAGGGAAGCGATGTCCACCACGAACTCCGGGCTCAGGCTGCGATCGGCGAAGCGCAGGTTGCCCTGGGCGGTACGGATCTGATCGATGACGATGTGCGGGGCGGGGGCGCTCTCCATGTCGTTCGCGGCGGGTTGCGGCAGCAGCAGTTGCTGCACGTTGGTGATCCCCTCTTCGTTGATCTCGATGCGGGCATAGGGTTTGCTGAGCAGGATGTCGGCGATGCGCAGTTGCTGGCTCAGGCCATCATAGTGCAGGCCGCTCAATTGCAGATTCTCTATCTGGAGCAGGCGCTGGTTGTCGGCCCGATCCAGCACGTTGAGCCCGGCGACCTCGAGCCCACCGCTTATCTCCAGCTTGCTGATGGCCCCCTGGCGGTCGGTGGCCAGGTCCAGCCTGGTGCGGCTGGCAAGCTCGCCGTCCCGCACGCTGATGCGCAGCAGATCCTGCAGGTAGGGTTGGGCCAGGGCCAGCGGCAGCCCCTGTTGGCGGATGGCGCCGTTCAGGGTGAAGGGGGTCAGCCCCAGGGTGCCGTCAAACGCCACCGTCGTCCTGGTGTCGAGGGCTGCGTTGAGGGTGAGGGGGCTGGGTTGGGCGGTCTGGCTGCCAAGGGGCCCCAGGGTGAGGGCGAGGGCGGAGATGGCCCGTTTCAGGGGCTTGCCGCTGGTGGCTTCGGTCAGGGTGAGGCTGCCCTGGTCGATGCGGGTCTGCTTGAGGGCCCATTGCCAGGGCTTGGCGGGGGTGGCCGGTTGTTTGCCCCCCTTGGGGGTCTTCTGGGGGATCAGCAGGTCCGCGAGATCCAGTTGTTGCTGGTGGTCGAGGGCGGCGGTGATGGCCGGGCTCTTGAGGGTGGCGGCATCGAGCTCAAGGCGCTGCTTGTTGCCATCGATGCGGATCCCGGTCAGCGCCAACTGCTTGAAGCGGGCAAATTCCTCCCCCTTGTTGCGTGTGAGCTGCCAGTTGGCCAGGGTCAGCTTGCCCTTTGACAACTGCCAGTCCAGTCCCTGCTTGCCCTGGGTGAGGCGATAGGCGAGCTCGGCGCTGGCCTCCCCCTTGGCGAGGGTCGCCTTTATATAGGGGGCCCAGAGGGGGGCGAAGGGGGCGATGGCCACCTTGCCAAGGCTGAGGTGGCCCTTGCCGGCGCCGCTCATCATGTCGAACTCCCCTTCGGCCTTGAGGGGGCTCTTCTCGTTGACGGTAGCGCTCAGGCGATAGGGGTTGAGCACCCCCTCTGCGCTGGAAAATCCGGGCAGGTGCAGGGCGAGCTTGTCCAGGGTGAGGGGCGGCACCCACCCCGGGCTGCTCTGCTTGCGGCTGTCCCGGTAGCTGAGCCGGCCCTGCTCGACGGACAGCTTGCCGATGGTCACCAGCACGGGCTCGGCGGTGGCTGGCGGTGTTTGCTCCGGCGCAGGGGCGAGCAGGGAGGCCAGTGCATCGGTCAGGTTGAAGCGCGCCTCCCCCTTGAGATCCTCGAGGCGCACCATATCTGCCCTGGGGGCGGTCAGGGTGGCCTCTTCCAGTACCAGGGCGCGCTGCTGCCAGCTCGCTTTCAAGGCGGGAATGAGCTTCAGCTCTTCAAACGACACCAGCGCTTGCTGCTTGTCATCGAGCAGGGCGCTGGGCCCCAGCACGAGGGAGGGGGAGCGGATCCCCACCTCTATCTTGCCAAGGGAGAGGTGCAGACCGTAATGGGTGGCAAGCCAGCCGGGGAGATGGCGCTGGATGAGGGTCGGCGCCTGCCAGAGCAGGATGGTGATGCCGATGAGCAGGAGCGCGAGAAGATAGAGGGCATAGCGCAGCAGACGAGCGGGCAGAGGCTTGAGCATGATGGTCTCCATTTGATGCGCATATGGTAGCAATTAATCGTGCCCGGTTCATGGGAAGGACTCATGAGGTGCGCCGCACTCTGACCGGGCTGGGGAATTATTGTGCGACCAAGGCCGGATTTCCCCCGTTTGCCCCACCTCGCCGCTTGCCCAAACCGCCCACTCTGTCCGGCATGTCGCGATGGGCGATGTGGGGAACAAGGGGGTTGCCGGGTCAGGGCCTGCCACTGCGGATATCCACTGGAAAACCGGGATACCGGGGGCGAGATACCCCCAGAGTCTGTCAATCCCCGTCGGTTTTCAAGCCGCCGAGGGAGTGGATGCAGCGCTGCTCGGCGGCATCGAGCTCGGCCATCACCATCTGGATGTCCTCCAGTTGCTGGCGCAGGGAGTGGCGTCTGGCCTCGATGAGCTGGATCATGGAGTGAAGCTGCATCCGGCTGGAGCGGTCGGTGTCGTACATGTCGAACAGCTCGCGGATCTCCGCCAGGCTGAACCCGAGGCGCTTGCCGCGCAGGGTCAATTTCAGGCGGATCCTGTCCTTGTGGCTGTAGATGCGGGTCTGCCCCTCCCGGGTCGGGGTGATGAGCCCCTCGTACTCGTAATAGCGGATGGTGCGGGGGGTGATGTCGAACTCCTGGGCCAGCTCCGAGATGCTGTAGGTCCTCTCCTTGCCACTGGCGTGTCTGGCTCTCATGGTGCGCCCTCCTGATGAGCTGGAGGGGTCCTGGCACAGCGGCAAGGGCCGGGTTCATGATGCATGATGGCCTCCCGGGGTGCGCTGCTCGCGCTCTTGTGCGAGGCGCCGTCCCCTCCCGTGCAGGGCCTGGCCGACCCGGGAGCCGTTGGGGCGGCCGAGCTGTTCGCTGACCCACTGGCCGGTGGCGGCCAGCTTGTCGAGATCGACGCCTGTGCTCATGCCAAGGCCGTGCAGCAGATAGACCACCTCCTCCGAGGCGACGTTGCCGGAGGCGCCGGGGGCATAGGGGCAGCCGCCGAGCCCGGCCACCGAGCAGTCGATGGTGCGGATCCCGCGCTCGAGCGCCGGCAGCAGGTTGGCCAGCCCCTGGCCATAGGTGTCGTGAAAATGAACCGCAAGCCGGCCCGCCGGGATCTCGTGCAGCACCGCATCCAGCATGGGAGCCACGGTGCCCGGGGTGCCGACGCCGATGGTGTCGCCGAGGGATATCTCGTGGCAGCCCAGATCCAGCAGCCGCTCGGCAAGGGCGGCGACCCGTTTCGGGCGGGTCGGGCCGTCGAACGGGCAGGCGATGACGGTGGAGAGGTAGCCGCGCACCTTGATGCCGAGGCTACGCGCCTCCTGCACCAGGGGGGCAAAGCGCACCAGGGACTCCTCCACGCTGATGCCGATGTTGGCCCGGGTGAAGCCATCCGAGCAGGCGGTGAAGAGGCCTATCTCGTCGGCGCGTGCGGCGATGGCGGCCTGCAGACCCTGCAGATTGGGCACCAGGGCGCCATAGCGGGTCGGCCCCCTGCGCGGCAGGGCGTTGAAGAGTGCGGCGGAATCCGCCATCTGCGGCACCTTCTTGGGCGACACGAAGGCCCCCACCTCGATGCGCTGCAACCCGCTCTCGGCCAGGCGGGCGATGAGCGCCAGCCGCTGCGCCAGGGAGAGGGTGGCGGTCTCATTTTGCAGGCCGTCCCGCGGCCCCATCTCCACCAGGCTGACCTTGTCGTCCCGGCTCTCGTGCGTGTGGCTCATGAGCGCTCCTCCTGCGCGGTATGGTCCTCGGCAAAGCGCACCAGCACGGCGCCCTGGCTCACCTGTTCCCCCTGGCGGCACTGCAGGGCCTCAATCACCCCGTCCCGGTCGGCCTTGAGGACGTGCTCCATCTTCATCGCCTCCAGCACCAGAAGGGGTTGCCCCTTGCTGACCGGCTGGCCGGCCTCGACCTGCAACGTCACCACGATGCCGTGCATGGGGGCCAGGATGCCCGGGACATGGATCGTTTCGTGATCATGGTGGAGCTGATGATGCTGATCATCGAGCGAGAAGCGGATGCGTCTGCCCGCCAGGTGCAGCAAATAGGCACCCTCGCCGAGGGGCTGCACCGGATAGCGCTGCCAATGTCCACTCTGGCACAGGCGGATCTGATCTGACCCGAGTTCAAACGGGATCTGCTCGCCCTGCCAGAGCAGGGCGCCCCCTCGCTCGGCGAGGGTGAGAGTGCGGGTCTCCTCGCCGATGCGCACCGTGGCGCAAAAGCGGCGGGTGGGGCCCAGCCGAAAGCCTGCGGCCTGCTGCCAGGGGGAGGCATCGCGCTCGCAAGTGGCGAGCCAGAGGGTGGCGAGGGGCCAGGCGAGCGCCGGAACGGGCAGGGTGTCGGTGGGAATGGGCCACTGGGTGTGGTGGCGCATCGCCAGCACCTCTGGCGCTTCGCACAGGCGTTGCAGGAGCGGGCCGTTGTGCACCAAGGGGCCGAGTTCCAGTGTCGCCAGGGCATCGGCCAGGGTGGCAAAGGCCTCGCTGCGGCTCGGTGCGTGGGCGACGAGCTTGGCGATCATGGGGTCGTAATAGGGGCTCACCTCATCGCCGGCGGTGACGCCGGTGTCGATGCGCACCCCCTTGGGCCAGGTGAGCCAGTGGATGGGGCCGCTCGCGGGCAGAAAACCGGCGGCCACGTCCTCGGCGTAGAGGCGCGCCTCCACCGCGTGGCCACGCAGCACCACCTGCTCCTGGGTGAGGGGCAGCGGTTTGCCCTCGGCCACCGCCAACTGCCAGGCCACCAGATCCTGGCCTGTGATGGCTTCGGTAACCGGGTGCTCGACCTGCAACCGGGTGTTCATCTCCATGAAGAAGAACTCCTCCTTGCAGAGCAGAAACTCGATGGTGCCGGCCCCCCGATAGGCGATGGCCTTGGCCGCCGCCACGGCCGCCTCGCCCATGGCGCGGCGCAGGGCAGGGGAGATATCGGGGGCGGGGGCCTCTTCGATCACCTTCTGGTGGCGGCGCTGCAACGAGCAGTCCCTGTCCCCCAGATAGATGGCGTTGCCGAGGGCATCGGCAAAGACCTGCACCTCCACGTGACGGGCGCGGGGGAGATAGCGCTCCAGCAGCACATGGTCGTCGCCAAAGGCGGCACTCGCCTCCCGCTTGACCGCCGCCAGGGCTGCGTCAAAGTCGGCCAGCTGATCGACCCGGCGCATCCCCTTGCCACCGCCGCCACTGGCCGCCTTGATAAGGAGCGGGAAGCCCACCTGGCTCGCCTGATCGCGCAAAAAGCCGGGGTGCTGATCCGCGCCGTGATAACCGGGCAGCACGGGGACGCCGGCTGCCTGCATCAGCCCTTTGGCCCCCGACTTGTCCCCCATGGCGAGGATGGCGGCGCCGCTTGGGCCGACAAAGCGCACGCCCCGCTGCTCGCAGGCGGTGGCAAAGTCGCTGTTCTCGGAGAGGAAACCGTAGCCCGGGTGGATGGCGTCGGCATTCGCCTCTTTGGCAATCTTGAGCACCTTGCCAGTGTCGAGGTAGCTCTCCCGGGCGGGGGCCGGCCCCAGATGCCTGGCCTCGTCGGCTTCGCGCACGTGCATGGCGCGGGCGTCGGCGTCCGAGTAGAGGGCGATGGTGTGAATGCCGAGGCGTCGTGCTGTCTTGATGATGCGCACGGCGATTTCACCGCGATTGGCGATCAGCAGGCGCTTGATGGGAGTGTGATGGGTCATGCTGGCTCCCTGCTGTTCAAGGTGCACAAGTGCGAAGCGTGTTGATCCACACTCCCGTTATATTGACCAAAGTTGGCGATCAGCCGGCGCTTGATGGGGTGGTATTGAGTCATGCTTCGTCCTTGAAACGGGGGCGCCATGTTGGGGGGCGTTTGTCGAAGAAGGCCTGGATCCCCTCCTGGGCCTCGAGACCGACCCGTACCCGGGCGATGGTCTCGACGGTCTGCTCTTCGTGCTGGTGGCCTGGGCGCCCTTCGAGGGCGGCCAGCAGCCGCTTGGTCTCCTTCATCGCCTGGGGGCCGTTGCGACATAACCGCAGGGCCATGGCGCGTCCCTCCGCCAGCAACTGATCAGGCTGGCTGAGCCTGTGCACCACGTTGAGTCGGCAGGCGGTGATGGCATCGAAAGGCTCCGCGCTCAGCATGTAGCGGCGGGCCTGGCGCATCCCCATGGCGCGCACCACGTAGGGGCTGATCACCGCAGGCACCAGTCCCAGGGTCACCTCGGAGAGGCAGAAGCGGGCATTTTCGCTGGCCAGCACGATGTCGCAGGCGCAGACAAGGCCTAAGGCTCCGCCGTAGGCGGCCCCCTGCACCAGGGCCACCGTGGGGAAGGGCAGCTCGTCCAGTGCCTGCATCAGGTGGGCCAGCACCCGGGCGTCCTCGCGATTCTTGTCAAAGGCGCGGGGGTCGAACGCCTCCCCTGCCATCTTGCGCATCCACTCGAGATCGGCGCCCGCGCAAAAATGCGGCCCCTCGGCGCGCAGCAGCAGCACGTGGGGGCGGTCGGCCAGCGGCTGGCCGTGGGCCAGCTCGTCGAGGCAGTCGAGCAGCCCCTGCATCAGGTCGGCATCAAGGGCGTTGTGACGGGCCGGGCGGGCGAGCACCAGCTCGATCACCGGGCCGTGGCGCTCCAGGCGAAAATGGGCAAGGGGATCGTTGAAGAGCGGGTCTGACATATGAACTCCTTACATCCGGAAGATGCCGTACTGCCCGGGGCCCGGCTCGGCCCCCTGGCAGGCCGCCAGCGCCAGGGCCAGCACGGTGCGGCTCTGGACCGGGTCGATGACGCCGTCATCCCACAGGCGAGCACTGGCGTAATAGGGGTGACCCTGGCGCTCGTACTGCGCTATCACCGGGGCGCGAATGGCGGCCGCCTCCGACTCGCCCAGAGTCTTGCCCTCGGCGGCCAGCTTGTCCCGGCGCACCTGCACCAGCACCCCGGCCGCCTGCTCGCCCCCCATGACGGAGATGCGGCTGTTGGGCCAGCTGAACAGAAAATCCGGTTCATAGGCGCGCCCGCACATGCCGTAGTTGCCGGCACCGAAGCTGCCGCCGACGATCAGGGTGATCTTGGGCACCCGGCTGCAGGCCACGGCGGTCACCAGCTTGGCGCCGTGCTTGGCGATCCCCTCTTTCTCCGCCGTACTCCCCACCATAAAGCCGGTGATGTTTTGCAGAAACAGCAGCGGGATCCCCCGCTGGTTGCAGAGCTGGATGAAGTGGGCCCCCTTCTGGGCGCTGTCGCTGTGCAGCACGCCGTTGTTGGCGAGGATCCCCACCTGCATGCCCTCAATGCGGGAAAAACCCGTCACCAAGGTAGTGCCGAACAACGCCTTGAATTCGTCAAACACAGAGCCATCCACCAGTCGGGCGATCAATTCTCGTGCGTCATAGGGGCGCTTGAGACTGGTGCCCACCAGGCCGTAGAGCTCCTCGATGGGGTAGTGCGGCTCATCATAGGAGGGAGCGGATGGGGCGGGTGACGCCGCCGTCTGGTTGTCCCCCAGGTTGCTTACCAGGGTGCGGGTGATGGCCAAGGCATGGGCATCGTCCCGGGCCATGTGATCCGCCACCCCGGAGTGGACGCAGTGCACCTCGGCGCCGCCCAAGGCTTCTGCGCTGATCTCCTCGCCGGTGGCGGCCTTGACCAGGGGCGGGCCCGCCAGAAAGAGGGTGGCCTGTTCCCTGACCATGACTGACTCGTCCGCCATGGCGGGCACGTAGGCACCCCCGGCGGTACAGAGCCCCATCACCACCGCCAGCTGGGGGATGCTCTGGGCCGACATGCGGGCCTGATTGTAGAAGATGCGGCCAAAATGCTCCCGGTCGGGGAACACCTCGTCCTGCATGGGCAGGAAGGCACCGCCGGAATCCACCAGATAGAGGCATGGGAGGCGCAGTCGCTCGGCAATGGCCTGGGCGCGCAGGTGCTTTTTCACCGTGAGGGGGTAGTAGGTGCCGCCCTTCACGGTGGCGTCATTCACCACCAGCATGCACAAGCGCCCCGAGACCCGGCCGATGCCGGTGAGGATGCCGGCGGCGGGCACCGGCTCGTCATAGACCTGCCAGCCCGCCAGCGCCGACAGTTCGAGAAAGGGGGAACCCGGGTCCAGCAGCTGGTCGATGCGCTCCCGGGGCAGCAGCTTGCCACGGGCCTGGTGGCGGGCGTTGTTGGCCGCGCCCCCGCCCTGGGCTATCTCCTCCAGGCGGGTATTCAGATCGTCGACCAGTGCCTGCATGGCGGCCCGATTGGCCTCATAGTCGGGGCTCGCGGTGTCTAGGCGGGAGTGGATCCTGCTCATGCGCGCTCTCCCATCAGCTCGCGGCCGATGAGCCAGCGGCGGATCTCCGAGGTGCCGGCGCCGATTTCGTAGAGCTTGGCGTCCCGCAGCAGGCGGCCGGTGGGGTATTCGTTGATGTAGCCGTTGCCGCCGAGCAGCTGGATGGCATCGAGGGCCATCTGGGTGGCGTTCTCGGCGGCAAACAGGATGGCGGCGGCGCAATCCTTGCGGCTGGTGCGGCCCTGATCGCAGGCGCTCGCCACCGAATAGACCAGCGCCCGGCTGCTGGCGAGGCGGGTATACATGTCGGCGAGCTTGCCCTGCACCAGCTGAAACTCGCCGATGGCCTGACCGAACTGCTTGCGCTCGCGCACATAGGGGAGCACCACGTCCATGCAGGCCTGCATGATGCCAAGGGGCCCGGCCGCCAGCACCACCCGCTCGTAGTCCAGACCGCTCATCAGTACCTTGACCCCGCCGTGCAGGGGGCCCAGCAGGTTCTCCTGCTTCACCCGGCAGTTGTCGAACACCAGCTCGCAGGTACTGGAGCCGCGCATGCCGAGCTTGTCGAGCTTCTGGGCGGTGGAAAAACTGGGAGTACCCGCCTCGACGATAAAGGCGGAAATCCCTTTGGGCCCGGCAGCGGCATCGGTCTTGGCATAGATGACGAAGGTGTCGGCATCGGGCCCGTTTGTGATCCACATCTTGTTGCCGTTCAGCACGAAGTGATCCCCCTCGCGCACCGCGGTGAGGCGCATGCTCACCACGTCGGAGCCAGCGCCCGGCTCGCTCATGGCCAGCGCCCCCACGTGTTTGCCGCTGATCAGATCAGGCAGATATCTCGCCTTCTGATCAGGGGTGCCGTGGCGGTGGATCTGGTTGATGCAGAGGTTGGAGTGGGCGCCGTAGGAGAGGCCGACCGAGGCGCTGGCGCGGCTCACCTGCTCCATCACCAGCACATGGGCCAGATAGCCGAGGTTCACCCCGTCATACTCCTCCGCCACCGTGATGCCGTGCAGCCCCAGCTCACCCATCTGGGGCCAGAGATCCCGGGGGAAAGCGTTGCTCTGATCGATCTCGCTGGCGCGCGGTGCGATCACTTTCTGGCAGAAGGCCTCGACCTGTTCGGTCAGGGCCTGGAGGGTTTCATCCATCAGGGCATGCATCCGTGCTCTCCTTGGTGCAGTGGACTGCCGATTTCCCCTGCCATCAGGGTGATGACTGGTCAGTCCATTCGTGATTCAAGTTTACGTTAGCGTAAACGTAAGTGTGTTGTTAGTCTAAGGTAAATTCGATGGCAGCCCGTCGCAAGGGCTACCCGGGTAGATGAGCGCAAGGAGTGAACAGGATGTGCAACAGCAACATGGATGTGGCCGGCCCAGGGTGGCCTGCCATCGCCTGCCAACGGGCTAGGAGGGGGGCATGAGCCAGCATCACACCCAGTACGGGGATCTGCCGCTCTACATCGGTGGCGAGGCGTGTCCGTCCGCAAGTGACGAGTGGATAGAGGTGACCAACCCGGCGGATCAGAGTCTGCTGGCGCGGGTGCCGAAAGCTACCTCTGCGGAAATTGAGCTGGCGGTGCGCACCGCTCACGACGCCTACCTGCAGTGGCGGGAGGTGCCGGCCCCCGAGCGGGCCCGGGTCATGTTCAACTACCAGCATCTGTTGAAAGTGCACCACGACGAGCTGGCGACCCTGCTGGCCCAGGAAACCGGCAAGAACCTGGCGGATGCCAAGGGGGATGTGTGGCGCGGCATCGAGGTGGTGGAGCAGGCCTGCGCCATTGCAAGCCAGACCCTGGGGGAGACCATGGGCAACGTGGCGCGCCGGGTCGACGGCCACTCCTGGGTGCAGCCCCTCGGGGTCTGCGTCGGCATCACGCCGTTCAACTTTCCGGCCATGATCCCGCTCTGGATGTTCCCGCTGGCGGTGGCCTGCGGCAACGGCTTCGTGCTCAAGCCCTCCGAGCAGGATCCTCTCACCCCCATGCGCCTGGCCGAGCTGTTTACCGAGGCGGGGGCCCCCAGGGGCATTCTGTCGGTGGTGCACGGCGGCGCCGAGCAGGTGGATGCGCTGCTGGCCCATCCCGATGTCAAGGCAGTCAGTTTCGTGGGCTCGGCCCGGGTCGGCGGCCACGTCTATCGCAGCGCCACGTCGCAACTCAAGCGGGCCCAGTGTTTTGTCGGCGCCAAGAATCACATGGTGATCATGCCGGATGCCAACAAGGCGCAGGTGCTCGGCAACCTCGTGGGAGCCGGAGTCGGCGCCGCCGGTCAGCGCTGCATGGCCATCAGCGTGGCGGTGTTCGTGGGGAGCGCCCGGGAGTGGATCCCCGAGCTCGCCGCCGAGTTCGCCAAGGTGAAACCCGGCGTCTGGCACGATCCCGAGGCGGCTTATGGCCCCCTCATCAGCCCGGAGGCGAAAGTCAGGGTGGAGGGGCTTATCGAGGCAGGGATTGCCGAGGGAGCCGAGTGCCTGCTGGACGGCCGTTTTTGCGACGTCCCCGGCTACCCGGTGGGCAACTGGGTGGGGCCGACCCTGTTTCGCGGCGTGACCCCCGAGATGCGCATCTACAAGGAGGAGATCTTCGGGCCCGTGCTGGCCTGCCTCGAGGTGGGGAGCCTCGACGAGGCGCTTGCCCTCATCAACGCCAACCCCTATGGCAACGGCACCTCCCTCTTCACCGGTTGTGGCGCCGCCGCTCGCAAGTTCCGCCACGAGGTGGCGGTGGGCCAGGTGGGGATCAACGTGCCCATCCCGGTGCCGCTGCCGTTCTTCTCCTTCACCGGCTGGCGTGGCTCCTTCTACGGGGATCTGCATGCCTACGGCAAGCAGGCGGTGCGTTTTTACACCGAGACCAAGACGGTGACGGAGCGCTGGTTCGACGAAGACATTCCCTGCGGCCCCAATATGACCATCCAGCTGCGCTGATGGCAGGTTGCCCACTTTGCCCGGGCGCCCCCATTGACAGCAACGGATCGACGGAACAAGTACAAAGGAAGCGAACAAGATGGATTTTACCCTGACCGAATCCCAACGGGCCTGTGTCGAGTCGGCCGGCGCCTTCGCCGATCTGGCGCTCAAACCCCACGCCGCGCGCTGGGACAGGGAGCACGAGTTCCCCATCCCCACCATCAAGCAGGCGGCGGCGCTGGGCCTGTGTGGCCTCTATACCCCGGAGCAGTATGACGGTCTGGGCCTGAGCCGGCTCGATGCCAGCCTCATCTTCGAACGCCTCGCCATGGGCTGCACCTCCACCACCGCCTATCTCACCATCCACAACATGGTGAGCTGGATGCTGGGCAGCTGGCTGCCTGCCGAGGTGGCCGCGGAGTGGGTACCCAGGCTCGCCAGCGGCGAACTGCTGGGCTCCTACTGCCTCACCGAGCCGGGGGCGGGCTCCGACGCGGCGGCCCTCAAGACCCGCGCCGTGCGCGATGGCGCGGATTACCTCCTCGACGGCAGCAAGGTGTTCATCTCGGGCGCTGGCAGCACAGACGTGCTGGTGGTGATGGCCCGCACCGGTGGTGAGGGGGCCAAGGGGATCTCCGCCTTCATGGTGCCGGCCCAGACCCCCGGCGTGAGCTACGGCAAGGCGGAGGAAAAAATGGGCTGGAACAGCCAGCCGACCCGGGAGGTGAACTTCAATGCCGTGCGCATTCCCGCCCGTTACCGGTTGGGGGAGGAGGGGGAAGGGTTCAGGTTCGCCATGCAGGCGCTCGATGGGGGGCGCATCAACATCGCGAGCTGTTCGCTGGGCACCGCCCAGCAGGCTCTCAACGATGCCCTGGCCCATGTGCAGCAGCGCCAGCAATTTGGACACCCGATCAGCGAATTCCAGAGCGTGCAGTTTCGCCTGGCCGACATGGCCACCGAGCTCGCCGCCGCCCGCCTGCTGGTGCGCCAGGCGGCCGCCAAACTCGATGAGGGCAGCCCGGACAAAAGTGCCTGGTGCGCCATGGCCAAGCGTTTTGCCACCGACGTGGGGCACCGCATCTGCGACGACGCCCTGCAACTCTTTGGCGGCTATGGTTATATCCGCGAGTATCCGCTCGAGCGCTATCTGCGCGACACCCGGGTGCACCGCATTCTGGAAGGGACGAATGAAGTGATGCGGCTCATCATCGCCCGCCGCCTGCTGGCCGACCCTGGCCTGTCGCTGGAGTAGCGGGAGGGGCCTGCTCTGAGGACGCAGTCGGCGCGTCCTCAGGCTTTGTGAGCCAGGTGCAGGTTGGCTCCATTCAACCCTGTCATCATGGGGCAGTTTTTTGACAAGGACAACGCAATGACAAGGATCAGGCTCGAATATCACGGCCACGTGGCCTACATCACCCTCGATCACCCACCCGCCAACACCTGGACGCTCGCCAGCCTGAAAGCCTTCTTGCAGATGATGGTGGAGCTGGATGGTCGCCCCGACGTGGTGGCCCTGGTGATCCGCGGTGCTGGAGAGAAATTCTTCTGCGCCGGCGCCGATCTCAAGATGTTCGCCGACGGCAGCCTGGCGCATGCCCGCGAGGTGGCCGAGGCCTTTGGCCACGCCTTCGAGGCGCTGGCCCGCTTTCACGGGGTCAGCATCGCCGCCATCAACGGCTATGCCATGGGAGGGGGGCTCGAAGTCGCACTGGCCTGCGACATCCGCATCGCCGAGCAGCAGGCCAAGCTGGGGTTGCCGGAGGCCTCGGTGGGCTTGCTGCCCTGTGCCGGCGGCACCCAGCGCCTCACCGAGCTGGTGGGGCCGGGCTGGGCCAAGCGGATGATCCTCTGCGGCGAGAAGGTGAGCGCCACCCTGGCCTACGAGATGGGGCTGGTGGAGGAGGTGGTGACCGAGGGGCACGCCTGGGAGGCGGCGCAGCAGATGGCCCAGCTGGTGGAGCGACAGAGCCCGAGCGCCCTGCGCGCCTGCAAACAGCTCATCAATCAGGGGCGAAGCACCCACAGGGACGCGGCGCTGCCACTCGAGCGCAGCCTCTTTCTCGCCCTGTTTGACGATGCCAACCAGCGCGAAGGGGTGGCGGCCTTCCTGGAGAAGCGGGCCCCGCGCTGGCGTTACTACCAATTCAAACCGAAAGAGTGAGGGAGCGAAGGATGAATGAGGTATTGATGGCGACCCGCCATGTCGCAGGGGCAGATACCCGGTCTGCGGGGGCTGCCCATGAGTGAGCCCGTGCGCATCGAGACCCGCCCCACGGCGGATGGCCGCCACATCGGCATGCTGACTCTGGACAGCCCCGCCTCCCTCAATGCCCTGAGCCTTGAGATGATCCAGTTGTTGCAGGGGGCGTTGACCCGCTGGGAGCAGGATCCGGCCATCGTCTGCGTGTTGTTGCAAGGGGCCGGCGAGAAGGCATTCTGCGCCGGTGGCGACATCCGCTCCTTTTATTACCGCAAGCAGGAGGGGAACGAGTCGGCACTGTTTGGCTATGCCCGCGACTTCTTTCTGCAGGAGTACCGGCTCGATCACCACATCCACTGCTACGGCAAGCCCCTTGTCTGCGTGGCGGACGGCATCTGCATGGGGGGCGGCATCGGTCTCTTTGCCGGGGCCGGTTTTCGGGTGGTGACCGAAAAGAGCCTGTTCGCCATGCCGGAGGTAACCATAGGCCTCTATCCGGATGTGGGGGCCAGCTGGTTTTTGAGCCGGATGCCGGGGCGGCTCGGGCTCTGGCTCGGCCTCACCGGTGCCCGCTTCAACGGGGCGGACGCCATCGGCCTGGGGCTCGCGGATCACGCCATGGGGAGCCGCGAGCGGGCCGAGCTGCCGGCGCGCCTCGCCGCCCTCGACTGGTCCGCAGGCGACCCCGGCGAGCAGATCGAGGCGCTGCTCACCGGTTTGCAGCGATCCCTTGGCCAGGCATTGCCGCCTCCCGTACTGCTGCCCCACCAGGCCCGCATCGATGCGCTGTTGACCGGCCGCTCCCTGCAAGGGGTGCTGGCACGCCTCGAGGGCGCCGAGCTGGACGAACCGGCGCTGGCTCAGGGACGGGAGACCTGCCTTCGCGGCAGCCCTATCAGCCGCGCCATTCTCTGGCGCCAGTTCTGGCAGGCACGGCGCCAGTCCCTGGCCGAGGTGTTTGCCGACGAGCTGACCCTCTCGGTCAATTGCGTGCTCAGAGGGGACTTCGTGGAAGGGGTGCGGGCCCTGCTCATCGACAAGGACAAATCCCCCCGCTGGCAGGCCCCGCAGACGGGTGAGGCCTGGCTGGATGCCTTCTATCGCTGGCCCGAGGGGGACAACCCCTTGCGCCTCGGCTGACGCGGGATCACACACAAGGAGCACACCATGACAAGGATTGGGTTTATCGGGCTTGGCAATATGGGGGGGCCCATGGCCGCCAACCTGGCCAGGGCGGGGCACAGGGTACAGGTGTTTGATTTGGTGCCCGAGAGCCTGAGCCGGGCCATCGAGGCTGGCTGCATTGCCGCCGGGAATGCCCGGGAAGCGGTGAGCGGCTGCGAGCTGGTCATCAGCATGCTGCCGGCGGGGGAGCACGTGCGCAGCCTCTGGCTGGGCGAGAGTGCCGGTGAGCGGGGTGGCCAGGATCTGCTGGCGGCCCTGTTGCCCGGCGCCCTGGTCATCGACTGCTCCACCATAGACGTGGCCTCGGCCCGTCAGGTGGGGGCGGCGGCGAAGGCGAGCGGCATCCGTTTTCTCGATGCCCCCGTCTCGGGGGGCGTGGCCGGTGCGGCGGCGGGTACGCTCACTTTCATCGTCGGCGGCGAACAAGCGGATTTTGAAGCGGCCAGACCCGTGCTCGCCTGCATGGGGCAGAACCTGTTTCACGCCGGGGCGCTTGGCGCTGGCCAGATCGCCAAGATGTGCAACAACATGCTGCTCGCCATCCACATGGCCGGCACCGCCGAGGCGCTGGCGCTCGGGGTCAAGGAGGGGCTGGATCCCGCCGTGCTCTCCACCATCATGGGCAAGAGTTCGGGCAACAACTGGAGCCTTGAGCGCTACAACCCCTGGCCCGGGGTGATGGAGAACGTGCCGGCATCCCGTGGGTATACAGGGGGCTTTATGACCCGGCTGATGGTCAAGGATTTGGGGCTCGCCATGGCGTTGGCGGAACATGCCCACAGCGCCGTGCCCATGGGGGCCCTGGCCCGCAACCTCTTCAACCTGCACGGGAGCCTGGGCCAGGAGAACAAGGATTTTTCCAGCATACTCGAGCTCTATCGGGACAAGACAGCGCCGGGTTAAGGGCCGCTATCTACCTATTTACCCGATAGTCTTTGACTCGACATTTTTTACTCGACAGTCAGCGGCCATCTCATCAGGAGCATTTATGGATATCACACGGAAAGTCATCGCCATCACGGGGGCGGGCAGGGGGCTGGGCCGCGCCATCGCCCTGAGTCTGGCGGAGCAGGGGGCCGTGCTTGCGCTCATCGACGTCAACCGCACCGATCTGGAGGTGACCGAGGCGGAGGTACGCAGCCGTGACGGCCGCTGCGCCCTGTTCGTCTGCAACGTGGCAAGCGAGCCGGAGGTCGAGGCGACCTTCGCCGCCATCAAGGATCAGTTCGGTGCCCTGCACGGTCTCGTCAACTGTGCCGGCATCCTGCGCGACGGCATGCTGATCAAGGTGAAGGAGGGGGCACTGACGGAGAAGATGAGCCTGGCCCAGTGGCAGAGCGTCATCGACGTCAATCTCACCGGCACCTTCCTGTGCGGGCGCGAGGGGGCGGCGCTGATGGCCACCGGCGGGGAGGGGGGCGTCATCATCAACATCTCCTCCATCGCCCGGGCCGGCAACATGGGCCAGAGCAACTATGCCGCCAGCAAGGCGGGGGTGGCCTCTCTGGTGGTCACCTGGGGGAAGGAGCTGGCCCGTCACGGCATCCGGGTGATGGGCATCGCCCCCGGCGTCTTTGCCACCGACATGACGGCGGCGATGAAGCCCGAAGCCATGGCCCGCATGCAACAGGCCATCCCGGTGGGCACCCTGGGGCAGGCGGCGCAGTTGGCCCAGACGGTGCAGTTCATCCTTGCCAACGACTATCTGTCGGGGCGGATGATCGAGCTGGACGGCGGCTTGAGGCTCTAGTCCCCCCTGCATATACCCTCTCTGACGTCCCTCCTGCAGGGGCGTTTTTGCAGGGGAAAGGCCCCAGTGCAAGGGTGCATAGCCATGCAGGTCCGGCTTTTGAAAAGCGGGGCGGCATCATGAAAAGTCGTGAAATATCAACGGGTCTTTCTTAATTTGAACCAGCTCACAGGCACCCCGGGTCAGTGCTGTAAAATTGCGCGCGGTCAAGGCGGCTCATGATTGACGGCAAGAGGGATTGCGGCCGGAATAGTCATGCAATATAGTTGCCGCCTTTTTCACGGGGTATGGATTTCTAGCCCCTCCCATGTCGCGCGCTGTATGAATACGGATGCTCAGCCGCCGCCTAATAAAACAGGTTTGAGATGGACAAGAAACTGGGGCTGGGTGCCCTCATTTCGCTGGTGATCGGCTCCATGGTCGGTGCCGGGGTTTTCAGTCTGCCGCAAAACATCGCAGCGCACGCCAGTGCCGGGGCCGTCGCCCTGGGATGGGCCATCACGGGGATCGGCATGATCTGCCTCGCCCTGGTCTACCAGAATCTCTCCATGCGTCGACCGGATCTCGATGGCGGCATCTTCAGCTACGCCAAGGCAGGGTTCGGGGATTTCGTCGGCTTCAACGCCGCCTGGGGTTACTGGCTGTGCCAGCTGCTGGCCAACGTCTCCTACGCCATCGTGGTGTTCAGTGCGCTGAGCTACTTCTTCGACACGCCGGACAATGTCATCTTCGGTGACGGCAATACTCCGGTCGCCATCACGCTCGCTTCCCTGCTCATCTGGTCGGTGCATGCCCTGGTGCTGCGCGGCATCCAGGTGGCGGCGCTGGTGAACATCGTCACCACCATCGCCAAGATGGTGCCCCTCATCGTCTTCTGCGTAGCCATCCTGCTCGCTTTCAACATGGAGACCTTCACCCTGGATCTCTGGGGGCAGGGGAGTCCCGAGCTCGGCTCCGTGATGGATCAGGTGAAGTCCACCATGAAGGTGACCCTATGGGTCTTCATCGGCATCGAGGGGGCCGTGGTGGTCTCCGCCCGTGCCCGCCATCGCAAGGACGTGGGCCGCGCCACCGTGCTGGCGCTGCTCGGCGCCCTGGCGCTCTACGTCATGGTGACCCTGTTCTCCCTGGGGGTCATGAACCAGCCGCAACTGGCGGCCCTCAAGAACCCCTCCACCGCCATGATCCTGGAAGCCGTGGTCGGCCCCTGGGGCGCCTGGCTCATCAACATCGGCCTGGTGATCTCGGTGATGGGGGCCCTGCTGAGCTGGACCGTGCTGGCGGCGGAAGTGCCCTACATCGCGGGCAAGACCGGGGTCTTCCCGGCCTGGTTCGCCAAGGAGAACAAGAACGGCTCCCCCAAGGTGTCGCTCTGGTGCTCCACCTGCCTGGTGCAGATCTTCCTCATCATCATCTACTTCCAGAACAGCACCTATCTGGCGTTGGTGAACATCGCCACCTCGGCTGCCCTGGTGCCCTATGTCTTCTCCGGTGCTTACGGCCTCAAGCTGGCGTTGAAAGGGGAGACCTACGCGGGCCAGCCCCATCAGCGCAAGCGCGACCTGCTGCTGGCCCTGGTGGCCACCGTCTATGGCTGCTGGCTGGTCTATGCCGCCGGGGTGGAGTACCTCTTGCTGGTGGCGCTGCTCTACAGCCCGGGGATCTTCATCTACTGGAAGGCGCGCCAGCACCACGGCCTGCGCAGCCTCAATCGGCTGGAGCAGGGGATGACGGCAGCCCTGCTCGGCTGCGCCGTACTGGCGTTCTACAAGGTGATGGACGGTACCATTCCCCTGCATTAATCGGCACAATAAAGAGATGGCAAGATACCATCTCTTTTTTATGGATAATGGCGGTCAAGTTGACCGCTGTTTCGTTATTGAAGGAATGTTTATGCTGTTTGTGGGCTATCTGGTGTTGGGCGCCTTCGCGGGCATGCTGGCTGGGCTGTTCGGTATCGGCGGCGGACTCATCATCGTCCCCGTGCTGGTCCTGAGTTTTCACGCACAGGGCGTGGCGCCGGAGATCATCACCCATCTGGCCCTCGGCACCTCGCTGCCCACCATGATCTTCACCGGTTTCAGCTCCCTGCGTGCGCACCAGGAGGCAGGAGCGGTAGACTGGGGGATGATTCGGCGCCTGGGCGCCGGCATGCTGGTCGGTGCCTGGCTCGGCGGCATGACCGCCAACCTGCTGAGCGCCAGTACCCTCAACATCATCATCGGCTGCTTCGCCTGGACCATGGCCCTGCAGATGGGGCTCAATCTGAGGCCAAAAGCGGAGCGACACATGCCGGGCCCCCTTGGTACCGGGATCGCGGGCACCGTCATCGGCTGGATGTCGGCCTTGTTCGGCATCGGTGGCGGCTCGCTGACCGTGCCTTACCTCACCTGGAATTCGGTGCCCATGCGCAACGCCGTGGCCGCCTCCGCTGCCTGCAGCATGCCCATCGCCCTGGCAGGCAGCCTCAGCTACCTCTATGCGGGTTGGGGAGACGCCGATCTGCCCGAGTGGAGCGTCGGATTCATCTATCTGCCGGCCCTGCTTGGCATCGTGCTCACCAGCACCCAATTTGCCCGTCTGGGCGCCAGACTGGCACACAGAATGTCACCCCGGCGGCTCAAGCAGGCCTTTGCCCTGCTCATGTTGCTGGTGGGTGCCAAATTCATGCTCTTTAGCTGAACCCTTGGCCAGATTGTTGAAAAATAAGGCGAACAGCTCGTGCAGCGGCAGAAAGCCGTTGCATTGAGGGGCCAGTTTGCCTATTCTCCTCGCCGGTGGTCCTATTGGTCCTCTCGCATTGATAACCCGTCGACCTGGTCAGGACCGGAAGGTAGCAGCCAAGGCGGGGGACTCGAGTGCCGGGATGTGGCTGGTAGGGCCACCACTTGTTTCTGCAATTCAATAAGTTACAGCTAATCACCCCCTTCAGACCTCTTGGTAATCCACTTTGTGTGGATGAATCAGGAGTCTTCATCGTGAATCTCTGGCTCTCTCCGCAAGGTATCTGGTACTACCGCAAGGTGACCGTTCTTTCGTGTGGACGCCGCAAGGACATCAAGAAATCTCTCCGTACTCGGGACAAGCTGGTCGCACGTGACAAGGTGGCTCAGTTGCTCGCCTGTGCGCGTTCTCGGGTAAAGCCTGAGACTGTCCAGCCAGAACCTCAGCCAAGCTCCCTGCCGGAGCCTCAGCGACTACAGCAACAGACACCCTCAGCGGCCAGTTCTGCCCCTGTGGGTCCCTCTGCCATTGCATCTCCAGTACTCTCAGAACTGAGTGACCGTTATCTGAAAGAGAAGGCGCTCTCCTGGGCACCAAAAGAGCTTAGTAACCAGAAGAACTACATCGGTTACTTCATCAAGTCGCTGGGGGATAGATCTCCCACCGCTTACAGCAAGGCCGATGTGGTCAAGTTCAAGGACGAATTGCTGAACTCAGGCAAGAGCCCGACGACTATCAACAAGTACCTTCAGAAGCTCTCTCTGTTGTTCGTCTGGCTGGGCAATCACCACGAGGGCATCGTCAATCACTTCGCAGGGCTCAAGCTACAGCGGGTCAAAGAGGTCAATGCTCGCAGTGGGTACACATCTGCGGAGAAACAGCGGTTGATCCAGTGGGCGAAGGAGCAGAATCCATACCGCAAGTGGATAGCGTTGCTCGGCTTGTATACCGGAGCGAGAGCCAATGAGATTTGCCAGTTGTACGCAGACGATGTGCAGCAGGTCGACGAGGTATGGTGCCTGAACATCAGAGACAACCGCCCAGACCAGAAGCTCAAGACGGCCAACAGTGCTCGCTTGATCCCTATTCACTCCTCGTTGATTGCTGGTGGCTTTATCGGCTTTGTGCAGGAAAGGGCAGGGGGACGGTTGTTCCCTGAGCTACCTCATCGACAAGATGGTTACAGCCATCTCTGGGGGCAGTGGTTCAGTCGTCATCGTCCTGTAGACAAAGACTTCCACAGCTTGCGGCATACCGTAGCAACAGCGTTGAAGGATCATGGGGTACCGCTTCAGTATGCGGCTGCGATCTTGGGGCATACCAACGGGGCGATCAGTTACGACAGGTATGGCGGTGGCGTGGCAGTCGAGAAGTTGCAGGCAGCTATCGAAGAGGCGCTATGAACAAGCGTAGAAGCTTGCTGGGTAGCGAGTGCGAGAAGAAGGGGCCGGTGTGTGCCCCTATGAGATGATGAACTTGTGTCGCAATGGTTGAGCCGATTGGACGGCATGTTAATGCTAAATCATGTTTAAACAGCATTTTTTGTACTTAAGTTCACTACCACAAGGACAAGGCTCATTTCTTCCCACTTTCTGCGCACGGGGTCGGTTGTCCGAGTAATTACGATCTGGCCTAGAAGTAGATGGGGTCGCACGTGATGTGCCAAAGTTGTTGATTGTCTGTTCCAGGATGATTTGCTGTTCAATGACGACCGTTTTATCGTCTTTCATCAAGGACATTGCGGTCATTACTGTTGTCAGGAAAGCGAGAAGTAGGCCAAGAAAGGTGTAAAGTTCCATTCTTGTTTTTGGAAGAATGTCGCTGATGTAGGCTAACTCAGGAGCTTCTTTTTCAATTTGTTCCTGAACTTCCTCTCTTGTTAGTTTTTCCTTTTGGGCTCTATTGAGTATGTTTACGTAACGACTCAATTGTTCAACAGTCTTTCTTGGCGCATCAATTATCTCGATGACATTTCCCAAGACATTGAACACCCCATCGGGGACACTACCCATCCCACCGCAAGCTGGACAAGGACCAGATTTATTACCTGATAAAGAAAGATTATGGATACTACCTTCAAAAGCAAATCCAGATGGAAACGCGGTTCCACAGTTGTCGCAAATCGCAGGGAATTGGGCATTCTGCATCCTGTATGATTGCTCAAGTAATGTGCTTAATGTTACCCGTTTGAAGATGGGGCAACAACAAGAAGCTCGCAATCGACATCTTGCGAATTCCATTGGTAAATTCTGGAAAAATCCGTGAGGACTTTTAAGGCGTTACCTCCACCTCACTATCCCCCGTCCCCCCTATCTTCTGCCACTCTCCTAGCCGCCTACTGCTCGTCTGTTCTCATTCGTCTTCAGCATGTCCTGCTGTTCGTCTTAGTAGGGCCTCGTTGGCTCTGGTCTTTTGTGTGTATCAATGGGGTTGAATCGCCCCCAGTTCCCTAGACACCTCACAGCCTTAAAATGAGGCAACTATTGGAGGTGTTATGACCCGTCAGCGTTATCCAGAAACATTCAAAATAGAAGCCGTTAAACAAATCACCGAGCGCGGGCGGCCGGTGGCTGACGTTGCACGTGCCATCGGGGTATCCAGCCACAGCCTGTATGCATGGCTCAAGCAGTACGGTAAGCCTGCTGACCAGCAGATAGAAGAGTCTGCCTTGCAAGCCGAGATCCGCCGCCTGAAAACTGAACTGCGCCAGGTCACCGAGGAGCGCAATATTCTAAAGGAGGCCGCCGCGTACTTTGCCAGCGAGTCAAGGAAAGGTACGCGTTCATAACCTCCCGACTCGACCGGTACAGTGTCGTTACCCTGTGCCAGACCCTGGGGGTTCACCGAAGTGGCTTCTACGCGTGGTTGAAACAGCCCACATCGCCACGACAGCAGGAGGACGAACGACTGACCGGATTGGTCAAGCAATCCTGGCTGGAAAGTGGTGCTGTCTACGGTTATCGCAAGATCCATCGCGACCTTCGTGACGCAGGGGAAGCCTGCGGCAAGCACCGTGTGGCCAAATTAATGAAGCGGGAGGGACTGCGTTCGCAAACGGGCTATCAACGCCGCAAGGGGCATTATGGAGGCAAGAGCACGCAAGCTGCCCCAAACACGCTGGCACGTCAGTTTAAGGTGCCAGCCCCCAACATCACCTGGGTGACTGACATTACCTACATTCGCACTCAAGAAGGGTGGCTGTACCTGGCGGTGGTGCTCGACCTGTTCTCTCGCCAGATCGTCGGCTGGGCGATGAAGTCACGCATGACGGCAGACTTGGCGGTTGATGCGTTATTGATGGCCGTCTGGCGGCGCAAACCCAAGCAGCCGGTACTGGTGCATTCGGATCAGGGCAGCCAGTTTACCGGTGGTGAATGGCAAGACTTTCTGAAGGCCCACAACCTGAGTTGCAGTATGAGCCGACGGGGTAACTGTCACGACAACGCGGTCGCCGAGAGCTTCTTTCAGTTGCTCAAACGGGAGCGGATCAAGCGCAGGATTTACGCGACAAGAGACGAAGCCCGCAGCGATGTGTTTGATTATATCGAGATGTTTTACAACCCAATCAGGCGTCATGGTTCCAATGATGGGCTGTCGCCGGTAGAGTTTGAAAGGCAGTTTATTTTTCAGCAACAAAGTGTCTAGAAAACCAGGTGCGCTTCAATCCTCTTCACAACATCCCTTAGATACCAGAGCCAAAGGCCAACTACTGGATTTCCAGTGAGCTTCTATTACCCGCTTTTCTTTCACCTGTGGCGCTGTTTTACGTTGGCTTACTACGTCTGTTCTTCATTGGCTTGAAGCATTAGGGGAGGGCAGTTATCATGGGCTCCTCAATTGCCCCTATAGCTACTCCACTTCATGTGGATTACTTTGGTCGGGTTAGTTGTTACATCTTGATTTTAGAAATCTTGTTGATGGCAATCAGTTCTATCCCCAAGTGCCTGATTTATTTGGGCTCGCATTGATAACCCGTCGACCTGGTCAGGACCGGAAGGTAGCAGCCAAGGCGGGGGACTCGAGTGCCGGGATGTGGCTGGTAGGGCCACCACCTGTTTCTGCCATTCAACAAGTTACAGCTAATACCCCCTTCAGACCTCTTGGTCATCCACTTGATGTGGATGAATCAGGAGTCTTCAAAGTGAATTTTCAGCTCTCTTCACATGCTATTTGCTTTACCGCAAGGTGAGCCTGTGCCCTATGGGCGTTTATCAGGCTTTAGACCGCGCCTGGCTCAAACTTTCTCTTGATCTTCAGCACTGTCCCCTTGAGATCATGCTTTCCCTCAGTCACCTCCCGTGGCCTCTATTGCCATTGCATCCTCTTTGTTTTCACCACATTACGATCCCTTTTCGAAAGAGAAGAGCTTGCCGTGCGCCAAGGCCTAAACCCAGAAAGTACCAGACCGTCGGCAATCCCAGGCACTTGACTGATGGCGCGTGAACCACTTACTGGCCTGACGGGCAACGACCGGCGCAGTGACATCAGGCCAGCTGTGCTCGCTTCTCGATCAGGAAATCCATCAGCGCTCGGATCTTGGCCGGCATCTGGGCCCGCGACGGTACATAGAGATAAAACCCCGGGAAGGGGGGGCACCAGGGGGCGAGCACCCGCACCAGTGAGCCGTCACTCAGGTGCTGGCGCACCCGCAGATCCAGGTGTTTGACCAACCCTACCCCCTGCAGGGCCGCCTGCAGCATGCTGTCGTCGTCGTTGAACACGGCGTTGCCCTTGGGATCGACGATCTGGGTGTGCTGCTCCTCATCGGGGGAGGTGAACGACCAGCGGTCTATGGTGTTGCTGGAGGTGAAGCGGTAGGCCAGGCAGTTGTGCCGGGTGAGATCGCTCGGGGTCTGCGGCATGCCATGCTGCCTGAAATAGTCGGGGGCGCCGACGATGGCCATGGTCAAAGGCGGGGTGATGGGCACCGCCACCACGTGCTCATCCAGGCTCTCCCCCAGGCGAATGCCGGCATCCATCCCGTCGGCGATGATGTTGGAGAAACCGTCCGCCATCACCAGCTCCAGCCGCAGCTTGGGGTAACGGGCCAGAAACTCTCCCATGTGCGGCTCGATCAGCAGCCTGGCGGCGATGCGCGAGCTGTTGATGCGAATAAGGCCCGAGGGCTCAAGGTGGGAGTCATTGAGCTCGCTCACCACCCGCTCGATGGCCGTGAGGGATGGCTGCAGCACGTCCAGCAGGCGCCGTCCCTCCTCGGTCAGCGACATGTCGCGGGTGGTGCGGTTGAGCAGCCGCACCTGCAACTGCTGCTCCAGCCCCTTCAGGTGTAGGGAGAGAGCGGCGCGCGTCACCCCCATCTCGGTGGCGGCCTTGGTGAAGCTACGATGGCGGGCGATGTGGGCAAACCACGTCAGTGACGCGACGAGTGAAGGTTCTATGGGCATTTGTTTAGCCTGGCTAATCAGTCATGTCTTGATAGGTGCGTATATCTAGCTCAATAGACTTACTACTATGTGCTTGAACTCGCGTCAACCAAGACGACCTAGAACCTAACGGAGAGCCCGACCATGTCCCACGTTACCTTCCCCAATCGCAACGGCCAAGGCATCACCATGGCCGCCATCGTTCACTTCCCGCCGCACTTCGATGAGCGCAAGCAATACCCGGCGGTCGTAGTCTCCCACCCCGGCGGCGGCGTGAAGGAGCAGACTGCGGGCCTGTACGCCAGCAAGCTGGCCGAGCAGGGCCTCATCGCCATCGCCTTTGACCGCTCCTATCAGGGCGAGAGCTCGGGCGAGCCACGCCAGCTGGAGAACCCCCATGTCAGCACCGAAGATGTCAGCGCCGTGGTGGACTACCTGACCACGCTGCCCTATGTCGATCAGAACCGGATCGGGGCCATGGGCATCTGCGCCGGTGCTGGCTACAGCGCCAATGCCGCCATCCAGGATCGCCGCATCAAGGCGCTCGGCATGGTCAGCGCGGTCAACATCGGCCAGATGTTCCGCAATGGCTGGGACAACAGCGTCAAGGATGCCGATGCCATGGGCTATCTGGCGTTCGGCTCCCAGGCGCGTACCGCAGATGCGGCCGGTGCCGGCTACGCCACCATCCCCTTGGCGCCCCTGCGTGAAGAGGATGCCCCCAACGAGGAGCTGCGCGAAGCCTGGGAGTACTACCACACCCCGCGCTGCGAGCACCCCAACGCGCCGGGCTTTGCCCTGACCCGCAACCTGAACCAGATCATCACCTACGACGCCTATCACAAGGCGGAGGCTTTCCTGACCCAGCCCATTCTGGCGGTGGCAGGAAGTGTGGCCGGCAGCAAGTGGATGAGCGACGACCTGCTGGCGCGCGCCGCGAGCACTGACAAGACCCTGCATGTGGTGGAGGGGGCCAATCACATGTCCCTCTACGATGTGCCCCGCTATGTCGACGAGGCCGTCGCCCAGCTGGCCCCCTTCTTCCTGCGAACCCTGAACTAATTGGCCCGCGAGAGGGGGAGGCCCCTCTCGCTTATCGAGGAGCATCATCATGAGCAACGTATTGAACCTGACATATCAGAACCTGGGCTGGCAGACGGCGGCCGACCTCTACCTGCCGCCCGATTTCGACGAGCAACAGCGCTATCCGGCCATCGTCAGTACCCACCCCATCGGCAGCTGCAAGGAGCAGACCGCCGGCAATGTCTACGCCAAAGGATTAGCCGCAGCGGGATTCGTGGTACTGGTCCATGACGCCAGCTTCCAGGGTGCCAGCGGCGGTGAGCCGCGCTTTATCGAGGATCCGGCGATTCGGGTCTCCGACATCCGCTTCGCGGTGGACTACCTGCAATCCCTCTCTTATGTGGACAGTGATCGCATCGGCGCCATCGGCGTGTGCGGTGGCGGCGCCTACACCATCCATGCGGGCATCACGGATCATCGCCTCAAGGCGCTGGTCTCCATCACTGGGGTCAACTATGGCCGCCTGATCCGCGAAGGCTTCGCCCAGTTCAAACCCCTTGAGCTGGCACAAGGCATCGCCCGGATGCGCACTGCGCAGGCACAAGGGGGCACCACGGAGTCCGCCGATCTGCTGCCGGACTCCGTGGCGGCGGCCAAAGCGGCAGGCATCACCGACATCGACGTGCTGGAAGCCACCGACTACTACAAGACGGCGCGCGGTCAGCAGCCTCATGGCGCGACCCGCCAGCTAATGTCCTTCACCGGCGCCGCCATGGGATGGGATGCCTTCCTCCACGCCGAGGTACTGCTGACCCAGCCGCTGATGGTCGTCATCGGCGACAAGGCAGGGGGCTTTGGCGCCTATCGGGATGGCTGGGAGATCTACGGCCGCGCCGCCTCCACCGACAAGCACATTGTCGTGGCCGAAGGCTGGTCCCATTACGACCTCTACGACAAAGCCGAGCCGGTGGCCATCGCCATGGCAAGCGTGGTGCCCTTCTTCCAGCGCACCCTGTGATCCCGCGCTGGGGGCATCCCCGCCCATTCAAGCGACAAGGTAAACCGATATGCGAAACGTACTGATCCTCGGCGCCAGCGGCCAGATAGCCCAGTGGGTGGTCAAGGGGCTAGCCGGGCAGGGCGACATCCGCCAGACCCTGCTGCTGCGCGACCCTAAAAAGTTGAGCGGCCGTGAGCCGGCCAACGCCAGGGTGGTGATCGGCAGTGTGCTGGACAAGCCACTGCTCAAGGAGGCGATGGCAGGACAAGACATCGTCTATGCCAACCTCAGTGGCGACAACCTGGACAAGCAGGCCCAGGCGGTCATCGCCGCCATGCAGGCCGCCGGAGTGAAGCGCCTGGTCTTCGTGCTGTCCCTTGGGATCTACGACGAGGTGCCGGGCAAGTTCGGCGAGTGGAATCGCGGCATCATCGGCGAGGAGCTTAAACCCTACCGGCGGGCGGCAGACGCCATCGAGGCATCGGGTCTGGACTACACCATCTTGCGCCCGGCCTGGCTGACCGATGAGGATGAGGTGGACTACGAGCTGACATCCAGAGAGCAACCCTTCCTGGGCACTGTGGTGTCGCGCAGGAGTGTGGGGGATCTCATCACCCGGATCCTGGTCTCGCCCGAGCTGCATGCAGGGGAGAACCTTGGCATCCACCAACCCGGCAGCGACGGCGACAAGCCGTACTTTATGTAATGTGAGGTCAAGGATGATGAACTGGGTCTTTATCACCCTTGGTGTGTTGGCCGCCGCGGTGGTGGTCGTGCTGCTGGCGGTTTCCTTTATCGAGCGTCGGCAGGCTTATGCGCTGGCCGGGCTGGAGGCAGAGAGCCCGCAGGTGGCGAGCCCCCGCACGGCGGTGGTCTATTTCTCCCGCTCGGGTAATACGGCGCTGGCCGCCCGCCACCTGGCAAATCGGCTCGGGGCCCGGCTCTTTGCGCTGGATGCCCCCGCCTATCGGCTCGGCCCCGGGGGATTGGTGCAGGCCCTCGGCGATGCGAACGCATTGAAGCGTGCGCCAGAGGCCCTGCCCGATATCGTGCCGCGCACCCTCGATCTGACTCCGTTCGATACTGTGTGGCTCGGCTCCCCGGTCTGGCTCTATAGCCCGGCGCCGCCTATCTGGGCCTTCGTCGAGCACAACCGTTTCGATGGCAAGGAGGTGGTGTTGTTCAACACCTACAACAGCCATTTCGGCGAGGAGCACATCGCGGCGCTCAAGGCCAGGGTGATGGCCCGTGGCGCAAAATCCTTCAGCCATCGCCATGTGCTGCGAGGGCGGATGACCCGCCAGCTGACCCCTGAGCAGATGCTCGATGAAATTGATCGTTGGGAGGCGAGATAGAGCCGCAGCCCTGGCTGCACCATCTGTGGCCTCCTTTTGTTGTTGGCGCAGGCAGAGTGGGCGAAGCCCTGCCGGTAGCAGCGACACCATGCCGGGGCCACGCGGCAATGTGACCTCCCTCTGGTGGCGGGAGCCCGGGCAGGCTATCTTGCCGTTATTGGAGATGTCGGGAACCGGTTTCATACCGTGCGACTCTCCCGTTCTGTTTTATGGAAGGTGCGGCCCCGTGCAGGGGCTGCTCTCGACTCACCAGAGACCAGGCTGACAGGCGTGGCATGAATGCAGACCCCGTCAGCCTCTTTTCGCGCCCCTGAGGGGCGCCGTTTTCTGTGGTTGCTCAAAGGAGCCCTGATGATTGGCATGATCGCATCTCTACTCAAACCGGGCCTGCCCGAACACCCGGGCTCCTCGCAATATCAGGGGGGCCGGTTCAACAATGCCGTGACACCCCAGGCGCGAAGCCTCTGGGAAGGGGCCAGGCTCTGGTGGGACTTCCTGTTCGCCAAGCCTGAGGGCACGGTGCCGGATCGCGCCATTCCGGTACAGGTCATGACCCGGGAGGGGCTCATCGCGGCGCCGGACAACAGCGTGTGGCGCCTCGGCCACTCCACTCTGCTGCTGAAGTTGCAGGGCACGTTCTGGCTGACGGATCCCGTGTTCAGCGAGCGGGCCTCGCCGGTGCAGTGGTTCGGCCCCAAGCGCTGGCATCAGCCGCCTATCACCCTGGAGGCGCTGCCCCCCATCGAGGGGGTGATCCTCTCCCATGATCACTACGACCATCTCGATCACGGGGCCATACTGGCGCTGCAGGAGAAGGTCGGTCACTTCATCACGCCCCTCGGGGTGGGGGCGCGCCTCATGGCCTGGGGGATTGCGAAGGAGAAGATCCGCGAACTGGACTGGTGGCAGCAGACCCGGGTGGGCGGTGTCACCCTGGTAGCGACCCCGGCCCAGCATTTCTCCGGCCGTGGCCTCGGGGACGGCAACCAGACCCTCTGGGCCTCCTGGATCATTCGCGGCGAGGGGGTCAACCTCTTCTTCAGCGGTGACAGCGGCTACTTCGACGGTTTCAAGGAGATTGGCAGGCGCTACGGTCCGTTCGACGTGACCTTTCTCGAGACCGGGGCCTACGACAAGCGCTGGGAGCTGGTGCACATGCTCCCGGCGCAGACGGCGCAGGCGTTTCACGATCTCGGGGGGAAATGGCTCTATCCGGTGCACAACGGCACCTTCGATCTGGCCATGCACCGCTGGAACGACCCGCTTGAGCAGATTGCCCGACTGGCTGCCGAGCAACAGATCCCCCTGACCACGCCTGTCATGGGGGAGCCTCTGGAGGTGCTGAGCCCCCATGAGGGCAGCCCCTGGTGGCGCGATTGACCTGAGTGCCCTCCAAAGACGGTGTCACCCCTCAAAGGGGCGTGCGGGAGGCTAGGGCCGGGCCCCGTGAGCGCCCCCGCTGCCTCCCCATCCTCTGTGCCGGGCCAGCTATGACCAGGCGGGGAGGGCGCACGGGTGTGCCTTGCGCGTTATCTTCTGCCACCAGAGTCTTGCTGATACCTCACTCGGGCTGGGCGGCAACCTGGCGCTTGAAGGGACCTGGCTTGTTGGCCTTGCGGTGTTCCGAAACCAGGATCAGCAGGCGCTGCAGGGCGATGAAGCTGAACAGCAGCAGGCCGATGATGATCTTGGTCCACCAGGAGCTGAGGGTGCCGTCGAAGTTGATGTAGGTCTGGATCAACCCCTGGATCAGCACCCCGAACAGGGAGCCGAAGACGGTGCCCACCCCGCCGCTCAGCAGAGTGCCGCCGATGACAACGGCGGCGATGGCATCGAGCTCCACCCCGACGGCGGCAAGCGGGTAGCCCGCCGAGGTATAGAGCGCGAACACGATGCCTGCCAGGGTCGCCAGGGTGGTGGAGAGCAGGTAGATGCGAATGGTGGTGTGGCGAACCGAGATCCCCATCAGGGCCGCCGAGGTGGCGTTGCCGCCGATGGCGTAAACGTTGTTGCCAAAGCGGGTGCGGTTGGCGAGCAGGATGCCGAAGACCACCACCGCCAGCATGATGAGGGCCAGCAGGCTCAGGCGACCGCCCCCCGGTATCTTCCACGACAGGCTTGACAGGTAGGTGAAGGTGGGGTGATCGATGGGCAGGGACTGCTCGGAGATGAGAAAGCTGGCCCCCCGCAGGAAGAACATGCCCGCCAGGGTGATGATGAAGGCGGGGATCTTCAGGGTGTCGATGAGCCAGCCCATGAGGGCGCCAAAGCCTGCCCCGAGCACCAGCACCAGAGGGATGGCCAGCACGGGGCTGACCCCCAGCTTCCCGATGAGGGTTGCCAGCAGCACGCCGGTGAAGGCGATGACGGCCCCCACCGACAGATCGATGCCCCCCGAGAGGATGACGAAGGTCATGCCCACCGCCACTATTCCCAGAAACGCGTTGTCCGTCAGGATGTTGCAGATGATGCGGGTGGACATGAAGGCAGGGAAGGAGGCCAGGCAGAGCAGATAGCCCAGCACGAAGACCATGATGGTCACCATCAGGGGGAGGTTGCGTTTAAACATGGCGAGTCCCTCGCTGGAAGAGGTGGTTGAGGGCCGGTGACTGCATGACCAGCACAGCCAGCACCACCAGGGCCTTGACGATCTGGTTCCACTGGGGCTGGTAGCCGGAGAGCAGGATCCCGGTGTTCACCCCCTGGATGATCAGTATGCCGATCAGGGAGAGGGCGAGGTTGAAGCGCCCCCCCATCAGGGAGGTGCCTCCTATCACCACCGCCAGAATGGCGTCCATCTCGAGCCAGAGCCCGGCGTTGTTGGCATCGGCACCCCGGATGTCGGCGGCGACTATCATGCCGGCGACGGCGGCCATCATGCCGCTCAACAGGTAGGTGGCGATCACCACCATGGGGGTGTTGAGCCCGGCGTTCTTGGCGGCCTTGATGTTGATCCCCACCGCTTCGATGAAGAGACCGAGGGCGGTGCGCTTGGTCAGCAGCCAGAGCAGCAGCGCCATGCCCAGGGTGATGATGACCGGGGTGGGCAGATAGAAGAGGGAGCCGCTGCCGATCCAGGCGAGGGCGTCGTTGTTGAAGGTGATGATCTGCCCCTCGGTGATGAGCTGGGCGATGCCCCGGCCCGCCACCATGAGGATCAGGGTGGCGACGATGGGCTGGATCTTGAACACCGCCACCAGCAGGCCGTTCCACAGGCCACACAGAAGGCCCACCCCGATGACGGCGGCGAAGATGACCGGCAGGCTGTGACCGCCGGTGGCCAGGCTGGCCATGGTGGCCCCGCTGATGGCCATGACGGCGCCCACCGACAGGTCGATGCCGCCGGTGGCGATCACCAGCGTCATGCCGAGGGAGAGCAGGGCCACCGGGGCACAGCGGTTGAGGATGTCGATGAGGCTGCCAAACAGCCGCCCATCCTGGATGTGGATGGCGAAGAAGTTGTCGGCGACCAGGGCATTGATGAGCAGCACGCACACCAGGGCGGCGCACTGGGCCGAGCCCTTGGGCCACTCCCTGCGGGCGCGCGACCCCTTGGCGAGGGGGAGAATGGATGACGTCATATCAGGCCTCACATGCAATGGCGTTCATGATGGCAGGGACGCTCAGGGCGTCCGTCGCAAGCTCTGCCACCTGTTTTCTGTCACGAAGGACGATCACCCGATCGGCATAGCCCACCAGCTCCTCGAGCTCGGAGGAGATGACCAGCAGGGCCAGCCCGTTGGCGCAGAGGGATTCGATGAGGCGGATGATCTCTGCGTGGGCCCCCACGTCGATGCCACGGGTAGGCTCGTCCAGGATCAGGAACTGGGGTTTGGTGAGCAGCCAGCGGGCGAGCAGCACCTTTTGCTGGTTGCCCCCGGAGAGAAACTGGATGGGCTGCTCCGGTCCCGGGGTCTTGATGGCCAACTGCTCGATGAGGCGGGCGGTGATCTCGTCCTGTTCCTTGCGAGACAGGGGATGCAACCAGCCCCGCTGGGCTTGCAGGGCCAGCACCATGTTCTCCCGCACCGAGGCCGAGGCGATGATGCCGGCGCTCTTGCGATCCTCCGGGCAGAAACCAAAGCCGTTGGCGGCCGCCTGGCGTGCAGAGCGGATGGTCACCGGTTTGTCCCGCACCCGGCACTCGCCGCTGTCGCTCGGCACTATGCCGAACATCAGCTCGGCGGTCTCGGTACGACCGGACCCGAGCAGGCCGGCGAGGCCCACTATCTCCCCGGGCATGACGTCGAGACTGAAGGGGGCGATGACTCCCCGCTTGCCATAGTCCCTGAACGACACCATGGGCTGGTTGCTGCGCAGTGTCTTGCCCGCCCGCTTGAGGGCATTGTCGTCCAGCTCGCGTCCCAGCATCATTTTGACCAGCTCCAGTTGTGGCAGTGCCTGGGTGTCGCGGGTGCCGACCAGCTCGCCGTTGCGCAGCACTGTGATGCGATCGCTGATGGCGTAGACCTGATCGAGAAAATGGGTGATGAAGATGAGGCTCACCCCCTGATCCCGTAGGCGCGTCATGAGGGAGAAGAGCATCTGGACTTCGCTGGCATCCAGGCTCGCGGTGGGCTCGTCCAGGATCAGGATCCTGGCGGAGAGTGACACCGCCCGGGCGATGGCCACGATCTGCTGCATGGCGACCGAGTAGTGGTCGAGGGGCAGGGTGACATCCATCTCGAAGCCGTGGCTGGCCATGATGGCGCTGGCCTGCCGGGTCATGGCGCCCCGGTCGATGAAGCCGAAACGGCGGGGCTCATGGCCGATGAAGAGGTTGTCCGCCACCGACATGTTCGGCAGCAGGTTGACCTCCTGATAGACGGTGCCTATCCCCAGACGCTGGGCATGGGCGGTGTCCGTGGGGGATATGGGGGCGCCATCGAGTTCGATACGGCCGGCGTCTCGCTGATAGACACCGGTGAGGGTCTTGATCAACGTGGACTTGCCGGCCCCGTTCTCGCCGAGCAGCGCCATGATCTCTCCCCGGCGCAGGGAGAAGTCTACCTGATGCAGGGCCCGTACTCCGGGAAACGCCTTGCATATTCCGCGGGCATTCAATACGACATCGTGAGTGTTCTCTGACATGAACATTGGCTCTCCGATATAGCGCGCCATACAAGTTCAATCACTTATATGGCGCGCTATGTGACAGTCTGGCGGGGGAGCGGGATTAATAACCCATGTCTTTTTTCAGCTCGAGCTGCGCCTCGGCACTCCCGGGCTCAAACAGTTTGGACTCCGTCTTGATATGTTTGGGGGGCAGGGTGCCATCTTTCTTATAGGCCAGCAGGGCATCGAAGGCCGGTCCCGCCATATTCGGCGTGAGCTCCACCGAGGCATTGGCTTCGCCTGCGATCATCGCCTTGAAAATATCCGGCACGCCATCGATGGAGATGATCTTGATATCCTTGCCCGGTTTCAGCCCAGCCTCTTTAATGGCCTGGATGGCGCCGATGGCCATGTCATCGTTATGGGCGTAGACGGCACAAATATTCTTGCCGCTATTTTCCGCCTTGATGAAGCTCTCCATCACTTCCTTGCCTTTGCTGCGGGTGAAATCGCCGGACTGCGTGCGGATGATCTTGATGGTGGGCACGGCCGAGACGGTGTCGAGGAAGCCCTTCTTGCGATCCAGCGCCACGCTGGCACCCACCGTGCCCTGCAATTCAACCACGTTGCACGGTTTGCCATCCTGCTGCTTGATGAGCCACTGGGCTGCCACTTCCCCTTCGTGGACGCTGTCGGCGGCGACCCCGGTCATGAAGAGACCGTCATCTTTTACCGTGATATTGCGATCCAGCAGGAAGACCGGGATCTCGGCCTCTTTCGCCTCCTGCAATACCGGCTCCCAGCCAGTCTGTACCACGGGGGCAATAAAGATGGCATCCACCCCCTGGGCAATAAAGGAGCGAATGGCCTTGATCTGGTTCTCCTGTTTCTGCTGGGCATCGGCAATTTTCAGGATGATGCCGCGTTTTTGGGCTTCGCTCTTGGCGACCGATGTTTCTGCAGCTCGCCACCCGGATTCAGAACCAATTTGCGAGAAGCCCACGGTCATCTCTGCAGAATATGCAGTGGCCGAGAGAATAAGGGTGCTGATAATGCTCGCCAGTTTCACTTTTTTATACATATGACACTCCTTTGTGATGCATGGTGAAATAAACCGGAACACGTCAGGTTTTTATTGTACGGGTCAAGGTTATAGGCTCTTGAATTAAACGGCGGGAGGTGGCTCACAGAAAATTTTCAGCAGCACGATGCTTCATACAAACAGCAGAAGAGTTCATATATCGAGCCCTGCCTGTATTGATTTTTATGCATATTTATTTAATTGGGCAACCATTGTGTCCAGAGTGCCATCTGCTTTTTGCCCCCGGTATCGGGGGCGCAGGCACGCAGATGAGGGGCCCTCGTCAACGAAGAGGGGGATATTCCCCTGGCACAGGCGACCCCTCTGGGTGCACCGCTGCCAGCAGATAATCCACGAAGGCCCGGACCCGGGCCGAGAGGTGACGGTGCTGTGGATAGAGGGCGTAGAAGGGGCGGGATCGCCCCGCAAAGGGGGTCATCACCTCGATCAGCTTGCCTTGCAACAGCGCCTCGGCCACCACGAAATGGTAGATCTGGAACAGACCGCCCCCAGCCACCGCCCAGCCCAGACCCGCCAGCACATCGTCAAGCACCCGCTGTCTGCTCTGAACATGAAGGTCGACAGGGTCCCCCTGCTCGTTCACGAACTGCCAGGGGAAGGGGCGACCCGTGCTCGGGGTGATGAACTGGATCAGCTCGTGTTGCGACAGCATCTCCAGGGAGGTTGGCGCGGGGCGGCGGGCGACATAATCGGGGGCGCAGAAGACCCCGAGGCTGGCATCCTCCAGCTTGCGGGCGATGATCCGCCCATCGCGCGGCTCCCCCAGCCGGATGGCCAGATCGTAACCATCCTCCACGAAGTCGATGTTCCTGTTGGAGACATTGAGCTCCAGCTCGACCTCGGGATAGGCCGCCATGAAGCCCGGCAGCAGGGGCACCAGACGGTGGTGGGCATAGACGGTGCCCACGCTGATGCGCAGCACTCCTCTGGGGTGGCGCTGGCGGCCGGTGATGGCCCGCTCGGCCTCGGCGATCTGCTCGAGCGCCTGCTGGCACTGCTCCCGATAGAGCTCCCCGTCATGGGTGAGGCGAACGCTGCGGGTGGTGCGATGGAAGAGTTTGACGCCGAGCCTGGCCTCGAGACGCTGGATGGAGCGGCTCACCGAGGCGGGCGTTACCCCCAGTACCTGAGCCGTGGCGGTAAAGCTGCCAAGTTCGGCTGCCTTGCAAAAGAGCTCTATGGTGCCGAGCTGGACGGGGTCGAAGGCACGGGACATATGTTCATCCATGTAAATAATCAAGTTCAATGATGTGAGTTTATTCGTCCGTGGGTAATCAGTAAATTGCTCATCGAGGGCGGCCCGGTGGCCGCCCGATCGATCACTGCCATCAAAAGGAAGATCACGATGAAGAACACCCTCAAGGCCGTGCTGGCCTCACTGCTGCTGGCGACCTCCGCTGCGGCCAGCGCCGCCCCGAAAGGCGAGATCCTGGTGCTGCTCTCGAGCGAGACCGAACTGCCGCTGCAAGGGGGCAAGAGCCTGACCACCGGCTTCTACCAGAATGAACTGGGGGTGCCTGCCGCCGCCCTGCTGGAGGCCGGTTATACCCTGACCCCGGTGACCCCGAGAGGGAACCGGCCCGTTGTCGACACGCACTCCGTCGATCCCCAGTACTTTGGTGGCAACCCGCAGGAGATGGTGCGCATCGGCGCCGTCGTGGAGGGGTTGCTTGGCGCCGGCAAGGTGCTCTCCCTGAGGGAGGTGCTGGCATCCGGTCCCGAGCGCTATGCCGGCCTCTTCATTCCCGGCGGCCACGCACCCCTCATCGATCTTGCCAAGGATCCCGAGGTGGGGACCCTGCTTCGCCATTTCCATGACAACCACAAACCCACGGCCGCCATCTGCCATGGCCCCATCGCGCTGCTGGCGGCGCAGGCGGATCCGGCCGGGTCCGAGCAGTCGGTCATTGCAGGCAAGGCAGACGGCGCCAGAGAGTGGATCTACGACGGTTACAGGATGACCATCTTCTCCGACAAGGAAGAGGCGGTGTTTGAAGGCTCCCTTGGGGGTGACAAGCTGCGCTACTACCCGGCGAAGGCCATGGCCCAGGCCGGTGGCAGCATGCAGTTCGTGGCACCCTGGCAGCCTGGCGTTGTGATCGATCGCGAGCTCATCACAGGCCAGAATCCCTTCTCCGACCACGCCCTGGCGAGCGCCTTCATCGCGGCGCTGGACAAACAGCAAGGGGCAGGCTGACGCGAGGAGAGGGGCAAGTTCCCCCCTTGATCAGTGCAGGCAGCCCCTATGGGCTGCCTTTTTCATGCCCCAGCCTTGGCGAGAAACGCCTTCATGGCGGGGGTGATACTGTGTTTTCGGGTGATGAAGGCGATGGTGCCTGCGCTCGCATCGCTCAAGGGATGGCAGGGCAGTTTGAAGAGCTGCTGGGCGGTGGCGGCGATGCCGGCGCTGACCACGGCGCAGCCCAGGCCGTGGCTCACCCCGTTGACCAGGTGGAACAGGGAGTCGGTCTCCAGCACCACCCGCAGGCTGATCTGCTGGCGGGCGGCGGCCTCGTCCAGGTAGCGGCGAAACTGCATGGTGGTGCTTGGCAGGATCAGGGGGAGATCTTGCAGGTCCGCTAGGGTCAGCGGCCCGGTCGGGGCGCAGTGGGCAGGCAGGGGGCCCAGCAGGGCCATGGGGTTGGGGTGGCGAAGCTGGACGTCGAGGGCCCTGCGTTGATGCTCGGTGAGCAACTCGTCAAAGCCGAGCCCGATGTCGATGCGATGCAGATCCAGCTGCTCCATCAGGGTGGCATGGGTCATCACGCAGAGGTGCAGGCCCACCTTGGGGTAGGCGTCGTTGAACCCCTTAAGCAGCGGCATGATGTCGATGCTCGACTGGGGCACGACGCCGATGCGCAGCGCCCCCGACAGCCCGCCCCGAAAGAGGCTCAGCTCCTGGCGCATGGCATCCTGCTCTTGCAGCATCCGCTCGGCGTGGTGCAGCACCACTTCCCCCGCCTGGGTCAGGGCCACGAACTGGCTGTTGCGCACCACCAGTTCGGTGCCAAGTGACTTCTCCAGAGCGGTGATGCTGGCCGACAGGGTCGGCTGGGTGATGAAGCAAGCCTTGGCCGCCTTGGCGAAGTGACGGTGCTGGGCCAGCTCGTAGAAATAGTGCAACTGCTTGATATTCATCGTGGTAATGGCAGCAGGCAAAGGCAATGAGCGACAAATTTAATCAATCGACATCCCGATGGCAATAGAAGTTATCTATTGGTGAATAGATTTGTTTCATTGGTTTTGGCGCGGCGGCTTATCTAAACTTGAGGCCCGAATACAGCTTATAAGCGTCTCGCATGATCCCTTTCAATTCACGGTTGCCCAGTCTGGATGAGCTGGTGGAGGAGGTGGCCGTGTCCGTCAACATCAACGGCATCAACCATGCCGTCATGATGGCCACCCCGGACGATCTCGACGATTTCGCCATCGGTTTTCTGTTTGGCGAGGGGATCATCGGGGGCAACCACGATGTACACGATATCCAGAGCACCCCGTCCGAGCACGGCATCGTGCTCGATGTCACCATCGCCAACCGCTGTCTGGCTGTGCTTGGCCAGCGCAAGCGCCGCCTGGCCGGTGCCAGCGGCTGTGGCATCTGCGGGGTGGAGGCCATCGAACATGCGTTGCCCGTGCTCACCCCGCTGACCCCGGGCGCCCCCTTCGACACCGCCTCTTTGCAGGACCTGCGGGAGCGCATCGTCCCCTGGCAGAGCAAGGCCCGCCAGAGCGGCGCCCTTCATGCCGCCCTGGCGCTGGATGATCGCGGCGAGATCCTGGCCTGCCGGGAGGACATAGGGCGGCACAACGCCCTGGACAAGCTTATCGGCATGCAGCTGCGCCAGCCGTTGCAGGCCGATACGCTGGTCATCACCAGTCGTTGCGGCAGCGAACTCATTCACAAGGCGGTGCAATTTGGCGCCGCTCACCTCATCAGCCTTGCTTCCCCCAGCCAGCTCGCGGTGCGACTGGCCCTGAAGTACAACCTGACCCTGATCCATGTGCCCCGATCCGATGCCCCGGTCTGCTATGCCAGCCCCCGCGCCCAGGATCACGTTGGAGATTCCCATGTCCAGTCATATTGAGAAACCGGCCAAGGCCGGCGGCTTTTCCTCCCTGCAGTCCACCTTCAAGCAGGTGCTGCGCAGCCAGAAGACCCGCCAGAACATCAAGAACCTGCTGCGGGTCAACCAGACCGACGGCTTTGACTGTCCCGGCTGCGCCTGGGGTGACAACAAGCAGGGGGCCTTCCAGTTTTGCGAGAACGGCGCCAAGGCGGTGGCCTGGGAATCCACCGGCAAGACGGTGGGTGCCGATTTCTTCGCCGAGCATTCGGTGCGTCGCCTCGCCACCCAGAGTGACTACTGGCTCGAATACCAGGGGCGACTGACGGAGCCCCTGCGCTACAACCCGGCCACCGATCACTACGAGCCGGTGAGCTGGGATCAGGCGTTTGCCCTCATCGCCGACAAACTCAAGAGCCTGGCCAGCCCCGACGAGGTGGAGTTCTACACCTCGGGACGCGCCAGCAACGAAGCCTCCTACCTCTATCAGCTGTTTGGCCGCCTCTATGGCACCAACAACTTCCCCGACTGCTCCAACATGTGCCACGAGGCGAGCGGGGTGGGGCTTATCCAGTCCGTCGGGGTAGGCAAGGGCACCGTGGTGCTCGATGATTTCGACGCCGCCAAAGCCATCTTCGTCTTTGGCCAGAACCCGGGCACCAACCACCCGCGCATGATGAACGCCCTGCGCAAGGCGGCGCGCCAGGGGTGCCAGATCGTCACCTTCAACAACCTCAAAGAGGTGGCCCTCGAGCGCTTCGCGAGCCCCCAGAGCCCGGCGGAGCTACTGACCCCGGCGGCCACCACCATCAGCCACCAGTACCTCACGCCAAAACTTGGCGGTGACATGGCGGCCATTCGCGGCATGGCGAAATACATCCTGGAAGAGGAGGGGGGGCGCATCGATCTCGCCTTTATCGAGCAGCACACCGCGCACTTTGACGACTACCTGGCCCAGGTGAAGGCCACGGAGTGGACGCAGATCGAGGCGCAATCCGGCCTCGGTCGGGAGGCGATCACCCGGGCGGCGCAGATCTTCGCAAGCAGCGAGAGCGTGATCAGCTGCTGGGCCATGGGGATCACCCAGCACAAGCATTCGGTCGACACCATTCGCGAAATCGTCAACCTGCACCTGATGTGCGGCCAGATTGGCAAGCCGGGGGCCGGACTTTGTCCGGTGCGCGGTCACAGCAACGTGCAGGGCAACCGCACCATGGGGATCAACGAGAAACCCAATGCCGCCTTCCTAGATCGCCTGGAGCGCCGCTTCCCGGTGGGCTTCAAGCGCACGCCGGGGCACAACGTCTACGAGGCCCTCAAAGCCCTTCATGGCGGCAAGAGCAAGGTGCTCATCTGCCTTGGGGGCAACCTGGCAGCCGCCGCGCCGGATACCGAGTTCACCTATGAAGCGATGCGAAGGAGCGAGCTCAACGTGCAGATCAGCACCAAGCTCAACCGCAGCCACCTCATGGTGTCAAAAGATGCCCTGATCCTCCCCTGCCTGGGCCGTACCGAGCTCGATCAGCAGCGCACCGGGGTGCAGAAGATCACCGTGGAGGACACCTTCAGCATGGTGCACGCCTCTACCGGGATGAACGAGCCGGTCTCGCCGCTCTGTCTCTCCGAGATAGACATCGTGGCCCGCATGGCCGAGGCAACGCTCGGCAGCGATCGGGTGGACTGGCTGGCGCTGCGGGATGACTACGGGCTGCTGCGGGATCTCATCGAGGAGACCATCGCGGGCTTTGGCGACTTCAACCGCCGCATCGAGGAGCCCTGCGGTTTCCATCTGGAGAACAGCGCCGCCCTGCTGCGCTGGAACACCGCGAGCGGGCGCGCCGAATTCAGGGCGAGCCGTTTGCCGGACTCCATCCTGCCCGAGTGCACCAGCCACGCGGAGCAGATGGTGGACCAGCCCGTGCTGCTGCTTCAGAGCCTGCGCTCCCACGATCAGTACAACACCACCATCTATGGCATGGATGACCGCTATCGCGGCATCAAGGGGCGACGCAACGTGGTCTTCATGAACGAGGAGGATGCCAGGAGGCTGGGGCTCGCCGAGGAGCAGCGGGTGGACATGAGTGCGGTGTGCAACGACGGGCGCGAGCGGGTGGTGCGGGGCTTTAGCGTCATCTTCTACGAGATCCCGAAAGGCAACATCGCCGCCTACTACCCGGAGACCAACCCCCTGGTGGCCATCGAGAGCATAGGGGAGGGCTCTTTCACCCCCACCTCCAAATCGGTGCCCGTGCTGGTGACCCCGAGCGCCGCCTCGGTCGAGAACCTGGCCGTCACGCTCTGATTCTTCATATGGATACCGTCCGACCCCTGCCATGGCAGGGGTTTTTTATGGCCGAACGGTGTCCGGCAAAGCCTGGGCCGATCAGCCCAGGGCCACCACCACGCAGTTTCGGCCCTGGCTCTTGGCATCATAGAGCGCCTTGTCCGCCTCCTTGAGCACGGCGGCGATGCTGGTGGCATCCGCCCCCCAGTGGGCGACGCCGAGGGAGATGGTGATGTGGCCAGCTACCTCCATGTCGTGGCTCGCCACCCGGGTACGCAGGCGCTCGGCGATCTTCTGCGCCTGTGCAAGGGAGACCCCGGGCAGCAGCAGCAGGAACTCCTCGCCGCCGCTTCGACACAAGGCGGCATCGGAACGCAGATCCTGCTGCATCAGGGTGGCGAGGGAGACGATGACGGCATCCCCCACGTCGTGACCGAAGCGGTCGTTGATGGCCTTGAAGTGATCGATGTCCAGGGCAATCACCGTCAGGGGCTGACGCTCGACCTCGTACTCGTCCAGCATCTGCTGCATGGCCCGGCGGTTGAACAGGCCCGTCATGGGGTCGGTGTGGCTGTCGGTGTGCAGCTTGTCGATCTTGGTGTTGAGCAGCCCCAGCCCCTTGAGGATGGCCTGCTTCAACTGGGCCGCTTCGAAATACCAGGCGCGGATCCCCGAGATGCTGGTGGCGGCCCCCTGCTGATCCATGAGCCCGGCCCGGTTGGCCAGTTGCCGCAAGGGTCTGGCGATGATGGTGGCCGAGAGCCAGATGACGAAGAGAATGAAGAGGGTGACCGGGATCATCCCCTTGAGGATCTCCAGCATCTGTTCATCCAGGCCGGCCAGGGTGGCGCTGCGGGGGCGCTGGGCCACTATCCCCCAGCCTGCGTCCGCCACCGGGGCAAAGCCTGCCAGCATCTCGCTGCCCCGGGAGTTGAGCACGCTCTGGGCGCCATCCTGTCCCTTGAGCACCGCATCCACCACCCGGTTCTTGCCAATCCTCTGGCCGATGCGCTCCGGGTTCGGGTGGTAGATGAGGGTGCGCTGGCGGTCCACCACATAAAGATAAGAACCATCCTGGTAGTAGTGCTGCCCCAGCAGGCTGGAGAGCACGCTGGCGGACTCCAGATAGATGGTGCCGGCGACATAGCCGAGGTAGCGCTTGTCTGCCGAGAAGATGGGGTGGGAGAGGCTGATGAGGTAGTTGCCAGTGAGGGAGACCAGGGGATCCGCGATGAGGGGTTGCTGGCTTGCCAGGGTCCGGCTCGCATTGGCCGAGGTGAGCTTGACCCCTTTCACATGCAACGCCTCGGGAGAGACGGCGACGATGACGGAATCGGTGTTCACGATGGCCACCGAGTTGAAGGTGTTGGTCTGTTGGCGCAACTGGCCTGCCACCTCCTCGAGTCCATGGAGGTCGTTGCCCTGTAGCAAGGGGGCGAGCCGGGCCGCGCCATAGGCCAGCTGTCCCTGGGCCGAGCGCAGCATGGTCTCGGTGGAGGCGGCGAGCTTGGTGGCATAGACCCGGTTTGCTTCCAGGGTGCTGTCGATGAGCAGTTGTCTTTGTGCCTGATAGATGGCGTAAAAGCTGTTGCCAAAGGTTGCCAGCACGCCGATGACGGCCAGCGCAAGGATGAGGCGATGCAGATCAAACCTCAGCAGCCAGTGAGAGTGCATGAACGAAACGGATCCTTGTCGTGGCGTCGGGGCAGTGCGGCAATTTTAAGGGGGGTGTCCGCCCAATGCCATCGTTAATGTGATTCTCGAATGGTTCCCTTTCATGGGGTGTCCCGGGTGGGTGCCCCGTTCCCTGCCGTCATGAGGCCGGTGAGGGCGGGATCCGCCAGCTCCGCCACCGTCTGCCAGAAGGGGGCGACGAGGGGATTGTCGTTGCCCGGCGGGCGAATGAGCCCGATGATCCAGCTCGCGTCGGCCTCCCCGAGGGGCAGGGTCAGCACATCGGGATGTTCAATGGTGGTGGAGGAGGGGACCAGGGTCCAGGCGATGCCGGCCGCCGCGGTGGCGATGCCGGCGGCGAAGTCGTTCACGTACTGGATGTCCTGAAAGCGCAGGCCGCTCTGGGCGAGGTAATGGATGAACTGATCGTAAAAAGAGGGGGCCTTGTCCCGGCGCAGGATGGCGAGCGGCTTCTCCTGCAGATCGGCGAGCCCTGCCACCCCCTGATAGCCTGCGGGCAGCACGGCGACGAAATGGGCGCGCACCACGGGCAGTACCGGCCAGCCCTTGGGGGCGGGCAGGCGGCAGAAGCCGAGATCCAGCCGGCCCTCCGCCAGCGCCAGCAACTGGTGATGGGTGGAGAGATCGTTGAGCTCGATGGCGACCCCGGGGCGGCTGGCCCGAAAGCGGGCGATGGCGGCGGGCACCAGCAGCTTGGTGGCGACCCCGAAGCCGATGCGCAGGGTACCCGCGTGGCCCGCCAGCACGTCGCGGGCGCTGCGGGCGAGCTGCTCGCTCTGGGCCACCAGGGTGCAGGCGTCGGCGTAGAGGGCGCGCCCGAGCACCGTCAGCCGGGTGCTGCCGGCGTTGCGCTCGAACAGCTCGCCACCAAGGTCCGCCTCCAGCCGGCGGATCTGCTTGCTCAGGGCCGACTGGGTGACGTGCTGGCGCGCCGCCGCCTGACCAAAGTGCAATACCTCCCCCAGGGTGACGAAGGCTTTCAGGTCTCTCAACTCCATGGTGCCTCGCTTGATTCCAGATAGGAATGATAGGTGGCCATATTTGTCATTGGACGGAATTCTAGAAGTGTTGGATGCTGGTGCCAACTCATTTCGGGCCCCTGTACGGGGCCGACGTATCACAGGATGGCCCCCGCCATCCGCGCAGAAGGAGCAACACCAGATGCATCATCACAAGTTCAATGACTTCCCGAACGGTTTCCTCTGGGGCGCCGCCTCCGCCGCCTATCAGGTGGAAGGAGCCTGGAACGAGGAGGGCAAGGGCCCCTCGGTATGGGACAGCTTCACCAAGCTGCCGGGCAAGACCTTTGAAGGGAGCAACGGAGACGTGGCGGTGGATCACTACCACAGGGTGGAAGAGGACGTGGCGCTGATGGCCGAGATGGGGCTCAAGGCCTATCGCTTCTCGGTGAGCTGGCCGCGCATCTACCCGACGGGGCGTGGCGAGGTGAACGAGGCGGGGCTCGCCTTCTATGACAGGCTCATCGATGCCCTGCTGGCCCACGGCATCGAGCCGGTGCTGACCCTCTATCACTGGGATCTCCCCCAGGCCCTGCAGGATGAGTACGGCGGCTGGGAAGACAGGCGCATCATCGACGACTTCGAGCGCTATTGCGTGACCCTCTATCAGCGCTTCGCCGGCAAGGTGAAGTACTGGGTGTCGCTCAACGAGCAGAACTACAACCTGACCAACGCCTACCAGCTTGGCACCCATCCTCCCGCCGTGCAGGACAGAAAGCGTTTCTTCGCCGCCAACCACATCGCGTTTCTCGCCAACGCCCGGGTCATCAAGGCGTTTCGCCAGCACGTGCCAAACGGCCTGATCGGGCCGAGCTTTGCGTACTCCCCTGCCTATCCGGCCTCCTGCGCCCCGAGCGACATGCTGGCGTTCGAGAATGCCGAGGAGTTCACCAACCTCTGGTGGCTGGATGCCTACTGCTTCGGCCGTTACCCCCAGGCGGCGCTCGCCTATCTGCGGGAGACCGGCGAGGCGCCGGAGATCCTGCCGGGCGATCTCGAGCTCTTGCGCGAAGGCACCCCCGACTACATCGGGGTCAACTACTACTACACCCTGACCTTCACCGACAACCCCCTCGGCGGCCAGACGATGCAGCGCATCAACACCACGGGCAAGAAGGGCACTACGCCCTCCAGCGGCATTCCCGGCCTTTACAAGACGGCCCCCAATCCGCACCTTGAGACCAGCAACTGGGACTGGGCCATCGATCCCACCGGGATGCGCATCGCCCTGCGTCGGCTCTCCTCCCGCTACGCCCTGCCGCTGATGATCACCGAGAACGGCCTGGGGGAGTTCGACAAGCTGGAAGCCGGGGACAAGGTGAACGACGACTACCGTATCGCCTATCTGCACAGCCACCTCAAGGCGTGCCAGGAGGCGATGCAGGACGGGGTCGAGCTGATTGGATATTGCGCCTGGTCCTTCACCGACATCCTGAGCTGGCTCAACGGCTACCAGAAGCGCTACGGCTTTGTCTACGTGGACAGGGACGAGCAGGGAGGGTCTCTTCGTCGCATCAAGAAAGAGAGCTTCCACTGGTACAGCCAGGTCATTGCAAGCGGTGGCAAGACCCTGTAACGGGCCCGGTGCGCCGCACCTCGTCTGCCCAATGCCGGAAGGCCCCCTCATCGGAGGGGGCCTTCCTTGTTTGTGCAGCAGGAAATCATGACCGCCTAGATAAACATGCCGCCCGAGGCTTCGATGCGCTGGGCGGTGATCCAGCGGCAGTCATCGGAGAGCAGGGCGGCGATGGCGCCACCGATGTCGTCGGGCTGACCCACCCGGCCAAGGGCGGTCTGGCTCGCGAGAAAGTCGTTGACCCCCTTGTTGTCGCGCACCACGCCGCCGCCAAAATCGGTCTCGATGGCGCCGGGGGCCAGCACGTTGACCGCGATGCCCCTGGGGCCCAGCTCCTTGGCCAGATACTGGGTGAGCACCTCGACGCCCCCCTTCATGGCGGCGTAGGCGGCATAACCCGGCATGGCGAAGCGGGTGAGACCGGTGGAGAGGTTGAGGATGCGACCGCCGTCTGCCAGGAGGGGCAGGAGCGCCTGGGTCAGGAAGAAGGTCCCCTTGAGGTGGATGTTGAGCAGGGTGTCGAACTGCTGCTCCGTGGTCTGCTCGAAGCTGGCATGAATGCCGATCCCGGCGTTGTTGACCAGGAAGTTGAAATGGGTGCGCTGCCACTCTCGGGCGAGCAGTTGCGTCACCTCCTCTGCAAAGGCCGCGAAGGTGGCGCTCTCGCCCACGTCCAGTGCCAGGGCGTGGGCCCGGACGCCGAGGGCGCGGGCCTGGGTCACCACCGCCTCCGCCTCTGCGGCCTGGCTGCGGTAGGTGATGATGAGGTCGACGCCTTTGGCGGCGAGGGCCAGGGCCCCGTGCTTGCCAAGGCCGCGGCTGGCCCCGGTGATGAGGGCGATGGGTCTGGTCATGGTATGACTCCTGTCAGGGTGGCTGACACAGGCTCGATACGAGCCGACCGGATCACTGTATTGTTCCTTTTAAACTGGATAAATAGCGTGATAATAGAATCACTGTTCCGTTTGTCGAGACAATCAGACCATGGATCAACTGGATGCGATGAGAGCCTTCGTGCGGGTTGCCGAGCTGGAGAGTTTTACCCGCTGTGCCGAGCAGACGGGCATCCCCAAGGCGACCCTCTCTGCCGCCATCCGCCGGCTGGAGGAGCGCATGGGGACCCGGCTCCTGCTGCGTACCACGCGGCGGGTGCAGCTCACCACGGACGGCCAGCTCTGCTATGCCAGATGCCGGGAGCTTTTGGGGGACATGGAGGAGTTTGACGGCCTGTTTCGCCAGGGGGGGCAGATCTCGGGACAACTGCGGGTCGACATGCCAAGCCGGATGGCCCGCCACCTGGTGATCCCGGCCCTGCCGGACTTTCTGGCGCAGCATCCCGCCCTGCAACTGATGCTGAGCAGCACGGACAGGCGAGTGGATTTGGTGCGCGAGGGGTTTGACTGCGTGGTGCGGGTCGGGGCGCTTGAGCCCTCCAGCCTGGTGGCCAGGCCCCTTGGTCACTATCGCCAGATCAACTGTGCCAGCGCAGGCTACCTGGCTCGCCACGGGGTGCCCCGCACCCTTGGGGATCTGGCGGGCCACCGGCTGGTGCACTATGGTCCCGGGTTTGGTGCCGGGCAGGGGCGCAGCGAACCCGGCTTTGAATACCTGGCGGAAGATGGCCGCCGCGCCCTGCTGCCCATGGCGGGGGCCCTCATGGTCAATGACAGCGAGACCTACCTGGCGGCGGCGCTGGCGGGGCTTGGCATCATCCAGATGCCGCGGGTGGGGGTCGAATCCCTGCTCGCGGGGGGCGAGCTGGTGAGCATCCTGCCCCAGTGGCAGCCGCCACCGCTCCCCATCCACGCCCTCTATGCCCATCGCCGCCAACTGGCCCCCAGGGTCCAGCTCTTCATCCACTGGCTGGCGGGGTTGCTCGCCGCCCATCTCGGGGGCGCCTCAGAGGCGGCTGCGCCTTGAGCGAAACTCGCGGGGCGAGAGGGCAAACGCCTCGCGAAAGAAGCGGGTAAAGCTGCTCTGGCGGGCAAAACCCAGGCGCTCCCCCACTGTCTGCAGGGGGAGGGCGGGATCCTGCAACAGGCGGCAGGCCTCCTCCCGGCGCACCCGCTCCAGCAGGCCCGAGAAGTGGCACCCTTCCTCCCGCAGATGGCGGTTGAGGGTCCAGCGGGTCAGCTTGAGGTGCTCGCACACCCCATCGAGCAGAGAGGAGGCCTCGGCGCTCTCTTGCCACAGCTGTTGGCGGATGAGTGTCATCACCCTGTCCCGGTAGCGGCTGCTTGGGCGAAGCTGGGCCATCTGCCGGTCGAGCTCCCCGAGCAGCAGGGGTTGCAGGGGCAGGTTGCACTGCCCGTGGGCGAGATCGAGCAAGGCGGCGGGAAAGCGCAGCTCGAAGGCCGCCCCCTGTTGCAACCGCCCTTCCAGCCAGCCTGCCAGCTCACGCCACAGTCTGGGGCGTACCGGGGTGGGCAGCACCAGCAGCCCCTGGCCCGGGTGGTAGAACTGGAGCAGGGCATAGAGGTGGCAGAGGTTGGCCAGGCTGCTCAGGGTGATGACGTCCGGATGATCGGACTCCGAGTGGTAGCTGATCCTGGCCTGTCCCTCTTCTTCTTGCAGGCGGATCTCGTCGCTCTCGCCGATAAGGGGGCGGTAGGCGAGAAAGAAGTGCAGGGCCTGGCGCAGGGTGGCGGCGTTGCAGCACAGGCTCGCCAGCGACATGAAATCGGCAAAGAGACCGGGGAGGGCGGGGGGCGTCCAGTCGAGGGCCAGATCCACGTGGGGGGCTGCCCCGGCCAGCAGCCGGAAGTGGCGCCCGGTGTCGAGCCGCCCCTGGGGGATCAGCAGCTCTTCGTGGGCGATGCCGCAGGGGTGCAGGAGGGCAGCAGGATCCCGCCCGCGGGCCTGCCAGTGGTTGAGGCAGTGCAGGGCAATCCGGTTGGAGACGGTCTTCACGGCAAAAATCCTTGTCAGCGGTGGCCCACCATCATCGGCCAACGGCGGCGGATTGCCGTGAGCCAGCGCCGCTTTCATGTTTCAGATTTGTAACCAAGGGTAACCCTGCAACCCTTTTCACACTTTTCAATCCTGCTCCCAACCGGCAACTTCCTGCACCCGACGGGCAAGTGAGAGGGGCCGCTTTTGCATAGAGTGGCGACTCCTACACACACAAGGAAGATAACAACAATGAAACACCACTCGCTCTCCCGAACCCGTGTCGCCCTCGCCATCGGGGCCCTGCTGCTGGCAGGGTGCAACGACAACGACTCCACCCCCAAGCCCGAGCAGCCCGTCCTGGGCCACCGCACTGTCACCCTCATCGAGCAGGACGGCCTGCAATTCAAGGATCTCGATGGCAGCGGCACCCTGACCCCCTACGAGGACTGGCGCCTCGGCGCCGCCGAGCGAGCCCGGGATCTGGTGGGCAGGCTCACCCTGGCCCAGAAGGCAGGGCTGATGATGCACGGCACCCTGGTGCTGGACGGGGCGGGGCGGGTGAACCTCGCGGCCATGGACAAGATGCTGCGCGAGGACGGGGTCAACACCTTCATCACCCGCATGGCCGGTGATCCGGCGGCCATCGCCGCGGACAACAACACCCTGCAGGCCCTGCTGGAAGGGGTGGGATTCGGCATCCCCATGACGGTGAGCACGGATCCCCGCAACCACTTCACCCATGATCCCAACGCCACCAGCATCGGTGCCGGGGCCTTCTCCCAGTGGCCCGAAACCCTGGGGCTGGCCGCCATCGGCGATGCCGCCCTGGTGCAGCGCTTTGGCGACATCGCCCGTCAGGAGTACCGGGCCGTCGGCATCCACGAGGCCCTCTCGCCCCAGGCGGATCTCGCGACCGAGCCGCGCTGGGGGCGCATCAACGGCACCTTCGGGGAAGACAACCTGCTCGCCAAGTCCCTGGTCAAGGCCTACATCGAGGGCTTCCAGCAGGGGAGCGAGGGGATAGGCAAGGAGAGCGTGGTCACCGTGGTCAAGCACTTCGCCGGGGCCGGTCCCCAGAAGGACGGGCTGGATGCCCACAACCCCTGGGGCAAGGAGCAGGTCTACCCCGGCGGCCAGTTCGCCTACCACCTGGTGCCCTTCGAGGGCGCCTTCGAGGCCAGGGTGGGGGCCGTGATGCCCTATTACGCCATGCCCCTGGGCCTGACCCAGGATGGGCAGCCCGTCGAGGAGGTGGGGTTTGGCTTCAACCGCCAGATCATCACGGATCTGTTGCGGGGCCACTTCAAGTTTGACGGCGTGGTGCTGAGCGACTGGGGCATCGTCAACGACTGTGATAGCCGTTGCGAGCAGGGGCTGACCCAGGATGAGGTCAATGCCGGGGTGAGCCCCTGGACCGTGCCCTTTGGCATGTCCTGGGGCGTGGAGAAGCTCACCAAGGCCGAGCGTTATGCCAAGGCCATCGACGCCGGGGTGGATCAGTTTGGTGGCGTGGAAGATCCCGCTCCCTTGCTGGCGGCGGTGCAGAGCGGCCTGGTGACCGAGGCGGCCATCACCACCTCGGCCGAGCGGATCCTGGCCCAGAAGTTTGCCCTCGGGCTCTTCGAGAATCCCTATGTGGATGCCGAGGCCGCGGTGGCCCTGGTGGGCAAGACCGAGTTCCAGCAAGAGGCCCAGGCCGCCCAGGCGGCGTCTCACGTGTTGCTGAAGAACGAGGGGGCCCTGCTGCCGCTGAAGGCGGACGGCAAGCGGGTCTATCTGCACAATGTCAACGCCGAGGTGGCCAGGGCCAACGGCTATACGGTGGTGACGAACCTGGCCGACGCGGAGCTTGCCATCGTGCGGGTCAACGCCCCGGGCGAGCAGGATCCCCGCTTCCCGTTTGGCAGCATCCACTTCGGCCAGCTCGGCTTTGCCAGCAATGATCAGGTGGTGCAGGAGACGGCCCACGAAGGGGTCTACCGCGGCGCGGATGACTATGCCGCCATCCAGGCCATCGAGCAGGCCGGGGTGCCTCTGGTGCTCTCCGTCTATCTGGACAGGCCCGCCATCCTGACCGAGGTGGCCCCGGCGGCCCGGGTGCTGCTCGCCAACTTCGGCGCCCTGGATCAGGCCCTGTTCGATGTCATGAGCGGCACCCAGAAGGCACGCGGCAAGCTCCCCTTCGAGCTGCCCTCCAGCTGGCAGGCGGTGCTGGCCCAGTCCCCGGACGTGGCCAAGGACTCACAAAGTCCGCTCTATCCCTACGGGGCCGGTCTGGCCTATTGACGGACAGGGATGTTCTGTCTCTCATCAAGGCGCCTTCGGGCGCCTTTTTCATGGGGCGGTGGTGATGGCCACGCCTGTTGGCCAGCGCTGCTGGTGGGAGAGTATGTGGTCCAGATGAGGAGCATTTCAGAACCAGCCCGGTTGTTATACTCTGGGCACCCATGAGAGGGGCACTGGCAAATAATATCTGGACACCTGGCGGCCGGCATATCGGACAGCGTGGGCGGCAATAATAAAAATGGGCGAGGTAGCTATGCACCATCACAATAACGAAAAAATATTTGATCCAGATTTTTTGTCCAGCCTGGGGCCCGGCAAGACAATCACCATCCCGGTCACCTTTATTCAGGACCTGACCAGGGCCGCGTCCCTTCAGGATGTATTGAACGTGATGGCGAAGTGGATATTCCATCTTTTTTCTGCCGAACGGGTCAGCATCACCATCAAGGAGAATGAAGACTCCCTGACGCTCTATTCGGTGATGGGCAACAATGCCATTCCCATGGATTTTCTGGTGCCCATTCAAGGGACCATGGTGGGCCGGGTATTTTCGACCGGCATGCTGAGAATATGCGACGACCTGGCCCAGTCCGCGGATCTCGATTGCGAGATGCTCTCCCGGCACGGCATGGGCTGCTGCATGGATGCCCCCATGATTCAGGGAACGGTCAGTATCGGGACCCTGAATGTCGCCCACCACGAGAAGGGCTATTACACCGCCGACCACGCCATGGTATTGCAATGTCTGGCGAACTGGCTGGCCCTCAATATCCAGCTGCACCTTCAAATCGCCGACATGGAGCAGCAGGCCTGCACGGATTATCTGACGGAGACCGCCAATCGCCGGGCCTTCATGAATGAGGGGGAACGGCGGCTGATATTGTCCAGGCTGACGGACACCCCTTTTATCATCGCCATTCTGGATCTGGACCATTTCAAACGTCTCAATGACCGATATGGTCATGTCGCCGGGGATCATGCATTGAAGGCGGTGGCCAGCCTCGTCAAGCGCAACATGAGGCAGGAGGATATCTTCGCCCGAATCGGGGGAGAGGAATTTGCCATGATCATGACGGGGGGGGACAGCGAGCCCCCGTTTTCCGTGCTCGACCGCCTTCGCGCCCTCATCGAGGCCCAGGTGATCGAGTACGAGGGCGAGTCCATCAGGCTGACCGCGAGCATCGGGTATTCATCCTCCTCACCTGAAGACGGCGCCCTCAGCACCCTTCTCAAGCGGGCGGATGATGCCCTCTACGCCGCGAAACGGCGAGGCCGCAACCGGGTGGAATTCACTCCCGGCTAGTGCGAAGGCCCGGCGAGGGCAGGGAAGAGAGTGTCCCTGGGCGCCTTCGGGCGCCTTTTCCATTGCCCCCATCGACAATCCCGGTTTGGCGCAAGGGGTTGGCTTGGGCATAATGGCGCCCCGGCAACGGGTGCGGTGGCCAGCGCGGCAGGCACCCGGTCACAGTGCACAGGAGATGAGATGAAATTTATCGGAGCCCACGTCAGTGCGGCGGGCGGGGTGGAAAACACCATCGCCCGGGCCAAAGCCATCGGGGCCAACGCCTTCGCCCTGTTTACCAAGAATCAGCGCCAATGGCAGGCGGCGCCCCTCTCCGAGGCCAGCATTCGCGCCTTCAAGGCCGCCTGCGAGAAGGAGGGCTTTCGCCCCGAGCAGATCCTGCCCCACGACAGCTACCTCATCAACCTGGGTCATCCCGACCCCGATGCCCTCGCCAAGTCCCGGGATGCGTTCCTGGACGAGATGAAGCGCTGCGAGCAACTGGGGCTGTGCTACCTGAACTTCCACCCGGGCAGCCATCTCAAGCAGATCCCCGAGGCGGTGAGCCTCAAGCTGGTGAGCGAGTCCATCAACTGGGCGCTGGAGCGCAGTGAAGGGGTGACGGCGGTGATCGAGAATACCGCAGGTCAGGGCACCAACCTCGGCTGGTCGTTCGAGCATCTGGCCACCCTCATCGACGGGGTAGAGGACAAGAGTCGGGTCGGCGTCTGCTTTGACACCTGCCACGCCTTCGCCGCCGGTTACGATCTGCGTACCCCCGAGGGGTGCGAGGCGGTGTTTGCCGACTTCGACCGCATCGTGGGGTTCCAGTACCTCAAGGGGATGCATATCAACGGCGCCAAGTGTACCTTCGGTAGTCGGGTCGACCGTCACCACAGCCTGCGGGAGGGCAACCTCGGCGAGGCGGTGTTCCACCACATCATGAACGACGACCGATTTGACGGCATCCCGCTTATCCTCGAGACCATCGACGAGTCCATCTGGGGCGAGGAGATAAGCTGGCTGCGCAGCCTGGCCGGGAGCCCGCGCCCGGCGTGATGCCGGGGTCCACCATTGGGTAGCAAGGAGAGACGATGCACGACGAGACAAGGGCGCCCCTGCGCTTTGGCATTGCCGGGGCGGGGGCCATCGCCCGGCGTTTTTGCCGCGATGTGAACGGGCACGCCAGGGGAGCCGAGGTGGTGGCCATCGCCGCCCGGGACCAGGGACGGGCGGACGAGTTCGCCCGGGATCTGGGGCTGCCCCACGCCTATGGCAGCTATGAGGCCCTGGCCGCCAGCCCCGAGGTGGAGGCCGTCTATGTGGCGGTCATCCACCCGGAGCACGCGGGCCTGGTGAGGCAGATGTTGCTGGCGGGCAAGCACGTACTGGTGGAGAAACCGGCGGTGACCCGGGTGGCGGATTGGGACGCCCTGGTGGCGCTCGCCCACGCACGGGGCCTGCTGCTGCTCGAGGCCATGAAGGTGATGTGCTTCCCCGCCATGCGCGCCCTGTTGCAGCGCCTGTCCCTGCTGCCGCCGCCGCGCGAGCTGCGGGCGGCGTTCGGTTCGGCCCAGCCGAAGGTGGGCAAGCTGTTCGATCCGGCGCTGGATGGCGGCGCTGCCTGGGACGTGGGGGTCTATCCCCTCTGGCTCCATGCCGCCCTCTGCCATCGGCTGGGGCTGGGCTGCCCCGCCCCCGAGGTGACGCTGACGCGGGCTCCGGGGGAGGTGGATCTCGCCGCCAGCTTCACGTTCGATGAGCCGTTTCGGGCCGAACTCGGGGCCTCCATCATCGAGGATCTCGAGCGGGAAGCGTCCTTGTCCGGGGAGGGGTGGAGCCTGGTCATCGAGGGCAAGTGGTGGAATCCCCAGCACATTCGCTGGCAAGGGGGGCCTGCCCCCGTCATCTGGCCGGCGGACATCTACCTGCCGGTGGAGGGGGGCGGCATGCAGCACGAGGCGGATCACTTCGCCGATTGCCTGCGCCACCGGCTGCTGGACTCCCCCTGGGTGCCCCAGGCCGTGACCCGGCAGGTGCTCGGCTGGATTGAAGGGGGACTCGCAAGCTGAGGCCGGGGAAGGGCTGAGGGCCGGGGGGCTCATCGCTTGAACGACAAGGGCGCCAATGGCGCCCTTGTCGTATCCGAAGGGGTTCTCACGCCAGGGTCTGGGCGCGGCAGAAGGCCAGGAAGCGGCGCAGGGCGGCGGAGTGGAACTTCTGCTTGTGCCAGACGAGGGAGAGCTGGCGTGGGAAGCGGCGACTCGGGGTGAGGGCCACCAGGCGCCCCTGTGCCAGTCGGTCCGCCACCGCGAGGCGGGAGATGAAGGAGATACCGAGCCCCTTCTCCACCGCCAGCATCACCGCCTCCAGGGTATTGAGCTCTATCCCCGCCTGCCAGCGGGGCAGGTGGGGCTGGAGCTGCTGCTCGAACTGCTCGCGGCTGCCGGATTGCGCCTCGCGCAGCACCCAGGTTTCCCCGGCAAGCCGGCGCAGGGGCAGCTCGAGCTGATCCGCCAGGGGGTGACCGGGGGCGGCGATGATGAGCATCTCGTCCTCCAGCCAGGGTTCGCTCACCAGGTCCGGGTGGTGGTTCTCCCCCTCGATGAGGGCGAGATCCAGCTCGAAGTGGGCGAGGGCATGGCACAGGAGGTGGGTGTTGGCGATGGTTACCCTGGGGGCGGCCCCCAGCTCCTGGGCCCCCTCCGCCAGCAGGGCGGGCAGCAGGTAGTTGCCGATGGTCTGGCTGGCCCCGAGGTGCAGCTGGCCGCTCGGCTCGGCATCGGGGCTGAAGAGCTGCTCTATCTCCTGCATTCGGGTCAGCAGCTCCTCGGCGGCCGGTTGCAGCAGGCGCCCCTCGCTGTTGAGCTGGAGCCTCGGGTGCACCCGGTCGAACAGGGGCGTGGCGAGCTGGCGCTCCAGCTCCTGCAGCGACTGGGAGACGGCCCCCTTGCTCAGGCAGAGTTCATTGGCGGCGCCCCCCAGGTTGCCGTGGCGGGCAATGGTGGCAAACACCTTGAGTTGTTGCAGGGTGAGCTTCATATCGTTTGATTTTCCTAAACGCTAAGTTCAATTCATTTAGATATCGTAAACGATAGACCCCCTTTATCCTATGCCCATCGTCATCATCAAGAGGGTATTCGCCATGATCGCAAGAACCCGCCGCTCCCTGGCCGCCGCCCCGACCCCCATGGCCGGTCTGGCTCTGGGGATCGCCAGCCTCGGCTGGTGCTGGGAAAATGCCGGTCAGTTCGATGGCCGTCTGCAACTGCTAGGGGCCGCCATCGCCGCCGTGCTGCTCCTCGTCCTGACCTTCAAGTTTCTGATCCACCCGCGCCTGCTGTGGCAGGATCTCGCCCATCCCGTGGTGGGCAGCGTGGTGCCCACCTACGCCATGGGGACCATGGTGGTCTCCAAGGCGGTCGGCCTGCTCGCCCCGACCCTGGGGCAGGGGCTCTGGCTGTTTGCGGTCATCATCCACCTCGTCTTCCTCGCCACCTTCGTCTGGCACAGGGCCAGAGCGTTTGAAATCCATCACATGGTGCCGAGCTGGTTCGTGCCGCCGGTGGGGATCATCGTGGCTGACGTGGCCTACCCGGGCGGTCCCTTCGCATCCCTGGCCACCGGCCTGCTCTGGTTCGGCATGGCCTGTTACGGCCTGATGCTGCCGCTGATGCTCTATCGCCTCATCTTCAGCCACGAGGTGCCGGATGCCGCCAAGCCCACCATCGCCATCCTGGCCGCCCCGGCGAGCCTGTCGCTGGCCGGCTACCTCACCGTGAGCCAGGATCCCTCCCTGCTGCTGGTGGCGGTGCTGCTCGGGATCGCCGTGCTGATGACCGGCATCATCTACCTGGCCTTCATCAAGCTGCTGCGCCTGCCGTTCTCGCCGGGTTACGCCGCTTTCACCTTCCCCCTGGTGATCGGGGCCACCGCCCTGTTCAAGGTGAGTCACCTGCTGTCGCAGTGGCCACAGGCGGCCCGCTATGCCGAGCAGCTCCATCAGCTGGCCTATCTGGAGCTGGGGGTGGCCACCCTGGTGGTGGGTTACGTGGCCCTGCGTTACCTGATGTTCTTCCTGCCGGCCGTGCAGGATGACCTGCCGGGGCAGCCCGCACGCCGCTAGGCACAAGGTTTTCATCCCCCCTCGTCATCGACCCCGCCCGTGCGGGGTCTGCCGTTCGTGATGCAGTGACACAGAGAGGAATCAAATGAAGCAGATTATTTTTGTCAATCCGTGAAGTGGCTTAAATAGTTGCCCATACAGGCGACATTCAGTTGGCGTTAACTGGTAATACCTGTCACGATGCGCGCCACTTTATCTTCCCACTGTTTTGTCGTGCCCCATGTCCTCATCTGATCCCGTGTTTGACGCCCGATTCCAGCCTCGTCTGCTGCACCCCCGTTACTGGTTGAGCTGGCTCGCCCTCGGCGCCATCGGTGTGCTCGCCTTCGTGCCCCCGCGCTGGCGGGATCGCCTGGCCGATGCTCTGACGCCCCTGGTATGCGCCATCTCGAAGAAGCAGATCTACATCGCCAGGACCAACCTCGCCATCTGCTTCAAGGAGAAGAGCGAGGCCGAGCGGGAGGCCATCCTGATGACCTCCATCCGGGTCGGCCTCAAGAGCCTGCTGGGCTTTGGCGAGTTCACCTGGCGCAGCCCCGCCCACGTGATGGGGCGGATCCAGGTCAGCGGCTGGGAACATATCGAGGCGGAGCAGGCCGCTGGCCGACCGGTGATCCTGGTGGTGCCCCACAGCTGGCCCATCGACGCGGCGGGCTACTACTTCGCCCAGCGGGGCCTGCCCATGTGCACCATGATGAAGAGCGCCCGCAACCCGGTGTTCGACTGGCACATCAACGGCGCGCGGGTCCGGCACGGCTGCCGCGTCTATGAGCGCAGCGCCGGCATCAAGCCGGTGATCAAGGCGGTGAAATCCGGTCTGAGCTTCTTCTATCTGCCGGATCAGGATCACGGCCGGGAGGCGAGCCTGTTCGCCCCCTTCTTCAACCACCCCAAGGCGACGTTGCCGGCCCTGCCACGGCTGGTGAAGCTGACCGGTGCCCGGGCCCTGCCGGTGCTGGCCTGCTATGACGAGCAGGCGCACGGCTACCGGTTGGAGGTCGAGGCTCCCTACGCCGACTACCCGAGCGGGGATCTGATGGCGGATACCTGCCGCATGAACGACAGCGTGGAGCGCCAGCTCTGCCGCCACCCGGGCCAGTACATGTGGTTCCTCAAGATCTTCGACACCCGTGAGGATCAGGTGGGGCCGGATGGCCTCTACGAAGAGGGGATCCGGCGCATCCGCCGGGGCCTTGCTCCTCACCCCTGAGCCTTGCGCTCACCCGGTGCAAAAATGTGGCCCCAAGCGGGCCACTTTTTATTTCTAACTTGTCTGATCAGTGACTTGGCGCGGGGGCGCTGTGCAGGGCAGGGTAGAAAAAGTTGTCAGGATCACTAAAATGACGGTCTGTTTTGATGATTCGATGGCGACCATGTCCGCACAAGATCCGGTGTTTGATACCTCTTTTCATCCGCGCCTGCTGCACCCCCGTCTGTGGGGCAGCTGGCTGGCCGTCGCCCTGCTCTCCCTGCTGGCCTGGGTGCCGGCAAGGGCACGGGACAAGCTGGCCGACTACCTGGCCCCCCTGCTGCTGCGCGTCTCCAGGAAGCAGGCCTACATCGCCGACACCAACCTCAAGATCTGCTTCCCCCATCTCGACGAGGCGGGCCGTCAGGCCCTGCTGCTGAAATCCATCCGGGTGGGGCTCAAGACCTTCCTGGGCTTTGGCGAGCTGACCTGGCGCAGCCCCGACTTCCTCAAGGGGCGCGTCAAGGTGAGCGGCTGGGAGCACGTGGAGGCGGAGCGGGCAGCCGGTCGCCCCATGATCTTCGTGGTGCCCCACACCTGGGCGGTGGACATGATTGGCCGCTTCTTCCCCCTCCAGGGGATCAAGATGTGCACCATGATGAAAAGCCCCAAGGATGCGGTGTTCGACTGGTACATCAACCGCGAGCGCAGCAAGGGCGGGCGTATCTACGAGCGCAGCGTCGGCATCAAGCCCGCCATCAAGGCCCTGCGCAGCGGCGACAGCTTCTTCTATCTGCCGGATCAGGATCACGGCCGGGAGGCGAGCCTCTTCGTGCCCTTCTTCAACCACCCCAAGGCGACCCTGCCGGCCCTGCCCAAGCTGGTGAAGCTGACCGGTGCCCGCGCCGTGCCCATTCTGGCCTGCTACGACGAGGACGAGGGGTGCTACCGGCTGGAGATCGAGGCGCCGTTCGACCCTTATCCCACCGCGGATCTGGTGGCGGACGTCAACCAGATGAACCGCATGGTGGAGCAGCAGCTTGGCCGCTTCCCCGAGCAGTACATGTGGTTTCTCAAGATCTTCGAAACCCAGGAGCACGATCAGGGCGAAGACGGTCTCTACGAGGCGGGGATCCGCCGCATCCGCCAGGGGCTGCCACCGGAACCTTGATCGACACGGCCCCCTTGCGGGCCGTTTCTGACAGGGGTGGCAGGCCACCAGCAAACAGGTGCAAACAAGGTGCAAATAGGGTAAAAGGGCGGTCATGAAAATTCCAAATCGAATCCAACCTCTGGTTGATGACGGCCTGGTGGACGATGTCATCAGCCGGCTGATGAGCGGCAAAGAGGCCGACGTCTATGTGGTGCGCTGCGGCGACGAGATCCGCTGCGCCAAGGTCTACAAAGAGGCGTCAAAGCGCAGCTTCAAGCAGGCCGTGGTCTATCAGGAAGGGCGGCGAGTGCGCAGCAGCCGCGATGCCCGCGCCATGGAGAAGGGCTCCAAGTACGGTCGCAAGCAGCACGAAGAGGTGTGGCAGAACACCGAGGTGGATGCCCTGTTCAAGCTGGCGGCGGCCGGGGTGCGGGTGCCCAGGCCCTATGTCTGCCTCGATGGCGTGCTGCTGATGGAGCTCATCACCGACGCCGACGGCAACGTCGCTCCTCGTCTCAACGACGTGGCCCTGACCCGTGAGCAGGCCCTGGTGGATCATGGCAAGGTGATCCGCTACGTGGTGCGCATGCTCTGCGCCGGCCTCATTCACGGGGATCTCTCGGAGTTCAACGTGCTGGTGGACGAAGAGGGGCCCGTCATCATCGACCTGCCCCAGGTGGTGGATGCCGCCGCCAACAACCAGGCCAGGGCCATGCTGGAGCGGGATGTCGACAACATGCGCAACTACTACGGCATGTATGCCCCCGAGCTGCTCAAGACCCGGTATGCCCGGGAGATGTGGTCCTTGTTCGAGGATGGCAAGCTGGGCCCCGAGACCGAGCTCACCGGCCTGTTCGAAGAGAGCCGGGAGGCCATCGATCTGGATGGCGTGCTGCACGAGATAGAGAGTGCCCAGGAGGAGGCCATGGCCCGTCGGGCCAGGTTGCAGGCGGAGCAGGAAGAGGAGTCCTGACGGGCCTTCATCCCAATCAACAAGAGCGCCATGGGCGCTCTTTTGTTTTGGAACCCTGGCTCAGAGCCCGGTCAGGGGCGGCGCCTTGAGACGGGGCCCCTGGTAACCCGTCACCTCGCCAAAGCGCGGATGACCGCTCTCCCAGTCGGCGGCGGCGGTGCGAATGGCCTCCTTGTCGACGCTCACGAAGTTCCACCAGATCTGCAGCGGTCTGGGCAGGGGCTCGCCGCCGATGAGCAGCAGCCGGGCGCCCGGGCGCAGGGTCAGCACCACCTCCCGGTTGCCGGGGGGCAGATAGAGCAACTGCTCCGGGGCCAGGGCCTCCCCTGCGACGATGGTCTCCCCCGCGAGGGGAAAGAGGCCGTGCTCGAAGGCGGGATCCAGGGGGAGGGTGATCTCGCCTCCCTCGGGGGCGTGCAGATCCAGCCCCAGAATGGGGGAGAAGTGCAGGGTGGGGGCGCGCCGGCTGCCGTGCTCGCCGATGAGCAGGGTGAGGGTGATCTCCCCTTGCTGCCAGCGGGGGAGCGTCGGGTAGTGATCGAAGCGTGGCGGGGTATGCTGATCCGCCTCGGGCAGGGCTATCCAGAGCTGGGCGGCGTGCAGATCGGGCTGGTTCGGGACCGACTCCTCCGTGTGGGCGATGCCCCGTCCTGCGGTCATCAGGTTCACCTGGCCCGGACGGATCACCTGCTTGCTGCCCAGGCTGTCCCGGTGGAGGATCTCCCCCTCCAGCATCCAGGTGAAGGTCTGCAGGGCGATGTGGGGGTGGGGCCCCACATCCATGCCGGGGGCGCCGGGGGCAAAGCGGGTCGGGCCGATATGATCGAGAAAACACCAGGGCCCGATGGTGCGCCGCTCCTTGACCGGGATGGCGCGAGCCACCGGGATGCCGCCCACATCGGTGAGGCGGGAGGCAATGCGTTGCCACTGTTGTGTCATGGGGTGCTCCTTGTCGAGGAAAAGGTTGGCGCACGCGCGCGCAGGTCGCAGCGTCTGCCGGGAGTTGGACATGCCGTCTCGCCCGGTGCCGGTGGGTGATGCCGAGGTTACTATGCCCCAATCCGGCGCCGGATGGCAAAGACGGGGCACAGCGCCTGCCCTGAGGGCCTAGCCCGGCAATTGCAGCCGGGTACTGTATGAACGTACAATAGTCCCATCCCACTCTTGAGCCCGACCACCTGCATGACCGACATCCAGCCCCTCCCTCCCGTGACCCCGCCGCTCGACGGCTTCATCCTGACCCGCCATGGTCGGGATGTGCAGGGGCGTACCGAGATCGTGATGTGGCTCTGGAGCGCACAGGGACCGGTACGGGTGGTGGTGCCGGGGCAGGAGCCGGTCTTCTTCCTGCCGGAACGCCACCTGGAGGAGGCGGCAGAGCTCTTCAAGGGGGCCGGGGTGAGGGGGCGTTTTCGCCGCCTCCCCATGCACACCTTCGAGGGGAGCCGGGTGGTGGGCTGCTACTTTGCCACCCTGAGCGCCTTTCACCGCGCCATCGAGCTGCTGCTCATCCGCGGATTGGAGCACTTCGAGGCGGATATCCGCCTGCCCGAGCGCTTTCTCATGGAGCGCTTCATCACCGCCGGGATGCGCTTTGACGGCAAGGCGAGGCGCAAGGGGGGCAGGCAGGGTTACTGGGAGGTAAACGAGGCGCGCTGTGCGCCGCAGGCGGTGACGCCGACCCTCTCCTGGGTCTCCCTGGACGTGGAGTGCGCCATGGATGGCACTCTCTTCTCGGTGGGGCTTCATAGCGAAGAGGACGCGCGGGTCATCATGATTGGTGCCCCGGAGCCGGACTCGCAGGACTGGGAGACCCCCGTCGAGTGGGTGGCGGACGAGCCCGCCCTGCTCGCTGCCCTGGAGGGCTGGTTCAGCCTGCACGATCCCGATCTCGTCATCGGCTGGAACGTGGTGAATTTCGACTTTCGCCTGCTGCTGCGCCGCGCCGAACTCCACAAGCGGCGGCTGCGGCTCGGGCGCGGGCGGGAGCTCTGCTTCTGGCGCTCGTCCCGAAACGACCCCCAGAGCGGCAACGTCATCATCCCGGGGCGCATGGTGCTGGACGGCATCGATACCCTCAAGAGCGCCACCTGGCAGTTCCCGAACTACAGCCTGGATGCGGTGGCGAGCGAGCTGCTCGGGCGGGGCAAGGACATCGAGGACGTGGCCAACCGGGGGGAGAAGATCACCGAACTGTTCCACTCCGACAAGGAGGCGCTGGCCCGCTACAACCTGGAAGATTGCAGGCTGGTGTGGGAGATCTTCGATTTCTGCCACCTCATCCCCTTCGCCATCGAGCGCGCCTCCCTCACCGGTCTTGAGCTCGACCGGGTGGGCGGGTCGGTGGCGGCGTTCACCAACCTCTATCTGCCACGGCTGCACCGCGGTGGCTATGTGGCGCCCAACCTGCCGGCAGACGGCGGGCTTGCAAGCCCCGGCGGCTATGTGATGGACTCCAAGCCGGGGCTCTATCGCCACGTGCTGGTGCTCGACTTCAAGAGCCTCTATCCCAGCATCATCCGCACCTTCTGCATCGACCCCATGGGGCTGGTGGAGGGGCTCAAACATCCGGACAACGCCATTCAAGGCTTTCGCGGCGCCCTGTTCTCCCGAACCCGTCACTTCCTGCCGGATCTCATCGCCACCCTCTGGGCGGCGCGGGATCGGGCCAAGGCCGCCAGTAACAAGGCCCTCTCCCAGGCCATCAAGATCATCATGAACTCCTTCTACGGGGTGCTGGGGTCGGGGGGCTGCCGCTTCTACGACCCGAGGCTCGCCTCCTCCATCACCTTGCGGGGCCACGGCATCATGCAGCAGACCCGGGAGTGGATAGAGGCAGAAGGGTTCGAGGTGATCTATGGGGACACCGACTCCACCTTCGTGCACCTGGGGAGCGATATCCGTCTCGAACAGGCGGACGAGATTGGCCAGCGACTGGCGAAGATGATCAACGACAACTGGGCCGCGCTGATCAGGCGGGAGTTCGACCTGCCGAGCCATCTGGAGATCCAGTACGAGACCCACTACCGCCGTTTCCTGATGCCCACCATTCGCGGGCTGGAGAAGGGGAGCAAGAAACGCTATGCGGGACTGGTGGGCGAAGGGGAAGGGGAGCACCTGGTGTTCAAGGGGCTGGAGACGGTGCGCACCGACTGGACCCCCCTTGCCAAGGCATTCCAGACCCGGCTCTACGAAATGGTGTTCCACGACCAGGATCCCAGCAGCTATGTGCGCACCATGGTGGACGAGACCCGGGCCGGCCGTCACGACGATCTGCTCATCTACCGCAAGCGGCTGCGCCAGAAACTCGAGGAGTATCAGAAGAACGTGCCGCCCCATGTGCGGGCGGCGCGCCTGGCGGACGAGGAGAATCTGCGCCGCGGCCTGCCCCAGCGCTATCAGCACAGGGGCACCATCGCCTACCTGATGACCCTGAACGGCCCCGAGCCTTTGGAGTACCGGCGCAGCGCCGTCGACTACGAGCACTACATCGACAAGCAGCTCAGGCCCATCGCCGACGCCATCCTTCCCTTTGTGGGGGAGTCGTTCGAGCGGATCTGCGGCCAGCAGCTCGATCTCTTCTGACAACGCGAGGTAAACGCGGTGGCCATGGCACGACAATGGCGGCCCGCGGGCCAGAGGGGACAGGAGGCAGATGACGGGGGAGAGCGGATGTCAGAGCCGACCAATGCAAAAAGCCCGCTATCAAGCGGGCTTTTCAAATCTGGTGCGTCCTAGTGGATTCGAACCACCGACCCCCACCATGTCAAGGTGATGCTCTAACCAGCTGAGCTAAGGACGCAGGGTGCGCAAGGCGACTTTGTGTGTCATTGCAGGGGAGTGGTGGGTTTAATTGGATTCGAACCAACGACCCCTACCATGTCAAGGTAGTGCTCTAACCAACTGAGCTATAAACCCACATCTGTGTTCAACCGGATTCGAACCAACGACATTGCCTACGCCATGTCAAAGTACTGTTCTAACCGACTGAGCTATAAACCCACATCAAATTCATATCTGCAATTTATTCAAACTGTTATGGTGCGTCCTAGTGGATTCGAACCACCGACCCCCACCATGTCAAGGTGATGCTCTAACCAGCTGAGCTAAGGACGCATAACAGGGTTTCGTGATGGTGCGTCCTAGTGGATTCGAACCACCGACCCCCACCATGTCAAGGTGGTGCTCTAACCAGCTGAGCTAAGGACGCATCACGAAAAGTGGTGGGTTTAATTGGATTCGAACCAACGACCCCTACCATGTCAAGGTAGTGCTCTAACCAACTGAGCTATAAACCCACTTCATAAACCGGGCTGAAAACCCGTTTTATCCCGCCAGCACTGCTGGCGTGGTCGGCATACTACCCATGGCCCCCAAGGCTGTCAACAAGGGACATGCACAAAGGAGACTGTTTGCCCAGTTCTTGTGCAGCCTGTTGATTTTACAGGCGAGCCGCCCCAAAAGTGCGGCTCCCCGTGCCCCTGGCCGCGCCCTATTGCGCCCGGGAGAGGGCGGTGCAGGCCGCGGGGCTGGCGAAGCGGCCGTAGATGACGCGCAGCCGTGCGCCCAGCATCAGGGCGGCGGAGGTGAGACCGACGATGAAGCCTATCCAGAAGCCCTGAGGGCCCATGCGCGGTACCACCCAGTCGGTCAGCCCCAGGATCATGCCGGTGGGCAGACCCAGCCCCCAATAGGCGACGATGGTGACGTAGAAGATGGCCTGGGTGTCCTTGTAACCGCGCAGGGCCGCCGCGGCCACCACCTGTACCGAATCGGAGATCTGGTAGATGGCGGCGAAGAAGAGCAGGGTGGCGGCGAGGCCGATCACCTGCAGGTCGTCGGTGTAGATCCCCGCGATGGGGTCGCGCAGCAGCACGGTGAGGGCGGCGGTCGCGGCGGCGACTCCCATGCCCAGCATCAGGCCGGTGCGGGCGGCGACCCTGGCCTGATCCGGTTGACCTTCCCCTATGTTGTGACCGACCCGGATGGTCACGCCGACACCGATGGAGAGGGGCAGCATGAAGACCAGGCTGGAGAAGTTGAGCGCAATCTGGTGACTCGCCACCGTCTCCGCACCGAAGGGGGCCAGCATCAGGGCCACCACGGTAAACAGGGTCACCTCGCAGAAGATGGCCATGGCGATGGGAAACCCCAGGCGAAACAGGCGCCAGATCCGGCTGCCGTTGGGGCGTGCCAGCTGGGCGAACAGGTTGATGCGCTTGAAGTGGGCAGAGCACTTCACATAGACGATCATCGCCAGCAGCATGGCCCAGAGCACGATGGCAGTGGCCACGCCGCAGCCGACGCCGCCGAGTTTCGGCATGCCGAAGTGGCCGTGAATGAAGATGTAGTTGGCGGGGATGTTGACCGCGAGCCCCACGAACCCGATCACCATGGTCGGCATGGTGTGGGAGAGCCCCTCACTGAAGTTGCGCAGCACCTGGAACATCACGAAGGCGGGCAGGCCCCACAGGATGGCGTGCAGGTAGCCGGCAGTCTTGGCCGCCATGACGGGATCCACGTCCATGAACTGCAGTGCCAGGGGGCTGAAGTAGAGTGCCACCATGGCGATGGGCGTGACGATGAGGGCGAGCCAGAAGCCCTGGTGCACGGCGGGGCGTACCTCGTCCTGCTTGCGGGCGCCGTTGAGCTGGGAAACGATGGGGGTGAGGGCCATGATGATGCCCTGCACCAGCAAGATGATCGGCAACCAGAAGCTGGACGCCACCGACACGGCGGCAAGATCCACGGCGCTCACCTGTCCCGCCATCACGGTATCGACGAAGTTCATGGCGATCTGGGCCACCTGGGCGACCAGAATGGGGCTGGCTAGACGAACGAGCTGCTTCGCCTCGGACCAATAACGTTGCACTGACACCTCCGAGTGGATCAGATAAAAGAGAAAGAGCGGACAAGAGAGATGGGCTTTTGCCTCCTCGTCCTGAGGAGACAAAATGCGGGGGTGTCATTCTAGCCTGAAAAACCGCCAACGGGGAAGGTCGGCGGCAGATTTGTAGCCGGGATCAGGCGTCTTCGTGATCGCTGATCAGCAGGTTGGCCGCGGCATAGGCCGCCTGCTCGCGCAGATCCGCTGGTACCCGCTCGTCGGAGGCCACGGCGTTGAGCGCCCGTATGCTGGCGGCGATGGCCTGGGGCACATAACCCTGCTCACCGGAGCCAATCTGGTTGTAGGCGATGCGAATGGCTTCACAGCATTGATATACCTGCATTTTTGTTTCCTCGTTCAGTCTGGATTGATTGGGGTCACTATAGCGATCGCGCCTCTCCTTGTCAGCCGGCACCCTTGTCTTGCAAGGTGGCCGGGGGTAACCTGCCGACAATTTTCACAGCCTGGAGAGACTCATGTTCACCGGCATCGTACAAGGGACCGCCGAACTGGTGGCCATCGATTCACTGCCCAATTTTCGCACCCACGTGATCCGCATGCCGAGCCCGGCCTGGGGCGAGGGGCTGGCCCTGGGGGCCTCGGTGGCCCACAACGGCTGCTGCCTGACCGTCACCCGGGTGGAGGGGGATCTGGTCAGCTTCGATCTGATGCAGGAGACTCTGCGCCTCACCAACCTTGGGCAACTGGTGGTGGGTGACAAGGTCAACGTGGAGCGGGCCGCCCGCTTTGGGGACGAGATTGGCGGTCACGCCATGTCCGGCCACATCATGGGGACGGCCGAGGTGACCTCGGTCATCGACACCCCCAACAACCGCCAGGTGTGGTATCGCCTCGCTCCTGCGCTCATGAAGTACGTGCTGACCAAGGGCTACATCGGCATCGACGGCATCAGCCTCACCGTGGGCGAGGTGCGCGCCAGGGAATTCTGCGTCAACCTGATCCCCGAGACCCTGGCCCGCACCAACCTGGGCTGGGTCAAGGCCGGCTGGCAGACCAACATCGAGATTGACCCCCAGACCCAGGCCATCGTTGACACCGTGGAGCGGGTGCTGGCGGCGCGCCAGTGACCACCTGAGCGCTGCCCCCAGGGTACGAAGAGGAGGGCGGCATCACGGGAAAGGCGCCCTCTTGTGGAAGAGGCGCCGCCCCAGAGCCTTGGAGACTTCCCTATGTTTGTCGTGACATTGACTTATGTGAAACCGCTGGCGGAGATCGATGCCCTGATCCCGGCCCACATTGCGTGGCTGGAGCGGCACTATGCCGCAGGCCATTTTCTGGCATCCGGGCGTCGGGTACCCCGAGTCGGGGGCGTCATACTGGCGCAGGGCGTGAGCCGAGACGCCCTGGAGGCGATGCTGGCAGAGGATCCCTTCAAGCAGGCAGAGGTGGCCGATTATCAGGTAGTGGAGTTTGTTCCGACCATGACGTCGGCGAAGGCGGCGTGCTTGAGGGAGGCGTGATCCAGCCTGACGATGGCACCAGAACAAACGGGACCCACAGGGTCCCGTTTGTTTTTGTCTGTGTCTGGACAGGGGGATTCAGAACAGCTGCTCGTCGTCGGCATCCACGAAGAGTTGCAGGCAGTCGCGAGCTTCATCCCGGTGCAGCCGCAGGTGGATGGGGTGGCAGCAGGCCATGCAATCTTCGTAGAACTCCTGATCCCCCTGGCTGGCATCCAGCTCGACCCGGGTGTGGTGGCCGCAGTGGGGGCAGACGATACGCTTGCTGGTGTATTCGATCATGGTGACCTCCTCGGGCCCGTGGGCCGTCTCTGTGCTCCTGCTGATTCTAGTCGCCACAAGGCGGCGCAACCGCGAGCAAGCGCACGTTTATGAGCGGGCTCAAGGGAGGCAGGAGGTCAGTCCGCCAGGGTGCTGCCTACTTGACCCAGCCGGCCAGCATCTCTGCGTTCAGCTCGGCAAGAGAGCGCAGCTCGTGGTTGGCGATGGCCAGACGGGGATCGCCGACCAGCGCCGGGTCCGGCACGATCAGCGCCGTCATGGAGGCTGCCTTGGCTGCCAGCAGGCCGGTGAAGCTGTCCTCGATGGCGAGACAGTGCACAGGCTCGACGCCGAGCTTCTCGGCGGCGTGGATATAGACATCCGGGTGGGGTTTGCCAAAGCGCTCCACCTCGGCGGAGTGGACCGCCATGAAACGGTCCTGGATGCCGAGTTTGCCGAGCACCGCCTCGACCATGGCAAACGGGGAGGAGGTGGCGAGCCCGATCTTGAGCCCTTGCGCCTCGATGAGGTCGAGCGCTTCCAGCACCCCGGCCTTGGGTTGTCCCTCTTGCAGGATGAGCGCGATCACCTGATCCAGAATGCGCTGTACCACCTCTTCCTGGCTGGGGCTGCTCCAGGGGCGGATCCGGTACCAGTGGGCCACCAGCTGATCGATGCGCACCCCTATGGTGGAGTTGCAGTCCTCCTCGGTGTGGAAGTGGCCCAGTTCGGCGAAGACGGCCATCTGTGCCCGTTGCCAGAAGGGTTCCGAGTCGATCAGAACACCATCCATATCGAAGATCACGGCAGTTAACATCTTGTACTCCTGACATAGGTGAAGGGGGGATTATAAGCCCGGTGCTCCAATGGGAAAGGGGCAGTCACCTGCCCCTTGCGCCGGATCACGCAGATAAACGTTTGTTTTTGCGTGGTAAAGCGGATTGCCTAGAAGAGTACCTCGACCCGGGCTGCCACCGTCTTGGCCTGCTCCACGGCTTCCTGGCAATCCTGCCCACGGGCGAGCGCCACCCCTAGGCGACGACGACCTGCAATCTCCGGCTTGCCAAAGAGACGCAACTGGGCACCCGGCACCAGGGCCAGTGCCTCGCCAATCCCCTGATAGCGGATATCCTGGCTGTGGCCCTCCCGCAGCACCACGGCAGAGGCGCTCGGGCCGTACTGGGTGATGGTGCCGACGGGCAGCCCCAGGATGGCGCGCACGTGCAGGGCGAACTCGGAGAGATCCTGGGAGATCAGGGTCACCATGCCGGTGTCGTGGGGGCGGGGGGAGACTTCGCTGAACCACACCTCGTCACCCCTGATGAAGAGCTCGACCCCGAACAGACCGTAGCCGCCAAGGGCTTCGACCACCTTGGCCGCCACCTCCTTGGAGCGGGCCAGGGCCAGCTCGCTCATGGCCTGGGGCTGCCAGGATTCGCGGTAGTCGCCATCCTCCTGACGATGGCCGATAGGCTCGCAGAAGTGGATGCCATCGACCGCGCGCACCGTGAGCAGGGTGATCTCGTACTCGAAAGGAACGAAGCCTTCGACAATCACCTTGCCACGACCGGCACGGCCCCCCTCCTGGGCATAGGTCCAGCTTTCATCCAGCCTAGCGAGGTCGCGCAGCAGGCTCTGCCCCTTGCCGGAGGAGCTCATCACCGGTTTGACCACGCAGGGCAAGCCGATGGCCTCGACGGCGGCCACAAACTCCTCCTTGCTCTGGGCAAAGCGGTAGGCAGAGGTGGGCAGCCCCAGGGTTTCGGCGGCGAGGCGACGGATCCCCTCCCGGTTCATGGTGAGCTGGGTGGCGCGGGCATTGGGCACCACCTTGACCCCTTCCTGCTCGAGGGCGGTCAGGGTGTCGGTGGCGATGGCTTCAATCTCGGGGATGATGAGGTCGGGCTTGACCTCGGCCACCAGGGCGCGCAGGGCTGCGCCATCCAGCATGTCCAGCACGCGGGCCTGGTGGGCCACCTGCATGGCGGGGGCGTTGGCATAGCGGTCGGCGGCGATCACCTCGATACCGAGCCGCTGCAGCTCGATGGCGACCTCCTTGCCGAGTTCGCCTGATCCCAGCAGCAGGGCGCGGGTCGCAGTGGGGCGGGTGGCGGTTCCAAACATCTGATCTCTCCTGAGGTCGGTGGTCAGCAGGGCTGATCCGGGTGAGCAAAAAAAGAGGCACGCATGGCGTACCTCAGGAAGTGGGTGGGTGGGCGCGCTGCTCCAGATGGGTGAGCAGGGTGATGGCGCCGATGATGATGGCCGCCCCCAGCCACAAGCGGCCGGGGGGGGCCCAGCCAAATACCAGCCAGCCGGCCAGCACGTTCATGGGCAGCTTGGCAAAATCAAAAGGTTGCACGAAGGAGGCCTCTGCCACGCTGTAGGCGCGGGCGATGGACATCTGGGCCAGTGCCGACAGTACGCCAGAGGCGGCCACCAGCAGCCACTGGGTTTCGCTTGGCCACTGCCATTCAGGGATCGCCAGCATGGCGTTGAACGGGGTGCTGAAGACGAGCAGATAGACGACGATGGTGTGGGACGACTCGCTGGCCGCCTGATAGCGCACCAGCAAGGAGTAGCCTGCCCAGAAGAGGGCGGCCGCCACCGGCAGCAGGGAGGCCAGGGTGAAGTCGTCGGTCCAGGGGGCCAGGATCAGCATGGCGCCCACAAACCCCGCCAGGGTCGCGAGAATGCGGGCCCAGCTCACTTGCTCTTTGAGAAAGAGGGCTGATCCCAGGGTGGCAAACAGGGGGGAGGTCATCAAGAGCGCGATCCCCTGCCAGATGGGGACGGGGACCGCCAGGGCCCAGAGCCAGAACTGGATGCCGGTCACCGCCAGGGCGACCCGCAGCAGGTGCAGGCGCAGCTGGTTCGTCATCAGGGACTGGCGCAGACCGTGGCGCACCAGCCAGGGCAGCAGGCAGACCAGGGCTATCAGATATTGGTGAAAGGCGACCTGGGTCGAGGGAAGGCCGAGCGTGAAGCTGACATACTGGCTCAGGCTGTTGACGGCGGCGAAGCAGAGGCCTGCCACCATCATCCAGACGGCGCCGGCAAAGGGGGAGTGCCTGCGGGAGGAGGTCATGAGATCCGGATCACGTACAAAAAGTGCGGCGGATCATAACGGCAATCGTTTGTCATGCCAAGGGTGTGGAGTTTGATGAGCCCCTCTCTGCCGAGGAAATGCACAGACATCAAATTTTTTGAATGACTTGAGCATCTATTTTCGCTATCAGGCTTTAATGCCAGTCTTTATAGTGACCTTCATCGACAGCCTGGCTGTTCAATTGACAATCAAATGGAGTTTCACCATGGCCAATATCCTCGTTCTGAAGTCCAGCATCCTGGGCCAGTATTCCCAATCCAACGCCCTGATCGACGGCTACCTGGCCGAGCGCCAGGGTGACACCATCCAGGTACGCGATCTGGCGACCCTGAACCTGCCGGTGCTGGACGGCGAGCTGGCCATGGGCCTGCGTGGTGGCGAGAACCTGAACGAGCGTCAGCAAGCGGTGCTGGCCCAGTCCGACGAGCTGGTCGCCGAGCTCAAGGCGAGCGATCTGGTGATCATCGCGGCCCCCATGTACAACTTCAACATCCCGACCCAGCTGAAAAACTGGATCGATCTGGTGGCCCGTGCCGGCGTGACCTTCCGTTACACCGAGACCGGTCCGGTCGGCCTGGTGGAGAACACCCGCGCCCTGGTGGTCAGCCCCCGTGGCGGCATGCACGTGGGCAATGCCACCGACCTGGTAACCCCCTACATGCGTACCGTGCTGGGCTTCATCGGCATCAACGAAGTGGACTTCATCTATGCCGAAGGCATGGGCATGGGGCCGGAGGCGCAAGCCAAGGGGATCGAGCAGGCCAAGGAGCAGCTGGAAACCCTGGCTTACTGATGCGACTCGGGGCCTCCCCAGTATCCTGAAACAACAACGCAGCCCTCGGGCTGCGTTGTTGTTTTTGGGCAGTCATCGCGCTCTGGCGTCGTTATTCGCGCAGGAAGTGGCGGCAGCCGCTACCGACCATCAGAAAGACCGCCACCAGGGAGGCCAGCAGCAGGGTGGTGAGCCACTGCTCGGCGCTGTTGGGGACCTGGGGGAGGAAGAGGCTGATCACCAGCAATGTGCAGAGGGTGATCAGGCTGGTTGGTCGAATGAGGCGCATCATGGGTCATCCTTGGCTGCGGGTGGTGAACGAGAGGCTAACCGCGGTCTGTGACAACAAGATGTATCCATACCTCTTGCGAACATCAACTGACCGGGTAGCCACCACCTTAGCAGCTTTTGCCGACGGAGCCAGCGGCATGGGTCGGGTTGTGATCCGGATCCCTATCTGAACTGCTTCTGAGCTTCCTGATAGTGGAAATCGCCACTGGCCAGCCTGGCAACCAGGGCCTCTTTATCGAGATCCTGCGCCCGGCAAAGATCATCGAGATCCTCGTAGTGATCACGCAGCTGCATGTTGACCAGGCTCAGCAGCATGTTGACATCCATGGTGGCAAAGTTGTTCAGCTTCATGAGGGTTGCTCGTTGTCCAGCAGGTGAAGTTGTTCGATGGCATCGCTGACGCTCTGCAGGTGCAGGCGAATGCTCTGGCGCGCCTCGGCCGGCAGATAGTCGGTGAGGGTGTGCTGCCAGCTTCCCGCCTCTGTCTTGAGCTGCTGGAACAGGGTGAGCCCCGCCGGGGTGAAGGAGACCAGGCTGATGCGCTTGTCCTGCACGCTGTTCTCGGTGAACAGGATGCCTTTCTCCACCAGACGATGGATCTCGCGGGAGATCCGTACCTTGTCCATGCCGCTCGCCTCCACTAGCTCCTTCTGGCTGATGGGGTAGTGGGGGCCGAGCACCATCATCAGGCGCCACTGGGGCACGGTGAGTTGGTACCGCTGCTGATAAAACTGTTCAAAGGTATCGCGCACCATCTCAGCGGCGTGAACCAGCTGATAAGGAGGGTAGTGCGCGAGCAGCTCAATGATCTTCGACATATGACATCCTGCTGTGGCGGCTGCATCGGGTGCAGTTTCTCTTGATACTTTGGCCTTGATGATACGTAACACAGGGGCATTTGTCTGACCAGTCACCAGAAAAATGTGCGTTTGCGCACGTGTTCTGTCATCGAATCGGCAATTGGGGTCTCAACTGGCCTGCTTGCCCGCACTCTTTCGCAGCCATATCAAGGCGTTGTGGGTCAGCCAGGCCTCGCGACTCTGCAAGGCGTAGAGCGCCGCCTCGTCACGGCTGCCTCCCTGCCAGCGGCGAGGTTCCTGCTTGGGCAAGCGGCGCTGGCCCAGCAAAGTGGCGGGCACATGGGGATTGATCCTCATTGCCGCCGCCAGATGAGGGCGCGCCGCCGTTTCCCCTTCGCAGACAAAGCTCATCAAGGCCTTGTTGTAGAGCAGCCAGCAGGAGGCTTCATCAAAGCGCACCAGCAGTTGTTGCAGGGCATCCCACTCCCCTTGCCAGGCATAGAGGGTGGAGAGGGGGTGGCGGCAAGCGGGCTCGTCGGCGCGGCAGAGGGCGAGCAGGGACAGGTACTCATCCCGTGCCTGCCCAAGCTGCCCAAGTCGCAGCAGGCAATCGGCTCGACCGGCCCTGGCCGCGATCAGAGGGCGTGCCTCGGGGACCTGCCAGCCATGGCCCGCGTGGGCTTGCCAGAATGCCTCATCGAACAGGAGGTTGGCATCGGCAATGATGCGCTCGAACCAGCCAAGGCGAGGGAGGGGATCGCGGCTCTCTGCCGCCAGCTCGAACCACTGCTGCCACTGGCGAGTCTGCTCGTTGTCCAGGGACGGGCTCTCTTCAGGCTCGGCCTCGTAGTGATCCTGGCCGAGCAGGAGGTTGAGGGCCGTCTTCATCTGCTGGCGTTGACGCTTGCAAAAATCGAGGAAGGGGAGCTCGCTGGCCGCAGCCTGGTGCAGCATCATGGCCATGGGCTTGTCGCGAAACAGGCAGAGCTCGGCCACCAGGCTGAAGCGATGGCGGGTCGCCGGATCGTTCAGGTCGGTCGGCGTCGGCCAGCAGGCCACCCCCTGACTGAAGCCATAGCTCCATTGGCCCAGAGGATGGCGCTTGTCAAACACCTGCTCCGGGTTGTCGGTAGAGAGGCGACACTGGCTCGGCAGGGCCAGCTGTGCGTCGTCGGCCTGGGCTTCCAGCTCGGCGATCAGGTGATGCAGCGCCTCGGCACTCTTCCCGTCCAGCGCTGCATCATGAGGCAGCAGGCCGGCCAGCGGATCTTGCCAGTCGGGGGCAACGGGCCCCGTCAGACGGGCGCACAGGAAGCCGTGCAGGGCGGGGTAACTCATCTCCTGCTGGCTGTGGGTCTGGATCCATTGATTGAGATGACGGGTACGAGTGGCTGGGTTCATCGACGCTTCCTCTGGATTGACGGCCGCGAAGTCTACCTAAAAGTAGGGTTATTTGCAGCAAAGGGGGAACTGAATGCTGCTAATATCGTCAATCTGGCCGCCCGGGAGCGGGAAAAGAGGTCAGACACAGGGGGGAGGGGCTAGGTCCTGCTGCCGCTCTGGGGTAACATGCGCGCCTGCATGACATAAATCGGCCCCGTCCTCTCTCATCCGACGGCGGCGATGCACCTCTATATGACGGGTCTTCCATGAGGTGGGCCCATCCGGATATTGAAAGAAGAGATCACCATGTTACAGATTGGCAAGATGAACACTCTGACCGTCGTCGAGATCGAGGAGCGCGGCGCCTGGCTGGCGGCGGGGGAATACGGCGAGCTGCTGCTGCCCAGGCGCCAGTTGCCGGAAGGCGTCGCCGAGGAGAGCGAGGTGTCCGTCTTCCTCTATCTGGATGCGGATTGCGAGCCGGTGATCACCACCGACAAGCCCTTCGCCATGGTGGGGGACATCGTCGGTCTCAAGGTGGTCAACGCCAACAAGATTGGTGCCTTCCTCGACTGGGGCATGAAGAAGGATCTCTTCGTACCAAGCCGCGAGCAGAACAAGCCGATGCAGGTGGGCCATGTCTATCTGGTGTACCTGATGCTGGACAACGAAGGGCGCATGGTCGGCACCAGCCGTCTGGAGCGCTTCCTGCGCATCGACCCTCCTTTCAAGAGCGGTGACGAGGTGACGGTGCTGCCGGGGGAACACACCCCCCTTGGCATCAAGGCCGTGGTCAATGGCCAGTACGCCGGCATGCTGTTCAAGAACGAGGTGTTCGGCCGCGTGATGACGGGCCGACCGCTGACCGCCTGGGTCAAGCAGGTACGCGAAGATGGCAAGCTGGACCTGACCCTGCAAAAGCCGGGGCTGGCCCGGATGGATGACGCCGGTGCGCGCATCCTGCTGCGTCTGCAAAAGCAGGGGGGCAGCCTTGCGGTGGGAGACAAGAGCGATCCTGACGTCATCTACAAGATGTTCAGCATGAGCAAGGGCACCTTCAAGAAAGCGATCGGCGGCCTCTACAAGCAGGGCAAGATCGTCATCGAGGAGCACAGCATCCGCCTCGTGGGCTCCGACACGCCGGCAGGGGACGAATAAGGTGCCGAGTCCCTGCATCGGTGACTGCCGGGCCAAGGAGGGGCTCTGCCTCGGTTGTGGCCGCACCCTGACCGAGATAGGCGAGTGGTCCGTCATGGACAGCGAGGCCCAGCTGGCCCGCATGGCTGAGCTCGATGGCTCGAAGAGCACTCATGCCTGCCCGGGCTGCGGCGAGCCGGCGTTCTGCGCCGTGTCGGCGGGGGAACCCATCGAGCGCTGCTGGTGCAACCAGCTTCCCGCGTTGCCCATGAGCGATGCCAGCGCCTGCTGGTGTCGCCGCTGTCTGGCCAAGGCCATCGCGGCAGGCCCCTGACTCGGGCAGCGCAAAAAACGAAAAAGGCGCCTGGGGCGCCTTTTCTTATGCCTGTTGCTGGCGGTGCCAGCGGATATGCACGTCGTGCTCGCTCTGATCCCGGGGGAGCAGGAAGGTGGCGTAGATCACCTCGAATTCGTCCTGATGATCCAGCAAGCCGACCCAGACCTCGGCCCAACGTGCCATGTCCACCGGCTCGCCGAGTTCGGTCGACCAGTCGGCATTGGGCAGGGTTGCCTCCACCGCGCCACGTTGCTCGAACTCGAGGGTGATGTCGACGATTTGTTCGGGGGCCAGCATGTCGGCGGCCTGCTCCAGAAACTGATCATAGGCCCACTCGACCAGCTGATCCGGGCTACGTTGTTCCATGAAATCACTCCAGATACGTCCAGGTTCGCCACTTTAACAAGTATTGGGATGGGCAGCCAGCCCGGGGGCGGTGACGCCGTGCTGTCAAATGGCGGGATCAGGGGATAAGGTTAACAGAGCCGCCAGCAGGGGCGGCGTGACGGGGTGGCCTGGCAAGATGAAGCGACGACAGTACAGAAGGCAGATCAAGCGGCGGCGCGAAACCTGGTGGTGGCACTATCTGCCCCTTCATCGGGAAACCGTCGGCGGCCATCTGGGGCCCGCCTCTGATCCGCAGGATGGCGCTACTCTGTGCCGTGGACCCGGTTCAAGGTGACTTGCCCGAGTTGACCCATCTGACGACGGATCCAGGCCGAGCGCTGCTGCACATAGGGTGAGGGGGGCTTGACCCGATAACGCCAGGGGTTGGGCAGGGCGGCGGCGAGCAGGGAGGCCTCGTAGCGGGTGAGGCGTATCGCCGGTTTGCCGAAGTAGTGCCTGGCGGCCGCCTCGGCGCCATAGATGCCGGGTCCGAACTCCACGATGTTGAGATACACCTCGAGAATGCGGGACTTGTCCCAGCCCAGCTCCATCAACAGGGTGAACCAGGCCTCTATCCCCTTGCGCAGGAAGCTGCGATCGCTCCACATGAAGAGGTTCTTGGCGGTCTGCTGGCTGAGGGTGCTGGCACCGCGCACCCGCCCGCTTTGCTGGTTGTGCCTGAGGGCCGAGCTGATGGCATCCATGTCAAAGCCGTGATGTTCGGCAAAGCGCTGATCCTCGGCAGCGATCACCGCCAGTTGCAGCTCCCGGGAAATCTGCTCAAGCGGCACCCAGTCGTGCTGCACCTCGGCCACCTTGGCAGGGGGAAACAGGGCGCGTTCGAGGCGCCAGGTCCACATGGGAGGGTCGATGAAGCGCAGCAGCGCAACCGAGACGATGGTGCTCGCAAAGGCGGCCAGCAGCAGCTTGCCGAGCCAGCCCAGCAGTCGCCGTCTGCGCGAAGGCCTCACGGGCGCGGGCCCGCCGTCCCAGTCATAGTGGCCAGGATCATCGGGATCCGGAATTATTGGGGCAGCCATTCGATGTGGCAGAACTTCTCGTCGACGCGGCGGGAGAGCAGCATGCGGGCAAACAGGTGCTCGTACTCTTCTTGTTCGTTGCCAAGGCCGACCCAGATCTCGGCATAGTCGGCGTCGCTCACCTCAAATCCCACGTCGGCCGCCCAGTCGTCGGCGGGATCGGTCTCCGCCAGCAGGCCGCGGTCGTTGAACTCCTGATTGAAGCGGACGATCTCCTGCTCGGGCAGGTTGTCGGAGGCCAGCTCCATGAAGAGTTCGAGGGCGGTGTCGAGCAGTTCCTCGACGCTGTGCATTTCGTCATTCAAAGACATAAGAGCCGTGTTCCAGATAAGGGGAGAGGGAAAGTCCGTCGGCAGCGCCTCGGGGTGCGCGGTATTCTAGCTGGCCCTGATGCCCTTGGCGAGATGCCGGGACGCCAGGCATTAAAAAACCGGATCCTGGGAAAGGATCCGGTCTTCATTGGGGGAAGGGGTCGCGCATGGTGCGTCAGCTCATCCCTTCTTCTGGTCGTCGGCGAAGGTGATGTTGAGCTCCAGCACCGACAACTCGTCACTCTTCTGATCAAGCTGGACGGTGATCTTGTCCGGGTCGATCTGCACGTATTTGCGGATCACGTCGAGGATGTCCTGCTTGAGCTGGGGCAGGTAATCCGGCCCCCCTCTGGATGAACGCTCGTGAGCCACGATGATCTGCAACCGCTCTTTGGCCAGTTGTGCGGTGTTCTGTTTCTTGTTGGAACGAAAATAATCCAATAATGACATGCTTAACTCCCGAACAGTCGGCTAAAGAAGCCCTTCTTCTCTTCTTCCAGAAAACGGAAATCCTTGGTGTCACCCAAGAGGCGGGCGACGGCGTCCTCGTAGGCCTGACCGGCATCGGACTCCTTGTCCAGAATGACCGGCTCGCCGGAGTTGGAGGCGCGCAGCACCGCCTGGGACTCCGGGATCACCCCGAGCAGTTTGATGGCCAGGATCTCCTGTACGTCCTGCACGCTCAGCATGTCGCCGCGGTTGACGCGGGTCGGGCAGTAGCGGGTCAGCAGCAGGTGCTCCTTGATGGGATCCTCACCGCGCTCGGCACGGCGGGACTTGGAGGCCAGGATACCGAGGATGCGATCCGAGTCACGCACGGAAGAGACTTCCGGGTTGGTGGTGACGATGGCCTCGTCGGCGAAATAGAGCGCCATCAGGGCGCCGGATTCGATACCGGCGGGGGAGTCGCAGACGATGTAGTCAAACTGCATCTCCGCCAGCTGATCCAGGATCTTCTCCACCCCTTCACGGGTCAGGGCATCCTTGTCCCGGGTCTGGGAGGCGGGCAGGATGAACAGGTTTTCGCAACGCTTGTCCTTGATGAGGGCCTGGTTGAGGTTGGCTTCCCCGTTGATGACGTTGACGAAGTCATAGACCACGCGCCGCTCGCAACCCATGATGAGGTCCAGGTTTCTCAGACCAATGTCAAAATCGATGACCACGGTCTTGTGGCCACGCTGGGCCAGACCGGTGCTCAGTGCCGCGCTGGTTGTCGTCTTGCCAACGCCACCCTTGCCCGATGTAACGACTATGATTCGCGCCATTCTCGCTTCCTTGTAACTCTATTTGATTCGGTCTATACGAAGTTGTTCATTGTCGAGCCGGATATGGACCGGCTCTTGTATCACGCCTGCAGGCAATGCATCGCTGAGCTGGAAGGTGCCCGCGATGGAGAGCAGCTCGGCCTGCAATTGCTGGCAATAAATGCGGGCCTTGGGATTGCCCTTGGCCCCTGCGATGGCTCGGCCACGCAGGGCACCATAAACATGGATGCTGTCATCGGCGATGACTTCGGCGCCAGGGCTCACCGAGCCCAGCACCACCAGCGAGGTGCCGGCTGCATAGATCTGCTGACCGGAGCGCACCGGGCCCACGTGGACCTTGCTTGCCTCCACGGGCGCTGGCACCGGAGGAACCGGTGCGGCCTCCACTGGCTTGGGCTCAGGCACAGGCGGCGTCGGCTCAGGTTCTGCCTTGCGGCTCTTGCCTGACACCATGACGGCGAGGCCTGCCGCCTTGGCGGCCGTCTTCATCGCCTCGTCCCGCGCCCCCGTGATCCCGACCAGCACGAAGTCTTCCGACTCGACCAGCTCCCTGAGTTGTTCGAAATCGGGGATCGCCTCAAGGCGTTCCACATTGAGGACGAGGGGGGCACAATTAAAAAACTGGGGGGCCTGCGCGACCTTGGCCTCCAGCAGTTGTCGGATCCGGGCCGGATTGCCATCGCTGAGATGCAACACAGAAATAGTGAAGGTGGTCCCTTTCAATTCGTTATCGCGTTCAACCATGAATCTTCCCCGAACCGAGACGGTAATACGTTATTGTTATTCAATTCCTGATGTTATAGTTTGCCACCACCAGAGGCAATAAACCCGTCGGATTATATCAATTTCCATGTTGTGTGCAGTCTATAAAAGTCGCAAAAAAGCCGAGACCTATCTCTTTATTGAACGAAGAGAGGACTTTTCCCGCGTTCCCGAGGTGCTGATGAGTACCTTCGGGCGTCCCGAACTGGTCCTGATGACCAAGCTGGACCCGGCCAAGCCCCTGGGGCTGGCCTCCACGGAGCGGGTGATGGCCGCCCTGAAGAGCCAGGGCTTTTATCTGCAGGTGCCACCGCCACCGGAAAACCTGCTGGAGCAGCACAAGGCGCAATTAAAGGACGCACGATGAGGGCGGGGCGGCTGGCACTGCTGTTGTCAGGCGCCCTGTCGGGATCGCCGGTGCAGGCCGGCCCCGATTTTGACCAGTACGTGGCGAGCCTCAAAGAGCAGGCGCTGGCGGCGGGGATGTTGCCCGAGACGGTGAGTGCGGCCTTTGCGGATGTCCACCTTGTCGATGCCGCCATCAGGCACGACAAAAATCAGCCGGAATTCAAACTGACCCTGGACACATATATTCCCCGGGCGGTGCCGGAATGGAAAGTCAAGCAAGCCCAAACCTTATATCGCCAGCATTTGCCGCTGCTCACAAAAATAGGCCGGGAATATGGGGTTCAGCCCCGCTTTATTGTTGCCTTGTGGGGAATTGAAACCAATTTCGGCAAAATAACCGGCCATTATCCCCTTATCTCTTCTCTCTCGACCCTGGCCTGGGACGGTCGCCGTGAAGCCTTCTTCAAAGGCGAGTTGTTCGATGCCCTGCGCATTCTGGAGCAGGGACATGTGAACCCCGCCAACTTCAAGGGATCCTGGGCGGGGGCCATGGGACAGGTGCAGTTCATGCCCTCGTCATTCCTGCGATACGCGGTGGATCAGGACGGGGACGGCAAGAAGGATCTCTGGGGCAATCTGGCGGATGTATTTGGATCGGCTGCCAATTATCTGAGCCAGAACGGCTGGCGCGAAGACCAGACCTGGGGACGGCGGGTGAGGGTGCCAGAACGCCTGGACCCCGCCTTGCTGGGACTTGATACCCGCAAGTCCCTGGCGACCTGGCAGGCCCTCGGGGTTCGCCAGCAGGACGGCTCACCTCTGCCTGCGGTCGACATGCAGGCCTCCCTCATCCGCCCCGACGATATTCACGGGCGAAGCTACCTTGCCTATGACAATTACCGGGTACTGCGTCACTGGAATCGCTCCCCCTATTTCGTGGTGGCCGTCGGTACCCTGGCCGATCGCATCGTGAAATAGCTCTCCCCCGTTCTTCTGTCACGGCGAACGGGTGGAGGTGATATGCCCGTCTCTTTTTATCCCTTGTCGGCCTCCCTTTGTCCACGAATGCTGCCCTTTAAATTGCGACCAAAAAAAAGCGGGAATATATCCCGCTTTTTTCATGTCATCGCGATCCGGCGTTAGTCGCAGGCGACCTGCATCACCTTGATGGCCAGGCCACCGCGGGAGGTCTCGCGGTACTTGGAGTCCATGTCCTTGCCGGTGATGTACATGGTCTCGATCACCTTGTCCAGCGACACACGCGGCTTGGAGGTGCGACGCAGGGCCATGCGGGAGGCGTTGACCGCCTTCATGGCGGCAATGGCGTTGCGCTCGATGCAGGGTACCTGTACCTGGCCGGCCACCGGGTCGCAGGTCAGACCCAGGTTGTGTTCCATGCCGATCTCGGCGGCTTCACAGACGTGCTCAGGGCTGCCGCCCATCAGCTCGGTCAGGCCGGCGGCGGCCATGGAGCAGGAGACGCCCACTTCACCCTGGCAGCCCACTTCGGCCCCGGAGATGGATGCGTTCATCTTGTAGAGCATGCCGACGGCGGCAGCGGCCAGATAGAAGCGGGTGTACTCGTCGCGGCCCACCGGCTGGATGAACTTGTCGTAGTAGGCCAGCACGGCGGGGATGATGCCGGCGGCGCCGTTGGTCGGCGCGGTGACGACGCGGCCACCGGCGGCGTTCTCTTCACTCACCGCCAGGGCGAACATGTTGACCCAGTCCACGATGTTCATGGGATCGTTGGAGAGGTTCTCGTTGGTGGTCAGCTGGCGGTAGAGCGGGGCGGCGCGGCGCGGTACGCGCAGCGGGCCGGAGAGGACGCCCTCGGTGCGGCAGCCGCGCTCGATCCCTTCCCGCATGGTGGTCCAGATCTTGCCAAGCTTCTTGTAGATCTCTTCCGGGGTGTTGAAGCACTTCTCGTTTTCCATCATCAGGGCGGAGATGGAGAGACCGCTCTGGCTGCAGTGGGCGATGAGCTCGGCGGCACTCTTGAAGGGATAGCTGACGGACATGTCGCCGCTGTCACCCTTGCCAAAGTTCTCTTCGTCGACGATGAAGCCACCACCGATGGAGTAGTAGGTCTTGCTGTAGACGGCGTCATCTTCGATGAAGGCAGTCAGCCTCATGCCGTTTTCGTGCAGGGGCAAGGCCTCGTCATGGAAGATCATGGCGCCCTTGGGGAAGCTGACGGTGTGGCAGTGCAGGCCGATGGGCAGACGACCGGTCTGCTCCACGCGGGAGATGAATTCGGGGATGGCGTCGATGTCGACGTTCTCCGGCAGGTTGCCCGCCAGACCCATGATGATGGCGGTATCCGTGTGGTGGCCTTTGCCGGTCCAGGAGAGGGAGCCATAGACATCGACCTGGATCCGGGTGATGTCACGGATCTTGCCGCCAGCACGCAGTTCATCCACGAACTGTTTGGCTGCCTTCATGGGGCCGACAGTGTGGGAAGAGGAGGGGCCAACACCGATTTTGAAGATATCAAAAACGCTGATCATGTAACAATTACCTCAGGGTAGAAGGGGGCGCCATGCCCACTCGCAGAAAAGGGATCCATGGGACGGGTCTGTCGTCACAAAGGCCAGGGAACCGGATAACCACAGTGTAACGGTTCAATGCCTAAAAAAAGTTGAAACAGATCTATTTTTGTTGAATTCGTGGCGCGAGTATAAAATTTATTTTGATGGTTATCCATTTTGTTAAGCGCCAGACAAACGTTTTGCAAAAAAATACCCGGCGATGCCGGGTATTCGAGAGCCATATGCAGCTTTATCACAGAGGCTTAACACTCGGTGATGTTGACGGCAAGGCCGCCCCGTGCGGTCTCCTTGTACTTGGTCTTCATGTCGTTGCCGGTTTCCCACATGGTTCTGATCACCTTGTCCAGTGACACCTTGTGCTCGCCGGTGCCGCGCAGGGCGAGGCGGGCGGCATTGATCGCCTTGACTGCGCCCATGGCGTTGCGCTCGATGCAGGGCACCTGCACCAGGCCACCGACGGGATCACAGGTCAGCCCGAGATTGTGCTCCATGCCGATCTCGGCGGCGTTCTCGACGATGGCGGGGCTGGCACCCAGCAGCTCGGCCAGGGCACCAGCGGCCATGGAGCAGGCCACGCCGACCTCGCCCTGACAGCCGACCTCGGCCCCCGAGAGGGAGGCATTCTTCTTGTAGAGGATGCCGATGGCGGCGGCAGTGAGGAAGTACTGCATCAACAGCTCGTCATCCACCTTGCGCACGAAGCGATCGTAATAGTGCAACACCGCGGGGATGATGCCCGCTGCGCCGTTGGTCGGCGCCGTCACCACGCGGCCCCCGGCGGCGTTCTCCTCGTTGACGGCCAGCGCAAAGAGATCCACCCACTCCATCACCATCAGCGGATCCTTGTTGAAATTGGTCTCGCCACAGAGCTGGCGATAGAGGGCGGGAGCCCGGCGCTTGACCTTGAGACCGCCTGGCAGCACCCCCTCGCTCTTGCAGCCACGCTCCACACACCCCTGCATCGCCTGCCAGATCTTGCGAAGCCCAGCCTTGATCTCCGCTTCCGAGCGAAACACCTTCTCGTTGGCCAGCATCAGCCCCGAGATGGAGAGGCCGCTCTCCTGGCACTGGGCCAGCAGTTCGGCGCCGCTCTCGAAGGGATAGGGGATGGGGTGGGCGGCATCGAAGCGGGCCGCCTCTTCCCGGGCGTTGGCGAAGTGACTCTCCTCGATGATGAAACCGCCCCCGATGGAGTAGTAGGTCTGCTCGAACACAAGGGTGTCACCCTCATAGGCGCGTAATGTCATGCCGTTGGAGTGGGCGGGAAGGGTCTTGCGCCGGTTGAAGAGGATGGCGCCGATGCGGGGAAATTCGCTGGGTTGCTCGCCGCCCAGGCAGAGGGTCTGGGTCTGCTCTACCTGGGCGAGGAAGGCGGGAATGGCCTCGATGTCCACGGATTCGGGTTCAAATCCGGCCAGTCCCAGGATGATGGCCTTGCCGGTGCCGTGCCCCTTGCCGGTCTGGCCCAGTGAGCCGTAGCACTCGACGACGACGCGTCCGGTACGGGAGAGGAGTGCGTTCGCTTTGAGGGTCTGGATGAAGGCGCAGGCGGCCCGCATCGGTCCCACGGTATGGGAGGAGGAGGGGCCTATCCCGATGGAAAACATGTCGAAGACACTGATCATGACGTACTCCAATTATGGATTTCGTCTAAACATTGTAAATTTTTTGTAGTCGTTGAAAAGGGGGGAGATAGCGGGGTGTGATGGCGGTAGGGAAATGGGCGCGGGAGAGGCGCGCCATGGGGGAGCCGCTCGGCATCCCATGGCGCGCGTGATACATCAGTCGAGGAACTCGCACAGATAGGCGGAGGCGATCTTCACTTCCAGCTTGAAGGAGGAGTGACCGGCCACGTCGAAGGATTCTCCCTGCTGGTAGGTGTGCCACTCATCTTCGTCGGCCAGCTGGATGGTGAGGGCGCCCTTGATCACCGTCATGCGCTCCGGGGCGGCGGTATTGAACAGGTACTCGCCCGCTTCCATCACACCAACGGTAGCTTTCTCGCCTTTTTGCTCGAAACCGATGGATTTAACATTTCCGTCAAAATATTCGTTAACTTTCAGCATCTTTTCTTCCCTGTATGCACGTTTGCAGAGCCAACGTAGCACACTGTTTTGGATGTTGTCATGGTAAAAGGAGCAAAAACAGCCGTGTCTCTTTTGAGGCTTTACTTTCTCATAAAGTTATCAATGCATTTCGTTAACGGATTCTGATGTAAAACGGGGCGCAAATATGAGATAAAGCGCACCGCCAGAGCAATGGAGAGGATTTGACGCTCTGGGTGGTCATTTACGCTGTAAAAGTGTGAGTAATTGCTAAATAAAGGAACATTCTGTGTTAACAAAAGGATTAATCAAAAACATCGGCTTCCAGGTAGTGGTGGCCATGGTGCTGGGCGCGCTGGTCGGGGCACTCATGGGAGAGCAAGCCACAGTGTTTGCGCCGCTCGGCACCCTGTTTATCCAGCTGATCAAGATGCTGGTGATCCCGCTGGTGGCGGTGGCCATCCTGTCCGGGGCCGCCAACCTGGGGGCCAGCCCCGCTGCTGGCAAGATTGGCGTCACCACGCTCGCCTTCTTCCTCGGCACCTCCGCACTGGCGGTGTTCCTGGCGCTGGTGATGGGTCAGGTGTTCAAACCCGGTGTGGGCGTTGACTTTGGCGCCACCGCGGCCATGTTCTCCGGCGACTACGCCGACAAGGGTGCACTGCCCGATGCGGTGGCCACCCTGCTTGGCATGATCCCGACCAACGTGTTCAGCGCCTTGAACGAGGCCAACATCCTGCAGATCCTGGTGTTCTGCATGTTCCTCGGCATCGCCCTGGCCAAGCAGCCCCGCGAGCGCGCCAAGCCGCTGGTGGACGGGCTCAACACCCTGGTGGACGCTTTCGTCTGGATGATCAACAAGGTGATGCTGATCGCCCCCATCGGCGTCTTCGGCCTGATGGCCGACGCCATCGGCACCTACGGCTTCGACGTGCTGACCCTGGTGCTCAAGCTGTTCGTCGTCTATGTCGCCGCCATCCTCATCTTCGGCTTCGTGGTCTATCCGCTGCTGATCGCGTTCTTCTCCAACACGCCGGTACGCAAGTACTTCTCCGCGATGAAGAAACCGCAGATCGTGGCCTTCTCCACCGCCTCTTCCATGGCGACCCTGCCGGTCAACATGGAGACCTGCGAGCGCGATCTGAAGGTGACCAACGCCACCGCTTCCTTCGTGCTGCCGCTGGGCGCCACCATCAATATGAGCGGCAATGCCATCTATTACGGCCTGGTCGCCATCTTCTTCGCCCAGGTCTATAACATCGATCTTTCCATGGGTGCCTGGGCGGCGATCATCGTCACCTCCACCCTGGGTGCCATCGGTCAGGCCGGTGTACCGGGCCCGAGCTTCCTGGTGGTTGCCGTGCTGCTGGCGGCCGGGATTCCCATCGAGGGTCTGCCGCTGCTGTTCGCGCTGGATCGTCTGTTCGACATGATCCGCACCGCGCTCAACATCACCGGCGATGCGGCCTGCGCCATCATTGTCGATCGCTACAGCCCGGATTACGATCCGAACCGCTGGAGCAAGGAGGCCTGATATCGGTCGTCCACCATGCATGACAAGAGGGAGGCTTCAAGCCTCCCTCTTTCATTTGTGTCTATTTGCTGGCGGTGATCCCCGCTTGCCTCGCCCGTCTGCGTGACTCAGGGGGAGAGGTGTGCCAGGGCCTGGCGGCAGCGCTGTTCGGCCGCCTCCAGCTCCAGCAGGACCATCTGGATATCTTCCAACTGCTGCTGCAGGGTCTCCCGCTTGTCGGCCACCAGCCCCAGCATGGTCTGCAACTGGGAGCGGCTGCTCTTGTCCGCATCGTAGAGATCGAACAGCTCCCGGATCTCTGCGAGGCTGAAGCCCAGACGCTTGCCACGCAGGGTCAGCTTGAGCCGCACCCTGTCCTGACGGCTGTAGATCCTGTGCTGTCCCTGGCGGGTCGGGTTGAGCAGGCCCTGATCCTCGTAGAAGCGGATGCTGCGGGTGGTCACATCGAACTCGCGAGCCAGTTCGCTGATGCTGAAGGTGCGGGTGTCGTCCCTGGATTTGGTCATGGGGCTGTCTTGGCTGCCATCTGGTTGTCAATGCAGGCTGGCACCTTACCCAAACGTCAACTTCCCCGCAAGTCTTGTTCCTGTCGCGGTCGCGGCATATGTTATCCCGATGTAACAAGGAGAGTGCTATCGATGGATATCGTGATTGTGGCGGCCAAACGTACCCCCATGGGGGCCTTCCAGGGGGCCCTGAGCGTGCTCGGTGCCCCCGAGCTTGGCGCCTGCGCCATCCGCGCCGCGCTGGCGCAGGCCGGGATGACGGGGGAGCAGGTCAATGAGGTCTATATGGGCAACGTGCTGAGCGCAGGGGTCGGCCAGGCGCCAGCCCGCCAGGCAGCGCTCAAGGGGGGGCTGCCGGACAGCGTGCCCTGCACCACCATCAACAAGGTGTGCGGCTCCGGCATGAAGGCGGTGATGCTGGCGGCGGACAGCCTGCGCCTGGGGGAGGCCGAGGTCGTGGTGGCGGGGGGCATGGAGAGCATGAGCCGCGCCCCCTATCTGCTGGACAAGGCGCGCAGCGGTTTTCGCATGGGGCACCAGAGCGTGCTCGATCACATGTTCCTGGACGGCTTGCAGGATGCCTACGAAGGTCATCTGATGGGTCATTACGCCCAGTTGAGTGCCGATCGCAGCGGACTGACCCGGGCCGACATGGATGCCTTTGCCATCGCCTCCCTGGAGCGGGCGCTGACAGCGCAGCGCAGCGGTGCCTTTGCCGCGGAACTGGCTCCCGTCATGACCTCTGAGGATACCCTGCTGCTGGCCGAGGATGAGCAACCGGGCAAAGCCAGGCCCGACAAGATCCCCGGCCTCAAGCCGGCCTTCAGCAAGCACGGCACCATCACGGCGGCCAATGCAAGCTCCATCTCGGACGGGGCGGCTGCCCTGGTGCTGATGCGGGGCGAGACCGCTGCCCGGCTCGGATTGCCGGTGCTGGCCAGGGTAGTGGGTTACCAGAGTCACGCCGCACTGCCGGCGGAGTTTACCAGTGCCCCCGTCGGCGCCATTGACAAGTTGCTGGCCCGGGTGGGCTGGTCGGTGGAGGAGGTGGACCTGTTCGAGGTGAACGAGGCATTCGCCATGGTGAGCATGCTGGCGATGGCCGGGTGCGGCATTCCCCATCACAAGTTGAACGTGAACGGCGGGGCCTGTGCGCTGGGGCACCCTCTTGGCGCCAGTGGCGCCCGCATCCTGGTGACCCTGATCCATGCCCTGCGTGCCCGCGGGCTCAGACGAGGGGTGGCGAGCCTGTGCATCGGGGGAGGGGAGGCAACGGCCATCGCCATCGAGGCAGGCTGAATGCGTGGGTGAGAGTGCAGCGGGTTGATGGAATGACAACGTCCCTTCAAGAGGGACGTTGTCATGTCTGGCGGGAGTGGACCGGTTGCTCTTCCATGGCCTGAAGCTGCTGGTTGACCCAGGCGGTGGCGCTCAGATAGAGGTGGCTGACCTTCTCTTCGTTGAGGCCGAGCCGGACGGTGTTGGCTGCAACCCGCTGCCAGTCGGCTTTCTCGAAATCTTCACAGAACGCGAGGTAGAACCCGAGCTTGCCCTTGCGGGTGAGCAGGGCGGCACGAATGTCGTCGGTCAGGGGAATGGAGCCGAGCAGCTGATCCAGCGGTTCGCCCATGAGCACGTCCAGCAGGGAGAAGAGGCCGGTGACAAAGGCTTGCTGTGCCTGCTCTGCGGGCGCATGGGTCTGGGCCAGCAGTTCGCAGAACCGGGCTCGGATGAGGGACATCTGGTGGAGTTCGGCACTCTTTTCACTCCCCGCACTGGTGGCGGCGATCAGGGCGACGAAGCGCTTGAGCTGGGCGTGCCCCAGGGAACTTGCGGCCTGGCGAAACGAGGCGATGGGCTGGGGGAAACGCTTGAGGTGGTTGATGTAGCGCAGCAGCTTGAGGGAGAGGGTGAGATCCTGGTTGAGCAGTTGCTCAATCTTGTCCAGATCCGGTTCGGTCTGATTGACCACCTCGAGCAGCTGCATCACCACCAGCTGGGCCGGTGGTATGGTGGGCTGTTGCACCATCTGGGGGCGGCTGAAGAAAAATCCCTGGAACAGGGTGACACCGAGCTGCTTCATCCGCTCGAACTCGGCCTGATCCTCGACTTTCTCGGCCAGATAGGTGAGGGGCAGGTGGCGATGATTCGCCATGAAGTGCTCGATGCAGGGTTGCGGCGTGCTGCGCAGGTCGAACTTGATGATATGGATGTAGGGGAGGAACCTGTCCCAGTCTGAGACCATGGTGAAGTCATCCAGCGCCAACCGATAGCCCAGCCCATAGAGCTGGATCACTTTTTCCAGCAGCGCATCGTCGGGCTCGGCATCCTCCAGGATCTCGATCACCACCTTGTCACGGGGGAGGCATTCGGCCAATCCATCCAGCAACAGGGAGTGGGGGAAATTGATGTAGCAGGGGTGATCTCCGATGAGATGATCGATGTTCTGCTGCAAGAACTGCTCGGCAACCAGCCTGGAAGTGGCCTGCTGTGCGGAGACGGAGGGAAATACATTGTCCAGGCTGTCGCGAAACAGCAGCTCATAGGCTTGGGTGTTCAACTCCCGATCCAGAATGGGCTGCCTTGCTACATAGGAATACATGTATCTCTCCACCATGGTTACAGGCTTGATTCTATGGTGAAGCGGATCACTATGCCAGTGCCGACCGGTCGGGAAGGTCAACAACTGGCATACTATTTGTCAGGAAACCCGGGGTGTCAGAACAGGTAGTTGAGCTGCAGGCCGGCGAGCCAGGCATCCCCTTCCGAGGTGCCATTGAAGGTGGAGGTGGTCTGCGGGATGCCGGGCCTGAGCTGCATGGTTTCGCTCACGTCCACCTTCTTGCCGTCGATCAGGGTCAGCCCCAGATCCAGCGAGAGGTGACGGTCAATCTGGTAGCCCACGCCAGCGCTGTACCAGACCCGATCCGAGTCGGGGATGGAGATGGTGCGGCGATCCGCCGGGACCGGGCTGCGGTCGTAGGCGATACCGGAGCGCAGTTGCCACTGGGGGGCCAGCTGGTAGGTCATCCCCAGGGCATAGCGCCAGCTGTCTTCCCAGTGCTCCTCTTTGATGTGCATGGTGCCGTGGTGGTCGAGCTCGGATTCGAGCTGCACGAACTTGCTCCAGTTGGTCCAGTTGATGCTCGAATGCAGCGCCAGGGCCGGGGTGAGTTGATGGAACAGGGCCAGCTCGGCGGTGGCGGGCAGAGGCAGATCCAGGCTGCCGGTATCGGTGAAGGGCTGGCCCTTCTGATCGATGCCGATGGCGTCACCAGAGAGGGTCAGGGTCACGTCGTGGCGATAGGAGAGACCGATGCGGGTTGCCTGCGACAACTCAAGCAGGGTGCCCAGGTTCCAGCCCATGGCCCAGCCATCCCCTTTCAGGTGCTTGGCTATCTGGTTGTTGGAGGGGAAAGTGCCGCCCACTTCCCCTTCCCCCTGAATGGCGGAGAGACCGGCCCCGACGGACCAGATGCGGTTGATGCGATAGGCCAGGGAGGCCCCCAGATCCATGGTCTTGATGTCGGAGACGTTGCCGAAGTGACCGGCGTTGTAGTTGTCCGGCATCTTGACCCCGAGTCCGTAATAGGAGGTGGCGGCAAGTCCGAGGCGCCATTGTTCGTTGAGGGGCACGATGAGATAGGCGTTGGGCACCCAGGCGTCACCCGCAATGTCGTGGGCTCCGGCATCCAGGCTGACCGGCCCCTGGGGGGTAGGCACCCGGGTGGTGCCCTCGATGTTGACGTCGGGGTGCACGTGGATAACGCCGCCGGAGAAGGCCAGGGTATCGAACCGGGTCATGGCGGCGGCATTGCGGGAGAGCACGCTGGCATTGTCGGCGATGGCGGCCTCACCCGCGAAGGCACGCCCCATGCCTGTGGCGGATTGCTCCGCGAGCTGGAAGCCGGCAGCCTGCACCTGGCTCGACAGCAGCAAGAGGGCTATGAGGGAGGGTTTGAACGTCGGATGCATGGTCTTTCCTCGGGATGAACTGGGTGTTCATTCTGTTATTCGGTTGGGGCCGGGATTTTATATGGTATGACCAGCAAGGCAACGGGGAGAGGGGAACGTGCGGCAAAACGGGATTAAATGCTGAAAGAAATCCCCATAACAGCTTGATAAAAAAAGAAAAGAGTACAGTTGTTTACCACAGCTGTGCGCTCAGATGGCGAAGTTGGATAAAAAAAGAGCGCCCTGGGGCGCTCTTGATGATGACATGAAAATCAGAATTTCATGTTGAACTGGGCGGAAGCCAGCAGGGCGTTGCCGTGAGAGGTGCCCTTCCAGCGCAGCGCATCGCTGTGGTTGCGCAGGCCTTCGTTCACGTCCACTTCCTTGCCGTCCAGATAGGCCATGCCGAAGTCGAGGCTCATGTCCGGATTGATGTGGTAGGTGGCACCGGCGCTGTACCAGATACGGTCGGAGTCAGGAATGCTCAGGCTGCGGTATTCCGGCTCGATGGGGCTGTTGTCGTAGGCGAAGCCGATACGGGCTTCCCAGGACGGGTTGACGTACCAGGTACCGCCCAGGGCGTAACGGGCAGAGTCCTTGAACTTCTCGTCTTTTTGCAGGCACACGCCGCCGGCGCAGTTGCTGCTGGTGGCCTTGAGCTCCTGGAAGGCGCTCCAGTCGGTCCAGTTCACGGAGTAGTGGACAGCGAATTGCTGGTTCAGGCGGTGGTAGCCTGCGAATTCGGCCTGGGCAGGCAGATCCAGCTTCAGGTTGCCATCGACGACGCGATTGCCGGAGGTGGCGCCCTGGAAGTCGCCGTCAAAGCTCAAGTCCACCTGGGAGCGGTAGGTCAGGGCGAGGCGGTTGTTTTCATTGATCTCGTACAGGGTGCCGACGTTCCAGCCAAAGCCCCAGGTATCGCCCTTCAGATGAGCCAGACGGGTATCGGAGTTGGCGCCCGGAATGGCGGCGGAAAGCGCACCGGCATAACGGTTCAGCTCGGCGGCGGCGTAGACGGCATTGATGCCGGCACCGACGCTGAAGCTGGAGTTGATGCGATAGGCGATGTTGGGGTTGATGTTGAAGGTCAGCAGCTCGGTGTCACCGGCGCCGGCACCGGCCGCGAAGGTCTTGGAATATTCGGTGGAGAGGCCGTAGTTGGAGAAGAGGCCGATCCCCCAGGCCCACTGATCATTCAGGGGCTGGATGAAGTAGGTGGCCGGCACGAAGGCATCGGGGGCGATGTCGCTCTCGCTGGACGGAGCCAGCTTGGTGGGGCCGGCATAAATGTCGCCAGCCACGTCCACGTCGGGCTTGATATAGGTGCCGGATACAGACAGTGCCATCTTGTCGAAGGTGGTCATGGCCGCCGGGTTGCGGGACAGCACGGCCGCGTTGTCGGCGATGGCTGCTTCACCTGCGTAGGCGCGACCCAGACCGGAGGCCGAGTGCTCGTTCAGCTGGAACGCGGCGGCGAAGGTCTGGGTGCTGGCCAGGGTCACGGCCGCAGCGATCAGGCTTTTCTTGAAAAAGGCAGTTGTCATAGTGTTCTCTCTTTGTAAGCAGATTTTCTGTCGACATCGCGGCTCTTTGGCGGCTATTGACGACATGATCTGTTGTTATGTCAGCTTCTTCCCATTCATTGCTGGCGTGATTCTATGGATCTGGTAGGAGGTAAGAAATCAGACCAGTGACAGCAGAATACATAAAAGTTTCCATTGTGTTAATCATTTGTTTTAACTTGCCGTTTTATTAGGCTGATTTATCTATTATTGGATAAATAAAGCACAAATGGTGCCGTTTGCGTCATTTAAAATAAATAGTAAAAATGTGACTTCGCGCGGGCAATGGGCGGGAACATGCGGGGATGTGGGGATGAACAGGCAGACAATGAGGATGTCTGCCTGTGATGTGGCTGAGGCGGAGGACGAGTCAGCCTGGGTCAAGGTCTGTTAAATGGACCAGTGCAGGCGTGACTCAAGCTGGCGGGCAACTGGGGCGAGGGGCTCCTGCATGTCTCCGATGAGCACCATGTTGGCCCCCTTGAGCGGCAGTATCTCCCCCTTGAGGGTCCCGTCTGCAAAATCGGACTGGATCGTCAGTGGCAGATGCTTGGGGACGAGAAACAGGGTGACCGGTCCCATCTTGCCCTGCAGCACCATGTGCAGGGCCGGTCCCTGGTAGAAGGCGCAGTGGTTGACATAGGTTACCTTCATGCCCGGCATCTCGCTCAGGGTGGCGCCATATTTCTCCATTTTCGCGTTGATGGTGTGCAGGCTGACCCGCTCATCCACCGCATGAATGAAGGGCTCTTCCCCATAAACGTGGGACATGGCGACTTGAGCCAGCGACAGGGTGTCCGGTGCCACAGGCCAGCTGATCCAGCGGGTGCTCATGCCGAGCAGGAAGGCGACCGAGGCCGCGATGGCCAGAGCGCGCCATTGCGTGCGTGCAGGAGTGACGGGCAGCGGGACCACCTGCTCCTCTTCGGCTGCCATCGCCTGCCTGAGCAGGATCCGCTCCGCAAGACCGGCCGGTACGTCCACTTCCAGAGTGCTGCGCACCTGGCGCTCGAGCTGCTGCATCTCGTCCAGATGCTTGCGATTGGCCGGTGACGCCTCGGCTGCTTTCAAGAAGGCGGGATCCCTGTCCGAGGGGTGAGTGATGGCCCGGCGGCGAAATTCAAGCTCATCCATTGGTGTGTCCTCTCTGTTGTTTCGCAGACTCCATGGCCTCTTTTATCTGGTTGCGGGCGCGAAACAGCCTTGTCATGACGGTGTTCTTGTTCAGGCCGAGTTGCTCGGCGATCTCCTCCCCGCTGAATCCCCCCAGTACCTGCAGCAGCAGCGGCTCTTGATACTCGGCAGGCAGGCGGGCGATGTGGCGCCTGAGCCATTCGTGCTCCATCTCCTGCTCGCTTGGCAGGACACCCTGATCCCGCAGGGGGTGCTCGTCGAGGTCGACAAGATCGAACTGCTTTCGCTCAAAGCGGCGGGCATTCTCCCGCCGCAATATGGTGATGAGCCACGCCTTGGCAGCCTTGTCGTCCAGCAGGGTATCTATCGCCTTCCAGGCGCGCAGGAAAGTCTCCTGCACCAGATCCTCGGCGATTTGCGGATCCCGGCACAGCCAGTAGGCGTAGCGGTAGATGTCCCCGTGCAGGGCGTGCACCAGGGCTTCGTACTTGGTTTGTTTGTCTGCCATCTCCCCATAGACCGGAGAAGCGCAGGGATCCTTTCCCGTGCCGGCCCTTTTTCTTCTGAAAAAACCTAACGCCATAAAAGGGTGTCCTGTTTCATGAGGGGCGCATCATGCACGCATCCACGCCAGTATTCGAAGACCATAGGCTATCGCAAAGCTCTCCCAGGTGCACAACTCCCTGGCGAGCGCCTGTCTGGGCAGGTGTTCGCCAGGGGCGAGTACGGGGGCAAAACAGGCCCGATCCAGGTCGTCCAGCAGCGCTCCCATGGCGGGGTCGCGGTGACAGGGCAGCCTGGCCAGATGCAGACAGGGGGCGTCCCAGCGCAGGACGGCCCAGGTCAGCAGGGTTTCCCTGGCCTCGTCAGGAGAGCCCGTGGCGAGGGCCCGTTGCAGGCGATAGAAGGCGCGCCAGCGCGGCCAGCGGCGCATGAATGCCCGCAGCAGGATGGCCAGGAGCACCCAATAGAGATACTGGACCCCTGGTGCGGGGGAGGCGGGAGTGGCGCTCTCCCTTGCCGTGAACACCAGAGAATGTGCGGGCAGGCGCGCCTCCTCGATGCGACCGCTCTGGGTGTTGAACCAGCGCAGGGTCTGGGGGGGCAGCACATAGCGCCCCGCCTCGTCGGTGGTCAGGGCCTGGCGCCACTGGCGCTCGAAGCGAAGCGCCCCCTCGGCCACGAATCGCTCCTGTTGCTGCTCGCCGTCCGGCTTCATGGAGAGGCCGGCGGGCAGGGGCGGGGGCGGCAAGGGGGGCAGGCGGTTGCCATCCCCCCCTTCCATCACCAGGGTGAGGGTGCGGATCACCGGCTCACCCACCCTGGCCTGCGCCGGGCTGAACTGCTGGCGCAGCACCAGGCTGCTCGCCACCGGCTCCAGGGGGGCCTTGTCCACCTTGATGAAGAGGGTCGTCGCCCTGGCGGACAGCAGATCCCCCGCGTTGTCTGGCGCGGTCGCACCGGCCTGGTCCTGGGGCGGCAACCGCCCCTGAAAGCGGGGGGATTCGACGCGATGGAGCCCGGGCCCTTTGGCCTGCAGCAGCCATTTTCTCGTGAGACGCCCGGGCAGGCCGGGGCTGGCGGGAGAGTCCCAGCGGTCCTCGCCAAGGCGGCGAATGGTAAAGGCCGGGGTGATGGGCTCGCCGAGGTTGGGGGCCTCCAGGTTGGCAGGCAGCCAGAGGGTCAGCTCATAGATGAAGGGCTGGCCGGGGTAGAGATTCCCCTCATGGAGCACCCGGGCCTGCAGCTCGACCGGAGAGAATACCGGGTCTTGTGCCGGCATCAGGGTGCCGTCCAGGGAACGTGTCGGCACCGCCAGGGAGGGGGTGAGATCGGCGCCAAGGGGCAGGGAGGGCACCTGGCGCGGGCTGGTATCGAGCAGGTGCAGGGGGATCTGCCAGCGGGTCAGGCTGCGGCTCTGGGCACTGACCCGCTGGATACTGACCCGCCCGACCGCAAACTGGCGCAGCAGCGGTTGCAGGTTGAGATCCTCATCGCGGTGCAGCCCGTCGGCCTCGATGACGAGCAGCCAGTCGCGCTCGCTCGCCCCCGGCAACAGCTCGGCCTCGACAGGGACGGCCTGCACCCGCATGGCGCACAGGGCGAGCAGCAGCCAGCAGCCGATCCGGGGGGAGAGCAAGCGCAGCACGAGGATCACCAGGGCTCCTCCACCTTGATCAGGGGGCGGCGCAGGGCCTCCTTGCGAAGACGCTGCTCCAGCAGCAGCACGGGGGGCGCCGGGGGGCGGGGAGCCTCTGAGGCGCGGGCGGGGTCGGGAGTGTCGGCCTGCTCCGGGGTATTTGCCGAGGGCGTTGTCTGCGGCGGGTTGGCCCGCAGCAGGGCCAGATTGTGCAAGGCATCCCTGTGCCCAGGTTCAAGGCGAAGGGCGCTCAGATAGGCCTGCTCCGCGGCGGCAAGATCCCCGAGCCAGACCAGGGCATTGCCCCTGTTGTAGTGGGCGGTGGCGCTGTTTGCCCTGCCATAGGCGGCGACGGCCCTGGCGTAATCCCCGGATCTATACCAGGCGTTGCCTTGCCAGACCGGATCCTGGAAGGCGTTGGCCGCTTCCCGATAGTGTCCCTGGCGATAAGCCTGCCAGCCTGCTTCATCTTGTCGGGAGGCCGCCTGCAGGGAAGGGGGCGCGAAGCCAATGACGAGGATCACCAGCAGCCAGTGGGCGCCGATCCGCGCCAGCAGCGCCAGGGGGAGCAAGGGGATGAGCAGCCAGGGGCCGAGATCCCGGGATTGCCCCTGCGTCAGGGCCTGGCCCATGGGCAGGGGGGCAAAGCGGGGCAGGCCGGAATCGAGCCAGGCCAGCCTGCCTCCGGTACTGGCGGCAAGGGCGGTCATGGCCTCCTCGTCGGGCGCCGGCAAGGTGTGGCCGATCGGGCTGCCGAGCTGCCAGCGCTCTGCAGCCACGCCGGGCAGCCGGGTCTCCTTGCCCCCGCTGGCCAGCAGGATGTCGAGCCGCGGGGCTGAGCCTGCCTTGCAGAACAGGTCGTTGAGGCAGGGCAAGAGGGCGGCGATGCGATCGCGCGCTGTCCCGGAGAGGCCGTCGGTCACGAGCAGCAGACGGGCGGACTGGCCCGGCGGGATCTGGGTGAGGGCCAGGGCAACGGCGCGCTCGGGGGCGCTGCCTTGGACAGGCATGATGGCCGGGCGCAGGTCCGGCAGCAGCAGGGCGATGGCCTGATGATCCCGGGTGGGAGGCATGGCGAGGTAGGCATCCCCGGCAAACAGGATGAGGGCGATGGGATGGGCCGCGTCCTGCCGCGCTATGTCGGCCAGCATCTCCTGCAATCCCAGTCTCACCCGGGTTGCCCGGTCCGGCGCCAGATCCTGTGCCAGCATGGAATCGGAGAGATCCAGCAGCCAGATATCGAGGGCCGGGCTCGGCATGGAGAGACTCTGCTGGCGCAGGGCGGGGCCCGAGAGCGCGAGGATCACCGGCAGACAGGCAAGCCAGCGCCAGGGGATGGCCCGATGGCGGCTCGGCAGCAGATAGGCCTGCATGGCCGGGGAGAGCAAGCCGGGATCGCGGCGGCGGCGCCACCCCTGCCACAGCCAGGGGAGCAGGGCCAGCAACCAGAGGGGGCGCAGCAAGATCAGCTCCATGGTGCCACCATCATGGCCTGCCTACTCATGGGATGGCCTGTGTGACAGGGGGATGTGCCAGCGGGCTGGCCAGCAGAGCAGCAGCCAGGCCAGGGCCAGTGGCCAGGGGTAGAGCTCCTGGTGGGGCCGGGAGAGGGTCTGGGGCCGCGCGAGGGGCTCCAGGGTGTCGATGGCCTGTTTGATGGCGGCGAGATCGCCCCGGTTGCGGGCGCGAAAATAGCGGCCTCCTCCCAGCGTCGCCAACTGCTGCAACAGGGCTTCATCCAGTTCGGCACTGGGATCGGCGTCCCCTGCGGGCGCGGCGAAGGTGTCGGGGTCGGCGCCCACCCCCAGGGTATAGAGACGGATGCCTGCTTTGGCGGCGAGCCTGGCCTCGGTCAGGGGATCCGCATTGCCCGAGGTATTTCGCCCGTCCGTCACCAGCAGCAGGGCGGTGGGGCGGGTGGGGTCGGCGTGCTGGCGTGCAAGCAGGATGGCTTCCCCCAGGGCCGTGGTGCGCCCCACCAGATCGAAGTCGAGTTCCCTGGCCAGGGTGAGCAGGGCCCCGGTCTCCTGGGTGAGGGGGGAGAGCAGATAGGCGTGATCGGCAAAGACGACGAGGGCGATGCGATCCCCCGGGCGGGAGGCGACAAGGTTGCTTATCTGCTGGCGCACCGCGGCAAGCCTGTCCGTTTGCTCTCCGTCATCCAGCATGTCCTGGGTGCGCATGCTGTCGGAGAGATCCACCGCCAGGATGAGGTCCCGGCTGCTCTGGTAGTGAATGATCGGGGGCTCCTGCCACTGGGGGCGGCACAGGGCCAGTACCAGGGCACACCAGCAGATCATCATGCGCCACAAGGGCTGCCCCGCCTGGGGCTGGAGCAGGGGAAAACCTCCATGAACGAGCCGGTTTCCTCCCTTGCGCCCCTTCATGGGAGGCAGGCCGAAGCGCACCAGCAGCGGCAGGGCGAGGGCGAGGGAAAACCAGGGCCAGGCGAGGATCATCGCGTACCCTCCGGGGAAGGGGCCCCTCGCTTGCTTGCCGGGAATCGCGGCGCGCTGACGCAGCGTCGCCCCCAGGCGAGATAGGCGAGGCGCAATCTTTTGCGCTGCGCCTCATCGGGCACTCTGCCCCCATAGAGCCAGAGCGGCCACTGGGCGGCAAACCGGGAAAAATCGCTCCCCCCCTTGCTGTCCAGCCAGGCGAGCCAGTCCTCCCCTTGCAGGGGGGCCGCCTCGGGCCAGCGGGCCATGGCCGCTTCTCGCAGGGCATCCTGCAGCCTGGGGACGAGATCATCTGCCTGCCAGTCTATCCGGAGCGCCCAGTGGCGCTGGCGCCACAGGGTGAGGGCCGTCATGGCGATCAGGCAAGCGGCGATCGCCGCGATCAGCAGCCCCCCGAGGGCCATCAGGCGAGGATCCTGTGCAGGCTCGAGAGCGGGGCCTTGGTGGATGTCGCGCAGCTCGGCACGGATGGCTTGCAAGGCCTCACTGGACGAGGGCTGGCGATATGCATCCGGTGCGGGCACGCCTTGCTCCCCCCTCAAAACAGACGGCATCCGCCCTCCTGCCACTGGCGTTGCAGGGTGGCGCCGTTGTCGAGGCGATAGAGGCGCGTCACCAGGGGCAGCAACTGCTGGCGACAGGCCTCGGCCTGTTCGTCGGCCGCCCTCTGGTAGCGGGCGCGAAAGCGGGGATCTTCTCCCGCGAGCCAACCGCTGTGTCTGCCTGCCTGCACTGCCAGCTGCCCCTGCTCGGGCAGGGCGGCTTCCAGGGGATCGCGGATCTGCCAGTAGTGGATATCGTGGCGCAGGCGAAGGCGTTGCAACTGCTGGCAGAGGGCCTGGTCCGGTACCTGGTGATGGCTTATCAGGGTCAATCTGGCCCCGTGGGGCAGGATGAGTCGTGCCAGGGTCTGGGCCAGCGTCCTAGGCTGGGGGGCGCGATCCAGCCCTGCCTCGTAATGGCGGCAGAGCGCTTCCAGGAGAGGCATGAGAGAGCCGCGCTGGTGCTCTGTGTGGGGGGCTGCGCCCTGGCAGATCAAGGTATTGGCTTGTTTCTCCCCCTGCCAGAGCAGGGCGGCGGCCAGCTCGCAGCCAAGGCGGGCCTTGAGCTGGGCGCGGGAGCCAAAGTACATGGCGGGTGAGAGATCCAGCAGCAACCAGTGGGCCTGATCCTGCTCTTCCCCGTAGAGGCGGGTGTGGGGGCGGCCGAGGCGGGCGGTGACCCGCCAGTCGATGTGACGCACCTCGTCACCGGCCTGATAGAGGCGAAGCTCCCTGAAATGCAGCCCGGGCTGGCGCCCGATACGCCCCTGGGCCGCCTGATGAATGCGGGCACGCTCGCCCTGGCGCGTCCAGAGGCGCACCGCCAGCAGCCGCTCGAGGGTGAGGGCGATGTCGGGGTGATCCCGGGGCTCGGCGACGGGGGTCATGGCGATAGGGCTGCCTGCGGGGGCCGGTTCAGGGGCATGGAATGGCATCCAGCAGCAGGGTGATGAGCGCCTCGCTATCGAGGTTGTCCGCCAGCGCCTGATAACTCGGGATGAGGCGGTGGCGCAGCACGGCAGGCGCCAGTTGCTGGATGTCTTCGGGCAGCACGAAGTCGCGCCCGGCGAGCCAGGCCCGGGCCCGTGCGGCTCTTGCGAGGCCGATGCTGGCTCTGGGACTGGCCCCCACCGCGACCAGGGGGTCTAACTCGGGGCACAGGCCGCTGCCGGGGCGGGTGGCGCACACCAGTTGCACCAGATAGTGCTCGAGGCGCCCCTGCATCTGTACCCCCTGAACGGCGGTGCGAGCTTCCAGCAAGTCGGACTGGCTCAGGGTGACCGGCGGCGTCGGCAGGGCGTCGCCGCGGGCGTTGAGTTGAAGGATGGCCAGCTCCATGGCGGGGCTGGGGTAATCCACCAGCAGCTTGAGCAAGAAGCGATCGAGCTGGGCCTCCGGCAGGGGATAGGTCCCTTCCTGCTCGATGGGGTTCTGGGTGGCGGCGACCATGAAGAGGGAGGGCAGGCGCCAGCTCTTCTTGCCCACGGTGATCTGGTGCTCGGCCATGGCCTCCAGCAGGGCGGACTGCACCTTGGCCGGCGCCCGGTTGATCTCGTCCGCCAGCACCAGGTGATTGAACAGGGGGCCGGGTTGAAACACGAAACTCGCATCCTGGGGATGGAAGACCTCGCTGCCGGTGAGATCGGCAGGGAGCAGATCCGGGGTGAACTGGATACGGGCAAAGCGCCCCTCCACGGCGCCGGCCAGCGCCTTGACCGCCCGGGTCTTGGCAAGACCGGGGGCCCCCTCGATCAGCACATGTCCTTCACATAACAGGGCGATCAGCAGCCCCTCGATGAGGGGGCCCTGTCCCAGGATCTGGCTGCCCAGATAGTCTCCAAGTGCTCTGAACTCGGCCGCTGCCATGCGATAAACCCGTTGTTTTTATGGAAGTTGATCTTTTTATACCCCAGTTGGCTCACAAGGGCGAGGGAGGGTGGCAAGATGGGGACAATTTAGTTTCAATCAGCCGTATGAAAGTTGTGATTGGATTGTTAAGATGTGGCGCAATGAGGTCAGACCTCTGCCTTTTTAACCCAAGGAGCCAGGATGAAACAGCCATTGAAACTGACGACTCGCCAGGGCGAACGGATAGCCGTCGTGGCGGGTCTGCGCACCCCCTTTGCCAAGCAGGCCACCGCTTTTCACGGCGTGCCTGCGGTCGATCTGGGCAAACTGGTGGTGAGCGAGATGCTCGCCCGCACCGATCTCGACCCCAAGCTCATCGACCAGCTGGTGTTCGGCCAGGTGGTGCAGATGCCGGAAGCGCCAAACATCGCCCGGGAGATCGTACTTGGCACCGGCATGAGCGTCAGCACCGATGCCTATAGCGTGTCGCGCGCCTGCGCCACCAGTTTCCAGGCGGTGGCCAACGTCACCGAATCCATCATGGCCGGCACGGTGGACATCGCCATCGCCGGCGGTGCCGACTCCTCTTCCGTGCTGCCCATCGGAGTCAGCAAGTCTCTGGCCCGCGCCCTGGTGGATCTCAACAAGGCGCGCAACCTCCAGCAGCGTTTCAATATTCTGCGCCGTCTGCGCCTGAAGGACCTGCTGCCGGTGCCCCCGGCCGTGGCTGAGTACTCCACCGGTCTCTCCATGGGGCAGACCGCCGAGCAGATGGCCAAGACCCACCAGATCAGCCGCGAGGCGCAAGATGCGCTGGCCCACCGCTCCCACACCCTGGCGGCCGAAGCCTGGGCGCAGGGCAAATTGAGTGGCGAGGTGTTCACCGCCCACGTGCCCCCCTACAAGTCGCCGCTGGAGCGGGACAACAACATCCGTGAAAGCTCGGATCTGGCGAGCTACGCCAAGCTCAAACCGGTCTTTGACCGGGCCCACGGTTCGGTGACGGCCGCCAACGCCACTCCGCTTACCGACGGCGCCGCCGCCGTGCTGATGATGCGTGAAGGGCGGGCCCGCGAGCTGGGTCTGGAGCCGCTGGGTTACATCCGCAGCTTCGCGTTCTCCGCCATCGATGTCTGGCAGGACATGCTGATGGGCCCCTCCTATGCCACGCCGCTGGCGCTGGACCGTGCCGGCATCACCCTTGGGGATCTGACCCTCATCGACATGCACGAAGCGTTTGCTGCCCAGACGCTCGCCAACCTCAAGATGTTTGCAAGCGCCGAATTTGCCCGTGACAAGCTGGGCCGGGATCAGGCCATCGGCGAGGTGGACATGGAGAAGTTCAACGTGCTCGGCGGCTCGCTGGCCTTTGGTCACCCCTTTGCCGCCACCGGGGCGCGCATGATCACCCAGACCCTGCATGAACTGCGGCGCCGGGGTGGGGGATTGGGGCTCAACACCGCCTGTGCGGCGGGTGGGCTGGGTGTGGCCATGGTGCTGGAGGTGGAATGATGAGTGCCAAGACTTTTTCTCTGGATATTCGCAAAGACGGCATCGGCATCCTCACCATGGATGTGCCCGGTGAGAGCATGAACACCCTGAAGGCCTCTTTTGCGGACGAGATCCGCACTCTGCTGGCCGAGGTAAAAGGGAACGGGGATCTGATCGGCCTGGTGATCGTCTCCGGCAAGAAGGACTCCTTCGTTGCCGGGGCCGACATCGCCATGCTGGCGGCCTGCACCAGCGCCCAGGATGCCGAAGCGCTGTCCCGGGCCGGACAGGAGGTGTTCGCCGAAATCGAAGCCCTGGGGATCCCGGTGATCGCCGCCATTCACGGCCCCTGCCTTGGCGGCGGGCTGGAGCTGGCGCTCGCCTGTCATGGCCGGGTGGTGACCGATCACGGTAAAACCGTACTGGGCCTGCCGGAAGTGCAGCTCGGCCTGCTGCCGGGCTCCGGCGGTACCCAGCGCCTGCCGCGCCTCATCGGGGTGGCCAAGGCACTGGATCTGATGCTGACCGGCAAGCAGGTGCGGGCCAAACAGGCCAGGAAGCTCGGGCTGGTGGATGACATGGTGCCCCCGTCCATTTTGCTGGAGGCCGCCATCAAGCTTGCCAAGAAGGGCAAGCCGCGCCACCACCTGAAACGGGATCTGCAGGGCAAGGTGCTGGAGACCAACAAATTTGGTCGCAAGGTGCTGTTCGATCAGGCCCGCAAGGGGGTCAAGGCCAAGACCCGGGGCAACTACCCGGCGCCGGAGCGCATCATCGAGGTGGTGCGCATCGGCGTGGAGGAGGGGATGCAGGCCGGCCTGCAGGCCGAGGCCCGCCACTTCGGCGAGCTGGTGATGACGCCGGAATCCGCCGCCCTGCGCTCCCTCTTCTTCGCCACCACGGAGATGAAGAAAGAGGTGAGCTATCAAGGAGCCGAGCCGCGCAAGGTGGGTCATGCCGCCGTGCTGGGGGGCGGCCTGATGGGGGGCGGCATCGCCTTCGTCACCGCCACCAAGGCGGGGGTACCGGTGCGGATCAAGGATGTGGCGAGCGCCGGCATCGGCAATGCCATGCGTTACAGCTACGACCTCCTCGCGAGGAAGCTCAAGCGTCGCCAACTGCTGCGCAGCGAGCTGGAAAAACAGATGAGCCTGCTCACCGGCACCCTGGACTATTCCGGTTTCCACCGGGTGGACATGGTGGTGGAAGCGGTGTTCGAGGACATCAACCTCAAGCACCAGATGGTGCAGGACGTGGAGCGCGAGTGCGGGGAGCACACCGTGTTTGCCTCCAACACCTCCTCCCTGCCCATCCACCAGATCGCCTCGGCGGCGACGCATCCGGAGCGGGTGGTGGGGCTGCACTACTTCAGCCCGGTGGACAAGATGCCGCTCGCCGAGATCATTCCCCACGCGGGTACCAGCGCCGAGACGGTGGCCACCACCCTGGCCTTCGCCCGGGCCCAGGGCAAGACCCCCATCGTGGTGAAGGACGAGGCCGGCTTCTACGTCAACCGCATCCTGGCGCCCTACATGAACGAGGCGGCGCGCCTGGTGCTGGAAGGGGAGCCGGTGGAGGTACTGGACGGCGCTCTGCTCGACTTCGGTTTCCCGGTCGGCCCCATCACCCTGCTGGACGAGGTGGGGATCGACGTGGGGGCCAAGATCTCCCCCATCCTAGAAAAAGAGCTGGGTGGCGAGCAGTTCCAGGCGCCCAAGGCCTTTGACAAGCTGCTGGAGGACGATCGCAAGGGGCGCAAGAACGGCAAGGGCTTCTATCTCTATGGCAAGGCGGCCCCGCGCAACAAGCTCACCGGCAAGGAGGGCAAGAAGACGGTGGACGCGAGCGTCTACGACGTGCTGGGCGTCAAGCCCCAGGCCAAGCTTGCCAGGCAGGAGATCGCCGAGCGCTGCGTGCTGCTGATGCTCAACGAAGCGGCCATGGCCCTGGATGGCGGCGTGGTGGCCTCGGCCCGGGATGGCGACATCGGCGCCATCTTCGGTATCGGCTTCCCCCCCTTCCTGGGCGGTCCGTTCCGCTACATGGACAGCCTCGGCATCGACTATCTGGTGGGGCGTCTTGAGCACCATCAGAAGCGCTTTGGCGACCGCTTCGCCCCCTGTGCGCGGCTGAAAGCGATGGCGGCGGAGCAGCAGACCTTCTACTGATGGCTCTCGACGGCATGCATCGAGCGAGGCGACCCCAAGGTCGCCTCGCTTTTTGTTGGGCGTACCTTTCCGGTTTGGGGCGAGGGCGCGAAGAAAAACGGGGCGGGGAGGGCTAAAACCTTGATCTGGCGCAAACTGGTGCCCCATTTATTACTTTGGTGGCATAGGACTCAGGCGCGGGTTGAGGTCAAATAGTCTCATCAGGAACGGGGGCGACCCCGTCACGAAAGGGACACCCATTTCACTGGATGAAGGACACACTATGAGTCTGCTTGAACACACCATCTGGACTGTATTGGGGTATGGGGCCATGCCCTTTATCTTCCTGAGCGGGTTCGTGGCAGTGGCAGTGACCTGCTGCCTGCTGCTCAATGCCTTCGGGGTCAAGTCCGCCGAGAAGTGAGTCACTCTCGTTCATGCCGCCAAATGCCAGTCTCACGACTGGCATTTGTTTTTTGTGCTTCTGAAGCACTTGCCCGCCCCTGATGGGGTAAAGGGAGCGCAAGACGGTCGAACACGGCGGCCATTTTGATTACACTGACGCCCGGCATGTCCGCCCCCTTCTCTTTTATCAGGTATTCACGACTTCTATGGCGCTCAAGGCAACCATCTTCAAGGCCCAGATCAGCTTGTCTGACATGGATCGCAATCTCTATCAGGACTTCTCCCTCACCCTGGCCCGTCACCCCTCCGAGACCGACGAGCGCATGATGATCCGCCTCGCGGCCTTCGCCTGGCATGCCGCCGAGCGACTGGAGTTCACCAAGGGGCTCTCAGCCGACGACGAGCCCGAGCTCTGGTGCAAGAACTATTCCGATGAGATTGAACTCTGGATTGAGCTGGGTCAGCCGGACGAGCGCCGTCTCAAGAAGGCATGCAATCGCTCTCGCCAGGTGGTGCTCTACCTCTATGGCGGTCGTGGCACCAGCGTCTGGTGGAAGCAGAACCAGGGCAAGCTCGGTCTGCACGACAACCTGAGCGTCATCGAACTCTCCGACTGCCAGACCCTGCCCCTGGCGGCCATGGTGGAGCGCACCATGCAGCTCACCTGCACCATCTCCGACGGCCAGCTCTGGGTCAGCAACGGCAGCCAGGAGGTGACGCTGGACCCCGTGGTGCTGATGGGACGCCCGGCCCGCGAACTGTAAACGGGATACCCATGTTCAGCGCCCTGCTCAATATCGTCATTCCCGTGTTTGCGGTGGTGGGCCTTGGCGCCCTCTATGGGCGGCTGCGACCGGGCGGGGCCCTGGGTTATGTCAACCGGGCCAATATCGAACTCTTTACTCCGGCGCTGGTCTTCTCGGCCCTGGTGAAATACCCCCTGGATCTGGCGGCGCACTTGCCCCTTGTGGGGGCCGGTGCCCTGGTGATCCTGCTGCCCGGTTTGCTGCTCTCCCTGCTCAAACTCAAGGAGATAGAGCGGGCCGCGCTGATCCTGCCCGCCATGTTTCGCAACACCGGCAACCTCGGCATTCCGCTGATGGTGCTCGCCTTTGGCGAGCAGCAGCTCGGCGCCATCGTCATCCTCTTTGTGCTCTCCAACCTGCTCCACTTCTCGGTGGGCATGTTCATCCTCTCGGCCAGCAGCTCCCGCTGGGGCTGGCTGAGAAGCCCCGTGCTCTGGGCCGCCTTCGCCGGGCTGCTGGTGGCCAACCTGCATATCCCGCTGCCGGAATACCTGGTGACCAGCGCCGCCCTGCTCGGCCAGATAGCGGTGCCCCTGATGCTGTTTGCCTTAGGCATCCGGCTGATGGAAGGGGAGCTGGATCACCAGGGGCTGGCCATCAAGTGCAACCTGCTCTACCTGCTGGCGGGGGGCCTCTCCCTGGGGCTCGCCGTCTGGCTGCTGCCCCTCGAACCTGACTGGATACCACTCCTGATGCTGTCGGTGGCGCTGCCCCCGGCGGTGCTCAATTACATCCTGTGCGAGCAGTACCAGTGCCAGCCCGACAAGGTGGCCAGTATTGTGCTCGGCGGCAATGCGCTCTCGGTGGTGGTGATCCCGCTGGCGGTCTTGTTGGCGCTGCATCTGGGGAGTTGACCCTGCTCTGTCTTCCTCTTCAAGGACGCCCGATGGCGTCCTTTTTATTGCTATCGTGCATGTCCGATGTTGTTTTGCTCATCGAGTACAGCCGAGCTTGCTCGCGTATCTGACAAGGTTTTGAAGCCGGTTTAGCCGGATAAGGCAGAGAGTGGAAGGGGGAGAAAGGGAATAAAACCGGGCGGCCTTGGCCGCCCTGTTTATTGATGGGGAGCAGGTTGAACCTGGCCATCCTTGCGCAACTGAGAATAAAGGCCAACTCCCGCCAGCAGGCCGGCGAGGGCCAGCAGCCACCAGATGGCGGTGGCGGGGCGGCTGCCTGCATCCCCCAGCATAAAGCCGATGAGCAGGTTGCCAAAGAGCGCCATGCAGCCCCCGGCGCTGGCATAGAAGCCGTAGTAGCTGCCGAGTTGCTCAGGGGGCGCGTAGCGGGGCAGCTGGGCGGCGAAGAGCGGGAAGCAGAGGATGGAGCCCAGGGAGAGCAGGGCCACCTGCGTCAACACGCCTGCCGTCGGCCAGGGTGCCAGCAGGGGCAGGGCGAGATAGCTTAGGCCCATCATGCCTATCCCCAGCCCCATGGCGAGCGGTACTCCCAGGCGGCGCTCCACCAGGCGGGAGGCCGGGAGCTGGAGCAGAACGCCGATCACCGCCGAGAGGGTGAAGACGCCGCCGAGCAGGTGGGTGGCGTCCGGCAGGCTCTGGATATGGGCGGGGAGGGCGAGATAGAGCTGGTGGAACAGGATCTGGTAGCTGCCTGCCAGCAGGGTGAACCCCATAAAGGGGCGCTGGCGCACTATCTCCCCCCATTGGCGCAAGATGGCGCTACGGGGGCTCTGGTTGCTCACCGGGCGTTTGGGCAGCACCCGGTATTGCAGCACTCCGAGCAGAGCGAAGAGGCTCGCCGCCAGGATCCCCGTCAGGGTATAGCTCTGCTGGGTCAAGGTGAGGCCGACCAGGGGGCCGAGCAGCATGCCCGCCTCGCTGGCCAGATTGTGCAGGGCGAAGGCGCGCTGACGCTGGCTCGGGTTGTGGCATTCGCTGGCAAGGTAGGCCTGGGCGCAGGGGGTGAACAGGGCTCCCGCAAAGCCGGTGAGGGCGGCGGCCAGCAGCAGGATGGGCAGGGACTCGGCCCAGCCCAGCAGCACGAAGCCCAAGGATCGTACCAAGCAGCCCCAGACGATGGCGGGATGGTAGCCGATGCGATCCCCAAGGGTGCCGCCCAACAGGAAGAGCCCCTGCTGGCTGAAGACCCGCATCCCCATGACGAGGCCGCAGGCCCAGCCGGCCAGGCCCAGCCCGCTGCCCATGTGCTGGGCGAGGAAGGGCATCATCATGTAGAAGCCGAGGTTGAAGGCGAGCCCATTGGTGATGAGCAGGCGGGCGGCCGGGCTCATGCCCTGCCAGTCCCGCCAGTAGGAGGCGCCGTTCATGGTCGCCTCCCGCCAGCGCGTGGGGCGGTGGTCGCCGGGGTGGCGCAGCACTGTGTCATGGTGTCTTTCGCAGGGTTCTGAGGAAGGGGATGCCGTGCTGATCGTGGCTTATCTCCACCGGCACCTGGTAGAGGCGCTCGATGAGGGCCGCGTCGAGCACCCGGGCGGGGGGGCCGAAGGCCTGCAGATCTCCCCCTGCCAGCACGATCAGCTGATCGGCAAACTGGGCGGCCAGGTTGAGATCGTGCAGCACCACCAGAGTGATCCACTGCTGCTCCCGTGTCTGCTGGCACAGGTGCTCCATCAGCTGCATCTGGTGGTGCAGGTCCAGGGCGCTGACCGGCTCGTCCAGCATCATGATGCGGGGGTCGCGCAGCAGCACCTGGGCGAAGAGCACCATCTGCCGCTGGCCGCCGCTCAGGGAGTAGAGGGGGCGATCCGCGAGATGGGCGATCCCGAGCGCCTGCAGGGCGCGGCCGGCAGCCAGGATGTCCTCGTCCGCGAGGCGCATGGAGAGGCTGTCGAGGCGCCCCAGCACCACCACTTCGATGACGCTGAGATCCAGCTCCAGCTGGATGTTCTGGGGCATGTAGCCAAACTGCTGGCGCCACCTGGCCTGCGTCATCTGGCGGGCACTCTGGTCCCCGAGACGAATGTCGCCACTGTCCGGGGTCAGTTCACCAAAGAGGGTGCGCATCAAGGAGGTCTTGCCGGTCCCGTTCGGGCCGATGATCACATGGACCTGACCCGGATGCAGAGTGAGGCTGAGATCCCGCAGCAAGGTCTGCTGGCCGAGGGAGAGGGAGAGTCGGGATATTTCAAGCACGTTTACGCCCCCTGCCGAGGATCAACCAGATGAAGAAGGGCACGCCAATGAGCGCGGTGACGATGCCGATGGGGAACAGGGCCCCCGGAATGATGGACTTGGAGAGCACCGAGGCCGCCGAGAGCATGCAGGCGCCGCACAGGGCGGAGAGGGGGATCAAAAAGCGCTGATCTTCCCCCACCAGCATGCGGGCGATATGGGGGGCCACCAGGCCGACGAAGCCGATCACGCCGACGAAGCTGGTGGCGGTGGCGGTGAGCAGGGCGACCAGCACCAGGGTCTTCATGCGCAGTCTGTCGACATTGACCCCGAGGCTGCGGGCGCGGGCTTCCCCGAGGCGCAGGCTGGTGAGGGCCCAGGCGTCACGGTAGATGAGCAGGGTGCAGATCAGGGTGACGACGGCGGTGATGATCAGGGAGTCCCAGGTGGTGCGCATCAGGCTGCCAAACAGCCAGAACAGGATCTGCTGGTTGAGCTCGGGGGAGGAGAGGAACTGCAGCAGGGAGAGCAGGGACTGGAACAGGAACAGCAGGGCGATGCCCGCCAGGATCAGGGTCTGACTGCTGACATGGCGCATCATGGCCAGACCAAACAGCAGGCAGGCGGCAAACATGCACACAATGAAGGCACCGGCAGGGATGGCCACCAGGGGAGGAAGCCCGAGGCCGCCGGTGTAGAGGGCCAGCGCCGCGCCAAGGCCCGCCGCCGCCGCGAGCCCGAGGGTATAGGGACTGGCGAGGGGGTTGTCTAGCAGGGTCTGCATCTGCACACCGCCAAGACCGAGGGAGGCACCGACCACCAGGGCCATGAGGGCGATGGGCAGGCGCATGTCGTGGACGATGGTGCGGGTCATGGGATCGGCCTGGGCGGGGGCGATCAAGGCATCGATCACGTCGTGCAGGGCCAGCAGGGAGGGGCCGGTGGCGATGTCGAGCACCAGGGTAATGCACAGGACCAGGGCGAGCAGCAGGAGCCAGTGCCAGCGACGGCGCTCCCGTTGCCGCTGCCGGGCGAGGGTCTGCTGCAGGGCAGCCAAATCATTCATGATGTCAATCCTGAAACGGGCGCCGCAAGAGGCGCCCACACAATCCAAGAGGGTTGCTGAAGAGGGTATGGCCGAGGTGGGCCGCACCCGAATTGCCGGGTTTAGCTTGCGTCATCCTGCTTGATGCCCAGCATGAAGGTGCCCTGGGGACGGATGGGCAGGTAGTGCTGGTAGAACGCCTGATAGGTGGCCAGGGGATCGAGATCCTGGAAGAGGTCCGGATAGAGGGCCTTGGCCATGAACTCGATGAGGGCGGCATCCATGATGCTGCGGGTGGCGCCGTGATAGACCGCGTAGAGACGACCCTGCTTCACCGCAGGCAGCTCGCTCCAGCCCGGACGGGCGGCAAAGCCTTGCAGACGCTGGCGCACGGTCTCTGCCGACACATCCTGGCCCACCTGCATGGCGACAGCACTGCTCACGCTCTCGTAGCCCGCCATCAGGATCACCTCGGGCTTGCTCGCCAGCAGTTGTTCCGGGTGGATGGGGCCCCAGCGATCGACGAAGGGGGCGGCCACGTTGTTGCCACCGGCCAGCAGGGCCATGGCGCCCCACATGTCCTTGCCATAGGTGTAGCTGTACTCGGCCGGACCCTTGTCACCCAGTTCGATGTAGACCCGGGGCGGCGTGCGCTTCGCGGCGGCAATGCGGGAGGTGATGGTGTCAATCTTGGCCTTGTACTCGTCGGCCATCTTCCGGGCGCGGGCCTCCTGGCCGGTCAGCTTGCCAAGCAGCAGGGTGCTTGCCATGTGCTGTGTCAGGGTTTGGGCGTTGTAGTCGATGACCACCACCGGGATCCCCGCCTGCTCAAGGCGTGGCAGGTCGGCGCTCAGGGCCTCATATTGCCACTTCGCCAGGATCACCAGGTCGGGCTTGACCGCCAGGGTCTTCTCGATGGAGAAGCTCTGATCCTGCACGTTGCCAAGGTCGGGGACCTTGGCCAGTTGTGGCTGGCTGGCCACGTAGAGCGACCAGATGGCGGGACGGGACTTCATGAACCAGCCCAGGGACATGCCCACCAGGCGTTCGGCCCCGCCTTCACCGGCCACCGCCAGGTAATCTTCGGGATAGAAACCGAGCACGATGCGGCTTGCCGGAAGGCTGAGGGAGACCTTGCGGCCCATCACATCTTCCACTTCAACGGGGGGGGCGGCCTGCGCCATCCAGCTCACCAGGACGAGCTGGCCGAGCAGCAGCAACTTTGCCAGGGGGTGACGAAACATCTTGTAGCACCTCGAGAATAGAGACGGTCAAAAAAGAAAGTGAGAACTATTGCCATTCGCGAGCGCAAAAGCAACAAACGTTTGTGTCATCTCCTCTCTTGTTATTTCTGTCATTACTGGAACCGGTTCCACAAGAGCACCAGAAGAGAGTCTCATCCCCCGGTTTTCTGCCTTCTCGGGCCACGAAGGGAGTGGCGCCCGGTATGGCACCCATGGATTTGCCCATGATCCAGTGTCTGTGAGTGGGGTTGCTCACGAGATGGTACCGGGCAGAGGCCTGCCGTAATGCTCCCCCCGTCTGCCCCGGCGCCGATGTCGCTCCCTGACAGAGGCCGCCAGCAGGGGCTGGGGGTGGCGACAACTTCCTGCGCAGCGATGGCAGACACTGCCCATTCGGGTATTGCCCGTCACCTTGGCGCAACATTTTGTTGTCATTGTTAGCCAGCTCGCAGCAGCCCCGGCGCCGACGGGGCAGAGTGGGCGCGCAGTTTCGGCCGGGGGCTGACATGCCTTCCGTTGATGGCTGCATCCAAGGTGCTGCGGCCCGCCTTGTGCGGGGCGCCAATAACATGATCTGCAAATAAAAAAGGAAACTGACCATGTCAGGAAGACACTCTCTGGTGGCGCTGGCCGTCGGGCTGGCGCTCGCTGGACAGGCACAGGCGCAACTGCTTATCACCGAATACCTGGAAGGGTCCGGCAACAACAAGGCGGTGGAGCTGAGCAACCTCGGCTCGGACCTCGTCGATCTCTCCCAATACCGGCTGGCGCTCTACGCCAACGGCAAACCCATCAGCGAATCCCCCACCAACAGCCTGGCGCTGCAAGGCACCCTCGCCCCGGGCGCCACCCTGGTGCTGGCCAACCCCTCAGCAAATGCCGAGATCCTGGCCAAGACGACCCAGACCAGCGGCAACCTGGTGTTCAACGGTGACGACGCCCTGGTGCTCTATCGCGGCAGCGAGATAATCGACAGCGTCGGCCAGGTAGGGGTGGATCCCGGCATGGCCTGGGTGTCGGGCAACGTCTCGACCCTGGACATGACCCTGCGCCGCAAGGCCACCGTCACCATGGGCCGCACTGATGCGACGTCCCCTTTTGATCCGGCGCAGGAATACGTGGCCGCCCCGAAAGATGACGCCAGTGGCCTGGGTTGCAGTGGCGATGGCCCTTGCGATGGCACCCAGCCGCCCGCCTTCGTCTGCCCGGTGGATCAGTTGGTGCCCGTGCCCGCCATTCAGGGCCCCGGCACCAGCAGCCCCCTGGTGCCAGCCGGCAAGTTCGAATCGGAACAGGCCTACGCCACCCGCGGCGTGGTAACCCAGGTAGTGAGCGGCCTCTACAAGGGCTTCTTCATTCAGGACGAGCAGGGGGACGGGGATCCGGCGACCTCCGACGGCCTCTTCGTCTACAGCACCAAGGCCAATGCTGCCATCGTGCCGGGGGCCGAGGTGTGCGTCTCGGGCAAGGTGAAGGAGTATTTCAACCAGACCCAGATCAACGCAGACGATCTGGTGGTGACTCGGCCCGCTGGGGCAGTGCCAGCGGCAGTGGATCTGGTGCCGGTGGCGGGCGAGAGCCTGAGCCAGCTGCTGGAGCGTCACGAGGGGATGCAGGTACGGCTGGTGCCCGGCTCCAGCCTGGTGGTGACCCGCAACTTCAGCTTCGATTACGACGGCAAGCGCAACAACCTGGTGCTCTCTTATGGCGCGCCGCTCATCAAGTCGACCCAGAAATTTGCCGCCATGAGCCAGGAGGCGAGCGACTGGGCCCTTCGCAACCAGCAGAACCAGCTGGTGGTGGAGACCGACGCCAAGGCGCCGGACGGTGTGCTGCCCTGGTTCCCCGGCTTCAACGCCGAGGACGGTTACCTGCGCATCGGCGACAAGCTCAACGGGCTGGAGGGGGCGCTCGGTTACTCTTACAACCTGTTCAGGCTGGTGGCCAGCAACCGCATCGACGCGAGCCAGATAGATCACAGCGGCTGGGATCGGGTGGAAACGCCGGAACTCGCCGAGGCGGGGGATCTGCGGGTCGCCAGCTTCAACGTGCTCAACTTCTTCACCACGGTCGTGGGCGGGGATGCCAACCCCACCGGCAGCAACCGGGGCGCCCTGACGGTGGCGGAGTTCGAGTTGCAACGTACCAAGATCGTCAGCGCCATCACCCGCCTCAATGCCGACGTGGTGGGGCTGATGGAGATCGAGAACAACGGCTATGGCGACAACTCCGCCATCGCCAACCTGGTGACGGCCCTCAACGCCGCCCAGCCGGACGAGGCGGATCACTACCGCTGGATTGCCTCGCCGGATGGCAAGCCCATTGGCACCGACGCCATCACGGTGGGGCTCATCTACCGACCCGCCAGCGTGAGCCCGCAAGGGGCCGCCAGCCTCATCGCGTTGCCGGTGCAGCAGGCCGAGGCGGTGGATGCCAGCGGCAAGCCGGTGACCATCAATCAGGGGATGCGCGAGTCGCTGGTGCAGCGCTTCAGCTCGCCCAAGGGGGATGTGCCCCTGACCCTGGTGGTCAACCACCTCAAGTCCAAGGGCTCCGCCTGCTTCGAGGATTACCCCGACTACGCCACCGCCGATCCGCTGGATGGCCAGGGCCACTGCAACGCGCTGCGGGTCTCCGCCGCCAAGGTGCTGGGGGAACAGCTCAAGGATCTGGCCGGGGATCTGCTGCTCATCGGCGACATGAACGCCTACGGCATGGAAGATCCCATCCGGGTGCTGACTGACTATGATCCGGCCGCCCAGGCGCGCCAGATCATGAGCGCCTCCTTCACCACCCTGGCGGGCCAGCCCTTCGAGGAGAGCGGCAGCGTCCTGGGCAAGGGGTATGGGTTTGTGAACCTCAACACCCGCTTCCACGGCACCGACACCTACTCCTACAGCTATGAAGGGGAGCTCGGCAACCTGGATCACGCCCTGGCAAACCCGAGCCTCGCGGCCAAGGTGATCGGTATCGAGGATTGGCACATCAACTCCGCCGAGAGCAACTTCTTCGAGTACGGCAGCAAGTACAGCGGCCAGCTGGCGAAATCCGAAGGGCCCTTCAGCGCCTCGGATCACGATCCCGTGCTGGTAGCCATCCAGTATCCGCTGCCGCCAGCCGGGGTATTGAGCCTCGAGAGCGCCGCTGCGAACGTGGAGGAGGGGAATACCTTGTCCCTGAGTGTCAGTCGCAGCGATGGCAGCCACGGGGAGGCGAGCGTCAGCTATCGCATCGTCTACGGCAGCGCGGACACAAGCGACGTGGCGCCCCTCACCGGCACCCTGCACTGGGCGGACGGGCAGAGCGAGCCCCAGACCATCAGCATCCCGGTGAAGAGCGACACCCTGCACGAGGGGGATGAGACCTTTACCCTGGAGCTGTTTGATGCGAGCGGCGCGACCCTGGGGGATCAGCACCAGACCCTGGTGACCATCAAGGACAAGCTGGCACCGTCCACCATCTCGCTGGCGCGCGCCAGCGTGACGGTGAACGAGGGGCAGTGGTTTGCCGAGATCCCCCTGGTGCGAAGCGGCGATCTCAGCAAGCCAGCCCGGGCCCGGGTGGCCCTTGACGGGGTCACGGCGCGCTGGGGACTGGATTTCCTGCCCTGGTTCGGTCAGTCGGTGAGCTGGGCCGCGGGCGAGGGGGGCAGCAAGTCGGTCAAGGTGCTGATCATCGATGACTGGTTCGTCGAGCCCAACGAGCAGTTCAGGGTGAGCCTCGATCGGGTGGAAGGGGGCCAGCCCGGCGCCTTGCAGCAGACCCGGGTCGACATTCTGGACAACGACAAGTCCTGGTGGCCCTTCGGTCGCCACTGAGGATGATTGAGCAACAAGAAAGGGGCCTGCGGGCCCCTTTCTGTTGAGAAAACTTTTGTTGGGAAGACCTGTTGCAGACAGGTTGGGTTGCGAAGAGGAAAAAGGCCCACCGTCGTGGTGGGCCTTCCTCATGGCAGGGCGCTCCTAACGGAGTATCAACCCTGCGCGTTGCTCAGTACCAGCTTGCCATCCTTGACCGGAATGGTGGGGCCGGGTTGCTTCTCCATGCGTACCACCCCTTCCTGGCCGGCGAGGCGGTAGGTGACGTCATAGCCGATGGTGCGGGTGCTGCTCTCCTGCACCGTCTTGCAGCGCTGCTCCGTGGTGGTGTAGGTATCACCCGCCTGCATGTTTCCCTGCACCTGATTCCCGGCATAACCCCCTGCCACGGCACCTGCGGCGGTGGCCACCTTCTTGCCGCTGCCACCGCCAAACTGGTGGCCGACCACGCCGCCCAGGGCCGCGCCAACCACGGTACCCAGGATCTTGTGTTCGTCCTGCACCGGCTTGCGGTGGGTCAGGGTGACGTTGCGGCACTCCTGACGCGGCGTCTTGATGGTCTCGGTCACCGGCTTGCTGGCCAGCACCTCGGCAAACTGGGGCTCTGATGAAAACAGGGATCCGCTGGCGACCGCCGACAATGCCAGCGCAGAGGCCACACCGATCCCGACACCTGCCAACATGGATTTGTTCATCACTCTTCTCCTCGTACTCATACCCGTTGAGGGCTTGGGATCATTCTTCGCATTTTGCGCCGCAGGCTCAAGGCAAGGGCCACGGGATCGCGACAGGGGCTGACTGCGCAAAAAGTGACCGCGCAAAAATAGCGTCGGCGATTGGCGACAGGGAGAGCAGGGTCGAGGGCCCCTAAGACGTTTCGCTAATACCTGGGATCTGGCCCCCTTGATACCCTTTCATCCGGTTCCAGCCGGTATCCTGGCCCCGCATCAGGGCGCAATGCCGGTCGTGGTGAACCGCGAGAGCCACCCCGTTTTGTGTCCCTGTGAGGAAGGATCCGATGACAGAGCAGAACATGTACGACGCCGGCCTTGGCAAGACGCCCGCCAATTTCGAGGCGCTGACCCCCTTGAGCTTTCTGGGGCGGGCCGCCAGGGTCTATCCCGACTATCCGGCGCTGATCCACGGGCCCCTGCGCCAGAGCTGGGCCCAGACCGAACGCCGTTGCCGCCAGCTCGCCTCGGCCCTGCGCCGTCGCGGCATTGGCGAGGGGGACACCGTCTCCATCGTCGCCCCCAATGTGCCGGCCATGTTCGAGGCGCACTTCGGGGTGCCCATGAGCGGCGCCGTCCTCAACACCATCAACACCCGGCTCGATGCGGACGCCATGGCCTTCATCTTCCAGCATGCCCAGAGCAAGGTGGTGCTGGTGGACCGGGAGTTCGGCGCCGTGGTGCGAAAGGCGCTCTCTCTCATTGACAGCCAGCCCCTGGTGATCGCCATCGACGATCCCCTCTACCGGGAAGGGGAGCTGGTGGGCGAGCTCGACTACGAGGGTTTCATCGCCCTGGGGGACGGGGACGAACCCGGCTGGCTGCCAGCGGACGAGTGGCAGGCCATTTCCCTCAACTACACCTCCGGCACCACGGGGAACCCCAAGGGGGTGGTCTATCACCATCGCGGCGCCCACCTCAATGCGGTCAACAACGCCCTCTCCTGGGAGCTGCCCAAGCACCCCGTCTACCTCTGGACCCTGCCGATGTTTCACTGCAACGGCTGGTGCTTCCCCTGGACCCTGGCGGCCACCGCCGGGGTGAGCGTCTGTCTGCGCCACGTGCAGGCGGCGGCCATCTACGGGGCGCTGCGCGAACACAAGGTGAGCCATTTCTGCGCCGCCCCCATCGTGCTCAATATGCTGAACAATGCCGATCCGGCCCTCAAGCAGGGACTCGACCACCCCGTCAAGGCGATGACGGCGGGGGCAGCACCACCCGCCACCGTGATCGCCGGCATGGAGGCCATGGGGATCGCCGTGACCCATGTCTATGGCCTCACCGAAACCTATGGTCCCTGCGTGGTGTGCGAGCCGCAAAGACGCTGGCAGGGGCAGGATGCCACCACCCTCTCCCGTCTCAAGGCGCGCCAGGGGGTGGCCTCCCCCCTGCAAGGGGAGATGCGGGTCATCAACCCCGTCAGCGGCGAGCCGGTCCCCATGGATGGCAAGACCCTGGGAGAGATAGTGCTGCGGGGCAACATCGTCATGAAGGGCTACCTCAAGAACCCGGCGGCGAGCGAGGAGGCGATGGCACTGGGATGGTTTCGAAGCGGGGATCTCGCGGTCTGGCACCCGGACAACTATGTGGAGATCAAGGACAGATCCAAGGACATCATCATCTCCGGCGGGGAGAACATCTCCAGCCTGGAGGTGGAAGACGTGCTCTATCGCCACCCCGATGTGGAAGAAGCCGCGGTGATCGCCATGCCGGACGAGACCTGGGGGGAGGTACCCTGCGCCTTCGTGAAGCTCAAGGAGGGGCGCGAGCTCACCCAGGCCGAGCTCATTGCGTTCTGCCGCGAGCAGATGGCCCACTTCAAGGCCCCCAAGCGCATCATCTTCACCCCGCTGCCCAAGACCTCCACCGGCAAGGTGCAAAAATTCATGCTGCGCAAGCAGTTGGCGTGACGACAAAGGCGCCGCGCCATCAACGGGCCTGCGGGCCCGTTTTGTGTTTCGTGGCCTCAGGGGTGAAGATGCTGCTTCAAAGATGGCCTGGGCCTCTGATAACGGAGTTCGACCAACAACGCGTGCCTTTCGAGCCAATCCCGGCTTACCATGCCTGCCATCTCCCGCCAGCCTGAGGATGCCTGTGAGAAAATCGGACCGACTGTTTCAACTGACCAACCTGCTGCGGGCGCATCAACCCCTGACCGCCCGGGAGCTGGCGACGCGCCTGTGCGTGTCGGAGCGCACCATCTACCGCTATATCGACGATCTCTCTTTGGCGGGCATTCCGGTTTACGGGGAAGCCGGGCTGGGCTATCGGCTGAGCGAGGGATTCGAAATGGCCCCGTTGCAACTGAGTGCGGCCGAGCTGGAGGCCCTCATCACCGGGGTGAACCTGGTGGCGGTGCTGACGGGCAAGGGGATGGCCGATCCGGCCCGCGCCCTGCTCGCCAAGATTGAAGCGGCCCTGCCCGCCAAGGAGGCTCGGGCACCTCGCGTCCCCGTGGTGCGGGTGCCGGACTATTCCACGGCGCAGCCTGCATACGCTCGCTGGGACAGGTTGCACGACGCCATCACGGCCGGTCACTGGCTGCACATTGGCTACCGGGATGCCAGCGCCAGCAGGACGGAACGTCAGCTCTTTCCCCTCGGGCTCTTCTACTGGGGCGGATGCTGGACGCTCGGCGCCTGGTGTGCGCTGCGCCGGGCCTACCGGGATTTCAGGGTGGATCGCATCGACACCCTGGCGCCGTGCCGACCGGGAGAAGGGGCACCACCTGGCGCGACTCTGGCCGATTACCTTGCCCTGCGCCAGTCGGACGCGTTCCCCCCTGGGGGCAGTGGCGCCGAAAAGGTCATTCAGGACTGACACAAGGCTGTCAGTAGCCCTTCGTTATGCTGGGTTCTCCAGACCATCCACAACGGAGAAAACGAGATGATCATCAAGGGTGACATGCAAGAGGCAGGGGGCGTCGAATTTGCCACCTTCAGGCTCAGGGAAGGGGTGACGGAGGCGGACTTGCTCGCCCTGTCACGGCGGGTCGAGTCCGAGTTTCTTGTCCAGCAATCCGGGCTCATCATGCACTGCCTGCTGCGCGGCGCCGACGGCCTCTATGCGGACGTGGTGATGGCCCCCAGCCAGTCGCTGGTGGAAGCCTATTGCCAGCAGTGGCTGCACAACGACGTGGCAGGGGAGTACCTGACCCTGCTTGACCATCACTCGGTCAACATGAGCTTCTGGACCCGTATCGGCTGAGGGCGGCGCGGGGCCTGCCATCCCCCGGCGAGGGGGCAATCATGAAATGAAACGGGCCCATAGGGCCCGTTTTGTTGAAAAGAATTCAATAATTACTTGGTGTGGCGCTCATGCAGGCGCTGCACCACATCCTTCAAACCCAAGCCTTCGTTTTGCAGCAAGACGGTCAGGTGGTAGAGCAGGTCAGCGGATTCGTTGATGAGCTCTTCCCTGTCTTTCGCCATGGCGGCCAGGGCCACTTCCACCCCCTCTTCACCCACCTTCTGGGCGATGCGCTTGGTGCCTTTGCCATAGAGGCTGGCGGTGTAGCTGGTGGCGGGATCTGCCCCTTTGCGTGATGCCAGGATCTGTTCGAGCTCGGCCAGGAAGCCGAGCGGCGGCACGGGGTGGCCGTCGAAGCAGGAGGGGGTGCCCAGATGGCAGGTGGGGCCGACCGGGTCGGCGGCAATGAGCAGGGAGTCCTGATCACAGTCGGTGGTGATGGCGACGAGCTTGAGCACATGGCCCGAACTCTCGCCCTTGGTCCACAGGCGCTGCTTGCTGCGGCTGAAGAAGGTGACCTGGCCGGTGGTCTGGGTCTTTTCCAGCGCCTCGCGGGTCATGAAGCCCTGCATCAGCACTTCGCCGCTGAGGGAATGCTGGACGATGGCGGGGATCATGCCCTCACACTTGGCCCAGTCCAGGCGTTCGGCCAGCGGCAATGCATTGTCTACTGCTTGATTATTCACGGATGGCGACTCCTTCGTTTTTCAGCCAGCGTTTCAATTCGGGAATGGGAATGAGGCCCTTGTGGAACACGGAGGCGGCCAGCGCCCCGTCCACGTCGGCCAGGGTAAAGGCATCGCGAAAGTGCGCCATGGCCCCGGCGCCGCCGGAGGCGATGAGGGGCACCTTGCACACGGCGCGCACCAGCTTGAGCTGCTCAAGGTCGTAGCCCTGACGCATGCCGTCCTGGTTCATCACGTTGAGCACTATCTCCCCCGCGCCCCGGCGCTGCACTTCCTGTACCCACTCCAGGGTGGTCCAGCTGGTGGTGCGGGTGCGGCTCTCGTCGCCGGTAAACTGTTTGACCTGATATTGACCGAGGGCGGCATCGAAGTAGGAGTCGATACCCACCACCACGCACTGCACGCCGAAGCGCTCGGCGAGCCGGGTGATCAGGGTGGGATCGGCCAGGGCGGGGGAGTTGATGGAGACCTTGTCGGCCCCGAATTCCAGGATCTGGCGGGCATCCTCCACGCTTTTGATGCCGCCGGCGACGCAGAAGGGGATGTCGATGACTTCCGCCACCCGGCTTACCCAGCTCTTGTCCACTACCCGTTCGTCGCTCGAGGCGGTGATGTCATAGAAGACAAGCTCATCGGCGCCCTCGGCGGCGTAGCGGCGGGCGAGGTCGACAATGCCGCCCATCACCTCGTGGTTGCGAAACTGCACGCCCTTGACCACCACGCCATCTTTGACGTCGAGGCAGGGGATAATACGCTTTGACAACATGCTCATTGCTCCATGTAAAGCACGGTTAAAGAAACGTCGTTCTGCCGCCGGCGTTGGCCCGGGCGGCGGACGGGAACAGGGTTGGCATGCCTTGAACGGGGGCCCATGAAGGGAGAAACGACAGGCCCGGCAGGCCGTCTCGTCGCCTCTGGGCACCCCACTATATGCATGACTTTATTCAGTGATTCAACCCTTTGTCGCCCTTCACCTGCCCCGGATGGCAGGCTGGCGCCTCGGGGAGGCGGGCCCGATCGTCCGGGTGGGTCTCGTCCGTTGCCATATGCTGGCGCAGGGTGAGCAGGGCAGCATCAAAATCAAACGCCTTCAGTTGCCTGGTCAGGGTGTCACTGCGAGACCCCAGCATGAGGCGAAGGGGACCGGCATACTGCTCGTAGAGGGGGAGCACGGCGGTGTCGCTTTGCACCAGCAGGGCTTCCATCTGGCCCAGCAGTTGCTGGCGCCACTGATCCCCCAGAGGCACCAGATCGGTGGTCGGGGCGGCGAGATCGTCCCCGAGCAGAGCGCAAAGGGCGGCGATCTCTTCATCGATGGATGACATGAGTCCGGTGGGTTCAGTGTTGCCGTCCGCGATGGCCTGCTCCAGGGTCAGGCAGTGGCGCGACAGCTCATGCGCCCCCAGGGTGCTCGCCACGCCGCGCAGGCTGTGGACCATGCGGGTCGCACCACTGTGCTCCCCGGCCTGCAAGTGGCGGTGCAGCCGGGCCATGTCCTGGCCATGCTCATGGATGAAGTAGCGAAGCAGGGCCAGGTATTTCTCCTGATTGCCGTTGAGGGTCGCCAGCCCCTGGTCGAGATCCAGACCCGGGTGTGCCTGCAGGCGGGCAAGGGGGCCTGTCACGGGATGGCGAGTGCTGTCGTCCGGGGCAAGCTCGGGGACCTTGCTCTGGGGCAACCAGCGCTGCAGGGCGTCAAACAGCTTGGCGGGGGTAACGGGCTTGGCAATGAAATCGTTCATGCCGGCCGATGCGCTCGCCTTTCTGTCCTCCTCGAAGGCGCTGGCGGTGAGCGCCAGGATGGGCAACCTGTCCATGCCGGGCAGGGCCCGGATGGCGCGGGTGGCGCTGTAGCCATCCATCACCGGCATCTGTATGTCCATCAGGATGAGGTCGAAGGGGTGCTGGCTGACGAGGGCCAGGGCCTCCTGGCCGTTGACGGCCGTCTCGATGACGAGGCCGCTGTGGCACAGGAGCTCGAGCACCACTTCCCGGTTGATGGCGTTGTCTTCCACCAGCAGGACTCGGGCGTGGCGAGGGAAGCTCAAGGCCTGTTCGTTCCCCTGCTCGGACGGGGTCCGGGAAGGGGCGTCCTCCTTTGCCTTGAACAGCCTGGCGGTAAACCAGAAGCAGCTTCCCTGGCCTGGCTCGCTGGTGACTCCGACCTCACCCCCCATCAGGGCGGCGATCCGGCTGGTGATTGCAAGGCCAAGGCCAGTGCCGCCATATCTGCGAGTGGTGGAGACATCCGCCTGTTCGAACGCCTGGAACAGCTTCTCGCGCTGCGCAGGGGTGATGCCGATACCGGTGTCTTCCACCTCGAAGCGCAGCAGGTAGCCGGTGGTGAGGGGGCGGGCCAGCCTGACGCGCAGGGTGACGGTTCCCTGCTCGGTGAACTTGATGGCGTTGGTCGCATAGTTGAGCAGGGCCTGGCGCAGGCGGGTGATGTCACCGTGCACCCAGGCGGGGGTATCGCCAATGTCCGTCACTATGGTGAGCCCCTTGGCCCTGGCCTGGTCGCTCATCAGGGTGCGGACGTTGTCCAGCATGGCGGTGAGGGAGAAATCGGTCAGATCCAGCGTCATCTTGCCCGCATCGATCTTGGAGAGATCCAGGATGTCGTTGAGGATGCTGAGCAGGTGCTGGGCGGCAGTGTCTATCTTGGTCAGCCGTTCGAGGTCGGTGGGATCCCGGGTGTCGCGCTTGAGCAGATAGGTGAGCCCCAGGATGGCATTCATGGGGGTGCGGATCTCGTGGCTCATGTTGGCAAGGAAGGCGCTCTTGGCGTGGTTGGCACTTTCGGCCCGCTGGTGGGCCTGGGCCAGCTGCCGGGTGCGCTCGTTGACCATCTCCTCCAGGTGGTAGCGATACTGGTCCAGCTCCTCGCCGAGCTGCTTCTTCTCGGTGATGTCGGCCTGGACCGTGACGTAGTGGGTGATTTCGCCGCTCTCCTGGCGGATCGGCGACACCGTGGCCAGCACCTGGTAGTGGGAGCCATCCTTGCGCTGGTTGATGAATTCGCCATGCCAGCGCTGGCCGTGGTTGATGGCATCCCACAGGGCGACATAGCTGGCATCCGGGGTGAGGCCAGAGCGCAGCAGGGACGGGGTCCGGCCTATCACCTCATGCTGCTGGTAACCGCTGGCGGCGAGGAAGGCGGGGTTGACGTACTCGATGCGCGCCCGGGTGTCGGTGATGAAGACGCCGTCAGGGCTCTGTTCGAGGGCCAGGGACAACTGGCGCAACTGCTGCTCGGCCAGCTTGCTCTGGGTGATGTCCAGATGGATGCCAAGGAGGCGCACGGGCCGCTGCTGGGCGTCCCGATAGACGCTCCCTTTGCTCACCAGCCAGCGGATGCCGCCATCTGGCAGCAGGATCCTGAACTCCAGCTCGACGGGGGCGCCGCTGACAGCCCGCTCCGCCAGCAACTGCTCGATGCGGGGCCTGTCATCCGGATGCAGGCAAGCTTGCCAGGCGGCCAGCTCGCCGAGCGCCTCGGCACTGCGGCCATAGAGGCGGGCGCATTCCGGCGAGAAGAAGAGACGGTTGCTGACCATGTCCCATTCCCAGATGCCGACATGGGCCCCTTCCTGGGCCATCAGCAGGCGCTGTTCGCTCTCGCGCAGGGCGCTGCTGACGGTTTCGGCGCGCACCCGTGCACTGATGGCGTCGTCCATCAGGTTCAGGGCTGCGAGGCGAGCACGACGCTGGGTATCGAGCGCCATCTGCTGATTGTGTTGCAGGCGCTGCTCCGCGAGCTTGCGCTCCGTGATGTCCTGCACAGTGCCGTAGAGCTCGAGTATGGTGCCATCCCTGTCCCTGAGCGCCGCCCCGCGGGCAATGACCCAGGCGGTCTCCCCCTGCTCCGTGATCACTTCGGCATCGCACTCGTAGGGCTGCCCGTCCATCCTGCAGCGCTCGACGGCCTGGGCCACCGTATGCCACCCCTCCTGGGTGAAGTATTTTCTGACCTCGGGATAGACGGCGGGGGGGAGGGCCGGATCCCGGCCATAGATGCGATAGATCTCCGGTGACCAGAAGTGGCTGTCATCGGCCACGCGCCAGCGCCAGTTCCCTATCTTGGCGAGACGCTGGGACTCACGCAGTATGGCTTCGTTGCGGCGCAGCGCCTCCTCGGTCTCCTTGTTCTGCCGGTTGTCCTCGATGATGGAGATGAAGTAGTCGGGATTGCCCTCGGCGTCGCGCACCAAGGCCACCGTCAGGGTGGTCCAGATAATCTCGCCCCCCTTGTGCAGGTAGCGCTTCTCCAGGGTGTAGTGGGGGAGCTCCCCCGCCAGCACCCGGGCGACGTGGGCCTCATCGATGTAGAGATCGTCCGGATGGGTCAACTGCTGGAACGTCATCCCGGTGAGCTCGTCGGCCCGGTAGCCCAGGATGTGGCACAGCCGCTGATTGACACGCAGCCAGTGTCCATCGGGGGAGACCAGGGCGATGCCGACCGCCGCCTGTTCGAAGGTAACCTGGAAGCGGTTCTCGCTCTGCTGCAACTGGTTCTGGGCGTTCATCAGCTCCTGCCAGCGCTGGACCTCTCTGGCCCGGGCACGATGAAAAGCGGCGCTGAGTACGCTGATGAGCAGACCGTTGGCGATGAGCAGGCACCATTGCACCAGATCCTGGCCTACCGCCACGCTCAGTGAGTGGGTGGGGGGGAGCATGAAATAGCTGGTGACCAGGGCGGTGACCAGAGTGCAGAGCAGACCAGGCAACAAGCCCCCCAACAGGGCGCAGACGATGATGGGCAGCATGAAGAGAACCAGCAGCGGTCGCTCGCCAAAGGCGATGGGCAGCTGGACCCGGATTTGCAACATCAGAACGGGCAGCAGCACGGCCAGCAGGGAGATCCCCCAGCGCTGGGTAGAGGGGCGCACATGCCACAGGGGTGACCAGCTCATCATGGGAGATCCTCCGGTGGCATGGGGGCCTGGGGATAGGGGGGCGGCACTCCGAGCTGACGGGAGAGCCCGTTGATCTGGTGCTTGAGAGCCAGCATGGCGAGCTCCCTGTCCACCATCACCTTGTTGAACCGCTCCAGCTCATGGTTCTGCTGGCGCAGCTCGCTGGCCTGGCGGGTCAGGGCCTGTTCAACCTGCTCCCGTTCGGTGACATCGAGCAGAATGCCGATGATGGCGGGCTGGCCGAGGTAATCGACGCGCCGCCCGTACAGCTCGACCTCCAGGGACTCCCCGTGCTGATGCAGGGCACTGAAGCGGGTGTGGATATCGCGCGCGTCCTGCTCGCACGCGCGCACCAGCTCGGCGACCCTGGTGCTGTCCTTGGGAGCGGCAAGGGCGTGCAACTGGCCAACGGCGATCAGCGCCCCCGGGGTGTCATAGCCAAACAGTCGGGCAAAACAGGGGTTGATGTAGCAGAGCCGACCCTGCTGGATGATGTAGATCCCGGCAAGGGATTGCTCCACCAGGGCACGGAACAGCCCCTCCCGCTCTCGCAAGTCGGCCTCGGCCCGTTTGAAGTCCGTGATGTCCCGAGAGATGCCGAAGATCCCGATCACCTTCCCCTCGCTGTCTTGCAAGGGGCCCTTGGTTGCGAGAAAAACGCGCTCGCCATCGGGCAGGGTCAGGTACTCCTCCTCGGTCTGTACCCGGTTGCGCTCTATGACCTGGCGCCCGGATGCCATCAGCATTTGTGCCTGCGGCGGCGGGAAGAGCGTCAGATCATCCTGGCCCAGCACCTCGTCAACCGGCTTGCCGACAAACTGGCTGGCGGCCCGGTTGAAGAGGATGTATCTGCCCTCCTTGTTCTTGGCGAAGATGGCGTCTTCCGAGCTGTCGGCGATGGCGGAGAGCAGTTGCAACGCCTCCAGCCGCTGGGACTGGGAGTGCTGAAGCTGTTCGGCCATCTGCAGCCGGGTGTGCTGGCGCAGCAGGATGATGCCGGCGTTGGTGACAAAGAGCACCAGCAGGCCGATGAGACCGATCCAGACGCTCTCCTTGAAAGTGGCCTGGTAGAGTTCCGCCTTGTCGATCTTGGCCAGCAGATACCAGTCCGTGTTCATGACCGGATAGACAACCCCGAAGACCTCGCTACCCCGGTAATCCTGGCCATAGAGTACCTGGGGCGTGCCGCGTTCGGCGAGCCGCAAATACTGGGCTGCCAGCAGGGTGGGGTGGGTGACGGGATAGTGCAGGGTGAGAGCCGGTTCCGGGCGATGGCGCAGGCTACTCAGATAGTGGACCTGATCCCCCTGCTGGCGAAACAGTATGGCTTCTCCGCTGCTGTCTGGGACGGGCCAGGCCCCCAGGATCTGATCGAGCCAGCGATTTGCGCTTATCTGCATCACCAGCACGGGGGCAGGTCCTGCAGCGACCTCCAGATTGACCAGAAAGTCCAGCCTGGCGTGGCCGCGATCATCGAGATAGGGACCAAGACGCATGACTTTGCCCTGCTCGAGCCGTGTCAGGGCGTCACGCAACGTGGCATTCATGGTGTCGCCACCCGGGGTATGCCACAGGGGCTGTCCGGCAGGATTGAACACGGCCGCACCGTGAAATCCGCGTACCGAGATGAATTCGAGCAGCCTTGCCAGTGGTGGCGTGATCGCTTCGGGTGAGGATGGTGCTTGTCCGGGACGATAGAAATCAGTACTGCCCAGACCCTTTATGAGCTGGTGAATATCCTGCTCGTGGGTTCCGAGCCACTCGGTGACGCGCTGGCTCTTGAGATCCGCGATGGCTTCGAGACGAGCCACCTCCTTGTTGCGTGCCAGTTCGATGTTGCGGGCGATGGCCATGGCGGTCAGGGCCAAAATGAGCCCGTTGAGCAACAGGAAGGGGATCCATTGACGCCGCGTAAAGACAGGTGTGCTGCCGGTGGTGTCAATGCGACGACGCAGCATGGCATAAAGCATGAGGGCCGTGATGAGGATAAAGAGCCAGCCCTTGATGGTGCTTGCCATGGCGAACTGGGCAGGGGTGCTGAACAGCCACTCCACCGCCTTGTCGGAGAGCAGGATCCACAGGCTTGCCACGGCGGCATAGGTGAGCACGACGTTGAGCACATGTGCCCGGGTCAGGGGAGCCTCAGCCATCCACGGCCTCGCTGCCATCCTGGTAGCGTTCGGCAATGGTGACGAATGCGTCGAAATGGCGATCGAAGGCGGTCACGACATCGGGATCGAAATGGTGGCCGCTGCCGGAGAGGATGAGGGCGCGAGCCTCGTCGTAGCTCATGGCCGGCTTGTAGACCCTGGCGCAGATGAGGGCGTCAAACACGTCTGCCAGCGCCATCAGGCGAGCCGAGAGGGGGATGGCGTCCCCTTGCAAGCCGTCCGGGTAGCCGCTGCCATCCCACTTCTCGTGGTGCCAGTGGGCGATCTCCTTGGCCAGGGTGAGGAAGGCCAGGGGCTGCTCCATGTCCTGTTCGGCCTCCTCAATGGCATCGCTGCCGAGCTTGGCGTGGGTGCGCATGATCTGCCACTCCTCCGGAGTCAGCTTGCCCGGCTTGAGCAGGATGTGGTCGGGAATGCCCACCTTGCCGATATCATGAAGCGGTGCGGAGCGGCTCAGCAGGTCGATGTAACCCGGGGTCAGGGTATCGGCGAAACGGGGGTGATCAGCCAGGGCGCTCGCCAGCAGACGTACGTAGCCCTGGGTGCGCAGGATATGGTTGCCGGTTTCGGGGTCGCGGATCTCCGCCAGATGGGCGAGTGCGCGGATGGAGACCTGCTGGATCAGGTCGTTTTCCGCCATTCGCCGCGCGACCTCGGCTTCCAGCGCCGCATTCTGGTTTTGCAGGCCGTCACGGGCCTGCTTGGCCTCCAGCTGGGTGCGCACCCGGGCCTGAACGACCACCGGCTTGATGGGCTTGGTGATGTAATCGGCAGCGCCGAGGGAGAGGCCGAACTCCTCGCTCTGGGGGTCGGCGAGGGCGGTGAGCAGAACGACGGGAATACGGCTGCTGATCGGGGACTGACGCAATTGCCTGAGCACTTCATAACCATCCATGCCGGGCATCATCACATCCAGCAGGATGAGGTCAGGCTTTGGATCCGCGCTGACGATGCGCAGGCATTTTTCCCCGCTCTGCGCAGCCAGCACGCGGTAATGAGGCGAAAGCAATTCGGTCAGTACCATCAGATTTTCGGGTGAGTCGTCGACGATCAGGATGGTGGCGTTGTGAGGTGTCAACATATGTCTTCCATGACGCTATCCCTGTGAGGTCGAGTATAGAGCCAATTGCTGCCAAATCATAAGGTTCGCCCCCATCGGGGAGAAAGAGGCCTGCCCGGATGGGCAGGCTGTCTGATGCCGGAAAGGGGCGCGTCACGCAGCGCGGCCGTCACCCCAGCAGCGAATGGCTTCTGCCACGTCAAACTTGCCCTCCAGCAGGGCACGGCCGAGGATGAGCCCCTTGACGCCGGTTCCCTTGAGCGCCTCGATATCCGCCAGACCGCCGATACCGCCGGAGGCCTGGAAGCCGACGCTCGGGTAGCGGGCACAGAGATCCCGGTAGAGTTCGACGTTGGTGCCCGCCAGGGTACCGTCCCGGCTGATGTCGGTGCAGAGCACGTGTCTGAGTCCGGCGGGGAGGAAGCGCTCGATCAGCGCCTCGATGGAGATGCCGCTGTTCTCCTGCCAGCCAGCTACTGCGATGTGGCGGTTGCCCTGTTCATCGATGTTGACATCCAGCGCCAGCACGATGCGCTCGGGGCCATATTTCTCCATCCAGCTGGCCACCAGATCCGGGGATTTGACGGCGGTGGAGCCGATCACCACCCGGCTGGCGCCGGCCGCCAGCAAGTCGGCCACGTCCTGTTCGCTGCGCACGCCGCCGCCGACCTGCACCGGTGCCTCGGTGGCGGACAGCAGCTGGGCTATGAGGGCCAACTGGCGTGCCTTGGCATCCTTGGCGCCGTCCAGATCCACCAGGTGCAGCTGCGCCGCCCCCTGGCTGACATAGTCATCGAAGCGGGCCTGCGGGTTGTCGCTGTAGGCGGTTTTCTGGCCGTAGTCGCCCTGGTAGAGGCGCACGACCTGACCGTTGATAAGGTCGATTGCGGGAATAATCATGCCTGTCATAGCTCCAGAAAGTTTTGCAGTAGGCGGGCACCGGCCGGGCCGGATCGCTCCGGGTGGAATTGGGCGCCAAAGAAGTTGTCCCGCCCGACGATGGCGGTAAAGGGCAGGCCGTAGTCGCAGGTCGCCAGGGTCGCGTCGGTCACCTCCAGCGCATAGGAGTGGACAAAGTAGAAGTAGCTGCCGCTGGGGATGCCTTTGAGTAGCGGGTGGGTCTCGTCGTGCTCAATCTGGTTCCAGCCCATGTGGGGCAGGCGCAGGTTGCCCACCTCCATCAGGCGGATCCTGCCAGGCACGATGCCGAGGCAGTCGATGAGCGCTCCTTCGCTGCCATCGGTGCTCATGTTCTCTTCCGAGGCCTGTGCCAGCATCTGCATGCCGAGGCAAAAACCGAGCAGCGGCTGCTTGGCGGCGCGAATGAGGGGCACCAGTTCCCGCTCATTGAGGTTCTTCATGGCGGCGATGGCGGTGCCGACGCCGGGCAGGATCAGCTTGTCCGCCTGCTCGATGTCGGCGGCCTTGCAGCTCACCCTGGGTTGCACGCCGAGGCGCTCGAACGCCATGCGCACCGAGGCGAGGTTGGCGCAGCCGGTGTCGATGATGACCAGGTTCTGTTTCCCCATCACAGCACCCCCTTGCTGGAGGGAAGCTCGCTCCCTTCCACGCGAATGGCCTGGCGCAGGGCGCGGCCAAAGCCTTTGAACAGCGCCTCCACCTGATGGTGGGTGTTGCCGCTGCCCACCTTCATCTGCAAGGTGATGGCCATGGCGTCAGAGAGGGAGCGGAAGAAGTGAGGCACCATCTCGGTGGCCATCTCTCCCACGCTGTCGCGACCAAAGCCGCTCGGGCAGTCGAACACGAAGTAGGGACGGCCGCTCAGATCCAGTGCCGTGGCCACGTCCAGCTCGGTCAGCGAGGTGTTGTCAGCCTCCTGGCGGGGACGCCCGTCGATCACCGCCTGCACCTCGTCCATCGCCAGCACGAAGCCGAAGCGGCCGATGCCGCGCTTGTTGCCAAGGGCCTGACGCAGGGCTTGACCCAGCGCCAATCCCACATCTTCCACCGTGTGGTGATCGTCGATGTGCAGATCGCCGCTCACTTTGAGCTTGAGGCGAAAGCCCGCGTGGGTCGCTATCTGATCCAGCATGTGATCGAAGAAGCCGATGCCGGTGGCGATCTGGTTGCCACCGCTCTTGTCGAGATCCACCGCCACCTGGATGCGGGTCTCCTTGGTGTAGCGCTCCACCTCGGCCACACGCCCCTTGGAGAGCAGCTGATCACGAATGGCAGTCCAGCCGTGATCTTGCGGGTGGTAGCGTATGCCGCGGATGCCCATGTTCTCGGCAAGCTGGATGTCGGTCTGTCTGTCGCCAATCACGAAGGAGTTGGCAAAGTCGATGCGGCCCGAGGCGAGATACTCCTTCACCAGCCCAAGGTGAGGCTTGCGGCAGCTGCAACCGTCGGTGGGGAAGTGGGGACAGATCAGCACTTGCTCCCAAGTGACGCCCTGGGATTCGAAGAGGTGCATCATCAGGTCGTGAGGCGGCTGGAAGTGTTCAAGGGGCAGGCTGGCGGTGCCGAGCCCATCCTGGTTGGTCACCATCACCAGCACGTAGCCGGCGGCCTGGAGCTCACGCAGCACAGGTATCACCATGGGCTCGAAGCGCAGCTTCGCAAGGCTGTCCACCTGCTTGTCGGTGACCGGCTCCTCGATCAGGGTGCCGTCACGGTCGATAAACAAAAACGGGGTTTTCATCGCTACATCCTTGCTTGTCTTACAGAGAGGGTGGGGGCAGGTCACGCAATACCGCCAGCACGGCGTCCATTTCGCCCTGATAGCCGATGGTGATGCGGATACTGTTGTCAAGGCCAGGCTTGCTGGAGAAATCACGCAAGATGATGCCGGCGGCCTTCATGGCGGCGAACACGGCGGCGCCATCTTTGAAGCGCACCAGCACGAAGTTGCCCTTGTCCTCGAACACTTCCTTGACGCAGGACAGACGAAGCAGCTCCGCCTTGATGAGCGCCTTTTGCTTGTTGAGCTCCTGCACCCGCTCCTGCATCAATTCCAGCCCCATGGGAGAGAGCGCCTGGGCGGCAATCTGGGCGATGGGGTCGGGAATGGGGTAGGGCGCGATCACCTTGGCCAGCATGGCAATCACCTCGGGATCCCCCAGGGTAAAGCCGCAGCGGATCCCTGCCAGGGCGAAGGCCTTGGAGAGGGTGCGGGTCACCACCAGGTTGGGGTATTGGGCGAGCAGGTCCACCACGGAGGCCTCCGGGCAGAACTCGATGTAGGCCTCGTCCACGACGATGATGGCGCGGTCCCGGGCCTTCTCCAGCAGGGCGACGAGTCCCTTGCGGCCCACCAGATCCCCGGTGGGATTGTTGGGGGAGCAGAGGAACACCAGCTTCACGTCAGAGAGGCGATCGGCGATGGCGGGCCAGTCCGGCTGACGGCTGGCGGTCAATGGCTGCTCGACAATCCCCACGCCACAGGTCTCGGCGCTGATGGCGTACATGCCGTAGGTGGGGGGGCAGATGAGGATCTGATCTTCCCCTGCCTCGCAGAAGGTGCGGATCAGCAGCTCGATGGCCTCGTCGGCACCGCGGCTTACCAGCACCTGATCCGGATTGACCCCGGCGTAGGCGGCATAGCCGTTTACCACCTCGGCCGGCTGGCACTCGGGATAGCGGTTGAGGCGACTCCCCTCGACGGTGAAGGGATAGGCCAGGGGGGCCTCATTGGCATTGAGCCAGACGTGGCCCTGGCCGCCGATGCGGCGCGCGGACTGGTAGGGAGTGAGAGCCCGCACGACGCGACGGGCCAGATTGACGATGCTCATGACAAATCCTTCTGCTGTGCTGTTTGTTGGGGCTCGGCGGCCAGGGCGTTCAACCTGAGGGTGACGGCATGCTTGTGGGCATCGAGTCCCTCGGCCTGGGCGATGCGCTGGACGATGGGGCCAAGGCCGCGTATGCCGTCTGCAGTGAGCTCCTGAACCGTGTAGCGGCGCTGATAGTCGGCAAGCCCCAGGCTCGAGCAAGTGCGGGCATAGCCGTAGGTGGGCAGGGTGTGGTTGGTGCCGCTGGCGTAATCACCGACTGACTCCGGTGTCCATGCCCCGAGGAAGATGGAGCCCGCGTTCTCGAGCTTGTCCAGCAGATCCCGGGGGGCCCGGGTCTGCACGATGAGGTGTTCCGGTGCATAGGCGTTGGAGATGGCGCAGGCCTCCTCCAGGTTGTCGCAGAGGATCACCAGGCTTGCCTTCAGGGCTTGCTCGGCGATGTCGCGGCGGCTGAGCTCGGCGAGTTGCGCCTGGAGCTCGCTGCCGATGGCATCGGCCAGGGGAGCAGAGGTGGTGACCAGCACCACCTGGCTGTCGGGGCCGTGCTCGGCCTGGGAGAGCAGGTCCGATGCCACGAAGGCCGGGTTGGCGCTCTCGTCTGCGATCACCAGCACCTCGGAGGGGCCGGCTGGCATGTCGATGGCGGCGCCCCGCCAGTCACGGGAAACCTGGCCCTTGGCTTCGGTCACATAGGCGTTGCCCGGGCCGAAGATCTTGTCCACCTTGGGGATGGTCTGCGTGCCATAGGCCATGGCCGCGATGGCCTGGGCGCCGCCGATGGCGAACACCTGACGAACACCACAGGCGCGGGCGGCAAACAGGATCTCGTCGCTCGCCGGAGACGGGGTGCAGAGCACCACCTCGCGGCAACCGGCCAGGCTTGCCGGAATGGCCAGCATCATCACGGTGGAGGGGAGCGGCGCGCTGCCTCCCGGGACATAGAGACCGACCCGGCTGATGGGTTGGGTGCGCAGCTCGCACAGCACCCCGGGCTGGGTCTCGACTCGGACGACGGGCTGCACCTGGGCGGCGTGGAAGGTACGGATATTGGCGATGGCGGCCTCGATGGCACCCTTGATGTCATCACCGAGTCGAGCGCAGGCGGCATCCACTTCCGCGTCGCTCACCCGAAGCTGTTCGCGGGGCGCGCGTTCGAAACGCTGGCTCAGCTCGCGCAGGGCCTCATCGCCCCGGCTGCGTACCGCGGCAATGATGTCTCGCACCACGGTACCGATGTCGGCTTCGTCGCCAAGGGCGGGCCGGGTCAGGACTTCGGCTTGCCGGGCGGGGGAGAGGGTCTTCCAGATCAGGGTCTGCATGATGTGTCTTCCTTATTCCATCATCTCGGCTTATTCCATCATCTTTTCAATGGGCAGCACCAGGATGGAGCTGGCACCCAGGGCCTTGAGCTGTTCCATGGTCTCCCAGAACAGGGTTTCGCTGGAGACGACGTGCAGGGCCACCTGGTTGGTGTCACCGGCGAGCTGCATGATGGTGGGACGCTCCGCCCCCGGCAGCAGATCGGTGATGGCATCGAGCTTGTCTTTGGGGGCGTGCAGCATGATGTATTTGCTTTCGCGCGCCTGTTGCATCCCCTGGATGCGGGGCAGCAGCTTGTCGATGAGTTTCTGCTTGGCATCGTTCAGGGGGTTGGGAGCCTGCACCAGGACGGCCTTGGAGCGGTAGATCACCTCGACCTCTTTCAGGCCGTTGGCTTCCAGGGTTGCGCCGGTGGAGACCAGATCGCAGATGGCATCGGCCAGACCCGCGCGGGGGGCCACTTCCACCGAGCCGCCCAGCATCACGCTCTTGAAGCCCAGGCCCTTCTCGTCGAAGAAGCGCTTGAGCAGACCGGGGTAGGAGGTGGCGATGCGTTTGCCGGCCAGGCTCTCGGGTCCTGTGTAGTTGACATCGTCCGGCACCGCCAGAGAGAGGCGGCAGCCGCCGAAGTCGAGCTGCTTGAGGGTCTTCACCGCAAAGGGCTGCCCCTGGGCTGCGCGGATGAGCTGCACCTCTTCGAGAACGTTCTCGCCGATGATGCCAAGATCGACCACCCCTTCCATCACCAGACCCGGGATGTCGTCATCACGCACCCGCAGAATGTCGATGGGCATGTTCTCGACATGGGCGATGAGGCGCTGTTCCCGCAGGTTGATCTTGAGGCCGCAGCTCTTGAAGAGGGCCTGGGAATCCTGGCTCAGACGACCGGATTTTTGCATGGCGATGCGCAGACGTTGTGTTTCCATTGCTCGATTTCCTTCTAGTCAAAAACGAAAAAACCCTCGGAAGTATGTGCTTCCGAGGGTTCATGAATCTTGCGGTCCTTTTGGAAGTCACCAGTTAAGTGTCTTCCAGCAGTCAACCTCCTGAAAGACTATTCGGGATGATGATGGTGATGATGAGTCTTCAGGTTGGTGAACTTCATGATGTAATCAATCCTTTACAAATCAGATGTCGTTGTTGACGCCCGATTTAAACTACCTGCCTTGACAGAAAATGCAACCGAAAAATGTGATCAGGACGATTAAAGTTGAGAAAACGGTTTTCTGGTCGATAACTAGACAATGAGATGCCAAAGGAGGCGACATCATGCCCAGCCAGGACCTGTTATTTCCCATCCTGCCCCGCGCACCCTCGACACCGAGCCCGGATGACATCAAGCGGGAGGTGACCCAGATCAGCCAGAAACATCAGCTGCGCAAGATAGGCACCGACAATGACGGCGGTGGCCAGCATCACCAGCAGAGAGAGCAGCCGCCAAGGCCTGATCAACCAGCGGTGCAGGATGATGATCACAAACCGGATCCGGACCACCGGATTGATCTCTTCGTCTGAACGCATTATCAGTCCCGCTTTTTCCGCGCTTTTGGCATAATGCCCGCTTTTGCAGCGGGACATGCCTTTGACCATCATCCAGACCCTGTTCAAGCCAGACGGCCCCCTGGCCCGCCATATTGACGGCTTCAAGGCCCGTGCCCCGCAACTGGAGATGGCCGAGGCGGTGTCCCGTGCCATCAAGCAAGGTGGCCGCTTGCTGGTGGAGGCTGGAACGGGCACTGGCAAAACCTATGCCTATCTGGTCCCTGCGCTGGAATCCGGCAAGCGGGTGGTGATCAGCACCGGGTCCAAGAATCTGCAGGAGCAGCTCTTCTATCGGGATCTGCCCACCATCAGGGGGGCGCTTCACTACACCCCGCCGGTGGCACTGCTCAAGGGGCGCAGCAATTACCTCTGCATCGAGCGGATGAACCGGCTGTTGAGTGAATCCCATCTGCAAAAGCCCGAGATCCTGAGCGATCTCGTGAAGGTCAAATCCTGGTCGACTGCCACCGACAACGGCGATGTGGGGGATATCCCGGGGCTACAGGAGAACGCCGAGATCCTTGCCCATGTCACCAGCACCAACGACAACTGCCTGGGTCGCGACTGCCCCTATTACGATGATTGTCACTTGGTCATCGCCCGGCGCCGTGCCATGGACGCCCAGGTGGTGGTGATCAACCACCACCTCTTTTTCGCCGACATGGCGGTCAAAGACACCGGCTTTGGCGAGCTGGTGCCCGAGGCGCAGGTCTATGTATTCGACGAGGCGCACCAGCTGCCCGAGATCGCCAGCCACTACTTCGGCAAGTCCGTGGGTAGCCGCACCATCCAGGATTTGGCGCAGGATATCCAGCTTGCCTACCGGGCAGAGGCTCATGACATGGCCCAGCTTGGCAAGGCGGCGGACAGGCTTGCCATTGCCAGTCAGGATCTGCGCCTTGCCTTCGGCGTGGAGGGGGGGCGCGGCAACACCCGGGATCTGCTGAGACAATCCCTCTGGGCCCAGGCGCTGGCCCGCCTCAACGATGCCATCGGGCTCTGTTATGAAGTGCTGAAACTGGCGCTCGGGCGAGGGGAGCAGCTGGATCACTGTTTCGAGCGCATCAGCGAGCTGCGTACTCGCCTTGGGGAGGTGCTGGCGGTCAACCAGACCGGTTTCTCCTACTGGTATGACTGTTCGCGTCTGCACTTCACCCTCAATCTGACGCCGCTGTCGGTCGCCGAGCGCTTCGGTGCCGAGGTGCAGCGCCCCGAGGTGGCCTGGGTCTTCACCTCGGCCACCTTGACGGTGGACAATCGCTTCGCCCACTTCGTCGCCGAGATGGGGCTGGCCGGCAGCGCCGAACTCATTCTCGACAGTCCGTTCGATTACGCCGAGCAAGCGCGCCTGTGCGTACCCCGTTTCCTGCCAGAGCCCAATGCCTTCGGGCGCGGGGAGCAGCTGGCGACCCTGATGATCCCCCTCATCAACAAGACGCCGGGGGGGTGCTTCTTCCTCTGCACCAGCCATCAGGTGATGCGCCAGGTGGCCGAGGTGCTGCGCCGGGAAATCGGCCGCACCGTCCTGCTGCAAGGGGAAGACAACAAGCAGCGGCTGCTCAAGACCTTCGTGGAGAACGGTCGGGCCGTGCTGGTGGCCACCAGCAGTTTCTGGGAGGGGATAGACGTGCGGGGGGCGGCATTGTCCTGTGTTATCATCGACAAACTGCCTTTTGCTAGCCCGGACGATCCCCAGCTCAAGGCACGGGTGGAGGATTGCAAGCTCAAGGGGGGGGATCCCTTTGCCGAGCTGCAGTTGCCCAAGGCGGTGATTGCCCTCAAGCAGGGGGTGGGGCGGCTCATCCGTGATCGCAGTGATCACGGCGTACTGGTTATTTGTGATCCCCGGGTGGTCAACAAGCCCTATGGCGCCACCTTCATCAAGAGCCTGCCTGCCATTCCACGGACCCGGGAGCTGGCGACCCTGGGAGAATTTTTCGGACCACGGGAGTGAGTCCGCCGCGCCGGGGCTGATTGCACCCGGCCATGCATGACGGCAGGCCTTGGCCATGCTGACGATTTAACTGACTGATGTGAAGAGAATAAAAAGAATGGATGAGTTGAAGATCCTGGCCGTGGATACCGCCACCGAAGCCTGCTCCGCAGCCCTCTTGGTGGGCGATAGCCTCTACTCCCGCTGGGAAGAGGCGCCCCGTGACCATACCCGCAAGATCCTGCCCATGGTTCAGGCTCTGTTGGATGAAGCCGGTCTATCGTTGGATGAGCTCGACGCCATCGCCTTCGGTCGTGGGCCTGGCTCCTTCACCGGGGTACGGATCGGGATCAGCGTGGCCCAGGGGCTCGCCTTTGGTGCCGGCGTACCGATGATCGGTGTCTCCACCCTGGCAGCCATGGCCCAGGGGGCCCATAAGCTGGAAGGGGCCGAGCAGGTGCTTGCCGCCATCGATGCGCGCATGGACGAGGTCTATTTCGGCCACTACGCCTTGGTGGACGGGGTGATGACGCTGGTGGGCGAGGAGGTGGTGAGCGAGCCTGCCGCACTGGTGCAGGCCCGTGACAAGCTGACTGGCGCGGTGAGCTGCGTTGGCACCGGTTTTGAAACCTATGGCGAGACTCTGGGCGGCCTGGCAGATGTGCTGATGCCAAGCCAGGTGCGTTTCCCGGCGGCCGCCGACATGCTGCCTCTGGCACGCCAGGCCTGGTTTGCGGGTGAGGCGGTGCCGGTTGAGCAAGCCACCCCTGTCTATCTGCGTGACAAGGTGACCTGGAAGAAACTGCCGGGTCGCGAATAGGCGGCAACAGCTGCCCCGGGCTGCTTTGTCGGACGATGAAGGAGAGACGAATGAGAAAATCCGTGATCATGCTGGGATTGGTGGGGCTGCTGCTGGGCGGTTGCAGCACGGTGCCCAAAGAGCTTGCCTATGAGCCTGCGGATCAGCTGGTGGCCTATCAACCTGCCCTGCAGGGAATGGAAGGCAAGCCGGCCCGCTGGAGCGGTGTCATCTCGGCGGTCCACAACAAGGCGGATCAGAGTGTCATCGAGGTGGTCTATCTGCCCCTCAAGTCCAACGGGGTGCCGGAGCAGACCGAGCAGAGCCCAGGTCGTTTTCTCGCCATCATGCAAGGGTTTGTCGACCCGACCCTCTATGCCAAGGGTCGCAGCCTGACGGTGCTCGGCACCCTCGACAAGCCGGTGGACAGCCAGATTGGCGAGCACAAGTATCGCTTCTCGGTACTCAAGGTGACGGGGAGCAAGCTGTGGCCACCGGTGAAGGAGGTGGAGATCCGCTACATGGATCCCTACTTTTACGATCCTTTCTATGATCCCTTCTGGCCCAGACGGCCCCTGCGCCGCTGAGGAGCCCGGATGACGGCGACATTGCAGGAGCGCAGGCTGCGCCTGGCGGACGGGCGGCACATCGCCCTGCTGGACAATGGTCAGGAGGGCAGACCGCTGCTGGTGGCCCTCCATGGCTGGCTCGACAACGGTGCCAGCTTTTTGCCTCTGGCCCCCTGGCTGGGGGCGTTTCATCTGGTCTGCGTCGATCTGCCGGGCCATGGTCACTCCGATCACAAGTCGACTCCCTATGTCTTCGTGGACTGGCTGGATGATCTCTACCAGATCACCCAGGCCGCGGGCTGGCAGCGTTTCATCCTGCTTGGTCACTCCCTGGGGGCGCTGATTGCCTCTGCCTATGCCGGCGTTTTTCCCGAACAAATTGAGCGGCTCATTCTGCTGGAGGGGCTCGGCCCCTTGAGCCAGCCCGACGAGGAGGTGCCGGGGCAGCTGCGCCGCGCCATCCTCAACCGCACTCGTACCCGTGAGCGTGCAACCAGTGGATTTGCCACCCTCGAGGAGGCGGTGGCTGCCCGCTGCAAGGTGGCGGACATCCCCCCGAGTGCGGCACGCCTTATCTGCGAGCGACAACTGGAGGTGCGGGCAGGGCGCTGGTATTGGCGCAGTGATCCCCGTCTTCGCGATCTCTCGCCCCTGCGCATGAGCGAGGGGCAGGCCCAGGCCCTGATCCGGGCCATCGCCTGTCCGGTGCTCTTTATCCGGGGAGAGCAGGGCTTCCCCGGGCTCCTGGCACAGTGGCAGTTGCGGGAGGCGGCCTTTGGCCACATTGAACGGGTGACAGTGGCAGGAGGCCATCATTTTCATATGGAAAATTCATCAGAAACCGCCGTTTATATCGAAAACTTCGCTCAAATCCGGTAGGATCGGCGGCTTTGAATCATGTCAGGTTTGCTTTCTCCCTCACATTTCCCGTTGTTAATTCACTGTTAATTGATGTTGCCTTATGTAAATATGTGCGGCATTAGAGCATGAACTTAAAACAACTGATTGAAATGGATGTGACAGGGACGGAGGCAACACAGTGAGCGCACAGGTGCGAGTTATGCAGGAGAAGTTCGTGGAAAGAGTCTGGCTGAAGCGTTATCCAGAAGGGGTGCCCGCCGAGATCAATCCAGACCAATACGGCTCTCTGGTCGAGATGTTTGAAGAGTCGGTGAACCAGTTCGCCGATCAACCCGCCTTCGTCAACATGGGGCAGACCATTACCTACCGTCGGCTGGAGGAGCAGTCCCGAGCCTTCGCCGCCTACCTGCAAAACGAGCTGAAGCTCGGCAAGGGGGACAGGGTGGCCGTGATGATGCCGAACCTGCTGCAATACCCCATCGCGGTATTCGGCATCCTGCGGGCCGGCATGACGGTGGTGAACGTCAACCCCCTCTATACCCCGCGCGAGCTGGAGCATCAGTTGAAAGACTCCGGCGCCAAGGCCATCGTCATCGTCTCCAACTTTGCCCACACCCTGGAAAAAGTGGTGTATGACACCCCGGTCAAGCATGTGATCCTGACCCGGATGGGAGACAACCTGGGGCTGGCCAAGGGGACCCTGGTCAACTTCGTGGTCAAATACGTCAAGAAGCTGGTGCCCAAGTACAACCTGCCCCATGCCAGCACCATGCGCCAGGCCCTCGCCAAGGGGCGCTACCTGCAGTACATCAAACCCGAGATCAGCAACCAGGACATCGCCTTCCTGCAATACACTGGCGGGACCACCGGCCTCTCCAAGGGGGCCATGCTGACTCATCGCAACATGATCGCCAACGTCGAGCAGTGCCTCGGTGTCTATGGCCCCGTGCTGGAGCGCGGCAAGGAGTTTGTGGTCACGGCGCTGCCGCTCTATCACGTCTTCGCCCTGACGGTGAACTGCCTGCTGTTCATGCGTCTGGGGGGCTACAACCTGCTCATCAGCAACCCCCGTGACATCCCGGGTTTTGTCAAAGAGATCAAGAAGTATCCTTTCACCTGCATCACCGGGGTGAACACCCTGTTCAACGCCCTGGTCAACAACGACGAGTTCAAGGGCATGGATTTTGCCAAGCTCAAGCTCACCATCGGTGGCGGCATGGCGGTGCAACGGGCGGTGGCCGAGCAGTGGAAGGGGCTGACCGGCACCCCGCTGCTGGAGGGCTATGGCCTGACCGAGTGCTCGCCCCTGGTGAGCGTCTGCCCCTATGATCTGGTGGATTACAACGGCTCCATCGGTCTGCCGGTCTGCTCCACCGAGATCCGTCTGGTGGATGACGAGGGGAACCAGGTCACCGAACGGGGTGCCCCCGGCGAGATGCAGGTACGCGGTCCTCAGGTGATGACCGGCTACTGGCAGCGCCCGGAGGCGACCGCCGAGGTGATGCAGGATGGCTGGCTCTGCACCGGCGACATCGCGGTATGCGACGAGCAGGGCTTCTTCAAGATCGTCGATCGCAAGAAGGACATGATCCTGGTCTCCGGCTTCAACGTCTACCCGAACGAGATAGAAGACGTGGTAGCCCTGCATCCCAAGGTGCTGGAGGTGGCCGCCGTCGGCGTACCCAACCCGGTGTCCGGCGAGCAGGTGAAGATCTTCGTGGTCAAGAAAGATGCAAAGCTGGCGGAAGAGGAGATAATTGCCCACTGCCGCAAACATCTGACTGCCTATAAGGTGCCGAAACTGGTAGAATTTCGCGACGAACTTCCCAAGACCAACGTGGGCAAGATCCTGCGCCGCGTGCTGCGCGACGAGGAGATTGCCAAGCAGTAACCGGCATGCACTGCTTTGCAGTCCAGCGCTGTCGTTATGCAAAACCGTGGGACATCCACGGTTTTTTCTTTCTGGATCCGACCAACGTGCAGGCAACGATGCAATATCAACTCATTTCACAGCAAGCCGAACTGGATCAGTATCTCGCTTCTCTGGCCGACGTTCCCCTGGCCATCGATACCGAATTCGTTCGCACCCGTACCTACTATCCCCAGCTCGGTCTGTTCCAGATCTACGATGGCAAGCAGCTTGCCCTGCTCGATCCCCTGACCCTGGATCTCTCCGGTTTGTGGCAGCGCCTCGGTCGGGCCGGACAGATTGCCATCCTGCACGCCTCCGGTGAGGATCTGGAGCTCATCCAGCATCAGGCGGGTCACCTGCCCAACCAGATGCACGATACCCAGCTGGCGGCAGCCTTCCTGGGCCATGGCGTGTCGGTGGGGTTTGGCGCCCTGGTCAACGAATTCCTCGGGGTCGAGCTTGAGAAGGATCAGGCCCGTACCGACTGGCTGGCGCGCCCCCTTACCCCTCGTCAGCTGGAATATGCCGCGGCGGATGTCTTCTACCTCATGCCCCTCTACGAGAAGGTGATGGCCAGACTGCGCGAGAGCGGCAAGTTCCCCTGGTTCGAGCAGGAGTGCCAGAACCACTCCGCCCGCAAGACCCAGGGCAGCGATCCCCGTCAGGCCTACCTCGAGATAGTCAACGCCTGGCAACTGGGTCGCCGCGAGCTGGCCATCCTGCGCGAGCTGGCCGCCTGGCGCCAGCAGGAAGCGGTACGCCGGGATCTCGCCCTCAACTTCGTGGTGAAAGAGCTGCACCTGTTCAAGGTGGCGGAGCGTCGTCCCGCTTCCCTTCGGGATCTCAACGAGCTGGGCCTCTCGCCCATCGAGATCAAGATCCACGGCAAGCGGATGCTGGACATCGTCGCCGCCGCCCAGCAGAGCGACCCTGCGAGCTGGCCCGATCCCATCCGCCGTCTGGTGGACTTCCCCCAGTACAAGGCCGAGCTCAAGCGCATCAAGGCCATGGTGGAGGAGAAGGCCAAGGCCAGCAACATTCCACCGGAGCTGGTGGCGAGCAAGAAGATCATCCACCAGTACTTCACCTGGAGCTGGCGCATGAGTGCCGAGGAACGGGCCAGGGCGGACAAGCCCATGCTGCTGCAAGGGTGGCGTCATGAGCTGGTAGGCCACCTGCTGGCCCAGTGACGAGTACGCAGTACGAGAAGGGGAGTCCATGACTCCCCTTTTTCATGCCTGTGCGGCTGCCCCCAGGGGTTGCCGGGATCGTCGCACCAGGGGGTTGGTCATGATGGGAAGCGAGAAGGGGTGGAGGAGGAAAATGGCGGGCACAAAGGGTGCCCCCATCAGAGTTCGTGAGCGTGGAATCCCTTGCGGTAGCGGGCCTCGCAGCGCGGGCAGCGTTGCAGGGTCGGATCCTGTTCCAGCTGTTCAGGGAGCAGCGGCTCCTCACAATCGGAGCAGAAGCCATAGAGCCCCAGATCCATCTGGCAGAGCGCCGCGTCGAGCCGCTTGAGGCGTGCCACGTTGTGTTCCACCCCGGGCAGATCGAGACGGCTGGTCAGATCAACCAGTTGATCCCGCTCGCAGCGCTCCACCTTCTGTGCCCAGTCATCTTGTCGACAGGCCTTGAGCTGACGGATCAGCTCCTCTCTTGTTTGCGCCCAGTCGGTCAGAAGGCGCTGATGCCATTCGGCCAACCGGACTTGCGTCACTTCACACACAGCAGCCCCCAAAAACGAGTGATAAAACTCGGCCAGTATAGGGAAACCCGCGGTTTATCAAGATGACATGAGTCAAGTTAACCGTGCTTTGACGGGTTTTTCCGGCAGGTGCTGCGGCTTGCCGGTGATGACGTAGAGCACTCCCGCCACCAGACAGACGACACCCACCAGGGTACTCATGGGGGGCATGATCCCGCGCAGCATAAAAGCATACAAGAGCCCCGCCAGAGTCTCGAACACGATGAGCGGCCCGACCAGCACGGTCGGCAGGCGCTGGCTCGCCTCGTTCCAGCACAGGGTGCCGAGCCAGGAGCAGAAGAGCCCCACCGCCCCCATCAGCAGCACGAAGCGCAGGGGCGTCGGCCCGAAGGGCAGGGGAAAGTCCGGTGCGCTCAGGGCAAGATGGCCGAGACTGCCGAGATAGGCAATGAGCGCCACCGGCAGGGTCACCAGCCCCTGGGCGGTGGCCCAGACGGCCGGACTGCGGCCCGGGTGCTCGCGCAGCCAGCGGGCGTTGCGCAGGGGATACCAAGTCCAGCACAGCACGGCGCCCACCGCCAGGGCGAGCCCAAGCAGTTGTTCGGTGCGCGCCTCGGTGTGCCAGGTGAGCTCGGCGCTGTTGACCAGATAGAGGCCGGCCCCCATCAGCACCAGGGACGGGTAGAGCCGGGTGCGGGAGAGGCGACCGTCCCGTGCGCCATAGAGGCGGTTGGCGGCCAGGGCCGTCACCACCGGCAGGGTGCCGATAAACATGGCCGCCAGGGGCGAGCCGATGCGCAAGATGGCCCCCGACAGGCAGAAGTAGTAGAGGAGGTTCCCCACCAGAGTGAGGGCGAGGGCTTCTCGCCAGTCGCTGGCCGAGAGGGCCGCCAGGTGTTTGCGTGCCTGCCAGGCGAGCGGCAGTACGATGAGGCCGAAGGCGAGGTAGCGGCCGCTCGCGAGCAGGGCGGGGGGATAGCCGTCCACCAAGAGGGGGGCGACGAAGATGAGCCCCCACATCAGGCCGGCCAGCAGGGCAAACAGGACTCCGATCAACATGTTTCATATCCGCTAAAGAAGAAGGAGGCCAGCCTAGCAGGGGGGAAGGGGGGGCGTATTGAACCAGATTGCGCTTTAGCGGCCAGCCTGCACCTGTTTCTGGTAGCGGACCGGGGTGGTGCCATAGCGGCGCAGGAAGGCACGGTTGAGGTGGGATTGATCGGCCAGACCACAGGCGGCGGCCACCTCGGCAGCGGGCAGGCCGGCAGCCAGCCACCCCTTGGCGCGCTGCAGGCGGATGGCCATCAACATCTGCTGGGGGGTGACGTGAAAGCGGGCCTTGAAGCTGCGCTGGAAGTGGTAGGGGCTGAGGTTCACTGCACCGGCCAGCTCGGCCAGGGTAATGGGGCGAGCGAAACAGGCCTGCATATAGTCAATAGCGCGGCCCAGAGGGTGGGCCGCTTCGCGCGGGGCCGCCAGGGTCCGGGCATGGGGGCGCAGGGTCTCGCACACCCTTAGCAGCAGGCCGTCGGCGGCGAGCTCTCTGTCACAGTGCCAGAGGGCATCCAGGGCTGCCTGCAGGACGGGGGCAGTGCGCGGATCGCTTCGCACGGCATCGGTGAAATACCAGTCGCGCTCGCCGCTGATGGCCTCGAGCCGGTCGGCGGGCAGGTAGAGCATGCGATAGCGCCATCCCTGCTCGCAGGCTGACTCGCCCGTGTGCAGCTCATCGGGGTTCATCAGCACCAGGCTGCCGGGACCGGCCAGGAGCTGGCTGCCGCGATAGCGAAAGCGCTCGGCGCCGCACTCGATGACACCGAGGCCAAACCCCTCGTGACTATGGGGATCGAAGATGTGGTGCTGGATGTGGGCGCGATAGAGCTCGGTCGCAGGCTGCCCCGGCAGGGCGCGAAAATCGGCCCTGTCGTGCTGATGGGTAAAGTTGACCGGCACTCCCTGCATCCTGACCTCCTGTCAATGAGCCTTCATCATAGGGCGCCGCGGGGCGGCGGCCAAGTCTAGGCCTGTGAGGCGCACTCGCGCTCGAGGGCGGTGCGGATCTCCTCTGCGGTCTTGATGGTGCGGATGCGACGAAACAGCTCGTCGGCCTGGGGGTATTCCCGCACTATGTAGGAGAACCACTGCTTGATGCGACTCGGGTAGTAGTCGGCCTTGTCGCTCGCCAGATCCTGCTCGGTGTAGGTCACCATCAGTTGCAGTACCTCGGCCCAGTTCATGTGGGCACACCCCGTCTTCATCACGTTGGCCAGGTTGGGGAGGGAGATGGCGCCCCGGCCCACCATGAGGGCATCGCAACCGGACACCCGAGCACAGGTCAGGGCATCGGCATGGTTCCAGATCTCGCCGTTGGCGGTGACGGGGATGGGCAGAGCGCGGCGGATGGCGTCCACGTACTCCCAGTGGGCCGGCGCCTTGTAGCCTTCGCGCTTGGTGCGGGCATGCACCGCCAGCTCGTTGGCCCCCCCCTGATAGACGGCCTGGGCGTTGTCCAGATAGAGATCCTTGTCATCGTATCCCAGGCGGATCTTGGCGCTCACCGGCAGGTGGGCAGGCACGGCCTCCCGCACCGCCTTGACGATGCGATAGACGGTCTCGGGTTCCTTGAGCAGCACGGCGCCCCCCTTGCTCTTGTTGACCGTGGGGGCAGGGCAGCCGAAGTTGAGATCGACCCCGGGAGAGCCGAGCTCGATGGCCCGGATGGCATTTTCTGCCAGCCACTCCGGATGTTGTCCCAGCAGTTGCACCCGTACCGGGGTCCCTGCACGGGTCTTGCCATCCTGTTTCAGCTCGGGGCAGAGGCGATGGAAGACCTTGGCGGGCAGCAGTTGATCGACCACCCGGATGAATTCACTGACGCAGAGGTCGTAATCATTGACGGAGGTGAGGACCTCCCGCATCAGGTGATCCAGCACCCCCTGCATGGGGGCCAAAATAACGCGCATAGCTGCTTCCGAAGACAAGGGGAGAAAAAAGAGCGCAGATTGTAGTGGCAATGGCCGGGATTGTCAGCCGTCTGCCCACTCGATGGCCCCCATCGACGGTCGCAGACTGGGCCAGGCTGTCAGCTTCCGGGCCAACTCTGTTAGGCTAAAGGCAGAGATACATGCAGAGGAGTACCCATGAAACGCTGGTGTCTGATGGCCCTGGGCTGGCTTGCCTTCGCCACCGGGATAGTCGGGATAGTCCTGCCCCTGTTGCCGACCACCCCCTTCATGTTGCTGGCGGCGGCGCTGTTTGCGCGCTCCTCCCCCCGCTTTCATGGCTGGTTGCTGGCGCATCCCTGGTTTGGCCCCCCCATCCTCGATTGGCAGCAGTATCGCGGCATTCGCCGCCATGCCAGACGCCGCGCCATCATCTTCATCCTGATCTCGTTTTCGGTATCGCTGCTGGTGGTGCCATTGCCCTGGGTGAGATGGCTGCTGGTTGTCATAATGGTGATCCTGCTCACCTGGTTGATGCGTCTGCCGGTGCTGGAGCCGGTTGCAATGAAGAAGTGAAATCCCTAAGCTATCGCGGCAATAATGCTATGGAGTTGGCTCGTCATTTTTGCGTGACGGGCCTTTTTATTGCCCCCAGGCGGAGACCCCGTGCGCCGCCATGGCAGGGCTCAAAAAATAAGCGGTCAAATAATGAATCCGGAAACCCTGAAGTTTATCGAAGCGAGCATCAAGACCATTCCCGACTATCCGAAGCCGGGCATTCTGTTTCGCGACATCACCAGCCTGATCGAGAATGCCGAGGCCTTCAAGGCCACCATCGATCTGCTGGCCGATCATTACCGTGATCAAGGCATCACCAAGATTGTCGGCACCGAGGCCCGTGGCTTCATCTTCGGCGCCCCGGTTGCCTACGCCATGGGGCTGGGGTTCGTGCCGGTGCGCAAGCCGGGCAAGCTGCCCCGCGCCGTCATCGAGGAGTCCTACGCCCTGGAGTACGGCACCGACACTCTGCAACTGCACACCGATGCCATCGTGCCCGGTGACAAGGTGCTGGTGGTGGACGATCTGCTGGCCACCGGCGGCACCGTCGATGCCACCGTCAAGCTCATCCGCCGCGCCGGCGGTGAGGTAGCGGATGCCGCTTTCATCATCTCCCTGCCGTCCCTGGGCGGTGATGCCCGCCTGACCGCCGCCGGCGTCAAGGTGGTCTCTCTGGTGGAACTCGCGGGGGCGTAAATCGCCTCTTCGCGCGGCAGGCCTCGTCACCCTGCTTTCTGCCGCAAACCGGTGCCTGAACGGGCACCGGTTTGAAATTCAAGCGATCCCTCCCAAGGCGGCGCATCCCCCATACAGCCAGCCCTCCATTTGTGTTAGCATCCAGCCTCAATGCCTCGTTTCCCAGCATCGAGATCTATGAGCTATCAGGTTTTGGCGCGCAAATGGCGCCCCCATACGTTTGAACAAGTGGTCGGCCAGCAACATGTGCTGACTGCCCTGACCAATGCCCTGGATCAGGGACGGCTGCATCACGCCTACCTGCTGAGCGGGACCCGCGGGGTGGGCAAGACTACCATCGCCCGCATCCTGGCCAAGAGCCTCAACTGCGAGCAGGGGATCAGCAGCCATCCATGCGGTGTGTGCGATACCTGCCGCGAGATCGATCAGGGCAATTTCGTCGATCTGCTGGAAATCGATGCGGCGTCCCGCACCAAGGTGGAAGACACCCGCGAACTGCTCGACAACGTGCAGTACCGTCCGGCCCGTGGTCGTTTCAAGGTGTACCTCATCGATGAAGTGCACATGCTGTCGCGCCACAGCTTCAATGCGCTGCTCAAAACCCTGGAAGAGCCGCCCCCCTATGTGAAATTCCTGCTGGCCACCACGGATCCGCAGAAGCTCCCCATCACCATCCTCTCGCGCTGCCTGCAGTTTCATCTCAAGAGCCTGGATCAGACCCAGATTGCCAGGCAGCTCGAATGGGTGCTGGACCAGGAGGGCCAACCCTTCGAGCCTCGCGCCCTGCTGGCCCTGGCCAAGGCGGCCGACGGCAGCATGCGCGATGCCCTGAGCCTCACCGATCAGGCGTTGGCCCACGGCAACGGCAGCGTGCGCCTGGAGAGCGTGCTCACCATGCTGGGGACCCTCGATCATCACCACCTGCACCAGTTGCTGGAGGCAGTGCTGCGCCAGGATGCCCCGGCCACCATGGCCAAGATCACCGAGATTGCTACCCTGGGGCCGGATTTCGACCAGCTTCACGCCGAGCTGGAAGCCTTGCTCCATCGGGTGGCCATGGCGCAACTGCTGCCTGCGAGCGTGCAGGAGCAGGGGGCGGATGCCGATGCCTTGCTGCAGCTTGCCGGAGCCATGAGCCCGGAAGAGGTACAGCTCTGCTATCAAATCGTGCTGGGGGGGCGCAAGGATCTGCCCTGGGCCCCTGACGGGCGCACCGCACTGGAGATGACTTGTCTGCGGATGCTGGCCTTCTCGCCCCGGCGCGAGGTGGTCCATCCCGCCAACCTGGCGGCCCAGCCTCTCATGACAGGGCACACCGGCGTGATGGCGGCTGCGAGGGAAAACGCGCCGCTCCTGCCGGGAAAGCCTCAGGGGGCTGAGCCGGCCCCGGCTGCCAGCGCAGCACCACAGGCTCCCGCCGCGCCAGCATCGGTCCTTGAGGCCGAGCACGTCGCCCCCGCACTCAAGGCGGAGGAGGGCGCAGTGCTGGATCCGCTCTTTGCCGAGCAGGATGAGCTGCTGCGCGAGGCCGAACGGATGGGTTACGAGGCCGTGGTGCCCACCAGTCCGCCTGCAGAGCCTGCCTCTGCGCCGTTGGCGGCGGATGACGCCGGGCAGACGCAGCAGGTTGAGGTTCAAGGGGAAGACGTCACCATCTCTTCGACCTCCAGCATGCAGAGCCTGCTTGGCAAGCGCAATCTGCTGCGAAGCCGCCTGCGTGGCGAGCAGAGTGCAAACGCCGCGCCTGCCCGGATCACTCCCGTCAAACCGGTGGCCGCGACCAAACCGGCCCCTGCGATGCCTGCCGGCGCGACTTCGCCCCTGGCCGAGGTGCAACCAGCGGCGCGGCCCGAGATGCCGGGGCAGGGATCTGCCATGCAAACGGGGTATGACGACCTGCCCCCTCTCGATGCCTATGAAGAGGGGGCCAGTGACTACGAAGAGTATCTGAATCAGGGGTTTGACGAGGGGTTTGCCAGTGCCCCGTTGCCCACGCGGGCAGTGACTTCCGCTCAGCCAGCTCCCGCCACCATGGCTCCTCCTTCGCAGGAGGATCTGCCGCCCTGGGATCTGGGCGCTGACGTCGGCAGCGCGGATGCGGCGGCACCTGCGGTTGTCGCTATGGTGTCTGCCGCGCCTCCAGTGGCCGCCAGCGAGCCTCAGCCCGCCATTGCATTGATGGAGACCATCGACTGGGATGCCCTGGAGAGCGACGCCCAGCCCGAGGAGGAGGGAGAGGTCGCCCGTCTGATCCCCTCGTCCTTGCTGGTCAATTGCGGGGACGCCTGGGCCGAGCTCATCGCCCGCACCGGGGTGGGTGGTCGGCTGCGTCAACTGGCCATCAACGCGGTGATGACCCGGGAAGGCAATCGGGTCTCCCTGCTGCTCAAACCCGAGCAGCGCCATCTGGTGAGCGACAAGGCCCGCGCCGATCTGGCCGAGATCATCGGTCCCGAGCTGGGCGGCCCGGTTCACATCGATGTGACCCTGGGCTCGGATCCCGCGCGGGAGACGCCGCTCGAGATAGAGCATCGTCTCTATCTCGGGGTGCGTGAACAGGTGAGCCGGGATCTGGCGGCGGATCCCAACGTACAATTCTTGCAGCAGCGTTTCGGCGCCGTGCTCCATCCCGAGAGCATCGAACCCCTGAGTCGCTGAATTGCGGTGAAAAAACCGTGCCGGGGCTTGCCCCCGGTTGAAAAAACCTTTGGCTGCCCCCACTTAGGGCAGATGAACCCACAGCCCGGCGCTGGATGCCGGATTTCAAGACGAGAGACGATCTATGTTTGGTAAAGGTGGAATGGGTAACCTGATGAAACAGGCCCAACAGATGCAAGAGCGCATGCAGAAGATGCAAGAGCAGCTGGCCCAGATGGAAGTGGTCGGCGAGGCGGGAGCAGGCATGGTCAAGGTGACCATGGCCGGCAGCCACAGCGTGCGTCGTATCGAGATCGATCCCAGCCTGATGGAAGATGACAAGGAGATGCTGGAAGATCTGGTCGCCGCCGCCGTCAATGACGCCGTGCGCCGCGTGGAAGAGCAGAACAAGGCCAAGATGGGCGAGCTGACCGGCGGCATGCAACTGCCCCCGGGCTTCAAGATGCCCTTCTGAGGATACTGCCCGTATCTGTTTCCCCTCCTCTGAGAAGGGGAAAAATGAAAAGGCCAGAGCCAAGCTCTGGCCTTTTGCATGTCGGCACCCCCGGGAACGGCCATGCACAGATCATGGCGGGGGCGGCGCACTTGCCTGCCCCAGGGGGGAGAAGCCCTCGACCAGATGATCGATGAGGGCGCGGATGGCAGGCAGCAGACCGCGGCGTGAGGGGAAGACCGCGTGGATCACCTCCTGGCGCGGGGCCCAGTCGGGGAGCAGACGCACCAGCCGGCCATCGGCCAGGGGCTCATTCATCATCATGGTGGGCAGTTGCACGACCCCGAGCCCGTCGATCGCCCCCTGACGCAATGTCTGCATGTCGGTGGTGGCAAAGCGGGGGCTGTGGTGCTGTTTGACTCGGGCCCCATCGGGGCCCAGCAGGGTCCAGTGATGGCCTTCCAGGCTGGCGCCATGACCGAGGCTCGGCCATGACAGCAGATCTGCGGGGGCCCGGGGCATGCCGAGTGACGCGACAAGGGCCGGACTTGCCACCAGACACTGGGTCGCATAACCCAGCACCCGCATGGCGAGATCGCTGTCCTCCAGGGGCAGTGGTCGCACCCTGAGCGCCATGTCCAACCCCTCCGCGACCAAATCCACCGCCCGGTTGACCCCGACGAGTTGCACCTTGACGCTGGGATGGGCCAGGGCGAAGGAGACCAGCATCCTCCCTACGTGGGCGTGCAGCAGATCGATGGGGCAGGCGATGCGAACCAGACCGCAAGGCTCGCTCTGGGTCGCGGCGATGAGATCCTGCGCCGCATCGGCTTCCACCAGCATGGCCCGGCAACGGGTGTAATAAGCCTGCCCGAGTTCGGTGACGGTGAAGCTGCGGGTGGAACGCTGGATAAGACGCACTCCGAGTCGCTCCTCCAGCATGGCGATGCGGCGGCTGAGCCGCGATTTTGGCATGCCGAGGGCCCTGCCAGCCTGGGCAAAGCCCCCGTGATCCACCACCTGGACATAGAAATAGAGGTCGTTGAGATCCTGTTGCATGGGTTTATCGTTCACAAAATAGGACGCTGATGGCAAATTTTACGTCTACCGGGTGCAGCGTTCCAGACTCACAATGCGAGCAACGGCACATCCCGTGACGATCACCCAGGAGAGCATCATGAAAAGAGTCATCGGTATTTACAGCGCCCCTCGACAACACTGGGTCGGCGACGGATTCCCGGTTCGCTCGCTGTTCTCGTATCAGACCCATGGCCGCGCCTTGAGCCCCTTCCTGCTGCTGGACAGGGCTGGTCCGGCACATTTCGAGCCCGCCGATCATGCCAGGGGAGTGGGGGAGCACCCGCACCGTGGCTTCGAGACGGTCACCATCGTCTATGAAGGGGAGGTCGCCCATCGCGACTCGACCGGCCAGGGGGGGATCATCGGTCCGGGAGACGTGCAGTGGATGACGGCCGCCGCCGGCATCATGCACGACGAGTTCCACTCCCAGGGGTTCACCCGTCGTGGTGGCACCCTCGACATGGTGCAGTTGTGGGTCAACCTGCCCGCCAAACACAAGATGTCGATGCCCGGTTATCAGGGCATCACCAGCGACACCATCCCGCAACTGAGCCTCAAGGAGGGCGATGTGCGGGTGCGCATCATCGCCGGGAACGATGCCGGGTTGCAACAAGGCGAGGTAGAGGGGCCAGCCCGAACCTTCTCGCCCATGAACATCTGGGATCTGCGGCTCAAGGGCGGGGCCAGCGTGGTGCTGCCGGCGGTAGCGGGATGGAACAGCGCCTTGGTGGTGCTCAAGGGCTCTCTCTTGATCAACGGTCAGGAGCGCGCGGGCGAAGCACAACTGGTGCTGCTCGATCCCAACGGGGAGGAGTTCATGCTGGAGGCGGAGGGCGAGGCCAGCTTGTTGCTGTTGAGTGGCGAGCCCATCGATGAACCCATCGTGGGTTATGGGCCCTTTGTCATGAACAGCGAGGCAGAGATCCATCAGGCGATAGATGATTTCAACAGCGGCCGGTTCGCCGTCATCGCCCCCTGAGACAATCCCGATAAAAACAAAGCGCCTGATGGCGCTTTGTTTTTTTATGAGCCTTGGTCAACCGAGCCAGCCGAGGGCCAGCGCCAGCCTGCCGCACAAGGCGGCCAGCAGGATGCCAAGCAGGGTGCGCAGCAGCCAGATCACCACCAGCTGTCCCACGCTCACCGGGATCCGGGTGGCCAGGATGCAGGGGATGGAGGCAGAGAAGAAGAGCACCGAGCTGACCGAAACCACGGCCGCGACATAGCGCACCAGCAGGTCGGCATCCTTGAGCAGGATGGCGGGCAGGAACATCTCGGCCAGACCGGCCGAGAGGGCCTTGGCGGTGGCGAGCGGCTCGCCGAGATCCAGCAGCCAGGTCAGTGGCCAGAGCAGCCAGCCCAGCAGATCGAACAGGGGAGTGTGCTTTGCCAGCAGCAGGCCCAGCAGACCGACGGACAGTATGGTGGGCACCACGGCAGCGGCCATGTGAAGACCGTCCCTGAGGTTGTCCTTCAATTGCCGCAGCAGTGGATCGGCCTGGTGGGACTGGGTCAGGCCGCAGGTGAGGGCCGCCTGCCAGCGGCTCATGCCAGCCGGTAGCGGCTCGTCGGTCTCCCCATGGTGAGCCAGGCGACTGATGGGAGGAACGCGCGCCAGGATGGCGGTGATGATGAAAGTGATCACCAGGGTGGACCAGAAGTAGAAGTTCCAGTGTCCCATCAGGTTGAGGGTCTTGGCCACGATGATCATGAAGGCGGCCGAGACGGTGGAGAAGCCGGTGGCGATGATGACGGCTTCTCGCACCGTGTACTTGCCCGCGAGGAAGACACGGTTGGTGATGAGCAGGCCCACCGAGTAGCTGCCGACGAAAGAGGCGACCGCATCGATGGCGGAGTGACCCGGCGTGCGCCACAAGGGGCGCATCACGGGTTGCATCAGCACCCCGATGAATTCCAGCAGGCCGAAACCGAGCAGGAAGGTCAGGGCCATGGCGCCGATAGGCACGATGAGACCCACTGACATGGCCAGTTTGTCGAACAGGAAGGGGAGGCGATCCGGGGTCATCAACCAGGCAGGGCCCCAGTCTGTGACATACAAAATGGCCAGGGCCAGCCCGAGCAGCTTGAACAGGCTCAATACCCTGTCGATGGGACGGGCACGCCAGCGGCCATCCAGCAAGGGGGTGATGGCGCCATAGGCGATGAGCAAGAGAATGAGGGTCAGGGCAAGGGGGCGCTGGGCAATCAGAAAGCCGGCCAGGTGATCCACCACTATGGTGCTGCGCCCGCCAAGCTCGAAGGGAACAAAAAAGATGGCGATGCCAAGCAGACTGGCCAGCAGCAGCTTGATGCCGGCCCCTGATCCTGCCGGTGCAGTGAGCGTGTGTTCAGGTTCCATTTTCTCTCCTTGTTATCCGCATGGTTCAATTCCATTGAGGGGATGATTTGTATATACAATATCGTCCGGCGCTCAAAATGGAAACACCAAAGTCACCAAAATGCAACATGTGAATCGGTGTGGATGCAGATGACCCCAAGGTTGAAAAGCGTGATCTTGGGGGGAAGAGGGGCCGGGATGGCAAGTGGGTGGTGAGGCATCAAGAGGCAAAACAGGGAGGTAAGCGACCAGCGCCAGGAAAAACATGAGCGGCTATTTACCCTTTCTGGTCATATTCATTCATGAGCCTATATTCATGACTATTTATGAATAAATCATAAACCCTTTGTTCATTTGACTACTTTTCGGCTATCCCATTGCAGAGTAAGATGCCTCTTCAATAAAAATAAGAATTAGGAGTTCGGGTGTGAAGGCATTAGAGAAAGAAAGGATATCGCCCTATATCAGCCAGTTATACGAGTGCGGTATTAATGATTCTGACATTAAGCTCGTCGTGGACCAATTTCGCGCCGACGTTTCCTGCAGTTCATCCCTGTTTTTATTGCGGGATGATGACAAGAGCGACGGAATAAAGCTTTTTTCCAGCGGTCTGACCGAGGCACAGCAGCAGTTTTACCTGCAACATCATCGCCAGGATGTGTGGTTCAACCATTATCTGGATAAAGGGTGCAAGGGGATCGTCAGCGCCAACAGCATTTCAAGCTCGGTGGGCCTGCTGGCAAGTTTCGGCGCCCAATTCGCCGCCGGCGGCGTCTGCCAGGTGAAAGGGAGGGGGCTGAGCAGCCTGTGCAGTTACCGTGGTGCAGCGCAAGATGATTTCAGCAGTCGCGACCTCACTTCGCTCTCCGAAATCTATTCCGGACTGGCGGCCTGGAGCCACCATTATTGGAACTTGCTGGCCCTGGAAACCCAGAACTATCAGTTGCAACAGCTGGTGAAAAACCATAATAAGCCCAGCGCCATCATAGACGACAAGGGGCATATTCATTATTCCAATGTGGCCTTCAACCGTATCGCCGATGAAAATGTGGAATTGCGGGCCATCAATGGCATTTTCTCTTTGCAGAATAAGGAGCAGCAACGTCAGCTCAAGGAGATCCTCAATGGCTTTGCCTATTTGCTGCCCGGCGCCAGCGCCTATATGTCCATTCCCCGTCAGCCTAACCTGCGCCCGCTGCTGGTCCAATGCACCCTGATGAGCGGACTCAGCCGCTTTGAACGCTATGTGGAAGTGGTGCTGCGTGACCCCGAGCACGCCTTCAACCCCGACATCGAAGCGCTGGCCAGCCTCTATCCCCTCACCATCGGCGAGAAGGAGTTGCTGGTGCTGATGAGCAAGGGTTACAGCAGCAACGACATTGCGGAGCTGCGCGGTGTCAAGGTGGAAACCGTGCGCTCCACCCTGAAAGGGGTGTTCAAGAAGACCGACTGCCACAGCCAGAACGAGCTCTTGCTCTTGCTGCAATCCATCTCCTGATCCATGCGGACTATGCTTGGAGTGAGCCGGACATAGTGCCCGGCTCTTGCCTCCCCCCGGGAGGCTCGTTGGGGGAAAGCGTCATGGAATCACTCAAGGCAAAGGACTACATGCAGACCAAGCCCATCACCTTCAGCGCAGAGATGATGGTACAGGCGGCGGTGGAAAAATTTCTCAACAGTCATCAGTTGGGCGGCCCCGTAGTGGACAGCCAGGGACATCTGATTGGCTGGGTCTCCGAGCAGGATTGCATCGCCGTCATGCTCAAGGAGGCCTACCACTGTGAACAGGTGGCCCAGGTCAGGGATGTGATGCGCAAGGAGGTGCTGGCAGTCGGTCCCGACACCAGCATCCTGGATCTGGCGGAGATGATGATGGGTCAAAAGCCCAAGATCTATCCTGTTGTGGAGGAGGGGCGCCTGCTCGGGGTCATCAACCGCCACAATGTGATGCAGGCCATCCACGCCCAGCTTGGCACCTGTTTCGTGCATCAGGCCAGAGTCTGAACGGTGTTGTCTGGTTGTTTTCAAAGAGCAGGCTCCGGCCTGCTCTTTTCATCCGTGACGGTCATGACGCCTCCGGCTTGATGTGCTGGCGCGGCGCTTTAAGGCTTGCACCGCCCAGCTTCGCTCTTTAGGATCTCCCCCAGCTATCGATATGGCCCTTGATGGGCACTCTTTTAAGGAATTCGTACCTTGTCTCTCTCTATCGAGGCGCTGCGCCGCCGTCTTACCGCCTGCATGAATCTCGACGCCCGCCGTCTCTCCAGTCGACTGCACGGGGTCAAGAAGCTGCCGGAAGCCAAGCAGGCTGCCGTGCTCGAGACCATCGCCGCTGACCTGGATGTGGCACAGGCGCGCTATCAGTCCCGTCTGGCGGGCGTGCCCAAGGTCACCTATCCGGACAATCTGCCAGTCAGCCAGAAGCAGGGGGAGATCGCCAAAGCCATTGAAGAGCATCAAGTGGTGATCATCGCCGGCGAAACCGGTTCGGGCAAAACCACCCAGATCCCCAAGATCTGTCTGGCGCTCGGGCGTGGGGTCAAGGGCTTCATCGGCCACACCCAGCCGCGCCGTCTGGCGGCCCGTACCGTCGCAGCCCGCATCGCCGAGGAGATGGAGTCCGAGCTTGGCCACTACGTGGGTTACAAGGTGCGCTTTACCGATCAGGTGAGCGAGCAGACCCACATCAAGCTGATGACCGACGGTATCCTGCTGGCGGAGATCCAGAACGACCGGATGCTCACCCAGTACGACACCATCATCATCGATGAGGCCCACGAGCGCAGCCTCAACATCGACTTCATCCTGGGCTATCTCAAGCAACTGCTGCCCAAACGCCCCGATCTCAAGGTGATCATCACCTCGGCCACTATCGACCCGCAACGTTTCTCCCGCCATTTCAACAAGGCGCCGGTGATCGAGGTCTCTGGCCGCACCTACCCGGTGGAGGTGCGCTACCGCCCGCTCGTCAGTGATAAAAGCGAAGGGCTGGAAGAGCGTGACGAGCTGCAGGGGATCTTCGATGCGGTGGAAGAGCTGGCACGCGAGGGGCTCGGGGACATCCTCATCTTCATGAACGGCGAGCGGGAGATCCGCGATACTGCCGATGCCCTGCGCAAGCTCAACCTGCGCGATACCGAGGTATTGCCGCTCTACGCCCGCCTCTCCAACGCCGAGCAGAACAAGGTGTTTCAGCAACATGCCGGGCGGCGCATCGTGCTGGCCACCAACGTGGCGGAGACCTCGCTGACGGTGCCGGGCATTCGCTACGTCATCGATCCGGGCACCGCCCGCATCAGCCGCTACTCCTGGCGCACCAAGGTGCAGCGCCTGCCCATCGAGCCGGTCTCCCAGGCCAGCGCCAACCAGCGTAAAGGGCGCTGTGGCCGGGTGGCGGACGGTATCTGTATCCGCCTCTACTCCGAGGAGGATTTCAACGGCCGTCCGGCCTTTACCGACCCCGAGATCCTGCGCACCAACCTGGCCTCCGTCATCTTGCAGATGCTGGCGCTCGGCCTTGGCAATATGGAGGCGTTCCCCTTCGTCGAGCCACCCGAGTCGCGCCATATCAAGGACGGTCTGACCCTCTTGAAAGAGCTGGAGGCGGTGCGCGAGCTGCCCGCCACCGGCGATCGCGAAGCCAAGCTGCAGCTGACCGAGACAGGTCGCCAGCTCTCGCGTATCCCCCTTGATCCGCGTCTGGCGAAGATGGTGATCAGTGCGGCGCAGACCGGTTGCCTGAGCGAGGTGATGGTGATCACCGCCGCCCTCAGCATTCAGGATCCCCGCGAGCGGCCCATGGAGAAGAAGCAGGCCGCCGACGAACAGCACAGGCGCTTTGAGGACAAGGATTCCGACTTCCTCGCTTTTGTTAACCTCTGGAACTATCTGAAAGAGCAGCAGGATCTCCTTGGCAGCAACCCGTTTCGCCGCATGTGCCAGAAGGAGTTTCTCTCCTACCTGCGGGTGCGCGAGTGGCAGGACATTCACTTCCAGCTGCGCCAGACGGTCAAAGAGCTGGGCTTCAAGGCCAACCAGGAACCGGCAGACTTCAAGACGGTGCACTGTGCGCTCTTGACCGGTCTTTTGAGCCATATCGGCAACAAGGATCTGGAAAAGCCCGAATTCCTCGGGGCCCGCAACGGCCGCTTCCACCTCTTCCCGGCCTCCGGTCTGTTCAAAAAGCCGCCCAAGTGGGTGATGGCCGCAGAATTGGTGGAGACCTCGCGCCTCTATGCCCGCATCAACGCCAAGATTGAACCCGAGTGGGTGGAGCCGCTGGCGGGGCACCTCATCAAGCTACACCACAGCGACCCCCACTGGTCGAAGAAAAATGGTGCCGTGATGGCCAAGGAGAAGGTGACGCTTTATGGCCTGACCCTGGTCAACGAGCGCATCATCAACTTCAGCCGCATCGATCCGGCGCTGTGCCGCGAGCTGTTTATCCGCCGCGCCCTAGTGGAGGGGGATTTCGAGACCCGCCACCGTTTCTTCAGCGATAACCGCAAGCTCCTGGCCGAGGTAGAGGCGCTGGAGCACAAATCCCGCCGGCGCGACATCCTGGTGGATGATGAGGACTTGTTCCGCTTCTACGATGCCCGTCTGCCGGAGGAGGTGATATCAAGCCGCCACTTTGACAAGTGGTGGAAAGAGGCGCAAAAGCAGGACGCCGAGCTGCTCAACTTCGAAAAAGAGATGTTGATGAAGGGGGATGCGGCCCACATCAGCGATCTCGACTACCCCAACTTCTGGCAGCAGGGGCGCCTCAAGCTCAAGTTGACCTATCAGTTCGAGCCGGGGGAGGCGGCGGACGGTGTGACCCTGCATATTCCGCTGCCGCTGCTCAACCAAGTGGAGGTGAAGGGGTTCGAGTGGTTGATCCCGGGGCTGCGTCATGAGCTGCTCGTCGCTCTTATCAAGTCGATGCCAAAGCCGATGCGCAAGAACTTCGTGCCGGCGCCCAACTACGCCGACGCGTTGCTCGCCAGTATCAACCCCGAGCAGGGGCCGCTCTTGGACGAGATGGAGCGTCAGCTGCGCCGCATGACCGGCGTGACCGTGCCCCGTGAATCCTGGGATTGGGCTGCGGTGCCCGATCACCTGAAACTCACCTTCCGTGTGGTGGACGACAAGCACAAGAAGGTGGCGGAAGGCAAGGATCTGGAGGCATTGAAAGCGTCCCTGCGCGGCAAGGTGCAGGAGACCCTGTCGCAAGTGGCGGACGATGACATCGAGCAGTCTGGCCTCACCCTGTGGAGCTTTGGCGAGCTGCCGCAAGAGTACAGCCAGAAGCGGGGCGGGTTCGAGGTGAAAGCCTATCCGGCCCTGGTGGATCAGAAGGATTCGGTCGCCATCCAGCTGGTGGAGAGTCCAGTGGTGCAGCAGCAGCTGATGTGGGCAGGCCAACGCAGGCTGGTGCTGCTCAACGTGCCATCTCCCATCAAGTATCTGCAGGAGAAGTTGCCCAACAAGGCCAAGCTGGGACTTTATTTCAACCCCTTTGGCAAGGTGGCCGAGCTGATTGACGACTGCATCGCCTGCGGCTGCGACAAGCTGATTGAGCAGCACGGCGGGCTGGCTTGGGACGAGGCGGGTTTCGAGGCGCTCAAGGAGTATGTCCGCGCCGAGCTCAACGATGCGGTGGTGGAGGTGGCCAAACAGGTGGAAGCCGTGCTGACCCTCTCCCATGAGATCAAGAAACGGCTCAAGGGCAAGATGCAGCTCGACACCGCCTTTGCCATGTCGGACATCCAGCAGCAGTTGGGTAACCTCATTCACAAGGGCTTTGTCACCGAGACCGGCTGGCAGCGGCTGCCTGACTTGCTGCGCTACCTGCGGGCCATCGAGCGGCGGCTCGAGAAGCTCGCCATCGATCCCAACCGGGATCGGGTCTACATGCTCAAGGTGCACAGCGTGGAGTCGGAGTACAAGGCACTGCTCGCCAAGATCCCCAAATCCCAGCTGATCCCGGCCGAGGTGGCCAATATCCGCTGGATGATCGAGGAGCTGCGAGTTTCCTTCTTCGCCCAGCAACTGGGGACGCCATACCCTATCTCGGATAAACGGGTGCAGAGCGCCATTGCCCAGTGCTAAGCTACTATCTATCTGTTTTCTGAGCCATAGTGTGAAAGCAACGAGACGCCAAAGGGAAGGGAGGCCGTCATATGCTGGGGATCTGGTTGGGGGTGGCACTGGTCAACATCAGCGGGTATCAACCCATTGCGGAACAAACCTGGGTGCAGCTCAACCCGGAGTACTATCCGGTGCTGCGCCCCGTGCCGCCCATTTTTGCGGCCTGGCGGGGCAATCAGTTTCCCCCACTTGAACAGAGAAAGAAGAATGGCCGCTGGCAGATCCTCTTTCCTGCCCGGCTGGTGCCCCCCTTCGATCTGTTCGAAGGGGAGGCCCAGCTCTCCAAGGCTTACCTGGCCAGGCTAAAGCGCATCGATGAGATGGCCTATGGCATGGCGCCCCACCAATCAGTACAGCAAGCCGCCTCCTCGGCCCCCTCGTTCGAAGTCCAGGGCGCTGTCGCCTTTGTCGCCGAGTTCTCCCTGCCCCGGGAGAGGAAGATGCGGATGCCTCTGGGGGAGCCCTTGCTCGCACGGCTTGGGGGGCAGGTCCCTACACAGGCCTTGGCAAGGCAGGGAGATGCACAGCCCATGGCCACCGCAGATTCTGCCCCTGAGCAGGCGACCCTGACTCTTTCCGCCACGGCGGCAGGGGAGGCATCGCGGGTTTGTCATCAGGTGGCGGCGGGAGAAACCCTGTGGCGCATTGCAAGCCAGCTTCAGTCAAAGGAGGCCGGCGGCTCGGATACTTACAGTTATCTGCTGGCGCTGGTGCAGGAAAATCGTGACAGGATGGCCAAAGGGATCCAGGTACAGGCCGGGCAGCGCCTCTATTGCCCGAAAGCGCAGACTCTGGCGCAATTCGATGCCCTGAGCCCGGCCCGGCGACAGCAGCAGTTTGCCCGTCTGGAGCAGGGGCGTTAGGGGATGGCGAGAGGCGTGGTGGAGTGCCTTTTTGCCTAGAGAGGAGTGCCGCGGGTTCTTTCCTTGTATCCCCTCCGGGCCCGTGCTAGTATTCGCGCTCGTTTTGCGAGGTGCTGACCGGTCGCAGTCAACACCATACATTCATCTTAAAAGAGATAATCACTATGTCTTTCGTATTCCAAGCTGAAGTCCGTTCTGACCTGGGGAAAGGTGCGAGCCGCCGCCTGCGTCATGCTGACCTGGTTCCTGCCATCGTTTACGGTGCAGGCAAAGAAGCCGTGTCCGTTACCCTGGACCACAAGAAGCTGATCCTGGCCCAAGAGAAGCCGGAGTTCTACTCCTCCGAGCTGACCCTGGTCATCAACGGTGAAGAAGTCAAAGTGAACGTGAAAGCTATCCAGCGTCACCCGGTTCGTTACAAGCTGGTTCACCTGGATTTCGTTCGCGTCTAATCGACAACGAACTTTCCTGTGAAGAGGCCACCCAATCGGGTGGCCTCTTTGTTTTTACAGCATTTTTTCCGGGAAAATAAAATACTCAAACAGCACTATTGGTCTTTACTTGTAGGCATGATTGACAGCAGGACACGTGTTGTGGTGCTCTGATGTTCAAGAAGTACTCGGACAAGTCCATTTTTCGGGGCGATGTTGACCGTTATGAAGGGAATCGTACGGACATATATCCTGCTGTTTTCACCTATTCTGCTGTTGGTCCTGGCGGGTGGCTATCTGCTGGGCAATGCACTGATCGAGCGCGAGCTCTATCGCGTTCGCAGCGATGAGAGCACTTTCCTGGCGCTCGCCAGCGGCCGCCTTGACGGCGAGCTGGCGGTGCCACTGCGCCATGTGCGCAGCATGTCGGAAGAACCCATCCTGCTCGAAGCGGCGGCTCGCAATGACCGTGACACCCTGGCCGTCCAGTTCACCATCCTGATGAACCGCAATCCCGACTATGCCCAGGTGCGTTGGCTTGCCCCGGATGGCATGGAGCTAGTGCGCATCGATCGTCAGGGTCCGCGTCTGTGGCGGGTGGCGGACGACCAGTTGCAGAACAAGGGGGATCGTTACTACTTTCGTGATGCCATGGCGCTGCCTTGGGAGCGGGTCTACGTCTCGCCGCTCGATCTCAACGTTGAACACGGGGTGATCGATCGCCCCTTCAACCCCATGATCCGCATTGCCAAGCGTCTGCGCCTTGGGGGGCGTGATCTTGGTTTGCTGCTTATCAACGTCCAGGCCGCCCGTATGCTCAAGGAGTTTGCCGACAGCAGCGGCAAGGCAGCCGATCACACCATGCTGTTCAACCAGGACGGATACTGGCTGCGCAGCCCGGACCCATCCCGGGAGTGGGGCTTCATGCTCGAGCGCCCGGATCTCACCCTGAAGCACACTTCCCCCCAGGCCTGGCAGGCGTTCTGGGACGCATCAAACGGCCAGATGGAGTCTGCCGACGGACTCTGGAGCTGGACCACCCTGTACCCGGCACAGAATCATGATCAGCTGATCTGGAAAGCCGCGTCCTTGGTGCCGCACAGCGAGCTGCAGGCCATTCGCACTCATATCTGGGGGATCATCTTGGCCGCCAGCGCCGTGCTGCTGCTGTTGTTTGGTGCCGGTGTGGCTGCACTGGTGCGCAGCAGGCACAAGGAGCAACTGGCCCAGCAGGAAGCGGCCAGGTTGGCACAGGTCAAAGGTGATTTCATCGCCAACATGAGCCACGAGATCCGCACCCCCATGAACGCCATCATGGGGCTGACCTACCTGCTCGAACAGGGAGGTCTCGACGATGGTCAGCATGCCCTGGTGCGCAAAATCCACCAGGCCGGGCAGGCGCTGCTCGGGATCATCAACGACATCCTTGATTTCTCAAAGATTGAGTCGGGTCGGCTTGAGCTTGAGCGGGTGCCATTCAGTCTGGAAGAGGTGCTCGATCACGTGGCGGCCATCATGTCCACCTGCGTTGGCCAGAAGCACCTCGAACTGGTGGTGAGCAGTGCCCCCGAGCCGGTTTCCCATCTGATTGGGGACGCCCTGCGCCTCGAGCAGGTGCTGCTCAACCTGACCGGCAATGCCATCAAGTTTACCGAACGCGGCGAGGTGGAGGTCAAGGTCTTGCTGGAAGCAGAGCAAGACGGCATGGCCACCTTGCTGTTTCGGGTGCGCGACACCGGGATCGGCATTCCCCCCGAGCAGCAGGCCAACATTTTCAATGCCTTCTCCCAGGCAGACTCCTCCACCAGTCGCCGCTTTGGGGGCACCGGGCTTGGTCTGACCATCAGTCGCCGCCTGGTGAACCTGATGGGGGGGGACATCGGCGTCACCAGCGAGCTTGGCAAGGGGAGCGAATTCTGGTTCCGCGTCCGGCTGGAGCAGGTAGAGCGGCCCGAGGCCTTGAACGAGCGTCTGCAGCACATCTCGCTGCTCATCGCCGACGACAATCAGGTGACCCGCGACGCCCTGTCGATGACGGTGGGTTCCCTCGGATGGCAGTCGCGGGTGGTGGAGTCCGGTGAGCAGGCGCTGCACCATCTGCTGCGCCAGGGGGAGCGTTTCGACGTGATCCTGCTCGACTGGATCATGCCGGGCATGGACGGGCTCGAGACCTGCCTGGCCATTCGCCGTGCCTTCGAGCAGCAGGAGCGGTCACCCATCATCATCATGGCGACCGCCTATTCCCAGGATGAACTGATGCACCGCCCCGGCTCGGATCAGGTGGATCTGGTACTGCACAAACCGGTCACCGGCTCCAGTCTTTACAATGCGGTGGCGCGTCTCATCCACGAGAAGCGCGAGCATGTGGAGCCCCTTGAGAGTGGCCAGCGCCGTCTGCGCCTGCCGGGCGTGCACATACTGCTGGTGGATGACAGCGACATCAACCTGGAGGTGGCGACCCGCTTGCTGCAACGGGAGGGGGCCGAGGTGATCACCGCCATCGACGGGGAGCGAGCCCTGGCCTGCCTGGCAGATCCGGCCCGGCGCATCGATCTGGTGCTCATGGATGTGCAGATGCCGGTGATGGATGGCTACGAGGCGACCCGTCGCCTGCGCCTGCTGCCGGGGCGGGAGGAGACTCCCGTGCTGGCTCTCACCGCAGGGGTATTCAAGGATCAGCGGGAGGCGGCATTGGCCTCTGGCATGAACGACTTCATCGCCAAGCCGCTCGATGTGGAGCAGCTCATCGCGACCTTGCTGCGTTATCTGCCGGACGTTGTCCTGCCGCTCACCGTGAACGACGAGCTACTCCCCCACGAGCCGGTGGCCGGCATCGATATCGATACCGGACTGCGCAACTGGGGTGAAGCCTCGGTCTATCTTAAATACCTGCGGCGTTTTCGCGATGACTACATGACGGTTGGTACCGTGTTGCCGGGTTACATCGCCCAGCACGAGACCGATGCGGCCGCGAGCCTGACCCACAAGCTCAAGGGGGTGGCGGGCAGCCTGTCGCTCACCGATGTGGCGCGTATCAGTGCCGAGTTGAACGAGGCCATCGAGCAGGGTGGCGACACCAGCCAGCTTATCGCACCCTTCCTCGAGGCCCTGGAGCGGGCGCAACACTCCATCGATACCTATGCCGGGCGCGAGCCGGGCGCGGTCAGCTCCCCGCTGGCCCAGGGGGAGGCGCGGGAGGTCTGCCTGCACGCCCTGCATCAGGCCTTGGTGAGCGAGGATCTGGATCTGATTGAGCCGGCGCTGAGCCAGGCAAGGAGTCACTTGCCTTGCGAGCTGGTGAGCGAGATAAGCGCAGCCCTGGAGCTGTTCGATATCCCGTTCGCCACCCGCAAGCTGGAGGAATATCTGGAGGATCGGGAGGAACCTGCGCCATGAGTCGACCGCGCGTGCTGATCATCGACGACGAGCCGAGCAACCTCGGGTTGCTGCGGCAAATCCTCAAGGAGGAGTACAACCTCTTCTTTGCCAAAGGGGGAGAGGAGGGGTTGGCCGCCGTGGGGCGTCACGAGCCGGCACTTATCCTGCTGGACGTGCGCATGCCCGACATGGATGGTTACGAGGTGTGCCGTCGGCTCAAGGCCGATCCGGCTCACGCCGGGATCCCGGTGCTCTTTATCACCGCGAGCGACAACGCAGACAGCGAGAGCCAGGGGTTCGAGGCGGGCGGAGTGGATTATATCTACAAGCCGGTCTGTCCGAGCACGGTGCGTGCCCGGGTGCGCAATCATCTCTCCCTGGTGCGCCTCGATCAGCTCGAGTGCAGCTATCGCACCGCCATCGTCATGCTGAGCGAGGCGGGCCACTACAACGACACCGACACCGGGGTGCATATCTGGCGCATGGCCGCTTACGCCCGGGCCCTGGCTGATGCGGCGGGCTGGAGCCCGGAGCAGTCGGATCTGCTGGAGCTGGCGGCCCCCATGCACGACATGGGCAAGATTGGTATCCCTGACCACATCCTCAAGAAGCCCGGCCCCCTCACCGAGGAGGAGTGGGTCATCATGCGCAGTCACCCGCGTATCGGTTACGAGATCTTGAGGCGATCCGATGCCCCCATCTTTCGCATGGCGGCGGAGATTGCCCTGCACCACCACGAGAAATGGGACGGCTCGGGCTATCCCGCCGGCGAGACCGGCGAGGGGATCCCCGAGGCGTCGCGGATCGTGGCCATCGCCGACGTCTTTGACGCCCTGAGCGTGCGTCGTCCCTACAAGGAGCCCTGGCCCCTGGACCGGGTGCTGGCTACCATGCGCGATGGCTCCGGCCAGCACTTCGATCCCCGGCTGCTCTCCCGTTTTCTCGAGATCATGCCGGAGATCTTGCGCCTCAAGGCGCAATGGGATGCCCGCGAGGAGCGGGGGGATTACCAGATGGGCTGGGTCAGATAGGGATTGCTGGCCCGTTCGTGACCAAAGGTGGAGCTCGGGCCATGGCCCGGAATGAAGACGATCTCATCCCCGAGCGGCAGCAGGGTCTCGGTGATCGACTTGATCAGCGTCCCGTGATCCCCGCGCGGGAAATCGGTGCGGCCTATGCTGCCGGCAAAGAGCACATCCCCCACCCAGGCGAGGCGTTCTGACTGGCAGAGCAGCACGATGTGACCCGGAGTATGGCCCGGGCAGAAGTAGACCTCCAGCTCGCATTTGCCAACCTGCACCTTGTCACCCTGTTCGAGCCAGCTATCCGGTGTAAAGGCTGGAGTATGGGCAAAGCCGAACATCTGGCTCTGCTGGGGCAGGATATCGAGCCAGAAAGCATCCTCCTTGTGGGGGCCGGTAATGGCGATACCGGTTCTCTCGCGCAGCTCGGCGGCGGCGCCCACGTGATCCAGATGGCCGTGGGTCAGCAGGATATGGGTCAGGGTCAGCCCCCGTTTGGCAATGGCGGCCAGCAGCTTGTCCGCCTCGCCGCCGGGATCGACGAGGGCAGCCTGGCGGGTCTCGTCACACCAGATAAGGGAACAGTTCTGGGCGAACTGGGTGACCGGGATCACCTCGAACTTCAACATGTGGGACTCTCCTGAGGGGTCTGAAGGGGGGGGCGTTTGGCGAAGAAGGCGAGGCAGGCCTCCTTGTCACCACGAAACAGGATCCGCTCGCGCTTGTTGTCCAGCTGATAGCGGTACATGGGGTCATAGTAGCGAGTCAGCAGCAGCCTGATCCAGACCAGATGGGCGCGGGTGTCCCCGCTCTGGGCCTGTTCCCTGAGGGCGGCCTGCAACAGCCCATCGAGTTCGCGATAATCCTTGTCCCCGAGTCGGCGCTTGAGCCTGGCCATGGCGTCGGTGAGGTAGCCGGCAAACAGTGGCCAGCCTGCATCTGGCCCATGGAACTCCAGATAGCGCAACCAGAGATCCTGCACGTAATCGGTGCGGATCTGCTCGGCCCGTGCCTCCTGCGGCACCTCCACCACCACCAGAGGAGCCCGGCACATGGCCTCATAAAGGTTGAGTGGCAGGGCGCAGCGACCGATAAGACGGCTCTCGTCTTCCAGCACAAACTGTGATTCCCCCCGGTTGCGACGCTGAAGCAGCTCGATGGCAAGCCGATTTTCGAAGTCGATGTTGCCGGGTTGCCCACCCGGCAGCTGGCCAAACGACGACCCCCTGTGATGGGCGTGCCCTTCCAGATCCACCGCTTGGGTGATGTGCGCCAGCATGTGGGTCTTGCCGGAGCCGGTCATGCCGGTCAGCACGGTCCAGTCGCACTCTGCACTGGCCTTCGCCTGGGTGTCGATGAGAAAGTGGCGCAGCGCCTTGTAGCCGCCCGCGACCCGGGGGCGGGTGACGCCGGCCTCGGCCAGCCACTGCTGCACTGTCTGGGAGCGCAGGCCGCCGCGAAAACAGTAGAGCAGGGCGTCGGGTTGCTGGCGCAACCTGGCCAGCCAGCCTTCCATGCGCGCGGCGCGCACCGCGCCACCTACCAGTTGATGGCCCAGGGTGATGGCTGCGGCCTGTCCCTCCTGCTTGTAACAGGTACCGACCCGGGCACGCTCCTCGTCCGTCATCAGCGGCAGGCTGACGGCGGTGGGAAAGGCCCCTTCCTTGAACTCGACGGGGGCGCGCAGATCGATGAGTGGAACCTGATCCAAAAAGATCCGGGCGTAATCCGTGGCCAGTGGCAGGGTATTCATCGGACAACCTCGATGAACTGGTTGCCGGTGCGGGCCTGCAACTGGCCGATGGGAGAGAGGGTCAGCCCTGCCTGTGCGGCAATGGCAAGAAGCTCGGCTTCACTTTCTTTACCGACGGCTACCAGCAGGCCGCCGCTGGTCTGCGGGTCGCACAGGATGTTGCGGGTGCGATCATCCATGGCGCCCAGCTTGTCACCATAGGAGTCGAAGTTGCGCAGGGTACCGCCCGGTACGCAGCCCTCACTCAGGTAGTAATCCACCTCGTCCAGCAGCGGCAGCGCCTTGAAGTCCAGACGGGCACTGACGCCGGAACCTTCGCACATCTCCAGCAGGTGGCCTGCCAGCCCAAAACCGGTCACGTCGGTCATGGCGTGCACGCCGGGGAGGGCGGCGAAGCGCTGGCCAATCTTGTTGAGGGTGCACATGGCATCCGGGGCCAGTTGCTCATGTTCGCGCTTGAGCTTGCCCTTCTTCTGGGCTGTGGTGAGGATGCCGATGCCAAGGGGTTTGGTCAGATAGAGGGTGTCGCCCACCTGGGCGGTGTCATTCTGCTTGATGGCGTCGAGTGGCACGATACCGGTCACCGCAAGACCGAAGATGGGCTCGGGGGCGTCGATGCTGTGGCCACCGGCGAGCGAGATACCCGCCTCGTGGCACACCTGGCGGCCGCCGTCGATCACCTGCTGGGCCACTTCCGGCGCCAGCGTGTTGATGGGCCAGCCGAGGATGGCGATGGCGACGATGGGCTTGCCGCCCATGGCATAGATGTCGCTGATGGCATTGGTGGCGGCGATGCGACCGAAGGTGAAGGGATCGTCGACGATGGGCATGAAGAAGTCGGTGGTGGAGACGATGCCCTGGCCGTTGCCGATGTCGACCACGGCGGCGTCATCTTTGCTGCTGTTGCCGACCACCAGGGTGGGGTCGTCAAAGCCCGGGATCTGGCTCTTCAAGATGGTGTCGAGCACCTTGGGGGAGATTTTGCAACCGCAGCCAGCGCCGTGGCTGTATTGGGTCAGACGAATGGAAGACATGCTTTCCCCTTGTGTGGGCAGACTTGTGTGTGCCAATAACTGCTGCGGCGCCGTCAAATGTGCGCGCAAAAATAGGGTGGCCCTGGCGGCCTGTGAACACAGTGATGTCAGGCTGCCAGGCAGGGCGGGAGGAGGGCAAGGATGCGCCGGCGAAGCCCCGCCGAGGACCACAGGACGAGCCATTATGCCACAGACGGCCCTCTTGATTCGAACTGGAATTCACACAAAGCGCAGGGGATTGTCGGGTTCAAAAAGAGCCGTACTCTTCGCCTTGCTCAGGCTAGTCCCACTTTGAGCCGCCCCGACGGCGTGCCGGTCTTGCATCGGGGCAGCATGTGGCGACGGAAACTAGCCAGCTTGCTCCATCACTGGTTGGGGAGCCTTGCCTAGCCGGCGCAGTCGCCGTTGCAGCGGCCGCTCCAGCAGGGTGTAGCTCAGCGCCGAGAGCCCGATCAGCACGGCGAGCATCAACAGGGTGGCCAGCACCCCCAGCAAGGGGTTGGTCTGGGCGTACCACCACGCGGTGAGCCCCGGCGCCAGAGAGTGGACAAGCTCGCAGCCGGTGAGCAACACCAGGGCGTGGAGCAGGTAGATGGAGTAGGAGAGATCCCCCAGCCAGTTGGTGAAGCGGTTGTCCAGGAGGCGCAGCAGCGGGCTCTGGCGATCACCCTGGGCAGCGGCAATCCAGATCAGCAACACGTAGGCGCTGATCAGTAGCAGGGTCAACAACGGCGTCATGGTGAACTGCATCAGTGCGAAGGGGAGTAGAAAGGCGAGCAGCAGCGGCAGATCTTGCTGCATCATGGGCCACTGGCGGGCGGCCTTCACCTTGGGCAGCAGCCAGAGGCCGAGCACGAATTCACTCACCCCACGCCCGATGGCCAGCGCTCCGCTGGTGACATCCAGGGTACCCCGGCTGTGCACGATAAAGGCCAGTGCCGTCAGGGCCAGCAAGGGGGCGAGGTTGCTCCAGCGGCTGCGGGTGACGGCGAGGGGAATGAGCAGTGGAAACAGCAGATAGCTAATCCACTCCACGCTGAGCGACCAGGCGGCGAAGTTCCAGGTCAATCCGTGATCCGTTACCACCTGCAGCAGCAGGAAGGCGCTTGGCAGTGCCTCGGCGGGGGTGAAGGGGGAACCAAAAGGAGGCATCCCCTCCCACTCCCACATCTTGAACAGGGGGCCGGCGTAGAAGCCAATCCCGTGGTGGGCCTTGTAGAGCTCCCAGCCAACCAGCAGCAGCAGGGTCACCAGGTAGAGGGGATACACCCGGGTCAGCCGCAGCCAGAGGAAGCGGCCATAACTTATGGTGCGGGGCGTGCGGGCGAAAGCCTCCCCGTAGACATGGGCCAGCACCAGCCCGCTCAAGATAAAGAACAGATCGACCCAGAGGTAGCCGTTCTCGATGAGTCGGGTGTGGCCGGCGATCGACTCCATCCACTGGGGGAAGAGCAGCAAGCGGGCGTGGAACAGCACCACCATCAGGGCAGCGATGCCCCGCAGCGGCGTCAACAGCGGCAATGATTGATTCATGACGGGATCCTTGATGATGTTCAGCTTGGCCTGACATCAATTTTTGTTGTGGTGCCGCTCATCAACCCTGATGAGTCGGCTGCCCCGGCTTGGCGGCCACAGGCGGGATCACCCTACCTAAAAGAGAGCCATACGGGTGTGATTGCCGTCATGAATGGGCGTTTATCATCCCAAAACCAGCATGGGATAGGGACGCATCGAAAATAGAGAGGGGATCTAGACTAGGGAAGTCATCCCTCTGAGCGTCAGGAACATCCTCATGAAACTCTATGCCCACCCCTTTTCGTCCTACAGCCAGAAAGTGCTGATCGCCCTTTACGAGAATGCCACCCTGTTCGAGTACCAGAATCTCGAAGAGCCGGCGGCCAGCGCCGAACTTGCCGCCCTTTGGCCACTCAAGCGCTTCCCGGTGTTGCTGGATGATGGTCGCTGCATCCTCGAGAGCAGCACCATCGTCGCCCATCTGCAGGCGCACCATCCGGGTCCCGTCAGCCTGATCCCGCCCGGCGATGCGGGTCTGGAGGTGCATATGCTGGATCGCGTCTTCGACAACTATGTGATGACGCCGATGCAAAAAGTGGTGCTGGATGCGCTGCGCCCGGCCGCGGATCGCGACCGCTATGGCGTAGCGGAGGCCCGTGAGATGCTCAATCAGATCTACCCCTGGCTCGATCAGCGACTGGAAGGACGCCACTGGATTGCCGGCGCAGACTTCACGCTGGCCGATTGCGCCGCCGCCCCCTCGCTCTTCTACGCCGACTGGGCCCACGAGATCCCGGCTGGCTATGGTCACCTGCGTGCCTATCGCGCCCGTCTGCTCAATCATCCCTCCATCGTGCGGGTGGTGGAGGAGGCGAGGCCATTTCGTCACTACTTCCCGCTGGGCGCGCCAGCGCGTGATTGAGCGGGATGATTTGTGGTGGGCGGGGCACTGCCGCCCAGACAATGTTCGAGGCGGACAGGATATGGCGTTATCAACAGCAGAGAAAAAACAGCAATATTCATTCGGATGAGTGGGTATGCGTTTATGGCTGATATTTCCCCGAGAATTTTTTAATGTTGATGCGTAATATTTCATGCTTTTGCATAAAAAAATGCCGGGCATGTCTCTGTTGGTGGGTTGTGTAGTGAAAGAGAGATGAGAATCGGGTTAACGATGCGGCAACCTTTGATTGAAGATGGCAGTCGTCAGTTGAAGAGGAGGGATGGGGGCAGCAATCGCTGTTGGTGGCAAAGTCGGGGGGAGGTTGTCTCTTTGGCGGCCGCATAAAAAAAGCCCGCTTTGATCGCGGGCTTTTTGATGACTAGCAGAACCCAGCCTGGCCCGGATCTGGAACCGGGAACAAGGGGGCAGCGCTGGTCTGCTCGGCTTAGCGGGCGCGCACCACCAGCCCCTTGAGGTAGAAGCCTTCCGGATAGGCGGTGCCGATGGGGTGATCGGATGCCTGGGAGAGGAGCTCCAGGATCTGGGCATCACGGCCGGCATCGAGGGCCGCATCGGCCACTATCTTCTGGAACAGGCTCTGCTCCATCAGGCCGGAGCAGGAGTAGGTCAAGAGCACGCCACCCGGCGCCAGCAGTTGGAACGCCAGCATGTTGATGTCCTTGTAGCCGCGGCAGGCGCCCAGCAGCTGGGCCTTGCTCTCGGCAAACTTGGGTGGGTCCAGCACGATAACATCGAACTTCTCGCCCTTATCGCGATATTCGCGCAAGAGCTTGAAGACGTCGTGACGCACGAACTGGGTGTTGCTGGTATCGAGACCGTTCAGTTCGGCGTTCTGGCGGGCGATGTCCAGCGCATTCTGGGAGAGATCGACGTTGACTACCTCCTTGGCACCGCCCTGGAGGGCATAGACCCCGAAACCGCCGGTGTAGCAGAAGCAGTTGAGCACCCGCTTGCCTTCAGTGTATTTCGCTGCGGCAAGGCGGTTATCCCGCTGATCCAGATAGAAACCCGTCTTGTGACCGTTACGAATATCGACCAGGATCTTGACGCCGCCATTCTCCTCGATCACCACGGGGTCGGTCGGGGTCTCGCCATGGATGACGCCGGTGCGCTCCTTCAGCCCTTCCTTCTTGCGCACGGCCACGTCGGAGCGCTCATAGATGCTGCACTCGGGGTAGAGGGTACGCAGGGCTTGCGTGATCAGCTCGCGCTGGAACTCGGCACCGGCGGAGAGGATCTGGCACACCAGGAAGTCGGCGTAGCGGTCGATGGTGAGGCCCGGCAGACCGTCGGATTCGGCGGCGCAGAGGCGATAGCCGGTGAGGCCCTGACGCTTGATGAGCCCATCGCGGGACTCCTGCGCATATTTGAGGCGACGGATGAAGAAGTCGAGATCGACGCTCTCATCCTTGTCGAAGGTCCAGACCCGGGCACGGATCTGGGAGCTGCCGGACCAGGCGCCACGGGCGAGCCATTTGCCGTCATGGGTGAAGATTTCGACGGTATCGCCGTCAACGGGGTTGCCCTGCACCCGCTCAATGCCCTTGGAGAAGAGCCAGGGGTGGCGACGCAGCAGGGATTTTTCGCGGCCTTTGACGAGATAGATGGAAGCGCTCATGGGTAGTTGCCGATGGTAGAAAAGAAGGGGGCATATAGTAGGGGCTGTGAGGGTAGGCACGCAAGCCGCGTCTACCGGGATCCGTGGATCCACACGCTGTCAGGGTCGAACGGGCTGTTTCGCGCGTCCCCAGCGCCTGGCCCAGACATGGCAGGCCATCTGGACGATGGCCTGCCGGAGGGGGTCAGATCCGCAGGCCGGTGAGCGCCTGACCGAGTTCGCTGGCGGTTCCCTTGAGGCCGGTGGTGCCGGCAACCGCCGCGCTGGCGGACTCCTCCACCCGGCTTGCCTCGTGGCGCACCTTGTCGAGGTTGCGGGTGATCTCCTCTGCCACCGAACTCTGCTCTTCGCTGGAGGTGGCGATCTGGGTGCTCATCTCCAGCACCGCATCGCTGTGGTTGCTGAGCCGCTCGATGTCCATGCCCACTTCGGTGATGAGCTGCTGGCTGTCGGCCGCGCGCCCCACCGTCTTCTCCATGATGTCGTTCAGCGCCCCGGTCCCGGCCTGGAGCTCCTCGATCATCTGCTGGATCTCCACAGTGGCCTGCTGGGTGCGGCTGGCGAGGGTGCGCACCTCGTCGGCCACCACCGCAAAGCCGCGTCCCTGTTCACCGGCGCGGGCCGCCTCGATGGCGGCGTTGAGGGCCAGCAGGTTGGTTTGCTGGGAGATGGCGTTGATGACGTTGACCACTTCGTTGATGCGATTGGCGTTGTGAGTCAGCCGCTCGACCGCGCCCGATGCATTGCCAATCTCGTCTGCCAGGGTGCGGATGGCGGTGATGGTGCGTGCCACCCGTTGTGCCCCGTGAGTCGCCTCGTCGCTGGACTGGCGGGTTTGCAGCAGGGTGTCGTTGGCGTTGCGGGCCACTTCCCGGATGGCGGCGGACATCTGCTCCATGGCGGCGGCAAGGGAGTCCATGTGCTGGCGCTGGGCGCGGGCAAGCTGCTCGCCGTCGCTGGCATGCTCGCGAAATTCGTCTGCGGCCAGGGTAAGGGCATCGGCGGACTCTTCCACCAGTTGCACTATCTTGTGCTGGCGGTCGGTGAAGGTGTCGATACTGCCGGCCAGAATGGAGAACTCGTCCCGCACCGGGAAGAAGTTGAGCCGGAAGGTGAGATCGCCGTTCGCTACCGTCTGCAATGCCTTGTTGGTGGAGTAGAGCGCCCCCGAGACAAAGGTCATCAGATAGTGGGTGATGAGGGCCAGCAGGGCGGCCAGCACCGCGATGATGGTGAGCGTGGTGCCCTGACCATCCCAGAGGGCGTAGTGACTCGTATCCAGGGTGCCGGAGACGACGCCCGCCTGACCTGCGCTGGCGCCATAGCGATAGATGTCTCCCTGCTGGCTAAGGCCGGTGGCGGCGCCAGGCGTCAGCACGAGATCCGCAGGCAGGGCAAGGGTCGGCTGCTGGCTCACCAGCTGGGCCGTGGTCTCGACCCGCCCTTTTAGCTGATCCACTCTGAGCTGCATCGCCTGATCATGGCCGTCGGCCAGCAGATACCAGGTGAGGAAGGCGATGAACACCAGGGGGCACCAGAAGGTGATGAGAAATTTCTCGCTGATCGTGAGGTGAATGAGATAACGGTCAACCCACCGAAACTTTACTTCTTTCATAATGGTATTGCGTCCTGCAAGGGGAAGAGAGTGTCGCGCTCATTATCGCCCCGGGGAAAAATTACTTAAGGGAAAGGTGTGATAAATGGGAGAGCAATCGTTTGTCGTGCGGGTGTGGGGTCAGGTTCAGGGGGTGGGGTTTCGCTACTTCACCCGGGAGCGGGCGCTGCAACTGGGGCTGCGGGGGCATGCCTACAACCTGGAAGATGGCTCGGTGGAAATCCTGATTGCCGGTCCCGAACAGAAGGTACAGATGATGCTGGGCTGGCTTGAGCACGGGCCCCGAACCGCCGAGGTGACCCGAATGGAATATGAGGTGGCGCTACCGCCCAAGGGGAGTGGTTTTCACACCAACTGAGGAGGCGGCCTTTGCCAGGCAAGGGTCATCGCCTGCACACAATAACGGGAGCCTTGCGGGCTCCCGTTTGCATTGATGATCTCTTGTCTGCGGGTCAGCCTGCCTGGGCGGCGTCGGCGATGGCCTGGGTCTTGGCGAGCACCGTTTGCAGGGCTGGGCGTTTGGCCAGGCGATCCCGATAGGCGGCGAGTTTGGGGGGAATGCTCTGCTCGAAGCGGGTGGCCCACATCAGGGTATGAGCCAGCAGCAGATCCGCGATGGTGACCTGCTCACCCAGCAGGTAACCCTGCTCGGGTACCCAGGATTCGGCGATGGCCGCTGCCTTGTCAAACTCCCACTTGGCGGTGGGGAAGATGGCCGGCAGGCGCTGGGCCTCGGGCAGGGCGAAGCGGTGCTTGCCGATGGTCCACAGTGGCTGCTCCAGCTCGCAGGTGATGAAACTGATCCACTGGGCGTGCAGCGCCGAGGCCTGGGTCCCTCTGGCCGGCAGCCAGTTCGGGCCATACACCTCGGCCAGGTACTGCATGATGGCGGCGGACTCGGTCAACACGAACTCCCCGTCCTTGAGCACCGGCATCTTGCCGCTCGGGTTGAGGGTCAAGAACCAGTCGCTGCGGTTCTCGCCCTTGGCGAAGTCGAGAAACTGGAACTGCCATGCCACGTTCAGCTCTTCCAGTAACCAGGATACGCGCAGGGCACGGCTGATGGGGGTGCCATATAAGGTGATCATGCTTGCTCCTTGCCTGATGAATGGGGCCATGGGCCCGAAGTGAATCGCCAGTCTAGGTAAATTGATCGAGAGCAACAAGCGCCCAAGGGGGGATGAAAAGCACACAACGGCGCAATCAGCAGGAGAAGAGGAGGAAAGAGAGAAAATAAAAGGGAGGCCAGAGGCCTCCCTCGTTGCGAACGGCTGCGGCAGCGCTTACTTGACGCGCATGCCCGGCTGGGCACCTTCCTGGGGCTCCAGGATCCAGAGATCCTTGCCGCCCGGACCTGCCGCCAGCACCATGCCTTCAGACATACCAAAGCGCATCTTGCGCGGGGCCAGGTTGGCCACCATCACGGTGAGCTTGCCTTCCAGATCTTCCGGGTTGTAGGCGGACTTGATACCGGCAAAGACCTGACGGGTTTCGCCGCCGATGTCCAGCTGCAACTTCAGCAGCTTCTCGGCTTCCGGCACCGCTTCGGCTTTCTTGATCAGCGCCACCCGCAGGTCAATCTTGGCAAAGTCGTCGTAGGTGATGGTCTCGCTGATGGGATCGTCCACCAGGGGGCCTGCCGGCTTCTTGCTCTGCTCCTTGGCGAGGTCTTCCTTGGACGCTTCCACCATGGCATCCACCTTGGCGGACTCGATGCGGGAGAAGAGCGCCTTGAAGGGGGCGACGCCGTGGTCGACCAGAGGGGCGGCGATGCCGTCCCAGGTCAGGGTCTCGCCAAGGAAGGCTTCGGCGCGCTCGGCCAGTTGCGGCATGACGGGCTTCAAGTAGGCCATCAGCACGCGGAACAGGTTGATGCCGACGGAGCAAACGGCTTGCAGCTCGGCATCCGCCCCTTCCTGCTTGGCGATGACCCAGGGAGCCTTGTCGTCCACATAGCGGTTGGCCTTGTCGGCCAGGGCCATGATCTCGCGGATGGCGCGACTGAATTCGCGCGCTTCATAGGCTTCGGCGATGCTGGCGCTGGCGTTGGCAAACTCGGCGTAGAGTGCGGGCTCGGCGCAGGTGGCGGCCAGCTTGCCGTCAAAACGCTTGGCGATAAAGCCGGCGTTGCGAGAGGCCAGGTTGACCAGCTTGTTGACCACGTCGGCGTTGACGCGGGAGACGAAGTCTTCGAGGTTCAAGTCCAGATCGTCGATGCGGCTGTTGAGCTTGGCGGCGTAGTAGTAACGCAGGCACTCCGGATCCAGGTGCTTGAGATAGGTGGACGCCTTGATAAAGGTGCCCTTGGACTTGGACATCTTGGCGCCGTTGACGGTCACATAGCCGTGCACGTTGACCTTGGTCGGCTTGCGGAAGTTCGCGCCTTCCAGCATGGCCGGCCAGAACAGGCAGTGGAAGTAGGCGATGTCCTTGCCGATGAAGTGATAGAGCTCGGCGTCGGAGTCCGCTTTCCAGTAGCTGTCGAAGTCGATGTCGCCACGCTTGTTGCACAGGTTCTTGAACGACGCCATGTAGCCGATGGGGGCGTCCAGCCAGACATAGAAGTACTTGCCGGGGGCGCCGGGAATTTCGAAGCCGAAGTAGGGTGCGTCACGGGTGATGTCCCACTGTTGCAGGCCGCTTTCGAACCACTCTTGCATCTTGTTGGCCATCTCTTCCTGGATGGCGCCGGAGCCGCGTACCCAGTCGGCGAGCCAGGCTTCGAACTGGGGCAGGTCGAAGAAGTAGTGCTCGGAGTCCTTCATCACCGGGGTCGCACCGGAGACGGCGGATTTCGGATCAATCAGCTCGGTCGGGCTGTAGGTCGCGCCGCAACTGTCGCAGTTGTCACCGTACTGATCGGGGGACTTGCACTTGGGGCAGGTGCCCTTGACGAAGCGATCCGGTAGGAACATGGATTTTTCCGGATCGAACAGTTGGGAGATGGTGCGGATCTTGATTTTGCCGGACTCTTTGAGGCGGCCATAGATCACGCCCGCCAGCTCGCGGTTTTCGTCGCTGTGGGTGGAGTGGTAGTTGTCGAAGCTGATGTTGAAACCGGCAAAATCCCCCTGGTGCTCCTGGGAGACGGCGGCAATCATCTCTTCCGGCGAGATCCCCATCTGCTGAGCCTTGAGCATGATGGGCGTGCCGTGGGCATCGTCGGCACAGACGAAATGCACCTGATGGCCACGCATTCGCTGATAACGAACCCAGATATCGGCCTGGATGTGTTCCAGCATGTGGCCGAGATGAATGGAGCCGTTGGCATAGGGGAGGGCGCAGGTTACCAGCATTCTACGAGGATCAGTTGCCATAATACGTTCTTTATGTGCCTGTTGGGATGATACAGTGCCGTGCATGTTACCCGAATTGGGGGCGGCCTGCCTAGGGTTGTGGCCCCCGGTGCCCTGACTGGCGGCATCACGATGTCGTCGGCAAGCCACTGATTTATGTGCGGTAACCGTTCACCTCAGCATAACGACAACATAATGGGGAGTTAATGGTGATTGATTCAGTAAAACAGATCCTTGCCGAATTTAAGCCGGCAGGATGGGGCAAGGATCTGGTCGCGGCCGGTTTTGTGCGTGCAGTCGAGCAGCACGAACAGACCTTGGCCATCACGCTGGTGCTGCCCTTTGCCGGCCAGTCCCTGTTTGAACAGATCAAAGAGGAGTTCGATGCCCGGCTGCGCAGCGCAACCGGTGCGACCCGCATCGACTGGACGGGGGAGATAGACGTGGCCAGCATGCCCCGCGCGCAGCAACTGGCGGCGGTGCAGGGGATCCGCAATATCCTGGTGGTTGCCTCCGGCAAGGGAGGGGTGGGCAAGTCCACTACCGCGGTCAACCTGGCGCTGGCGCTGCAAAAAGAGGGGGCGCGGGTCGCCCTGCTGGATGCGGACATCTATGGCCCCTCCATCCCGACCATGACGGGGACCCTCAAGGAGCGCCCTGTCAGCTTTGATGGCAAGTTGATGGAGCCGGTGATGGCCTGCGGCATCAAGAGCAACAGCATCGGTTATCTGGTGGCCGAGCAGGATGCCACCATCTGGCGCGGTCCCATGGCGAGCAAGGCTCTCGGGCAGATCCTGCACGAGACCCGCTGGGGCGAGGTGGACTACCTGGTGGTGGACATGCCCCCGGGCACTGGCGATATCCAGCTGACGCTGGCCCAGCAGGTGCCCACCACGGCGGCGGTGATCGTCACGACGCCCCAGGATGTGGCGCTGGCAGATGCCCGCAAGGGGATTGCCATGTTCAACAAGGTCAATGTGCCTGTGCTTGGCATTGTCGAGAACATGAGTTACCACGTCTGCAGTGCCTGCGGGCATCACGAGCCGTTGTTCGGTACCGGCGGTGGCCAGAAGATGGCGGAGCAGTATCACGTGGCGCTGCTTGGTCAGTTGCCGCTGCATATCGACATTCGCCAGCACATGGATGACGGCTGCCCCACCGTGTTCGGTGCGCCGGATGGCGAGCTGTCACAGACTTACCTGAAACTGGCTCGCCGAGTAGGAGCCGAGCTCTATTTCAGCGCAAAACCGATTGCGACCCCGCTCTACACGGTGGCGCTGGACGAATAATCGGCGTTCGGCCAAGGGGGACGGATTTGGGGTGGGCATGGCCACCCCTTTTTCATATAATGGATCGGTTTAAACAATCCCCAGTGCTCTTCTCTTTAGGTATTTTCAATGTCTGATACTCAACATTCCTGCGTGATCATCGGTATTGCTGGTGCATCCGCGTCCGGCAAGAGTCTTATCGCCCAAACCATCTATGAAGAGCTGGTGGCCGAGCTGGGAGCGGGTCAGATTGGTGTGATCACCGAGGATTGCTACTACCGTGATCAGACCCACCTGACCATGGAAGAGCGGGTCAAGACCAACTATGACCACCCCAATGCCCTGGATCACGATCTGCTGGTGCAGCATCTGACCCAGCTGACGCAAGGGGAGGCGGTCAACATCCCCCAGTACTCCTATACCGAGCACACGCGCATGACCGAGGTCACCACCTTTGCACCGCGCCGTGTCATTATCCTCGAAGGGATACTGCTGTTGACTGACAGCCGCCTGCGCGAACTGATGGACGCCTCCATCTTCATGGATACCCCGCTCGACATCTGTTTGCTGCGTCGTCTGGTGCGCGATGTGCAGGAGCGCGGTCGTACCATGGACTCCGTGCTCAAGCAGTATCAGAAGACTGTGCGTCCCATGTTCATGCAGTTCATCGACCCGTCCAAGCAGTATGCTGACGTGATCGTGCCCCGTGGCGGCAAGAACCGCATCGCCATCGACATGCTCAAGGCGCGTATCCGCCATATGTTGATTGGTTGAGAGAAAACAAGCCGGGTGATGCCCGGCTTTTTTTAATGAATCTTTTGTCAGGAGAGTCGCAGAATGCGTCTTTGTGATACCGATATCGAACGGCACCTGGATGAAGGCAAGATCGTCATCGAGCCGCGGCCCGGTGTTGAGCGGATCAGCGGCGTCAGCGTCGATGTGCTGCTGGGCAACGAGTTTCGGGTGTTTCGCGATCATACCGCGCCTTATATCGACCTTGGCGGGACCAGTATCGAGATGGCCGATGCCATCGAGCGGGTGATGAGCGAGGAGATCCACGTGCCGGACGGTGAAGCCTTCTATCTGCACCCGGGTCAGCTGGCGCTGGCGGTGACCTATGAATCGGTTACCTTGCCCGCCGATATCGTCGGCTGGCTGGATGGTCGCTCCTCCCTGGCTCGCCTGGGCCTCATGGTGCACGTCACCGCCCACCGCATCGATCCGGGCTGGTCCGGTCGCATCGTGCTGGAGTTTTACAACGGCGGCAAGTTGCCTCTGGCCCTGCGTCCCAAGATGAAGATCGGTGCCCTGAACTTCGAGATGCTGTCAGGTACCGCGGCTCGCCCGTACAACAAACGGGAAAATGCCAAATACAAGAGTCAGCAAGGGGCTGTGGCCAGCCGGATCAACCAGGATTGATCCCCGCACCGTGCGGCTTGTCTATCGAGGAGGGTGCCAAGGCACCCTCTTTTTTATCTGACAAAAGGAAACGGGCGTGTCGAGCGGGTTGAAAAGCGGCCTTTTTCGGGACATTGAGCCATGCTTCGGCTTTGATTGGCGCCTATCCACAGCAATGGAATGGACTTAAATTAATCCTCGACAAGCCCCGTTCCTACAGGCCCTAAGACATTTTCTGACGGAATGCCCTTTTTTTTTTTTGCTGAAATATTTCAACAACGGGTATGGCGCATCGAGCCTTCTGGCATAATCCGCCGCAACTCATAAACAGGTTCGTTTTTATGTTTGAAATGTTTAGTGGTTTGGGTTTGTGGTGGTCAATCGGTTTGGTATTGGCCGTTTTTTTTGTGCTGGCCTATGAATTCATCAACGGCTTTCACGATACCGCCAACGCGGTAGCAACGGTTATCTATACCAAGGCGATGCCGGCTCATATGGCGGTGGTGGCTTCCGGTCTGTTCAATTTCGCCGGTGTCATGCTGGGTGGATTGGGGGTGGCCTACGCCATCGTTCATCTGCTGCCCATCGATCTGCTGCTTGGCATGGACTCCACCCAGGGTCTGATCATGGTGTTCTCCCTGCTGTTCTCGGCCATCGTCTGGAACCTGGGAACCTGGTACTTCGGCATTCCGGCATCCAGCTCCCACACCCTGATCGGTTCCATCCTGGGGGTAGGCGGTGCCTATGCCCTGATCAGCCATCAACCCCTGAAAGAGGGTATCAACGTCGGCAAAGCCATCGACATCATGCTCTCTCTCATCATCTCTCCCACCGTGGGCTTCATCATTGCCGCCTTGCTGCTGTTCGCCATGAAGCGCGTATGGCTTGGCAGCAAGATCCACAAGACCCCGGAAGAGCGCCTGCTGGTGGACGGCAAGAAGCATCCACCGTTCTGGGCCCGTGTCACACTGATTTGTTCCGCAATGGGGGTGAGCTTCGTGCACGGCTCCAACGATGGTCAGAAAGGCATCGGTCTGGTGATGCTGGTGCTGATCTGCATGGCGCCTGCCTATTTTGCGCTGGACATGAACAGCCGCTCCTATGATCTGGACAGAACCCAGGATGCCAACCAGCGCATCATGGAGATCTACCAGCGTAACCAGGATCAGGTTTCCCATCTGGTGAACTTCAGTGTGCCTGCCAAAGCCCAGGAGGAGCTGATGAGCCACTGTGCGGCAGGGGAGGCCCTGCAGGCCATGGCGACCCTCGACAAGCGTCTGGGCCAGGTGCGCACCTACGAGGAGATGAACCTGGTGGATCGCCGCGAGGTGCGTCGTCTGCTGCTGTGCATCGACGACACTGCCCGCAAGGTCTCCAAGTTGCCGCTGCCGGCCAAGGAGCTGACCGATCTCGCCAAATGGCGCAAGGATCTGACCGCAACGGCCGAATATGCGCCGACCTGGGTCATCGTGTCCATCGCCCTGGCGCTCGGTTGCGGCACCATGGTGGGCTGGCGTCGTATCGTCTACACGGTAGGGGAGAAGATCGGTTCCTCCGGCATGACCTACAGCCAGGGCATTGCAGCCCAGATCACGGCCGCCGCGTCCATCGGGATTGCGAGTCTGACCGGGATGCCGGTGTCCACCACCCACATTCTCTCCTCTGCGGTAGCGGGGACCATGGTGGCCAACAAGTCCGGCCTGCAGAGCCAGACCATCAAGACCATTCTGCTGGCCTGGGTGCTGACATTGCCGCTCACCATGCTGCTCTCCGGCGGTCTCTTCCTGCTGAACAACCATCTCTTTGGCGGATAAGCGCGACAGTCATTGGAAATGAAACAAGGGCCTTCGGGCCCTTTTTTGTTGCCTGGTGAATGTCACGTCATGCGGCAATAGTTCAATGAGTAATAGCTATATGCCATCAGACAAGAAGTTGAATGACATTATCTATCACCTCTTTGGCTTCTCTACATCCCTGAACCACTCGTTGTGCACAGTGAGGGGAACCTGCCTGTGTGACGCCTTGTTACGAGCTGACGCTTGCACGTGAAGCTGAAGGGAGGGTGTCCAACATGTCTATGTTCCTCACCAGAAATGATGGGAGTGAAGAGCGCTACAGGTTGCCCTATGTCTGGCATTCCCGTTCAACCTGGGCTGTCTCAGCCACCACGAACACACCGACAGAGCAGTCAAAGGGGCTGCCAGACTGTTTGCCAATGGCATCATATGCTGTCAATGCATTGACCTATCCACAAGCAGAGCATGTCATGGTGCTTTGACAGAGATGAATCCTCTGTCTGGTGTGTTATTCACGTCTTGCTTGGACTGGGTGTGTGTGGTCGCTGAACATCGGGAAAGCGGCGGATATCGAACGGGCAGGGGGGGAGAGCAAGGCGATGTCAGCCCCAAAAAAGAGACAAAAAAGAGACAAAAAAGAGCCACACAATGTGTGGCTCTTTATTCAGACTAACGAGTCTGCTCAGGGGCGACCGGCCGGGCTGGTTGCCACGTTGCTGGCAGCGGTGCTGCCACCGTGGCGACCGGAAGTGACGACTTCGCTGCGTACCAGGGGAGCGTACTCCACGGGTTCACGGGGTGTCGGGGCAGGAGCCGCAGCCGGCGTTGCCATGGGGGCATAAGCCTTGCGGGCACGGGCCAATACACCGGCACCCTTGCTGACCTTCACTTCGGGGCTGGTTGCTGGCTCGGTTTGCACCACGGCAGCCGGCATCTCGACGACCTCCGCCTCGGCGGTGGCCGTCTCCTCAGCGATCACGACAGGTGCCGCTTCAGCAACCGGTGCAACCTCTTCTGGGATGGCCTCCACTTGCTGGGTCTGCTCGACAGCGTCGATCACGGCTACAGGTTCGTCATGAGAGGTGGTGTCGACGATAGGTTCGACCATCTCGGGTTCGACAACTGCCACTTCGGCAGCGGGTTCAGCGTCTGCTTGCGCAGCCTGTTCAACTTCGTCAGTGGAGGGCGCGTCCACTGCCTGGGCTGCCAGTGCTTGCTCTGCCGCTTCCTCAGCAACGGCTTCAGCCACCACGTGCTCGGTCAGAGCGGCGGAGGCCTGCAGGGCGGCTGCAACCGCTTCTGCGCTCGGAATGGTGATGACAGGCACAACCGGTTCTTTCACCTTCACCTGAGCCGCATCGGCCTGGGCCGCGGCAGTCAGCTGCACTTCACCTTGTGCTTCGTCTTCACGCTGGCCACGAGCCTCTTCGTTGATGCGCTTGCGACGTTGCCCTTCGATGCGCTGATTGCGCGGGGTACGGCGGGAACGACGCTGACCTTCGCCTTGCTCTTCTTGCTGCTCAGCGGCGGCTTGCACGTCGGCGACATCGATGATTTGCTCGTCAGTCGGCAGGGCAGGGGTGTCGGTCGCGGCGACATCGACACGGATCTGCTTGCGCAGTTGGCGACGTTCGCGGCGCTCGGCCACTTTTTGCTCTTTTTCCTGACGCGGTTCAGCGCTGGCGACCGCAGTATCAACGGTATCAACCGCCTCGACGATCACCTCGGCACGGGGTTCGCGGGGGGCGCGAGGTTCACGAGCCGGACGCGGGGCACGAGGTTCGCGCTCCTGGCGGGGTTCGCGAGGCTCACGCTCCATGCGCTGTTCGGTGCGCACGTCACCACGGGGTTCCCGTTCCTGGCGCGGCTCACGCTCTTTGCGCGGGCGACGATTGCGATCACTGCTCTCGCGGCTGGCTGCGCCTTCACGCTTCTCGCCGGCCTCGGCATTGCGACTGCCGCGGTTGTCGTCACGACGGCCACGTTGACCACGGCTGCGGGATTCATCGCGCTGGTGACGGTGCCCGTCATCCTTGCGAGCTTCGCGCTGGGCGGCCGGTTTGTCGGCAGGCGCCTTCACCTCGGCCGGAGCCGCATCGGAGGAGGCACCGAACAGGCCGGAGAAGGCCTTGGCCAGCTTGCCAAAGAAGCCGACTTGTTCTGCAACCGGAGCGGGAGTCGCAACAGGAGCCGGGGCGGCGGGCGCAACCGGCTGAGGAGCCGGGGCAAACCCTTGCAGCAGCGGTTGTTCACGCTCGACTACCTGAGCCTGGCGCGGCTGATAGACCGGCTTGGCAATCTCGGTTTTGAGCTCGTAGCTGGCCGCTTCCGGGATCTCGTTCTGACGGATGCGGGTCACTTCGTAGTGCGGGGTTTCCAGATGCTGGTTCGGAATGATGTAGACACGCACATCATTGCGCTGTTCCAGATTGGCGATGGAGGTACGCTTCTCGTTGAGCAGATAGGCGGCCACATCGACCGGCACCTGGGCATGCACCTGCTCGGTGTTGTCCTTCATGGCCTCTTCTTCGATGAGACGCAGGATGGACAGGGCGAGGGATTCATTGTCACGGATGACCCCCTGACCCTGGCAACGGGGGCAGATATGGCTGCTGGACTCGTTGAGGGAGGGACGCAGACGCTGGCGAGACATCTCCAGCAGACCGAAACGGGAGATACGGCCCAGCTGGATGCGGGCACGATCCTGATGCACCGCTTCACGCAGACGGTTTTCCACTTCGCGCTGATGGCGAACCGGGGTCATGTCGATGAAGTCGATGACAATCAGGCCACCCAGGTCACGCAGACGCAATTGACGGGCAATCTCGTCGGCCGCTTCCAGGTTGGTCTGCAGGGCGGTCTCTTCGATATCGCCGCCCTTGGTGGCGCGGGAGGAGTTGATATCGATGGAGGTCAGTGCTTCGGTCGGGTCGATGACGATGCTGCCGCCGGAGGGCAGGCGCACTTCGCGCTGGAAGGCCGATTCGATCTGGCTCTCGATCTGGAAGTGGTTGAACAGAGCGACATCACCCTTGTACAGCTTCACGCGATTGAGGAAATCGGGACGGACCAGCTCGATATGCGACTTGGCGCGTTCGAAGATGACCGGGTTGTCGATCAGGATCTCGCCCACATCGCGACGCAGATAGTCACGGATGGCGCGCACGATGACGTTGCTCTCCTGGTGAATGAGCACCGGAGCGGAACGTTGTTGTGACGCCTTGTGGATGGAGTCCCAGTGATTGAGCAGAACGTTCAGATCCCACTCCAGCTCTTCCGGGGACTTGCCCACACCGGCGGTGCGCACGATGAGGCCCATGCCGTCCGGCACGGTCAGTCCGCTCAGGGCTTCCTTCAGCTCGGTCCGCTCGTCACCCTCGATGCGACGGGAGATGCCGCCGGCACGGGGGTTGTTCGGCATCAGCACCAGGTAGCTGCCAGCCAGACTGATGAAGGTGGTGAGGGCTGCACCCTTGGTTCCACGCTCTTCCTTGTCGATCTGGACAATCACTTCCTGGCCTTCGCGGACCACTTCTTTGATGTTGGGACGACCCTGATAGGAGTAACCGGAGGGGAAGTAATTGCGGGCGATTTCCTTTAACGGCAGGAAACCGTGGCGTTCGGCGCCATAGTCAACAAAAGCAGCTTCGAGACTGGGTTCTACTCGGGTGATTTTGCCCTTGTAAATGTTCGCTTTTTTCTGCTCGTGTCCCGGACTTTCAATATCCAAATCGTAGAGCTGTTGTCCGTCAACCAGCGCTACGCGCAACTCCTCTTCCTGAGTCGCGTTGATTAGCATTCTTTTCATTGAGTTCTCATTATTTTGTCATTTTGATTCCTCCACTGGGTCCTGCCGGCGCCGGCCTCGGGTCTTCAGCATGCTGGGGCAACCTCCCGGTTGGGGTATGCATGAGGCGCAAACTAAGGGCACTCTGGTTCAGCCTTCTCGAGAGGGCGTGAATTAAGGATACCGATGTGGAGACAATTTACGTCGGTTCTGTTTGTGTTCTCCATGCGTTGTACCTCGCACCCGGGAACCGTCATGTTCTTGTATACACGGTGTTTCGGGATTGGGTGGCATACATTTTGGCCACTTAGTACAAGGCTTGAACACAATGACAAAACCTTGTTTATTATCCCATTTAAACCACTTTTATAGCAAGACGCCATTTTTTAACAAAGCATGCAGCCAAGGGCTGTCGGCGGTGTTAAAATCCGCGCCATGACACAGATACATCAACAAGTGCAGCTGCTCACCATCGAAGCTGAGCATGACGGGCAGCGCATCGACAATTTTCTCAAGACTCAGTTAAAGGGCGTCCCCAAGAGCCTGATTTATCGCATCCTTCGAAAAGGGGAGGTGCGGGTCAACAAGAAGCGCATCAAACCGGAATACAAGCTTTGTGCCGGTGACGAGGTGCGGGTGCCCCCCGTGCGTGTGGCCGAGAAGAATGAGTTGCCTTCTGCCAACCTCGGCAGCATCCAGCGTCTGGAGAGCCAGATCCTGTTTGAAGACGATGCCATGATAGTGCTCAACAAGCCGTCCGGCATGGCAGTGCACGGCGGCAGCGGCCTCAGCTTTGGCGTCATCGAAGGGCTGCGTGCCCTGCGCCCCGAAGCCCGTTTCCTCGAACTGGTGCACCGGCTGGATCGCGACACCTCCGGTGTGCTGCTGGTTGCCAAGAAGCGCAGTGCCCTGCGCAGCCTGCACGAGCAGCTGCGGGTCAAGACCATGCGCAAGCAGTATCTGGCGCTGGTGCGCGGCCAGTGGCAACCCCACGTCAAGGTGGTCAATGCGCCACTTCGCAAAAATGATCTGCAATCCGGCGAGCGGGTGGTGCGGGTCAGCAGCGATGGCAAACCCTCCGAGACCCGGTTCCGGATTGCCCGTCAATTTGCCGAAGCCACTCTGGTCGAGTGCAGCCCCATCACTGGCCGTACCCACCAGATCCGTGTCCACACCCAGCACGCCGGCCATCCCATCGCCTGCGATGACAAATATGGTGAGGCCGGGTTTGATGAAAAAATGCGGGGGCAGGGGCTAAAGCGTCTGTTCCTGCACGCCTGGAAGCTCACCTTTACTCATCCGGTAGATGAGCGGGAGATGCAGGTGGAAGCGCCATTGTCACCGGAGCTTGAGGCGTTCCTCGCCAAGCTGCCACGCTGACAGCCATGAAAAACGGGAGCCAAGGCTCCCGTTTTTCATGGCAGAGTTCTTGTTATGGCAGAGCCAGGCCGTGGCGACCCAGGAGATCAACCAAGCCTATCAGGGGAAGACCGACAAGGGCGTTGGGATCGCGCCCCTCCAGCGCCTTGAACAAGACGATGCCCATTCCCTCGCATTTGAAGCTGCCGGCACAATCCAGAGGACGTTCGGCCTCCACATAGCGACGGATGGCGGCTTCGTCGAGCGAGCGAAAATGCACGGTGAAAGGCTCGACGAGCTGCTCGGCATGGCCATTCGCAGCATTGATCACACAGAGCCCGGTGTAAAAGATGACGCGCTTGCCTTGTGCCCGCAGCAACTGCTCGACCGCCTTTTCCACCGTGCCGGGTTTGCCGAGGATCTGCCCGTCACAGACGCACACCTGATCTGAACCGATGATCAATCCTTGATCACGGTCAGCGGCAACGGCATTCGCCTTGGCAAACGCCAATCTGCTGACCAGAGCTTCTGCGGTCTCCCCGTGTCGCGCCGTCTCATCGACTTGAGGCGCAGCACAGTGAAATGGCTGACCGAGTTTTTCCAGCAAGGTCTTGCGGTAGGACGAGGTGGACGCGAGGATCAAGGAAGGCTGCATGTTTTGATGATATCCATTTATAAATCAATTGGTTGATTCTATCTGTGCAGATGGGGCCACGCAAACAGGAGATGTCTACAGCGGGACTCGCCTAATTAGCGGGAAGCATGCATGCTGAGGAAACCACAGCACAAACACAAGAGATCGGAATTGAGCGTGATGACACGATATGCGGCCTTGGTCATGGCACTGATCTCCTTCGCCAGCTGGGCAGGGACATGGCAACTTCGCCAGGGGGATGAGGGGGTGATGCTTTGGACCCAGCCACATCCTCCGACCTCTTTTCAGGCCTTACGTCTGGAGATGCGGGTGAATGCCGATCCTGGCGCGCTGATCACGGTGCTGCGCAACACGGCGCGCCATGAAGAGTGGTTGCCCCAGAGCCGTGAAGTCAGGGTGCTGGCCAGATCGGGTCCCGACGATGATCTGGTCTATACCCGCCTGGCATCTCCCTGGCCGGTGCAAGACAGGGAGCTCATCACCCGCTCCCATCTGAGTCGACGCATTGATTGCAGCCTGACTCTCGAGGTGTGGGCAGAGCCGAATGCCCTGCCATTGCATGCAGGGCTGTTCCGGATCCAGGAAAGCGCCGGACGGTGGGAGGCGCTCCCCCAACGGGATGGCAGCACACTCGTTCGGCTCGAAACCTATACCAACCCGGGCAACAACTTGCCGGGCTGGCTGGTCAATCCCATTGCTATCAAGGCTGCCGTGGGCAGTTTCAAAGCCATACGCCGACTGATGGAAGCCGAGCCCAGAGTGGCTGCGACACCAGGCCTGCTGGGGAGCGACCCGCGCTGTTCTGCCACCTGATGAGACACCAAGGAGCACATCCGGTGGGCAGACAGGGGAGGGGAACAGGATCCTGTGCCAGATCCTGCACGATATGGCATAATCGGCCACCGATGAGCACAAGTTCCTCTTGCAGGGGCCTGTGAAGGTAAAATCATCGGCGGTAAGGACTTTTTCCTTTGACTATCCCTTGTTGGACCTATAATATTCGCGCCCTATGCAAAAGGTGAAGTTGCCCGTTAAGGTTGATCCAGTCCGTAATGCCTTGAAGCTACTCGATTATGTCGGGATAGTGGAAAAGTCGCAGATGCCCAGGCTGGAGGAATCAACCGAAGGCTTGCGAAGTGATGTGGATGTCACACTGCACTTTGGCAAAGATGTCCAGAAGTTGACCGTTATGAAAGGCACTGCCCATGCCAAGGTCGACCTGGTTTGCCAGCGTTGTGGTGAGACATTTGAACACCTTTGTGAAGCTAGTTTTATTTACACTCCGCTGTTCGAAAGAACAAACGAGGAAGAACTGCCGGAAGCTTATGAGCCCATTGAGTTGGACGAAAACGGCGAGATAGATCTTCATCAAATCCTGGAGGATGAACTCATCCTCTCGTTGCCTCAGGTAGCCATGCATCCGATGGATGTGTGTCCCAGAGGAAACATGGAGATGACCTGGGGTGAAATCGAACCTGCTGATGAGCGGCCGAATCCCTTTGCAGTTCTTGAAGCGCTCAAACGTAAGTGAATTTTAGGAGTTAGCCTACCATGGCCGTACAACAGAACCGTAAAACCCGCGCCAAGCGTGGCATGCGTCGTTCCCACGATGCGCTGACCACCGCTGCCCTGACTGTTGATCAGACCAGTGGCGAAATTCATCGTCGTCACCACGTGACTGCCGATGGTTTCTACCGCGGTAAAAAGGTAATCGCTTAAGGATTGCCTTTGTCTACGCAAACTGTCGCGCTAGACATAATGGGGGGAGATATCGGCCCCTCGGAAACAGTGCCTGCCGCCGTGCAGGCACTGTCTCTTCTACCCCAGCTAAAACTTGTTCTGGTCGGTGATCAACACCAGACTACCACTCTTCTGCAGCAACATGGCCTGCTCAACCACCCTCGCGTTAGTCTCGTGCATGCCTCCCAGGTCGTGGGCATGGGCGAAAAGCCTATCGTGGCGCTGCGTACCCTGAAAGACTCCTCCATGCGCGTGACCCTGGATCTGGTCAAGAGCGGCGCTGCCGATGCCTGTGTCAGTGCCGGTAACACCGGTGCCTTGATGGCCATGGCCAAGTGCGTGCTCAAATCCTTGCCCGGTGTTGACCGGCCAGCCCTCATCAAGGCGCTGCCCACATTGGGTGGAAAACGGACCGTGATGCTGGATCTGGGTGCGAACGTGAGCTGCGATGCCGACACCTTGCTGCAATTTGCCGTGATGGGCGCCGTGGTCGCAGAGAAGGTGGAGGGGATACCTTCACCCAGAGTGGCACTGCTCAACGTGGGGGAGGAGGAGATCAAGGGCAACGACCTGGTGCGCCACAGCGCCGAGTTGCTGCGCCAATGCTCCGCCCTGAACTTTGTCGGTTTTATCGAGGGTGACAGGATCTTCAGCGGCGAGTGCGACGTGATCGTCTGCGACGGTTTCGTGGGCAACGTTGCGCTCAAGACCGCGGAGGGGGTGGTGCGGATGATGGCCGAACTGGCCGGATATCCGCGCAAAAAACGCAGTTTTCTTGGTCGACTCGCCGGATTTATGTTCAAACGGCGTTTCTCTTACCTGAACCCCGACCAGTATAATGGCGCGAGTCTGTTAGGATTGCGCGGCATTGTGGTAAAAAGCCATGGGCGGGCCGAGCGCCGCGCTCTGTGTCATGCGATTCTGCTGGCCGCACAAGAAGCCAGACATCAACTTCCATTGCAAATTGCAGATCGCCTTGAATCTGTCTTTTCCGACAGGGATTTATAAAACTCTATGCATAGCAAAATTCTGGGTACTGGCAGTTATCTGCCGAGTTCGGTTCGTACCAACGCCGATCTTGAACAGATGGTTGAAACCAGTGACGAATGGATCGTGGAACGCACCGGGATCCGTGAACGCCGTATCGCCGGAGCCGACGAAACCGTCGCGACCCTTTCTCATCAGGCGGCCTTGCGTGCGCTCGATGCGGCAGGTCTGACTGCCGCCGATCTGGACATGATAGTGCTGGCCACCACCAGCGCAGAGAATGCCTTCCCAGCTGCTGCCTGTGAACTGCAGGGGCTGCTTGACGTACCGGGGATCCCGGCGTTTGACGTAGCCGCCGCCTGTGCCGGCTTTACATATGCTCTCGCCATCGCCGATCAGTTCGTCAAATCCGGCGCGGCTCGCCACGTGCTGGTTGTCGGTGCGGACGTGCTGTCACGCATGTGCGATCCCGAGGATCGTGGCACCATCATCCTGTTCGGGGATGGGGCAGGGGCCGTGGTGATCGGTGCCAGCGATACTCCTGGCATCCTCTCCACCCATCTGCATGCCGATGGCCGTTATGGCGAGCTGCTCAAACTGCCGCAGCCCCGTCGCGGCATGCCGGGTGCTGAGCTCGAAGCCTACATGTACATGAAGGGCAACGATGTCTTCAAGGTGGCGGTGACACGCCTTAGCGAGATCGTGACCGAAACCCTGGCTGCGGCCAACGTCGAGCCGAGCGAGCTGGACTGGCTGGTGCCCCATCAAGCCAACTTCCGCATCATCAATGCCACCGCCAAGAAACTCGGCATGGGGCTCGACAAGGTGATCCTGACCCTGGATCGTCATGGCAATACCTCCGCGGCCTCCGTGCCCATCGCCTTCGATGAAGGGGTGCGCGATGGTCGCATCAAACCCGGTCAGCTGGTCCTGCTGGAAGCCTTCGGCGGCGGTTTTGCCTGGGGCTCTGCGCTGGTTCGCCTCTGATACCGAGCGGTGCCCGGTCCTCGGGCGCCCGCTTACCGAATTCGTCTTACCTTAAAGGAATCAATGATGACCCGATTTGCCATTGCCTTCCCGGGACAAGGCTCCCAGAGCGTCGGCATGCTGGCCGAGCTGGCCGAGCAACACGCCGTGATTAAAGAGACCTTCGCCGAGGCGAGCCAGGTGCTGGGTTATGACCTGTTTGCCCTGGTGATGGCAGGCCCGGCCGAGGATCTGAACAAGACCTGGCGTACCCAGCCAGCGCTGTTGACCGCCTCCGTCGCGCTGTGGCGCCTGTGGCAGCAACAGGGGGGGGCAACCCCCGCCGTGATGGCCGGCCACAGCCTGGGGGAATACTCCGCCCTGGTGTGCAGCGGCGCGCTGGCGTTTGCCGATGCCGTCAAACTGGTCGAACTGCGTGGTCTGGCCATGCAGGAAGCCGTACCGGAAGGCACCGGTGCCATGGCTGCCATCATCGGTCTGGACAACGAGAGCATCGCTGCCAACTGTGAGAAAGCGGCCCAGGGGCAGGTGGTCTCTCCGGTCAACTTCAACTCTCCGGGCCAGGTGGTCATCGCCGGCCACAAAGAGGCGGTCGAGCGTGCCAACGTGCTGATGAAAGAGTCAGGCGCCAAGCGTGCCCTGCCGCTGCCGGTCTCCGTGCCCTCCCACTGCGCCCTGATGAAACCGGCCGCAGAAAAGCTGGCCGCCGCCCTTGATGGGATCGAGATCAAGGTTCCTGCCATCGCCGTCATCAATAATGTCGACGTCTCTTGTGAGCAGGATCCGGCCGCCATCAAGCAAGCCCTGGTGCGTCAGCTGTTCAGCCCGGTTCGCTGGACTGAAACGGTAGAGTGCATGGCCAACGACGGTGTTACCCTCGAAATCGAGATGGGCCCGGGCAAGGTGTTGACCGGCCTGGCCAAGCGTATCGATGCGCGAGTGGAAGGTATTCACGCCAACGACGCCGCCTCGTTCGAGCAGGCGCTGGCCCAGATCAAGTAAACAGGAGCAAGTCATGAGTTTTACCGATAAGGTTGTGTTGGTCACTGGCGCCAGCCGTGGCATTGGTCGTGCGATTGCGGAGACGTTTGCTGCTCGTGGTGCCAAGGTCGTGGGTACTGCGACCAGCGAGAGCGGTGCCGAGGCGATCAGTGCTTACCTGGGTGAGCAAGGCTGCGGCATGGCACTGAACGTGACCAGTCAGGAATCCATCGAAACCGTCTTCGCCGCCATCAAGGCGCGTTTTGGCGACATCGACATCCTGATCAACAACGCCGGCATCACCCGCGACAACCTGCTGATGCGGATGAAGGATGACGAGTGGAACGAGATCATCGACACCAATCTCACCTCCCTGTACCGTCTGAGTAAGCCGGTATTGCGTGCCATGATGAAGAAGCGTAACGGTCGCATCATCAGCATCGGTTCCGTGGTCGGCACCATGGGCAACGCCGGTCAGGTCAACTATGCTGCTGCCAAGGCTGGTCTGGTTGGCTTTACCAAGTCGCTGGCCCGTGAAGTGGCTTCTCGTGGCATCACGGTGAATGCGGTTGCTCCCGGTTTCATCGAGACCGACATGACCAAGGCGCTCAATGAAGAGCAGCGCGCCGGCATCATGAATCAGGTGCCTGCTGCCCGTTTGGGCGATCCGAAAGAAATTGCTGCCGCTGTGGTATTCTTGGCATCGGATGATGCCGCCTATATTACCGGCGAAACCCTGCATGTTAATGGCGGGATGTACATGGTGTAATCAATTTGTCGTGAGTTCTGTTCAAATTTGCGATAATACGCCGAAGTTTGGCACATTTCGTGGTTTGACCAGCGGCAAGTCACTTGCAAACTCACGTCAATTGAATACACTACCCCAACCAGACGCAATAGCGTATTTTTAAAGGAAAATTCAGGTCATGAGCAACATCGAAGAACGCGTAAAGAAAATCATCATCGAACAACTGGGTGTTAAAGAAGAAGACGTGAAGAACGCTGCCTCCTTCGTCGACGACCTGGGCGCTGACTCTTTGGATACCGTTGAACTGGTAATGGCGCTGGAAGAAGAATTCGATACCGAAATTCCTGATGAAGAAGCCGAGAAGATCACCACTGTTCAAGCGGCTATCGACTACATCACCGCTAATCAGGAATAAGTTCCTGTTCTGAAAGAAGCGGCCCAAGGGCCGCTTCTTTTATGTTTACCCCTTTCAAAACACCTCTCGGAGACTACCTCAGTGTCAAAACGCAGAGTCGTGGTGACCGGCTTGGGGATGCTTTCCCCGGTAGGCAACACTGCCGAATCCAGCTGGCAAGCCCTGCTCAACGGGCAGAGCGGCATTTCCCTCATCGACCACTTTGATGCAAGCGAGTTCGCAACCCGTTTCGCAGGCCTGGTCAAGGATTTCGACCCCGAAGAGTTCGGCATTAACCGCAAAGAAGCCCGCAAGATGGATCTCTTCATCCAGTATGGCGTGGCGGCGGGTGTTCAGGCCCTGGAAGATTCCGGCCTGATCATCAACGAAGAGAACGCGGAGCGGGTAGGCGTTGCCATCGGCTCTGGTATCGGCGGTCTGGGTCTGATTGAGCAGAACCACAGCAGCCTCATCAATGGCGGCCCCCGCAAGCTGAGCCCTTTCTTCGTTCCGTCCACCATCATCAATATGGTGTCCGGTCATCTTTCCATCATGAAAGGCATGCAGGGCCCGAACATCGCCGTGACTACCGCCTGTACCACGGGTACCCATGCCATCGGCATGGCTGGCCGGATGATTGCCTATGGCGATGCGGATGTGATGGTCGCCGGTGGTGCCGAGAAAGCCTCCACCCCCATGGGCATGGGCGGCTTTGCCGCTGCCAAGGCGCTCTCCACCCGAAATGACGAACCACAGAAGGCGAGCCGCCCCTGGGACAAGGATCGCGACGGTTTCGTGCTGGGCGACGGTGCCGGTGTGCTGGTGCTGGAAGAGTATGAACATGCCAAGGCCCGCGGCGCCAAGATCTATGCCGAGCTGGTCGGCTTTGGCATGAGTGGGGATGCCTATCACATGACGGCTCCTCCCTCGGATGGCGATGGTGGCGCACGCGCCATGAAGAACGCCATCAAGGATGCTGGCATCGCACCCGAGCAGATCGGTTACATCAATGCCCACGGTACCTCTACCCCCCTTGGGGATGTGGCAGAGCTGCGCGGCATGAAGAAGGTGTTTGGTGAACATGCCAGCGCCCTGATGGTCAGCTCCACCAAGTCCATGACAGGCCACCTGTTGGGTGCGGCTGGCGCCATCGAGGCGATCATCACCGTGCTCTCTCTGCGTGACCAGATGGTGCCTCCCACCATCAACCTGGACAACCCGGATGATGAGTGCGACCTGGATCTGGTGCCGCATGTTGCCAAGGCTGGCAGCTTCGAATATGCCCTCTCCAATTCCTTCGGTTTTGGCGGCACCAATGGCTCCCTGATCTTCAAACGCGTATAATTCGCTCTGGGCGAATGATAAGGCCCGATACGGCAGTATCGGGCCTTTTTTATCGGAGGGATCCCCTTGCTGATTAATGGAATACCCACAGAAACACTGTCAGCCAGGGATCGTGGACTGGCATACGGAGATGGTCATTTCACCACCATGCTGGTGAGGGAAGGGAAGGTACTCTGGTGGCAGGACCATCTGGCCCGGCTGCAACATGCCAACGCCCGGCTTGGTTTTGGCGAGCACTCCTGGGACCTGCTTGCCGACGAGGCGGCGCAGCTTGCTTCTGGGCAGACACAGGCTGTCGTCAAGATAATGCTGACCCGGGGCGCCGGTGGGCGGGGATATGACGGCGCAGGCTGTGACACGCCCACTCGCATCGTCTCTTTGGCACCTTATCCTGAGCATTATCATGATTGGCAGCAAACCGGCATCAATGCCCTGGTATGCCAGCAGCAGCTTGGGGACAGTCCCATGCTCGCCGGTCTCAAGACGCTGGGGCGCCTCGAACAAGTGATGCTGAAGCGCGAACTTGCTGCGCGTGGCGGGGTCGAAGGTATAGTCTTGAACAGCCGGGGATTTCTGGTAGAAGGGGTCAGCGCCAATCTGTTTTGGCGTCGCGGCAGGACGGTGTTCACACCGGATCTCACCCGCGCCGGGATCGATGGCATCATGCGCAAGCGCGTGATGACGATGCTTAAACAGATGGGCATTGAACTGCGTGTCGTTGAGGCTCCATTGGAGTCACTCTGGCAGGCGGAAGAGGTCTGGCTGACCAATACCCTCATGGGCATAGTCCCGGTCACCAGCATCGGGGATATGCACTATCCCAGCCCGGTATTGATCCGCCGTTTACAGGAGCGCTTGGTCATTGAAGTTTAATCGGCTTTACACCCTGCTCGCGGGGGCGGCACTCTCTGTCGCCGTTGCCGGGGGGTACGTGTATCACAAGTGGCAACAGGTGGAGACGCTCACCAACAAGGGGCCAACCCGCCTCTTTACCGTCGAAAAAGGCGCCCATGCGGCGCGCCTGATTGCCGAACTGGGGGAGGGGGAAACCAGCCCCTGGGCGGTGCGCCTCTGGTTGCGCGGTCATCCCGAACTGGTGGCCATCAAGTCCGGCACCTATGAAATCAAGGAAGGGGCGCCGCTCAAGGAGACTCTCTCTCTCTTTGCTTCCGGCAAGGAGTTTCACTTCAGCCTGACCTTTGTCGAAGGGTCCCGATTTGAGGATTGGCTGAAGCAACTTTCCAGCGCCCCCTATCTGGAGCGCCTGACTCTGGAGCAGAGCGAAACCGAACTGGCTCAGGAACTCGGCATCGAAAATGGCAAGCTGGAGGGGTGGTTCCTGCCGGAAACCTACGCCTATACCACTCATGCCAGCGATCTTTCCATCCTGCGCCGCGCCTATCAGGACATGAAAACGTTCCTGGAGGCTTCCTGGGAGAAGCGTCAGGCCAATCTGCCCTACAAGACACCCTATGAGGCGCTCATCATGGCCTCCATCATTGAAAAAGAGACGGGTCAACCGGATGAACGGGCCCAGATTGCCTCTGTGTTCGTCAACCGTCTACGCCTTGGCATGAAGTTGCAGACCGACCCTACCGTCATCTACGGGGTGAAGGAGAGGTACGATGGCAACATTCGCCGCAGCGATTTGACCGACGTGAACCCCTACAACACCTATGTGATCGACGGTCTGCCTCCGACGCCCATCGCCATGCCGGGCAAGGCCTCCATCGAAGCGGCGCTCAACCCCAAATCGACCGACTATCTCTACTTCGTTGCCAAGGGGGGCGGTGCCCACTACTTCTCCAAGACCCTCGATGAACACAATCGGGCGGTGCGTGAATACATATTGAAGAAACCCTAATGTCTAAATTTATCGTGATTGAAGGATTGGAAGGGGCAGGGAAGAGCTCTGCGGTGCGCTATGTGACCGACTATCTGCAAGCCCACGGAGTTGCGCGGATCGAGTGCACCCGGGAGCCGGGCGGCACGCCGCTGGCGGAACGCATGCGGGCCATCGTCAAGGAAGTGCACGACGAGCGCCTGACCGTCGAGGCCGAGCTGCTGTTGATGTACGCCTCCCGGGTACAACTGGTGGAGACCCGGATCAAGCCTGCCCTGGCAGACGGCATCTGGGTAGTGGGCGATCGCCACGATCTCTCCTCCCTGGCCTATCAGGGGGGTGGCCGCGGCATCGATGCGAACCTCATCGGCGCCATCAAACGGGCGGTCCTCGGGGATTTCAAGCCGGATCTGACGCTCTATCTGGACATCGATCCTGCCATCGGCCTGCAGCGGGCCCGCCATCGCGGCGAGCTGGACAGGATTGAGCTGGAGCAGATCGGTTTCTTTGAACGTACCCGCCAGCGTTACCTCGAGTTGGCGGCCGCCGATGATTCCATCCAGGTCATCGATGCCGGATTGCCCCCGGCGCATGTCAAAGCCGCCATCGAGGCAGCCCTTGAGCATTATCTGGCAAGCGAGGGGCTATGTATCCCTGGCTGATCCCGGATTGGCATGCCTTGAGCGAGACGGCCCGGGCCGGACGGCTCGGCCACGCCTGGTTGCTGCTAGGCGATCCCGGCCTTGGCAAGGAGCAGCTTGCAGAGCGACTGGCGCGACTGCACCTGTGTCAGTATCCACAACGAGGTGAGCCCTGCGGTCAGTGCCACTCCTGCCAGCTTTTTGAGAAGGGGCATCACCCGGATCTTGGCACCCTGGGGCCCGAGGGCAAGACCATAGGTGTCGAAGCCATCCGGGAGATTTGCAGCCGCCTCCAGAGCACGTCCCAGCTCGGTCGCGGCAAGGTGGTGATCATTCAGGAGGCGGAGCGCATGACGGAGTCCGCCGCCAATGCTTTGCTGAAGACGCTGGAAGAGCCGGCTGGCGACAGTCTGTTGCTGCTCATCGCATCCCGGGTATCTCGCCTGCTCCCCACCATCTTGAGCCGTTGTCACAAACATGTCTGCCAGCTTCCCTCTGAGGGGGAGACCCTTGCCTGGCTCGCCGAGCAGGGCCATCAGGCCACCCAGGCCCAGGTGCGGATCTGCCAGGGTGCGCCGCTGCGGGTGCTGAGCTACATCGAAGCACAGCAAGATGATGCCAGACGGGCATTGCTCGACGGATTTGTCTCGCTGGCATCGGCCCCCACCCGTGCGGCGAATGTCTGTGCCCAGTTGGCCGAGGATACTCAGGTCCGGCTGCACTGGTTGCAGCTCTTCCTGTGTGATGCCCTCAAGCTTCAGGCTTGCTGCGGCCATCATCAACTGGCAATGCCGGATCTTGCATCACTCAGCCAGCAACTGGCAGAGAAACACTCCAGCGAACGGCTCCTGGAAGCCGAACAGCAGCTGGTTATGCTGAAAGAGGCTTGTCAGCCAGGACAGCTTTCCAATCCCACCATCCATTTGATGAACTGGCTCAATCGCTGGTTATAAACAAGGTTGTCTATGTTACTCGTTGATTCCCATTGCCATCTCGATCGCTTGAGTTATGGCTCCAAGCAGACCGACATGGCCGATGTACTGGCCAAGGCGGCGCAGCAGAGCGTGGGATATTTTCTCTGCGTGAGTGTGACTCAGGCCCAGTTCCCGACCATGATGGAGGCCATCGCCCCCCATCCCCAGGTGTTTGCCTCCTGCGGTGTTCACCCGCTCAATCAGGATCCCGGGGTGGATGCTGCCTTGCTGCTGACTCAGGCGGCCGATGAGAAAGTGGTGGCCATCGGCGAAACCGGGCTCGACTACTTCTATTCACCGGAAAACAAGGATGTACAGCAAGCCTCTTTCCGCGAACATATCCGGGTAGCCCGGGCACTGAACAAACCGCTCATCATCCACACCCGGGATGCCCAGGAAGACACGCTGCGGATCATGCGAGAGGAGGGGGCCGAACAGGTGGGCGGAGTGCTGCACTGCTTCACCGAGTCCCTCGAAATGGCCGAGGCCGCGATGGCAATGGGGTTCTATATTTCCATCTCGGGGATAGCCACCTTCAAGAACGCCTCAGCCCTGCAGGCCGTGGTCAAGGCGTTGCCCCTGGAGCGACTGCTGGTTGAAACCGACTCTCCCTATCTGGCACCGGTTCCGCACCGGGGGAGGGAGAACGAGCCGGCCTTTGTTCGCGACGTTGCCCAATTTATCGCGGATCTTCGCCAGATTCCGCTCGCTGAATTGGCGGAGGCCACCAGCCACAATTTCTTCGAATTGTTCAAGTTGGCAAAGCGATAACAGACAACGCCCCGCATAGCGGGGCGTTTTACTATGACAATCTGCACTATCACGATCCATCCAAAAACAATCATGCCAAGTTGTTATCTCTCACTTTGTATGGTGGATGCTGACGAGATCAAATCGCCAGCACCTGATAAAACAGAGCAGGGATGACAGAATGCTTGAGGACTAAATGAGGGGCTGAAATGGGTTAAAGCACTCTTCATAAGTATCGATAATATTCATTATCGATACTTGATAGATCTGGATGATCCTGTAAGATCCATCGAAACTCCGCTTTAAATCATAGAGTTAAGTGAACTACCCACGCCTTCAAAACCCAGTTCAGCAATCTTTGCAGAGCGTCTTCGATCCTCAGCTGAACAGCCGGGCAAGACGCTTCCTGCGCAGCGCCAAAGCCGACTCCACCCTCAATGCCTATCAGGCAGATACCCGCATCTTTGTCTCCTGGTGCCAGCTCCACGGGCTGGATCCCTTGCAGACGACACACCACGACATCATGAATTTTTTGGCGGATCAGGCCGACGGCATCCTGGCCAACTGGGTCTGGCTCGACAAGGAAGAAGGGAAGGGGGAACTTCGCAACGGGGAACCTCGCAAACCGGCCACCCTGGTAAGACGGCTTGCCGGCATTCGCTATGCCTTCAAGCAGAAGGGGATCCACCCCATGCCGACCGAGCATGCGGAGATAAAGGAGATGATGCGGGGCATAGTACGGCTCGGTGATAACCGCAAACGCAAAACGGGGGCGCTGACCCTGAAACCATTGGCCTGCGTGCTGGACGAGATAGATACAAGCAACCTGGCGGGACTTCGGGATTACACCCTGTTGCTCCTGATGTTCAGTGGCGCCTTGCGCCGGTCGGAAGCGGCAAGGATCGAGGTGAATGACGTGCAGTTTGTGGGGCAGGGGATACGCCTTCGTCTCAAGCCAAGCAAACATCAGCTCCATGAATCGGAGATAGCACTCATTCCAGGCACCCGGTATTGCCCAGTGTCTGCACTGCAACAATGGCTGAAAAAAAGCCGGATTGCTGAGGGCCCCCTGTTTCGCCGGATGAATCGCTGGGGACAGCTGATGGCAGACCCCCTGGGGCCGCAAGGTATCAACCTGATGATCAAGCGGCGAACCGGCCAGGCCATCGACGATCTCCACGTCAGTGGCCACAGTTTGCGGCGGGGGTTCATCACCTCTGCGGTAACGGCGGGCAAACCGATGAACAAGATCATCGAGGTGACCCGACACAAGGACATGCGCACCTTGCAGGAATATTTCGATGATGCACACAAGTTCTCGGATCACGCCCTAGATGGGTTGTTATAAGTGTCAAAAACATGTAGAAATGCCGTGCATTCCGTCAAATAGAAATGTCATAAAATAGAGGGAATGCTGAATAAAGAGTCACGACAACACAAGTGTAATGAAGGGCCACAGGAGTCTCACAATTTTGATCGCTGGCGTTGAAATTTCACAATTCAAACCAACGTTACTTGTTGTGCTATTATCTTCATTTGGAGCTGGTGATACATGGCGCAGTACTAAACTGAATTTATGGAAACGTAAGCTATGAAAGAAGAATTCAGTAGATACGAGCCCTCAGAATACCTGATGAACGAGCTAGAGATAACCGTTTATCTCAATGAAGCAATAGAGACCGGAGACCCTGAACTGCTTGCCATCGTTCTTGGTGATGTCGCTAAGGCCAGAAGCAGGATTGGTCTGAACATCAAACCAACAAGCTGAAGTTGGAGCTATATCATGGCAGACATGGCTATGACGATTCGATTGCTGACTGAACCGGCTGGCTGGATGTGGCAAGAGCTGAAGCCGCTAATTGAAGAGGGGCAAGCGGCCTGCTTGGGTAACCGAACCTATGAGTTTCACACTTACGGGGATGGCTGTGTATTCCAGGCCCTGTGTGATCACCTCGGTGTTAAATATGACATAACGGTTGAATCTGACGACTGAACTCCCGTTAAAAGGTCATCACCATGGTAGTTTTGCCTAGTCACTTTGCTCGTGTGGGAAGCTCAGACAAGCCTAGACAACCCCCGGCATGAACCGGGGGTTATGTGCTATCTATAAGCCAATAGGTGTCTAACTAAGGCGTCCTGAATGCTTTGGCGTTGGTGAAGTATCAGTAGCACATCTACTCTGTCGCCACTGACTAAGAAGAGAACGCGAAACCCCCGATCGTCTACTCGTTCGCGGTATCCAAGGCCATAATCAGCAAGTTGGCTGCATATGGGGTACATTAGTGGCTGCTCGGAGAGAGTGACCATAATGTCATCAACTAGTGAATCTGCCAGATCCCAAGCCCCCTCCTTACCAAGCCGATGGGTGTTGAATGACGCTATTTCGTTTAGGCAGTCGTCGGCCGCCTGAGTGAAGTTTATCGAATACACGGGTTAGCCCCTTACTTTCTGGCATGGCGCATCCTCTCCTTGATTTCCTCGGCGGAGAAAGTCCTGCCGCTATTGACATCTTGCTGTGCCAGCATAACCAGCCGTAGCAGCGCTTTTTTTTCGTTCTCACTATGCAGAGATTCCAGCTCCATCGCCCGCTCTTCTGCGGTCTGTATGAACAGCTCCGCAACTCCATTTTTTGTTACGTAGACCCCCCCTTTAAATGTCTCTGGCGTTCCAAGCCCTTCGCGGGCCGCCCTTTGTGATATGGCGGTAATAGTCGTTGTATAAGTCATGCTCTAATCGCGCTTTGGTGCTTGCGGCCCTAGGCGCGTCTCCTTGTGGTAGTTCCTGTTTTTTTACAATGGTGGAAGGCCATGGCCGGCCTCGAACATTGTTCGCGATCTCTTTTGGTTGCTGATTGAATTCGCCAAGTGATTCGCTAAACGAGGGGCGGCGCCCCCCTCATTCACAAGACTAGCACTGAATCTTCAGATGGGAAATATTTGTAATAGATTTTACCCACAATAAAGGCTTTATCTATTGTTTGATCTGTTGCAGACGTTGCCATTCGGCAATTGCGGCACTAGTTGCCGGTGAGGGGGACGTTTCGCTGGGGCCGGTGATCTGGGGACGCCCACGCTTGCGTTTCACAACTGTCGATAGAGCCTCCTTTGCTAGGTCTGCCAGCTCGAACTTATCTGGTTGCGTGTTCATCCGCTCACCACTGACCTCCATCAGGGCTTTGTAATACTGCTCTTCTCCTAGCCTATTGGGTTTTACCTTGTCAGGATGTGGCCCACGCCGCCGGTTCGTGGTCGGGCTGGCTGGCAAGCTGCGTGAGCGCACATCATCGCGCATGGTTTGCACTTCCTGCGCCATTTGCAGAACATGGCCAAGCCGCTTGTTATCAACAATGGCCCCCTGATTCACGGGCGCGAGGTGATCATTAATGCAGTATTCCAAAAGCTCACCCTCTGGCCCACGTAACTCAACCCGATCATCGCAATAGTGGTACACCGTGATTTCTCGACCGATCAGGCGGCGTTGGGCGGGGGTATCAAGCAACAGATATTGCACCTTGTCATACTGAGTAGTAAGCCGCTTGGATACCTGTCTCGGCTCCTTCCAGATCAGCGTGTGCTCCAGATCGTCCTGTGGGCCCAAGGGCCGATGCACATCCAGCTCATGTAAAGGGGCCTTACCGAAACGCTGGTTGTAATCAACGATGAAGCCCGGTAGCCATGCATTGGCATCGACAATCGAGCTGATCCCCGCCAATCTCAGCTCCTTCACCAATCTGTCTTGCAAGGTCAAGTGTGCTCGCTCTACACGGCCCTTGGCCGCACTGCTGTGTGCACAGAAGCCATCGATGTTGAGCTCGTTCAGAGCACGGGCAAACTGTGTTTGTCCCTCTCCGCGAGCTGACTTGTGATTGACCCTGAACACGCTGGCCTTGTCGCTGTAAAATGCCAGCGGCCTACCGTGAACGACCAGGTGATCACGCAGTGTGCCAAAGTAGGCGAAGGTAGACTCGGAATGTACAAAACGCAGAGCGGTGATCTGGCTGGTCGCATCGTCCACAAGCACGATGGCAGTACAGGCTGGCGCCCGATCTTCAAACCAGCGATGATCACAGCCGTCAATTTGGATAAGCTCACCAAAGCAGGCTCGCCGGTAGCGAGGTTGTTGGATCCTGGGGGGACGCTGCCGACGCGGCACCCACAACCCCAGCACGATCCTTCACCCCAACGGGAAGCTGATGATTACTGGGCTTGCCAATATGTTGTGAACGCAGCCCCGGTGGCCCGGATAACTTATACCGATCAACTAATCGGTAAATTTGGCGAACAGATAAGTCCAGCCGCTGAGCCCCGATGCTTGCCGTTAGATGGCCATCCACGATTGCTTGGATAGTCTTGAGCCGGTCGATCTCTCTCATGCTAAACCAGATCTCGTTGCGTCTCATCAGGGATGCCCTTGGCATGGTCGGTAACTAACCAGCTTAGCAACCCGGAGTGACACTTCAATTTGTCGTAAACATGACATTACTACTTAACGTTTACAAGAAAACCGCGCCTCTCCATTTTTTATGTTAAATGATATCCTGTTGATCTGGTGGTATATTCATGTCGTCCTCCACAGACATCATGACGGTGGGAGAGTCGTAATCCGATTTACTTTCGTAGAAGATGCCAACGAAAAATGAGAGATAACATTCGCGACAATAATATGTCAGAGGGTGATGGCAGCCAGGAATTGAAGAAAAGCGCCGCTCAAGAGAACGCCGAACGGCAGCGCCAGCACGTGAAGCGCAAGCAGGAAACCCACTGCCGGTTGCAATGCTGGATAAGCAATCGTCATGCAGAGCGGTTGGCCATGCTGGGGCAACAATTGGAAGACAGTCAGGCCTCCATCATCGAGCAGGCGATCGATCTGCTCTATCAGCACGAACTGCAACAAACGACCAACGCGCAGCAGAGCGATATTCCCGAGTCGGCAGACATGCTCGAATAGACGATGGTATCGTGCCGGCATGGTTGAAAAAGGAAGACAAAAAAAGCCAGGTACGAATTCCTTGTACCTGGCATAGGGGAATTGGCTCCTTGCAGAGCCGTGCGCTAACTGGTATGCGGATAGCCTTAAGCTTAGACAAGGCTCTAGGCATTTCAAGAACCGGATAAAAGTTCAACCAGAGTGGGGGTTTTTCAGACTCGAACAGGCGCTGTTTTTGCTCGAGCAACCCCACTCTCACGCATTGAACAGGTTGTTGTCCCGTACCAGCTCCCGGGGCAGGGCATTCTTGATGCGACTCCCCACCCATTTCCCCATGCCGAGCGGGTGCCCCTGGTAACGAACGATCACTTCCCCAGTCCCGGCATCCTGCTCTGGCCAGACATCTCGTCCCATCATGAATTCACGGGCATTGGCGGCATCCAGCTCGACGCATCCCTTGCTCGCCTCATGGCCGTAAGCCAGAGCCCATTCATGGGTCAATCGATATCCCTTCTTGAAGGTCTCAGCCAGCTTGATGCCGATGCGATCGAAACGCAGCTTCCCCTGTACCTGCTCGAAGGCGTGAGGGAAAAGCCAGATCTCGTCATTGCGGCCAAACAGTTGGCCATGGGGCACGATGCCAAAATTCCCTTCAATCTCCCGCAACATGGGGCTGGCCTCTTTCTCTGGCAGCGGCGAGAAGGGGAACTTGCCGAGCTTGCCCGGTTTGAACATGGTGTTGGGCACGGAGTGATGCTTGCGCAACCGGGCGACGAAAAAGCCCTCACTGTCGAAGATCTGGGGCCACACGTGCAGGTATCCCTCCGGCGTACAGGCTTTCTCCGCTCCCGGAAAGAGATCGGCCAACGAGTCAAAGCTGAAGGCATCACCGAACTTCTCTTGCAGTGACTGGCAGACGTCCTGGTTCTCTTGCAGGCTCAGGGTGCAAGTGGAGTAGACCAGTACGCCGCCAGGTTTGAGGGCGTGAAAAGCACTCTCCAGCAGGCCACGCTGCACTGCGGCAATCTCCTCGATGCTCTCCAGGCTCCAGTTGCGCAGCGCGTCTTCATCTTTTCGCACCGTCCCCTCGCCGGAGCAGGGGGCGTCGAGCAGGATGGCGTCGAAGGTTTCCGGCAGCCATTGGCCAAAGACCTTGGCATCGAAATGGGTCATACCGACGTTGGTCACACCGCAGCGCTGGATATTGGCGCTCAGCACTTTCAGCCTGCTGCTGGAAAACTCGTTGGCGATCAGCATGCCGCGGTTCTCCATGAGCGCCGCGATCTGGGTAGTCTTGGAGCCAGGGGCGGCGGCCGCGTCCAGCAACATGCCATCCCGTCTGGTTTGCTCACTGGCAAAGAGCGCCGTCACCGGCAACATGGAGCTCGCTTCCTGGATGTAGAAGAGGCCGCACAGATGCTCGGCCGTGTTGCCAAGGGGAACGCTCTCATCGCTGCGGGTGAGCCAGAAGCCGGTTTCACACCAGGGCACGGGATCCAGCTGCCAGCCAAGCGGCGCCATGCGGGCGACAAACTCGGATACCGTGATCTTGAGGGTGTTGACCCTGATGCTGCGCCGCAGCGGCTGCCGGCAACTCGCCACGAATGCCTCCATGGAGAGATGGGATGGCATGAACTCCGCAATATGACGCAGGAAGTGATCGGGGAGGTAGGTGTTGTCGTGCACGGCGCAATCTCGCTGACCCAAAATGAGGGGCGACATCTTACCACAGTGCGCGGCCCTTCTTGATGGGGGAGTCCATGAGGCCATAAAAAAACCGGCACAAGGCCGGTTTTTGACGAGCAGGGGAATAACTCAGGGCAAGATGCGGGGGCTCCACTCCAGCCACTCTTTTTCCGCCTTGGCATGGAGCGGATAACGATGGCCCGCCTTGACGGTCGCGCCCATCTCCCGCTCCGGCGTATTGAAGGCAATCCCGCCCGCCAGCAGGCTTTGCACCGTTTCGACCTCAATGGTGCCACCGGTCAGCCCGATATCGGCCTTGACCCCGGAGACATTCCAGAAGCGGCTGTTGGCGCGTATCAGATGGGCGTACTGTCCATCCACATTCACATCGATCAGCACCTCACTGCCATCCCGGGCCAGGGTCATGCCGGTGACGCTGCCCACCACCATCTTGCGAAACAGCAGGGGGCTGCCCACGCTGATGCCATCGACGGAGGGGCTCTTGAGGGTCAGGGCAAGACCGGCGGAGCCACTCTGGCTCAAGGGGAAGGTCTCCTTGCCAGCCCCCCGGCCCGGTGTCGCCTCCACAAAGGCCCCCTTGATCAGGGTATCGAGGTGGGCAACGCCCCCCAGCCCGACCTTGGCCTGCACCAGGGCGTAGCGCGCCCCGGATTGCAGGAAGCGCGCGGCATATTGCTCATTCAGCTCGGCCTTGAAGCTCACCTGGCCCAGGGTCGGATCCAGTTCCACCTGCTCCACCTTGCCGATGTCCACTCCGCGATAGCGGATGGGGCTGCCGACCCCGAGACCCGGGTTGTGATCTGCCGTGAGGGTGAGGGTGCGCACCTGGGAGCTTGCCTGCTCCTTGCTGTCAAAGAGCTGATGACTGCTGCGACCTGTCCCCAGCTTGTCGAATTCGATGGCACCACGCAGCAGGGTGGCGAGGTTTCCCATCTTGACCTGCACGCCGTCGAGCCGGATCTTGCCGTCGATGGCGGCCTTCTTCCAGAACTGAGGTTGCTGCTTGAGCAAAGGAGCATAGATGGCATCGATCTCCAGGGTGATGGCCACCCCGCGACCATCGGCATCCAGCGCCTTGACCTTGCCCGCTTCCAGTCCCAGGTAGAGGACGGGGGAGCCCACACCGATACCATCAGCCTGAGCGGCACGCAGCGTCCAGCTGACCGCTTTGGCATGGCGGCTCCCAAGCAGGGCCAGCTCCTGGCTGGGGTAGAGGCGGTCAATCCTGTCACCCTTCGCAGCCTGTACCAGCTTGATGCCCCCCGCCAACCAGGCACTGGCCGGGCTGGTCTCCACCTTGATACCGCTGAGGTCCGCCTCCACCTGCAAGGGGGCGGCGCGATAGAAGCGAGCCCGTTGCAACAGATGGCGATAACGCTCGTTCACCAGCAGCTCGACACTGGCATTGCCGCCGGCATCCAGGGTCAGTGCCCCGAGCTGACCTATCTGCAACCCCTTGAACCAGAGCGGAGCCCCTTCGCTCAAACCGGCGAGATCCTCTGCCTGCAGGGTCAGCTTGATGCCGCCGCGCTGTGCCTGGCTCTCCAGGGTCATGGTGTTGACCCGTTTACCGGGTTCATAGTCCAGACGAATGGCGGGCCCGGCCAGCAGGCGATCCGCATGCTTGATCCCGGCAGGGGAGAGAGAGACCGTCTCCCACACCAGGCGACTCTTGCCGGTCACCCGGAACGCCTGCTCGGGGTTGATGAGGGCCGTCACGCTTCGCCCCTGCTCGGTGAGGCGAATAGGGTCGACTCGTCCAATCTCGATGCCCTCATAGAGGATGGGCATCCCTTCCTTGATGGGCAGAGTCCCCGCCTGGATGGTGATGCGCTCACCCCGGGCGGCCTCGGCCAGCCCCTTGTAGAGGATGAAATTGACCCCCTTTTGCGCCACGGGAGAATCTTTGGGGGAGTCAAACGCAATGCCGCCGCTCAGGATGGAGGTGAGACTGCCCGCCTCCACACTGACGCCAGCCAGGCTGAAGGAGCCCTTGATGCCGCTGATGTTCCAGAAGCGGGTATCCGCCTTGACGAGGTGCTCGAAGCGCGGCTCGATCACCAGATCCAGGATCACGTTCTGGTTCTCTTCCCCAAGACGGGTGTTGATGACACTGCCCACCTCCAGCCCGCGGAAATAGATCTTGGCGCCGATGCCCACCGACCCCAGAGAATCGGCTGTCAGGTGCAGGGTGCGCCCTTGGGCCTGATAACCGGGGGGAGGGCCATCCAGGGCATCGAACTCATCCTCCAGCGGGTTGTTCTCCCGTCCGGGTTGCAGGTTGATGTAGTTGCCGGACACCAGGGTGTCCAGGCCGGAGATCTCGGTCAGTGACGCCTTCGGACTCACCAGCCAAAAGTCGGAGCCCTTGCGTATGAGGGAGCGGGCACGGCTGTCCACCTTGGCCAGCACCGCAATCTTGCGACCATCCTGTGCCAATTCCAGCTCCTGGACCACGCCGATGGCGACCCCCTGATAGCGCAACTGGGTCTTGCCCGGCAAGATACCGTTGCCCTGGGCAAAGTTGATGCGAATGAGTTGACCACTGCTCGTCCACTGCTGGTAGAGAAAGCCTCCCGCCAGCAAGAGGGCGATGAAGGGCAGCAACCAGACCGGTGATAACCAGCGGTGCTTCTCAATGACGGGCTCAGCCCCGACCATACCGACTCCTTACATTGGCTGTGATGCACAGCGCGTTCGACACAAAAAACATTAACGGGCCGCCTTGTCCCACAACAGGCGGGTATCGAGCATCCTGGCCGACATCATGGTGAGCACCACCACGCCGGCGAATGCCGTCGCCCCGGGGCCGGCACGCACGTTGAGCAGCACGCCGCGATCCACCAGAGCCACCATCAGCGAGATGACGAACAGGTCCAGCATGGACCAGCGTCCGATGAAATCGATGATGCGGTACATGACAAGCTGGCGTTTTCGGCGCACCGGCTTGCTGCGCTGCAACTGCCAGCAGATCCAGCCAAGGCCCAGGATCTTGCCGATGGGCACGATGATGCTCGCGGTCAGTACTATGGTGGCGATGCCGGACATCTTGCTGCGATAGAGCGCCATGATACCGCTGAAAATGGTATCGGACTGCAATAATCCCTTGTTGTAAAAGTGGGTGATGGGCAACAGGTTCGCAGGCAACAACATGAAGGTGGCCAGCGCCAGCAGGCCCCATGACCAGGCGAGGGAATGGGGGATGCGCATCTGCAAGGGAGTGTGACAACGAGGGCAGCTCATGCCGTGTTGATGGCGCACCAGCAACCCGCAGGTATGGCAGCGGCAAAGCCCCAGTTCACGGGCGCTGATCGGGGACATGGTCCGGCTCCCGGGAAGCATGTTGCAGCGGAATCCGCTCCCAGTAAGGGGCAGGATCAAAGAGGATCAGCAGCGTCATGTTGAGCAGCATCAGACAACCCAGGCTCAGCAGACCGCCTCCCAGGCGCACGTCGGCGATGTCGATAAGCTTGAACAGGGCGACCAGCAGGCTGACGATGTACACCTCCAGCATGGCCCAGTGACGAAATACCTCGACCGCTTTGAGGGTCCACGCCAGCAGATGCCAGCGCTTGGCCAGGCCGGAGGCGAGGGCAAAGATCCCGAGCAGCAGCCCTGTCGGCGCCAGCACGGCGCACCAGAGCACCAGTGTTGCGACCCAGAGCTCGCTCTCGGCATACAGCATCATAATTCCCTTGATCAGGTTGGCGTCCGAGTTCACACCCGCCAGACGAAGATAGATCAAAGGCTCAAAAAACGCGGAAGGCAGCAACAGGAATCCGGTGATGGTCAGCGCCATCAACTGGGAAGGGCGAAAGGCATAGCGCCCATACAGATGCTGATGACAGCGGGGGCAATGGGCGTGACGGCGCAGCGGCAGCAACTTGCGTTCGATCAGCAAGTCACAGGCCGGACAGACAATCACCGAGTGCGGATCCGACATACGATTCAACCTGTTGAAGGAATTGATGAAATTTACCTTAAAACGCCTGCCCTGTCTTGCCGCGCTGCACAGCCCCCTTTGAAAAGACGTGTTTTCCGCTGTGAACTGGCCGCCGCCAGCCAAGCAGGGGCTGGCGATGCATGACGACATGCTGAGGGTATTTGCAATACTGTATATACGTACATATACTTGCGATCACTATCATCAGGAGGGCGCCGCGATGGCCGTTGAGATCAAGTATGTTGTGGTACGTGGGGGAGTGGAGAAGATGACCTTTGCCAGCAAGAAAGAGGCGGATGCCTATGACAAACTGCTGGACACCGCCGATGAGCTGATGACACTGCTGGCGGGCGCGCCGGTCGCGCTTGCACCGGAACAGCAGGAGAGTCTGGCCTTTTATCTGGCCGAGCAGCGGGATCAGTTGCAGCAGGTATTGCGCGGTGGAAAAGGGCAGGGGAATTCCCCCAAAGAAGACAAGCAGGATACTGAACAGCCAAAGGGGAAGCCCCTGAAGAGCGTGGCTTGAGACGAAAGGGCGGGGAAGGGGATGTGAGGCAGAAGCCGCTCTCTCATTCATGAAAAGTGCAACTTAAGCCATTGTCACGACTATTTTCCCCGAAAATTTTCCAACCACACCGCATATTTATTGAATATGCCGATTGCTCGTCATCATGGGGTATCACAGCAAGATGCCTCAGGTCGTTGCCCCCAAGGCGCACTGCAAGCCCTGATGCCGATAACCCCATTTATCGGCATCAGGGGGGCGCGGCCCCGTTCAAAACATTCAACCGACATCACACACCATCATGACTCAGCCAGCACTTCCACCCGCCATGCCGCTGTTCGATAGCGTGGACCACCTTGAGGCGGGCAATCCCCAGGTCAACCAGTACCTCGCCACCCTGAGTCTTGGCAAGGTCCCCGACGCGGGGATCGTCTATGAGCTGGCCGTCGACTGGCTGCTGGAGCAGCGCCACAGCGAAAACAACTACAAGACCTATCGCAGTGAGCTCACCACTTTTTTGCACTGGTGTTTTTGCGAGGTGGCCATCAGCCCCAGGGATCTCACCAGGCGCATCATGATGCGCTATCTCGACTATTGCCAGGCACCACCGTCCGGACTGATTGCCTACCGCAACGTCGCCCAGTTCGTGCTCGACAAGGAGTGGGGGGAACGGTTGCCAAACCCCCTGTGGCGTCCGTTTCTTGGCAAGCGGGAACTGGGCCGGGAGCTGCCGTATCGACTGAGTGAGCAGGCGATGAAGACAAAACTCGCCATTTTGTCCGCCTTCTTCCAGTTTCTCATCCAGGAGGAGTACATGGATCGCAATCCGGCTCTCCTGCTGCAGCGGGTTAAACGTGCGGGCCCCCAAGAGGCTGGTGAAGACGCGCAATCCTTCACCGAACTGCAATGGTCCTATGTGATGCAAGCCGCCGAGCAGCTCGCTGTCGAATGCCCGGCCCAACATGAGCGCAGCCGCTTTCTCATCTGTCTGATGTATGCCTGTTATCTGCGGATTTCCGAGGTGGCGGCCAGGCCGGGTTTCAGCCCCGTCATGGGCCAGTTTCGACGTGACGCCAAAACGGGCGTCTGGGGTTATGACATTCCCCGCAGCAAAGGCGGTAAACGTCGCACCGTGGCCGTTTCTCAGGCTCTGCTCGAAGCCCTGGCTCGCTATCGTACCTTTCTTGGCCTTTCGCCACTGCCGGCCCCCGGAGAGCAGACCCCGCTGTTCGTACGCCACAAGGCGGCGGCCCATGGCCGCGAACAAGGCGAACTCAATGCCAATCTGGGTATCCGCCAGCTACGAGACCTGGTAATGGCGGTATTTGAACAGGCCGCAAGCCTTGCCGAACAAGATGGTTTTGATCAGGATGCTGCTGAAATGCGAACCCTGACGCCGCACTCCATTCGTCACACCGGCATCACCCATGACATCAATCTGCACGGACGGCCTTTATCCCACGTACAAGCCGATGCGGGACACGACAGCATCGACACCACCTCCAAGTACCTGCATACCGGTAACCGGGAACGTCACGAGAGTGCCAGCCGCAAGCCGCTGGATCACTTGCTCGACCAGGACCGAACATATGATTGATAACCAGTGGTGAACAAATAAAGCTGCACTCATAACCAAGATGTTGGACCTAAAGGCAATCCTTGATTGACCATTCCCTGGGACTCATAAAACACGACACTGCGCATAATGTCCTGTGGTTATGTTTAGCGCTGCCTCCCTGCTAGTCTGCGCAGCAGCAGGGAGCCCCGCAGGGGGCGTTGAATATAACCTGCATTGTGCGCGACCGCATGAAACCACCCTTTAAGTAACCGTTACCTTTTCCGTCCGAATAAAGCCTCTGTGAGAGGTGTGCTCGCCTTTCTGGAGGGGGTTGGGGTGCACACGCCTGGGGCGATGCCGAAGGCGCGCCCAGGGCGGGGGCGCCCGGGCCCCCCCGAGTCGGCGAAGCCACGAACTCTAACTGTGGCTTTGACTCCGAGAGCCGGACGCAGCAGCGGGCCATTCTTTTAGGTTTTTCAATGGGTTATCGCATTAAAGGCGGGCTTTAGCTTTGCTTGTCCATTTTCTCGTTGTGCGAGATGAGTACCCAGCCTCGAATGAGCTTCCTGAGGGCTGCCCTGTCTTCCTGGGGGAGTTCGTCTATTGCCTTGGTCAAAAAGTCCATGGTCTTTGATGATTCGCCATAGACGATCTCTTCCAGCGATACGCCTAAGGCCGCCGCTATCGGGATGAGTGTCTTGATCTGAGGGTTATCTTGTTCACCGCTTTCCAACCTCGACAACTGCGACTTCGAGATACCGGCTATTTCAGCCAACTGCTGCTGGCTTAAGTTTGCGGCATCACGCATGCGCCTGATGTTGTGCCCTATGCGCTCCATTACGGTTCCTTTTGATCTCACGTATGCAGATTTTACCCCACTTAGTTGCGTGCATGCTTATGCGGTTGTATATTTGGGTTCATATGATTGCATGGATGGCCCTATGTACGACTTCTGGGAAATACATATCCCCTTCAAGACTCAGTTCTGCACCGTGCAGCGCGTTGGCGCTGGTGCTGCTGACATCGTGGGAGTTGTTGACCTGGAAGAGTGTGGGCGCCGTGGACTACAGCTGGGCTCGAAGAGAGTCGACTTTTCAATTGACCCGGAGGGGAAACTCCATGATCTGTACCATCCCTGGGAGTCAGTCCCTTCGAGCTTCACTGACATTACCTGTAAGCTCCATCAGGCCCAGCTCAATAGAAGTTGGCCTTGCTTTGCTATCAAAGGGTCACCGGCTAAGTTGCTACAGGGCCACAACGTCTACGGGCCAGACTGTGCTGCTACTGGCATCCTCGAACTTATCGCGGCTTTCACTCGAGCCTTGCCCGGAATCGCTGAGATGCTCGATTTCGGCTCTGCTCACATCCGCCGCGTTGACTGTACCTACAGCATCCAACTTCCCGATGCCGAGACCATGGCTAACTGCCTAACGGCTATTGGTCAGCTCTCACACCGTCATTTGCGTCCCTCCAAAGAGTCCGATTACGCCTCGACTATCTACTTCAACCGCCGCACATCAGAGATGCAGGACGCTGGTCGGGCTCATGTGCTTGTCGTCTACGCGAAAGACCATGAGATGGAGAAGCAGCTCAAGAGTCTCCAGGCGGCTGCCCGCAAAGAGAAGACCAGCCGTTATAACTCCGTCATCAAGTCCATGCAGTCCCCCGAACTCCAGCAATTCGCCCAGCACCGTCTCCGGTTTGAGGGCAGGGGATATACCCGTTGGTTTGAGAAGAACAAGATCCCCCGCAACGTGTGGCAGTTCCTTGCCTGGGTGGCCGACTTCGAGAAGCGCGAGGGTATGAAGTTCTGTGAGTGGGCTTGGCGCAACATGTTCACCGACATGATGACCGCTCTGGGTGACAGCAAGGTCCACCTCACACAAGACCTTGAGGTGCAGCGCAAGCTCCGCATTTCTTATGGAAGGTGTAAACAGTTTTCAAACGATGATGGCTCTGTGACTGAGAAGTGGAACTTCACACGGGCCGACCGGTTGATGATGTTCTATCGCCTGCTGGCAACCGAAGGGTGGGACAAAACCAAGCGTCTAACCGCTTCCAGTTCGTTCTATGACAGCGTCAAAGCGCTCCTCGATATCGGCCTGACCAAGGCCCAGCTCCAGAACCTGCGCAACAAGAAAACCGCCAAGCTCCTGCACCTCATCAAGATGGACTTCGCCGACCAGCGGCCTGCGGGCTACGTCGAACCGGTGGGGACCGTGCTCGACACCCAGGGCGACATGAGCACCCTTGGCAACATGTGCGGCAAGGACTTCGTGCAGAAGCTCGGCCAGTCCCGTGAACAGCTCATTGCCGCCGAGGTCGCCAAGCTCTCCGGCCAGCCGCTCGACGTTGCCCGTTACTGCGTTTCCCACTTGGTCGCCGGTCGTCCCATCCGCCTCAATGGCGAACTGGGCGGGGCAGGGGGTGAGCAAATCCATCTGGCCGTGTTCGACGATGGCACCTGGGAACTCGTTCGCGGCAACGTCAACGAGTACCGGCAGGAGCACAACCTCCCCGAACCTGAGCAGCGCCCGCAGTACGACGACGACGAACTGCTGGCCGACTTCGCCGACTACCTGGGGGCCGCTCCCAATCCTGAATTCGATGCCCGGTCATACGCCGATGCAGAGCACCGCAAGCTCTCCATCATCCTTGATGGCCTGCGGGCCGAGCTGTATGACGCCGAGCAAGACCCCGACCAAATCGCCAAGGCCGTTGGCCTTCGTGGACGAATCAGCCTTACCAAGCAGCGTTTAGACCGGCTTTGGTATTGGGTACATAAGGCCACCGACTCTCGGGGCCGCAACATCAGCAGAGAGGAAGAGATATGTCAGGAATGAGCAAGGTTTTCCACGTGCTCCAGGTGCGTTTCGGTCGCATGGAAGAGCAGGGTAAAGAGTCCTTTGACTGGGCCAATGTCCACGTAGTCGAGGATGAAGTCCAGTTCGATAGCGGTTTCGCTGGGGTCGATATCGGCAAGTTCCCGGTCGATACCGCCGACGGCAATAAGCTGGCCAAAGAGATCCATGCAGCCGCTCGCAATGGTGGCGTTCTGCCGGGTCTTATCGAGCTGACCTTCTCGCCGCAGATCTCCCTCAAGCAGACCAAGCTCTTGGTCACCGGCTGGAAACCGGTAGGCCAACCCGCTCATGCAAAGAGTGCTTGAACCCTAAGCCCCTGCTCCAGGTGAAGGGCAGGAAGCTCAACCAACCGTAAGGAGACATCACCATGAAAACTACCATTCTGAACCTGAAACGCGCCGCCGCTGGTCTGGCTGTTGCAGCCGTGGCTTCCCCGTCCTTCGCTGCTGTTCCTGCGGATGTGACCACCGCCCTGACCGATGCCGCAACTGATGGCGCTGCTGTGGCAACCCTCGGCCTCCTGGTCGTGATTGCCATCGCTGCCATCAAATATCTGCGCGGCGCCAAGTAACGTAACAGTTACTTTAATAACGGGGGTCTTATGGCATTCCAATACAATGGGGCTTGCTATGAGACCCCCGAATCTTTTTTGCAGGCGGTCGCCGCTAATTCGCAGGGAGTTACCCTTCATGACGGCATACCCATCGCTTATTCGAGCGTTGTCCAGGGTAACACCATTATTACGACGACTACGCAGGGAACTTCAGTATCGTTCGCTCCTACACAGATTGAATGCCAGCTTATTGATATGGCTGATTCCGCGGTACTTTCAGGTCTTGTTGTCCTTGCGTGGGCGGCGTCGTGGGCGCTGGTAGTGCTTAGAAATGGAGTTGACCAAGGCGGATACGGGGGAGGGCAATAACATGACCATCTATGCGATGTATTTAACAGCGGCAATACTCGGCTCTGCTGCAATTATATTTTGGGGGCTTAAATGAAACGCCTATTAATTGCCGCACTTTTTATTAGCCCATCCGTATTTGCTTCATATACCACGATGACCATTGAGGGTGTAAAACAGTCAAATGGCGTTTGGACAACAGCGGGCGTGATGGACACTCAGGGTTTTGTACGCACCACTGGCGCCGTTACCGTTCATGGTACAACCCGCAATCTACCTGTTGCAATGGCTGCCGATACTTTGGCTCTCGGCACTGCTGTAAAGGGCGCGGCTAAGGCTTTAGGCCCCATCGCCCTCGCTGCCACTGCTTATGACCTTTATCAGTTTTTCAATGATAACGGCATAGAATCACAGGGCAATAATTGGACAATTCCCGTTGCCTATGATGACCCCTCTACAATTACCGGTTATTTTCAGTCCCCTAATGGCACTTCCTGCGCCGGTGCTGGTAATAATGCATCCTTGAGTTGTCTATGGGGGAATTCCAATGCGTATAAACAGTATCTTGCAGGCGACCCGAAATGGGAGGTTGTATGTACCCCTGTCACGCTAGGTACATATTGCGTTCTAAGGTTGAAAACTGGCGGCAATCAACTTACGACCACCCTTTATACTTATGGCTGCAATGCCTCAACTGCATCACTTGTTTCATGTGCTGCCCATCCCCCTGCACAAAACACGGATTGGGATGGTCTCCCCGCCCTAACCATTCCTTTAATTATTTCTGGCCTCGCGAATATTCCATCATTGAAAGATTACCCAATACCATTCAAATCCGTTTCCTTTACACCCTATTCCGAGTGGTTGGGAGACCCTTATTTCAAGGATGGCCAGTGGTGGCGAGATCGCATGGATGTTTCTCCATCTTCTACATCTGGCCAGCCTACTCGCGTTCGCGTTGATATTGGCCCGGTCAAGCTTGAGGGGCAGACTGACCCAACTGTAAAGCCTGATGACACCCCTGCAAGCGAAAATACACAGCCAAAAGAACAGACCAAGTTCTGCGATGACAACCCTTTCTCGATTGCCTGTCAGGAAATGGGTAACCCCGAAGAGGTCGAACCTATCGAGCCTGATGAAAAGCAATTCCAGCTCGATACCAACCAATCTTGGGGCGCTTCCAATGGCGCGTGTCCTGCCAGTCCTTCCGTTACCTTGTTCACCGGCAAGGTGATCACCTTTGATTACCAGCCAACTTGCGACTTTCTCGCCTTGTTACGTCCCATCATCATCGCGTTCGCTTTGATGACTGCCATCTTCATTGCGCTTGGGAGAACTGACTGATGCCTATTGCTGCTTGGTTGATGTCCATTTCTGGTCCCCTGGTCATGCGTGTACTCGCACAGCTCGGGATCGGCATTGTGACTTTCTTGGGGGTCGAGGCTGGGGTAACAGCTGCGTTGTCTCATGCGCAATCTGTTTACTTGGGTGCGCCGTCTGTGGTGCTCCAGTTCCTGGCTATCGCTGGTGTTAACTCTGCTTTGGGCATCTTGGCCGGTGGTGTTACCGCTCGCCTGACGTTCATGGCCATGAAGAGGTTCCAACTCAAATGATCACGCTTATTACTGGTGTTCCCGGGGCAGGGAAGACGCTCTACTGTGTCAGTCAGATACTGCTTCCTGAGTCGAAGACCGACCGACCTATCTTTGTGGATGGCATCCCTGACCTGCTTCCTCGTCATGAGGTAGCGCCTGACGTACTGGACTGGCCGACTTGGGCTCCCCAGGGGGCGCACATCTTCATTGATGAGGTCCAGCGCGTCTGGCGCCCTGAGTCTGCTGGTAAGCTCCCGCATCCGTCGATTGCAGAGCTTGAGACTCACCGGCACCGCGGCCTCGACTTCACCATCATGACCCAGCATCCGAGTCTGGTTCATGCCAACGTGCGTCGCCTGGTAGGGAAGCACATCCACGTTCGCCGTACTGCGCTAGGGGTGAAGGTCTACGAGTACAGCGAGTGCCAGGCACAGCCCGACACAGCATGGCGCAATGCGATGACCAAGTTTTCTTGGAAGCATCCAAAGGACGCTTTCGACCTTTACAAGTCGGCCAGCTTGCACGTCAAGGTGAAATACCGCATTCCTGGTTCGGTTAAGGTCTTGGCCTTCTGCGTTCTGGCCATTGGTGGGCTTTCTTACTACATGTATAACCGGCTCTGGTCAGCCACCCACAAAGATGAAACACCGGCGCTTGTCCAAGCAGCAGGGCAGGGGGCTCAAGTTCTTTCTGGTATGCAGCCCGTGTCAGGCGCAGCGCCTATCTCAGCACCTGTACCGGTGGAGGAGGTGGACCCCAGGGAAGCGTTCGTTCCACGTGTTTATGGGGAACCTTGGACAGCACCGGCATATGACCGCATGAGGGTAGTGCGCAATATGCCCAGAGTAGTGGCCTGTGTGGCATCTGAGACGAAATGCGCTTGCTACACGGAGCAGATGACGGTGATCCAGATGACCGACTCCCAGTGTCGGGAACGGCTTGATGGGGGCGGCGTGTATGATCCTTACAACGAAAAGCCAGCCATCAGTGGTTCAGGTGGTGGTGAACGTTCAACGCCACTGGAGCAGGCAACTCAGGAATCCTGACCTGTTATCTCTGATGCCGATAAATAGGGTTATCGGCATTAAGTAACTGTTACTTTACCTTGCACATTTCTTGGCCTGAACTACAGTTAAGTAACAGTTACTTAATGGAGTGATGAACATGGCCAAGCAAAAGGAAGTGCAGCTCGAACTCGCCGTCAGTCGCGCCCCGGGGCGTCCTTGCATTGGGGATGCGCCGCTTACCCCAGCAGAGAAGCAACGCCGCTACCGTGAGCGCCAAAAGTTGAAAATCGTAACGGTTACCGAAACTCAGTCATCAGGTGGTATCCATCTTTCCTTTCACCCAAAAACAGAATTACCGGATCCCGGCCGCAGCGTTGTTGTACGTTACCGCGACCATACACGTTCCTGGTACAACTGGGGCACTTCTTCCGAGATGCTCATTGCCATTCTCAAGGTAAAGCCTTCTCAGTGGCACACTAGGGAGGAGTTGACCCGCTCAAAAGAGCTTGTTGTCGATTGGGCTTATGTCCCTGACGTTCTTCCTTACCCTGAACTCGACTCTGCTTTTGGTGGTGATGCTCTCAAGGGAGGGAAATAACATGTTCATCCGTATGCTGCTCACGTTCATTGCTTCTTTTGCGCTTCTGATGCTCCTGGCCGCCAGCAAACTTGGCTTTGGTCTCTGGGCCATTGTCCTAGTTGTCTGCTTGTCGCCGTTCATCTGCCTGGGTGTCGTGACACTCATCGCTTACTTCGCCGAGTGGACAGATGGCCTTGAGCGTAGAAGGCCATTGCCAAGGCCAAGGCCCGTAAATCTACCCATTTCGGCGCTTGACCGCGGTTGTGGCGGTACTACTTTTAAGTAACCGTTACTTAAGTGGTGCATTTATGAATTTACTTTTGCTACGCATGGGGGTTAAGGCCCGTTACATGATCTCTGATATGTCAGAGTCTGTTCGTGAAGATGAAGTCATGAAACTCGCCTTGTCGTATCTGTTTGATATGACTAATGGTTTTGAGGTTTTTCGTCGACCATCTGAGGCTTTGCCGCTGCTTGACTCCTTAATCACTCCCCGTGAGTTACAGCGCTGGTCTTGCGAGGGTTCTGATGGTGTGCTTGTGTTCGAGCTTCTTGTTAGCTTTGTGTCTTCATATCAAACCAGTTCTCTGATGCGTGAGTTCATGACTATCCAGGTTGATGATGTCTATGGTCACGAGCGGCCGTAGGCCATGGCGAGTATAAGGCGGCTCTACTGCAGTAGATTGTCGTGACGTAGGTGGGCCCGCCGAAACTTGTTTGAGATCCTGCTGTGATGCAGGTTCAACTCCTTTCCCTGCAAAACCGGCTTTTGAGGCTTTCCGGCCCTGAGGTAGGCAAATGCCTTAGCACGCCCGGGAACGTCCAGCACGGCCCGATTCAGCGGCCTATGCGACCGCGCATAATGTCCTGTGGTTATGTTTAGCGCTGCCTCCCTGCTAGTCTGCGCAGCAGCAGGGAGCCCCGCAGGGGGCGTTGAATATAACCTGCATTGTGCGCGACCGCATGAAACCACCCTTTAAGTAACCGTTACCTTTTCCGTCCGAATAAAGCCTCTGTGAGAGGTGTGCTCGCCTTTCTGGAGGGGGTTGGGGTGCACACGCCTGGGGCGATGCCGAAGGCGCGCCCAGGGCGGGGGCGCCCGGGCCCCCCCGAGTCGGCGAAGCCACGAACTCTAACTGTGGCTTTGACTCCGAGAGCCGGACGCAGCAGCGGGCCATTCTTTTAGGTTTTTCAATGGGTTATCGCATTAAAGGCGGGCTTTAGCTTTGCTTGTCCATTTTCTCGTTGTGCGAGATGAGTACCCAGCCTCGAATGAGCTTCCTGAGGGCTGCCCTGTCTTCCTGGGGGAGTTCGTCTATTGCCTTGGTCAAAAAGTCCATGGTCTTTGATGATTCGCCATAGACGATCTCTTCCAGCGATACGCCTAAGGCCGCCGCTATCGGGATGAGTGTCTTGATCTGAGGGTTATCTTGTTCACCGCTTTCCAACCTCGACAACTGCGACTTCGAGATACCGGCTATTTCAGCCAACTGCTGCTGGCTTAAGTTTGCGGCATCACGCATGCGCCTGATGTTGTGCCCTATGCGCTCCATTACGGTTCCTTTTGATCTCACGTATGCAGATTTTACCCCACTTAGTTGCGTGCATGCTTATGCGGTTGTATATTTGGGTTCATATGATTGCATGGATGGCCCTATGTACGACTTCTGGGAAATACATATCCCCTTCAAGACTCAGTTCTGCACCGTGCAGCGCGTTGGCGCTGGTGCTGCTGACATCGTGGGAGTTGTTGACCTGGAAGAGTGTGGGCGCCGTGGACTACAGCTGGGCTCGAAGAGAGTCGACTTTTCAATTGACCCGGAGGGGAAACTCCATGATCTGTACCATCCCTGGGAGTCAGTCCCTTCGAGCTTCACTGACATTACCTGTAAGCTCCATCAGGCCCAGCTCAATAGAAGTTGGCCTTGCTTTGCTATCAAAGGGTCACCGGCTAAGTTGCTACAGGGCCACAACGTCTACGGGCCAGACTGTGCTGCTACTGGCATCCTCGAACTTATCGCGGCTTTCACTCGAGCCTTGCCCGGAATCGCTGAGATGCTCGATTTCGGCTCTGCTCACATCCGCCGCGTTGACTGTACCTACAGCATCCAACTTCCCGATGCCGAGACCATGGCTAACTGCCTAACGGCTATTGGTCAGCTCTCACACCGTCATTTGCGTCCCTCCAAAGAGTCCGATTACGCCTCGACTATCTACTTCAACCGCCGCACATCAGAGATGCAGGACGCTGGTCGGGCTCATGTGCTTGTCGTCTACGCGAAAGACCATGAGATGGAGAAGCAGCTCAAGAGTCTCCAGGCGGCTGCCCGCAAAGAGAAGACCAGCCGTTATAACTCCGTCATCAAGTCCATGCAGTCCCCCGAACTCCAGCAATTCGCCCAGCACCGTCTCCGGTTTGAGGGCAGGGGATATACCCGTTGGTTTGAGAAGAACAAGATCCCCCGCAACGTGTGGCAGTTCCTTGCCTGGGTGGCCGACTTCGAGAAGCGCGAGGGTATGAAGTTCTGTGAGTGGGCTTGGCGCAACATGTTCACCGACATGATGACCGCTCTGGGTGACAGCAAGGTCCACCTCACACAAGACCTTGAGGTGCAGCGCAAGCTCCGCATTTCTTATGGAAGGTGTAAACAGTTTTCAAACGATGATGGCTCTGTGACTGAGAAGTGGAACTTCACACGGGCCGACCGGTTGATGATGTTCTATCGCCTGCTGGCAACCGAAGGGTGGGACAAAACCAAGCGTCTAACCGCTTCCAGTTCGTTCTATGACAGCGTCAAAGCGCTCCTCGATATCGGCCTGACCAAGGCCCAGCTCCAGAACCTGCGCAACAAGAAAACCGCCAAGCTCCTGCACCTCATCAAGATGGACTTCGCCGACCAGCGGCCTGCGGGCTACGTCGAACCGGTGGGGACCGTGCTCGACACCCAGGGCGACATGAGCACCCTTGGCAACATGTGCGGCAAGGACTTCGTGCAGAAGCTCGGCCAGTCCCGTGAACAGCTCATTGCCGCCGAGGTCGCCAAGCTCTCCGGCCAGCCGCTCGACGTTGCCCGTTACTGCGTTTCCCACTTGGTCGCCGGTCGTCCCATCCGCCTCAATGGCGAACTGGGCGGGGCAGGGGGTGAGCAAATCCATCTGGCCGTGTTCGACGATGGCACCTGGGAACTCGTTCGCGGCAACGTCAACGAGTACCGGCAGGAGCACAACCTCCCCGAACCTGAGCAGCGCCCGCAGTACGACGACGACGAACTGCTGGCCGACTTCGCCGACTACCTGGGGGCCGCTCCCAATCCTGAATTCGATGCCCGGTCATACGCCGATGCAGAGCACCGCAAGCTCTCCATCATCCTTGATGGCCTGCGGGCCGAGCTGTATGACGCCGAGCAAGACCCCGACCAAATCGCCAAGGCCGTTGGCCTTCGTGGACGAATCAGCCTTACCAAGCAGCGTTTAGACCGGCTTTGGTATTGGGTACATAAGGCCACCGACTCTCGGGGCCGCAACATCAGCAGAGAGGAAGAGATATGTCAGGAATGAGCAAGGTTTTCCACGTGCTCCAGGTGCGTTTCGGTCGCATGGAAGAGCAGGGTAAAGAGTCCTTTGACTGGGCCAATGTCCACGTAGTCGAGGATGAAGTCCAGTTCGATAGCGGTTTCGCTGGGGTCGATATCGGCAAGTTCCCGGTCGATACCGCCGACGGCAATAAGCTGGCCAAAGAGATCCATGCAGCCGCTCGCAATGGTGGCGTTCTGCCGGGTCTTATCGAGCTGACCTTCTCGCCGCAGATCTCCCTCAAGCAGACCAAGCTCTTGGTCACCGGCTGGAAACCGGTAGGCCAACCCGCTCATGCAAAGAGTGCTTGAACCCTAAGCCCCTGCTCCAGGTGAAGGGCAGGAAGCTCAACCAACCGTAAGGAGACATCACCATGAAAACTACCATTCTGAACCTGAAACGCGCCGCCGCTGGTCTGGCTGTTGCAGCCGTGGCTTCCCCGTCCTTCGCTGCTGTTCCTGCGGATGTGACCACCGCCCTGACCGATGCCGCAACTGATGGCGCTGCTGTGGCAACCCTCGGCCTCCTGGTCGTGATTGCCATCGCTGCCATCAAATATCTGCGCGGCGCCAAGTAACGTAACAGTTACTTTAATAACGGGGGTCTTATGGCATTCCAATACAATGGGGCTTGCTATGAGACCCCCGAATCTTTTTTGCAGGCGGTCGCCGCTAATTCGCAGGGAGTTACCCTTCATGACGGCATACCCATCGCTTATTCGAGCGTTGTCCAGGGTAACACCATTATTACGACGACTACGCAGGGAACTTCAGTATCGTTCGCTCCTACACAGATTGAATGCCAGCTTATTGATATGGCTGATTCCGCGGTACTTTCAGGTCTTGTTGTCCTTGCGTGGGCGGCGTCGTGGGCGCTGGTAGTGCTTAGAAATGGAGTTGACCAAGGCGGATACGGGGGAGGGCAATAACATGACCATCTATGCGATGTATTTAACAGCGGCAATACTCGGCTCTGCTGCAATTATATTTTGGGGGCTTAAATGAAACGCCTATTAATTGCCGCACTTTTTATTAGCCCATCCGTATTTGCTTCATATACCACGATGACCATTGAGGGTGTAAAACAGTCAAATGGCGTTTGGACAACAGCGGGCGTGATGGACACTCAGGGTTTTGTACGCACCACTGGCGCCGTTACCGTTCATGGTACAACCCGCAATCTACCTGTTGCAATGGCTGCCGATACTTTGGCTCTCGGCACTGCTGTAAAGGGCGCGGCTAAGGCTTTAGGCCCCATCGCCCTCGCTGCCACTGCTTATGACCTTTATCAGTTTTTCAATGATAACGGCATAGAATCACAGGGCAATAATTGGACAATTCCCGTTGCCTATGATGACCCCTCTACAATTACCGGTTATTTTCAGTCCCCTAATGGCACTTCCTGCGCCGGTGCTGGTAATAATGCATCCTTGAGTTGTCTATGGGGGAATTCCAATGCGTATAAACAGTATCTTGCAGGCGACCCGAAATGGGAGGTTGTATGTACCCCTGTCACGCTAGGTACATATTGCGTTCTAAGGTTGAAAACTGGCGGCAATCAACTTACGACCACCCTTTATACTTATGGCTGCAATGCCTCAACTGCATCACTTGTTTCATGTGCTGCCCATCCCCCTGCACAAAACACGGATTGGGATGGTCTCCCCGCCCTAACCATTCCTTTAATTATTTCTGGCCTCGCGAATATTCCATCATTGAAAGATTACCCAATACCATTCAAATCCGTTTCCTTTACACCCTATTCCGAGTGGTTGGGAGACCCTTATTTCAAGGATGGCCAGTGGTGGCGAGATCGCATGGATGTTTCTCCATCTTCTACATCTGGCCAGCCTACTCGCGTTCGCGTTGATATTGGCCCGGTCAAGCTTGAGGGGCAGACTGACCCAACTGTAAAGCCTGATGACACCCCTGCAAGCGAAAATACACAGCCAAAAGAACAGACCAAGTTCTGCGATGACAACCCTTTCTCGATTGCCTGTCAGGAAATGGGTAACCCCGAAGAGGTCGAACCTATCGAGCCTGATGAAAAGCAATTCCAGCTCGATACCAACCAATCTTGGGGCGCTTCCAATGGCGCGTGTCCTGCCAGTCCTTCCGTTACCTTGTTCACCGGCAAGGTGATCACCTTTGATTACCAGCCAACTTGCGACTTTCTCGCCTTGTTACGTCCCATCATCATCGCGTTCGCTTTGATGACTGCCATCTTCATTGCGCTTGGGAGAACTGACTGATGCCTATTGCTGCTTGGTTGATGTCCATTTCTGGTCCCCTGGTCATGCGTGTACTCGCACAGCTCGGGATCGGCATTGTGACTTTCTTGGGGGTCGAGGCTGGGGTAACAGCTGCGTTGTCTCATGCGCAATCTGTTTACTTGGGTGCGCCGTCTGTGGTGCTCCAGTTCCTGGCTATCGCTGGTGTTAACTCTGCTTTGGGCATCTTGGCCGGTGGTGTTACCGCTCGCCTGACGTTCATGGCCATGAAGAGGTTCCAACTCAAATGATCACGCTTATTACTGGTGTTCCCGGGGCAGGGAAGACGCTCTACTGTGTCAGTCAGATACTGCTTCCTGAGTCGAAGACCGACCGACCTATCTTTGTGGATGGCATCCCTGACCTGCTTCCTCGTCATGAGGTAGCGCCTGACGTACTGGACTGGCCGACTTGGGCTCCCCAGGGGGCGCACATCTTCATTGATGAGGTCCAGCGCGTCTGGCGCCCTGAGTCTGCTGGTAAGCTCCCGCATCCGTCGATTGCAGAGCTTGAGACTCACCGGCACCGCGGCCTCGACTTCACCATCATGACCCAGCATCCGAGTCTGGTTCATGCCAACGTGCGTCGCCTGGTAGGGAAGCACATCCACGTTCGCCGTACTGCGCTAGGGGTGAAGGTCTACGAGTACAGCGAGTGCCAGGCACAGCCCGACACAGCATGGCGCAATGCGATGACCAAGTTTTCTTGGAAGCATCCAAAGGACGCTTTCGACCTTTACAAGTCGGCCAGCTTGCACGTCAAGGTGAAATACCGCATTCCTGGTTCGGTTAAGGTCTTGGCCTTCTGCGTTCTGGCCATTGGTGGGCTTTCTTACTACATGTATAACCGGCTCTGGTCAGCCACCCACAAAGATGAAACACCGGCGCTTGTCCAAGCAGCAGGGCAGGGGGCTCAAGTTCTTTCTGGTATGCAGCCCGTGTCAGGCGCAGCGCCTATCTCAGCACCTGTACCGGTGGAGGAGGTGGACCCCAGGGAAGCGTTCGTTCCACGTGTTTATGGGGAACCTTGGACAGCACCGGCATATGACCGCATGAGGGTAGTGCGCAATATGCCCAGAGTAGTGGCCTGTGTGGCATCTGAGACGAAATGCGCTTGCTACACGGAGCAGATGACGGTGATCCAGATGACCGACTCCCAGTGTCGGGAACGGCTTGATGGGGGCGGCGTGTATGATCCTTACAACGAAAAGCCAGCCATCAGTGGTTCAGGTGGTGGTGAACGTTCAACGCCACTGGAGCAGGCAACTCAGGAATCCTGACCTGTTATCTCTGATGCCGATAAATAGGGTTATCGGCATTAAGTAACTGTTACTTTACCTTGCACATTTCTTGGCCTGAACTACAGTTAAGTAACAGTTACTTAATGGAGTGATGAACATGGCCAAGCAAAAGGAAGTGCAGCTCGAACTCGCCGTCAGTCGCGCCCCGGGGCGTCCTTGCATTGGGGATGCGCCGCTTACCCCAGCAGAGAAGCAACGCCGCTACCGTGAGCGCCAAAAGTTGAAAATCGTAACGGTTACCGAAACTCAGTCATCAGGTGGTATCCATCTTTCCTTTCACCCAAAAACAGAATTACCGGATCCCGGCCGCAGCGTTGTTGTACGTTACCGCGACCATACACGTTCCTGGTACAACTGGGGCACTTCTTCCGAGATGCTCATTGCCATTCTCAAGGTAAAGCCTTCTCAGTGGCACACTAGGGAGGAGTTGACCCGCTCAAAAGAGCTTGTTGTCGATTGGGCTTATGTCCCTGACGTTCTTCCTTACCCTGAACTCGACTCTGCTTTTGGTGGTGATGCTCTCAAGGGAGGGAAATAACATGTTCATCCGTATGCTGCTCACGTTCATTGCTTCTTTTGCGCTTCTGATGCTCCTGGCCGCCAGCAAACTTGGCTTTGGTCTCTGGGCCATTGTCCTAGTTGTCTGCTTGTCGCCGTTCATCTGCCTGGGTGTCGTGACACTCATCGCTTACTTCGCCGAGTGGACAGATGGCCTTGAGCGTAGAAGGCCATTGCCAAGGCCAAGGCCCGTAAATCTACCCATTTCGGCGCTTGACCGCGGTTGTGGCGGTACTACTTTTAAGTAACCGTTACTTAAGTGGTGCATTTATGAATTTACTTTTGCTACGCATGGGGGTTAAGGCCCGTTACATGATCTCTGATATGTCAGAGTCTGTTCGTGAAGATGAAGTCATGAAACTCGCCTTGTCGTATCTGTTTGATATGACTAATGGTTTTGAGGTTTTTCGTCGACCATCTGAGGCTTTGCCGCTGCTTGACTCCTTAATCACTCCCCGTGAGTTACAGCGCTGGTCTTGCGAGGGTTCTGATGGTGTGCTTGTGTTCGAGCTTCTTGTTAGCTTTGTGTCTTCATATCAAACCAGTTCTCTGATGCGTGAGTTCATGACTATCCAGGTTGATGATGTCTATGGTCACGAGCGGCCGTAGGCCATGGCGAGTATAAGGCGGCTCTACTGCAGTAGATTGTCGTGACGTAGGTGGGCCCGCCGAAACTTGTTTGAGATCCTGCTGTGATGCAGGTTCAACTCCTTTCCCTGCAAAACCGGCTTTTGAGGCTTTCCGGCCCTGAGGTAGGCAAATGCCTTAGCACGCCCGGGAACGTCCAGCACGGCCCGATTCAGCGGCCTATGCGACCGCGCATAATGTCCTGTGGTTATGTTTAGCGCTGCCTCCCTGCTAGTCTGCGCAGCAGCAGGGAGCCCCGCAGGGGGCGTTGAATATAACCTGCATTGTGCGCGACCGCATGAAACCACCCTTTAAGTAACCGTTACCTTTTCCGTCCGAATAAAGCCTCTGTGAGAGGTGTGCTCGCCTTTCTGGAGGGGGTTGGGGTGCACACGCCTGGGGCGATGCCGAAGGCGCGCCCAGGGCGGGGGCGCCCGGGCCCCCCCGAGTCGGCGAAGCCACGAACTCTAACTGTGGCTTTGACTCCGAGAGCCGGACGCAGCAGCGGGCCATTCTTTTAGGTTTTTCAATGGGTTATCGCATTAAAGGCGGGCTTTAGCTTTGCTTGTCCATTTTCTCGTTGTGCGAGATGAGTACCCAGCCTCGAATGAGCTTCCTGAGGGCTGCCCTGTCTTCCTGGGGGAGTTCGTCTATTGCCTTGGTCAAAAAGTCCATGGTCTTTGATGATTCGCCATAGACGATCTCTTCCAGCGATACGCCTAAGGCCGCCGCTATCGGGATGAGTGTCTTGATCTGAGGGTTATCTTGTTCACCGCTTTCCAACCTCGACAACTGCGACTTCGAGATACCGGCTATTTCAGCCAACTGCTGCTGGCTTAAGTTTGCGGCATCACGCATGCGCCTGATGTTGTGCCCTATGCGCTCCATTACGGTTCCTTTTGATCTCACGTATGCAGATTTTACCCCACTTAGTTGCGTGCATGCTTATGCGGTTGTATATTTGGGTTCATATGATTGCATGGATGGCCCTATGTACGACTTCTGGGAAATACATATCCCCTTCAAGACTCAGTTCTGCACCGTGCAGCGCGTTGGCGCTGGTGCTGCTGACATCGTGGGAGTTGTTGACCTGGAAGAGTGTGGGCGCCGTGGACTACAGCTGGGCTCGAAGAGAGTCGACTTTTCAATTGACCCGGAGGGGAAACTCCATGATCTGTACCATCCCTGGGAGTCAGTCCCTTCGAGCTTCACTGACATTACCTGTAAGCTCCATCAGGCCCAGCTCAATAGAAGTTGGCCTTGCTTTGCTATCAAAGGGTCACCGGCTAAGTTGCTACAGGGCCACAACGTCTACGGGCCAGACTGTGCTGCTACTGGCATCCTCGAACTTATCGCGGCTTTCACTCGAGCCTTGCCCGGAATCGCTGAGATGCTCGATTTCGGCTCTGCTCACATCCGCCGCGTTGACTGTACCTACAGCATCCAACTTCCCGATGCCGAGACCATGGCTAACTGCCTAACGGCTATTGGTCAGCTCTCACACCGTCATTTGCGTCCCTCCAAAGAGTCCGATTACGCCTCGACTATCTACTTCAACCGCCGCACATCAGAGATGCAGGACGCTGGTCGGGCTCATGTGCTTGTCGTCTACGCGAAAGACCATGAGATGGAGAAGCAGCTCAAGAGTCTCCAGGCGGCTGCCCGCAAAGAGAAGACCAGCCGTTATAACTCCGTCATCAAGTCCATGCAGTCCCCCGAACTCCAGCAATTCGCCCAGCACCGTCTCCGGTTTGAGGGCAGGGGATATACCCGTTGGTTTGAGAAGAACAAGATCCCCCGCAACGTGTGGCAGTTCCTTGCCTGGGTGGCCGACTTCGAGAAGCGCGAGGGTATGAAGTTCTGTGAGTGGGCTTGGCGCAACATGTTCACCGACATGATGACCGCTCTGGGTGACAGCAAGGTCCACCTCACACAAGACCTTGAGGTGCAGCGCAAGCTCCGCATTTCTTATGGAAGGTGTAAACAGTTTTCAAACGATGATGGCTCTGTGACTGAGAAGTGGAACTTCACACGGGCCGACCGGTTGATGATGTTCTATCGCCTGCTGGCAACCGAAGGGTGGGACAAAACCAAGCGTCTAACCGCTTCCAGTTCGTTCTATGACAGCGTCAAAGCGCTCCTCGATATCGGCCTGACCAAGGCCCAGCTCCAGAACCTGCGCAACAAGAAAACCGCCAAGCTCCTGCACCTCATCAAGATGGACTTCGCCGACCAGCGGCCTGCGGGCTACGTCGAACCGGTGGGGACCGTGCTCGACACCCAGGGCGACATGAGCACCCTTGGCAACATGTGCGGCAAGGACTTCGTGCAGAAGCTCGGCCAGTCCCGTGAACAGCTCATTGCCGCCGAGGTCGCCAAGCTCTCCGGCCAGCCGCTCGACGTTGCCCGTTACTGCGTTTCCCACTTGGTCGCCGGTCGTCCCATCCGCCTCAATGGCGAACTGGGCGGGGCAGGGGGTGAGCAAATCCATCTGGCCGTGTTCGACGATGGCACCTGGGAACTCGTTCGCGGCAACGTCAACGAGTACCGGCAGGAGCACAACCTCCCCGAACCTGAGCAGCGCCCGCAGTACGACGACGACGAACTGCTGGCCGACTTCGCCGACTACCTGGGGGCCGCTCCCAATCCTGAATTCGATGCCCGGTCATACGCCGATGCAGAGCACCGCAAGCTCTCCATCATCCTTGATGGCCTGCGGGCCGAGCTGTATGACGCCGAGCAAGACCCCGACCAAATCGCCAAGGCCGTTGGCCTTCGTGGACGAATCAGCCTTACCAAGCAGCGTTTAGACCGGCTTTGGTATTGGGTACATAAGGCCACCGACTCTCGGGGCCGCAACATCAGCAGAGAGGAAGAGATATGTCAGGAATGAGCAAGGTTTTCCACGTGCTCCAGGTGCGTTTCGGTCGCATGGAAGAGCAGGGTAAAGAGTCCTTTGACTGGGCCAATGTCCACGTAGTCGAGGATGAAGTCCAGTTCGATAGCGGTTTCGCTGGGGTCGATATCGGCAAGTTCCCGGTCGATACCGCCGACGGCAATAAGCTGGCCAAAGAGATCCATGCAGCCGCTCGCAATGGTGGCGTTCTGCCGGGTCTTATCGAGCTGACCTTCTCGCCGCAGATCTCCCTCAAGCAGACCAAGCTCTTGGTCACCGGCTGGAAACCGGTAGGCCAACCCGCTCATGCAAAGAGTGCTTGAACCCTAAGCCCCTGCTCCAGGTGAAGGGCAGGAAGCTCAACCAACCGTAAGGAGACATCACCATGAAAACTACCATTCTGAACCTGAAACGCGCCGCCGCTGGTCTGGCTGTTGCAGCCGTGGCTTCCCCGTCCTTCGCTGCTGTTCCTGCGGATGTGACCACCGCCCTGACCGATGCCGCAACTGATGGCGCTGCTGTGGCAACCCTCGGCCTCCTGGTCGTGATTGCCATCGCTGCCATCAAATATCTGCGCGGCGCCAAGTAACGTAACAGTTACTTTAATAACGGGGGTCTTATGGCATTCCAATACAATGGGGCTTGCTATGAGACCCCCGAATCTTTTTTGCAGGCGGTCGCCGCTAATTCGCAGGGAGTTACCCTTCATGACGGCATACCCATCGCTTATTCGAGCGTTGTCCAGGGTAACACCATTATTACGACGACTACGCAGGGAACTTCAGTATCGTTCGCTCCTACACAGATTGAATGCCAGCTTATTGATATGGCTGATTCCGCGGTACTTTCAGGTCTTGTTGTCCTTGCGTGGGCGGCGTCGTGGGCGCTGGTAGTGCTTAGAAATGGAGTTGACCAAGGCGGATACGGGGGAGGGCAATAACATGACCATCTATGCGATGTATTTAACAGCGGCAATACTCGGCTCTGCTGCAATTATATTTTGGGGGCTTAAATGAAACGCCTATTAATTGCCGCACTTTTTATTAGCCCATCCGTATTTGCTTCATATACCACGATGACCATTGAGGGTGTAAAACAGTCAAATGGCGTTTGGACAACAGCGGGCGTGATGGACACTCAGGGTTTTGTACGCACCACTGGCGCCGTTACCGTTCATGGTACAACCCGCAATCTACCTGTTGCAATGGCTGCCGATACTTTGGCTCTCGGCACTGCTGTAAAGGGCGCGGCTAAGGCTTTAGGCCCCATCGCCCTCGCTGCCACTGCTTATGACCTTTATCAGTTTTTCAATGATAACGGCATAGAATCACAGGGCAATAATTGGACAATTCCCGTTGCCTATGATGACCCCTCTACAATTACCGGTTATTTTCAGTCCCCTAATGGCACTTCCTGCGCCGGTGCTGGTAATAATGCATCCTTGAGTTGTCTATGGGGGAATTCCAATGCGTATAAACAGTATCTTGCAGGCGACCCGAAATGGGAGGTTGTATGTACCCCTGTCACGCTAGGTACATATTGCGTTCTAAGGTTGAAAACTGGCGGCAATCAACTTACGACCACCCTTTATACTTATGGCTGCAATGCCTCAACTGCATCACTTGTTTCATGTGCTGCCCATCCCCCTGCACAAAACACGGATTGGGATGGTCTCCCCGCCCTAACCATTCCTTTAATTATTTCTGGCCTCGCGAATATTCCATCATTGAAAGATTACCCAATACCATTCAAATCCGTTTCCTTTACACCCTATTCCGAGTGGTTGGGAGACCCTTATTTCAAGGATGGCCAGTGGTGGCGAGATCGCATGGATGTTTCTCCATCTTCTACATCTGGCCAGCCTACTCGCGTTCGCGTTGATATTGGCCCGGTCAAGCTTGAGGGGCAGACTGACCCAACTGTAAAGCCTGATGACACCCCTGCAAGCGAAAATACACAGCCAAAAGAACAGACCAAGTTCTGCGATGACAACCCTTTCTCGATTGCCTGTCAGGAAATGGGTAACCCCGAAGAGGTCGAACCTATCGAGCCTGATGAAAAGCAATTCCAGCTCGATACCAACCAATCTTGGGGCGCTTCCAATGGCGCGTGTCCTGCCAGTCCTTCCGTTACCTTGTTCACCGGCAAGGTGATCACCTTTGATTACCAGCCAACTTGCGACTTTCTCGCCTTGTTACGTCCCATCATCATCGCGTTCGCTTTGATGACTGCCATCTTCATTGCGCTTGGGAGAACTGACTGATGCCTATTGCTGCTTGGTTGATGTCCATTTCTGGTCCCCTGGTCATGCGTGTACTCGCACAGCTCGGGATCGGCATTGTGACTTTCTTGGGGGTCGAGGCTGGGGTAACAGCTGCGTTGTCTCATGCGCAATCTGTTTACTTGGGTGCGCCGTCTGTGGTGCTCCAGTTCCTGGCTATCGCTGGTGTTAACTCTGCTTTGGGCATCTTGGCCGGTGGTGTTACCGCTCGCCTGACGTTCATGGCCATGAAGAGGTTCCAACTCAAATGATCACGCTTATTACTGGTGTTCCCGGGGCAGGGAAGACGCTCTACTGTGTCAGTCAGATACTGCTTCCTGAGTCGAAGACCGACCGACCTATCTTTGTGGATGGCATCCCTGACCTGCTTCCTCGTCATGAGGTAGCGCCTGACGTACTGGACTGGCCGACTTGGGCTCCCCAGGGGGCGCACATCTTCATTGATGAGGTCCAGCGCGTCTGGCGCCCTGAGTCTGCTGGTAAGCTCCCGCATCCGTCGATTGCAGAGCTTGAGACTCACCGGCACCGCGGCCTCGACTTCACCATCATGACCCAGCATCCGAGTCTGGTTCATGCCAACGTGCGTCGCCTGGTAGGGAAGCACATCCACGTTCGCCGTACTGCGCTAGGGGTGAAGGTCTACGAGTACAGCGAGTGCCAGGCACAGCCCGACACAGCATGGCGCAATGCGATGACCAAGTTTTCTTGGAAGCATCCAAAGGACGCTTTCGACCTTTACAAGTCGGCCAGCTTGCACGTCAAGGTGAAATACCGCATTCCTGGTTCGGTTAAGGTCTTGGCCTTCTGCGTTCTGGCCATTGGTGGGCTTTCTTACTACATGTATAACCGGCTCTGGTCAGCCACCCACAAAGATGAAACACCGGCGCTTGTCCAAGCAGCAGGGCAGGGGGCTCAAGTTCTTTCTGGTATGCAGCCCGTGTCAGGCGCAGCGCCTATCTCAGCACCTGTACCGGTGGAGGAGGTGGACCCCAGGGAAGCGTTCGTTCCACGTGTTTATGGGGAACCTTGGACAGCACCGGCATATGACCGCATGAGGGTAGTGCGCAATATGCCCAGAGTAGTGGCCTGTGTGGCATCTGAGACGAAATGCGCTTGCTACACGGAGCAGATGACGGTGATCCAGATGACCGACTCCCAGTGTCGGGAACGGCTTGATGGGGGCGGCGTGTATGATCCTTACAACGAAAAGCCAGCCATCAGTGGTTCAGGTGGTGGTGAACGTTCAACGCCACTGGAGCAGGCAACTCAGGAATCCTGACCTGTTATCTCTGATGCCGATAAATAGGGTTATCGGCATTAAGTAACTGTTACTTTACCTTGCACATTTCTTGGCCTGAACTACAGTTAAGTAACAGTTACTTAATGGAGTGATGAACATGGCCAAGCAAAAGGAAGTGCAGCTCGAACTCGCCGTCAGTCGCGCCCCGGGGCGTCCTTGCATTGGGGATGCGCCGCTTACCCCAGCAGAGAAGCAACGCCGCTACCGTGAGCGCCAAAAGTTGAAAATCGTAACGGTTACCGAAACTCAGTCATCAGGTGGTATCCATCTTTCCTTTCACCCAAAAACAGAATTACCGGATCCCGGCCGCAGCGTTGTTGTACGTTACCGCGACCATACACGTTCCTGGTACAACTGGGGCACTTCTTCCGAGATGCTCATTGCCATTCTCAAGGTAAAGCCTTCTCAGTGGCACACTAGGGAGGAGTTGACCCGCTCAAAAGAGCTTGTTGTCGATTGGGCTTATGTCCCTGACGTTCTTCCTTACCCTGAACTCGACTCTGCTTTTGGTGGTGATGCTCTCAAGGGAGGGAAATAACATGTTCATCCGTATGCTGCTCACGTTCATTGCTTCTTTTGCGCTTCTGATGCTCCTGGCCGCCAGCAAACTTGGCTTTGGTCTCTGGGCCATTGTCCTAGTTGTCTGCTTGTCGCCGTTCATCTGCCTGGGTGTCGTGACACTCATCGCTTACTTCGCCGAGTGGACAGATGGCCTTGAGCGTAGAAGGCCATTGCCAAGGCCAAGGCCCGTAAATCTACCCATTTCGGCGCTTGACCGCGGTTGTGGCGGTACTACTTTTAAGTAACCGTTACTTAAGTGGTGCATTTATGAATTTACTTTTGCTACGCATGGGGGTTAAGGCCCGTTACATGATCTCTGATATGTCAGAGTCTGTTCGTGAAGATGAAGTCATGAAACTCGCCTTGTCGTATCTGTTTGATATGACTAATGGTTTTGAGGTTTTTCGTCGACCATCTGAGGCTTTGCCGCTGCTTGACTCCTTAATCACTCCCCGTGAGTTACAGCGCTGGTCTTGCGAGGGTTCTGATGGTGTGCTTGTGTTCGAGCTTCTTGTTAGCTTTGTGTCTTCATATCAAACCAGTTCTCTGATGCGTGAGTTCATGACTATCCAGGTTGATGATGTCTATGGTCACGAGCGGCCGTAGGCCATGGCGAGTATAAGGCGGCTCTACTGCAGTAGATTGTCGTGACGTAGGTGGGCCCGCCGAAACTTGTTTGAGATCCTGCTGTGATGCAGGTTCAACTCCTTTCCCTGCAAAACCGGCTTTTGAGGCTTTCCGGCCCTGAGGTAGGCAAATGCCTTAGCACGCCCGGGAACGTCCAGCACGGCCCGATTCAGCGGCCTATGCGACCGCGCATAATGTATATTATGTTAAATTAAATATCTTGGTATTCTGTCACCCTCAACCGAACTGTGTATAATGGTGGCAATTGATCCTATCCCCGACCGGATGTCTTAAGTGGCTGAATTAACATCAGAACAATTAAAACCCGCTTTCTCGATTGAGCAGTTCCCCACACTTGGCGAACTCGACCCCATTCCGTTTGCCGCCCTGCAACCCAGAGCGATTTCGGGTATCAAACGGCTGGCCAGTTTTGATGGTGACTGCCCGGTCATGATCCTCAACGGTTTCCCCGGTGCAGATTACGAGAATGTCTGCCAGACCCTGATCGCCTCTTCGAATGGCAAGGATGGCGACCTGTTCGATCTCTGTTATACCGAGAATCTCAACAACCCTTTCAAGCCCATCTGGCTGCGCCTGCAACCGGGCTCGGGTTTCGAGTTCTGCGAGATGGTCGGAGAGCTGCTCAAGCTGATGAGCCACCATCTCGACGCCGAGCGGCTGGTCACCCGGATCATCCGCAAACAGAACAACGACCCCAAGATCGTGGATTTCCTCTCCGATCTGGCCGCCCATGTCGCCCAGGGCCTCGAGTTCCAGCACCCAGTGCTCATCAACCTGCTGATCCATCATGAGGAGCAGCAAGCCCCTGTCGTCTACGGCCGCGACCTGAACTGGGATACCTTGTTCGGTTCCATCAACTATCAGACGGAACAAGGCTCCGTCTACGCCAACCAGCATCTTTTGGAACCCGGTCTGCTGCGGGAAGCCAACGGTGGTTACCTGGTACTTCAGCTTGATGAGCTGCTGGATCAGCCTCATCTCTGGTTCAAGCTCAAGAACGCCATGCAAAAGGGCGAGCTGGACTGGAATGCCTATCAGGAAGGCAAGACGCTGACGCCCTTCTTCACCCCGGAGGCGACCCCCATCCGGTTCAAGTTGATCCTGGTCGGTGACAGGCTGGACGTGGCGGAATTCCAGATGCTGGACAGGGACATGGCGGAGCGCATCTTCCTGCGTGCCGATCTGGTCTCCGAAGTGAACATCGAGGAAGATCTCCCCGCCTTCCTGCAATATCTCGCCTGGCTGCGAGCGCGCTGGGCGCTGCTGGATTTCACCCCAGGTGCCCTCCTCGCCCTCTGTCGCCATGCCAGCCGCCTGTGTGACCACCAGGAGTGGCTATCCCTCTCCGAGGTACAGCTCGGCGCCATCATGCGCATGGCCGACAGCCTGGCCCGCGAGCTGGAAGCGACCAGCGTCACTGACGAACATATCCTGCTCGCCCTGGAAGAACAGGATTACCGCCTCAACTATCTGGTGGAGCAATCGGATCAGGGTGTCATCGACGGCCAGATCCTGCTGCAGACCGACGGTGAAGAGGTTGGCCAGATCAACGGCCTTTCCGTCATCCAGGTGGCCGGCCATCCCTATGACTTCGGGGAGCCGGTACGCCTCACCGCGACCGTCCACCTCGGGGATGGCGATGTGGCTGACATCGAGCGCAAGGCGGAGCTCGCCGGGCATATTCACGCCAAGGCCATGATGATCATCCACGGCTACCTCTCCAACAAGTTCGGCGCAGAGAACCCCTCGCCGCTCTCGGCCAACCTGGTGTTCGAGCAGTCATACCACGAGATCGATGGTGACAGCGCCTCCCTGACCGGCCTATGTGCCCTCCTCTCCGCCCTCGCCCGCCAGCCCATCTACCAGCACTTCGCCGTGACCGGTGCGGTCGACCAGTTCGGCAATGTGCAGGCCGTTGGTGGCGTGAACGAGAAGATCGAAGGCTTCTTCCGGGTGTGCAAGATCCACGGCCTCACCGGCAAGCAAGGCATTCTGCTGCCCGGCACAAACGCCCAGCAGCTCAACCTCTCTGATGAAGTGATCGCGGCAGTAGAGGCCGGCCAGTTCCACATCCACCCGGTGGATCACGTGGAAGAGGCAATCGAGCTGCTCACCGGCTGCGTTGCTGGCGAACCGGACATGCCGGATACCCTGTTTGGTCGCATCCAGGAGAGACTGGACGAACTCAATGGCACGGCAACCAAGAGTGGCGGCCTGCTGCGCAGCCTGCTGGACCGGCTGCTTGGCCGTTAAATGAAGTGATCGGAGTTGTTTAGCGAACATCTGTAAGCTAAATTGGCCCGGCTTTGACCCATATGAAGGATAAACAGCGTGACCCTAGATAACGACACCACTGATCCCCGCCTCTCCCTGTGCGAACAAGGCAAAGAGTCCTTTACCCGTGAAGAGCTGCTTGCCTGCAGCCGTGGCGAATTATTTGGTGAAGGTAACAGCCAGCTGCCCGCCCCCAACATGCTGATGATGGATCGCATCGTCAAGATCAACGACCATGGCGGCGAGCACGGCAAGGGTGAAATCCTGGCTGAACTCGATATCACGCCGGATCTCTGGTTCTTCGACTGCCACTTCCCCGGCGATCCCGTCATGCCCGGCTGCCTGGGCCTGGATGCCATGTGGCAACTGGTCGGCTTCTTCCTGGGCTGGAAAGGGGGTCCTGGCAAAGGACGTGCGCTGGGTGTCGGTGAAGTCAAGTTCACCGGCCAGATCCTGCCGACGGCCAAGAAGGTCACCTACAAGATCACCTTCAAGCGCGTCATCAACCGCAAACTGGTCATGGGCATTGCCGATGGCGTCGTGGAAGTGGATGGTCGCCCCATCTACAGCGCCACCGATCTGAAAGTGGGCCTGTTCAAAGACACCACCGCATTCTGATCCTGCTCCTGGGTGAGCAGAGACAACGTAAAGGGGCCACGATGGCCCCTTTCCTTTTGTAATGAGTGATGAAGTATCGGTTACTTCATGAAGAGGCCTGAGCCTCGCCCTTCCATGGCATCGCGCCAACCACCAAGCCAATGGCCCCTGGCATCCAGGCACTGGTACGGACACGCTTCTTTCTGTTTGCCGACTACGCCAGCCTGATAACCACGAGCGCGAGCTCTCTCCAGACGGTCCCGTTTCTGTCTCTTCATCATCTACGACCCTCTTCGTGGAACAAAAAAAGCGACCAGTTTTTCACCGGTCGCCTTCATCTTTACCCCAGGGGGGAGGCAGGGTCAAACAAAAAATTCCATGCTATTCAGGGGTTGTGACACAAGATACTGAACTGCATTAATTTTTGATGACACTTATTTATCGCTGATAGCGACGCAGCCAGGCAAAGGGCAGCGCCAGCAGAGTCAACCAGAACAGGCTGCCACCACCGCCCTCGCCACCATCCTGACCGGTCTGGTTGTTGACCGGCGCATTGCTGACCACATAGCTGGCCGGGGCATTGCCCTGATAATCCGCCACGGCCGGCGTCAGTTTGACGGCGACCACGGTGGCGTTGGCGCGTTTGTTGAGGTCGCTCTCGCTGTCATAGCGATACGCCGTCGCGGCAATGGTGCCGTCGCTGCTGATGCCGCTGGCATAAGCGATGTGATAGTACTTGCCGTTCTGGGCACACTGCTTGTTGCCGGCGTCATCCTTGCCACAGATGAGATCATTCAGATACCAGCTGTTGGCCGGGGCGGCCGCGTTCAGCAGGAAGGCTTCCTGCATGCGGTTGGTGCCATTGACCACCGGTTGGGTCTGATGGCGGGAGTCGCGCCAGCCGACCACCATGTTGTGCTCGTTGATGGCGGCCGCTTCCGAGCCTGCCCCCGAGACCGGCTTGTCCTGGAGAGGAAGGCTGGCCGCCGTACCCGGCTTGCTCAGGTTGAACAGGAACATCTCCACCGGGCGGTTCTGGCCCTTGTTGATGCGATAGCGCTGGTTGCCGATCACGTAGCCGTTGTCGTTGACGGCCACGGCCCAGCTGTGTTGCAGCTTGGCATCGTCCTTGCCAGGCTCGCCATCCGGCAGCGGGATGATCTTGGTGGTGCCCACGGTGCCGGCAGCCGTATCCAGGATCCAGTAGCTGGCGAGGTTGCGACCATCCAGATCACCGGTGCCCACCTCGCCGGTAGAGCTGTAGCCCACGCCGTAGAGGGTGCCGTTGTACTTGGCCACGCCCAGTGCAGAGGCGGTTTGCAGCACCTCGTCACGCTGATGGCCATAGGTACCGGCCTGCATCAGCTTGTTGAACCCGCCCGAGCTGTTGAGCAGCCAGAAGCTCGCCTGGGTATCGACCCCGGGGCAGTAGCGGAAGTCACCGTACTGGCTGTCATTGCCCGTCTCGAAACACCACTTGTAGAAGTCACCGCCCACCTTGTGGCGATACTTGTCGCTGGCCGCGGTACCGGTCACCAGATACTGACCGTTGTCCAGCTTCTTGATGGAGGTGGGTACGCTCAGGCCGTGGGTGCTGGCCGCATCCTTGAGCTCGACCGGGTTGCCGTCATTGACCACGGCAAAGGCGGTACGCAGTTTGCCATTCATCTTGTAACCGACCCGATCCTCCGGGACATCCCCGAGGGCCGTCACCAGGCCATCGACCTCGGAGCTGGTCACGTAGCCCAGGTTGCTGCGTTGATCCACCTTGTCCAGGAAGTCGCGACGCCACTGGTAGGCAAAGCCCGAGTTGTCGCTCCAGAAGGAGTTGCAGACCGAGTTGGAGAGCATGCAACCCTGCTCGAAACGGAAACGATCGACCAGGAAGTCGGCAAACCGCACGGTGGAGAAGTATTCCGCCATGTTGTTCTTGGTGTTGAGCCCGATGAGGCCGTTGGCATCGCCGCTGATCCCGCTGGCATAGCCTTTGACTTCGTCATCGACGATGGTGAAAAAGGAGCTTTGTGCCGCCTGCGCGTTGAGGCTGGCGCCGACCAGGATGGCCAGCATGGATAATTGCTTTTTCATCTACTTCCTTAGTCTTGATGTTTCAACGCTTCCAACTCCTCCCAACGGGAGAAGGCGTGTTCCAATGCGGCCTCTGCCGCATTCAATGCATCCAGTTTGGGCTGGGTCTGCTCTGCTGGCAGGGAGAAGAAACCGGGGTGGTTAATCTCGGCCTGCAGGGCATCGAGTTCCATTTCCAACTGTTCCAGCCGGGCTGGCAGATTATCCAGCTCCAGTTGCAACTTGTAAGAGAGTTTTCGTGTTTTTTTCGCAGGCTCCGCTGCCGACGCGACAGGCTCTGCCACCTTGACCGGGGCCGGCTTGGCCGTCTGTTGGGCGGCCTGCAAGGCTCGTGTGGCCATCATGTCGGCGTAGCCCCCGACATAATCGCTGATCCGTCCATCCCCTTCAAACAGCCAGCAGCCGGTCACGGTATTGTCGATGAAACGGCGATCGTGGCTGACCAGCAGCAGGGTGCCCGGGTAATCGGTGAGCAGCTCTTCCAGCAATTCCAGCGTTTCGACATCCAGGTCGTTGGTTGGTTCATCCAGAATCAACAAGTTACTGGGCTTGAGGAAGAGTTTGGCCAACAGTAGACGGTTTTTCTCGCCCCCTGACAAGGCCTTGACCGGGGTGCGCGCCCGCTTGGGCTCGAACAGGAAGTCCTGCAGATAGCCGAGGATGTGACGGGAGCGGCCGCGAACCATCACCTCCTGCTTGCCCTCCCCCACGTTGTCCACCACCGTCTTCTCGGGATCGAGCTGCTCACGGTATTGATCGAAGTAGGCCACTTCCAGGTTGGTCCCCTGGCGCACCGAGCCACGGCTCGCCTCGAGCTGGCCCATCAGCAGCTTGATCAGGGTCGACTTGCCGCAGCCGTTGGGGCCCACCAGAGCAATCTTGTCCCCGCGCAGCACCTGCAGATCCAGTCCCTGGAACAGGGTGCGATCACCAAAGTCCAGCCCCAGCCCCTCGGTCTCGAACACCAGCTTGCCGGAGCGGCCCGCCTCGTCCAGTTGCAGCTTGGCCTTGCCCTGCAGTTCCCGGCGCTGGGTGCGCTCCATGCGCATCGCCTTGAGGGCCCGCACCCGTCCCTCGTTGCGGGTACGACGCGCCTTGATCCCCTGGCGCACCCATACCTCTTCCTGGGCCAGCTTGCGGTCGAACTCGGCGTTTTTCAGCTCCTCGACCCGCAGCCACTCCTCCTTGCCTTGCAGATATTCGTCGTAGTTGCCGGGCCAGGAGGTGATCACGCCGCGATCGAGATCGATGATCCGGGTCGCCAGCTTGTGGATGAACTCCCGGTCGTGGGAGATGAAGACGATGGCGCCGCGAAAGTCCTTGAGGAACTCTTCCAGCCAGTTGATGGCATCGATGTCCAGGTGGTTGGTCGGCTCGTCCAGCAGCAACAGATCCGGGTCACACGCCAGGGCGCGGGCCAGAGCCACCTTGCGCAGCCAGCCGCCAGACAGACTGTCGAGCGTCACATCAGGGTCGAGATCGAGCAGGGTCAGCACCTGATTGATGCGGGTCTCGTACTGCCAGCCGTTCTGATAGTCGAGCTGCTCCTGCAACTGGCTCATGGTGCGAATGTTGGCATCGGAAGGGTCGTGCGCCAGGGCGTGGGAGACATGGTGGTACTGCTTGAGCAGCTCCCCTACCCCGGCCAGCCCTTCTGCGGCGTAATCGAACACGGTGATCTCGCTCGAGGCGGGCGGATCCTGCTCGAGGCGGGTCACTTTCAAATCTTGTTGCAACACCAGACGGCCGTCGTCCAGCGGCAGTTCGCTGGCAATCACCTTCATCAGGGTGGACTTGCCCGCCCCGTTGCGACCCACCAGACAGAGGCGCTCGCCCCGCTCTATGGTGAGCTCGGCATGGTCGAGCAGCGGAAAATCACTGAACGACAGGGACGCGCCGTGCAATGTCAAAAGAGCCATGTTTGTTCCTTGTTGCTTATGAAAAAACGGGCGGCAGCGTGAGTCTGCCCCCGTTTTGTCGTCAAATCCTGCTCACCCCTGTGCCAGCCAGCCTTGCAGCTCCCTCAGGGTGAAGGGCCAGCCCAGCTCCCGGCCGGCACTGTCTTGCAGCACCGGGATGCGCACCCGGTAAGCCTCGAGCCAGGCCTCCTCCTCCAGGATATCGCAGCGGCGGGTCTGCGCGGCCATCCCGGCCTGTTCCACCAGCGCCCACGCCTGTTCGCACAGGTGGCAGCCGTCGGTGTGAAACAGGGTCAGCATCAGCCTTGTGCCTCGGCGTGGGTGATGATCCAGCAGTTGTGGATATGCTGGTTGCGCTCGAAGTCCTTGGGCCGGGTCTTGTTCGTGATGTTCTGCGCCTTGAGACCGATGGCGTCAAGGCCGGCCAAGTCCATCTTGAAGTGGCGCTTGTTGTTGGAGAAGACCAGGGTGCCGTCCGCCGCGAGCAGGCGCTTGAGGTGCTGCATCAACAGCAGGTGATCCCGCTGCACGTCGAAGCTCTCGTCCATCCGCTTGGAGTTGGAGAAGGTGGGCGGATCGATGAAGATGAGGTCGTACTGCTCGTCGGCTTCCGACAACCACTTCAGACAGTCCGCCTGCACGAACTTGTGCTCGCGGCCCACCAGCGAGTTGAGGCGCATGTTGTCCTGGGCCCAGTTGAGGTAGGTGCGCGACATGTCCACCGTGGTGGTTTCGCGGGCGCCGCCGAGCCCCGCGTGCACGGTGGCACTGCCGGTGTAGGCGAAGAGGTTCAGGAAGCGCTTGCCCCGAGCCATCTGGCCCAGCATGCGGCGGGTCTGACGGTGGTCGAGGAAGAGGCCGGTGTCCAGATAGTCGTAGAGGTTGACCCAGAGGCGTGCACCGTACTCCTGCACTTCCATCCGGTGCTGCTCTTCGGAGAGCTTCTGGTACTGCTGTTTGCCTTCCTGGCGCTCGCGCACCTTCAGGATCACCTTCTCGCCGTCCATGCCGGTCACCTTGATGGCGGCCTGCACCATGTCCAGCAGACGCTGGCGGGTCTTCTGGGCGGGAATGTCCTTGGGCGCCGCGTACTCCTGTACCACCAGATAGTCCTGATAGCGGTCGATGGCGGCGTTGTACTCCGGCAAGTCCGCGTCATAGAGGCGGTAGCAATCGAGGTTCTCCTTGCTCGCCCATTTCTCGAGGGTCTTCAGATTCTTGCGCAGACGGTTGGCAAAGTCCTGGGCCACCTCTTTCTGGGAAGCGACGGCATCGAGGGCGATCTGATAGTTGCGCAGCTGGCACTCGAGGGCGCCGTTGAACAGGCGATACTGCTTGTCGGCACGCAGGCGCAGGCAGCTCAGGAGTTCGGGAGAGGCGGAGAGAATGGTGACCTTCCACCCCTGGAAGCCGCGGCGCAGGGCATCGCCAAGGGCCTGATGCACTTCCAGCAACGCCGGGAACTCCCCAAGACGCTCGCCATAGGGCGGGTTGGAGATAAGCATGCCGACCTGACGGCTCTCCCCTTCCACAGCCGGCATCGGCAGCGGGTTTTCCAGCTTGGTGACATCGGCCTGCTTGAAGGTGATGAGATGGGCCACGCCGGCGGCCTTGGCGTTGTCACGGGCCTTCATCAGGACCCGGGTATCCGCATCGCAACCGAACAGTTTCACCTCGCAGCGCTGCATGCCGCGCTTGGCACGCACCTGGGCTTCCATCATCAGACTCTGCCACAGTTCACCATCGTGTTGCAGCCAGCGATCGAAACCGAAGCGCTCGCGGCGCAGGGCCGGCGCCATGTCGGCAGCGATGAAGGCCGCTTCAATCAGCAGGGTACCGGAGCCGCACATGGGGTCCATCATGGGCTCGCCGGCCCAGCCGCTGCGGGCAATCATGGCCGCAGCCAGGTTCTCTTTGAGGGGCGCCTCGCCGGTGCCCTGGCGATAGAAGCGCTGGTGCAGCGCCGGGCCTGACAAGTCCAGCGTGATATTGGCCTTGCCTTTGCCAAGGTGCGCCATGATGCGAATGTCCGGGGACTTCTTGTCCACATCCGGGCGCACGTGACCGCGCTTGGTGAAGCGATCGACGATGGCGTCCTTGATCTTCAGGGCGCCGTACTGGGTATTGCGAATGGAGGCGTTGGTACCGGTAAAGTCCACCGCGATGGTGGCGGTACCGGAGAAGTGCTCCTCCCAGGGAATGGTATGGGCCCCGAGGTAGAGGTCCAGATCGTCGTTCATCTGGAACTCGGAGAGCACCAGCACGATACGGGAGGCAAAGCGGCTCCACAGACAGGCCTTGTAGCCGATGGCCAGTTCGCCCTTGAAGTGGACGCCGGCCACGGTCTCACGGACCTGCTCCGCACCCAGATTGGTCAGCTCGACGGCCAGCAGGTTTTCCAGCCCCTTGGGGCAGGTTGCAAAAAATTCTTTCATCACGCTCACGGGGATGCCATAAAAATAGTGCCGCATTATACCTTATCGGCCCGCACTCGGCACTCGAACCTTGGACAAAGGCGCCATATAAACGGCAAGAGGTGCGGCAAACGCTCCCCTCCCCCTTGCAGGCGACAGGATCCCGCTCTTGGCTGGCAGCTGTCTACCATCACATTCGTAAAGAATTCGAAAATCTTGCCCGGACCAGGCAGAAAATGGTCGTGACGACCAGACGAAGGAAAAAGACAAATAATGGAACAAGAGAGAGACTGAGCGCTTAAATATCAGACCAATATAGCAGGCCTATAACGGACTTATTCGTCGCCATATAACGGCCCCGTCGTCAGCCCACTTCCCGATATTGTGTCTGTGCCCGGACTCTGGCTTGCATCCGGTTATTCATCACCTTGATCACGGCAAAGCGCGGCAGCGTCTTGCTGTTGGTCAGCACCAGTTCGTCGGTCAGGTTCAGGCAAACGCTCGCCTGATCGCCGGCTTCGATGACCATGAATTCCCCCCGACCGTGGGGAGTATCCATCCACACCAGGGATCCCATCTCCGGAATAACATGAGCCTGCTGTTCATGAAAGAACCAGCTTTGCGGCATCAGGGGTTTATAAAAACGGCTGACGGCGATGGCATTGAGGACCAGCTGGACCTGGTGGGGCGTACTCCAGTCGAGTTCAGCGGCCTTGTCCATCAACTGGTAATAGAGGGCGGCATCATCCACACAAAAAGGCTGGGTGGTGAAAGAACAGGGAACAAGTTGCCGACCTTTATATTCGGTGGCAAATATCATGCGATCGGACAAATCCAGCATCAGGCGATCATCCTGAGCGTCATAATGCCACTGCCAATTGTCATTGGGTTGAATACACATGGTGGTGCCCTTATCTAAGCCGTCCCTCGACTTTATTCCATGTCGAGAATTTGAGCAACGTTAAATAAGGGCAACAGGTTATTTTTTAAATATGGGTAACGATCTCTTTGACCAGACCCGGCCCTTTATAAATAAAGCCGCTGTAAATCTGGACAAGACTGGCACCCGCTGCCAGTTTTTCCCGAGCCGCCATGGCACTGTCGATACCACCCACACCGATAATGGGCAGGGCGCCGTCGAGGGCCTTGGCCAGGTGGCGGATCACCTCGGTGCTCTTGTGCTGGAGCGGGCGGCCGCTAAGCCCGCCGGCCTCTGCGGCATGGGGCATGTCATATATCATCTCCCGCTCCAGAGTGGTATTGGTGGCGATGACACCGTCAATACGGTTCTTGATCAAAGAGGCGGCTACCTGATCTATTTCATCGAGTGACAGATCCGGGGCAATTTTCACGGCCAGCGGCACATACTTTTTATATTTCTCGGCCAGCTCCTGTTGGCGCTGTTTCAATGCGGCCAGCAGTTCATCCAGTGCATCGCCATATTGCAATTGACGCAGACCCGGGGTGTTTGGCGAGGAAATATTGACCGCAATATAACCGGCATGGTCATACACCTTGTCCATGCAGAGAAGGTAATCATCCTTGCCTTGCTCGATGGGGGTGTCCTTGTTCTTGCCGATATTGATGCCGATTACCCCCTGATATTTGGCCTCTTTCACCTTGGCCACCAGGTGATCGACTCCCTTGTTGTTGAATCCCATGCGATTGATGATCCCCTCGGCCGGGATCACCCGGAAGAGACGAGGCTTGTCATTGCCGCTCTGGGGTCTGGGGGTCACGGTACCAACCTCGATGAAACCGAACCCCATGGCGCCGAAGGCATCGATGCACTCCCCGTCTTTATCCAGACCGGCGGCCAGCCCCACCGGATTGGCAAAATTAAGCCCCATGACGGTGACGGGGCGTTTGGGCAGAGAGTGGCGGAAGAAACAATCAAGCGGGGTACCGAGAAGGCGGGGCAAATATTTGATGGAGAGATCGTGAGCCTGCTCCGGATTGAGTTTGAACAGGAAATGCCTGGCGAGTGGGTACAGCATGCTTGCTCCTTAAAAAAAGCCCCGGCAACTGGCCGGGGCTTTTGGGGTTATGCCGAGGTTCGGCAATTCAACTGGAGCAGGTTCAACTCTCGCAAGGCCACCGAGAACTTGGCGAACTCGTGCGTGCTCGTGGTCTTGAAGTCGGCCAACATGTGGGTCCAACGGGACAAGAGTTGCTCATGCTCCGAAATCCAGTCGGCCAGTATGGTAGCGCATTCCCCCTGCTCTTTGCACCCTTCCAGTACCACGGAGGTGAGGCTGCGTTGCTGCCAGTCCAGATCTTCGCGGAAGGAGGCCCGCGCCATCGCCTGCCAGTGATTGCCCACCGGCTGATGGTTGATCTGCTCGAGGAACCAGTGCAGATCCAGTTTGGCGCCCAGGCGGTAGTAGACGTTGGCAACCCGCAGGATGTCGGTCTTGTGCTCCGCGGCAATCTGCGCCAGATCCAGGCAGGAGAAGAGGCTGCTCATGTGGGCCACGCGACGGGCGATGGCCTCCGGCACCTGTTTCTCCATCAGGGCGGCGACCGCCTGGCTGTGTTCGGCCACTTCGCTCTCGTCCATTACCTCATAAAGGTGCTGACTCAAGGTCTCGAAGGCCGGGCGGAAGAAGGCGATGTTCTCGCCGATGCTCCAGCTGCGGTTGCGGGCGCGCAGGAACCAGCGGGTGGCGCGGCGCACGATGCGGCGGCTGTAGAACATCAGCTCGAGCTGGGTCTGGGCATCCACCCCGTTGTCACACCCTTCGATGTCACGCCACAGGGCGCCGAGGCCGAACACTTCCCGGGCCATGGCGAAGCAGCAGGCCACTTCCGCCACCGAGGCACCGGTCTCGTCCTTCATCCGGCTGGCGAAGTTGAGCCCCATGTCGTTGACCAGCATGTTAGCCACCCGGGTCGCGATGATCTCGCCTCGCAGCGGATGCTGGGCCAGGGCCGCGCCAAATTGCTGCTGCAACTGGGTCGGGAAGCTGGTGACCAGCATGTTGGCGAGGAAGGGCTCTTCGGTCACTTCCGGGCAGTTGAGCTGCTCTTTGAGCACCATCTTGCCGTAAGCCACCAGCACCGCCAGCTCGGGTCGGGTCAACCCCTGCCCTGCCGCCATCCGCTCGGAGAGCTCCTCGTCGGAGGGGAGGAACTCGAGCGCACGGTCCAGCTTGCCTTCCCGCTCCAGCCCCTGGATGAAACGCTGCTGCTCTTTCAACTGCTCGGCACCACGGAAGGCGGTCACCGAGATGGATTGTGACTGGCGATAGGCGTTGGTGATGACCACCTGGGCCACCGCATCCGTCATCTCGTAGAGCATCTGGTTGCGCTGCTTGAGGGTCAGATCCCCGGCGGCCACCAGTTGGTTGAGCAGGATCTTGATGTTGACCTCGTTGTCGGAGCAATCCACCCCGCCCACGTTGTCGGTGAAGTCGGTGTTGATGCGCCCACCCTGACTGGCATACTCCACCCGGCCAAGCTGGGTGAAGCCCAGGTTGCCACCCTCGCCCACGATGCGGGCACGCAGATCACGCCCATTGACCCGCAGCACGTCGTTGCTGCGATCCCCGACGTCGGCGTCACTCTCGCGGGCGCTCTTCACATAGGTGCCGATGCCGCCGTTCCAGAGCAGGTCGACGTTCAGGCAGAGCAGCGCCTTGATCAGCTCGTTCGGGGCCATGCCGCTCTTGTCGGTGCCGAGCAGGGTCTGCATTTCCGGGCTCAGCTTGATGGACTTGGCAGAGCGCAGGAAGATGCCGCCCCCCTTGGAGATGAGCTCACGGTTGTAGTCATCCCAGCTCGAGCCCGGCAGCTCGAACAGGCGCTTGCGCTCGACGAAGCTCCTGGCCGCATCCGGGGTCGGGTCGACGAAGATGTGCATGTGGTTGAAGGCGCCCACCAGCTGGATGTGCTCGGAGAGCAGCATGCCGTTGCCGAACACGTCGCCGGCCATGTCACCTATCCCCACGCAGGTGAAGTCGGTGGTCTGGCAGTTGATGCCAATCTCACGGAAGTGGCGCTTGACCGATTCCCAGGCGCCGCGGGCGGTGATGCCCATCTTCTTGTGGTCATAGCCGACCGAGCCGCCGGAGGCGAACGCATCGCCGAGCCAGTGGCCGTATTCGAGGCTTATCTCGTTGGCGATGTCGGAGAAGGTGGCGGTGCCCTTGTCGGCCGCCACTACCAGGTAGTAGTCATCCTCGTCGTGACGCACCACGGATTTTGGCGGGATCACCTCGCCCTGGATGATGTTGTCGGTCACATCGAGCAGGCCGCGGATGAACAGACGGTAGCAGGCCTTGCCCTCCTCCTGGATGACGGCACGGGGCGCTCCCGCTGGCATCTGCTTGCAATAGAAGCCGCCCTTGGCACCCACCGGCACGATGACGGTGTTCTTCACCTGCTGGGCTTTCACCAGACCCAGCACTTCGGTGCGGAAGTCCTCTTTGCGATCGGACCAGCGCAGGCCGCCACGGGCCACCTTGCCCCAGCGCAGGTGTACCCCTTCCACTCGCGGGGAGTAGACGAAGATCTCGAACTTCGGCAGCGGCAGCGGCATGTCGGTGATGCTGGAGGGGGCCAGCTTGAAGGAGATGTAGGGCTTGATGTTGCCCGCCTTGTCCAGCTGGTAGTAGTTGGTGCGCAGGGTGGCGTCGATCATCTCCACATAACGGCGAATGATGCGATCGTCATCCAGGTTGGCGACCTGATCCAGCTTGGCCGCAAGCTCCTCGTGCAGCTTGGCGGATGCCTTGGCATCTTGCGATGGCACCTTGGCATCCTGCTTGATGGCCGGATCCAGGCGCTGTTCGAACAGAGTGAACAGCAGCTCTGCGATATCCGGATAACGGGTCAGGGTCTCCTCGATATAGGACTGGCTGAAGGAGACGCCGGTCTGGCGCATGTATTTGGCATAGGCCCGCAGCACGGATACCTGACGACCGGTGAGGCCGGCCCCCAGTACCAGACGGTTGAAGCCGTCATCTTCCAGGGTCTTGTTCCAGATGGCGGCGAAAGCCTGCTGGAAGCGCTGCTGGCTCTGCTCCAGATCGAACGGTTGCTCGCCCCGCAGCAGCATGGAGAAATCGAGGATCCAGAACACCTCGCCGGTGGGGGTCCGTACCTGATACGGGGTCTCGCCGATGACGCGCAGCCCCATGTTTTCGAGCATGGGCAGGACGTCGGAGAGGTGGATGGGTTCGCTTCGGTGGAACAGCTTGAGGCGTACCCGGCGATCGTTCTCCTCCTCCTGGGCGCGGTAGAACAGCATGCCAAGCGGCTCGGCCTCGCTCAATCCATCCAGGGCCATGATGTCCGCCACGGCAGAGCCCGGCAGCACATCTTCCTTGTAGGCGCGGGGGAAGGCGGTGCTGAAACGGCGGCGCAGCTCGTTGCCGCGGGCCTCGCCATAGTGGGAAAGCAGCACGGAATCCAGGCGGTCATCCCAGCTGCGGGCCGCTTCAATCAGGTTGTTCTGTACTTCGTTCACATCCACATCCACGTTGTTGTTGTTGACCCGCACTATGTAGTGGGTCCGTGCCAGCACACCCTCGGTGAAGTAGACGTTGAACTCCACATCGATGCTGCTGCCAAAATATTTCTGCAAAATCTGCTGGGTCTTGACCCGCAGCGCCGTGTTGTAGCGCTCCTTGGTGACATAGACCATGCAGGAGAAGAAGCGGCCGTAGACGTCGCGGCGCACGAACAGGCGCAGCATGTCCCGCTCCTGCATCTCCAGCACCCCGAGACCGGTGGCCAGCAGCTCCTCTTCACGGGCCTGGATCAGCTCGTCGCGCGGGTAGGTTTCCAGCACGTTCAGCAGCGCCTTGTAGGCATGGGAGCCCGTTTCAAAGCCGGAGGCGACCATGATGCGCTCGAGGCGGTGGCTGATGAGGGGGATCTGGGTCGCACTGGTGTTGTAGATGGAGGAGGCATACAGGCCGATGAAGCGATCCTCTCCCACCACCTTGCCGTGCTCGTCGAAACGCTTGATGCCGATGTAGTCCACATAGGCCGGACGATGCACCCGGGACTTGCTGTTGGACTTGGTGAGGATCAGCAAGTCGGAACTGAGGGCCGCGTGACGGGCGCTGGCGGGCATGGTGCCGAGGCGCTGGCCTTCGTCCTTGATGGAGTTCTTCATCAGCCCCAGGCTGGACTCGGGCTGCGGCAGGATCTCGTGATCCCCCTCCACCGCCTTGACGTCGTAGCGACGATAACCCATCAGGGTGAAGTTGTGGGCGGCCACCCATTTGAGGAAGGCGACGCAGGAGTCCACCTCGGCCTGGCTGACCGGGTTCTTGCGTTTGGGCAGCTCCTCGATGATCTCGTTCAGGCGCGTCAGCATGGGCTGCCAGTCTCCCACCGCCAGGGCCACTTCCCGCGCCACCGAGTTGAGCTCGGCAGTCAGGGCGTCCATCTCCTCTTCACCGGTCAGGTGATCGATTTCGATGAGGAAGGCGGTTTCCACCGAGGTCTGCTCTGCGGTGTTGTCCAGATCCAGGATGGCGCCAATCTTGCCGCCTTCGCCGCGGATCAGGTGCAGCGGCTGGTGCAGCATCATGTGGGCGGTGATATTGAGACGCTTGAGGGCCATGCGGATGGAGTCCACCAGGAAGGGGGAATCCTGCAGGATGATCTCGACGATGGTATGGGGAGACTGCCATCCGTGGCGGGTCAGCTCGGGGTTGTAGACCCGGATATAGGGCTCGATGCCGGTACGGTGGTTGAGGGCATTCCACAGACTGAGGGCGGCGCCATAGAGATCGCTGTCATTGCGGTCATGCAGATCAGTGCTGGCCATGTTGCCGTAGAACTTGGCAACGAAACATTCGACCAGGGAGGCACTGTTTTTCGGCAATTTCTGGTGGATCAGACTGAGAACGTTTTCGAGCAGAACGGAGGTAGGGGCGTCTTTCAATGCCATTGCTAGTTTCCTTATCGGACGACATCACAGACACGGCGACATCCACCCAGGATGCCCACCGGTACAGAGTTGCAGCGAAGTGTAATGGCTTGGATCAAGGAAGGCGAGCAAAGGTGATAACGGGATGTTAAAAACAAGGGGCAGATCACGGCTTGGGTTGTGATAAATTTTGCCAAGTTGGCAAAATTCAGAAAATCGCACTGGATGCCGCGCCATTTACCGGATAGATAGTGACTTAAAGCAGATATTTACCCGGATTGATGTTCAAGTTTTGTTAATTTATGCGTTCCAGGGAAATGAAGCGATGATCATCCTGGGTTTTCAGTCGAAAGTAGCCGTGAACGCCGCTCTCCGACACAAAACGCCGGATTTTCTCCAACCCCAGCTCCAGGGTCAGACCCTGCTCGGTACGTACCACCAGGCGGTTCACCTGCCCCTGGTACATCAACATGATCTCGTCGCGGCCAAGGGAGAGCCGAAAAGTGTATTGCCTCATGTCACCTCCTGGTCATCCATGAAAAACGGGCAGGAGAGCCCAGACTCCCCTGCCCGCCGTCGTGACGCTTACTGTGCCAGCGCCTTGCTCACCTTCTCGAACAGATCCCGCGCCAGCCCGTCCAGGTTGGCCAGGCGGGTCAGCTCGGCGCGAACCAGCGCCTTGCGCCCCTCATCGAGCCGCTTGAACTGGATAAGCGGGGTGATGAGGCGGGACGCCACCTGGGGATTGACCTCGTTGAGCTCGATCAAGAGATCGGTCAGGAAGCGATAGCCGCTGCCATCGGCAGCGTGGAACTGCACCTGGTTGTTCATGGCGAAGCTGCCGATGAGCGCCCGCAGCCGGTTCGGGTTGCGGATGCTGAAGGTCGGGTGCGCCATCGCCTGCTTCACGTCATCGAGCACATCCTTGGCCGGCTTGGCCCCCACCAGCCGCAGCCAGTTGTCCAGTACCAGGCCATCATGGGCCCACTTGCCTTCGAAGTCGGCCAAGAGCGCGGCGCGGCACGGCAGCAGATGGCTGTTGGCCACCTGGAGCGCCGCCAGGGTGTCGGTCATGTTGTCGGCAGCCCCGTACTGCTCGCGCACCAGGGTATCGGCCTTCGCGGCATCCAGCGCCGCCAGATAACCCAGTACCACGCCCTTGAGGGCCCGCTTGGCCATGTCGGCATGGACCACCTGATAAGCCGGCAGACGCAGGCTCTCGTAGCACGCCAGCAGGCGGTCGCCAAAGGCGTGGGCCAATGCGGTCTGAATGCCGTTGCGCACCTGGTGGATGGCGTCGATGTCGGCCACCTCAAACAGCTCGGCCAGGGTCGCCTCCCCCGGCAGGGCCAGGATCTCTGCCTTGAGGGCAGGATCCAGTGCAGCCTCGTCCAGAATGGCGACAAAGGCCGCCAGCAGGGTGTGGGAGAGTTCAATCCCCTGCCCGTGCTGGACCCGGGCAACCCCGTCGATCACCGCCTTGTTGATCAGCATCTGGGCAGCATCCCAGCGGGCAAACTCGTTGCGGGCATGGCGCATCAGGAAGGCCAGGGCCTCGTCGCTGTAGTCATAGTGCAGCTTGACCGGGGCGGAGAAGTCCCGCAGCAGGGAGGGGACCGGTCTGACCGGCACCCGATCGAATTCGAAAGTCTGCTGTGCTTCCAGCACGTCCAGCACATTGCCGATGGCCTTGCCCTGATATTGCAGCGTAATGACGGCCCCCTGCTCATCGTAGAGCTCGATGTCGAGGGGGATATGCAGCGGCAGCTTTTGTGGCTGATCCTGGGTCGGCGGGGTGTGCTGGCTCACGTGCAGACGATAGACACCGCTTTCGGCATCGTATTCGTCGGTCACGGTGAGCTCGGGGGTGCCGGACTGGCTGTACCAGCGGCGGAAGCGAGCGAGACCCACCCCGGAGGCATCCTCCATCGCCTGCACGAAGTCGTCGCAGGTGGCGGCAGAGCCGTCGTGACGCTCGAAGTAGAGGCGCATGCCCGCCTGGAAGGCGTCCTCCCCCAGCAGGGTGTGCATCATTCGGATCACTTCAGAGCCCTTCTCGTAGACGGTCAGGGTGTAGAAGTTGTTCATCTCAATCACCACATCCGGGCGGATGGGGTGGGCCATGGGGCCGGCATCTTCGGCAAACTGCGGACCGCGCACGGTGCGCACGTTGTTGATGCGGTTGACGCCGCGCGACCCCAGATCGGAAGAGAACTCCTGATCCCGGAACACCGTCAGCCCCTCCTTGAGGCTTAACTGGAACCAGTCGCGGCAGGTGACACGGTTGCCGGTCCAGTTGTGGAAGTATTCGTGGCCGATCACCCGCTCGATGCCGTGGTAGTCCGCATCGGTGGCAGTGGCCGGGTTGGCCAACACGAACTTGGAGTTGAAGATGTTGAGCCCCTTGTTCTCCATGGCTCCCATGTTGAAGAAGTCCACCGCCACGATCATGTAGATGTCGAGGTCATACTCGAGGCCGAAACGCTGCTCGTCCCAGCGCATGGAGTTGATGAGGCTCTCCATGGCGAAACCGGCGCGGTCCAGGTTGCCCTTGTCCACGAAGATCTCGAGCGCTACCTGGCGGCCGCTTTTGGTAATGAAGTGGTTGCGTTCCACATCGAAGTCACCGGCCACCAGGGCAAACAGGTAACTCGGTTTGGGGAAGGGATCCTGCCACTGCACGAAGTGGCGACCGTCGTCCAGATCGCCGCTCGCGACCTTGTTGCCATTGGAGAGCAGATAGGGGTACTTGGCCTTGTCGGCGGTGATGCGGGTACTGTAACGGGCCAGGATGTCCGGCCTGTCCATGTAATAGGTGATACGACGAAATCCCTCGGCCTCGCACTGGGTGCAATAGGCATCGCCGGATTTGTAGAGCCCCTCCAGTGCCGTGTTGGCGGCGGGATCAATGTCGGTGACCACGGTCAGCACGCACTCGGCCGGCAGGTTGAACAGAGTCAGGCTGCTCTCTCCCTGCTCGGATTGCTGATAGGGCACGCCATCCACACTGACACTGACAAGGTCAAGCCCCTCGCCGTCCAGCACCAGGGGCTCGTTGTGATCGCCGCTGCGACGCAAACGGGAGATGGCGGTGACCCGGGTCAGGGGCTCTTGCAGCTGAAAATCGAGATCCAGGCTGTCACACCAATAGAGGGGAGCCTGGTAATCCTGGCGATATTTGGCCGTCATGGCCTGAGGTTGTTCAGTCATTATTGTGTGCTTCCACGCTTTGTTATTGACGTGTCAGAGGCTGTCACAAGGCTCGGACAGGGTCAAATAGTTTGCATTCAGGCAAAAGAAAGGGCGACCCGAGTCGCCCTTGTCATTTCGTTGCCAGCATCAGCTCTTCTTGCTGAGGGTGGCCAGATCCGCCGTGATGTTGGCCGCTTCCACCTGGTATTCGTCAGGTGCCTCGAAATCGGTCGGCAGTTCATCCAGGCTCTTCACCGTCGGCTTGCCAAGACGGGTCAGCCGCTCGTTGGCTCGCGCCAGCGCCTTTTCGTCCTGTTTGGCCTGTTCAGCCAGCCGCTCGGCTTCGTTCAGGGAGACCGACTTCTTGTCCTTGTCCGCCTGATACTCCTTGATGTCCTGCAGCACATAGGCAAATTCCGGATCCTTGGTGATCCGTGCCTCGTGGGCCGCTTTCAGCTTGGGCAGCAGGCTGGAGAAGTCCCCCAGTCGCTCGTAGCTGGCCGAGGCAATCTTGTCCCAAGGCAAGGCGTTGAACTCGCGGCTCTCCCCCGTCTCACCCGGCGCCACTGCGGTCGGGAAGGCGATATCGGGTGCAACCCCTTTGTTCTGGGTACTGCCGCCATCGATACGGTAGAACTTGGCGATGGTGTACTGCACGTGACCCAGCGGCTGCTCGTAGAAGTCATAGACCTTTGCGAGACTTCGATGCTGCTGCACCGTCCCCTTGCCGAACGAGTTTTCGCCGAGGATCAGCGCACGACCATAGTCCTGCATGGCGGCGGCGAAGATCTCGGAGGCCGAAGCGCTGTAGCGGTCGATCATCACCGACATGGGGCCACCGTAGTAGACATTGCCGTCGTCGTCGCCGTTGACGGTGATGCGACCCATGTGATCACGGATCTGCACCACGGGGCCGCTGGCGAAGAAGAGACCGCTCAGGGCGGAGGCTTCCGTCAGGGCACCGCCGCCGTTGCCGCGCAGATCGACGATGAGGCCGTCGATCTTCTGCTTGTTGAGGCTGGAGATCTCCTTGATCACGTCGTCGTGCAGGTTGACGTAGAAGCTCGGGATCTCGAGCACGCCGATCTTCTTGCCCTCGGCGGTGATCACCTTGGACTTGGCGGCTCTGTCTTCCAGACGCACCTTGTCACGCACCAGCTCCACCAGCTCTGTCTTGGCAGTCGCACCCTTGCCGCGCTGGATCTCCAGCTTCACCTTGCTGCCCTTGGGCCCCTTGATGAGCTCGACCACGTCGTCAAGACGCCAGCCTATGACATCCACAATCTTGCCGTCGTCCTGCCCCACCCCGGTGATTTTGTCATCGGGTTTCAGGTGATTGGACTTGGCCGCCGGGCCGCCTGGCACCAGGGAGCGGATGACGGTAAAGTCATCTTCCGCCTGCAGCACGGCCCCAATCCCCTCCAGCGAGAGGTTCATCTCGGTGTTGAACCGATCGGCACTGCGCGGAGACAGATAGCTGGTGTGCGGTTCGATGGCGCGGGCGAAGGAGTTCATGAAGAGCTGGAACACGTCCTCGCTCTCGGTCTGGGACATCCGCTTGATGGCGTTGTTGTAACGCTTGCCAAGCAGCTCCTTGATCTCGGGCCACTCCTTGCCGCTGAGCTTGAGGCTCAGGGCATCGAACTTGACCCGCTGACGCCACAGCTCGTTGAGCTCGGCTTCATCCTTGGGCCAGGGAGCCCCTTCCCGATCGAAGACGTAATTGTCTTTCTGGGTAAAATCGAAGGGAGTGTCGAGCAGTTTGAGGGCGTATTCGAACCGCTCGTACCGCCGCTGCTGACTCAGGTTGAACATCTCGTAGGCCGGAGCCAGTCGCCCTCGCTCGAGGTCGGTGTCAAAACCGGTACGATATTTCTCAAAACGGCTGATGTCAGAGGCCAAAAACAGGTTGCGGCTGTAGTCCAGATTCTCCAGATACTTGTCAAAGATCACGGAGGAAAAGGCGTCGTCCAGCTTGAACTGTTTGTAGTGGGAGCGGGTAAACAGATTGGCAATTCGCTTGCTGGCCGTAGCATGTTGGCTCTCTTGAGCCAACACAGGCAAATCACTTTCCTTGAGCACCGGCTCGATGGCCTGTGCGAGCCCGGCAAGCGCCAGGCTACAGGCAACGAGTGAAAAACGAATCACGCCATGCTTCAACATTCGTCTCCTTAGAGAACCAGATGCTCGAACTTGACCCGCAACATCATGCCGGTCTGCAATTGAACCTGTACGTCATCCTTGGTCACTTCCTTGATGGTCGCAGGCACGGGGGACTTGCCCAGCACGACGCGCACGCCCTGCTCGACTTTCAGAGTAGCGGCATCCACTTTCACCAGCGGCGCATCGGCGACCGGTGCAGCCTTGGGAGCAGGGGCGGACTTGGGCTTGTCGGAGCGGGGAGCGTCAGCCTTGCGCGGCGCGTTGCGACGCGGCTGCTTGGGCTTGTCTTCCTTCTCCTTGGTGTTGGTGCGGCGGCTGGCAAAGACACGTTCCTTGCTCTCCTTGAGCGCCTGTTTGGCATGCTCGATGTGCTCTTCGGTGAGCAGCTCGCCCGGGTTGCCGTCCAGATCGACACGGGCCTGGCCAGCCTTGAGGCCATGCAGGTAACGCCAGCTGGAGGTGTATTGACGCAGAGCAGAGCGCAGCATGGTCTTGGAGACTCTCTCGTCATCAGCAAGACGCGCGGCCAGATCCTGGAAGATGCCAATCTTGAGTGGCTTGGCCTCTCCTTCAGCGATGAAGCAGGCCGGGAATTTCTCGACCAGGTAGGCGACGATCTCTTTACTGTTCTTCAGCTTTTCAGTGTTTTCCATGTATAACCTTGGCTTTCATATAGACGCACGGGCATGCCCGAACACAACAAAGGCCCCATTATAGAGAGCTTGGGACCTTTTGCGAACCATCTAGCAATGACTTAGAGCATGCTTTCCAAAATTTGCACCGTTTCTTCGAGGCCAATCCGGTCCTGCTCCTCAAAGCGGTTAAAAATTGGACTGTCGATGTCCAGCACCCCGATGATCTCCCCGCCACGGCGCAGCGGGATCACGATTTCCGAGTTGCTGGCACCGTCGCACGCAATGTGCCCCGCGAACTGGTGCACGTCGTCCACCAGCTGGGTCTTGCCCTCGGCAACCGCAGTGCCACAGACGCCGCGCCCGACCGGGATGCGCACACAGGCCGGCTTGCCCTGGAACGGGCCGAGCACCAGGGTCTCGCCCTGCAGCAGGTAGAAACCAACCCAGTTGATGTCAGCCAGTTCCTGATTGAGCAGGGCAGACAGGTTGGCCAGGGTGGCGATCATGTCGGGTTCGCCCTCCAGCAATGCTTGGGCCTGCTGGTTGAGCGTGCGATAAAATGCTTGTTTTTCAATCATGATTAAATGAACTTCACTCCTTGATAATCAATGCAAGGTACCGTCCTGCCTGAAAATTTCAAATCAATTTTCAATTATCCCCCCTCCTGGGGCCCGATGAGAGTCCGTTCAACGTGCCGCGCCCAACGTCAGTTGATGGCGCTGGCCATTGCTCCACTCGATGGTCAGGAGCCAGTCCATCGCCTCGGTCGTACAACTTCCCACCTGGGTCACCCCTCGCCACCCCGTTTGGCTGGGTTCAAACAGCACGGGGATGAGCCCCATGAACATCTCCTTGCCCTCGAACCAGGCCTTGACCGGCGTGATGGTCGGCACACCCCCTTGAAGGCGCAGGACAAAGTCATGTTCAGGGCGGATCGGCAAGCCATCGATGCTGACCGTCAGCGGGCGATCCCCGACGATGAGGCGGCAGGGGCTGTGGGACAGATCACAAATCTGAACATTGGTGCCCTCTTCATGGTCGCTTCCAGTGCCTGAAAACCAGGTTCGATAGGCCATCAGGGAGAGCAAAATGACCAGCACCATGGACAGGTGGACGATTTTGCGTGAAGTGAGTCTCTCTTTCATGAAAAAACAGCTCTGTAAGGTACTTTGAAAATGTAATTTTCGTGATCTGGCGCAAGGTAAAAACTGGCGGACATGAGACCCGCTGAAGCCAAATATATCACTGTTTGTACTGTTATTTTACCGGTCACTTCAGTATCATTCTCAATGGATTTTCATTTAACCACCTTTTGCTTTTCCTTTTATTAACAGATGTTAACGAGAGGATTTTGCAAAACCGGGGTGAAAATGGCCCAGGACACCGGGCAACACAAACAACAGCATCGGAAGCGGAATACAACGATGAGCCATACAACAAACCACCCTGAGTACAACTACACCGTTGTGCGCCAGTTCACCGTCATGACGATTGTCTGGGGTATCGTCGGCATGTCGGTGGGTGTATTGATTGCAGCCCAGCTGATCTGGCCTGCCCTCAACTTCGACACCCCCTGGCTGACGTACAGCCGTCTGCGTCCCCTGCATACCAATGCGGTCATCTTCGCATTTGGTTGCAGCGCCCTGATGGCCACCTCCTTCTACGTGGTGCAACGCACCTGTCAGGTCCGGCTGTTTGGTGGTCCCCTCGCCTCCTTCGTGTTCTGGGGCTGGCAGGCGATCATTCTCTCTGCAGCCATCTCGCTGCCGCTGGGGTACACCACCTCCAAAGAGTACGCCGAGCTGGAGTGGCCCATCGACATCGCCATCGCCGTGGTCTGGGTGAGTTACGCCATCGTCTTCTTCGGCACCCTGGTCAAGCGCACCACCTCCCACATCTATGTGGCGAACTGGTTCTTCGGTGCCTTCATCATCACGGTTGCCGTGCTGCACATCGTCAACAACATGGAAGTGCCCCTCTCCGGCATGAAGTCCTACTCCATGTACTCCGGCGCCATGGATGCCATGGTGCAGTGGTGGTATGGCCACAACGCGGTGGGCTTCCTGCTGACGGCGGGCTTCCTTGGCATGATGTACTACTTCGTGCCCAAGCAGGCGGGTCGCCCCGTCTACTCCTACCGCCTCTCCATCGTGCACTTCTGGGCGCTGATCTCCCTCTATATCTGGGCCGGTCCGCACCACCTGCACTATACCGCCCTGCCTGACTGGGCCCAGTCGCTGGGCATGGTGATGTCCCTCATCCTGTTCGTGCCCTCCTGGGGCGGCATGATCAACGGCATCATGACTCTCTCTGGTGCCTGGCACAAGCTGCGTTATGACCCCATTCTGCGCTTCCTGATCGTCTCCCTGTCGTTCTACGGCATGTCGACCTTTGAAGGCCCCATGATGGCGATCAAAACCGTCAACGCCCTCTCCCACTACACCGACTGGACTATCGGTCACGTTCACTCCGGTGCCCTGGGCTGGGTTGCCATGGTGTCCATTGGCGCCGTCTACCACCTGATCCCGAACCTGTTCGGGCAGGGGCGCATGTACAGCATCAAACTCATCAACGTCCACTTCTGGCTGGCCACCGTGGGCACCGTGCTCTATATCGTCGCCATGTGGATTTCCGGTGTGATGCAGGGCCTGATGTGGCGTGCGGTCAACGACGACGGCACCCTGACCTACAGCTTCGTGGAGGCGCTGCAAGCTTCCTATCCCTTCTACTTCGTGCGCTTCCTGGGTGGCTGCTTCTTCGTCACCGGCATGCTGCTGATGGCCTACAACGCCTACCGCACCGTCACTGCGCCCAAGGGTTCCCTGGAACCCGTCGCACAGCCAGCCTGATTTGAAGGGGTTTAAAGCATGAGCAACAACAACCGTCACGAGATTTTTGAAAAAAGCGTCCCCATGCTGGTCATTGGCATCATCTTCGCCATCAGCCTGGGGGGCCTGGTGGAAATCACCCCCCTGTTCTTCCAGAAGCAGACCAACGAGCCGGTGGAGGGCCTCAAGCCCTACACCGCCCTGCAGATGGAAGGACGCGACATCTACATCCGCGAAGGCTGCACCGTCTGCCACAGCCAAATGATCCGCCCGTTCCGCGCCGAGACCGAACGCTACGGCCACTACTCGGTTGCCGGCGAGAGCGTGTGGGAGCACCCCTTCCTGTGGGGCTCCAAGCGTACCGGTCCGGATCTGGCCCGGGTCGGCGGCCGCTACTCCGATGACTGGCATCGCGCCCACCTCATCAACCCGCGCGACGTGGTGCCCGAGTCCAACATGCCGGCCTTCCCCTGGCTCGAGACCAATGTGCTGAGCGGCGAGCTGACCGGCAAGAAGCTGGCTCTGTTCCGGGATCACTTCGGCGTGCCCTATACCGATGCCGACATCGCCGGTGCCGGTGAGGCCGTCAAGGGCAAGACCGAGCTGGATGCGCTGATCGCCTATCTGCAATCACTGGGCCATGCCCTGAAATAAGGAGTCGGGATATGGATTACGGCACATTTCGCGGCCTGTACACCCTGCTGCTGATGGTCATCATGATTGGCATCATCGTCTGGGCCTACAGCAAGCGCCGCAAGGCTTCTTTCGACGAGGCCGCCAACCTGGTTTTTGCCGATGACGAGCAACCCAGTGCTGATAACAAGAACGCAGGAGCGAAGCAATAATGAGCACTCTGTTTAGCATTTTTGTGACCGTCATAAGCCTTGGCACCATTCTCGGCTGCTTCCTGCTGCTGGCCTGGTGCATGAAGGACAAGATGGGGGCCGACGAGGGCAAACCCATGGGTCACACCTTCGACGGCATCGAGGAGATCAACAATCCCCTGCCGAAGTGGTGGTCCTATATGTTCCTCTTCTTCATCGTCACCGGGCTCATCTACCTGCTCGCCTTCCCGGGCCTTGGCAACTTCAAGGGTCTGCTGGGCTGGCAGAGCTCCAACCAGGATGTGCGTTCCCTGGCCGAGTCCAAGGCAGCGGCGGCTTCCGCCAAGGCCGAAGGACGCGCGGTGGAATACGACCGGGAACTTGCCAAGGCCGACGAGATCTACGGCGCCAAGTTCCGCGAGCTGACCTATCAGGCTGACGGCAAGAGCTACAAGGAGATCACCGAGATCGCCAAGGATCCGGAAGCCCTGAAGGTGGGTCAGCGCCTGTTCCTGCAAAACTGTTCCCAGTGTCATGGCTCCGATGCCCGCGGTGGCCGCGGTTTCCCGAACCTGACCGACAGCGAATGGCAGTGGGGCGGCGCACCCGACCAGATCAAGACCACCATCATGGGCGGTCGTCAGGGGATCATGGCCGCCTGGGGCGAGATCCTGGGTCAGGACGGGGTGAAGGAGGTGGCCTCCTATGTGCTGAGCCTCTCCGGTCGCAAGGTTGATCTGGTGGAAGCCAAGAAAGGGGAAGCACGCTTTGCCATGTGCGCCGCCTGCCACGGCCCGGATGCCAAGGGCGGCATCGCCTTCGGCGCACCGGATCTCACCAACAACATCTGGCTCTATGGCGGCTCCCGTCAGGTGGTCGAACAGACCATCACCCACGGGCGCCACGGCGTGATGCCGGCCTGGAAGGACATTCTGGGGGAAGACAAGGTACACCTGCTCGCCTCCTACGTTTACAGCTTGTCCCACAACGATCGGCAAAATCAGCAGTAACATGTGATAAGCACGTGATTAATCAGCAAAAAGCCTCGACTCTTCGAGGCTTTTTGTTATCTTGTGTTGGCTGAATTACCGCCATTTCGTTAACCATTTGTTTCGGTAGCATCATGACCCAACCCTGGTATCGCCAATTCTGGCCCTGGTTCATCATCGCCCTCCCCTGTGCCGCCGTGGTAGGCAGCATCGCCACCGCCATCATTGCCAGCAAGGATGGGGTCAACCTGGTGGCGGAGGACTACTACAAGCAGGGCAAGGAGATTAACCAGGATCTCAGCAAGTTCGATCGCGCCGAGGCGCTCGGCATCCGTATCGCCCTCAATGTCAGCGACAAGGAGCTGACCTTGACTCCCCTGGCAGGGAAGATCCCACCAGGACAAGCACTGCACCTCTCCCTGTTTCATCCCACGTTGGCGGGCCTGGACAGCGAACATCTGCTGACGGCCGATGGCAAGGGAGTCTATCGCCTGATGCTGGACAAGCCCCTCACCGGCAAGTGGCACGTGCGGGTCGATGCCTTCAACCATGAATGGCGCCTCCAGGAGACGGCACAACTGCCGACTCAGGCAGCGATTGAGCTCGATCCCAAGGGACGTTGAATCACGAAGGCAGGGTGATCGGCACGCCGGTCAGCCGCCCTTCTCCCCGACCCGGCCTGCAGGGCTGCATCAAAGAGGGATGATCACCATGACCGGCTGTTTTCACTGTGGTGAACCGGTTCCCACTGGCAGTAACTTTACTCTCGAGATCAAAGGCATCGTTCAGCCGATGTGCTGCCCTGGCTGCCAGGCCGTGGCACAGACCATTCTCGAATGCGGCCTCGCCAGTTATTACGAACACCGCACCGCTCCCGGCATCAAGGGGGAGCTGGTGCCCGAAGAGCTCGCCGCCCTCACCCACTACGATCTGGCGGAGGTGCAGCAGGAGTTCGTCACCGACACCGGTACGGGTCGCGAAACGACGCGCGAGATCCAGCTGACGGTGGAAGGCTTGACCTGCGCCGCCTGTGCCTGGCTCATCGAGCGGCACCTGATGACCCTGCGCGGTCTGCGTTACATCAACGTCAATACCACCACCCATCGCGCCCGCATCAAGTGGGATCCGGCCCAACTCTCTTTGAGCGACATTCTCAAGGGCTTTGCCAGGGTCGGCTATCGCGCCTATCCCTTCCAGACTCATCAGCAGGAAGCACTCTACGCCAAAGAGGTGCGCAGCTACATGTTCCGCATGGCGCTGGCCGGGCTTGGATCCATGCAGGTGATGATGTGCGCCGTGGCACTCTACATGGACCTCTTCATCAGCGTGGAAGAGGAGTTCATGATCTACTTCAAGTGGATAAGCCTCCTGCTCTCCACCCCCATCATGATCTACTCGGCCCAGCCTTTTTACGTGGGGGCATGGCGCAGCCTGAAGCAGGGGCACCTCTCCATGGATGTCTCGGTGTCGCTGGCACTGATCGGCGCCTTCGTCGCCTCCATCTGGGCCACGGTCTTCAACACAGGTGAGGTCTATTACGACTCCATCACCATGTTCGTCTTCTTCCTGCTGTTGGGCCGTCTGCTGGAACTGCGAGCGAGGCGCAAGGCGTCGGAGTCGAGCTCCAACCTGGCGCGCCTGGTACCCATCATGGCAACCCGCATCGATGATGACGGCGAACACGAGGTGGCCGCCAAGACGCTGCGAGTTGGAGACAGGGTGCGGGTACTCGCAGGGGCCACTCTGCCAGCCGACGGCATCGTCACCCTGGGCCAGGCCAGCCTCAACGAATCCATGCTGACTGGCGAACAGTTGCCTCTGCTCAAGCAGGCCGGGGATCCCGTCTATGCAGGCACCATCAACACCGATGCCCCCCTGGAGATCCGGGTCAGCCATTCCATTGAAGAGTCGCGCCTGGCCCAGATCATGCGCCTGCAGGATCATGCTCTGGACGACAAGCCCGCCATAGCCCAACTGGCGGACGTGCTGTCGCGCCACTTTATCCTGGTGCTCCTGATCATTGCGGCTGCGGTCTGGACCTTCTGGCATTTTCATCAGCCCGAGCGGGCCTTCTGGGTCACCCTGGCGGTGCTGGTGGCGACCTGTCCCTGCGCCCTCTCGCTGGCCACCCCGACCGCACTGACCTCGGCCACTGCCAACCTGACCCGCAGCGGCATCCTGCTGCGCCGCGGCCACGTGCTGGACATTCTAACCCGGGCCAACCGCATCGTGATGGACAAGACGGGAACCCTGACCACGGGCAACATCAGCCTGGTGAGCACCCAGCCCCTCGGCGAGCTCGACGCAGCCCGCTGCCTCGCACTCGCCCATGCCCTGGAAACCTACTCCGAGCATCCCATCGCCCGTGCGTTTCGAAGCAAACCACTGGCGGACGGGGTGCAGCTCACCGCCAGCGACGTCACCCCCGTCATCGGCCACGGCGTGCAGGGAGTGATTGAGGGCAAGCATTACCGCATCGGCAGTGCACGCTGGCTCGAACTGGCGCAAGAAGAGAATGCCGTTCAAGGGCTGGCCATCTATCTGGCCGATGAACACGGCCTGCTGGCCCGTTTCATCCTGGCCGACACACTGCGCCCCGATGCGAAGGCACTGATCCAGGCCTTCAAGACGGCCGGCCTGCAAACCACCATCCTCACCGGCGACGGTTCGGACCAGGCGGACATGCTGGCCCGCGAGCTGGGGGTCGATGAGCTGGTAAAAGGGGTCACCCCGGATGGCAAGCTGGCCTATCTCAAGGCCCGGGAAGCGGCCGGGGATATCAGCATCATGGTGGGAGATGGCATCAACGACGCCCCTGTGCTGGCCGGCGCCCACGCGTCCTTTGCCATGGCGGGGGGCACGGATCTGGCCAAAAACAGTGCCGACGCCATCCTGCTGGCCGACGATCTCTCCCGTCTGCTGGCCGCCCGGGCCCTGGCCCTGCGCACTCGCAAGATCATCAAGGAGAACTTTGCCTGGTCCATCGGCTACAACCTGCTGGTGCTGCCGCTGGCGGCCAGTGGCTGGCTCCCCCCTTATCTGGCGGCGGCAGGCATGTCCCTGAGCTCCCTCATCGTGGTCACCAACTCCATGCGGCTCAACCGGTGAGCAGCCGTCTGGCATCCTCCCGGGTGGCGGCACCTCTTGCCTCGCCGGGTTATCATCCCCCTTTCACCACAGGGTCCGCACCTTGAACATCATCTTCGTCCTCATCCCCATCGCCATCCTGTTCGTTGTCATCGCCGGCGCCGTCTTCTTCTGGGCCATCCGCTCCGAGCAGTTCGAGGATCTCGACAGGCAGGGCTCCAACATCCTGTTTGACGAGGAGCAACGCCCCTTGCCCCCCCCTGAACAACAAGCAGAACAGGAAAGCAGGCCCCATGACCAGCAGCCTTGACCTCATGGGCGCCCTGCTGGTCGGGCTTGCCGGTGCCGGCCACTGTATCGGCATGTGCGGCGGCGTGTCCGCAGCGCTCTCCATGGCCATACCTACCGAGAAGCAGCATTTTTTGGGCAGGCTCGGTTATCTGCTCAACTACAACCTGGGGCGCATCCTGAGCTATGTGCTGGCGGGCGCGCTTGTGGGCGGCTTGCTCGCCACCACCACGGAGATAGGCGCTGGCAAACACGCCCTGGCAGGGCTTCGCCTCATCGCCGCCCTGCTGATGATAGCGCTCGGCCTCTACTTGGCTGGCTGGTGGCATGGCGTCTTGCTGCTCGAGCGCATCGGTGCGAAGTTCTGGCCTCTCATCAAGCCGCTGGCAGGCAGGTTTCTCCCGTTTACATCAGCCTGGCAGGCTCTCCCCTTTGGCATGATATGGGGCTGGCTCCCTTGCGGCCTCGTCTACTCCATGCTGACCTGGAGCGCTGCCGCAGGCTCCGCGAGTGGCGGGGCACTCATCATGCTCTTTTTCGGCCTCGGCACGCTGCCGACCCTGTTTGCGCTGGGGGGGCTGGCAGACCGATTGCGCTACTGGCTCACCCTGCGCAGCCTGCGCCTTGGGGGCGCCTTGCTGCTTATTGCCTACGGGATCCACACCCTCTGGATCGGGATGGCGTCCTTTTGAAACCCTATCCAAAATGGATGAGATGGTGGTAAACTTGTTTGATATAAATCAATTATTCATTTGAGCCTATGATCCCGGACAAGAAACCTGGCAGACGTATTCAGAGCGGTGGCTGTGCAATTCATTGCCAGGATTGCAGCATCAGCCAGCTCTGCATCCCCTTCACTCTGAACGACAACGAGCTTGATCAGCTGGACAGCATCATCGAGCGCAAAAAGCCGATCCAGAAGGGTGAAGAGTTGTTCAAGGCCGGCGATGAGCTCAAGTCGCTCTATGCCATACGTTCCGGGACCATCAAGTCATACACCATCACCGAACAGGGTGACGAACAGATCACCGCCTTCCACCTCGCCGGTGATCTGGTCGGTTTCGATGCCATCCACAAGCAGGCCCACCCCTCCTTCGCCCAGGCGCTGGAAACCGCCATGGTGTGTGAAATACCGTTCGATGTGCTCGACGACCTCTCTGGCAAGATGCCCAAACTGCGCCAGCAGATCATGCGGCTGATGAGCAACGAGATCATGGGCGACCAGGAGATGATACTGCTGCTCTCCAAAAAGAACGCCGAAGAGCGCCTCGCTGCCTTCCTGCACAATCTCTCGGTTCGTTTCTCCGAGCGCGGCTTCTCCGCCAAGGAGTTCCGCCTCTCCATGACCCGTGGGGACATCGGCAACTACCTCGGTCTCACTGTCGAGACCATCAGCCGCCTGCTGGGTCGTTTCCAGAAATCCGGTCTCATCAGCGTCAAAGGCAAATACATTACTGTACTGGACAACGTTGCTTTGGGCGTCATGGCCGGAGCCACTCGTCCTCCCTGCGGTTAATCCCCGTTTATTTCCTCTTTTGCCGGATCGGAGCACCCTGAAATTTGATCCGGCACACCTTCCCGCCTCCCCCCTTGGACTAAGCTGTAATAGCTAAAGAGTTGCCATCATTGGCCTTTTTGCCAAGGAGGAGAACATGGTCAAGTACCGAAACATTCTGGTGGTGATCAATCCCGAGGAGGAGCGCCAGATCGCGCTCGAGCGCGCGGTCAAGGTCGCCGAGCTGGATGAGGGCGCCCAGCTGACCCTGCTCCTGACGATTTACGACTTCTCTTACGAGATGACCGCCATGCTCTCGGCAGACGAGCGGGAAGAGATGCGCCATGGTGTCATCGCCCAACGTCGGGAGTGGCTCGACGAGATCCTCACTCCCTATCGGGCCAGAGGGCTGGAATGCGAAGTGAAAGTGCTCTGGCACAACCGTCCCTTCGAGTGCGTCATTCAGGAAGTGCTGGAGCAGCGTCACGATCTGGTCGTCAAGGCGACTCACAAGCACTCCTTCCTGCAAACTTTCATCTTCACCCCCACCGACTGGCACCTGCTGCGCAAATGCCCCTGTCCGGTTCTGCTGGTAAAAGAAGGGCACTGGCAACGGGGGGGCAACCTGATTGCCGCCATCAACTGCTCGAGCGATGACAAGGAGCAGAAGGTGCTCAACGAGCGGATCACCCGCGAGGGGATCGCCATCGCCGAGCTGCTTGGTGCCAGTCTCTATCTGGTCAACACCTACCCGGGCACTCCTGTCAATGTCGCCATCGAACTGCCAGAGTTCGATCCCAACGCCTACAACGATGCCATTCGCAAACACCATGAAGATCTGCTGCGGGAACATGCCGATCAGTTCGGCATCAACCACATGTGGACCAAGGTGGCGGAAGGCTTGCCGGAGGAGGTGCTGCCGGACATGGCGGACGATCTGAATGCCACCCTGATGATCATGGGATGCGTCGGCCGTACCGGCCTCTCTGCCGCCCTGCTTGGCAACACCGCCGAGCACGTGGTGGACAGGCTCAACTGCGACATTCTCATCCTCAAACCCGACGATTACAGCTGCCCTGTGGATGACAGGCGTCATCCTGCATAAGCGTTTCTTGCCCTCCCCCGGGACATGGCTATAATAAGCCGCTTATTTTTGTCCCGGGTTTGAGGCCATGCTAGAAGAGCTTAACGCCAAAGAGAAATACAGTTTCAACAAGCTGCAGAAACGCCTGCGACGCAACGTGGGCCAGGCCATCGCCGACTTCAACATGATTGAAGAGGGTGACAAGATCATGGTCTGCCTGTCTGGCGGCAAGGACAGCTTTGCCATGCTCGACATCCTGATGAGCCTGAAGGCCAGCGCCCCCATCCATTTCGATCTGGTGGCCGTCAATCTGGATCAGAAGCAACCCGGCTTCCCCGAGCACGTGCTGCCCGAATACCTGAGCACTCTCGGCATCGACTTCAAGATCGTGGAAGAAGATACCTACTCCATCGTCAAGGAGAAAGTACCGGAGGGCAAGACCACCTGCGCGCTCTGCTCCCGCCTGCGCCGCGGCATTCTGTATCGCACCGCCCAGGAGCTGGGCTGCACCAAGATCGCCCTTGGCCATCACCGTGACGACATCCTCGAGACCCTGTTCCTCAACATGTTTTACGGTGGCAAGCTCAAATCCATGCCCCCCAAGCTGGTGAGCGACGATGGCAAGAACGTGGTGATCCGCCCCCTGGCCTACTGCAAGGAGAAAGATCTGGTGCGCTATGCCGAGGTCAAGGCCTTCCCCATCATCCCCTGCAACCTGTGCGGCTCCCAGGAGAACCTGCAGCGCCAGGCCATCAAACAGATGATGCAGGAGTGGGATCGCCGCTTCCCGGGTCGTCTCGAGACCATGTTCACCGCCATTCAGGACGTGATCCCGAGCCACCTGCTCGATCACCAGCTGTTTGACTTCAAGAGCATCAACCGCGACTCCGGCATCATCGACGGTGGCGACAAGGCATTTGATCCGCCCGAGCTGCCCAAGGCGCCGCTGCTGGACATCGACGAGATGGACATGCTGGACGTGATTGAGGTGCGCTAAGCCCCGTCACCCACAGAAAAGGAGCGCCAGGCGCTCCTTTTTTCATTCTGGCAATCTGCGGACTCGGGTCGCTACCCCTTGTGCAGCCAGGGGGTCAGGCGCAGGATCTCCCCTTGCAGTTGCAGCTTGCCCTGGGCAAACCCCTTCAGCTGCGCATTGCTGAGCAGCAGTTGCCCCTGCTGCCAGGAGACGGCCTCCTGACGGGCACCCTCCACAAGGTAGGCTGTGCCTGCGGGCGCCACCATGGAGATCCGCACCCCTTCCATCTTGGGCAGGAAATACTGGCCGACCATGCCGGCCATCTTGTCGAGCAATCGCTGCATCTGCTGCTGGCGCGAGACGAGCTCGGCCAGCGGCACCTCGGGTGTGGCGGGGGCGTCGGCCATCACCTGTACCGACAGATCGCAGGCGGCGTGGGCCTCGGTGAGCCCCACCACCACGATCGCCTTGTCGAGGTTGAGATCATCGTCATAGGGCAGACGCAGTTCGCCATCCACCGTGACCTCGGCGGGCACATCCCTGTCCGGGGTCGAGACCCGGGCCGAGGTGAGACCGCAGCGCCGACCGTTCTGTTGACTGGCCAGATAAAAGCCCAGTCTGGCGTGGCCGAACTCCCCCTTGGCGAAGGTCTTCATCTGGCTGTAGAAGGTGCCGTAGTCGAGTTCAAGGGACGGCTCAGCCTGTCCCAGCATGGGTACCAGCAGAAGCGCCGCCATCCCGTATCGCTTGTTCATATGCCATCCTTTTGCATCATGCTCCCGGCGGGTCGACACCGGCTGACCCCTGGTATCCCGTTATGCGTTGAAATGATCCGGGCCCTGCCCGTCGTTGCCACTGGCAACCTCGGTCACTTCGACTGCCACCCCACACAGATCCCGGTAGAGAATGCCCTTGCAGTTGAAGTAGAGCGGCGCCACCCAGATAAGTCCCAGCCCCATGGGGATGAGCGCCAGGAAGAAGAGTGCCAGCATGACCCCGTGCAGCAGCACTATGCTGAGCCAGCCCCGGGCAAAGAGCTTGAGGGAGACCAGAATGGCCTGAGCCGGGGAAAGACCGCGCTCCAGCACCAGGGGCACGGTAAACACCAGCCCCATGCCCACCAGGGCGGAAGGGATGAAGGCCAGCATCACCGGCACGCCCAGCAGCTCGAACAGGGGGCCAAACAGGCTGGTGATGAGGCTGCCAAGCAGACTCAGGCTGCCCAGGCGCAGGAAGTGGCGAAAGAAGTCGAACACCTGGCTCGGCCGGGCGCGCACCCCCACCGACTGCTGCAACCCCAGCATGTCGAGGGAGGAGGTCATGGGTGACATGATCACCGTGACCAGCAGGCTCAGGATCAGGGCCATATCCATATCCCCTCCTTCACGGGCGACATAGGGCGTCAGCAAGGTATTGCTCAGCAGGATCCAGATTGCCATGACCCCGGCGATGGCCAGCGCCAATCCGAAACCGGTGCGACGAGTCTGTTGCCACCCCTCTTTCAACACCCCTTGCAGGTCCAGACGATATCCCTGGCTGAGGGACTGTTCGAGGGTTCCACCGATCCGCATTCTATTACTCAATTGACTGTCCAACATTCACTGACGACTGATCCAAGGTGGCACATTATAGCGGTTTGAACCGGCATGCGTAGCCGTTTTTCCTGTTATCTTCCGTTCAGAAAGCCATTGATACCAAAGGCCTTGCAGCCCTTCTTGATGAAGTTCCCCTCACCCTTGGCCCCTCTGTCCAACGGGAGTAGGATGATGGCGCGCGCTGGCGGACGAGATGTCCACTGGCTCTTCTCTCTCACACAAGGAAAACGGTCATGTCCGAACTGACGCTCTATCTTGCCCCGGGTACCTGTGCCATGGCGGTGCGCATCGCTCTGGTGGAGGCCGGTGCCCCTCACCTTGTCAAGCGCCTGGATCTGGCCGCTGGTGAACAGCGCAGCCCCGACTACCTCGCCATCAATCCCAAGGGGCGAGTCCCGGCACTGGTGACGGAGCATGGCGTGCTGACCGAAACACCGGCTCTGCTGCTCTACGTGGCCCAGCGTTTTCCTAACGCCGGGCTGGCCCCATTGGATGACCCCTTCCTCCTGGCCAGGATGCAGGAGGTACACAGTTTCCTCGTCTCCACCGTCCATGTCGCCCATGCCCATGGACGCCGTCCCGGCCGCTGGGCCGACGATGAACAGGCCATGGCTGCCATGCAAGCCAAGATGCCCCAGAACATGCGCGATGGCTTTGACCAGATTGAGCGCCACTATCTGGCCGGCCCCTGGGTACTGGGGGAGCGCTTCAGCCTGGCCGACATCTACCTCTTCGTGATTGCAGGCTGGCTCGAGAGCGACGGGGTTGCCATCAGCGAGTTTCCCAAGGTGGCGGATCACTATCAGCGCATGCTGGCCCGCCCCGCAGTCCAGGCGGCGCTCGCCCTCTGATCTCCTCGCGCCGGGTACGCCTTTTTGTACGGGCAACATCCGGCGACGCCTCTCAGACGGGTGCTCTTCTGGCACCCGTTTCTTCTGAAATTGCCCTGTCACTGAGATCGTTTTCACATTTTCGTCATCACTGCCTAGACCCGTTAACGGTTAACACCTATCTTTCGCCCTAATGACGCAACCGGTTGCGTAACCGATTGCCCAACTCAATATCCATATGCGGTCCCAGGCCGCCGAGGTGCTGTATGAAACGAGGCAAGCTGCTCAATGCTCCCTTAAGCGCGCTGGTCGCGCAGATGGGCCACACCGACGAGATCACCGTCTGCGACGCTGGCCTGCCCATTCCGGCAGGCCCCGAGCGCATCGATCTGGCGCTGATGGCGGGCACCCCTAGCCTTGAAACCGTACTGACCGCCCTGCTCACCGATCTGGTGGTGGAGAAGGTGATCATGGCAACAGAGATCAAGCAGATCAGTCCCGCCGCCCATCAGGCGCTGGTGGATCAGCTGGAGGCCCACGCCGCGGCTCAAGGCAAGCCCATCACCATCGAGTACTGCCTGCACGAAGCGTTCAAGGCTCGCTCCCGCCAGAGCAAGGCTATCGTGCGCAGCGGCGAGGTGACTCCCTACGCCAACCTGATCCTCTGCGCCGGTGTGGCGTTCTGAATTCTTCAAAGAAGGCCTCTTCAAGGAAGCTGCAAATGAGCACAACCTCCCCCCTCTCACCCATTCTGGAGCTGACCGGGATCGTCAAGACCTTCCCCGGGGTACGCGCCCTCGACGAAGCGGGTCTTCGGGTCTATCCGGGCCAGGTGATGGCCCTGCTCGGCGAAAATGGCGCTGGCAAGTCGACCCTGATGAAGGTGCTGACCGGCATCTACCAGGCCGATGCGGGCAGCATCAGCTATCGCGGACAGCCGGTTCACTTCAAGGGCCCCCGCGACTCCCAGGATCAGGGGATCAGCATTATCCACCAGGAGCTGAACCTGCTGCCGGAGCTGTCGATTGCCGCCAACATCTTCCTCGGCCGCGAACCGCGCACCCGTTTTGGCAGCATCGACCACAAGCAGCTGCGCGAACGGGCCAACACCCTGCTGGCACGGCTTGGCGTCAAACACGGCCCGGATACCCGACTCGGAAGTCTCTCCATCGGTGAACAGCAGATGGTGGAGATAGCCAAGGCGCTGTCGTTCGATGCCAGCGTCATCATCATGGACGAGCCCACCGATGCCCTCACCGACACCGAGACCGAGCAGCTCTTCACCGTCATTCGTGAACTGCGCGAGCAGGGGTGCGGCATCGTCTACATCTCCCATCGCTTGAAGGAGATCTTCGAAATCTGCGATCGGGTCACCGTGCTGCGGGATGGCAAGTGGATCGGCGAGCAGGCGGTGAGCGATCTGGATGAAGACAGGATCATCGAGATGATGGTGGGTCGCCGGCTGGAGGAGCAGTACCCGCGCCTCGCCCGCGAGCTTGGCCCGGTCAGCCTGCAGGTGAAGGATCTGGCTGGCCCCGGCGTGCGCGGGGTGAGTTTCTCCCTGCGTCAGGGGGAAATTCTGGGCTTTAGCGGCCTGATGGGCTCCGGCCGCACCGAGCTGATGAAGCTTATCTATGGCGCCAGCCCCATCAGCGCTGGCCAGGTGACGGTGGATGGCCACGCCCTGGTACCCAGAAGCCCGGCCGATGGTCTGGCCGCCGGCATCGCCTATATCTCCGAGGATCGCAAGGGCGACGGCCTGGTGCTGGAGCTGTCGGTGCGCGAAAACATGAGCCTGTGCGCCCTCGGCGAGTTCATTCGTGGCGGCAAGATTGACGGCAAGGCCGAGCGCCAGGCGGTAGGGGACTATGTGCGTCTGTTCAACATCAAGACCCCGAGTCAGGATCAGCTGATAAAACTGCTCTCCGGCGGCAACCAGCAGAAGGTGGCCATCGCCAAGGGGCTGCTGACCCGGCCCAAGGTGCTGATCCTGGATGAGCCGACCCGCGGCGTCGACGTGGGGGCGAAGAAGGAAATTTATCAGCTGATCAACCAGTTCAAGAAGGAGGGGATGAGCATCATCCTGGTCTCCTCCGAGATGCCGGAAGTGCTCGGCATGAGTGATCGCATCATGGTGATGCACGAAGGGCGCATCAGCGCAGAATTCAACACCCGCGATGCCAATCAGGAGAAGCTGATGGCAGCGGCAGTCGGTAAACAGTGGCAAGCAGAGCAAGAGGCAGCACAATGACAACCCAAACCCTTTCCCGCCGCGGCGTCATGAGCAAGGCCTGGTGGATCGAGAACAAGTCCCTGGTCGCGCTGCTGGTGCTGATCGGCGTGGTCTCTTTCCTGAGCCCCAACTTCTTCACCGCCGACAACCTGCTCAACATCCTGCGCCAGACATCGGTCAACGCCATCATGGCGGTCGGCATGACGCTGGTCATCCTGACCGCCGGCATCGATCTGTCGGTCGGCTCGGTACTGGCCCTGTGCGGCGCCCTGGCCGCCACCATGGTGGCCATGGAGCTGCCCATCGGCCTGGTGATCCCCCTCACCCTGGGTGCCGGCGCCCTGCTTGGCAGCATCAGCGGCCTCATCATCGCCAAGGGCAAGGTACAGGCGTTCATCGCCACCCTGGTCACCATGACCGCCCTGCGCGGCGTCACCATGGTCTACACCGAGGGGCGCCCCATCTCCACCGGCTTCAGTGACGGCGCCGATCACTTCGCCTGGCTCGGGACCGGCTACCTGCTGGGTCTGCCGGTGCCCATCTGGCTGATGGCCATCGTCTTCCTGCTGGCCTGGTACCTGCTCAACCACACTCGCCTGGGCCGCTACATCTATGCCCTCGGCGGCAACGAATCGGCCACCCGCCTCTCCGGTATCAATGTGGATCGGGTCAAGCTCGCGGTGTATGGTCTGTGCGGCATGCTGTCGGCACTGGCCGGGCTCATCGTCACATCCCGCCTCTCGTCCGCCCAGCCCACTGCCGGCATGGGGTACGAGCTGGATGCCATCGCCGCCGTGGTGCTGGGGGGCACCAGCCTGATGGGGGGCAAGGGCCGCATCATGGGAACCCTGATCGGTGCCCTCATCATCGGCTTCCTCAACAATGCCCTCAACCTGCTCGACGTCAGCTCCTATTACCAGATGATCGCCAAGGCCAGCGTGATTTTGCTTGCCGTGATGATCGATAACAAAAGCAACCGTTAACAAGCCACGCCACACACAAGGAATGAAATGATGAAAAAGCTCAATACCCTGCTCGCTGCCGCCATCATGTCCGTGCTGGGCACCGCCCAAGCCGCGGATCACACCCTGGCGATGGTGGTCTCCACCCTCAACAACCCCTTCTTCGTCACCATGAAGGAGGGCGCCGAAGCCAAGGCCAAGGAGCTTGGCTACGAGCTGGTGGTGCTTGACTCCCAGAACGACCCGGCCAAGGAGCTCTCCAACGTGGAAGATCTCACCGTGCGCAAGGTCAACGCCATCCTGATCAACCCGACCGACTCCGAAGCGGTGGGCAACGCCATTCGCCTGGCCAACAAGGCGAACATCCCGGTGCTGACCCTGGACCGCGGCGCAGCCCAGGGTGACGTCAAGGCTCACATCGCCTCCGACAACGTGGCTGGTGGCAAGCTGGCTGGCGACTTCATCGCCGAGAAGCTGGGCAGCGGTGCCAAGGTGATCCAGCTGGAAGGGATCGCAGGTACCTCCGCCGCCCGTGATCGCGGCGAAGGCTTCGCCCTGGCGGTCACCGCCAACAAGCTGCAGGTGCTGGCCTCCCAGCCCGCCGACTTTGATCGCACCAAGGGTCTGAACGTCATGGAGAACCTGCTGGCCGCCCATCCGACCGTGCAGGCAGTGTTCGCCCAGAACGACGAGATGGCGCTGGGTGCCATCCGCGCCGTGCAGGCCGCTGGCAAAGAGGTGATGATCGTGGGCTTTGACGGCACCGACGATGGCAAAGCCGCCGTGGCCAAGGGTAAACTGGCCGCCACCGTGGCCCAGCAGCCCGCCCTCATCGGCGCCATCGGCGTGGAAACCGCCGACAAGGTGCTCAAGGGTCAACCGGTGGAAAAATCCATCCCGGTACCGCTGCAAATCGTCAACAAGTAAGTTGTTGGGGGAGGTTCGCCTCCCCTCTCTTTTTCCGCCAGTGCCCCCTGGTCTGGGCCCACCCAGACCAGGATGTACTCAACCAAGGGTGATAGGAATGAATCGTCTCGTAGTCCTCGGCAGCGTGAATGCGGATCATGTGCTGCGCGTCCCCCACTTTCCCCGCCCCGGTGAAACTCTGACCGGCCACAGCTATCAGGTGGTGCCCGGCGGCAAGGGCGCCAACCAGGCGGTGGCCGCCGCCCGCCTCGGCGCCCCTGTCTCCTTCATCGCCCGCATCGGTGATGATGCCATCGGCCACCAGATGAAAACCGGGTTTGCCAACGACGGCATCGATGTCAGCGCCGTCGAACTCGACCCCAGGCTCCCCACCGGCATCGCCATCATCTATGTGAGCGACGAGGGGGAGAACAGCATCGGCATCTCCGCCGAAGCCAATGGCGCCCTCACCCCGACTGTGGTGCAAGGTCACGAGGCGATGATCGCCGCCGCCCACACCCTGCTGCTGCAACTGGAAGTGCCGCTCGAGAGCGTGGAGGAAGCGGCCCGTCTGGCCCGTGCCCACGGCACCCGGGTGGTACTCAACCCCGCCCCCGCGCGCCCGCTCTCAAGGGATCTGCTGGCGCTGGTGGATCTCATCACCCCCAACCAGACCGAGGCCGAGCTGCTGACCGGCGTCAAGGTGACCGACGAAGCGAGCGCCCGGGAGGCTGCCGCCCGCTTCCACCAGATGGGCATCGGTGAGGTGATGATCACCCTGGGGTCGCAGGGGGTCTATTGCAGCAAGGGGCAGCAACAGGCGCTCATGCCGGGTTTTCGGGTCAAGGCGATGGATACCACGGCGGCCGGGGATACCTTCAACGGCGCCTTCCTGGCGGCCGAGCTCGCCGGCGCCGACTTTGACGCGGCCGTACGCTTTGCCCACGGGGCGGCGGCACTCTCCGTCACCCGGTTTGGTGCCCAGAGCTCCATCCCGAGCAAGCAGGAGGTCGATGCCTTCCTCCTTGAACAGACTGCGCAGGGGCACTGATGGCCAATATCAAGGAGGTGGCCGCGCTGGCGGGGGTGTCGACCACCACTGTCTCCCACGTCATCAACGAGACCCGCTTCGTCGCCGAGGAGACCCGTGAGCGGGTCTTCGCCGCCATGCGCGATCTCAACTATGCCCCGAGCCTGGTGGCCCGCAGCCTCAAGGTAAAGGAGACCAACAGCATCGGCATGCTGGTCACCACCTCCAGCAACCCCTTCTTCGCCGAGGTGGTGCGCGGGGTGGAGCGCTACTGCTTCGAGCAGGGTTACAACCTGATGCTGGGCAACACCGAAGGACAGGCCGAGACGGCGCTCTCCTACCTCAAGATGATGCTCAGGAAACGGGTCGACGGCCTGCTCATCATGTGCAGTGAAGGGCAGCAGGAGGTGTTCAACCAGCTCGACTGGCTCAAGAGCCTGCCGGTCGTGGTGATGGACTGGGGCATGGAGAACGGCGAGGTGGATCTCATCGCCGACAACTCCCATCGCGGCGGCTACCTGGCAACCCGCCATCTGCTGGGGCTGGGTCACACTGCCATCGGTTGCATCACGGGCCCCCACAGCCGCGCCCCGGCCAACCAGCGCCAGGCGGGTTTCGAGCAGGCGATGCAGGAGGCCGGGCTCACCGTCAATCCGGGCTGGATCCAGGAGGGAGACTTTGACTGCGCCAGCGGTGCCGCCGCCATGACCCGCCTGCTGGCACTGCCAGAGCGTCCAACCGCGCTGTTTGTCTGCAACGACATGATGGCCATGGGGGTCATCAGTGCCGCCCATCAGGCGGGGCTGGTGATCCCCCGCGATCTCTCCATCGTCGGCTATGACAACGTGGCGCTGGCCCAGTTCATGTCCCCCCCGCTCACCACGGTCAATCAACCGAAAGAGGAGCTGGGCCGCCTCGCCGTCACCCGGCTGCTGGCGCGCATCAACGGCGAGCCCATCGCAAACCGCATGATCACCGTGGATCCGGACCTGGTGATCAGACACTCCTGCGCTCCCTTTTCCTCACCGGACAGCAAACCAGTTTAAGTGCCAGCAAGCAGCAGAAGGGCGGCCATGAGCCGCCCTTCTGTGTATTGTCTCCTTGGTATCGGCCCCGAGACTGCATAAGCCACCACTCAACTCAGCTTGAGATCATCCTCTTGCTGCGCCTCTCCCCGGGGAGCCAGGCGCAGCAGCCCCAGCGCCGTTGCCAACGGCTGGAGCAGCGCCTCGTACCCGGAGGGTGCTGGCAGCCAGTAGCGAATTGGCCAGCCCGCCTGCAGCAGTTCGGGGGCGCTGCTGCCAAGCTCGCTCAGCGCCAGCATGCAGCCACACTCGCGCATCTTCTCAAGCAGGGTGGCATCCGGTATCAGCGCAGGCAATGCCAGGATCAGCCTTCCCTGTGGCAAGGGGGGCAGGCTCGCCAGCAGAGGGGCCAGCTGGGCAGGCTGATGAAGCCTTACCAGCAAGGTGCCACTGCATGGCTCTTCTGTCAGCCATCGTGCCATCACGGGCCCAAGGACACCACGCTCCTGCATCCAGCCCACGTCACAGGGCTGCTGGCTCACCCGCCAGCGCAGGCTGACCGCCGTCACCGGCACGCCCTGCTCGTCTCTCATCGCCTCGCAGAGGGTCTTCAGGGGGGAAGGGGCTGCCCCCGCCAGCCATTCCCGCAGTTGGTGCAGCTGCCGCTGGGCCATGTGGAGGTCAGCCTTCATCGCACTCTGATACCACACCAGGATGGTCCCCTCACGCTTGGCCTCGTTCAATGCCAATATGGCCTGCTCCAATAGCTCATCGGCATCCTCGCCACCCTCGCGCCTGGCCACTCCGAAGCGACACGCCAGATCAAAGCTGCTTTCCCGGGTCACGAACTCAAACTGCAACAGGCTCACCATGGCCGCCATGCGGGCATCGAGATCTCCCTCTTCGTCGTCCAGCACCACGGCGAACTCATCGCCCCCCAACCGGTACGCCCGGCCGGGGCATGCCTGACGCAACCGGGCCGCGACCGCCTGCAACAGACGATCACCAACCTGGTATCCGAGCAGATCATTGACCTGCTTGAACCGCTTCAGATCCAGCACCGCCAGCGCCTGGACCCGATCTTGCAGCAGGGATTGCCTGAGCTGCCCCTGCAAGGCCCGACGGTTGCCAAGCCGGGTCATGGGATCGAGCAGGGAGAGGCGACGATTCTGCAGATTGGTTCGAATGAGGGCAAAGACCAGCACACAGCCCATCACCAGCAGGATCAACTGCCAGATCTGGATCCAGAACAGGCTCTGGCGCAACTGGTTGAGGGAGGCTTCCCGCTCCTGGCCGGAGAGGATCTGATCTCCAATCTGCTCCACCTGATGGGTCAAGCCGGTCAGCCGGACGAGGGCAAGATCGAGGGCTTTCCCCCTCTTCAGCTCTCCGGACTGCATCTGGGGATCCAGCGCCTTGAGTTCGTCAAAGAGCCGTTCAAGCACCTCCCCCAACCCATGCCTCGCTCGCGCATCGGCGGTCTCGGTACTGATCAGGAACACATCCAGCCGGTTCCACAGCAGGTCGTAATCCAGGCTCAGGGCGGCCATGTCGAGCGCACCGGCACGGTAGAGGCGCACATCATAGAGAAATCGCTGGGACTCCTGCATTACCTGGCTGATGTTCCAGTGGGTGTTGCGGTAGAACATGTCAACGAGCTGCTCGTGCCGACTCTGCAGCAGCAGCCCCCAGAGGGACGAGAAGAGAAACAGCAGGGAAATGGCTGCAAGCAGCAGGTTATCTCGCTGTCGTCGCGTCACGGGACAACCTCGATGCGGATCACCTGCCAGACCATGTTGTTGTGGATGGCGGACACATCCATGTCGGGATGGGCCGAGAGGGGGACCAGCAGCCAGAGCGGCCCTTTATTGCGACGGGTGAGCGGTTTGTCATCCTGGTAACGCACCAGGGTCAGCGGTACCTTGGCAAACAGGGAGAGATCAACCCGCTGCTGGTAGCCATTGAGTGCGGCAACATCGATGGCGCTGGCACTATCCACCTGCTGCGCCGCCAGCACGCTCTTCAGGGTCGGGCCACGATAGCGGTGAGTGCCGAGGGTCCAGGGCGTCGCCGTCTCGAACTCCACTTGTGGCAAGGCGGCCAACGCCGCCTCATCCAGGGTGATTTCCCGCTTGTCCGGCAGGATCAGTTGCAATAGCGAAGAGGAGGAAGCCTGGGTACCGAACGAGAAAAGCACCAGCAGGAGAGAGGCCATCCCGCGCATTGGAAAGTTCATGACATGTTGTGCCAGCTGCATCTTGAAGTTAGGTGTCAGTGTGGCGATTTCAGTGGGTCAATGCAACTGTGTGAAAAATCAATAATTATGGGCCCCGCATCTCCATCCAGTTATGTCCCTCGACGGTGAGAGGCTGATGCACACCGCAACTTTGCAGGAGTTCATCCACAAAAGCGGGCACCAGCAAGGAAGCCGGACCATAACGTTTTTCATCGAACTGGCTGCCCACTTCGCTCGGCTCCAGATTGAGCTCCACCGTATGGGCACCGTTCAGGCCGGCCTCATGGACGAATCCGGCGGCAGGGTAGACCGCCCCGGAGGTCCCGATGGAGATGAAGAGATCGCACTGGGCCAGGGCCGAGTAAATGCGGTCAAGCCCGAGGGGCATCTCCCCGAACCAGACCACATGGGGGCGCAGCGGGTGGGGAAACTGGCAGCAGGAACACAGCTCTTCCTGATGGAGATTCCCGCGCCACTCGATCACCTGACCCGAGCCCGGGCAGCGGGCCTTGAGCAACTCGCCGTGCATGTGGATGAGGTTCTTGCTGCCGGCACTCTCGTGCAGGTTGTCGATGTTCTGGGTGACCAGGGTGACGCGCCCCGGCAGCAGGCGCTCCAGACGGGCCAATGCATAGTGGGCCGGATTGGGGTGGATCTCGGCGCGCTGCAACTGATGGCGCCGCGCATTGTAGAAACGTTGTACCAGTTCGGGATCCCGCGCATAGCCTTCAGGGGTGGCCACGTCCTCCACTCTGTGCTCTTCCCACAGGCCATCACAGGCCCGGAAGGTCTTGATACCGGATTCGGCCGAGATGCCGGCACCGGTGAGGATCACGATATGTTTGGCTGACTGCACCATGGTTGTTCTCCTCCAACGGGTAACAGGCTGACCTTAGCACAGGAGCAAGAAGCGGCCCATTCGCCCTTGGTCTTAGGCCGATGGGAGCACAAAGCTCGCCATGGGCGCGAGATCCAGCCTGGCAAAGACCATCTCCCGTCCTGTCACCAGGGTAAGCGGCAACCCGAGCCCCTTGAGCAGGGCCAGCATGGGGCGATTCTGGCCGAGCACTTCCGCCGTCCACTCCCGGATCCCCTCCCCGTATGCCAGCCGCGCAAGCGCCAGCAGGATGCGACGCCCGGCGCCGCGATGCTGAAAATGATCCGCGACAATGCAGGAGAACTCGGCCCTGTCCGGGTGCAGGCGCCGGCGAACGGACTGGGCCATGGCAAGCGGCGCCCCCTGCTCGTCGGTCAGCAGCAATCCTATCTGGGATTCTCTGGGGTAGTCGAGAAAGAAGGCGAGCTGCTCGGTCGTCGCAGGCTGCTTGGCCCGCATGAAGCGCAAATAGACGCTCTGCTCGCTCAGGGCGTCATAAGCCGCGCTTATTCGCTTCGGGTCGCTGCCCGCCAGCTCCTGCAAGCGGCAAATCAGCCCCCCCACTACCATCGTCATCGGCAGGTCGCCCCGTGAGGCGGGAGCCGTCCAACCCGTCATCCCCTGCCACAAGCGCGTCTCATCGAGCGGCCAGCAAAGATAGCGAGCCATTCACCAGCGCCCTGCCACGCCGCGATCCTGCCACTGGGCGGCATCCTGCAGGTTGAAGGGGTCGTCGAGGTAGAGCGCGATGCCAAGCTCCCGGGAACGCTGGATGAAGCGGGCCAGCAAGGAGTCGGCAGCCATCGCCTCCAGCTCGGGCAGCAGGTGTTGCCCGAGCAGCAGGGATTGCAACGGCAGACGCTCGATGAGATCAAACGGCAGGTGCTGGGCATGATCGAGCAGCAGCGCGAGTCTGGCCCCTGCGAGGCTCGCCTGCAGCACAAGGGCGAAACGGTCTGCCTGGCTCAGCAGGTGATCCCGTCGGTGGATGACCAGGGTCAGCTCGCTTGCTTCTCGTCCATGCTGCTCGAGCCAGAGCTTGAGCGGCTCCCAGTGAGGGGAAAGGCCGCTCAGGCTCAGCCAGATCGGCAGCGTGCAGGAGGCCGCATCTGCCAGCAGCCCAAGCTGTCCTCTCGCCTCTCCCTGCCAGCTACGCACGGTGCGCTTGAGCCCGCCCAGCCTGCGCTGACGCTGGGGGCCAAGATAGAGCATCTTGAGCAGACGCAGCAGATCGTCGCTTTGCAGCGGCTTGGCCAGGGCGGCCAGCACATTGAAACCCGCATCGTGCAGGAGACGCCGGGCGCCGTCTATCAGGGTTTGATCATGAGCGGAAAGCAGGATGATGGGCAGACCGCTGTGGCGATACTGGGGATGGCTCATCAGCAGGCTGATGGCATCCTGCTCCGCCAGACTGAGATCACAGATAAGCAATCTCACGCCCCCCTCTTCCAGCGCCTTGAGGCACCCTTCGCCATCCTGAACCCAATGGCAGGGCAACCCCAGTCCCTGGATCTCCTGCTGAATGCAGGCTCCCTGGAAGGGGTGATCTTCGAGCAGCAGGATCTGGCACTGGGCGAGCCAGGCACGCCACCCCTGCTCCCGTGCCTGCAACCCCTCGAGCCAGGGATCGCTGAGGCGATAGATCCCCGCCCCGGGAGCCAGCAGATGAGGCAGATAGTCGGCCCCCTGATGAGAGGCAGGATCAAACAGGGCGATGGCCCCGGCGGCAAACAGCCCTTCCCATTGCCAGCCGGCATCGGGTCGGGTGCGGTGCAGATTGGCATAGGCCGGCAGGCCCGCCCCCTTAACCGCCTGATGGGAGACGGCGTCCAGGGCATAGACGCTAACCGGGTAAAACGTTGGCTCCTGGCTGTCATCAGACTCCAGCAAGGCCATCAACTCTTCATCTGTGATGATCATGTCATGCTCTCTCGCCCAGTTGTCGGCAGACCTCTTCCACGCACTGCCTCAGGGCGGCTGCAAGGGGATGTCCGGGGGCCTCCTGCCAACGGTCGATCACCTCTACCAGGGGGGTAGCCCCCACCATTTTGGCGGCCCCCTTCATCTTGTGTAAAGCCGTATTGAGGGCCTTCTCGTCCCCTTGTGTGACACACCGCTCAATGTCGGCCAGATCCTGGTGAACCGATGCCAGATAGATGTCAACGAGGGCCGGGCTGAGGGACACGGGCAGGGAAAGGGCTGCCGTTGGCTGCGGTGCCTTCCCCCCGTCATGGGGGCCAAAGACGGTACGCAGCAACACGGCCAGATCCCTGAGCAAGACGGGTTTGTCCAGATGGCCCTGACAGCCGCATTCCGCCAGTCGCTGCGCCGCCTGCTCGCTGAGATCGGCGGTGATGACGTAGACGGGCAGATGCTGCCAGCGTTCATCGGCGTGCAATTGCCTGCAGAGCTCGGCGCCGTCCATCACCGGCATCTGCAGGTCCGTCAGCACCAGATCCACCGACTCCGATTGCAGGATCTCCAGTGCCAGACGGCCATTGGCCGCGCTCAATACCCGGGCACCCAGCTGACCCAGCTGCATGCTGATCAGCATTCTGTTCACTTCGTGATCTTCCACCAGCAGCACCCGCCTGCCTGCCCCCGGCAGATCCGTGATCTCCTCGGCGCCACGGACGAGTCTGGGTTGCAGCAGGCTGACCACGGAGCCCGGAATCCAGGGTTCCCCCTGCCAGTACCAGGCGCGCAAGCCCCCATCGTCCTGCATGGCCCCAAGGCAAGGTGCAGCCGGATCCTCGGCCACGCCAAACGCTGCGAGCCAGGCCCGCATATATTCGAGCTCCCCGGGCAACAGTTGCAGGGAGACCGTCTTGACGCGCGGTTGCCAGGGCGCCTTCTCCTGCGCATGCCTGAGGGGCAAGGAACAGAGGAAACGGCTGCCCCCGCGAGCCAGAGGTTCAACCCGGAGCTCGCCCCCCATCTGTTCCATCAGCTGACGGCAGATGGCCAGCCCAAGCCCGGTCCCCTGGGCTCTGGGCTGGCTAGGCTCCTCCCCTTGCTCGAAGGGCTGGAACAACCGGGGCAACAGTTCGGCACTGATCCCGGGCCCCTCGTCATCCACCCCGCACAAAATCCACTCCCCTTGCCGCCGGGCCCAGAGCACCACCTCTCCCCGCTCGCTGAACTTGATGGCGTTGGAGAGCAGGTTGTGCAGCACCTGTTGCACCCGGTGGGGATCGAGTTCCATCAAGGCGGGCAGCGCCGGGTCGAGCGCCAGGCGCAGCTGCAGATGGCGGGATCGCGCCTTGGACCAGTGCACCGCCGCCACGTGCTCGCACAGCTCCACCAGATCCGTGGGCTGCACGGAAAGGCGCAACTGGCGCGTCTCGTTGCGGCTGAAGTCGAGCACGTCATTGAGCAGTCCGAGCAGTTCATTGCCCGCCTGTCTGACATGGGCCAGAACCGAGGCCTGCTCTGCATTGAGTTCGGTCTGCTCGAGCCACTCCAGCAGGCCGAGCATGGCGTTCATGGGGGTACGGATCTCGTGGCTCACGGCGGCCAGGAAGCGCCCCTTGGCAAGCACGGCCTGCTGGGCCTGCTCGTGGGAAAGTTGCAGGGAGTGCTCCTGCTCCACCCTGGCCGTCACATCCTGCACCACCCCGTAGATCCGCCACCCCTCCCCCTGACGGCGCCCCCTGCCGGAAAATTGCAGCCAGCGGGTTCCCTTGGCGGGGTGCTCATAGCGCAGCAGATAGGAGAACGGTCGTCCGGCTTGCAGCATGGCCAGCATGGGAGCTCGCATCTCGCGCCTGTCCTGATGGGAGATACGGGTCAGGGTCTCGTTGGGATTGACCCGGATCTGCTGGCTCGCCAGCCCCAGCAGCTCGTGACTGCCCCGGCTCACAAACTCCACCCGGGTGATGGCTCCCCCCAGCAGGGTGAATTGCAACACCACACCGGGCACCGTATTGGTGAGGGCGCGCAGGCGCCGCTCTGCCTGACGCAGCAGGCGGGTACGCTCGCGCAGGGCGCTGATGTCGGAGAGGGCGATAAGATCCCCTGCCGGTGCCTGGGGCCCCAGTCGCAAGGGGATCTGGGCATAGGAGTAGACCTGCTCGTGCAGCGCCAGCTCTCCTTCGGCGCCCTGCAACTGAGGCGCGGGCAGCACCAGATCGGCGGCGTAGCGCGCCTCCATGCGCTTGGCCCGCTTGTTGCGCTTGATCACCTCCCCTTTGTCATTGCGCAAGAACACGGGAACGGGGAGCGCCTGGAAGAGAGACTCCCTGAACTTGCTTTCCAGCGCCAGCGCCTGCTCCACCTTGTGACGCTCGCGGGCCTCCTGGGCCAGTTGCTGGCGGGATCGCCAGACTGACCAGATCACCGCCATGCTGATCAGCAGTGCCAGCAACACGGAGCCAAGCCAGAAACCGTAGCTAACGCCCTTCTGCTGGTTGACCACCAGGCGGCGCCAACGTTGCACCAGATCGTCCACCTGCCGATCATTGAGGGTCATCAGGCTCTGATCCAGCACCCCCGCCAGGCTGGTCTGTTCCGGCCGGATGGCAAAGCCGAGGCCGAAACGCTCCGGCAATTCGGTGATGGTCAGCTCGCTCAACTGGTTGTTTCGAATGGGATATTGGAGCTGGTACAACTCCGCCAGCATGGCCTGGGCATCCCCATGCCGCACCGCCGCCAATCCCTGCAGCAGGTTGTCGGTGACCTCCCACTCATGCTGGCCGAACCGGGCAAGCAGGCCGGGATCATAGAGCATTCTCGGGACCACCACCTTGCCACTCACGTCCGCGAGGGAGACAGGCCCCCTCTTGCTGCGACTGACCAGGGCATAGCGGCTGGTCGCCACCATCCTGGTGAAGTCGAACTCCTTGTTCAGGGCGGCAGACTCCATCAGTCCGACCATCATGGCGGCATCGCCACTGCGCAGCAATGCCAACGCCTCCTCCCGGCTGGCGGCGGGCACCAGCTCGAAGCGCAGTCCCGTCTGCCGACTCACTTCCCGCAAGACATCCGCACTCCAGCCGATGAGCTCTCCCTGCTGGTTGACGCCGCTGTATGGCATGAAACCGGGATCCGCCACCATCTTGATGGTGTGGGCCTTGCCGACCAGCCAGGCCTGCTCCTTGTCGGTAAAATGCAGGGGATTCACATCCTGCTCACCCTGAGGCAGATACTTGCCCAGATCCCGGTAGAGACTGCCCGGCGGCAAATAGCGGATGGCCGTATCCACCAGCTCCAGCAACTCGGGCTGGTTGCGCATCATCAGCCGGTAGCTGATGACCAGATCGTCGCTGCGAAGACGACGAAGGCGCAGCCCTTCATCCGGGTACTCCCGCATCAGGTAGCGCAGTTGCAGATAATCACCGAGATAGGCGCTGCCCTTGCCGGCCACCAGGGCGCCATACCAGTTCTCGGCATCGGTCAGTAGTTGCTGGGATGAACCAGGATAGAGACGCTTCAGTGCCTCCTGGGCCTGCCAGATGGGTGACACCAGAAACTGCGCCTGATCGAGCTCACCCCGATAGAGGATGGCAGACTCCGCTTCCAGCATGGCGCGGCTCAAGACGGTATTGCTCGAGTTCGACCGGGCAGGCCCGACGTGAGGAATGAGATCGCAGCGCCCGTTCAGCAGATCCTGCGTCATGGCTGCCCAGCTCGGCCGCTTCTCGACATGTACCGGTACCGGCAACAGCTCTGCCAACCGCGTCATGCGATCGATAAGCAAGCCCCCCTCCGCCTCCAGATAGGGAGGACGTTGCAGGGCCGGGTAACAGAAGGTCAGTCCGGTGAGCGAATCGGCATAAGCCTGGGCATCCGGTGACAGCGGGAGTATGGCGGCACGCAGTGGCAAGGTCAGCAGCGCGCCGGACAACAGAAGGATTTTTATCATCGGAATGGAAAAGCCAGGCGATTGCCTGGCTTTTTGTCACTCGTTGGGTTCAACATTTTCTACCCTGGCCTTGAGCTTCTGGCCGGGCCGGAAGGTCACCACGCGACGGGCGCTGATGGGAATATCCTCCCCCGTCTTGGGGTTGCGTCCGGGACGCTGGTTCTTCTCGCGAAGATCGAAGTTACCGAAGCCGGAAATCTTGACCTGTTCGCCACGCTCGAGCGCCTGTCTGATCTCCTCAAAGAAGGCTTCCACCATATCTTTGGCTTCACGCTTGCTCATCCCGAGCTGGGTGAACAGGTGCTCTGCAATGTCGGCTTTGGTAAGCGCCATAGATCAATCCCTCAAGGATGCATTCAACTCTTCACCGAGGGCCCGCACGACATTGTCCACGGTCTCGGCGATCTCTTTCTCCTCCAGGGTGCGCTGGGTGTCTTGCAACACCAGGCTGATGGCCAGGCTCTTCTTGTCCTCTGCCATACCAGCGCCCTGGTATACGTCGAACAAGTTTATTCCAACTAACTGATTTCCGCCAACTTTTTTAATTACTGCCAGAACGTCGCCTGCCAGGATCTGTCTGTCAACCACCACGGCGATATCGCGACGGTTGGCCGGGAACTTGGATACTTCGGCAGCAACCGGCACCTTGGCCGGCGTCAGTTTGTCCAGCTCCAGCTCGAACATGACAGCGCGGCTCTTGAGCCCCAGCTTCTTCTCGAGGCTCGGATGGATCACGCCGATGTGGCCGATCACGACGCCATTGCGCAGAATGGCTGCGCTCTGGCCCGGATGCAGGGCACTGTGCTCGGTGCGCTCGAAGGTGAAGGTAGCCCCTTCGGCAGTCAGATCCAACACCGCTTCCAGGTCACCCTTCAAATCGAAGAAGTCGACGGGACGGGCCTTGACATCCCAGTGCTCGTCCCCCTGGTTGCCGGTGATGATGCCGGCCAGCATGGGCTCCTGACGGATGCCGTTCTCGGCATTCTCGTCCTTGATGAAACGCAGGCCCTGCTCGAACAGGCGCACGCGCGGCTGCTGACGGTTCTGGTTGTAGACCACCGCCTGCACCAGACCCGGGAACAGAGAGACGCGCATGGCGGACATCTCGACGGAGATCGGGTTCGGCAGCACGATGGCATCGCTCTGCGGGAACAGGGTCTGCTGAGCCTTGGGATCGACGAAGCTGTAGGTGATCGCTTCCTGGAAGCCGCGATCAACCAGCAGGTCGCGCACCCGCTTCAGGGTCACCTGCCCTTCTGCCTGCTCCACCATCGCCAGAGAGGCGGCGGGTTTGAGGTTCGGGATGTTGTTGTAGCCGTAGATGCGGGCCACTTCCTCAATGAGGTCTTCCTCGATGGCGATGTCGAAACGCCAGGAGGGTGCCAGCGCGGTCCAGCCGTCGGCGTCCACAGTGACCTGCATGCCAAGGCGAGTCAGGATCTCGACCACCTGCGCATCCGCCACGCTGATGCCGATCACCTTGTCGAGCTTGGTGCGACGCAGCTTGATGGGGGCAGCCTTGGGCAGATGGGCATCTGATTTGACCTCGATAACCGGGCCCGCTTCGCCGCCGCAGATATCCAGCAGCAGACGGGTGGCACGATCCATCACCTTGGCCTGCAGCTCGGGATCCACCCCGCGCTCGAAGCGGTGGGAGGAGTCGGTGTGCAGACCGTAGGCACGGGCACGGCCGGTGATGGAGAGCGGCGCGAAGAAGGCACACTCCAGCAGGATGTCGGTGGTGGTCTCGGAGACACCGGTGCGATCGCCGCCGAAGATGCCGGCCATGCAGGCAGGGCCTTTGGCATCGGCAATCACGAGCGTGGTCTCTTTGAGCTTCACTTCGTTGCCATCGAGCAGAGTCATCGGCTCGTCGGCCTTGGCGCGGCGCACCACCAGTTCCCCTTCAAGCGTCGCCAGGTCGAAGGCGTGCATCGGCTGACCGTATTCCAGCAGCAGGTAGTTGGTGATGTCAACGATGGCGTCGATGGAACGAATACCGCCACGGCGCAGCTTCTCCTGCATCCAGAGCGGGCTCTGGGCGTGCAGGTTCAGCCCCTTGATGACACGGCCCAGATAACGGGGGCAATCTGCCGGCGCTTCAACCCGGATCGGGAAGGTAGCATCGATAGTGGCAACAGCCGGCGCCCAGGTCGGCTCGACCACGTCCACGCTGTTGAGCACGCCGATTTCACGGGCCAGACCCGCGATGCCTAGGCAGTCGGCACGGTTTGGGGTCAGATCCACATCGATGCTGACGTCGTTGAGCGCGAGGTATTCACGGATATCGGTCCCGATGGGGGCATCCAGCGGCAGCTCGATGATGCCATCAGCCTCGACGTCGATGCCCAGCTCGCTGAAGGAGCAGAGCATGCCGTGGGACGGCTGGCCGCGCAGCTTGGCTTTCTTGATGGTGAAATCACCCGGCAGGGTCGCCCCGACCTTGGCCACGCACACTTTGAGGCCGGCACGGCAGTTCGGTGCACCGCAGACGATGTCCAGCAGCTCGGCCTCGCCCACGTTGACCTTGGTCACCCTCAGCTTGTCGGCGTCCGGGTGCTGGGCGCACTCGACCACTTCACCCACCACCACATTGTTGAACTGGCCGGCCACCGCTTCCACGGCGTCCACTTCCAGACCGGCCATGGTGATCTGCTCGGCCAGTGCATTGTCACTCAACTCGGTGCGGACCCACTCCATCACCCAGGATTTACTGAATTTCATGTTCTCTCGCCCTTACTTGAACTGCTTGAGGAAGCGCAGGTCGTTTTCGAAGAAGGCACGCAGGTCGTTGACCCCGTAACGCAGCATGGTCAGGCGCTCAACGCCCATGCCGAAGGCAAAGCCGGAGTATTTTTCCGGATCGATGCCGACCGAACGCAGCACGTTCGGGTGCACCATGCCGCAGCCCAGCACTTCCAGCCACTTGCCGTTCTTGCCCATCACGTCCACTTCGGCGCTCGGCTCGGTGAACGGGAAATAGGAAGGACGGAAGCGAATGGTCAAGTCTTCCTCGAAGTAGTTGCGCAGGAAGTCGTGCAGGATGCCTTTCAGCTCGGTGAAGCTGGCATGCTCGTCGACCAGCAGGCCTTCGACCTGGTGGAACATCGGGGTGTGGGTCATGTCGTAGTCGTTACGATAGACGCGGCCCGGCGCGATGATGCGGATCGGCGGCTGCTGATGTTCCATGGTGCGGATCTGCACACCGGAGGTGTGGGTACGCAGCATCAGATCAGGATTGAAGTAGAAGGTGTCGTGATCGGTACGCGCCGGGTGGTGAGCCGGGATATTCAGCGCATCGAAGTTGTGGAAGCCATCTTCAATCTCGGGACCACGGGCAACCTTGAAGCCCATCTCGCCAAACAGGCGCTCGATGCGCTCGATGGTACGGGTCACCGGGTGCAGACCTCCATTCTCGATGCGGCGGCCCGGCAGGCTGACGTCGATGGTCTCGGCGGCCAGCTTCTGGTTCAGCACGGCGACTTCGAGGGCTTCACGACGCGCGTTCAGGGCATCCTGAACCTGCTGTTTGGCCTGGTTGATCACGGCGCCCGCGGCGGGACGCTCTTCAGCGGACAGGGCGCCCAGGCCCTTCATCTGCTCGGTAAAAAAGCCCTTTTTACCCAGATATTTGACCCGGATTTCGTCAAGGGCGGCGATGTCGCTTACGCCCTCAATTTCGGCCTTGGCCTGGCCGACTACTTCTTCAAGCTGTTGCATGTCTTCCTCGTCACCACTCCCGGAACAGGAGCCTTTAGGCTAAATAAGGTCAAGAGGGGAATAATACAAAAAAAGCCCCTTGGCTGACCATAGTTATGACGGGCTTTTCTCCCTGCAAATCATTTTGTTATATGGAGAAAGCCACAAGCCAGATGCAACAGGATTGAGGCAAGCGTTGTTTGTTCTAGTTTGTTGGCATATGGAAGGATAAAGCATTCATGAACGTGGCATGCTGCCTGCCAACGCTCAAAAATGAGCAACAAAAAAGGAGGCCTGAGCCTCCTTTATTTTTATAACAGAGCTGGATTAGACCAGAGCTGCTTTAGCTTTTTCAACCAGGGCGGTGAAAGCCAGCTTGTCGTGAACGGCGATATCGGACAGGATCTTGCGATCGATCTCGATGGAAGCCTTCTTCAGACCGTCGATCAGACGGCTGTAGGACAGACCGTTCTGACGGGCTGCAGCGTTGATACGCGCAATCCACAGTTGACGGAACTGACGCTTCTTCTGGCGACGGTCACGGTAGGCATACTGACCAGCTTTGGTTACCGCTTGTACCGCTACGCGGTAGACACGGGAACGGGCGCCGTAGTAACCCTTGGCGGCTTTCATTACTTTCTTGTGACGAGCGCGAGCGGTCACACCACGTTTAACTCTTGGCATTTTTCACATCCCCCCTTATGCGTACGGCAGACAAGCGACAACACGTTTGTGGTCGGCAGCGGAAACAAAGAACTTCGGTCCCAGCTGACGCTTACGCTTACTGCTCTTCTTGGTCAGGATGTGACGCAGGTGGTTGTGCTTGCACTTGAAGCGACCTGAGCCAGTCTTCTTGAAGCGCTTTGCGGCGCCCCGGTTGGTTTTCATCTTCGGCATTTCATACTCCGCATTGTGAGTGACAACAAAATCGCAAGGCGAACCGACTCATGGGGCCAGCCCCATGAGTCAATTTCTTGTGGGCCTTAAGATTTCTTCTTGGGTGCGAGGACCATCACAGCTTGACGACCTTCGACTTTCGGGAACGATTCGACTACGGCCAGCTCTTCCAGATCGTTCTTGACGCGCTCGAGAACCTTGATACCAAGATCCTGGTGGGCCATTTCACGACCACGGAAGCGCAGGGTGACCTTTGCCTTGTCCCCGTCTTCCAGAAAGCGAACCAGGTTGCGTAGTTTTACCTGATAGTCGCCTTCGTCGGTGCCAGGACGGAATTTGATTTCCTTGACCTGGACGACTTTCTGCTTTTTCTTCTGTTCTTTGGTGGTCTTGCTCTTTTCGTAGAGGAATTTGCCGTAATCCATGATCCGGCAAACGGGCGGCTCAGCGTTCGGACTGATCTCGACCAGATCCACTCCTGCCTCAAGGGCCAAGTTCAGCGCATCCTGAATGGAGGTGATGCCAATGGCTTCACCATCCAGACCAGTCAGACGAACTTCTTTCAGACGGATCTCTTCATTGATCCGGTGAGCGCGGGCTTGCGGTTGCTTGCCCAGTTTTTTTCCGCCTTTTATAGCTTATTCCTCCACTTTCTTTTGTCCGCGGGTCTGAACTTCCTGGGTCAACAGAGCAATCAGCTCTTCAACAGGATAAGAGCCCAGGTCAGCCCCTTTACGAGTACGCACTGCAATCTTGCCGGCTTCTACTTCTTTGTCGCCGCAGACCAGCATGAAGGGTACTCGCTTCAAAGTATGCTCGCGGATTTTAAAGCCAATCTTCTCATTTCTCAAGTCCGCTTTTGCGCGAAGGCCCGCATCATTCAATGCCTTGGCAACTTTCACAGCATAATCGGCCTGGTTATCCGTGATATTCATGACCACGGCCTGGGTCGGAGCCAGCCAGGTCGGGAACAGACCGGCGTACTCTTCCGTCAGGATCCCGATGAAGCGCTCCAGCGAGCCCAGAATGGCGCGGTGGATCATCACGGGGATGTGGCGCTCGTTGTCTTCGCCCACATAGGTGGCGCCAAGACGGCCCGGCAGGGCAAAGTCGAGCTGCACGGTACCACACTGCCAGGCACGATCAAGGCAATCGTGCAGGGTGAACTCGATCTTGGGACCGTAGAAAGCCCCCTCGCCCGGTTGCAGGTCGTACTTCAGGCCGTTGAGTTCCAGCGCCTCGGCCAGCGCAGCCTCGGCACGATCCCAGGCTTCATCAGAGCCGATACGCTGCTCCGGACGGGTCGAGAGCTTGACCACGATGTTTTCGAAACCGAAGGTACCGTAGACGTCATAGACCATGCGGATGCACGCAGACACCTCTTCCATGATCTGCTCTTCGGTACAGAAGATGTGGGCGTCATCCTGGGTGAAACCCCGAACCCGCATCAGGCCGTGCAGGGAGCCTGACGGCTCGTTGCGGTGGCAGGAGCCGAACTCGGCCATGCGCAGCGGCAGATCGCGGTAGGATTTCAGACCCTGGTTGAAAATCTGCACGTGACCCGGGCAGTTCATCGGCTTGATGGCGTACTCGCGGTTTTCGGACTGGGTGGTGAACATGGCCTGGGCGTATTTCTCCCAGTGACCTGAACGCTCCCACAGCACGCGATCCATCATGAAGGGGCCTTTCACTTCCTGATAGTCGTACTCTTTGAGCTTGCCGCGGATGAAGGTTTCCAGCTCGCGGAAAATGGTCCAACCATCGTTGTGCCAGAACACCATGCCCGGCGCTTCTTCCTGCATGTGGTACAGGTCGAGCTGCTTGCCGATCTTGCGGTGGTCGCGCTTGGCGGCCTCTTCCAGACGCTGCAAATAGGCCTTGAGCTGCTTCTTGTCGGCCCAGGCGGTGCCGTAGATGCGCTGCAGCATCTTGTTGTTGGAGTCGCCGCGCCAGTAGGCGCCGGACATCTTCTGCAACTTGAAGTGGTGGCAATGACGCATGTTGGGCACGTGCGGGCCGCGACACATGTCGATGTACTCTTCGTGATGATAGAGACCGGGCTGGTCATCACGGGCAATGTTCTGATCCAGGATCTCGACCTTGTAGGTCTCGCCACGGGCTTCGAACACGTCGCGCGCTTCCTGCCAGGAGACCTTCTTCTTGATGACGTCGTAATCCTTGGCGGCCAGCGCCAGCATGCGCTCTTCCAGGGCAGCCAGGTCTTCGTCGGTCAGGGTGCGGTCAAGATCGATGTCGTAGTAGAAACCGTTGTCGATGACGGGACCGATGGCCATCTTGGTCTGGGGCCAAAGTTGCTTGATGGCATGACCCAGCAGGTGAGCACAGGAGTGGCGCAGAATGTCCAGACCTTCTTCGTCTTTGGCGGTGATGATGGCCAGGGAGGCATCGGCTTCGATCAGCTCGCAGGCATCCACCAGTTCACCGTTTACCCGACCGGCAATGCACGCCTTGGCGAGACCGGGACCGATGTCCGCGGCCACATCCATGACGGAAACGGCGTGGGCAAATTGACGTTGGCTGCCGTCAGGCAGAGTAATGATTGGCATTAGGTGTTTCCTTATACAGTGGTGACCCCTACCAAAGGCCACATGCAGGTTGGAGAAACCCTTTCATGTCCAGCTGTTCACTCCCGAGTTTCACCGTTCACAATACGGTTGGTACACGGCAGTGGCACACCATATGGCGTGTGCAAGGCCATCCATTGAGAGGTACAGCGGGGGATTGTATCAGACGCGACAACCCAGACAAGCTGTCTTGGCGATTTTGCATACCGCCTAAGCGCGGGTGTCAATCTGTCGTACTTGCGAGGGCGCCCTTCTGCTGCCATACCCTGTACCAGATTGAGGCGTCAGCCAAAGCAAGGAGAGCATGATGTACACCTACGACATTTCATTTCCGGAGCATGCAGAAAAGCTGGTTCATCCGGATCACCTTCTCACGACTCACTGTCCCGTCCATATCGGTGAGCTGGTGATCCTGGGCGATGGCAGCAAGCGGGAGGTATGCAGCATCGTCCACAGTGCCGAGCGCAGTACCCTCTATGTCACCGACGTGACGCCCGGCAAAGTCACCGCCAGCCGTTGATCCCTAACCGGCGTTCAGAAAAGAGTGGCCATTGAAATCGAAGGCGCTGCGCCCCTCCTCAGCCAGCGCCATCTCCTGCAACACCTGGAGTGCCATCTTGTTGCCCTTTTGCGAGGCCTGATAGAGCCACTGCTTCGCCTCGGCCAGTTCAACCCGCCCGTTGACCCCCATCAGATGCAGGATGCCCACCTTCAGCATGGCGGGCACATCACCGTTCCTGGCTGCCAGCTGCATCCAGCGAAACGCCTCGTGCAGATCCCGCTTCACCCCGGCCCCGCGCAGATAGACCTCTCCCAGCCGATACTGGCCGAAAGCGTCCCCCGCCTGCGCAGCCTGACGATAGAGTCGGATGGCGCGATCCATATCCTGCTCGCTCCCCTGCCCCACTTCATGGCTCCAACCCATCAGTGCCTGTGCCCGTGGCTGGCCCTGATCCGCCAGCGGCGACCAGATCCGGGTCGCCTCATCAAAGTGCCCTGTCCGCCAGGCGCGGTTGGCCGCCGCCAGCTCCTGCTCGGTGGAGAGCGGGATCAGACGCCAGATGACCAGCGCAATGAGGGCGATGAAGAGCCAGCGGGCGGTAGTAGGTTGCATGACATTTTCCGTGATCTGGTTCGCATTTCGTCTATGTAAACGAAATGTAGCAACAGATCAAGCAGGAGATCACCCGGGTTCACCCTCTTTCATGGGGTCGCTCTTTGCGAACTTGCAGTTTGACGGGCTACACAGCAAAATAACTGTATATATAAACAGTGAATTGGTGATGTGATGGCAGGACGAGGCGCGAACCACAATGTCGAGCACCGCTTCAGCGGCCCGCAAATCGAAACCGTTGACGACGGCTGGAGTCAGAGCGACTGGGACGCGGCATTTGCCGCCAGCGCTCCCCGCACCGAGGTGACGGAGATCAGCGCCCGCAGCATCATCAGCTACAACGATTCGCCGGATCTTCCCTTCGGTCGCTCCATCAATCCCTATCAGGGGTGCGAGCATGGCTGCATCTACTGCTATGCCAGACCCAGCCACGCCTACCTTGAGCTCTCTCCCGGGCTGGATTTCGAGAGCAAGCTGTTTGCCAAAATCAATGCTGTCGAGTTGCTGCGACGGGAGTTTGCCAAGCCAGCCTATCAGCCACAAACCATCGTGCTGGGGGCCAATACCGATCCCTATCAACCCATCGAGCACCACTATCGCCTGACTCGCGAACTCCTGACGGTGATGCTGGCTCATTGCCATCCGGTAGGGCTCATCACCAAGAGCGCCATGATCCTGCGCGACCTCGATCTGCTGACCGAGCTGGCCCGGGAAGGGTTATGCCAGGTGATGGTGTCGGTCACCACCCTCAATGACACGCTGAGGCGACAGCTGGAGCCCAGGGCCAGCACGGGGGTTGGGCGGATCAAGGTGATCGAACGACTGGCCAAGGCCGGTGTGCCGGTCGGCGTGCTGGCGGCCCCCATGATCCCCAGGCTCAACGAGCCTGAACTGGAACAGATCATCAAGGCCGCCGTCGACGCCGGGGCGGGCTGTGCGGATTACATCTTGCTGCGATTGCCCCACGAGCTCACCACCCTCTTTTGCGACTGGCTCGATACGCACTATCCCGGCCAGAAAGAGGCGATCCTCAACCAGCTGCGGGCAAGCCGGGGTGGCTCACTCAACAGCGCCACCTTTGGCAGCCGCATGCGAGGTGAAGGACTGTTTGCCGACCTGCTCGCCCAGCGCTTTCACCTGATCAGCAGGCGGCTGCAACTGGGCAAGCGCCATATAGCACTCAATACGGCCGCCTTCATCCGCCCGGGCGAGCAGTTGCGTCTGTTCTGAGCGCCGTCAGCCCCGTGGTCTCGGCGGGCAGCTCCCCGCTGGGTGGCGCTGTGCAATCAGCTCCGCAGGCAGGCGTGATGGCTCGTGCGCCACCTCCTCCTCATCCACCCTAAGGCGCGCCTTCTCCTGCCCTCCCCACATCCGGCTCCACCAGATCTCCCACATTACCCAGCTCGTCATAACAGTGCTCCTGGCAAGCGATGCCTGCCTCTGTGGTGGCCTCATTCAACGCAGGCAGCATGGCTGGCCGTCATGACAGGGCCATGACAGCCGAGTGAAGGAATCGTGTTGATGCGATGAGGCCAGCCCTGCATATCAGGAAGATGACGCCGTGGCAGGCAGGGCTGCATGCACGGCAGACGGAGCCGGGCAGCAGAGAAGAGAGCTGCTGGGCAAGCACAAGGACGGGGAGAGCCTGCGGTGAGGCGGACAAAAAAAGAGCGACCATCAAGGTCGCTCTTTCGCATCGGACAAAGGGGGGACGATTACTCGTCGCCCGCCTCCCCGGTATCGACGGCGCCAGCGTCCGCTGCGGTGTCGGTGCCTTCAGACACCTCCCCTTCAACAGCCAGGGCCTCGGTTTCCTCTTCGTCGCTCTCGGCAACGCGCTGCAGGCCGACCACGGTCTCGTCTTCACCGGTACGGATCAGACGCACACCGCCGGTGTTGCGGCCGATGACGCTCACCTCGGACACCCGGGTACGAACCAGGGTACCGCCGTTGGTGATCAGCATGATCTGGTCGGTATCTTCGACCTGGATCGCATCGATCACCTTGCCGTTGCGCTCATCCACCTTGATGGAGATGACGCCCTGGGTACCACGGCTCTTGGTCGGGTACTCGTCCAGCGCGGTGCGCTTGCCGTAACCGTTCTCGGTGGCGGTGAGGATGGCACCATCACCACGGGGCACGATGAGGGAGACCACCTTGTCACCGGCGCCGAGCTTAATGCCGCGCACACCGGCAGCGGTACGACCCATGGGACGTACGCCCTTGAAGGTACCCTTGCTTTCGGTGCCTTCGCCGTTGTCACTGCCATCATCATCGTTGCCGGCGTCGTCGTCGGTGTCGACTTCGTCAGTGGCATCGGCATCGGCGCGACCGCTGCCTTCCGCGAAGCGAACCACCTTGCCCGCATCGGAGAAGAGCATGATCTCGTTGCTGCCATCGGTGATGTCCACCCCGATCAGCTCATCACCCTCTTTGAGGTTGATGGCACGGATACCGGAGGAGAGCGGACGGCTGAAGTCGGACAGGCTGGTCTTCTTCACGGTGCCGTTGGCGGTGGCGAAGAACACATACTTGTCGGCGTCATATTCTTTCACCGGCAGGATGGCGGTGATGCGCTCACCCTCATCCAGCGGCAGCAGGTTGATGATCGGACGACCGCGGGCGCCACGGGACGCTTCCGGCAGCTGATACACCTTGAGCCAGTAGACCTTGCCACGGGTGGAGAAGCACAGAATGGTGTCGTGGGTGTTGGCCACCAGCAGACGCTCCACAAAGTCCTCTTCCTTGATCCGGGTGGCCGACTTGCCACGACCACCGCGGCGTTGGGCCTCGTAGTCGGAGAGCGGCTGATACTTCACATATCCCTGGTGAGACAAGGTAACGACCACGTCTTCCGGGGTGATCAGATCTTCGATGTTGATCTCGGCACTGGACATGCTGATCTCGGTGCGACGCTCGTCGCCGTACTGCTCGCGCACGGCCAGCAGTTCGTCACGGATCACTTCCATCAGGCGTTCCGGGCTTGCCAGGATGTGCAGCAGCTCGGCGATGAGATCCAGCAGAGATTGGTACTCTTCCAGGATCTTCTCGTGCTCGAGGCCGGTCAGCTTGTGCAGACGCAGGTCAAGGATGGCCTGGGCCTGGATCTCGGTCAGGAAGTACTGCCCTTCACGGATGCCGAACTCAGGCTCCAGCCACTCGGGGCGAGCCGCGTCGTCGCCCGCTTTTTCCAGCATGGCGGCCACGTTGCCGAGCTCCCAGCCCTTGGCTACCAGGGCGGCTTTCGCATCCGCCGGGGTCGCACTGTGGCGAATGAGCTCGATGATGGGGTCGATGTTGGCCAATGCCACCGCCAACCCTTCCAGGATGTGCGCCCGATCCCGCGCCTTGCGCAGCTCGAACACGGTCCGGCGGGTCACCACTTCACGGCGGTGCAGCAGGAAGGCATCCAGGATCTCTTTGAGGTTCATCACCTTGGGCTGGTTGTTGTCCAGCGCCACCATGTTGATGCCGAACGTGGTCTGCATCTGGGTGTGCTTGTAGAGATTGTTCAGCACAATCTCGCCGGACTCGCCGCGCTTGATCTCGATGACGATGCGCATGCCGTCCTTGTCGGACTCATCGCGCAGGGCGCTGATGCCCTCGATTTTCTTCTCTTTGACCAGCTCGGCGATCTTCTCGATCAGGCGAGCCTTGTTCACCTGATAGGGGATCTCGTGGACGATGATGGTCTCGCGACTGGTCTTCTCGTCCACCTCCACTTCAGCCTTGGCCCGCACATAGACGGAGCCGCGACCGGTACGGTACGCCTGCACGATGCCGGAACGGCCGTTGATGATGCCGCCGGTGGGGAAATCCGGGCCGGTGACATGGGTCATCAGCTCGTCAATGGTGAGGTCGCCGTTTTCGATCAGCGCCAGGCAACCGTTGACAATCTCGGTGAGGTTGTGAGGCGGGATGTTGGTCGCCATGCCCACCGCGATACCGGAGGAGCCGTTGACCAGCAAGGTGGGGACCTTGGTGGGCATGACAGCCGGGATCATCTCGGTGCCGTCGTAGTTCGGCACCCAGTCCACGGTCTCTTTGTCCAGATCGGCCAGCAGCTCGTGGGAGATGCGCGCCATCCGCACTTCGGTGTAACGCATGGCCGCGGCGTTGTCGCCGTCCACCGAACCGAAGTTGCCCTGACCGTCGACCAGCATGTAGCGCATGGAGAAATCCTGCGCCATCCGGACGATGGTGTCATACACGGCGCTGTCGCCATGCGGGTGATATTTACCGATTACGTCACCGACCACACGGGCCGATTTTTTATAGGGCTTGTTCCAGTCGTTCCCCAGCTCGTTCATTGCATACAGAACGCGGCGGTGAACCGGTTTCAAGCCATCACGCACATCCGGCAGAGCTCGTCCTACGATCACGCTCATGGCGTAATCCAGATAGGAACTCTTGAGCTCTTCTTCGATGTTGACCGGCGTGATCTCTCTGGCCAGATCGCTCATAGAAAGCCTTAATCCCTAATTAGTTGTTCTTTGGCTTAAACAGCGCGACATGGTAACACACTGAGCCAAATACATTAAGCCACAAATCCGATGAGCACATCGGGCTGGTGCGACGAGGTCGGTCCGTTATAATGCGCGCCAGGACAATAGATTGCGCGCGCCCAGCCCGCTGCGCGCCTTGCCACAGGATCATCAAAACATGAATAGTGATGCCAATGTCGATCTGACAGAAATCGCCAAATTTGAAGCCATCGCCTCCCGCTGGTGGGACATGGAGGGCGAATTCAAGCCGCTGCATCAAATCAACCCGGTGCGCCTTGACTGGATCACCGACAAGAGCGGCGGCCTGTTTGGCAAGCGCGTGCTCGACATCGGCTGCGGTGGCGGCATCCTCTCCGAGAGCATGGCCCGCCGGGGGGCCCGGGTCACCGGCATCGACATGGGCAAGGAACCCCTCGGCGTCGCCCGCCTCCACGCGCTGGAAGCAGGGGTGGAGCTCGAGTACCGCCAGATCACCGCCGAAGCCCACGCCGATGAAGTGCCGGGCCAGTATGACGTGGTCACCTGCATGGAGATGCTGGAGCACGTGCCGGACCCGGCCTCGGTGCTGCGCGCCATCGCCACCCTGGTACGGCCGGGGGGCAAGGTGTTCGTCTCCACCATCAACCGCAACCCGAAAGCCTATCTGATGATGATCCTCGGGGCCGAGTACCTGTTGAAGATGGTCCCCAAGGGCACTCACGATCACAAGAAGTTCATCACCCCCGCCGAACTCTGTCGCATGGGGGAAGCGGCGGGCCTCTTGGTGCGGGACATGAGCGGCGTTCACTACGCCCCGCTCTCCAACAGCTTCAAGCTCGGCAAGAATGTCGACGTCAACTACATGGTGGCGTTCGAGCGCCCGGAGCAAGGCTGATGAGCACACCTCACCCGATGCCCCTTGGCTGCGTGCTGTTCGATCTGGACGGCACCCTGCTCGACACCGCGCCAGACCTTGGCGCCGCCGTCAACCACGTGCTGATAAGCGAAGGCTTTGCCCCGCTCTCTGACGACATCATCCGTCAGACCACCTCCCACGGGGCCCTCGGGCTGCTCAGGGCCGGTCTTGGGGACGAGCTGCTCGAGGAGCTGGGGGCCACCCGCCTTCGCACCGCCCTGCTCGACTACTACGCCGCCAACCTCTGCGTCGGCACCCGCCCCTATGAAGGCATGGTGGATCTTATCGAGTGGCTCGACGAGAAAAAGCTGCCCTGGGGCATTGTCACCAACAAGCCGGGTTTTCTCACCGAACCGCTCTTGGCAGCCCTGCCAGAGCTTGCCAGCTGCGGCGTGACGGTCAGCGCCGACACCCTGCCGGTGCGCAAGCCCGACCCCGCCCCCATGTTCTTTGCCTGCGAGCGGCTCGGCATCGCGGCGAGCCAGTGTCTCTATGTAGGGGATCACGTGCGAGACATCGAGGCTGGCCGCAATGCCGGCATGCGTACCGCGGTGGCTGGCTGGGGTTATCTCAATGATGACGAGGATCCCGCCCTCTGGGGCGCCGATCTTCACTTTGATACCGTGCAGGCCCTGCACCACTGGCTGCGTTACGAGCTGAGCTGACACGTTCATTGCCCATGACCGACAAGGCATCCGGATAGAGGTGGATCTGCGGGGCAACTTTGATGTTGTCCCGATGGCCATGTGGGCATCTGCCCCGGCGCGCAGCTCCCCCGCAGCACACCAGAGGGATCCCGGACGATCCCTCTTTTTACAGGCTTGGCAACCCCCCGAACGGCGTAACAGGACACCTTTTGACCCTGACTGCACAAGGGATGAGCAGGCCGGATTTGCTAGTAAAAACACCCTGCTTTCGCAAGCAAAAAAAGTTATTTTAATTTTCCATCTTCGATCGCCGGACTTGCATTTGACGGATCGGACGGATGAAAACCCGTTCGCTGTGAGCGTCCACTAACTCCCGTCCCGACACCCACAATTTATCCACAGCTAATGCGTTATCCACAGATTGCATTACCGCATCGACCTCACTATCTTGTAGTTCGCATTAAAAATAACACTACATCTTGTGATTCATCGCACAATCCCTGCCCAGTTTCCCTCGACAGACGGAGCCGGGTTGCGCCATTGTGCGATGGCTTTTCGGGAATCAACCGATACCGGCAGGTATCAATGAAAGGGGTCATCAGCCAATGAACTTGTTTGTGACGAAGCGTAACGGACACAAAGAACCCATCGATCTGGATAAAATTCACCGTGTGCTCGACTGGGCTGCCGAGAAGCTCGACAACGTGTCGGTCTCCCAGGTGGAGCTCAAGTCCCACATCCAGTTCTATGACGGTATCCGTACCGCCGACATCCACGAGACCATCATCAAGGCTGCTGCTGACCTCATCTCCGAGCAAAGCCCGGACTACCAGTACATGGCTGCCCGTCTGGCCATCTTCCACCTGCGCAAGAAGGCCTACGGCCAGTTCGAGCCGCCCCACCTGTATCAGCACGTCGCCAGACTGGTGGACATGGGCAAGTACGACAAGCACCTGCTGGAAGACTACACCCAGGCGGAATTTGAGGAGCTGAACGGCTACCTCGATCACTGGCGCGACATGGACTTCTCCTACGCGGCGGTCAAGCAGCTCGAAGGCAAGTACCTGGTACAGAACCGCGTCACCGGCGAGATCTACGAGAGCCCGCAGTTCCTCTACATCCTGGTAGCGGCCTGCCTCTTCTCCAAGTATCCGAAAGATACCCGTCTGGACTACATCAAGCGCTTCTATGATGCGGTCTCGACCTTCAAGATCTCCCTGCCGACCCCGATCATGAGCGGCGTGCGCACCCCGACCCGCCAGTTCAGCTCCTGCGTGCTGATCGAGTGTGACGACAGCCTGGATTCCATCAATGCCACCGCCAGCGCCATCGTGCGTTACGTTTCCCAGCGCGCCGGCATCGGCATCAACGCTGGTCGCATCCGTGGTCTGGGCAGCCCCATCCGTGGCGGCGAAGCCTTCCACACCGGCTGCATCCCCTTCTACAAATACTTCCAGACTGCGGTGAAGTGCTGCTCCCAGGGCGGCGTGCGCGGCGGTGCGGCCACCCTGTTCTACCCGCTGTGGCACACCGAGGTGGAGAGCCTGCTGGTACTGAAGAACAACCGCGGCGTGGAAGAGAACCGGGTCCGTCACATGGACTACGGCGTGCAGATCAACAAGCTGATGTACCAGCGCCTCATCAAGGGCGGCGACATCACCTTGTTCTCCCCGTCCGATGCACCCGGCCTCTATGACGCTTTCTTCGCGGACCAGGACAAGTTTGAAGCGCTCTACGTCAAGTACGAGCAGGATCCGGCCATTCGCAAGAAGACTCTCAAGGCGGTCGATCTGTTCTCCCTGATGATGCAGGAGCGTGCTGGTACCGGCCGCATCTACATCCAGAACGTGGATCACTGCAACACCCACAGCCCGTTCGATCCGAGCGTGGCGCCGGTACGCCAGTCCAACCTCTGCCTCGAGATTGCGCTGCCCACCAAGCCGCTCAACAACGTGGATGACGAGGACGGCGAGATTGCCCTGTGCACCCTCTCCGCCTTCAACCTGGGCGCCATCGAGAAGCTGGAAGATCTGGAAGAGATGGCCGAACTGGCCGTGCGCGCTCTGGACGCCCTGCTCGACTATCAGGACTACCCGCTCAAGGCAGCCAAGAAGGGCAGCATGAACCGCCGCACTCTGGGGATCGGCGTCATCAACTACGCCTACTACCTGGCGAAAAACGGTGCCCGCTACTCCGATGGTTCCGGTCTGGCCCTGACCCACCGCACCTTCGAGGCGATCCAGTACTACCTGCTGAAGGCCTCCGTGCAACTGGCCCGCGAGTTCGGCCCCTGCCCGGCCTTCAACGAGACCACCTATGCCCAGGGTATCCTGCCCATCGATACCTATAAAAAGGATCTGGACACCCTGTGCAATGAACCCCTGCACCTGGACTGGGAAACCTTGCGCGAAGAGATCAAGACCGTGGGTCTGCGCAACTCCACCCTGACCGCCCTGATGCCGAGCGAGACCTCCAGCCAGATCTCCAACGCCACCAACGGCATCGAGCCGCCCCGCGGCCTGGTGTCGGTGAAAGCCTCCAAGGATGGCATCCTCAAGCAGGTGGTACCGGAGTACCACCGCCTGAAGGATCAGTACGAACTGCTGTGGAAACAGCCGAGCGTCGACGGTTACCTGCAGCTGGTCGGCATCATGCAGAAGTTCGTGGATCAGGCGATCTCCGCCAACACCAACTACGACCCGGCCCGCTTCGAAGGCAACAAGGTGCCGATGAAGCAGTTGCTCAAAGACTTGCTGACCGCCTACAAATACGGTCTCAAGACCCTCTACTATCACAACACCCGTGATGGTGCCGACGACACCCAGACCGATCTGCAAGATGACGGCTGCGCCGGCGGGGCTTGCAAGATCTAACCGCGAAACGCACTGATAAACCGGGCGGGAGCATCAAGCTCCCGCCCTCCTGTTTTCCCTATTTCACGGCATTCGAACCATGGCTTACTCTACTTTTTGCCAGACCCAAAACGATCAGCTCAAGGAGCCGATGTTCTTCGGCCAGTCGGTCAACGTGGCCCGTTATGATCAGCAAAAGCACGACATCTTCGAGCGGCTGATCGAGAAGCAGCTCTCCTTCTTCTGGCGCCCGGAAGAGGTGGATGTCTCCCACGACCGCATCGACTTCCAGGCTCTGCCGCCCCACGAGCAGCACATCTTCATCTCCAACCTGAAGTACCAGACCCTGCTGGATTCCATTCAGGGCCGCAGCCCCAACGTGGCCCTGCTGCCCCTGGTCTCCATCCCGGAGCTGGAGACCTGGATCGAGACCTGGGCCTTCTCCGAGACCATCCACTCTCGCTCCTACACCCACATCATCCGCAACATCGTCAACAACCCGGGCCAGGTGTTCGACGACATCGTGACCAACGAGCAGATCTTGAAGCGCGCCGGCTCCATCAGCCACTTCTATGACGATCTCATCGAGGCCACCTCCGTCTATCACCTGCACGGTGAGGGGACCCACCGGATCGGGGATCGCGAAGTCACCATCAGCCTGCGGGAGCTCAAGAAGAAGCTCTACCTGTGCCTGATGAGCGTCAACGCCCTCGAAGCAATCCGCTTCTACGTGAGCTTCGCCTGCTCCTTCGCCTTCGCCGAGCGCGAGCTGATGGAGGGCAATGCCAAGATCATCAAGATGATCGCCCGTGACGAAGCGCTGCACCTGACCGGCACCCAGCACATGCTGAACCTGATGCGCAGCGGCAACGACGACCCCGACATGGCGGAGATCGCCGTCGAGTGCGAGCAGGCCTGCTTCGAGCTGTTCAAGGAAGCGGCCCTGCAGGAGAAGGAGTGGGCCGAGTACCTGTTCCAGGACGGCTCCATGATCGGCTTGAACAAGGACATCCTCTGCCAGTACGTGGAGTACATCACCAACCTGCGCATGGCGGCCGTCGGCCTGCAACCGGCCTTTGCCGGCACCAAGCAGAACCCCATCCCCTGGATCAACACCTGGCTCTCCTCCGACAACGTGCAGGTGGCGCCCCAGGAAGTGGAAGTAAGCTCCTATCTGGTGGGTCAGATCGACAGTGAAGTGCACGCCGACGATCTGGGTGACTTCGAGCTGTGATGCAAGGCGACCTCTGCTGGCAGCCCATGATGCGGGAGAGCGACGTCCGTGAGTGACGCCACCGCCACCCTGAACGCGCCCTTGCATACCGCCACCACGGCGCCGGAGGGACAAGCCCCCCAGGTACAGACCCTGGACGGTGTGCTGCACCCCTATCCCGGCGAAAGCGTGCTGGAGACCCTGGAGCGCCACGGCCATCACGTGGAGTTCCAGTGCCGCAGCGGCTATTGCGGCGCCTGCCGCACCCCGCTGCTGGCGGGCAAGGTGCACTACGCCGCCGTCCCGCTCGCCTTTGTCTCCCAGGGGGAGTGCCTCCCCTGCTGCTGCCAGCCGGTGGGCGCCATCAAGCTCGATATCCGAAAGGGCTGACGGCCCTTATCGCCAGATCTGCCCCGCAAACAAAAAGCCGCCGGATTGCTCCGGCGGCTTTTTTCATGGGCATCTCCCATCTCTTGAGGGAAATGAGGGGCCATGGCCCCTCTTACATTACAACCCGGGGGCGTTACAACCAGGGGGCGGCAGTCGGCCCGTGGTGCAGACCCAGCTTCCAGACCCGGCCAAAGTGCTTGTAGTGACCGGCCGCGACACCGGCTTTCTCCCCCATGCCGTGGTAGAGATCGAGGTGCCCCTTCTTCACCGCGCCCCCCACATCCAGCGCAATCAGCAGGCGCAGCTGGTGCTTGCCGGTCCAGTTGCCTGCTTTGTCCAGCAGCGGCACTTCCGCGAGGATGGGGGTGCCCATGGGCAGCAGGGTCTTGTCGGCAGCCACCGCCGCCATGGGCAAGAGCGGAATGCCGGCAGCCCCCACCACGTCATTGGTGGGACGGCGCTCGAAGAAGACATAGGAGGGGTTCTGCTCCACCAGCTCCTTCACGCTCTCTTCCGGCTGACGATTGGCCCACTCCTTGATGGCCTTCATGGACATCTGCTCCTTGGGCACTTCGCCACGGTCGATGAGCACCCGGCCAATGCTGACATAGCCGTGGCCGTTCTTGCCGCTGTAACCAAGGTACTGCAACCGGTCGTCATCGCCGTAGTGAACGAAGCCGGAACCCTGCACGTCCATCAGGAAGTTGTCGATGAGGGACTTGCTGTAGCCCAGCTCCAGCCCCCGGTTGGCCAGCGCCCCCCGGTGGATCTCGGCCCGGCTCGGGCAGCGACCGCCGCAGTTGGGCATGGCATAGATGGGATACTTGTACTGGGCGTCCGGGCGATGGCGCACCTCCAGCACTGGCGAGTAGTAGCCGGTGAAGAGCACGTTGCCCATGCGGTCGGCACCGCCAAGCTGCGCCAGGCTGATGCCGTACTGGGTGATATGGGCGGGATTGCCCCCATTGGCGACCCAGCGTGAGAGCTGACGGTAGAGCTCCCCATAGCGGCTCGCCATGCGGCCGGAGCGTTCCATCACCATCCGGCTCTGGGGACCGAACATGCTGTAATCGGCGCGGGCGCGGCTGTTGACCCGCTCCACCCGCACCAGATCCCCCGGCAGGGCACCATCCAGATACTGCTTGCCCAGATTCACAGGGATCTCGCAGTTCAGAAAACATCCGGATTCCGCCTTCTTCTGGGGCACCTTGACCGGTTCAGGGTTGCCCGCACAACCGGCCAGCCCCACCACAGCGGCGGCCAACCAGTACGCATGTCTATTCATATGTCCTCATATAACACCGAGTGTCTTGCACGGCGGGGAAGATGCCAAAATTGCCCGGGGAAAGCAAACGCCTTCACGCCCCTGACGACGGATTTCTCCTGCCGTGATCTTCTGGGTTATAACAAGGTGACAAGGTGTGAGAGGTCATGGATGGAACAGCTCGAAATCTTCCCACTCCAGAGCCCCTGTGTCGGGGTCTGCGAACTGAACAACAAGGGGTATTGCAAGGGATGCCTGCGAAGCCGCGAGGAGCGTTTCAACTGGCTTGCCATGACCCCTGCCCAGCAGCAGGAGGTGATGCGTCTGTGCCGCAACCGCAAGGCCAGGGTCGAGGCCGCTCGCCGCAAGGCGCAGGCCGCAGAGGCGGCCGATCCGCCGCCCCCGCCGGGCTGGGATTTTTAAATCCCCCTTTGCCCCTCCCCTCAACAAGAAAGGCGGCCCCAGGGCCGCCTTGTCATGAAGGGTGTGTCACGCCGTGACGTCCTCAGGCGGTCGCCAGCTTGGCCTGCTCCTCGCCACGCTTGAGCATGGCGTAGGCCACCCCGGTCACCAGAGAACCGGCGGCGATCGCCAGGATGTACATCATCACATGGCTGATGGCGTTCGGGATGAAGAGCACGAACAGACCACCGTGGGGTGCCACCAGCTCGCAGCCGAACAGCATGGAGAGCGCACCGGTCAGGGCACCGCCCGCCATGCAGGCCGGGATAACGCGCATGGGGTCCTTGGCGGCAAACGGGATGGCCCCCTCGGAGATGAAGCACAGACCCAGCACGAAGGAGGCCTTGCCCGCTTCCTGCTCCGCCTTGATGAACTTTCTGCTGGCCAGGAAGGTCGCGATCCCCATCCCCAGTGCAGGCACCATGCCGGCGGCCATGACCGCTGCCATGGGGGCATAGGTCTTGGAGGCGAGCAGGCCGACACCGAAGGCATAAGCCGCCTTGTTGACCGGGCCACCCATGTCGAAGCACATCATGGCGCCGATGATGACACCCAGCAGCACCGCGTTGGCAGAGCCCATGTTGTTGAGGAACTCGGTCATGGCGTTCATGATGCCCGCCACCGGGCCACCCACCACGTAGATCATCACCAGACCGGTGAACAGGCTGGCAAAGAGCGGAATGATGAGGATGGGCTTGAGGGCTTCCAGTGTGACCGGCAGGCGCACCTTGTCGCTCAGGAACTTGGCGCTGTAACCGGCGAGGAAGCCGCCGACGATGCCGCCAAGGAAACCGGCGCCGAGCGAGCTTGCCAGCATACCGGCGATCATGCCGGGCGCCAGACCCGGACGGTCGGCGATGGAGTAGGCGATGTAGCCTGCCAGCACCGGGATCATCAGGGCGAAGGCGGAGCCGCCACCGATCTTCATCAGGGCCGCGGCCAGCGTCCCCTCTTCCTTGAACGCTTCAATGCCGAAGATGAAGGAGAGCGCGATGATAAGGCCCCCCGCTACCACCATGGGCAGCATGAAGGAGACACCGGTCAGCAGGTGCTTGTAGGGGCCCGCCTTTTCCTCTTTCTTGACCGCAGCCGCGCCGCTGTGGCGATAGACCTTCGCCTCGGTCCAGGCCTTGTCGAGCTCGGCCCGGGTTTTCTTCAGGGCAGCCCCCGTGCTGGTGCGATAGACCGGCTTGCCGTCAAAGCGCGCCATGTCCACCTCGATGTCAGTGGCGAGGAACACCAGATCGGCGGCGGCAATCTCGTCCGCCGTCAAGGCATTCTGGGCACCGACCGAGCCCTGGGTTTCGACGCGGATCTGGTGACCCAGCTGCTTGGCCATGGTCTCCAGGGCCTCGGCCGACATGAAGGTGTGGGCCACCCCGGTCGGGCAGGCCGTCACCGCCACGATGCGCTTGGCACCGCTGGCCGGTTTGGCAACGACAGGTGCCGCCTCATGGCGATAGACGCTGGCACCGCTGCGCGCGGCTTCCAGCAGGGCAGCGGGATCCTGGAGCGCCAGATCCATGTCGCCCCGATAGAGCGACTTGCCATCATAGGCGGCCAGATCCACCGGTGCGCTGGCAACGACCAGCACCAGGTCGGCGGCGGCAATCTGCTCTTTCGAGGGGACCTGACGGGGCTGCACGCTGGAGTCGACGTCGAGGGTGAGCTCCCAGCCAGCCAGTTTGGCCTGCTGTTCTATCCGTTTTGCAGCGAGAAAGCTGGTGGCAATGCCCGCCGGGCAAGCCGTAACCAGAATTGCTTTCATTGGGCATCTCCTGAATTAGCCATCAAATGGGGTTGGGGTTGAGTCGGTGCCAGATCATCCAGACGCTGTACGCGCACCTGCTCGAGTAACGGTTTGAGCACATTGATATCGTTGAAGCCGACCGCGACCTGGCTCACCGCCAGTGCCGAGACGGCGGTGGCCAGACGCAGGGTCTGCTCCGGCGTCCAGTCCAGGCTCATGCCATGGACCAGGCCCGCCACCAGGGAGTCGCCGGCACCCACGGTGCTGACCACCTCCATGCGCGGCGGAATCGCCTGCCAGGTGGCATCCGGTGCAAACCAGATGAGGCCGTCGGCGCCATTGGAGATCACCACGTTGGGGATCCCGCTGGCCTGCAGCGCGCGGGCGCACTTGGCCTGCTCGCTCAGGGTCTTCACGGGGCGACCGGCCCACTGGCTCAGCTCTTCCAGGTTGGGTTTGACCAGGGTCGGCGCCGCCTTGATCCCTTCGCTCAACGCCGCGCCGCTGCAATCGAAGATCACCTGCTTGCCCTTGGCCTTGAGCAGGCGAATGAGGCGCGCGCAGTAATCGGGGGCCACCCCTTTGGGCAGGCTGCCCGCCAGCACGAACCAGTCGGTCTGGGGAGCCAGTCGCTCCAGCGCCGCTTCCAGGGCGCTGACATCGCCTTCCTGCACGGCGAGTCCCGGCAGATTGAGATCGGTCACCCGGCCGGATTGTTCGGAGATCTTGACGTTGATCCGGGTGTCGCCCGCCACGCGCACGAAGTGATCGGCAAGGGCACGCTCCTCGAACAGGGAGACGAAGCTCTGCTGGTTGCCCTCACCGAGCCAGCCGGTCAGGCTTACGTCACGGCCGAGATCTTTCAAGACCATGGCGACGTTGATCCCCTTGCCCGCTGCGCGCAAGTTGGCCTCGCTCACCAGATTGACCTCGCCAGGGTGCATGGCCTCCAGACGGGTGGTGAGATCGAGCGCGGGATTAAGGGTGATGGTGACGATGTCCATCAGTGCGCCCCCTCGCCCAAGCCGGCGGCAATGGCTTCGCCAATGCCCTTGAGGGCTGCTTCGGCATCCGCTCCTTCGGCGCGAAACGCCAGACGATGACCGCACTTGACCCCAAGCCCGATCACCTTCATCAGGCTCTTGGCAGAGACGGCTTCACCGCTGCCATCGAGGTTGGCGACGCGGATGTCGGATTCATACTCCTTGGCCACCTTGACCAGCATGGCGCCCGGACGGGCGTGCAGACCGTGGGGGTTGATGATGGTGAAGGTCTCGGACAGCCCGCTCGCCGGACCCGCCTGCAACATGGCAAGACCATCGCTGCCAGAAAGGGTGGCCAGCTGGCCGGCTGCGGCCAGCTTGGCCAGATTCTCGAGTTGCGGCAGATGGCCGCTATCTGCGGCACACAGCAGCAGCAGGGCGCTGACCGGCAATTCACCGACGTTCAGCGGGGTGCTCGGTGTGGCCAGCACCCAACCGGTCTGGGCCGCTTGCGCACGGGCCAGCCAGATGCCCTCCCCCAGGTGAACAGGCTGGCTGGCCAGGAGGGCGCTCACCATGGCGGCGTCTCCCCAGCCTGCGGATTTGGCGCGGGCCGCAGCCCCCAGCAGCAACTGGTCCTGGTCGTCGGCCGGGAAGTCCGCCAGGGTCAGGTATTGCACCTCTTTGGCGGCAGTCGCGCCAGTCAGGATATTGATGATGGTCTCTTCGTCGGTCGCCCCCTTGAGCTGGGCTGCGGCCTGCTCGTCACCCAGCACGTGGGTGAGCTGGCGCAAGATCCCCAGGTGCTCGTCGGACTTGGCGGCGATGCCGATGGCGACGTAGGCAATCTGCCCCTCGTCCCACTCGATGCCGTGGGGGAACTGGGCCACCATGACACCGGTGCTCTTCACCAGATGACGGGTGTCCGTGGTGCCGTGGGGAATGGCGATACCGCTGCCAAGATAGGTGGCGTGCTGCGCTTCCCGCGCCAGCATGCCGTCCACGTAACCTGCTTCAACCAGACCGGCGTCGGTCAGTTTGCTTGCCAGCAGGGCGATGGCGTCCGCCTTGGTCGTCACCGATTGTCCCAGCAGGATTTGCTGTCGCGCCAACTTCAACATAGAGATTCTCCATCAGGTCCGGCTTCACCTCGCGGCGTACCGGCTCAACTCAACTCGATTTTCGGGTAACTTGCCTGCTGACAATAGACGGTGATCTCTCGCTTTGGTGAGCCGGAACCCATTTCCAAGTGCAGATAATCATCCGTTACTGACAAGCTGAATCGTTTCACTTACACTCAGACTGAATCGTTTCAGCGCATTGTTCAAGATCCCGCAGAAAGTACGTTTCAATGATATGATCCCGCGCACACTTTTCGGCGCCCCAACCAGGAACCGGCGCGGGCCTTGCAACTCAAACAGAGCCAACATGATGAAACTGGATGAAATCGCCGCGCTGGCCGGTGTCTCTCGCACCACCGCCAGCTATGTGATCAATGGCAAGGCCGATCAATACCGCATCAGCCAGGCAACCCGCGACAAGGTGATGGCCGTGGTCCATGCCCACAACTATCAGCCGGACAGCCGCGCCGCCTCCCTGCGCGGCGGCCAGACCCGCACCCTCGGCTTCATCCTGCCCGACCTCGAAAACGCCAGTTACGCCAAGCTCGCCAAGCGCCTGGAGCAAGGGGCTCGCACCCAGGGATATCAGTTGCTCATCGTCTGCTCGGAGGACGATCCGAACACCGAAAAGGAGCTGGCCCGGATGCTGGTGAGCCGCCATGTGGACGCGCTCCTGGTGGCAAGCTGCCTCCCCCCGGCGGATCCCTTCTATCTGGAGCAGCAGTCCAGGGGTGTGCAGATCCTCGCCATCGACCGTGCCATGGCCACCGAGCACTTCGTCACCGTGGCGAGTGAAAACCAGAAGGCGAGCCTGGACCTCACCGCCTCCCTGCTCACCCCGGCCATCGGTCATATCGCCTTGATCACTGCACTGCCGGAACTGACGATCAGCCAGGAGCGAAAAGCGGGCTTCGAGCAGGCCATTGCCAGTCACAGTGCAACCCGCCACCTGTGTGAAGGGGCCCACTTCTCGCGTACCGAAGGGTATCGCCTGATCAAGACGCTCCATCAGCAGCTCGGCCAACTGCCCGAGGCGCTGATCACCACCTCCTACATCCTGATGGAGGGGGTGCTCGACTACCTGCTGGAGCAGGAGGCCGACATGAGCCAGCTCGCCATGGCCACCTTCGGGGATGACCGCCTGCTCGATTTCCTCCCCTTTGGCATCAACTCCCTGCCCCAGCAGCACGACGCCCTGGCAAGCCAGGCCCTGACGCTGGCCCTCAAGGCGGTCAATGGTGACTACCAGAGCGGCCTGCACTATGTGAGCCGTACTCTCAAACGCCGCCGCTGACCCGGCCACGACGCACCACCCCGGGGGCGGCCCGCCGTGCCAGCCCCTGAGCCTCCTACCCCACACCTGCTTGTGTTCTCCCCTGTTGTCTCAGCTTTTGCCCTTCGCCTTCTGGCTTTGAGGTTATCTGCCGGGCGGCAACCCCGCGCCAGGGCCCGTTTATCGGCGCCTCGGCTCGCTATAAGTGAAAATGATGGCTTTTGGGAGTATGACCCGATGTTTGCTTATATCGGGCCAGTCGCACCACCAGGGCCCCGTGTTACCCTCTGCAAGCCAACGCGGGCGCTCTCGATGTCGACCCGCAACGCAGCCTGACGGGCAGCCTCCCCCTGAGGGGCGCGTTTTTTCGGCGCATGGCGCAATGTGTCACTTTTTATTGCCACCCTTCGGCTTGCCACAGCACAAAATCCGCTTTTAAGGGGTTGTTTCCGCCATTTCAATCCGCTAACTTGGCAACCAATTTTTACAACTGACAGGTTTCAGGTACAGATGTATCCACACCGATATTGCTAGCCTCCGGCTTTTCCCCGGAGGCGTCTCCCGACACAGCCAACTGGCTCTCTCTTGTTTGCAACAGCGCCCCTCACTTTCGGATGGATGACATGAATACCAAGACCCTGGGTTGTACCCTGTTGATTGCCGGCACCACCATAGGCGCCGGCATGCTGGCCCTGCCGCTGGCCTCCTCGTCCCTGGGCGGCCCCGCCACCCTGATGCTGATGATCGGCCTCTGGGCCCTGATGGCCTTCACCGCCATGCTGCAGGTGGAAGCCAGCCTCAGCACCGGCAAGTGGTACCTGCACCAGCTGGCGGATCACCTGCTCGGCCCCTGGGGCAAGGGCATCGCCTCCTTCTGCATCCTGATGCTGTTCTACGCCCTGGCCTCCGCCTACATCAGCGGCGGCAGCAGCCTGCTGGCCCAGGCACTGGCCGATGCCGGCCTGCCCCTCGGCCAGGAGCAGGCGGCCTGGGTCTTTACCCTGCTGTTTGGCGGCATGGTGTGCGTCGGCACCAGGCAGGTGGATTACCTCAACCGCCTGATGTTCACCGTGAAGCTGGTGATCATGGTGGCGGTGCTGGCGCTGCTGCTGCCCCGCGCCCAGGGGCAGCACCTGCTCTCCATGCCCCTCGGGGAAGGCCTGCTGCTGGCGGGCCTGCCGGTCATCTTCACCTCGTTCGGCTTCCACGGCTCCATCCCGAGCGTCATGCTCTACCTCGGAGACAACCCCAGGCAGTTGCGCCGGGTCTTCGTGTGGGGCTCCGCCTTGCCACTCGTGCTCTACATGCTGTGGCAGGTCGCCATCCTGGGGCTGCTGGGCCAGCAATCCCTGATCCAGACCGGCGGCGCCCTGGACAGCCTGCTGGCCAACGTCGGCGGCCTGGTGAGCTGGCCCGCCTTCAACCAGGCGATGCATCTGTTTGCGGATCTCGCGCTCGCCACCTCCTTCCTCGGGGTGACCCTGGGACTGTTCGACTTCATGGCCAAGGTGACCCGTCGCAAGGACAACTGGCAGGGCCGCACCCAGACCGGCCTCATCACCTTCGTGCCGCCCCTGCTGTTCGCCCTCTACTTCCCGCAAGGCTTCATCATGGCGCTCGGTTACGCCGCCATTGCGCTGGCGGTGCTGGCGGTGCTGCTGCCGGTGGCCCTGGTGTGGCAGAGCCGCAAGCAGGCCGAGGCAGACCACTACCGCGTCCCGGGCGGCGTGCTGGCCCTGGGTCTGGCCGGTGCCATGGGGGTACTGATCGTCGGGGTGCAGGTCAGCGTCAGCATGGGGCTGCTGCCCGCCCTCTGATCTCCCCGACCCGACAAGCAGAAACGCCGCAAAGAGACACGCCCCGCCAACCCAGTTGGCGGGGCTTTTTCCATACCATCGGTATATTCCATCGATATAAAGGGGTCCGCCTGCGCGGTGATCATCTCCCTGATACATCAAACGTTCATATATGCACCATGTATCGACATCCTGTATATGTGTGAACAACTCTTGTACACTGATAGCAGATCGCCTTTTTGGCAACAGAACACACGCTCAATCCAGCAAGGAGCCTGACATGGTCGCAACCGCACACGTTCAACGGCAAGATGGCGCCGTTGATCCCAGCAAGGCGCTGCCAGTGGTGTTTCGCATCCTGGACAAATGGCAGTGCAACACAGATGAACAATTGCGACTGCTCGGCATCTCTTCGCGTTCAACTTTGAACAAGTACAAGGAGTCCGACGGCGGGATCAGACTGAGTGCGGATCTGCAGGAGCGAATGAGCTACCTGCTCAACATTCACAAGAGCCTGCGGGTACTGTTCAGCGCGGACGAGAGCATCTATGGCTGGGTACGCAAGTCCAACAGCCACCCCTTCTTCGCCGGCCGCAGCGCCATGGAGGTGATGCAGGGTGGCCGCGTGGCCGATCTGTATGAGGTCGCTACCCGCCTGCACGCCTGGCGCGGAGGCATGGCCTGATGCAGACGCCTCCGCAGCGCGCATTCAAGGACGAGTCCGCCTACCGGATCATCCCGAGCCGCTACCCCACCATCTGCCTCTATGAGGATGTGGCCAACGCCGACGAACTGGAGGCGGTCTGGGCCATCGAGGCGCTGACCAACGACAGGCTGAGGGAAGAGGCCGGCGAGCTGACGCGGATACCGAAAGCGGACTGGCTGGTGGGCTTGCCCGGCGGCAGCCATGTGATGGCCGCCTTCACCCACCTCAATCCGGAAGGTGCCCGCTTCACTACCGGCGATTTTGGCGGTTATTACTGCGCCCCCAGCCTCGACACCGCCATCAAGGAGACGGTCTACCACCAGGAGCGCGTCTTCGGTTACACCCGCGAACCCGCCCAGAAGGTGCAGATGCGGGTGATCCATGCCGAGTTCAGCGCCAGCCTGGTCGACATTACCGGTGAGGCCTTTCTCGCCACACCGCTCTACCATGCTACCGACTACGGGTATTCCCAGGCCTTCGCCCGCGAGCAGAAAGCCCTGGATGTGGACGGCATCTGTTACCGCTCGGTGCGCCACAGCGGCCACGACTGCTACCTGCTCTATCGCCCGCGCCTGGTCAGCCGCGTCCATCAGCCCCGCCATCTGGAGTACCACTGGAACGGCAGCGCCATCGCCAACGTGCTGCAAATCACCCTCTATGGCGAGTGACGGGCACTGCCCGCCCCACTCGCCCAACTCCCGGATATAGAAAAGCCCCGCCAGAGTGCCGGGGCTTTTTACATCAACCAAGCGAGGGAGCAGGCTCCCTGACCGCTTACTGGTTGTGGCTGGCGCGGCGCGGACGACGGGCCTGGGCCGGTTTGGCGGCGCCGCCTTCCGGACGCTGACCGCCCTGGGGCTTGGGCTTGCCACCGTTGCCGGAGCGGTTACCGCCGCCATTGCCACCGTTGGCAGAACGACCGGCACCCTGACGCTGGCCCTGACCTTGCGGACGCGGCGCACGGCGCTGCTCGCTCGGATCCCGCGGCTCTTTGCGAAGCGGCGCGCCGATGCCACGGGCGATGTTGTCGAGGGTCTCGCGGGAGGCTTCAAAACCGGCCACCTGCTCGCAGGGGATGCTCTGCTTGGTCAGCCGCTCGATGGCCTTGATGAGCTTGCCTTCATCGGCCGCAACCAGGGAGATGGCATGACCGGCGGCGCCGGCACGGCCGGTACGGCCGATGCGGTGCACGTAATCTTCCGCCACGTTCGGCAGCTCGAAGTTGACCACCTGGGGCAATTTGTCGATGTCCAGGCCACGGGCGGCGATGTCGGTCGCCACCAGCACCTTGACGCTGCCATCCTTGAAACCGGCCAGGGCGCGGGTACGGGCACCCTGGCTCTTGTTGCCGTGGATGGCGGCGGCGCTGACACCGTTCTTGTCGAGGGTCTCGGCAACGCGGTTGGCCATGTGCTTGGTACGGGTGAACACCAGCACCTGCTGCCAGTTGTTGCTGGTGACCAGGTGGCTCAGCAGGGCAATTTTGTTGGCCTTGTCACAGGGGTGTACCAGCTGCTCGATACGCTCGGCGGTGCTGTTGCGCGGGGTCACTTCGATCACCGCCGGGTTGTCCAGCAGACCGGTGGCCAGCTCACGGATCTCATCGGCGAAGGTGGCGGAGAAGAGCAGGTTCTGGCGCTTCTTCGGCAGCAGGGCCAGGATGCGGCGGATGTCGCGGATAAAGCCCATGTCGAGCATGCGATCCGCTTCGTCCAGCACCAGGATTTCCACTTCGTCGAACTTGACGGCGTTCTGGTTGTAGAGATCCATCAGGCGGCCCGGGCAGGCCACCAGCACGTCCAGACCACGGCGGGTCGCCATCATCTGTGGGTTGATGCTCACGCCGCCAAATACCACGTGGCTGCGGATCGGCAGGTGTTTGCCGTAGTTGCGCACGCTCTCGCCCACCTGGGCGGCCAGCTCGCGGGTCGGGGTCAGCACCAGGGCACGGATGCGATTCGGGGAGACCTTGCGCTTGCTTTCAGTCAGACGCTGCAGCATCGGCAGGGTAAAACCTGCGGTCTTGCCGGTCCCGGTCTGGGCGGCGGCCATCAGATCACGGCCAGCCAGTACCGCCGGGATCGCTTGTTGCTGAATGGGAGACGGGGTGTCGTAGCCTTGCTCGGCAACGGCACGCAACAAGGGTTCGGCCAGACCGAGGGAAGTAAAACTCATAGTTACCTGCTAGGGATAGGGGCGCCAAAGATCGTGGTGGGGCTCCTCTGCTGAGCCGATGCCATCTCACAGGATCCGGGCCTATAGAGAAAACAACGATTTCCCCGGGGAGCAGAGCAAAGGGGAAAGAATAGAGGCGCAGTCTAACGGAGTTGGCGCACTTAGACGAGGAAAATGTGATGCACCTCCCAGCGCGGCTGGAAATAGCGACGAAGGCAGGACAAAATGGCCCGAATCGCCGTATGTATCAAAGCCCCTGCACAGCCTGCCGGGGACGGCGCGATACACGGAACAGGAGGTTTTGATTGAAACGGAAGTTCACCCCCACCGCCCGGCGCATGCTGGGCCTCGTCTTGCCCCTGCTCTTCGCCCCGCCCCTCGCCGCCAGGGAGACCCTGTCGGTGGCCTGGAGCCACTGGCCCCCCTTCAGCCAGATCGATGCCGACGGCACCCTCAGCGGACTGGACGTGACCCTGACCCGCCAGATCCTGGGCAAGGCAGGCGTTGAGCCCGCCTTTCGCAACCTCCCCTGGGCCCGGGCCCTCTACCTGATGGAGCGCCAGCAGCTGGACGTGGCCATGGGCGCCCTCAAGACCCCCGAGCGGGAGCGGTTCGCCCGCTTCTCCGCCCCCTATCGGCGCGCCAGCTTCGTGCTGCTGAGCCAGCGCCCGCAGGCCGGGGAGCCCGAGGGCTGGCAAGGGTTCACCGAGCTGGCAACTCTGTGCCAAGCCAAGGGGCTGCGCCTTGGCAAGCTGCGGGGCACCCGCCCCCTGCCGATGAGCGAGGAGTGCCCTGCCCTCGGGCAGACGAGTGAATACAACAGCGATGACAGGCTGCTCACCCTCTTGCTGGCGCGCCGCCTCGACGGCGTCATCATGGAGTGGCAGTACGCCCGCTACCGGCTCGGCCAGCTCGGGGCGAGCGACGCCATCCAGTGTCAGGTGCTCTTGCACCAGCAGCCGGTGCGCCTGATGTTTGCCAAAGAGGCCGTGAACGATGAGGCGCTCGCCCGCATTGATGCCGCCATCGCCACCCTGCCCTCACCGGACCCCGCCTTTGCGCCGCCCCGCTGCCGCCTGGACGCAACCCGGCACCCATCGCTCTCGACGCCATCGGCCCCCTGAGGCAGGCGCCGGCAAAAAACCACGAAAAAGGCGACCCTGGGGTCGCCTTGTCGTTCCTGGTGATCACTCACCCTGCCCGCAGCATGATCAGCGCAGCTGCGGGGTCTGGGTTTGCACGCCCTGGTTCTGGGCGCGGTGGCGCAGCAGGTGATCCATCAGCACCAGGGCCAGCATGGCCTCGGCGATGGGCACCGCACGGATGCCGACGCAGGGGTCGTGACGACCCTTGGTGATCATCTCGGTGGCCTCACCGCTGGTGGTGATGGTCTTGCCCGGCACCGTGATGCTGGAGGTAGGCTTGAGGGCCATGCTCACCACGATCTCCTGACCCGACGAAATGCCCCCCAGGATGCCCCCCGCATGATTGCTGGCAAAGCCGGCCGGAGTCATCTCGTCCCGATGCTCGGAGCCTTTTTGCTCCACCACCGCGAAGCCGTCACCGATCTCCACCCCTTTCACCGCGTTGATGCCCATCATGGCGTGGGCAATGTCGGCGTCGAGGCGGTCGAACACCGGCTCCCCCAGGCCCACCGGCACGTTGCGCGCCACGACACACACCTTGGCGCCCACGCTGTTGCCCTCTTTCTTGAGGGCACGCATGTATTCATCCAGCGCCTCCAGCTTGCCCGCATCGGGGAAGAAGAAGGGGTTCTGCTCGATCTGGCTCTCGTCGAACCCTTCCGCCTTGATGGGGCCGAGCTGGGAGAGAAAACCCACGATCTCGATGCCGTACACCTGTTTCAGGTACTTCTTGGCGATGGCCCCCGCCGCGACCCGCATGGCGGTCTCGCGGGCCGAGGAGCGGCCGCCGCCACGGTAGTCACGCTGGCCGTACTTCTGGTGATAGGTGTAGTCGGCGTGACCCGGACGGAACAGATCCTTGATCTCGGAGTAGTCCTTGGAGCGCTGATCGGTGTTCTCGATGAGCAGCCCGATGGAGGTGCCCGTGGTCTTGCCCTCGAACACCCCGGAGAGGATCTTCACCTCGTCCGCCTCGCGGCGCTGGGTGGTGTAGCGGGACGTGCCGGGCTTGCGCCTGTCCAGATCCCCCTGCAAATCGTCTTCGCTTATCTCCAGCCCCGGCGGGCAGCCGTCGACCACGGCGCCCAGCGCCAGACCGTGGCTCTCGCCGAAGGTGGTGACCCGAAAGAGTTGGCCGAAACTGTTCCCTGCCATGGATGCTCCTTGCTGCTTAGTTCTTGTAAATGGCGAAATGGGCCTGGTACTGCTCGAGCTCTGCGCGGGTCATCACAAAGACGCCGTGGCCGCCGTTCTCGAACTCGACCCAGGTGAAGGGCACCTCGGGGAACTGGGCTTCCAGGTGGATCATGCTGTTGCCCACCTCGACCACCAGCACCCCATCCTCTTTCAGGAAGTCGGCGGCATTGGCCAGCAGGCGCTTGGTGAGCTTGAGGCCGTCGGAGCCCGACGCCAGGGCCAGCTCCGGCTCGTGGCGAAACTCCTCCGGCAGATCCGACATGTCCTCGGAGTCCACATAGGGCGGGTTGGAGACGATGAGATCGTACTTGTCACCGGCCGGCAGATCCCGGAACAGATCGGAGCGAATGGGGATGACCTGCTGCTCCAGCCCGTGATCGTTGATGTTGCGCTCGGCCACGTTGAGGGCATCGACGCTGATGTCGATGGCATCCACTTCCGCATGGGGGAACTCGTGGGCCATGATGATGGCGATGCAGCCGGAGCCGGTGCACAAGTCCATGATCCGGGTCGGTTCGTCTTTCAGGAAGGGGGCGAAGCGGTTGGCCACCATCTCGGCGATGGGGGAGCGCGGGATGAGCACCCGCTCGTCCACATAGAACTCCCAGCCCGCATACCAGGCCTTGTTGGTCAGGTAGGGCGCCGGAATGCGCTCCTGCACGCGGCGGATGATGAGCTCGGCGATGCGGTGGCGCTCGCTGGTGGTCAGGCGGGAGTGGCGCATGGCGGGATCCACGTCCGGCGGCAGATGTAACGCGGGCAGCACCAGTTGCACGGCCTCATCCCAGGCGTTGTCGGTACCATGTCCGTAGAAGATCCCGGCGTCGTTGAAACGACTCATGGCCCAGCGCAACATGTCCTGGATGGTGTGCATTTCGGCAACCACCTCATCGATAAATATCTTGTCCAAATCCACCTCCAAGTCGAGTAATATCCGGCCCGAGAATTTTATACAGCGAGCAAGACGAGTACCTGATGAAAAAAACGCCCTCACTCACAGACGAGGAAAGCCTGCTGTTTCGTGATGCTGTCAAAGGTACCCGGAAAATTAAGCAAGATACCATAAGGGCCTCCTCAAGCCCGGTCAAGCAGAAACGCGAAGTGCGCGAGAGCCGCGAAAAGCTTGGGGTTGACCACTTTTTCAGCGACGAGTACCAGCCCCATCTCGAGGCGGACGGGCCGACCCGTTACGTGCGCGACGACGTGTCAAAATTCGAGCTGAAAAAGCTCAAGCGCGGCAGCTACCCGCCGGAGATTTATCTGGATCTGCACGGCATGAACCAGCACCAGGCCAAGCAGGAGCTGGCGGCCCTGCTCACCCTGTGCCGAAAAGAGAACATCCACGTCGCCTCGGTGATGCACGGCATCGGCAAGCACGTCCTCAAGCAGCGCATTCCGAGCTGGCTGGCCCAGCACCCCGCTGTGCGCGCCTTTCACCAGGCGCCGCGGGAGTGGGGGGGCGAGAGCGCCATCCTGGTGCTGCTGGACATCGAGGAGTGACCCCCTTCCCCGCCCCGCCTTGCTCCGGGCGAACGCCATAAAAAAACCACCGCCAGCTTGCGGTGGTTTTTTCTTGGCGCCCCGCAGGGTCAGCCGACGGCTTCCATATGGCGCTTGAAGTTATCCAGGATGCTCTGCCACCCCGCCCGCTGCTGTTCGCCGCTGTGCAGGGACTCGGCATCGAACCGCTCCTCCACCCGGGTGCCCCCCTGCTCTGCCACGAACCGCACGCTCACCTCGCGGCCATCGTCCATGACGTAGCCGAGCCCCGTCGGCGCTGTGACCTCGGTGAAGGTCCCCTCGAAATCAAACCCCGTGCTGCCATCCCGCGCCGCCATGTGGTGGCAAAAACGCCCACCCACCCGCAGGTCCACCCGGCTTTGGGGGCAGTGCCACTGCGGGGAGGCGGCGTTCCACGCCATGATGCTGGCGGGGGTGTTCCAGCCCTGCCACACATCGGCAATCGGCCTGGCAACCCAGACGCTGACGCTTATCTTCATCTCTCTGCTCCTCTGGCTGTCCTGCACGTTTTGCACTGTGGCACTGTCATGCCACGCCGGGCGCATCGGGCTGCGCCAAAAAGTGGGCCACCAGGGCATTGGCATGGCCGTGACCCATGGCGTGTTCGTCCTTGAGCCAGGCCACCAGGGCCATGTGTTTGCGCTCCTCCCGCCCTGCCAGCAGGGTCAGCCAGTGGACGATGGGCTGGCCGTATTTCTGCTCGATGGCGGGAAAATAGGAGGCAGGCCCCTTCACCTTCGGTTGTTCATCCATGATGGCTTCTCCTCGGGGTGAGTACAGGCTCAGGGTTTGGGGGCGAACTGCTCGAACACCTGCTGCCCGGTCAGGGTCGGGGTGTCGTTCTTGAGGGCATAGAAGTCGGGCTTCTCGTCGATGAAGATCTGCCCGGTGAGTTCGAACCCCTGATCCTGAAACAGGCCGGCAGAGAGGATGTACTCGTCCGTCGGCAACAGATGGTAGAAAAGATGGGTGCCGCAGGTGGGGCAGAATCCGCGCTCCGCCCACTCCGACGAGCGGTAGGCCACCGGGGTCATCCCGGTGAACCGCACGCCCTTGCCCCCGTGCACCGCGAACATGGGCCCCCCTGACCAGCGCCGGCACATGGCGCAGTGACACAGGTTGACCACCTTGTGATCGCCGCTCGACACGGTGATCCCGCCACACAGACAATGTCCTTCCATGATGCCTCCTGAGAGTTGGGGCGACAGACCGGGCGAACGGGTGCTCGCCTTCTTGCCGCACCAGATGAAGTAGCACGGGATCCGGGGGGCGGCAACTGACCATTCCGGGGCCTCACCGCGGGGCTGAGGCTCCCGGAGCGGGACCCCCCCCCTCTTTATTCATCGTGTGAATGACTCAACACATCCCATGCACCGGATAAATAATGGTCAGGTTCCCTCCTGCAAGGCGATGCGATTCCCCTCGCAATCCCGACACTCCGCCACCCGGAGGCCCTCCCCGACCTGGGTGACGGGATAGAGACAGGCCCCGCCCGATGCCAGCGCCCGGGCCATGGTCCCCTCGATGTCAGGCACCCGCAGATAGATCCGGGTGCCATCCAGGCTCGGCATATAGCTCTCCCCCTTCGCCAGGGCGCCGGAGCAGCCCGCCGTGCCACTTTCCAGGGGAAAGAGCGCCATCTCGTTGCCATCGATCTGCACCCGCTCCAGTACCGTCTCGAAGACCCCCTCATAGAAGCGGATGGCTCTCTCCAGATCCTGTACCGGAATTTCAAAATGAATGGCGATGTTCATGGTCATCCTCCCTCGATGTGAATCCGCACTCTATCAGTGCCAAAAGAGGCGCAGCAAGCCAGCGCGGCGATCAACAAGGGAGGCGCGCGGCCTCCCCGGAGTGCTTGCTCTTGTACTGACTCTCAGGTCACCGGTGCCCAGGGATCCCCCTTGCCCGGCTCGTTGCCCTGGGTCCACCACTTGGCCTGATAGATGACCCCCTTGTGGCTCACCTTGTTGCCCGCGGTGTAGACCTTGCCTGCCTCCCAGGCCGGTACCCCGTCCACCGGCGGCGTGCCGGGGTCGACCGGGGCCGGATCCAGCGTGGCCACCACCCGTACCTTGGGCCAGCTGGCGTGGGAGCCGTAGAAGTTGGTCACACACTTCTCGTAATCCCCCGGCACCAGGGCCGAATAGGCGGTCTGGTACCCCACCAGATCGCACTCGAAGGAGTAGCCGCCGGGTCTGTCCGGGTAGTATTTCCAGTTGCCGTCCCAGTTGGTGTAGAGCACGTCAGTGGCGCCGTTGAGGTTGAGACTGCCATAGGGGGTCTGCTGCCAGCAGGTGTTCTTCTCGTCCGCCAGCAGCGGGATCCCGTAGTGGGCCGCGAGCCCCTCCCAGTAGCGGATACGGTTGACCGGCTGGCCCTTGTTCTTGTTCTGCTCGCCGCACTCGATGCCACCGTTGATGATGTTGATGGTGGTGCCAAAGCCGTAGCCGATGCCCGCCGCCAGCTCACGCTGGGAGGGCACCCAGGTCCGATCGATGACGTGCAGCATGGCGGGTTTGGGAGCCTGGGGCGTCAGGAAGAACCAGATGGCGGAGGCGAGGTTGAGCCAGGAGTCCGCCACCAGCCCGGGGTTGTTGAGGAGCACAGAGGCGTCGCCGTCGAACATGGCCTCGGAGAAGGCGCCGTAGTTGAAGTGATAGGAGAGCTGCTTGGCGCCGCGACCGAAATAGCCCTGACCGGTGCTGCAGGGCCAGCGCCGGTTCTGCCAGTCACTCTGGCCACACCCCGTGGTGTAGCCGGTCTGCCCCTCAGACCAGCCCATCTCCCGCACGTGCACCAGGGCCTGTTGCCACTCCTCCAGCCCCAGGGGGTTGTCGGAGACATTCTCCTTGGCGATGTGGCCGCCGGTCTCCTGGGCAAAGTGGGCGAAGGCGGTGATGATGGACTTCTTGCAGATGGCGTCCGCATTGCGCCCGTCCGTGTAGTCGCCGCAGAAGGCGGGGAACTTGCCCACCGCCCGCAGGAAGCGCTCGTAGGTGTACTCCGGGGCGGCCATCTGGGTCAGGAACTCCCAGTCCGATTCGGTGAAGACCCGCTCGACCCGCTTGACGTTGTCCGGGTTGCCGGGGGCGCGGGCTACGATGGCCTCCACCACCGTGTTGGGCCGGGTGGCCAGGGCGTGGGACCAGATCCCGTACATGGGGTTGGCGGTCTTGGCCTGGGCCGCACTGGCGAGATCCGCCGCCGCCATCACATAGCCGCCGCTGTTCTGGGGATCGGGCTGGATTGTCATGGCGCTCTGGCCGGGCAGCGCCCAGACGAGGGCAACCAGGCAGGCGGTGCGCGTGAGCATGAACATGGGTAACCATCCTTGTCTTGAAAATGTCAGGGCGAGCATAGGCATCCTGACAACTAAATTCACGACAAGAATTAAGAATTTGGCGAAATTGTGAGCCATGCCTCCCTGCACTCAGATGGCGCTCGTTTGCAGGGGGATCCAGCCCCTGGTCTTGTTGGCGCAGCCATCCGACCTGTGCGGACGCTTGCTCAGATCCCCCCTGCGCGCACCGCCCGGATCAGCAGATTGCGCGGGGTCATGGGTTTGGGGCAGAAGGTGCCTACCTCCACCCGGTAGCCCTGCTCCTCGAGGAAGAGGGCGCGATCGAGCAGCAGCCAGATTTCCAGGGGGCGGCGAAACAGGTGGCGCACCAGCTCCATGCGGGCGACATCGCCAAAGCGCCGCTCCCCCTGTGCCAGCAAGGCGGCGTAGTCGAGCCCCGCGGGCAAGCCCATCCCCTTGCGCTCGGCGGCCCAGTGGCAGAAATCCTCGAAGCCCCCGGTCAGCAGGCTCTTTTGCAGGTTGGGCACCGGCAGGTACTCATCCACCCCGCGCACCTGGCGCTGCAGGCAGTCAAAGGCGAGGCGCCACACCACCTCCCGCTCCCGCAACCGGGCGATGCGGGCGCCGCCGGTCACCGTCTCCTGCAGCGGCAGCTTCAGGTCGCTCTTGCCAAGGCGCAGGGCACTGGCCCTGGCGGCCCGGGAGAGGGGCGCATAGTGCTCTCCCCTGATAAGGTGGTAGCAACACGGGGAGAGGGTCACCCCCTGGGCACGCCCCTCGGCCACCCGCGTCAGCAGATGGGTGTGCAGATCACCGCAGGCATGGAGCGCCATGGCGTGATGGTGCGGGGCGATGAGGGCCCCGGACTCGGCGGCAAAGGCATCCGCCTCCACGAACCGCATGTTGGCGCCGTCGCGCGCGGCGAGCCGCCGCCCCTCCTCGCAGAGCGCCCCCTGCCACTCCAGGCTCAGGATCTCGGCGCCACGGTGCAGCGACACCAGGCGCCCCAGATGCCCCTTGCCGGCGCACCACTCCAGATAGGGACCTTGGTGGGGGGGGAGACAGCCGGTGAAGGCCTCTATCTGCCCCTGCTTGCGTCCCGGCATGTACATCGCCATGGCCCTGGCGCACTGGACGGGCTCGGGGGCGAAAGGGGCAAGCTCGCCGAGGGCCTGCAACTCGGCCCCCACCGGGATCCAGGGGGCGAGCAGGGTGCAGAGCGCATCCATGTCCCCGTCGAGGTGCGCTATCTCGTCAAGGGTCAGGGCTGCCAGGCACTTCGCAAGGGCTGGCGCCTCGCGGGCAAAGGCGATCCCCAGGTGGTGATAGGGCTGGTATTGCCACCAGCGTCGCTCGGCGGTGAGCAAGCAGTCCAGTTGTCGAAAACGGTGGGCCAGCACGGTGAACCTGTCCTTTGGCGCAAAAAGGGAGGCTCATTCTAGCGATCTGCCGTCAAAAAGCACTCGCCTGTGCGCCTCTGGTAGCCTGACAAAAAGCAGGGATTTGTGCTATATTCCGCCCCCTCATTCGCGCAGCCCGCCACGGCGAGCCGCTTTACCCCTATAAACGGAACCCAATCATGACCATCAATGCCATCCTGCAAGCCCGTGCAAACGCCAAATGCGAGCTGTGTGGCGCAGAACATGCGCTGACTGCCTTCCCGGTGCCGCACTCCCCCGCCAACGACGACGACCACAGCGTGGCCCTCTGCGCCACCTGCCGCGGCCAGCTGGAGCAGCCGGACACCACGGAGGTGAACCACTGGCGCTGTCTGGGTGACAGCATGTGGAGCCAGGTGCCGGCGGTGCAGGTAATGGCCTGGCGCCAGTTGAAGGCCCTCGTCGCCCGGGGCGAGCTCTGGGCCCAGGACATGCTGGACATGATGTACATGGAAGACGAGGTCAAGGCCTGGGCAGACGCCGGCGTGACCAGCGACGATGACGACAGCGTGCCGACCGTCGACTCCAATGGCGCCGTGCTGGTGGAAGGGGACTCCGTCACCCTGATCAAGGATCTGGACGTCAAGGGCGCCGGCTTCACCGCCAAGCGCGGCACCCTGGTCAAGGGCATTCGCCTGACCAACAACCCGCTGCACATCGAGGGCAAGGTCAACGGCATGCAGATCGTGCTGGTGGCCGCCTACCTGAAGAAGGCCTGATTCCGACCCCTTCAAGCCAGAAGCGCCCCCAGGGGCGCTTTTTTGTTGCCTCTGTTTCCTGCCGTTCGGGTGGCATCCGGGGGAAACTGGACTATCCTGCAAACCAGTTCCGCGGTATGCCCCCTCCCCTGGCCGCCAGTGCGCCAACGGAGAGGGCCTTCCCGGCACGCATGGAAAGACCCCGGGCACCCTGATCCCCATGGCGCCCACGAGACCAAGAAGCCGCCCCATGGCCAGCAAGAAAGAGATCAAGAAGAAGATCGCCGCCCGCCAGGCGAAAATCGCCAAGCACGAAGGCAAGATCAAAAAGCTGAAAAAAGCCCTGAAATAGGGGCTGACAACCATTAAAACCGCCTGATGGCGGTTTTTTTATTACTGCGTGGGCCGCAAGGCACGTCGAGTGACCATGACTGCCAACCTCCGGCTAACACCAATACTTCCTGCTCCAACCACAATCCCTTTTCGATCAGATATATAAAGATCTCTTCCAACTGCTTGCCATGCTCACTCACCACGGGTACCTCCTCCCATGGGATCTTGCCTCTGCTGATCGATTGCCCCTCCAGGCGACGGATCAGAGGGCGGGCATAGTGATGAACATAGGCCATCAAGGTGTCGGGCAGCCAAAGAGCCAGCGGACGACGAAGGGCATGGGCCAACTCGTTGGCGATATCCAATCCGCGCTGATCCAGATCGCCAAGATGGGCCCAGGGTACGGCAGCCGGCAACAGCGGGAACACCTGCCGTACCAACCTGGTATTGCGGCCAGGTACATAGAGCAACAACTCCCCAACTTGCAGCGGGTAATCCACGAAGGCTCCCTTGTTCTCCACCGTCACCAGTTGCCGCCCCTGCCACTCAATACCATGCAACTTGCTCAAGCAACGCTCCGGTAAAACCAGCTCTCCCAATAGCGACAGTTGCGCCCTCATGTCGTGGTGCAGTCCGTCCTGGTCGATGAGTGACAACGGGCTCAGCGTACGCAGTCGAATCACTTCATCCTGTGTCAGCGTGATGTCGATAGCGTCATTATCTGGATCTATCCCGCTCTTGCTGTCCCCATGCCAGAGGGCATGAAAACTGGCCTGGTTTAGATGTGCTGGCAGGTCCACCCCGAGAGCCCGTATCGTGTCACGCCTGTCCGGTATGACTGGTGCCATCTGTGCCAGCTGCGCTGCGAGATAATCCCTCCCAGCATCAGTCAGCACATGACGAGCTCCTCGCCCCACCGGCTTGACGCCACCCACAGCCTGCAAGAGATTTCGCAACTCGCGGCCATGCTTGCTGTCGAGTGAATACCCCTGGTTATTAGTGTCTGCCAGCAAGCGGGCACAGAGATCCTGCACTCGACGCTCATCAAAAAGTGACATCCTCCCCCCTCATTCATTGCGGTTCCATATGGCCAAGTAGAGGAGACCTTTCTGTCCACAACAGTGATCTTTCTCGCACCAAGGAAAGAGCGCTTCAAGGAACCCTGCAAGTCGACAAGCTCGGGGCAGGACGAGCAGCGCTTACGATTGGCGATCCATCGATATCGGTGAAATCAGTATGCTGCGATGCCATAGGTTAGCCGGTGAGAAAAAGGACAGCTTATCTGCGGTTTTAACACATCATAAAAACTGCTTTCATGCGATTTTTTTATACATATCCTTGCCTATTGCATTTCCAGCCGCAGACCATGCTGCACCGGATTGCCCTCCCCTGAATCCTCTTCGGGGCCGGGAGAGACGCTGCTGGACGACTCGTCGAAGAGGCTGGCATCATGCCAGCTTTGACGCCAAGGACGTGCTCATGAACCCCAATACCTGGATGCTGTTTGCGCTGGCCTATCTGCTGGCGACCCTGACCCCTGGCCCCAATGTGCTGCTGGTGGTCAAGAACGGTCTGCAACACGGCTGGCGCGCCGCCCTTGTCAGCATCCTCGGCAACCTGGGGTGCCAGGCCATCCTCATCGGTCTGGTCGCCATGGGGGTGGGAGCCCTGCTGCAAACCCTGCCTCCCCTCTTTGTCGCCCTCAAGCTGGCGGGGGGTGGCTACCTGGTGTATCTGGGCTACAAGGCGCTGCGCGCGGCCAATACCGGTGGCCAAGGGCTCTCTCCCTCCACCGCGCGGGGACGCACCAGAACCACCCTCTCCTTGCTGCGAGAAGCCTTTCTGGTCTCCGCCAGCAACCCCAAGACCATCGTCTTCCTCTGCGCCCTGCTGCCCCAGTTCCTCGATCACCAGAGTCCGCTGACGCTGCAGTTCATCACCATGTACCTGACCATCTGCGCCATCGTCAGCCTGGTGCATCTGTGCTATGTCGCCCTGGCCAGGCGCGCCGGTCGCTACTTCAAGCCAGGTCGCGGCGAGCACCTCGTTGGCCGCATCACCGGCGGGCTCTTCATCACCCTGGGCGGCGCCATCCTGCTCAGTGGTCGTCCCTGAGCCCCGCGCCTCACCGCGGCTGACATTATCTGCACCATCGGCGCCGCTTGGGCGCCGCGGATCCCAGCTACCGGGGCTAGAGTTGTAGGCGTGTCTGTATATGAGCCTGCGGTGGAGCGCCATATGTATTCCTACACCCTCACCTTCCGGGAGGAGGCCGACAAGCTGACGGCCCCCGAACACGAGATCCGCCTGCAAAGCCCGGCACAGGCCGGTGATTTCATCATTCTCTCCGATGGCAGTCGCCATCAGGTGATGTTCGTCACCCACCGCGCCCACTACAGCAGCCTCTACCTCGACAAGGGGGTCCGCATCCCCCAGAGCTGACGCAGGCATCGTCTTTCGCTCCCTCCTGCTATGGTGAGAGAGGGCTGCAGCTCGCCAACGCAAGCCCCTTGCCGCCCAGGGAGCGGCAAGCCCGAATGACCCATTGCCAGAGGTATTGATCATGTTCAGACAGACCGCGCTCATCCTGACCCTCACCCTGTTGGGCAGCGCCCAGGTTCACGCCATCAACCACAAATACGCCGAGCAGCTGGAACGCTCCGGCTGCACCCAGGTGACCGAAGCCCAGGGCTGCGATATTCACAAGAGCAAGGCGGAAAACGCCAAGGCAGGATTTGGCACCGCCGCCCCGGCCGCCGACGGCGGATTGAACATGAGCTATGAGCAGAAGCTGGAGCGCTCAGGCTGTACCCAGGTGAGCGAGCTCAACGGCTGTGACATCAACAAGAGCAAGGCCGAGAACGCCGCCGCCGGATTTGGCGCCGCCCCCGCAGCGGCCAGCGCCAGCCCCTACACCGGCAACTGGGTCGCCACCTTCCCCGAGACGGGCGCCACGGTCGCGAACATCCGCATCGATGACAAGGATCAGGTGTGGGTCAACGACAAGCAGGTGAGTGCCAGGAAATCCGACGGCGCCCTGGTGTTCAAGGAGGGCATGGTCATCTACACCATCCAGGGGGATCGCCGCCTCAAGGGAGAAGATGGCTGGGTCGACAACGACGCGGGCACCAAGGGGCCCATCGCAGCCAAATGACCCCGTCGCCATCACGACAAGGGGAGCCGAGGCTCCCCTTGTCGTTTCTGCCTGCTTGCAACCCACGCCCCCTCTACCCCTTCTTCGGGAAGTCCAGCACGGCCATCACCGGCGAGCAGGACGGGAGCGCCGACCAGGAGGGAGCGTCGAAGATGAAGCGGGCGACGGCGCAGGTCGGCATGCGAGTGATACCGGAGGAAAAGCCATGAGCCAGGTCGGTGAAGGCAGGATCATGGCCCACCAGCAGTACGCAGGCGAGATCATCTGAAAACGCCCCCACCACCCCGAGAAGGGTCCCGGCATCGCTCTCGTAGAGGCCCTCGTCGATGGCGATGTGGTTCGGGGAATAACCCAACTCTGCGGCAAGCAGCCGGGCGGTTGTCAGAGCCCGGCAGGCGGGGCTCGAGAGGATGAGATCGGGCTTCACCCCCAGGTGTGCCAGGCGACCCCCCATCAGGGGCGCATCGCGCAGCCCGCGCGCCGCCAGCGGACGAGCGCGGTAAGACAAAGATGCGTCCTCCCAGCTCGACTTGCCATGGCGTACCAGGATCAGGGTTCTTCTCATGACGCACTCCCTGGTTGATCAGGGCAACAGGCAGCCCCTCAGACCGCCCCACGTTTGCCAGCATGAAGGGGCAGCAGCACCATGACCACCATGGTCAGCAGCACACCCCCTACCCCCCAGCCTACCTGTTCCCAGTGTACTGTCTCCCCGGTCAGCATGCCGGTGAGCAGCACCATCACCGGGATGAGGTAGGTATAGGCTGACACCTGTTCCGGTTGCAGCGCCACGCTTCCCTGCTGGAACAACAAGAAGCTCAGCGCCGTGGCAAAGAGAGCCAGATAGCCAAGTCCCAGCCCCACCGGCAGGGAGACCCGGCTCCAGTCGGTTTCAAGCAATCCGGGCAGCGCCACCGGGGTGAGCAGCACAGTGGCGCAGATGAGGGTCCAGCCGGTCAGGTGGAGGAAGGACTCCCCCCGGTAGCAGCGCTTGATCAGGATGGGGTTGAGGGCCATGGCCACGCAGCCGAGCAGGTAGATGCGATTGCCGGGAGTGAGGCTGAGGTTCGCCACCAATCCCAGATCGCCGCGAAAGATGATGAGGGCCGCAGCCACCATGCCCCCCAGCAGGGCCAGCCCCATTCCCCAGCCGATGGCGCGGCGCAAGATCACCATGCCGGCCAGGGCGCTGATCAGCGGCACCGTGGTGTAGAGTGCGCTGGCATCGAGGGCGCTGGTCTCCTGCAATGCCACGAACATGGCGACGAAGTAGCAGAGGGCCGGCAGCGAGATAAGAGTGTAGCGCCCAAGATCCCGCAGGGAAGGCTGCACCAGCCCCCCCTGATACCCCAGCACCCCGACGAAAATGAGGGAGGCCAGCAGGTAGCGCGCCCAGGTGACCACCAGCGGGTCCAGCACCGCGGTGAGGGCGCTGCCGATGGGAAACGAGAGGCTGATGAGCAGGGTGAACAGCAACACCTTGCCGTGGGCCTTTGCAACATGGGGACGTGAAGACATGGGATACACCTGTCAGCAAGGGCGCCCGCAGGCGCCGACGGAAGAGATCAATAACCGTGGTCGGTCGCAGGGGACAGCTTGCCCTCGCCCAGGGTTGCCAGCAACTGGCCAAGCAGGCTGGAAGCACCGAAACGAAACCGCTCGGCCACCAGCCACTCCTCGCCAAAGAGTGCGGCCGCCATGGCGAGATACTCCGCCGCCTCCCGGGCGCTTTTCACCCCGCCCGCCGCCTTGAACCCCACCCGATCCTGCGCATCGCATTCGGCGATGGCCGCCAGCATGGTGCGGCACGCCGCCGGGGTGGCATTGACCGCCACCTTGCCGGTGGAAGTCTTGATGAAGTCGGCCCCCTCTTCAATGGCAAGCAGGGAGGCCGCGCGGATAAGCGCAGGCTCCTGCAGCTCGCCGGATTCGATGATCACCTTGAGCACCCGGGCGCCGCACAACGCCTTGCAGCCGCGCACCAGCGCCCGGGCGGGGGCCTCGTCCCCGGCCATCAAGGCACGCCAGGGGATCACCAGGTCGATCTCGTCGGCGCCATCCGCGAGGGCGGCGCGGGTCTCGGCCAACACGGTTGCCAGATCATCGTCGCCGTGGGGGAAGTTGACCACGGTGGCAACCTTGACCTCGGGGGTGCCCTGCGCCGCCAGGGTGAGCCTGGCCAGCCCCACGAAGCGCGGGTAGATGCACACCGCAGCGGTGGTGCCGACAGGGGTCCGGGCCTGATGGCAGAGGGCGATGATGCGCGCGTCGTGGTCATCGTCGTTGAGGCTGGTGAGATCCATCAAGCGGATGGCCCGGATGGCCGCCTCTGTGGTGGCGCAGGCAGGTTCAAAAACAGTCACGTCGTTCATAAATAGCTCCTGTCGGGATAAGAGAGGGGCGCCGCAGCGCCCCGAAACAAAGGGTGAGAGACTCAGGCGAGGGAGAAGAAGACACCGGCGATGGCGGCGCTCATTAGGTTGGAGCAGGTGGCCGCCAGCACGGTACGCAGACCGTAGCGGGCGATGAAGTCGGTGCGCGACGGGCAGAGGGTGCCGAGGCCACCGATCAGGATCCCCATGGAGGCCAGGTTGGCGAAGCCGCACAGAGCGAAGCTGATGATCACCTTGGACTTCTCCTCCAACACCTGCAGACCGGCAGCGGTAACCGTGCTGGCGTCTTTCAGGTAGGGCGCCAGATCGCTGTAGGCCACGAACTCGTTCACCACCAGCTTCTTGCCGATCATGGCGCCAGCGATGCCGATGTCCGCCAGCGGTACCCCGAGCAGGAAGGCGAGCGGCGAGAAGATCCAGCCCAGGATGAGCTCGAGGGAGAGCGGCATGCCCACCATCTCCCCCACCCCACCCAGCAGGGTGTTGACCAAGGTCACCAGACCAATCATGGCGATCAGCATGGCGCCGATGGCCGCCGCCAGCTTGAGGCCGCTGCTGGCCCCCTCGCCTGCCGCTGCCAGCACGTTCTCCGGTTTCTTGCCATCAAACTGGATGCTGTTGTCAAAGACGTAATCCGGCTGGCTGGTTTCGGGGATGATCAGCTTGGCAAACAGGATCCCGCCCGGCGCCGCCATGAAGGAGGCCGCCAGCAAGTACTGCATGTCCACTCCCATCATGGCGTAGCCCGCCAGCACGGTGCCGGAGACCGAGGCCATGCCGCCGCACATGACGGCGAAGAACTCCGAATCGCTCATCCTGGGCATGTAGGGTTTGACCACCAGCGGAGCCTCGCTCTGGCCGACGAAGACGTTGGCCACCGCCGACATGGATTCGGTCTGGGAGGTGCCAAGCAGCCGCGCCATGGCGCCACCGATGATGCGGATCACCACCTGCATGATGCCGAGGTAGTAGAGCACGGCGATGAGCGCCGAGAAGAACACCACCAGGGGCAGCACGTTGAGGGCAAACACGAAGCCGATGCCGTCCACCGAGAAGTTGACCAGGTTGCCAAACAGGAAGTGGATCCCCGCCTTGCCGCTTGCCAGCACCGCCTCGACCCCGTGGGCCATCCCCTCCAGCGCCCGGCGTCCCAGCGGGGCATAGAGCACCAGAGCGCCGATGGCGACCTGCAAGGCCAGCGCCAGCCCCACGGTGCGCAGGCGAATGGCCCTGCGGTTGGTCGATGCGAACACGGCGATGAGGATCAGCGCCGCCATACCGAGAAATCCTGCTGCAAACATATCTGACCTCCTGGTCGTTCCCTGCTTACTGGAAGTGGTGCTGGATGAAGGCGTTGATGAGGCGGATGAAGTCCGCTTCCGCCAGCTTGGCGCATTTGAGAGTCTGCTCGTGGGAGAGCTGCACGTCACCGAGCCCCTCCGCCATGTTGGTGATGGCGCAGATGGCCAGCACCGGCAGCGAGCAGTGGGCGGCGCTGACCACCTCGGGCACCACCGACATCCCCACCACGTCGCCCCCGATGATCTGCATCATGCGGATCTCGGCGGCGGTCTCGAAACAGGGGCCGCTGTAGGAGACGAACACCCCCTGATTGACGGCGATCCCCTCCCGCTCGGCCAGCGCCAGCGCCTCGCTGCGCAACCCCTTGTCATAGGCATTGGCCAGGCTGAAGAAGCGCGGGCCGTAGGCCTCGTCATTGGCACCCGTCATGGGGGTGCCCGGCATGGTGTTGATGTGATCGTTGAAGATGACCAGGGAGCCGACCCCGATGCGCTCCGGGCGCAGCGAGCCGGCCGCATTGGTTACCAGCAGCAGCTCGCAGCCCAGGCGCTTGAAGGTGCGCACCGGGGTAGTCATCACCTTCATGGTTTCGTGTTCGTAGTAGTGGCCGCGCCCCTTCATGCAGACCACGTCCACCCCGTGCAGCTTGCCGAGCACCAGCTCGCCATTGTGACCGGCCACCGTGCTGACCGGGAAGCCATCCAGCTCCTCGTAGGGAATGGTGACCTTCTCTTCCAGCGCATCGGCCAGCACGCCGAGGCCGGAGCCCAGGATCATGGCGGCGCGGGGGGCAAACCCCGGCTTGCGGGCAAGAATGGTGGCGACGGCGTTGAGTACGGGATCGTGTTGCATGAGTTGTACCTCTTGAGGCTGTGAATGAGACATGACGCTCACTCTAGGGGAGGTATTGGACGACAAAAATCGCTAAAATCGGCCTGATTATCCCGATATACAACACAATGACCGGCGTAGTGGGGTAATGACGCACCCGAAATGGCCCAAAAACCGCTGCTTCATGCCATTTCTCCGTCAAACGGGTCGCCGGAGGGCGAAAACCGGAGTGATGCGGATCGCGCTGTCAGGAGGGACCCGCCTCCCTGCCCCGCCATTCCCATGCCCAAACTTTGACGGCGATCTCACACCTCAAGCCTGGAGAGACCATGTTCCCGGACACCCAATGGCGCGATCGCGTCACCCTCAAGATGTTGCGTTACTTCCATGAAGTGGCCAGCCAGGGCCACTTCAGCCGAGCAGCCCTGCGGCTCAATGTCTCCAAATCGCCGCTCAGCGCCCAGATAAAGGAACTCGAATCCCTGCTGGGGGTGACCCTGTTTGAGCGCCACACCCGCCAGGTGAACCTGACCCCCACAGGGCGCCTGTTGCAGGCCGAATGCGATCGCCTGTTCGACGTGCTGGAGAGCGGCCTCAACCGGGTGGTGCAGGCAGGGCGCATGGAGCGCAACCAGATCCGCATCGGGCTGGTCAGCTCCATCTTCTGGGCCGGCTTTGGCGAGGTGATCCGCCAGTGTCACCAGCGCCACCCCGAGTGCGAGATCTCCTTCACCGAGCTCTCCCCCGAGCGCCAGAAGCAGGCGCTGGCCAGCAAGGAGATAGACATCGGCCTCGCCCGCTTCGCCGACACCCTCAACATCCACCCGCTGCAGGCCGAGACTGTCTATCGGGAGTCCATGGTGCTGGTGGTATCGGACGAGCATCCCCTGCGGGATCGCAAGCGGGTCTCCCTCCCTGAACTCGCCGCAGAGTCCTTCGTGCTGATGAGCCGCGCCAACTCCGCCTCCACGGATCTCATCATCAACGCCTGCCTGGTGGAGGGCTTTTACCCCCGCCTGCGTCAGGAGGTGGTGGAGCCCAATACCCTGATGGCAGTGGTGGCCACCAGCCAGCAGGTGGCCCTGGTGCCCGCGAGCTACGCCCGCCAGAAGTGGCCCCACGTGCGCTTCATCCGCCTCGAGCAGGGGATCCCCGCCGATCTCTGCGTGCTCCATGCTCCGCCCCTGGCCGGGCAGCCGACGACCACCGCCATCCGCCACTTCATCGACACCATGAGCGAGCAGATGAACCTGCCGGAGCGAGGCTGAAGGCAAAAAGCCCGATGAGGGGATCATCGGGCTCTGCGGCAAGGATCAGGGGCTCACTTCTTCCATGAAGACAAGCCGAAGGGGTTCGGCCAGCAGCTCGTCCGCCTGGCGGGCGAAAGCCTGGAAATACGCGGTCTCACAGTGGGCATTCAGGGCGGCCTGACTCACGAAGGCTTCCCGCATGTAGAAGGTGCCGGGTTCATCCTTCAACTCGAACAGCACGTAATCGAGGTTGCCCGGTTCCTGGCGAGTGGGGCCAATCAAGGCAAGCAGGGCATCGCGAAGGCGCTCTCCCATGCCGTCACGGGCCTTGAGCACCGCGATCGATACCAGTTTGTCTGTCTCTTTTTTCATCCAGTTTTCTCCGTTGTACATCGTCAACACGCCAGAGAGTGCAACCTGGACAGCTATTTATACTGTCGGATGCGCCTCCATCAGACGTTGCCCAGTGTAGGCAGGACGGTGGGGGCCATATAGGGGGGCAGAATGAACACTGTGTTCAACGGAACGGATACCACGCCGGGCACAGAGGTGCAGGCAACAAGCGGGAGGGATCATGCGCCAAGAGTGGCAACGGGACCCGCCAGGGGGCGGCACGGCTCGCTGACCCCTGGTCCAGGCTAAGGGCCTGCAGACCAGCGTTCAACGTCAAGGCAATAGGTGGTGAAAGGGTGTTCGCCCAGGCGCGTTTTCCTCACCCAGATGGCCCGTCTGGCGAGGGATCGATAAGGCGGGCGGGTATCCAGCAGGTGAAAGAGGATCGTCCGATGGCCAAGCTCCCTCGCCCACCCCATCATCTCGTTGAAAATCGCCACGCCGCTTCCCCAGCCGGCCCTGGCGAGCACGATGGCAAGCTCCACCCCCTCGTCATCGGGCTGGATGCCGCACCACCCCGCCAGGGTGCCGTCGAGGAAGATGGCGCGCACGCGACAACCTGGCCGGGCGTCGACCCCCAGCTTGTACGCCATCCAGTCGTGCACCCCGGCCACATCGAAAAGCGGGTGAGGGATCAGGTGCTTTCGCAGCGTCTCGTCGTTGAGCAGCGGCAGAAAATCCTCTGCCCTGACAGCAGAAAAGTGGCTGAACACCATGGAGGTCTCTCTCATTGCCCGAAGAGGCCCCCCCTAATAGGGGGTGCCATCCTTGTGTCTGGCTGACCAGGTGCCATCGGCCCCCTGTACCAGGGCCAGATCGTCGTCGGGATAGTCGACGGTATCCCCTGGCAGCCTGTCCCCCACCTCGAGATAGACAGCGTCCACCTCACCGTGGTTGAGCAACTGGTGGGCCAGGCCGCTGCCCCCCTTGAAGCCGATGCACTCCCCCGGCGACATCCGGTACTCCTCCTCCCCGTGGCGCAGGGTGGGATTGCCCGAGAGCACATAAACGAACTCGTCCTGCAGGCCGTGATGGTGCTTGAGCGCCGAGATGGCCCCCGGTGCCAGGGTCGTCAGATTGACCCCGAAATTGGCGAGGCCGAAATGATCCCCCAGCCTGCGCCGGGTGCGGTGCTTGACCAGGGAGGCAAAGGGCTCCGGATAGAGGGACTTTGCCTTGTGCTCGGGGATGGCCGTTGCCTGAATGGCGCGTTTGTCAGTCATGTTCTGATCCTCCCTGTGAATGACGTCTCACTTTATAGCCTGTTCCTTAGCGGCGAAACATGGGCAGGGGTTGAAGGGGTGTCTCACACACCATGTCATGCCCGGTTGCCGCCAGATGGCAAAGACGCCCTGTTTTTCGTTTGGCTATCTTAATGGCACACCGGAAAATGGGAAGCCGCGTTGGCAACCTCACCAATGGAACAAAGAAGATGGCCCGCGATCACTGGGAAGCATCCTCTTCCAGCGGCCCGGGTATGGAGGGGCTCGGGCACATGCAGAACCGGCGACTAGAGCACCTCAATCCTGACCTTGATAAGCCCGGATCGGGGATTGCCGATGGCGCTGAACGCCGCCCTGGAGAGATCGATGATGCGCCCGCGGGGGAAGTTACCCCTGTCGTTGACCCGCACCACCACGCTCTTGTCGTTGGCGAGGTTGGTGACCCTCACCAGGGCGCCGAAGGGCAGTGTCATGTGGGCGGCGGTGTTGGCGTGGCGCTGGTAAGGCTCCCCGCTGGCGGTGCGCTTGTTGTGGTAGCGATCGGCGTAATAGGAGGCAAGCCCCGTCTGGGTATAGCCTCGCCAGTTGCCCGCACTGCCTGCATCAGGCTGGCTGCTGCAGGCTGCCAGCAGCAGGCACAGGGAGGCCAGCAGCCCTTTTTGTCGCGTCGTCATGCGTTGCTTCCTCGATGGGACAGAACGACCAGCATCGCCAGTCAGGCTTCCGTTAACAGGGGCCTACTCTCTCACATTTCCCATGGAAAACGGGAGGCCCAGGCCTCCCGTTTGTGTGTTCACCCGTCAGCCCCTGTCAGGGGAAGATGTCAGGCGATGAGCTTGTCGTCGGCAAAGCCAAAGCCGCGCAGCCCCACCACATGCACATGTTCGTGCTTGCCCTGCACCTTGCGGATGAGCTTGTAGGTGGTGCCCTTCTCGGGGCTGATGTTCTCCGGCGCAGCGATAAGCAGCTGCATGTCCTGGCGCTCGCACAGCTCGAACAGGGTGGCGATGGATTTGCCATCCAGACGGGCCGCTTCGTCCAGGAACAAGAGGCGGCAGGGGGCGATGTCCTTGCCGCGCAGACGGCGGGACTCCTCCTCCCAGCTGATCAGCACCATCAAGAGGATGGCCTGACCGGTGCCGATCGCCTCGCCGGTGGAGAGGGCGCCGCTCTCGGCCCGCAGCCAGCCGTCGGCCCCGCGCTGCACCTCGATCTCCAGCTCCAGGTAGTTGCGATAATCCAGCAGCACGTCCCCCATCACCTGATAGTTGCGCTCCCCCTGCTCCACCTGCGGGTTGAGACGCTGGAAGAGCTTGGCCATGGCCTCGGAGAAGCTGAGCTCCTTGTCGGCGAAGAGATCGTTGTGCATGGCGCTCTGATCGGCGAGCGCGGTCAGGAGGCGAGTGTGGGCCTCGCGGATATTGACGTTGAGACGCACCCCGCGCACCAGACCGAAGGCGATGTTCTGCAGGCCCTGGTTCAATACCCGGATGCGGTTCTGCTCCCGGCGGATGATGTTGGTGATCTTGGCCGCCACCTCGTGGGAGGAGAGGGACAGGTGGGTTTCCCGCTGCTTGAGCTCGTCGGCGAGGCGCGCCAGCTCGATCTCCATCTCCTCGATGGCTTCCACCGGATCGTCCGAGCGGATGATGTCGTTGCGGATGCGATCCTTGAGGTAACGGTAGACCTGCACGTAGAAGGCGACCTTCTGCTCGGTGCTGCGGTTGCCTTCCGACAGACGCAGCGCATCGCGCAGGGCCTCGTCGTGGGCCACCGCCACCCGCAGGGCGCCGAGGGCCTTGTCCGACATGGAGCGCAGCTCGTCGCTGTCAAGATAAGCCAGCTCGCGCTTGTTCAGACGCTTCTCGACGTCGGTCTCCCGTGCCAGACGCACCACCCGCGACCAGCTCGCCTTGTGACCCACCAGGGATTTGCGGGCGCTGTAGTAATCCTTGCCTTCGAGCTTGAGACGACCGCCAAGGGATTCGATTTCGCGCTTGCACACCTGCAACTGGGCCTCGGCGCTGGTGCGGCGGGTCCGGGTGCGGATAAGCAGCTCTTCAATCTCTTTCTTGTGGGCACGGGCCTTCTCTTCCATGTCATCCGACAGGGTCAGGCCCATGGCCGCCAGCTCCTGCTCGAACTCCGCCAGGGTCTGCCCCTTGGCCGAGGCGCTGGAATCCAGCGCCGTGCGCAGTTGCAGCGCCTCGGTGTGGCGCTGGGTGATCTGCTTGTGCTGCTCACCGGCGGTGCGGGCGGCAAGCTCCGCCGCCTTGAGCTTCTCTTTGAGTCGCTCGCTCATCTCGGAGGCCTTGCCCAGCAGGTCTTGCGCATCCTGATAGGCAAAGTGCGGCAAACGGGCCACCAGCTGATCGAGGGCGTAGCAGCGGCGCTTCTGCTCGGCCAGCAGGTCACTCACCTCGTCAAAGGCCGCCTGCAGGGCAGCCAGATCCTGGGGATCCTGGCGCAGCACTTGCACCATGGTTTCCAGCTTTTCCAACGCCTTGCCGTGTTTGGCGATAAAGGCTTCGGCTGTTTTAAGCGCCTCCACGTCGGCGTGAGCCGCCTCAAGGCGGGCCGCCAGGTCTGCCTCGGCAAACAGGTGGGCAAAGGGCAGCATCCCCTGCACCAGCTGGATATGGCGGGTCAGCTGGGCGGCGGCTGCTTTGGCATCACTCAGCTGCTTGTCGCACTCGGCGATGGTTTCTTGCAGCTTGCGCTGCTCGTGCTGCTTGGCCTGCACTTCCGCTTCGGGGTCCGGGCGGAAGGCGATATCCAGATGCTGACCGATAAAGTCGCGGAAGTGACCGTAGAGGCGGTGGTACTTCTGCTGCTCGAAGGCGGCCTTGGCGTAGCCCTCGATGAGGTTTTCCCGCTCAAGATCGAGCTGCTCGATCCGTTTTTCCCGGGCGGCGCGGCCAAAGAGCGGCAGCTCGGGGTAGCGGGAGAAGCGCACCTGACGCTTGCTGGTGCGCACCAGCACGGCGTCCCCCAGCTCGTCCGCTTCCACCAGATCCTCGTCAAAGGAGTCGGGGTTGCCCTGAATGAGGTAGATATCTTCCGGGCAATCTTCCAGCTTTTTCAGCCGCTCGATGGCGCCTTCGAGGTCGAGCACCACCAGGGCGCTGCGAGCCGGGCCGTAGAGCGCGGAGTAGTAAGGGGCATCATCGATGGAGATGTCGTCATAGACGTCCGAGAGCAGCACGCCCCCCACCTGCTCGGCGATGCGGGCAAGACGGGGATCCGCCTCGCCGGCACCCAGCTGCAGGTTGCGAATTTGCAGCTCCAGCGCCTGTTTCTGGCCCTGAATGCGGTTGCTCTCCTGCTCGAACTCCCGCTCCTTGTCGAGCACGCTCTGCATGCCGGAAGAGAGTTCTTCGGCGGTGGCCAAGGCCAAGCCACTCTGCTCGCGCAGTTGCTCGAGTTTTTCAAAGGATTTGAGCCAGCGCGGCGCCAGCTTGGTCAGTTCCGCGATATCGCGGCCCAGCTGAGTGCCCTGATGCTCGAGGCTGGCGCGGCGCTGATTGGCCTCTGCCTGCTGCTCGGAGAGCTCCTCCTGGCGGGTGCGCTGGGCTTCGAGGAAGATCTCCAACTCGTCCTGGCTGGCAATGTGCTGACCAGACGCCTGGGCCAGCTCGTCTCGCAGCCGCAAGAGGGTCTTCTGGCTCTCGCTCTCTTTCTCGAGGCGAGCCAGGGCGGCGCGCAGACCCTGGCCCTGGGCAATGCGGGCCTTGTCCTCGATGTGGCGCTTGAGCAGCCCCTGCGCGGTGGGCCAGGCGGCCTCGCGCACTGTCTCGGGGGCGATGCTGAGCAGCAGCGCCAGCGCCGCTTCGTGTTCGGCCACCGCCGCCTTGGCCAGCGCCAACTGCTGCTCGGCCCCCAGCACCCGGCTGGTGAGGCTCTGCTCGGCTGCGCGGAACTGGTGCAGGGTGTCGCTCGCCTGCGCAGGCTCGAGCCCCGGCAGCTCGCACTGCTCGCGGGCAGCATCGAGGGCCTGCACCGCCTGACGGTACTGGATGGCGCGGGTCTGCTGGATATCGAGCGCCTGCTGGTAGTCGGCGAGCTGGGTCTTGAGGCTGTCTACCTCTGCCTGGGCCAGCTCCTTGCGCTCTTCCACTTCCAGCAACTGGCCGTGGATCTCTTCCACCACCGCCTGCTGCTGCTCCAGCTTGTCGTTGAGCTCCGCCAGATCGGCGCGATAGAGGGCAATCTTCTTTTGCAGGGCCACGGCCGCCATCACCTTGGCCAGGTGCTCGGCGGCGGACTCCAGCTCGTCGGTCAGGAGCTTCTCGCGGTTGGTGAGCTGATCCACCTCATCCGCCAGATAGATGGCGCGCTGCTTCTCCTCGGCCAGCAGGCGGCGTTTGCCGGCGAGCTCAGAGCGTGCCTTGAGGGCCAGCTCGGAGAGGCGGCTCTTCTCGGCGGCGCCCCGCACATACTCCGCGGCCACATAGTGGGTGGTCTCGGTGATGAGGTTCTTGAAGAGATCCCGCTGACCCTGGGTCTCCTTGATGGCTTCCAGGGTGCGGCGGTTCTCGTAGATGGCCGCCTCCATGTCCTGGAACGCCTTGCGTACCCCGGAGTTCTCCGGCAGCAGGTATTCACGCAAGGAGCGGCTGATGGAAGACGAGATACCGCCGTAGAGGGAGGCTTCGATCAGGCGATAGAATTTGCCGCGATCCTTTTGATCACGCAGCTTCTTAGGGGTGATGCCGAACTCGAACATGAAGTTGTGATAATCGGTCACCGTATTGAACTTGACGACCTTGAGCGCCCCCAGCTCCGCGGCCGCCCCCTTCAGATCGGCGAAGGCACGTACCCGGCCCTTGCCGTCGTCGAGCTTCTCCAGCAGCAGATCCGTGGGCGCCAGGTGCTCGGGCACATCCACCAGGGCGAACGGGGTGATGTTGACCTTGTTGTCACGGTTGGCCACCTGTTCGAGGTGGACGCCAACCCAGATCCGCTGCTCGCGGCTGTTCATCACTTCCAGCAGCGAATAGCAGTGGCCGCGCTGCAGCTTGCCGTAGAGCCCCTTGTCGCGGGACGCGCTGGAGGAACCCGCTTCCGTGGTATTACGGAAGTGAAGCAGTGACTGGTCGGGAATGAGGGCCGCGATAAAGGCCGCCATGGTGGTGGACTTGCCCGCGCCGTTGCCGCCGGACAGGGTCGTGACCAGCTGGTCGAGATCGAAGGTGCGGGCGAAGAAGCCGTTCCAGTTGACCATGGTCAGGGATTTGAATTTGCCTCTCACGCCACACTCTCCATCAAACCGGCAGACACCATCAGTGCCGGCACATTAACGTTGCAGATCATCTTCCACCTCCAGCTCCAGCTGCTCCTCGTCCAGATCCTCTTCGATATCCTCGAACAGGGAATCGCTGCTCGGCATCTCGTCGTCGTGGAAAATGGCCTCCCCTTCCTGGATCATCCGCAGTTGCACCGCGCGGGGATCTTCGTCGGAGCGCACATCGGCGGCGAAACGGAACACGGATTCGTTGACCCGGAATTTGTCGCTGTTGCCAAGGGGGGTGATCATCCCGAGGCGCTTGAGGCGACGCATGGAGGTGCGGATCTTCTCGAGGAGTTTCTTCTTGTCCAGATCCGTGCCGCCGGAGCGGCTATTGACCATGCGCAGCAGTTGCTTCTCGTCCGCCAGACTCAGCACCTCTTCTTGCAGCTCGCCCATGGCGAACACCCCTTCAGAGGCGAGCCTGTCCGGGCTCAGGAACAGGTAGCAGAGCACCTTGCCCACCAGCATGTCGAGCTCAGATAACACTGTTGTACCGATGTCGGCGCTCGGGCGCGGACGCAGGTAGAAGAAGCCTTCCGGCGCCTTGATGAGTTCCACCTGATAGCGACCGTAGAAGATCTCCAGCTCCTGGTGGTACTCCACCAGGGCCGAGTGCTGCTCGAATTCGTCGGCACTGATGTGGCGACCGGAGCGCAGGGCGGTGTCGATGCGCGGAAACAAGGGGTTGGCGATGGCCTCTGCGAGACGCAGGGGCAAGGGGAATTCAGTATTGATCGATGACATAGGCCTGAACCTTGGATCCAGCTTGGTTGATGGGTTTCCATGCGGGTTGGCGGTGGTGCTCGCGCTCACCGCTGGCATGGCCGAGACGCACGGCCTGATCGATCAGGAGGCGCGCCACGTCGAAGTGGGCATGGGCCGGGTAGTCCAGCAGGTATTCCCGCAGCACGTCGGCAAGATCCAGCCGATCTCCCTGCTCCGGGTAGCGGGCCAGGTAGCGCTCGATGCGCTCCGCCAGCTCCTGGTTGATGTCCACCATCTCCACATACTCCATCTCGAGGGGCACCTCGCCGGTCACCTCCTCGTCGTGGATGGCGATGGTTTCATCCCGCAGCTCCAGCAAACGGGGCTCTTCGGCCACCCGCAACAACCAGCTGTGCTGCTCGAAGTTGCGGATGGATTCCCGCAGCCGCTGGCTGAAGGCGCGGTTCTTGTCCATGTCGATGGCGTTGCGGATGAACTTGTGGACGTGCCTGTCATAACGGGACCAGAGCTCGATGCACTGCTGGCCCCAGGCGGTGATGACGTCCAGACGCCCTTGCAGGGCGTGGGTCAGCTCCTCGACGTGGAACAGATCCTCACGCCCCTGGGCCGCTTCCTGAATGTTGAGCAGCCCCGCCTGCAGGCGGTGGCCGGCGGCGTCCAGGGTGTCCTGCAACTCGCGCAGGGTCTGGCCGGTCTCGTGCAGGAGCTTCTCGCAGCTGTGGATGGCATCGACCCAGTTCTGGGTCAGCAGGGCCGCGATCTCGCTCTTGACCTGGTTTTGCTGCTCGTCCATGGCGCGCTGGGTGAGATCGATGCGCCCGAGCGTCTCTTCCAGGGAGAAGGAGAGGCGCGGCAGCACCTCGGCGTCCCACTGCTCCCGGGTGTTGGTCTCGAGCGCCGCCTTGCGGGCGGTGTCGAGCTCGGCCGCCAGGTGCTCGAGCAGGATGGAGAGCTTGATGGAGTCCACCTGGCGCTGATCCATGAAGAAATCGACGATGCTCATGCCAAGGCGCGACAGGCGGTAGAGGCTCTCCCCCGCCACCATGTCGGTGGTGAAACGCGACAGCAGTTGCTGGCGAATGAGATCGTTGATGGCGTTGTTGGCGCGACCGGTGAGGGTCTCGTCCATCTGGCCGAAGGCACTGCTGACATAGCCAAAGGCATCGTGCAGCGCGGCCTCCGAGAGATCAGACTCGTCCTCGGAGAGCGTCTTGATCGCTATCAGAAAGGCCAGCCTGTCGGTGGGGAGGTTCAGCGCCAACCCCTCCTGTCTGACCCATCCCACCGTCTCTGGCAGGGTACGGGATGTACTCATCATGACGTTATCATCTCGTTGTTATAGTCGGCAGGTCTTCGCCCGCCGTGGTGATATAGGCCGGGGTCGGTGGCGCCCCGGCGGCTGGATCCCGCATCGTATTCACGCCGGTGTGTCTCAACCGGCCGGTTTCTGGGCCATCACATGGATGTAGCGCCCCAGGGAAACAAAGGGCTCCAGGCGGCAATATTGCTGCTCCATGGCCAGCAGGTCCTCGAACTTCTCGACCTGATCCTGCTTGTGGCGCATGTAGTCGTGGATGACGCGCACCCCGGTCTTGCCGATGATCCGCAATCCCCCCCGGCCTATCCAGTCATAGACCTGCTCCGGCAACTGAGGGTTGGTGGGAGTCAGGGCTGTCTGGCGTTTCTTGCGAAGGCCCAGGCGCACATAGTCGAAATTACCCACCACCAGGCTCTGGAACAGGAGGCCGTGACGATTGTAAAAAAGCAGCGACAGTATGCCCCCAGCCTTGACGAAAGGGAACAGACCCAGCAAGGTCTGGCGCGGCTCGGCGAGCCACTCCAGTACCGCGTGACAGAGCACCAGATCGAAGGTGCCGGTCACCTGGTGCTTGAGATCCTGAATGGGGCAATGGATGAGACGAATTCTGTCTTCCAACCCCTTCTGGGCGATCTGCTCCCGGGCCAGATCCAGCATTTCTGCCGACAAATCACACAGCTCCACCTGATGGCCCATGGCCGCCAGTTTCTGGGCGAAGTAGCCAAAGCCGCCGCCGGCATCCAGGATGCGCAGCGGCCGGTTGCCCAGACGCGCCAGGCAGGCTTCGATGTCACTCCAGACAATGGTGGTGCGAATGCGCCCCTTGGTGGAGTCGTAAATGTTGCGAGCGAACTTGTCCGCGCGCCCGTCAAAACTCTGATCTTGCTTCAAGACACACTCATCTTCGACCGCCCCGCCATGAGGGCCGCAGGAGGAACCACACAGGATTGGGCCACAGGAAAAAAGAGGGGTATTCTGTCACATCCCGAATTTGCTGAAAACTCAAGGACGTGTCTGTCGTGTTCGAGCTCAACTTCTTTGTCATCAAGAAATGGCTGGGCCATCTGCTGATGCCGCTCCCCTTCTCTCTCTCCTTGTTGGTGCTGGCGCTCGTGCTGCTCTGGTTCACCCGCTTTCAAAAAAGCGGCAGGCTGCTGGCGACCCTCTCCTTGGTGATCATTGCCCTGATGGGGACGCGGCCGGTGAGCTACGAGCTGGCCCGCAGCCTGGAGCAGACCTATCCCCCCTTCGAGGTGAGCCAGCATCCTGACATCCAGGCCATCGTCGTGCTGGGCAACGGTCATGTGAGCGATCCGGCCATCCCAGAGCGCGCCTGGCAAAACAACATCTCCCTGGCGCGCACCCTGGAAGGGGTTCGCCTGGCCCTGGCCTATCCAGAGGCCGAGCTGGTCTTCTCCGGTGCCGTGGCCGGGGATCCCCTGTCGAACGCCGAGGTCAACGCCCGCATGGCGGCAAGCCTTGGCATCCCGCGTGCGCGCATGACGTTGTTTGAAAACAACAAAGACACCCATGACGAGGCGGTCAGCATCGCCGCCCACCTCAACGGCAAGCGGGTGGCGCTGGTGAGTTCGGCCACCCACCTGCCCCGGGCCATGGCCCTCTATCGCAGTCAGGGACTCGATGCGGTGCCGGCTCCCACCGATTACACCGCCAAGCAGAGTCAGGAGCCGCAACCCCTCTACAGCTACCTCCCCAAAGGGCGTTATCTGATGTATTCCGAGGCTGCCATTCACGAGTGGATTGGGGTATGGTGGGCCCGTTTGCGTGGGCAGGTCACCGAGTGAGCAATCGCGCCTTGCATTCCTGATTTGGATCAGGAAAGCGAAAAAAAATTACGTCATTTGCCGCCGGGTCAGCTATCTTGGGCTCGGTTCAATTCATATAATGTTGCGCAATCAAATGCCTAGGAGATATAGAAGATGAGACAGCACCTGGTAATGGGTAACTGGAAACTGAACGGCACCAAGGCTTCTGTAGAAGCCCTGATCAAAGGACTGACCCCGGCCGCTGCCGCTCATCCTTCCGTGCAAGTGGCCGTCTGCCCGCCGGTTATCTTTTTGGGTCTGGTTGAACAGCTGACCGCTGGCAGCAAGATCGCCTACGGTGCCCAGAACGCCGACGTTCACGAGTCCGGCGCCTTCACCGGCGAAAACGCCCCCTCCATGCTCAAAGCCTTCGGCTGCACCTACTCCCTGGTCGGCCACAGCGAGCGTCGTACCCTGCACGCAGAGACCGACGACGTGGTGGCTGCCAAGTACGAAGCCATCCAGAAGGGCGGCCTGATCCCCGTGCTGTGCATCGGTGAAACCCTGGCCCAGTTCGAAGCCGGTACCACCAACCAGGTGGTCGAGACCCAGCTCAAGGCCGTGATCGATCGCTGCGGCATCGCCTCCTTCGAGAACGCCGTCATCGCTTACGAGCCGGTATGGGCCATCGGTACCGGCAAGACCGCCACCCCGGAGATCGCACAATCCGTGCATGCTCACATCCGTCAATACCTGGCCGGTTTTGATGCAGCCGTGGCTGCCAAGGTACAGATCCTGTACGGCGGCTCCGTGACTGGCGCCACCGCTGCCGACCTGTTCGGCCAGCCGGACATCGACGGTGGCCTGGTGGGTGGCGCGTCCCTGAAAGTGGACGACTTCTCCCAGATCATCGCTGGCGCCGCCAAGTAAGCGCCAAGCAAAGAGGGGCCCCGCCCCTCTTTGCATATCGCTTTCCTATGGACCCTCTCGCCATAGGAAAGCCGATATAGTAAAAGCGGCCAGCCGAATTTTTCAGAATCTTGATTTTCGACAACTCAGATCCAGAGGCACTCATGACCAAACAAATCAAACGTATTGGTGTTTTGACCAGTGGTGGTGACGCACCGGGTATGAACGCAGCCATCCGCGCCGTGGTGCGCGCCGGTCTGCATCATGGCCTGGAAGTTTACGGCATCTATGATGGCTACCTCGGTCTGCACCAGGACCGTATCGTCAAGCTCGAGCGTCACAGCGTCTCCGACGTCGTGAACCGTGGCGGTACTTTCCTGGGCTCCGCCCGTTTCCCCGCCTTCAAGGATCCGAAAGTCCGTGCCGAAGCGGTCGAAAACCTGAAGAAACACGGCATCGACGCCCTGGTGGTCATCGGCGGTGACGGCTCCTACATGGGTGCCAAGAAGCTGACCGAAGAGGGCTTCCCCTGCATCGGCCTGCCGGGCACCATCGACAACGACATCGCCGGTACCGACTTCACCATCGGCTTTGACACCGCCCTGAACGTGGTCGTGGACGCCATCGACCGCCTGCGCGATACCTGCAGCTCCCACCACCGCATCTCCGTGGTCGAGATCATGGGCCGCCACTGCGGCGATCTGGCCATGTCTGCCGCCGTTGCCGGTGGTGCCGAGTACGTGATCGTGCCGGAAGTGGCCTTCGACAAGGAGAAGCTGCTGCAACAGATCAAGGAAGGGGAAGCCAAGGGCAAGAAGCACGCCATCATCACCATCTGCGAGCACGTCACCGACGTCAACGCCCTGGCGAAAGACATCGAGGCCATGACCGGCCGCGAAACCCGCGCCACCATCCTGGGTCACATCCAGCGTGGCGGTTCTCCCACTGCCCGTGACCGTATCATGTCCAGCCGCATGGGTGCCTTCGCCGTCGAGCAACTGCTGGCGGGCCAGGGTGGCCGCTGCGTCGGCATTCAGGGCAACGAGATGGTGCACCACGACATCATCGACTGCATCGAGAACCTGAAGCGCCCGTTCAACCAGGAGCTGTACGATCTCTCCACCACCCTGTTCTAAGGGCTGTGGTCTGACAAAAAACCCTCCTCTGGAGGGTTTTTTTATGCGGGCTCCTCACCCCCTCCTCCCCCTGCGGGGGCCCGACTATCCACCGGCCACTGTCGCCATGTCTTACCCCTTGCCCGGCGGCCCTGAGCCTCTGACCCCACGACCTTCTCCTTTACTTCTTTCCCCCGCTTTTCTGCTTGCTCACCTTGTTCGCGACGGGTCTGGATAAAGGCCTTGGTACCGCAGAGCCACGGCCCTGCGCCAGGCCTCCCCCGCCCTTCATCCCATCACACTGGCGCCATATAGCCACCCGGGTGGGCCGACGATATCGCCCGCTTCCCCTGCGCGCGGGCCCAGTGGCTCGTCCCCCCAAGAAAACAGCGAAAAACGGGGCTTCCGGCCACCCAAGGCCCCATGAAGATCGCCCCCCCATTTTCCCGCCTTCCCCCCTTTCCTTCCATGCTCCTTTGACGGCCGTTTTGTCGTTTTTTCGTACTCTTTTTGCTCCCATCCTGTTTGGGATGAGCAGAAAATTGAGGCTTCATCGGATAACCCTGGCTGGCAACAGCCTTGCAGACTGAGGTTAGGGCACAAGTCGTGAGAAAACATGACATGGGATGACAAAACCTGGCTATCGGCCACCAACTTCCCTATGACGACATCAATTGGCACATCCCGCAGGCCATTTTGCTGCCGAAAAATGGAGAACACCACAAAGACCCCAATCGGAACCACAAAGGAAAGAGTCACAAGAACAACGTAACTCAATGTATTTAAATACTTTATATGCATCCACTTTCACTGACATCACCATAAAACCCTTCTCAGGACAAAAAACGCCCTTAAACTTGGGAAAATGCGGCCATATTTCACCACCAAACCATTTTTGCCTCATAATTACATTTTTCGTTGTTTTATCGTTCTGTTGTGGTATCTTGGTTCCATCATGAGCCAACCAAGGGAGATAAAATCATGAAAGAGTTCGTAGTTACCGCCGTTTTCACCGTGTTTTTCACTCTGGTTGCCGTCTCCATGCCGTCGCTGGCACAGCTCTAAGTCGGTCAATCAGCCATCTGCCACCTCTGCATCAGAGGGGTGGTTCAAAAAACAGACTGCAACGTGGATTTTTGACGCGCTCTGGCAAAGGATGATGCCAAGCCATCATTGAGTGCGATCTGCGCACACAAAACGACCTCGTCGACATCCATGCCATCTTTCAAGGGGAGCCCAGGCTCCCCTTGTCGCATCTCCCCCTGCGGGATTTACTCTTGCCCCCCTGCCCGTCACAATGGCCGCTGGATTTGCCACGCAGGAACCACCATGACTCAGGATGCCTTGCGCCACTGGCGCCGCGACCTTCATCGTCACCCCGAAGCCGCCTGGTGTGAATTTCGCACCACCACCCTCATCGCCCAACACCTCAGTGAACTCGGTTTCTCCATCATGCTGGGGGATCAACTGCTCGCCAGCACCCTCATCATGGGACGGGAAATAGACGTCGAGGCCCAGAAGGCCCGTGCCCTGCAACAGGGGGCGCATCCGGAGTGGCTGACGCGGATCGACGCACTCACCGGCGTGATGGGACTCTGGGAGAGCGGGCGCCCCGGCCCCACCCTGGCGTTTCGCTTCGATATCGATGCGGTGGAGGTCGAAGAGAGCCAGGAGGCGTCACACCTGCCCGGCCAGGGAGGCTGGCACTCCGCCAACCCGGGCTGGATGCACGCCTGTGCCCACGATGGTCACACCGCCATCGGGCTGGTGCTGGCCGAGCGGATCGCGGCCCTCGCCGATCGCCTCACTGGCCGCATCAAGCTCTTCTTCCAGCCGGCTGAAGAGGGCTGCCGAGGCGGCAAGGCGCTGGCGGCAGGGGGGCAGCTCGACGACGTGGACGCCCTGCTGGCACTGCACATCGGCATTCACGCGAGCAGTGGTGAGCTGGTGGTCAACCCCACCGAGTTTCTCTGTTCAACCAAATTCGACGTGGAGTTCATGGGGCAAGCCGCCCATGCGGGGCTCGAGCCCAACGCGGGCCACAATGCCCTGGCAGCGGCCTGCATGGCCACCACCGCCATGCTCGGCATTCCCCGCCATCGGGACGGCATGACCCGCATCAACGTGGGGCAGCTCAACGGCGGCAGTGGACGCAACGTCATCCCGGGCCATGCCCGCCTGATGGGGGAGACCCGTGGCGCGACGCCGGCCCTCAACGACTACATGTTCAATCAGGTGCAGCAGATTGTGGAGGGGGCGGCCCTGATGCAGGGCGCGACCTACCACATTCGCAAACAGGGGGAAGCGATCGGCATCGAGAACAGCCCAGCCCTCATCGAGGAAATCGTGCCTCTCGCAGAGGGGAATTCCCTTGATACCATCCACACCCGCCGCTTCGGGGCCAGCGAGGATGCCGGTTTCCTCATCGAGCGGGTACAGCAGCACGGCGGCGAGGCCGCCTATCTCATCCTGGGAGCCAACCTCGCGGCCCCCCACCATCATCCGGAGTTCGACTTCGACGAAGCCGTGCTGGCCCCCGGAGTGGCCTTGCTGGAGGCCTGGTTGCTCGCCCGCCTCGGCCGCTAGCAGACGCCGGATGCAAACAAGGCAGCCCATGGGCTGCCTTGTTTTTTTACACCCTTGCGGGCATAGGGGACCTACTCTCCCAGCACGATCGCGCAGAGATGGGCGAAGTGGTGGATCTCGTGGGTCGCCTCGCACGGACCTGTCTCCCGTCCCGGGTTGTACCAGCAGGTGGCAAGCCCCTGGGCGGCGGCACCGGTGATGTCGGTCTTGGGATTGTCCCCCACCATCAACACCCGCGCCGGGCTCGGCTGACCCATCTGCGCCAGGGCATGCTGGAAGATGGCCGCCGCCGGCTTGGTCACCTGCACCTCGTCAGAGATAACGAGAGGCTCAAACCAGCTGTTCCAGCCCAGTTTGTCGAGGCGCCCGCGCTGGGGCAGGCTGAAGCCGTTGGTGATGATCCCCATTCTGACCTTGCTCTTCAGGGCCTGGAGGGTCTCCTCCACCCCCTCCAGCGGCACGCTCAGGGCGATGATCTGCTGCAGGAAGGTCTCGTTCATCGCCATGGGCGCCACGTTGACCTGCTCGGCAAAGAGCGAAAAACGGGTCTGCTGCAGGTGGGTGGCGTCAATCTCCCCTGAGTTGTACTGCTGCCAGAGCCGCTGGTTGAGGGCATGGTACTCCGCCATCTTGGGGGGAGTCGGCGCCACGCCGTAGATCTGCAGGGTCCGCTCCAGCGCCCTGGCGACCGGAAAATCGAGCAGGGTTTCGTCCAGATCGAACAGCACCCAGTCATAGCTTGCTTGTTTCACGCTTGTCCTTATTGATTGTGCTTGGCCACGTTGTCATGCGTCGGGCGCACCCATCCCCAGAGGGCTGTCTAGCAGGGTCAGGGTCCACCTGACACCAAAGCCGGTTACCTCGCTGCCCACCACGCCATTGCCCCCCTTGTTGCGAAAACCACTCAGGTCGAGGTGCAACCAGGGAAGCTCGGCGGGCACGAAGCGCGTGAGAAAACGGGCGGCATCGATGTGATCCGGGGAGGCGCCCGGCGCGCACTGTAACAGATCGGCCCACTCGCTATCGAGGTTGTCATCGTAATCCTCGTCCAGGGGGAAGGGCCAGACTCGCTCCCCGCTCTGCTGTCCCAGCGCGATCAGAGTGGTGAGCCACTCGGGGCGGTTGGTGAAGGCGCCGCTGTAACGGCTGCCGAGCGCCCGTTTGCAGGCGCCGGTCAGGGTGGCATAGTCGATCAGCAAGTCGGGTTTGTCCCCGGCCGCCAGGGTCAGGGCATCCGCCAGCACCATGCGACCCTCGGCGTCGGTGTCCACCACTTCGATGGTGGTGCCGTTGAGGGCGGTCACCACCTCACCGGGCCGGAAGGCCTGCGGGCCGATGTGGTTCTCGGCGATGGCGAGCCAGCAGTGCACCTCAACGGGGAGTTTCGCCCGGCTGATGGCCAACAACGTGCCAAGGGCCACCGCGCTGCCCCCCATGTCCAGGTGCATGCCATACATGCTGCCACCGACTTTCAGGTTGTAGCCACCGGAGTCGTGGCAGATCCCCTTGCCCACCAGCGCAACGCGGCGCACCGGGTTGGCCGGACAGTAACTGAGCCTGACGATGGCGGCCTGACCGTCCGCCGAACCACGGGCCACCGCCAGGAAGGCGCCAGCCCCCTTCTGTGCCAGGGTCGTCTCATCAAACTCCTGCCACTGCCACCCCTCCTGCTGCGCCAGCTCCCGGGCATAGGCCCGGTAATGACGGGCATTGAGCTCGGACGCTGGCAGCACCGCCAGGTGGCGAGCCAGACCATTGCCTTCGGTTTCTGCGCTCAGGCGGGCCATGTCCAGCTCGCAAGGGGGGGAAAGTTGCAACTGCTGATAACCCGGTCTTGTCGCCTCACTCCGTTTCTGGGTCGGCAGGGTCACATCGGCGGCGAGCAGGCAGGCGAGCACCACCCTTGCCAGTTGCGCGCGATGCTCATCGTCAAAACCCTCCAGATGGAGCGCCAGGTGCGTCGCCTTGAGGCCCGCCAGCGAGCCCACCCAGCTGCGCACCTGCTTGTAGAGCCGATGATCCAGGGCCGGGCGGGCATCCATGAAGATCACCCGTTGCAGCCCCTGACTGTCGTCGAGGGAATAGGGGGCCTTCTGACCCAGGGCTATCTGGGTTGCCACGGCGGCAAAGGGAGGCGTCGCCAGCAGGGTATCGCGCGCTGAGTCGGCAATGAGCAGGAGTTTGACGGCAGCCGGCCCTGCCATTACTTCGGCGAGGGAGGTGCTCTGCATCGTGATTTGGGGAGAAGAATAGCTAAAAGGGGTCATCACAGGGTGCGGCCTCATCCATGAACAGAAAGCAGGATGATACCGAACAAATGGCGAGAGGGATCGGAAAAACACACATTATTGTGTGCAAGCAACAGATGCTGGAGGTAATCAGAGAGGTAATTCAGAAGAAAAGCAGTCAGAAGTTGGTTGCGGGGGCCGGATTTGAACCGACGACCTTCGGGTTATGAGCCCGACGAGCTACCGAGCTGCTCCACCCCGCGTCCGAATTGTATTGCCACCACAAAAAGCAGAGCAGTTGCTTCTTGCTGTCTTCGTCTCCACCGCAGCGCGATGCGCTTGCCATGGATACAAATAGTTGGTTGCGGGGGCCGGATTTGAACCGACGACCTTCGGGTTATGAGCCCGACGAGCTACCGAGCTGCTCCACCCCGCGTCCGAATTGCATTGCCACCACAAAAAGCAGAGCAGTTGCTTCTTGCTGTCTTCGTCTCCACCGCAGCGCTATGCGCTTGCCATGGATACAAATAATTGGTTGCGGGGGCCGGATTTGAACCGACGACCTTCGGGTTATGAGCCCGACGAGCTACCGAGCTGCTCCACCCCGCGTCCGAATTGTATTGCCACCACAAAAAGCAGAGCAGTTGCTTCTTGCTGTCTTCGTCTCCACCGCAGCGCTATGCGCTTGCCATGGATACAAATAGTTGGTTGCGGGGGCCGGATTTGAACCGACGACCTTCGGGTTATGAGCCCGACGAGCTACCGAGCTGCTCCACCCCGCGTCCGAATTGTATTGCCACCACAAAAAGCAGAGCAGTTGCTTCTTGCTGTCTTCGTCCCCACCGCAGCGCTATGCGCTTGCCATGGACACAAATGGTTGGTTGCGGGGGCCGGATTTGAACCGACGACCTTCGGGTTATGAGCCCGACGAGCTACCGAGCTGCTCCACCCCGCGTCCGAATTGTATTGCCACCACAAAAAGCAGAGCAGTTGCTTCTTGCTGTCTTCGTCTCCACCGCAGCGCGATGCGCTTGCCATGGATACAAATAGTTGGTTGCGGGGGCCGGATTTGAACCGACGACCTTCGGGTTATGAGCCCGACGAGCTACCGAGCTGCTCCACCCCGCGTCCGAGGTCGCCCATAATAGGCGCCAACGCTGAGATTGCAAGTAAATATCCTAAAAAAAGTTTATTCGGGGATTAAACCGTCACATACTGCGCTCTTTTGCAACAAATCGCAGTTTTTTCAGGCAGCTAGCGATCTCTTCCCCCTCAGGCCCCTCCCCGCCTTGCCCCTCTTTGCCATAAAAAAAGCCCGCACGACAAGGTGCGGGCGGAAGGATGCGCCGGGATCAGACCAGCTGGTGCAACACGCTGGTCGCCGCAATCTGGGCGATGATGAGGCCGCACAGGGTCACGGAGACCACCACGGGGGCCGTCTCCTGCTGACGGTAGATGGGGCTGAACCAGAGCAGCAGGGCTGCGACCAGCAGGCCGGCCTGGGTCACTACCCCGGGGATCAGCGGGTCGAGCCCGGCGCTGCTCCCCTGCCAACCCACCAGCACCGCCAGCCAGATAAGACTCAGGATGGCGGAGACGAGCCCCGCCAGGGGCAGCAGCAGATTGAAGGCTTGCAGGCGGTGGCGGGCACGCAGCAGCATCAGGTGGGCAAAGGCCGACCCCAGCAGCACCATCTGCAGCAGGCCGCCGAGCCAGCCCTGGATCTGCATCAGACCCAGCCCGTAGAGGGCGAGCGGCATGGCGGGCAACCACAGCAGGGTGGCGGGGATGGCGCGCTTGCCCTCCAGGCGAGACTGAAGCAGGGAGATCACGATACCGAGCACCAGGGCGGCCCCCCCGCTCCAGATGAGCCAGCCCGCAACCTTGGCCTCCACCGCCAGCATCAGAGAGAGCCCGGTGATCACCCAGACCGAGAAGAGCTGGGTAGTGATCCGCGAGCGCTGGCCCGGGCAGAGATCACCGCGCCACAGGACGAGCCCCACAGCGATCAGGGCCCCCAGAGCCATCAGACCGGTCAGGGGAAAGAGCCAAAAAGGAAGTTGGACGAACATAGGGTCTCCGGCAGCAGTCCGGGTGCGGGTGCACCCATCACAGGGTAAGGAAGGACAAGAGGCAGGGAGTATATCCAAACTCCCTCCGTCTTCCCAACGTCGCCAGTCAGCTTTGTCCCCGGGCAAGGGCAACCACCCGGGCAAACATCTGCTTGAGCACAGGGGGAATGTGCTCGCTGCCGAGGCGCTCCGCCTCCTCCACCACCGCCAGGGCCATGCCTGGCTTGCTGCGATGGTGGATCGCCTTGGCGATGATGCGCCCGGCGTTGAGGGTGGAGCGCCCCCCGACCCCCGCCTCGCGCCGGAACACCCCCTCGAACCCGTTCTGGTAGAGGTAGTGCTCTATGTCTGCCGCCGGCAACTGGGTCAGCCGATCCCGCTCGCGCTCCCCCTTGAGCAGGGAGCGGGCGGAGCTTGCATACTTGGCACCCGCCTCGTCACCGTCGGTGAGCAGGTGCCACTCTATGCCAAAGTCCCGGGCCACCTTGATGAGAGGAGCCTGGCCGCACTGGGCGAACTCGATGATGCGCACCCCCTCTGCCCGCAGGCTGTAGCCGCAGATCTGGGCCAGCTCCGAGAGCAGCCAGATCTCGGTCTCCCCTTCCACCAGCAGCCAGCAGCGGGCAAACATCGACATGGGCCTGTTGATGCGCACATGGAAGGCAATCTTGCGCAGATCGTCGCTGCTGTAGCGCTCCCCTCCCAACTGATGGCAGAGGATGTCCTGCTGGCGGCGCACCAGACGGCGCACCTGATTGAGGGGCAAGGAGGAGAGCAGGTCCCCCGAGTTGGTGGTGAGCAGCTTCTGGCCGGGCAACTGCTCCAGCAGACCCCAGGCCAGGGCCAGCATGGTGGGATGCAGGCGACTCTCTGGGTCTTCCAGCATCAATATGGGTCTGGCCCCCTCCTCCAGCTCCCGGTTGCCTCGGGCGTGGAGCAGCATGGCTGCCATGCCCGCCATGGCCAGTTGCAGCGCCCGGTTGTCCGCATTGCGCAGCAGCACCTGCAGGTTGCCGGGATTGCGCAGGGTCATGGGGCGATTGACGATATCCCGCTGGCTGCGAGGCTTGTGCTTGATGGGCGCCAGGGCGCTGAAGTAGTGCTCCATCAACTGCTGCACCGCCTGCAGCGCCTCCTTGAGTTCTGGCTCGCCGATGCGCTGTGGCTCGTCGGTGAGCTTGCCGGCCAGCTCGTCCAGCCGCTGCTCGCACAGATCCCCCCAGGGCAGCCGCTCGATGCCCTCCCGGGCGGTACGGGCATCCCGCAGCCTGAACACCGGGTTCATGGTAATGAGCAGACGCACCAGCGCTTCATTGTTGTCGATGGCCAGGCTCTTGCCGATACCGTCGAGAAAGTCGTGGGTGGTGAGCACGCTGCCATCGTCCTGCAACTCGGCACTGGCACGATAATGCACCCGGTGGAACTTGTCCTTGTGGGGGATCCAGGCCGCCCCGAGGCGGGCCAGACGGCGGGAGTGCTGGCACATCTGGGGACGATACTCGCTGAAGGTGAGCACCAGTTGCAGCGTGCGCGAGGGTTCGAGCTCGGGATCTTCGGGCCGGTGAAAATCATCCTGACCAAATTGATAGGGCTCGGCATCCCCCAGCAGGCACCAGAGGGCCCGCAGCAGGCTGGATTTGCCCCAGGCGTTTTCGCCGATGAGCACAGTGGTGTTGTCCAGCCCGAGGGAGAGGCGATTTATTCCGCGAAAACCTTTGACTTCAATGCGTTCCAGAAACATGCGGCCATATCCAGTCCATCCTGATGGCGCAATAGTGGCAAAGTTGCCGGAAAAATCCTATCGGGTTACGGCGTTTTCAGCGGGAACTGTGAGGAACGAGCGGTTCGGGCGGCGTCGGCTGGGTGACGCGATAGAGGGGGGCATTCCAGTGGTTGAACCAGAGGTGGCGGGTACGGGTCTGACGTTTGCGATGATTCAAGGGCAACTCCTGTGCAGGTTGAAGGAACGAGGTTCCCCCTCGTTGCCAACCAATCTGCCGCCTATCTGTGACAGGAGAATGACAACTGGGCTCGCCACTGGCCCGGGCTCAGGCCGAACGCCTCCCGAAAGCGGTTGCCAAAATGGGCCTGGGAGGAGAAGCCGCACTGGGCGGCGATGCTGGCCAGAGGCTCGCTTCCCGCCAGCAACTGCTTGGCCCGCTTGAGCCGCAGCCCGAGCAGGTAGCGGTGGGGCGGACAGCCCAGGCTCTGCCCGAACATCCGGGCGAAGTGGTATTCGCTCAGACCCGCCTCCCGGGCGAGCTCTCCCAGGGTGACCGGCTCGGCCAGGTGAGCCTGCAGATACTCCTGTACCCGGCGAACCACGGCGGGTGCCAGACCGCCGCGCACCTCCGGCAGCACCGGGGCCTCGCGGGTGTGATGGCGATAGGCGTGCAGCATCAGCATCCAGGCACCGTGGGAGAGCGCCATGCGATCGATGCCGTGCTGCCAGTCCAGCTTCATCAATTGCCCCTGCACCAGGGCCGCCGCCTGGGGATCGTCGATGAAGGTCTTGTCTTCCAGTTGCAGATGACGCCCCTCCTTGTCACACGCCTGCTCGGCGATGCGGGTGAAGTGGGCGGGGGTGAAGTAGAGGTGGAAGAAGCGAAACTCCTCGCGCACCAGCCACTCGGATCTGTGGTGATCCGGCATGATGCACACCTTGCCCGCACCGCCATGGCCACCGGGGCCGTCCAGCCGCTCGGTCTGCTCGCCCCCCTGCAGGTAGACGCTGATGGTGTGGTTGCCCGGCTTGTGGTAGCGGGTCTGATCGTAGCGGTTGCACCAGCTCGCCACCCCGAGCCCGGGCTCCAGCCAGCAGGAGTCCTCCAGTCTGGCACCGGTGCTCACCAGGGCATCAAAGACCCCCGCCTGTCTTGTCTGCTGCATGGCATGCTGCACGCTTGCGTCCCTCTCTGGCACTTGCCGCCCCTTTCCTGTCGCCATCTTATCGCGCCTCATGGTCAAAGGCTGCGCCTCCGTTGAAAAAACCGCAAGATGGTGCAAGCCGGCGCCCCGCCTCCCGGTTCATGCTGATCACATCATCTTCTCTTGATGGGATCACACCATGAATCTGATGCTCTATGTTTCCACCGTCCTCATCTGGGGCAGCACCTGGATTGCCATCGCCTGGCAGCTCGGCCCCATCCCCATCGAGGTCTCGGTGCTCTATCGTTTCGCCCTGGCGGCCCTGGCCCTGTTCGCCCTGCTCACGGTGAGCGGCAAGTTTCCGCGACTGCCCTGGGCGGGCCAGCGTTATGCTGCCCTGCTCGGCGCGTTGCTCTTTTCCACCAACTTCCTCTGTTTCTACCACGCAACCCTCTATATCCCGAGCGGTCTGTCGGCGGTGATTTTCGCCAGCGCCAGCATCTTCAACGGCCTCAATCTCTGGCTGTTCGAGGGTAAACGACCGGGCCTGCGCTGGCTGCAAGGATCGTTGCTGGGGCTGCTTGGCACCCTGCTGCTCTTCTGGCCGGTGCTGGCGGATGCGCAACTGGGTGCAAACGGCTGGAAGGGCTTGCTCTTTGCCTGCGCCGGCACCCTCTGCTTCTCCCTGGGCAACCTGGTCTCTGCCCGGGGACAGCGCCAGGGCTATCACGTATTGCAGATGGTACCCTGGGGCATGGTCTACGGCGTGGCGCTGCTGCTGGGCTGGGTCACGGTACTCGGTCAGTCACTCACCCTGCCCACCGACCCGCGCTACCTCGCCGCCATGGTCTATCTGGCCATCTTCGGCTCCGTCATCGCCTTCACCGCCTACCTCACCCTGGTGGGGCGCATCGGTGCCAGCAAGGCGGCCTACGCCACCGTGCTCTTCCCCCTGGTGGCCCTCACCCTCTCCACTTTCTATGAAGGCTTTGTCTGGCAGACGGTCTCCATCGTCGGCGTGGTGGTGAGCCTCATCGGCAACCTGGTGATCTTCGCGCCCCCCGTCAAGGCGTGGCGCTGGCCGCTATCAAGGGCCGCAAACGGTACTTGCCCCTGATGCCACCAGCCCCTAAGGTAACCGCGTCCAACACACGAGGAGGGAGGACGCATGTTACTGGAAGGGCTGGAGACACTCTGCCTGCTGGCAAGCGAGGGCACCATGGCCAAGGTTGCAAGCCGCCTCTATATCAGTCAGTCGGCGGTCAGCAAGCGCATCGCCCAACTGGAGCAGCGCCTTGGCAAGAAGCTCATCGAGCCGGATGGCCGTCATATCCGCCTCACTCCCCAGGCCCGTGAGCTGCTCGCCCGGGTAGCCCCGAGCCTCGCCGAAATGAAGGGGGTGCTGGCGGACAGCCAGATCCTCACGGATCAGACCCCTCTGTCCATCGCCTGCTCCGAAACCCTGCTGGCGGGCTACCTCGCCCGCTTCATGCACGCCTACCTTGAACGGGATCCCCACATTGCCCTCTCTACCCACCACACCCCGGTCATTCTGGCCCGGGTGCGCGGCGGGGATGCCCTGCTCGGGATCTGCGCCGGCCGCCTGCCGCCGGGCCATGGGCTGTGTGCCGAACGGCTGCTGGAGGAGCCCTTCTATCTGGTGGGGGACGCTCTGGATGAGGCGGCGCAGCCGGATCACCAGAGCGCCTTGCCAGAAACTGTGACCAGCAAGCAACTGGCTGAAGGCGACGTGAGTCAGGGGATGCAGGGCAAGGTGCGCAAGATCCTGACCATGGATCTGGAGAACCCCTCCAACCGCTATCTGCGCGAGCCCCTGGCCGCCCTCGGGCTTATCCCCGCCATGGAGCTCGATTCCTACCTGGCGCTGATCGAGCTGGCCAAGGCAGGCATTGGCCCCGTGCTCCTGCCCGCCGGCCTGCTGGCGCTGGTGGGTGAGCAGGGGACACAGGCACGCCCCCTGCCGGGACTGGGCCGCCCGCTCCACCTGGTCTATCGGCCAAACAGCCTCAAGCGCGATCGCATTGCCCGCCTGGTGCAGGCGCTGCAAGCCCATTTCCGGCAACTGACGGCACTGGGCTGAAACGCAAGAGGGCCCGATCTGCGATCGGGCCCTCGTCATGGGGGGGACCGGCTCAGCCCAGCCAGGCAAAGAGCTCGGGGTACTGGCTCCACACCAGCTTGGCGGACATCACCAGGGAGACGGTCACCAGCAGCGGCTTGATGAGCTTCACCCCTTTCTTGAGCACCAGCTTGGAGCCCATGCGCGCCCCGATGAACTGCCCCAGCGCCATGCACAGCCCCACGCTCCACACCACCTTGCCCCCCAGGGTGAAGAAGAGCAGGGAAGCGATGTTGGAGGTGAAGTTGAGCAGCTTGGTGTGGGCGGTGGCCCGCGCCATGCCAAAGCCCGCCAGGGCCACGAAACCGATGGCAAAAAACGACCCCGTGCCCGGCCCGAAGAAGCCGTCATAAAAGCCCACCCCCCCGCCCACCAGCAGGGCGAACGCCATGGGAGTGAGGCGACGCTGGCTCTCCGCATCGCTCACCCTGGGGGAGAAGTAGAAGTAGCAGGCAAACGCCATCAGCAGGAAGGGGAGCAGTCGCTCCAGGATGGCGGCATCGATGGTCTGCACCGCCAGGGTGCCGATGGCCGCCCCGATGAAGGTGCAGATGACCGCTGGCCAGATGATGGCCCACTCAAGGAGCCCCTTGCGAGCATAGAACCAGGTGGCGGAGAAGGAACCGAAACTGCTCTGCAACTTGTTGGTGCCAAGCACCAGGGCTGGCGGCATGCCGGTGGCCAGCAGGGCCGGCACCGTCAAAAGCCCCCCGCCCCCGGCGATGGCATCGATAAAGCCGGCGATGAGGGCCACCCCGAACAGGGCGACCAGGGTGAGCAGTTCCAGTTCCATCCATAGACCTCGTGTGATTGGCAGCGCCCGGCATGGCCTGGAGCCTGAAGGAGTCAACAGGTCGCTATCCTAGCGAGGGCAGGCTCATGAAGCCAACGAAACAATGGCAGCCAACTGATTCTCTATTTTCATCAATCAGCGTGCGAGAGGACCTGTGCTTTGATAACCGCCAGCCCCTCCAGCAGGGGCGCTTCATCAGCGCCGGGCGCACGGCTCACCCGGCCAGCCATGTAGCGGCTGCTGATGAGGATTAATCCAGAGCGCGGCTCTTTCATCCGCACCGGGCGCACGGCTTACCCGGCCAGCCGTGTAGCGGCTGCTGATGAGGATTAATCCAGAGCGCGGCTCTGGCCCTTGATGGTCTCCAGTCCCTCCAGCAGGGGCGCTTCATCCGCACCGGGCGCACGGCTCACCCGGCCAGCCATGTAGCGGCGGCTAAAGAGATTGAACCAGAGCTGCAGCGCCTGTCCCGCCCGCAGCTCCCCGGCCACTTCCAGCACGCAGGCGGCCACCTCGGCGGTGCACAGGTGCTCGTCGCTGTGGGCGACACGCATGCCGTAGGTAGAGAGCGCATCCGGCTTGATGGCGAGTACCGGGAAGCCGTCCAGATAGGGACTCTTGTTGAACATCTTGCGCGCCTCGGGCCAGGTGCCGTCCAGCAGGATGAACAGCGGCTTCTTGCCGGGAGCCAGTACCACCTCGCCGGTCAGGCGGTCGGGCGCTTTCTCGCAGGCGGGAAAGACCACGTAGGGCTGCCAGGCGGGATCCGCCAGCAGGGCCAGCAGCTCGGGATGGGGTTCGGTACGCGACCAGAGAAAGGCCCAGGTGGAGTCCGGCAGCACGTCGGCGATGAGGCGCCCGGTGTTGGAGGGCTTCATGGGCTCGCTGTCATACATCATGAGGCAGAAACCGGCCTCGGCCTTGAGCGCCGGGCGCCAGTCGCAGGCACACCAGTCGTGGCGCAGCTGGCAGGCATCGCAGCGTGGCACGCTGCCGCCACGGGCAAGAAAGGGTCGGGTCGAGACGCTCTTGCGCCAGATGCGCAGGCGGTTGACGGCGTGATCGGGGATGGGCTTCATGGAACGCGGCTCTGACGGTGCCTGTGGCGGGACAAAAGGGGGCTGATTGTAACGGCGCGCCCTCCTGGCGGCAAGGCTTGCCAGGCGGCGCCCTGCCCCCTTCCCTCCCGCGTTCTGCCCGCCTCGCCCCAATGAAAAAAGGGGCCCTGAGGCCCCTACTCACCATCCGTTGCAACCGGGTCTGGCGACGTCAGACCGCCTTTCGCAGGATCTGCTCCAGATAGTGCGCGAAGCTGTGGCCGTGGTGCTCCAGCAGTTTCGGGAACATGGAGATGGAGGTCATGCCCGGGAAGGTGTTGATCTCGTTGAGCAAAATCTCCCCCTCTTCGGTCAGGAAGAAGTCGATGCGCGACAGGTGGGTCAGCTTGAGCTGACGGAACGCCTTGAGCGCGTACTCGTGAATGGCGTCAGCCTGCGCCTGAGTCAGTCCCTCGGCCTTGAGCGCGGTCTCGGTGTGACTGGCGCTGCTGTACTTCTCTTCATAGGTGTAGAACTTGTCCTGGGGTACGCAGATCTCCCCCGGATAGGTGGCCACCAGCTCGTCACCATACTGGTAGACCGCCACTTCCAGCTCGCGGGGCTTGACCGCTTTTTCGATCAATACCTGCTCGGAGTAACCGAAGGCATCGGCAATGCCCTTCACCAGGTCTGCCTCGTTGCTGGCGGAGTAGCAACCCACGGAAGAGCCCTGAGAAGCCGCCTTGATGAAGACCTTGCCCCACTTGGCCAGCGCCGCTTTCGCCTCGGTCAGGCTCGCCTCGTCCTGCTCGGTCAGGAACAGGTAGGGGGTATTGGGGATGCCGATGGCGGTGAGCCACAGCTTGGTGGTGATCTTGTTGAAGCACACCTTGCTCGCCTCGGCGTCACAACCCAGATAAGGCAGGCCGGCCAGCTCGAGGAAGGATTGCAGATCGCCGGTCTCACCGGGATAACCGTGGATGCAGGGCACCACGTAGTCCACCGGACGGGCCACGCTGTCGAACGAGAGCAGCTTGTCCAGCCCCAGCTTGCACTCGCGACCGTCGGCGGAGAGCCAGCGGTCGGCAAACATCTCGACCCGGGTCACTTCGATACCGGGCAGGAGCCCAAGCTGTTTTTCGAGGAAATTGGCGCTGCGCAGCGAGACTTCGTGCTCGGAGCCGCCACCGCCGCACAGCAGCAAGACATGCATGTTCTTCATTAGATGTGATCCCTTGGGAGAAGCGGCTTCGTCATCACCATGTCAAACCCAACCGCATGAAAACCGGACGAAGCCAGAAACGAACATAAGTGCGGGCAGTGTAGCAAGGGAGGGGAAGCCTTGTCAGCCGATGGGGCGCACCTCCCCCTGCCCGGGCAGATAAAAGTCTCTTCCTGTGTCAGAAACAGGATGAAATGCGCTCAGCGGGGGGGATCGACCCGCCCGGCGCCATTGCCGTTGACCCGAAACCAGCCGGCAATGCTGTAGCGCTCCCGGCTTGCGGGCAGCACCTCGTGGGGAAACTCTTCAGACAGGAAGAGCACCAGCCGCCCGCCCCGGGGGGAGACATCCATCAGAAACTGCTCGCTGTCGTCATAGACCCGCAATATTCCCCCCGCCTCTGGCTGCCAGTCGTTGTTCAGGTAGAACACCGAGGTGAGCCGGCGGTTGGATCGCCCAGCGAAGGCGTCGCGATGGGTGGCGTAGAAGTCGCCGCTGCGATAGCGGGCAAAGTGAGCCTCGTAGTCGAACAGCCCCAGCATCAGGCTGCGATTGGCGGCCAGACGCAGGGACTCCATCCGGGCCAGATAGTCGGCCACCGGCGCGCCGAGGGAGGCGTCGAGCCAGTGGATCTGATCCCGACGGATATCGCGGTTGTCCTGATGCAGGGTCTCGCGCCCGATCCCCGCCGGTCGCCACTCGTCCGGCAGGCAAGCCTTGAGGGCATCCACCTCGGCGGCGGTTAAAAAATCATCCACTATCACCCAACCCCGGGTGTAGATGGCATCCATGACGGCTTGATAGTCCAAGATAGGCTCGCAGCGAGGGGAGAGAGTGCGCTTTGTAGCGACTTCGGACCATCGGCACAAACCGGATTGCTTCTCTTGAGAAGTCCCGCCATCAATAGGAGTCTGGGGGGCACAGACGCCCTCCCCCTTGCTCCCCGGCCCTCGGCCCGTTAACGTGCAAGGATTGTCCCCCGGGCGCCTTGTCGCCCCTCTTGCATCAGGAGAAACCATGCCCCTGCCCCTCATCCCCCTGCAACGACTCGATGGCACGGCCTGGTCCACCGCCGATCTGCAGGGCCGTGTCGTGCTGGTGGTCAACGTGGCAAGCCGCTGCGGTTTTACCCCCCAATACACCGGGCTTGAGGCCCTCTATCGCCAGTTCGGTCCCCAAGGCTTCGAGATCCTGGGTTTTCCCTGCGATCAGTTCGGCCATCAGGAGCCGGGCGATGTCGAGGAGATCGCCCGCTTCTGCTCTCTCGACTACCCGGTCAGCTTCCCCCTGATGGCCAAGTGCGAGGTCAACGGCGCCGGGGCCCACCCCCTCTATCGCTGGCTCAAGGAACAAAAGCCCGGACTCCTTGGCAGCGAGGCCATCAAGTGGAACTTCACCAAGTTCCTGATTGACCGTGAAGGCCGGGTGGTGGACCGCTTCGCCCCCCAGACCAGACCGGAGGATCTGGTGCAGGCCATCGAGGGACTGCTCTGACGGGCGTGCGCCGCTCGCGACACGGCTGCTGCGCGTACGCCTCGCATCTGCTATATTACGCGCCCACTGTTCTCTTGTGCGGTCGCTTTGCCGGGCTCAGGCCCAGCCTCGATGGCGACCCACCCTATTTTCCATGTCGTGACGGACCAAGGCTGCCGTCACCCGTTGAGCCCAAGGCTCGGAGTGTCCCTCGAACATGTCATTCAATGAACTGGGTCTGTCACCGCACATCCTGCGGGCCGTCAAGGAGCTGGGTTACGAACAACCCACCCCCATCCAGCAGCAAGCCATTCCCGCCATCCTGGCCGGGCAGGACGTGCTGGGCGGCGCCCAGACAGGCACGGGCAAGACGGCCGGTTTCACCCTGCCCATGCTTCATCGACTGCTGGCCAACCACGGCCGTGGCGGTCGTCGCCAGGTGCGAGCCCTGGTGCTGACCCCGACCCGGGAGCTGGCCGCCCAGGTGGGTGAGAGCATCATCAAATATGCCCACCACCTGCCGTTTCGTACCCTGATCGCCTATGGCGGCGTCAGCATCAAGCCAAACCTGGACGCCATCAAGCTCGGGGTCGACATTCTGGTCGCCACCCCGGGCCGCCTGCTGGATCTGCTGACCCAGGGCGCCCTGACCCTGAGCGCCCTCGAGGTACTGGTGCTTGATGAAGCGGACAGAATGCTCGACATGGGGTTCATCACCGACATTCGCCGCATCATGAAGGCCCTGCCGGAGGAGCGTCAGACCCTGCTGTTCTCTGCCACCTTCTCCAATGACATCAAGGCGCTGGCGGACGATCTGCTCAAGGATCCCACCCTCATCGAGGTGGATCCCAGCAACACCGCCGCAGAGCAGGTAAGCCAGCGCATCATCCAGGTCGATCGGGAGCGCCGCCGGGAGATGCTCTCCCACATGATTGGCCGTGGCAACTGGCAGCGGGTGCTGGTGTTCGTGCGCACCAAGCAGATTGCCGACAGGCTCGCCCAGCAAATGCAGAAAGATGGCCTGGATACGGTCGCCATCCACGGTGACAAGAGCCAGGGGGCCCGCAACCGGGCGCTGGCGGATTTTCGTGAAGGCAAGGTGCGGGTGCTGGTTGCCACCGACATCGCCGCTCGCGGCCTGGATATCGATCAACTGCCCCACGTGATCAACTTCGAGCTGCCCCAGATGGCGGAGGATTACATCCACCGCATCGGCCGCACCGGCCGCGCCGGCCGTGGCGGCGAGGCCATCTCTCTGGTGAGCCAGGACGAGCTGGGTCAGCTCAAGGAGATCGAGGCGCTGATCGGCCAATCCCTGACCGTGGAGATCCTGGAAGGATACGAGCCGAGCGGCAAGCCGAGCCGCCAGACCCTGCCGGGCAGCAAGCCGGTGCAAAACCCGCCCCGCGCCCGTGGCGCCGCCAATACCAAGGGTGGCAACGGCAAAACAACCACAGGCAAGAGCAAGGCGAAGAGCGATGGCGGCAAGAAGCCAGCCCCAGCCCGCAAGCGGGAAGTGGTGGGCGAGGACATCGGTTTCGCCCCCATGCGCCGTCTACCCAAGGCCCAGCGGGACGACTATCAGGACAACTCCAGCGAGGAGTGAGGGGGCGCGAGCCAAACCTCCTGAACAACAAAAAACCGCCCTCGGGCGGTTTTTTCATGCGCCAGCCTCGGCAGACAGGACCAGATGCAGCAGGGGATAAGGTTTGCCCTGCCCGTCCAGTGCCGAGCGGCCCACCACCTCGAAACCCAGGTGGCGATAAAAACCGAGGGCCGGTTCATTTTGCTCGTTGACGTCCACCCGGGTCGCCCCTAGACGGTGGATGGCATCAGCTACCAGCAGGCGGCCCACTCCGCCCCCCTGCCTGCCGGGGTCGACGAAGAGCATCTCGATATTGCCCTCGTGTACCCCGCAAAAGCCGGCGATCTCCTGCCCGTCACGAGCGCAGGTGAGGGTCACCGCCTCGAAGTAGTGAGCCAGGATGAGCTCGCGCAGGATCGCAATCTCCTCCTTTGGCAAAAAATGGTGGGTGGCGCGCACCGACGCCTCCCAGAGGACGATCAGGGCCTGATAATCCCCGCCCACAGCCTGTTCCAGTCTCATATTCCGTTCACTCGATGGTGGGAAACCTACCCGGCCGCCATGGCCTGCTTGATGACAAACCCCTTCTCGATGCCCGCCTTGAAGCCCAGCTTCTCATAGAGGCGATGGGCTTCATCGCGCCCCTCCCCCGAGAGCAGCATTACCTTGTAGCAACCCAGCCCCCAGGCCAGGGAGAGCGCCTCTTCAAGCACCTTCTGGCTCAGTCCCTGGCGCCGGAACGCTGCGGCCGTTACCACGTGCTCTATGATGCCAAAGGGCCTGCCACCGTTGGTCAGAGTCGGGATCACCCCGAGCTGGCAGGTGGCGGCGAGCTCGCCGCCCACCTCTACCACGATGATCCGCACCTCGGGCCTGGCCAGCAGGCTCGCGAGCGTCTCCCTCGCCATGGCGGGCGTCATCACGGGATCCCGGGGTCTGAGCTCGGCGTAAAGGCTGAGCAAGCCCGCCAGATCCTGCTCCCTGCACTCTCTGATCACCACCATGGCACACCTCCTGATCTGCCACTCTCCTCCAGCTGGTCATGCCATGACGCCAGCATGGGGTGTGCGCAGGCATAAAAAGAAGATGCCTCCCCAGGTTGGGAAGGCATCGGGTTCAGCGGGTCTTGACCGCCTGCAGCAGCACGGAGACATCCGGCCCGAAGCGGCGGGCTCGGATGGCCTCCTGGATATCCTGCTCGTCGTAGCGACTGGCGGGGTAGACCACCACGCAGGCGGTGTCACCGGGAGCGAGGAAGTGGGTCTCGCCAAAGGGGGTATAGCGGGTGGCACCAATGCTGATGAGTGCATGGGCCGGGCGCCCCGCCTGGGTCAGCAGGCCCTGGATATGCTCGGCCGGGCCTTCGTCCTGCTGATGGTTGAACTTGTCGATGGCCCACGCCAGCAACTGACCGTGGAAGTAGCTGTAGTCCACCGCCGCGCTGTCGATCCCGTAGGGGTGCAGCTCGCCGCCGCGCTCCAGGTAGCAGGCGATGCGGTAGTCATCGAGCTCGCATCCTGCGGCAAAGTGGGTCAGGGGCAGCAGGTTCGCGGCCAGCCCCTTGCTCTCTTCACCCCAGTTCTTCTTCTCGCTGATCTTGTTGGCATTGGGGCGACGGATGGAGCAGTCGTTGTAGGCGCCAAACGCCTTGGGATGGATGGCCACCACCTGCTCCCCCGCGTACTCCAGCTCGCACCACAGTGCCACCTCGGGTTCAATCTGCACCTTCTCGTCCCCGCTCACCGCCGCCTCCGGCAGGAAGATGGCCTCGCCGCTCAGGGGAAAGACCCCGAGCTGGCCGGGATGGTTCGGCACATAGAAGGGGAACAGCGCCTTGGGGGCGACCTTGTCGTCAACCTTGACGGCGACGAAATCCGCCGCCTCCCCTGCCTGCTCCAGGTGACCGGCGAAGTTGCCCGCCACGCCCAGTCCGATAAAGGGGGTCTGTGAGGTGATCTGCATCTGTGGCTCCACTGGCGCGGCCGGGGCCGCCGCCTCGTTGTCGTTGTTCAGGGCGGCAATACCGCCAAAGAGGGAGCTTATTAGAGCACAGCCCCCGTACGGCGCCCAGCCACCGGGCCACAAGCTGTGCACCAGGGCGGATTTTCCCTCACCATCTGGTCATAAAGTCGGCAGTCGATGCGAAGCTGTGATCCCGATGCTTGGGAGAGCCCGGCACTTTTGCTAGGCTGCCCTATTCATTTGCCGTTCGGGAGCCGTCGCAAGGCCATGACCACCCACTTTCAGGGGCGCTTCGAGGTGGAGTTCAAATACCGCCTGACGGACAGCGCCGCCTTTGTGCATACCCTCACGGCCCTCGGCCCCGAGGTGATGGTGGCGGACAATCATGAGCAGGACTGCTACTTCGACACGGCAGACGGCGCCCTGGCTCGGGCAGAGAAGAGCCTGATCATCCGCACCATGGCCCCCAGCGGCATCCGGCTCTGGATAGTCAAAGGGCCCGGACCCGATCGCTGCGAGGCGGTCAACATCACCGATGCGGACAAGGCCGCCAGCATGGTGCGCACCCTGGGCTACCAGCCGGTGCTGACCATCGACAAGCGGCGCAGCATCTATTTTCTGGGGGCCTTCCACGTCACGGTGGATCACCTGGCAGGTGTCGGTGATTTTGCCGAACTCGCCATCATGACTGACGACGAGGCCGCCCTGCCCGCCTACCGCGCGCAGTTGCTGGCACTGGCTAGCCAGCTGGGACTGGCGCCCGAAATGCGGGAAACCCGCTCCTATCGCACCCTGTGCGAGCAGCGAGCCCCCCTTTGACAAGCGGCAACAAGAGGAATCTGCCCATGATCGACAAACTCGCCTGGTTGACCTTCAAGGAGGGACAGCTGCTGTGCGCCCGCTCCCACGGCAAGGACATCTACTACATTCCGGGGGGCAAGCGCGAGCCGGGCGAGAGCGACGAGGCGGCCCTCGTTCGTGAAATCGAGGAAGAGCTCGCGGTCACCCTGAAACCCGACACCCTGGCGTTCGCCTGCGAGTTCAGCGCCCAGGCGGACGGCAAGCCGCAAGGGGTGAATGTCAATCTGCGTTGCTACACGGGGGACGCCGACGGCACGCCCGTCGCCTCGGCGGAGATCGCCGAGCTGCGCTGGCTGGACAGCCGCCACCTGGCCGAAGTCTCCCCCGTCTCCCGCCTGCTGTTCCAGTGGCTGGCAGCGCAGGGACTGATCCATTAAGAGACGGCGCACCTGACCGGATGATAATGGCACCGGCAGGAGAGTCCGCGCCCGAGACGTTAATCCCCCACGTGGGCCAAGAGAGAAGATGAGGACATTCAATGGAGATCCTTGAGGTCGAGAGCACCAGAGGCATCAAACCGGCGCTGATCGCCCTGCTGCAAGATTGCGTGGCCAGCGGTGCCTCGGTGGGCTTTCTGCCTCCCCTGCAGGAAGAGCAGGGGCTGGCGTACTGGCAAGGCATCGAGGGGGAGCTGGCGGATGGAGTGCGCAAGCTCTGGGTGGCGTTCGATCAGCACCATCTGGTGGGCGCCCTGCAGCTCTCCCTGTGCACAAAGGCCAACGGGGGCCACAGGGCCGAAGTGGAAAAGCTGATGGTCCACAGCCAGGCCCGTGGCAAGGGGGTGGGCCGCGCCCTGATGAACGCCATGGAGCAAGGGGCCCGGGACGCCAGGCGTACCTTGCTGGTGCTGGATACCCGGGTCGGCGACGTGGCCTCCAGCCTCTATCGCCAGCTCGGCTATCAAGAGGCCGGCCAGATCCCGGACTTCGCCCGCAATGGGGACGGCACCCTCGCCGCCACCCAGTTCTTCTACAAGCAGCTCTGAGGCAGACGGCCTGGCAAGACCGGACAGCGTGCCGGTCTTGCCCCCGCCAAGGCTCGGCGCACATAGGTTTTTGGTTCAATCAGACTCATCGGCAAGGAGCCATCATGATATTGGAAGTCGCCCATCTGCAGATCATTCCCGACAAGGCCACTGACTTCGAGCAGGCCTTCGCCCGGGCCCAGCACATCGTCAGCGCCATGCCCGGCTACCTGGGCCACCAGTTGCAGCGTGCCCTGGACGATCCCCATCACTACCTGCTGCTGGTGCAGTGGGAACGGTTGGAAGATCACACCCGGGGGTTCAGGGGCTCCCCCCGGTACCAGGAGTGGAAGGCCCTGCTGCACCACTTCTACGACCCCTTCCCCAGGGTCGAACATTTTCAGGATGCAACACCGATCAGTGCCGCAAGCTGAGCCTTGATCAGCTCGTCCCGTCACGGGCTGATCAATGGCGTCAGGCCAGGCGCTCGGCCCTGTGGGCAATCTGCGGCTCGGCAAAGGCGCTCTGGGCCGCGATGAGCTGCAGCTCGTAGGCATTCGCCTCCCAGGTCTGTCGCAGCACCGCATCCACCGCGGCGTTGGTGCGCTCGAAGGCGCTCACCCCATCATATCCCGCCTGCAGGTTGGCCAGCATCAGGGCGCTGATGAGATCCCCCACGCCCACCGGTTGGCGCGCGAAATCGTAAAGGGGACGGGCGATCAGATAGTCTCCCTCGGGGGTGGCAAGCAGCATCTCGAAGCGGCCGGGGACGCTGGCGGCGCGACCCAGGTGCTTGACCAGCACCATCTTCACCCCCTTCTCCAGCAACTGGTGTGCGGCGACCCGGGTCTGGGCCAGGGTTGTCAGATGGACATCGCACAGGGTCTCCAGCTCCAGCAGATTGGGGGCCATGATGTCCGCCACCGGCAGGGCCTGTTCGGTGAGAAAGCGGGTGACGCCCGGGGCGACGATGCACCCCTTCTCCGGATGCCCCATCACGGGATCGCAGAAATAGAGGGCCGCCGGATTGGCTCGCTTCACCGCCGCCACCACCGCCAGGATCTCGTCCCCCTGCTCCGCCGAGCCCAGATAGCCGCTCAGCACCGCATCGCAGCGCGCCAGCACCTCGATATTGCAAAGCCCCTGGCACAGGGCGGCGATGTGGCCCGCCGGCATCGCCATTCCCTGCCAACCCGCCTCGTACTGGGTGTGGTTGGAGAACTGCACCGTATTGATGGGCCACACCTCCATGCCGAGACGGCGCATGGGGAACACGGCGGCGCTGTTGCCGGCACAGCCAAACACCACGTGGGACTGGATAGAGAGAATGCGTTTCATCGACACCACCGCACAAGAAGCCTGAGGAAAAGAGGCAATATATCGGATGAAGAGACGGCTCTTCCAGCAATTAACGCCATGACTCCCTATTTATGCTTCAGCAGGCTTAACCTGCCGCATATTTGACCGCCGCTACCCTGTTTCTGCACAACCCTGGAGCCATCTCCCCCGCTGCTGCGGGGTGATAAATGTACCTGGACGCCTCTTGTCTGATGGCATACGAGGTGATTTTTCAACCAACCATGAACAGTCGGGATCAAGGATGAGGTCCGATGGAAAGGCGCCAGTCGGCAGTCGGCAGTCGGCAGTCGGCAGTCGGCAGTCGGCAGTCGGCAGTCGGCAGTCGCAAAATAAGGCAACAAGGGCAAGGGTCAAGGAGGCGTCGGAAGATCACAGGACGAACACGGCCTGCCCTTGCCTGACACCGTGGCAACGACAAGCCATACGCAGTGGCGACAGCAAGTCACGTCACCAGTGCCGTGACTACAGCGAGTCGCCAGCAGTCATCAGAGGGAGTGCGGTGCCCTTGGGCGTCTCAATCCCGGGCGAAGTGGTAGACCCAGCCTTCGTCCGGTGCCATCTCGTCCGGCAGGTCCACCAGAGCAGGCAGCGAGGTGACGGCCCCTTCGCCCGCATATTGCAGGGCCATCAGGGCGCAGAGCGCGGCATCATAGGGATCCGTTCCAGGGATGAGGGACGCCGGCAGGTGGGGTTGCAGTTCGGGCCGCACCGCAGAGGCTTTGCCCCCCATTTTGGCCAGGGCGGGATAGACCTCCAGCACCGCGCGCCCGGCAGCCCTCGCCCGTTTTGGCACCAGTTGCAGATCCCCGAGGCGCGGCAGCATGGAGAGGGCCAGGGTGGCGTTGTTGCCGAGCCTGTCGAAGGTGGCGGAGAGGGGCTTCTTGCCATAGTGCTGATGGAGCCAGCGCTCGCAATCCCGGTAGGCGTAAGGGTTGTCAATCTCCCGCTGGGGCACGGGAAAGCCGCTCCCCCGCCCCGCCAGCAGATCGGCGAGGGCGCGGGGAAAGGCCAGGGGCGCATCGATGCCGAGAGCAAGGCACGGGCAGGCCAGCACCTGCATCAGCGCCACCTCGTCTTGCAGGGCCGGGCGCAGCAGGGCATCCAGATCCGGCGCGACCCGGGAGCTCAGGCGAAACAGGGGGGAGATCCCGAGCCAGTGCAGACGCGACTCCCGGGCCTGCCAACCCACCACCGCCACCGCCTGGGCATTGCCCTGCCAGCCCCTCACATCCCAGCCGATACCGATGGCGTCCATGTGTTCCGTTGTCATGCCCCTGTTACCTCTGTGCAGCCTTGATGGAGCACAGGGTAATGGCTGCCCCTCCTAAAGCAAGGGCAAGTTGGTCCCTAGAAGGATTTCTTGAAGTTGATCAGGGGCAGAATGGGGAAGATGCCGTTCTCGGCGTAGTTGGCCAGGCCAATCTGCAAGCCGTCCAGGTGCTTGGTGGCATTGACGAATCCCAGCTGGAACGTGGTGCGTTCGGCATAGTTGACGAAGCCGACGTTGGCCAGGGCATTGCCCTGGGCGATGTTGAGCGCCCCCCAGTTGAGCCCCTTCACATTGTTGGTCAGGTTGACGAAGCCCAGATTGAGGCCGGTATCCTGCCCTTCGTGCCAGTTGACGGCGTTGATGGCGACCCCGCCAAACTGGTGGCGCACCCGGCTCGCGCCAAAGAACACACCAAGCTGCAGGCCGGTGAACTGATCCACATCGGAGAGGGCGAACACCGGCAGATCGATCCCCTTCACCTGGCCGGTGCGGCCGTAGAGGAAGGAAGCCCGTGCCCCTTCCACCTGATTGGACGAGGGCAGGTTGACACCGGGCAGGGAGATCTGGACCGGCGTGCTGGCCTGAGCGACACCGGCGAGGGTCAGGGCACCACAGCCGAGCAGCAGGGCGAACGGTTTCATCGGGGATTCCTTGTGAAGAGGGTGTGGCTCAAGGGTACCAGCACAGGCCCCGGGGGACGAGGTCCCGGCCCTTTCCCTGCGTCACCTCTCGTCTGAATCCGGGGATGGCTCTCTCGGCGGATTGGAAAATTCAAACAGAAACTAACATTTATGTCATTTACACCAAAGGTGGATTGGTTGCAGAATGCTCAAACGTGTGTTTGAACAGAGCAAACAACACGTAACACAGGGATGACGTGCTGTACCCGCAAGAAGGGTCGATTGACCCGCAAAAACAGTGTTCTGCCGAACCGGAGACCCATGATGAATATGGACGTGATCAAGAGCTTTACCGAGCAGATGCAAGGCTTTGCCGCCCCCCTCACCCGCTACAACCAGCTGCTGGCCAGCAACATCGAACAGCTGACCCGGTTGCAACTGGCGTCCGCCAATGCCTACGCCGAACTGGGGCTCAACCAGTTGCAGGCCGTCGGCAAGGTGCAGGATGCCCAGAGCCTGGCGGCCCTCGGCACCGTGCAGCTGGAGAGCGCCAGCCAGCTTTCCCGCCAGATGCTGGATGACATCCAGAAGCTCAGCGCCCTCGGCCAGCAGTTCAAGGAAGAGCTGGATGCCCTGACCGCAGATGGCATCAAGAAGAGCACGGGCAAGGCCTGATAACCCCTGGCTGCCCGTCTTGCGGGCAGCCACATCTCCCCACGACTCGACAGAACGGGCAAGTGCCCGCCCCGGGCGTGGGTGAAGGAGAACACATGAGCCAATCATCTTACGGCCCGCTGTTCGAGGCCCTGGCCCACTACAACGACAAGCTGCTGGCCATGGCCAGAGCCCAGACCGAGCGCACGGCCCAGGCCCTGCTGCAGACCAGTCTGGACGATCTGGGCCAGGTGCTGGAGCAGGGCAGCCAGCAGCCCTGGCAGCTGATCCAGTCCCAGATGAACTGGTGGCAGGATCAGCTCAAGCTGATGCAGCACACCCTGCTCAAGAGTGCAGGCCAGCCGAGCGAGCCGGTGATCACCCCGGATCGCAGCGATCGCCGCTTCAAGGCCGAGGCCTGGAGCGAGCAACCCCTCTATGACTACCTCAAGCAATCCTATCTGCTGACCGCAAGACACCTGCTGGCGGCGGTGGATGCCCTGGAGGGCGTGCCCGAGAAGAGCCGGGAGCGACTGCGCTTTTTCACCCGCCAGTACGTCAACGCCATGGCTCCCAGCAACTTCCTGGCCACCAACCCGGAGCTGCTCAAGCTCACCCTGGAGTCCGACGGCCAGAATCTGGTGCGCGGCCTCGCGCTCCTGGCCGAAGATCTGGAGCGCAGCGCCGATCACCTCAACATCCGTCTGACCGACGAGTCCGCCTTCGAGCTCGGCCGGGATCTGGCGACCACCCCGGGCCGGGTAGTACTGCGCACCGAGCTCTTTGAGCTCATCCAGTACAGCCCGACCACGGCGACGGTGGGCAAGACCCCGGTGCTGGTCGTGCCCCCCTTCATCAACAAGTACTACATCATGGACATGCGCCCCCAGAACTCCCTGGTGGCCTGGCTGGTCGCCCAGGGGCAGACGGTCTTCATGATCTCCTGGCGCAACCCGGGGGTGGCACAGGGGCAGGTCGATCTCGACGACTACGTGGTGGACGGGGTCATCGCCGCCCTGGACGCCGTGGAGGCGGCCACCGGCGAGCGGGAGGTGCACGGCATCGGCTACTGCATCGGTGGCACCGCATTGTCACTCGCCATGGGCTGGCTGGCAGCGCGGCGCCAGAAGCAGCGGGTACGCAGCGCCACCCTGTTCACCACCCTGCTGGACTTCTCCCAGCCCGGGGAGCTTGACATCTTCATCCACGAGCCCATCATCGCGGCGCTCGAGGCGCAGAACGAGGCCAGGGGCATCATGGACGGGCGCCAGCTGGCGGTCTCCTTCAGTCTGCTGCGGGAGAACAGCCTCTACTGGAACTACTACATCGACAGCTACCTCAAGGGTCAGAGCCCGGTGGCGTTCGATCTGCTGCACTGGAACAGCGACAGCACCAACGTGGCAGGCAAGACCCACAACAGCCTGCTGCGCCGACTCTACCTGGAAAACCAGCTGGTGAAGGGGGAGCTCAAGATCCGCCACACCCGCATCGATCTCGCCAAGGTGAAGACCCCGGTGCTGCTGGTGTCCGCCGTGGACGATCACATCGCCCTCTGGCAGGGAACCTGGCAGGGCATGGCGCTGTTCGGGGGCGAGCGGCGCTTCATTCTGGCCGAATCCGGGCACATCGCAGGCATCATCAATCCGCCGGATGCCAACAAATACGGCTTCTGGCAGAGCGAGGCCGAGGCGGACAGCTCGGCGCAGTGGCTGGCGGGGGCGACCCACCAGAGCGGCTCCTGGTGGCCCGAGATGATGCGCTTTATCAAAGACCGTGACGAGGCAGAGCCCGTCCCTGCCCGGCAGCCTGCCGAGGGGTTGGAGGCGGCCCCCGGCAGCTACGTCAAGGTACGGCTCAATCCGGTGTTTGCCGGCGTCAGGAAGCAAGAAGAGGAACCCGCATGAGTACACAACCCTTTGCCGTGGGCATGAAAGCCAGCCTGACCAAGCGCTTCGGCCCGGCCGAGGTGGCGGCCTTCGCCGGCCTCTCGGAGGATTTCAATCCCCTGCACCTGGACCCGGACTTCGCCGCCACGACGGTGTTCGAGCGCCCAATCGTCCACGGCATGCTGCTGGCGAGCCTCTTCTCCGGGCTCCTCGGGCAGCAACTGCCCGGGAAAGGGAGCATCTATCTGGGCCAGAGCCTCTCCTTCACGCTCCCGGTGTTCGTGGGGGACGTGGTGACGGCGGAGGTGGAGGTGATTGCCCTTCGAAGCGACAAGCCCATCGCCACCCTGGCCACCCGCATCTTCACCCAGGGCGGCGCCCTCGCCGTGACGGGGGAAGCGGTGGTAAAACTCCCTTGAGCGCCAGTGGCACCCAGAGACACAACCAGCCCGGTCGGGCTGGTTTTTTTGCCTGTGCTCGCCCCTTTTCGGGGCAATTGGGCCCGGGCCCTTTCCCTGCCCCGCCTAACTGCCTAGAATGAGCCCCCGCTGTTTCAGCCATTCATCCAGCTAGAGGATTTCCCATGGAGACGTTTCTGCTCGAAGGTCACCCCTTCGTTGCCTTGTGTGACCTGATCAAGCATCAGGGTTGGGCCGATTGTGGCGGTGCCGCCAAGGCGCTGGTCGCCGAGGGCCTGGTGGAAGTGGACGGTCAGGTCGAGACCCGCAAACGCTGCAAGATAGTCGCCGAGCAGGTGGTCAACTTCAACGGCATGAAGGTCGTGGTGAAGGAAGGCGTCAGCCCCGAGATCCTCTGATCCTGACGCCCTGCCACGCAAGCGCTACCCAGCACAGTGGCCGAGCAGGTGGTCAACTTCAACGGCATGAAGCATGAAGGCCGTGGTGAAGGAAGGGAGCAGTCCCGAGATCCCCTGATCCTGACGCCCTGCCACGCCAGCGCTACCCAGTACAGTGGCCGAGCGGGTGGTCAACTTCAACGGCATGAAGGTCGTGGTGAAGGAAGGCGTCAGTCCCGAGATCCCCTGATCCTGACGCCCTGCCACGCAAGCGCTTCCCAGCACAGTGGCCGAGCGGATGGTCAACTTCAACGGCATGAAGCATGAAGGCCGTGGTGAAGGAAGGGAGCAATCCCGAGATCCTCTGATCCCGGCTTGAACAAGGGCGCCAGCGCGCCCTCGGGCCTTCAGCTGGCCTTGATGGAGAGGGTCAGCACGAAGCGGGCCATGGCCTCGTCGCCGTTGCGAGACGGGCAGGTGGCCACCACCTGGATGGGGCGGTTGATGCGCTGACCGCTCGCCAGGGACTCGTCGATCATGGCGTCGATAAGCTCCCCCGCCGCGCAATCAAACTGCACGTCCCCCTCAGGACGCTTCAAAAACTCCCCCTGCACATCCTTGAAGGCAAAATGCACCTTCTTGCGCCGCGCCCGCCCCTTCTCCATGACCAGGAGCCCCCCCACCAGGTCGGCACCGGTGGCGAGCGCCCCGAAATACATGCTGCCCAGGTGGTTGCGGGTGCGCCAGCCCAGCGGAATGCGGATGCGCAGCGCCCTGGCGTCCATCTGCTCGATGACGGGGGCACAAAAACCAATGACGGGAATGTAGCGCCAGGCGAACAGACGCAGGGCGAGGTTGGCTTTGAGGCGTTGCAGGTCCATTGCAAACTGATCCGATGAGTGAATGTGACGCAAATGTTGCCAGCCTGCTTCCCGATAGACAAGCCTCCCGTGCCATCCCTGTGAGCGGGCCCCCAAAGGGTATTTGCAAAATTCATGCAATGGCCAGGTTCTATTTGTCTGGCAAATGATAAAACCGGCCTTTCCTGACCCCGGGTCGCCCCTCTCTTTCCCCTTTTTCCGGATTTTTTCAAGGTCCCGCCCCGGATGACGGGACCATGACAGTCATATCCGAATGAAACACAACAAGAAATACTCCCCGTCAGGGGGCCAGCCCAGGATCCCGCCCCCGCCACAGGGATTATTCGCAGTAACCAAACCCCCTCTCCCTCGCTAGGCTGTTGCTGGCCCGGAAGTAGCCACTCGGCACCGGGTCAACCCGTCTACCAATCTCACCATAAGGATAGAGAGATGAGTCACGTGCAACAGTTGTTCAACGGGGGCGAGAGCGCCGGTACTTTCCAGCTCAACTTCAACAACAACCGTGCCTACGAGCTGTTTGGCCGGGAGTACCTCAAGTGCTATGCCAACCTCAGCGCCAAGGGGAAGATGAGCAAGCCCCTGCCCACCGGGCCGCTGAGCTACACCGTCGACTTCGCCATGGATTGCGGCTGCAGTTCGGTGCTGTTTGACTTCAACCTCGCCTACAAGAAGACCTTCGGCAACCAGTTGCAGGCCCCCCTGTGGCGCGAGTCGGACTACGAGGCCGAGCTGGTGCTCTGCCAGCTGGTGCGCGAGGCACCGGCCAACCGCCTGAGCAACCATGATCAGTTCGCCGAGGCCGAGGCCTTCTTCAACGACGTCAATCTGCCCGACACCGTCCGGGCGGTGGGCACTGATCCCTATGCCGACAAGGACGGCCTGGTGGAGTTCATCGTGGCCAACGAGCTGCTGGACGATCCCGCCGTCATGGCCAAGCTGGCGGAGCAGAAGGCCGACCTCATCGCCATCACCTCCGTGGTCACCGCCTACATCAACCGTTACGCCGAAGCCTATGGCGAGCAGTACAAGACGGACGCGGATCTCTGGGCCAGGGCCCTCTCCAAGATCCCCCTGATTGGGCCGAGCAAGATCGATCAGCAGAGCTACAGCCGCCACATCAAGGGGCTCAGCATCGCCACCGACTTCATCAACTTCATCATGGACGTGGTGGTGAGCCAGGGCACCACGGCGCTGGCCAGCTTCAACAAGTTCCTGCAAAAGCAGGGGGATGCCATCCGCTTCGGGGTGGAGAACAACAAGGACTTCTACAAGACCATCACGGTGGGAGTCACGGTGGAAGTGTTCAAGGTGGGCAACGAGCTGGTCTATGTGCCGAAGATCAAGCAGTACCGCGTCAACTTCGACCGCCAGAACAGCAAGTTCACCTCCGCCTGTGCCAGCGCCGAGTTCGTCGACATCTACTTCAACTACCTCTATGCCGCCAACGTGTTCGACTACGAGGCCCTCAAGGACCCCGAGATCAAACGCGACTTCGACAACTTCATCCAGAAGCAGCGCAAGGCACAAATTGAAGAAGCGGATACCTTCTTCAACGATGACTTCCCGCCCCTGGAGCCCAAGCTGGTCAGCCGCAGCAAGGCCACGGTGTAACCCCGCCAGTCAAAAAAACAGCCGGCAGATGCCGGCTGTTTTTTTAGGTGGGCCTCAGGCCCGTTTCTCTTCAAGCCAGGCCCCCTGGCTCTGCATCTCGAACAGCTGGGCATAATGCCCCCCCAGCGCCATCAGCTCGCCGTGGGTGCCGCGCTCGCTCACCCACCCGCGGGAGAGCAGCAGGATTTCATCGGCATCCACAATGGTGGAGAGACGGTGGGCGATGGCGATGGTGGTGCGGCCACGGCGCGCCGCCGAGAGCGCCTGTGAGAGGGCGAGCTCGGTCTGGGAGTCCACGCTCGCGGTCGCCTCGTCCAGGATGAGGATGCGCGGATCCCCCACCAGGGCGCGTGCAAAGGAGAGCAGCTGGCGCTGGCCAGCGGAGAGGTTCTTGCCCCCCTCCTCCATCAGGGTGGCCAGGCCATCGGGCAGGCGGCGCACGAAATCGGCCAGCTGCACCTCCTCCAGGGCCTGCCAGAGCCGGCCATCCTCGATGCCGTCACGCCCAAGGCGCAGGTTATCGGCCAGGGTGCCGACGAAGATGAAAGGATCCTGCTGCACCAGGCCGATGCTTCGGCGCACCGCCGAGAGGGCCAGGCCGTTCATGGGGTGATCATCGAAGTGGATGCTCCCCCGATCCAGGGGGTAGAAGCCCATCAGCAGGCTGATGATGGTGGACTTGCCGCTGCCGGTGTGGCCCACCAGCGCCAGCATCTGGCCCGGCCGGGTGGCAAAGCTCACATCTTGCAGTACCTGCTGCTCCCCGTCGTAGGAGAAGCCCACCCCGTCGAAGCGTACACGTCCCTCCAGGGGGCGCACCTCCCCGTCGGTGCTCTCGCGGGTTTCATCGAGCAGGGCGAACACCCGCTCCCCCGCCACCATGGCCTGCTGCAACTGGTTGAGCTGGTTGGTCATCTCGATGAGGGGCTCGATCATCCGCCCCAGATAGCTGATGAAGGCGTAAAGCACCCCCACCTGGATGGCCCCCGCCGTGCTCAGCCCCTCGTGGGCAAACAGGGCCAGCAGACCGATGAGCACCATCATGTAGAAGAGATCGATGAGGGGGCGCAGCAGGATGCCGTTGATCTTGAGGCTCTTGATCCGCGCCTGCCAGTGCTGCTGGTTCACCCCGGCAAAGGCGTTGGCGAAGTGGCGCTCCTGCACCATGGCCTGGATCACCGGCATCCCCTGCAACGACTCGTTGAGACGGCTGTTGATGTCGGAGAGCAAGGATCGGGTCGCCCGCACCACGGGCACGCTCAGTTTCTGATAGAGCCACATCACGGCCCCCACCGCCGGCAGCAGGGTGGCGCACACCAGCATCAGGCGCAAGTCCAGCAGCGCCATGGAGAGCAGGATGCCGCACAGGAGCACCACTTTTTGCACCAGGAGCCCTATCACCTGGACATAGAGGTTCATGATTGCCTCGGTGTCGTTGGTGATGCGGGAGATGAGGGAGCCCGAGCGGTGCTTGTCGAAATAGCGGGCAGGCAGGCGGATGGCAGTGGCGAACACCTGCTCGCGCAGACGCTGCACCACCGCCTGGGCGATACGGTTGAAGCGCAGGGATTGCAGATAGAAGCCGGCCGCCGACAACACCTGCAACCCCAGATAACCGGCGGCAAGGGCGGCGATGATGCCCCACTCCAGTCGGCGCGGCGCCAGGTAGTCATCGATGAAGAGCTTGATGAGCAAGGGGCCCGCCACCTCGGCGCCGGTGGCGAGCAGCAGGCAGATGCCCGCCTGCACCAGCCAGCGGGGGTAGCTGGCGCAGTAGGCGAGCAGCCGTTTGATGGTTGGATTCACAGACTTGCCTCCAGCGCAACGTTCCACGGGAATTGACTCTCTTTGCTCCCCTCTCCGCTCGCGGGAGCCGGGCGGGGGGTGAAGGAAACCAGGGGCCTTGTCATCCTGTTCACAGGCTCTCCTCCACGTCCTGCTCCAGGCGCTGGTAGCGGACCATGTCCGCGTACCAGCCGTTCCTGGCCATCAGGGTCTCGTGACGGCCCCGCTCGCTGATCGCGCCCTGTTCCAGCACCAGGATCTCGTCCGCCTGCTCCACCGCCGTCATGCGGTGGCTCACCAGCACCAGGGTGCGCTTGTGGACCTTGAGGGCCAGCAGGATCTGCTGCTCGGTGTGGGCATCCACCGCCGAGAGGGCGTCATCCAGCACCAGGATAGGGGCATCCAGCAGCAGGGCGCGGGCGATGGCCAGACGCTGCTTCTGACCGCCGGAGAGGGTCACCCCCTTCTCTCCCACCTCGGTTTCATACCCTTTGGGGAAGCGACTGATGTCGTCGTGAACGCAGGCGATTCGCGCCACCCGCTCAATCTCCTCCCGGCTCGCCTCGGGGCGGCCCAGGGCGATGTTGGCCGCGATGGTGGTGGAGAACAGAAACGGCTCCTGGGGCACATAGGCAAACTGGCTGCGCAGCTCACCCAGCGACAGTTGCGAGATGGGCACCTCCCCCATGCGGATCTCCCCGGCCGTGGGGTTGGCCAGGCGCATCAGCAGCTTGAGCAGGGAGCTCTTGCCTGCCCCGGTGCGTCCCACTATCCCCAGCATGGCGCCAGCCTGCAGGGTGACATCCACCCCCTGCAACAGGGTGCGCTGCTCCAGCCGGTAGCCCAGCCCCAGCACCCGCAGGGGAAAGGCCGAGGCCAGCGCCACGGGATGGGCCGGCTCCTCGATGTCGCTGCGCTCCCCCAGCAGGCTTTCGATACGCGAGTAGGCGGCGCTGCCCCGCTCGATGATGTTGAACAGCCAGGCGATGGCGAACATGGGCCAGATGAGCTGGCCGAGGTACATGGTGAAGCTGGTGAGCTCCCCCAGAGTCAGCTTGTCTTGCAGCACCAGGGCGCTGCCCCCTGCGACCGCCAGAAAATAGGAGCAGCCGATGCACAGGTAAATCACGGGGTCGAACTTGGCGTCGATGCGGGCCACCGCCATGTTGCGCTCCCCCGCCTGACGGGTCAGCTCGGCAAAGCCCTCGTCCTCCAGGGATTCGACCGCGTAGGATTTGAGCACCCGCACCCCGGAGAGGGCCTCCTGGGTCTTGTTGTTGAGGCGGGAGAAGGCCCCCTGAGCCGCCTTGAACTCCTTGTAGATCTGGGTCCCGAAGCGGTTCATGAAGAAGGCCATCACCGGCAGGGGCAGCAGGGAGAGCAGGGTCAGCTGCCAGGAGTACTGGCTGCACATGATGGAGAGCACCAGGATGCCGACGATGAAGGAGTCCACCAGGGTCAGCACCCCTTCCCCTGCGGTCATCTCCACCGCCTGGATGTCGTTGGTGGCGTGGGCCATCAGATCACCGGTGCGGTGGCGCTGGTAGAAATCCGGGCTCATGCGGGTGAAGTGGGTGAACAGCCGGTTGCGCAGCACGTAGGCGAGCCGGTAGGAGGCACCGAACAGCATGACCCGCCACACATAGCGCAGCAGGTAGATAAGCAGTCCCAGGCCAAAAAGCCCCGCCAGATAGCCGGTCAGGGTGCCGCTGTCCAGGTCACCCTTGGCGATGCCATCCACCACCCAGCCCACCACCTTGGGGGGGATCACGGTCAACAGGGCCACCAGCATCAGCAGGGAGATGGCCACCAGATAACGCCGCCACTGATCCTTGAAAAACCAGCCAAGCCGCAAAAATACGCTCACAGAGAAGTCCTTGGTCGCGGCGCGCTGCCGCGTGATCGTGAAGAGAAGCTCAATACAATCGCCCCCTGGCGGGGGCGAACGAGTGGGTCATCATAGCCTGAAGCGGGTGACTTGAGAACGATTGCTATCTTGCCCTCCCTCAGAGCCGCTTGTCGGGGGGCGAAAACGGGAAGGCGACCGACTCCTGCTGCTCCCCGGTGAGCAGGAAGTGGGAGACCTCCTCCCGGGTCTGGGTAAAGACCTGCTGCAACTGGTTGAGCTCCCCCTCGCTCAGCTCCTCCTGCAGCCGCAGCCGCCACTCCAGTTCCCCGGCCAGCAGTTGCAGGCGGGAAGCGGAGATGTTGGCCGAGACCCCCTTCAGGGTATGCAGCAAGCGGCACGCTACTTCGGGCTGCTGGCGACGCAGGGCGGTGCGGATGTCCCACAGATCGTCCTTGTGCTCGGAGAGGAACAGCTTGAAGAGGATCTGCAGCGCCTCCCTGTCATGCTCCAGCCGGCGCAGGGCATCCTCCAGATCCAGCACGCCCATGAGGGCCGGCGGTTTGACCTCGATGGGCACCTTGGGCTCCCCGCCGCTGCTCTTCACCCATTGCAGCAGGTTGTTGTAGAGATCGAGCTTGCTCACCGGCTTGGTGACATAGCCGTTCATGCCGACGCCAAGGCAGCGCTCCCTGTCCCCCGGCATGGCGCTGGCGGTGAGGGCGATGATGGGCACATCGTGCTTGTCTACCATCTTGCGGATCTGGCGGGTGGCATCCAGCCCGTCCAGCACCGGCATCTGCAGATCCATCAGGATGACGTCGAACGGCTGCTCCGCCACCTGCTCCACCGCCTCGCGGCCGTTGTCCACCACGGTGACCTTGGCCTCCACCCGGCGCAGGTACTCCAGAATGAGCTGCTGGTTGACCCGGTTGTCCTCGGCCAGCAGCACCCGGGTACCGCGCAGCAGCTCCCGGAACTGCTGCTGATCCCCCTGGGCCTCCGCCTGGCGGACCTTGCTGTCATGGGAGCTGCCGTTGAGCAGTTCGTCCACCTTGGCCAGCAAGGCGTTTTCGGTCATGGGCTTGGCCAGGAAATGGGTCAGTCCCATGCTTCCCATCCGCCCGTGCAGCCCCTCCCTGGACCAGGCGCTGGTCATCAGGACAGGCAGGCGCCGCCACTGGCTGTGCTGGTACATCTCGAGGGCCAAGTCCAGGCCATCCTCCTGACCCATGCGCCAGTCGAGGATGGCGAGGCGGATGTGATGCCCCTCTTCCCGCAGCACCTGACGGGCGCGGGAGAGGCTGTTGACCGTGATGACGGACGCCCCCGCCCGCCCCAGGATGTCCTTGGCCAGTTCCAGCACCAGCTCGTTGTCATCCATCATCAGGATCAGGGGCTGGTGATCGAAGAAGACCCGGCGCCCCGAGACCCCGTACACCGCCTGGGAGATGGGGATCTCGAACAGGAAGGTGGAGCCCACCCCAGGCTTGCTCTGCACGGTGATCTCCCCGCCCATCAGCCCCACCAGGCGCTGGGAGATGTTGAGGCCAAGCCCGGAGCCGCCATATTTGCGGGTATTGCCCGCCTCCAGCTGGGTAAAGGGCTGGAACAGCTGGGCCTGCTTCTCCGGGGCGATGCCGATGCCGGTATCCCGCACGCTGAAACAGACCCGCATGGGATGCTGGCTGGTGAGGGTGATGGCCACCTCCACCTCGCCCCGCTCGGTGAACTTGATGGCATTGTTCACCAGGTTGACCAGCACCTGACCGAGGCGCAGCGGATCCCCGCGCAGAAAGTCGGGCACGGCGGGAGACTTGTTGATGATGACCTCGATATGCTTGCGCTCCGCCAGATCCGCGAACATGGCGGCGAGGGAGTCGAGCTGCTCGCTGAGATCGAAGTCGATCTCCTCCAGGGTCAGCTTGCCGGACTCCACCTTGGTGAGATCCAGAATGTCGTTGATGAGCAGCAGCAAGGTATCCGACGAGGATTTGATCTTGTTGAGATAGTCCCGCTGCTGGGGATCCAGACTGGTTTGCAGTGCCAGGGCGCTGAAGCCGATGATGGCATTCATGGGGGTGCGGATCTCGTGGCTCATGTTGGCCAGGAAGTCGCTCTTGGCCTGGGCCAGCAGCGCGGCATGGCGAGAGAGCTCGCTCAGCTTCTGGTTGCGACGCCACAGGGTCGCGGCCACCAGCGAGAAGCAGAGCAGCGCCCCCCCCAGCACCATCAGGTAGAAGCGGCTCTTGAGGGAGGAGGCCCGCTCCAGCTTGCTCTGCTTCCAGGCGGGCAGTGAGCTCAACCCCTTCATCTCCACCACCTGATTGCGCAGGCGATGGTACTCCATCACCTGCTGATTGAACTCCTGGCCCAGCCGGACGAGGGCCGCGACCCTCGGCTGCTCGCCATAGCGGTCAAGCAGGTGCTGCTGGAGTTGCAACAGTTGCCGCTGCTCGTTCTGATCCCAGCTGCGTCTGAGGTAGTGGTGCAGGCGCATGAGTTCGGTTAGGTCGCGGTACTGCGCCTCACCGACCGGCAGGGTGCCTTGCAACGCCTTGAGCTGGCCCTGGAAGCGGGGAGCCAGATACTCGATGGTCATCTCCATGGTGTAGAGCCTGGCGAGATCCAGCAGATAACCGTCGATGTCCCGCTGCAACGCCTGGGAGCCGGGGTCGTCCACCGACTCCGGATCCTCGTGCACCAGCCTGACGAATCTGTCCAGGTGACTGGAAAGCAGGCTCAGGCGTTGCTGTACGCTGCCATCGCTGGCCTTCTCGCGCCCCAGCAGATAGACGGTATCGGTATTGACCCGATTGAGCACCATCTCAGCCGCCACGCTCAAATCGAAGGCACGCTGCTGCTGGCTGAGCAACTGCCAGCAATAGGCAGAAAAGCCCACCAGCGATACGATGATAAGGCCAAAGACAACACGATTGCCCCGTGCAACACTCTTCATCCCGTCTCGATTCTCATGTCATGGTCGGCCATCCGGTGACATCAGGTCACGGCCGGAGGCCAACTGTGAAAAACCACTGAGTGCTATGTTACCGTTAGTCGGCGCTCTGATTGCAATAAAGATGTTGCCGGGCCATGAAATAAGGAAGCAATTATGTCACTTGTCACCACCTATTGTAGCCAATGCTTTACCCGCAACCGCCTGCCTGTCGAAAAAGCAGACTCAAATGCGAAGTGCGGCCGCTGCCGTCACGCCCTCTTCGAACAAACCCCGGTGGCGGGGCGTCAGGCCAGCTTCGATGCCCTGATCCAGTCCGACATCCCGGTGGTGGTGGACTTTTGGGCAAGCTGGTGTGGCCCCTGCCTGCAGTTTGCCCCCGTCTTTCAGGAGGTCGCCCGGGAGCTTGAGCCCCGCCTTCGCTTCGTGAAACTCGATACCGAGCAGGAGGCCGCCATCGCAGGTCGCTATGGCATCCGCAGCATTCCTACCCTGATGGTCTTCCAGCGGGGGGAGGTCCTGGCACAGCGCAGCGGCGCCCTGCCCAAGAGCCTGTTCAAGGAGTGGCTGCTCTCCTTCACCTCCCCCGTCAAATGAAAATGAAATGTTTCATTTCTGTTTGATTGAAGATCCATTTTCACTTGACTCTGTGAGTCGCCACATGATTTGACCATATCCCCCTGTTTCAAACAGGGGGATATATGTAACCTCGGCATCACAACAACAACCATAAATTAACCGAGAGAACGTTATGCACACATCGGCTGTACCTCCGACTCCCCCCTCACGCTGGCTGGACATCAAGTCCGGGATCGTCATCCTGGATCTGCTCCTGCTCTGCGCCATGCTGGCATGGCTCCCGTTTGACCCCATGGTCAACAAGGGGCTGGCCATCCTGATCTTCATCGCCATCCTCTGGCTGACCGAGGCGGTGAACATCACCATCACCGCCATCTCCATCCCGGTGCTCGCCACCCTGCTCGGGGTGTTCGACATGAGCAAGTCGCTGACCGACTTTGCCAACCCCGTCCTGTTCCTCTTCTTTGGCGGCTTTGCCCTCGCGGCAGCCCTCTCCAAGCAGGGACTCGACACCCAGATCGCCGGCAAGGTGATGCAGCTCGCCAAGGGACACCTGGGCTGGGCTTCCATCGTGCTCTTCACCATCACGGCCGCCCTCTCCATGTGGATCAGCAACACCGCCACCGCGGCCATGATGATGCCGCTGGCCCTCGGCATGCTGAAGGGGCTGGACGTTCACAAGGAGCGCCGCACCCTGGTCTTCGTGCTGCTTGGCGTCGCCTACAGCGCCAGCATCGGTGGCATCGGCACACTGGTGGGCAGCCCCCCCAATGCCATCGCCGCCGCCCAGATGGGCTTGGGCTTCACCGACTGGCTGGAGTTCGGCATCCCCGTGGTGATCATCTTCATGCCGGTAGGCATCGGCCTGCTCTACTGGGTGACCCGTCCCAATCTCTCCCACCAGGTCAGCACCGAGCAGGTCACCATCGAGTGGACAGGTCAGCGCAAAGTGACCCTGGCCATCTTCCTGACCACGGTGCTGCTGTGGATTGGATCCCAGCCTCTTGCCAAGGCGCTGGGCGGCATTCCCCAGTTCGATACCCTGATCGCCATGGGCGCCATCCTGGCCATCGCCATCAGCCGCGTCGCCAGCTGGGATGACATCAACCAGAACACCGACTGGGGCGTGCTGCTGCTGTTCGGGGGTGGTCTCACCTTGAGCGCCATCCTCAAGCAGACCGGGGCCAACGCCTTCCTGGCGGAGCACCTCTCCAGCGGCCTCTCCTCCATGCCCATCTTCGTGATCCTGCTCTGCCTGGCCGCCTTCGTGGTGTTCCTGACCGAGCTGGTCTCCAACACCGCCACTGCCGCGCTGCTGGTGCCGCTGTTCGCCGGGGTGGCCGAGGCACTGGGGGTCTCCCCCATCGTGGTCTCCGTGCTGATCGCCGTCGGCGCCTCCTGTGCCTTCATGCTGCCGGTGGCCACGCCCCCCAACGCCATCGTCTTCGCCAGCGGCCATATCCAGCAGCGGGAGATGATGCGGGCCGGCCTGGTACTGAACCTGGTGTTCACCGTCATCCTGACCATGCTGGCCTATTTCATGGGGGATATCCTCCACTGAGGTTCGCCCCCTAATGCCCCTCCAAGCCCCGCATCGCCGGGGCTTTTTCTCGCCCCGACACCACCGCTCTCCCTACCCGCGAGATCACGGCGACATTAACTTGCACTTAAGAAATCGCCTCCATGATGCTGACAACGGCCATCACGCAGCCATGGCTGACGATGGCGATGATCATGGACATCACGACAAGGGGATCACCTCATGGGAAAGACGATGCAGAACAACCGTGAAATCAAGGTATGGGATCCGGTGGTCAGGGGATTTCACTGGGCCACTGTGCTGTTGTGCGTGCTGAATCTCTTCATCCTTGAAGAGGGAGCGCGCAACCACCGCTATGCGGGATATGCGCTGGCAGGACTGCTGGTACTGCGCATCGTATGGGGTTTCATCGGCTCCTATCATGCCCGCTTCGCCCAGTGGCTGCCGACACCGGCCGGCGTCATCACCTATCTCAAGGAGACGATCAAGGGGCGCCACCCCTACTACGCCGGTCACAATCCTTTGGGGTCCTTGATGATACTGCTGCTGTTGACCTGCCTTGTCGGCACCGCCGCCAGCGGGATCATGACCGAATACGGGCCGCTCTCCGGCACCCATCGCATGGAAGAGATCCACGAGTTCTTTGCCAAGGGGCTGCAGGTGGCCATCTTCGTCCATGTACTGGCCGTCATCGCCCTGGATCGTCTGGTACGGGGCGATCTCGTCAGGGCGATGATCACCGGCAAGAAACGGGTGCCGGCAGACACCCGGGTGGTCGACAGGCCCTGAGCCTCCTTCAGCCCGACAGATGAAAAAAAACCCCGCATCGCGGGGTTTTTCACAGGAGCAGACATCAGCCGACGCTGCAGCTCGTCAGTTTCCAGATCCGGTCTACGTAATCCTGGATGGAGCGGTCGGAGTTGAACTTGCCCATGGTGGCCGAGTTGATGATGGCTTTCTTCGCCCACAGGGCCGGATCCCGGTACCAGGCGTCGATCAGCTTGTGCGCCTCGGAGTAGGACTCGAAATCGGCCAGGGTCAGGTAAGGGTCTCCCCCTTCCAGCAAGGAGCGCTTGATGGAGGCCAGCTCACCCGGGCGACCCGGCGTGAAGTAGTCGGTATCAAACCAGTCCAGCACGGCTTTCAGTTCGGAGTTGGCGTAGTAGAAGTCATACGGGTTGTAGCCGCGCGCCTTCAGGGACTTCACCTCGTCCACATTCAGACCGAAGATGGCGCAGTTCTCGGCACCCGCCTCTTCGGCGATCTCGATGTTGGCTCCATCCAGCGTCCCGATGGTGATGGCACCGTTCAGCGCCATCTTCATGTTGCCGGTACCGGATGCTTCGTAACCTGCGGTGGAGATCTGCTCGGAGACATCCGCCGCCGGGATCAGCTTCTCGGCAAGGCTCACGCGGTAGTTCGGCATGAACACCACTTTCAGCTTGCCCTGGATACGGGCGTCGTTGTTGACCCGCTCCGCCAGCTTGTTGATGGCGTAGATGATGTCCTTGGCCAGCTTGTAGCCGGGCGCCGCCTTGGAGCCGAAGATGAACACCCGCGGATGCATGTCATAGTCCGGGTTCGCCAGCAGGCGGCGATAGAGCGCCATGATGTGGATGAGGTTCAGCTGCTGGCGCTTGTACTCGTGCAGACGCTTGATCTGGACGTCGAAGATCGCCTCCGCGCTCACGTCGATGCCGGTTTCCGCCTTGATGACCTTGACCAGCTTCTCTTTGTTGTGGCGCTTGATGGTCATGAACTGCTGCTGGAACGCCTTGTCATCGGCAAACTTCACCACGCTGCGCAGCTTGTCCAGTTGCAGCGGCCACTCCTTGCCCACCACCTCGTTGTAGAGTTCGGCCAGTTCCGGGTTGCAGGCCAGCAGCCAGCGACGTGGAGTCACGCCGTTGGTGACGTTGCACATCTTCTCGGGCCACAGCTCGGCATACTCGGGGAAGAGATCTTCCTTCACCAGCTTGGAGTGGATCTCGGCCACGCCGTTCACCTTGGAGGAGCCGATGACACACAGGTTGCCCATGCGCACCTTGCGCACGTCACCCTCTTCGATGATGGAGAGCTTGGCCTTGATGGCATCGTTGCCCGGCCACTTGGGCTCCACCAGCTCGTTCAGGAAACGGGCGTTGATTTCGTAAATGATCTCGAGATGGCGCGGCAGTACCTTCTCGAACAGGCTGACGGACCACTTCTCCAGCGCTTCCGGCAGCAGGGTGTGGTTGGTGTAGGAGAAGACCTGATAGCAGATGCCCCAGGCGGTATCCCAGTTCAGCCCCTCTTCGTCCACCAGCACGCGCATCAGCTCGGGGATGGCCACGGTGGGGTGGGTATCGTTGAGCTGGATGGCGATTTGCGCGGCAAAGTTGCTGAAGTCACTGCCATGCACCCGCTTGTAGCGACGCATGATGTCCTTGATGGAGCAGGCACAGAAGAAGTACTGCTGGATCAGGCGCAGCTCCTTGCCGGCGTCGGTCTCATCGTTCGGGTAGAGCACCTTGGAGATGGTCTCGGCCTGGGCCTTCTCGGCCTGGGAGTCGATATAACCACCGGCGTTGAACACGTCCCAGTCGAAGAACTCGGAGGCGCGGGATTCCCACAGACGCAGGATGTTGACTGTGTGACCACCGAAGCCGACCACCGGAATGTCCCAGGGCACCCCTTTGATCTTGCGACCGGCGTGCCACACCTTCTTCAGGCCACCCTTGTCACCAAAGACGGTCTCCACGTAGCCGTAGAGCGGGATCTCCTGCACCGATTCCGGGCGGCAGATCTCCCAGGGGTTGCCATATTCGCGCCAGGAGTCCGGACGCTCGATCTGGCGACCATCCTGGATCTCCTGACGGAACAGGCCGTGCTCGTAGTGAATGCCATAGCCCACCGCCGGGTAGTTCAGGGTCGCCAGGGAATCGATGAAGCAGGCGGCCAGACGGCCCAGGCCGCCGTTGCCAAGGGCCATGTCAGGCTCTTGTTCGCAAAGATCGGTCAGTTCCAGACCGAGTTCACCCAGCGCCTCTTCACAGACTTTGTAGAGGGAGAGGTTGTGCAGGTTGTTGGAGGTCAAACGCCCCATCAAAAATTCAGCAGAGAGATAGTGAATCGCACGAGTATCTTTCTTGAAGTGAGTCTGCTGAGTACGGGTCAGGCGCTCGTACACCTGTTCATTGACGGCGGCAGCGGTCGCTTTCCACCAGGCATCCGGAGAGGCTTTCTGTTCGCTTGTACCCAAGGTAGAACGCAGGTGACGCACGATACTCGCCTTGAGCTGATCTTTATCCAGTTGGAGATCCTGGTCTGTCTTCTTCTTGGTAGCCATAAACCATTTTCCTTCGTTACAAATAAAAAATGTCATCCCATCGGGGGGACCGGCGCTGTTGTTATCTCAGAATATGCTCCGGCGGGGGCATACTAGCTAAAGCCAAGGGTTTAAAAGTTAACGTGAGTCACACTTTAACGCATAAAAATGACAGTTTCACCATGAAAACCCTTTCCTTAAGCCAGTCTGAATAAAATATAAATTTCGTTTTAAATCATGGTGATACATGAAAACAAAAAAGATAGTTTCATGAATAGGTTTTCAATGATTGCCTGTGACTGAAAATACGTGAAAATAACCGCCGACTAGGGAGAAATTGAAAGCGTTTTCAATTCACACCTCCTCGTCAGGTAATAAAAAGGATGCCCCAATCGGAGCACCCTTTGATTTCAATTAACCATGTGCCTTGAACTGATTGCTCATAGGGTCGTAGTGATACCCGATCTGTTGCAGACGGGTAGCCAGCTGATCTTCTGTCATGTCGTAGTAAGCCAGCAGCTCTTCCAGACCATCACACTCCAGCCGCAGCTTCTCGTTGATGATCCCGAGCAGAATGTTCGCATCCAGTCGTTGCAAGGTACTAACGTCCATCTCGCTCCCTCCTCTCCCCATACAGGACTGTATAACCATGAGCGCCGACCCGAAGTTTGTCTACTGGTTAAAAAACATCCTGCATAAGGAAGATATAAATATCCTTTTTAATCATGGAGTTAAAATCATCTCCTGTTAATCGGCTCACACTTTTAGCCACAAATGACTTGTCACTCCTTGCGAACAGAACTACTGTATGTGCATACAGCATGGTTATTCATACAGGAACGACATATGAGCCAGCCCCTGAATCTTTGCCCCCCCTCCTCCTCTGCCGGTCTGATCACCACCTGGCCCACTCGCCATCAGAGCAAGATGGGACAAGAGCAGCGGCGCGGCCCTCTCCATCAGGAAGCGCCGCTGCTCGATGCCCTGGGGCAACTGAGTCAGTCCGACAGTGGCTGGATCCTGCTCGTCGCCCCGCCAGGTCTGCCCGCCGCCGCGCAATTGCAGGCCAGAGGGATCAATCCTGCCAGGGTGCTTGTCGTGCACGCCCCCAAGATCAAGAATTGGCAGCGCCTGCTGGAGCAGAGCCTGATCAATGGTCACTGTGCCGCCGTGCTGACCTGGCTGCCCGAACAGGTCGCCCTGGACCGGAGCACATTGAGCTCCCTGGGCCAGCGAGCCGGTGTCCTGACCCGCTTCTTCGAGCCCTCAACCCCTCTGGGTGGGGCACTGAGTTACGGCGGCCAGGATGTCTACCTGAACCACTGATCGCCCTTCGGCGTAACAGCCAATGCGCCGGCATTGCCCACCGGGTTATCCAGGCTTCCGACCCGGGATGCCATGACGACAAAGACAAAGCAGCACAGCAGCACAGCAGCACAGCAGCACAGCAGCACAGCAGCACAGCAGCACAGCAGCACAGCAGCAGTAAATTTGCTCAGGTCCAGACCGTCAAATGAGGCCCGCAAAAAAGGCGACCCGAGGGTCGCCTTTCAACATGCTGCTGTACGGGGCTAATCGCTCTGCGTTTGCATCGAAGCCCGATTGATCAAGCCAGCTTGGTCTCCAGCTCGGCAATCTTGGCGGACCAGTAGGCCGGGCCGGTCTCGTGGATGTTGTTGCCCTGGGAGTCGACCGCCACGGTGACCGGCATGTCTTCCACCTCGAACTCGTAGATGGCCTCCATCCCCAGATCGGCAAAGGCCACCACGCGCGCCTTCTTGATGGCTTTCGCCACCAGATAGGCGGCGCCGCCCACCGCCATCAGGTAGACAGCCTGGTGCTGCTTGATGCTCTCGACCGTCTTGGGGCCGCGCTCGGACTTGCCGATCATACCGATAAGGCCGGTTTCTCCCAGCATCATGTCGGTGAATTTGTCCATCCGGGTGGACGTGGTGGGGCCAGCCGGGCCGACCACCTCGTCACGTACCGCATCGACCGGGCCCACGTAATAGATGAAGCGGTTGGTGAAATCGACCCCTTCGGGCAGTCCTTCACCTTTTTTCAGCATGTCGGCGATGCGCTTGTGGGCTGCGTCGCGGCCGGTCAGGATCTTGCCGGAGAGCAGCACGGTATCGCCGCTCTTCCAGCTGGCAAGCTCTGCCTTGGTGATGCCATCCACGTTGACCCGCCGCACATTGCCACCGGACTCACGGGTGATCTCCGGCCAATCTTCCAGCCTGGGGGGTGTCAGCTCCGCCGGGCCGGAGCCATCGAGTTCGAAATGCACGTGACGGGTGGCGGCGCAGTTGGGGATCATCACCACGGGCTTGGAGGCGGCGTGGGTCGGTGCGGATTTCACCTTCACATCCAGCACCGTGGTCAGGCCGCCCAGCCCCTGGGCACCGATCCCGAGCTTGTTGACCTTGTCATAGAGCTCGACCCTCAGCTTCTCTTCGGTGGTCTCGGGACCACGGGCAATCAGCTCCTGGATGTCGATGTGCTCCATCAGGGCTTCCTTGGCGAGCACCGCCGCCTTCTCGGCGGTGCCGCCGATGCCGATGCCGAGCATGCCGGGCGGGCACCAGCCAGCCCCCATGGTCGGCACCGTCTTGAGCACCCACTCCACGATATCGTCGGAGGGGTTGAGCATCACCATCTTCGATTTGTTTTCGGAGCCGCCGCCCTTGGCCGCGATACTCACTTCCACCTTGTCGCCGGGGATCATGTCGATGTGCACGACAGCGGGGGCATTGTCTTTGGTGTTCTTGCGGCTGCCGGCCGGATCCGCCAGCACGGAGGCGCGCAACGGGTTGTCCGGATTGGTGTAGGCGCGGCGGGTGCCCTCATCCACCATCTCCTGGACCGTCATGTCGCTGTCCCACTGCACCTGCATGCCAATCTTGACGAAGCAGGTGACGATACCGGTGTCCTGACAGAGCGGGCGATGGCCTTCGGCAGACATGCGGGAGTTGATCAGGATCTGGGCCAGGGCATCCTTGGCGGCCGGGTTGATCTCGCGGTCATAGGCGGCCTTGGCGGCCTGCACGAAATCGAGGGGGTGGTAGAAGGAGATGTACTGCAGGGCGTCAGCAATGGAATCGATAAAGTCCTGTTTTCTAATGATGCTCATATCATCCTCACTGGTCCTTGTTATCGCTTGCGCGAGCAAGGGCTTCCATATGAGCCGGGCCTTCGGCAGGTGGCAAATGCACCTGGAGCCGGCAGACTGCGGCGTGTTTTTATAACGGTGTTTTTCTTAAAAATGCCAGCGGCCATGATACGCTTGACCACCCGAACCGGCTAGGGAGCCGGGCGCAAACTGTTGCCTATGTAACAAAAAATGAAACCAAGACTGCATATCCACCATTTCGACCCGCAGGCCTCGCTCCACACCTGGTTCGCCTGCCTGCAACACCAACCCTGGGCCATCCTGCTGGAATCCGCCGGCCCCCTGGGGGCTGACAACGGTTTTGACATCATCAGCGCCGATCCGCTTGCCACCCTGGAAACCCGGGGTACCAGCACCTGCCTCACCCAGGATAACCACCAGCACCATCATGACGGCGATCCCCTCGCCCTGCTCGCCAAGACCCAGCGAGCCCTGCTCGGGGAGCGTGTTGAGGATGACTCGGGATTGCCGTTTATCGGGGGGGCCCTGGGACTCTTTGGCTACGATCTGGGTCGGCGGTTCGAGCGTCTGCCCGCAGTGGCACAACAGGACATTCAGGTGCCCGACATGGCGGTCGGGATCTACGACTGGGCGCTGCTGCGAAATGTCGCGACGGGACACTGGCAACTGGCCCACTGGGGTGATGAAGCCGGCCTCGCCCGCAGGCTCGACTGGCTGATGGCGCAGCGCGAACGAACCACCCTCCCCCTTCGCCTGACCGGCCCCTGGCAGAGCAACATGACGCGGGCCGAATACGGAGACAAGTTTGCCCGTATCCAGGCCTATCTGGCGGCGGGGGATTGTTACCAGATCAACCTGACTCAGCGCTTCAACGCCCCTTATCAGGGGGATGAATGGTCCGCCTATCTCGCCCTGAGCGCCGCCAACAAGGCGCCGTTCTCCGCCTTTGTCCGCCTGCCGCAAAGCGCCATTCTGAGCCTCTCCCCGGAGCGTTTCCTGCTGCTCGACAAGCGCCATATCGAGACCAAGCCCATCAAGGGCACCCGGCCTCGCCACCCGGATCCCGCCCAGGATGCCAGGGTGGCCGAGTCACTCGCCAGCGCCGACAAGGACAGATCGGAGAACCTGATGATCGTCGATCTGCTGCGCAACGACATCGGCCGGGTGAGCCGGCCGGGGTCGGTCACGGTCCCGCACCTCTTTGCCGTGGAATCCTTCCCGGCGGTGCATCATCTGGTCTCCACCATTCACGGAGAACTGGATGCGCGCTGGCAAGAAGTGGATCTGCTGCGGGCCTGCTTCCCCGGCGGCTCCATCACAGGGGCTCCCAAGATCCGGGCGATGGAGATCATCGAGGAGCTGGAGCCGGTGCGGCGCAATGCCTACTGCGGCAGCATCGGATATCTGAGTCAGCACGGAAGGATGGATACCAGCATCTGCATTCGTACCCTGATCGCCGAAGCCGGCCAGCTGCACTGCTGGGCGGGGGGAGGCATCATCGCCGACTCCGATCCCGACGCCGAATATCAGGAAACCTACGACAAGGTGGCCCGCATCCTGCCACTGCTCGATGCCCTTTGATCCCATCCGGCCCTGCGGGGCCGACACAAGGAGACCCATGGAGATGACGAGTGCCGAGCTGCTGACCCGCTTTTTGCTGCAGCGCCCCGCCCCCGCCCATCGCCTGGCACTGGCCGGGCTCAAACCTGCCGCCGTGTTGATCCCCCTGGTGGAGCGCCCCGAGGGCCTGCACCTGCTGCTGACGCGCCGCAGCGCCGCCCTGCGCCACCACCCGGGGCAGATCAGCTTTCCCGGCGGGCGCCAGGACCCGGAAGACCGGGACCTCATTCACACCGCGCTCAGGGAAACCGAGGAGGAGCTTGGCATTCCCCCCTCCCAGATCCGGATCATCGGCAGCCTCACCCCTCTCAATACCGTCTCACGCTACGATGTGCTGCCGGTCCTCGCCATGCTCGACCCAGGCTACGGGCTGACCCTGAGCCAGGACGAGGTGGCCCAGGCCTTCGAAGTCCCCCTCGCCCACGTGCTGGATCCGGGGCAGCACATAGCCCTGAGCCTGCCAAGGGCGGACGGACGTCACACCATCTATTGGATCCCTTGGGAGCAATCTTTCATCTGGGGGGCCACTGCCAGCATGATCCGCCAGCTTGCCCAGCACATCTCGGCATAACATTTTGACAACATAACGAGGTGAGAAATTATCCAGTTAACATTCAAATAACACTGCATTTAATAAATAAATTTTGATTTTTTATTCTTTTGATCACATTTCTACAAGAAAGTACGGGTTTCAGCCGCACAAAGGTGAATTTGATCAACATTTTTGATTAAAAAGAAAGTATTCTTGCGCCGACTAATTAAAACCACACATTCGGGGTGAGACACATGTCCAATACTGTCACTGGCGCACAGGATGTTGCAGCCGCACAGGAGCAAGGAATCAGCTCGGTCCAATCTCGCGGTTGGAGTAAACAAGACACCACCTGGGTGATCAGCCTGTTCGGTACCGCCGTCGGTGCAGGCATCCTGTTCCTGCCCATCAACGCCGGCATGGGTGGCTTCTGGCCGCTGGTGGTGATGGCGCTGCTGGTCGGCCCCATGACCTACCTGGCCCACCGTGGTCTGGCGCGCTTCGTGCTCTCCTCCAAGCAGCCCAATGCCGACATCACCCAGGTGGTGGAAGAGCACTTCGGCGTGGGTGCCGGTAAATTGATCACCCTGCTCTACTTCTTTGCCATCTACCCCATCGTGCTGATCTACGGCGTGGGCATCACCAACACGGTGGAAAGCTTCCTGGTCAACCAGTTGCAGATGACGCCGCCCCCGCGCTGGATCCTCTCCATCGTGCTCATCATGGCCATGATGTCCGTGATGCTGGCTGGCGAGAAGCTGATGCTGAAAGTGACCGAGTTCCTGGTCTATCCGCTCATCGCCATTCTGGCGGGCATCTCCCTGTACCTGATCCCGGACTGGACCGGTGCGGCCCTGAATGAAATGCCGAGCACCAAGGACTTCGCCACCACCCTGTGGCTGACCATCCCGGTGCTGGTATTCTCCTTCAACCACAGCCCGGCCATCTCCAGCTTCGCCCTGGCTCAGCGCCGTGATCACGGTGAGCATGCCGTCGCCAAGTCCGACGCCATCCTCAAGCGCACCGCCATCATTCTGCTGGGCTTCGTGATGTTCTTCGTCTTCTCCTGCGTGATGAGTCTGACGCCGGCCCAGCTGGCAGAAGCCAAGTCCCAGAACATCGCCGTGCTCTCCTACCTGGCCAACCAGCATGCGAGCCCCATCATCTCCTACTTCGGTCCGCTGGTTGCCTTCGTGGCCATCGTCTCCTCCTTCTTCGGCCACTATCTGGGTGCCCGTGAAGGTCTGAAAGGGATGATCGTCCAGAACATGCGCAGCTCCGGCAAGGCACCGAACCACAAGAAGGTGGAGCTGTTCATCATCGCCTTCTTCATCCTGACCCTGTGGGGCGTGGCCGTGATCAACCCCTCCATCCTCGGGATGATCGAATCCCTGGGTGGCCCCATCATCGCCACCATCCTGTTCCTCATGCCCATGTACGCCATCAAGCGCGTTCCGGCCATGGCGAAATACCAGGGCCAGATCAGCAACGTCTTCGTGGCGACCATGGGCCTTATCGCCATCTCCGCCATCCTTTATCAACTGGTCGGCTAAGCCTTCCTACGATACCGCCGGGCCAGCATCTGGCCCGGCGCCTCCCACAGCCCGGCAGATCTCCTCTGCCGGGCTGTGTTCGTTATGATCATCAGGTACTGGGCTCAGATGATCAGAGCCCTCAGCCCTCAAATCAGAGACAGCCCTGTCACCCACTCTCTTTCCCCTTGGTGACAGCTTGCCGCTCATATTCCTTCGCCCATGACACACGACCAAGACGTGCTGCGTTATCCCGTCATCTGCTGCACGCCATCGGCCTTGCCAGGCAGAGCATCAGAGGAGCCCCCTGTCCTTACCAAGGACGCCCGCTCTTCGGGGTTTACCCAGAGAGCCGACATCCCCACCCAATGGGCCTTCCCTCAAAGCACTCAAGGAAAACACCGTCCACAGGGCCCAGGCAAAAGCTGCCGAGAGACCTTGACCGGGATTCTCGTGCAGCGTCCGAAGCGCATATGAACCCTTCGGTCACCAGAGGGGATGCCACAAGCCGCCATGCTGACAGCACAATCAGCCCGATATGCCCGGCGAATGCAGCGCCGGGCACGTTGGTACAGGGAATGGCTTGTTGGCGGTGGCGAGAACACGAAGGCGGCCAACGGGCCCCTCCCGGGAAATCACACAGGGGGATCCGAGCACTGTCAATACCATGACACGGCGAGAAGGTGCCGGGCGCCTGACGCCCGCGCAAATAAAAAGCGCCCTCCGAAGAGGGCGCCTGTGCAGAGCGGAAAGTCTGAGGGGATCAGGCTTCGCGGCTGGGGACCGGGGCGGCATCCAGCAGGCTCTCATCCTCGGCCATGCAGGCAGCCGCGGTGAACAGCACGTCGGTGGAGCTGTTGAGGGCCGTTTCGGCGGAATCCTGCAACACCCCGATGATGAAGCCAACGGCCACCACCTGCATGGCGATGTCGTTGCTGATACCGAACAGGCTGCACGCCAGCGGGATCAGCAGCAGGGAGCCGCCCGCCACGCCGGAGGCGCCACAGGCACTGACGGTGGCGACGACGGAGAGCAGAATGGCGGTCGCCATGTCCACTTCCATCCCCAGGGTATGCACCGCCGCCATGGAGAGCACGGTAATGGTGATGGCGGCGCCGGCCATGTTGATGGTGGCACCCAGCGGGATGGAGACCGCATAGGTGTCTTCCGGCAGGCGCAGCCTCTCGGCCAGGGCCATGTTGACCGGAATGTTGGCGGCGGAGCTGCGGGTGAAGAAGGCAGTCACACCGCTCTCTTTCAGGCAGGTCAGCACCAGGGGATAGGGGTTGCGCTTGATCTTCCAGAAGACGATGAGCGGATTGACCACGAAGGCGATGAACAGCATGCAGCCGATCAGTACCACCAGCAGCTGGGCATAGCCAAACAGCGCATCGAAGCCGGTTTCAGCCAGGGTGGAGGCAACCAGACCCAGGATGCCGAGCGGAGCGCAACGGATCACGGCCTTGACGATGGCGGAAACCCCGTGGGACACATCGGAAATCAGTGATTTGGTGCTCTCATTGGCGTGACGCATGGCGATACCAAGGCCGATGGCCCAGGCCAGGATGCCGATATAGTTGGCTTCCAGCAGTGCTTTCACCGGGTTGGTCACCACGTTGAACAGCAGGGTCTGCAACACTTCCGTGATGCCCCCCGGCGGCGTGATCTCGGTAGCGCCTGCCACCAGATGCAGGTTGGAGGGGAAGAGGAAGCTCGCCACCACTGCCACGGCAGCCGCCAGGAAGGTACCCAGCACATAGAGCAGCAGGATTGGTTTCATGTTGGTCTTCTGGCCCTGCTTGTGGCCGATGATCGCCGACATCACCAGCACGAAGACCAGCAGCGGCGCCACGGCCTTCAAGGCGCCGACGAACAGGCTACCGAGCAGACCCGCCGCCTTGGCCCACTCGGGCATGAACATCGCAAGAAGGATACCGAATACCAGACCGACCAGGATCTGGCTAACCAGACTGGTGCTGTTGACCAGTCGAATGAGGGGGTGTTGTTGTGTCATCAAGTAGTCCCTGTGCACTCATGGTGCGTGAATCATTAGTCCTGTTGGCAACCAGCCCCGCGCATTGGCACCGGTCCGTTCACGGTGACGCCGTGGGCAGCTCTTCTGGTGGATCTGTCCCGTTCGCGTGGGGTTGCGGACAGGAATATCCCATCTGCCATGGTTTTTTTCCACATAATCACTGAAAAATATCAGGGTTACCTCACAAAAAATCTACAACAATGTGATAACACAATATCAACCACGGTCAAAATGTCACCAAACCAGTCCGATCATCGGCCACCACTGGGCCAGAAGTGATATGATGACGCCCTTTTTCAGGGAGCCTTGCCATGATCACCTCTTTATTGACCCGACACTTCGGCTTTGATCGCTTGCGGCCCGGGCAGGAAGCGGTGATCAGTCGTCTGCTGGCTGGCAAGAGCGCCGCAGCCATCTTCCCGACTGGCGCGGGGAAATCCCTCTGTTATCAATTGCCCGCCCTCGCACTGCCCCACCTGACCCTGGTCATCTCTCCCCTGCTGGCCCTGATGCACGATCAGCTCGCCTTTTTGCGCAGCAAGGGGATCGCCGCCGCCACTCTGGACTCCAGCCAGACAGCGGAAGAGAGCCGGCGCGTGATGCAGCAGGCCAGCGATGGCCAGCTCAAAATCCTGATGATCTCGGTGGAGCGCCTCAAAAATGAGCGCTTTCGCCGCTTCATCGCCCACATCCCCCTGTCACTGCTGGTAGTGGACGAGGCCCACTGCATCTCGGAGTGGGGCCACAACTTTCGCCCCGACTACCTCAAGCTGCCGGATCATCGCCGTGAACTGGCCATTCCCCAGGTGCTGTTGCTGACCGCCACCGCCACCCCGGCCGTCATGGCGGACATGCAGGCAAAATTTGCCATCGACCGGAACGATCTGGTGGTCACCGGTTTCTACAGACCCAATCTGGATCTGGCCGTCCTCCCGCTGGCCGGCATTGCCCGCGATACCTGGCTGCGCGAGGAGCTGCACCGGGATCCGGCCGCCCCCACCATCGTCTACGTGACTCTGCAACACAGCGCAGAGCAGTGCGCCGCGCAGTTACAGGCCAGCGGCATCCGGGCATGCGCCTACCATGCGGGGCTCGATCCCGCCCTGCGCAGCCAGATCCAGCACGACTTCATGGCTGGCAGACTCGACTGCATCGTGGCCACCATCGCCTTTGGCATGGGCATCGACAAGGCCGACATTCGCCGGGTCATTCACTACGACCTGCCCAAGTCCATCGAGAACTACAGCCAGGAGATAGGCCGCGCCGGACGTGACGGGCTTCCCTCCCGCTGCACCGTGCTGGCGAGCCGCGCCCAGTTGCCGGTACTGGAAAACTTCGTCTATGGGGATACGCCGGACAGGGACGCCATCGCGCACTTGCTCGATATCGTGCGCCAGAGCGGCGCCGAGTGGGAATTCAGCCTGCTGCGCCTCTCCAACGAGACCAACATTCGCCAACTGCCCCTCAAGACCCTGCTGGTCTATCTGGAGATGGCGGGGATCATTGCACCGGCCTACAGCTACTTTGCCGAGTGCCGCTTCAGGTTCGTGCTGGAAAAACAGGCGATCCTCGCTCGTTTCAATCCCGAACGCCGCCAGTTCCTGGAGCAGGTCTTTGCCTGCGCACCCCAGGCGCGCACCTGGTGCACCATGGACTTCGAAGCGCTGTGGCAGGGATACCAGGGGGAACGCCAGCGCGCCGCGACGGCGCTGGACTACCTGCAGCAGCAGGGTTGGATCGAGCTTGAAAGCAAGCAGATGACCGAGGTCTATCGGGTGCTGAGCCAGCAAATCGATACCGCGACCCTGGCCGAAGAGCTGCATGGATTGTTTGAAAAGAAAGAGCAGAGCGAACTGGCCCGCCTTCAGGCGCTGCTGGCCTTTTTCACCTCGACCACCTGCCTCAGCCATGAGCTTGCCCGCTATTTTGCCGACGACGCGGCCCCCGAGCGGTGCGGGCACTGTTCCATCTGCCGGGGAGAGATCGCCGTGTTGCCGCCGCTTGCATCACCGGGCTTGCCCAACGAGCACGGTTTGCGCGCCTGGTGCGACCCGCTGATCGCCCTCTGCCATCAGTGCCATCCCAGGATCCTGACCCGCTTCCTGTGTGGCATCGCCACCCCGCTGACCACCCGTCTCAAAGCCAGGAATCTGGCCGGTTTTGGCCAGTTGGCGCACCATCCCTTCGCTGAGGTGCTGGCGGCGGTGTCAGCCCTCTATCCCGCCGAATCCTGAGCTTGCAGGTTTGGCGCCGTTCAGGCGCTGAAAAAATAAGACCCTCGCGGATGCGAGGGTCAAGCCAACGGAAACGTGCTTAAACAGAGCTTAGTATCTGCACAATCACCCACTCTCTTGCTAAAGCGATGACTGCTCGACACAGGGCCAATCTAGAGCAGCCAGAATGTAGCGTCAATGTAAAAATTAGAGCAAAAACACCAAACAAATAACATTACGTTGACGTAAGCGACATGTCTTTTCACCCTCTATTCCCTGCCGCCCTTGCCCTTGCTGGCACCGCCCCCTGACAAAACAGAGCGTCACCATTTTCTCCCTCTGGCACGCAAAGATTTATTTTTTATGTCTTTGACATTTGCATCACTGTCGTGGCAAAAATAATTTAACAGTCAGTAACATAGGTATGTCACTTACTGCTTCTTCCCGCACGAGGATCGGGAAGCTCCCGCACAAACTTAAACCAATGATGGCGATGGATTACTGGGGGCTGTTGACTAGGCTTAAGAGGTAAACAGAACAAAAGTAGTGATCCACTCTTTTTCAGGGCAAGCGACTATAACGAGGGCTAAGTTATGGGCATCTTCGAGCACTATCAACAGCGGTATGAGAAGGCCAGAGAGGAGGAGTACAGCATCCAGGAGTTTCTGGATATGTGCAAACAGGACAAATCCTGCTACGCCTCTGCCGCCGAACGTCTGCTGACCGCCATCGGCGAGCCGGAAATGATCGACACCTCGACCAATCCACGTCTCAGCCGTCTCTTTTCCAACCGCGTCGTCGCGCGTTATCCCGCTTTCAAAGACTTCTATGGCATGGAAGAAGCCATCGAACAGATTGTCTCCTATCTCAAACATTCCGCTCAGGGTCTGGAAGAGAAGAAACAGATACTCTATCTGCTCGGACCGGTTGGCGGCGGTAAATCCTCGCTGGCAGAGAAACTCAAATCCCTGATGCAAAAAGTGCCCATCTATCGCATCAAGGGCTCACCGGTGAACGATCACCCCTTCTGCCTGTTTGACATCGACGAAGATGGCGAAATCCTCGAGAAGGAGTACGGCATCCCTCGCCGTTATCTGCGCCCCATCATGTCTCCCTGGGTCGCCAAGCGCCTTCACGAGTTTGGCGGCGACATCACCAAATTCAAGGTGGAGAAGGTAAACCCCTCCATCCTCGATCAGATCGCCATCGCCAAGACCGAACCGGGGGACGACAACAACCAGGACATCTCCTCCCTGGTCGGCAAGGTCGATATCCGCATGCTGGAACACTTCGCCCAGGATGATGCCGATGCTTACTCCTACTCCGGTGCGCTGTGCAAGGCAAACCAGGGGATGATGGAGTTCGTCGAGATGTTCAAGGCCCCCATCAAGGTTCTGCACCCGCTGCTGACGGCGACGCAAGAGGGGAACTACAACGGTACCGAGGGGCTCTCCGCCCTCCCCTTCGACGGCATCCTGCTGGCCCACTCCAACGAATCCGAGTGGCAGCAGTTCCGCAACAACAAGAACAACGAAGCCTTCCTCGACCGTGTTTACATCGTCAAGGTGCCCTACTGCCTGCGCGTCTCGGAAGAGGTGAAGATCTATGAAAAGCTGCTGTTCAACAGCGAGCTGACCGAGGCCAAATGCGCACCGGGTACTCTGGAGTTGCTGGGCCAGTTCTCTGTGCTGTCGCGGCTCAAGGAGCCGGAAAACTCCAGCCTCTACTCCAAGATGCGGGTCTATGACGGCGAGAGCCTCAAGGACACCGATCCCAAGGCGAAGAGCTACCAGGAGTATCGCGACTATGCCGGTGTCGACGAGGGCATGAACGGCCTCTCCACCCGCTTCGCGTTCAAGATCCTCTCCCGCGTCTTCAACTTCGACCACGCGGAAGTGGCAGCCAACCCGGTGCACCTCTTCTATGTGCTGGAGCAGCAGATAGAGCGCGAGCAGTTCCCGCAAGAGCTGCACGATCGCTATCTGGAGTTCATCAAGGGTTACCTGACTCCGCGCTACGTCGAGTTCATCGGCAAGGAGATCCAGACCGCCTACCTCGAGTCGTATTCAGAGTACGGTCAGAACATCTTCGATCGCTACGTCACCTACGCCGACTTCTGGATCCAGGATCAGGAGTATCGTGACCCCGAAACCGGCCAGCTGTTTGACAGAGCGTCTCTCAACAGCGAGCTGGAGAAAATTGAAAAACCTGCCGGGATCAGCAACCCGAAAGATTTCCGTAACGAAATCGTCAACTTCGTGCTGCGTGCCCGGGCCAACAATGCAGGCCGTAACCCCAACTGGACCAGTTACGAGAAGCTGCGCACCGTGATCGAGAAAAAGATGTTCTCCAACACGGAAGAGCTGCTGCCGGTTATCTCCTTCAACAGCAAAACCTCGGCCGAGGAGCAGAAGAAGCACGATAACTTTGTCGAACGGATGATGGAGAAAGGCTACACCCGCAAACAGGTGCGACTGCTCTCCGAATGGTATCTCAGGGTACGCAAGTCATCCTGACCCTGCCGTGTTCAAGGGGGAGTTATGGCGCATTTTATCGACCGCAGGCTCAACGGCAAAAACAAAAGCGCTGTCAATCGGCAGCGCTTCATCCGCCGCTACAAGAAGCAGATAAAACAAGCGGTCTCGGATGCTGTCTCCAAGCGCAGCATTCAGGACGTGGACAAGGGTGAGAGCATCAGCATCCCGACCAAGGACATCGGGGAACCCCATTTTCATCAGGGTCATGGCGGCAAACGGGAGATGGTGCATCCGGGCAACGACCAGTTCGTATCTGGTGACAAGATTGACCGGCCCAAAGGGGGTGGCGGCGGCCAGGGGAGTGGCGAGGGCCAGGCCTCGGATCAAGGAGAGGGCGTCGATGATTTCGTCTTCCAAATCTCCAAGGACGAGTACCTGGACTTGCTGTTCGAGGATCTGGAACTGCCGCGGCTGCAAAAGACCCAGCTCAACCAGCTGATGGAGATGAAGACCTACCGGGCCGGCTACACCTCCAACGGGGTGCCTGCCAACATCAACGTGGTGCGCTCCCTGCAAAATTCGCTGGCGCGGCGCATGGCGCTGCAGGCAGGCAAGAAACGTCAGTTGCGTGAACTGCAGGAGCGCCTGGCCCAGCTGGCTTGTGATCCCAACGACCATTTCGCCGAAATGGCGCAACTTGAAAAAGAGATCAGGGAACTGAAACGGCGGATCGATGCGGTCCCCTTTATCGACACCTTCGACCTCAAATTCAACAACTTTGTCAAACGGCCCGTCCCCTCGAGCCAGGCGGTGATGTTCTGCCTGATGGACGTTTCCGGCTCCATGGATCAGGCTACCAAGGAGATGGCCAAGCGTTTCTATATCCTGCTTTATCTATTCCTGAGCCGGACTTACAAGAATGTCGAGGTGGTCTACATTCGCCACCACACCCAGGCCAAGGAGGTGGACGAGCACGAGTTCTTCTACTCCCAGGAGACCGGCGGCACCATCGTCTCCAGTGCGCTCAAGATGATGAACGACATCATCAACGAACGTTATCCCGCCAACCAGTGGAACATCTATGCGGCGCAGGCATCGGACGGTGACAACTGGGCCGATGACTCACCCCAGTGCAGGGAGATCCTGATGAGCGACATCATGCCGCGGGTGCGTTACTACTCCTACATCGAGATCACCACCCGTGCCCACCAGACTCTGTGGCACGAATATGAGTCAGTAGCCAGCCAGTTCCCCCACTTTGCGATGGAACACATTCGCAAGGTCGAGGATATCTATCCGGTGTTCCGCGAGCTGTTCAAGAAACAAGCAGCGTGAGGAGGTCACATGATCGAAACTGAAAAACGCGTAGCGCCACTGGATGACGGACCAGACTGGAACTTCGATCTTCTGGAGACCTATCATCAGGAGATCGCCCGGGTCGCCCGCTTCTACAAGCTGGACACCTACCCCAACCAGATCGAGGTGATCACCGCAGAGCAGATGATGGATGCCTACTCCAGTGTCGGCATGCCCATCGGTTATCAACACTGGTCATTCGGCAAGCGCTTCATCCACACCGAGCGCAACTACAAGCGCGGCCAGATGGGACTAGCCTACGAGATCGTCATCAACTCGGACCCCTGCATCGCCTATCTGATGGAAGAGAACACCATGCCGATGCAGGCGCTGGTCATGGCCCACGCCTGCTATGGTCACAACTCCTTCTTCAAGAACAACTATCTGTTCAAGGCCTGGACCGATGCCTCCTCCATCATCGACTACCTGTTGTTTGCCAAGAACTACATCACCGAGTGCGAGGAAAAACACGGCATCGATGCGGTGGAGAAACTGCTCGACTCCTGCCATGCCCTGATGAACTTCGGGGTGGATCGTTACAAGCGGCCCCAGAAGATCTCTCTGGCCGAGGAGAAGCGACGCCAGAAGGCACGGGAAGATTATCTGCAAACCCAGGTCAACGAGCTGTGGCGTACCCTGCCCAAGCAGCACAAGATTGCCGGGGTGGAAGACAGGCGCTATCCTGCCGAGCCTCAGGAGAACATCCTCTATTTCATCGAAAAGAATGCCCCCCTGCTCGAGCCCTGGCAGCGCGAGGTGGTGCGTATCGTGCGCAAGATCAGTCAGTACTTCTACCCGCAGAAGCAGACGCAGGTGATGAACGAGGGCTGGGCCACCTTCTGGCACTACACCATTCTCAACCATCTCTATGACGAGGGAAAAATCAGCGATCGCTTCATGCTGGAGGTGCTGCACAGCCACACCAACGTCGTCTATCAGCCCCCCTACAACAGCCGGTATTACTCGGGGATCAACCCCTACGCCCTTGGCTTTGCCATGTTCACGGACCTGCGTCGCATCTGCGAACACCCGACCGAGGAAGACAGATACTGGTTCCCCGATTACGCTGGCACCAACTGGGTCGAGACATTGCATTTCGCCATGCAGAACTTCAAGGACGAAAGCTTCATCAGCCAGTTCCTCAGTCCCAAGGTAATGCGCGACATGAAGCTCTTTGCCATCGATGACGACGATCTGAAGAACTACCTCAAGGTGTCCGCCATTCACAATGAAGAGGGCTACCGACTGGTGCGTAGCACCCTGTCCGCTCAATACAACCTGAGCAACCTGGAGCCCAACATTCAGGTCTACAACGTGGCAGTGAAAGGCGATCGCTCCCTGACCCTGCGCTATGTTCCCCACAACCGCATCCCCCTTGGCGAGTCACGCCACGAGGTGCTCAAGCATCTGCATCAGCTGTGGGGCTTCGATGTGGTGCTGGAGCAGGACAATGGCGAGCTATCCGCAGATATCATCGGCCGTTGTCCGGACCGCAAGAGCATGACCTGACGTCAATGTCGGGCATAAAAAAACGCGCCATCAGGCGCGTTTTTCTTGGATCAGGGCAATCAGTTGTCACACAGGTTGCTTGGCATGTCCTGACGCAGACGGGTCCAAAGCTTGCCAGACTCGATGCCGTACTGGCGCACCGTCATGAACACGGCTTCGTGATCCTTGGTTTCGGCCAGCTTGCGCAGCGTCTTGTAGTAGGCATCTGCGGTTTCGCGCGCCTGCTTGTCCGAGAAGTAGTAGCGGCCAACCCGGCTGTACAAGCCCTTGAAACCATTGAGGATCAAGGCATAGATGGGGTTGCCCGAGGCAAACGAAAGCTGGTGATGCAAACGGTAGTCGAAGTCCGCATAGGCCTCGGCCGTGTTCTCCACATCATCGGCACCATGCAGTATCTCGGCGGCCTGTTCCGGGTTGTTGCGAATGGCGCCACGGATGAAGATGGTGCAGATGTTGGTCCGGGCAGAGAGCAGCTGTGCCACCAGATCCGGCACCTTGTCCTGATCGAGACGCGCCAGGGTCTCCAGGATGTTGAGACCGGAGGTTTCCCAGAAATTGTTGACCTTGGTCGGTTTGCCATGCTGGATGGTGAGCCAGCCATCACGGGCAAGGCGCTGCAACACTTCACGCAAGGTAGTGCGAGTCACGCCGATCAATTCGGACAGCTCGCGCTCCGCCGGCAGAATGGATCCAGGAGGAAAGCGATTGTTCCAGATGGACTCGATGATGTATTCCTCGGCAAACCCGGCAGGGCTTTGCGCTTTAATGACCATGTAATGACTCTGTTGTAGTGCGTAAAAAGGCCCCCGAATAATAGCAAAGCCGGTCATGCTGGCAAGCAGAAGGTCGGTCCTCTGCTCACATTACCCCGATCTTTTTGTTAAGAATATGTATACAGCAACAAGTGGGGAGTCAACCAACACCAAATGATGGGGATATAAGCGTTTGCTCGCTGGGCAAGTTCAGCGAGCTTATTTATAGTTATCGCTCCCTTGATTAAAATCATGTGCAATCAATCTGATACAGGTGAATATCCGGATGTTCGGCTCGGGTCGGGCTCGACTGCATAGACGCAGATATCAACAACAGAACAGAGAACCATCATTATGCCAATCAGCCTAGGGCGCGCGTTTACAAAGAACTTTTTGGGCAATGCTCCGCGATGGTACAAAATTGCCATCGTGCTATTCCTGCTGATCAACCCGATCATTTTCTACGTTGATCCCTTCCTGGCCGGCTGGCTGCTGGTTGTCGAGTTCATTTTCACCCTGGCCATGGCCCTCAAGTGCTATCCGCTGCAACCGGGCGGACTCCTGGCCATCGAAGCCGTGCTCATCGGCATGACCTCCGCCAACCAGATAAAGCATGAGCTGGTGGCCAATATCGAAGTACTTCTGCTGCTGGTCTTCATGGTGGCCGGCATCTACTTCATGAAGCAGTTGCTGCTCTACGTCTTTACCAAGATGCTGGTGCGCATCCACTCCAAGACGTTGCTTTCTCTCGCCTTCTGTCTGGTGTCTGCGTTCCTCTCCGCATTCCTCGATGCCCTGACCGTGATCGCCGTGGTCATCAGCGTCGCGACCGGCTTCTACGCCATCTACCACAAGGTGGCCTCCCGGGATGAGTCCGGCAATCTGCATCATGATGACGAAGAGATTGACGAGCTCTCCCGCCAGCATCTGAACGAGTTTCGTGCCTTCCTGCGCAGCCTCATGATGCACGCCGCCATCGGTACCGCCCTGGGGGGCGTCTGCACCCTGGTCGGCGAACCCCAGAACCTCATCATCGGTGAACAGGCGGGGTGGCACTTCGGTGAATTTGCCATTCGCATGGCGCCAGTCACCATCCCGGTCTTCATCTGCGGCCTGCTGACCTGCATCCTGGTCGAAAAATTCCGCTGGTTCGGTTATGGCGCCCGCTTGCCCGAGCCCGTGCGTCACATCATGGAATCCTACGAGCGCGACGAAGACGCACAACGTACCCCGCAGGACAAGGCCAAGCTGATCGTCCAGGCGCTGATTGCCACCTGGCTTATCACGGGTCTTGCCCTCCATCTGGCTGCAGTCGGGCTGATCGGCCTGACGGTCATCGTGCTCGCGACGGCGTTCACCGGCGTGACTGAAGAACACGCGCTTGGCAAGGCATTCCAGGAGGCTTTGCCGTTCACCGCCCTGCTCACCGTCTTTTTCAGCGTGGTGGCTGTCATCATCGATCAACAGCTGTTCAAGCCGGTGATCCAGTGGGTACTGGCGGCCAAGCCGGAGGATCAGCTTGCCCTCTTCTACCTGGCAAACGGTCTGCTCTCCATGGTCAGTGACAACGTCTTCGTCGGCACCGTCTACATCAACGAGGTGAAGACCGCCCTGATCAACGGCACCATCAGCCGCGAGCATTTTGATCTGCTGGCCGTGGCCATCAACACCGGCACCAACCTGCCGTCGGTCGCCACCCCCAATGGCCAGGCCGCATTCCTGTTCATGCTCACCTCGGCCCTCGCTCCCCTGCTGCGCCTCTCTTATGGCCGCATGGTCTGGATGGCGTTGCCCTATACCCTGGTGCTGGGGCTTGTCGGCTTTTTCTCCGTGGAACTGCTCCTCGGTCCTGCAACCGAATGGTTCTATCAGGCAGGATGGTTGCTGGATCATGGGGCACTGCCACTGCCCACCCCGTCCACACACTGATCATGAAAGGGGCTGTTCGGCCCCTTTCTTTTCAGATGGGGCTCTGCTCTAATTCAGCCACTATTTTTCTCTGAGAGATCAATCAGATGATCGAGTATCTTCGCCGCATTGCCAGTCATCGTCTGGCCTGGGGATTGCTGGCAGCCTCCGCTTTCGCGCTGGAACTCTGCGCCCTCTTCTTCCAGCACGTGCTGGGTTTGCACCCTTGCGTGATGTGCATCTATGAACGTATCGCCCTCCTCGGCGTGCTCACGGCCGGCCTCCTCGGCATGGTCGCGCCAGAGCGCTGGTACCTGCGCTGGAGTGCCATGCTCCTGTGGGGTTACAGCGCCTTCTGGGGCCTGAAACTGGCGCTCAAGCACGTGGATTACCAGATGAACCCCTCCCCCTTCAACGTATGCGAGGGATTTGTTGACTTCCCTGCCTGGGCACCACTGGATAAGTGGGTTCCCTGGATGTTCTACCCGGACGGCGACTGCAGCGAGATCAGCTGGCAGTTCCTCGGTTTCTCCATGCCGCAGTGGCTCGTGGCAATCTTTGCCGCCTACCTGCTGGTGTTCGTCATCGTGGCTGCTGGCAACCTGATAAAAGGGCGCTGCTGCAACTAGTCGTTCACTCGACCATAAAAGGGAGCCCATGGCTCCCTTTTTATCTCCTCTTTTATCACCTCACGGCCCCATGCCCAGGGGGCCGGATCTCCTTCTCCCTATTCCGCCAATGAAGTGGCTGCCTGCGGGTGTGCATCATCGTAACAGGCCACAAGCGGGTCAAAGGGCGCAGCGGCGACCTGCCACTCAGCCTACCAACAACAAGGGAGCCATAGGCTCCCTTGTTTCATGTCGTGCACGGCGATGTCACGCGCCTTCGGAGGTGGCCTTGCTGGCACTTCTCCTGGCCTTCACCATGCCGATCACCATGGGCAACAAGGAGACCGCGATGATGCCGAAGATGAGCAGGGTAAAGTTGTGGCGCACTACCGGCAGATTGCCAAAGAAGTGGCCGGCATAGACGAAGGAGAGCACCCACAAGAGCCCCCCCACCAGGTTGAACGCCAGGAAGCGGGGATAGGTCATGGCCCCCATGCCCGCCACGAAGGGGGCGAAGGTCCGCACTATGGGCAGGAAACGGGTGATGATGATGGTCTTGCCGCCATGCTTGGCATAGAAGGCATGGGTCTTGACCAGATAGTCCCGACGAAAGATTTTGGAATCGGGGTTGCGAAACAGCTGCTCACCGAAGAAGTGGCCTATGGTGTAGTTCACCACGTTGCCGAGCACCGCGGCGATGATCAGCACGGCGGCCAGGGTGTGCACGTCTAGCACGCTGCCCACGGTGAGGGCACCTGCAGCAAAAAGCAGGGAGTCCCCCGGCAGGAAGGGAGTCACCACCAGCCCGGTCTCACAGAAGATGATGAGAAACAGGATGGCGTATACCCAGACGCCATAATTCTCGAACAGCTCTTTCAGATGCACGTCAACGTGCAGAATAAAGTCGATGGCAAAGAGGATCAGATCCATTTTTTGGTACCCATGAAGTGAACGGCGTGGAGTCTACGCCAATGAGACCTGGCTCACAATCTCCCCATGGTCCCCTTTTTCGAACCCCATGAAGGGAGTCATTCAATCCCCCCTTCTTTTCCCCTTTTCCTGAACGTAGGGTTCTGCTCACTCGGCCTTGTCCAGAGCGGCCAGCACCTCGCCGGGCAAGCATTTCTCCCAGCCCCACAGGAGGAGCAACAGCAGGGTGGCATCATCGAGCCAGCCGACCAGCGGCACCAGGTCTGGCACCAGATCCACCGGGCTGATGCCGTAGAGCAGCACCAGGATCACCAACCCCCTGGCCCACCAGGGGGTGGCAGGATGGCGAAAGCCCTGATAGAGGCGACGCAGGTGCCGCCAGATGAGCCAGCGTCTGGCGCTCATGACTCGATCAGCTCGCCGCGCAGCCGCTGGATCTGATCCCGCAGCGCCGCCGCCTGTTCGAACTCCAGATCCCGCGCATGCTGGAACATCTGCTCCTCCATCCGTTTGATCTCCTTGGCGATCTCGCTGGCGGAGCGGGCGTGGTACTCCCCTTGCGGCTCGGCGGCCTTGCGGCTCCCCTTGCCGGCCTTGCCCGCGGTGCGGCTGCCCCCCATGTCCATCACATCGCCGATGGATTTGTTGAGCCCCTTCGGCGTGATGCCGTGCTCCAGGTTGTGGGCGTGCTGCAGGGCGCGGCGCCGCTCGGTCTCTTCAATCGCCACCTTCATGGAGTTGGTGACGGTATCCCCGTAGAGGATCACCTTGCCGTTGAGGTTGCGCGCCGCCCGGCCTATGGTCTGGATAAGCGAACGAGTGGAGCGCAGGAAGCCCTCTTTATCTGCATCCAGGATGGCCACCAAAGAAACCTCCGGCATGTCGAGGCCTTCGCGCAGCAGGTTGATGCCCACCAGCACGTCAAACTTGCCAAGGCGCAGATCGCGGATGATCTCCACCCGCTCCACGGTATCGATGTCCGAGTGCAGATAGCGCACCCGCACCTCGTGATCCGCCAGGTATTCGGTCAAGTCCTCCGCCATCCGCTTGGTGAGGGTGGTGACCAGCACCCGCTCCTCCACCGCCACCCGCTTGCGGATTTCGGAGAGCAGATCGTCCACCTGGGTGCTGACCGGCCGCACTTCCACCTCGGGGTCAAGCAGACCGGTGGGGCGCACCACCTGCTGCACCACATCGCCGCCGGATTTGTCCAGCTCGTAAGGGCCCGGGGTCGCCGAGACGAACACCGTCTGCGGCATCAGCGCCTCGAACTCGTCGAACTTGAGCGGCCGGTTGTCCAGCGCCGACGGCAGCCGGAAGCCGTACTCCACCAGGGTCTCCTTGCGGGATCTGTCCCCTTTGAACATGGCGCCGATCTGCGGCACCGTGACGTGGGATTCGTCGATGATGAGCAGGCCGTCCCCCGGCAGGTAGTCAAACAGGGTGGGCGGCGGCTCACCCGGCGCGCGACCGGAGAGGTAGCGGCTGTAGTTCTCGATACCGGAGCAGTAACCCAGCTCCTGCATCATCTCCATGTCGAACTGGGTGCGCTGGCTGATGCGCTGCTCCTCCACCAGCTTGCCCAGCGACACCAGCTGCTCGCGCCGCCCCTTGAGCTCCTCCTTGATGTGCTCGATAGCCCCCAGGATGGTCTCCCGCGGGGTGGCGTAGTGGGTCTTGGGGTAGATGGTGTAGCGCACCACCGTCTGCTCGATGGCGCCGGTCAGGGGATCGAACAGGGAGAGGCGTTCTACCTCTTCATCAAACAGCTCCACCCGCAGGGCCAGCTTGTCCGATTCGGCGGGGTAGATGTCGATCACCTCCCCCCGCACCCGGAAGGTGCCGCGCTGGAAGGCCATGTCGTTGCGGGTGTACTGCAGTTCGGCGAGGCGGCGCAGGATATCCCGCTGATTGATCACGTCCCCCACTTTGAGGTGCAGCATCATGCTGAGGTAGGCCTGGGGATCCCCCAGACCATAGATGGCCGACACCGAGGCGACGATCACCACGTCACGCCGCTCCAGCAGCGCCTTGGTGGCTGACAGCCGCATCTGCTCGATGTGATCGTTGATGGAGGCATCCTTCTCGATGAAGGTGTCCGTAGTCGGCACATAGGCTTCGGGCTGGTAGTAGTCGTAATAAGAGACGAAATACTCCACCGCGTTGTCGGGGAAGAACTCCTTCATCTCCCCGTAGAGCTGGGCCGCCAGGGTCTTGTTGGGGGCCAGGATCATGGTGGGACGATTGAGGGTCGCGATGACGTTGGCCATGGTAAAGGTCTTGCCCGAACCGGTCACCCCGAGCAGGGTCTGATGGGCCAGTCCCGACTCGATGCCATCGAGCAACTGGGCGATGGCCCTCGGCTGATCCCCGGCGGGTTGAAACTGGCTGGCCAACTGGAATAACTTGCTCATGACGACTCCCGGCAAAAAACGGCAAGGGAGCAGTGTACCCCGAGTTGAAGGAGCTGGGTATCCACCCACCCTCCCTGATGGCTATTGACCCCGAAATACGACCTCTGTATGATGCACCTCCTTGCCTGATGTTCCCCCGTAGTTCAGTCGGTAGAACGGCGGACTGTTAATCCGTATGTCACTGGTTCAAGTCCAGTCGGGGGAGCCAATTCCTCACCATCTCGGTGCAAGTTATCCACTTTAGTGCTTTCCTCTTCCAATTTTAATGCACAAGCCCTTCCCTGCGGCCTGACTCCCTTTTGATCTCCCGATACTGACCAGCAGCGTTTTGTTCTGCTGCGCATAACTATTTGATTTTTATAGAAACAATTTATTGCAGGTATTTTTTGAACAGTCCTTGCAGCCCAGTATTGGCGCGGCTTTCAGCCTGATCGCCAAGTTTCATGAACAGGGTTATCCACAGTTTCTGTGGGTAACTTGACCAAAGCCACGGTTCATCTGGGCTGGCAGCCATTGTCCCCGGTTTGCGATGGCTGCCCCCGCTCTTCCCCATTTTCTGCTGTTTTTCCCTTCCCCCCTAAATGGGATGAATCGACTCGCGGTGCTGCCTGTGGGGGATTTTTTTTCGCTATGCCGCGTCCTGCGGGTCAGCACTCGCCGGATGAGTCATGAGTCTCTTTTGTCACCCTTCAATTTCCTCAGTGGAAAATGCTGAAAAACGTGCCCGTTTGCTCCCCATGCAGCAGGTAATAAATTGTCCACAGGAGCGTCATCCCCTCCCTGCTCGACAGCATATTTCACTCATTGACAGCGGGCCTTGCAGCGTAAAATAGAGGTGTTTTCCCCAGCCCCCCCTCGCATCTCTGCCTTCACCGAAGAGACCAGCACTTAACTGGCTGTTAATCCGCTTTGGCGCTTCTTTCTTGATACAGGATCCGGCACAATATCGGCCCCACTTTTTTCCTCGGTTTTTCCGGGCATGACCATAGATTTCGTGACACTGCTACATCAAAGCGACTCCCTGCTGCTGTTCGTGGTACTGGCCTTCGGGCTGCTGCTGGGCAAGGTACGCATCGGCAACTTCCAGATAGGCAACACCATAGGCGTGCTCTTCACCGCCCTGCTGTTTGGCCAGATGGGATTCCAGTTTTCCACCTCCACTGAAAACGTCGGCTTTATGCTGTTCATCTTCTGCGTGGGGATTGAAGCGGGGCCGCACTTTTTCAGCGTCTTCCTTCGCGACGGCATCCACTACATCACTCTGACCCTGGTGATCCTGCTGTCGGCCCTGCTGCTGACCGTGGGGCTCGCCAAGTTCTTCAATCTGGGGCCCGGCATGGCCGCCGGCATTCTGGCAGGTTCCCTCACCTCCACGCCGGCCCTGGTGGGGGCACAGGACGCCCTGCGAAGCGGATTGCTCAACCTGCCCCACCAGACCGACATGCAGTCGGTGCTCGACAACATGGGGATAGGATACGCCCTGACCTACCTGGTGGGACTGGTGGGCCTGATGCTGGTGGTACGCTACCTTCCTTCCCTGGCCAGGCTGGATCTCAACACCGAGGCCCAGAAGATCGCCCGCGAGCGGGGGCTCTCCGACAGCGAGAGCCGCAAGACCTATCTGCCCATCATCCGCGCCTATCGGGTCGGCCCGGAGCTCGCCGCCTGGATCGGCGGTCGCACCCTGCGCGAAACCGGCATCTATCCCCACACAGGCTGCTATGTGGAGCGCATTCGCCGCAACGGCATTCTGGCCAGCCCCGATGGTGACGCCGTCATTCAGGAAGGGGACGAGATCGCCCTGGTGGGCTACCCCGAGAGCCACGAGAAGCTCGACGTCAACTACCGCAACGGCAAGGAGGTGTTCGATCGCAACCTCCTTGACCTGCAGATTGTCACCGAAGAGATCGTGGTGAAGAATGATGCCGTGGTGGGTCGCCATCTGGTGGAGCTCAACCTCACCGAGAAGGGATGCTTCCTCAACCGGGTGGTGCGCTCCCAGATAGAGATGCCCTTTGATCGCAACATCATGCTGCAAAAGGGCGACGTGCTGCAGATCAGCGGCGAGAAGCAGCGAGTCAAGCTGCTGGCCAACAAGATAGGCTTCATCAGCATCCACAGCCAGACCACGGATCTGGTGGCCTTCGCCACCTTCTTCGTGCTGGGCCTGCTCATCGGCTCCGTCTCCCTGGTGTTCGGCCAGATAGAGTTCGGCCTCGGCAATGCCGTCGGCCTGCTGCTGGCGGGAATCCTGATGGGCTACCTGCGGGCCAACCACCCCACGGTGGGCTATGTGCCGCCGGGGGCCCTGCGCCTTGCCAAGGATCTCGGGCTCGCTGTCTTCATGGTGAGTACCGGCCTCAAGGCGGGGGGCGGCATCCTTGATCACCTGAGCGAAGTGGGGATGGTGGTGCTCTTCTCCGGCATGCTGGTGACCACCTTGCCGGTGCTGGTAGGCTACCTGTTCGGTGTCTGGGTGCTCAAAATGAACCCGGCCCTGCTGCTCGGTGCCATCACGGGCGCCCGTACCTGCGCCCCGGCCATGGACGTGGTGAACGAGGCGGCCAACAGCTCTATCCCGGCGCTCGGCTACGCCGGCACCTATGCGGTGGCCAACGTGATGCTGACCCTGGCGGGCTCCTTCATCATCGGCTTCTGGTTCTAGCCAAACGGGCCCGCAACACGCAGAAAAAGAGGAGCCTCGAGGCTCCTTTTTTCATGGGCGGGCACTCCTGGATGGAATAGTGGAAATCGTGCTATGGGGCCATCTCTATCAAACCCAATAAGCTAAATCACCCACAAGGCGACACTTACACTCAATAAAACGAGCGAGGTGTAAGTGATGAAACGCGCATGGATGGTCGTGATCTGGTGGTTCTGCTCCCTGACGCCAGCCTGGGGGGCCGAATCCGGCAAGCAGGTGGCCCCCGAGGAAGAGACGGAGAAAAGCGCCCTGAGCTTTGAGGGGGACGAGCTTGCCAGACCCAGGCTGGGGGATCTCGACGTCATGCTGGAGCAGCGCACCATCCGAGTGCTCACCACCTACAACAAGACGGGGTTCTTCATCACCAAGGGCGTGCAGCGGGGCGTCACCTACGATGCCTTCATGCAGGTGGAAAAGCGCCTCAACGAGCAGTTGCGCAAGCAAAAGGCGATCAAGCGTCACCTCAAGGTGCACTTCGTCTTCATTCCCGTTGCCCGGGAAGCGCTGCTGAGCTCCCTCATCGAGGGCAAAGGCGACATCGCCGCCGCCAATCTCACCATCACGGACAAGCGCAAGAAGCAGGGTATCGCCTTCACCGATCCCCTGCTTGAAAACGTGCGGGAGCTGCTCGTCTCCGGCCCCCTCTCCCCCAAGGTGGAAAGCGCCGCCGATCTCGGGGGCCAGCGCGTCTTCGTGCGCCCCTCCTCCAGCTACTACGAGAGCCTGCTCGCCTACAACCAGGCCCGCAAGTCGGCGGGAGAGCCCCTCATCGACCTCCAGCCCGCCTCGGAGGTGCTCGAAGATGAAGATCTGGTGGAGATGGTCAATGCGGGCCTGCTCCCCTTCATCGTCATGGACGAGCACAAGGCCCGCTTCTGGCAAAAGATTTTCCCCGGGATCACCATTCACGACGCCCCCGTGTTCCGGGAAGGGGGCGTCATCGCCTGGGCGGTGCGCAAGGAGAGCCCCCAGTTGCTCGCCATGCTCAACGAGCAGATCAAGGCGCTGCGTGGCAAGGCGACGGGGGACGAGATCCTGGCCCGTTATCTCAAGCAGAACAAGTTCGTCAAAAGCGCCGCCGCCGAGGCGGAGCGCAAGAAATTCCTGCAGGTGGTCGAGCTGTTCCGTGAATATGGCGAGCGCTATGACATGGACTGGCTGCTGATGGCGGCCCAGGGCTACCAGGAGTCCGCCCTCAACCATCATGCCCGTAGCCATGTGGGCGCCATCGGCATCATGCAGATCATGCCCGCCACCGGCAAGGGGCTGAAGGTCGGCGACATCCGCCAGCTCGAGCCCAATATTCACGGGGGCGTCAAATACATGCGCTGGATGATCGATCACTACTATGCGGACGAGCCCATGACCGCCCTCGACAAGGCCCTCTTCTCGTTCGCCTCCTACAATGCCGGTCCCGCCCGGGTGGCGCGGCTCCGTGCCGAGGCCAGGAAACGGGGGCTGGATCCCAACGTCTGGTTCCACAATGTCGAGTACGTGGCGGCGGAGAAGATTGGCCCCGAGACGGTCACCTATGTGGGCAACATCTACAAGTACTACATCGCCTACAAGCTGGTGATGGAACAGGTTGCCCTGCGCCAGCAGGCGAGTGACGCCCTGAAACAGGAGGCAAAGGAGGACGTCAGCACATCGGCGGCGAAACCGACCCAGTGATCCTTGCCGGACGAGGCGCTCACGGGCGCCTCGCTTCTATTGCGCCCCCCTCTTCGACCCGTGAACAGAATGAACACAATGAGCACAACAGCCTTAATAGCCATTACGGTCAGATTGTTTTCCAGCCAGACATGATTAATTAACCTTCCTGCAACAATCACAAGGAGAGCACCATGTTGCAAGGAACCTTAAAGCGCACCCTGATCGGTAGCCTGCTCGCACTGAGCTTCGGCGCCCACGCCCAGATCAACGAAGTCCACTTCCTCATCCCGGGCGGCGCCGGCGGCGGCTGGGATACCACGGCCCGCGGCACAGGTGAAGTACTGGCCAAGTCCGGTCTGGTCAAGACCGTCTCCTACCAGAACATGTCCGCCGGTGGCGGCGCCAAGGCCATCGCCCACCTCATCGAGACTTCGGCCCAGTCCGACAAGACCCTGATGGTCAACTCCACCCCCATCATCGTCAAATCCCTCTCCAAGGAGCTGCCCCAGTCCTTCCGTGACCTGACGCCAGTGGCCGCCATCATCGCCGACTACCAGGCGCTGGCGGTGAAAGCGGACTCCCCCTATCAGAACTGGGCCCAGCTGCTGGCAGCCTACGAGGAGAACCCGGCCAAGGTGAAGATTGCCGGAGGTTCCGCCCGTGGCAGCCTGGATCACCTGGTCGCCGCCCTGACCTTCAAGAATGCCGGTGCCGACGCCAGCAAACTGCGCTACGTCGCCTACGATGCCGGCGGCAGCGCCATGGCCGCCGTGCTGGCGGGTGAAACCCAGGCCATCTCCACCGGCTTTGGCGAGGCGATGGAAGCGGTCAAGTCGGGCCAGATGCGGATCCTCGGGGTCACCTCCGACAAGCGCCTGCCGGGGGCGGAGCAGATCCCCACCTTCAGCGAGCAGAACAACCCCACCGTCTTCGCCAACTGGCGCGGTTATTTCGCCTCCCCCACCATCAGCCCGGAGAAATCCGCCGAGTTTGCCGCCCTGCTCAAGCAGATGTACGACAAGCCGGAGTGGGAAGTGGTCCGCACCCGCAACAGCTGGACCAACCTCTACAAGTCGGGTCCCGAGTTCACCGCCTTCCTCGACGGCCAGGAGCAGCAGATCGGCGGCCTGATGCGCGAGCTCGGCTTCATCAAGTAACCCTCGTTGTCACATCGCAGGCGGGCGCAGGCCCGCCGCCCATGTTGGAGTCAAGAGATGAACATCACCAAGGAGCGACTGGGGGGCCTGCTGTTTCTGCTGCTCTCCCTCACCTATGGCTACTACGCCACCGAGATACCGGGCTACCCCGGCGACGAATACGAACCCTTCACCGCCAGTACCCTGCCCTATGCCCTGGCAGGGATCGGGACGCTGCTCTCCCTGCTGCTGGTGCTCTTTCCCGGGGGCGAGCCCCTGCGCCGGGAAGAGGGAGACTGGCGCCGGGTCTTCATCCTGCTCGGGCTCATGGTCATTTACGGATTGGGGCTCACCTGGTTTGGCTTCGTGCTCTCGACCATCGCCTTCCTGAGTGTGGGCATCCGGGTGCTCGGTGAGCCCAGTCTGCGCTACGGCCTGATGATCAGCGTCCCCTTCTCCATCGGTTTCTGGGCCCTGCTCACCAAGGGGCTCAACGTCTATCTGGAGCCGGGTCGCCTGTTCACCCTGCTCGGTTTCTAAGGAGTCACCATGTTAGACGGAATCTTGCAAGGACTCGGCACTGCACTGCTGCCGGTCAACCTGATGATGGTGGTGCTTGGCTGCTTCATCGGCACCTTTATCGGCATGTTGCCGGGCCTTGGCCCGGTCACCGCCATCGCCCTGATGATCCCCATCACCTATGGCCTGGATCCCTCCTCCGGCATCATCCTGATGGCCGGCGTCTATTACGGCGCCATCTTCGGGGGATCCACCTCCTCCATCCTGATCAACGCCCCCGGCTGCTCCGCCACCGTGGTCACCGCCTTCGACGGCTACCCCCTGGCCTGCAAGGGACAGGCGGGCAAGGCGCTGGCCATCGCCGCCTACGCCTCCTTCACCGGCGGCACCCTCTCAGCCATCATGCTGATGGTGGCGGCGCCGCTGCTGGCCAAGGTCTCCCTCGCCTTCCAGTCGGCAGACTACTTCGCACTCATGGTGCTGGGGCTCTCCGCCGTGGCGGCCTTTGCCGGCAAGGGGCAGGTGCTCAAGGCGCTGATCATGGCGCTGTTCGGCATCATGATCTCCACCATCGGCATCGACCGCAGCGTCGGGGTAGACAGGTTCACCTTCGGGTTGCCGGATCTGCGTGACGGCTTCTCCTTCCTGCTGCTGGCCATGGCCACCTTTGCCCTCGCGGAAATCCTGATGGCGGTGCTGCGCCCCGGAAAGGACAACAGCGAGGAAGAGGCCAGGCAGATGCAGCAACTCGGCAGCCTCAAGCTCAGCAAGGAAGAGGTCAGAGAGATAGCGCCCCCCATCGCCCGCTCCTCGGTGCTGGGCTTTCTCATCGGCGTGCTGCCGGGGGCCGGCGCCACCATCGCCGCCTTCATGGCCTACGGCGCCGAGCGCAACATCGCCGGCAAGCAGCGCCAGGAGCAGTTCGGCAAGGGCAGCCTGCGCGGTCTGGCCGCCCCGGAAGCGGCCAACAACGCCGCCTCCACCGGCTCCTTCGTGCCCCTGCTGACCCTGGGGATCCCGGGTTCCGGCACCACGGCCCTCATCCTGGGCGCTCTGGTGGCCTACGGCATCCAGCCGGGCCCGCGTCTGTTCATGGAGCATCCGGACGTCTTCTGGTCGGTGATCATCTCCATGTATCTGGGCAACGTGGTGCTGTTGATCCTGAACCTCCCCCTCATCCCCTACCTGGCCCGGGTACTGGCGGTGCCGCGCCCCGTGCTCATCCCCATGGTGCTGCTGTTCTCCCTGACCGGGGTCTATCTGGTCTCCTTCAACACCATGGACATCCATGTGATGGCCATCGTTGCACTGATCGCCATCGGCCTGCGCCTGCTCACCTTCCCCATGGCCCCCATGCTGCTCGGTTTCATCCTGGGGGGCATGCTGGAGGACAACCTGCGCCGGGCCCTGGTGATCAACGACGGCAGCCTGAGCTTCCTGTGGGAGCGCCCCATCACCCTCGCCTTCACGGTGATCACCCTGACCATGTTGCTGCTGCCCGTCTGGCAGTGGTGGCAGGCTCGCCGGGCCCCCAAGGGGGAGCCTGCCACCAGCCACTGAATCGATGATCCTCTGCCACCTCTGAACCCTGACCATAACGCGCAGAGACCTTGATGCCCACGGGAAGCAAACCCTGATAAAAAGAGCGCCGAAAGGCGCTCTTTTCTTGTCTGAACAACAGGTTCCGGGCGACCGGATCACGGCTTGCGGTAACGCCGCTCCGGCCGCCCGACGGTGCCATATTCGAGCTCGGGGCTCGCCAGTTGCTGCCCCACCAGAAATTCCAGATAGCGGCGCGCCGTGGTCCGGCTCACCCCTATCCGGCTGCCTATCTCCTCGGCACTGGCGGCCTCCGGAGTCAGGGCCGTCAGCACCCGCTGCAGGGTGAGAGCATCGATGCCCTTGGGCAGTCCCTCTGCCGCCACCTGCTGCAACGGCGTACCGAACAAGGTGTCCACCGCCTGCTGGTCGATGTCGGCCAACGCCGCCAGGGCGGCGATGCTCTGACGGTACTTCTCCAGGGTGTCGCGCAGCCGCTCGAACACCACGGGCTTCAAAATGAAATCCACCACCCCGAGGCGCATCGCCTCCTGCAGGGCAGCGGCTTCCCGCGCCGCGGTGAGCAGGATCACATCCAGACTCGCCCCCGCCTGGCGCAGCTCTCTCAATAGCGAGAACCCCTCTCCATCGGGCAACCAGACATCCAGCAGCACCAGATCGGGTTTGAGGATCCCTATCTGCTCCCTGGCATCGAACAGGGTGAGCGCCACCCCCAGCACCTCGAAACCGGCGAGGCGCTGCACGAAGCGGCGGTGGATCTCGGCAATGGCGGGATCATCCTCGACGATCAGGATCTTGATCACTCACACCTCCTTGGGAATGTAACAGACGACGCAACTTCCCTGCGTCGTGGCTTCGATGGTGATCTCCCCCTGCAGGGCATCCAGGGTCTTGCGCACCAGGGAGAGCCCGATACCGTGTCCTGGCTCGGGCTTGCTGCTGACCCCCTGTTCGAACAACCTGTCCGCCAACTGCGGGTCGATGCCGCCAGCCCCGTCTTCCACCTCCAGCACCAGATCCTGCCCCAGATCGCTCAGGGAAACCCGGATGGGCTGATAGGGCGCACCGTGGCGGCGGGTCGCCTCGAAGGCGTTGTCGATGAGGTTGCCCAGCACCGTTACCAGCTGGGAACCGCTGACACGGGCAGGAATGTCGTGCAGACGGGCATCGGGATCGATCACGAGCTCAAGACCGAGTTCGTGGGCCCTGTGGTATTTGCCGAGCAGCAGCCCCGCCACCTTGGGTTTGGCGATGGCCCCCATCAGGAAGCCGAGCAGGGTCTGCTCGGTGGCCGCCTCCCGCCCGATGAAGGCGAGCGCCTCCCGGGTGGCCCCGAGCTCAATGAGGCCGGCGATGGTCCCAAGCTGGTTGTTGTGCTCGTGGGTCTGCACCCGCAGCAGATCGCTGTAGGCCTGCACCTGGGAGAGCTGGGCACTGAGTTCCGCCAGCTCGTCCTTGCGCCGAAAGCTCGACACGGCGCCGATCAGCTTGCCCTCGCGCACCAGCGGCAACCGGTTGACGATGAGGGACTGGCCGTTGAGCACTATCTCCTCGTCAAACTGGGGGGTCTGCTCTTGCAGGATGGAGAGCATGCGACTGCCCGGCAGCAGGTGACCGATGGGCTGTCCAATGGCGGCCCGGGCAGTGGTGTCGTCCAGGCGCAGCAGCTTGATGCCGTTGGGGTTCAGGGAGGTGAGGCGCCCTTGCTCGTCGATGGTGAGGATCCCCTCGCGCACCGTGCGCAGGGTACAGTCTAGCTCCGCATAGAGACGCCCCATCTGCTCGGGTTCAAAGCCGAAAATCGCCTTCTTGTAGCGCCGGGCCAGCCAGGCGGCGGCGACACTGTTGAGCAGCACGATGAGCAAGGTCATGGCCAGGCCGAAGCGCAAATAGTCCTGCAGATCCGCATCGATGTCCCGCACCAGATAGCCGACCGACACCACCCCGATGATCTTGCCCATCTCGTCACGAATGGGCCCCTTGCCGCGCACCGAGACCCCGAGGGACCCCTGGGCCCTGGAGATATAGGCCTCCCCCTGCAGGGCACGCTCGGGATCATCCCCCACCATGGGTTTGCCAATCCGGTCCGCATTGGGGTGCGCCAGGCGGGTGGCCTGCCTGTCCCCGATGACGATGTAGCTGGCCCCGACCTCGGCTCGGATCCGCTCCACCAGGGCATTGAGGCGGACCGTATCCGCCCGCTTCACCCCGGCAATAATGCCGGACTCTCGCGCCACCAGCCGTGCCACGTCGAGAGCCTGATCCCCCACCTCCCGGTAGCGCTGCTCGGCGACATAGTAGTAACTGGCCCCGCTCAGCAACACCAGTTGCAACAGACTGACCAGACAGAGAATGAGCAGGAAGCGTCCTTGCAACCCGAGCCTCATGCCTCCTTGTCGCCTCGCAACAAGTCGAGCAGCAGACTGCCATCGCGCAGGGCCTTGTGCACCTGCACCGAGGTGGGTTTGGTGGGATCTTCGTAGAAGTGGGTGGATTCAATCTGCAGGCGAACCAGGTACTCGGCGGGCAACTGGCTTGCCAGGGACTGGTGCAACATGGGGAAGAGCAGTCGATCGGCCCGGGTGATCTCCCCCCCGAGCAGCAGCTTGCCCGGATTGAGCAGGCAGATGAGGTTCGCCAGCACCCGGGAGAGGCGGCCTGCTGCCTGGTGCAGGATGTCCTGACACAGGCTGTTGCCGGCCAGCGCCAGCTCGCACAGCTCGCGTATGGTGACGCTTTCGGGCAGATCGAACTCCTGCATCCGTTCGCGCAGCTCCCGATATTGCGCCTCCAGCGCCTGATTGGTCACCAGGGTGCAGGCGCAGCCGAAGCCACCGCAGTAGCAGCGCTGGCCATAGGGTTCGAGCTGCAGGTGGCTGAGATCCCCGAGCAGAGCCGACTCGCTCTCCATGAGCTGGCCATTGACCACCATGCCGACCCCGATGTCGTTGTGCACGAACACCAGCACCGCATCCGAGCAGTTCCTGGCGGCGCCCCACTCCCGCTCGGCCTGGATCCAGGTGCGCACGTCGCCGCTCACCAGCACGGGTACCGAGAAGGCCTCCTGCAGGGTGGGACCGAGGGGCCAGTTGCGCAGATCGTAATAGGGAAAATGCTTGACCATGCCGGAGTGGCGCTCCACCTGGCCGGGCAGGCAGAGGGCGATACAGGCCAGACGCAGCGCCTTCTTGGGCAAAAAGCCCTCGATGGCCCGCACCAGGCTGGCCAGCAGCTCGGCACGCTCCGCCTCGTTGAAGACATGGCGATGGCGTGCCAGGGAGTGACCCGCGAGATCGAACAGGGCCATGTCCACATAGCCGCGCCCCAGGCGCATGGAGAGAAACTGGAAGCGGCGCTCGTTGATGCGCAGCAGGGTCTGGCGACGGCCACGCCCCACCGAGCTCTCGCCGCAGGTGACCACCAGGCCGCCGTCCAGCAGCTCGCGGGTGATCTTGGTGATGCTGGCCGGCGACAGGCCGGTCAGACGGGACAGATCGGTACGGGACAGCTCCTTGTGCTCCTCCAGGCTGGCATACACCAGGCCGTAGTTGAGCTGACGGATCAAATCGATACTGCCTTTCACGATCTCATTCATAGGGTTGGGGCTAACGAAAGGAACGAATGGCGCGATTTTCACACATTCTGCGCCGATCCCCAAATTTGCCGTCTGGAAATCCTGTCCAGACGGCAAAAATGTGATTAGTAACGGAAGCGGGAGACGAGTTGGCGCAATTTGTCACCCGTGCCTGCCAGGGCGCGGGTGGTGGTGCTGGACTCCCCGGACGCCTCGGTCAGCTCGCTGACGATCTGCTGGATGGCCACCAGGTTCTTGTTGATCTCCTCGGAGACCGCGTGCTGCTCCTCGGCGGCCGTGGCGATCTGGATGTTCATGTCGTTGATGGTGCCGACCGCCGCTACCATGCTGTCCAGGGAGCTGGCGATGTGGCTCGCCTCCTGCACCGTCTCCTGGCTGCGTGCCTCGCTGGCCTGCATCACCTCCACCGCCTGCTTCACCCCGCCCTGCAGGCGCTGGAGCATCTCGTTGATCTCCTTGGTGCTCTGCTGGGTACGGCCCGCGAGGGATCGCACCTCATCCGCCACCACCGCAAAGCCGCGCCCCTGCTCGCCCGCCCGGGCCGCCTCGATGGCGGCGTTGAGGGCCAGCAGGTTGGTCTGATCGGCGATGCCGCGAATGACCTCCACCACGGAGCCTATCTTGCCGGTCTCGTGGGCGAGCTGCTCGATGACCCCGGCCGCCACATGCACTTCGTCCACCAGCCGGTTGATGCTGCCGATGGCGCTGTTCACCACGCCGCGGGCCGCATCGGACTCGCGGGCCGCATCGCTGGTGGCGCTGGCGGCGTTGGAAGCGCTCGCCGCCACCTCCTGGGCGGTGGAGCTCATCTCGGTCACCGCGGTCACCACCTGATCCGTCTCCTTGCCGTGGCCCTGCATCTGCCTGTCCGCATGCTCGCTCAGGCTATGCAGCCGATCCACGGCCCCCAGCAACTGGTGACTGGTCTCCCCCACCTGGCTCACCACCGACTGGATCCGCTCGACGAAGCGGTTGAAGGCGGCGGCCAGCTGCCCCACCTCGTCCTTGCTCTGCACCTTGAGGCGCTGGGTCAGATCCCCGTCCCCGTCGGCGATGTCGTTGAGTGCGGCAACCGCATCCGCCAGCGGACGGGTGACCCGGTTGCCGATCACCACGGTGGCCGCCAGAGTCACCCCCAGGATCACCAGGATGAACAGCACCCCGGTTTTCAGGGAGCCATACATGGTCTCCTCCCGCTCGCTGCGCAGGGTTGCCAGCTCGTTGTCGATGTCATCGATGTAGAAGCCCGTGCCCACGACCCACTGATATTTGTCGAGCACCAGGTTGAAGGAGAGCTTGGGGGCATCCCGCCCGATAGAGGGCTTGTTGGTCCAGTACTCCGAGAAGCCATCTCCTTCCCGCGCCGACTTGATGATCCCCTGAATGAGGAAGGCACCCTTGGTATCCTTGTCCTGCCAGCGGTTCTTCCCCTCCATCTCGGGCCGGGTCGGCAGCAGCACGGTATTGCCCTGATAGTCATAGACGAAGAAGTAGCCGTCGCTGCCATAGCGCAGCGGCCGCAATATCTCCTTCACCTGCTGGCGCACTTCGGGACTGTCAGGCTTGCCGTAGCTGCCCTCGATGGCCGTCTTGGCCAGCATCAGATAACTGCTGAGCAGCGCCTTGCGCTCCTTGATTGCCCTCTCCCGCGCCACCACCAGATCCGATTCCAGATCGCTCCTGGCCACCAGATAGTTGCTGAGATTGACCACCAGGGCCATCAGCAGCACGGGGATGGCCCCCAGTAACAGGATCTTCTGCTTAAGTGTCATTGTGTCACCCTTTGTGCTGTGTTCATTGCTGCATGATGTCTGCCTAAACGGCATGGGAAGCTGGCCGAAAGGGAAGTGCGTTCGCTACAATCCCGCCACCTTTCATTATCGACCAGATGAGTTGACTCATGAACCTATGTCCTTGCGGTTCCTCTCTTTTTCTTGCCAAGTGCTGCGGTGTACTCCACGCAGGTCAGCCCGCCGCCACCCCGGAGCAGCTGATGCGATCCCGCTACAGCGCCTTCGTGCTGGGATTGGGAGAATATCTGGTACACAGCTGGCACCCGGACTATCTGAACGGGCTGACCGCGGCCGACCTCTCATCGACCGACACCCGCTGGGATGGCCTCGAGATCCTCACCAGCCAGGGCGGCCCCGATGACACCCTCGGCATAGTGGAATTCAAAGCCTGGTTCCTGGAGGGGGACGAACGTCACTGCCTCCATGAGCGCTCCCGCTTCGTGCGCCATCAGGGGCGCTGGGTCTACACCGACGGCGAGCAGGATCCGGCGCCGCTGCGGGTCGGGCGAAACGACCCCTGCCCCTGTGGCAGCGGCAAGAAGTTCAAGAAGTGCTGCGGCTGAGGTTTCCCCCAAGCCGCCCTCTGGTCAGCCCTCGGGCTGGCCTTCTTTTCCCCGCCATGCTTCCCCCTGCCCCGCCTCGACGGTGACGTGAGGTTCATCACATTTCGCTCATCCCCTCACACTCAATGAGCGTTTACGAACATTAATTTGGCCCATATCAAACATTTTACGTCGTGAAGGCGCCACACTGGCCTCATCTGGAAGAGATGAGACGGGCAAGAATGAAAAGAATCACCACACAAGTCGTCATCATAGGGGGGGGCGCCACCGGCGCCGGCATCATGCGCGATTGCGCGCTGCGCGGCATCGACTGCATCCTGCTTGAGCGGGACGACATCGCCGCCGGCACCACGGGCCGCAACCATGGCCTGCTCCACTCCGGCGCCCGCTACGCGGTGACGGATCAGGAGTCCGCCCGCGAGTGCATTCAGGAGAACCGCATCCTCAAGCGGATCGCCAGCCACTGCGTCGAGGACACCGGCGGCCTCTTCATCACCCTGCCGGAAGATGACATCCATTTTCAAACTACCTTCATGGACGCCTGCGCCCTGGCGGGCATCGACGCCCGCCAGCTGGATCCCGCCGAGGCGCTGCGCCTTGAACCCAACGTCAACCCGGCGCTGATCGGTGCCATCCAGGTGCCGGACGGCACGGTCGATCCCTTCCGCCTGGCCGCCGCCAACGTCTTGGACGCCAAGGAGCACGGCGCCCGCATCTTCACTCACAGCAAGGTGCTGGGGCTGCTGCGCACCCAGGATAGGGTGCACGGGGTCAAGGCCATCAACACCCGCACCGGCGAAGCGTTCGAGGTGGAGTGCCAGGAGGTGATCAACGCCGCCGGCATCTGGGGCCAGCAGATCTGCGAGTACGCCGATCTCGGCATCCGCATGTTCCCGGCCAAGGGTTCATTGCTCATCATGGATTACCGCATCAACCAGCTGGTGCTCAACCGCGCCCGCAAACCAGCGGACGCGGACATCCTGGTGCCGGGCGATACCATCTCCCTCATCGGCACCACGTCGAGTCGCATCGATTACCACAAGATTGACCAGCTCACCGTCGAGCCCGAAGAGGTGGAGGTGCTGCTGCGCGAGGGGATAAAACTGGCCCCCATCATGGCCCGCACCCGATTGCTGCGGGCCTACGCCGGCGTGCGCCCCCTGGTGGCGGTGGATGGCGACGAGTCCGGCCGCAACATCAGCCGTGGCATCGTGCTGCTGGATCACGCCGAACGTGACGGCCTCCAGGGGTTCAACACCATCACAGGCGGCAAGCTGATGACCTACCGGCTGATGGCCGAATGGGCCACCGACTTGCTTGCCAAAAAGCTGGGCAACAGCAAGCCCTGCCGCACCGCCGAGCTGAGCCTGCCCGGCTCGCGGGATCCGGAGAAGGTCTCCGCCCCCGGCCTCTCGGTACCCGCCGAAGGCTCGGCCCAGTACCGCCACGGCGAGCGGGTCATCGCCTTTTTCCGCGACAACCCCAAGGCCAACGCCCTCATCTGCGAGTGCGAGATGGTGACCGCGGGCGAGATTGAATATGCCCTGCGGGAGCTCGACGTGGACAACCTGGTGGACTTGCGCCGCCGCACCCGCCTCGGCATGGGCCCCTGTCAGGGGGAGCTGTGCGCCTATCGCGCCGCCGGCCTGATGCAGGAGTACGGCAAGGCCGACGGTCGTCAGGCCTGCATCATGCTGCGCCAGTTCCTGGAGGAGCGCTACAAGGGCACCCGGCCCGTGCTGTGGGGCGATGCCCTGCGGGAAGCGGAATTTACCTACTGGATCTACGAGGGGCTGTTCGGCCTTGGCGAGTGGACGGCCCCCCACCTGGTGAGCGAGCCCCCCTTCCCGCTCGATGCCAGCACCGCAAATTCCACCAAGGAGCGCAGCCATGAAATTTGACAGCATCGTGATCGGCGGCGGCATGGCGGGCCTCTCGGCGGCCCTGCGCCTGGCCGAGGCCGGCCAGAAGACCCTGCTGATGGCCTCCGGCCAGAGCGCCCTGCACTTCTCCTCCGGCTCGGTGGATCTGCTGGAGAGCGAGGGAGATCCCCGCGCCGCCCTACCCGCCTTCATGGCGGCCCATCCGGATCACCCCTACAGCAAAGTAGGCATGCAGAATATCGAGGGGAGTCTGGCCGATCTGCAACGCCACTGCGCAGAAGAGGGGCTGCCCCTGATGCGCCAGGAGCACAACCACCATCGCCTGACCCCCATCGGCACCCTGAAATCCACCTGGCTCTCCCCCGACACTTGTGCCTGCGTGACTGATGCCCCCGCTCCCGACGCCATCCTGCTCGCCACCCTGGAAGGGTTTCGCGATTTTCACCCGGCGCTCGCGGCGGCGAATCTCGCGACCCACGCCCGTTTTGCCCACAGCCGCATCCTGACCGGGGAAATTCGCCTGCCCCAGCTCGCCCAGTTCAGCCGCAATCCCCACGAGTTTCGCTCCGCCGACATCGCCCGCCTGTTCGACAAGCAGGGGCCTGGCCAGCAGGACCTGCTGGCGGATCTGGCCCGCGAGATCAGCCGCATGGTGCAGGAATGCGGCGTGCCCGGCTGTCGCCATATCGTGCTGCCCGCCTGCCTGTCGCTGGGGCTGGTCGGCCCGCGTCTGAGCGAGCTGGAACGGCGCACCGGCTGCACAATCAAGGAGGTGGCCACCATGCCGCCGTCGCTTATCGGCATGCGGATGCAGGAGGCCCTCAAGCGCCGCTTCATGGCCCTTGGCGGCACCTTCCTCACCAGCGAGCGGGTGCTGGGCGCCCGCTATGACGGCGACAAGGTGATCGGGGTGCACAGCCAGAATGGCGACGATCAGCTGTTCGAGGCGGACCACTTCGTGCTCGCCTCCGGCAGCTTCTTCAGCCGCGGACTGGAGTCGCGCCTCGGAGGCATTCGTGAACCCATCTTCGATGCCGACGTACTGAGCCTTGCCGAGCGCGACGCCTGGGCCGGTCGCCGCCTGTTCGACCACCACCCCTTCATGGGCTTCGGGGTCAAGACCGACGAGCGGCTGCGGGTGCTGCGCGGCGGCAGGCCCCTCACCAACCTTTACGGCGCGGGCAGCGTGCTGGCGCACTATGACCCCATTAAAGAAGGTTCCGGCTCCGGCGTGGCCGTTGCCACCGGCTGGCAAGCCGCTGGCCATATTCTGGCGGAGGGCTGAGATGAATCACATATTCCCACCCCAACGACACAGCGTGCTGGCCCACGACGATGCCCAATCCATGGAGGGCTCTGGCTCAGGTGTCGCGGTCGCCACCGGCTGGCAGGTCGCCGGTCACATTTTGAGTTCAGCCCAATGATGATTTCGCCCCATATCCCGTGCCTTCAACCCCAACGGGAGGAGAACTGACATGCTACTGGATCATGCCAACCAGACTTTCGATCAGTGCATCAAATGCACCGTCTGTACCGCCTACTGCCCGGTGGCCAAGGCCAACCCGGCCTACCCCGGCCCCAAGCAGGCGGGCCCGGATGGGGAGCGGCTGCGCATCAAGAGCCCCGAGCTCTTTGACAACGCCCTCAAGTACTGCACCAACTGCAAGCGCTGCGAAGTGGCTTGCCCGAGCGGGGTGCGCATCGGCGACATCATCGCCAAGGCCAAGCACCAGTACAGCGGCTTCAAACCGGGGATCCGCGAGTTCGTGCTCTCCCACACGGATCTGATGGGCAGCATGTCCACCCTGATGGCCCCGGTGGTCAACTTCACCACCGGCCTCAAGCCGATGAAGCAGGTGCTGGACAAGGCGCTGGGGGTCTCCTCCCACCGGGACTTGCCCAAGTACTCCCAGGGCACCTTCCGCGGCTGGTACAAGAAGCAGAAAACGACTCAGGCCCGCTTTGCGCGCCAGATCGCCTACTTCCACGGCTGTTATGTGAACTACAACCACCCTCAGCTCGGCAAGGAGCTGGTGCAGGTGCTCAACGCCATGAACATCGGTGTCCAGCTGCTTGCGCGGGAGAAGTGCTGCGGCGTGCCGCTGATTGCCAACGGCTTCATGGACAAGGCCAGGCAGCAGGCGGCCTTCAACATCCAGCAGCTGGAGAACACCCTGCTTGGCAACGAGATGCCGCTCTTGGCTACCTCCTCCACCTGCGGCTTCACCCTGCGCGACGAATATCCCCACCTGCTGGAGCAGGACAACCACAAGGTGCGGGATCGCATCTCCCTGGTGACCCGCTTCCTGTGGAACGAGTTCGATCGGGGCAACAAACCGGCCATGAAGCCCCTCAATCTGCACATCGCCTACCACACCCCCTGCCACCTGGAGAAGATGGGGGGCGTCATCTACACCCTCGAGCTGCTGCGGGCCATCCCAGGGGTCAAGGTGACGGTGCTGGACTCCCAGTGCTGCGGCATCGCCGGCACCTACGGCTTCAAGTCGGAAAACTACGACACCAGCCAGGCCATCGGTCAGGGGCTGTTTGATCAGATAAACCGGCTCAAACCCGATCTGGTCATCACCGACTGCGAGACCTGCAAGTGGCAGATCGAGATGAGCACGGCGTTTCGCTGCGAACACCCGGTGCACCTGCTGGCACGGGCGCTGGCCTGACCGCCATCCCCCCGGTCCGCCCATCATCACGTGCACCGGCTTGGAGGCGACACGCCCCGGTCAATGTCAGCGCCCCCTCTGGCCGGCATTGACCGGGATCGGCGCGGCAAGGCCCTGACGCCGCCCGGGCAGCCCGATGGGAGGCCCGGGCGGCGAATTCCTTTGGTTGTTTGAACCACCCACACAGTGAAAAGCAGCAACAACACCCACCCCGTTAAAATCCATCTCCCATTACCACCACCAGAAAACATCAAGCCAGCATATTCAGCCAAAAAAAGAGCCGGCATTCGCCGGCTCTTTGCATCATCTCACCCCATCAGGGGTGCTGGATGATCAGGCTGTGCTGATCCAGCATGGATTGCAGGATGTCGTGAGAGGAGGAGCCGCTCAGGTTCCAGCCACTCAGATCCACGTCCTTCAGGGTGATCTGCTGGGTGACATTGCCATCCCCCGCCGGGGAGACCGACAGGCTCACGTCACTCAGGCCATTGCCGGTGCTGGTCACCGATGCCTGGAGATGACCCAGCAGGCCATCCACGCTGTTGTCGGTCACCCCCTTGAGCAGGTCCGCCAGATCGATCCTGTCCCCCTCCTGGGGACGGAAGTCGGTGATGGTGTCTATCGCCGGAGAGGCCGTCGTCCCCTCGTCGCCACTGCCCCACACGAAAAGATCGCTGCCGGCGCCACCGGTCAGGATGTCGTTGCCCTGACCGCCCCGCAGCACATCATCTCCCATGCCGCCCAGGAGGCGATCATTGCCGGAGGAGCCGAACAGCCAGTCCCCCTGATCCGAGCCCAGCAGATCGTGACCGCTCTGGCTGTGGATGGTGATGGTCTCCGTGGCCGAGCTCAGGGTGCTGCCACCCAGGCTGGATTCGGCACTCAGGGTGAGGGCATGATCCCCCGCCGGCAGATCCTTGAGGTAGATGGGCACGGACTGGTCCATCGGCAGCAACCAGTCATTGCCATCCGCGTGGCCGACGCTCTGGCCGTGCTCGTCCACCACCTGGGCGCTGCCGAGGTTCTGGATCCGCACCGACAGCTCACCCGGGGCCGGATTGACCACGCTGGCGCTGAGGTTGAGCGGCACCCAGGCCCCTTGCAACGCAAGGATATCGTGGGTGCCGACCCCCAGTTGGGGATCGTCCGGCTCGGCCGTCACCTGGATGGCAATCTGGGCGCTGTCGGTCAGGACGCCACCGGCACCGGTATTGCCCTGATCCGAGGTGGTGATGCTCAGGTTGTCCTGACCCCAGAAGTCCCTGGCTGGCTCGTAGTGCAGGTTGCCTGCCAGCAGGCCGTTGAGATCATCGAGCGACCCGACCAGGGTCACCACGCTGGTCCCCGCCCCCTGCACCGAGACGGCGCCTGCCGCCCCCAGCAGGGTCAGCACACCGTGCTCCACCCGCAGCACCATGGAGATGGGCGCACTGCCCGCATCCACGTCCTTCACGCTGATCCCGGTGAGCGACAGGGAGCCATCCTCTTTCACCTGCAATGAGCCCGGCACCTGGGTGACAGGGGCATCATTGACTGGCTCGACCTCGATGGGCAGCACGTCGGTATCGCTCAGAGGGCCACCGCTGCCGGTGTTGCCAAGATCATTGGTCACCATGGTCAGGGCATCCTGGCCATTGAAGTCCTGCTCGCCCTGATAGGTCACGCCCCCTGCGAGCAAGGCATTGATGGCATCCTGGGAACCGCTCAGCACCAGGGTGTTGCTGCCGCTGCCGCTCACCGTCACGCCACTGCCCGCCGCCAGTTCCAGGGTACCGTGCAGCACGGAGAGGGTGACAGAGAGGGGGCTGTTGCCCGCATCCACATCGCTCACCTGCAGCCCGTGAATGGTGAAGGGCTGATCTTCCTGCGCCACCTGAGGCGTCGTCGGCAGCTGGTTGACGGGGGCATCGTTGACCGGTTGTACCAGGATGGGCAGCACATCGGTGTCACTCAGGGCGCCACCGCTGCCGGTATTGCCCCGATCGTCCGTCACCATGGTCAAGGCGTCATTGCCATGGAAGTCCGGGTCGCCCTGATAGGTGACGCCGCCCGAGAGCAGGGCATTGAGATCCGCCAGCGTGCCGGTCAGCACCACATCGCCGGTACCGTTGCCGGTCAGGGTCACGCCGCTCCCGGCCGGCAGGGTCAGGGTGCCGTGCTCCACCGAGAGGCGCACTTCCATGATGCCGTTGCCCGCATCCACGTCCTTGACCTGCAGACCCTGGATGACGAACGGCTCGTCCTCCTGGGCCACCTGGGGATCATCGGGCAGCACGTTGACGGGGGCGTCGTTGACCGGGCTCACATCGAGATGGATGGTGCCGTTCACTTCCGGGCCGAGGGCGCCGTTGTCCAGGCTCTGGGCCGTCACCTTGATCGCCATGGCGCCGTTGGCGTCATGGGTCACCAGCTCCACCGCGTCGAGCTTGCCCCCATCCGTGGTGACCTGCCAGCGGCCACCGCCGAGATCCACCACGGTGCCGCTCACCCCGCTCGGCAGGCGGATTTCTGCCCCGTCCGGCACCCCTTCCAGGGTGACGCGCACCTGCTCGGGCCCGTTCTCGTGCACATTGCCGGCATTGCCGCCGGTGGCCTGGGTATCCCGGGTCTCCACCCCCAGGTTCAGGGTGATCACATCCCCTTCGGTGCCGCTCGCCTGCTCCTGCATGTCGGTGATGACCGCATCCCCCACCGGATTGACGGTGACGGTGAAGCCCGCACTGGTTTCAAGGGGCAGGGTCAGCCCCTTGTCCAGGGTGAAGGCGCTCAGGGTCAGATCCACGGTGCCGCTGAAGTCCGCAGGCGGGATCAGGGTCAGCTTGGAGAAGTCGGTGCCCACAGGCACCTGCCACACCCCGCCGCCGTTGTTGACCGCCGGGGCGGACAGGGTGAAGCCATCCGGCACCCCCTTGATCTGCAACCCGACGATCTGCTCGGAGCCATCGTTGTCGATGAGGCTGGCCCCCAGCCCCCCCAGGCTCACGCTGCCATCTTCCTGGCCCGTGACGTTCTGGACCGTGAGGTTGGCCGGATCGTTCACCGGCAGCACCTCGAAGTTCACGTTGCCGCTCCAGCTCCCCCGATCCGTGCCCGTGGTGGCGGTATCGAGAATATCCACCGTCACCGCCAGCGGCACCTTGCCGCTGAAGTGTTCTTTGGGCACGAACACCAGATCCTTGAGGTCCGCCGGGTCGTTCACCGTGAGGGTGGCGACCGGCTGGCCGTTCTTGTCGAGGAAGTGACCATATTGAGGATCCACGGTCACGACCACCCACTCCACGGTCTCGAGACCGCCATCGGCCACCGAGGGGCTGATGTCAGCGAGCTTGACCGAGAGATCGAGATGAATGTCGGTGTCTTCCAGGTTGTCAGGCTGGCCGTCGCCGTTTACGTCCTTCACGTTCAGTTGCAGCTCGGGCAGGCCATCCGCCCCGCCGTTGATGTCCACCTCCGGGGTGATGGAGAGGGTGACGTCCTTCTCCACCATCTTGGTGTCACCGCTCACGGTGTCGGTGTTGACCAGGCGCACATTGAAGTGCAGACCGTCACCGGCATAGTCTTGCGGCAGGGTCAGGGTCAGGCGGTCGAGATCATCGAGGCCGCCCGGCAGCTTGATGAGGTACTCGCCGTTAACGAAGTCGAAGGTGAGCCCCTGCACGTTGACGCCCGGGGGGAGACCAGTAATGACGATGCTGAGCTCGTCATCCCCGCTGTCCGCCGTGCCCAGGGTCACCATCTGCTTGAGCTGGCTGCCGAAGTTGACGCCGTGATCCTCCACCCCGGTGATGGGGGCGCTGTTGTCAAAATCGACATCGGCGGCCACCTGGCCCGAGTGGGTCGCACCATGGAAGTCGGCACTGGCGGTGATCTCCCGATAGGCCGGGGCGCTCACATCCCCCTCGTTGTTGTCGCCAAGGTCGATCACCCTGGCGCTCACCTTGAAGGTGACGGTGCCGGTGAAGCCATCCGGCGAGCGCAAGGCGTAGCTGCCGAGGGCGTCATGGGGCACGGTCCAGTTGCCCTGGCCGTCGTTGATCCCCCCCACCACCACGAAGCCGGGGGGCAGATCGCTGATCACCAGGTAGTCGATGACCTCATCACTGCTGGGGTCCAGATCCTCGAACACGAAGACGCCGTCCAGCGGGATGTCGTGCCCGTCCGGGCTCTCCAGCTGACCGGTCTGCACCAGGTTGCCATCGGGCTCCACCACCGCCTGGATATCCACATGCAGGGTGCCGTCGATCACCTTCTGGGCAGTGGCGCTGGAGTCCACATCCACTTGTGTCACCGTGACATGGCTCTGGAGGGTGGTGTCCCTGTCGCTGTCTTCGGGCCCTTTCACCAGCAGCTGGCCACCGCCGAGCAGGCTTTGCAGCTCGGCGTCGCTCAAGTCCACGGCGCCGCCGCTCACGGTCAGCTGGGTCTCGACCCCGCCCACGCGGATCCTGACTTCATACCCGGGTTCGATACCGGACAGGCTGAGGTGGGTCACCTTCTCGGCGCCGTCGGTCAGATCAGGCTGCCAGTCGAGGACGGTGAACTGATCCTCCAGGCCATGGCTGGTCTTGGCATAGTCGGTGGCGTCGATGGCCGGCTCCACCTTGATGATGAGGGGCACGTCGAAGCTCTTGTGGTCGCCGTCGTTCTCGGTCACCACCACGTGACCGACCAGGTGCAGATCGGCGGTGCTGTTGGGGGGCGGCTGGATCTGCAGGTTGCCGAGGCTGGTCACATCCACCTGATAGAGGGGATTGTCCTTGTCATCGAGCCCGGCGAAGGTCAGGGTCAGCTCCTTGCCACTGCCGTCGAATACCTTGGCCCCTTCCGGCAGCCCTTCCAGCACCAGGTTGAGGGTTTCCGAATGATCGAGCGGGGTATCCGTCCACTCCCCCGAGGTGAGCTTGAAGTCCAGCGGTGCCCGGCCATCCTCCTGGATGGTGATGCTGTAGCCGTTGCCATCCTGGGTCCAGTCGGTGGTATTGAGATCGAAATGGGGTTCATCCACCACCCCCACCAGATCCACGTGCAGGCTCTGGCTGCCGGTCTCCTTCTCGTTCACCACGGTGTGGGTCTGGCCGCTGGCATCGGTCAGGATGGCGGTGTCCTTCACCACCCCCTTGATGGTGAGATCGAAATCGACGTTGCTGTTTTTGGGCGGCAGCAGCTTGAGGTCATTGATGCGGTCATAGGGCACCTCGTAGTAGCCGTTGGCATCCAGAGTGACCGCCACCCCACCCAGCAGCAAGGTGGCATCGGCGGGCAAGCCGCTGATGCGCACGAACAGCTGCTCGGAGCCATCTGTGGTGTCTCCCAGATGGGCGAGCCCAATCTTGCTGCCCAGATCGATCAGGGTATCTTCCTTGCCCTGGATCTCGCGCACCGTCAGCTTGGCGTCGTCCGCCAGCGGGTTTACGTTGACAATCACCTCCAGCGGATCGCCGAGGGCCGTCTCCTTGCCGGTCACCACCGGGGTCTTCTCCGTGCTCACCGGGGTCACAATGAGCTTGATGTCACCGCTGTAGTCCTTGCCGGGCACCACGGTCACCTTGTTGATGTCGCCACCGGCCACCGTATAGAGGCCGTTCGCCTCCGGAGTGAGCACCTTGCCATTCAGGGTCAGCGTGCCCTGGCCGGAGGCCCACTCTATCTGGTAGCTCAGGGTCTCGGAGCCGTCCGTATCGGTGAGGCCCGCCTTGACGTTGAGGGCGATGCCGCTGCTGTCCTCGTCCGCGGTGTAGTGCTGGTGCGTGTTGCCCGCATCCCACAGGGGTTTGTCGGCAATGCCCTGCACCGTGATGTCCAGATTGCCGGTCAGCACCGGGGGCTTGCTCCCCTCGGTGACCCCCACCTGCAACTGCACCGGGAAGCGCAGCGCAGCGCCTCCGTTGTTGTAGCTCGAGTAGTCGTGGTTTGGCACAAAAGTGACACCGGTGAGCTGGAACTTGTCATCGGTGTTGGCCACCGCCACCATGGCCGCGGGCGGCACCTCATACCAGGTCTTGCCCCCCTGGGTGATGGTGGTCAGTGCGACGCCGTTGAAATAGAAGGTGCCCTGGGCGTTGGCTGGCGCCTGGATAAGCAACTGCTCCACATGCTCGCCCCGATCGAAATCCCCCACATCCAGGTTCATGGTGATGGGGATCCCCTAGCTCGGATCGCTCGCCCCCGCATCCTCCTGGCCGGTGACGGCGCTCACGGTGAGCTTGCCCGCCTCGTCCCGGATGGTCAGGGTCAGAAGACCGTCGTCGGTATCTCCGTCGCCATCCACCAGGTGGAAGCCTATCTGCTGTACCAGGGTGCTGTTGCTGTGATCGATGCCCGATTTGGCGGTGAAGCTGTAGTCACCCTCGGCATTGATCACCAGGGTGCCGATGATCTGCCCCGTGCCGTCTGTCACCGAGATGGTGGTGTTGCCCGTGGCGGCGATGGGGTGCTCGGTGCCATTGATGGTCACCGCTCTCACCACCGCATCATCCGCCCCCTCGCTGGCAGTGGCCAGCAGATCGCCGGTCACTTTCGCCCCTTCATTCAGGGTCTTGCTCGCGTCCACGGCCACGGGTACGTCATCCTGCACGCTCACATGACCGATCACTTCGGCGCTCAGATCCCCGTCACTGTCCCGTGCCTGCAAGGGCAGCTGGATATCCAGCAGATCCTTGCCCTGGACGCTGTGATCCAGGTTGCCGGTCAGCTCGAAGGTGTAGCGGCCGGACACATCCAGGGTCAGCTTGAAGATGAGCTTGCCTGCACTGTCCTTGCCAAGGTAGACACCCGGCTGGCTGTCTGCCCCTATGGTGACCGCCTTGCCCCCCGACGTCAGGGTATTGAGGGCGTTGAAGCGGGCCACATCCAGTTGCAGGGAAACCACCCGGTCACTCCCGGCGGCGATCGTCACCTGGCCGATGGCAACCTCTCCCGTGCCTGACGGGCTGGTGCCCCCATGCTGGCCACTGCCCCCGTTGAGGTCTGACTCCTTGACGGTCACCCCCTCGATGGCGGTGATCACGGGATCCGCCGCATCGGTGATCACCGCCGTGGTGCTGCCGGTGATCACACTGCCGTCGCTGTCGGTCACCTTCACCGGCAGGCTCAGGTTGAGCTTGTCGTCGGCACCGTGATCCAGGTTGGTGTGTACCGTCACCTGGTAATCGAGGGTTGCCTGGGTGTGGGCTTCGATGCGCCCCGGCACATTGGGCAGGGTCACTGTCAGCACCAGAGTGCCGCTCGCAGTCACTGCCTGGAAGCTGTGGCCGTTGCTGCCCGCCACCTCTTGCCAGGTGAGGGTCTCACCGTTGTGGGTGATGGCCTTGCCACTCCCATCCACGACTTGGCCCGAGAGGGTCAGCCGCATGTCCACCACGGGATCGGAGTCCGCCGTGATGGTCAGGGTGCCGGTGGCATTCTGATCATCGCCGGTCTGGTTGTTGGCGGCGCCATCGAAGCGCCCTTCGCTCAGGGTCACGCCGGTCAGGGTGAGGGTCGGGTTGGCCCCTTCCGAAATGCGGATGTTGAGGGTGCCCGTGGTGCTGTCGTTGTTGCCGCTGCCCTTGTCGCTGTCGACGATGTTGAGCTTGAACGGCAGGTCGGTGGCGTTGCCACCGCTCTGGTGAACCCCCTCGAACAGGGTCACCTTGTAGTCAAAACCGTTGCTGGCGGCGTTGTCCAGCTTGCCCACCAGTTCGACCTGAAGCACCTCGACGCGCTGGCCATTGACTTCCACATAGCCTTTCAGCACCTGATTGCCCGGGATGCTGGCATCGCCGTCCACCAGCTCGTATTTGACGCTCTGGCCCAACGCGGTCAGCGCTGGTTGCTCGCTGATGTCGGCAAACGACACCTCGCTCACCCGATCCGAGCCCGCATTGACCTGGAAGTGGCCAGTGCCGGTCAGAGTATTGCTGCCGTCGAGCCCACGCTCATCCAGGCTCACTCCGCTGCCCGCCACGAAATCTGGCGCATGGCCGTCCTTGATGGTGAGCGGCAAATCGGTGGAGACCCTGTCACCATCCTTGTCGGTCAGGGTGACGGTGAGCGGCAGGTCGAGGGATTCGCTCCCCTGGTGATCCAGCTCGGCCCCCAGGGTCACCTTGGCGGTGACGCTCCAGTTGCCGTTGCTCTCCACCAAATCCAGCTCGGCCCGCAGCACTTCACGGCCGTCCGCGCTGGTCCCCACCAGCTCGCCGTTGGCATCCAGGGTGAAGGTCACCGGGCTGCCGTGGCTGCTGTACTTGCCATCCAGGCTGCCTTGAATGGCTGCGATATCGAACTTGAGGCTATCGGGCGCCAAGGCATCGGAACCGTGGTTCACGGTGAAGCTCATGGAGCTCACCACGGCGCCATCCCCCTGGTTAGCCTCCGTCATCTCGGCGCCGGTCACGGCGCCATCCCCCTGGTTAGCCTCCGTCATCTCGGCGCCGGTCACGGCGCTGATGACCGGATTGGCACCGTCGCCGATGGCCACGCTCAGGGTGGAGGAGACTTTATCTCCGTCACTGTCGGTCAGGGTAAAGCCCGCCTTGAGCAGACTGTCTGCGCTCCCCTGATCCAGCGGCTGGTTCAGGGTAAAGACATAGTGACCGTTCTGATCCAGCGTCAACGTGAAGACGTTCTGGCCGTTGACGGCGCCGCTGATGCTGTTGCCGCTGACACTGATGACCACAGGCTGGCCACCGCTGGTGAGCCCCTGCAGGCCGGGCTGGCTGGCATTGAATGCGATGTTGACCAGGGGATCGGCCCCGGCGGTGATGGCCAGATCCCCGGTGAGGGTCTGGGCTGCGCTCCAGTCGCTGTCCTCCACCAGGGTGAGGGAGACGGGGTCGACCTGGGGCAGCACGCCGTCGGTGATATGGATATTGAGGGTGCCAAGGTTGCTCTTGTCCCCGTCAAAGTCGGTGCCTTGCACCTGCAGCCCCAGGTTGACGCTGTTGGTGCTGACCGGTTGATCCAGCACGCCGTCGAGCACCACCTGGTACTTGCCATCCAGCCCCAGGGTCACGGTCAGAATGGTCTTGCCGCCCGCATCCAGCAGGGTGATGACGTTGCCGTTGACCTGATAGTGGGTCGGCTGGCCGCCGCTGGTGAGGCCATTCAGGCCGGGCTGGCTCGCCTCGAAGTTGAGCGACACCAGGCGATCACTGCCCACATTGACCGGCAACTGGCCATCCAGGGTCTGGCCAGAGGCCCCTTCCTGCAAAGTGACCCCGCTGTCGATGCCAAGATGAGGATCGGCGGCATCGGTCACATGGATGACGGTATCGCCCTTGCTGACGGTGCCATCGCTGTCCGTCACCTGCATGCCAACACGAATATCGAGCCTGTCGTTCGCACCGTGATCCAGGTTGGTGTGAGTCACCACCTGATAATCGAAATCCACCTTGGTGTGCGCCGCGACGCTATCGGGCACATTGGGCAGGGTCACGCTCAGCACCAGGGTGCCGCTCGCAGTCACTGCCTGGAAGCTGTGGCCGTTGCTGCCAGGCACCTCCTGCCAAGTGAGGGTCTCGCCATTGTGAGTGACGGGATTGCCGTTGATGTCCATGACCTGACCGCTCAGGACCAGGCGCACATCGACGATGGGGTCGGAGTAGGCCTGTACCGTCACCTTGCTCGTGATGAGCTGATCGTCGGCGGTCGCACCATTGGCGGCGCCATCGAAACGCCCCTCGCTCAAGGTCACGCTGTCGATGGTCACCCCGTTGACGATCGGCCTGGCACCCTCGCTGATGGTGATGTCCAGAGTGCCCGTGGTGCTGTCGTTGTTGCCGCCCCCCTTGTCGCTGTCAATGATGTCGAGTTTGAGGGGCAGACTCGTCTTTCCGTCCCCGCCGCTCTGGTGAACCCCCTCGAACAGGGTCACCTTGTAGTCAAAGCCGTTGCTGGCGGCATTGTCCAGCTTGCCCACCAGTTCGACCTGAAGCACCTCGACGCGCGCGCCGTTCACGTCCACATAACCCTTGAGGATCTGGTTGCCCGGAATGGCGGGATCCCCGTCCACCAGTTCGTATTTCACCTGCTGACCCAGTGCCATCAGGGGGGGCTGGGAAGCCGGATCGGCGAACGAGACCTGACTCACCCGATCCGACCCCGACTCCAGGGTAAAGTGTCCCGTTTCCGTCAGGGTGTTACTGCCATCGAGGCGGCTCTCGTTCAGATCTACCCCGCTGCCCGCCACGAAACTTGGCGCATGGCCATCCTTGATGGTGAGCGGCAAGTCGGTGGAGACCCTGTCCCCATCCTTGTCGGTCAGGGTGACGGTGAGCGGCAAGTCGAGGGATTCGCTGCCCTGGTGATCCAGCTCGGCCCCCAGGGTCACCTTGGCGGTGACGCTCCAGTTGCCGTTGCTCTCCACCAAATCCAGCTCGGCCCGCAGCACTTCGCGGCCGTCCGCGCTGGTCCCCACCAGCTCGCCGTTGGCATCCAGGGTGAAGGTCACCGGGCTGCCGTGGCTGCTGTACTTGCCATCCAGGCTGCCTTGAATGGCTGCGATATCGAACTTGAGGCTATCGGGCGCCAAGGCATCGGAACCGTGGTTCACGGTGAAGCTCATGGAGCTCACCACGGCGCCGTCCCCCTGGTTAGCCTCCGTCATCTCGGCGCCGGTCACGGCGCTGATGACCGGATTGGCACCGTCGCCGATGGCCACGCTCAGGGTGGAGGAGACTTTATCTCCGTCACTGTCGGTCAGGGTAAAGCCCGCCTTGAGCAGACTGTCTGCGCTCCCCTGATCCAGCGGCTGGTTCAAGGTAAAGACATAGTGACCGTTCTGATCCAGCGTCAACGTGAAGACGTTCTGGCCGTTGACGGCGCCGCTGATGCTGTTGCCGCTGATGGTGATGACCACGGGCTGGCCGCCGCTGGTGAGCCCTTGCAGGCCGGGCTGGCTGGCATCGAATGCGATGTTGACCAGGGGATCGGCCCCGGCGGTGATGGCCAGATCCCCGGTGAGGGTCTGGGCTGCGCTCCAGTCGCTGTCCTCCACCAGGGTGAGGGAGACGGGGTCGACCTGGGGCAGCACGCCGTCGGTGATATGGATATTGAGGGTGCCAAGGTTGCTCTTGTCCCCGTCAAAGTCGGTGCCCTGTACTTGCAGCCCCAGGTTGACGCTGTTGGTGCTGACCGGCTGATCCAGCACGCCGTCGAGCACCACCTGGTACTTGCCATCCAGCCCCAGGGTCACGATCAGAATGGTCTTGCCGCCCGCATCCAGCAGGGTGATGACGTTGCCGTTGACCTGATAGTGGGTCGGCTGGCCGCCGCTGGTGAGGCCATTCAGGCCGGGCTGGTTCGCCTCGAAGTTGAGCGACACCAGGCGATCACTGCCCACATTGACCGACAGCTGGCCATCCAGGGTCTGGCCAGAGGCCCCTTCCTGTAAGGTGACCCCGCTGTCGATGCCAAGGCGGGGATCCACACCGTCACTGATGGAGACAACCAGATCGGCGCGGGTCTCGTCGCCGTCTATCTCCTTGGCGGAGACGGTGAGCCCGAGGGAGAGCTGGTCGCTGCCCTGATGATCCAGAGGCCCATTGAGGGAGACGGTGACATTGCCGTCGATATCACTGCCATGTTGGCTGGCGGTCAGCTCGGCCTTCAGCACCTCGACCCGCTTGCCATTGCCATCCAGGTAATACCCCGTCAGCAGGCGATCGCCGGTGAATTCGAAGGTCAAGGCGTGGCCGTCGCTGCTGATGCCGCTGCCGTTGAGACGGGCCAGGGTTGCACTCTGATCCGCGAAGACGGCACTTGTTGCCACCAAGGGATCGGACTGATGGCCCACCACGAACTGGCTCTGTCCCACCACCGCCGCCGGATTGGTGAAATCATCCTCCGTGAGGCTGATGGGGGCGATGGTGAAGTCCGGCGGTGTGCTGTCCACCAGGTTGACGGTGAGATTGGCGCTCACCCGATCCCCGTCGCTGTCGCGGTACTCCAGGGCAAAGGGCAGGCTCAGGCTATCCTGGCCGTGATCCAGGCTCTGGTTCCAGACGATGCGATAGCTGCCGTCGTTGGCCAGGGTCAGGGTGAAGACGGTCACGCCCCCTGCGCTGGCGGTGAGGGTCTGGCCGCTGACCTGGTAGGCGAGCGCCGTCCCGTGGCTGGTCAGGCCAAGCTGATTGAGGGCACCTTGATCGGCGGCAAAACTCACCTGCAGGTTGCCATCAAGCCCGGCTCCGGTGTGCAGGGATCCGGTGGCACTCACCGGTCCCTTGGCGAGATCCGCCTCGGAGAGGGTCAGGGTATCGCTCTGACCAATGAGGGGAGCCCCGTCAATAACCCGGTTGCCCGCCAGATCCGTCACCTCGGCGCGTACCTCGTAGGGGCCCTGGATGCTGGAGAGGTCCAGGCCTCCCAGTTGCCAGCGGCCGTCACTGCCCACCAGGGCACTGCCGCTGAGGAGGGTCTGGCCATTCTGGCCAACCAGGGTGATGGTCACCCGCTGCCCCGCCTCCACGTCCGTGGTACTGCCGCTCAGGGTGACCTTGTCATGGCCGAGGATGCTGTCGGTATCGAGATCGTCGATGTCGATGGCGGCACGGGTATCCACCGTCACCGTCAAGGTGTCGCTGGCCCGGTTGCCCGCGATGTCCACCGCATCGACGCGAAAATCATGGGGGCCATCGGCCAGGGTATCGGGGATCTGATATTGCCAGTTGCCGTTGCCATCCACGGTGAGCACGGCCATCACCTTGCCTTCCAGGGTCAGGGTAACGGTAGCGCCAGGCTCCCCCTTCCCTTGCAGCAGCGGTGTGGTGTCGCGGGTCAGATCATCGGTCTGGCTGGTGCCGGTGTCGCTCTCGTCCGCCAAATCCAGGGTACATGGTGGTGATGGTGTCGAGCAGGGTCTGGCCGGTGTCGCTGGCCCGGTTGCCGGCCGCATCCTGGGTATCGGCCTGGATGGTCAGGGGGCCGTCCACCAGTTTGCCGGTGACGTCGCCGAAGTTTGCCTCCCAGACGAAGCCGGGCAGCACCACTGTGGTGGTGGTCAGGCGGTTGCCATCCTGATCTGTCAGGGTGACGGTGACGGTCTGGCCGACTTCCACATCCTCGACAAAGCCGCGGATGATGACGCCGGTCGCCTCGTCGGCATTGATGATGTTGTCGTCGGTCTGGGGCTCTGTGATGGTGATGGCCGCCAGCAGATCCTGATCTTCGGCATAGAGCAGCTCGTCGCCCGGCTGACGCGCCTCATGGCCGGTGTCAAACCCCGCCTCGGCCAGGGTGTACTCGCTGTTGAGATCCACCACCACGAAACCGCCGGCGCTGGAGCCGACCACGCCACCAGTGGTACCGGCCCCGGCGTTGCCCGCCGCCGTCTCTTCAAACAATTTGGTCGGGTCTGCCCCCTGGCGGATCGCCTCCTGGAGGCTCGCCAGCTCGGCATCGGCACCGGCGGGCAGTGCCGCCTCGGGCTGGGGAGGCTCGGGGCGTTCGCTGCCCGCCTCCGCCAGCTCCACCTGTCCGTCGGATTCGGTGAGCAGGCGCATCCCGGGCTCCAGTTGCATGCCAAGGGTCGCACGGCGCAAAGAGCCGTCCGCATCCATCACAAACACAGCGCCCTCCACCTTGGCAATAAGAGTCGGTTTATCGATTCGCAGCTCGGCCATATATCCTCCAACGGGTAAACACAGACTTCCCAGCACATGAAGCGTAAAGGGAAAGTCTCCGTGACAGGCGGCTATTTTACCGTCAATCACCCCCTATAACCCTTCGTCATTTTCTAAAATATCGAAAGTAAATGCCGCCAACCGTCCTATTAAATTCAATAACACGCTACCAGGACGCGAATATGCTGGAATAAAGTCCTTAATTTCTCTTTTATAAAAATAGATGGCTCTCTTGGCACCCATTTCTACGACAGCTTCTGTCACAGAGCCCCTTGACAGGGGCCATGGGGATGGAAAACCGAAGCATCGCCCCTCCTTTTTCAAGCCAAAAATTGAATTTAAATTCAATAAAATCGGTTCACTCTCTCCCGTCATGCGCTGTATCTGCCCGCAGCCTCTTGCCCTGCTCCCCTCGCCAGCATGATGAACATCGTTTTTACCTATTTTCATCAAAAGAGAACGGGTGGAAATAACCCTCGGATGAGGTTCAATAATTCCACCTGGATCGCACTTTTGGCATCCCTCACCCCCCTCAATTGATCTAGCGCAACTCCCACGGGGATAAATGATTATCCATTTTACCCATTTGGTATTATTCCCCCGAGCAATTGCATAAATACCAATTTATATGCAGCCATAACAATGGATCGGCCTGCCATGCCCGTCGATGATGAGCACAGATGTCCACACCAAGATGGAACGGTCAGGCCCGACATGGACTTTTTATCTGGGAGTGATGACCGTGGGTTCATATGACAAGCTATTTCGACCAGGGCTGGCGGCCCTGCTGCTGACTGCCCTGCTGGGCGCAGGCAGTCTGGCGCAGGCAGAAGACAGTGCCCCCAAAGGCAAGATCGAGGCGCGCAGCGAGCTGTTCGCCAAGGATCACGCCGATCAGTTCACCAGCTGGAAAGGCACCAGCGAGAGCCGCGAGCGCACCGACGCCCTGGCGGAAGATCCGCAGATGGTGGTGCTCTGGGCCGGCTACCCCTTCTCCAAGGATTACAACAAGCCGCGCGGCCACTTCTATGCGCTGACCGACGTGCGGGAAACCCTGCGCACCGGCGCCCCCAAGACTGCCGAAGACGGTCCGCTGCCCATGGCCTGCTGGAGTTGCAAAGGCCCGGACGTGGCCCGCGTCATCGACGAGAAGGGTGAGGATGGCTACTTCAAGGGGATGTGGGCAAAAGGCGGACCGGAAATCGTCAACACCATCGGCTGCGCCGACTGCCACGACACCGCCTCGAAAGAGTTCAAGGAGGGCAAGCCCGCCCTGCACCTCTCCCGTCCCTATGCCGACCGGGCCATGACCGCCATCGGCAAGCCGTTCAAGGAGCAGGGGCGCTTCGATCAGCAGTCCCAGGTGTGCGGCCAGTGCCACGTGGAGTACTACTTCAGCGGCCCGACCAAGGCGGTGAAATTCCCCTGGGACAAGGGCACCACAGTGGAGCAGATGGAGCAGTATTACGATGAAATAGGCTTTGCCGACTGGACCCACGCCCTCTCCAGGACCCCCATGCTCAAAGCCCAGCACCCCGAGTACGAGACCTGGCGCGCCGGCATTCACGGCCAGAACAACGTCGCCTGCGTCGACTGCCACATGCCCAAGGTGCAGAACGAACAGGGCAAGGTCTACACCGATCACAAGGTAGGCAACCCCTTCGATCGCTTCGATCAGACCTGCCGCAACTGCCACACCCAGAGCAAGGAGATGCTGCAAGGGGTGGTCAAGCAACGCAAGGATGCCGTCACCGAGATCAAACTCAAAGTCGAGAAGCAGCTGGTGCACGCCCACTTTGAAGCCAAGGCCGCCTGGGATGCCGGCGCCACCGAAGCCGAGATGAAGGACATTCTGCAGGACATCCGTCACGCCCAATGGCGCTGGGACTTCTCCATCGCCTCCCACGGGGTGCAGATGCACGCCCCGGAAGTGGCGCTGCGCATGCTGGGAACCGCCCTGGACAAGGCCGCCGACGCCCGCACCAAGCTGGCACGCCTGCTGGCCGCCAAGGGGATCAGCCACGAGATCGCCATTCCTGACATCTCCAGCAAGGAGAAGGCCCAGGCCGCTCTTGGCATGGACATGAAGCAGATGAACAGCGACAAGGCCCAGTTCCTCAAGACCACTGTCCCCGCCTGGGATGCCGAGGCCAAAGCGGCCGGACGGCTCGCACAATGACGAGGCATGCGGGCCCGCAGTGTCGGGCCCGCAGCCGGATGGAGGCTTCCTATGGGTGATTTAACGATGGATTTCTTACGACTGATGCTGATGGCAGCCATGCTGCTCACCAGCCTGCAGGGCCAGGCCGCCGATGCGGCAACCGCCCCGGCACCGACTACACATGAAGTGGAATTTCTGCGCAGTGCCGACAAGGCCTGCACCGACTGCCACAAGGAGCAGGTCGAAGGCATGCACGGCAAGCACGGCCAGGCGACCAACCCCAACAACCTGGCGCCGGTCACCTGCACCAACTGCCACGGTCAACCCTCCCCCCAACACCGGGAAGGGGTCAAGGACGTGATGCGCTTTAGCGACAGCTTCAATAACAAACAGAGCACCGAGCGCTACCCCATCGCTGAGCAGAACGGGGTCTGCATGAGTTGTCACGAGCCCAAGCCGCTGCGCGAGGCGCTCTGGGCCCACGACGTGCACGCCACCAAGCTCACCTGCACCAGTTGCCACCAGTTGCACCCGACCAAGGAGCCCATGGTGGCTATTCCGGAGAAGTCCCGCATCAAGCTCTGCGTCGACTGCCACAGCAAGCAGCATGAGGCCGTCAAGGCGGCCAAGGCGAACACCACCTCGGGCAAGGAGGCACAATGAGCTGCTCTCGCCGTCACTTCATGGCGGGGATGAGCGCGGGGGCCCTCATCATGATGACGGGGGCTGCTCGTGCCAACACCCGCTCCCTTGCCACCACCCTCGCCCACAGCCAGACCATCGACGGGATACGCTTTGGCATGCTCCACGACGAGACGGCCTGCATCGGCTGCACCGCCTGCATGGATGCCTGCCGGGAGGTGAATCAGGTGCCAGAGGGGGTCTCGCGCCTCGAGATCATCCGCTCCGGCCCCATCGGCACCTTCCCCGATGCCGAGTACCACTTCTTTCGCAAGTCCTGCCAGCACTGCGACAACGCCCCCTGCGTGCACGTCTGCCCGACCGGTGCCTCCCATATCCGCAAGGAGGATGGCATCGTCGACGTCAACCCGGATCTCTGCGTTGGCTGCATGTACTGTCTGGCCGCCTGCCCCTATCAGGTGCGCTTTATCAACCCTGTCACCAAGGTGGCGGACAAGTGCGACTTTTGCCGCAAGACCAACCTGGCGGCGGGCAAGGAGCCGGCGTGCGTGGAATCCTGCCCCACCAAGGCGCTGGTGTTCGGCAATCTGAATGACCCGGACAGCCCCATCGCCAAACGGCTGGTAAAGGAGACCACCTATCGCTACAAGCAGGCACTCGGCACCTCGCCCAAGATGTACCGCGTGCCCAAAGGGGAGATAAAGTCATGACGATGCAAGAGGCATTTCACTTCCCTTCCCTCGTGTGGGGATTTGTCCGATCGCCATCTACCGCAGTAACAGAAGGAGGAATGGATCATGTTGCATGACGCATTTCACTTCCCCTCACTCGTGTGGGACTGGCCCATCGCCATCTATCTCTTTCTGCTCGGCATCTCCGCCGGGGCCACCACCCTCTCGGTGCTGCTGCGCCGCAAGGGGGCCGGCAGCGAGAGCGGCATCATCAAGGCGACCGCCATTCTGGCGCCGGTGAGCGTGGTGCTGGGGTTACTGATCCTCATCTTCCACCTGGCCCGCCCCTGGACCTTCTGGAAGCTGATGTTCCACTACCAGTTCGACTCCGTGATGTCGATGGGGGTCATGCTGTTTCAGGTCTACATGGCGGTGCTGTTCGCCTGGCTGGCGGTGGTGTTTCGGACCGAGATCGAGACCTTGCGCCGTCACCTGCTGCAAGAGAAGTTCGCCTTTGTGGATGGTCTGATTGGCTGGCTCGCCCGCATCGAGCGGCTGCTGGCGCCGCTCTTGCTGCTGCTCGCCGTGCTCTTGGGGGCCTACACCGGCTTTCTGCTGTCGGCGCTCAAGACCTATCCGCTGTTGAACAACCCGGTGCTGCCGGTGCTGTTCCTCATCTCCGGCGTCAGCTCCGGCATCGCCTCCACCATCTTGCTGGCGGTCATCCTGTTCAAGGAGAACCATCACAGCCAGGGGGTGAGCTTTGTCCACCGCTTCGAGCGGCCGGTGCTGGCGGTGGAGGTGTTGCTGCTGGTCTGCTTCTTTACCGGCCTCTACTTCGGTGGCGGCCAGAAGGAGGCAGCCATGTGGGCCGCCATCGGCAGCGGCTTCTGGGCTCAGGTGTTCTGGCTCGGGGTGGTGGGCATCGGCATGCTGCTGCCCCAGTTTCTGGCCCTGCTGGCCCCCGCGCCGCTGCGGGCCAAAAACGGCTATCTGGTGCTGGTCTGCAGCCTGACCCTGGTGGGGATCCTGCTGCTGCGCTACTTCGTGCTCTACGCCGGCCAGATGACAGTAGTTTAAAGGTATGCTCACCAGCGCCAGCCACCCTCGGGTGACTGGCGCTGGTTTGTTGCTGGCCCAATGAATTTCTGGTGATGCCACACCCGTTGCTTGGCAATGTGTTCCCCCAAAGGGAGACGACGCGGCGTGTGTGGCATGACATGAATGACATCAAAGATTGAACCGGAGGTTGTGTGCTGGCGGAGCTCGGCTATCTCTCACTGTTGCTGGCGACCGGGCTCGCCCTGCTGCAAGGGCTGCTGCCCTGGCTGGGATTGCGGCTCGCCTCACGCCCGCTGCTGGGCTGCGCAAAGCCGCTGGCCCTCCTGGTCGCGCTCCTGCTCGGGGCAGCCCTGCTGCTGCTCGCCAGCTGTTTTGGCCAGGATGACTTCACCCTGGTCTATGTGGCCCAGCACGCCAACAGCGCCCTGCCCCTTGGCTTCAAGCTGGCGGCCGTGTGGGGCGGCCACGAGGGCTCCATGCTGTTCTTCGTCTTTGCGCTGGGGCTGTGGGGCGCGCTGGTGGCCCTTTGCTCCAGGCGGGTCGATCCGCTGATCCGCACCCGGGTACTGGCCATCATGGGGCTGATCGTCGGGCTGTTCGGCCTCTATACCCTGATCTTCTCCAGCCCGTTTGACCGCCAGTTCCCGGGACCGCTGGAGGGGCGCGATCTCAACCCCATGCTGCAGGACATCGGCCTCATCCTCCACCCGCCCCTGCTCTATCTCGGTTATGTCGGCTTTGCGGTCAACTTCGCCTTCGCCATGGCGGCGCTGCACTCGGGTCGGCTCGATGGCGCCGTGGCCCACTGGAGCCGCCCCTGGGCGCTCGGTTCCTGGGTGTTTCTCACCGCCGGTATAGTGCTCGGCTCCTGGTGGGCCTATTACGAGCTCGGCTGGGGGGGCTGGTGGTTCTGGGATCCGGTGGAAAACGCCTCCCTCTTGCCCTGGCTGCTCGGCACCGCCCTGCTGCACGCCCTGGTGGTGTGCGAGAAGCGCGGCGCTTACGGCCACGCCGTGCTGCTGCTCTCCATCTTTACCTTTTCCCTGAGCCTGCTCGGCACCTTTGTGGTGCGCTCCGGGGTGCTCACCTCGGTGCACGCCTTTGCGGTCGACCCCAGCCGCGGTCTCACTCTGTTGCTGCTGCTCGGTCTGCTATTGACCTGCGCCCTCACCCTGTTTGCCCTGCGGGCGGACATTCGCGCCCCCTACGCCCGCTTCGGCTTGCTGTCAAAAGAGGGACTGCTCGGCGCCACCATCTTGCTGCTTTGCGTGGCCTGCGCCAGCGTGCTGCTCGGCACCTTCTACCCCATGGTGTTCCAGTCGCTCCATCTGGGCTCGCTCTCGGTGGGCGCCCCCTATTTCAATACCATCTTCGTGCCGCTGGCCCTCTGCCTGATGGCGCTGATGACCCAGCTGCCGCGCCTGCGCTGGCAGCAGCTTGCTGCGCGTTCCCGGCTCAACACCCTGTTGCCGCCGCTGTTTGGGCTGCTCGGTGGCGGGCTGCTCAGCCTCGCCTATCGCGAACAGGGGACCCCGGGCTGGAGCGGCATCCTCGCCAATATGGTAAGTCTCTGGCTCATCGCGAGCCTGCTGCTCAATGTCTCATTCAAGACTCGCGACCTGAGTGCCAGCCGGCTCGGCAGCCTGCTGGCCCACCTCGGGGTGGCAGTGTGCGCCCTCGGCATTGCGCAGGTGAGTCACCACAGTCAGGAGGGGGGCGCGGTACTCGCCGCAGGCCAGCCCTATCGGCTCGGCGCCTTCGAGTTTCGCTATGAGGGGAGCGAGCCGCTCATCGGCCCCAACTACACCGCCGAGCGCATCACCTTGAGCGCGCATAAAGACGGTAAAGAGGTGGCGCGGCTGACGCCGGAGCGGCGTCACTACAGCGTGCGCACCATGAACATGAACGAACCCGGGATCAAATGGGGAATGCTTGGCGATCTCTACGTGGTGCTTGGCGAGAAGATGGGACCCGGCGCCTATGCCATGCGGCTGCACTACAAGCCACTGGTGCGCTGGATCTGGTTCGGTGGCCTGTTGATGATGGCGGGTGGCACCCTGCGCCTGCTCGCCCGCCGGCCGCTGCTGGCTAACCATCCTGCCCCAGCTGCTGCCCCCTCCCCTCGGCTTGAACAGGAGTCCTTATGAACGCCCGTTTGCGCCTGTTCGTGCCACTCGTGCTCACCCTGGGGCTCGGTGCCCTGCTCTGGCTCGGCCTTGGCAACAACCCCTACAGCCAGGATGAGGCCGTCGCAGGGCGCACCCTGCCCGCGTGGCAGAGTGACGATCTGTTTGGCGGCGCCCCCATCCACACCGCGGCGCTCAAGGGGGAGCCCTTCGTGCTCAACGTCTGGGCCAGCTGGTGCCCCAACTGCCGCGCCGAGCATCCGCTGCTGGGTGAGCTGGCCAGCGCCGTGCCCCTCTATGGCCTCAACTACCGGGACAAGGGCGATGCCGCCCGCGCCTGGCTCACCGAGGCGGGCAACCCCTATCGCGCCGTGCTGACCGACCCCGACGGCCGACTCGCGCTGGAGCTCGGCGTCTACGGCACGCCGGAGACCTATCTCTTCGCCGGCGACGGCACCCTGCTGACCCGCCACACGGGTGAGCTCACCCGGGACATCTGGCAACGCCAGTTTGCCCCCCTGCTTGCAAAGGTACGCAGCAACACCGCTAGCCAGCCCGAAGTGGAAAGAGAAGCAGAGAGAGAAGTGCAGGAGAGCAAGCCATGAGCCGTCTCGGCCACGCCCTGATAGCGCAGCTCTTGCTGGCCTTGAGCCTCGGGGCCCTTGCCAGCGGGGTCGACACCTATGAGTTTCGCCACCCCGAGCGGCAGACCCGTGCTCAGGAGCTGGCCCGCTCCCTGCGCTGCCCCCAGTGCCAGAACCAGAATCTGGTGGAGTCCAACTCCCCCATTGCCCGGGATCTGCGGCTCGAGGTCTACCGCTGGGTGGACGAGGGGCAGTCTGATGAGCAGGTGATCGCCCGCATGACGGAGCGATTCGGCGACTTCGTGCGCTACGATCCCCCCTTCAAGCGCAGCACGGCGCTGCTGTGGGGCGGCCCCGCCCTCTTGCTGTTGCTGGCGCTCCATCGCCTGCGCAGGAGCCTGCATCGCCGGCAACCGGCGCGGGTGCCGCTTATCGGCGACAGAGCCGAGGGGGTGCTCGCCCACGACCCCAGGGCCGAACTGAACCGGCTGATCATGGCCGAGCAGCAGGCGAGGCTTGCCCCCCACAGCCGCCTCTACCGGGAGCTGGAGCTGGCCCGCCTCGCCAACGCCACCCCACTTGCCGAACAGGCCCTGCGCGAGCGGCTGGCCAAGGACCGCACCGCCCGTCCGCTGCCCTGGCTGCGCTCCTGGATACTGCTTGGGGGCCTGCTGCTGGCGCTGATGGCCGGTATTTATGCCGGCACCGGCCGCTATCAGGCGTGGCAGGCTTATCAGTCGCGCCCCGATCCGCTGGCGGGATTGAGCCCGCGGGATCTGCAGGACAAGGAGCTGGGCGCCCTGCACCAGCGCCTGCAAGCCAACCCTGCCGATCTCGACGGCTGGGCGGCGCTCGGTCAGCTCTATCTCTATCGGGACGAGTACGACAACGCCTTGCTCGCCTACCAGCGCCTCGCCCTGCAAGAAGGGGGGGCCAGCGCGGCGACCCAGGCCGCCCAGGCTACCGTGCTCTACTACCAGGCAGGCCAGCAGCTCACCCCGGAGGCGCAGCGCCTACTCGATAGTGCGCTCAAACAGGACAAGGGCGAGGTGAGCGCCCTGATGCTGCTCGCCTCCGATCACTTCCTGCATGGTCGCTACAGCCAGGCCATTGCGCTGTGGCAGCAACTGCTCGATGAAGAGCGCCCCCGCATCAATCGGGCCGCGCTGATCCAGGCCATTCAGACCGCAAGGATGATGGGAGGATGAAGCGGGGCAAAACGGCGATAATGCAGCGGGCCATCTTCCCTGCCGGGCGCCGTTTTTATCGCCATGGTCGCCATTAACGACCCCTTCATCATCCCAAGGCGCCGAAAGGTGCAAAAAGAGTCGTCATCCCGCTCCTCGCCAGCATATAGTGCGCCCCCGTGGTGGCGTGTCTGGCATGGCCTGACAGGCCTCTATGACTCCCTTTATCGGGCCTAATAGCCCCGATGCGGGGGATTTCAAGGTGCGCTGGCCCATAAAATGGAAATATCCGGCCACCAGACGTTGTGAAGCGTCAATTACCGTCATATAACTTAGCCAAATGTCCCTGTGAGTCGTAGTAGAGTCAAATCATGAACCTTCGTCCTTTTCTTCCCTTGCTGCTCGGCGCCTTCCTCCTTCCCGCCAGCATGGAAAGCGCCCATGCCAACCCGTTTTCTGCGACCTCTTCTTCCACCAACAGCCTGCTCGAACCCCGCAGCAACCTGCCGCTGAGATCCGATGCCTACGTGGTCGTCAACCCGAAAACCGGCGAGACACTGGCAGAGCGCAACGCCAACCGGGTGATGTCCATCGCCTCCATCACCAAGCTGATGACAGCGCTGGTGGTACTGGATGGCAATCAGCGCCTCAACGAGACCCTCACCGTCACCATGGATGACGTTGACAGACTCAAGGGCACGGGGTCGCGCCTCGCGGTGGGCTCGCGCCTGAGCCGCGCCGACATGCTGCACATCGCACTGATGTCCTCTGAAAACCGCGCCGCCTCCGCCTTGGGACGGCACTACCCGGGTGGCCGCAAAGCCTTTATCGAGGCAATGAATGCCAAGGCCCGCATGCTCGGCATGTGGAGCACTCATTTCGCCGACAGCACCGGGCTCAACCCCCGCAACGTCTCCACCGCACACGATCTCGCCAAACTGGCTGCTGCCGCATCCACCTACCCGCTGATCCGCCAGTACACCGCCTCCGAGCAGCGTCTGGTACGCAACGGCAAGCGCCAGCTGCACTACCTCAACTCCAACCGCCTGGTACGGGAAGGAAGCTGGCCCATTCTGGTCTCCAAGACCGGTTATATCCGCGAGGCGGGGCGCTGCCTGGTGATGGGAACCCGGGTCAACAACGAGCCCGTGGTCATGGTGCTGCTTCACGCCAACACCACGGATGAACGGGTCGCCGATGCCAGAAAGATCAAGAGCTGGCTGGAAACCTCGGGCCGCATGACCCTGACGGCGCAGTCCACTCCCCAGCCCAGGCTCTTCAGCAGCCAGTAACGGCTACGAGAACAAGGGCCCCCGAACCGGCAGGTGCGGGGGCCTTTTTCATGAGTGGCAATCACCCCCTATTGCCTCTTTCTGCTCTCCCCCAGTGATCCCGACCGTATGGTGCTTCGTTAAGGAGGCAGAGAGAAACCAAGGGCATCAACAGGGCCGCCACATGCACCTCAAACCCCATCTACCCGAGAAGATCTGTCCCGTCTGCCAACGTCCTTTTGCCTGGCGGCGCAAGTGGGCCCGCTGCTGGCAGGAAGTGCGTTATTGCAGCGAACGCTGCCGTCGTCGGAAGGAGCACCCCTGATGGAGCTGCGCCTCATTCTCGGGGATCAACTGAACGCAGGTCACAGCTGGTTTCGCACGCAGGATCCCGCTGTCTGCTACCTGATGGCGGAGCTGCGCCAGGAGACGGACTACTGCCGCCACCATCGCCAGAAGGTGCTCGCCTTCTTTGCCGCCATGCGCGCCTTCGCCGCCGCCCTCACCAAGGCGGGCCACCGGGTCTGCTACCTGACTCTCGATGAGAGCGCCCCCTGGCCCGATTTGCCGAGCTTGCTGGCGGCCCAGCTCGAAGCGCATCAGGCCGAGCGCTTCGCCTGGCAGAGCCCGGACGAGTGGCGCCTTGCAAGCCAGCTGACCCAGTGGGCCTCAGGCCTTGCCATCCCGACCGCTGAGGTGGACAGCGAACATTTTCTCACCCCCCGCGATGGCTGGCGACGCTACCCCCACAGCCGGATGGAGTTCTTCTACCGCGCCCTGCGAAAGCAGTACCGGGTGTTGCTCGATGAGCGCGGCCAGCCCCTTGGGGGGCGCTGGAACTTCGATGCCGAGAATCGCGCCAAATTGCCGGCGAGCCAACCCATCCCGGCGCCCCTCACCTTTGCCAACGAGGTGAGCGACATCGATGCCATGCTGACCCACCACTGCGTCGCCACCATTGGCAGTGCCGATGCCGACGCCCTGCCCTGGCCCGTCACCCGGCGCCAGAGCCGCGCACTGCTTGAACACTTCCTTGCACACTGCCTGCCCCACTTCGGTCGCTATCAGGATGCCCTGAGCGAACGGGGCTGGAGCCTGTTCCACAGCCGCTTGTCGTTTTCCATGAACAGCAAGATGCTCCATCCCCTCGAGGTGATCCGCGCTGCGCAAGCTCACTGGCAGGCCAATCAGGCCACCATTTCCCTGGCGCAGGTGGAGGGGTTCATCCGCCAGATCCTCGGCTGGCGCGAGTTTGTCCGCGCCCTCTACTGGGAAAAGATGCCCGAGTATCGGCGCACCAACTTTCTCGGGGCCGAGCGACCCCTGCCCGGTTTTTTCTGGAATGGAGAAACCAGCATGGCCTGCGTGCGTCACGCCATTCGACAGTCTCTGGAGCACGCCTATGCCCACCATATCCAGCGGCTGATGGTGACCGGCAACTTCGCCCTGCTGGCGGGGATCCACCCTGACGAGGTGGATGCCTGGTATCTGGGTATCTATGTGGATGCCATCGAGTGGGTGGAACTGCCCAACACCCGCGGCATGAGCCAGTTTGCCGATGGCGGTTTGATGGGCAGCAAGCCCTACGCCAGCAGCGGCGCCTATCTCGAGCGGATGGGCCACTACTGCAAGGGGTGTCACTATCAGGTGAAGGCCCGCAGCGGGCCGGACAGCTGCCCCTTCAACAGCCTCTATTGGCACTTTCTCTGGCGCAACCGGGACAAACTTGGCAACAACCCTCGCCTCGCCCTGCCCTATGCCAACTGGGATGGCCAAACCACAGAACAGCAGCAAGCCATCCTGACGACGGCAGAGCATCATCTGCTCCACCTGGAGCGGCTCTGAATCGACCGGATTTTATGCCAGAAAGTGAGCAAATGACAACATTGAGAGCCAGTTAACAAAATGTGAATAGCGATAACCACCAATGACATCGACACCAGTTGAATATCCTGTGGCGGCTGATTAAGGTGGAGGCCCCAGTCAAGGAGAGACAAGATGGACATAGTGGTACTCGGTGGTGGCGTGGTCGGTGTGACCAGCGCCTGGTATCTGGCCAAGGCCGGTCACAAAGTGACCCTGCTGGAGCGGCGTGACGGGGTGGCCCTTGAAACCAGCCATGCCAACGCGGGTCAGATCTCCCCGGGTTATGCTTCCCCCTGGGCTGCCCCCGGCATTCCCCTCAAGGCCGCCAAATGGCTGCTGCAAAAGCACGCCCCCTTCACGGTGCGGCCCACCTCGGACCCCTTCCAGCTGCGCTGGATGCTGAAGATGTTCGCCAACTGCACGCCAGCGGCCTATGCGGTCAACAAGGGGCGCATGGTACGGCTGGCCGAATACAGCCGCGACTGCATGAAGCAGTTGCGGGGCGAGCTGGCGCTCGACTACGAAGGGCGCCAGCTCGGCACCCTGCAACTGTTTCGCAGTCAGGCCCAGCTCGATGCCAGCCAGCGCGATATCGCCGTGCTCGAGGAGTACGGCGTCCCCTATCAGTCTCTGAATGCCGACGGCTGCGAGGAGGTCGAGCCCGCCCTGGCAAGGGTGCGTGGCAAGGTGGTGGGGGGCCTGCGCCTGCCGGGAGATGAAACCGGTGACTGTTTCCGCTTCACCCAGGCCCTGGCGGACGAGGCCCGCAAGCTCGGGGTGAGCTTCGTCTTCAACTGCGCCATCGACGAGGTCGAGATCGCGAAGGGACGCGCCGTGGCGGTCCGTGCCGGCGAGCAGCGCTTCCAGGCCGACGCCATCGTCTGTGCCCTCGGCAGTTATGGCACCGGCTTCCTGCGCCCCCTCGGAATTGAGCTCCCCGTCTACCCGGTCAAGGGGTACTCCCTCACCCTGCCGATGACGGATGCCGAGGGCGCCCCGCGCAGCACTGTGCTGGACGAGACCTACAAGGTCGCCATCACCCGCTTCGACGAACGGATCCGGGTGGGCGGCATGGCCGAACTCTCGGGCTTCAACCTGGCGCTCAACCCCAGACGCCACGATACCCTGGCCATGGTGGTGAGGGATCTCTTCCCTCAGGGGGGAAATCTGGAGCAGGCCACCTTCTGGACCGGGCTACGCCCCATGACGCCGGACGGCACGCCCCTGGTGGGCCCAAGCCCCATCCCCGGGCTCTGGCTCAATACCGGCCACGGTACCCTGGGCTGGACCATGGCGGCAGGATCGGGCCAGTTGCTCAGCGATCTCATCTCGGGCAATACCCCGGATATCAGCGACGAGGGGCTCACCCTGGCCCGCTACGGCTGACCCGCCGCGCCCAGGACAAGAGAGGGAGTGCCTGGCACGCCCTCGTTTTTCTTGCCCCCCTGGCTACGACGACACCGGGGTCGCCTCCTCGCTCGTCAGTCCGGGTTTCAGGGCCAGCGTGAAGAGCGCCGCCACCATGTCGGACTGGGTGATGATGCCCACCAGCTGTTCCCCTTCCACCACCGGCATGTGGTGCAGCCCCCCGTCGGAGAAGGCCTCCACCAGATCGTAGAGAGGCAGGTAGCGCCGCGCCGTCTGCACCTCCCGGGTCATCAGATCCGCGACCTGCTGCTGCTCAAGGGCCTCCTTCCCCCTCGGCTGGTGACCCGCCCGGTCGATCATCAGGTCGTGCAGGGTGATGATGCCGACCAGCCTCTCCCCCTCATCCACCACCGGCAGCGCCTTGATCTGGTGGTGGGAGAGCAGATGCCACGCTTCCATGGCGAGCGCCTGTGGCGTCGTCACGACGAGATCCCGCGACATCACATCCTGGCACCGTACCGTCCCCACTCGCCCCCGCAGGGCGTGAAGCTGGGCCTCCTGCAGCAGCTCCTGCAGATCCTGGCGGCTGATGTCCAGCAGTTCCCCGTGCTTTTGCAGGGCAAAGTCGATGTCCTGGGTGGCGAGTCGGGCACTCGGCTGGGGATCCGCCGTCTGGTGGCGATTGGGCGCCGCCTTGCCGCCATGGGGATAACGACGCCCCAGAGCGCGGTTGTAGAGCAAGCCCAGACTCAGCAGCAACAGGGAGTTGAGCAGCACCGGCAGCAGCACGTAGCCGACCCCGAGCGCCCGGATCCCCTCGCCGCCGATGACGGCGGTCAGGGCCACGGCGCCGCCGGGCGGGTGCAGGCTGCGGGTGAGGAACATGGCGGCGATGGCCAGCATCACCGCCAGGGCCGAAGCGATAGCCATGTCCGGCACCAGGCTCGCACTCAATACCCCCATCAGGGCCGACACCCCGTTGCCCACAAGGATGGACCAGGGCTGGGCCAGGGGGCTGGCCGGGGCGGCAAACAGCAGCACGGCGGAGGCCCCCATGGGGGCGATGAGCCAGTGCACCTCGAGCCCCAGCCCCCAGCGGCACAGCAAGGCGGTGCCGAACAAGCCGACGAAGGCGCCAAGGGCGCCGTAACAACTCTCTTTGACGCTGGTATTGGTCGATACCGGCAAAAAATCCCTGAACTGCATGGTGCTCCCGCAGACAATAACATTTATTTCAAATGCGCAATTCTAGCCACTTTCCCCCGTCCCGCACCAGCACCCCGCTCCGCCATGGCCATCATCCGCACGCTTTTTCCCTTCTTAACATTGTCTTAAGAGTCCGCTGGCACCCTTTACGCCATCCCAACACTGGAGCCCAACGGTATGACTCACCTCAACGATGCCCTGCGCCGCTTCGACGGCCAACGCCGGGTCTGGACGGCGGGACTGGAGCGAACCCTGCTCGGCTGGCTTGCCAGTCGCAGCGCATTGCCGCCCTCTTCGCAGGCACCCCGCCGGATCCTGGTCATTCGCAGCACCAACCGCATCGGCAACAACCTCTTCCTGCTACCCTTCCTGCACCAGCTTCATCGCGCCCATCCCCACGCCGAGCTGGAGCTGGTGTGCAGCCCCACCACCCTGCTCCCCTTCCTGGCCGATCTGCCCCTGCGGCACATTCATCAGATCCGGTTGCAGGGCAGACACCTGCCGGGCGCCCTCTCGGCACTCTCGCGTCTGCGCCGCCAGCACTACGACAGGGTCTACGTCCCCTTCGCCTCCAGTACGGATCACTTCATTGCCGCCTGGGTACAGGCCCGTGAGAAATGCGGCTTCGACGATGGCCACGGGGATCTCATCTTCCAGCGTCCGCGGGCTGCGGACAGTGAGTGCCACTACGCCCACCAGCCCCTGCAACTGCTCGGCATACCGGGCAATCCGGCTGAACCCATCCCCCTTGGCAGCCTGTTGCAGGGGCCAAGCCCGGCCTTGAGTGCGCTGCGACGAGCCCATCCTGGCCGTCCCCTGATCGGCTTTTTCACCGGTGCTCGCAAGGGCAAGGGGCTCTCCCAGCCCCAGTGGCAGCGGTTGCTTGGGGATCTGCGCCGTCACAGCCCGGATGCCCTGCTGATCCAGCTCGCGGAACCCGCCGCCCCCGAGCACCTGCTCGGGGACGTGCACGTTTCCCTTGGCAACATGGGGGAGCTGGCCCGCTTCACGGGCGGCCTCTCCCTCTTCGTCAGCGCCGACACCGGTCCCCTGCACCTGGCTGCCGCCAGCGGTGTGCCCTGTCTTGGCCTCTTTACCCAGACCGACCCAGCCCGCTACGGGTGCCTGGGCGCCCAGCACCTCAATCTGGTGATCGAGGATCGCAATGCCATCCCCCTCGACCAACAGTGGCTGACCGAGGCGCTCGCAAGCGCCCCTCACCCGGTGACGATGTCGGTTTCCCCCACCCGCTACCAGCCCGCCTCCCGCCCCGCCCTGCTCCCCCTCTAGGGAGCGGCCATGCAAAAAAGAGGGAAGGCTGTCGCCTTCCCTCTCTCGTCTTGGTGACACTCACCGGGCGCTCGTCCGGGTGAATGGAAGCCCTCAGGCCAGCTCGGCGCGCAGCGCCCGGGTGGCATCGACCATCACCTTCAGGGCAGCGGTGGTCTCTTCCCAGCCGCGGGTCTTGAGGCCGCAGTCCGGGTTCACCCAGAGCCGATCCGCCGGGATTTGTTGCGCAGCCTTGCGGATGAGGTCTTCAATCCAGCCCTGGCTCGGTACGTTCGGCGAGTGGATGTCGTAGACGCCCGGGCCGATCTCATTGGGGTAGTTGAAGCGCTCGAACGCTTCGAGCAACTGCATCTGGCTGCGGCTCGTCTCGATGGTGATCACATCCGCGTCCAGCGCCGCCACCGCCTCGATGATGAGGTTGAAGTCGCTGTAACACATGTGGGTGTGGATCTGGGTGCTGTCCACCACCGGGCTTGCGCTCAGGCGGAAGGCGCGCACCGCCCAGTCGAGATAGGCCTGGTGATCCTGCTTGCGCAGGGGCAGCCCTTCGCGGATCGCCGGCTCGTCGATCTGGATGATCTTGATGCCAGCGGCTTCCAGGTCAGCCACCTCGTCGCGAATGGCGAGGCCAATCTGCAGGGCGGACTGCTCGCGGCTCACGTCTTCGCGCGGGAAGGACCAGCAGAGAATGGTCACGGGGCCGGTCAGCATGCCCTTCACCGGCTTGTCGGTCAGGCTCTGGGCAAACTTCGTCCACTCAAGGGTCATGGGGGTCGGACGGTCGATGTCACGGGTGATCACCGGCGGCTTGACGCAGCGGGAGCCATAGCTCTGTACCCAGCCAAAGCGGGTGATGGCAAAGCCGTCCAGCAGCTCCCCGAAATACTCCACCATGTCGTTGCGCTCCGCTTCACCGTGCACCAGCACGTCCAGCCCGATGGCCTCCTGGCGCTCGATGGCGTCCTTGATCTGGGCCTGGATGCCCGCCTCGTAGGCCTGGTCATCGATGCGCCCGGCACGCCAATCCTGACGCAGCACCCGGATTTCAGAGGTCTGCGGGAAGGAGCCGATGGTGGTGGTGGGCAGGATCGGCAGCTTCAGATCCGAGCGCTGCGCGTCGGCACGCACCGGGTAGGCGCTCTGGCGATCGAAGTCACTGTTGGTCAGGCTGGCGAGTCGTGACTGCACCGCCTTCTTGTGAACCCGGCTGTCGGACTCCCGATCCACAATGGGCTGGCTGTAAGCCTCGATCTTGTCCAGGGCGCCACCGTCCAGGTAGTCGGACAGCAGCCCCAGCTCATAGCACTTTTGCAGGGCGAAGGCGAACCAGCTGCGGGTCTGGGGATCCAGCTCGTGCTCCAGGGTCAAATCCACCGGGCTGTGCAGCAAGGAACAGGAGGAGGCCACCCAGAGGCGCTCGCCAAGCTTTTCTTTCAAGGCCTTGAGGGTCGGCGCCAGCTTGGCCAGGTTGGCACGCCAGACGTTGCGGCCGTTGATGACACCCGCCGAGATGACCCACTGGGCCGGCAGGTGCGGGACCAGGGTCTCGAGCTGCTCGGGGGCAGCCACCAGATCCAGGTGCAGGCCGTCCACCTTCAGACTGGTGATGATGTCCCGCTGATGGGCCACGGACCCGAAGTAGGTGGTGAGCAGCAGCTTGCAGGGGCCGCTCAGGCGCTCATATGCCTTGAGGTAGGCCAGGCGCCACTCGTCCGGCAGGTCTAGCGCCAGGGCCGGCTCGTCGATTTGTACCCACTCCACCCCCTGGGCCGCCAGTTTGGCCAGGATCTCCTGGTAGACGATCAGCAGGCGATCCAGCAGTTCGAGGCGGGAGAAGCCGCTCTCTTTCTCCTTGCCAAGCCAGAGGTAGGAGACGGGGCCCAGCAACACCGCCTTGACCGGCAGCCCAAGGGCCTTGGCCTCTTCCACCTCGTCAAAGAGCTGGCTCCAGCCCAGCTTGAAGCGCTGGTCACGGTAAAATTCCGGCACCAGGTAGTGGTAGTTGGTGTTGAACCACTTGGTCATCTCGGCAGCGGCCGCCGCCGGGCCGGTCGGCGCACGGCCACGGGCCACCCGGAACAGGGTGTCGAGGTCGGTGTCGCCGTGGCGGTGACGGGCAGGCACGGCGTCTACCAGCAGGCTGGTACCCAGCACCTGATCGTACCAGGCAAAATCCCCCACCGGCAGCAGGTTGACCCCGGCGGTACGCTGGGCCTGCCAGTGGCGCTCACGCAGGCTCTTGCCCACGGCGACCAGCTCGGCCTGGGTGGTTTCGCCACGCCAGTAGGATTCGAGGGCAAATTTCAGTTCGCGCTTGGCGCCGATACGGGGAAAGCCCAGGGTGTGTGCGAAGGTCATAGGTTCCATTCCTTATGCTCGTTTATCTGATGAGGATCTGGATTGTTTGGCCATCCAGATGTTTACACATCCAAAATGACAAGATAAGGTGACCTTGGCTATTGAATCCTCTTCAACTGGCTCTCAAGAATTTCTCAACTGACGCACAAAGGAGCAGTGCCATGGTCGCGCCCACCCCATCCAGCCCCCCTCAGAGCAGCAATCTGGGCATCGATCTCAAACACCTGAAGACCATCAGCGCCCTGGCCGAGCAAGGGTCCCTGGCCGGGGCCGCACTCACCCTCAACCTCACCCAGTCCGCCCTCTCCCACCAGCTCAAGGAGCTGGAGACCCGCCTCAATCTGGAGCTGTTTCTTCGAAAAAGCCGCCCTCTGGTGCTGACGGCGGCAGGCCAGCATCTGCTGGCCCTGGCCCGTCAGGTGCTGCCCGCCCTGGCCCAGACCGAGCGCCAGCTGGTCGCCCTGCACAGCGGCGAGGCGGGCAGGCTGCATCTGGCCCTCGATTGCCACAGCTGCATCCAGTGGCTGCTCCCGCTGTTGCCGGACTTTCGCCGCCAGTGGCCCGGCGTGGATCTGGAGGTGGAGTCGGTGCCGGGTTTCGATGCCATCAGTGCCCTGCTTGGCGGCCAGCTCGACCTGCTGCTCACCTCGGATGTACAGGCCCGCGGGGATCTTCACTTCGAGCCGCTGTTCGCCTTCGATCTCACCCTGGTGATGGCGCCGGATCACCCCCTCTGCCAGCAGCGGCGCATCGCACCGGACGATCTGCGGCCGGAGGTGCTGCTGGTCTACCCGGTGGAGCGGGCGCGCATGGACGTGTTCAGCCGTTTCCTGCAACCGGCCGGGGTGGAGCCCGCCCGCTGCAAGCCGGTGGACAACACCTCTGTCATGCTGCAGATGGCCGCCGCCGGGCTCGGGCTCGCCGCCCTGCCCCGCTGGGCCAGCGAGGAGTTCGTGCGCCAGGGCCTGCTTGAGGCGCGCCCTCTCGGGGAGGGCATTCGCCGCCACATGTATGGCGCCGTGCGCGCCGCCGACAAAGATCAGGCCTGCCTGCAGAGCCTGTTCGAGCGCATCCGCACCCGGATGGCGGCCCAGTAAGCCGGACACAAAAAAGCCGCCAGGATCAGGCGGCTTTCATCACGGGTTGCCCGCGCAGACGAAGAGTCGGGTATCAGCATTCATCACCCCTCGCCCCACCCTGCCTTCGCGGGCAGTTGCCACAAAGCTCCCCATCCCGGCGCTTGTAGTGCAGGCAGCAGCGCTGGCGCACATAGCCCGGGAAGGCCTCGCCCCGGGGCAGCCCCGCCTCGCGCCAACCCGTCAGATGTGCCGACGGCAGGCCACAGGATTCAAGCCAGAGGGGGGCATGGGCCCTCACCTCCTCCCGACTCACCTCCCCGAAGAAATCGGGCACCCGCACCAGGGCCGCCAGCAGATCGTCCGCCAGGAGCGGGCGCACGAAACCGGGACGCAGCCGCTGCGCCGTCCCAAGGAGGGTGAACTGCCCCTGCCAGTGCGCCTGGAGTCGCTCCCCTGCCGTCTTGATCAACACGCCGGCCTCCCCTCTGATCATGGGCTCGGCCGGCAGGGTAAAACCCGACACCACGCCGGCCTCATGCCCCTGTCCCAGCCTGTCGAGGGCAGGCACGGCCTGATGGCGGTAGACGGCCACCATGGCGAGATAGATGGATTGCCAGCAGAGCATGCCCCAGCTGCGGGTGAGCCAGTAGGCGGGTCCCGCCTCTGGGTGTGCCTGCTGCCAGTGCGCATGGAGGGCTGCGGCCACCGCGGCCGACGTCGCCCCGGCGGCATCCGTCAGTGGCGGGCGTACGTCACCGGCCGCCACCAGGTTCCCCTTGAGGGACGGGATCAGGCTGGCCGCCGCCGCGAACAGGGCCTGGTGATCCGAGACGAGGGCGCGTTCCGCGTCCGCTTTCTCCCGGCCAAGGCCGTGCTCCCGACCAAGGCTGCGCGGCACACCGCGCCCCCTCTCCTCGCCCATTCGTTGAAAGGGCCCCGGGCGCGTGCCGGGGCGCAAGGTCAGAATGCGTATTTGAGTCGCGCCTCCACGCTTCGCTCGGCCCCGAACCAGCAGTTGTTCTGGTCGTAGCAGGAGTAGTAGGTCTTGTTGAACAGGTTGCTGGCGCCAAGCGATACCCCCATCCCCTTCAGGCTTGCGCTGAGGGCGGCGAGATCGTAGGAGGCGGACATGTCCATCAGGAGGTAGTCCGGTACCTTGTCGGTGTTGGCGGCATCCATCTCGGCCTCCCCCACGTAGCGCAGGCCGGCGCCCACCCGCATCCCCTCGAGGTTGCCGCCGGGGTAGTAGTTGCTCCACAGCGACGCCATCTGTCTGGGGACCCAGACCGGCGTCTTGCCCTGCAGCGTGGTGGTATCGCGCGTGATCTCCATGTCCATCAGGGTGTAGTTGAGGGCCAGATCCAGCTGGCTGGTGAGATCGGCTCTCCCCTCAAGCTCGATGCCCCTCGAGACCGTCTCCCCGGTCTGCAGCTTGGGCCCGTAGACATTGTCCGGATCCGTTACCAGGGCGTTCTTCTTGGTGATGTGGAACGCCGACAGGGTCGCCGTCTTGCTCATGTCGTCGGAGAGGAACTTGACGCCCCCTTCCCACTGATGACCGGTCGCCGGTTTGAACGCCTGGCCCTGCTTGTCCGCCCCCGGCACCGGCTCGAAACTCTCGGCATAGCTCGCATAGGGGGAGAAGCCGCCATCCAGCTCATAGAGGGCGCCGACGCGGAAGGAGAGGTTGTCCTGATCGATGTGGGCCAGGGACTGGCTGTCCGCCCCCTGATAGAGGGTCCGGCTGTCGGTGTCCATCCGGTAGCGGTCGTAGCGGGCGCCGCCGATGGCCACCAGCCGATCGAGGCGCACCTGATCCTGCAGATAGACGCCGGTCTGGGACTGACGGATCACCTTTTTATCCTGGTAGTTGAAAGTGAGTGCCTCTGGGACTATCTGGCTATGGTTCGGGTTGAAAATGTCGATGCTGGGCGCCGAGTAGTCGAGGGTATCCCGGTAGAGGATATGGGCATCCAGGTACTGGTAGTCGACCCCGAGCAGCAGGTTGTGCTGGGCAGAGCCCGTCTGCACCTTGCCCGCCAGCTGGTTGTCGATGACAACGCCGCGAGAGTCTTCATCGGTGAGATAGGCGTTGCGGGCCAGGGTGCGGTTGTCCGCCGCCAGGGCCGCGTTGTAGGTGTTGCGCTGATAGGCGGACGCATCCATGTAGCGGGCATTTTGCAGCACCTGCCAGCGCTCGTTGAAGTCGTGGCTCAGCTTGTAGCCCAGCAGGGTCACGTCCCGGTTGTACTCGTTCCAGTTCTCGTCGCCAAGGAAGGTGTCGCTGCCAAGCTGCCCCAGGGGGTTGGACTTGGCCGAGCCGCTGGCGGGCACAGTGGTGTAGATGCCGGCCTCGGGATCCTTCTGGTAGTAAAGGTTGAGGTTCAGCAGGGTGCGCTCGCCGAGCTGCCAGTCCAGGGACGGCGCAAAGACGTAGCGCTCCTCCTTCGAGGTCACCGCCTGGCCATCCTTCTCCCGGGCCAGTCCCACCAGCCGATAGGCGAGCTGCTCATTGATGGCACCGGTGCTGTCGAGGGTCATCTCCTTGAGGGTGCCCGTGCCGGTCGCCACGCTCACGTTGTGCTTGCTCTCCCGCTGGGGGCGCTTGGCGATGAGGTTGACCATGCCGCCGGGGGGCATGCTGCCATAGAGCACCGATGTCGGCCCCTTGAACACCTCCAGCTGCTCGATGGCCACCGGATCTATCTGGGGTTGCAGGTTCCAGTCGTTGTACTGGAGCAGCAGGCCGTCATAGAAGTTCTGGTAGTTGTCAAAGCCACGGATGTTGAACAGATCCAGCCGGTTGACCGCCCCGCCCCGCAGCTCGGTGTTGACGCCGGGCACGTAGCGCAGCGCCTCGCTCACCGAGCTGACACCGCGCAGCGACAGGGTCTCCCCATCCACCACCGAGATGGCCTGGGGCGTCTCGATGGGGTCGAGCCGGGTCTTGGTCGCGGTGTTGCGATAGGTCTGGCCGAGCACGGTCAGGGTCTCGTCGGCGGTGGCCGTATCCTGACTGTCGGACGCGGCGGCCTGTACAGAGCCTGCAAGCAGGGTGGAGATGGTCACGGCGACCAGGGTCAAAGGGGGGTGAACAAGCTGCATCTGATCCTCGATTACTTACTGCATGTGAATAGTAACAAATATCATTTGCATTTTATTGTTCTATTTTGCCCCGATATTAACAATTTGGGGCATGTTGGCGGGGAAGCGGGAAAAGCGAGGGTGGCAGGCATGCCATCTCCTATCGGAGGCAACATGGCAACGTCGTCGAGGCTCTCTGAGAGGGCCATCATGGCCGCCTGATGAAGGACACCGCCTTCACTCGCATCGTCAATCGGCAAGTAGCCATCACATATTCAGAACATGGCGGCATTTTAACCCCCATATTCACACTCATCAGACAAGTATGGTCGCGTTCTCCCTCCCCTTGTTGATCCTGGTCAATCGCTATTGATAAACGAGGCGATAGCATGCCCACCCTTTTATCAGCCCTGATTGAGACAATCTGAAACCATCAGCACACGCCTATGAATGAGACCGCCCACCAAAACCTGCACTGCGATACCCAGCTCAACGTCACCTTCGGAGTCATCATCCTGACCCTGCTCATCGCCCTGATGGCCGTCAGTGTCAGCATCCGGACCTCTGCCGAGCGCAAGTATCACAAGGTGGCGGCCATGTTCGTGCACAACATGGCGACCCAGTCCATCGAGCCACAGTTCAAGTCACTGGAGCATGTCCTCAACGAAACGGGCAGTGTCATCGATGAATCAGGCCTGGATGCCTTCCTCAATGAGGATCACACGCCCCTTGGCCTCTCCCTGATGCAAACGTTGGCGCTCACCCCCTATGTGAAGAGCATCCTGCTCGCCGATCCGCAGGGGCGGTTCAACTCCATCCCCCATCTGCCGGTCGGGGAGCACTTTGATGCCAGGGAGCGCCCCTGGTTTCTCGCGGCCGCCGTGCGAACCCTCTTCGTGCACTACACCGACCACTACACCAGCAAGTTCGATGACAAGAGCCGCAGCGTCTCCGTCTCCCGCCCCCTGCTCGACAAGGAGGGGGTCTTCCTCGGCACCCTGGCCATGAACGTGGATCTCGAGCAGATGAGCTATCCCCTGCGTCAGCTCATGAGCCCTCTCAAGGGGGAGTTCTACCTGGTCGATCGGGCAGGTGACATCCTGCTGCACTCGGATGTGGGGAACCTGTTTCGCCATCGCGTGGACCGCCGGCTCATCGAGCAGATGACCAACGGCGCCGACCACCTCTTCGATGCAAAGCGCCAGACCCACCTCTATTACTACTCCTTCTCCAACCCGGACTGGTTCGTCATCTATGCCGTCAGCGATGCCAGGTTCAAGGAGGTAAGCAGCAGCGAGTCCCACCAGATCCAGATCACCCTGGTGGGCTGCATGCTGATCTGCCTGCTCTGCTGGTGGTCCTTGCGTCATGTGCTCAGCAAGATGATTTTCGAGATCATCGCCCTGATGCGCACCGGACGCATCCACGCGGGCAAACCAGGGGATCAGTTGCGCCAGGAGATCCAGAGCGGCCATCGCCAGATGCTGGAAGCCGTGGAGGCGTCCAACACGGATGCCCTGACGGGTCTGTTCAATCGCCGCTGCTTTGACAAGGCACTCGACGACCAGCTGATCGCCGGCCGCCCTTTCTGCCTGGGGTTGATCGATCTGGACAACTTCAAATCCATCAATGACACCCACGGCCACCCGGTCGGTGACGACGTCCTGCGGGCGGTTGCCCGGGAAGGGCGGCAGATTGCAGGCCAGGAGGCCACCCTCTACCGCTACGGCGGCGAGGAGCTGGCCATCATCATTCCCGGGGATGACAGCACCAGAGCACGGACGATGCTCGAGCAGTGGCGCACCCAGGTGGCACAGCGACCATGGCGCGAACCGGACCTGGTGGTGACCTTCTCTGCCGGGCTGGGACTGTGGCGACAGGAGTCCGCCGAGCAACTGCTGGCGCGGGTCGATCAGGCGCTCTATCAGGCCAAGGATGCCGGCAAGAATCGGGTGCACCATGCCGACTGATCCCCTTGCACAGCGTCTGCGTCTGGCCATCGTGCTCGGGCTCCTCTTGCTGGTCGGCCTCACCGCCCTCAACCTCCTGCAGGCGGCCAGCGGCCTTCGCAAGGACAACGCGCGCAGCCTGAACCATGCTAGGGCCATGATAGAGAGCGCCATCAACGACAGTCAGTCCCTGGTCAAGGCCGCCCACCCCCTCGCCATGGGCCGCTGCCAGGATGAGCAACTGGCCCTGCGCGACCTCATCACCGCCTCCCCCTATGCGCGGGCACTCTATGTGCTGGAGGGGCAGCAACTGCGCTGTACCACCCTGCACAGGCCCATCCTCACCCGGGATATTCCCCGTGGCCCGGCGGGCAACCAGACGCTGATCCTCGCCAGACACAGCCCCATCACCGGGCAGACCGCCATCCTCTACCGTCAGCCATCCGGCGATCGCACCCTGCTGGTGGAGCTGGACGGCTTCCACATCTTCGGCGCCTTGCAGGCCGTGATGGGAGAGGACAACCTCTTCTTCCTCCTCGGGGACCAGGCACTCGATGGCCACGGCAGGACCCTGCCCGCAGCCCGCCTGCTGGAAGGGGGACAGCGTCTGCAACAGAGCGAGCCCACCGCTCATCCCTATCGCCTGGTGGCGCTCAACGGTTACAAGGAAGTGCTGGCGTTTGCCTGGGCGTACAACCAGGAGAACCTGCTTGCCGCCCCTGTGCTGGCGCTGTTGCTGGGGCTGCTCACCTTCTATCTGAGGGGGCGCAGCGGCTCCCCCCGCAGCGAGCTTGCCAGAGCCATGGCGGCCCGGGAGTTCATCCCCCATCTGCAACCCGTGATGGACAGGCAGGAACGCCTGCGCGGTTGTGAAGTGTTGATGCGCTGGCGTCATCCCACACAAGGGATGATTGCCCCCAACCACTTCATTCCCCTCGCGGAGGAGTGCGGCTACATAGTACCCATGACCCGCCAATTGATGGCCCAGACCCGGGATTATCTGCTCGAGGTAGCCGACAGGCTGCCCCCCGGCTTTCACGTCGCCGTCAATGTCTGCGCCCAGCACTTCAAAAACCGGGACATCGTCGCCGAGTGCCGCGACTTTCTCCGCGCCTTCCCGGGTCAGGATCTGCGTCTGGTGCTCGAGGTGACGGAGCGGGAGATGGTGGATGCGGACGAGCAGACCCGCGCCATCTTCGATGCCCTGGACGAGCTGGGCGTGCTCATCGCCATCGATGACTTTGGCACCGGCCACTCCAGCCTCTGCTATCTGCAGATGTTCCATGTGGACATCATCAAAATCGATCGCAGCTTTATCAAGGGAATGAAAGAGGAAGGCCCCTCCCGCCATATCGTCGAAAACATCCTGGATCTTGCCCATCGCATGGGGCTGGCTCTGGTCGCCGAGGGGGTGGAGACCCAGGAGCAGGTCGAGATGGCACGCCACTATGGCATCGACTACTTGCAGGGCTTCTACTTCGCCAAGCCGCTGCCACCGGCCCAGTTCACTGATCTCCTGGCCAGCGCCACACGCCCGGAGCCATCCCGGCGCCATGCCGAAATGAGCCTCCTTCCCTAACGGGGGGCGACGGGCAGCCAGTACTCCATGGTGGCGTCGGGCTGCTGGCCGTCAAAGCCGGGGGCATAGCGCTCCAGTTCGAAACCGTCCAGCCCCCGGTATGCCGACTCCGGCAGCCAGTGCAGGATGAACCAGTGCAGGCTCTCCCCCAGCTGGGCAATGGGTCCTTTGTGGGTGAGCACGGCATACTCCTGAGCCGGCACGTTGAGACTCGACAGGCCGGGGGGCGTAGGCGCCGTCGTGGCCACTCCGGCCCAGTAAGGCAGCCGCTCCCCTGCCCCCGACACATCCACCACCCCCAGCCATTCCCTCGACAAGCCCAGCGCCCCCGTCGCGCGCAGCGCTCGCCAGATGGCGGGCACCGTCTGCTGAAAATCCGGTGAGGCATCGAACAACCCCCGGATCGTGCCCCTGACCCCCAACAAGGTGAACGCCGGCAGGCTCTCTATGCGCACCTGCACCAGGTTGGGAGAGGCAGAGCGGGGGACCGCCGCCCGCACCAGAGGCGTGCGCAGCCCCAACCGCAGGCCCCGCTTGCGATACGCCAGCGGCGAGCAGCCAAATTGCTGCTTGAAGGCGCGGCTGAAACTCACTTCCGAGCCAAACCCGTGATCCAGCGCCACATCCAGCACCCGCAGCCGGGTGGAGAGCAGCGCCTCCGCCGCCATGCTCAGCTTCAGCTCGCGCACATAGTGAGCCACCGTCTGACCCGTCTCATGCAGGAATACCCGTTGCAACTGCCAGCGGGACCAGCAGCTCTGCCGGGCCAGCGCCTCCAGGGAGAGCGGCTGATCCAGATTGGCATGGATGTAGTCGAGCACTCGCTCGATGCGGGTGAGGTGGGCGCGCGCCTCGGGTGCCGGCTCACGGAGTGGGTGGGGAGAAGTCGGTGTCATGATGCGCTTGAGACCACGCCAGCAGAGGGCACTCTGGCCCGGGAGGGCCACATTAAACAGGGGTGTCGCGCCGACCGCAAGGCCGGCGCACCGCCTGGCTATTCATCCCGCCCCGCTCAGGGTAGACGGCTCTGGCCATGCTCGGCAAAGTGGCTGCGAAGGGCGCTGATCACCCGTCGCACCTTCTCCGGGATCTCCCGCTGGGGGGTGATGGCATGGATCTCCATGGGAGGGGCCGAAAAACCCGGCAGCAGCACGAGTAACCGACCGGTGGCGATATCTTCTTCTATTTCACCTTCCGGTTGCAGCGAAATCCCCTGCCCTGCCAGGGTGAACTGGCGCAGGGGCAAGACGTTGTTGCACAGCACCCTGGGCTTGGGCTTGATCTTGTGGGCCTCCCCCTTCTCGTCCAGCAGCAGTATCACGCCCCCCAGCATGTCCGAGGCCAGCCAGTCGTGGGCCAGCAGATCCGCCGGGCTGCGCGGCGTGCCCTTGCGTGCCAGATAGGCGGGCGAGGCACACAGCAGCATCCGGGTCTGACCCAGTCTGCGCGCCACCAGGGTGGAATCTTCAAGCGTGCCGACCCGCAGCGCCACGTCGATGCGATCCTTGATGAGATCCCGCTTCTCGTCGTCGGCAATGATCTGGATGCCCAGGCCGGGGTGCGCCTGCAACAGCGGCGAGAGCGCCCGCGCCAGGGGCTGGCCCGCCATCCCCACCGGCGCGGTGATCCGCACTTCTCCGAGCAGGCTGTCGCGCACCTCCGAGAGGCGCAGCTCGGTGTCGTTCAAGGTCTGCTGCAACGACTGGCAGCCCTGCCACACCACCTCCCCCGCCTCGGTCAGGCTGAGGCGGCGGGTGGAGCGGTGCAGCAGGGGCAGGCCGAGCTGGCTCTCCAGTTGACTGATATGCTGGCTGACGGCGGACGGGGTCATGCCGAGGGCCTTGGCGGCGCCGGTCATGCTGCCCGCCTCCACCACGGCGGCGAAGATGGCGTAGCGTCTGAGCTGATCCATTATGAAGCCCTGCTTACAAGTGAATGCAATTTTAAGTGGATTATTAAATCACACTCGGGGGCGTAGGATAGCCCCATTCCCACAGTGAAGGAGAGTTCCCCATGAAGATTGCCCTCATCGGTGCCAGCGGTTTTGTCGGTTCAGCCATCCTCCAGGAGGCCGTCAGCCGCGGTCATCAGGTCACCGCCATCGTGCGTGACGTGAGCAAGGTCGCCGCTCACCCGCAAGTCACCGCCGTGGCGGTGGACGCCCAGGACAGCCAGGCACTGGCCAGGGTGCTCAAGGGGCACGATCGGGTGATCAGTGCCTACAACCCGGGCTGGAGTGCCCCGGACATCTACGATCAGTACCTCAAGGGGGCCAGCGCCATCGTGGCCGCCGCCGTCGCGGCCAACAGCTGGCTGCTGGTGGTCGGCGGTGCCGGCAGTCTGGAAATCGCCCCGGGCGTGCAGTTGGTGGACACCCCGGAGTTCCCGGCAGAGTGGAAGCAAGGGGCCCTCGCGGCCCGGGATGGTCTCACCGCCCTTCGCCGGGAAACCACCCTCGACTGGCGTTTCGTCTCCCCGCCCGTGTTCCTCGAACCCGGCGAGAAGCGCGGCGGTTACCGCCTTGGCACGGATCAGGTGTTGTTCCGCGGCGAGCAGCCCGCCGGGATCACGGTTGGCGATCTGGCGGACGGGGTGCTGAACGAGGCGCAAGCACCGGCTCACCTGCGCCAGCGTTTCACCCTGGGTTATTGAGGAAAGGCGCGCCAGCAACCCTTCCCATGACAGTCACACGGAGGGAGGCGGATGCCTCCCTCCGTCTTTTCTCTCCCGCGTCTATCCCGTCACGCCAATGTCGCTCTCGCCCGGTACGGCAGATCGCCGCCGGAGCCGCCCGATGCTCGTTCCATTCGCTCAAATCCGAATTCCATTTCGAATTTTGTATATAACTAAGAATTTTTTGTTGCTTCCACCTTATAACCTCGAACAGTAGCATCACCCTCAACCCAAACGGCGCCACTCAAGAAGAGTGCGCCCCGGTTTCGCAACACCCCGCACGCCGGGGCACGCAGACCCCGTTCACGGAAAGTGAGGAGATGCCCATGACCACCCCATCATTGCCGATCATCGATCTCGCCGCCCTCAAAGGCACCCCGGCTGCACGCAGCCAGATGCTGGCGCAGCTTGGCCAGGCCGCCCGCGAAGTGGGCTTTTTCTATCTGGTGGGCCATGATCTGAGCGAATCGGCGCGCCAGGAGACCCTGGCGCTCGCCGCCCGCTTCTTCGCCCTGCCACTTGAAGAAAAACTGGCGGTGCAGATGGTTCACTCCCCGCACTTTCGCGGCTACAACCAGGTGGGGGCAGAGCTCACCCGGGCACGGCCGGATCTGCGGGAGCAGTTCGATATCATGAATGAGGCCCAGGCCCTGCCTGTGGCGCATATTCGTGAACCCTGGCAGCGCCTCATCGGCCCCAATCAGTGGCCCGCCGCCCTGCCCGAGATGAAAACACGGCTGCTGGCATGGCAGGATCGACTGAGCGACATCACCCTCACCCTGCTGGACGCTTTCGCAGAGGTGCTGGGGCAGCCCGCCGGCGTATTTGACGAGAGCATTCGCGGTGCCCCCTACCAGCACATGAAGCTCATTCACTACCCCGGACAACCCGAAGGCAGCAGTGGTCAGGGGGTAGGTGCCCACAAGGATCCCGGCTACCTGACCCTGGTGATGCAGGACGATCACTCCGGGCTCGAGGTGGAGACGGCGGATGGCTGGATCCCCGCGCCCCCCTTGCCGGGCGCCCTGGTGGTCAACATCGGCGAGCTGCTGGAGCTCGCGTCCGACGGCTACCTCAAGGCCACCCTGCACCGGGTGGTGAGCCCACCTCCCGGGGTATCGCGCCTCTCCTGCGCCTTCTTCATGGCGGCAAGGCTGGATGCGACTGTGCCACTGCTTAGCCTCTCCCCCGAGCTGGCGGCGCTGGCCGAAGGGCCCCAGAGCGATCCCGCCAACCCGCTCTTTTATCAGGTGGGGGAGAACGTGCTCAAGGGGAGGCTGCGCTCCCACCCGGATGTGGCGGCCCGCCACTATGCAGGCGAGCCGCAGCGCGAGCCAGCGCTAGTCTGACAACCCGCCAATCGACATTAAAAAAGGGGCGCGACGGCGCCCCGGATAACACAAGCAGTCGGGCAACGACCTGACAATGACGGAGTAAAAAAATGAAATTCAAGACCATGAGCGTGCACAGCGGCCAGCGGATCGATCCCCAGACCGGCGCCCTCACCACCCCGCTCTACCAGAGCAGCACCTTCAGCTACTTCAACGCCCAGGCGGGCAAGGAGCGCTTCGCAGGTCAAGCCCCCGGCTTCATCTACAGCCGCTTTGGCAACCCTACCACCGCCGAACTGGAACAGAAGCTGGCAGCCCTCGAAGGTGCAGATGAGGCACTGGTGGTGGCCAGCGGCATGGCGGCGGTGAGTGCCATCATGTATGCCCTGGCCGACAGCGGTGATGAAGTGGCCTATATCGGCCCCCTCTACGGCGGCACCGATGCCTTCCTCAAGCAGACCTTCAGCCGCGCCGGCATCAAGATCACCGCCTACGAGAGCGATCAGGCGCTGTTGGCCAACATCCGCCCCGCCACCAAGGTGGTACTGTTCGAAACCCTGACCAATCCCACCCTCAAGGTGGTGGATCCGCGGGTGGTGGTGGAGGCGGCCCGCAAGGTGGGTGCCATCACGGTGTGTGACAACACCTTCCTCACCCCCTATCTGCTGCGCCCGCTCGAGCTTGGCATCGACATCGTCATGCACAGCGGCACCAAGTACCTGGGCGGTCACGGCGACATCATCGCCGGGGTGGTGGCGGGTCGTCATGAGCTGATGAAGTCGATTCGCACCGTGGCCCTCAAGCACATCGGCTCTCCCATCGGCCCCCAGGAGGCCTACCTGCTGCAACGGGGGGTCAAGACCCTGCCCCTGCGCATGGATGCCCACCTGCACAACGCCCAGAAGGTGGCCGAGTTCCTGGATGCCCACCCAGCGGTGAAGAAGGTGATCTACCCGGGCCTTGCCAGCCATCCGGGCCACGATGCCCTCGGCGCCTCCGCCAGCGGCTTTGGCGGCATGGTGAGCATCGAGCTGGAAGGCGGGTTTGAGCGCTGCGCCACCCTGCTCGACAACCTGCAACTCTTCGTGCAGGCGGTGAGCCTCGGCGATCTCGAGAGCCTCGCCTGCCATCCGGCCAGCACCACCCACGCAGCCATGGACGAGGCGAGCCGCCTCGCCGCCGGAGTCAATGACGATCTCATCCGCTTCAGCATCGGGGTGGAAGACGCCGACGACCTGATTGCCGATCTGGCCGCCGCCCTGGCCCTCCTCTGATATCCAGTAGCGATCCGGGCGAGTGACGCAATAAAAAAGGGAAGGCAATGCCTTCCCTTTCTCTTTTCTGCCCGGCGCCCTCATCAGGCGTCGTGGTAATCCTGGCAGGCGCTCAGGGTGTTCTCCATCAGGCTGGCGACCGTCATGGGGCCCACGCCACCCGGTACCGGCGTGATGAAGGCGGCGTGATTGCGCGCGGTCTCATACTCCACATCTCCCACCAGGGAGCCGTCCGCAAGGCGGTTGATGCCCACGTCGATCACCAGGGCACCGGGTTTGACCCACTCCCCCGGAATGAAGTTGGGCTTGCCCACCGCCACCACCAGCAAGTCGGCCCGGCGCACCTGGGTCTCCAGATCCTGGGTGAAGCGGTGACAGGTGGTGGTGGTGCAACCGGCCAGCAGCAGCTCCAGCGTCATGGGGCGCCCCACGATGTTGGAAGCCCCGACCACCACCGCATGCAGACCGTGGGTCTTGACGCCGGTGGTCTCGATCAGGGTCATGATCCCCTTGGGGGTGCAGGGTCGCAGCGCCGGGATGCGCTGGGCCAGACGACCCACGTTGTAGGGATGGAAGCCATCAACGTCCTTGTCGGGACGAATGCGCTCCAGCACCTGGGTGGTATCGCAGTGGGCCGGCAAGGGCAACTGCACCAGGATGCCGTCCACTTCCGGATCCTCGTTGAGCTGGTCGATCAGAGACAGCAGCTCCGCTTGTGTCGCCGTGGCGCTGAGGTCATAGGAGCGGGAGACAAATCCCACCTCTTCACAAGCGCGACGTTTGCTGCCCACATAGACTTGGGAGGCCGGATCCAGCCCCACCAGGATCACCGCCAGACCCGGTGCCCGTTTCCCCTGCGCCAACCGCTGTTGGACTTGCGCGGCGACCTGATTGCGAATCGTTTGCGCAACCTGTTTTCCATCAATGATTTTGGCAGACATCGTTCTTCACTCACCATGTGTTCAACTGCGGCGCATTGTCGCATTTTTTTGGCGCGGGTGTTAGCGGCTCTCGCAGGGAGGGCAATAAGTAGGCACTTGAATTTACTGGCGGAAAAAGTCGTTGACGCTGACTTTGGCGCTTGGGTATGATGCCCGCCCGTTGCCCAGTGGTGCCGCCGAAGGTATGCTGGATGGCGAATTTTCGGTGATTAGCGCAGCCCGGTAGCGCATCTGGTTTGGGACCAGAGGGTCAAAGGTTCGAATCCTTTATCACCGACCAGGTTCATCGGGAAATCCCAGGATTTCTTGATACAACGCGCCCTTAGCTCAGTCGGATAGAGCAACGGCCTTCTAAGCCGTGGGTCGCAGGTTCGAATCCTGCAGGGCGCGCCATCGATACGGATGAGTTTGATTGCTGTATCGAAGGCAGATTTCAGTGGTGGCTGTAGCTCAGTTGGTAGAGTCCCGGATTGTGATTCCGGTTGTCGTGGGTTCGAGCCCCATCAGCCACCCCATTATTCCCCTCCAGGCTGGGATCAGCCTGATGAGACAGCAGCACGCTGTCTGTTTGGACCGGCCACTGGCCGGTCTTTTTGTTTCTGCGCCGTCCGCTTTTTGGCGCAACGCCCCCACCCCATCCTCTGGCGCTCGGCGCCCTGCTCAGGACGCAATCCGGACCGCCGTCACAAAAATGGGGTTTTCTGCCCCGCTCAAGACAAGCCCTCCTCATGCCATGACCCAGCGCAAGTCCAGGTCTGATCCCTAGTGTTATGGATAAAAAGATTGATAACACGGCTGCCAGGGCGCTCCTTCCTTCTCTTATCCCTTGTCCAGGAGCAGCCAAATTCGATGGCACCGATTCATCTTTTCGTAATACGGTCATCCCATCCTTAATCAATTAGCTGAAATATAAGGAGTTATTGATAACCCCCCGATGCCGGTCCAAGGCCCAACCTGTCACATGCCCCGCCGGTTGCAGGAAAAGTTCCCATACTGAGTTGTCTGCATTGCACATGACTGCCAAGGAGAGACAAAGATGAGTGAAGAAAGCAAATGCCCCTTCAACCACACCGCCGGCGTCGGCAGAACCAATCGAGATTGGTGGCCGAACCAGTTGCGGCTGGATCTGCTGCATCAGCATTCCCCCGGCGCCGATCCCATGGACAAGGATTTTGACTACGCCAAGGCCTTCGCCAGCCTGGATTACAAGGCACTCAAGAGAGATCTGGTCAAGCTGATGACGGATTCCCAGGAGTGGTGGCCGGCGGACTTCGGTCACTACGGCCCCCAGTTCATCCGCATGACCTGGCATGCTGCGGGCACCTATCGCACCACCGACGGTCGCGGTGGCGGCGGCCGTGGCCAACAGCGCTTCGCCCCCCTCAACAGCTGGCCGGACAACGTCAACATCGACAAGTCCCGTCGCCTGCTCTGGCCCATCAAGCAGAAATACGGCAACAAGATCTCCTGGGCCGATCTCCTGATCCTCGCCGGCAACGTCGCCCTGGAGACCATGGGTTTTCGCACCTTCGGCTTTGGCGGTGGGCGGCCCGACGTGTGGGAGCCGGATCAGGACGTCAACTGGGGGGATGAAATTGCCTGGCTCGGGGTCGATCCCGATCGGGTCAAGGGCGATCGCGAGCTCACGGCCCCCTTCGGCGCCACCCACATGGGCCTCATCTACGTCAACCCGGAAGGGCCCAACGCCAGCGGTGACTACATGGAGGCTGCCAAGGACATCCGTTCCACCTTCGGTCGCATGGCCATGAACGATGAAGAGACGGTCGCCCTTATCGCGGGCGGCCACACCTTCGGCAAGGCCCACGGCGCCGCGCCCGAATCCCACAAGGGGCCAGAGCCGGAAGCCGCGCCTCTGGAGGCCCAGGGCCTCGGCTGGATGAGCGACTTCGGCAGCGGCCATGGCAAGGACACCGTCTCGAGCGGGCTCGAAGTGACCTGGACCAAGACACCGGCCCTGTGGAGCAACAACTTCTTTGAAAACCTGTTCAACTACGAGTGGGAGCTGACCACGTCGCCAGCCGGCGCCAAGCAGTGGGTGGCCAAGGATGCGCCCGAGATCATTCCCGATGCGCACATCCCGGGCAAGTTCCACAAGCCGACCATGCTCACTACCGACCTGACCCTGCGCTTTGACCCCGAGTTTGGCAAGATCTCCCGCCACTTCTACGAGGATCCGCAGGCCTTCGCCGATGCCTTCGCCCGCGCCTGGTTCAAGCTGACCCACCGCGACATGGGTCCCATTGCCCGCTACCTGGGGCCGGAAGTACCCAAAGAGGAGCTGATCTGGCAAGACCCCATCCCCGCCGTCAATCATCCCCTGATCGATGACAAGGACGTGGCCCTGCTCAAGGAGCAGATCCTGGCGGCCTCCCTGTCCGTGACCGAGCTGGTGTCGACCGCCTGGGCCTCCGCGTCCACCTTCCGTGGCTCTGACAAACGCGGTGGCGCCAACGGTGCCCGCATCCGCCTGGCTCCGCAAAAGGAGTGGGCCGTGAACCAGCCTGCCCAGCTTGCGAAAGTGCTTCAGGCCCTCGACGGGATACAGCAGGCCTTCAACGCCTCAGCCACCGGCGGCAAGCGGGTCTCCCTCGCCGATCTCATCGTGCTGGCGGGCGGCGTGGGGGTCGAGCAGGCCGCGAAGAGAGCCGGTGTCGCCGTGATCGTGCCCTTCACTCCGGGCCGGATGGATGCCTCCCAGGCCCAGACCGATGTGGACTCCTTCGCGGTGCTCGAGCCCCTCGCCGATGGATTTCGCAACTACGCGGGCGAGTGCGCGGGCTTCGCGGAGACCATGCTGATCGACAAGGCGCAGCTGCTCACCCTGAGTGCCCCCGAGATGACGGTACTGGTGGGCGGCATGCGGGTGCTCGGCACCAACGCGGGCAACTGCCACGGGGTCTTTACCGCCACCCCGGGCACCCTCTCCAACGACTTCTTCGTCAACCTGCTCGACATGGGCACGGAGTGGAAGCCGGCGGCGGGCAGCCCGGGTGTCTATGAAGGCCGTGATCGCCAGAGCGGCAAGGTGAAGTGGACCGGAACCCGGGTCGATCTGGTGTTCGGTTCCAACTCCCAGCTTCGCGCCCTGGCAGAGGTCTACGCCAGTGCGGATGCCAAGGAGAAGTTCGTGAAGGACTTTGTGGCGGCCTGGACCAAGGTGATGAACCTGGATCGCTTCGACCTCGCCTGAGGACGCTGGCAGGCGCCCCGTTCCCAACGCCCCGGGAACGGGGCGTTTTTTATGGGCCGCTTCCAGCCCCCGGCCTCTCCCCGCTCTTCTCGCGGCGGCATCAGCCGGCGGTGATCACGGTGCAGCCCTCCCCTTCGAGCGTCTTGACCAGGACCGGATCCTGCCGGGTGCAGATCAGGTAGTCGAGATCCGCAGCGTGCAGGAAGGGGTAGGAGGCCAGGGACTCCAGCTTGTCGTCATTGCACAGCACCGCCAGCGAGCCGCAACGCTCCGCGACCCGGCGCTTGAACTCGCTGTCCTGGTAATGCACGGCGCTGAAGCCAAGATCCGAGGACCAGGCGCAGACCCCCAGAAAGCCGAGGTCGAAGCGGAACTTGTTGATGCCCTCGGCCGCCGTGATGTCGACGGCCCCGCCGACCAGCGGATCCTGCTCGCCACCGATGAGGATGGTCCTGATGCCGGGTCTCTCCAGCAGCCGGCAGGCGATAGCCGGGCTGTTGGTCACCACCGTCAGGCCCTGGTGTTCCGGCATGAGGGAGGCCAGCAGCAGGTGGGTGCTGCTGGCATCCAGGAAGATCAGCTGGTTCGGTTTGACCAGGCTCAGGGCGGCCATGGCCAGGGCCTGCTTCTGCGCCACATGCTGGGTACTGCGCTCGGTCAGGGTCCCCGTCTGGGGCGACAGGGAGATGGCGCCACCGTGGATGCGCTTGCAGCGCCCCTCATCGGCCAGATAGCGCAGATCCCGCCTGATGGTCGCCTCCGTGGTGCCCAGCGGCTCCGCCAGCTCCGCCGCCATCACCTTGTGGTGCGCGGCCAGCAGATCCAGAATGAGGAGCCGTCGCTCCTCCGGTGAATACTTGTCCATGGTGTTCCCTTGTAATGGCCGGGCGATCATCGCCTGGCCCGTCTCACGCCCCCTGCCGCTGCAGTGCGAGCAGTTGCAAGATGGTGTGCATGACGGCGTCCTCATCGTTCGAGCGGGTGATGAAATGGGCGGCGTCCTTGGTCTCGTCGTGGCCATTGCGCATGGCGAAACTGAAGTCGGCGCACGCCATCAGCCCGAGTCGTTGAGCCCGTCGCCAAAGACTAGGGTCTCATGGCGACCGGCGCCGACCAGCTGCTGCAACCTGGCCACCGTCGTCCCCTTGTGCACGCCGGCATTGGCGATGTCTATCCACTGCTTGTCGGACGCCACTATGTAGGCCTCGTCATCAAACTCGTCAAGCTGGCCCCGCAGATCCAGGCAGCGGCCCTGCTCGTCATAGACGGTGATCTTCACAACGTCCGCGGTAATGTCGCCAAAATCGGCGACCGTCTGCACCTGGGTGTAGGAGCGGCGCACCAGGGCTTTCAGATGATCCGGCACCCCCTCCCGGATCGCCGCGCAGGCCGCCGTGCAGGCGATGACGATATGCTCGCCCGGTAGACGCTCCAACCGACGGATGATGGCCAGGCCCAGGGCGTTGTCCAGCAGCGACTGATAGACGTAGCGCCCCTGGTGCTTGATGCGAGTGGCGCTGTCTCCCAGGATCCAGAAATTGGCGCTCTGCGCCCCCAGCAGCTCCTCGACCCGGTCGACCTGTTTTCCCGTGCAGGGGGCAAAATGTATCCCCTGCTGTGCCATGGCGGCAACCACCTCGGCGAACAGGGCTCGGTTGTAATCCCCCCCGCTATTGAGGAAGGTGCCGTCCATGTCCGTGATGATGAGTTTGATCATGCTGTTACCTCGGATGTATGCATTCTGACCACGGTCATCATATCGCCACAATGAACACATACAAACAAAAATAAGATCATTTATGTTCATATTTGAGCGAAATAATCATAGCATGACCTCCTCGCTCGGAGGATCCCAGGCACCGCCCCTCCTTCGACTGTCATCCAAGGAGACCCCATGTTGTCCACACTCTCCAGCCGGCGGCCCCGGCGTGAGCGGCTCGCCACCCGAGCCACCTTCTTCTGCTCGGGCTTTGCCACGGCGGCCTGGGCCTCCATCATCCCCTTCGTCAAACTGAACGCCCAGATAAGCGACGCTACCCTGGACTATGTCGGCGTGCTCTCCAGCCCCGCCCTGGTCGGCTTTGGTGCCAACGCCTTCGGTCTGCCGGCAGCCCTCCACGGCGTCGTCTTGCTGATGGTGCTGGCCCTGCTCCTCAGCAGAGGCGTGGGACTGGCACCCCGGGCCACCCCTCTTTCAACAACCTGTCAGGAGCTGCCATGAAAAACCCTGTTTTCGGCGACGTGGTATTGAAAGCCGAGGACATTGCGCTCGGCGTCGAGGTCATCGCGAAACGGCTCAACGAGCGATTCACGGAGGCGGTGGTGATCACCGTGGTGCCGGGCGGCATGCTGTTTACCGCCGATGTCGTCAGGGCGCTGCGCTTTGATGTCGCCATGGATTACATCTCCTGCCCCCACACTCCGGGGGAGCGCCACAACGCCTCCCCCATCATCTTTCACGACAATGTCGGCATCCGGGGCAGAGACGTCATCCTGATGGACGACGCCATCGAATCGGGCGGTACCATGAAGCGGTTGATCGCACACCTGCAGGCGTTTGCGCCACGCTCCCTGTCCATCGCGACCCTGTTTGTCAAACCAGGGCGCGTGGCTATCCCCGCCGAGCAGTTTTATGCCTATGAAATGACGAGCGATGACCTGCTGGTGGGCTACGGCCTGCCCTGGGAGCACAAGTACCGGAATATCCCCTATGTCTCCAGGTTGAAGAGATAACGGGACGGGACAAGGTTAGGGAGCGATAAACCGATCAGGATAAACCTGACAGCAAGGGAGGCATTGACCAGACTACATCCCGGTGTCGCCCGGTGTACGGCCTATGCCACTCCAGCAGGGCTAGTCCACCCGCCTGTCGATACCGGGTAGAGACCAGATTGCCGGTTACCGGAAAAACAAAAGGCCCCGTCTTGCGACGGGGCCTTTTGTTTTATTTGGCGGTGAGGGAGGGATTCGAACCCTCGATACGTTGCCGTATACACACTTTCCAGGCGTGCTCCTTCAGCCACTCGGACACCTCACCAAATTTTTACTGCTTGAAGTGACTTTCGGAGCGCGCTGCGCGTGCATCTTGCCGACTTCGTCGGTGGGCAGCCTCTCGGATACCGCACCAAATTTCGGTCTGTGGTTTAACGTGTTCAGCCAACACGATGTTCGCTGCGCCGTTGCGCTGGAACGGGGCGTAATTTAGGGGAAAGCCCCGCCGCCGTCAACGGCTTTTTAGCCGCAGCGAACCGTTTGCACATTAAACGCACAGTTCAGGTGCTGAGGTCAGTGCACGGATTCCGGTGCGACCTGGATTTCCGGCAGATTGAGGAAGCCAAGGCGTTCACATTCGGAAACCACTTCATGGGTAGCTGCCGTAGTGCTTTCAACGAACAGCAGGAACTGCTCGACGGTGAGCCCCGCCTTGGTAAAGACGGTGTGACCCACAACGAGGCGTGGCAGGTTGTCATCGATGATGTCGAGGAACACCTTGAGAGACGGATATTGCATGTTGAGACGACCCAGTTCGGCCACCAGGGGCAGCAGCGATGAGGGGCGCACCTCCAGCTCGGATGAGAACAGCAGCCCTTCCTCTTCCACGAAGATCCGGCTCTCCTGGATGCCCTCGACGGACTGCAGGGAGACCATGTGGATGCCATGACACTGATCGCACACATAGTGCTCGATCCGGGCCTGTTGCAACCAACGCATTATCATTTCAGAGCTGGGGATATTCATCATTTTCACGACACGGTAGAGATCAAGGGGCGCAGTCTAAACCAATTTTCAGACAACCAAAAGCACACAGGCCGGATCCCCGTCGTCTCGCTTCTTTTTGACAGGCCCTGTGCCTATACTCAGCCATTCTCGTAGCGCACTCGCCTCCAAAGAGCCCGATGACCATCCAAGAAAAGTATCGCCTGCACCTCAAATCCCTCTCGGATGAACTGCTCGCCCTGCAAAAACCCATCCGCATCCTGGATGCCATCAAATGGCCCCGTCACCTGCAAAGCGACTTTCTGGCAAGTGGCGGCAAGGCACTGCCCGCCATCGACAGGCACTTCTATGAATCCCTCCCCCTGGGGTTCGATCCCCGCAACAAGTACCTTGAGCTCAAGGAGCTGAGGGACAGGATCCGCCGGCGCCTCGGCCCTCAGGACGATCTCGGCCGGATCCTGCAAGAGACGGTGGATCAGTACATGGTGGTCATCGAGATGCTGCGCCAGCGCGGGCAGCCGGACTTTCAGCGCTACAGCCAGCGGCTCTACGGCTCGGCAAGCGATCACCTGCGCGGGGATCGCAAGACCCTGAAGGAGCTGGGGGCCAGATTGTGCGACATCTTCTCCCTGCCCGGCGCCCGCCACCTGGTGCGCCCCTACCCCAAGGAGTTCGAGGGGGACGCCGCTGTCGCGAGGTTGCAGGGCAAGCTGTCGAGCTACTTCAGCGACGGCACAGTCCAGGTCAAGCTCAGCGATGGCATCGTCTCCGATGCCGCCGCCGGGGGGGATTACATCAAGCTCAACTCCCACGCCCGTTTCTCGGAGCTCGATCTGCAGGTGCTGGAGGTACACGAAGGCTGGGTTCACGTCGGCACCACCCTCAACGGCCGTCAGCAATCTTACGCCACCTGGCTCGGCGCCGGCTCGCCCCGCATCACCGCCTGTCAGGAGGGGTTGGCGGTACTCATCGAGACCCTCACGTTCAGCTCCTTCCCGGACAGGGCCAAGCGCATCTCGGATCGGGTCATGGCCATCGACATGGCGGAGCGTGGCGCCGATTTCATCGAGGTGTTCCGCCACTTCGTGGCCAAGGGGGCCAGCGAGCACGACGCCTACAAGATCACCCAGCGGGTGTTTCGCGGTGGCATGGTCGAGGGGGGCGCCTGCTTTACCAAGGATCTCTCCTATGTGAAAGGCTATGTGGAGACGGTGAACTTCATTCGCAGCGCCGTGCTGGAGGGAGTGCCGGAGATCCTGCCCATGCTGTTCGTCGGCAAGGTGACCCTGGACGACATCCCCGTGCTCTATCAGCACTATCTGGAGGGGCTCATCGACGCTCCTCGCTACCTCCCTCCCATGTTTCGCGACCTCACCGGGCTCTACGTCTGGTTCGGCTTCGCTTCCGGCATGTCCCTGGTGGACATAGGCCGGGTACAGCAGCATTTTCGCCAGCTCTTCCACCGCCTCCCGGCGGCCGACCCCATCATCGCCCCTGTCGACATCGAGATCGACTGACCCCCACAGACAAAGAGGGCGCCAGATGGGCGCCCTCTTTGGTGTCCAGGCTGCACGAGCCAGCCACGGGTTACTTGAAGGCCCGTCCTTCCAGATAGTGCTTGCGGCAGAGCGACACATAGCGATCGTTCCCCCCTATCTCCACCTGTTCCCCATCCCGCATCACCTGCCCCGCCTCGTTGACCCGCGAGTTCATGTGGGCCTTGTTGCCGCACCAGCAGATGCTTTTGAGCTCCTCGAACTTGTCCGCCAGACAGAGCAGGTGGTAGGAGCCGGGAAACAGTTCGCCGCGAAAATCGGTCTTGAGACCGTAGGCAATCACCGGAATGTCCTGCTCGTCGACGATGCGGGCGAGCTGGTAGACCTGCTCACGGGTCAGGAACTGCGCCTCGTCAACGATGAAGACATCGATGTGCCGCTCGGCGTGGCGCGCCTTGACCATCTCGAAGAGATCGCAGCTATCGCTGAACACCTCCACTTTCAGCTCAAGACCGACCCTGGCACTGATGACGCCGGCACCGAAGCGATCGTCGATGGCGGGCGTCATGGCCAGCGGGTACATGCCACGCTCCAGATAGTTGAAGTGGGCCTGGATGAGCTGGGTCGATTTGCCTGAGTTCATGGTGGCAAATTTGTAGTGCAGTGAAGCCATGATGGGGTTCCGAAACGGGAGTGATGGGGCGCATGCTAACCAAAGCCCCTGCCAAAACCAAGGGGCCCGCAGGCCCCTTGTTCTCTTATGCGACTGCCACGGCGCTATACGCCCGGGCTTTGCGCAAATGGTAACCGGAGAAGATCAGGAACCAGAGCCCGCTCACGGTGAAACCGGCCAGCGCGGAGTGCATCAGCCCCATCACCAGGTAGCCGAGCGCCGCGCCAAAGGCGATGGCCAGGGCATAGGGCAGCTGGGTCATCACGTGATCGATGTGATGGCAACCGGCCCCGGTGGCAGACAGGATGCTGGTGCTGGAGATGGGGGAGCTGTGATCTCCGAACACGGACCCTGCCAGTACTGCGGCCAGCATGGGCAGCATCAGACTGATGTCGCTGGCGGCCGCCATGTCGCCGGCGAGCGGCAGCATGATGCCGAAGGTACCCCAGCTGGTGCCGGTGGCAAACGCCATGGCACAGGAGAGCACGAAGACCACGGCGGGCAGCACTTCCACCGGCAGATTGCCATTGGCCAGAGAGGCCAGGTATTTACCGGTCTCCACATCGCGCACCACGGCGCCGATGGTCCAGGCGAACAGCAGGATGTTGATGGCGGGCAGCATGGCCATGATCCCCTGCGGAGCCGCCTTCATCCAGTTGCTTGCCCCGAGCTTGAGGCGCATGGCCAGACCGATGGAGACCACCAGGCTGCACAGGGCACCATAGACCAGGGAGGAGCCGACATTGGTGTTTTCGAAGGAGCCGAGCACGCTGAACGGCAGCCCCTTGTCGGCCAGCACCGCAGCCCCGGAGTCAATCATGAAATAGACGGTGGCCAGGGTCAGGGTCAGGATGGGCAGCACCATGTCAATCATGCCGCCATTGCTCTCCTCCGGGCTCTCCATGTCGAGCCCGATGGGGCGCCCCTTGGACTCGTCCCACAGCTTGCCCTCCAGTGCCCACTGCTCATGCTGGCGCATGGGGCCGATATCGAGCTGGAAGGCGATCACCACCAGCACCATGATCAGGGTGAACACCGCATAGAGGTTCATGGGGATCATTTCGACGAAGGCGGAGATGGGGCTCTGGTCGGTCAGACCATGAGCCGCCATGATGCCGCCGACGAGGGCGATGATGTAGGCCCCCCAGGAGGAGATCGGCATCAGCACGCAGACCGGCGCGGCGGTAGAGTCCAGCAGATAGGCCAGCTTGGCGCGGGAAATCTGGAAGCGATCGGTCACCGGACGGCAGATGGCCCCCACCGACAGGCTGTGGAAGAAGTCGTCGATGAAGAAGGCGAACACCATCAGACCGGTCAGGGACTTGGCACCCTTGCGGGTCTTGGCGCGGCGCTCCGCCCACTCGGCAAACGCCCGGGTCGCACCGGAGACGCTCATCAGACTGATGAGGCCGCCCAGCAGCAACATGAAGAGGATCATGTTGACGTTGTCACGGTTGAGCGCACCGTCGACCCAGAAGATCCTGAGCACGGTATCGAGCATGTAATGCAGGGACGCAAGGGGAGAGAACTGGTTGAGCAGCAGGCTGCCTGCGACTATGCCCACCCCCAGCGACACCAGGACGCGGCGGGTGATGATCGCCAGCGCAACGGCCAGCAGGGGGGGAACGACGGACCAACCGGAGTCGGCGTAATGAACGATGTCCATGATCTCTTTGCACCTAAAGACAACAGGTGGAGATCTACCGAGAGGATCAAAGAAACAAAACCCATGGGGAGGGTATACTCCTCAGCCCCTTCAGGTAGCGCTCCATAGTGGATGACTATGGCAGTCCTGCACCTATTAGATGCAGAACCAGCAACCCGGTATGATGGCCTGGTCACTTCGGCGCCGACTCCTTTCATCGAGCATCGCAGGCATCACCCTCCGCTCGGTTACTCATAGGCAGCGCGCCTCTACTTAAAGGTATTCGCGGCACATTTTATCGAGCCACCGGGTGATAGCAAGTTTTTTGATTAAATTTCAAGGTTTCTGTGGCCCCCATATCTGCAAAGGTAGTCAAATGGTTCATCAAAGACTCCGCTGGCGATATTTTCATCTGACATGAACCCATTCGAAGATGTTGGCCCGTCAAACGGATAAAAATATCCTTCATATCTATTTCAAGACTTAATTTATCAGCCTAATTAATTATTTTGGCAGGCTTGACTTGGTGCCAAATACCCCTATAAATTATCGAAAAACCAGTTCTTCCCTTAATATTTTGCTCGCGTGGTAGCCAATATGAACGAATTTCTGAAAGTGCTGTTGAATATCCGTAGCCTGCGTGCAGCTTGCCGCGATTTGACGCTGGAACAACTGGAAGAAGGCTTGGAAAAGCTCTCCGCCATCGTCGATGAACGTCGGCAAGATGAATCCGCCGAACGCCAGGCCCGTGAAGAGCATCAAAAGAAAATTGCCGAATATGCCGAAATGCTGAAGGCCGCTGGGATCGATCCCGCCGAATTGGTCAACACCGTGGTGCCCGAGAATACCAAGGTCAGCAAACGTGCGCCCCGCCCCGCCAAATATCGTTATCTGGACAATGGTGTGGAAAAAACCTGGACCGGTCAGGGCCGCATGCCCTCGGTCATTGCCAAGGCCGTTGCTGAAGGCAAATCCGTGGAAGCCTTTGCTATCTGACAGCAATATCAGGCCCCTTTCCACAGCAATAAAAAAACCTCGCAAGGCGAGGTTTTTTTATTGCTGCGTCGAGCGGTGGTCAGCCTCTGTCAGCCGCCTTGACCCAGAGGATCTCCGGGGTACCCGACGATACCAGCAGGTATCGGGCGATGGTGAAAAACCAGTCGCTCAGCCGGTTGAGGTAGGGCAAAACGGCCGGATTCACCCGCTCTACGCGGCTCAACCCAAGCAGCAGGCGCTCGCAGCGACGGGTCAGGGTACGCACCACATGTGCCTGGGCCGCCGCCCGCGAACCGCTCGGCAAAATAAAATTGCGCAGCACCGGCAACCCGGCACTGTAGGCATCGATCTGTTGCTCGAGCCTGTTCGTCCAAGCCTCGTTCACCTGCCACAGCGTATCCGTTTGTGATTCACTGGAAAATGCCAGCTCCCCCCCCAGATCAAACAGCTCCTGCTGCAACAATATGAGATCGGCCAGGAGAGTCGTCTCCCCGGCGGGTATTTCAGCCATCAACAAGCCTATTTGGGAATTCAGCTCGTCGATGGCGCCATAGGTCTCGACACGTTTATCGTCTTTGGCCAGGGAAGTGCCATCGGCCAGTCGCGTGAGCCCCTTGTCCCCTTGCCTTGTATATATTCTCATTCTGACATCCTGTTAATAATGGGAATAATCATGGACTCGAGTCCATTGAGCTTTATCTCGTAGGCCAGTGCCAGAGACTGGCCCAGGGTACCGGCTGGAAAACCGCTTCGCGCCATCCATACCAGATAGGGCTCGGGAATATCGATGATGCGCCGCCCCTTGTATTTCCCGTAAGGCATCTTGCTGGCCAGCGTCAGCAAGATGCGCTCATCGCTGAGTCCATCCATATCAATCGATATTCAGGTATTTATGGGTCTGGATGGAGAGTCGCCAGTTACGGGCGATGCAGGTCGCCATGGCCAGCTCCGTGGCCCTGGCTTTCTGGCTGATGGGTTGCAGCGCAATCATCACATCGGGGCGCAGCCGGGCGGTGGCCAGCAGGGCATCCAGCTCCTCGATATGGTGCTCGGTGGCCACCGGGTGCTTGATCTCGTTGGCCCGCTCCAGTGCAGAGACCAGCACCGGCAACCCACCCTTCATGCCGATCTTGGGGGAAACAGTCACCCAGGTCTGCTCATGGGTCAGCACCTCGCTGGTCCCGCTGGTTTCGATCTGCACCTGATAACCCGATGCCACCAGGGCCGAAGAGAGCTCGCGCAAGTCGTAGAGGCAGGGCTCACCACCGGTCAACACCACGTGACGGGCCCGGTAACCGAGCCGGGTAAAGCTGGCCAGAATATCTTCCGTGCTCATCTTGCTCCAGCCGTCGGACTCATTGGAACGATCGAGTACCTCGCCAGGGGCCAGCTCACGCTCGGGGTCCACCACCCAGGTGTGGCGGGTATCGCACCAGGGGCAGCCCACCGGGCAGCCCTGAAGGCGAACGAAGATGGCGGGCAGGCCGGTAAATACCCCCTCCCCCTGGATGGTCTGGAAGATCTCGTTGATTGGGTAGTGCATCTTGGTCACGACTTGCTGCAAAAGGGGCGGATTATACCCCAAACCCGGGCTAGGCACAGGCTCAGGATCCGCTTTTCTCGCCCAGTCCGCTCTTCTCGTAAAGTCTGGCACGGATGCCGATCTTGTCAGACAGATAGTGATCCAGGCCACGGCGACGCAGCTCGCAGGCCGGACAGGCCCCGCAACCATCTCCCTGGATACCGTTGTAGCAAGTGAGCGTCTGGTGACGCACGGTATCGAGGTGACCGTAATGATCCGCCAGCGCCCAGGTTTCGGCCTTGTCGAGCCACATCAGGGGGGTTTCGAAGCGGATGGGGCGATCCAGCCCCAAGGAGACCGCCTGATTGAGCGCCTTGACGAAGTCGTCGCGGCAATCGGGATAACCCGAAAAGTCAGTCTCGCACACCCCGGTGATCACCGCTTCGGCGCCCACCTGATAGGCATAGATGGCCGCCAAGGTCAGGAACAGGATGTTGCGTCCCGGCACGAAGGTGTTGGGCAGGCCGTTCTCCTGGAGCTCGAAGCTCACCGGTATGTCGTCCCGGGTCAGCGCAGAGATGGCCAGCTCCCCGAGCATGGTCACATCCATTACCTTGTGGGCGGCGATCCCGAGCGCCGTCGCCAGATGGCGGGCGGTGTCAATCTCCGCCCGGTGGCGCTGGCCGTAATCGAAGGTGATGGCATGCACTTCGTCATAGCGGGCCTGTGCCTGCACCAGACAGGTAGTGCTGTCCTGCCCGCCACTGAAGACCACGACGGCTTTTTTCATGTTTTTCACTCCTCTGGGCAACTCAACGGCGGCGGCCTTGTGCAAAGTCATGCCACTGCCGGTTCAAATGGGTAAACAGGGTCATCAGCGGGGCGAAGCGCTCAGGCTCTCCTTCCCACCGGGACAACAGATGGTAGCCCGCTTCCAGGGTGGACAGTGCCTCCTCAAAGGGCTTCTTGCGAATGGAATATTGCCCGGCAATGGCGCCGAGGGTGATCCGCGGCAACCCGAGCAGTGCAGGCGAGCTGTGCAACATGCGATAGGCTTTGCGCCAGGTACCATCGAGGAGGATGAAGTGGGCTCGCACGGTGCGTCCACGCTTCAGGAGATGCTCCCTTGCCTCTATCAGGGTCAGGGCCTCCTCATCGGGCCACAGCACGTAGCACTGGACAGCGGGGTCGGCAAGCAGGGTATTGAGCCCTTCATCGTCGGAAAAGTCCTCTCCCACATGGATGCGCACATCGGTCAGGGACGCCGCCAGCAACGCAGCCGTCCCCTTGGGGTGACCTACTTCGGCAGGGTGTTGCAGAATATGGAGTGCAGCCAGGTTCGGCACCCGCTGAATATAATCGCACAGGCACGCTTTGAGGGCCCGGGTACAGCGTGTACAGTATCGGCTCTCTTTGTCGTTGGGCTGCTTCATGTTGTCAGGAAAATCGGGTCTGCTCTGGGTCATCGCGCTTTCGCTCGTCACTGCCTTGCTCTTTTTCACCGTGCCAAATCATCAGCTCGCCTTCGATCGCGACCTGATCGCCCAGGGCGAAGGGTGGCGCATCATAACAGGCAATCTGGCACACACCAATGGATGGCACCTGCTGCTCAACCTGAGCGGTCTGGCCGTGCTCTACAGCCTGTTTCAGGAGTACCTGACGGGATGGCGCCTGCCCGTGCTGTTGCTGCTGCTGGGAACGGCGGTCGGACTCGGCATCTGGTGGGGCTGCCCGCAAACCCAGTGGTACATGGGACTCTCCGGCCTGCTGCATGGCTTGTTCGTATGGGGTGCCATGCAGGACATCCGCTTTCGCCGTCACTCCGGCTGGCTGATGCTGCTCGGCATCGTCATCAAGCTCGGGCTGGATTTCTACAGCGCAGGTGAGAGTCCGGTCTCCGCCCTCATCGGTGCCAGGGTACATATCGAGTCACACTTCATCGGTGCACTCGCCGGCCTGCTGCTCGGCCTCTTCCCCATTCGTCTGGACGCCCAGGCCGTCCACTCCTGAGCTCCCCATAGGCAGGCCAGCCCACGGCCAAAATGCAGCAGGCCGGATCTGGGATCCGGCCTGCGCTCAATCGCCCATTACGCCGTTACCGGCAAAGCTCGGCATTGATCGCCCCAAGCACGGCGGCGGGATCCGAGGACTGGGTGATGGGACGCCCGATCACCAGATAATCCGCACCCGCCTCCACCGCTGCCAGCGGCGTCATGACGCGGCGCTGATCGCCGGCAGCCGATCCGCTCGGACGAATGCCCGGCGTCACCAGCTTGAATTCGGCCCCCAGCAGCCCCTTCAGCGCACTCGCCTCTTCCGCGGAGCAGACCACTCCATCCAGCCCGGCCGTCTTGGCAAGGGTGGCCAGGCGGATCACCTGTTCTGCCGGCGTCACATCCAGACCCAGGGGCGCCATGTCGGACTGCTCCATGCTGGTCAGCACGGTTACCCCGATGAGCAGGGGCGCCTTGTCGCCGTATGGCAGCAACGCCTCTCTGGCGGCACGCATCATGCGTTCGCCACCGCTGGCATGGACATTCACCATCCAGACGCCCAGCTCCGCACTGGCCGCCACCGCCTTTGCGACGGTGTTGGGAATATCGTGAAATTTCAGATCCAGGAAGACGTCGAACCCCTTGGCCACCAGTTGGCGAACGAACTGGGGACCAAACAGGGTAAACATCTCCTTGCCTACCTTGAGGCGGCACTGGGCCGGTGAGATCTGCTCAATGAAGGCAAAGGCGTCGGCTTCGTGCTGATAATCCAGCGCGACCAGTACTTTGGGGTCTTGCATGTCACTTCCTATGGATTGTTATGCCACAGCCAGGCGCAGCAGAGCCGGGGCCCGGTTGCACACTGGCATCTGAAATTCTTGGGTATCCGTGCTCGCCCGGGCGTGTTGGCCTCGCTGGCGTTTACTCTCCATCCAGCCCTCGGATCGGCTTGATGGTGCCCCACTGCCGGCAGGAAGGGCATTGCCAGAACAGCGAATGGGTGGCAAAGCCGCACTGACGGCACTTGTGGGTCGACTTGATCTTGATCTGCTCACCGACCAACTGTTGCAGCAGCTCCAGGCTCTCCTTGGCAGGCCCCTCCTCGGCACTGGCCAACTGGAAACCGACCAGCTGATAGAAGCCCTTCATGGAGGGGTGGCGACGCAGTTGGCGCAGCACCAGGGCCCGGGCCTGGCTCAACCCATCGCGGGCCTCCACCAGATTGGCCAGCGCCAGGGTCACGCTGACCCCCGCATGATCCTCTACCGCTTTTTCAAGCAGCGGGATCAGCTCCTGGCTGCGACCAAGCTGGCGATAGCATTCGAGCAGTTTCGGCATGGCTTCGGAGGCAAAGTCGATGTCCTGCTCGAACACCCGCAGGAGCTCCTTGGCCGCATCCTCGAACCTGCCCTCCTCCATCGCCAGATCGGCCAGCCGCAGGCTGGCGCGGGCACAGGCCGGGTGGGCACCGAGCGCACGCTTGAGCTTGGTGATGCCCGCAGGCTTGTCACCATCGCGCAAGGCACTCTCAGCCTGTTCGCAATAGAAGTGGGAAATGGGCTCGGCCAGCTTCTTGCCCTGGAATTTCTGCAGACGCACCGCCACGGCGATGGCATTGTCCCAGTCACGCAACTGCTGATGAATGATCAGGAGCTGTGCCAGAGCCGTCTCTTCGAAATCGCTGTCATCACACAGCTCTTTCCAGAGTGCTTCGGCCCGATCGAGCAAGCCGGCAGCCAGAAAGTCACGGGCCAGCTCCTGCAAGGCAAGCTGACGCTGCTCACGGGTCAGCTGACGGGCGACCAGGTTCTGGTGGATCTTGATGGCGCGATCGACCTCGCCCCGTTGACGGAACAGGTTGCCGAGGGAGAGGTGGGTTTCGATGGTTTCGCTGTCGACTTCCAGCAGCTGGATAAAGAGATCCACCGCCTTGTCCGACTCGTCAGAGAGCAAATAGTTGAGGCCCGCCACGTACTGGCGGGAAAACTGGTTACTCTGTTGCTGGGTGTCCTGGCGAACACTCCTGCGGCCCATGTACCAGCCATAACCGGCGGCGATGGGCAACAGCAGGAAAAGCAGTTCAAGCATCGAGGGACATTATTCCTTGGTTGTCGACCGGGCAAGCTCCAACTCGCGAGATTGACGACGCATGGTTCGGTTCAGGGTGCGATTTTGCAGTTTGAGACGCAGGAACAGCAGGCCAAACACCAGCCAGCCCAGCAGAAAGCCGCCGGCGAAGAAGAACCCCAGCAACATGGAGAGCGAGAACTCCCCCCGGGCAATCAGGTAGTTGAACTGCACCAGCTGACCATTTTGAGAACCAATGGCAAGGGTCAGGACAAACACCAGCACCAGTGGAATGAGGGCCAAGATACGCTTCATGGGAGCTCCCTGTCTGTAGCGAATGAGTGACTGATTATCCTTAAAATCACAGGCAGACTCTAGCGCGAATGGGAAAAGAGTGTGAGAAACCCGACAACGGGCAGACTCCAGGCCATAAAAATGAAAAAGGCATACTCAGGTATGCCGTTTTCTGCATTATTCGATGATGTTGACGCGTTCGCGCAACTCTTTGCCAGGTTTGAAGTGCGGGACATATTTCCCGGTCAGTTCAACCTTGTCCCCGGTCTTGGGGTTGCGACCCACGCGGGGCGCACGATAGTGCAGCGAGAAACTGCCAAATCCTCGGATTTCAATCCGGTCGCCGTTTTGCAAGGTCGATGCCATCTGCTCAAGGATCTCCTTGATGGCGGCTTCGACATCCTTGGCCGGCATATGCATGCGGCTGGCTGCCAGTTGTTCGATGAGATCTGATTTGGTCATAAGGTTAAATCTCCTTCCCCGATCACATGCAATAATCATTTTGCCAAGATAAAAAAGGGCGGCGCAATGCCGCCCTTTTCTTGCATCAAGGATTACTCACCCTTGGCGGCTTTGAACGCTTCCATCATGGCATTGCTGAACACAACTTCTTCTTGTTGGTTCAGGCTGTCGATGGCAACACGCTCGTCAGCCTCGTCCTTGGCACGGACAGACAGGCTTACGGTGCGGTTCTTGCGATCAACGCCCATGAATTTGGCTTCAACTTCGTCACCAACAGACAGCACCAGAGTGGCGTCTTCTACGCGGTCACGAGCAGCGTCGGAGGCACGCAGGTAGCCTTCTACGCCGTCAGCCAGTTCGATCACGGCACCCTTGGCATCAACCTCGGTAACCTTGCCCTTCACAATAGCACCTTTCTTGTTGTCAGACAGGTACTTATTGAACGGGTCTTCTTCGATCTGCTTGACGCCCAGGGAGATGCGCTCACGCTCCGGGTCCACTTGCAGAACAACGGCTTCGATTTCGTCGCCCTTCTTGAATTCACGCACGGCTTCTTCGCCCTGGTTGTTCCAGGAGATGTCAGACAGGTGAACCAGGCCATCGATGCCGCCATCCAGACCGATGAAGATACCGAAGTCAGTGATGGACTTGATCTTGCCGGAAACACGGTCGCCCTTGGCGTGAGTTTCGGCAAACAGCTGCCACGGGTTGGATTTGCACTGCTTCAGACCCAGGGAGATACGACGACGCTCTTCGTCGATGTCCAGAACCATCACGTCAACCACGTCGCCAACGTTGACAACCTTGGACGGGTGGATGTTCTTGTTGGTCCAATCCATCTCGGATACGTGTACCAGGCCTTCAACGCCTTCTTCGATTTCAACGAAGCAGCCGTAGTCGGTCAGGTTGGTCACGCGGCCAGACAGACGGGTGGTCTCCGGGTAACGCTTGGCGATAGCAACCCAGGGATCTTCGCCCAGCTGCTTCAGGCCCAGGGATACACGGGTACGCTCGCGGTCGAACTTCAGAACCTTGACAGCGATCTCGTCGCCAACATTGACGATTTCGGAAGGATGCTTAACGCGCTTCCACGCCATGTCGGTGATGTGCAGCAGGCCGTCAACACCGCCCAGATCTACGAATGCACCGTAGTCGGTCAGGTTCTTGACGATACCCTTAACTTCTTGACCTTCTTGCAGGTTGGCCAGCAGGCTTTCACGCTCGGAGGTGTTCTCGGTCTCGATCACGGCACGACGGGAAACAACAACGTTGTTGCGCTTCTGGTCCAGCTTGATGACTTTGAACTCGAGTTCTTTGTTTTCCAGGTGAGCGGTGTCACGGATCGGACGCACGTCAACCAGAGAACCCGGCAGGAAGGCACGGATGCCGTTCAGCTCAACGGTGAAACCACCCTTGACCTTGCCGTTGATGATACCGATAACGGTAGCTTGCTCTTCGTAAGCTTTTTCAAGCTGCAGCCAGGCTTCGTGGCGCTTGGCTTTTTCGCGGGACAGCTTGGTTTCGCCGAAACCATCTTCGATAGAGTCCAGAGCCACGTCAACGGAGTCACCTACGTTGATTTCCAGCTCGCCCATGGCGTTCTTGAATTCTTCAGCCGGGATAGCAGACTCGGATTTCAGACCGGCATCAACCAGTACGAAACCGTTCTCGATAGCAACGACAGTGCCCTTGACGATGGAACCTTGACGGGTTTCAACGGCGTTCAGGGACTCTTCAAAGAGTTGAGCAAAAGATTCGATCATTGTTTATGTCACAAATGAAACATCCACTTGTAATCCGGCACAAGCGGGGTTGTTTTAAATTATCTGCGCCATCCTTGGTGCAGACGACTGACATCAGTTTGCGCTGACATCACAAAGTTGTTGCTCTGCATAGGCAAGCACCGTTGCCAGCACTTCATCTATGGTCATGGACGTTGAGTCTACAACAAGAGCATCTTCCGCGGGTTTCAGGGGAGCGACGGCGCGATTTCTGTCGCGATCGTCACGTTCCCGAATCTCGGTTAAAAGACGCTCAAAGTTAACATCAAAGCCCTTATCTTGCAACTGCTTATAGCGGCGCTGGGCCCGCTCCTCGGCGCTGGCGTCGAGGAAAATCTTCACATCCGCCTCGGGGAAAACCACTGTCCCCATGTCGCGACCGTCGGCGATGAGACCGGGGGCTTGGCGAAATGCTCGCTGACGGCGCAGCAGGGCTTCACGTACCCGGGGAAACGCCGCAATTTTGCTGGCTGCGTTGCCCACTTCTTCAGTACGAATGGTGCGGGAAACATCCTCCCCTTCGAGGATCACCTTGACCAGCTCCCCTTCTACCTGGAATTGCACATCCAGATTGGCGGCCAGGGGAACCAATGCGGCTTCGGAATCGAGCTCCACATCGTGATGCAGGGCTGCCAGGGAGAGCACCCGGTAGATGGCACCGGAATCGAGCAGGTGCCAGCCCAGTTTTTCAGCCAGCAACTGGCACAAGGTGCCTTTTCCTGCTCCACTTGGGCCATCAATAGTCATCACGGGGGCCATCTGAGCCATAACGTTTCTCCTGCGCACTCGGCATCTTGACTGGTTGCACACATCCCTGTCGGGATGGGGTAATGGGCGCCGATTATACCCGAATGCGCCGTCGCTGGCAGTTGTCAGGGCACACAATTGCGCAAAAGTCGTCGCGATTGCACCTATTCTGACCAATCGGGTTAACCCACTTCTCACGCAAGGTTTTGTTCTTATGGTTGTTCCGGACAATGCGCGCTAAACTGGCCGCCCTTTTTTAAGCAGCTGTAGTCAGGAGCAACCATATGAGCAGCGTTACCCTCGTGGCCAAATCCAAGTTGCCGACCCCCTGGGGCACTTTCACGCTGGTTGGTTTTCAGGAAACCGGCACGGGCAAGGATCATGCCGCGCTGGTGATGGGCGATATCGCAGACGGCGAACCCGTGCTGGGACGCATTCATTCCGAGTGTCTGACCGGGGATGCCCTGTTCAGTCTGCGTTGTGACTGCGGCTTCCAATTGCAGGCCGCGCTGGAAAACATCGCCAAGGCGGGCCGCGGCGTCCTGCTGTATGTCCGTCAGGAAGGGCGAGGCATCGGCTTGCTCAACAAGATCCGGGCCTATCATCTGCAGGATCAGGGGGCCGATACCGTGGAGGCCAACGTGGCGCTTGGCTTTGCCGCCGACATGCGCGACTACACCATCTGTGCCGACATGCTCAAGGCGCTCGAGGTCAAGTCCCTGCGCCTGATGACCAACAACCCGCGCAAGTTGAAGGCGATGGAATCCTTTGGCATCCCGGTGGCGGAGCGCGTGCCCCTTCAGGAAGGTCGCAATCCCCACAACGAGTTTTATCTCTCCACCAAGGCAAACAAGCTGGATCACCTGTTCAAGAAATAAGGCTGCATCCACCTTGCCAGCATACGCCTCCAGATTGGAGGCGTTTTTATTGGTGATACCACTCAATCATTCAGTATTTGTAGCGCAATGGTGAGAAATATCCCTTTGTGACAGCAAAAAATCCCGCAATGCCCGGTTCGCCATGGAGAGCGGATCCCCCCGTCGCCAGGCTACGCAGAGATCCAGGAAGATGGGGGGTGAAAAAGGGATGCCGGTGAGGGCCGGCTCCTCTTCCAGCGCCATGCGCAGGAAGGTGGTCACGGCGAATCCCTGACGCACCACCGCCTTGAGCAGCGGGATGAGATTGCTTTCGAACGCGATGTCAGGCTCTACCCCCAGCCCCTGCGCCAACACCTCCATGTGTTCCCTGTGGTAGAAGCCTCGCCGGAACATGGCGAGCTCCTGGCCGAAGAACTGTGGCAGCGAGACCGCCTCAGCGCCACGCAGGGGGTGCTCCTCCCCCACCACCATCAGCATCTCTTCCCGCAGCAGTTGCGCCCCCTCGAGGGCCGGTGGCAGATCGCTGGTGATGAGGATGGCGAGATCCAGACTGCCATCCACCATGCGGCTGAGCAGCTCCCGGGTGCCCGCCTCCTCCACCCGGATCTTCAAGCCGGGGTAGCGATGCTTGAACGCCATCAGGATTGGCGGGAAGTAATAGGATCCCATCATGTAGGGGATGCCGATGCGCACCTCCCCCCGCTCCAGCCCCTTGAGCTCGGCCATCTCGGCCTCGGCCTGGTGCATCTGGCGCAGCAGCCGTTCGGCGTGGCGACAGAGGACCTCTCCCTCCGGGGTGAGGCGCACGCTGCGGTCCTGCCGGTCAAACAGCCGCAGATCGAGCTGCTGCTCCAGCTTGGCGATGGCCATGCTGACGGCAGGCTGGGCTACGTTCAGCCCCTGGGCCGCCCTGGTGAAGGAGCCGGCATCGCGCACCGCCAGCAGGTATCCGAGCTGTTTCAGATCCATATCAATTTCATTTATCAGGGTGATAACTTAAATATATTATATTTATACGTTTCGTCGCACTACCCTGCACAAAAGTCGTCGGGACAACTCCATATGATCGAAGTAGGCAGTCGCGAATGGATACGCGCCACCCTGGCCCTCAGCCTGGGTTCCTTCCTGGTATTCCTCAATCTCTACCAGACCCATCCCCTGCTGCCGCTCCTGGCAGAGGTTTTCTCCGTCAGCGCCCTGTCCGCCAGCTGGACGCTGGCAGGCTGCACCGCAGGGCTTGCAGGCTCCCTGCTCGTCTGTGCCCGTCTGGCTGATCGGTTCGGACGGCGGCGGATCATGCTGTGGACCCTGGCGGCCGCCATCCTGCTCTCCCTGTGCATCCCCTGGGTCACCCACTTTGATGTGCTGGTGAGCCTGCGCATCCTGCAAGGCGTCCTGCTGGCAGGGCTGCCCGCCACCGCCATTGCCTACATGGGGGAAGAGTTCAGCAAACGTGCCCTGATCGTAGCCGTCGGCGTCTATATCGCGGCCAACTCCCTGGGGGGCATCGCGGGCCGGGTGGTCGGCGGTCTGCTGGCTGGCTGGTTTGGTGACTGGCAGCACACTTTCCTCGGTATCGGGATCATCAGCCTCGCCCTGCTGCCACTGGTCATCTGGCTGCTGCCCGCCCAGCGCTGCTTCGTGGCCGTGGAGGCAGCGCCTGGGCAACTGCGCCGCGCCATCCAGAGTCACCTTGGCAATCCCCTGCTGGTGGGGGCCTATCTCATCGGTGGCCTCAACTTCATGGTCTTCCTGAACCAGTACAGCTATCTCACCTTCCTGCTGGCCAAGGCCCCCTTCTCCCTGCCGACCCAGTGGCTCGGCATGCTGTTTCTGACCTACCTCACCGGCACCGTCGCCTCTTCACTGAGCGGCCGCGGGGCACATCGCTGGGGAGCACATCGTCTGCTGCTGGCGGGAATAACCTTGATGGCACTCGGCAGCCTGGCCCTGTTGCAGGGGAGCCTTGTCGCCATCATCGGGGGATTGCTTGTCTCGAGCTTCGGCTTCTTCCTGGCCCACGCCTGCGCCAGCGCCTGGGTCGGCCAGCACGTAGAGCACAACCGGGCGCTCGCCTCGTCGCTCTATCTGGTGGGGTACTACCTGGGAGCCAGTCTGGGCGGGCTTTATCTGCATCCCTTCTGGGAGCAAGGGGGGCTATGGGGTCTGGTGCTCGGCATCGAGCTGGTGTTGATGATCACCGCGGGGTTGAGCCTCTGGCTCGGTCACTTGAAAGGACGTGTGGCGCCCGCTTGTGCGTTGACGCCACAGGGTCAGGCTCCCGTCAACGGGCCCTCCCCTCACAGACCGTCATAATAGTCCGCCGGTACCGGCACCACGGCGCCGGTACAGAGCTCTTCGTCGATCACCTCCTCAAGCGGGCGCAGATGAAACTTGATCTGCCCGGAGGGCAGCATCAATCCTATATCCGGATTGCGTCCGTCATCGATGTTGCCGGTCTTGAAGGGGACATCGGGATGCGTCGCCACCAAGGCCGTGAGCGAGGGCACCACCAGCTCGATATGTTCGAGCCCGGCCTGATGGCGTCGGCCCGCCTTGGGGGCGGCCAGTTCGATGCAGGGGACGGTCACCTGCTCCCAGCAGACGGGCTGGTGCAAGCGATAGGTGGCGATGGGACGCCCGCCTATCATCCCCTCCACCAGCAAGACTCCGTGGGCGGCCAGCACCGCTTTCAACTCCAGATATTCCGGCAGGGTGGCAGCGCGGTAGCAGAGGTGATCCACCACGGGGGAGTCCTTGACTCCCATGACGGCACGCATTTCCGTGAGCAGTTGGCAAACAAATGGGGCCATGGGCCCCAGTGTGGAATCCAGGGGATGTGACATGATCACCATTTCTTCTTGGGTTGGAACAGGACGTCCAGTTCGTCCGTCTCTTTGTCCTTGATGTTTTGCAGCTCCTTCTCGCTGTGCTGCTGCAGGTGTTCTTCCAGCTGGCGCATCCCCTGACGCATGTCCTCTTCCCGCGCCAGCAGGTAGGGATCCTTGTCGGTGACATTGGCCAGCGCCCCCAGCCCCTTGGTGTAGAGCTGGCGGCAGGTGCCGTACTGCCCCTGGATCTGGGCATCCATGGCCCGCTTGAGCAGGTTGGCGATGTTGATCTTGAGCTGCATCAGCTCGAGGCGGCGATCCTCCTGGGCAAAGCCCTGGGGATCTATCTTGCCCTTGTTGTGCTCGACACGCAGCACGGCCCGCATCTTCTTGGCCAGTTGCAGCATCTGGATGGCCTGGCGGTCGGACTCCGGCGTCTTGAAATGTCCCTCGTCCTGGCTGCTGTAGTTCTCCTGCACGTTCTTGATCTGGAGCTGGACGTCGGCGATGCGCTGCTTGACCTGCGCATTGGGCATCACCAGCGCGATGGCGCGGTAGGCATCCAGGATCCGGTGTTGCAACAGCAGCACCATGTTTTTGGAAAAGGGCACCAGATTGACGTTCAGCAACACCTCTTCAGTCTCGTCTGCCACCGCCTTGTGACGGGCAATGGCCTGGCGCTTGTCCGATTCGGCCTTCTGCTTGTATTGCTGCACCACGTTATAGGCGATGACCAGAAACAGGAGTGCGCCGATTGACAGCAATATCAGGGTTAAAATCATAGGGTGTTCACACTCCAGTCCCAATCCAATTGCGAGATCCTACAACAGCTTAGCCTCATAGGGTAGCGCCCAGATCCCGTATTGCCTCACAAGAACGCTCGCAGGCGGTGACCGCATCCGGTGCGTCATGCTCCATATCGCCCGCCGCCCCCATTACTTGAGGCAAAAACCCTTCGACTGCAGGAATCCCAGCATGAAGGGCCTCGCCTCCTTGCCCAGGATCCCCCTGATCTGTCCGCTCCAGGTCTGATCCTTGTTGTTGCTGCTGCGGGCCTGGTAGTAGTCGTGGATCTGCCTGTCATACCGGGCCAGCAGGGTGCGGTCCAGGGTGGCAGGATAGCGGTTCTCGTGCACCACCAGCGCCCGGGGCAGCCGCGGTTTTTGCTCCGGCCGCTGGGCGGGATGGCCCAGGCAGAGGCCAAACAGCGGGATCACCTGATGGGGCAGACCCAGCACCTCGCTCACCTCGGCCGGATTGTTGCGAATGCCGCCGATATAGACCCCGCCCAGCCCAAGTGACTGGGCCGCCAGTAAGGCATTTTGCGCCATCAGGGCGCCGTCGATGGCCCCGATCATGAGCTGCTCCACAAAGCCGGTGCGGGCCTCCGGCACTATCTGGCTGTGACGATGGTAGTCGGCACAAAACACCAGAAACTCCGCCGCCTCGACCACATAGGCCTGATGGCCGGCCAGCTCCGCCAGGGTGGCCCGCAGCCCCTTGTCGGTGACCCGGATGATGCTGTTGGCCTGGAGGAAGCTGGAGCTCGCGGCGCTCTGGGCGGCGCTCAGGATCTGATCCAGTTGCTCTGCGCTGACGGGCTCTGGGGTGAACTGGCGAATGGAGCGATGGGAAAGAATGAGATCGATGGTCGGGTTCATGGTACCTCCGGGATGAAGGTCACACTCTACCCAAAAAAAGCGGGGGGCCCAAGGCCCCCCGTCACCCTCAAGGGGCAGGATAGACATAGGGGGCCTGCAACCCAAGCGGGAACCCCAGCGCCCAGTAGAGCAGCAGGAAGCCCGTCCAGCTCACCAGGAAGGCCAGGGAGTAAGGCAACATCATGGAGACCAGGGTGCCGATGCCTGTGCTCTTCACATACTGCTGGCAATAGACCACCACCAGGGGGAAGAAGACCATCAGCGGGGTGATGATGTTGGAGGCGGAATCCCCCACCCGATACGCGGCCTGAGTCAGCTCGGGCGAGATCCCCACCGCCATCAGCATGGGCACCAGGATGGGGCTGATGAGGGCCCACTTGGCGGAGGCCGAGCCCACCACCAGGTTGACGGTGGCCGTCAGCAGTATGATGCCGACGATGGTCACCTCTCCCGGCAGCGCCAGGGCGTGAAGCACCTCGGCACCGGAGAGCGCCAGCAGGGTACCGAGGTTGGAATCCCCAAACGCCTTGATGAAGAGGGCGCAGAAGAAGGCCATCACCATGTAGGAGCCCATCTTGTTCATGGTGGCCGACATGGCGTCGATCACATCCTTGCCGCTCTTGAAGCTGCCGGCGACAAAGCCGTAGACGATCCCGGGCAGGATGAAGAGCAGGAAGATGAGGGGCACGATGGACTTCATCACCGGTGCGGCGAAGGTGGTGAGGGAACCGTCCGGTGCCCGCATCGGCGAGTCGCCGGGGGCCAGCGCCAGCCCCAGCAGCACCACGGCCGCCAGCATGGCGAACCCGGCCCAGTTGAAGGCCCGGCTCTCCTGGGCGCTGTAACGACCCATCTCGTCGGCGCTCTCCAGATCCTCGTTGAGGGGCACTTGCTTGAGGCGCGGCTCGACAATCTTCTCGGTGACAAACCAGCCCACGCAGATGATCAGCAAGGAAGAAGCACCGGTGAACATGATATTGCACAGGGTGTTGACCATGTAGTCAGGGTCGAACAACTGGGCTGCAGACTGGGTGAAACCCTGAAGCAGCGCATCCCCGCCGGAGGGCAGGAAGTTGGCGGCAAACCCGCCGGAAACCCCGGCAAAGGCTGCGGCAATCCCCGCCAGCGGGTGGCGACCCGCTGCATGGAAGATGATGCCGCCAATGGGGATCACCAGCACATAGCCCGCATCGGCGGCGGTATGGCTGACGATGGCCACCAGGATCAGCATGGGGGTCAGAAAGCGCGCCGGCGTCACCTTGAGCAGCTTCTTGAGCCCGGTGTTGATGAAACCGGACTGTTCAGCCACCCCGACCCCCAGCATGGCCACCAGCACGATGCCAAGGGGAGCAAACCCGGTGAACGTGGTAACCATGCTGGCGAGAAAGTCCGCCAGCCCTGCCCCGGTCAACAGGTTGTTGATGACCACGGCCTCTCCGGTGCGGGGATTGACCAGATCGAAGGAGAACTGGGAGCCTATCCAGGAGCCGACCCAGACGATCAGCAAGGCATAGAGGAAGAGCATGGCGGGATCCGGCAGCTTGTTGCCCGCCTTCTCCACCCCGTTCAGAAAGCGGTTCAACCAGCCGTTGGGAGGGGCCGGACGCTCGTTCACTGCAGCTTGACTCATTATGGTGATACTCCATTACCAAGGAATGAGCGCGCATACTAGCGATAACGTCTAATGGATCCCATGATATGAGACAAAAATTCGATTAATTATGTTTAATTTGGCATCTCGCACTTCATAATTGGGAGATGCCGCACATTTATCGACAACTTGCTCAATGGTTTGCGAGGGGATAGCGACCCAGCCGGCACTGTACTGCGAACCCCGCCGCCGCCACCTCTTCCGGTGTCATGGGACGGCTGAACAGGAACCCCTGGAAGACGTGGCAACCCTGGGTCTGCAGGGCCGCGAGCTCGTGCTCCTCCTCCACCCCTTCCGCCAGGATCCCTAGCCCCAGACTGGTGGCCATGGCCACCGTCGCCCGGATCACCGGCAGGTTGAGCCCCACCACGAAGGAGCGGTCCAGCTTGATGGTGTCGATGGGCAACCGGTTGAGGTAGGCCAGGGAGGAGTAGCCCGTCCCGAAGTCGTCGATGGCGATCTTGATCCCCTGCTCGCTCAGGGCGTCGAGGATCTCGATGCACCCCTTCATGTCGAGCATCAGCACCGTCTCGGTCAGCTCCAGGGTCAGCAGCGCCGCCTCCACCGAGAATGCCTCGAGCAGTTGGGCCACCAGCTCCGGCAAACTGGCAGAGAGCTGGAAGCCCGAGAGATTGACCGACACCGGCACCCTCACCCCGTCCTGTCGCTGCCACTCCCCCATCTGGGCCAATGCGGTGGAAAGCACCCAGCTTCCAATTTCCCGGATGAGCCCCATCTCTTCGGCCAGCGGAATGAACTCCGCCGGCGACACATGGCCGAGCACGGGATTGTACCAGCGTACCAGGGCCTCGAAACCGATGACCCGACCTTGCGCCACATCCACCTGGGGCTGATAGCGCAGGCTGAGCTCCCCCCGACCGACGGCCTTGGCCAGAAACTGCTTGAGGGTCAGCTTGCGATGCAGGCTTTGCTGCATGCTGGGGGTGAAGCGCTGCCAGCGAAGCCGCCCCATCTGCTTGGCCTGGTACATGGCCATGTCGGCACGGGTGATGAGGTTGTCGCCGTCATCCGCGTCGTCCGGGTAGATGGCGATGCCAATGCTGCCGCCGATGGTGACCTCGGGGACACCACTCAGCTGCAGTGGCTTGCTCATCTGGGAGAGCATGAGATCCGCCACCTCCTGGGCCCGATCGCTCGCCTGGTTGAGGGGCACCAGGGCGGTGAACTCGTCCCCGCCAAGGCGCGCCAGCTCCACGTCCCGCGGGCAGATCTGCTTGAGCCGTCCGGCGACCCGCTCCAGCAGGCGATCCCCTGCCTTGTGGCCGTAGTTGTCATTGACCAGTTTGAAGTTGTCCAGATCCATGAACACCAGGGCAAAGCGCCCCCCGAGGCCGCAATAGGCTTCCAGGGATTTCATCAGGCCGTAGCGGTTGAGCAGCCCGGTGAGGGAGTCGTGCCAGGCCAGGTGGCGATGCTCCAGCTCTTCGAGCTTGCGATCCGTGATGTCCCGCATGGTCAGCAGGATCCGTGCCCCCTGCTGGATATGGCGAAACTGGTACTGGAACCAGCGCATCCCCTTCTGGGTGCGGCACTCCCCTTCGGCCACCACTTCGTCCAGACGAGAGAGGCGACGATAGAAGGCCTCGTCCGCACCGGAGAAGATCTGGGGCAGCGTCAGAATGCCGGTGCCAAAGCACATGTCGAAGTGATGGTTGCCGCTCTCGAGGCGCCCCTCGTTGTCAAAGAGACAGGCCAGGGTGTCGCCGGTGGCGAGGGAGGACTCCTGATAGAGGGTGTCGGCATCGATGACCGCTTCCGCCATCATCATCTGCCTTCCGGCAAGCTGGATCCCGGAAAGACGCAGATAGACCTGCTTCTTGACCCCCTTGGGCGAGAGGGTCCACCACTCGTTGTAACTGCGCTCCTGCTGGAAATCGCCGAGATAGCGCTGCAGCAACAGATCGATGGCGGCGGCCATGTCGGCGGAGAAATCCCGGGACTTCAGCTCGGCCAGGGAGCTCGCCTCCCAGAGCCCGAGGGCAGCATCGTTGGCCCAGTAAATATGATGACGCTGGATGTCATAGACCCAGACAGGCGTGTGGAGGACATCCATCACGGTGAGCAGGCGTTCGTCTAGCGTATTCATGTTGAGTGATGATTCATGCTGAAAGCTCATGGTCGAACCAGTCGCTTGCGCCCCCTGACAGGAGCATTCACGCTGGTACAAAATCCGTTCCGGCCCATAATCGGATAACAAACGGATGAAAAAAGGCCGAAATCATATGAAAACGCTACATGTGATCCCCATGGTACGAAGAAATGGACTCACACTGGTATTGTTGGGCATGGTGATAACCATTGCTATGATTTTTATACTTTTTTTTCTTCGTGAACAACTACTAATCCCCGCCATTTCCCTCCTCCTGGCGGGCCTGATGACAATTCTTGTCGGGGTTTGGAAACTGGGTGAGCCTCATTTTAGTCTCTCTTTGTGTCAGGACTGCCTGCAATACCATCACAAGTACGGCGGCTGGATCCTGAAATGGAGAAATATTCAGCGAATTGACCAACCACGTATCCATTTGGGGTGGGATCTGGTGGAGCTGCCCTACATCGGTTTGAAAATAAAGGATTACGACGCTTTTTTGACGCTGATCACACCCCGGCTCGCCGTCCGTCTGCTCACTGAGCAGCGCGCCGTGCTGATGCAGGCCATGCGAAGCGAGCGCCCCGACTGCCCGACCGGAGGGTGCGGCAGTGGGCTCCTGGGAGAGGGACTGCTGGAGGAGAGCCGCTTCTGCTCACCCTCCGGCCAGCGCTATGAGGGGGTGATCGCCATGCTCGGCAACCGGATGGCACGGCTGCGTGACCTGCTGGGGTACGATCTGCTGGTGCCCGACAACAGCCTGGACAGATCCCCGGAAGATTTCGTCCATCTGCTCCAGCAATACCAGCGCGAGTCGAATCTAATCCAGATCAATTAAACGCCGGATTGCGCTTGCCAAGCCCGGTGACTCTTCATAAGGTCACTGGCTTGTTACAGCCAGAACACCCCCTAAAACCGCTTATGAAGTACATCGAAGAGTTCTATCTGTTCGTCAAGGTGGTGCAAGAGGGCGGTTTCTCCCACGCCGCCGCTGCGCTGGGCATGCCGACCGGCACCATCAGTCGACGTATCTCCCAACTGGAAGAGCAGCTCGGATGCAGCCTGCTGCACAGATCCACCCGCAAGCTGCGTCTCACGGACGAAGGGCTGCGCTATTACGAGCGCCTCTGTACCCCCCTGGCAGAGATAGAGCAGGCCACCGGCGAAATCAGGGGTGAGGAGACGGACATCAGCGGCCTCATCCGCCTCGCGGCCCCCATCGCCCTCTCCAACACCATCCTGGTCGACATGCTGGCGGACTTCGGCCTGCGCTATCCCGGGGTACAGTTCGACATCCGCCAGTCCAACGATCATGCCCTCCAGGCGGATCAGGACAGGGACCTGGTCTTTTTCAACGGCGAGCTTCCCCAGACCCTGCCCAACGCCCTCTGCCTGGGCCACATCCAGTACGGTCTGTTCGCCTCCCCCCTCTATCTGGAGAAGATGGGTGTGCCCTCCCACCCGACCCAGCTGGAAGAGCACGATCTCATCTACTGCTGGCCCCACCAGCACTGGCAACTGAGCGGGCGGGACGAACAGACGGTCTGCATCAAGCGCACACCCCGCCTTTGCATCGACCAGACCCAGGCCGCCGTGCGAGCAGCCCAGCGCCACCTCGGCATCGTCAACGCCCCGCAGCACTATGTGCACCCCTTCCTGCAAGATGGTCAGCTCGTCCCCGTCCTGCCTGACTGGCAGTCGGGAAAACGTCCCTTCTACATGCTCCATTGCCAGCCCCGGTTCACCCCGTTGCGTGTTAAGATGTTCGCCGATTTCGTCGAGAAGCACTCCGAGCGCTATCGTACCCGCCAGCAGAACGATCAATTTTCACCGGCGCAGCCGCTGCCCGTTGCATCTGACGGCTGATGACCCACACTTAGCGCAATCCTCGTTGCACAGGTCGGCTAACACTATGAATGTATTGATATGTGATGACTCCGGGTTCGCGCGCAAACAGCTGGTGCGCGCCCTGCCCGCCGATTGGGGTGTCACCTTGCACCAAGCCGCGGACGGACTGGAAGGGGTCGAGCAGATCCTGATGGGGCACGGGGACCTGATCTTTCTCGATCTCACCATGCCGGAGATGGACGGATATGGGGTTCTCGAGACCCTCAAGCGAGAGGGGGTGCGCAGCAAGGTGATCGTGGTCTCCGGCGACATCCAGCCGGAAGCCCATGAGCGTGTCATGGCTCTTGGCGCCCTCGATTTCATCAAGAAGCCGGCCTCCCCGGACACCCTCCTTGCCCTGCTCAAGCGCCACGGTCTGTGGCAATCAGCCACCCAGGTGACGGCCATCCAGCCCCAGCCCGTCGCCAGCCACCAGGCTGCCCAGAGCAGCATCCAGTTCACCCCCGAGCTGCGGGATGTCTATCAGGAACTGGCCAACGTCGCCATGGGCCAGGGGGCGGATCTGCTGGCCCGCCTGCTCGGCGCCTTCGTGCTGCTCCCCATCCCCAACGTCAACGTGCTGGAGGTCTCCGAGCTGCACATGGCGCTTTCGGCCGCCGCCGAGTCGGAGACGCTCTCCGCGGTCTGCCAGGGCTTCATCGGGGCCGGGATCGCCGGGGAGGCCCTGCTGCTGTTCCACGATGCCAGCTTCCAGGACCTGGCCCGCCTGATGAACCATCAGGGGGAGCTGGATCACGGCGCCGAGCTGGAACTGCTGATGGACACCGCCAACGTGCTGATCGGTGCCTTCCTGCGCGGCTACGCCAACCAGCTCGACACCCCTTTTAGCCAGGGTCACCCCGTGGTGCTGGGCCAGCACAGGCCCATTCAGGATCTCATTCGGACCAACCAGAGCCGCTGGCGCCGCACTCTGGCCATCGAGATCAACTATCGGGTGCAGGGCTATGCGGTGCAGTGCGATCTCTTGCTGCTGTTTACCGAAGATTCCATCGCCACCATGAACAACAAGATCATGCACATGCTCTGACCGCCCGCGGCAGCAACCACCAGGAGTGACCATGGACATTCGGGAATTTCATTGGCTGATGAACATCGTCCAGAATCTGGACGTGGGGCTGGTCGTGCTCGACAGGGAGTACCGGATCCAGGTGTGGAACGGCTTCATGGAGAGTCACAGCGGCCGGCTGGCAGGCGAGGTGCGCGATCAAGGGCTGTTCTCGCTCTTCCCCGATGTGGACAAGGCCTGGTTCGAGCGCAAGGCCAACATGGTGTTCAAGCTCAACAACCGTGCCTTCAGCACCTGGGAGCAGCGCCCCTACCTGTTGCGCTTCTCCAACTACCGCCCCATCACGGGATCGGCCCCCTACATGTACCAGAACCTGACCCTGGTGCCGCTGGCCGACTTCGCCGGAGAGGTCACCCACCTGGCCATCATGATCTATGACGCCACCGACGAGGCCATGCTGATCACCGGCCAGCGCCAGGGATGACCGCCCCTGCCATGACAACAAGGGCGCCTAATGGCGCCCTTGTTGTTGCGATGGGGAATGGCGTCAGCCACTCAGGTACTCGGTGAAGGCGTCTATCACCTCGTCGATGTCATCGTCGGTGATCTGCAGGTGGGTCACCAGCCTGAGCTCCCCGTAGCCGGAGAAGAGAATACCGCGCTCCTTCATGAAACCCAGCAAGGTGGCGGGATCCCCCTGGGTCAGGCGCAGGAATACCATGTTGGTCTGCACCTCCCCCATGTTGAGTGTGATGCCTGGCAACGCGGCCAGCCCCTCTGCCAGACGCCTAGCGCGGCGATGATCATCCGCCAGCCGGGCAACGTGCTGATCCAGCGCGAACAGGGCGGCCTGGGCCAGGATCCCTCCCTGGCGCATGCCGCCCCCCAGCATCTTGCGCAGCCGTCTGGCGCGGGCGATGAACGCAGCCGATCCCACCAGCAGGGAACCCACCGGTGCTCCCAGTCCCTTGGAGAGGCAGACAGAGATGCTGTCAAAAGGCGCCGCGATGGCGGCCACCGGTTCCCCGCTCGCCACCACCGCATTGAAGAGGCGAGCCCCGTCCAGGTGCAGCTTCAACCCCTTCTCGTCGACGAATTCGCGCATGGCGCGCAGGTAGGTCAATGGCAGCACCTTGCCGTTATGGGTATTTTCCAGGCAGACGAGGCGCGTCTGGACGAAATGGGGATCATCGGGAGCGATGGCCCCCCGCACATCCTCGATGGCCAGAGTGCCGTCCGCCTGCATGGGGACGGATTGCAGGGCCACCGAGCCCAGCACGGCAGAGCCCTGGGCCTCGTAGCGATAGATGTGGGAAGCCGCCCCCAGCACGGCTCCTTCCCCACGCTGGCAGTGACTCATCATGGCCAGCAGGTTGGACATGGTGCCAGAGGGCACGAACAGGGCCGCCTCCTTGCCAAGCAGTTCGGCGCCGCGGCGCTCCAGCGCATTGATGCTGGGATCTTCCCCATAGACATCGTCTCCCACCTCGGCATGCAGCATGCTCTGGCGCATGGCTTCCGTGGGTTGGGTCACGGTATCACTTCGTAAATCGATATAGCGCATGTCATCCTCCTGATGCAGGACGATGACATTAACCAGCCGACACCCGGCTGGCAAGAAACGGCAAGCGGGAATGTGAGCCCGGCGGCTCACCAGGGCAGCGACTGACCCTGCAGATCCACGAAACGGCCCGAGTGCGCGGGCGTCAGTGTGGCCATCAGATCCAGCAGGCGGACGGCGACCTCGGCGGGATCCTGCAGCAGGGCGGGATCCATCTCCTGAAGAAAAGGTTGCTGCATGGAGGTATTCATGAGGCCGGGATGCACTGTGATGACACCGGCGCCGGGAAAACGTCCGGCCCACTCACCCGCCAGGATCCGGGATCCCATGTTGAGGGCGGCCTTGCTCATGCGGTAGCTGTAGTGGCACATGGCCTCCTGGCCCCCCTCCTCCAGGCTTCCCGCCCGATCCGAAAGGGTGCAGAGCCAGAGCGTGCTCTGGGGCATCATGCGCCGGCTCAGATTGGCACCAAGGGCCAGGTGGGGCCAGGCATTGGCCAGCAGACTCTCTTCGAGCCATTGGGGGGTCACCTCCTCCACCCGCCGCTCCGGCATGTGGGCAAGATCATGGAGCAGGCCTATGGTGTTGATCACCACCGTCGGCAGGGTGGTGCTGTCATAGAGGGTGAAGAGGGCCTCAAAAGAGAGCGAGTCCACCTCCTGCAGCGGAAAGTAGCAGGCGGGATCCAGCCCCCTGGGCAGTTGCCTGCCCGCCAGCAACCACTCTTCGCCCCGTCTGGCCAGCTCCCGTGCCAGCGCACTGCCCAACCCGCCACTGCCCAGGATCAGATAGCTCATCTGCGTGTCCTTGGATTTGATCACTGCTTAGAGGGTATCAGAAGAATGGCGGACTGCCGGGAGCCCCCGTCAGGCTCAGGCCTCGGCCAGATGGCGCCCAAACTCCCGCGCCCGGGCCAGGTCCAGAAAACCGTCCGCCTGCTTGTGGCTGCGCAGGAACTGGTAATAGGCGAGCAGGGTCACCAGTTGCTCCTCGTCCGGCATGGGCTTTCCCGGACGGGTCTCCTGCACCAGCGACCCCGCCGCCGCCAGCGCGTCCCTGTCCACCACCTCGGCCTGACGATAGAGATACCCGCAACCGGTGGCGAGCCACTCCAGCGAGCAGTTGGCCCCCATGGCAATCTGGTTCGCCTTGCCAAGGCCGGGCTCGGCCCCTTTCAGATATTTGCGGATCAGGGCTTCACTCAACCCCACCTTGCGGGCAAAGGCGCTCACGCTCCCCTCCCCGATCAGGCTTTGCAGCCTGGCGGCAAATCCTTCCATCACCCCTTCTCCTCTCACTGACACCGGGATCTTGACCCGTCGGAGTCAGAACCATAGTTCGAATTCGCGAAGGGGGCATTATTGCCTTGTCCGCCGGAAGAGACCAAGATGCTGGCACATGATTTTGCCCCTTTCTTTTCGCATTGTTATCTCCAGAGGAGTCACCATGTCCGTATCCCGTCTGGCCCTGCATGAGCAAGGCCCCACCTTCTCCCGCCTCATCATGGGCTATTGGCGCCTGATGGAGTGGCAGCTCTCCCCCGCCGCCCTGCTGGACCTGATGAAATATCACCTTGATCTCGGGGTCACCACCATCGATCACGCCGACATCTACGGTGGCTACCAGTGCGAGGAGGCCTTCGGCCATGCCTTGCGCCTGGAGCCCTCCCTGCGCGATCGCATGGAGATCGTCAGCAAGTGCGGCATCGCCCTCACCGCCAATCCGGCCCACGCCCTGAATCACTACAACACCGGCAAGGGACACATCGTCGCCAGTGCCGAAGCCTCCTTGCAAAAGCTCGGCACCGATCATCTGGATCTGTTGCTGATCCATCGCCCCGACCCCCTGATGAACGCCGACGAGGTGGCCGACGCCTTCATCACCCTCAAGCAGGCAGGCAAGATCAAGCACGCCGGGGTCTCCAACTTCACGCCCCACCAGTTCGCCCTGCTGCAATCCCGCCTGCCCTTCCCTCTGGTCACCAACCAGCTGGAGATCTCCCCACTCCATCAGGAGGGGACGCTGGATGGAGCCCTGGATCAATGCCAGCAACTGCGCATCAAGCCCATGGCCTGGTCCTGCCTTGGCGGCGGGCGGCTGTTCCATGCCCCCGACTATGCCCCGCTGCGGTCGGAACTCGAGCAGATCCGCCAGGAGGTGGGCGCCGACTGTCTGGAGCAGGTGGTCTACGCCTGGGTGATGATGCTGCCGAGTCAGCCGCTGCCCCTCATCGGCTCCGGCAAACGGGAGCGGATCGCCGCCGCCGTGACAGCCGAGTCCATTGAGCTCACTCGCCAGCAGTGGTTCCGCATCCGCAAGGCCGCTCTGGGTTATGACGTTCCCTGAGTCTGCACCAGACCCTGAAAACAAAAACGGCATGGAGGATTCCATGCCGTTTTCCGTTATCGAGACGATTCAACGATGGCGCTGGGGGCGACCACGGGGTGCATCCGTCTTCGGTTTGGCCTGATTGACCGTGATGGTGCGGCCGCCGACCTCGGTGCCGTGCAACTCGGCGATGGCCTTCTCGGCCTCACCATTGACCGGCATTTCAATGAAACCAAACCCCTTGGACTGACCGGTATCGCGGTCGATGATGATATCGACCTTGTCTACCTGCCCAAATTGGCTGAACACGGTTGTCAGTTCGTCGGCCGTCATCCGGTACGACAGATTACCTACGTAAATCTTCATGCCATCCACTCTCGATTCAAGGTGCCTTATCTATGCATCCACCGACCTGGGAGTAAGGGCACAACCCCCCTGCCGGACCAGCCACGGCATCATGCCATGGCACTTCCAGCTTCGTATCCCAAGTCCTTGATCTCTTGGGTTATCAGAGCAGGAAAGATCAAATCGAATCAGAGGCAGTATCTGAGCATTGGGATGAATTGTCGAGAAAATAGTCAGAGCGGGTGCAGCTCGGCCAGCAATGTGCCGAGGGCACGACGCCCATGCCAGGCACGTTTGAACCCGAATCGATAGACCCCGGGGGCCACTTCGTGAGTCCCTTCCCGGGACAACCCGAGCAGGCTGGTGGCCGTCGCCAGGGTCACCTCATCCAGCCCGAGATCCAGGCTGAAATCGAGCCACTGGCCATCGTGTCCCACCTTTCGATCCCGCTCCATGCCCACCAGCACAGCCCTGGGCAGCGCCAAGGCCCGGTCTTCGCCGCCATTGAGCAGATAGAGATGACGTTCATCCCAGGCAAGCTCCGCCAGACGCCAGCGCTGCCAGTTGCGCGGCAACACCATCATCACCAGCACGATACCGCCAAAGACCACCCCGACCCAGGGCAGCAGGCCCATGTCGGGATATCCCAGCCAGAGGGCGGCCACCACAGTGGCGAGACTCGCCAGCAACAGGCAGATCATCACCCCGTAAAACCGCCGGGCCGGGGGCATCAGCCAGCGCACGTTCTCTTGCGCTGCCAGCTCACTGACTCTCATCTTCTCTTCTCCTTCTGTGATGCGAACGGCCTTGCCGTCGCTGCGTTGCCGCGCATTGTGCGCGAGCGACGCGCCGCGATGCAACCGCCACCGCGACACGGATGACGGCCAGCCGCCACTCTTGGTATGCTTGGGGCTGTCTGAGCCCGCACTGGGCGCCATCCCGGGAGTCCCATGTTCGCCACCGCCCTGCTCTTGTCCGCGAGCACACTCTATGCCGAGGCCATCGGCGGCTACTCCGCCGGCTGCCTGAAAAATGCCGTGGCCCTGCCCCTCGAAGGTCCTGGTTATCAGGTGATCCGCACCAAACGGCTGCGCTATTACGGTCACCCCGACCTCATCCATTACCTGCAGCATCTGGCCAACCAGACCAGACTGGCCGGCATGCCGGATCTCTATATCGCCGACCTCGCCATGATGCACGGGGGGCCCTTTACCTCAGGTCATCGCAGCCACCAGACCGGCCTGGATGCCGACATCTGGTTCAGGATGGCTGACAGACCCATCAGCCGCTGGGAGCAGGATGCCCCCAGGGAGTGGGCGCTGATCGACGAACCCAGCTACCGGATACTGCCCGGCCGATTCGGTCCCAGGCAGCTCAATCTGCTGCGCCTTGCGGCCGATCGCCCCGAGGTGGCGCGCATCTTCGTCAACCCCGTCATCAAGGCCGAGGTGTGCAAACAGGCACCCGGTGAAGCCTGGGTCGGCAAGCTGCGCCCCTGGGTCGGCCACTTCAGCCACTTTCACGTGCGCCTGCGCTGCCCGGCAAACAGTCCGGACTGCCAGTCCCAGGCTCCCATTCCCCCCGGCAATGGCTGTGGGGAGGAGCTGGCCTCCTGGCTCAAGGACAAACCCCAGCTGCCCAAGGTGTCGATGAGCTACCGCGCCCCCCTCTTACCCAGGCGTTGTGAGGGCTGACCACAAGCTGTTATGGTGAACCTATTTCCGAGAGAAATATCAATGGAGAACAACAAGATGGCCACTTCACTCTGGCAGCGTGGTACCCGTGCCCTGCTGACCCTGACCCTGCTGCTGGGTTTGACCGGCTGCGGCATGAACACCATTCCGACCCTGGATGAGCAGGTCAAGGCGAGCTGGGGACAGGTCGAGAACCAGTACCAGCGCAGGGCCGATCTCATTCCCAACCTGGTGGCCACCGTCAAGGGGTACGCCAGCCACGAGCAGGAGACCCTCAAGGCTGTCACCGATGCCCGTGCCCGAGTCGGCAGCGTGCAGGTGAGTGACCCCTCCCAGCTCAAGGCGTTCGAGGCGGCGCAGGAGCAGCTCTCCAGCGCCCTCTCCCGGCTGATGGTGGTGGTCGAGCGCTACCCGGATCTGAAGGCCGATCAGCAGTTCCTGACCCTGCAGGCCCAGTTGGAAGGCACCGAGAATCGCATCGCGGTGGCCAGACGGGATTACATCGAAGCAGTACGCCAGTTCAATACCGAGATCCGTACCTTCCCCGGGGTCATCTGGTCCAAGCTGCTTTACTCCGATCTGGAAGCCAAACCCACCTTCAGCGCCAAACCCGGTGCCGATGAGGCGCCCAAGGTCAGCTTCCAATGAACGTGATGAGACACTGGCTGGCGCTCTGTCTGCTGCTCTGTGCCACGGCACTGCATGCCGCCCCCGATTTCCCGGCCCTGACCGGGCGGGTGGTGGACGAGGCCAATCTGATGTCCCGCAAGCAGGCCCACCAACTCGCACAGCAACTGGCCGTCTTCGAGAAGCGCAGCGGCGTCCAGCTGGTGGTGGTCTCCATCGACACGCTGGCGGGGGATACCATCGAAGAGTACGGCTACCAGCTCGGTCGCCACTGGGGCATCGGCCAAAAAGGCAAGAACAACGGCGTTCTGCTGATCATCGCCCAGGACGAGCGCAAGGTGCGCATCGAGGTGGGTTATGGTCTGGAAGGTGCCCTGCCCGACGCCATCGCCGCCAATATCATCCAGACCCGGATCCTGCCCGCCTTCAAGCGCGGTGACATGGTGGCCGGCATCCTCGCCGGCAGCCAGGGCATCATGCAGGCCCTGGCCGGGGAGTATCAGCCCGTGGACAACACCAGCAAGGCCGACAAGCAGGGAGGTCCCTGGCTCTTCATCCTGGTGGTGATTGCGATGATCGTGCTGCACAACCTGCGCGGCGGCGGCGGTGGGCCGGGAGGACGTCGCCGGGCCGCCTACATGGCCGGTGGATTCGGTGCCGGCTCCTTTGGCGGCCGCACTGGCGGTGGTGGTGGCGGTTTCAGTGGTGGCGGCGGCAGCTTTGGCGGCGGCGGTGCATCTGGCGGTTGGTAATCAGGGAAAAAGAGACAACAAGATGATTTCGAAACAGTTTTTCCACACCTTGCAGGCCAGGGTTCGACAGGCCGAGCAGGCCACGGATGCCGAACTGGTCACCGTGCTGGCCCCGGCCAGCGATGGCTATCGCTATATCCCGACCCTGTGGGCCGCCCTGCTGGCCATGCTCACCCCCCTGCTGGTCTTCCAGCTCGGCTTCTGGCTTGGCTGGTACGAGATCCTGCTGGTGCAGTGGTCGGTCTGGTTGCTGCTGAGCCTGCTGTTCCACTGGACGCCCATCAAGATGCGGCTCATTCCCAACAAGGTACGCCGTCACCGGGCCGCCCTGATGGCCCGCCTGCAGTTTGTCGAGCAGGGACTTCACCGCACCCGGGACCGGCTCGGGGTGCTCATCTTCGTCTCGGTGGCGGAGCACTATGTGGAGATCCTGGTAGACGACGGGATCGCCCAGCACATCGACAACACCCAGTGGCAGCAGATCATCGACGACTTCGTGGTTCGGGTACGCAACAAGGAGGTCGAGCAGGGATTCCTGGAGTGCGTGGAGCGCACCAGCGCCATTCTGACCGACGCCTTCCCCGCCACCCGGGATCAGAACGAGCTGCCTGACAGCCTGATCATTCTCGACAAGCCCTGAACGGGCTTAAAAAACCGGCATTCTGTTCAAGGGATAGGCACTCGATAAAGATTATGAAAAATAAGGGGAAAAGTGGTTGACCCAGGCAGCCCTTTCCCCTAAATTACGCCCCGTTCCAGCGCAACGGCGCAGCGAACACCGTGTTGGCTGAACACGTTAAATCACAGACCAAAATTTGGTGAGGTGTCCGAGTGGCTGAAGGAGCACGCCTGGAAAGTGTGTATACGGCAACGTATCGAGGGTTCGAATCCCTCCCTCACCGCCAAATTGTAAAAACCGACCTCAGGGTCGGTTTTTTGCTTCAAGGCGTCTGCCAGCCCCCTGACAAGAGAAACCCGTCATCGGCGGGGCCAGAAAAAACGGCTTGCCGCGATACCTGGCCAAGTGCCGCCCAGCCAATCCCATCCCTTCCGCCTCTCTGCTCGCTGCTCTCTGTCGACAGGGGATATGTCCCGAGGGCAGCCAGCCCTCTCTCGTTGATAGCGCATTACGCCAAGCAAAGATAAATTGACGATAATGATGACCAATAAGCCATCAAAAAACAGCGCAATATGTTGCGTTATCACCAGGATACCTGCCTCGTCCTGCCATGCAGGCACCGTCAACCTGCTCTGCAGATCAGACGGCACAGGCCGATGCCACCGGATAATACCGGGTCTGCGCAACCTCTCGGATATTGCTCACCGATTGGATATCGTTTTGAAAAACTGATAGTTAAATGGCTACACTAGCCTCACACATCGCATAGGGATATGGACAAATGAGTCTTATTGGCTTGCTGCTGGCCCTGGCAGCCATTCTGGGTGGCAACATGATAGAAGGGGGGCACCCCAGCGCCCTGCTCGATCTGCCCGCCTTTCTCATCGTGATCGGCGGTACCGTCGGTGCCGCACTGACCCAGTTTCCCTTCTCCGTGGTTGGTAAAACCCTCAAGCGCTTCAAGTGGCTCATCACTCCCCTGCGCCTCGACATGCTGGAGCAGGCCCAGCTGCTTGAAACCCTGGCGGGCAATGCACGGCGCAGTGGCATGCTGGCACTGGAGGGCATGATCGACGACATCAAGGATCCCTTCCTGCAAAAAGGGGTACAGATGATGGTCGATGGCTACGAGAAGACCAAGATCCACGAGGTACTGGAAAACGAGATCGAGTTCGAGCAGGAAGATATCGAACAGACCGTCAAATTCTACGAGGCCATGGGGGGCTACTGCCCGACCATGGGGATCGTCGGGGCCGTATTTGGCCTCATTCACGCCATGGGCCTGCTGGATGCCCCCGACAAGCTGGGGGGCGCCATCGCGGTGGCCTTTATCGCCACCATCTACGGGGTGTCGGCCGCCAACCTCATCTTCCTGCCCTTCGGCAACCGCTACAAGTCGTTTGCCCACCAGATCCGCCACTACAAGGAGATGACCCTCACCGGCATCCTCTGCATCGTGGACGGCGAATCACAGCAACGGCTGCAAGTGACCCTTGAGCCTTACCTCGGAGGCCACAGTGGCGAAAAAGAAAAAGGCTGAGGCGCCGGAGAACCACGAACGCTGGCTGGTCTCCTACGCCGACTTCATGACACTGCTGTTCGCCCTGTTCGTGGTGCTCTACTCCTTCGCCATGGCCAAGCAGTCGGAGACTCGCGTGCTCATTCAGGGCTTTATCGAATCTCTTGGCAAGATAGGGCTGGTCTCCCTTCCCGCCGGCTCCCCCGTGATGCAAGGGGGCACAGGCATACTGGAACCCGAGTCCAAGACCACCCCCAATACCTCCCAGAAAGAGCAGGTGCTGGATACCCAGACGCCCGCAGCGGCGGCCGACCCTTTCAACGAGACCATCGGCTCCTCGGAGAAACCTACGGCCACGGAGTCCTGGCCCCACAAGACCAAGGAGCAGGATTGGGTCACGGTCACCAAGCAGAAGCTGGATCAGCAGCTCAAAAGCCAAATCGAGTCCAAAGAGATCGAGGTGGAGCAGCTTGGCAGCCAACTGGTCATCCGCATCGGCGAAAAGACCTTGTTCCCGGCCGACTCCGCCTTCTTGCAGCCCCAGTTCATTCCCCTGGTCAACAAGGTCTCGGACGTGCTGGCGGACATCCCCGGCATGGTGGTGGTCACCGGTCACACCGACAACTCCCAGGCGCCGGTGGAGCTCTATCGCAACAACTGGGAGCTGTCGGTGCTGCGGGCGGCCACCATCACCCACACCCTGCTGACCAACCCCAAGCTGGATTCACGACGGCTGATCGCCCAGGGGGTGGCGGATACCCAACCCCGTTATCCAAACGATACCCCGGCTCACCGCCAGGCCAACCGCCGGGTGGAGATCGTGCTCTCCCAGGGCAAGGCGGCAGAGCAGAGCCTCCCCGTTCTCCAACCCTGAAACAGACCCCGCCATGCGGGGTCTTTTGTTTCCTGCCATCACCCGGATTTTCAAACTATCCGGTTTTTTTCTGCTACATAAAAACGATTGAAAACAATTCTCAAACGAGAAAGTTGACCCCGCTAGCAAAACACAATTTTCATCCCGTTGATTAATAATTAATCCTTTGAAATGACATGTAAATCAGTACGAAAGTGGCATACTACGTAACATCATTGTTAAGTCACATGATTAATTTGGTTAGGGAAAAACCTATATGTTTGCTGATATTGCCGTCCAGCACTGGGCTTTTACTGTCTATGTCATTGGCGCCATCTGTATCTGCTTGACCATGATAGGCCTGGCGGCCTTGCTGGGGGGACGCGCCTATGGCCGTGCCAAGAACAAACCCTTCGAATCCGGGGTGGATTCCGTCGGTAACGCCCGCCTGCGCTTCTCCGCCAAGTTCTACCTGGTCGCCATGTTCTTCGTCATCTTCGATGTCGAAGCCCTCTATCTCTTTGCCTGGTCCGTCTCCGTTCGGGAGAGCGGCTGGGTCGGCTTCATCGAAGCCACCATCTTCATCACCCTGCTGCTGGTAGGCCTCCTCTACCTGTGGCGCATTGGTGCCCTCGACTGGGCCCCGAAAAAGCGTGTCCTGACTGACAAGAAACCAGACTGAACTACCGATTATCTCTTTGAGGTTGCACCATGAAGTACACCCTGACCCGGATTGACCCGGATGCGCCCGTTGAGCGCTACCCCCAGGAACAGCGCCAGACCGTCGATGATCCACTGGCGCAGCAAGCGACCCGCGGCATCATGATCGGGCGCCTCGAAGAGGTGCTGCAAGACACCGTCAACTGGGGCCGCAAGAACTCCCTCTGGCCCTACAACTTCGGCATCTCCTGCTGCTACGTGGAGATGTGTACCGCCTTCACCTCTCCCCACGACGTGGCTCGCTTCGGTGCTGAGGTCATACGAGCCTCCCCCCGTCAGGCCGACTTCATGGTGATTGCCGGCACCCCCTTCATCAAGATGGCCCCTGTCATCCAGCGGCTCTATGAGCAGTTGCTCGAGCCCAAGTGGGTCATCTCCATGGGGGCCTGCGCCAACTCCGGCGGCATGTATGACATCTACTCCGTGGTACAGGGGGTGGACAAGTTCCTGCCGGTCGATGTCTACATTCCGGGCTGCCCGCCCCGCCCCGAGGCCTTCCTGCAAGCCCTGATGCTGCTGCAGGAGTCCATCGGCAAGGAACGCCGCCCCCTCTCCTGGGTGGTGGGGGATCAGGGGATCTACCGTCCCCAGATGCAATCCGAGAAGGAACGCAAGCGCGGCGAGCGGATCAACGTGACCAACCTGCGCACGCCGGATGAGATCTGATCATGAAACTGACTCGAGAATTCCCAAGCAATTACACCATGGCACAGTGGCAAACCGCCGATCACGCCGATGCCCAGGTGGTCGGCGAGCTGTTCGCCCACTTCGGTGCCGAGCGCTTCACCGTGCAGAGCACCCGTACCGGCGTGCCGGTCATCTGGCTCTCCCGGGATCTGCTGCTGGACGTGATGGGCTTCTTGCAAAAGCTGCCCTCCCCCTTCGTGATGCTGTTCGATCTCAGCGCCACCGACGAACGGATGCGCAGCCATCGCCACGGCCTGCCGGAGAGCGACTTTACCGTCTTCTATCACCTCATCTCCATCGACCGTAACGCCGACGTGATGCTGAAAGTGGCGCTCAAGGAGAGCGATCTCCATCTGCCCACCGTCAGCCGCCACTTCCCCAACGCCAACTGGTACGAGCGGGAAGTGTGGGATCTGATGGGGATCACCTTCGATGGCCACCCCCATCTGACCCGCATCATGATGCCCAAGAGCTGGCAAGGGCACCCCTTGCGCAAGGACTACCCGGCGCGCGCCACCGAGTTTGATCCCTTCATGCTCGATGCGGTCAAGCAGGATCAGGAGCAGGACAACCTGCTGTTCAAGCCGGAAGAGTGGGGCATGGCCCGCGGCAACGAGAACGAGGACTACATGTTCCTGAACCTCGGGCCGAACCACCCCTCCGCCCACGGCGCCTTCCGCCTGGTGCTGCAACTCGACGGGGAAGAGATCCGCGACTGCGTGCCCGACATCGGCTATCACCACCGCGGCGCCGAGAAGATGGGCGAGCGCCAGTCCTGGCACAGCTACATCCCCTACACCGACCGGGTCGAATACCTGGGCGGCGTGATGAACAACCTGCCCTATGTACTGGCGGTCGAGAAGCTGGCCGGCATCAAGGTGCCGGCGCGGGTCGACATGATCCGGGTGATGATGGCGGAGCTGTTCCGCATCCAGAGCCACCTGCTGTTCCTTGGCACCTACATTCAGGACGTGGGGGCCATGACCCCGGTCTTCTTCACCTTCACGGACCGCCAGAAGATCTACACCATCATCGAGGCCATCACCGGAGCCCGCATGCACCCGGCCTGGTTCCGTATCGGCGGCGTGGCCCACGATCTGCCTGCCGGCTGGACCCGCCTCATCCAGGACAACCTGTTGAGCTGGCTGCCCAAGCGGTTGATGGAGTATGAAAAGGCGGCCATGCGCAACAGCATACTGCGGGGCCGCACCATCGGCGTCGCCGCCTACAACACGGCCCAGGCCCTTGCCTGGGGCACCACGGGGGGCGGTCTGCGGGCCACGGGGCTCAACTTTGACGTGCGCAAATGGCGCCCCTATTCCGGTTACGATCAGTTCGAGTTCGAGGTGCCGGTGGGCAGCAACGGGGACGCCTACGACCGCGCCACCGTGCGCATCGAGGAGATCCGCCAGAGCCTGTCGATTATCGAGCAGTGCATGAAAAACATGCCTGAGGGCCCCTTCAAGGCGGATCACCCGCTCACCACGCCACCGCCCAAAGAGCGCACCCTGCAGGACATCGAAACCCTGATCACCCACTTCCTGCAAGTCTCCTGGGGGCCTGTCATGCCGGCCGCCGAGTCCTTCCAGATGATAGAGGCGACCAAGGGGGTCAACAGCTATTACCTGACCAGCGACGGCTCCACCATGAGCTACCGGACCCGGATCCGCACCCCGAGCTTTGCTCACCTGCAGCAGATCCCCTCGGTGATCCGCGGCCAGATGGTGTCGGATCTTATCGTCTACCTGGGCAGTATCGATTTCGTTATGTCAGATGTGGATCGTTGAGTCCTCTCGCCCCGGCAGCCGGGGCGAAGGGCAAGACGCGCAGTAAAGGGACAAGCCACAAAAGGTCAAGTCATGAGCCAATGTCAGTGTCACAATAACCAGACCCCACAAGGGCAAGGGGCATGCAGCAGCCAGCAGGGAGATTTCGTCCTGAGCCAGGCTGAGCGCGATGCCATCGAACACGAGAAACACCACTACGAAGATCCCCGTGCAGCCAGCATCGAAGCGCTCAAGATAGTGCAACAGGCCCGTGGCTGGGTGCCTGACGGCGCCATTCACGCCATCGGCGCCGAGCTCGGCATCCCCGCCAGCGACGTGGAAGGGGTCGCCACCTTCTACAGCCAGATCTTCCGCCAGCCGGTGGGTCGTCACATCATCCGCGTCTGCGACAGCATGGTCTGCTACATCAACGGCCACGAGCAGTTGCTTGCCGGTCTGAAAGAGGTCGTCAATCTGGCCCCCGGTCAGACCTCCCCGGATGGCCGCTTCACCCTGTTGCCCGTCTGCTGCCTCGGCAACTGCGACAAGGGGCCGGCCATCATGATCGATGACGATACCTATGGCGGACTCGATGCCGTCAGCCTGCTGAAAACCCTGGAGGCTTACCCATGAGCATTCAGCCAGGCAAGACGCTTGCCTCCCTCGGCACCGCCAACCGCATCCCCCGCACCGCCGAGACTCACCCTCTCACCTGGCGCCTGCGGGACGACGGCCAGCCGGTGTGGCTCGAGGAGTATCAGGCAAAACAGGGCTATGAGGCCGCCCGCAAGGCCCTTGGCCAGATGAGCCCGGATGACATCGTCAGCACCGTCAAGGATGCCGGCCTCAAGGGACGCGGCGGCGCCGGTTTCTCCACCGGCGTGAAGTGGGGCCTGATGCCCAAAGACGAGAGCATGAACATCCGTTACCTGCTCTGCAACGCCGACGAGATGGAACCCAATACCTACAAAGACCGCATGCTGATGGAGCAGCTGCCTCACCTGCTGATCGAGGGGATGATCATCAGTGCCCGGGCTCTCAAGGCCTATCGCGGCTACATCTTCCTGCGCGGCGAGTACGTGGATGCCGCCATCCACCTGCGCCGCGCCGTGGAAGAGGCCAAGGCCGCGGGGTTCCTTGGCAAGAACATCCTGGGCTCGGGCTTTGACTTCGAGCTGTTCGTCCACACCGGCGCAGGTCGCTACATCTGCGGCGAAGAGACGGCCCTCATCAACTCCCTGGAAGGACGGCGCGCCAACCCGCGGGCCAAACCCCCCTTCCCCGCCGTCTCCGGCGTCTGGGGCAAGCCCACCTGCGTCAACAACGTCGAAACCCTGTGCAACGTCCCCGCCATCATCGGCAACGGTGTGGCCTGGTATCAGGGGCTGGCACTGCCGGGTTCGGAAGATCACGGCACCAAGCTGATGGGCTTTTCCGGCAAGGTCAACAATCCCGGCCTGTGGGAGCTGCCCTTTGGCATCACCGCCCGCGAGCTGTTCGAGGAGTACGCAGGCGGCATGAAGCCCGGCTATCGCCTGAAAACCTGGCAACCGGGCGGCGCCGGCACCGGCTTCCTGCTGCCCGAGCACCTGGATGCCCAGATGTATGCAGGCGGCATCGGCAAGGTGGGCACCCGCATGGGTACGGGCCTTGCCATGGCGGTGGATGACAGCATCAACATGGTCTCCCTGCTGCGCAACATGGAGGAGTTCTTTGCCCGCGAATCCTGCGGCTGGTGCACCCCCTGCCGCGACGGCCTGCCCTGGAGCGTCAAGATCCTGCGGGCGCTGGAGCGGGGCGAGGGCCAACCCGAGGATCTCGCGACCCTGGAACAGCTGGTCAGTTTCCTGGGCCCGGGCAAGACCTTCTGTGCCCATGCCCCCGGCGCCGTCGAGCCCCTTGGCAGTGCGATGAAGTATTTCCGGTCCGAGTTCGAGGCCGGGGTCAAGGCCCCCCATGACAATCACAAGCTGTTCAAGGGTATCCAGCCCAACCTGCTGGGCGAGCGCTGGTAAGCGCCAGGACGCATCGGGCAATAGCCGATTTCATAAAACAGGTTTCAGGGAAGTTGTATGGCAACCATTCATGTAGACGGTAAAGAGTACGAGGTAGACGGGGCAGACAACCTGCTGCAAGCCTGTCTGTCGCTGGGTCTGGACGTCCCCTATTTTTGCTGGCACCCGGCGCTCGGTAGCGTCGGTGCCTGCCGCCAGTGCGCGGTCAAACAGTATCAGAATGCCGACGACAAGCGCGGCCGCCTGGTCATGTCCTGCATGACCCCCTCCACCGATGGCACCTATATCTCCATCGAGGATGAAGAGGCGAAGGAGTTTCGCAAGACGGTGGTGGAGTGGCAGATGACCAACCATCCCCACGACTGCCCGGTATGCGAAGAGGGGGGCGCCTGCCACCTGCAGGACATGACGGTAATGACGGGCCACAACAGCCGCCGCTACCGTTTCACCAAGCGCACCCACCAGAATCAGGATCTGGGCCCCTTCATCAACCACGAGATGAACCGCTGCATCGCCTGCTACCGCTGCGTGCGCTATTACAAGGATTACGCCGGTGGCGAGGATCTCGGGGTCTATGGCGCCCACGACAACGTCTACTTCGGCCGGGTCGAAGATGGCACTCTGGAGAGCGAATTCTCCGGCAACCTGGTGGAGGTCTGTCCCACCGGCGTCTTCACCGACAAGACCCACTCCGAGCGTTACAACCGCAAGTGGGACATGCAGTTCGCCCCCAGCATCTGCCAGGGGTGCTCGGTCGGCTGCAACATCAGCCCGGGTGAGCGCTACGGCGAGCTGCGCCGCATCGAGAACCGTTTCCACGGCGCCCTGAACCACTATTTCCTCTGCGATCGCGGCCGCTTCGGCTACGGTCACGTCAATCTGACCGACCGCCCGCGCCAGCCCCTGCTGCAGGATGGCAGTGACAAGCTGGCCATCACGGTGGATGGCGCCCTGAACCGGGCCGCGGATGCGCTGCGCACCGCCAGCGGCGTCATCGGCATCGGCTCACCCCGCGCCTCCTTGGAGAGCAACTTCGCCCTGCGCGAACTGGTGGGGGCCGCCAACTTCTACTCCGGGGTCGAGCAGAGCGAATGGAAATGCCTGCAGAAGATGCTGGACATTCTGGAGCACGGCGGCGTGCGTACTCCCAGCCTGCGCGACATGGAAGAGGCCGACACCGTGCTGGTGCTCGGGGAAGATGTCACCCAGACCGCCGCACGCATCGCCCTGGCCCTGCGCCAGGCGGTGAAAGGCAAGGGGCGCGAAATTGCCCGCAAGCTGAAGGTGGATCTCTGGCAGGTCGCCGCCGTGCAGACCCTGGCCCAGAACCAGCGCTACCCCTTGCTCATCACCAGTCTGGATGCCACCCGCCTGGATGACGTGGCGAGCAGCACCCTGCACGCCCCCCACGCGGATCAGGCGCGCCTCGGGTTTGCCATCGCCCACCTGCTGGATGCCAGTGCACCGGCACCAACGGATCTCTCCCCCGAACAGCAGGCCCTCGCCGCCCAATGGGCCGATCTGCTTGGCAACGCCAAAAAGCCCCTCATCATCGCAGGCAATGGTGCCCGCAACGAGGCGCTGATCGAAGCGGCCAGCAACATCGCCCGCGCCCTCAAGGGCCGTGGCCAGGCCGCGGAGCTTGCCCTGGTGGCTCAGGAAGCCAACAGCCTGGGACTGGCCATGCTGGCCCGGCATGCCGCCCCGCTGGAGGCAGCCCTCGAGCGCATGGAAGGGGAAGAGAGACTTGCCCTGGTCGTTCTTGAGAACGACCTCTACCGCCGAGCCCCCCGCAGCCGGGTGGACGCCGCCCTGGATCGCCTGCAACACCTGCTGGTCATCGACCATCAGGAGACGGCCACCGCGAAGAAGGCGGATCTGGTGCTGCCTGCCGCCAGTTTTGCCGAAGGCGATGGCACCCTGGTCAACATGGAAGGCCGCGCCCAGCGCTTCTTCCAGGTCTATGCTCCCGCCTTCTACAACGCCGATATCCAGGTGCGCGAAAGCTGGCGCTGGCTGGATGCCCTGCAAGGGAGCCAGCAACCGCGTTCGGTTCGCTGGAACACCTTCGACGATGTGAGTCGCGATTGCGCCGCCAGCGCCCCGCTGCTCACCACCATGGGGGAAGCTGCACCCAACGCCGGCCTGCGCATTCGCGGCATGAAGCTCGCCCGGGAGCCGCACCGCTACAGTGGTCGCACCTCCATGCTGGCGAACCAAAACGTGAGCGAGCCCAGAGTCGCCCAGGATCCCGATTCACCGTTCGCCTTCTCCATGGAAGGCTACGCCGGTGCCCGCCAGCCCCTCTCCCAGGTACCGTTTGCCTGGGCGCCGGGCTGGAACTCCCCCTCCGCCTGGAACAAGTTCCAGGACGAGGTGGGTGGCAACCTGCGTGCCGGGGATCCCGGTCGCCGCCTGCTGGAGCCGGACGAAGGCAACCTGGGCTGGTTTGGTGCCATCCCGGCTCCCTTCCAGCCCGCCGCATCCCTGCAGGTGGTGAGCTATGACCAGCTGTTCGGTGGCGAGGAGCTCTCCGCCAGAAGCCCGGTCATCCAGGCTCGCATGGGGGAACCCACCCTGGTACTGAACCCGACGGATGCCGAGCGCCTGGCACTGTCCCCTGACGCACTGGTGACCTTCTCCTGGGGTGGCAACCACTGGCGCCTGCGTCTGCGCCTGAGCGATGCGCTGGCTCCGGGCCTGGCAGGGTTGCCACTCGGGGTGAACGGCCTGCCGACCGCCCTGCACCGTGCCCTGATCGATAACCTGCAGGAGGTCATCGCATGAGCGACTCTCTGATGGATCTGCTGATCGAGGTCGGCAAGGCCCTGGTCGTGCTCGTGGGGATCGTGGGGGCCGGCGCCTTCATGAGCTTCATCGAGCGCCGCCTGCTGGCACTGTGGCAGGACCGTTACGGCCCCAACCGGGTTGGCCCCTTCGGCCTGCTGCAACTGGCGGCTGACATGGTCAAGATGTTCTTCAAGGAGGACTGGATCCCGCCCTTTGCGGATCGCCGGATCTTCGTGCTGGCCCCCATCATCGCCTTTACCTCCTTCATCCTGGCGTTTGCGGTGGTGCCCATCACCCCCACCTGGGGCGTGGCGGATCTCAACGTGGGGCTGCTCTATATCCTGGCGATCGCCGGGCTGGCGGTCTATGCCGTGCTGTTCGCCGGCTGGTCGAGCAACAACAAGTACTCCCTGCTCGGCAGCCTGCGCGCCTCGGCCCAGACCCTCTCCTACGAGGTGTTCCTTGGCCTCTCGCTCATGGGCATCGTCATCCAGACCGGCAGTTTCAACCTGCGTGACATCGTCGAGGCCCAGGCCGGCATGTGGAACGTGATCCCCCAGATCCTGGGCTTCGTTACCTTCCTGTTTGCCGGGGTCGCCGTCACCCACCGTCACCCGTTTGACCAGCCGGAGGCCGAGCAGGAGCTCGCCGACGGCTATCACATCGAGTACGCGGGCATGAAGTGGGGTCTCTTCTTCGTGGGGGAGTACATCGGCATCGTGCTGATCTCTTCCCTCATCGTGACCCTCTTCTTCGGTGGCTGGCACGGCCCCTGGCTGCCGCCCTTCATCTGGTTCGCCCTGAAGACCGCCTGTTTCATGGTGTTCTTCATCCTGCTGCGGGCCTCCCTGCCCCGCCCGCGCTTCGACCAGGTGATGTCCTTTGGCTGGAAAGTGTGCCTGCCCCTGACCCTGCTCAACATGCTGGTCACCGCTGCCGTGGTGCTGATGAATGCGTGAGCAAAACGAGATGGACATGACGATGATTCGGCCGTCTGCGGCAAGGAAGCGCCCAGACGCCAGTGCTGATAAATGTGCAGTGAGGCACCTATGAAAATTACGAGCATTATCAAGGGTGTTGGCACCCAGTTGCGCAGTCTTGGGATGGTCTTCTCCCATGCCTGGCGCCCCCGTGAAACCCTGAGCTACCCGGAGCAGCCGGTCTACGCAGCCCCCCGTTTTCGCGGTCGCATCGTACTGACCCGAGATCCCGATGGGGACGAACGCTGCGTGGCGTGCAACCTGTGTGCGGTCGCCTGCCCGGTCGGTTGCATCTCCTTGCAGAAGTCGGAGCGGGAAGATGGCCGCTGGTACCCGGAGTTCTTTCGCATCAACTTCTCCCGCTGCATCTTCTGCGGCCTGTGCGAGGAGGCCTGCCCCACCACCGCCATCCAGCTGACGCCGGATTTCGAGATGGGGGAGTATCGTCGCCAGGATCTGGTGTACGAGAAGGAAGATCTGCTGATAAGCGGCCCCGGCAAATACCCGGACTACAACTTCTACCGCATGAGCGGGATGGCCATCGACGGCAAACCCAAAGGGGATGCCGAGAACGAAGCCAAGCCCATCGATGTCAAGAGCCTGCTGCCCTAGGAGTCAATCATGGAACTGGCATTCTATGCCGCGGCCCTAGTCGCCGTTTACAGCACGCTGCGGGTGATCAGCACCAGCAACCCCATGCATGCGCTGCTCAATCTCATCATCTCCCTCATCGCCGTGGCCATGATCTTCTTCTGCCTGGGCGCCGCCTTTGCGGGGGCCCTGCAGGTGATCGTCTACGCCGGCGCCATCATGGTGCTGTTCGTGTTCGTGGTGATGATGCTGAACCTGGGGAGCGCCCAGGATCAGGAGAAGAAGTGGCTCACCCCCATGACCTGGGGTGGCCCGGCCCTGCTCTCCCTCATTTTGCTGGGCTTTCTGGCCCACGGCATTCTCGGCGTGACCGGCGGTGAACTGGGTCTGACCGAGGTCAGCGCCAAGGAAGTCGGTATCGCCCTGTTCGGCCCCTATGTGCTGGCGGTGGAGCTCGCCTCCATCCTGCTGCTGGCGGGTCTGGTCACCGCCTATCACCTGGGCCGCGAGGACAAGAGCGGGGAAGTGCTCTCCGTGCCTCGCACCACACAGGAAGGAGGTCAGCAATGAGCGACATCCCCGTGGTGAGGCATGGCCTGCTGCCGGCAGCCCGCCCCCTTTCCATCCAGCAAGCACAAGGAGCATGGCGATGAGTGGAATTCCCATGGAGCACGGCCTCCTGCTGGCGGCCATTTTGTTTGCCATCGGCCTGTGCGGCCTGCTGATACGCCGCAACCTGTTGTTTATCCTCATGAGTATCGAAATCATGATGAACGCGTCCGCCCTGGCGTTCGTGGTGGCGGGTAGCCGCTGGGCCCAGGCCGACGGCCAGATCATGTACATACTGGTGATTTCTCTGGCGGCAGCGGAGGCCAGTATCGGCCTCGCCCTGTTACTGCTGCTCTATCGTCGTTACCACACCCTGAACGTGGACACTGTGAGCGAGATGCGCGGATGAGCCTCCTATATCTGACTTTCCTGTTCCCGCTGCTGGGATGGCTGCTGCTGGCCTTCTCCCTCGGCCGCCTCGGCGAGCGCACCTCGGCGCTCATCGGTGTCGGCAGCATCGGTCTCTCGGCCCTCACTACCCTGTGGGTCGGCATCGATTTCCTCAATACCATGCCGGAAGGCGGCGTCTATACCCAGACCCTGTGGCAGTGGATGACGGTGGGCGAGTTCCAGCCCGCCTTCCGTCTCTCCCTGGACGGGCTGTCACTGACCATGCTGGGGGTCGTGACCGGGGTGGGCTTCTTCATCCACCTGTTCGCCTCCTGGTACATGCGTGGGGAAGAGGGGTATTCACGCTTCTTCACCTACACCAACCTCTTCATCGCCAGCATGCTGTTCCTGGTGCTGGCCGATGACCTGCTGTTCGTCTATCTGGGCTGGGAAGGAGTGGGGCTGTGCAGCTACCTGCTGATCGGCTTCTACTACAAGGATCGCAACAACGGCGCCGCCGCCCTCAAGGCGTTCGTGGTGACCCGGGTCGGCGACGTCTTCCTCGCCATCGGGCTCTTCGTGCTCTACCGCGAGCTCGGCACCCTCAACATTCACGAGCTGCTGGTGCGAGCCCCTGCGATGTTTGCCGACGGCTCCCCTGCTCTGTCGTTTGCCTGCCTGATGCTGCTCGGCGGCGCGGTCGGCAAGTCAGCCCAGCTGCCGCTGCAGACCTGGCTGGCGGACGCCATGGCGGGTCCGACCCCGGTTTCGGCGCTGATCCACGCGGCCACCATGGTGACTGCCGGCGTCTACCTCATCGCCCGCACCCACGGCCTCTTCCTGCTGGCTCCCGAGATCCTCCATCTGGTGGCCCTGGTCGGTGTCATTACCCTGGTGCTGGCAGGCTTCGCCGCCCTGGTGCAGACCGACATCAAGCGGATCCTGGCTTACTCCACCATGAGCCAGATAGGCTACATGTTCCTGGCCCTCGGCGTTGGTGCCTGGGAAGGGGCCATCTTCCACCTGATGACCCACGCCTTCTTCAAGGCGCTCTTGTTCCTCTCCGCCGGGGCCGTCATCGTTGCGACCCACCACGAGCAGAACATCTTCAAGATGGGGGGGCTGCGCAAATCGCTGCCGCTGGTCTACGCCTGCTTCCTGGTGGGGGGCTCGGCGCTCGCCGCACTGCCACTGGTGACCGCCGGTTTCTACAGTAAAGACGCCATCCTCTGGCAGGTGCAGGCCAGCGGCCAGAGCGCCCTGCTGTGGGCCGGTCTGGGTGGTGCCTTCCTCACCTCCCTCTACACCTTCCGCCTCATCTTCATCGCCTTCCACGGCAAGGAGCAGACCCAGGCTCACGCCGGACAGGGCCTTGCCCACCATCTGCCACTGCTGGTGCTGCTGGTGCTCTCCACCGGGGTGGGTGCATTGATAGTGCCGCCGCTCGCCGGAGTACTGCCGGCAGGCCCCGGGGATCACATCGAAGAGGGACGCCATGGCCTCGAGATCCTCTCCGGCGTCATCGCCGTGGCAGGCATAGCGCTGGCCGCCTTCCTCTTCCTCGGCGAACGTCGCCTGGCGAAGGGGATAGCACAGAGTGCACCGGGGCGGGCTCTGTCCACCCTCTGGTTCAATGCCTGGGGCTTTGACTGGCTTTATGACCTGATTTGGGTCAAGCCCTACCTGCTGGCGACTCGCCTGCTCGGCAAGGATCCGCTGGACAGGATGATGAACCTGCCCGCCGTGCTGGCCCAGGGGGGGCATCAGCTGCTGGCCTGGACCGTCTCCGGCAAGTTGCGCTGGTACGCAGCCTCCATGGGGATGGGCGCCGCCCTGATCCTGGCCCTGCTGCTGCTCGGCTGATCCATGAGCCCAATATTGTGTGGCAGGCTCAGCGCCTGCCCGACTAGAACCTAGATGAGAGCTGATATCGTGACCTTACTCTGGATCTTGCTAATTCCCTTCATCGGCGGCTTGCTCTGCTGGCAGATGGAGCGGCTCGGCGGACAGTTTGTCCGCTGGGTGGCCCTCGCCTCCATGAGCGCCTGTCTGGTGCTCTCCAGCGCCATCTGGCTCGGTGGTGACTTCACCCTCGCCAACCCCGGCCTCCCCGTCTGGGCAGCCGAGTGGCAACAACCCTGGATCCCCCGCTTCGGCATCTCCCTGCACCTCGCCGTGGACGGGCTGTCGCTCCTGATGGTGATCCTCACCAGCTTCATCGGCGTGCTGGCCATCCTCTGTTCCTGGAAGGAGATCGTCCAGCGCATCGGCTTCTTCCACCTCAACCTGCTGTGGATCCTGGGGGGCGTGCTCGGCGTCTTCATGGCGGTGGATCTGTTCCTCTTCTTCTTCTTCTGGGAGATGATGCTGGTGCCGATGTACTTCCTGATCGCGCTCTGGGGCCACTCGGTCACCGATGGCAAGTCGCGCATCAACGCCGCCACCAAGTTCTTCATCTACACCCAGGCGAGCGGCCTCATCATGCTGGTGGCCATCCTGGGCCTGGTACTGACCCACCACGCCGCCACCGGTGTCTTCACCTTCAACTATCAGGAACTGCTCAACACCCCCATGAGCAGCACGGTACAGTGGCTGCTGATGCTGGGCTTCTTCATCGCCTTCGCGGTCAAGATGCCCCTGGTGCCGCTCCATGGCTGGCTCCCTGACGCCCACAGCCAGGCGCCCACCGCAGGCTCCGTGGATCTCGCGGGCATCTTGCTGAAAACCGCGGCCTACGGCCTGCTGCGCTTCACTCTGCCGCTCTTCCCCGAGGCGTCCGCCGAGTTTGCCCCCTACGCCATGGTGCTCGGCCTCATCGGCATCGTCTATGGCGCCCTGCTGGCCTTTGCCCAGACCGACATCAAGCGGCTGGTTGCCTACACCAGCATCTCCCACATGGGCTTCGTGATGATCGCCATTTACTCCGGCAGCGAGCTCGCCCTGCAAGGGGCAGTGGTACAGATGATTGCCCACGGGCTCTCAGCCGCCGGCCTCTTCATCCTGTGCGGTCAGCTCTACGAGCGTCTGCACACCCGGGATCTGCGCCAGATGGGCGGTCTCTGGGGACGGCTGCGCTACCTGCCCGGCGTGATGCTGTTCTTCTCCGTTGCATCCCTCGGGATGCCGGGGACCGGCAACTTCGTCGGCGAGTTCCTGATCCTCATCGGCAGCTTCCAGGTGGCTCCCGTCATCACCGTCATCGCCACCTTCGGGCTGGTGCTGGCCTCGGTCTACTCCCTCATCATGCTGCAGCGGGCCTGCTTCGGGACGCCCCGGGAGGAGAGCATGCTCAAGGGGCTGGATACCCGGGAGCTGACCATGATGCTGACCATCGCCGGCCTCTTGGTGCTGCTCGGTCTTTATCCCCAGCCGGTACTCGACACCGCCAGCAGCAGCCTCCTGAGCGTGCTGCACTGGTACGCGCTGCCGGGCACGGGGGCGCTGCAATGATGCTTTCTCTTTCGCCTTCCTTGTCCATGTCGGGAGCACTGTCATGACGTTTACTGTTTCTCAACTGCTGGCCCTGCTGCCCCTGTTGCTGACCACGGGGGCCATGGTGGCCCTGATGCTGGCCATCGCCTGGAAGCGCTGTGACGACACCGCCTTCGTGGTCACCATCATCGGCCTCAACTTCGCGCTCTTCTCCCTGCCCATCGTGATGGCCCAGGGGGATCAGGGGGTCACTCCCCTGCTGCAAGTGGACGCTTACGCGGTCTTCTACATGGGGCTGGTGCTCATCGGGGCCCTGGCCACCTGCACCTTCGGTCGCACCTGGCTCAAGGGCTATCCGGACAACCGGGAAGAGTTCTACCTGCTGCTGCTCATCGCCACCGCCGGTGGTCTGGTGCTGGCGGCCTCCCGTCACCTCGCCTCGCTCTTCATCGGGATCGAGATGCTGACCCTGCCCATGTTCGGTCTGGTGGGGTATGCCTATCGCGAGCGGCACTCGCTGGAAGCCAGCATCAAGTACATGGTGCTCTCCGCCAGTGCCACCGCCTTCCTGCTGTTCGGCATGGCACTGCTCTACGCCCAGGCCGGAAGCCTGAGCTTCAGCGATCTCGGTGTGACCCTGGCCCAGAGCCCGGCTCACCATCCGCTGCTGATGGGGGGCTTTGGCCTGATGCTGGTCGGCTTTGCGTTCAAGCTGTCCCTCGCCCCCTTCCACCTCTGGACCCCGGACGTCTATGAAGGGGCGCCGGCACCGGTGGCCACCTTCCTCGCCACCGTGAGCAAGATAGCCGTGTTCTGCGTGCTGCTGCGCTTCTACCTGGCGGTACCCGCCACCTCGGATCCCATGATCCACTGGCTGCTGGCGGCCATGGCGGTCCTCTCCATCGTGGTCGGCAACCTCCTGGCGCTGATCCAGACCAACATCAAGCGGATGATGGGTTACTCCTCCATCTCCCACTTCGGCTATCTGCTGGCAGTGGTGGTGGCAAGCCGCCTCGGCGAGATGCCGGTGGAAGCGGCGGGTGTCTACCTGCTGATGTATCTGTTCACCAGCCTGGGGGCCTTCGGCGTCATCAGCATGATGTCCAGCCCCTATCGCGGCAAGGATGCGGACTCCCTGCACAGTTATCGCGGTCTGTTCTGGAAGCGCCCCTATCTGACGGCGGTGATGACGGTGATGATGCTCTCCCTCGCGGGTATCCCCATGACGCTGGGCTTCATCGGCAAGTTCTACCTCATCGGCGTCACCGTCGATGCCAAGCTGTGGTGGCTCAGTGGCGCCATCGTGCTCGGCAGTGCCCTGGGGCTCTACTACTACCTGCGGGTCATGGTCACCCTCTACCTGCGTGAACCCGGCATGCAACTGCGCGATGCCAGGGCAGACTGGGCCTTCTCCTCCGGGGGCCTGGTGGTGCTGCTCTCCGCCATTCTGGTGGTATTGCTCGGCATCTACCCCCAACCCGTCATCAGTCTGGTGCAGGGCTTCCAGCACGTGGTGCTGCGCTAGCCTCAGGTTCAGTTCACACAGCAAAACCGGCCTCCGTGGCCGGTTTTTTTATGTCCGCCAAGGCCCGCTCCGGCTTGCCCGTCTGGCTGGCGATACCAGATCGGTCCCCTCAATCCATGCCATATCCTCCAGCAAGCGGCTGGCGGAGCAGCGAGCTGAAGACGGCCTTGCCCCCATCGTGCTCGTCTCCTCCTGCCCTCCCCATTCTCAGACCCATGCCCATAAAAAAACCGGCCACAAGGGCCGGTTTTTGGTTTCTTGCTGACGCTTAGCCCAGACGGACTCTCGCGTTTCTGAACATGCGCATCCAGGCGCCATCCTCACCCCAGTTGTCCGGGTGCCAGGAGTTGGCCACGGTGCGGAACACCCGCTCCGGGTGCGGCATCATGATGGTGGCGCGGCCGTCCGCACTGGTCACCGCGGTGATACCGTCAGGGGAGCCGTTGGGGTTGGCCGGGTATTGCACGGTGACGTTGCCGCGGTTGTCCACGAAACGCAGCCCCACCAGACCGCTCTGTTGCAGCGCAGCCAGGTGAGCGGCATCGCGCACTTCAACGCGCCCTTCCCCGTGGGAGACGGCAATCGGCATCACGGAGCCCGCCATCCCGGCGAAGAAGGCGGACGGGGAGTCCTGCACTTCCACCAGGCTGAAGCGCGCCTCGAAGCGCTCGGAGCGGTTGCGCACGAAGCGCGGCCAGAGATCGGCCCCCGGGATGAGGTCGCGCAGGTTGGACATCATCTGGCAGCCGTTGCACACCCCCAGGGAGAGGGTATCGCCGCGCTCGAAGAAGCGCTGGAACTGCTCACGGGCGTTGTCGTTGAACAGGATGGACTTGGCCCAGCCTTCCCCCGCCCCCAGCACGTCGCCGTAGGAGAAGCCGCCACAGGCCACCAGGGTCTGGAAATCTTCCAGCTTGATGCGCCCCTCGAGGATGTCGCTCATGTGCACGTCGACAGCGGTGAAGCCGGCGCGGTCAAAGGCGGCCGCCATCTCCACGTGGGAGTTGACCCCCTGCTCGCGCAGCACCGCCAGACGGGGAGAAACCCCGCGAGCGATATAGGGCGCGGCCACGTCGTCGGACGGGTTGTAGGTGAGCCTGGCCTGCAGACCCGGATCGGTGGCGTCCTGGCGGGTGGCATGCTCCTGATCGGCGCACTCCGGGTTGTCCCGCAGGCGCTGCATCTGCCAGCTGGTCTCGCCCCAGATGGTGCGAAGGGCGGTGCGGCTGGCGCGATAAACCTCGCTGCCGGCACGCTGGAACAGGATGAGGTCGTCTTCGCGCACCGTGCCCAGCACGTGGGAGCAGGCTGCCAGACCGTGACCGGCCAGCAGGGTCAGCACCGCTTCCTTGTCTTCGCGACGAACCTGGATGACGGCACCCAGCTCCTCGTTGAACAGGGCCGGCAGCAGGTCGCCACCCACGCGATCGAGCTGGATGTCGAGGCCGCAGTGACCGGCAAACGCCATCTCGGTCAGGGTGACGAAGAGGCCGCCGTCGGAGCGGTCGTGGTAGGCAATCAGCTTGCGATCCGCCACCAGCGCCTGGATGGCGTTGAAGAAGCCCTTGAGCTGAACCGGGTTGTCCAGATCCGGGGCGCTTTGCCCAAGCTGGCGATAGACCTGGGCCAGGGCCGAGGCGCCGAGGCGCTGCTTGCCGTTGCCAAGGTCGATCAGGATAAGGTCGGTCTCACCGAGATCGGTGCGCAGTTGCGGGGTCACGGTATTGCGCACGTCCTCGACCCGGGCAAAGGCGGAGATGAGCAGGGAGAGCGGCGAGGTGACGCTGCGCTCTTCCCCGTCCTGCTGCCAGCGGGTCTTCATGGACATGGAGTCCTTGCCCACCGGGATGGTGATGCCAAGGGCCGGGCAGAGCTCCTCGCCCACCGCCTTCACCGCCTCGTAGAGGCCCGCATCTTCACCCGGGTGACCGGCGGCAGACATCCAGTTGGCGGAGAGCTTGACCCGCTTGAGGGAGCCGATATTGGCCGGAGCCAGGTTGGTCAGGGCCTCGGCCACCGCCATGCGAGCGGAGGCGGCATGAGAGAGCAGCGCCACCGGGGTGCGCTCGCCCATGGACATGGCTTCACCGTGGTAGCTGTCGTAGGTCGCGGCGGTGACGGCGCAGTCAGCCACCGGGATCTGCCAGGGGCCGACCATCTGGTCGCGGTTGACGAGGCCCGTTACGGTGCGATCGCCGATGGTGATGAGGAAGGACTTCTCCGCCACGGTCGGCAGGCGCAGCACGCGCTCGGCGGCGTCGCTGAGGGTGATGCCGTCCAGTTGCAGCGCCTTGCCCTGGGCGGGCAGGCTCTGCACGTCGCGGTGCATCTTGGGCGCCTTGCCAAGCAGCACGTCCAGCGGCAGATCGATGGGCTGGTTGTCAAAGTGATCATCAGAGAGAGTGAGATGCTTCTCTTCGGTGGCGGTGCCGATGACGGCATAGGGGGCGCGTTCGCGCTCGCACAAGGCCTTGAACAGAGGCAGCTTGTCTTGGGCCACGGCCAGCACATAGCGCTCCTGGGATTCGTTGCACCAGACTTCCAGCGGGCTCATGCCCGGCTCGTCGTTCGGGATGGCACGCAGGTCGAAGCGACCACCGCGATCCCCGTCGCTCACCAGCTCCGGCATGGCGTTGGAGAGACCACCGGCGCCCACGTCGTGGATGAAGACGATGGGGTTGTCGTCCCCCAGTTGCCAGCAGCGGTCGATCACTTCCTGGCAACGACGCTCCATCTCGGGGTTGTCACGCTGCACGGAGGCGAAGTCGAGATCTTCGGCAGACTGACCGGACGCCATGGAGGAGGCTGCGCCGCCACCCAGGCCGATGTTCATGGCCGGACCACCCAGCACGATGAGGGCCGCCCCCACCGGGATCTCCCCTTTCTGGACGTGCTCGCTGCGGATGTTGCCGATACCGCCCGCCAGCATGATGGGCTTGTGGTAGCCGCGCACCTCGACGCCGTTGTGGCTCGGCACCTGCTCTTCGAAGGTACGGAAGTAACCCAGGATGGCAGGGCGACCGAATTCGTTGTTGAAGGCGGCGCCGCCAAGGGGCCCTTCCTGCATGATGTCAAAGGCGCTGACGATGCGGCTCGGCTTGCCGAAGTCCTGCTCCCAGGGCTGCTCGAAACCGGGGATGCGCAGGTTGGAGACGGAGAAGCCCACCAGGCCCGCCTTGGGCTTGGCGCCACGGCCTGTCGCACCCTCGTCGCGGATTTCGCCGCCGGAGCCGGTGGCGGCCCCCGGGAAGGGAGAGATGGCGGTCGGGTGGTTGTGGGTCTCCACCTTCATCAGGATGTCGACACGCTCCTGGTGATACTGGTACTCACCGTTGGCGGGGCTCGGGAAGAAGCGGCCACCCTGGCTGCCTTCCATCACCGCGGCGTTGTCTTTGTAGGCAGACAGGACATGATCCGGCGTCTGCTCGAAGGTGTTCTTGATCATCTTGAACAGCGACTTGGGCTGCTGTTCGCCGTCTATGGTCCAGTCGGCGTTGAAGATCTTGTGGCGGCAGTGCTCGGAGTTCGCCTGGGCAAACATGTAGAGCTCGATGTCGTTGGGATTGCGACCCAGCCGGGTGAAGTTGGTCACCAGGTAATCTATTTCGTCATCGGCCAGGGCCAGACCCAGGGTCACGTTGGCCTCTGCCAGGGCGGCGCGACCACCACCCAGCACATCTACCTGGGTAAAGGGGCGCGGCTCGTGGTGAGCAAACAGGGCGGCGGCCTCGTTCATCTCGGCAAAGACCACTTCCATCATGCGATCGTGCAGCAGGGCCGCGATCTCGCTGCGCTGGGCCACGCTCAGCTCACCCTTGGCCTGCACGTAATAGGCAATGCCGCGCTCCAGCCGCTTGACCTGTTTCAGGCCGCAGTTGTGGGCGATGTCGGTTGCTTTGGAAGACCAGGGGGAGATAGTGCCGGGGCGGGGGGTAACGAGGAACAGCTGACCGCTGGGGGTGTGTTCCGGGATGGTCGGGCCGTAGCGCAGAAGCTGGCCCAAGGTCGCTCGCTCGGGGGGCGACAGCGGGCTCGTCAGCTCGGCAAAATGCACGTATTCCGCATAGACGCTTGCTATCTCTACTCCTCTCTGTGCGCAGCTCTGCAGCAGCTTGTGGACACGAAACTCAGACAGTGCTGGGGCACCACGCAAGATTTCCATATACCTTTCTCACCAAGTTTTAGAGTGTGGGGGGATTTGAGACGCGCGTATTATAGGGATCAGGCCCATCCTGAACAAACGTTTTTCTCATCTCGCGCGGTGTGACTCCCTTCATACTCTCTGGTATAAAGGTGCCTCTTTTTTGACAAATGCCGATTTTTTCAACAAGGGTACTCACCTACTTGCGCTGCATTTTTCGACTGTTCATCGGGATGATGTTGACGCTGGCCCTGGCCGGTTGCGACTTCTACCACCCCTCCAGCCAACTGGAGCAGATCCGCCAGCGAGGCGAGATCCGGGTTGGCACCCTCTACGGCCCCACTTCCTATTACCAGCGTGACGACACCGCACTGGGGTTCGACTACGAGCTGGCGCAGCTTTACGCCGACTGGCTGGGGGTCAAGCTGACCATAGTACCGGCCTACAGCACCGCCGAGCTGGTCGAGCAACTGCAAAAGGGCAAGCTGGATCTCGCCGCCGCCGCCATCGTCGTGACCCCGGAGCGGCGCAAGCTGTTCCGCTTCGGCCCTGGCTTCTACCAGGTCTCCCCCAAGCTGGTCTATCGCAACGGCTCCTCCAGGCCCAAGAACCTTGGTGACATCAAGGGCAGCATAGTGGTGCCGGCGGGCTCCACCGGCGAGGACCTGATGAAGGAGCTGGCCAAGCAGTACCCCAACCTGAAATGGAGCACCAATCGGGATGCGGACGTGGAGGAACTGCTCAAGCAGGTCGCCGACGGCAAGGTGGACTACACCGTGGTGCAGGACACCATACTGGCCCGTACCCAGCGCTACTACCCCGAACTCACCGAAGGCTTGACCCTCGCCAGCAAGCAGACCGTGGCCTGGGCCATGACCAAGTTGCCCGACGACAGTCTCTACGCCAGCATCATCGACTTCTTCGGTCAGCGCTTCATGGATGGCGCCATCGCCAAGCTCGACGAGAAGTACTTCGGCCACGTGCAGAACTTCGACTTCGTCGACACCCGTACCTTCCTGCAACGGGCCAAGAGCCTGCTGCCCAAGTACCAGGCGCTGTTCCAGACCCACGCCAAGGATATCGACTGGCGGCTGCTGGCCGCCATCAGCTATCAGGAATCCCACTGGGATCCCCAGGCTCGCTCCTACACCGGGGTGCGTGGCATGATGATGCTCACCGGTCCGACCGCCAAGGCGATGGGGGTAAACGATCGCACCCACCCGGAAGAGAGCATCAAGGGGGGCGCCCGCTACCTGCAGGAGATGATGGCGAAGGTGCCCGACTCGGTCCCGGCGGACGAGAAAGTGTGGTTTGCCCTCACCGCCTACAACATCGGCTACGGCCACATGATGGATGCCCGCCGCCTGACCAAGGAGCTGGGCAAGAACCCGGACGCCTGGAGCGACGTGAAAGAGGTGTTGCCGCTGCTGCAGCAGTCACGCTGGCATCGCAAGGTACGCTATGGCTATGCCCGTGGCGGCGAGGCGCGCAACTATGTCAACAACGTGCGTCAGTACTACCAGAGCCTGCTCTGGCTCGACAACGAACAGCAGAAGGCCCATCGTCGGGAGGAGCTGGACGAGGACGACAGCAGCGAGCCGGACGTGCCGGCGCAGCGTCCGGCCATCATCGCCGAAGTGGTCAAACAGATCATCACCCCCTAGCCTCGTCGGGGGTGTGTTTTCCTGCCCTGTTCTCTGTTACCATCCTTGGGTATACGAGGGGCGCTGGAGCGAACTTATTGCAATGTATTCATTGCGTTGCAGTTCCTGCCAAGGACCCTTTCGGCCCCACGCAAGACCAGGGAGGAGAACAGGATGCGAGCACGCAGAAGAGCCATGTTGGCCCGAAAAACCAAATGTGCCTGGAGCCCGAGACGCAAGCTCAAGCTGGCCGACATGAAACGCAAGATCTGGCACAGAAACCGCTCCTTCACGCTGCTGATAGCGGAGCACACAGTATAAACCCGGCATCAGCCGGGTTTTTTTATGCCTTGTCAGGCTGCGCTTCAAACAGAACGGTGCGCTTGGAGACCAGGGTGTTGCAGTGGTTGCAAAAATAATCCACCGCGCCGCAAGCCCTAAGCCGCTCCAGCTCCTGCCCGCAGGCAGGACACAGGGCCCGGATGCGATAACGGGCCTGACACTGGCCACACGTCGTCTCCCGGCTGCGGCTGTCCAGTTCGCCCTGACAGGCAGGGCAGGTCAGCGTGTTCATTCTCTTCTCGACTCCTCTTTAGGTCACTGTGCACCGACGTGACCCGCAACCCCTCCCCCGATTTGTCTGCCCTGAGGAGGGCTACCAAGAAAAACGGCTGCCGGTAAGGGCAGCCGCAGGGCTTTATTTCTTCGCTTTGGCCTTGAGCAGGCGCTTGCGCTGGCGCTCCTGGCTCAGGGTCAGGGTGTTCTTCTTGCCCTCGAACGGGTTGACCGACTCCTGGAACTCCACCCGGATCGGCGTCCCCATGATCTTCAACGACTTGCGGAAGTAGTTGATGAGGTAGCGCTTGTAGGAGTCCGGCAGATCGTTCAGCTGGTTGCCGTGGATCACGATGCGCGGCGGGTTGTAGCCACCGGCGTGGGCATACTTCAGCTTGACCCGGCGACCGTTCACCATGGGCGGCTGGTGATCTTCCTGGGCCATCTGCATGATGCGGGTCAGCATGGCGGTGCTGGTGCGGCGAGTCGCGGACTCGTAAGCCTCGTTGATGGATTCGAACAGGTGACCGACGCCACTGCCGTGCAGGGCGGAGATGAAGTGCACCCGGGCGAAGTCGATGAAGCCCAGACGTCTGTCCAGCTCGTTCTTGACGTCCTCTTTCACCTTCTGATCCAGGCCGTCCCACTTGTTGACCACCAGTACCACGGAGCGGCCGCTGTTGAGCACGAAGCCGAGGATACTCAAGTCCTGATCCGTGATGGTCTCCCGGGCGTCAATGACCAGCAGGCAGACGTTGGCATCTTCAATCGCCTTGAGCGTCTTGATGACGGAGAACTTCTCCACCGTCTCGTGCACCTTGCCACGGCGACGCACGCCGGCGGTGTCGATGACCACGTATTTCTGATCGTCGCGCTCCATGGGGATGTAGACGGAGTCGCGGGTAGTACCCGGCATGTCGTAGACGATGACCCGATCTTCACCCAGCATGCGGTTGGTCAGGGTCGACTTGCCGACGTTGGGACGACCGACGATGGCGAACTTGATGGGCAGGTCGGCGAACGGCGTCTCCTTGGTGTCTTCCCGGGTGTCGAGCTCACCGGCAGCCACCATGCGCAGCAGGGCCTCTTCGTCGAACTCCTCCAGCTCCTCTTCCTCTTGTGCCTGGGTGGCAGAGCCGACCAGGGTCTCGAGGTGAGGGGCCAGGGCCAGCTCCAGCAGGCTCAGTACGCCACGGCCGTGGGCGGCCGCCATCTGGTAGACCTCGCCCAGGGCCAGACCGTAGAACTCGGACACCGCGGAGTCACCGTCGATGCCGTCGGTCTTGTTGGCCACCAGAAACACCTTCTTGTGGGTCTTGCGCAGGTGCTCGGCGATGGCCTGATCCGCCGCGGTGAGACCGGCACGGGCATCCACCATGAAGAGCACCACATCGGCCTCTTCGATGGCCAGCAGGGACTGCTCGGCCATCTTCAGCTCGATCCCCTCCTCGGTGCCATCGATACCGCCGGTATCGACCACGATAAATTCCAGCTCGCCCAGCTTCGCCTGGCCATATTTGCGGTCCCGGGTCAGGCCGGGGAAGTCGGCAACCAGGGCATCCCGGGTACGGGTCAGGCGGTTAAACAGGGTGGATTTCCCCACGTTGGGGCGGCCCACCAGGGCAACTACAGGAGTCATAAAAGCCTCATTCTCAAGACGACAAAGGCTCCGGGTCCGAAGACCAGGAGCCGGATATTCACATTATCGGACGATCAAGGACGCTTGAGGGCGTACAACTTGCCGTCACGGCTCTGCACATACAGGGTGTCACCCTCCACCAGCGGAGCGGCATAGAGACCACTGCTGTCGAGCTGCTGCATGGCCTTGATGGTCCCGTCGGTACGGTCCAGCCAATACAGGTAACCTTCCACATCGCCGACCACCACATAGTCACCCAGGATGACGGGGGCGGTCACGGTGCGGTTTTCCAGCTGGGTGTTGGACCACAGCTCGAGACCGTTGCGACGATCGACCGCAAACAGATGGCTGCGGCTGTCGGTCAGCACGATGGCATTGCCGGTCACCGCCATATCGCGATAACCGGAATACTTGCGCTTCCACACTTCGTCGCCGCTCATCAGCTTGCGCGCCATCAACTGGCCGTTGTAGGCGATGGCGTAGAGCTCATCACCGGCAATCAGCGGGCTGGCATCGACGTCCACCATCCGATCCAGTTCGGTGGCGCCGCGCGGGTCGGCCACCTTGGATTGACGCACCGGCTGGCCGTTGCTCAGCAGGGCGATGCCCACCTTGCCATCGGCGCGGCCATAGATGACGGCACCGTTGGTGATGATGGGGGCGCCGGCACTGCGCAGGGTCAGGGGCGGCTGCTCTTCGGACAGGGTCCACTGCAGCTTGCCCTCGTCGGTATCGAGCGCCACCAGGCGACCGGAGGTGGTCAGCACCACCACGCGGCCATCCTCGACGGCGGGGCTCGCCACCACTTCCCCCGGCACCGTGGTCTGCCACAGCACTTCGCCGTTGGCCTCGTTCAGGGCATAGACCACCCCGTTTTCGGACCCGAGGAACAGCTTGCCGTAGCGGGAAACCAGGCCGCCGGAGAGACGGGCGCTGCGCTTGTCGGCGTTGATGGGCAGATCTGCCAGATCCACGCTCCACAGCTCCTTGCCGCTCTCGCGCTCGAAGGCGGTCACATCGCCATCACGGGCCGCTGCATAGATGCGGTCCTCTTCCACCACCGGCTTGAGCTGGGAGTAGAAGTTGCCGATGCCATCCCCGACCGAGGAGGACCAGGCGGTATCGGCAGTGAACGCGGACTCGACCTTGGGCAGGGGTGCCATGGGGTTGAGATCTTCTTCCGAACTGAACAGGGAGCACCCCTGCAAGGCGAAGGAGACAGCCACCCCCAGCGCCATTCGCTTGTACAGATTACGCATCCGGAGCCTCGCCCGCAGTGACGGCTGGCAGCGCCAGATCATCCATTTTCAGCTTGAGTTCGGCGCTGCTCTGCAGGCCGCCGGCATCCGCCGCCGCCTGATAGGCATCGCGCGCTTCTTCGGCCTTGCCCTGCTTTTGCAGGATATCGCCGCGCACTTCCGCCACCTGGGCCTTGAAGGCGTCGTTGTTGATCTTGCCAAGCTGGGCCAGGGCCTCGTCTGCCTTGCCCTGATCGCTCAGGACCCGGGCCAGACGCAGGGCGGCGATGGGCTTGATGCTGTCGTCGCCACTGGCGGCCACCTGGGTCAGCTGTTCGGCAGCCAGATCCAGCTTGCCCGCCTTGACGGCGGCCGCAGCCAGTTGCAGAGCGGCCAGCTCGGCATAGGCGTCACCCTTGTGAGCGGTAATGAAGCTCTTTGCCTGCTCCAGGGCGGCGTCGTCCCCCTTGGCGAGCTGGGCGGTCATCTCGTTGTAAGCCTGGGAGGCGGCTTCCTGGTTGTTCTGCTGCATCTCGTTGTAGTAGCGCCAGCCAAAGAGGCCGACCAGACCGATCACGGTCCCGGCGATCACCGAGGTGCCGTTCTCTTTCCACCAGTTCTTGATGACCTCAACCTGTTGTTCTTCAGTGGTATACACTTCCACAGCTTACTCTCCTTTCGCTGCCAGCAGGGCGATGGCGGCATCGACCGAGACGGTCTGTTGCTCGGCCTGGCCACGCAGATATTTGATGGTGATCTCCCCGCTTTGCACCTCGGTCTCCCCAAGGATCAGGGCAATGGCCGCGCCGCTCTTGTCGGCACGCTTGAGTTGTTTCTTGAAGTTGCCGCCGCCGCAGTGGCTCATGAGGCGCAAGTCCGGCAAGGCATCGCGCAGGCGCTCTGCCAGGGCAAAGCCAGCCTGCTCGGTCCCCTCACCCACCATGCAGAGATAGACATCCACCGCCGGGCGGATGTCAGCATTGAGCTCGAGGGTTTCAAGCATCAGCACCAGACGCTCCATGCCCATGGCGAAACCCACCGCCGGGGTCGGCTGGCCACCGAGCTGCTCCACCAGGCCGTCGTAGCGACCACCGGCACAGACGGTGCCCTGGGCCCCCAGGCTGTTGGTCACCCACTCAAACACGGTCAGGTTGTAGTAGTCGAGGCCGCGCACCAGACGCTCGTTCACCTCGAACTGGATGCCGGCCGCCGTGAGCAGGCGCTTGAGCCCTTCGAAGTGAGCCAGGCTCTCTTCGCCCAGGTGGTCGAACAAACGGGGGGCACCTGCCAGGATGGCCTGTACTTTCTCGTCTTTGGAGTCGAGCACCCGCAGGGGGTTGCTGTACATGCGGCGCTGGCTCTCTTCGTCCAGCTCGCTCTTGTACTGTTCCAGATAGGCGACCAGGGCATCGCGATAGGCGGCACGTTCGCTGCTCTGGCCGAGGGTATTGAGCTGCAGAGTCACGTGATCGCTGATGCCGAACAGGCGCCACAGGCGGTGAGTCAGCATGATGAGTTCGGCATCGATGTCCGGCCCGTTGATGCCGAACAGCTCGACCCCGAACTGGTGGAACTGGCGATAGCGACCTTTCTGGGGACGCTCGTGACGGAACATGGGGCCCATGTACCACATCCGGCGTTCCTGGTTGTAAAGCAGACCGTGCTCGATGCCGGCACGCACGCAACTGGCGGTCCCTTCCGGACGCAGGCTCAGGCTGTCGCCGTTGCGGTCTTCAAAGGTGTACATCTCTTTTTCGACCACGTCGGTCACTTCACCGATGGCACGCTTGAACAGATGGGTCTGCTCGACGATGGGCATGCGCACTTCGCTGTAGCCATAGCTGGCAACGACCTGGCGCAGGATCTGTTCTACTTTCTGCCATACCGGGCTCTGCTCCGGCAGGCAATCATTCATACCGCGAATAGCTTGGATCTGTTTTGCCACGTTGATACTCGAGAAAAAGAGGTAAAATTTGGCCGCATTATAGGGATTTTCGACCCCGAGGTAAAATCGGGTGCCCGGATGCGGGATGTAAAATCAACAACCTAAAGCCGGGGCCACCCCAGGTGGCCCCGTCATCGTTCAACCTTTGTCCACCTGGATCTGGTTGGCCGGATCCAGCATGGCGGCCCGGGCACGGATGCGACGCTCCAGGGTCGGGATCAAATCCTTGTTGTCGAGCCGGTCGACCCGCTGGCCCCCCTCGTAGAAGGCACTCTTGTTGGCGGCCCCCGCAAGGCCGAGATCGGAAACCAGCGCCTCCCCCGGACCGTTCACCACACAGCCGATGATGGAGACATCCATCGGGGTGATGATGTCTTCGAGCCGCTCTTCCAGGGCGTTGACCGTGCCGATGACGTCGAACTCCTGACGGGAGCAGGAGGGACAGGCGATGAAGTTGATGCCGCGGGAACGGATGCGCAGGGATTTGAGGATGTCGAAGCCCACCTTCACCTCTTCCACCGGATCGGCGGCCAGGGAGATGCGCAGGGTGTCGCCAATCCCTTCGCTCAGCAACATGCCAAGGCCGATGGCGGACTTGACCGCGCCGGCGCGAAAACCGCCCGCTTCCGTGATGCCCAGATGCAGGGGTTGATCGATCTGCTTGGCCAGCAGGCGATAGGCACCGACTGCCAGGAAGACATCAGACGCCTTCACGCTCACCTTGAAGTTCTGGAAGTCGAGGCGATCCAGGTAATCCACGTGGCGCATGGCGGACTCCAGCAGCGCCTCCGGGGTCGGTTCGCCATATTTCTCCTGGAGATCACGCTCAAGGGAACCGCCGTTGACGCCGATGCGGATGGGGATGTTGTAGTGACGGGCGCAATCCACCACCGCACGCACCCGCTCTTCGTTGCCGATGTTGCCCGGGTTGATGCGCAGGCAGTCGGCCCCGTACTCGGCCACTTTGAGGGCGATGCGGTAGTCGAAGTGAATGTCGGCCACGATGGGGATGCGGGTCTGCTGCTTGATGAGCTTGAACGCTTCCGCCGCCTCCATGGTGGGGACGGAGACCCGGACGATGTCGGCGCCGACCCGCTCGATCCGCTGGATCTGCTCGACGGTAGCGGCCACGTCCGTGGTCTTGGTGTTGGTCATGGTCTGTACCGTGATGGGGGCATCGCCCCCAACCGGCACGTTGCCGACCATGATCTGTCTGGATTTGCGACGAACGATGGGTGATTCGTGTGCGGGCTTTTCGTGAACAGACATGGCGGACTGATTACTCCTGCGGCAGTGAGAAGCGGGCAGTCCGGCCGTTGTTGTAACGGCTCATGTCGAAGGACTTGCCCTGATATTCGAGATTGACCGCCATGGGCGCGCCAATGATGAATCTAAGTGGCTCGGGTCCTTCCAGTACCAGTTCGTCGTTCGCCTTCTTCAGACCGCTGAACAGGGTCTTGCCGTTGGCATCCTTGACGTCCAGCCAGCAATCGGCGGTGAAGCTCATCTTGAGCTGGGGCGCCTTGGCGGGCTCGGTGGTCGTGCTCTCGGCAGTCGAGACCGCACCGGAAACGTCCGTCGGGACGGCTGCGCTGGCATCCGTAGCGACCACAGGCAGGGTCGCGGTGGCACCGCTCACCACAACCTGAGTGGACACGGCATCGGACGCTGCGGGCAGCACGGGCTCGGCGACCTCCACGGCGGGGGCAACATTCGCTTCCGGCGTATTGACGGTCGCGCCCATCTCGGTCGCCGCCAGGGCGTCGTCACCGGCGGAGCGGCGCGCCGTGCTCTGCCACCACCAGGCGACGGAGAGCCCGATCAGCACCAGGATCACAAGCCAGGTCACCACCTTGAGCCGGCTGTCATTGGCCTGCTGGCGGGAGCGACGGGAGAAGCTCTGCATGTCGATGTTGTCGGGGGGAGTCAGTCCCAGCTTCTCGTAGGCGGCGAGGATGGTCTCCTCGGGGATGCCCACGAGCTTGGCATAGGCCCGCAGATAGCCACGAATGAAGGTATGGGACGTGTTCTTGTCATAGGTATCCGCTTCGATGGCGGCGATCAGGGTCAGACGAAGGTGAATGCGGGACGCAACCTGTTCCCGGGTCCAGCCGAGCTGTTCACGGGCATTGCGCAGCAGCTGGCCTGGGCCAACTGCCTGGGAGTCGTCTTGGAAATCGTGTGGCTGTTCAGTAGTCATTGGCTAAGTAACGCTTGGCTTGTTGCGAAGTGGGATATTGCCTTACCAGCTCAGTCCCGAATTGGTGAAGTAATGCCGGTTTGTCCATGGCCTGGGCCAGCCGCAGCCGGAGCCAGAGGCTCTCCTCGTTCTCCTCTGCCACATCGGCAAAGCGCGCGAGGTAAGACTGGACATCAGGAAGCTTGCCATCTTTCATGGAAAGCTCGGCCATGTCCAGCAATAACCTAGGATTGCGGGGATTATACCCCAAGGCCAGACGATAATACTCGCCGGCCTTGTCATTTCTGTGATTTTGCATCGAGCAGAGCGCCGCATTCTCGTAGGTATCGGCGATCTTCACGTAATCGGGCTGGCTGACGGCTTGCAAGAACGCCTTTTCCGCTTCGTCGAAGCGGCCACGGTTGCAGAGGAAGGCGCCATAGTTGTTCATCGCGTCAGCATTGGACGGATCCATGGCCAGCGCTTTCTTGTAGCTCGCCTCGGCGGCCTTGAAATCCGACACCTGCTGGTAGAAATAGGCAAAACCGATGTAGACCTGAGGATTGTTGGGATCGTACTGAAGGGCGCGGTCGAGGTTGAATTTGGCCTGCTCGGCATTGCCCTGGCGCAGATACTGGATACCCAGATCGAGACGAGTCTGGGCGGCGGCCTTGAGGTCGGGACCCACTTCACGCTGGGTCGAATTCTGGCCAGCGTAAGTGGTCTCTGTGACACAGCCTGGCAGCGCACAGAGCGCTGCCACTACGATCAATGTACGGATATCCATTTCCTGTCTATACAATGGCTTAGGAGTTAAACCATTTTGACGGAAATCCCATCCTGTTGCATCCGATTTTTCATGGTGCGCTTGGTGCGGTCGATCACCTCCCCCACCAGCTGCCCACAGGCGGCGTCGATGTCGTCACCGCGGGTCTTGCGGACGATGACGGTCAGGCCGTATTCCATCAGCACCTTGGAGAAACGGTCGATACGGCTGTTGCTCGGCTTGCCAAACGGGTTGCCCGGGAAGGGGTTGAACGGGATCAGGTTGATCTTGCAAGGGGTTTCCTTGAGGACCTTGGCCAGCTCATGGGCATGCTGCATGTCGTCGTTGATGTGATCGAGCAGCACATACTCCACGGTCACCCGGCCGCCGTTGGCGTTGGACTTGGCCAGATAGCGACGTACCCCGGCAAGGAAGGCTTCGATGTTGTACTTGTCGTTGATCGGCATGATCTCGGAGCGAAGCGCATCGTTCGGCGCATGCAGGGAGATGGCCAGGGCCACGTCGATCTGGTCCCCCAGCATGTCCAGCGCCGGCACCACACCGGAGGTGGAGAGAGTGACCCGGCGCTTGGAGATGCTGAAGCCGAAGTCATCCATCATCAGCTTCATGGCCGGTACCACGTTGGCGAGGTTGAGCAGCGGCTCACCCATGCCCATCATCACCACGTTGGTGATGGGGCGCTTGCCACCCACCACTTTGGCGGCACGCCACACCTGGCCGATGATCTCGGAGACTTTCAGGTTGCGGTTGAATCCTTGCTGGGCGGTGGAGCAGAAGGTGCACGCCAGGGCGCAGCCCACCTGGGAGGAGACGCACAGGGTCGCGCGGTCCGCTTCCGGAATGTAGACAGTCTCCACCTCCTGATCGCCCACCTGCAGCGCCCATTTGATGGTGCCATCGGCGGAGCGCTGTTCACGGCTGATCTCGGGGGCTCGGATCTCGGCAATCGCCTTGAGCCGCTCGCGCAGCGCCTTGTTGACGTTGCTCATCTGATCGAAATCATCACAACCGAAGTGATAAATCCACTTCATTATCTGGTCTGCCCGGAACGGCTTCTCGCCCAACTCGACGAAGAAGGCACGCATGGCATCCCGGTCGAGATCCAGCAGGTTGGTTTTTGTTTCGCTCATCAGGGGCCTCAGCTCACACACTTCATAAATTATCGGCTGACCTACGTCAGGGGGCGGCATTGTACAAATAATGGGTCTGGCTTTCCACCTGGAGAATAAGTGGATATTGGCAGGATGACCAAAAAACAAAAGGGAGCCGAAGCTCCCTTGGTCACCAGCAGACAACATCAGCCGCGCGGGCAGATCTCGTCGTCGGAAAAGAAGTAGGCGATTTCACGGGCGGCAGAGGCCGGGGCATCGGAGCCATGGACGGCGTTGCGATCGATGCTCTCGGCGTAGCAGGCGCGCAGGGTGCCTGCCAGAGCCTCTTTCGGGTTGGTGGCGCCCATGATTTCACGGTGACGGCGGATGGCGTCTTCACCTTCCAGCACCTGTACCATGACGGGGCCAGAGGTCATGAAACCGACCAGAGCATCATAAAACGGCTTGCCCTGGTGCTCGGCGTAGAAACCGGCGGCCTGTTCGCTGGTCAGGTGCAGCATCTTGGCGGCAACCACTTTCAGACCGGCGCTTTCGAAGCGGCTGTAAATGGCACCAATCAGGTTTTTGCTGACCGCATCCGGCTTGACGATGGAGAAGGTACGTTCGATAGCCATTGAGTTCTTTCCTTAACTACAGAGTTTTATTGTAGGAATCCATGTTCGGCGGCGATTATACGTAAACAAAAAACGAAATAACACACAAAAAATCAACTTTTTGTTAAACAAAAGAATCCTTGAAACAACATGGTGACTCATCTTGTGCCAGGGCAGAGAGAAAAAATGTGCGCTTGCGCACGATCGGCATGCTAATGCCTCAAAACCGTATCAATTGCTCAGCAAAGCAGCACTGGAAAGGGCACCCTGAGGTGCCCTTGTGATGCCGCTCACTGACTCAGCGCGTCTCCGCCAGCAGGGTATGGGCGATGGTGCGCATCCCCAGGGTATTGGCCCCGGGCGCCCACAGACTGTCGCCATTTTCGCTGAAGCAGGCGGCGAGATCGACATGCAGCCAGCCTCTTCCCTCATCAGGGACAAAGCGGGAGAGGAAGCCGGCCGCATTGGAGGCCCCCCCCGGTCCGCCGCCCGGCACGGGGCGGCTGTTGGCGGTGTCGGCATAGTGGGACGGGCACTGCTGGCGATGCCAGGGCTCCAGCGGCAGCGGCCATGCTGGCTCCTGCTCCGCATCCGAATAGGCCATGGCGCGGCTCACCAGCCCCTTGTCGAGGCCAAACAGGGCGTTGTAACGCCCCCCCAGCGCCATCACGGCCGCCCCGGTGAGGGTGGCGGCGTCGATGATGAGCGGCGCACCAGACTCGCCGGCCAGTTGCAAGCCGTCGGCCAGGATCAGACGCCCTTCGGCGTCGGTGTTGACCACCTCCACCGTGGTGCCGTTCTTGTAGGTGAGGATGTCACCCAGCTTGTAGGCATGGCCGGATACCAGGTTCTCGGCGCAGCAGAGGATGAGCTTCACCCGCTTGTCGAGGCCACGCAGAATAGCCAGCGCCAGCGCACCGGTGACGATGGCGGCGCCGCCCATGTCGTGTTTCATGGTCAGCATGCCCTGGGAGGTCTTCATGGAGTAGCCGCCGGAATCGAAGGTGATCCCCTTGCCCACCAGGGCGGCCGCTACCGGCGCCTTGGGATCCTTGCCCGGATTGAAATCCAGCTCCAGCATCACGGGCTCGCGGTCACTGCCACGACCCACTTGATAGAGACCGACCCAGCCCGCCTGTTGCAGCGCCTCTCCCTTGAGGATGCGATGGCTGATCCGGTCCGGTGCCAGCTCGGTGAGGAAGGCGGCGGCTTCGACCGCCAGCTCCAGCGGCCCCAGCTGCTCCGGGGTGGCGTTGGTCATCTCCCGCACCCAGCGCCCGCACAGCCAACGCGCCTCCAGCTCCTCCCTGTCCTCCTCGGACGAAGTGGCCCACTGCAACCCCACTTCCGCCTTGGGCGTCTGCAGCCCTTGGGCAAAGGCCCACTGCTGCTCCCGCTCCCAGTGGCCAGCCAGGACCACCTGCTGGATCCCCTGGCTGCACAGGCGTCGCGCCGCCTGCTGGATATCCAGCAAGGGAGTGGCGCTCACCAGATGGATCACCATGCCGTCGGCACGGTGGGAGAGCAGTGCCCCCTCCCCCCACTCGGCCGGTGCAAACTCTCGGCTCAACCAGACGTTCATGCGCACACCTCCTGCAGCCAGCGGGCAATCGTGCGAAGACCATGGCCCTTGGCCCCGGTCGCCCAGAGCTCATTGCCCGACTTCTGATAGGAAGCGGCCAGGTCCAGGTGCACCCAGCCCTTGCCTTCGTCACGGACGAAGCGCGACAGGAAAGCCGCTGCCGTGGTGGCGCCGGCAGTACCTTCTGCGGACGCCACATTGCCCAGCTCGGCAAAGGCCGAGGTGAGCTGGCCTGCGTGCCAAGGTTCGAGCGGCAGCGGCCAGGCCTTCTCGTTTTCGGCGTTGGCGGCAGCCAGCGCGCGCACTTGCTCCGCCTCATCGAGGGCAAACACGGCATTGTAGTCGCGGCCCAGCGCGGTCTTGGCGGCGCCGGTCAGGGTGGCAGCGTCGAGGATATAGGCAGCCCCGCTTTCGCTCGCAGCCAGCAGGCCGTCTGCCAGCACCAGGCGACCTTCCGCGTCGGTATTCTGGATCTCGACCGAGATGCCGTTGCGATAAGTGAGGATGTCGCCGAGCTTGAAGGCGTGGCCGGAGACCAGGTTCTCGGCGCAACAGAGGATGAGCTTGACCCGCTTGTTCAGGCCACGGCTGATGGCCAGCGCCAGGGCGCCGGTTACCATGGCGGCGCCGCCCATGTCGGACTTCATCGGCAGCATGTTGTCGGAGGACTTCATGGAGTAGCCGCCGGAATCGAAAGTGATCCCCTTGCCCACCAGCGCCGCGACCACGGGGGCGTTGGCATCCCCGGTCGGGTTGTAGTCGAGCTCGAGCAGCACCGGCTCGCGCTCGCTGCCACGGCCCACCGACCAGATCCCGATATGACCCGATTCACGCAAGGCTTCGCCAGCGGTGATGCGGGCGGTCACCTTGTCACCGCCGAGGCTGCGAATGAGCAGCAAAGCGGACTCCGCCAGGCTCATGGGGTAGATGGCTTCCGGGCAGCCGTTGGTCACCTCGCGCACCCAGTGGGTCGCTTTCAGCAAAGCCGCCAGCTCGGTAGCCTCCTGGTCGCTCTGCTCGCCGAAGTCGAGCTCGCGAACCCCCTTGGCGGCATAGAAGCCCTGGGCAAAGGCGTAACGACGCTCCCCATTCCACCCCTCGCCCACCAGCTTGATGCGCTTGATGCCGCTCGACTCGAGGCGTCTGGCAGCGCGCTGGATGGCGCGCAGCGCCTCCTTCTCCTGGCCAGCGGCCAGATGGAGATGGGCCTCGTCCCCGTTGAAACTGAGCAGGGCACCCTCGCCCCACTGGGCGGCGGCAGCCTGGGACGACAACCTTACGTTCATCATGTCAGCCATGTTCTCTTGCTTCCTTTTTATTGGCACTTTCATCAACGAATAGGGAAATCACGGGCACAAAAAAGGCCGCTCCCTCAAGGGTCACGGCCTTCACCATATCATTACTGCACCATGAGATGCTGCACGCGCAATTCACTCATGTGTAATTAAGGGGTCATCAGTGGCGCTCGGACGCCAGATTCAGGGTGTACTTGGGCAGTTCCACCACCAGATCCTCGTCCGCCAGTCTGGCCTGGCAGCTGAGACGGGATTCCGGCTCCAGCCCCCACGCCTTGTCCAGCATGTCGTCTTCCAGCTCGTCGCTCGGCTCGAGGGAGTCGAACCCTTCCCGCACCACGCAGTGGCAGGTAGTACAAGCACAGGACTTCTCGCAGGCGTGCTCGATCTCGATGCCATTGCGCAGCGCGATGTCCAGAATGGTTTCACCGGTCGCACCTTCGAGGGCCGCGCCGTCCGGACAGAGCTCGGGATGGGGCAGAATAATCAGTTTTGGCATATCACACCTTGTTGACGTTTTGTCCGGTCAGCACCTTGCGGATGGAGGCATCCATCCGGCGGGCTGCAAATTCGCCACTGGCAGCGTCCGCCGCCTCGATGGCCTCTTTGATCTGGTTGGTGGTGCCCGTGCTGCGCATGGTCAGCAGATGGGCGATGGCGGCATCCAGCTCGGCCCGCTCGGCGGGGCTCAATAAAGCCTCGCCATCGGCGGCCAGGGCGGCGTTGAGGCTCTCGACCACCCGGTCGGCCTCGACCTGCTGCTCAGCCAGCATGCGGGCGTCCATGTCCTGCTGGGCATTGGCGATAGAGGCGCTCAGCATGTTGAGGATGTCATCCTCACCCAGTCCGTAAGATGGCTTGACCTGGATCTCGGCCTGCACGCCGGAGGATTTCTCCATGGCGCTGACCGACAGCAGACCGTCCGCGTCCACCTGGAAGGTGACGCGAATGTGGGCGGCGCCAGCCGCCATGGGCGGAATGCCGGTCAGGGTGAAGCGGGCCAGGGAGCGGCAATCCGCCACCAGCTCGCGCTCCCCCTGCACCACGTGGATCGCCATCGCGGTCTGGCCATCCTTGAAGGTGGTGAACTCCTGGGCGCGGGCCACCGGAATGGTGGTGTTGCGCGGGATCACCTTCTCGGCGAGGCCGCCCATGGTCTCAAGACCGAGGGAAAGCGGGATGACGTCCAGCAGCAGCATCTCGGCATCGGGCTTGTTGCCCACCAGGATGTCGGCCTGGATGGCTGCACCGATGGCCACCACCTTGTCGGGGTCGATGCTGGTCAATGGCGTGCGGCCGAAGAATTCACCCACCCGCTCGCGCACCAGCGGCACCCGGGTCGAGCCACCGACCATCACCACTTCCAGAACCTCTTCCTGCTCGAGACCCGCATCGCGCAGGGCGCGCCGACAGGCCTGCAGGGTGCGCTTGACCAGGGGCTGGATCAGCTCGTCAAACTGGCTGCGGGTGACGGTACCCTGCCAGCCGGCAAAGGTGCAGGTAACGGCATCGGCATCGGTGAGGCCGTGCTTGATGCTGGCCGCCGCATCCAGCAACTCGCGCTGGGTACGGGCATCGAGCTGACCGGACAACCCGGCTTGCTCTTTGAGCCAGTCCGCCAGCAGATGGTCAAAATCGTCACCACCGAGTGCCGAGTCGCCACCGGTGGCCATCACCTCAAACACCCCGCGATGCAGGCGCAGGATGGAGATATCGAAGGTTCCGCCACCCAGGTCATAGACGGCGATCACCCCTTCCTGGCCGGAGTCGAGGCCATAGGCGATGGCGGCCGCCGTGGGTTCGTTGAGCAACCGCAGCACATGCAGACCGGCCAGTCTGGCCGCGTCCTTGGTGCCCTGACGCTGGGCATCGTCAAAATAGGCGGGCACCGTGATGACCACGCCGTCGAGGTCTCCCCCGAGGGACGCGGCACCGCGCTCGGCCAGTTTTTTCAGGATCTCGGCCGAGACCTGCACCGGATTGACCAGCCCCTGGCGGGTCCGCAACTGAGGCATGCCCGTCTCGGTAGCTACGAACTCGTAAGGCTGCTGGCAGGTATCGATGTCGGCCAGCGCCTTGCCCATCATCCGCTTGACCGAGACGATGGTGTTGTGGGGATCGAGGGCCGCCTCACGCTTGGCATCGAAGCCAACCCGGATGGTATCGGCCTGGTAATGGACCACGGAAGGCAGCAGATCACGCCCCTGCTCGTCACAGAGGGTGTCGGCCTGGCCGCTGCGCACGGCGGCGACCAGGGAGTTGGTGGTGCCAAGATCGATGCCGACGGCACGTTTATGCTGGTGAGGCGCGGCGCTCTGGCCTGGCTCGGCAATTTGCAGTAATGCCATGGGTAATCACAATTCCTGCGTTAGAGGGTCAAGACTCGAACAGCGAGTCTTCGAATCGTTCCAGCTCCTCGAGGAGCTTGTCGACAAATTTGAGCTTGCGAACGCAATCCGCCGCCTGCAGATCCTCACCCCTGGTGAGAGAGTCGGTCAGCCGTTGCATCAACGCCTGGTGATCATGCCTGATCTCCTGGCGAAAATCCTTGATGGCCCCCTCAGGGTCGGCGTCGCCCTTGAGATCAGCCAGCCGCTCTCGCCACTCCAGCTGTTGCATCAGAAAGGCAGGATCTTGCAGTGTCTGCTGCTCGCCGCGAATATCGGTGCCCCGCAAGGAGAGCAGGTACTCGGCTCGGCGCAAGGGGGCCTTGAGGGTGGTAAACGCATCGTTGATCTGGGCAGCACGCTGCACGGCAGCAAGCTGCTCCCGCTCGGGGGCTGTCGCAAAACGATCGGGATGGAACTGGGTCTGCAGCTGACGATAGGTGTCAGCCAGTTGGCGAGTATCGAGCTCGAAGCCCTCAGCCAGCCCGAACAGCTCGAAATGATTCATCCTTCGTCCTCAGACAATAGTGCTGGGAGTGCAACCACACTCGTCTTGAACTTGAAAGCAGTGGCATGGACTGGCGTCCACACCACTGTGTTGATGAGCAGGGTGTTGATCACAAGAGACTCGCCGCAACAGGGCTCACCCTTGGGGCTGCGAGGCGTTGCAAACATGGGCGATCGGTCAATCGAACCACTTACACACTGAAGCTTTCGCCACAACCACATTCGCCCTTGGCATTCGGGTTGTTGAACTGGAAGCCCTCGTTGAGGCCTTCCTTCACGAAGTCCAGCTCGGTGCCATCCAGGTGGATCAGGCTCTTGGCATCCACGATGATCTTGACGCCTTTCTGCTCGAACACCTGATCCTCGGCAGCCAGCTCATCCACGAACTCGAGCACATAGGCAAGGCCAGAACAGCCGGTCGTCTTGACGCCGAGGCGCAGGCCGATGCCCTTGCCCCGGTTGATCATGAAGGAGGAAACCCGCGCCGCTGCGGCATCTGTCATGGTTATGGCCATACTGCTCTCCGGACCTTAAAGACCTTTCTTCTGCTTGTAATCGGCGATGGCGGCCTTGATGGCGTCCTCCGCCAGAATGGAGCAGTGGATCTTCACCGGCGGCAGCGCCAGCTCTTCGGCGATGTCGGTGTTCTTGATACCGGCCGCTTCGTCCAGGGTCTTGCCCTTGACCCACTCGGTCACCAGGGAGCTGGAGGCGATGGCGGAACCACAACCGTAGGTCTTGAACTTGGCATCTTCAATGATGCCATCGTCGCTGATTTTCAGTTGCAGCTTCATGACGTCACCACAGGCCGGTGCACCGACCATGCCGGTGGCGACACTGGGATCGTTCTTGTCAAAACCACCGACGTTGCGAGGATTCTCGTAGTGGTCGATTACTTTTTCACTGTAAGCCATATCTAACTCCTGCTAATTCCGTTGTTCACCAGATCCTTGCCATGCTGGCAAGGATCAGTGATGTGCCCATTCGACCGTGTTCAGATCGACGCCATCCTTGAACATCTCCCACAGGGGGGACATCTCGCGCAGACGACCGATGGAGTCGCAGATGAGCTTGATTGCGTAGTCGATCTCTTCTTCGGTGGTGAAGCGACCGATGCTGAAACGGATGGAGCTGTGTGCCAGCTCGTCGTTCAGACCCAGGGCGCGCAGCACGTAGGAAGGTTCCAGGCTGGCCGAAGTACAGGCAGAACCGGAAGAGACCGCCAGATCCTTCAGTGCCATGATGAGGGATTCCCCTTCCACATAGGCGAAGCTGACGTTCAGGTTGCCCGGTACACGCTGGTCCAGATCCCCGTTGATATAGACTTCTTCGATGTTCTTGATGCCATCCCACAGACGCTGGCGCAGGGCCATGATGTGCTGGCTCTCGCTCGCCATCTCTTCCTTGGCGATGCGGAAGGCTTCCCCCATGCCGACGATCTGGTGGGTTGCCAGGGTACCAGAGCGCATGCCGCGCTCGTGACCACCGCCGTGCATCTGGGCTTCCAGACGAACACGGGGCTTGCGGCGCACATACAGGGCGCCAATGCCTTTCGGGCCGTATACCTTGTGGGCGGACATGGAGAGCAGATCAACCTTGAGCGTTTCCACGTCGACCGGGATCTTGCCCACGCTCTGGACGGCGTCCACGTGCAGCAGGATCTTGCGGGAACGGCACAGCTCGCCGATGGCAGCGATGTCTTGCACCACCCCGATCTCGTTGTTGGCGTGCATGATGCTGACCAGGATGGTGTCATCACGCAGGGCGCCTTCGATCTGCTCAAGGGTGAACAGGCCATTGGGCATAGGCTCGAGGTAGGTCACCTCATAGCCTTCCCGCTCCAGTTGGCGGCAAGTATCCAGCACGGCTTTGTGCTCGGTCTTGGAGGTGACGATGTGCTTGCCCTTGCCGGCGTAGAAATGGGCGATGCCCTTGATGGCCAGGTTGTTGGACTCGGTCGCACCGGAGGTAAAGACGATCTCGCGCGGATCCGCGCCGATCAGCTCTGCCACTTGATTACGGGCCAGATCCACCGCCTCTTCGGCCTGCCAGCCGAAACGGTGGGAACGGGAGGCTGGGTTGCCGAACAGGCCGTCCATGGTGAGGCACTGCATCATTTTTTCTGCGACACGCGGGTCCACCGGACAGGTTGCCGAATAATCAAGGTAAATAGGCAGTTTCATCTTTTTCTCCGTTACGACGGGGTCACACAGCGACTCGTCGTGGAAAGCACGTTTATAGTTGGACTTTCAAGCTCACATCACCGCGTTCGGCCCGATCAACCAGGGACAACACGGTCTTCATTTGTTCATCTTGCTTGCCGGCGATACGGCGCACATCGGCCTGACCAACCAGCTCGGCCAGGGTGATATCCCCCAGGAAACTGGAGATGCGTTCGCTCAGATCCCGCCACAAGGAGTGGGTCAGGCACTGGGTACCACCGTGGCAGCCCCCTTTGCCGAGGCACTTGGTCGCATCGACCGATTCATCGACCGCGGTGATCACCTGACCGACCGAGATCTCGCCAGGGGCCAGACCGAGGCGATAGCCGCCACCGGGGCCACGTACGCTGCTCACCAGACCATGTTTGCGCAGACGAGCAAACAGTTGTTCCAGATAGGACAAGGAGATGCCCTGGCGCTCTGAAATATCAGCCAGGGGCACGGGCCCCTGCTCTGCATGCAACGCCACGTCGAGCATGGCTGTCACCGCGTAACGTCCTTTTGAGGTCAGTCTCATATGCCTTACCGTCTTGCGAACCAATCAATATGTGGCATATGGTCACATACCCGACTAAATCAGTCAAGTATATGCTTGAGTAAATCAGTCGGGATTAATCCTGTGCCCTGGACTTCTGGACAGAGGTGAGAATGCCCCGCAGGATGTTCAACTCCACCGCTTCGGGTCTGGCCCGATTGAACAGACGACGCAGTTTGCTCATCACATGGCCTGGATGGTCATCGGCAATGAATCCCGTCTTTTGCAACGTCTGCTCCAGATGCTGATAAAACCCTTCCAGTTGCTGGGCGCTGGGGTACTCGACCCGCTCATCCTCCGGCTCCTGGTTCTGTACTTCCAGCCAGCGCATCCGCACCTCGTAACAAAGGGTCTGCACTGCCATGGCCAGATTGAGGGAGCTGTATTCTGGATTGGCGGGAATGGCCACATGGAAGTGGCATTTTTGCAGTTCGTCATTGGTGAGGCCGGTGCGTTCACGGCCAAACACCAGCGCGACCGGGTGCTCCATGCCCTCGGCAACCAGCTTCTCGCCCGCTTCACGGGGATCCAGCATGGGCCAGCTCAAGGTGCGGGAACGGGCACTGGTGCCGATGACCAGACCACAGTCGGCAATGGCCTCGTCCAGGGTCGGCACGATTCGGGCGCGAGCCAGGATATCGCTGGCCCCCGCCGCCAGGGCGACGGCCTCCTCATCCGGCTGGGCCTGGGGATCGACCAGCACCAGTTGAGTCAGTCCCATGGTCTTCATGGCCCGCGCCGCGGATCCCATGTTGCCGGTGTGAGAGGTGTTTACCAACACGATACGAATCTGATCCAACATGCCCAGTCAATCTTCAGTCAAAAATGGCGCGCAATTGTAACATAACCAATCGCTATTTTGGCACCGCTTCCAACCAGGCATTTCTGCACAAACAGGCAGATGACGCCTCCCCACCCTGCGTGGTCACGCTGACAGTGGGGTACTGCGGCTAAAGTTCGCCTGTTCGCAGCACTCGGGCTCAGCTCATTGTCGCGGCAGTGGGCACGTGCGTCTCGCGGGCACGCTCGATAAAGGTCGCCAGATCCATCAGGGGGTATTTCATCAATCCCAGCCCGTCCAGATCCAGGCTGTCCATCAGATTTTTCACCTCCAGGCCCAACTCTGTATCCCCCTCTATCTTCAGCCGGCGCTGGAAGAAGAGGGAATCCGGGTCTTCACGGCGCCCGGCGATCAGAACAAGATCCTGGCTATTGCCGCTGAAACAGACATCGGCGTGCTCACACTTCCTCGCCACTACCAATTTGCCCTCCTGCTCGCTGATAAACCAGCATAGCCCCAGATCGCTGACTTCCACTTTCAGCCACTTGCCCGCAAGAAACGCAAATTCCCCCTCTTCGATGGCCTCCCGGAATACCCTGCCCAGCAGGGCCTCCATCAGGTTTTGTTGCAGCGGGAAGGGCACCAGCTTGAGGGGGTGGCGCAAGAGACGGGGTGCCTGTTCGACCAGGCGACGTTGCAGATGTTGAAACACGATAAACTCCCAGTTTTTTGCGCATTCAAGCACAGCCCCTTCGGCAAGATCCTGTTGAAAATCAAACTTGTGCCCACTTACCTCAAGAAGGATAAAGCCACCTAAAGCTGCCTCAGGTCAAAAAGCGGGAGGGCAAGCATGAATACAATCGGGCCACTTTTGCATTTTTGCCCTCTCGGAGCGTACCCGATGGAATTACTCTGCCCGGCAGGCAGCCTGCCGGCACTGAAGACAGCCGTGGATAACGGGGCCGATGCGGTCTACATCGGCTTCAAGGATGACACCAATGCCCGCCACTTCGCCGGGCTCAACTTCACCGACAGCAAGCTGGAAAGAGCGGTTGACTATGTCCACCAGCATGGCCGCAAGCTGCACATCGCCATCAATACCTTTGCCCACCCGGGCTCCGATGCCCGTTGGAAGCAGGCCGTGGACAAAGGGGTGGCGCTCGGTGCCGATGCCCTGATCATCGCCGATCTCGCCGTGCTCGATTATGCCAGCCGCCGCCATCCCGACATAGAGCTGCATGTCTCGGTCCAGGCCAGCGCCACCAACGCCGCTGCCATCCGCTTCTACCAGCAGCACTTCAACGTCGGCCGGGTGGTGCTGCCGAGGGTGCTCTCCATGCATCAGGTCAGGCAGCTGACCCGCGAGACTGACGTCGGCCTCGAGGTGTTCGCCTTCGGCAGCCTCTGCATCATGGCGGAGGGGCGCTGCTACCTCTCCTCCTACATGACCGGCGAGAGCCCCAACACCGTCGGCGCCTGTTCACCGGCCAAGTTCGTGCGCTGGGAAGAGACCCCGAGCGGCCTAGAATCCCGCCTCAACGAGGTGCTGATCGATCGTTACGGCCCGGGGGAAAATGCCGGCTACCCGACCCTGTGCAAGGGGCGCTTCGAGGTGGATGGCCAGACCTATCACGCGCTGGAGGAGCCCACCAGCCTCAACACCCTCGGCCTTCTGCCCGAGCTGTTCCAGACCGGCATCCAGTCGGTCAAGATCGAGGGACGCCAGCGCAGCCCCGCCTATGTGGAGCAGGTGACCCGGGTCTGGCGCGCCGCCATCGACGCCTATCAGGCCAACCCCGAGGCCTATCAGGTCAAGGCCGAGTGGGATGCCCAGCTCGCCCGCGTCTCCGAGGGGAGCCAGACCACCCTCGGTGCCTATCATCGCCAGTGGCAATAAGGAGCACTGCTCATGAAATTCTCTCTCGGCCCCCTGCTCTTCTACTGGCCCAAGGCCGACACCCAGGCCTTCTATCAGGCGGCCGCCGCCAGCCAGGCCGACATCATCTATCTGGGGGAAACCGTCTGCAGCAAGCGGCGCGAACTGAAAGTGGATGACTGGATTGCCCTCGCCCGTCAGGTGGCGGGCTCCGGCAGGCAGGCGGTACTCTCCACGCTGGCGCTGATCTCAGCTCCCTCCGAGCTCAAGGAGGTCAAGCGACTGATCGACAACGGCGAGCTGATGATCGAGGCCAACGATCTGGGGGCGGTCCAGCTCGCCAGTGCAGCCGGGCTGCCGTTCGTCTGCGGCCCCGCCATCAACGCCTACAACGCCGACGTGCTGCGCATGCTGCTTAAACAGGGGATGCAGCGCTGGGTGATGCCGGTGGAGCTCTCCCGCGACTGGCTGATGCAGCTCAATCAGGATCTGGGCAGGGAGCGCCAGCAGTTCGAGGTGGAGGTGTTCGCCTATGGTCATCTGCCGCTCGCCTACTCGGCACGCTGCTTCACCGCCCGATCCCTCGACCGGCCCAAGGACAACTGCGAACTGGCCTGCATCGACTACCCCACCGGGCGACTTGCCAGCAGTCGCGAGGGGCAGAAGGTGTTCAACCTCAACGGCATCCAGACCCAGTCCGGTTACTGCTACAACCTGGGCAACGAGCTCAAGGGGATGGAGGGCCTGGTGGATGTGGTGCGCCTCTCGCCCGAAGGCATGGAGACCCTGACGATGCTGGAGCGCTTCAAGGCCAACGAACAGGGGATGGCCCCCCTGCCCCTGCAGCAGGAGCGGGACTGCAACGGTTACTGGCGCCAGATCCCCGGCATGAGCCTGGTGGAGTAGCGGCACACCCCGTGTCACCAGACAGCAAAAAGGCCTCGTCAAGAGGCCTCTTTCATGGGGTTCAAACCCGTTTAGTCACGCTTTGCCGCTCTTGCCCTGGGCTCCGGGTGGCTGGGGCTTGCGCGCCATCAGTTCCAGCTCCAGCAAGGCATAGCGATGCTCGATGAAGTCATAGACGTTGTTGGCCAGCGCCAGCTTGAAGTAGCTGATGGCTTCCTTGCGGTTACCCTTGGCCAGCTCGAACTTGCCGAGGTAGAAGTAGGTCTCGCACAGGCGCTCGGCGAGCTCCCTGTTGTCCTTGACCCCTTTCACCACGTTGCTCATCAACTGGGTGGCATTGATGTCGCCCGTATAGAGGCGCACCAGATCCCAGTTCCAGGCGTCGTCGTCATACTTGTTGAGCCGCTCGCGCATCCGGCTCATGGCCGCCGGTCCGTTGAGCTTCTGCTCGGCCAGATAGAGCCAGATCACCCGATAAGGGTCTTCTGGTTGCGCCTCGTAGAAGCGCTTCATATCCGCCGCGGCAAGCTCGGGACGATTGCCGTAATAGAGCGCGATTCCCCGGTTGAGATAGGCGTAGTCGTAATCCGGGGCGAGCTCCAGGGCGGAGTCGAACGCCTCATAGGCCTCGTCGTAGTTCTGCTGTTGAACCAGATAGACACCGATGAAGTTGTAGGCCTCGGCAAAATCCGGCTTCTCCCGCAGGGCGCGGTTGAAGTCGAGTCGCGCCAGGGAACGCAAGCCCACCCGGTCAAACACCACGGCACGCTCATAGAAGAGTTCTGCCCGCTGTTCGGTCGTCAATTCCATTTCACTGAGCATCTGCCCGAGTCGCGCCAACGCCAACTCGCTCTGGTAGGAGACCTGCAAGGGGGTCGCCAATACCAGTGAAGCGGGTTGCGGCTTGGGAACTTGAGGCGCTTTTACCTGACTGCTACTGCTGCAACCCCACAAGGGGAGCAACAACAGGATACCCGTGAGGTATCCAATCCCTATCCTGACGTTCAATGAACACTCCGACGCTTACGCTTGACCCCGCATATGGTAAAGATCACGGGGCCGTTTGTCATGTGGCGCAGCCCCTCTCCCTCAAATAAATCAGGATTCGACAGGGTATCCGGCATCGCTCCAGCCGCGAAAGCCTCCATCGACGCTGACGACCCGGGAATAACCCATCTTCTGCAGGTTATCCGCCACTAGGATGGAGCGAAATCCCCCACCACAATAGAGGTAGAGTTCGGTGTCGGGATCCGGATACCGGGTCTCGATGTCACGCTCTATCACCCCGCGCCCGAGATAGGTGGCCCCCGGCAGATGGCCCCTGGCCCACTCGCTCTCTTCGCGCACGTCGATCAGATGAAATGCTCGGCCCTCATCCTGCCAGCGCTTGATCTGATGCACATCGGTTTCCTGCACCTGCGGGCGGATGGCCTCTACCAGGGCCAGAAAACGGGGATTGTGTTGCATGGGCTTGCTCCTTGCTTTGGGTAATGGATGCTGGGTTGTGGGGAGCATCATGACTCACCCCGGCCACAAGAGAAAGGGCGCCTTGCGGCGCCCTTGTCTGTTACGGCAGGATCTCTTGCTGATCCGCGCCCTCTTTTTCCACCTGGGTCGGCAGCATGTGCTCCCGCTTGATCCCGAGGAACATGGCTGAGGCGCTCGCCACATAGATGGAGGAGTAGGTCCCGAAGGCCACCCCGATCACCATGGCGATGGAGAAACCGTGGATCAGAGGCCCGCCTTTGAGCAGCAGCGCCACCACCACCACGAAGGTCAACCCCGAGGTGATGATGGTCCGGCTCAGGGTCTCAGTCATGGAGAGATCCATGATCTCCGCGGTGTCCCCACGGCGCACCTTGCGGAAATTCTCCCGCACCCGGTCGAACACGACGATGGTGTCGTTCAGGGAGTACCCCACCAGCGTCATCAGCGCCGCCAGCACGGTCAGGTCGAACTCGTACTGGAAGTAGGCAAAGATGCCGAGGGTGATGATCACGTCGTGAGCCAGGGAGAGGATGCCCCCCGTGGCCAGACGCCACTCGAAGCGCACCGCCACGTAGATCAGGATACAGATGATGGAGGCCAGCATGGCCAGGGCACCGTCGGTGGCCAGCTCGTCACCCACGGAGGGACCGACGAACTCGACACGCTTGAGCACGGCGCTCTCGTCGACCAGCTTGGCGGCCGCCAGGACCTCGTTGCCCTGCTGCTCGACCTTGACGCCCTCTTGGGGGGCCATGCGCACCAGCACATCACGGCTGGAGCCGAAGAACTGCAGGGTCGCCCCGTCAATCTTCTGCTGATCCAGCGCCTCGTGCATCTTGTCCAGGCTCACCGACTGCTGGAACCCCACCTCGATAGTGGTACCGCCGGTGAAGTCCAGCCCCCAGTTCAGGCCACGATCGTACAGAACGTAGAGGGCGAGCACCGTTACAAGAGCAGAGAGGACCATACCCAGCTTGGCGAAACGCATGAAGGGGATGGGCTTTTCAAAATGTAGAATTTGAAACATGTCTCTTCCTTAGATCGGCAGCTTGTCGATGCGCCGTCCACCCCAGGCCAGGTTGATGATGGCGCGGGATACCGTGATGGCAGTGAACATGGACGCCGTCAGGCCGATCCCGAGGGTCAGGGCGAAGCCCTTGATGGCACCGGTACCGATACCGAACAGGATCACGCAGGTGATGAGCGAGGTGATGTTGGAGTCAGCGATGGTGGAGAAGGCGCGATCAAAGCCCATGTGAATGGCTTGCTGCACCCCGCGACCATTGCGGATCTCTTCACGAATACGCTCGTAGATCAGTACGTTCGCATCCACCGCCATGCCCAGCGTCAACACGATACCGGCGATGCCCGGCAGGGTCATGGTGGCCCCCGGGATCATCGACATGATACCTACGATGAGCACCAGGTTCATGGTCAGCGCCAGATTGGCCACCCAGCCGAAGGCACGGTAGTAGATCCCCATGAAGAGCACGATCACCAGCATGGCCCAGCCGATGGCTTCCATCCCGCTGTCGATGTTCTGCTGACCCAGGCTCGGGCCTATGGTGCGCTCTTCGACGATCTGGATGGGGGCAATCAGGGCACCGGCACGCAGCAGCAGCGCCAGGTTGTGGGCTTCGTTGGCGTTGTCGATCCCGGTGATGCGGAACTGGCTACCCAGGCGAGACTGGATGGTGGCGACGTTGATCACCTCCTCCTGCTTGCGGAACTTGCGCTTGCCGTCCGGACCAGGCTGACCCACCGGCTTGTACTCGATGAAGACGGTCGCCATGCCCTTGCCGACGTTGTCCTTGGTAAAGTTGGCCATCTTGTTGCCACCCTGACCATCGAGCTTGATGTTGACCTGAGGACGGCTGTATTCATCGAAACCGGACTGGGCACCCACGATGTGGTCACCAGTCAGGATCACGCGCTTTTGCAGTACCACGGGACGACCGTTGCGATCGTTGTAGACCTTGGAGCTCGGCGGCACGCGGCCTGCGGCAGCGGCCTGGATATCGGCAGCCTCATCGACCATGTGGAACTCCAGGGTCGCGGTGGCCCCCAGGATCTCCTTGGCACGGGCGGTGTCCTGGATCCCCGGCAGCTCGACGATGATACGCTCACCGCCCTGCTGCTGGACCAGCGGCTCGGCCACACCCAGTTCGTTCACCCGGTTGCGGATGATGGTGATGTTCTGCTCGAGGGCATACTTCTTCACCTCTTTGACCTTGGCTTCGCTCAGACTGGCCAGCAGGATGAAGTCATCCCCTTTCTGGTCGGTGGTGAAGACAAGATCCGCATTCTGGCGACGCAGGAAGGAGAGTGCCTTGGCCTGATCGGCCTCGTCACGGAAGACCACCTGCACCTGATCCCCGACCCGGCGTACGCCGGAGTAGCGGATCTTCTGGGTGCGCAGCTCGGCGCGGAAATCCTGCACCATCTGTTCCTGCTGCTTGGCCAGCGCTTCGGCCATGTCCACTTCCATCAGGAAGTGCACACCGCCCCGCAGGTCAAGACCGAGCTTCAGGGGCGCCGCGCCGATGGCCTCAAGCCAGGCGGGGGTGGAGGGTGCCAGGTTGAGGGCGGTAATGAAATTGTCGCCCAGCTTGTTGGCCACGATGTCGCGCGCCTTGAGCTGGTCTTCGGTGTTGTTGAAACGGATCAGGATGAAGCCGTGCTCGAACGCCGCATGCTTGACCGGGATCTTCGCCTCGTCGAGGGTTTCCTTCACCTGGTCGAGGGTTTCTAGTTTGACTTCGGCACCACGGCTGGCAGAGACCTGCAAGGCCGGGTCTTCGCCGTAAAGATTGGGGGCTGCATATAGAAAACCGATGGCGATCACGACGATCACCATCAGGTATTTCCACAGCGGATAGCGATTTAACACGCTGTGCTCCTCGGGAGATTAGAGGGACTGGATAGAACCCTTGGGCAGAACGGCAGAGACGAAGTCACGCTTGATGGTGACCTGGGTCTGATCGTTCAGGGCCAGCACAATGTAGTCGCTGTCGGCGGAAACCTTGGCGATCTTGCCGACCAGGCCACCGGAAGTGAGCACTTCGTCGCCCTTGGAGAGGGAGCTCATCAGATTGCGATGCTCCTTGGCACGCTTGGCCTGGGGACGGTAGATCATGAAGTAGAAGATGAGACCGAACACGGCCAGCATGATGATCATTTCCATGCCACCACCCTGTGCTGCCGGAGCCGCGCCTTCTGCATACGCCTTGGAGATAATGCTCATTTAACAACCTCTTATTGATGTAGATTTGAATACTAACTTATATGTCGTTGTTATTTCACGTCATTTTCAGCCAGTGGAGGCACAGGCTTCCCTTGCCGACGGTAAAACTCAGTTACAAAGTCGTCTAATTTACCCTGCTCGATCGCGTCCCGCAAACCCTGCATCACGCGCTGGTAATAACGCAGGTTGTGGATGGTATTCAGACGGGCACCGAGGATCTCGTTGCACTTGTCCAGATGGTACAGATAGCTGCGGGTGTAGTTCTTGCAGGTGTAGCAATCGCAGTCCGCATCCAGGGTGCTGGTGTCTTCCCGGTACTTGGCGTTGCGGATCTTGACCACGCCATCGGTGGTAAAGAGATGACCGTTGCGGGCGTTGCGGGTCGGCATCACGCAGTCGAACATGTCGATACCGCGGCGCACCCCTTCCACCAGATCTTCCGGCTTGCCCACCCCCATCAGGTAGCGCGGCTTGTCGGCCGGAATTTTCGGGCAGACATGGTCAAGGATGCGATGCATGTCCTCTTTGGGCTCACCCACGGCGAGACCGCCGACCGCGTAACCGTCGAAGCCGATCTCAAGGAGGCCGTCCAGCGACACATCCCGCAGCGGTTCGTAGACAGAACCCTGGATGATGCCGAACAGGGCGTTCTTGTTGCCGAGCGCATCGAACTTGTCACGGGAGCGCTTGGCCCAGCGCAGGGACATCTCCATGGACTTGCGCGCTTCCTCGTAGGTGGCCGGGTACGGGGTGCACTCGTCGAAGATCATCACGATGTCGGAACCCAGATCGTACTGGATCTCCATGGACTTCTCGGGGTCGAGGAAGATCTTCTCGCCGTTGATGGGATGACGGAAGTGCACCCCCTCCTCGGTGATCTTGCGGATGTGTCCCAGACTGAACACCTGGAAACCACCGGAGTCGGTCAGGATCGGCCCCTGCCAGTTCATGAAGTCGTGCAGATCGCCGTGGGCGCGCATCACTTCCTGACCCGGGCGCAGCCAGAGGTGGAAGGTGTTGCCAAGCAGGATCTGGGCACCGGTCTCACGCACCTCTTCCGGTGTCATCCCCTTGACGGTGCCGTAGGTGCCGACCGGCATGAAGGCCGGGGTCTGGACCACGCCACGCTCGAACACCAGTTGACCGCGACGGGCACGCCCATCGGTGGTTTTCAATTCAAATTTCATTGCTACCTCTATTCAGTCAGAGAAACAGTCTGACAACAAAGGGCCCGAGGGGCCCGGTAATATGAAGCCGGCCGGCATACTGACAAGCAGAGCCTGAACGACTTCTGAAGGGCAAGGCTTAACCCTGCACCCGGCGACGGGTGACGAACATGGCGTCCCCGTAGCTGAAGAAACGGTACTGTCCCGCCACGGCGGCCTGATAGGCGGCCATCACGTTGTCATAGCCGGCAAAGGCGCTGACCAGCATGATCAGGGTGGATTCGGGCAGGTGGAAGTTGGTGATCATGGCATCGACCACCTGGAACTCGTAACCGGGGAAGATGAAGATGTCGGTGTCATCGAAGAAGGGCGCCAGCGGCTTGCCCTGGGCCTGGGTCGCCTTGGCTGCGCTCTCGAGGGATCGTACCGACGTGGTCCCCACCGCAACCACCCGACCGCCGCGGGCGCGAGTCGCCGCGATGGCATCCACCACCTCCTGGGGCACTTCGGCGTATTCCGAGTGCATGTGGTGATCTTCAATCTTGTCGACGCGCACCGGCTGGAAGGTGCCCGCCCCCACGTGCAGGGTCACGAAGGCCATCTCCACGCCCTTGGCACGGATCTGCTCGAGCAGCGGCTCGTCGAAGTGCAGACCGGCGGTCGGCGCCGCCACGGCACCCGGCTTCTGGTTGTAGACGGTCTGGTAGCGCTCCTTGTCGGCATCCTCGTCGGGACGGTCGATGTAAGGGGGCAGCGGCATGTGGCCGATGGCATCCAGAATGGTCAGCACAGGGCGCGGGTCGAGGAAGTGGATCTCGAACAGAGCGTCGTGGCGGGCACGCATCTCGGCTTCGACGGGCACGCCGTCGGCACCGCCATCCAGAAGGAGACGGGTACCTGGCTTGGGGGACTTGGACGAGCGGACGTGCGCCAGCACGCTGTGCTCGTCCAGAATGCGCTCCACCAGCACCTCCAGCTTGCCGCCGCTGGCCTTCTGGCCAAACATGCGCGCCGGAATGACACGGGTATTGTTGAACACCAGCAGATCGCCGGGGTTGAGCTGGTCAAGCACATCGACAAAATGACCGTGGCGCAGGGCGCCGGTTTGACCATCGAGCTGCAGCAGGCGGCTGGCGGTACGCTCCGCCATGGGATAGCGGGCAATCAGCTCGTCTGGCAGATCAAAATGAAAATCGGATACTTGCATCTTTCACCTCGGGGGAATCGGCGGCTAGTCTAGTTATCCCCCTCTTCCAAGGCAACCCAAAAGACTAAAAACCCAAGGAAGACAAGGGATAGCGGGCCATTTTGTGAGGCTGGGCCCGTTAAAAAACCTTTAAGGTTTTGTATTGACCCCGATCATGTTCTGGCGACGGGGGCTGGGCTAGGGTGGAAGCAGACACACAAGGAGGCCCACCATGATGACCCTCTCCGAGATCATGACTGAACACCCCTTTACCCTGGGTCCGGAAAACAGCGTCAAGCAGGCGATGGAGCTGATGCAACAGGAGCGGATCCGTCACGTTCCCATCGTCGATGAACACCAGCATCTGCTTGGTCTGGTCACCCTCTCGGACATCCTGGCCACCCGTGAATCCAAGCTGCTGCTGATCAATCCGGAGCGGGAGGCAGAGTTCACCGACAGCGTCCAGCTCGACGAGATCATGACCCGTCAGGTGGCAAGCGTGGATCCCCACGCCGGCATCAAGGAGGCGGCCCTGTATCTGCAGCGCCACAAATATGGCTGTCTGCCGGTACTCAAGGGGCGCAAGCTGGTTGGCATCGTCACCGAGTCGGACTTCATCGCCGTGGCCATCAATCTGCTGGAGCTGATGGAGGAACAGGAGCCCCCAACCGACTTTTGATCTTAAAATTCTGTAATAAAATTACAATAAAAGCGTTTTCAGCCTAATTTAACGGCTATTTAAGTGAAACACTTTCAATTTGACTGTAAAATTACACCACAAAACTTGCGTTGTGACATTCATCACACTATGATGCCCACCATGCAATGGTTGCCGAAGAGGAGATGAGGATTGTGCACCCGCCATCTTCTCTTCATATGTCTGCAAGTTTGCACACCCCGTAGTTAGTCTTTGCTGTAAAGCATATTTATCGCCATTCCTTGTTTGATGACCCGGCCCTGTCTGTGCGACGGCGCCGGGATTTTTTTATCCCTCTTTTTTCTACTGCGCCGCCTCGTCTGCCCCCTTCTCTGCTCACGCAATGAAAACAAATCCGGCCCAGCCCTTGAAAATGTGACATGCAGGACAGAAATTGAACTTCGACAATGAGTTATCTCCGAAGGCCTGAGATATTCATGTTAGGTACAGTTGTGATAGTCTATCTAATAAATAGATTTATGTGATTCAAAATTGTGGCTTTGACCGATTAGAAAAAGTCACTATGATGACTCCATCGAAAGTTAAGCGCCTCGTCTGGCACGACTCTTCAACACCAGACAGGCATATGTACATCACCAAGGAGCAAATACATGTCTACCTACATCAACACTGAAATCAAGCCGTTCAACGCCACCGCCTACCACAATGGCAAATTCGTTCAGGTGTCTGACGCTGACCTGAAAGGCAAGTGGTCCGTGGTGTTCTTCTACCCGGCTGATTTCACCTTCGTCTGCCCGACCGAGCTGGGCGACCTGGCCGACAACTACGCCGAATTCCAGAAGCTGGGCGTCGAGATCTACGCCGTCTCCACCGACACCCACTTCACCCACAAGGCCTGGCACGACACTTCTGACACCATCCAGAAGATCCAGTACCCGATGATCGGCGACCCCACCGGCACCATCACCCGCAACTTCGGCGTGATGATCGAAGAAGCTGGCCTGGCTGACCGCGGAACCTTCGTCATCGACCCGCAAGGCGTCATCCAGATCGTTGAAATCAACGCTGGCGGCATCGGCCGTGACGCACTGGAACTGCTGCGCAAGGTCAAGGCTGCCCAGTACGTTGCTTCCCACCCGGGTGAAGTGTGCCCGGCCAAGTGGAAAGAAGGCGATGCCACCCTGGCCCCGTCCCTGGATCTGGTAGGCAAAATCTAAGCCTCCCCGCTCTGAAGACCGGCCCGTTCAAGGGCCGGTCTTGTTTACGGCCCTCAGAAAATGCGCCGGTCTGCTGTGTGGACCTCTGTTTTCTGTATCCGGTCATCGTGCCGACCCGCATTCAGCAAGAAGGAATTCGACCATGTTAGATACCAACCTCAAACAGCAGCTCAACGGTTACTTGCAGTACATCGTCAATCCCATCGAGATCAGCGTGTCCGGCAATGACAGCGACAAATCCGCCGAACTCCTGGCCTTGGGCCAAGAGATTAGCGAGATGTCCCCCAAGATTTCCCTGACCGATGGCAGCAATGCCCGCAAGCCTTCCATGAGCATCGCGCCCCAAGGCCAAGCCCCGCGCGTGCACTTTGCCGGCATCCCCATGGGTCATGAATTCACCTCCCTGGTGCTCGCCCTGCTGCAAAGCGGCGGTCACCCCTCCAAGGCCGATCCGACCGTGCTGGAGCAAGTCAGGAACCTCAAGGGCGAGTTCCACTTCGAGACCTATATCTCCCTCTCCTGCCACAACTGCCCGGACGTGGTGCAGGCCCTCAACCTGATGGCCACCCTGAACCCCGGCATCAGCCACACCATGATCGACGGTGCCCTGTTCCAGGACGAGGTGAACGAGCGTCAAATCATGGCGGTCCCGAACGTCTACCTGAACGGTCAGCCGTTCAGCCAGGGCCGCATCTCGCTGGAAGAGATCGTTGCCAAACTCGACACCGGCGCTGCCGAGCGCAAGGCGCAAGAGCTGAGCGAAAAAGCGCCTTATGACGTGCTGGTGGTGGGCGGTGGCCCGGCCGGTGCCGCCGCGGCCATCTATGCCGCCCGCAAAGGCATTCGCACCGCCATTGTCGCCGAACGTTTCGGTGGTCAGGTGATGGACACCGTCGGCATCGAGAACTTCATCTCCGTGCCCTACACCGAGGGCCCCAAGCTGGCCGCCAGCCTGGAGCAGCACGTCAAGCAGTACGGCGTGGAAGTGATCACCGAGCAGCGCGCCGCCGCCATCAGCAAGGATGGTTACGTCAACGTGGATCTCGCCTCCGGTGCCACCTTGAAGAGCCGCGCCGTGATCCTGGCAACCGGTGCCCGCTGGCGCGACCTGAACGTGCCGGGCGAGCTGGAGTACCGTACCAAGGGTGTGGCCTACTGCCCCCACTGTGACGGCCCCTTCTTCAAGGGCAAGCGCGTGGCGGTGATCGGTGGCGGCAACTCCGGCATCGAGGCGGCCATCGATCTGGCCGGCATCGTCGAACACGTCACCGTGGTGGAATTCGCCGATACCCTGCGCGCCGACGACGTGCTGCAGAAGAAGGCCCGTTCCATGGGCAATATCGACATCATCATGAGCGCCCGCACCACCGAAGTCATCGGCGACGGCAGCAAGGTGGTGGGCATGGACTACGAAGATCGCACTACCGGCGAGATCAAGCATCTGGCGGTGGCCGGCATCTTCGTCCAGATAGGCCTGGTGCCGAACACCGAGTTCCTCAAAGGAAGCGAGATTGCCCTGACCCGCTTTGGCGAAATCGAGATCGACACCAAGGGTGCCACCTCCCTGCCCGGCGTCTATGCCGCAGGGGATGCCACCACGGTGCCGTTCAAGCAGATCATCATCTCCATGGGGGCAGGTGCCACCGCCGCTCTGGGTGCGTTTGATTACCTCATTCGCAACCCGGCGCCGGAAGCACAAGCTACCCAGGCCGATGCCGTGACCGCCTGATAACCGCCCAACAAAAAACCGACTCCCTGGAGTCGGTTTTTTTATCCCTGTCGTTGGGTCGGCAGCCTTCAGCGCCCCTGCGGCGCGTCCCTCTCCTGCCCCTCTTCACTCACCGCGCTCTCTTCTGCATCAGGCACGGCATAGCTCGCCGGCACTGCCTCCCCTTCCAGATCCGTTCTTGGCTCCAGCTCCGCCGTCATGGGGGTGTTGGGGGGCACCGGCATGAAGACCTGATGCTCCGTCAGCGGAATGGGGGCTCGCTTACGCCTGCGCCAGCCGAGATAGGCCGACAGCAGCAGACCGCACAGGGCAAAGTAGACGAACAGCCCCTGTGGTCCGAACGTCGCCATGGTAAAGGGGGCCAGCAGCGGACCCGTCATGGCTCCCAGGCTGTAGGCAAGCAGCAGCCCCTGGTTTGCCCCCAGCACCTGATCCGGGCGCAGTTCATCGCAGGCATGGCTGAGACTCAAGGGATAGATGGAGAACGCCATGCCCCCCAGCAGGAAGACAAGAGTCCCCTCGACTGGCTCGCGCCAGGGCTCCGGCAGCAGCACCATCAACAACGCGATCAGGGTCAGCAGGGCGCAGAGCAGCAGGATCACCAACCGTCTGTCGTAACGATCAGATGCACGCCCGATGGGATATTGCAGACACATCCCCCCCAGGATCACCAGCGCCATCATGTCCGCCACCTGGGAGAGGGAGGCGCCGCTGTCGGTGAAATAGAGCGGCAACAGCCCATAGATGGCCCCGAGGATGAGGCCGGAGGTAAAGCTGCTACCCATCCCCGCCGGAGTGAGGCGCACCAGCTCCAGCACTCCCACCGGCTGGGGTGCCACCATGGCCGGCGTCGCCACCCGGGAGAGAGCCAGAGGCACCACGGAGAGGGTCGCCGCCATGGCGCACAGGGCGAACGGCGTCAGCACCATGGGGTCCACCTGCTTGAGCAGCAGCTGGCCCAGGGCGAGTGAGCCGTACAGCAGGATCATGTAGAGGGACATCAACCGCCCCCGGTTCGCCGGGGTGCTTGAGACCAGCATCCAGGACTCCAGCACCACGAACAGGCCGCCGGTGGCAAACCCCCCGATCAGCCGCAGCGCCGCCCAGGTGACAGGCTCCACCACCATGCCGTGCAGCAGAAACAGAAAACAGAGCAGGGAGGCGTAAGCCGCATAGGCCCGGATATGACCCACCCGGATGATGAGTCGGGCATTGATGAAAGTCCCCAGCACCAGGCCGCCGAAATAGGCAGCCGACACCAGACCGATGGCCTGGGCGGACACCTGCTCGGCGGAGAGACGCACCGTCAGCAGGGTATTGAACAGACCGTGACCCAGAATGAAGATCACCAGACTGGTCAGGGGGGACAGCAACCTTGTCAGTGCCATGGAGCCTCCTCGCAACAAAAGGGTCATGGTAGCCCCTGCCTCCCGCCCCCTTCAACCCGAATGCCCTCCCCCTGCGGGGGTATGCTTGACGGGAACCCCACATGGAGATCCGAAAGATGAGACTCATACTGTTGTTGGCCGCCCTGCTCTTTTGCGGCAGCGCCCTCGCCTTCCACTGCCCCATGGACATGAAGAAGATAGACGACGCCCTGGCCGCAGGCCCCGCCCTCAGTGCCGAGCAACTGGCCGAGGTGAAGCAGTTGAGGGCGGACGGAGAGACCTTGCACAACGCGGGCAAGCATCAGGAATCGGTCGATACCCTGGCCAAGGCCATGGCCATTCTCGGCATCGATCAGGGCTGATACCGCCCCTTCGCCGCGCGACGGTCTCTTTCGCATCGCCCGGATACAGACCGCCAAAATGAAACAAGGCCCTCGCCATCACTGGCGGGGGCCTTTTCACTGCGGATGTCAGCGCTGAACGGGGCTACACCCGGCCACTGTAGACCAGGGTGCAATAGTTGAAGGCTATCTTGCCGTCAACAGCATGGCGAGCAAACTCGCGGCGAACGAGCGCCGTCATCTGATCGTGGGCCGGCGTGCCCGCCACAGGCGCATAGGAGGAGGAGTTGAGCCGTCCAAGCACCCCGTCAAGATCGAACAGCTGACTGTTCTCGAAGCGATCGAGCCGGTACTCCCCGGTGAAGAAGGCGCGAAAATCCGCCTCACCGAGGTTGCGATGATTGACCTCCTCGTAATCCCCCGAGTAGGCGTGCAGCCCCTCTTCATAGGCCTTGAGAAACGGGGTGTTCGTCAGCCTGTCATTCCAGATGAGGGCGACCTGGCCACCGGGCTTGAGCAGCCGCTGGCACTCCTGCCGAAAAGCCGCGCGATCGAACCAGTGAAACGCCTGGGCGACCGTCACCAGATCCATCGCCCCCGTGGGTAGGCCCGTGGCTTCCGCACTGCCGTGCAGCCAGCCGATGTTCCCCACCTGGGCGAGCAGCCGTTTGGCGGCTGCCCGCATATCGTCGTTGGGCTCCACCGCCCAGACCCGCGCGACCCGGGGGGCCAGCAGGGCGGTCAGGATGCCGGTGCCCGCGCCGATGTCCGCCACCTGGGCCTCTGGCCCCATGGCCAGCTCCCTTGCCAGAAAATCCAGCATGGCGGCGGGATAACCGGGTCGATATTTCACATAGGCCTCGACCCGGGTCGAGAATCGCTGGGTACTGTCCATGGCAGACTCCTCTCTTGCTGCGGCCTTCATGCCGGCTCCCGGCCTGGTGACCAGGATCCCCATGCCACTACACTTGACCCCATCATGCAAGCCCCAAGCGGGTGGCAAACGGTGTACAGGCTGGCTTGCCACCCAGCAAAACAGCAGGCGCTGCGGGCGGCAGGATACCCATCGGGGCGCCCGCTCACGGGCGTCGAAGGACAATCACCAGGATGGAGCTGCGACACAATGAGACCAATCAAGAACAGGATTTGCCTCTGGTATGACGGGGATGCCGAGGAGGCGGCACGGTTTTACGCCAGCCTCTTCCCCGACTCCGCCGTCGGTGCCGTACACCGGGCCCCGGCCGACTATCCCGCTGGCAAGGAAGGGGATGTGCTGACGGTCGAGTTCAGGGTGATGGGGATCCCCTGCCTCGGCCTCAACGGCGGGCCCGGGGTCAGCCACAACTGGGCGTTCTCGTTTCAGGTGGCTACCCAGGACCAGGCCGAGACGGATCGTTACTGGCACGCCATCATCGACCATGGCGGTCAGGCGAGCGAGTGCGGCTGGTGTCAGGACAAATGGGGCATCTCCTGGCAGATCACCCCTCAGGTCCTCATCGAGGCGATAAGCGATCCCGACCCCGAGGCAGCGAGACGCGCCTTCGAGGCCATGATGCAGATGGGCAAGATTGACATTGCCACCATCGAGGCGGCGCGCCGGGGCGAGTAGCCCGTTCGCACGGGCGCCACACACAACAAGGCCACCCCTGGGGGTGGCCTTGTGCATATTGGCTGTCAGCCCTTCACGGCGCCGCGATTACTTGGCGTAATCCTCGGTGGGCACGCAGGAGCAGAACAGGTTGCGATCGCCATAGACGTCGTCGATGCGGTTGACCGACGGCCACAGCTTGCTGGCGCGCACGGCGTCGGACGGGAAGACCGCCTCGGCGCGGCTGTAGCCACGGTTCCACTCTGCATCCATCACGTCGTCCTGGGTGTGCGGCGCATGGACCAGGGGGTTGTCGGCGAGGCTCCAGTGACCGTCCTGCACCCGGGCGATCTCGGCGCGGATGGCGGTCATGGCTTCCACGAAGCGATCCAGCTCGCGCTTGGATTCGGATTCGGTCGGCTCGACCATCAGGGTGCCCGCTACCGGGAAGCTCATGGTCGGCGCGTGGAAGCCGTAGTCCATCAGGCGCTTGGCCACGTCCATCTCGCTGATGCCACTGGCTTCTTTGAGCGGGCGGATGTCCAGGATGCACTCGTGGGCCACCCGGCCGTTGCGACCTGTATAGAGCACGGGGAAGGACTCGCCGAGCTTCTTGGCCAGGTAGTTGGCGTTGAGGATGGCGACCTGGGTGGATTTCTTGAGCCCCTCGTCCCCCAGCATGGTGATGTACATCCAGCTGATGGGCAGGATGCTGGCCGAGCCGAACGGGGCGGCAGACACGGCGCCGTTGTCACGGCTCGCCAGTTCGGTCTTGACCACGGCGTGACCGGCCACAAACGGTGCCAGGTGTTTCTTCACGCCGATGGGGCCCATGCCCGGACCGCCACCGCCATGAGGAATGGCGAAGGTCTTGTGCAGGTTGAGGTGAGAGACGTCCGCGCCGATAAAGCCTGGTGCCGTCAGCCCGACCTGCGCGTTCATGTTGGCGCCGTCGAGGTACACCTGACCACCATACTGGTGAACGATGTCGCACACCTCCTTGATGGTCTCCTCGTACACCCCGTGGGTGGAGGGGTAGGTCACCATCAGGCAGGAGAGCTGGTCTCCGACCTCGGCGGCCTTGGCGCGCAGGTCGTCCAGATCCACGTTGCCGGCCTTGTCACAGGCGGTGACGATGACCTTGAGGCCCGCCATCTGGGCGGAGGCCGGGTTGGTGCCGTGGGCAGAGGCCGGGATGAGGCAGACATCGCGATGCCCCTCGCCGCGAGACTCGTGGTACTTCTTGATGGCCAAGAGGCCCGCGTATTCGCCCTGAGCGCCGGAGTTGGGCTGCATGCAGACCGCATCGTAGCCGGTCACCTTCACCAGCCAGTCTTCCAGATCTGCCAGCAGCAGCTGGTAACCCTGGGTCTGCTTGAGCGGCGCGAAGGGGTGCAGCTTGCCGAATTCAGGCCAGGTCACCGGGATCATCTCGGCGGTGGCGTTGAGCTTCATGGTGCAGGAGCCGAGAGAAATCATGGCGTAGTTCAGGGCCAGATCTTTCGCTTCGAGACGGTGGATGTAGCGCAGCATCTCGGTCTCGGAGTGGTACTTGTTGAATACCTCGTGGGTCAGCACGGCGTCGGTGCGCAGCAGATCCTGCGGGATCGCCTGATGCGTCTGGGCGGCCTGGTCGAGGGTCTCCACATCAAGGCCGTGACCCGCCCCAAGGAACAGGTCGAACAGCTCGGCCACGTCGCCTCGGGTGGTGGTTTCAGAGAGGGACACACCGACCGCACCATCGAGATCCGCGCGCAGGTTGATGCCGAGCCCTTCGGCCTTGGCAATGAGTGCAGCCTTGTCCGACGTCAGTACTGTGAGGGTATCGAACCAGCTTCCGTGCTTGAGGGCCATGCCCTTGGCGGTAAGGCCGAGCGCCAAGATGGTGGTCAGACGGTGCACGCGGGAGGCGATGGTTTTCAGCCCCACCGGACCGTGGTAGACGGCGTAGAAGCTCGCCATGTTGGCCAGCAGCACCTGGGCGGTACAGATGTTGGAGTTGGCCTTCTCGCGGCGGATATGCTGCTCGCGGGTCTGCATGGCCATGCGCAGGGCGCTCTTGCCACGGGCATCCTTGGAGACGCCGATGATGCGACCCGGCATGGAGCGCTTGTAGGCGTCGCGGGTGGCGAAGAAGGCGGCGTGGGGGCCACCGTAACCCATGGGCACACCGAAGCGCTGGGCACTGCCGAACACCACGTCGGCACCCAGTTCACCTGGGGATTTGAGCAGCAGCAGGGAGAGCATGTCGGTCCCGACGCAGGCCAGCCCCTTCTGGGCCTGGACGGCGGCAATGAGGGAACGCAGATCGGTCACATTGCCGGTGGTGCCCGGGTACTGGAACATGGCACCGAATACCTCTTCGCTCACGGCCTCGCCCGCAGGGCCGACCACCACATCGAAACCGAAGTGGACCGCGCGCTCCTTGACCACGTCGATCACCTGGGGGTGAACGTCGTCGGCCACGAAGAAGAGGTTGGATTTGGATTTGGCCATGCGCTTGGCCAGCGCCATGGCTTCGGCGGCGGCGGTGGCTTCATCGAGCAGGGAGGCGCTCGCCAGATCCATGCCGGTGAGATCCAGGGTGAGCTGCTGGAAGTTGAGCAGGGCTTCGAGACGGCCCTGGGCCAGCTCGGGCTGATAGGGGGTGTAGGCGGTGTACCAGCCCGGGTTTTCCAGCACGTTGCGCAGGATGACGTGGGGCACGTGGGTGTCGTGGTAACCCATGCCAATGTAGCTCTTGGCGATCTGGTTCTTGGCCGCATAGCCCTTGAGCTTGGCCAGGGCCTCCACTTCGGTCATGGGGGCGCCGATACCAAGCGGCCCCAGACGACGGATGGCGGCGGGGACCGTCTGCTCAATCAGATCGTCCAGGCTCTCGGCACCCACGGTGGCGAGCAGGGCCCGCAGTTCTTCCTCACCCGGGCCGATATGACGGCGGATGAAATCGGTTTTTTGCTCGAGTTCAAACAGTGACTGGGTCATTTCCCTATTTCCTGGTAATAGGTCCTGGCATGACATCCTGATAACCAAGACCTGATGTTCCTGTAGCCGGTCGATACCGGCTCCACTCATGTTCTGTGTCCGCCGCGGGCAGACGGGGAATGCGGCAAGGGCATCCCGAAGGCGCAAAGGCTGCACCCTTCCTGCAACCGCCATGGCCGCAGGATGGCAATCATACAAGTGGGCCCTGCTGTGTTGGCAGGGCCCGGGGGCATTACTCTTCGTCCACCACGTTCTGGTAGCCTTCGGCATCCAGCAGGTTGGCGAGCTCGCCCGCGTCGTCCAGCTTGATGCGGAACAGCCAGCCGGCGCCGTAGGGGTCGGAGTTGACCAGCTCGGGGCTGCCTTCCAGCTCTTCGTTGACGGCCAGGATCTCGCCGCTCACCGGGCTGTAGATGTCGGAGGCGGCCTTGACGGACTCCGCCACGGCGCAATCTTCACCGGCGCTCACCTGCTTGCCCACTTCCGGCAGATCGACGAACACCATGTCCCCCAGCAGATCCTGGGCGTGCTCGGTGATGCCGACCACGGCTTCGCCGTTGGCTTCAACACGGACCCACTCGTGGGAGGTGGCATATTTCAGTTCGCTCGGGATATGGCTCATTTGTGCTTCCTTTATGCTCTTGGATCGCTTCAACAAAAATGGGGCGGCGAAGGTCAACCCTCACCGCAATCAATGATTACACCAACGGCTGGCCGTTGCGCACGAAGGCCGGCTTGGTGACTTTCACGGTGACCTGCTTCTTGCGGATCTCCACCTGGGCCTGTTCGCCGATATCACGGGGCACCCGCGCCAGGGCAATGCTGTAACCCAGGGTGGGCGAGAAGGAGCCGGAGGTGATCACCCCTTCCCGTGTCTCGCCGCTCTCGCTGGTGAAGGTGACCGGCATGCCGGCACGCAGCACGCCCTTTTCTTCCATCACCAGACCCACCAGCTTGGGCTGGTTGCCGGCGGCCTTCTGGGCTTCCAGGGCGGCGCGGCCGATGAATTGGCGGGAGGCAGGCTCCCAGGCCAGGGTCCAGGCCATGTTGGCGGCAAGCGGAGAGATTGACTCGTCCATGTCCTGACCGTAGAGGTTCATGCCCGCTTCCAGGCGCAGGGTATCACGGGCACCCAGGCCACAAGGGGCCACGCCGTTGTCCAGCAGGGCCTGCCACAGATCGCATGCCTTCTCTTGGGGGACCACGATCTCGTAGCCATCTTCGCCGGTGTAGCCGGTGGTGGCGATGAAGAGATCCCCGGCCTGCACACCGAAGAAGGGCTTCATGCCTTCGACCGCCGCATTCTGCTCGGGGGTGAACACCTTGGCCGCCTTGGCCTTGGCGTGGGGGCCCTGCACAGCGATCATGGCAAGCTCGGGGCGCTCGGTCACGCTCACGGCAAAGTCGATGGCGTGATGGCGGATCCAGGCCAGATCCTTCTCGCGGGTGGCGGAGTTCACCACCAGGCGGTAGAAGGTATCGGTCAGGAAATAGGTGATGAGGTCATCGATGACGCCGCCTTCCGGATTGAGCATGCCACTGTAGAGGGCCTTGCCGGGGACGGTGAGTTTGGCCACGTCGTTGGCCAGCAGGTGTTGCAGGAAGGCTTTGACCCGCTCGCCGGTCAAATCGACGATGGTCATGTGGGAGACATCGAACATGCCTGCATCGGTGCGCACCACATGGTGCTCTTCCAACTGGGAACCGTAGTTGATGGGCATCTCCCAACCGTGGAAGTCCACCATCTTGGCACCCGCTTCCAGGTGTTTCGGATGCAATACAGTAGTCTGGATCATCGCTGTGTTTCCTTAAGCGTTCGCGACAACACTCGCAATCCGCCCCGGCTCGTCGGGAACTACGGACCACAAGCTCTGTGCTCGTTCCCGCCCGGGCGGGCAGGAGTGATTCCTTGAACGGAGCGGATTATATGACAAGCGTGCCGGGGCACCGCTCAAAAAAAACTAATCCTCACCCGACTCACTGACACCAGACACTAAGGCAAAAACAGTGATAAAAACAGCCAAAACCACGCCATTGCGGGATTTAATGTTGATTTTTACCGTCCCGTCACAATTTACAGAAAAACGTTTCGCTTCTCGCCAACATTAAAGGCTGACACCCCGAAGGGGCATCTCGCCCTGTCAGATTAGTTTTTTTGTTAAAACCCCGGGGTAATATTAGATTTTTTCACCTTTGGCCAGGGTGGGCAGCTCCCCATCCAACCCCATGGCGGCCCGGATCATGCCCTGCTTGAGGGGACCAAGACCGTCGACGGCGCGAAGCCCCACCCCGCGCACCAGCTTCTTGAGGGGGTTGCTGCCCGCAAACAGTCGCTTGAGCCCCTCCATGGCCGCCAGCATGCGCGCCGCCTCGCTCTTGCGCCAGCGCTCATAGCCCCGCAGGTTGGCGAGCAGGCCGATGTCCGCGCCCTTGCCGTGATGAATGAGGATCTGCTCCGCCAGGGCGGCGGCATCCAGCAAGCCCAGATTCACCCCCTGCCCCGCCAGCGGGTGGATGGTGTGGGCCGCATCCCCCACCAGCACCAGGCGCTCGCGGGCAAAGTCGCGGGCGTAGCGGGCGGTGAGCGGAATGGCGCTGCGAGCCCCCTCCACCTTGCACAGCCCGAGGCGCCCATCAAAGGCGGCGGTGAGCTGGCGGTTGAAGCCGTCGTCATCCAGGGCGCAGAGCGCCTCGGCGCGGGCCGCGGGCACAGACCACACGATGGAGCAGAGGTCGGGCTGCCACAGGGGCAGGAAGGCGAGCGGCCCCTGAGGGGTGAAGATCTGGCGCGCCACCGCCTCATGGAGCTCGGCACAACGCACCGTCGCCACCAGGGCGTGATGACCGTAATCCCAGCTGGTGAGGGGAATGTCTGCCTGACGGCGCACCCAGGAGTGGGCGCCGTCGGCGGCCACCACCAGCTTGGCCGAGAGGGCCTGGCCATCTTCCAGCAGCAGCAGGGCGCCCGCTGGCCCGCACTGCAGGCTGGTGGCCCGGGCCGGGGTCAGCATCTGGATATTGCTGGCCCCCGCGATGGCGTCCAGCAGCGCAAGCTGGATCACCCGGTTCTCGACGATGTGGCCAAGGGCCCCCTGACGCAGGCTGGCGGCATCGAAATCGATGTGGCCGAAACTGTCCTGCTCCCACACCTGCATCTTCTCGTAGGGCTGCAGGCGGCGCGCCACTATGCCGTCCCAGGCGCCGACTCCTTGCAGGATGTGCTGACTCGCGAGGCTCAGGGCACTGACCCTGTTGTCCGGCGTCTCACCGAGCGTTGCATCGGGCAGCCGGCCTTCCACGATGGCCACCTTGATCGCCCGGTTCTTGAGGGCGGCAGCGAGCCCCAGGCCCACCATGCCCCCCCCCACGATCACCACATCCACATCTTGCATCTGCATTCTCTTGTGTCCTTTCCGGGCGGGTCGCCAGGATCTGCGAGGTGACGCCCACAGGCGTGCCTCTTGCTCGAAATCGTCTTTGCCGCCCAGGGCGACAGCGCTTATTGGCCGCACACCTCGCCCACGAATCCCAGGGTGCGGGAGGCGAGCGGTGCCTTGATCCAGGGCACTCTGCCCATCAGGGAGAGCGCCAGATTGCGGCCCACCACCAGGGGAGCGTGATGGTTTGAGAAGAGCTGGGCCAGGGAGGACGTGAGCCAGACGGTCTGGGCCTGATCGTCCCGCCGATGCTGCCAGTAGCCGCTTAGCACCTCAAAGCCACCGATGTCTTCCCCCGCCGTGAGCGCACGGGCCAGGGTCCGGGTCAGCACATCCAGATCCCGCATGCCGAGGTTGAACCCCTGACCGGCGATGGGGTGCAGCAGGTGGGCGGCGTTGCCCACCAGCACGGTGCGCTGGGCCAGCGGGTAGTCGGCCACCGTCAGCACCAGCGGATAAAGGTGGCGCACGCCGGTACGCTCGATGCGCCCGAGGCGCCAGCCAAAAGCCTGCTGCAGACGGGCGAGAAAGGCGGCGTCATCCAGTGCAAGCAGCCCCTGTGCCTCGTCCCGCGGGACGCTCCACACCAGGGAAGAGAGGCCGTCCTGCATGGGCAGCAGGGCCAGCGGCCCTCCGTCGGTGAAGCGCTCGAAGGCCCGTCCGGCGGGATCCTCGGCGGTCTTGACGGTGGCGATGATGGCGCTCTGACCATAATCGTGGCGACTGACCGGCATCTTGAAATGCTGGCGCACGAAGGAGTGGCCCCCGTCGGCCGCCACCAGCAGCCGGGTGCGGTAGCGCGCGCCCCCCTCCAGGGCGAGCGTCACTCCCCCCTCGTCGGGGTCGATGGCCGCAAGCCTGGCCGGGCACAACATACGGATCTGCGGGCTGGCGGCAATCGCCTCTTGCAGCACGATGCCCGCCGCCGACAGCTCGATCACCTGACCGAGGGCGGGCAGGCCATACTCCGCCGCCGACAGCCGGGTCTGGCCGCAGTGGCCCCGATCCGACACATGGATATGGGTGATGGGGGAGCAGTGGGGCGCCAGGTGCGGCCAGAGGCCGTGACGGGCCAGCGCCTCGCAGGTACCGGCGGAAAGCGCGATGGCACGGGCATCGAAACCGGGATGAGCATTGAGCTCGGGCGCACTCGCCTCCAGCAGCAGGATCTGCAGGGGGGCGCCATCCTGTCCTTTCAGGGCGGCAAGGGAGAGGGCCAGCACGGCACCGCTCATACCACCGCCGACGATAGCCACGTCGACGTGAACCAGATCAGATTGAGACATGAGAAGAGGGCATAGGCGAAAAAACGTGGGCCAATCCTACCACAAAGGTGGCGAACGGGATGCGAAGCCACGGGCAAAAAACCGCTTTGGCACCATGGGTTAGCAGAGTACCTCCCCTGCTCTCACCCCTTGTAAAACAGAAAGAGCGCCGTGATGCGCTCTTTCATTGACCCGATGGGCAGGCAGATCAGTGCAGGGTCGGCGGCGTGCTCGGTGCGGCCGGGCGCTTGCCAAACTCCTCGAACGCCATCATGACCCCGAGGCGCACGTGTTCGTAGAGCACCAGGAAGGAGGCTTCGTTCTCTTCATCTTCCTGATCGAATTCGGCAGAGACCTGGGTGATGCTGGCGATGTCCTGAATCATCTCCTGCAGCTCTTCGGATGCCTTGGAGAGCTCCTGTTGCACCACGCCAAAGCCGGCCAGGAAGGCCTGGGACCAGTCCACCAGCGAGTCGATGCGCTCATCGAGCGGCGCCTCGTCGCTTGGCAGCAGCAGCTCGACGCCCTTTTGTGCCATCAGGCTCTCGATCACCTCGTGATAGAGGTCGGTCATCACCTGGCGCACCGGTGCCGGCAGACCGAAACCGTCGTTGATCAGATCATTGAAATGGGGCTGCCAGCTTTTGTCGTCCAGGGCCACGCCACCGCACACCAGGCCGCAGATCACGCCATGGGCCTCGACGGCCGTCGCCATGAGGTCGTGCTGTGCCATCAGGTCCGCCACGGCGGCGTATTTCAGGGGGTTTGTTTTGCTCATCTAGGATCCGCTCAAAGTTCAGGCAAATATGCAGAATTTATGGCCGAGATCCTAGCATTCTCCCCCTGCCAGAGCCAGCAAGGCCTTGAAACTTCTGCATCTGCGCTATATAGTCCCGCCCAGTTGTCCACGTGGATAAAGGCGGAAATCAGCCCCGCCGTATTGAGGAAGGCATGAGCATAGAGGCCGTAGAAATCGTCATTCTGGGACGTCCCTACAAGGTGTCCTGTCCCCTGGGACAACAAGATGCCCTGCGCCAGGCCGCCGACCAGCTGACCGACAAGCTCATCGAGCTTCGTCAACGTTCCAAGGTCTCCAGCAACGAACAGCTGGCCGTCATGGCAGCGCTCAATTTCTGTCACGAGCTCTGCCTTGAAAAAGAGAAAAACCACCAATACTCTGAGACCATGGACAAGCGGATCAAGATGCTGCAACGCACCATCGAAGCCGCATTGATCGAGCACGGACAATACGGTGAATCCAGCGAAGAGGCGCAACAGCCCTAATCGCACCGAGTTTTGAAATTCCCTGGAGTGTTTGTCAGCCGGTTCAAGTCCCCGAGCCGATATTCATACCAAACAGGGGGTCTGCCTTCTGGCTATTGAGCATGCTCGGCCCGACCGAGAAGCCTGCGGCCAGATTAGATCTCCGCCTTGAACCGACGGTTCAAGGGCCCAAACCGGCAACGGCATCTCCGGGGTACCTACCCAAAAAAAGCCCGTCATCACGACGGGCTTTTTCTTTGCCTGCGCGGTATCCCCCTTCCACTCCCCTGCGGCGTCTCGCCACCCGGCAGGAGGCAGTAAAAAGCCCGCCAACGGGGCGGGCTCTTGGCCGTGTCAGACGGCCATCTGCTCGTGGGGCGCGCCGTGGTGGCGCAGCCACACAAAGCTCAAGGCCACGATCAGCACCATCACCGTCATGATGGCCCCCAGGGTCACCTGCCCCGTCATCGGGAAGCTGGCGGCCAGCAGGGTTACCACGCCAGCCCCCAGATTCTGCATGCCCCCGAGCACGGCTCCCGCGGTGCCAGCCTGGCCCGGGAAGGGCTCGATGGCACAGGAGGTGGCGGTCGGATAGAGAATGCCGCTGCCAATGAAGTAGACCGCAGCCCCGCCCACGAGGGAGGCAGCGCTCACCATGCCGAGCAGCCCGGGTACCAGGATGATGAGCGACCCCAGGGCCAGGAAGGCGATGCCAAGGCGCATCAGCTTGCCCTGGCTCAGGCGAAAACTCAGTCTGGCGGAGAGCCAGGCGCCGAACAGATAACCGGGCAGCGGCAGCACGAACAGCACGCTGACGGTGCGGGCACTCAGCTTGAGCACGTCCCCCAGCAACACCCCGGCCGCCGCCTCGAATACTGCGAGGCCGGCAAAGGTGGCCATCAGACAGAGCAGGTTGCCCTGAAAGCGCGGGTTGCCGAGCACATGACGATAGGCGGCGCCCACCCGCAGCGAATGCTGGCGGGCGGATGCTGGCAGCGTCTCCCCAAACCAGGCCAGCAGCGCCAGGGTGGTCAGGGCACCAAAACCGAACAGGAACCAGTAGCCGGCACGCCAGTTGAACAGATCGGTGAGCCAGCCGCCCAGCACAGGTGCCAGCAGGGGGGAGAAGATGACCCCCATGCTTACCAGGCTGTTGGCACGGTTGAGCTCGGCGCCACTGTAACGGTCGCGCATCACGGTCCGGCTCATGGCGCCCCCTGCCCCGGTGCCCAGCCCCTGGATCAGGCTGCCCGCCAGCAGGGCGGTGAAGCTCGGGATCAGCTGGATGGTGAGGGTGCCGACCAGGAAGATAATCATGCCGATTATGAGCACAGGACGACGACCGATGCGATCCGACAAGGGGCCATAAACGAACTGGGAGAGGCCGTAGGGAATGAGGTAGCAGGCCATCACCGCCTGCAGCTGGCCGGAGGCCACATGGAAGTCCCCCGCCATCATGGGAATGGAGGGCACATAGAGGGTCTGGGTCATCTGACCCACGGCGACCATCAGAATGGTCAGGAAAAACAGGGGATAGAAGCTGTGCCGATACATACTGTCGTCCGAAAAAAATCAAAAAGCCGCCACCCTCCGGGCAGGGATCTGCAGGAGGTGTCTGACAAAGGTCGTTGAAGAGGAACAAGGCGGAGGACCCGCACCCGCCAGCAGCAGGACGCTCTCTGGCTTACGACAATCTTAGTGATTCATATCACAAAAAACGAACGAAACTTTATAATCTGCTTACCCAAGTTTTTCTAATGCGACGGGGCCCAAGGCCCCGTCACTGTCATCTCATCATGGGGGAAGGATTCATCCTGTCCCCTCTTTACCCCACTCTTCTCACCTCGGCCGACGCGCCTTCGAACATGGGGGAACCTACCTCCCCCAGTCTCAGACAACGAGGGGCAACCTTGCCGGCCAGCCCCTCGTCATGGGTCACCAGCAGCAGGGCGCAGCCTATCTCTCCCAGTTCCTCCAGCATACAGGCGATGGTCTGTTGCTGGCTCAAGGGATCGAGCCGGGACGTGGGCTCATCGGCGAACAGCAGCACGGGGCGCAGCAGCAGGGCCCGGATAAGCGACAGCCGCTGCAGCTCCCCTCCCGAGACCTGGTTTGGCAGGCGCGTCAGCAGCCGTTCATCCAGCCCCAACCGGGCCAGATAGTCGACAAGCCGATGGCGAGGCAGCCTGTGCAGACGCAGCACATCATCGAACTGGGTGGCGAGGCGCACCCGGCTGGCAAAGGCCTGCACCGGATCCTGATAGAGCTTCTGCCAGCGGCAGGGGGCTATCCCTTCCCGGCGCAGCACCTCCCCTTGCAGGGGGCGTTGCAGACCCAGCAGCACGTTGCCGAGGGTGCTCTTGCCCGCGCCGCTCGGCGCCATGATGGCCATTCGCTCCCCTTGCGCCAGGGCAAGGTCCAGCCCCGTGAACAGGGGTTGATCCCCATATCCCATGGCAAGCCCCTTCCCGCGGATGAGCCAGTCACCGGTGGGAGGGATGGTCGCCTCGGGCCAGGCGGAGGGCTCCGCCGCCAGCAGGGCCCGGGTATAGGCATGGGATGGCATGTGCAGCACACGCTCGGCGGGCCCCTGCTCCACGATCTCTCCTCCCTTGACCACCAGCACCCAGCCCCCCAATGCGCGAGCCAGGGAGAGATCATGGGTGATGGTCAGCAGATGGCGTCCACGGGCCAGGTAGCCCAGCAACAAGGCACCCAGCCTGGCTGCGGCCCGGCTGTCGAGCCCCTTGGTGGGCTCGTCGGCCACCAGCAGACGGGCCTCCCCCAGGGTGGCGGCGGCAAAGGCCGCGCGCTGGGCCATGCCTCCTGAGAGCTGGTGTACAAAAGCGCCCTCCCGCCCGGCCAGTCCAAGCCGCTCGAGGGCGGCGCGGGCCCGCGATCGGGCCTCCTTACCCCCTGGCAGCCACCCCTCCTCCACCTGGGCAAGCAACCCCATGGTGGGATCCAGCGCCAGCACCGGCTCCTGGGGCAGCATCGCCAGCTCCCGCCCCCAGAGAGTGCGCAGACGAGGCGTGTCGGCCAGGTTGTGATGGCGGCCACCCGACACCATCTCGCCCCGGCCTGTCAGGGGGGCTGGCAAGGTCCCCATCAGGGCATGAGCCAACAGGGATTTGCCCGAACCGCTCTCCCCGATCAGGGTCAGGGCGGTGCCGGGATGAATGGTGAAATCCAGCGCCTGCAACAGGGTTTTCTGGCCATCATCGACCTGCAACCCCTTGATATGAATGGCCGTCATGAGGTGGCTCCTTGTGAAGATGGCATGTCAAGGCCGCGCGTCTGATGAAGCAGCACCAGGGCCAGCAACATCAGCCCCATGACAAGAATGGGGGCCAGTAACAGACGGGGAGCCTCCTGATAGTGGGGCAGCGCCTCCGTCATCATCAGCCCCAGCTCGGGCGTTGGCGGCTGAATGCCCACTCCGACAAAGCCCAGGGTAGAGAGGGTTAGAATGGCACCCGCTAGGCCGAAGGCCATCATGGTGAGCAACTGGGGGGCGAGCTCGGGCCAGAGATGGCGCCGCACCACATGGGCATGGCCGAATCCCAGCAAACGGGACGCCTCCACCTGGGGCGAGGCGAGCAGCCCCCGGCTGCGGGCACGCACCACCCGGTAATACTCCACCCACTGGGCCATGGCCAACCCGAGATAGAGGATGGCAAAGCCACCCTGGGCCATGGCGGAGAAGAGCAGCACCAGCAACAGGCCTGGCAGGGCCAGCACGCCGTCGGCCAGGCTGCGCAGCAGAGCGTCGACCCAGCCGCCGCGCCAGGCCGAGAGCCAGCCCAGCAATGACCCCAACAGCGCCGCCGTGATGACGCACAGCAGTCCCAGCAGCAGGGAGAGCCGGGTCGCCGCCGCGAGGCGCGCCATCAGGCTGCGCCCCATCTGATCCCGCCCGAGGGGCTCCTGCCAGGAGGGATCAGCCAGAAACTGTGCCAGATCCTGAGCCGCCGGATCGGGCCAGAGCACGGGGCCCAGCAGGGCAAACAGCACCACCAGCAGGAGCAGGCCCAGCCCCGTTTTGACAGACAACGACATGATCAGGACTCCTTGGGACCACGGGGGTCAATGGCAAGACAAAGCAGATCGGTGAGGGTATTGAGCAGCACGAAGAGCACCGCCAGCACCAGCACTGTCCCCTGAACCATGGGGATATCGCGCCAGAAGATGGCGTGCACCAGCGCATGGCCGATCCCGGGCCAGGCAAACAGGCTCTCGACCACCACGACCCCCTCGATGAGCAGCACCAGTTGCACGCTGGTATAGGCGATGATGCTGACCCCGGTGTTGCGCAGACCGTGACGCCAGAAAACCCGGGCCGGCGAAAGCCCCTTGGTGAGGGCAAATCGGTAATAACCGGACTGCACCACGGTGAGCACGCTTTCACGTACCACCCGGGAGAGCACGCCGGAGAGCCCCAATCCCAGGGTCAGGGCGGGCAGCAGCAGGTTGCTCCCCTCCCCGTGCCCTGCCGCACTGACCCAGCCCAGCTCCACCGAGAGCATCACCATGAGCACCAGGCCGAGCAAGAAGGGGGGTAACGCACGCATCAGCACGCTCCAGCCCAGGGTCAGGCGATCACACCATCCCCCCGGGCGCAGCGCACTCAGGCTGCCAAGCGGCAGCGCCACCACCAGCGCCAGCACCACGGAGGTGCTCGCGAGCGTCAGGGTGGCGCCCAGGTGATGACCCACGTCGGCGGCGACCGGTGCGCCCGTCACCAGGGAGCTGCCGAGATCCCCTTGCAGCAAGGCCCACAGCCAGTCGCCAAAACGGGCAAGGGCCGAGCCGGCCAGCCCCAGCTCGCTGCGCACCGCGTTGGCCGCCTCGGCGGTGACATAGTCATAGCCATAACGACCCGCCGCGATGCGAAAGGCGATGTCTCCGGGCAGGGACTGCACCATCAGAAAACAGAGTCCGGCCACCAGCAGGGCAACCACCAGCGCCTGCACCAGACGCTGACCCAGTATCCCCATGACGCGAGACAAGGGTGTCGCTGTCATCGTGCGCTCCATGTCAACTTGTCCAGGCCATAGCTGCGCTCCTGGGGATCGAGTTCAAACCCCTCCAGCCCCCGACTGACCGCCGCGCTCTGGCGGTACCAGGCGATGGGCAGGAGCGGCAACTCCTGTTGCAATGTCGTGGCTATCTCCCGGCGAGCCGCGGCGGCGTCTGTGGGCGACAAGGCTTGCGTGGCAAGGCGGGTCAGTGTTTGCGTCATGGCCGGGGAGTGCCAGTTCATCACCCCCCAGTCCGCACCGGCAGGGGCCAAGTCCCCCAGCAACGTGACCAGGGGATCCGGTACCAGGGCATAATTGCGGGCGTAGAGACCAAGCTGGAGGGAGCCGTCCTGATGGCCCGCCGGGATCTCGCTCGAGTTGCCCACCGCCACCTTGAGCTCCACCCCTACCGCCTTCCACTGCGCCTGCAGTGCCGTGGCGAGGAGCGGCAGCTCCGGACGGTCAGGGAAGGTACGCAGGGTCAGGGCGAAGCGCTCTTCCCCCTTGCGCAGCACACCGTCCTCCCCCGGCTGCCAGCCTGCCGCCGCGAAGGCCGCCCGGGCCGCCTTGACGTCATAGGCAAGCGGCGTCAACCCGAGCTGGTGCCACTCCCCCAGGGTGGGAGGAAAGAGCTGGGTTGCCGCCATCTCTGGATCCCGCAGCAGGGCGGCTGCCATACCACGACGATCGATGGCGAGACTCAGGGCACGGCGCACCACCGGATCGCTCAGACGAGGATCGGCGCCATTGAGCTTGAGCTGGATGGTTCGTGGCAGGGTGACCGAGGCGATGGAGACCCGTGACGCCTGCTGCAAGCGGCGGATGCTGACCGGATCCAGCCCCCAGGCGATGTCGGCCTGACCGCTCTCGGCCATCAGGGTGCGGCTCTCTGCACGCCCCACCGTCAGGTAGCTGACCACCTCGATTGCGGGCCTGGCCCCCTGCCAGCCGTCGAAACGCACAGTCTCTATCCGCTGGGGTTGTTGCAGGCGGGTGATGCGGTAGGGGCCAGAGCCTATCACCTGGGTTACCTCCCCCTTGGTATCGTAGGCGGCCTTCGCCAGGATCTGGGTGCTGGGGTGGGCCAGCACGGCGGGCAGGGAGGCGAAGGGTTCGCTCAGGGTGACCTTCAAGACGCCATCTCCAGACCCGATGGACGCAATAGGAGCGCTGGTCATCACGCCGGGCTTGCGCCAGGCCTGTTGCAGGGCAAAAGCGGCCTGCTCGGCGCTCACCTCGCTGCCATCGTGAAAACGGGCCCCGGGGCGCAACGTGAATCGCCACTGCAGACCGTCATCGCTACGCGACCACTCACTGGCAAGCCCGGGTTGCAGATTGCCTTTCCCATCGACATCTACCAGGGTCTCCGCCACCTGCATGCGAGTAAAGAAGACCCCGTTGCTGGCGGGGTCGACACTGTGGATCTCCCAGGGCCCCACCATGGCAAGCGGTTTGCCGTCGGCAGCAGTCGTTCCTGCCATCAGAGCCAGGGCGAACCACCCGGCTGCGGTGCATTTTTTTGTCATCCTTTCCATCCAAGCTTCATGTTCATCAACCAAAGAAATGGCGTTATAACATAACAATTAATCAGGAAGAATGACTTTTGATTTTTGATAAATGGCTTATTTGAAAGACAAAAAGCGACTGCGATGCAGATCGTCAAACAACGGGGAGTCAAAGGGGAATAAAAAAGATGGCCCGTCAGGGCCATCATGATGGTGTCAGCGAGTCACCATCTGCTGCGCCCGCTTGACCTGATCCTCGGGGCTCTCATTGCGCGGTGGAATGGTGATGCCCTTCTGGCAGGCGGGCCTGGCTTCCATGCGTGCCATCCAGGCCTGCAAATGCACCAACCCCTCGATGGAGATACCACTCCAGTCGTGGATGCGCACCCAGGGCCAGGTAGCGATGTCGGCGATGCTGTACTCGTCCGCAAGATACTCATGGTGTGCCAGATGACCGTCGAGCACCTCGAACAGGCGTCGCCCCTCCTTCTGGTAACGCTCGATGGCGGCCGGGATCTTCTCGGGGAAATAGCGATAGAAGACGTTGGCCTGCCCCATCATGGGACCGACGCCTCCCATCTGGAACATCAGCCACTGGATGGCCTGGGAGCGGCGCTTGGGATCCTGCGGCAGCAACTTGCCGGTTTTTTCCGCCAGATAGATAAGGATGGCGCCGGACTCGAACACCGCGAAGTCACCATTGTCCCGATCGATGATGGCCGGGATGCGGCCATTGGGGTTGATGGCCAGGAACTCGGGCTTCTTCTGCTCCATGGTCGCGAAATCAAGGGGAATGACCTTGTAGGGCAGCCCCAGCTCTTCGAGGGCGATCGACACCTTGAACCCGTTGGGCGTGGCGGCAGTGTACAACTCTATCATCTTGGACTCCTTGAACGTTCAGGGGAAAGGATCAAGCCTGGGCGCTGGGCCGGGCACTCACCCGGTCATGCCAGTCCTGCAAACGAGGCTGTTCGGGGGTGATACGCAGGCCAACCACCTTGCCAAAATCAATGGTACAGAGGGCAAGAATGTCGGCGATGGTGAAGCGCTCCCCCGCAATATAGGGCACCTCGGCAAGACGGGCATCAAGCTTGTCAAACCAGATCTGAGCCTGTTGCTTGCACTCCTCCCCCCATTCGGGGAAGACCCGCTCCCGGTCTTTGTAAAAACCGGTGATATGACGAAACGCCATACCGGTCGGCAGCCAGAGCTTGAACTCGATGAAGCGACTCCACATCTCTATGGTGGCGCGCTCCAGCGCGGTACTGCCAAACAGGTTCGGCTCGGGGTGGAGCTCTTCAAAATAGCGACAGATGGCCAGGGTTTCACTCAGACAGGTTCCGTCATCGAGTTCCAGCACAGGAATGCGCCCGGCCGGGTTCTTGGTCAAAAAGGCGGGCGCCAGGTTTTCCCCCGCCCCCAGATCGACCTGCTGATATTCCATCTCGATCCCCTTCTCCGCCAGAAACATTCTGACCCGACGGGCATTGGGGGCTCGTCTCAGCTCATAAACCTTCATGTCACCTCCGTCGACGAACACACAGTGAGCCGCTGCGCAGGCCATAGCAAAGCGGCACAATATCGGTCAGTTATGACAAATATTGTGCCCCTTGAACAGCCCGCATCGAGGGGGAGATGATTAGCTGCTCAGTACCCCTGGTTGGCGCTGGCGCAGCAAGATAAGACGGGAAAGCAGCGGGAAATAGGATTCAAACTTGCTTTGCAGCACCAGGCTGCAGGCAGGATCCGCCAGTTCGGCCTCATCCAGCAGAATACCGTTGGAGACGAAATAAAAATGCGGATCCCTGACATCCGGCCCCTGTGGAGGATGTTCATACTGTCGATGCACCAACAGGGGAAGCACCGGCAATCCCAGTGCACTGCCTCCTGCAGGCCAGAGCGGAGCAGGCCAGGCAGCGCCCTCTTCTTCCAGCAGCAGGATCGCCGCTTCGTCCTTCGACGGTTGCCACTGCTGGGGCTGCGCCACCCGGACCTCGGTGACATAATCGCTCTCTTCGCTGGCGGCACGCAGTGCGGCCAACACACCCAGAGTCGTCGGCGACGACGGTTTCTGACTGACTAATGACAGATTCATGGCTCATATCCCTATGCTCACCACAGCCTGTTATCCGGCTGTCGCGATAAGACTAGTTGATTACAGGTCTTTATTGGAGCCGTCAGATCTGTCAGTCACCCCCCTGACCGAATGAGGGCATAGCAGTTGCTATTCCCGAATATCTTGGTAAGATGTCGCGTCCTTTTATCCCCCGTTCTTTAACATCCAGTGGTGAACCTATGCATCCGATGCTGAATATCGCCGTGCGCGCTGCGCGCAACGCCGGTCAAGTAGTAGTAAAAGCCTTTTCTCAACCCGAGAACATCGAGGTTATCCAGAAAGGCAGCAATGACTTCGTGACCAACGTTGACCGTGACGCCGAAGCGGCCATCATTCACACCATCAAAAAATCTTACCCGGAACACAGCATCGTTGCTGAAGAGTCTGGCGAGATTGCCGGTACCAATCCGGACTACCAATGGATCATCGACCCACTGGATGGCACGACCAACCTGGTCAAGGGCATTCCGCACTTTGCCGTTTCCATCGCTCTGCGCGTCAAGGGCAAGACCGAACAAGCCGTTGTCTACGATCCCATCCGTGACGAGCTGTTCACTGCCACCCGTGGCAGCGGCGCCCAGCTGAACGGCTACCGCATCCGTGTCGGCAAGGCCAAAGAGCTCTCCGGCACTATCCTGGCCACCGGGTTCCCGTTCAAGCAGAAGCACCACATCGAACCCTATCTGAAGATGTTCCAGAGCATGTTCATCGAGTGTGCCGATATCCGTCGTGCTGGCTCCGCCGCGCTGGATCTCGCCTATGTGGCCGCTGGCCGCGTCGACGGTTTCTGGGAAATCGGCCTCAAGCCCTGGGACACCGCCGCCGGTGAGCTGCTGGCCAAGGAAGCCGGCGCCATCGTCACCGACTTCGTCGGTGGTCACAACTACGAAAACTCCGGCAACATCGTGGTGGCCAACCCCCGCGTGCTGAAAGAGATGCTCGGCAAGATCCGCGAAAACCTGCCGGAATCCCTGGCCAAGTAATCCCGGATACCCGCGAAAAAAATGCCAGTCGGTTCGCCGACTGGCATTTTTTATTCCTGACTACAGCGAAAATCCCGCCCCTCTCGATGACTCAACGGGATCAGATAGTGCCGTTGCGTCCCATGTTGATCACCACCCGGCGGTTCTTGGCTCGGCCAGCTTCCGTTTCGTTGGAGGCCACGTGCTGTTTCTCACCGTGCCCTTCCACCGAGATCTTGCCCTCCTCGATACCGAGATCCACAAACACCTGCTTGATGGCATCCGCCCGCTTCTCGGAGAGCTTCTGGTTTGGCCAGCGGCCTCCATAGCTGTCGCTGTAGGCGTCGATCACCACCACATCGATGCTCTTGTCTGCCTTCACATAATCACCGATCATCGCCAGCCGCCGCTTGGAGGCCGGTGACAACTGATCGCTGTTCTTGTCATAGGAGAGCACGCTGAAGGCGATGTCGTTGAAGCTGTAGGGCAGCAAGCCACTCAGGCAGTCCATGAACGCCTGGTACTTGACCCTGAAATTGACCGACGAGAGCGATACCCGCACCGGCCTGTCCTGACGATACCAGTCGCGATACTGGAAAGTCGGCATACGCCCTCCTTCCAGCTCGTCCAGCATGGTCCAGGCGGTCTGCCCCGCCACCAGGCCGTCAAACTGCTGATAGAACTGCAACTGGCTGATCTGTCGCCCGGCCACCCCGGGACGCCAGCTGGGGGGCATGATCCCGAGGCTCACTGTCTGAGTACGCGCCTGGGGTCGCTGCCCCTTGAGCTCGAAATCCAGATTGATCTTGCGCCCGGCCCGGCTGACAAAGGCCCCGGTTCCCCAGCGGGGAATAGGATGCTCCAACCTGCACTCCACCTGGGTATCAGAGGTCAGGCGCCAGACGGATTGATCCAGACCGGCGCCAAATTCGGTCACACCCGCCTGCAACTGCATACTCACTGATATGCTGATCAACCCCAACACCCAAGCATTCAACGGCTTGTCCTCCACACTATCTCGAATTATCTATCGGCAGCGGCAGGACAAGCTTTAGGTCAAAACGCTCAGTGGGGGGAAGAAGGGGCCATCAGCTTGAAGCTGGCGATGCGTCCCGCCAGATCCCGGGCCAGGGCATCCAGTTCGGCACTGTGTTGTTGCAGGGTATGGGAGTGCTGGCGATGGGCTTCATACACATCGCGGATGGTCATCACGTTTTGCTGGATGTCGTCGGTCACGTAACGCTGCTCCTCGGTGGCGGTGGCCACCTGGGCCGTCATGTCGCTCACCTTGCGCACCTCGTTGACGATGTCGGTCAGCTCGCTCCCCGCCCGCTTGGCCTCCGTCACGCTAAGACCCGCCTGTTCGGTCCCCGTGTGCATGGCAGCCACCGCCTCGTTGGCCCCCTGGCGCAAGCGGCCCAGCATCCGCTCTATGTCATCCGCCGCCTGCTGGGTACGGGAGGCAAGCGCTCTCACCTCGTCGGCCACCACTGCAAAACCGCGCCCGGATTCACCAGCACGGGCCGCCTCGATGGCGGCATTGAGGGCCAGCAGGTTGGTTCTGTCCGAGATCTGCTTGATGAGGCTCAAGGCCTCCCCCACCGACTCGGTATCCCGATGCAGGCTGTCCACCAGGTGCCGGGTATCCACCAGCGTGCCCGCCACCTGCTGGATGGTGTGGATGGTCTGATCCACCTCCTTGTCACCCTGCTTCGCCCGGCCGATGGCCTGCTGAGTCGCCTGGGAGGTCTGGGTGGCGTTACGGGCAATCTCCGCGACAGTCGATGCCATCTCGGTGGCGGCAGTCGCCACCAGATCCACCTGCCCGCATCCCCTGACTACGCCGGCATTCACCTCGGCAATGACTTCGGCCGAGCTGGCGGCGCTGCGTATCAGCACGTCACAGGAGTGGCGCACAGCCAGCAGCAAACTCTCCAGGTGCCCGAGGAAATGGTTCAGATCCCGCGCCAGGGCCCCCAGCTCATCCCCGGATCGCCAGTCGACCCGAACGGTCAGGTCGTTCTCCTGCACCAGGCGCTTGAAGGTCTGGTGCAGGGCCATGAAGCCCAGATGCAGATCCCGCACCACCCGCCAGCAGACGAAGGAGGTCAGGACGATGCACAGCAACACGCCAGCCGCCCCCCACCAGAAGTCACTGGCACTCCCGACCCGCATCTGTTCAACCCGCTCGAAGAGCTGTTGATAAAGGCTGTCTTCTATCTCCTTGAGCAGGCCTATCTTGTCGGTACTCAAGGCAAACCAGGCCTCCGCATCGACACCAAAACCGCCGCTTGCCGCCTTGTCCAGGGCCAGTTTCTCCATGGCGGCCACCTTGGCCACCACGGATGAGGCGAGGCTGTCGTTCAGCAACTGACGCTGGGCGGGACTCGCCACCGCCTGGAAACGTTCGAGATAGGTGTTCTGGGCCGCCAGCAGGGAGATGAACTGCTGCAGCAGCGCAGGCGTGAAGCTGTCACGGCCAAAGACGTTGCTGAGCGTCGCCCGCTCCAGCCCCGCACGCTCCTTGCTCTGCAGGAAGGCGGCGTAGGCATTGGTCTGCAGGGCGATGGTGGCATCCATGCTGTCGACGCTTATCTTGTCCACCACCGCCAGCAAAGCGGTCACGAGGCGAGTATAGAAACCGACCTGTTCCGCCACCTCGACCCCCAGGGCGCTGACCCGCTCACGCATGGCGGTGAGTCCCGCCACTCCCTGCTGCACCTCCGTCAGCGCCAGCAAGGCAGGATCCTGATGAAAACGCTGCAACAGGCTGTCCACCACCTTGCGCTGGGCAGGCAGCGCATCGCGAAACTTGTTGCCGCCAGAGCCGAGGAAGCCGGCCGACATGCCGCGCTCCCGTTGCAGCTCATGGGCCAGCTGCGCCGCCTCCTTCACCACCGCCAGCGCGACCAGGGCGCCGCTCATCTCCTGTTCGACCCGATAACGTTCATAGACGTACCGGCCGGAGAAAAACAGCAGGGCCAACAGCGGCAGACAGACCACCAACATCATCTTGTGTGCCAATCCCAGCTTCTTCATCGTCCTCTCCCTCCATGGTTGACGTCGCCCATTATAAGCACAGGTGTTTCAAAATGGTCCTCTTGCCGTCCCATGGCGGCAGATAAGGGACAAGGGCACGCTTTTTTGCCATAATGCCGCCTCCTTTCACGCCGACCGAGATACCATGACCGACGCCGTTCACACCCTCAAGGGCCGTTTTCGCGGCTTTTACCCCGTCGTCATCGATGTTGAAACCGCCGGATTCAATGCCAAGACCGATGCCCTGCTGGAAATAGCCGCCCACACCCTCAAGATGGATGAGCAGGGCTGGCTCGTCCCTGACCAGATCTTCCATTTTCATGTCCAGCCCTTTGAGGGCGCCAATCTGGAGAAAGCGGCGCTGGAGTTCACCGGCATCGACCCCTTCAACCCGCTGCGGGGCGCGGTGGACGAGAAGGAAGCACTCACCGAGATCTTCAAGGGGGTGCGCAAGGGCATGAAGGAGCAGGATTGTGGTCGCGCCATCATAGTGGCCCACAACGCCACCTTCGACCACGGCTTCGTGATGGCCGCCGCCGAGCGGGCCGGCCTCAAGCGCAATCCGTTCCACCCCTTCGCCACCTTCGACACCGCCGCCCTCTCGGGTCTTGCCCTGGGACAGACGGTGCTGGCCAAGGCCTGTCAGAGCGCCAATATTCCCTTTGACAACAAAGAGGCCCACTCGGCCCTCTACGACACCGAGCGCACCACAGAGCTCTTCTGCCACATCGTCAATCGCTGGAAGAGCCTGGGAGGCTGGCCTCTGGCCAACCCGGATGAAACGACGGACACCGAAGACGAGGGCTGAACACTCCCAGCCCCTGCCCAGACAGGCTGCCCATGGCAGCCTGTCTGCATGAGGGGACCTGTCTGGGCAATGAAGAAGGGCCATTTTCCCGGTTCCCGTTCACCGCCAGCAGAAGATGCGTCCCTTGGCCGGGATCTGCCGATTTTTTTCTCGACATTTAGCCTGTTTTTCGCAAACTAGCTGGCTTTCACACGACTGACAGCAACACAATCCATAAGGAAATCAAATGAATCCTGTTGTTATCGCGGTGGCGCTGATGCTGGTGCTCAGCCTGCTGCGGATCAATGTGGTGGTCTCCCTCGCCATCGGTGCCATCGTGGGTGGCCTGCTCGGCGGACTCTCCCTCGAGCAGACCCTCAGCACCTTCACCGGCGGCCTGGGCGGCGGTGCAGAAATCGCCCTCTCCTACGCCATGCTGGGGGCTTTCGCGGTAGCCATCTCCCGCTCCGGCATCACGGATCTGCTGGCCCGCAAGGTCATCAACCAGCTCGGCAAGGATGCCAGCAGCACCCGCATTCTCTGGGTCAAGAGCCTGCTGCTCACCTCGGTGCTCGCGGTCTCCGTCTCCTCCCAGAACCTGATCCCGGTGCACATCGCCTTCATTCCCATCCTGATCCCGCCGCTGCTGCATGTCATGGCCCAGATGCAGATCGACCGCCGTCAGGTGGCCTGCGTCATCACCTTCGGCCTGACCGCTACCTACATGCTGCTGCCGGTCGGCTTTGGCGGCATCTTCCTGAACAACATCCTGGCCAAGAATCTCGTCGACAACGGCGTACCGGTGGAATTCAGCCAGTTGCCCCTGGCGATGGCCATCCCGGTATTCGGCATGTTCCTCGGCCTGCTCATCGCCGTCTTCTTCAGCTACCGCAAGCCGCGTCAGTATGATCTGGAGAAGATCCTGGCCGCCGAACCGGAGACGGTCGAGCTCAATCTCAACCACATCTGGGTCGCCCTGCTGGCCATCGCCGTGGCACTCGGCCTGCAACTGATGACCAACAGCATCGTGCTGGGGGCGCTCGCAGGCTTCATCATCTTCACCTGCGGCGGCGTCATCAAATTCCGCGAGAGCCAGGATGCCTTCACCCAGGGTGTGCGCATGATGTCCCTCATCGGCTTCATCATGATCTCCGCCGCAGGTTTCGCCGCCGTCATGAAGGAGACCCACGGGGTGGAGAGTCTGGTGCAGTCCGTCTCCACCATGATGGCAGGTCACAAGGGATTGGCGGCCTTCCTGATGCTGCTGGTGGGCCTGCTCATCACCATGGGGATCGGCTCCTCCTTCTCCACCGTGCCCATCATCGCCACCATCTATGTGCCCCTGTGCATCCACCTCGGCTTCTCGCCCATGGCGACCATCGCCCTGGTGGGCACCGCGGGCGCGCTGGGGGACGCGGGTTCCCCCGCATCCGACTCGACGCTCGGCCCCACATCGGGCCTCAATGCGGACGGTCAGCACGACCACATCTGGGACAGCGTGGTGCCAACCTTCATCCACTACAACATCCCCCTGGTGATCTTCGGCTGGATTGCCGCCATGGTGCTCTGAGACCATCCCGAGCAGACAGACAAAAGGCGACCCCGAGGTCGCCTTTCTTGTCTTGCACATACCTCAGATGGCCGGTTGCAGCCCCCGCCTGCCGGCCAGGGCGCAGAGACAGGCCACCAGGGCCAACCCCATGCCGGCTGCTCCCACCCCGAGCCAGTGACCCTGTTGCCAGACCAGCATCCCCAGGCTGGAGCCGAGGGTTCCCCCCAGGAACATGCCGGTCATGAAGAGGGTATTGATGCGCCCCCTAGCCTCAGGTCTCAGACCATAGATGCGCTGCTGATGGGCGATGAGTGCGCTCTGCACTCCGAGATCCAGCAAGATGACCCCGCACGCCAGCCCGGCCAGAGAGAGCCACAGCTCGAAGCAGATCCAGGCAAGCACCACCAGCACGGCACCGGCCAATACCACTGGTCTGGCCCCCAACCGATCCGCCATCCGGCCTGCCAGAGGGGCCGCCACCACCCCAACCACCCCGATGACGCCGAACAGACCCGCCATGTCGGCCCCCAACCCATAGGCAGGTTCGGCCAGGTAGAACGCCAGCACGGTCCAGAAGGCGCTGAAGGAGGCAAACAGCAAGGCCTGGGTCAGGGTCGCGCGGCGCAGGGCGGGCTCCTCGCGCCACAGACCGACCAGAGAATGAAGCAGACGGCCATAACCGAGGGGAGAGCGCGACAATCCGGACGGTATCATCCTGACCATCAGCAGGGCCCCCGACAGGGCCAGGGGAATGGCCAGCCAGAACATGGCGCGCCAACTGCCATAGGCGGTGACCAGGCCGGCGACGGTGCGGCTGAGCAGTATCCCGGCCAGCAGGCCGCTCATCACGCTGCCGACCACGGCACCACGGCGGGCGGGATCTGCCAGGGTCGCCGCCACCGGAACTATCTGCTGGGCCGCCGTGGCCCCGATGCCGAGCAGGACGGAGGCCAGCATCAAGGTGGTAGCACTCGTGGCCGTGGCCGCCAGCAGGGAGGCCAGCGCGATCAGTGCAAACTGCCCCGGAATGAGCCAGCGGCGCTCGACCACATCGCCAAGCGGCACCAGCAAAAGCAGACCCATGGCATAGCCGAGCTGGGTCAGCATGGCGATCAATGGCATGCCCGAGTGCCCGGGAAAGTCCTGCGCCATCACCGCCAGCATGGGCTGGTTGTAGTAGATGTTGGCAACTGCCAGGCCGCATGACAGGGCCATGGCGAAGAGCAGGGAGGGGCCGGGGGTTGCGGCCCCTCCGGCAGAAGGCGATGTACTCATGATCTTCTCCTCGTGTTAGAAGGGCTCCCGCCAGGATACGGGCCCCATGCGCACAGCCTACCCGGGGAGCGTCGCCACCAGTAGAGCGGTGGGGACCATAACAGTTATTCCGCTGGTGCATGCCCCACCCCGGGCAGGCCGGTCACGAATGCCAGAAAGGCGCTCGCCTTGGCACCAGGCTGGCGACCTGCCGGGAGCAGGGTCCAGAGCTCCTGCATGGGCAGTTGCCACTCGGGCAGCACCGCCACCACCTCGCCGCGGGCAAGCTCGGGGGCAAACATCCACTCCGAGGCGATACCGAGCCCCAGTCCTGCCAGCACGGCTGCGCGCATGCCCTCGGCCGCCGAGACCGTCAGCCTGCCTTCTCCGGAAACCACCTTCTCTTCGACGCCGCGGCGAAATCGCCACTGTTGCCCCACTCCGGGCCGTGGACTGTAAAGCACCAGATCATGCTGTTGCAGAGCCTGAGGGGTCTCAGGCTCTCCTTTGGCGGCCAGATAGGCCGGCGTCGCCAACACCCGCATGTCGCTTCGGGCGAGACAGCGGGCGACCAGCGACGAGTCGGCCTGTTTGCCGATCCGCAGAGCCACCTCGATGCCCGCCGAAATGAGATCCACATTGCCGTCATCCAGCAGGATCTCCAGATCCAGTCCCGGGTGAGCCACCAGAAAACCGGCAAGATGGGGAATGATATGCAGGCGGGCGAAGGTGACGGGAGCGCTCACCCGCAGGCGTCCACTCAGCCCGGCCCGGCATTGCTGCACCATGGCATCGGCCTCGTTGACCTGGGCCAGGATCTCTCTCGCCCGCAGATAGTAGGCCTCTCCGGCCTCGGTGGGCGCCAGCCCCCGGGTCGAACGCAGCAACAGGCGGCTGCCAAGGTGCGCCTCAAGCTGGGCAATCAATCTGGAAACCGTGGGTTGCCCCATCCCCAGTCGGCGGGCCACCGCCGAAAACGAGCCGGTCTCCACCGCCAGCACGAACACCTCCATCACCCCCAAGCGATCCATTTATGGCTCCTCTGCCCTGTGGCACTGTTCGTGGCACAAGGTAGCACCGGGCCTGCCCTCTCGCACCCTCGTTCTGGCAGGAGGCACAAGAAAACCGCGTCAAGGGCGGTCCTGCCATGGGAGAAAGGTGTCGGGATGAAATATCAACCAGGAACAATCGAACAGAGGGACTCGAAGACAAGGCTACAGGGGCTCGATTGCCCCAAGGCTACCCCAGTGCCACTTCCTGAATGGCGGCGCTGTGGGCGAAATAGCGGTGACAGAACTGCATGAACTCCGGCAGCGGCAAGGGCTTCGAGTAGAAGTACCCCTGGATCTCGTCCACCCCGATCTCGAGCACCGCCCTGAGCTCTTCCCAGGTCTCCACCCCCTCTGCCACTACCTGCACCTCCAGCTGGTGCGACAACGTGGTGATGGTCTCGACGAACAGCGCCTGACGGGGATCCTTGTCGATGGCGGTGATGAAGGAGCGGTCGATCTTGAGCTTGTCGAAAGAGAGTTCACGCAGGTAAGAGAACGAGGACCAGCCGGTCCCGAAGTCATCGAGGGCCACCCGCACCCCTATCTGGCGCAGGGAGTGAATGATCTGCTTGCTGAGGGCGATGTCATCGAGGGCGATGGTTTCGGTCAGCTCCACTATCAACTGGTGCAGCCCCAACGGCCCATCTTCCATCTTCTCTTCAATCTCCCTGGCCAACCCCATGTTGAACATGGAGTTGGAAAGGTTGATGGAGATCTCGAGCGGTGCTAGCACCTCCTCCGGGAAGCCGGACAGATCGAGCTGCATGCGCCGGATGATCCAGCCCCCGAGCGCCTCGCCCAACCCGTTCTCTTCTGCCAGCGAGATGATGTCGAGGGGGGCAATAAAGCCATATTCCGGATGATGCCAGCGGATCAGCGCCTCGGCCCCCAGCCTCACTACACTCTGGCCGCGCACGATGGGCTGATAGTAAAGGGCCAGTTGCGGGCATTGCGGGCAGTGGATAAGCTCCCGCAGCTCGGTCGACAGCCGGCGTTTGCGCTGATAGTGCTGATACATGCTGCTGGAGAAGAGCACATTGTCATTCAGCCGTTTGCGCTTGGCGCTGTCGAGGGCGATATCGGCAAACAACAGCATCTCTTCCGGTGAATGATCCGGTTTCACATACTGGCTGGTGCCCATGAAGACCCGCACCCGGTGCGCCGGATCGGCGGCAAACACCAGATCCGCCAGCTCGCTGCGCAGTTGCTCCAGAAACGGGAAGCGCAGATAGGTGGGCATGGTGCCGGTGATGATGAGGGTGAACTCGTCACTGCCGGTACGGGCAACGAAGATCCCCTGGCCAGAGGCGGCCTTGATCCGCGCCGCAAGCCGTTTGAGCAAGGCGTCCCCCACTTCGTAACCCAGACTGTTATTGACCTCCCTGAAATGCCCCAGATCCATGAGGCAGACGGTGATGCTGCTGCGCCGCCCGGGGTGGCTGGTCCACTGCTGGAGGTGCTTGATGAGCGCCGCCCGGTTAGGGAGACGGGTGAGAGGGTCGTTCCACGCCAGAAAATGCTGGCGACGCACTTCGCGAAACAGCACCATCAACATCACCATGGTCGCCAGCATCAGAAACCCCAGGATGAAGAAGTTCTGGGTTCTCGACTCGTTGAGCAGCTCACGCTGGGCGATGGCAGAAGGCCCGGTAAAGTTTTTCACCATCACGTCCCGCACCCCGCGCATCTCGTCATCGAGTGCGGCCGTGAACATCTTGAGTGCGGGGGAATCCGGCTCCCCTTGCACCACATCCTGCTCATAGCGTTCGAAGAGAGCGAGGATCTTGCCGACCGCCTTGTCCGCACCGAATCGGGCCCTGACCGACTTTGCCTCCTTCCCGTGCAGGAAGACATCGAGCCGGTTCCAGGCAATGTCAAAGCGTTTGTTCATCTCCTCCCGGCTGACGGCACCGGCACGATAGAGCTGCAAGCCCTTCTCGAAGGCGTGGATCTCCAGCTCGAGCTGGGCCAGTGCCCAGGCGGAGAGCTGGGTGTAGCGCGTCACCTCATTGAACGCGCGGTCATAGTTCCAGACCGACCAGAGGGTCACCCCCAAAAAGGTGGTCACCATCAGGATCAGGCTCAAGAGCTTGCTGCTCAGCATCTTATTTGCTCTCCAGCGCCGTCAGCTGCCACACCATCCGGCTGTGATAGAGCTCCTTGTTGAGTTCGGGATGGTCGGTGAGGGGATAAATGACCCAGAGCGGCCCCTTGTTGCGCAGGGTCAGAGCCTTGCCATCCTGCTTCTCGGCCACCAGCACCGGGTACTTCTCCCCGTCTTCCAGCGGCAGTGCGGCCCAATATTCATTGACCGCGAGGGCCTTGACCTCCTGGCTCTTGAGACCGTAGATCCTGACCAGGTCCCGCAGCAACACCCCGCGATAGAGGTGCTCCCCCTCGGTCCAGGGCGTCCCCGTCTTAACCTCCGTCTGCGGCAAGGCCTCAAACTCGGCACGGGTCAGCACCACCTCCCCCTTGCCATTGCAGCACCCCGCCCCCGCAATTCTGAAGAAGGGCTCCTCCGCCAACACCATACCCGACACGAGCCATCCAGATATCAGCGACACCTTGCCAAGCCACTTGCCCATCACGCACCTCCCTGTCATACGGTTTATTTATTCATCTCACTCTTCACTCTGCTGACTCATATGCAAACAACAGAATGCACCTTCAGACCAAAGTCGCAGTCGTTTGCAACCAGCAACGATTCTGCGCCTTCCAAAAGTATCCAATCGCATCCCAAAGAATGACACCAGGCGCCACCCCCAGGCAAATGGATTGCACCATTTTTCTTTCACTGGCTCCTCATCAAACCGGATGCCCACCACGGCCGGGAAAAGGTGACAATCTTCGCTACGCATCTGAAAAACAGACACAAAAAGGGCCACTCCATGGAGCGGCCTTCTCATCAGTGCAGTCAGGGTTTAGCTGTCGCGGCGCTTGTTGCCACCGAATTTGCGACCCTTGTCGAAACCGCCTTCACGGCGATCCTTGTTGAAGGGACGGTCACCCTGCGGACGGCGATCCTTGTTGAAAGGACGGTCGCCACGGAACGGACGATCACCACGGGGCGGACGGGGAGCAGTGTTGCCACCGGCCGGCACTTCGGTGTAACGGGTGATCTGCAGCGGACGCTGGCAGACACGGGCCTTCTTGATCACTTCCAGCACCTCGGCGCTCATACCCTTGGGCAGATCGACGGTGGAGAAGTCATCGGCGATGTCGATGTTGCCGATGAAGCGGCTCTCGATGTTCGCTTCGTTGGCGATGGCACCCACGATCTGGCCCGGCTTGACGCCGTGATGGGCGCCCACGTCGACGCGGTAGCGCTCCATCTCCACGTCCGGGTTGTCTTTCAGCGGACGCGGCTCCAGGGACGGCATGCGACGGGCCGGACGATCGCCACGGTCACCGAAGTCACGACCGCCACGGTCGTTGAACTCACGACGCTCGAAGCCACCGCGATCGTTGCCGGCGTTGAACACCGGATCCGGAATGGAGTCATCCAGCAGCAGCGGTTGGTCGCCCTGTACCAGCTTGGCCAGTGCAGCAGCCAGCTCCAGCGGATCGGCAGAATCTTCTTCGATCAGCTCGTTCACCAGGTTGTGGTAGATCTCGAGCTCTTCACCCATCATGGTTTCGCGGATGCGCTCCTTGAACTTGGCCAGACGGTGCTGGTTGATGTCCTCGGTGCTCGGCATCTTCATCGGTTCGATGGCCTGACGGGTGGCGTGCTCGATGGCACGCAGCATGCGACGCTCGCGCGGTGCCACGAACAGGATGGCTTCGCCCTTGCGGCCGGCACGGCCGGTACGGCCGATACGGTGAACGTAGGACTCGGTGTCGTAGGGGATGTCGTAGTTCACCACGTGGGTGATGCGCTCAACGTCCAGACCACGAGCAACCACGTCGGTGGCGATCAGGATGTCCAGCTGGCCCTGACGCAGCTTGTCGACGGTACGCTCACGCAGCTTCTGCGGGATGTCACCGTGCAGCGCTTCACAAGCATGACCACGGGCAGCCAGCTTGCCAGCCAGTTCTTCGGCGGCGTTCTTGGTGCGTACGAACACCAGCAGGGCTTCGTAGGGTTCGACTTCCAGCAGACGGGTCATGGCGTCCAGCTTGTGCAGACCGGTCACCTGCCAGTAACGCTGGCGAATGGTGGTGGCGGTCGCGGTCTTGGAGGCGATCTTGATCTCTTTGGGCTGCTTCAGGTGCTTCTGGGCAACACGACGGATCTGCTCCGGCATGGTGGCGGAGAACAGGGCAACCTGACGACCGGCCGGGCACTGATCCATGATCCAGTCCACGTCGTCGATGAAGCCCATGCGCAGCATTTCGTCCGCTTCGTCCAGCACCAGGGCTTTCAGACCGGAGAGGTCCAGGTTCTTGCGACGGATCAGGTCCATCACGCGGCCCGGGGTACCCACGACAACCTGGGCACCGCGACGCAGGGCGCGGGTCTGGGTTTCGTAGGAAGCGCCGCCGTAGATGGGCAGCACGTGGAAATCGGGCATGTGGTGGGCATAGCGTTGGCATGCCTCAGCCACCTGCAGGGCCAGCTCGCGGGTCGGGGCCAGCACCAGGATCTGGGTGTTGCGGTTACCAGCTTCCAGACGAGACAACAGAGGCAAGGCAAAAGCAGCGGTCTTCCCTGTACCGGTTTGTGCCTGCCCCAGCAGATCGTGTCCCGCCATCAGGTGGGGAATTGCTGCGGCCTGGATGGGAGACGGGCGCTCATAGCCCACGTCCTGCAGCGCTTTCAATACGGGCGCGGCCAGTCCAAGCTCACTAAAAAGGGGCAGTTGTTCGGTATCAGACATAGATTCTTCCAGATTAAGGCAGGCGGCTAACACCGCGGAATAGCAAAAAGGCGGCGATTATAGCGCCACTTTGTTCTGCTGTCTTGAAAAATGTGATAGGTGTCTCAAGACGTTGGCAATTATAGAGGGATCTCGCGACTATGGCTTGCTTATTTTTCACTCATGATGCGTTATTGCGGATCACGCTTCGCCAGAGTCCTTGTCCCGCTTGTGCTTGAGCACCGCCATGGTCAATCGGCTGGTGCACAATAAACGACCACGTTCATCCCGAATTTCGATCTGCCACACCTGAGTCGTGGTCCCCAGATGCAGCGGCATACAGCGCCCCGTCACCACCCCTTCCCGCTTGGCTCGCAGATGGTTGGCGTTCACCTCCAGACCCACACAATAACTGTCAGGCTCGACCGCCATATTGGCCGCAAGCGATCCCAGCGTTTCCGCCAGCACCACGGAGGCGCCGCCGTGCAGCATGCCGAGTGGTTGATGGGTGCGGTGATCCACCGGCATGGTGGCCTCCAGCCAGTCGGGGCCAAAGGCGCTATAGACGATGTCGAGGTGGGCCATCAGGGTGTTGCGGGAGCTGGCGTTGAGCCCCTCCAGGCTCATGGGTTTGCGCCAGATGGGGCTGCTTTCTTGACTCATGGTGAGCGGACTCCTTGCGTGATCAACGGGTTATCGCTGCGCTGTAGTGGCAAACCAGCAGTGTCGGCCAAAAGGGCACAAAAAAAAAGATGCCCACGCCGGGGCATCTTGCATCGAGATTGACCCTCACCAGGGATAGGTCACCCCTGGCCACTCGGCCCAAGGGCCGTCCCGCCCCGGCAGACGCGGCTCGGACCAGCGCCATACCTTGCCGAGCCAGGCGCGCAGTTCGGCTTCGAGTTCGCTGTCCATAAGCGGCGCCTCGGCCACCTTCCAGAAGAAGAGCTCCACCTGCACCTCCGGCAGTACCGACGGATAGAGGTAAACCCCGCCCCAGAAGTGGGGCTCCCTGTCCGGGCTCCAGAGGCCATAGGCAAAGGAGCGCTTGGCCAGAAACTCGGAGTGCTGCCACTCCAAATCGGCCTCGTGCTGACTCAGGCTGAAATGGGCGGAGGGCCACACATCGTCCGGGCGAAACAGCTGATGGAGCTGCTCCCGCTCGCGCAGGATGGCGACAAACTCCACCACGGCCTGGGACGGCGTGGTGGGGAGCAACAGAAAATGCGGGTGCCGATAGGCCTTCGGCACCCGGAATCCCTTGGGAAAGTGGAGCATCAGAGCAGTTCCAGCAGGGCCTGCAGCGGGTGCTTGAGCTTCTCCCCCTCCATCCGCTTGACCTGGCTGCGGCACGAATAACCGGTGGCCAGACAACGGGCTTGCGGCAGGCGAGCCAGGGGCTCGGCCCAGCTCAGACCGTAGATCCCCTTGGAGTTCTCCACCTGTTTGGCGTCGTGACCATAGGTGCCCGCCATGCCGCAGCAACCCACCGACACCGGCTGCAAACGCGCACCGAAGCGGCCGAACAGGGTGCTCCAGTCACCGTGGGTGGTGGGCTTGGCGGTCTTCTCGGTGCAGTGGGCAAACAGATACCAGGGGTCGGCGGCAGCCTCTTCCCGCAGCGGCAGCGCCTCGTCAGGCAGGGAGAGCAGCCACTCCTGGGGCAGCAGCACCTGGAAATCACCGCGGGCGGGGCCGAGCGCCTTCACGTACTCGTCCCGGTAGCAGAGCACCAGAGAGGGGTCGACCCCCACCATGGGGATGCCGAGGGCCGCCACCTTGTTGAGGAACTGGGCGCTGCTGGCAGCGGTACGGGCGAAGGCGCGCAGGAATCCCTTCACGTGCTGAGGCTTTCCGTTGGGTTTGAACGGCAGCAGGTAGGGCTGATAGCCCAGCTTGCTGGCCAGCTTCACCAGGTCACGCACCACGGGGGCGTCGTAGTAGCTGGTGAAGGGATCCTGCACGATGAGCACCACTTTTTGGCGCTGCTCGGGGCTCATGGCCTCGAGGCCCGGCAGATCGAAATAGCGGGCGCGGTGATCCCGCAGCTCCTCGGCCAGGGTCGGTACGGAGAGCAGCGGCACATCCACCATGCCGATGCTCTTCTCGGTCGCCTTCTGGGCCCACTCTTTTTCGAGGAAGAAGTTGACCAGTTTCGGCGCCTTGGCCAGCAGGGGCGCATAGCTCTCTACCGTGCCCACGAAGTAATCCTTGGGGCCGCGCAGATAGCGGCTGTGATAAAGCTGCATGAAGCGGGCGCGGAAGGTGGGTACATCCACCTTGATGGGGCACTGGCTGGTGCATGCCTTGCACGCAAGGCACCCCTCCATCGCCTCCATCACCTCGTGGGAGAAGTCATACTCGCCCCGGGCGCGGGCCACCGTATTGCGGAACTTATCGACGATCTGCTTGAAGCGCAGACCGCCGCTTTGCAGCGCCACCTCTTCGGCAAGGGGATCGAAGCCCTGCTCCGCCAACTGGCGCAGCCATTCACGCATCAGGCCAGCCCGCCCCTTGGGGGAGTGACGGCGGTCTCGGCTGATCTTGACCGAGGGGCACATGGGGGAGTCGGTCTCGAAGGTGAAGCAGAGACCGTTGCCGTTGCAATCGAGGGCCCGGGTATAGCTCTCGCGCACGGCAATCGGGATCTGGCGGTCGAACTTGCCGCGCTTGGGCCCGTCCACCGAGACAAGCGAAGCGCCGCTGCCATAAGGCATGCAGATCTTGCCCGGGTTGATGCGGTTGGCCGGGTCAAATGCCCCCTTGACCCGTTGCAGCTCTTCCCACAGCTCGCCGAAGAAGGCGGGGCTGTATTCGGAGCGAAAGCCCTTGCCGTGCTCCCCCCACATCAGGCCGCCGTATTTGGCGGTGAGCGCCACCACCTGATCCGAGATGCGCCGCAGCAGCACCTCCTGCTCGGGATCGCACAAGTCCAGCGCCGGGCGCACGTGCAGCACCCCGGCATCGACGTGGCCGAACATGCCGTAGTCAAGGCCGTGAGCATCCAGCAGGGCGCGAAACTCCATGATGAAGTCCGCCAGGGATTCCGGCGGCACGGCGGTGTCTTCGGTGAAGGCCACCGGCTTTTTGCGCCCCTCGGCGTTGCCGAGCAGCCCCACCGACTTCTTGCGCATGCCATAGATGGTCTCGATGCTCGGCAGGTGGTCGCACACCTGATAGCCAATGACACCAGCTTCACCACGCGCCAGCAGACCGTCGATGCGTCGGCACAGCTCCGCCACCTTGGCCTTGTGCTCGGCCTCGTCGGTATCCGCAAACTCGACGATGTTGAGCCCCTGCAGATCCTTGCCCGGCACATCCTGGATGAGATCCTTCACCGAGTGCCAGATGATGTCGGCGCGGGCCAGTCCCAGCACCCGGGAGTCCACGGTCTCCACCGACAGGGCGTGGGCCTGTACCATAAAGGGGGCGTTTCTGAGCGCGGAGGGGAAGCTGTCGTACTTGACGTTGACGAGCGTGCGGTAACGCGGAATGGGGGTGATATTGAGCTTCGCCTCGGTGATGAAGCCCAAGGAGCCTTCCGAACCGCACAGCACCCGGCTGACGTCCAGGGTGTCGCTCTCGGGTTGATAGAGGTGCTTGAGATCGTAACCGGTCAGAAAGCGGTTGAGCTTGGGGAAGGTGGCCTCGATATCGGCGCGCCGCTCGCGGCCGATGCGATAGAGGGTGCGATAGATCTCCCCCTCCCGGTTCTCCAGCGCCAGCTTATCCGCCAGACGCTGGCCGGTCACCGGCTCGGTGGCCATGAGATCGCCGTTTTCCAGCACGGCCTTGAGGCCGAGCACGTGATCCGAGGTCTTGCCGTACACCAAGGAGCCCTGCCCCGAGGCATCGGTGTTGACCATGCCCCCTAAGGTGGCCCGGTTGGAAGTGGAGAGATCCGGCGAGAAGAAGTAGCCGTGGGGCTTCAAATAGGCGTTGAGCTGATCCTTGACCACCCCGGCCTGGGCCCGCACCCAGCCCTCTTCCAGATTAATTTCCATGATCTGGTTCATATGGCGCGAGAGATCGACGATAATGCCGCCGCCCAAGGATTGACCATTGGTGCCGGTACCGCCGCCGCGAGGGAAGAAACTCAAGGTTGCGTACTCGGGCCCCTGGGCCAGCTTGAGCATCACCGCTATGTCATCCGCGCTGCGCGGATAGAGAACCGCCTGAGGTACGACCTGATAGACGCTGTTATCCGTCGCCATCGCCAACCGGCTTGCATAAGACTTTTCGATATCACCACGAAATGCTGATCGCGCCAGCAACTCAAGAAACTGCAGGGTTGTAGGTGACAAACTGTCCTGGTAATCGAGTCTCGGGATCATGAATCCTTGTTCCCATCCTTTGCTTGATGCCGGCATTCCGGCGACAACGACCGTTCGGACCTGCCTCTTTGCGGGTGTCCGAACCAGTCCGCTCACATGTGAGCGGGCAGTATATCAGCTAGAAAACCGCTTGCGCGCGCAATCTTCACCATTTGAAAGGAGGACTTTTATGGCTCACTACAGCCATGTTATCAGTACGCTTATTCGCACCGAAAAACAGGCGCTGACCCTGTCGCTGTTTGGTTGCATCACCTTTGCCATTTTCGGGATCGGTTATGGCCTCTTCGTCGGTTCCAACGCCATCATGCTGGACGGCATCTTCACCCTGTTCAGCATGGGCATGACGGGCCTTGGGCTCATCACCGCCTACCTGGTCACCCGCCCCTCCGACGCCCGTTTCCAATACGGCTACGCCCACTTCGAACCCATCGCCAACGTCATCAACGGCGCCATCATTCTGCTGCTCTGCCTCGGCGCCCTCTATGGCGGCATCACCTCCCTGCTGGCAGGAGGACGGGAGATCGATCTCGGCCACGCCCTCATCTATGCCGTCGTCTCCACCTTCTTCTGCGGCATCCTCTATCTCATCGAGGCCGACGTGGCCGAGCGGGTCAACTCCGAGCTGGTGCGGGTGGACTCCAAGGAGTGGCTGGTGGATACCCTGCTCAGCGCCACCCTGCTCATCGGCTTTCTGGTCGCCATCGGGCTCGATACCCTGGGTTACGGCCACTACAACCGCTACATAGACCCGGTGCTGGTCTCGCTGCTGGCCCTGTGTGCCACCCTCATCCCCATCAAGGTGCTCGGTCGCAACCTGCGGGAAGTGCTGAAGATTGCCCCCAAGGGGGATGTCTCCCGGCTGGTGGCCAGCGAAGTCGAAGCCCTGCGCCTGCGCCATGGGGTCGAGTGCTACAGCCACCTGGCAAAAAGCGGCCGCCGCTTCGATCTCGAGCTCAACATCCTGGTGGCCCCCGGCCAGGAGTGGCCCGTCGAGCGCCAGGATGCCCTGCGCCAGGAGCTCTGGTCTCGCCTCGGCGACACCCTGGGAGACGCCTGGCTCTCGGTCTGCTTCACCCGGGAAAAACGCTGGTTGTAAGCCGCAAGGCGGGGCTTGCCTGGCAAGCTCCGCCTGTCCCTGTTGCCCTGTTGGGCGAGCGCCTCCCCCTGCGCGTCCAGACCCCCTTGCCAAATGGCGGCGAGTCGTTATCATCAGGGCTCACTTTTGACCCGAGGTTTTATTGCCCATCATGGACAATCCCCGAAGTAGCCCTTCGTCTTTTCCCATCAAAGCCTATCTGTACCTGCTCAACCAACGCCTCTGAAGCGATCGTCTCCGTCACCACGGCCACGCCGTGACCACGATTCACTGCATCTGTCTTCATTGAGGTCAATCACATGGAATTCTTGCTGGACCCGTCAATCTGGGTCGGTCTGCTTACCCTGATCATCCTGGAAATCGTTCTCGGGATCGACAACCTGGTCTTCATCGCCATCCTGGTGAAAAAACTGCCCCCCGCCCAGCGGGACAAGGCGCGCATCATCGGTCTCTCCCTGGCCCTGCTGATGCGCCTGGGACTGCTCACCATCATGTCATGGCTGGTCACCCTCACGGCTCCTCTGCTGCACATCTGGGATCACCCCTTCTCCGGTCGGGATCTCATCCTGATGGGAGGCGGCCTCTTCCTGCTGTTCAAGGCCACCTCCGAGCTGCATGAGCGACTCGAGGCCAAGCCCGAGGAGCAAGGCGGCACCGGCGTCTATGCCGGGTTCGGGGTGGTGATCGCCCAGATCCTGGTGCTGGATGCGGTCTTCTCCCTGGACTCCATCATCACCGCCGTCGGCATGGTGGATCACCTCGGCGTCATGATGGCGGCCGTGACCATCGCCATGGTAGTGATGGTGCTCGCCTCCAAGCCCCTGACCCGCTTCGTCAACGCCCACCCCACTGTGGTGGTGCTCTGCCTGAGCTTCCTCTTGATGATCGGCTTCAGCCTGGTGGCGGAGGGCTTCGGCTTCCACATTCCGAAGGGCTACCTCTACGCGGCCATCGGCTTCTCGGTGCTCATCGAGTTCTTCAACCAGCTCGCCCAGCGCAGTGCCCTGCGCCATGAGGCGCGCCAGCCCCTGCGCGAGCGCACCACCGCCGCCATCTTCAAGCTGATGGGGGGGAACAAGCGCTCCGCCCACCCGCAGGAAGACGAAGAAGAGGTGCAGGCTCAGCCCCTGCCCCCCGGTTTCGGTGAAGAGGAGCGTTACATGGTGAGCGGCGTGCTGTCGCTGGCCGAGCGTTCCATTCGCACCATCATGACCCCACGCTCCGAGATGGAGTGGATCGACGTGAGCGACAGCGAGGACGAGATCCGCGCCCTGCTGCAACGGGCCCCCCACAGCCTGTTCCCGGTCTGTGACGGGGAGCTGGACGAGATCATCGGGGTGGTCAAGGCTCGGGATCTGCTGTTTGCCCTCAACGAGGGGCAATCCCTGGCAGCGCTTGCCAGACAGAACGAGCCCGTCATCGTGCCCCAGACCATCAACGTGATCCGGCTGCTGGCGGAGCTGCGTCAGGCCAGGGGCAGCCTCATTCTGGTGGCGGACGAGTTTGGCGTCATCCAGGGGCTGGTCACCAACCACGATCTGCTGGAGGCCATCGTCGGCGAGCTGCCGGACGAGGACGAGACCCCCGATGTGGTGCGCGAGGGCGAGCATTGGCTCATCCACGGCACCACCAACATCCATCAGGTGGAGCAGGCACTGAACTGCGACGGGCTGGTGAGCGAGAGCGACGAGTACGTGACCCTGGCGGGCATGCTGCTCTCCCACTTCGGCAGCCTGCCCGACGTCGGTCAGCAGTTGCACCTCGGCCAGTTCTGCTTCGAGGTCATGGCCGTGAGCGAGCGGCGCATCGAGCGAGTACGGGTCACCCCACTCTCCCCCTGATCATCGGTGGCAATGCAGCAAAAGAGGGCCTTTGGCCCTCTTTTTTCTGGCCCGAGCCCGGCCCCTCCCGGGCCATTGCTGCGATAACGGCAATTCTCTTCTGCAATCCCCCCTCTTTTTCACAATAACAATCCCCTCTAAAGTCACCTCACTCCCAAAGATTGAGGAATCCATCATGCACCACGATCCCCTGTTCTGCCCCCTTCGCCTCGGCCAGCTGCACCTTGCCAACCGCATCGTCATGCCCCCCATGACCCGCTCCCGCGCCAGCCAGCCCGGGGACGTGGCCAACGCCATGATGGCGACCTACTACGCCCAGCGTGCCGGGGCCGGCCTCATCATCAGCGAAGGCACCCAGATAGATCCCCTGGGCAAGGGCTACGCCTGGACGCCGGGCATCCACAGCGCCGAGCAGGTGGCAGGCTGGAAGCAGGTAACAGACGCGGTCCACGCCGAGGGGGGCATCATGTTCGCCCAGCTCTGGCACGTGGGCCGGGTCACCCATCCTGACAACATCGGCGGCGCCCAGCCCCTCTCCTCCTCCGCCATCCAGGCCAAGGGAGTGAAGGTGTTCGTCGACAACGGCAGCGATGCCCCGGGGTTTGTGGAGACCGTCACCCCGCGCGCCATGACCCAGGCCGACATCGACGCCGTGGTGGGGCAGTTTCGCCAGGCCGCCCGCAACGCCATGGAGGCGGGCTTTGACGGCATCGAGTTGCACGCCGCCAACGGCTACCTCATCAACCAATTCCTCGACTCCGAGTCCAATACCCGCACCGACGGCTATGGCGGTTCGCTCGAAAACCGGCTGCGTTTCCTCAAAGAGGTGACCGAGGCGGTCTGTGACGAGATCGGTCCCGACCGGGTCGGGGTACGCCTTGCGCCGCTCACCACCCTCAACGGCACCGTGGATGCCAACCCCCAGGAGACCTATCTGGCCGCCGCACGCCTGCTGGGCCAGCTCGGCGTGGTCTATCTGCACGTCGCCGAAGCGGACTGGGACGACGCCCCCCTGATGGCGGAGAGCTTCAAGCAGGGGCTGCGCGACGCCTTCCCCAACACCCTCATCTACGCCGGCAAGTACGATGGGGAACGCGCCCGCACCGCCATCGAGGCGGGCTGGGCCGACATGATTGGCTTCGGTCGCCCCTTCGTGGCCAACCCCGACTTGCCGAACCGCCTGCGCCACGGCCATCCGTTCGCCCCCCATGATCCCGCCACCCTGTTTGGCGGCGGCGAGAAAGGGCTGACCGATTACCCCGTCTATGGGGCAGAGCGGGCATAGGGCGGCTGGCGCCGAACCTCTTCCAGGGCGGGCCCTCCAACAGGGGGCTCGCCTTGTTGTCTTGCCAGTGCAACAGTAATTCAAGGCATTGTTACGCCATGTAATTCAATCAAGGCACCCACCCCTCTCATCCAAGGAGTCACCATGACCCATACCCAGGCCTGGTGCTGGCACGCCCCCGGCGAACCGGACCAGCTCACCCTCACCCGGCAAGCGCTCCCCACCCCCGGGCCCGACGAGGTCCTCGTCGCCAACCGGATCATCGCCTTCAATCCGGTGGACTGGAAACTCATCGAACAGGGTCATCCCCACTGGCAGCCAGGCCATGTGCCCGGCGTCGATGGCATGGGCACCCTGGTGACACTGGGGGCCAACGTCACCCACCTGCGCCCCGGCACCCGGGTCGCCTATCACACCGACCTGCGCCACGGCGGCAGCTTTGCCCGCCACACCCTGGTGCCGGCTCGCGCCCTGATGCCGGTGCCCGATGCCCTGAGCGACGAGGCGGCCGCCGCGCTCCCCTGCCCCGGCCTCACCGCCTGGCAGGCGCTGGCCAAGCTGCCTCACCTGCACGGGGAGGCCCTGCTCATCACGGGGGCTGGCAGCAGTGTCGGCCGCTTCGCGGTGCAACTTGCCCTTAAGCAGGGGGCCCGCGTCTTTGCCAGCGCCAGCCCGCGCCACCACCAGTGGCTCAAACAGCTAGGCGTGCAGGGGGTGGCGGACTATCGGGATCCCGACTGGCTGGCCCAGTTGCAGGCCGCCAACGGCGGTGAACCCTTCGATGGGATCATCGATCTGGTCTCCAGCCAGCAGGCAGAAGCCTTGCTGCCTGCCCTTGGCTATTACGGCCACATGGTGACGGTGCTCGGGCGCATCGCGCGCAACCCGCTGCCCGCCTTTAGCCATTGCCACTCATTGCACGAGATTGCCCTCGGCGCCCAGCACGCCTTTGGCTCGGACAAACAGTGGAGCCGTCTGGTGGCGGCCGGTGTCGCCATGATGGCGCAGATGGCGAGCGGCGAGCTGACCCTGCCGCCGCTGGTGGTGGGCGACTTCGACGCCCTGCCCTCCCTTCTCACTCGCGTCAAGCAGGAGGGACAAGGGGAAAAGTATCTGGTGAGAGTGGGTTGATACCCGCCCAACGATGGCTCAAAGAGGCCCGCCATAGCGGGCCTCCTCCATTCAAGGTGTGCAAGGCGACCTGCTCAGTGCAGGCTCACCCCGTGCAGGGCGGCATGGAGGCGAATGTCCCGGGTCAGACGCACCTTGTCCGCGAGGCTCAGCCAGCTCGCCTCCACGGCATTGAGACTGAGGCGGCACAGCTGCTCCTGGCTGGCGCCAAGCCCGTCGGCCAGGGCCTGGAAGTTGGTCCCCAGGTATCCCCCGAAATAGGCGGGATCGTCGGAGTTCACGGTGACGCAGAGCCCCTGCTCCAGCAGCCTCAGCACATTGTGATGGGCCATCTGGTCAAACACCCTGAGCCGCACGTTGGAGAGGGGGCAGACGGTGAGGGGCAGCCGGGTGTCGGCCAGGTAGCTCAACAGCGCGGGATCCTCGACGCAGCGCACCCCGTGATCGATGCGTTGCACTCCGAGCTCCCGGATCGCCTGCCAGATGTAGTCCGCAGGTCCCTCCTCGCCGGCATGGGCCACCAGCGGCAGCCCCAGCTCGCGGCAGCGAGCGAAGACCCGGGCAAACTTGCTGGGCGGGTTGCCCTGCTCCCCCGAATCGAGGCCGACCCCGTGCAGGCGCGCCAGGTGCGGCGTGGCCTCTGCCAGGGTGGCGAATGCCGCCTCTTCACTCAGGTGGCGCAGGAAGCTCATGATGAGCCGCCAGCTGATGCCAAAGGCTGCTTCGCCAGCCTGTAGCGCCCGCTCGATGCCCCCCAGCACGGTGGCAAAGGGCACGCCGCGGGCGGTGTGGGTCTGGGGGTCGAAAAAGATCTCCACGTGCACCACGTGATCGGCAACGCAGCGCTCGAGATAGGCCCAGGTGAGGTCGAAGAAATCCTGTTCGTGGATGAGCACGCTGGCACCGAGGTAGTAGAGATCGAGGAAGGATTGCAGGCCGTCGAACTCATAGGCGGCGCGCAGGCTGCCAACATCGGGCCAGGGCAGCGCCACCCCGTTGCGCTGACCGAGGGCGAACATCAGCTCGGGTTCGAGGGTCCCCTCGATATGCAGGTGCAGTTCCAGCTTGGGCAAGCCGGCAATAAAGTGCTCCATGATGACGGCTCCATCGTCAGACTCCGTGCGGACACCACCGGGGCGGCGCCCTCCCTTCGCCTTCATTGTGCACCCATCTGGCCCGCCGGAGGAGACTTGTCATCAAAGGGCCTTATAATGGCGGCACAAAAACCATAACCGATTGAAGAGACGAACAGAGGGATGCCCTGTCCCCGCTCTTGCGCCCTACAAGGAGAATTCATGAAGAAAAACGTCATCTGTGACATTGACGGCGTCATCCTGCACAACAACGATCTCATTCCCGGCGCCGACCGCTTCGTCCACCGCCTGCTGGAGCAGGGCAGCAAGCTCCTGTTCCTCACCAACTACCCGGCCCAGACCCAGAAAGATCTGCAAAACCGCTTCCGCTCCGCCGGAATAGAGGTGCCCGAGGAGTGCTTCTACACCTCCGCCATGGGCACCGCCGACTTTCTCAAGCGCCAGGATGGCAAGAAGGCCTATGTGATTGGCGAAGGGGCCCTGACCCACGAGCTCTACAAGGCCGGCTTTACCATCACCGACATCGACCCGGACTTCGTGGTGGTGGGGGAGACCCGCAACTACAACTGGACCATGATGCAGCAGGGCGCCAAGTTCGTGGATCAGGGGGCCCGCTTCATCGCCACCAACCCCGACACCCACGGCCCCCTGATGTACCCGGCCTGCGGCGCCCTGTGCGCCCCCATCGAGCGGATGACCGGCAAGAAGCCCTTCTATGTCGGCAAGCCGAGCGCCTGGATCATTCGCGCGGCCCTCAACCGGATGGAGGCCCACTCCGACGACACCATCATCATCGGCGACAACCTGCGCACCGACATCCTGGCAGGCTTCCAGGCCGGTCTCGAGACGGTGCTGGTGCTCTCCGGGGTGAGCAAGGTGGCGGACATCGACCGCATGCCGTTTCGACCGAACCACATCTTCGACTCCGTGGTGGACATCGACATCGTCTGATCCCGGGTGCCGCCCTTCCGGTAGCCTTCAGCCTGCACGGGCCCCCTTGGCAAAGGGGGCCCGTTTCGTTTAACGTAAGCGCAACATCGTTAAACAAACTAAACGGGAGCAGGATGCTCCTTCGCCACTCAAGGACGCACCATGAAGAGCCTGAACGACTGGATCCTGCTGGACAAGCACACTGTCTCCCCCACCCCGCTGATGCCCGCCCCCGAGCGCATCAGGGCCGGAACGCCGAGCCAGACGGCATGGAACCACTACTCAGACCCGAGCCAGCAGTTTCACGTGGGCTTCTGGGCTTGCGAGCCGGGCTGCTGGGCCGTTCACTATACCGAACACGAATACTGCCAGATGCTGGAAGGGGAGGCGGTGATCCACGACGAGCAGGGCGGCCGGCTGCACCTAAAACCGGGGGATCAGTTCGTCATTCCCGCCGGTTTTGTCGGGCAGTGGGAGACCCTCACCCCTTGCCGCAAGCTCTATGTTATCTTCGAACCCGCCGCGACTTGACGCGCACGTCAACCCTGACCCTCTCTCTTCAGGCGGCCGGACGGCCGCCATCCTCTGGCGCAACTTGACGCTTACGGCATGATTTTCTGCGGTTTTCCCGCTTGCAAAAGGGTTTTCCGCTAGGCATTGTGATTGGCGAGGAATGTAAATGGAATTTCGAGCCCAAACGTGGGGGGCTCATATAAAAATCAAGAGGATTACCGCCAATGTGTTCTATTTTCGGCATTCTGGACATCAAGACCGACGCCACTGCCCTGCGCAAATCGGCCCTGGAGATGTCCAAGCGACTGCGTCACCGCGGGCCTGACTGGTCCGGCGTCTACAGCTCCGACAAGGCCATCCTGGTGCACGAGCGTCTGGCCATCGTCGATCCGGGCAACGGCGCACAGCCTCTCTACAACCCCGAGCGCACGCACGTATTGGCCGTCAACGGCGAGATCTACAACCACAAGGAGCTGGAGAAGAACCTCAAGGTCGACTTCCAGTTCCAGACCCACTCCGACTGTGAAGTGCTGCTGGCCCTCTACAAGGAGAAAGGCCCGGCGTTCCTGGACGATCTGAACGGCATCTTCGCCTTCATCCTCTATGACGCCGAGCAGGATGCCTACCTGATTGGTCGCGACCACATGGGGATCATCCCCCTCTATACCGGCCGCGACGAACACGGCAACTTCTATGTCGCCTCCGAGATGAAGGCGCTGGTGCCCGTGTGCAAGAGCGTCGAAACCTTCCCGCCGGGACACTACCTGTGGAGCAAGGATGGCGAGCTCAAACAGTGGTACAAACGGGACTGGATGGAATACGCGCCGGTCGAGCACAACGTCAGCGACAAGGCCGAGCTCAAAGCGGCCCTGGAAGCGGCGGTCAAGCGCCAGCTGATGTGCGACGTGCCCTATGGCGTGCTGCTCTCCGGTGGTCTGGATTCGTCCGTCATCTCCGCCATCACCAAGCTCTATGCCGCCCGCCGGGTGGAAGACGATGGCAAGAGCGAAGCCTGGTGGCCCCAGCTGCACTCCTTCGCCGTCGGCCTGGAAGGGTCGCCGGATCTCGCCGCCGCCCGCAAGGTGGCCGATCACCTGGGCACCATCCACCACCAGATCCACTTCACCGTGCAGGAAGGGCTGGATGCCCTGCGGGACGTCATCTATCACCTCGAGACCTATGACGTCACCACCATCCGCGCCTCCACGCCCATGTATCTGATGGCCCGCTACATCAAGGCGATGGGGATCAAGATGGTGCTCTCTGGCGAAGGCTCCGACGAGCTGTTCGGCGGCTACCTCTACTTCCACAAGGCCCCCAACGCCCGTGAGTTCCACGAGGAGAACGTGCGCAAGCTCGCCTCCCTGCACCTCTATGACTGCCTGCGGGCCAACAAGTCCATGGCCGCCTGGGGCGTGGAAGGCCGCGTGCCCTTCCTCGACAAGGAGTTCATGGACGTGGCGATGCGCCTCAATCCCGCCGACAAGATGTGCGGCAAGGGCAAGATCGAGAAGCACATCCTGCGGGAAGCCTTCGAGGATCTGCTGCCCCACGAAGTGGCGTGGCGCCAGAAGGAGCAGTTCTCCGACGGCGTGGGCTACTCCTGGATTGACAGCCTGAAAGCCATGGTCGAGGAAGAGGTGACGGATCAGATGTTCGAGGCGGCGGCCTTCCGCTTCCCCGTCAATACCCCGCTCACCAAGGAGGCGTACTACTACCGCGCCATCTTTGACGAGCACTTCCCGCTGGAGTCCGCCGCCCGCACTGTGCCCTACGGCAAGTCGGTCGCCTGCTCCACCCCGACCGCGCTCGAATGGGATGCCAAGTTCAAGGAGATGGCCGACCCCTCCGGTCGCGCCGTGATGGACGTCCACCAGCAGGGTTACTGATCGCCCCTGACCTGAATACAAAGCCCCTCTCGAGGGGCTTTGTTGTTTTCTGCCATTCCATTGCCGCTTTTTGCCTTCCCCTTCCCTGTTTGCGGCTTGGCGCAGGAAACGCCTCGTGTCACATTGTCTGCGCCTGGAAGCAAAGATAACGACACAAGGAAGAGACCATGAAACGACTGTTACTGCCCCTGATACTGGGCTCCCTCCTTTTCAATGGCGCCGCCTGCGCGGGCGACCACCTCTGGAGTCAGAGCCTGCCCGATTACAGCCAGGGTTATGACGAGACGCGGGATCCGGCCCGCGATCTCGCCGCCGCTACCGCCAAGGCCAGTGCCGAGGGCAAGAAAGTCCTGTTGCTGGTGGGGGGCGAATGGTGCAGCTGGTGCCAGGAGATGAACCGCTTTCTGGACCGGGAACCCGATCTCGCCGGCCAGCTCAACCGCACCTTCGTGGTGGTCAAGGTGAACGTCAGCGAGCAGAACAAGAATGAATCCTTCCTGAAAGCCTATCCCGAGTATCTGGGGGTCCCCCACTTCTACGTGCTGGATGCCACGGGCAGGCTGCTCGAGTCCTTCAACACCGGGCTGCTGGAGAAGGGGAAGAGTTACGACGGGGAGAAACTCGGCAAATTTATCGCCTATTTCCAGCCCAGGACCACCCACGGCTGACTCGCCAGTCCATAAAACAGGGCCCCGCACGGTCAGTGACAGTGCAGGGCCTTGATGGCTACGCAAACAGGGAAGTGGCATGTCTGCGACAAACAGGCCATCCATCACCCCGGACAAGGACGAAAAAGATGTTGCGAATACTGGGCAAGGCGTCGTCAATCAATGTGCGCAAGGTACTGTGGACTTGCGCCGAACTGGCCCTCCCCTTCGAGCTGGAGGAGTGGGGATCCGGCTTCAAACCCACGGACACCCCGGCGTTTCTGGCGCTCAACCCCAATGCTATGGTGCCCGTCATTCAGGATGAGGATTTTACGCTGTGGGAGTCGAACACCATCATCCGCTACCTGGCGACGCGCCATGGTGCCAATGCACTCTATCCCGCCGAGGCGAGAGCCAGGGCTCGGGTCGATCAATGGATTGACTGGCAGGCATCGGACTTGAACACCGCCTGGCGCTACGCCTTCCTGTCGCTGGTGAGACGCTCCCCCCAGCATCAAGACCATCAGGCCCTTCATGCAGCTTGCCTGCAGTGGTCTCACTGCATGGAGATCCTGGAGAGACAGCTTCAAACAACCGGAGGATATGTGGCCGGTCCGCACTTCTCGCTGGCAGACATTCCCATCGGGCTGTCAGTCAACCGCTGGCTGGAGACGCCCTATGATCGCCCGTCGCTACCCGCCGTGGACGACTACTACCAGCGACTGAAAGAGCGGCCGGGGTTTCGACGCTATGGGGCCAATGGCACGCCCTGAGGCGAGCAAGATAACCCGGGCAAGGAAAGAGACGGCAGACCGGGCCAACGCGCTGGCCCGGTCTGCACAGCTTCAGGGCTGGGCATCCGGCTGATTGGCGGGGGCGGCCTTGATAAAGGCCTGCAACTGCTCGCAGTTGGCGACGATGCGCGCAATGGTGGGGTAGTCATCCAGGGTCATGTCAAAGCGGCGGGCATTGTAGACCTGGGGCACCAGCATGCAGTCCGCCAGGGTGACCTCGTTGCCCACGCAATAGATGCCGGCGGTGGTCATGAGAAGCTGCTCCAGCGCGGTGAAGGTCTCGTCAATCCAGTGGCGATACCAGGCATCCCGCGCCATCTTGCTCTGCCCCAGCTCCTGCTCCAGGTGGTGCAGCACGCGCAGGTTGTTGAGGGGGTGGGTGTCACAGGCGATCATGTTGACTATCTGGCGCACCCGGGCACGTTCGATGGGGGCGGAGGGCATCAGGGGGTAGGCGGGATAGGTCTCGTCGAGGTACTCCATGATGGCCACCGACTGACCCAGATGCACGTCATCGTCCACGAGAAACGGCACCAGCCCCTGGGGATTGACCCGGCGGTAGGCCTTCTCCTTCTGCTCACCCTGCCGCAAGTTGACCGGGTGCTGCTCATAATCGAGCCCCTTGAGTTGCAGTACCAAACGCACGCGAAAGCTGGCCGATGAGCGCCAATATCCAAACAACTGCAGCATAGTGTGTCCCTGTGGTGGCAGGTGTCTGCCACCTGCCGTGTCGCCCGCCCCTCCAGGGGTCGGGCTCTCCTAGCTCGCCCGCTCGGCCGTTGCTTGCGTGACCCGCTGCAAAATGGTGCCAAACAGACTCATCCCGTTGCGATCCTGCATCGCGATGGACACTGTATCACCAAAGCGCAGAAAGGGTGTAGTGGCTTGACCTGACTCGATAATTTCCAGCATCCGCCGCTCGGCAAGGCAGGAGGATCCCCGGCTTCTGTCGTAGTTGGAGACGGTGCCCGAGCCGATGATGCAGCCCGCCCCGAGCGGCCTTGTCTTGGCGGCATGGGCAATCAGCTCATGGAAGGTGAAGGTCATGTCCACCCCGGCGTCGGGCTGCCCGAACAGGGCGCCGTTGAGGTGGGTCACCAGGGGCAGGTGGACCTTGCCATCGCGCCAGTCATCCCCCAGCTCGTCCGGGGTGATGGCCACCGGCGAGAAGCTGCTGGAGGGCTTGGACTGGAAGAAGCCGAAGCCCTTGGCAAGCTCCCCGGGAATGAGGTTGCGCAGGCTCACGTCGTTGACCAGCATCAAGAGCTTGATGTGGCTCGCCGCCCCCTGCGAACAGGTGCCCATGGGTACGTCGTCGGTGATGACGGCGACTTCAGACTCGAAGTCGATGCCCCACTCCTCGGAGCCCATCACGATGGGGCCACGGGGCGGCAGGAAGCTGTCAGAGCCTCCCTGATACATCAGGGGATCGTGCCAGAAGCTTTCTGGCATGTCGGCGCCGCGCGCTTTGCGCACCAGCTCCACGTGATTGACGTAGGCACTGCCGTCAATCCACTGGTAGGCGCGAGGCAGCGGGGAGAGGCAGGCGGTCTCATCGAAGGGGAAGGCGTCGGGGCAGGCGCCCTCGTTGAGTCGCTGATAAACCTTCGCCAATTGCGGCGCCACTTCGCCCCACTGGTCGAGGGCCGACTGCAGGGTCGGGGCAATGGTCGTCACGTGGACGGCGCGCGCCAGATCGCGGCTCACCACCACCAGGGCGCCGTCGCGCTTGCCATTGTTCAGGGTTGCCAGTTTCATATCGAATTCCTTATTTGCCGAGCGTCTCTGGACGCTGCCAGCTGGTGACATAACCGGGGTGTTCGACCCCTTCGCAGATCGGGCCGACGGCCAGGGCATCCCGGGTGTCGAGCATCACCGCCACCTCGTCGGTGAAGGTCTTGGCATGAGCCAGTCCCGCCGCAAAGGCCTTGGGATGGGGACCATGGGTGAAGCCGGCAGGGTGGAAGGTGACCATGCCCCGCTTGATGTTGTCCCGGCTGAAGAAGTCCCCGGCGTGGTAGAAGAGCACTTCGTCGAAGTCGTCGTTGCTGTGGTAGAAGGGCACCCGCAGGGCGCCTGGGTCACTCTCGATGGGACGCGGCACGAAGGTGCAGACCACGAACCGGCTCGCCACGAAGGTGGAGTGAGCCGAGGGAGGCAGGTGGTAGCGGTGGCTCATCAGCGGGCGGATATCCCGCCAGTTGAGGCGCACCACGCACAAGTCCCCGTGCCACCCTTGTGCATCCAGCGGGTTGAACGGCCAGGTGACGACCGAGACCTGATCGTGGCGCTTGATCTGCAGCGACCAGGGGTTTTCATCCTGCTGGGCCAGGAAGCGCTCGTTGATGGCGGGCACGTCCAGGGCCGCCGGATCGAAGATGGCGTGATTGCCCACCAGTCCCTTGTCCGGCAGCTGATAACTGTCTTCCGTCGCCTCTATCATCAGGATGAAGAGGGGCGCGGTGGGCTCGATGCGCCACATGGTGCCACGGGGGATCACCACATAGTCGCCATCTCTCAAGATGAGGTGTCCGTAGTCGCAGTAGAACTCTCCGCTCCCCTCGTGAATGAACAGGAGCTCGTCGCCATCGGCGTTTCGCACCAGAAACGGCATGGGCTCATGCAGGCGCCAGATGCGGTAGCGGCAGTGGGGGTTGCTGAGAATATCCGGCATCACCCAGGGGGAGAGGGAGCTCACCTCCTCCTGCAGATCGTTCAGATCAAACGCCCGTGGCCGAAGCGGCCCTTCCCAGTTGACCCAGTCGGTGGGAGCATGCTTGTGGTGCATGTGGGTGGCCGGACCGAAGAAGCCCGAGCGCCCCAGCTCGCGCTCATAGATGGCCTGCTCCGGCAGATCGGCATGGGCCTGGCGGGAGTGGGTTCCCTCCCGATGGGGGAAGCTTATCCAGTTACGCATCGCTCGGTTCTCCGTTTTTCTGGCCCTGAGCGGCACTGTTCACCTCCCCTTGCGTGGATCCGTCCAGCACGCCACGGCGGATCTGATCCAGTTCGATGGATTCGAACAGTGCCTGGAAGTTGCCCTCACCAAAGCCCTCGTTGCCCTTGCGCTGGATGATCTCGAAGAACACAGGCCCGATCACGGTATCGGTGAAGATCTGCAGCAGGATGCCGTCCTTCGTCGGCGAGCCGTCGATGAGGATGCGCAGCGCCTTCAGCGCCGCCAGATCCTCCTGATGACCCGCGACCCGGCTGTCCACCTTCTCGTAGTAGGTGTCCGGCGTCGGCATGAAGCCGGTTCCCCGCCCTCTGAGCGTGCGGATGGTGTGATAGATGTCGGCAGAGGCGAGCGCGATGTGCTGGATCCCCTCCCCCTTGTACTGGCGCAGGTACTCCTCTATCTGGGACTTGTCGTCCGCCGACTCGTTGATGGGAATGCGAATTTTGCCGCAGGGGGCCGTCATGGCGCGCGAGTGCAATCCGGTTAGCTTGCCCTCGATGTCGAAGTAGCGGATTTCCCGGAAGTTGCCGATCCGCTCGTAGAAATTCGACCAGAGGTTCATGTTGCCGCGATGGACGTTGTGGGTCAGGTGGTCGATCTCATAAAGCCCCGCGTCCACCTCGGCCATGCGGGCCTGCCAGTCGGGGTAGAAGATAAAGTCCACGTCATAGATGGAGCCCCGCTCACCATAGCGATCGACAAAGGAGAGGGTACTCTCGCCGATGCCGTAGATGGCGGGGATGTTGAGCTCCATGGGGCCGATTTTGCCCACAAACGGCTTGGCCCCCTGGCCGATGGCGTACTGCTGGGCGCGGCCGGCATCGCTCACCCGAAACGCCATGCCGCACACGCTCGGACCATGGGCCCGGGCAAACTCCTCCGCCTGGGAGTGGGGCTCGGCATTGACCACGAAGTTGATGTCCCCCTGGCGATAGAGCCAGCACTGCTTGTGCCTGTGCTTGGCCACTTCGGCAAAGCCCAGTGAGACGAACAGCGCCTTGAGAGCCGCAATGTCCTTGAGATCCGGCGCCGTGTACTCGACGAACTCAAACCCGTCGGTGCCAAGGGGGTTGATGGTGTGAGTACGGGAAGAAGGGGTGGTCATGATGCGCTCCTTGCGATGAACTGATAACGAAACGGTTCACGCCGCAAGGGCTCGACAGGCAGCCCGCACGGCATTGTTAACAACTTGTTTCATTAGAGTGGCGAGCGCAGGGAATGAGAAGGGGCGGCGTTCAGATAGTTTGGCGGGGATCTGCGCCAAAAAATGTAAATGAAATGTGACATCTCAGCCCCAACCTTGCACTGCGCTCGTTAGCGTCCCGCAAGGCTGTCAGCTTTGCCTTACAGCGACCAATAACGGGGTTCGATATGGGGCAGCACCGCCCTCGCCTTTAGCAATCGAGTCCTTTGCGGGTTGATGAGCCAAGCCTGCTCCCCCAACGCCAGCAGGGGCAGATCGTGCAAGCTGTCACTCAGGGTGAGTGCGGCCTCCAGGGTCAGGAGCTCCGGCAGCAGCTTGTGCCTGCCATGGCAATAGAAGCGCGGCACCAGGCCGCCAAAACGGTAACCCATCCGCGAGCCGATGATGCGGTGAGGGGGCCTTGGCAATTGACGATGGAGCTGGGCACGGACCAGGGCGCGGGGACTGGCGGAGATGACCCAGCAGCGGCACCCCTCCCCCGTCAGGAGGGCTCGCGCCTCCCGATACAGGCCGGGCCGGGTCAGGCTGTACTGCCGTACCAGGGCGCGCCAGGCCAGGGGGGATAGCCCGAGGGTGATGGCCCACCAGATGAGTGCAATGCCGCGACTGCGCTGACCTGGCAGCAGATAGAGCACGGCACCGAACGCCATCAGTGGCCACAGCAGCAGCGGCCAGATACGGCGGCGCAAGATGAAACGCAGCAACCCCGCATGGCTGTCATCCGGCGCCAGGGTGTCATCGAAGTCGGCCAGGATCCAGCCGCGGGCTGGGACTCTCGCGGCTGCAGCGCTCATTCGGTGATCTCTGCGATGGCGGCATGCAACTCGGGCAGGAGGAACAGCGCCCCCTCATCGGGCGGACAGACGAGATCGAAGCTCTCACCTGCCAGGGTGAAGGCGAGGCGCCAGGCGTGCAGATAACCGCGATCCGCCGCCGTGCCGCCGTAACGCTCATCCCCGAGGATGGGGGCTCCCACGCTCTTCAAGGCCACCCGGATCTGGTGGGTCTTGCCGGTCCGGGGCTTGATGCGATAAAGGCGCAGCCCCTCGCGCACCGAAACGGAGTCGAACCAGCTGATGGCCGGGTTATCCTGGGTGCGGCTCAGCATCCAGCTGCCGCCTCGCCCTTTCTCCATGTCACCCTTCACCCAGCCCTGCTTCTTCTTCGGCTTGCGATCGGAGAGGGCCAGATACTGCTTGCTCACTTCCCGCGCCGCGAAAGCCATGCTGAGGGCGCGATTCGCTTCGGCGGTGCGGGCCAGCAGCACCAGCCCAGAGGTCATCTTGTCCAGTCGATGGACCGGATAGAGGTCAAGACCGGTATCCATTCTGACCCGATTGACGAGACCCGGCTCGCCGGCATCATCGTGCATGCCAATGCCCGGACGCTTGTTGATCACCATGAAATCTTTGTGCTGCAATTGTATCCGGTACATGTATAACCCTTTAGAATGTTACTTGTTAAGAACTTGAATGCAGGCCTGCAGGCCATCTTCATGGACCCTCAGCACAAGAATCGCACGAATGAAAAAATGCCTGTTTTGGCTGTTGTTGCTTGGCATCACTTGCTTCTCGCCCCTCCAGGCCAGTGAACGGACACGTGATCTGCCGGAGAAGGTGGTATTGCAGTTGCGCTGGCTGCATCAGCCCCAGTTTGTGGGCTATCACATGGCCAAGGCCAAGGGGTATTACGCCGACGCTGGTCTGGATGTCGAGATAAGGCCAGGTGGCAAGGGAATAAGTCCGGTTCAGGAGGTGCTGGCCGGACGCGCCGACTTTGGCGTCGGCAACACCGAGGTGCTGACCCACTACGCCCAGGGCAAGCCGCTGCTGGCGCTGGCCAGCGTCTACCAGCACTCTCCCTCCATCTTCCTGGCACGCCGCGACAGCGGCATTCTCACCGTTGCGGACATGCGTGGCAAACGGATCATGATGTTTCCGGGTCATCAGGATGCCGAACTGCTGGCCACCCTCTACTATCAGGGGCTTCACGAGCGCCAGCTCATCCCGGTACCCACTTCGGTCAACATCGACGATCTGATCGCCGGCCGGATAGACATCTTCAACGCCTATCTGAGCAATGAGCCCTTCTATCTGGAAGAGCGCGGCATCTCGGTGTCCGTCATCAACCCTCGCAACTACGGCATCGATTTCTACAGCGACATTCTCTTCACCACCCAGGCACAGGAGCGGCTCAATCCGGAGCGGGTGGCACGTTTTCGTGCAGCCAGCCTCAAGGGATGGCGCTATGCCCTCACCCACCCCGAGGAAGCCATCGCCCTGCTGCGCACGGAGTATGGCGTCAACCGCAGCCAGGCCCACATGGAATACGAGTTGCAGATGAGCAAGGAGATGATCCAGCCGCTCTATGTGGAGATCGGGTATATGAATCCGGATCGCTTCGCTCACATCATGCAGCAGCTGGTGGAGATAGGCCTCCTTGCCAAACCGGTCTCCCTGACCCGTTTCCTCTATCAGGTTCCCTCAGAACAGTGGATCTTCTGGCGTCCATGGTTCCTGCTAAGCCTGGGTGTTGGTGGTCTCATCCTGCTGCTCTCCCTCTATCTTCTGATGAGCAACAAGCGGCTCAACCAGGAAGTGGCCCTGCGCAAACAGCGAGAGCAGGAGATACTGCAACTGGCCCGCCTCGATCCCCTTACCGGACTGCCCAATCGCCTGAGCCTGATGGAGCAGTTGAAACACCAGGTGCAAAGCGACAATCCGGGCTGCCTGCTGTTTTGTGATCTCAATGACTTCAAGCGCATCAACGACAACTTCGGCCACAGCCAGGGGGATGCCATCCTCTGCCAGCTGGCCCGACGGATCCACGACGCCATCGGCCACCAGTGCTATTTTGCCCGCTTGGCGGGGGACGAGTTCATCCTGCTGCTGCCTGGCTACGATATCCGTCAGGCAGAGGAGGTCACCGCCGTGATCCGCCAGGCCATGCAGGCCCCCTTCGTGGTCAATGACCAGCCGATGCAGGTGGGCATCAGCATCGGCGTCAGCCACTACCAGCATGACTGGAGCCCGGAGCAGTGGCTCATCCAGGCCGACAGGGCCATGTATTGTGACAAGGGTGGCCGCGTCATCACGCTGGCGGAGCAGTCCGGCTGACTGGCTCATCTCCCGGCACACAGAGCCGATACCCCCGTGAAACCAATAAACAGGAAGGCCACCCCAGGGGTGGCCTTCCTGCATTGCATGAGTCTGACCGCTCTTACCCGAAGGTCTGCCCCAGGGATTTGAGCTGGCGAGCCTTGGTGAGCAGGATGTCGCTCGAGGCGTCCATGTCCTGCATCTTGTTGCTGTTGGTGTGGGAGTGCTGGGAGATGGCGTTGACGTTGCGGCTGATGTCCTCCACCACCGCCTGCTGCTCCTCTGCCGCCGTCGAGATCTGGGCCGAGAGGTCCACCACCCGTTCTATTTCCGCCAGCACCTGATGCAGGCTCTCTGATCCCTGGCGGGTCAGGGTCACGCAGGATTGGGTCTGTTGCAGGTTCTGCTGCATCATGCCCTTCCAGCCGTTCAGGGTACGCTGGATCTGGCCTATGCTGCTCTGGATCTGCTCGGTCGCCTTGTGGGTGCGCGTGGAAAGGGTTCGCACCTCGTCCGCCACCACCGCAAAGCCTCGCCCCTGCTCCCCTGCCCGCGCCGCCTCGATGGCGGCGTTGAGCGCCAGCAGATTGGTCTGATCCGCAATGCCCTGGATCTCGCTCATCAGCACACCGATGCGATCCGACTCCTCCGCCAGTGCCACGGCGGCCGTGAAGGCATGCTCTGCCTGGGTGGCCAGCTCCGTCACCCTGTGCTGGGTATCTTCCAGTTGCTGGTCGGTGTTTTGGCAGTGCGCCTTGGCCTGGGCTATCTGGTTGTCCGTCTCCAGGATATTGCGGGCAATCTCGTGGGCTGTCGCCGCCATTTCGGTGATGGCCGTCGCCACCTGCTGGGTCTGGACATCCTGTTCGGCGATGTCGGCGCTCGCCTCGCTGGAGGCTGTTTTCAGATGCACCGCGAGATCCTGCAGGGAGAGGGTCGCATCGTCCACTCGTCCAAGGACGGTGCGGATCCTGGCCTGCAACAGCTTGATGTGGAAGTCTGCAATAGCACTGGCATCCTCCCCCGAATAGATGAGCCGGGTCAGGCTGTCATATTCGTCCGCGAGCTGTCGCAGATAACGGGGGGTGGTGATGAGGGTGTCACGATAGATCAGGGCCAGCCACAAGAGAGGCAACAGGGTGAACAGCGGCCCCCAGGGCCCCATCAGATAGGCCCCCCCTGCCAGCATCAGCAAGACACCGATGATGGCCAGCCCGTGGCGCATCGGGCGCAGGCTCAATCCGCCCTTTCGCTCCCCCCGCTCCACGCTCTTCAATCTGGCATAGGTGCGCCCGGCCACGGCTTTCATCTCCGGCGCGGCGCGACTGCGGACCGACTGGTAGCCATTGATCCGCCCCTGCTCGAAGATAGGGGTGACATAAGCATCCACCCAATAGTAACGCCCATCCTTGCAGCGGTTTTTCACCATGCCGCGCCAGGGTTTGCCCTGCTTGAGCTTGCCCCAGAGGTCAGCAAAGGCGGCCTTGGGCATGTCCGGGTGGCGAACCATGTTGTGGTGCTGGCCGATGAGCTCGGCCCGGCTGTACCCCGCTACCCGGCAGAAGTGATCATTGGCGTAGGTGATCACACCCTGCAGGTCCGTAGTGGAGACCAGCTGTTCATTGGCAGGAAAATCCACCTCTTCGTCGATGAGATGAACCTGGCTTTTCTTCATGGCGCACACCCCTTGTTTGATCACCCACTGAGCGTAGCCAAACGCCTACGGGCAAGCAACGCAGAGACCCAGTCGGGGAGGATGGCTGAGGCACAATTTGCATCCTGTTTGACGCCGCGCAAGATTTTGACCCCAAATGCCCCGATTTGGCCAAAAAACACTCGACATTTTCCCAGGTTCACCTCTCTCCCGCACGATGCATCACACCCCAAAATGGTTCCAACGAGTCTGTGATACTGGCGTTGCAGGGAACCCCGTCAGGGGAGAGCGCACTTGATGCGATCTTGGACCTAAGCATAATTGACGTTAACGTAAACGTAGTGTGAGATGGTACCGTTCACCCTACACATCCAGCAGACACGCACCCCATGAAAGGAGTCACCATGTCCAACCTCTCCCCCTCGGCCGGCAGGCGTTTTCGCACGGCCCTGGCCAACGAAAAGCCCCTGCAGATTGTCGGCACCATCAATGCCTACATGGCGCTGATGGCCGAGCGCAGCGGCTTCCAGGCCCTCTATCTCTCCGGCGCAGGGGTGGCGAATGCCTCCTATGGCCTGCCGGATCTCGGCATGACCTCCATGAATGACGTGCTCATCGATGCCGAACGCATCACGGCTGCCACCCAGGTGCCACTCCTGGTGGACATCGACACCGGCTGGGGGGGCGCCTTCAACATCGCCCGCACCATTCGCGCCTTCGAGCGTGGCGGTGTAGCCGCCGTCCACATGGAAGATCAGGTGGCCCAGAAGCGCTGCGGTCACAGGCCGAACAAGGCGGTGGTCACGGTCTCGGAGATGGTGGACAGGATCAAGGCCGCAGTGGATGCCCGCCAGGACGAACATTTCGTCATCATGGCCCGCACCGACGCCCTGGCGGTGGAAGGGCTGGGCTCGGCCCTGGAGCGGGCCGCAGCCTATGTGGAGGCCGGTGCCGACATGATCTTCGCCGAGGCGGTCACCGAGCTGGATCAGTACGATCGCTTCAAGCAGGCGGCCGGGGTGCCGATCCTCGCCAACATGACCGAGTTCGGCAAGACCGATCTGTTTGACAAGGAGGCGCTCGCCTTGCATGGCGTCGACATGGTGCTCTACCCCCTGAGCGCCGCCCGCGCCGCCAACCAGGCCGCCCTCAATGTCTATCAGACGCTTCGCCGTGACGGCCACCAGCGCGCCGTGGTCGACACCATGCAGACCCGGGAGTCCCTCTACGATTTTCTCGGTTACCACCACTACGAGCAGACCCTGGACAGGCTGTTCACCCAGGATCTGTCGACCAAGGAATAAGACGGCGACCAGCCGCCTCATGCTGGCGGCTGGCGCTTCAACGGACTGAATGAGGAAACATGTGATGAGCGCCCTGCCCGAAACCACCGGCTTCAAGCCGAAGAAATCCGTCGCCCTCTCCGGCACCGCCGCCGGCAACACGGCCCTGTGTACCGTGGGCCTCTCCGGCAACGACCTGCACTACCGTGGCTACGACATCCTGGACGTGGCCACCAGCTGCGAGTTTGAAGAGATAGCCCACCTGCTGGTGCACGGCCATCTGCCCAATGTGGCGGAGCTCGCCGCCTACAAGGCCAAGCTCAAGGCCCTGCGCGGCCTGCCCACCGGGGTCAGGACCGCCCTGGAGCAATTGCCTCCCTCCGCCCACCCCATGGACGTGATGCGCACCGCCGTCTCCGTGCTGGGGTGCCTGTCGCCTGAGAAGGACGATCACAACCACCCGGGCGCCCGGGACATCGCCGACAAGCTGATGGCCTGTCTCGGCTCCGTGTTGCTCTACTGGTACCACTTCAGCCACAACGGCAAACGCATCTTCGTCGAAACCGATGACGACTCCATCGGTGGCCACTTCCTCCACCTGCTGCACGGCGAAAAGCCCCGTGCCTCCTGGGTGCGCGCCATGCACACCTCTCTCATCCTCTACGCCGAGCATGAGTTCAACGCCTCCACCTTCACCGGCCGCGTCATCGCCGGCACCGGCTCGGACATGTACTCCTGCATCACGGGAGCCATCGGTGCCCTGCGCGGGCCCAAGCACGGGGGCGCCAACGAGGTGGCCTTCGAGATCCAGAAGCGCTACGACAACCCCGCCGAGGCGGAGGCCGACATTCGCGCCCGGGTCGAGAAAAAAGAAGTGGTCATCGGCTTCGGCCACCCGGTCTACACCGTCTCCGATCCGCGAAACAAGGTGATCAAGGAGGTGGCGCGCGAGCTCAGCCAGGAGCAGCACAACACCAAGATGTTCGATATCGCCGAGCGGCTGGAATCCACCATGTGGGAAGTCAAGAAGATGTTCCCGAACCTCGACTGGTTCAGTGCCGTCAGCTACCACATGATGGGGGTGCCCACCGCCATGTTCACCCCGCTGTTCGTCATCGCCCGCACCTCAGGCTGGTCGGCCCACGTCATCGAGCAGCGCATAGACGGCAAGATCATCCGCCCGAGCGCCAACTACGTCGGTCCGGAGGATCTCCAGTTCGTGCCGCTCAAGGAGCGCAAGTGATGATCAACACGCAATATCGCAAGCCCCTGCCCGGCACACAGCTCGACTACTTCGACGCCCGGGAGGCGGTGAACGCCATCACCCCCGGCGCCTGGGACAGGCTCTCCTACACCGCCCGCGTCCACGCCGAGAACCTGGTGCGTCGGTGCGATCCGACCATCCTCGGCGAGTGCCTCGGCCAGATAGTCCATGGCAAGCACGATCGCGACTTTCCCTGGTTCCCGGCGCGGGTGGTGTGTCACGACATCCTGGGGCAGACCGCCCTGGTGGATCTGGCGGGCCTTCGCGACGCCATCGCCGAGCAGGGGGGAGAGCCCGCCCAAGTGAACCCTGTGGTGCCGGTGCAGCTCATCGTCGACCATTCCCTCGCCGTGGAGTGCGGCGGCTTTGACCCCCAGGCGTTCGAGAAGAACCGCGCCATCGAGGATCGGCGCAACGAGGATCGCTTCCACTTCATCGACTGGACCAAGCAGGCGTTCAAGAACATCGAGGTGATCCCGCCTGGCAACGGCATCATGCACCAGATCAACCTGGAGAAGATGTCCCCTGTCATCCACGCCGATCGCGGTTTGGCCTACCCGGATACCTGCGTCGGCACCGACAGCCACACCCCCCACGTGGATGCCCTCGGCGTCATCGCGGTGGGGGTGGGCGGGCTGGAAGCCGAGAACGTGATGCTGGGGCGCGCCTCCTGGATGCGGCTGCCTTCGATCGTCGGCGTCGAGCTCTCCGGCAAGCCGCAACCCGGCATCACCGCCACGGACCTGGTGCTGTCGCTCACCGAATTCCTGCGCCAGCAGAAGGTAGTCGGGGCCTATCTGGAGTTTCGTGGCGAGGGCGCCGCCGCCCTCACCCTCGGCGATCGGGCCACCATCTCCAACATGGCACCGGAATACGGCGCTACCGCGGCCATGTTCTTCATCGACCAGCAGACCCTCGACTACCTCAAGCTCACCGGCCGTGACGACGAGCAGGTCAGGCTGGTGGAAACCTATGCCAGGGAGGCCGGCCTCTGGGCCGATGCCCTGGCGAGCGCCCAGTACGAGCGGGTGCTGCACTTTGACTTGTCGAGCGTGGTGCGCACCCTGGCGGGCCCCTCCAACCCCCATCGCCGCCTGCCGGTCTCCGCCCTGGCGGAGCGCGGTATCGCGGTGAATCTGGACAAGGCTCGCGCCCAGGAGGCGGACGGCCTCTTGCCCGATGGCGCCGTCATCATCGCGGCCATCACCAGTTGCACCAACACCAGCAACCCGCGCAACGTGATTGCCGCAGGCCTGCTGGCCCGCAACGCCAACCGGCTCGGCCTGGTGCGCAAGCCCTGGGTCAAATCCTCCCTGGCCCCCGGCTCCAAGACGGTCGCGCTTTACCTGAAAGAGGCGGGGCTGATGGATGAGCTGGCACAGCTCGGCTTCGGCGTCGTGGCGTTTGCCTGCACCACCTGCAACGGCATGTCCGGTGCCCTGGATCCCGCCATCCAGCAGGAGATCATCGAGCGGGACCTCTACGCCACGGCGGTGCTCTCGGGCAACCGCAACTTCGACGGCCGCATCCATCCCTATGCCAAGCAGGCGTTTCTCGCCTCGCCCCCCCTGGTGGTGGCCTACGCCATCGCAGGCACCATCCGTTTCGACATTGAAAAAGATGTGCTGGGGGTAGTGGACGGTCAGGAGATTCGCCTCAAGGATATCTGGCCGTCTGATGAAGAGATCGACGCCGTGGTCAAGGCATCGGTCAAGCCGTCCCAGTTCCGCCAGGTCTATATCCCCATGTTCACCATAGAGGAAGACCAGGGCCCGAAAGTGGCGCCCCTGTACGACTGGCGTCCGCAGAGCACCTATATCCGCCGCCCACCCTACTGGGAAGGTGCCTTGGCGGGCGAGCGCACCCTCAAGGGGATGCGGCCACTGGCGCTGCTGCCGGACAACATCACCACGGATCACCTGTCCCCCTCCAACGCCATACTGCCCGGCAGCGCGGCGGGGGAATATCTGCACAAGATGGGCCTGCCGGAGGAGGACTTCAACTCCTACGCCACCCACCGCGGCGATCACCTGACCGCCCAGCGCGCCACCTTCGCCAACCCCCAGTTGGTCAACGAGATGGCGGTAGTGAACGGCGTGGTGCAGAAGGGGTCCCTCGCCCGCGTCGAGCCGGACGGCAAAGTGATGCGGATGTGGGAAGCCATCGAGACCTACATGGCACGCAAGCAGCCCCTCATCATCGTGGCCGGTGCCGACTACGGTCAGGGCTCGTCCCGGGACTGGGCGGCCAAGGGGGTGCGCCTTGCCGGGGTGGAGGTGATCGCAGCGGAAGGCTTCGAGCGCATTCACCGCACCAACCTCATCGGCATGGGGGTGCTGCCGCTCGAGTTCAAACCGGGCACCACCCGCCTCACGCTGGGCCTCGATGGCACCGAGACCTATGACGTGGTGGGGGAGCGCCAACCGCGCACCGATCTCACTCTGGTGATCCGCCGTCGCAGCGGGGAAGTGATCCAGGTGCCCATGACCTGCCGCCTCGACACCGCCGAGGAGGTCTCGGTCTATGAGGCGGGCGGCGTGCTGCAACGCTTCGCCCAGGACTTCCTGGCGTCGACCGCGCAAAAGGCCGCAAGCTAAATCGCAACCCCGCTCCGCCCCTTTGAAAAAGGGGAAGGCATAAAGCACCCTCTCTCTTTGGGAGAGGGCTGGGGTGAGGGGAAATCCCCCTCATCCGCCCTTCGGGTACCTTCTCCCAGAGGGAGCAGGATCCATGACTCTTTTCAGGACACTCTCTATGGCCCACATACCACAAGTAAAAATCCCGGCCACCTACCTTCGCGGCGGCACCAGCAAGGGGGTCTTCTTTCGCTTATCTGACCTGCCCGAGCGCTGCCAGCAGCCGGGCCCGGCACGGGATGCCTTCTTCCTGCGGGTCATCGGCAGCCCCGACCCCTACGGCGCTCACATGGACGGCATGGGGGGGGCCACCTCCTCCACAGCCAAGTGCGTGATCCTCTCCAAAAGCCAGCAACCCGATCACGATGTGGACTACCTCTACGGCCAGGTCGCCATCGACAAGGCATTCGTGGACTGGAGCGGCAACTGCGGCAACCTCTCCACCGGCGCCGGGGCCTTCGCCATCCATGCCGGGTTGGTGGACCCGTCCCGCATCCCGGAGAACGGCACCTGCGAGGTGCGCATCTGGCAGGCCAATATCGGCAAGACCATCCTCGCCCACGTGCCGGTGACGAACGGCCAGGTGCAGGAGACAGGCGATTTCGAGCTGGACGGGGTGACCTTCCCCGCCGCCGAGATCGTGCTGGAGTTTCTCGACCCGTCCGACGAGGGTGAAGACGGCGGCGCCCTCTTCCCAACCGGCAATCTGGTGGACGATCTGGAGGTGCCCGCGTCTGTGGTAAAGAGCGGCGTACTGAAAGCCACCCTGATCAGAGCAGGCATCCCCACCGTGTTCGTCAACGCCGAGGACATCGGTTATGAGGGCACCGAGCTGCGCGAGCAGATAAACACGGACCCCGAGGCCTTGGCCCGCTTCGAGGCGATCCGGGTTGCCGGTGCCCTGCGCATGGGGCTCATCAAGCGCCCCGAAGAGGCGGCCACTCGCCAGCACACCCCGAAAATTGCCTTCATCGCCCCCGCCAAGGATTACCGCACCGCCAGCGGCAAGGAGATTATTGCCGGCGAGATCGATCTGCTGGTGCGGGCCCTCTCCATGGGCAAGCTGCACCACGCCATGATGGGCACCTGCGCCGTGGCCATCGGCACAGCGGCGGCCATTCCCGGCACCCTCGTCAATCTGGCCGCCGGGGGCGGCGAGCGCGAAGCGGTGCGCTTTGGTCACCCCTCCGGCACCCTGAGAGTCGGAGCCCAGGCAGAGCAGGTAGCGGGACAGTGGACGGTCACCAAGGCGGTGATGTCCCGCTCCGCCCGCATCCTGATGGAAGGCTGGGTGCGGGTCCCTGGAGATGCCTTCTAGCCCGCTGCGGCATCACACCGACCAGGCCAGCCAGACGAAAAGAGCCCCAAGGCGACTGCCTCAGGGCTCTTTCTTGGATGTTTCAGGCTGTGGAAATCACATCATCATTGTGGTCTTGCCACACACTCCACCTTTCTTGGCACATTGTGCTTCGCGTCCCCGCCGATGAGCCGCTTGACCTGCCCGGGTGGGCAGCGACCGTCATCCACATAGGCGGTCTCCCCAAGGGGCAGCCTGCCTGGGGGCGGATCCTGACTCAGATAGGTGACGGGAATGGGCGCAGGCGCAAACCCACTGCACCCCGACATCAGGAGTGTACTGCACCACAGGGCCAGCATGCTTCCCCTCTTTCCTGCAACCGCCATCGCTCACTCCCTGCCTCTGTCGGGGCACCGACCCGGCGCCCCTCGTTTCGGCAGTGTACCCAGGGATGGCGCCGGACCGACACCCGTCTCCGGCGCCGTTGTGACGATTCCAGACACAGGCAAAAATATCGGCTTTTCACGGCTTCGACCCGTAGTAGTGGGTCAGTAGGGCATCGGCCTCGTCCACGGAGATCGCCATCTGCGGCCAGCGCACGGCCTTCTCCCTGATGTCCCGCAGGCTCCCCAGCTCCGGGCGCAGTGCGCTGCCGAGGTGGCGGTTCAGGGCATCAAAGCGGGCGATCACCCCCTGTCGGCTGAAGTGACCGGGCGCCAGATCCAGCCGATAGCCCTGAAACAGCCACTGGAGTCCCTGATAGACGGCGGGGTGGTAGACGCTGTGGTGATCCTCCTCCTCGAAGTAGCGGCTGGTGACGTTCAGGTTTGCGCCGGGCGCTGCCACCACCTGCCGGGCAAACTGCTGCAGGCGATCCCGGTGAAACGCCGAGCGCCCGAATCCCGGGGTGAAGGGGTTGTTGGCCACCGCCATGAACAGCGAGGAGGCGTGCTTGAGCGGCCCGGTCAACTCCGACGCGATGCGCTCGTAATTGCGGGGGTAATCGAACCAGAGGCTGGCGTCGATGGCGATCACCCCCTGGAACTGGCCGCCGTCTTGCGCCTGTGCATCGAGCGCCAGCAGGCCGCCGAGGGAGTGGCCCACCAGCAGGGCCGGCGCCCGGGTCCGAAACCTCTCCTCGATGAGGGGGCGCAGCTCCTCACTCAGATAGCGCAGGAATCGGGGCCCGCCCCCCGTCACGGCATAGCCGGGCCCCGCCGGTGACCCATTGGGCAAGGTCATGGTGTGGCTCGGGGTGTAATCCCGCATCCGGTCGGTGTTGTGGACCGCGACGATGATGAGGGGGGGGATCGCCGGATTGAGCCCGGCCCGCAGGGCCCGGGTGATGCCGACAACCTCCAGCAGACTCTTCTCCCCGTCGAGCAGATAGAGCACGGGGAACCGAGCCCCGGGCTCGCGTTCATATTCCTGGGGCAGGGAGACGCTGTATTGCCGCGTCTCCCCCAGCAGGGCCGAATGGTGGGTGAAGCGCTGGGCGTAGTGGAGCATGTCTGCCTGGGCAGAAGAGAGTGTGATCATGGTGAGCAGCAGGATGATGAGTCTTGTCATGAGATGAACCAGGATTGTGTCGCCAGCCTTGGGGATCCCCCGTAGGGCGGCGCACAGAGACGACAACAGGGCCCGCAGGCCCTGCTGTCGTCGGTTGTTACAGCTTGTAGGTGAAGCCTGCCATCAGGTTCGCCGGCTCGCCGTACATGTTGAAGGTGCTGGTGGAGCCGACCCGGTAGAAGTACTCCCGGTCGAGCAGGTTGTAGAGGTTCAGGGTCGCCTGCATCCTGTCGTTGATCTCGTAACGCACCGCCGCATCGAACAGGGCATAGCCCCCCTGATGGGTCTCGACCCCCTTCTGGTTGAAGCCGTAGTCGCTCACCGCCGTCATGCCTGCCCCGAGGTGCAGCCCCTGCACCCAGTCGGCCAGGTGGTAGTCGGTCCAGAGGGAGAGGGCGTGACGGGGAATGGTGTCGAATTTCGGGTTGTGATCCCCGGCCTTCTCCTCGATGTCGGTGAAGGTATAGCCGGCCATCACCATCCAGTTCTGGCTGAGATAGCCGCTCGCCTCCAGCTCCACCCCTTGCGTCTCCACCTTGCCGGTCGCCCAGTAGGTGTTGGTGATGGCAATGCCCTGATCGTCGTAGGCCTGGGCCGCGATGTTGTCGTCCTTCATCAGGAAGAGGGTCGCCCGGGTGTTGAGCAGGCCGTCACGCAGCGAGGACTTGATGCCGGTTTCCCACTGGCTGCCCTCCCGGGGCTTGAGCAGGTTGCCGCTCTCGTCCTGGCTGGTCTGGGGCTTGAACACCTTGGAGTAGCTGGCATACCAGGCGTGTTCGTCGCTCAGGTCATAGACGGCCCCCGCGTAGGGGGTGAGCTTGCCGTTGAACGCACTGGACTCGCCACTCTGGGCTCCGGAACTCAGGGTCGTGCTGACGGCATCCAGATCGTACCAGGAGACGCGGGCCCCGGTGATCACCGCGAGCGGCTCCAGCAGACGCCAGGTCACCTTGCCATACAGACCGAGCTCCGACTGCTCCTCATGGTCATTCTTGGTGTAGCTGTAGTCCGGCTTGGCGACACGGGTCGGGTCGAAATCGAACACATTGATCTTGCCGAGGTTGCGGTTGGTGTAGGTCTGGATGTCCGACTCGTAGCGCTTGTAGTCGGAGCCCAGCACAAACTCGCTCTTGTGCCCCAACAGATCGAACATCTGACTGTAGTTGGCATCGAAGGCCATGTTCTTCTGCTGGTTCCCCTGGCCGTTGAACATCAGCCCGGTGTTGCCCGCCGCGTCCACGGGGCCGTTGGTGAAGGTCTGCTCCAGCCGCATGTCGTGATCCATGTAGCGGGCCGAGACCTGACCCACCCCGCCGTTGGCAAAGGCGTGTTGCAGCGAGGCCCCCACATCCGTGGTGTCGGCGTCGAAGAAGTCTTCAGCCGACCCCAGGTAGGTGCTGCGGCCGATGTCGAGCAGGGAGCCGTCCTTGTACGCCGGCAGGCCGTTGGTGGGCAGGATGTCCTTGGTCTGGTGCAGGGCGTAGACGGAGAGGCGGGTACGATCCGAGAGATCGAACTCCAGGGTGCCGTAGTAGGTACCGTTGTCGTTGTTGTTGTAGTCCACCTGGTTCTTGATGTCGGCGTTGGCCACCACGACGCGACCGCGCAGGGAACCCTCGTCGTTGAGTGCGCCCCCCATGTCCGCCTCCAGGTAATGCCTGTCCCAGCTGCCATAGCGCGCCGTGACCGAGCCCTTGAAGGCGTCGGTCGGACGCTTGAGCACCATGTTGATCACGCCCCCCAGCTCGCTGGTGCTGTTGAAGAGGCCGGAGGGCCCCCGCATGATCTCCACCCGATCCACCGCCGCCAGCGACGGCAGGGTGCCGTACTTGCTCTGCATGGGCGATGGCAGGCCGTTGAGGTTCACCTCGTCGTACTCATAGCCGCGGGAGAAGATGGAGGAGCGACCGCTGTCGTTGACCAGGGTGCGCAGACCCGGCGTGAACTTGGCCAGATCGTCCACCGCCACGAAGTTGCGCTCCTCGATGTAGTCGTTGGTCAACACGGTGATCGACTGGGGGATGTCTTTGAGGGCCGCCGGCGTCTTGGTGCCGACGGTGGCCGAGTCGACCCCATAGCCTCCCGTCTCCTCCGACGGCGACATCCCGTAGAGTGGATTGCCATAGACGACCAGGGTTTCGTCCGGCTTGATGTCCGGTGTGTGTGCCCCTGCCGGGGCGGCAACGGTGACGGCCAGAGCGGCAGAGATGGCCAGCGCCAGCGGGCTTCGCGCTTTATCCTTCAAGACAACCATAGTAACAGTGACCCCAAGATAGAGATGATAATCATTTTCATTTAATTTTCCGGGGGCTAATATATCACTCCATCTTCCGCCGCAGTTTTGCGGTGTGGTCATTTCACTCTTCGACATGGTCAAATTGCACATGACTGACACAGTGGCAAGGGATACCAGCGCACGCCAGCGAGGCCGTTTCACCGGCAGGGTGGAGAACCTGGTGATCCAGGAGGGTCTTCGCTTTCACAACAAGGACATCGTTCACAAGGCAGACTTCGCCACCGAGCGGGAGTTGCCGCCGCAGTTGATCATCGCCATTCCCCTCGAGAGCCGGGCCCTGATGACCTATGGCGCCACTCACAGGCTCAAGGGGTGCCGCTTCCACGAGTCCGACCCCATAGTGGCAACCGCCATCCTCTATACCGAGCCCGACATCGTGCAGGGGGTGGCCAAAGCCCAGGTGCGCAGCCGCAGCATCGTCCTCTCCCTGGACCACACCTGGCTCGCCCACAACCTGGTACAGGCGCATCGCAAGGCTTTCGCACAGACCTTCAGCCGCCATCTGAGCCGCGTCGACTGGACCCTGCCCGCGGCCCTTGGACAGATTGCGGAAGCGCTCAATCTCACCAGCAGCCAGAACGCCTCCGAGATGCTGATGCGCAAGGCCTTTGCCCTCAGTGTCTGGGAGAGCCTGATGACCAACCTCCAGCAAGCCGCCTCCCCCTGTTGCCAGCGCCAGAACGAGCAACCGACACGCCTCAAGATGCTGCTCAGGGATGAAAAAGTGGACGAGATGACCTTGACCGAGATCGCGGCCACCCTCGGCATGAGCGTCTCCACCTTGCAGCGAGCCGCAAAAAAAGAGCTGGGCATGAGCCTGCAGCGCTACCTTCGCCAGCGAAAGCTGCAAGAAGCGCGGGCCAGGCTGGAGGCGCGCAGCCTCTCTCTGCAAGGGGCCGCCGCCCACGCCGGCTATGACCATGTGGCCAATTTCATCACGGCGTTTAGAAAGCAGTTCGGCTTCTCTCCGACGCGGATCGCCAGACAGGGTAAAGAGCAGGAGCTGGCGCCCTCTGCAATGCCTTGAGCCTCCTTGTTCATGCGCAATACATCTTTGCTCTGGGATAGTAGGCTCTACGCAGGTGGGGTGACGCTTGAAATCAGCGCTCGTCATCCACACATTCAGTGCATACAATGCGTTAACGAAGCACATTTGGTCGCTTCACCCCGGAAATCAAGAGGACATCAAGATGGATACCCGTTCTATCTACACTGGCACCCAGGGTGCCGTGCGCGACACCAACAAGGTGCTGCGCAACACCTACATGCTGCTCTCCCTCACTCTTGGCTTCTCAGCCGTGGTAGCCGGGGTAGCGACCGTCATGAACATGCCGCCCCTGCACTGGGCCGTGTTCCTCATCGGTGTCTACGGTCTGATGTTCCTGACCGAGAAGAACCGTGACAACAGCATGGGGCTGGTGTTCACCTTCGCTCTGACCGGCCTGCTGGGCTATAGCCTCGGCCCCATCATCAACATGTACATGAACAATGGCGGCGGCGAGATCGTGATGACGGCGCTGGGCGGTACTGCGCTCACCTTCTTCGGCCTGTCTGCCTATGCCCTGACCACCAAGCGGGACCTCTCCTTCCTCGGCGGCATGCTGTTCGTCGGGTTCTGGGTACTGCTGGTTGCCATGGTCGCCAACATCTTCCTGCAGATGAGCGCCCTGAGCCTGGCCCTGTCCGCCATGTTCATGCTCTTCTCCTCCGGCGCCATCCTGCTGACCACCCAGCAGATCGTGCGCGGCGGCGAGACCAACTACATCTCTGCCACCGTCACCCTGTATGTCTCCATCTACAACATCTTCCTGAGCCTGCTGAGCCTGCTTGGCGGCAACCGCAACTGATGGATGCTTGATATGCACAAGACCCCGCTTCGGCGGGGTTTTTATTGGCGCCCATTTCTGTCAGGATAAGTTGCAAATCAAGGATATGAAGCGAAGTGGCCCTGATCCAAATCAGGGCCGTTTCGTTATCGACAGGTTATGCTGTCGCTTTCGTTTCGCTCAAGGGTTGCCTTCATCCCATGCCCATGGACTTCTCAGGTTTATTGCGCCGTCTGCTGACCGACAGCCACATCGATTTCACCTCGTTCAAGGGTGGTGCCTAGCATGCCGATGGATTTCTCCGGCCTGCTGCGCCGGCTGCTGACAGACAGCCACATCTATTTCGCCCTCAAGGTCCTGCTCGCCATCGCGGGGCTGCTCGCCTTCGCGCTAGCAACCGGTGACATCCAGCTCACCGTGCTGCTCTCCCTCGGGGTGGTGGCCGGCGCCATCGCCGAGACCGACGACAGCCTCTGGGGCCGGGTCAAGAACCTCGCCATGACCCTGCTCTGCTTCCTGTTCGCCTCATTGTGCGTGCAGTATCTCTTCCCCACACCCTGGCTCTTTGCCATCGGGCTCGCGGGCTCCACCTTCCTCTTCGTGATGGTGGGCGCCCTCGGCCAGCGCTACGCCACCATCAGCTTTGGTTCCCTGCTGATTGCCATCTACACCATGCTGGGGGCCGCCAAGGCGCCGGATCTCTTCTATCAGCCGCTGGCCCTGTGCGCCGGGGCCCTCTGGTACGGCCTGGTGTCCCTGGTCTGGCTCTGGCTGCTGCCCTACAAGACCCTGCACGAGCAACTGGCCCAGAGCTACTTCGCCCTCGCCCGCTATTTGCAGGAGAAATCTCGCTTCTTCCCGGCCGACGAACACGGCGCCCAGGCCATCCGCCACAATCTGGCCCAGCTCAACATCAACTTGGTCAATGCCCTGAACCAGGCCAAGACGGCGCTCAATGCCCGTCTTCATGCCCCCGGCCGCCACGGAGTTGCCCCCGAGCTCGCGGGCCTGCTGCGCCTCTACCTGCTTGCCCTGGAGATCCAGGAGCGGGCTACCTCCAGCCACTACCCCTACAGCAAGCTGGAAGCAGAGCTCAAGCAGGGCATCGTCCTCGACGGCTTCCAGGAGGTGCTGTCACAGCTTGCCGACGCCTGTCAGCAGCTTGGCTACGCCATCCTGGTGCACAAGCCCTACACCCACCACAAACGCATTCACTGGACCCTGGAGGCCCTCGGCGATCAGCTGGAGTTCACCCACCTCAAGCAGCACTACCCCAAGACCCTGCTGACACCGATGAAGTTCCTGCGTCGCAACCTGGCCAGCATCAACCAGTTGCTGCAAAGCGCCGAAGAGCTGCAAAACCCCGCAGCCCCCCCCACCAGCCTGCCTCCCCTGGCACGGCCGGTCGCCCTGCCCCTGCTGGCATTGCTCAGGCAGCACCTGACCCCGAACTCCATGGTGTTTCGCCATGCCCTGCGGCTCTCCCTCGGGCTGGTCGTGGGCTATGGCATTCTGCAAGCGTTTCACCTGGACAAGGGGTACTGGATCCTGCTCACCGTATTGTTCGTCTGCCAGCCAAGTTACAGCGCCACCCGCCGTCGTCTGGTGCAGCGGATGCTCGGCACCTTTGCCGGTATCCTCATCGGCGTGCCCGTGCTCTGGTTCTTCCCCGAGCTGCACCTGCAACTGGGGATCATGGGGCTGGCCGCCTTCCTGTTTTTCACCCAGGTGCGCAGCAACTACAGCGCCGCCGTCTGCTTCATCACCCTCTACGTGCTGATGGCGTTCAACCTGCTGGATGGCATCGGCTTCGCCATCCTGGGACCCCGCCTGCTCGATACCCTGCTCGGCTGCCTGCTCTCCTACGCCCTGGTGGCCTGGCTCTGGCCCGACTGGCAATACAAGCGGTTGCCGACCCTTATCGCCAACTCCCTGTCCGCCAATGCGAAGTACCTCTCGGCGGTACTCGCCAGCCTGCATCGCCAACGGGATGAATCCCTGGACTACCGGGTGGCCCGCAAGTGTGCCCACCTCGCCGACAGCGAGCTGGCCATGGCCTGGCAGAGCATGCTGGTGGAGCCGAGTAAGCGCCGCCGCTTCCTGGATCTCTGCTTTACCCTCACCTGGCGCAACCATGCCCTGCTCTCCTATATCTCGGCGCTCGGGGCCCATCGCGACAAACTCGAGCCCATCGAGGGGCTGGAGGAGATAAGCCGCCACATCAGCCAGACCCTGGAGCAGGCCGCCGATCACCTGGCGGGGCAGATGCCGACGCCACTCACGGGAGCCTGTCCGGCCATCGCTCCGGAGAGCAGCGAGGAGCAGCTGATGCTGAGCCAGCAGCTCTCCCTCATCAGCCAGTTGGCAGACGAGCTGTTGGTGCTGGCCAACGACGGCCAGTTGCTGACAGGTCAGGGGCGAACCTAGCCGGACATAGCCGCCGGGCCAGTCCCACCCGAGGCAGGCGCCAAGCGCCGCCCCGGTTGCCGGACGGGACGCAAGGCGCTACCATGCCCGCCCCATTGAGATAGCCTTTTCGAGGAAGCGTCATGTCCGAGCCACACCATTTGCAGTTCAACGGCCAACTCATCGAGACCGATGCCCAGGGCTATCTGCGCCACAGCGAGCAATGGAGCGAGGCGCTGGCCCTGGTGCTGGCCGAGAAAGAGGGGATAGTGCTGGAGGATCCCCACTGGGAAGTGGTGCGTTTCGTGCGGGCCTTCTATCTGGAGTTCAACACCTCCCCCGCCATCCGCGCCCTGGTCAAGGCGATGGAAAAGCAGTACGGCCCGGAGAAGGGCAACAGCCGCTACCTCTACAAGTTATTCCCGGAAGGCCCCGCCAAGCAGGCCACCAAGATCGCAGGCCTCCCCAAGCCGGTGAAGTGCATCTAGTCCTCCTCGGCAGCCCGATAGCCACACTGCCTCCCCCGTGTTGGACACAAAAAAAGACCGCGCCCATGTTGCCATGAGGCGCGGTCTTTTCATTTCATCGTCCTGTCAGGGGTTGTATGCCACCACGGAGCCGCTCAAGCCCGTCATCTGGCTGATCCGGCTCTGCATGCCCTGCAACTTGGCCTTGGAGACATCCGGCCCGATGAAGACCCGGTTGATCTGCCCCTGCACCGGGGTTCTCGGCGACGTCTGGGCCGAGTAGCCCGCCGCCCTCAGCTTGCTCACCAGGGCATTGACGCTGTCTGCATTCTTGAAGGCGCCAAGCTGCAGGATCCAGCTCCCCTGAGCCGGGGCTGCTGCCGCCGGTGCCGTAGTCGGCTGGGCCATCTTGCTCGCGATGAGATCATCCATGGTCTTGATCTGGCCCGCCTGTGGCTTGGCCTCCACCGGTTTTTGCACCTCTACCGGCTTGGTTGGCACCGGCTTGGGTTTGGGCTGCTCCACCGGTTTCTTGGCGATCACTTCCGGCTTGGGCTCGGGTTTGGGCTGGGGCTTGGGTTGCGCCACGGCCTGTACCGGCTGCTGCTGGGTGATGGGAGCCTGACTGGCTCCCGCTGGATTGGCTCCCCCCTGATTGGCCAGGGTCACGGTATCGCCAATCTCCTCTACCTGCCACTGGGTCGCGGCAGAGGCCTGCTGCTGACTCGCCAGATGCTCGGCCGGCAGGGTGCTCGCCGCCGAGACCTGAAGCGCAGGCTTGGCGGGCTCCAGCTCCGGACGCAGGGGGATCTTGGCGAAGGCCTCGTCCTTCTGCTCCAGCTTGTTGCCGTCCATCAGGTCCGGCAGAAAGATGACCACCAGGGCGACCAGGATGACGGTCCCCACCAATCTGTTTTGAAACTTCGAAGCCAAGTTAATTTCCACCCATGTTACTTAGGATCCATTGCAATCTTGCACACTTCGCAAAGAACGCCTCCCCTCACGCCGGCTGGCGAAGCCGGGTCCCTCGCCACCCACTTGGCCTGAAAGGGGATTATCCAGTGCAAAACCCGGCCCGTCGTCACGTTGACGGAGCCAGGGGAGCGAACGGCTCAGACCGAGCCCAGAGCCAGCACGTCGGCGACAGTGTAAAACGAGCCGAACACAATGACCATATCGTCAGGACTCGATGCGGCCAAGGCGGCGCCGTAGGCATCCCCCACGCTGGCAAAGGTGAGCGCCGCGCCCCGGCCGCTGCCAAGGGCCGTCGCCAACTGGTCGGCCGTGGCCGCGCGCGGGCCGTGGAGGCTTGCCAGGAACCACTCGTCAATCAGACCGTCAAGCTCGGCCAGCGACCCCGCCATGTCCTTGTCCTTGAGCATGCCAACCACGGCGCGGCGCTTGCCCTTGCCGGGGCGCTGACGCAGCTGGCTGGCGAGATAGGCCGCAGAGTGGGGATTGTGGGCCACGTCGACGATGACCAGCGGCGAGGTTTGCAACTGCTGCATCCGGCCAGCCAGGCGGGCATTGGCCAGGCCGTCGCGGATGGCGGACTCCGCCAATGGCAGACCGAGGGACTCCAGGGCCGCCAGCACGGTGACCGCATTCATCAGCGGCAGGGCCGGTTTGGGCAATCCCGACCAGTGGTGCAGGCCGTGATAATCCCAGTCACCTTCATGCTCGTCACCACGAAAATCGATGCCGACCTGACGCAGGCAGGCGCCGAGGCGCGCCGCTTCGCTGGCGATGGTCGACGGCGGATTGGGCTCCCCGCTGATGGCGGGTTTACCTTTGCGATAGACGCCGGCTTTCTCCATCGCCACCGCCTCCCGGGTATCCCCGAGCCAGTCGCAGTGATCCAGGGCAATGGAGGTGATCAGGGCGACGTCGGACTCCACCACATTGGTGGCATCGAGCCGCCCCCCCAGCCCCACTTCCAGCAAGAGCACATCGGGCGCGGCGCGTCGAAACAGCCACAGACCTGCCAGGGTGGCGAACTCGAAGAAGGTAAGGGCGATGTCGCCCCGGGCGGCTTCCACCTCGGCAAAGGCCGCGCAGTGATCGCCATCAGCCAGCTCCTGGCCATTGACGCGCACCCGCTCGGTAAAGCGCAGCAGATGGGGGGAGGAGTAGACACCGACCCGGTAGCCAGCGGCCATCAGGATGCTGGCCGCCATGGCGCAAGAAGAGCCCTTGCCGTTGGTGCCCGCCACCGTGATCACCTTGAACGGCAGTTCGGTGAGGCCCATTCGGCGGGCAACCGTGCCGACCCGCTCCAGCCCCATGTCGATGTTGGCCGGGTGGATCTGCTCCAAATAAGAAAGCCAGTCGACCAGCGACCGGCTTTGGGATTGTTGCATGTGTGAACTCATCTTCAGTCTTCGATGACCTGAGTGTTCATCAGCTTGGCCAGCAGACCGGCCAGACGGTTGCGCATTTCGCGCCTGTCGATGATGAGATCGATGGCGCCCTTCTCCAGCAGGAACTCGGAGCGCTGGAAGCCTTCCGGCAGTTTCTCGCGCACGGTCTGCTCGATGACGCGGGGGCCGGCAAAGCCGATCAGCGCCTTGGGTTCGCCTACGTTGATGTCACCCAGCATGGCCAGACTCGCGGAGACGCCACCCATGGTGGGGTCGGTCAGCACGGAGATGAAGGGCAGGCCCGCCTTGGTGAGGCGATCTAGGGCCGCACTGGTCTTGGCCATCTGCATCAGGGAGAACAGGGCTTCCTGCATCCGCGCACCACCGGAGGTGGAGAAGCAGACCAGGCCGCGGCCCTCCTTGATGCTCTCCTCGACGGCGCGCACGAAGCGGGCACCGACCACGGAGGACATGGAGCCCCCGATGAAGGAGAACTCGAATGAACAGGCGACGACCGGTACCCCCTTGAGGGTGCCCTTCATCACCACCAGCGCATCCTTCTCGCCCGTCTCTTTCTGGGCGGCAGACAAACGATCCTTGTAGCGCTTGGAATCCTTGAATTTCAGGATGTCTTGCGGCTCCAGCTCGGCCGCGACTTCGCTGCGTCCCTCGGCGTCGAGGAAGCTCTCGAGACGGGCACGTGCGCTGATGCGCATATGATGGTCACACTTGGGGCACACTTCGAGATTGCGCTCCAGCTCTGCCCGGTAGAGCACCTGTTCGCAAGCAGTACACTTGGTCCACACCCCTTCCGGAATGTTGTGACGACGCGGTGTGGTGATCTTGCTCTTGGGAAGGATCTTCTCAAGCCAGCTCATGGAATTCCTTAATGCATTTGTGCCTGACAAAACACATCGAGCCTTGATTGTTCAATGACTTAACGGCTCGATGGCAATAAACGACGGATCATTAAACCACAAATTTTCGGGCCCAGTTACTAAAAACTGGTCGTACCCGGTGCCGAGTCCGGCAGCCACAGCGGGCCGAGGGGCGGCCGGGGCAACCCGAATTCGGCCGGGTAATCCACATCCACCAGATAGAGGCCGCCCGCCTTGGCGGTCGGGCCCGCCAGGTTGCGATCCTTCGCCGCCAGCACCTCGGCAATCCACTCCACCGGTTGAAGCCCCTGCCCCACCAGCAGCAGGGAGCCGGTGATGTTGCGCACCATGTGATGCAGGAAGGCGTTGGCCTTGATGTCGAGCACGATGTAGGGGCCGGAACGGCTGACACACAGGTGGGTCACATTGCGCCAGGGGGTGTTGGACTGACAGGCGACGGCCCGGAAGGTGCTGAAGTCATGCTCCCCCAGCAGGCTCTGGCCCGCCTGGTGCATCAGCGTCGCATCGATGGCTTCGTGGTAGTGGCTGACGCCTTGGCTCAGGATCGCCGGGCGGTAGTTGTGGTTGTAGATGACGTAACGGTAGCGGCGGGCGGTGGCGCTGAAGCGGGCATGGAAATGCTCGTCCACTTCCCTGACCCAGCGCACGGCGATGTCAGGGGGCAGGTTGGAGTTGAGCCCCAGGGTCCAGGCGCCTTCTGCGCGGTTCGACTCGGTATCGAAGTGGATCACCTGGCCGGTGGCATGCACCCCCGCATCGGTGCGACCGGCACACTGGATGGAGACGGGGTGGTTGGCGATGCGGCTGAGGGCTTTTTCCAGCTCCTCCTGAACGCTGATCACTTCGCGCTGGCGCTGCCAGCCGAAGTACCGGCTGCCGTCATATTCAATACCAAGGGCAATTCGCATGGGTAACGGTGTCTTCTGATGAAAGGATGCAGTGAAAGAAACGGGGCGGATTATACGCGCTCGGGCTCAAAAGTCCCAGACCGGGCGAGGCCGCGGTGCGGGGCCCCCAAAGAGAGAGGGCAGCCCGCGGGCTGCCCTCTCTGGTGCATGGATGACAAGGGCCTGCCTAGCCCAGGCGCTTGAGCAGCTTCTGCGCCTCACTGCGCTGGTGCTCGCTGCCCTGGGCCACCGCCTCTTCCAGCAGCTCACGGGCGCTCTCCTTGTCGTCGATCTCGAGGTAGGCCCGGGCCAGATCCAGCTTGGCCCCCACCCCGCCGTCATCGGCATCCACATCAAAGCCGTTGGACTCCGGCAGCACCTCGGGGAAACCGTCCAGCCCCACATCCAGGGAGAAGCCCTGATAGGGTTCCTGCTCCGTGCTGCTGGCATCGGCATCGGCCAGCAGCTTGTCGATTTCAACGAAGTCGCTGTCTTGCACCTGTTCGCGGGGTTTCACCTCCCCCTGATGGGACTCCACCTCGGCGAAGGCATCCTCGAAGTCCGCCAGGGCCAGCTCGCTGGGATCCCACTCGGACGCCGTCGGCTTGGTAGGCTCCAGCCCGAGCTCGGCCAGCATGTCGTCCACATCGTCCTTGCCAAACCCCGTCTCGTCGATGTGCGGCGCCTTGGTGGCAAGCTCATCGTCGGTCGGCTCGCCAAACCCGGTCTCTAGATCGCTCAGATCGAAGTTGGCCAGTGTCTCGTCACGCTGGCTGCGGCTCTCCTCCTGGGCCTGGGCCAGATCCGCTTCCAGATCCGCGTCCAGCTCGGCAAACAGAGCGGCCTGCAGCTCCTCCTCGGTCATGATCTCGTCATGACCACGAGCAGAGGAGGTGGGCTCGTCGGAGAGATCGAGTTCCGGCACCACGGGCAGATCGAAGTCCCCCTCGTGGGCCAGATCCAGCTCGGGCACCAGATCCGGATCCCGGTTCGCCGTCGTCACCGCAGGCTCCACATCAAAAGCGGAGAGCGCCGTCTCGTCATCCCGGAAGATGATATCGGCGGCAGCACTGGCGCCATCTTGCTTCCTGCTCACTTCCGGCTCGTTGAGATCCGGCATGCCATGGAGGGGCTCGTCATCCGCGATGCCCACCGTCATCAACTGATCAAACTCGCTGTTCTCGTCTCCCATGACCATGGAGGTCGACTCGGAGAGGCTCTTCTCCTGCTCTTCCAGCTCGCGGCGGGCACGAGCACGCAGCCAGAGCGTGACCAGGGCAAGCACCAGGAGCACCGGCAGCAGGATGATCATGGCGAGATTGAGCGGCGAAGAGAGCAGCTCCATCAGCCAGCTCTGTTTGGGCACCGGCGCCACCACGGGAGGCGTCGGATTGGCCTTGAGTTCCGCCACCTCTTTTTGCAGGGCGGTCTGATCCTGCAACTGGGCCTTGAGGGTTTCCACCTCTTCGGTCAGGGCTTGCAGACGCAGCTTGAGCCTGTGGTTCATCTCGGTGACCTGGCCGAGCTGGGCGTTGGCATCCTCCAGGGCCAGCGCCATCTCGGTGGAGGGTTTGCCCACCGCAGTGGCGGGCAGGGGCGCCGGCGCCGTGCTGACGGCGCTGCTCGCAGCAGCGCTCACCACCACGGGAGTGGAGACGACCGCTTTGGTGGTCTCCTTCACCTCGGGGGCAGGAGCCGTCGCCTTGGGTGCCGCCGGGATCGGCGCCGCCTTGGGCGGTGTGCTCTTGGCCACCACAGTCGGCTTGGCCGGAGCAGGCTTGCTCGCCACCGGCTGGGCGACGTGGGATTGCTTGTTGGCCAGGTATTTGGGGCTCAGCCCCTTCCAGCTCGCGTTGTCGCTGTTGAAGCGACGGCGTGCTTCGGCATCCGTGATGCGCCCCGCCTCTGCGGCGGTGGGCAGCAGGATGTGGGAACCCACCAGAATATGGTTGATGTTGCCGTCTGCGAAGCTTCGGGGGTTCTTGTCATAGATGGCCACCATGGTCTGGTAGACACTTACCCGGTTGGACGGGCGATGCTTGCTCGCCAGACTCCAGAGGGTGTCGGTGGGACGCACGGGACCATAACTGCCAGCCGACGCAGCAGGCACCTGACGCACGATGGGCTGGGCTCTGGGCAGGGTGACGGGCGCCACGGGCTGGGCCCGGGGCTCTGGTTGCACCGCGGGGGGCGGTGAGCCATCCGGTCCCTTGAGTTCGACAAAGAAGGGTTCTCGCGCCCCCTCTTCGGCCTGAACCGTGCCCAGAAGCCCCAATGCGAGTAGCGTTGCCAGCGTTATGCGGGAATGTCCCATATTCGTTCCTTCGTATGACGGCCCTATCACATTGAAAAATCTGGATAGTTACCCCAAAACAATCGGCTCAATATAAATCAGGCGCCGGTCTCAAGCCAGCGATCCGACATATTTCGCGCCCGGCGGCGACCAGAAAGCAGCCCCAGACGCGAACCAGAGTGTAGAAAAAAACCTAGTCCACTGATATCACACGGTATTCCAAAAACCGGAGAGTGGGTTCCCGGTCACATACCGGGGCCAGGGCGCCCACATCAAGGCGGGGTTCCCTCCCCGCCCGGGGCCGACATCCGGCCTCAGAGGTAATCGCGTACCAGCAGTTCGGCAATCTGCACGCTGTTGGTCGCCGCGCCCTTACGAACGTTATCGGCCACGATCCACATATTGATACCACTCGGATGAGAAATATCCTGGCGTACCCGCCCGACCATCACGTCATCCTGACCGGTGGCATCGCGCACCGGGGTCGGGTAGTCCCCTTCATCATCAAACAGGGTGACGCCCGGGGCATTGCGCAACAGCTCCTTGACCTGCTCGGCGTCCAGCGGCTGGTGCAGCTCCACATGGACCGCCTCGGCGTGACCGTAGAAGACCGGTACCCGCACGCAGGTAGGGTTCACGGCGATGCTGGCATCCCCCAGGATCTTCTGGGTCTCCCACACCATCTTCATCTCTTCCCGGGTGTAGCCGTTGTCAGTGAAGGCATCGATCTGCGGGATCAGGTTGAAGGCGATCTGCTGCGGATAGAGGGTCGGCTCCACCGGGCGGCCGTTGAGCAGGTGGGCGGTCTGGCCCGCCAGCTCGCTCACCCCTTCCTTGCCGGAACCGGAGACGGACTGGTAGGTCGCCACGTTGATGCGGCTGATGCCCACCTCGTCGTGCAGGGGCTTGAGGGCCACCAGCATCTGGATGGTGGAGCAGTTGGGGTTGGCGATGATGTTGCGGTTGCGAAAATCGGCCAGCGCGTCCGGGTTCACTTCCGGAATGACCAGGGGAATGTCCTCGTCGTAGCGGAAGCAGGAGGTGTTGTCGATGACGATGCAGCCGTGCTCGGCGGCGATGGGCGCCCATTTGGCCGAGACCTCGGCACCGGCGGAGAAGAGTGCAATCTCCACCTGGCTCCAGTCAAAGGCCTCCACATCAAGGATGTCGACGTTCTTGCCGCCAAAACGCACCGTGTCCCCAGCGCTGCGACTGGAGGCGAGCGGATAGAGGGTCGCTACCGGGAAGGCGCGCTCCTCCAGGATCTCGATCATGGCCTGACCCACGGCGCCGCTGGCACCCAATACCGCTACGTTGAATTGCTGACTCACTGATCTGTTCTCCTGTGATGCGGCCCGTCGGGGCCGGGCATGAGGGCCCCGGCTGGCACGCGTATCGGTTTGATGACAGGCCCGCCATGATGCCGGGCCGGGGGGAAGCGCCGCCTGGGCAAGCCCTTCCCCTTGTTGAAATCGGGTTTATTGCTCCGAGACGGCAAAGCCCAGTCGGGCCAATCTGTCGTCGGCGAAGGGCCCTTTCAGTTGCAGGGCGCCAAGTTCGCGCCGCTCGGGGTAGCGCTTGCGCTGCTCATCGAAGCTGCCGGGCAGCCCGATCCGGTTGCGAAAACGGGCGTCGTCACGGCGCACGTCATAAACAAGGTGGACAAGCTGCTTGATGAGCGCCTGATCCGCCGGCTGCCCCGGCGTCAGCTCGCGCACCTCTGGGGCAGGCAGCAGGGATTGCAGATCCTGGCGCGGGGTGCGCCCCAGTTGCCGGCACAGCGCCTCATAGAGCATCCAGGTGCCACGGGCCTTGCCTTCCAGGCTGTAACCGGCGATGTGCGGGGTGGCCAGCTCGGTATGGGGCACCAGTTCATTGAGGGGCTCCGGCTCTCCTTCCCACACGTCCATCACCAGTCGCAGGGGATGGGGTCCCTGCTGGCGGACAAGCAGGGCACGGTTGTCCCACACCTCGCCGCGGGAGGCGTTGATGAGGATCTGCCCGGCCGGACGCTCGGCGATCTCCTCGGCTCCCAGCAGGTGGAAGGTGGCCTCATCCCCTTCACGAAGATAGGGGACATGGAAGCTGACGATGTCGGCATCCAGGGCGGTGCGGTAATCCACGAAGTCGCCAGCGGCGCCGCTACGGGCCAGGGGCGGGTCGCAGCGCAGCACCTTCATCCCGAGCGCCTCGGCCTTGCCGGCCACGCTCTCGCCGGTGTTGCCGGCACCGATGACGGCGAGGCTCATCTCGCTCAAGGTCAGCTCATGGCGTTCCGCCAGAACCAGCAGGGCGGAGAGCACGTAGTCCCCCACCGACACCTTGTTGCAGCCGGGGGCGCTGAAGAAGGGGATGCCCCGCGCCGCCAGCAGCCCCTGATCGATGTGATCCGTGCCGATGGTGGCCGTACCGACAAACCCCAGCCTGGGGCAACTCGCCAGGAGCGCTTCGTTGACCCGGGTCACGGAGCGCACCAGCAGCACATCCGCCTCTTGCAGATCCGCGGCCCTTATTTCTCGTCCCGGCAGGGGAACCACTTCACCAAATTCCGCAAACAGCTCCACCGCATGGGGCATATTTTCATCAACGACGATCTTCATCGGCACGCATCTCGTCCACAGGGGCCACAGGCGCGCCATTCTAGCCCAAACGCGACGGATTTTCAGAGGCTTGTTGGCAGACCGCTCTGCGGCCATCTTTCCGCCTTCCGGCCTCAGGTGCGGGCACGATGTCCGGCAGCATCATATGTAACAGCCTGTTGCCCTCGCCCCCTTCGCCTTGACCAGAGCAACCTGACTGGCACAATGACGCCTCTTTTTAGCCGCTCGCGCCACCGAACCGGACCCCTTGATGCCGACTCACTCCTCTTCGTTGCCACGCCGCAAGGTGCTTCATTTCAATGCCCTCCTGCTCCTCCCCCTGCTGCTGCTCGTCTGCCTGCCCTGGCAGCCGTTCATGACCCAGGCCCTGCAATCGGGCTGGCTATGGTGGCCCTACGCCCTCACCCGCATGGTGGACTTGCCGGGGCTGGTCTTCACCATCGCCGCCCTGCTGCTGCTCACAAGACACAAGCTGACGCTGGACAGTCGCGCCTTGTTGGCGCTGGCTGGCGCCCTCTTTGCCGTGCTGGCGAGCGACTGGGTCATCAAGAGCCTCATCAAGCTGCTGACCGGGGAGCCCAGGCCCTACCTCATCTGGCTGGAGAGCCAGGAGCTGATCCCCGCCATCCGCCAGTTCTATGGAGGAAGCCAGGCCCTTCGCAGTGAACAGGTCCACGCCGCGACCCAGTTGCTGGCGCTGCCCGCCTGGCTCGGCCAGCACTGGCAGGCAGAGGTCAACTATGCCTTTCCCTCCGGTCACAGCATCGCCGCCATGAGCCTCGCCCAGTTCTTCGGCCTGATCTGGCTGGCCCGGGCACCCGCCGGGGCCTGGCTGCTGCCGCTCTGGGCCATCGGGATCGGCCTCTCGCGCACCCTTATCGGCATGCACTGGCCCCTGGATGTGCTGGCAAGCGCCCTGCTTGGCAGCCTCACCGCCCTCCTGGCCGCCCGCTGGTGGTTGCGCCACTACTGACCTCCAATAAAAAACGGGCACCTGGGTGCCCGTTTTTATCGCTTGTACGCCACTCACCCCTTCTGCTGCCAGCCCTCGGGATACTTGTAGCCGACGAAGCGCTTGGCGGCATAAGCCTTGAATTCAGGGGAGTTGTAGGCGGCCGCCACATCCTTGGCGAACGGCTTGCCCGCATCGGCGCTCTTGACCACCACCCAGTTGATGAAGTCATAGCTGCGCTCGAGGAAGAGGCCGGAGCTGAACGGGATCCCGCTTGAGGCGGCAAAGTTGCCGTTGATGACGGAGAAGTCCACATCCTCACGGGAGCGCGGCAGCTGCGCCGCCTCCAGCAGCACCAGCTTGAGGTTGTGGGGGTTCTTCACCACGTCGAACTCGCTCGCCTTGAGGGGATTGATCCCCTCCTTGAGGCTCAGCCAGCCCAGATCCTGCAACATCAGCAGCGCCCGCGCTTGGTTGGTGGGGTCGTTCGGGATGGCGACCGTGCTTCCCTCTTTCACCGCCTTCAGATCCCCCAGCTTGCCGGCGTAGAGCCCCATGGGGCCGGTCGGCACCTGGGTGATGGGCGCCAGAGAGAGACCCCGGTCTTTGGCGAAGCTCTCCAGATAGGGCTTGTGCTGGAAGCAGTTGACGTCAAGCGACCCGTCCGCCAGAGCGATGTTGGGGGTCACGTAATCGGTGAACTCCACCAGTTTGACCTTGTAGCCCTTGGCTTCGAGCTGCGGCTTGATAGAGTCGGTCACCATGTCGGCAAAGTCGCCAACCGTGGTGCCGATGACGATCTCTTTCTTCGCCTCATCGATGGCAAAGGCGGACAGCGGCAGGCTGCTGGCGAGCAACGCCAGGGCGGAAAGGGTGAAGAAGGAACGACGTTGCATAAAAACTCCCTGTCAACATGATCATCAAAACGGTGAGCGGTCGGGGGCGCGAACAAGCAGTCAGCGCACAACCATCTAGCCATCCAAACGGCTAATTGAGCACACCATAACAGAGCTCGTAGCCTTCGCCAAGCAACAAAACCGGGCAAGCTTGGCCAGCGCGGAGCAAAGCGCATCCCGCAACTGGATGAAAAATCTTTGACAGAGCGCGCAGTTATGCGCCTTGCCCTCTCCCTGCCTGGCGTCAAACTAACTTATTGTGGTCATTCGATACCCATTTCAACGGTTCCCATGAGGGCCTGATGGGCTGCTCTACACCCAGGCCACACAAGGAGTCACCGTGTTCGATCATGTTGAAATCAAGGTGGTGCGTTTTGACTCCTGTCAGCACTTCTACGCCACCGTACTGGCTCCTCTTTTGATAGAACTCAAATGGTCTGATGAGACGGCGGCCGGTTTTGGCCTGATGGGCCGCGATCACGTGGGCTTCCTGATTGAGCGGGGGCAGCAGGGCGCCTCCTGCCATCTCGCATTCAGGGCCGACGACGCGACCCAGGTGGATGCGTTCCATCACGCGGGGATCAAGGCAGGTTTTGCCTGCAATGGGCTGCCGGGGCTGCGTCCCCACTATGCCCCCAATTACTACGCCACCTTCCTGCGCGATCCCGATGGCAACAACATCGAGGCGATGACCTACCTTGAATGCCCAGGCACGGCAAGCGAGTGAAGCAGCGCCACTGAGTCAGCCAACGAAAGACTTCAGGCGAGGCAGTCCGCCACAGACAAGGAGACATTCATGCTTGAGCAAAACACCACTGGCCTGCTGGTGGTCGATATCCAGGGCAAACTGGCCCGTCTGGTCGAGGAGAGCGACACCCTGATTGCCAATACCGCCAGGCTGGTGCAAGGGGCCCGGGCGCTGGGCCTGCCGGTGCTCTGGCTGGAGCAGAACCCGGACAAGCTCGGTGCCACCGTGCCCGAATTGCAATCGCTGCAGGCAGGCGATCTTGTGCTGCCCAAATACAGCTTCGGCGCCCTGGGGGAGCCCACTGTGGCGACCGCCCTGGCCGAGAGCGGGGTCGAGCATTGGCTGGTATGTGGCATCGAGACCCATATCTGCGTCTACCAGAGCGTGCAGGGGCTTCTCGCCAAGGGCGCCCGGGTCTCGCTGGTGGTGGATGCGGTGTCGTCCCGCACCCTTGCCAACCGAGATCTCGCCATCACTCAGCTGGCGGCCAGGGGAGCTGCGCTGACGTCGGTGGAGATGTGTCTCTTTGATCTGATGGGAGATTGCCGCCATCCGGCATTTCGCCAGATCCTCTCCCTGGTGAAATGACCGCCATGATGGACAATATGGCGCCCTTTCTGTTCGCCCCTATCGCCTTACGGCTCTCATGGTGACGGTGACGGGGATGGCCGCCACCCGTCACTATCTGGCCTGGCTCTGGCTGGGGATCATGCTCTTCTTCGGGCGGTGCTGGACGCTGCTGGGGATGCCGCCGCTCCTCGCCGAACCAGCCCCTCTCTGACCATGCCGCCCGGGCGGCTCAGCTCCCCAGACGCTCCTGCAGATAGTCGTATCCTCCCTCCTCCCTTGGCACGAAGCTCAGCCTGTGGGTCAGACCGGGGGGTGCATCATCGGCATGATGGGAAACGAACAACAGCTGGGTTCCCTCGCCAACGAGGCGCGCCACCATCTCCCGCACCAGGTGACGGTTGAGGGGATCCAGTCCCTGCAGGGGTTCGTCCAGGATGAGCAGCGGCGGATGCTTGACCAGGGCACGGGCGATCAGCACCAGTCGCTGCTGACCGAAAGAGAGAGAGTGGAAAGGCTGCACCCCCTGGTCGGCCAGCCCCATCAGGGCCAGCCACGCGTTGGCCAGCGCCAGCTGACGATCTCCCGGCCGGGTATAAAGCCCGATGGAGTCGTAGAAACCGGAGAGGATCACTGTCTGCACCGGGCAGCTGACACGATAGTCCAGATGCAGCGCCGGGCTCACGAGCCCGATGTGACGCTTGATCTCCCAGATGCTCTCGCCGCTGCCCCGCCGCCGTCCGAACAGATGGAGCTCATTGTTGTAACCTTGCGGGTGATCCCCGGTGATGAGGGAGAGCAGGGTCGACTTGCCAGCCCCATTTGGTCCCACCAGTTGCCAGTGCTCCCCCTCGGCAATGATCCAGTCGAGCCCATCGATGATCACCTGATCCCCATAAGCGATACGCATGGCTTTCATGACGACCCGAGGGCCGGGAGGCAAGGGCTCGGGTGTCGTCAGCGGGGGCGGCAAACGGGGGGACGTGGTTTCGGCGCGTGCCAGCTGGGCCACCTCCTGGCTGCCGAGCACCGCCTCGCGCTCCCCCGCCAGCAGCAGACGACACTCGCCGAGCAGGCCGAGGTGAGTGGCAAAGGGCGGGATCTCGTCAAAACGGTTGACGATCACCACCAGGCGCAGCCCCTCTGACACCAGGTCGGCCAGCAACATCATCAAAGAAGCCCTGGCCCCCTGATCCAGGCCATCGAAGGGTTCGTCCAGCACCAGCAGCTCGGGCCGACCCAGCAGGGCGCGAGCCAGCAGCAGCTTGCGCCCCTCCCCGCTCGAGAGGTAGCGATAGGGGCGCTCCCACAGGGATTCGATGCCAAAACGGGCCAGCAGCGCGCGGGCCTCATGCTCCTCGTCCCCCGCCTCTAGCATCAGGGTCGATACCCGATACCCCGCCTCCTCCTCTTCTCCCAGCATGTCGGTATTGCGCCGCTGCCAGTCCAGCTCCCCCAGCTGTTGCTGCGACTCGAACGAGAGTCGCTCGGCCCGGACTCGGCCCGATACCGCTCCGGCACGCACGACCAGCTCGCCGCACAGGACCGACGCCAGCGCCGTCTTGCCGCTGCCGTTGCTGCCGACGAAGGCCCAGCAGGCCTGCGGAGTGAGACAGAGTTCGGGAATAACCAGGGTGTGGTGGCCACGCAGGGCCAGGGTGGCGGATTGCCACTGCAATGAGGTCATGGGATCGTCCTGTGATGGGTGCGGAGCGCCTTGCTCTTTCCCCTTTTAACAGAAAAAGGGGGGCGTAGACAAAAACGGCGCCATTGCGGCGCCGTGTCATCAAAAAGCGGGGACGGGTTTAGCCGGCCTTGTGCTGCTCGGCCAGATAGAGCCAGGTGTCGACCACGGTATCGGGGTTGAGCGACACGGAATCGATCCCCTGCTCGACCAGCCAGGCGGCGAAGTCCGGGTGATCGGACGGCCCCTGGCCGCAGATCCCCACGTACTTGCCCGCCTTGCGGGCGGCGGCGATGGCCATGGCCAGCAGTGCCTTGACCGCTTCGTTGCGCTCGTCGAACAGGTGGGCGATGAGCCCGGAGTCCCGATCCAGCCCCAGGGTCAACTGGGTCATGTCGTTGGAACCGATGGAGAAGCCGTCGAAGTGCTCGAGGAACTTGTCCGCCAGCAGCGCATTGGAGGGCAGTTCGCACATCATGATGACTTTCAGGCCGCGCTCGCCACGGCGCAGGCCGTTCTCGGCCAGTATCTCCACCACCTGCTCCGCCTCACCCAGGGTGCGCACGAAGGGGATCATCACTTCGACGTTGGTCAGCCCCATGACATCCCGCACCCGTTTCATCGCCTCGCACTCGAGGGCGAAGCAGGGGCGGAAGCTGTCGGCGATGTAGCGCGACGCGCCACGGAAACCGATCATGGGGTTCTCTTCATGGGGTTCGTAACCACGGCCCCCCACCAGGTTGGCGTACTCATTGGACTTGAAGTCCGACATCCGCACGATGACCCGCTCAGGCCAGAAGGCGGCCGCCAGGGTGGCGATCCCCTCGCTCAGCTTGGCCACGTAGAACTCCCGTGGGCTCTCGTAGCCCGCGATCATCCTGGTGATGGTGGCCTGGAGTTCCGGGGTCTGCTGATCGAACTCCAGCAGCGCCTTGGGGTGGACCCCGATCATGCGGTTGATGATGAACTCGAGGCGGGCCAGGCCCACGCCGGCATTCGGCAACTGGGCAAAATCGAAGGCGCGGTCCGGATTGCCGACGTTCATCATGATCTTGATGGGCAGGCGCGGCATGTTGCCCACCTCGGTCACCGCCACATCGAAGTCGAGCTCGCCGTCATAGATGAAGCCGGTATCCCCTTCCGCGCAGGAGACGGTGATGAGCTGACCATCCTGGATGTGGTCGGTGGCGTTGCCGCAACCCACCACTGCCGGAATGCCGAGCTCCCGGGCGATGATGGCGGCGTGGCAGGTGCGTCCACCCCGGTTGGTGACGATGGCGGAAGCGCGCTTCATGATGGGCTCCCAATCCGGATCGGTCATGTCGGTGACCAGCACATCGCCAGACTGCACTTCATCCATCTGGCTGATGGAGGAGATGACACGGGCCGGACCCGCGCCAATCTTGTGGCCGATGGCGCGCCCCTCGATCAGCACCTTGCCGGTTTGCTTGAGGGCAAAGCGCTCGAGAGTATTGGCTTCCTGGCGGCTACGCACGGTTTCCGGACGGGCTTGAACGATGTAGAGCTTGCCATCCTGACCATCCTTGGCCCACTCGATGTCCATCGGACGACCGTAATGCTGCTCGATGATGAGGGCCTGCTTTGCCAGGGCCATCACTTCCTCGTCCGTGATGCAGAAGCGGTTGCGCTCGGCATCGGTGGTGTCGACCACCTTCACCTGACGGCCATGACCGGCATCCCCGGAGTAGGTCATCTTGATGAGCTTGGAGCCCAGCGTCTTGCGCACCACGGCGGGGCGCCCGGCCTTGAGGGTCGGCTTGTGCACATAGAACTCGTCCGGGTTGACGGCCCCCTGCACCACCATCTCGCCCAAGCCCTGGGCGCCGGTGATGAAGACCACGTCGTTGAAGCCGGATTCGGTGTCCAGGGTGAACATGACGCCGGAGGCGGCGAGATCCGAGCGCACCATGCGCTGTACCCCGGCGGAGAGAGCGACCCCCTTGTGGTCATAGCCCTGATGGACCCGGTAGGAGATGGCGCGATCGTTGAACAGAGAGGCAAACACATGCTTGATGGCAGTCATGACGGCATCGATGCCGCGCACGTTGAGGAAGGTCTCCTGCTGACCGGCAAACGACGCATCCGGCATGTCTTCCGCAGTGGCGGAGGAGCGCACGGCAAAGGAGGCCTCGAGCCCCGCGCTCAGCTTGTCATAGGCCTCGCGTACCGCCTGCTCCAGAGCGGGCTGGAAGGGCGCTTCCACCACCCAGTCGCGGATCTGCTGACCGGCCCGGTTGAGGGCGGCGATGTCATCCACATCCAGACTGTCGAGCAGATCATGGATCTTGCCGTTGAGGCCGCTTAACTCCAGAAACTCGTTAAACGCAAAGGCCGTGGTCGCAAACCCGCCCGGCACGGACACGCCGGCCCCCGAGAGGTTGCTGATCATCTCGCCAAGGGATGCATTCTTGCCGCCGACGCGTTCAACGTCCTGCATACCGAGCTGTTCGTACCAGAGTACGTACTGTTGCATTTGCATGTCTCCAGGTTGGGGGGCCAGGGTGACAATTCACCTGCTGTGCCAAGTCGTGTGTTTTTGTTAGTGTCTGTTGCCAACGACCATGAAAACGTTTTCTATTTATTGTCAAAAAAATCCCCGAGCAAGAGTTGGGGATGGTCGTTTGACACAGGCATTCTACAATAGCGACACAAAAAGGTAACGACTCAGGTTTGCAAGCGAGTTCACAACTTGGGCATGGCAGATCTGTTGACAAAAACGATATGGTTTCGAGAGATACTTATTTCTCGCCGCCCCCTGGAGCGCACCACAGGAGTCCGCAGTGCACACCGTATTCTATGTATCCGACGGCACCGCCATCACCGCCGAAGTCTTCGGCCACGCCGTGTTGAGCCAGTTTCCCCTGGCCTTCGAGCAGGTCACCATCCCCTTTGTCGAGACCCAGGAGAAAGCGCGCCAGGTACGGGCACGCATTGACGAGCAGTTTCGCCAGACCGGGGTGCGCCCCATCTTGTTTCACACCATCGTCGACCCCATGGTGCGTGAAGAGGTGCTCAAGGCCCAGGCCAGCAGCCACGATTTTCTCAACACCTTCGTGAGCCCTCTCGAACAGGAGCTCGGTATCAAGGCCGAGCCCAGGTTGCATCGCACCCATGGCATGGAAAACCGCAAGCTGTACGACGATCGCATCGAAGCGGTCAACTTTGCGCTGGCCAACGACGATGGCATCACCACCAGGGAGTATGACGAGGCAGACATCATCCTCATCGGGGTCTCCCGTTGCGGCAAGACACCGACCAGCCTCTATCTGGCACTGCAATTTGGCATTCGCGCCGCCAACTATCCCTTTATCGAGCAGGACATGGGATCGCTGGAGCTGCCCGCCGCCCTCAAGGCCAATCGCCACAAATTGTTCGGCCTCACCATCATGCCGCAGCGGCTGCACGAGATCCGCAACCAGCGCTGCGCCAACAGCCGCTACTCCTCACTTGATCAATGCAAACAGGAGCTGGCCAGCGTCGAGAGGCTGTTCCGCCAGGAGGCGATCCGCTTCCTCGATACCAGCTCCCACTCGGTCGAGGAGATCAGCGCCAAGATCCTGGAAGCAACCGGCCTTCGCCGCCAGCTCTGCTAACCTGCAAGGCTGTGACAGCACAACGCACCATGAAACAGATGAGTGGCAAGATAACGAAACAGAAGAACAGGATGAAAAAATGATGCCAGCATCATCGCTGGCATCCCATCACTCGCGGGGCAAGCAGGCTCAGGGCTTGTTGAGTTCCTTGTTGTTCATCAACATGCCGTGAAAATTAATGAGTCCCCTGCCCTTGCGGACTCGCTCGCTCAGCCAGCAGGCTGGCACCAGCCCCATCCCGGCAGCAAGGATGAGCACCATGGCGATGTGATTCACCAGGTAATCCGCTCCCAGCCAGCCCCAGACAACAAGGCTGCTCATCGCCATCGTCAGCAACATGGGGGATAGCCAGATCCCGAGCCAGAGCACGGCCATCACCAGGCCACCTACTATGCGCTCCATCATATGAGTCCCTTTTTATCAAAGGGCAACAAGGCCATGAAAACCGGACAGAGTCAAGATATGGAAATCCATTCGAACATAAAACCAGCAATCACTCTCAAAACCCCTTTCCAGATCATGAAAAACCTGCATGGCGCACAAAACAGCAGCCGATGATGAGGAAAACAGGTGCATGGTCGGTCGATTATCACTATTCTGCTCGGGTTGGTAGCCGCTACAAAAAACAGCCAGCGGCAAACCGTAACGATATAAATACGGATTTCGTCACGTTTTCGGCACAAGATGCCGCGCCAGGCAGAGGACGTGCTGTGGCTGACGGGACGCGAGCCGAGTGATTTCAGCGACGTAAGGAAGGAAGCATGGATCTTCAACAACACGGCGAGGAGCTCAAGCGCGGTTTGAAAAACCGCCATATCCAGCTCATCGCACTGGGCGGTGCCATCGGTACTGGCCTGTTCCTCGGCATTGCCGACACCATCAAGATGGCGGGCCCTGCGGTGCTGCTGGGTTATGCCATCGGCGGCTTCATCGCCTTCCTCATCATGCGCCAGCTGGGCGAGATGGTGGTGGAAGAGCCGGTTGCCGGCTCATTCAGCCATTTTGCCTACAAGTACTGGGGTGACTTCGCCGGCTTCGCCTCCGGCTGGAACTACTGGGTGCTCTATGTGCTGGTGAGCATGGCCGAGCTGACGGCAGTCGGTATCTATGTCCAGTACTGGTGGCCCGAGATCCCGACCTGGATGTCGGCGGCCTTCTTCTTCGTGCTGATCAACGCCATCAACCTCTCCAACGTCAAGGCGTTCGGCGAGATGGAGTTCTGGTTCGCCATCATCAAGGTGGTCGCCATTCTCGGCATGATTGGATTCGGCGGCTGGATGCTGTTCTCCGGCAGCGGCGGCCCCGAGGCCACGGTCAGCAACCTCTGGGCCCAGGGGGGCTTCTTCCCCAACGGCGTCGGCGGGCTGGTGATGGCCATGGCCTTCATCATGTTCTCCTTCGGCGGTCTGGAGCTGGTCGGCATCACGGCAGCGGAAGCGGACAATCCCGAGAAGAGCATCCCCAAGGCCACCAACCAGGTGATCTACCGCATCCTCATCTTCTACATCGGTGCCCTCACCGTACTGCTCTCCCTCTATCCCTGGGGCAAGGTAGTGGAAGGCGGCAGCCCGTTCGTGATGATCTTCCATGCGCTCGACAGCAACCTGGTAGCCAACGTACTTAACCTGGTGGTGCTGACCGCCGCGCTGTCGGTGTACAACAGCTGCGTCTACTGCAACAGCCGCATGCTGTTTGGCCTGGCCAAGCAGGGCAACGGCCCCAAGGCCCTGCTCAAGACCAGCAAGAGCGGCGTGCCCCTGACCGCCATCACCATCTCGGCCGCGGCCACCCTGCTGTGCGTGCTCATCAACTATTTGATCCCGGGCAAGGCCTTTGGTCTGCTGATGTCCCTGGTGGTCTCCGCCCTGGTCATCAACTGGGCCATGATCAGCCTGGCGCACCTCAAGTTCCGCAAGGTGAAGGCTGCAGAAGGCGTCACCACCAAGTTCAAGGCACTGTGGAGCCCGTTTGGCAACTACCTCTGCCTCGCCTTCATGGCCGCCATCCTGGTGATCATGTACATGAACGACGGCACCCGCATCTCGGTCGAGCTGATCCCGGCCTGGGTCCTGGTACTCGGTATCGGCTATCTGCTCAAACAGAAGAGCCAACGCAAGCTGGCGACCAACCTGGGCTAGGCATCGAGCCTCCTCCAACAAAAATGCCGGTCAGTGACCGGCATTTTTTTATTCCATTCCCGTTTCACCTGACCCAGTTCGCGGCTCGCTTGTCCTGCCAGTCCCTGCAATGACAAACCCGAGGGGTTGCCTCGGGTTTGAGTGATGGACAAAGGGGCTGTGTTATTCCAGCAGGAAGACGGCTTCTACATTGTCAGTGATGCTGATCTGCTGCTGTTGATAGCTGTTTTCCATCATGTCGGCGGCAGGGGCTGCCGCGGCCTTCATGGCACGGGTATAGACCGGCATGGGGGAACTGTTGCGGTATTCGACGCTATACACCTTGCCAAGCTTCATGCCGAAAGCCTTGGCCAGGGATTCCGCCTTGCTCGTGGCATCAGCGACAGCACCAAGCCGGGCCTGCTCCTTGATGACCTGTGGTGACTTCAGGCCGTACTCTATCTGGGTCACGGACTCCAGACCCGCCTTGAGGGCGGTATCCATCAACTGGCTGAGTTTGTCGAGTTGATAGAGTTTGACGGCCAGTTGGCGCTGGGCACGGTAACCCACCATTTCAGGCTGCTTGTTCTGGGGATATTGATACTCGGGGGAGATCACCAGATTGCCAGCCTCCACGTCGCTGCGCTTGATGCCGAGGCTCTCCAGCTGGCCAAAGAAGGCTGCTACCTTGGTATCTACCTGCTGTTTGGCCTTGATGCCCTGCTTCTCCAGTGCCGTGACGGCGACATTGAGCGTCAGCATGTCTGGTTCAGCCTTCTGCTCCGCATAGCCACTGACGACCAGATGGGGGGCCTGAGGAACCTCGATGGCAAGCAACGGAGCACTGACAACCAGCGCGGACAGGGTAAGAAGGGGACGCCACATAAAAAAACCTCCATCATTTAGATGGAGGTCATTATGCATGTCGTCGATTGGGATTCATATATCGTGTGTCGGCGGGATCTGGTCCAGCACCTGATTGGTCATGTCGATATTGATGCTGATCTCCCCTCCTCCTGAATTGCCATGGCTTGTCATCACGGAAGCAGGCGCCGGGCTGCCAAACAGCGATTCATCCTCAAAGTGGAACGAATCCCACGACAGAACATGACCTTGTGATGGCAGATTCGGCTCGGACGTCGTCACGACGGCCAGCCCCCCCCAGTCAAGCTCCTCACCGTGGCTGAGCAGCCCCTGCAAGGAGGTATCGCTCAGGCTCTGCAACGAATACTCCTGCTGCCCCCACTCATGGCCGACCAGCACCATCATATGGGGCAGGGGCGCATCCTCTGCAGGCGTGAAGCTGATACGAGAAGCGGCAAAGTCCACATTCAGCAACCCCGCCACCTCACCATCTTCGCTCTCCAGCTCCAGACCGTTGAGCGTGTCACCCGTCATCGTGGCCTGATAGCCAAAGCGGCCGGTGCAGACGATATTGTCCTGCCCGTTCCAGCTATAGCGAATGCCGTCGATGTCGACCCAGTTGAATGACTGCATGGTGACCCTCTCCTGATACTGCAGCTATCTTATCTGCCCACTCCATCAAATAACAGGGGCCGGGCACACCCGGCCCCCATACCCTGCTTACGGATCGACCTTGAGGTTGCCCTGATCCAGCAGATCCTGAATGATCTGCAGATTGGATTTGCCAGCCGTCAGATCCACGTTGTCAAAGAGGATGGTATGAGTCGTGGTGCCACTTCCCGCGCCATCCAGATCAATGGTCAGAGTCGACTTGCCACTGCCCGGACCAGGAGCAAAGGTAAGATAGTGATCCAGTGTGCTCGCATCGGCATGCTCACCACTGAGCAGTTCACTCAGGTCCAGAACATCTCCATTGGCCCCCGTGGTGAAGTCTTTGATGGTATCCGTGCCTCCTGCATCACCTGCCATCCATTTGAAGGTATCCTTGCCAGCCCCACCAGTCAGGGTATCACTGCCGGTACCCCCAATCAGCAGGTCGTCGCCACCACCACCACTCAAGATGTCGTTACCTGCCAGTCCGCTCAGGACATTGGCATTGCCATCGCCGGTCAGGCTGTCGTTGAACATGGACCCTACCAGGTTTTCCATGTTGCTCAGGCTGTCTGTCCCTGCCCCTCCGGTATTCTGATTGGCGCCATTGACTGTGACCGTGACCCCAGCAGCACTGTCGAAGTAACTGGCCGTATCATTGCCGTTGCCGCCATTCAAGGTGTCGTTGCCGAGCCCCCCAAGCAGGATGTCGTTCCCGGCATTGCCGTTGAGCGTATCGTTTCCAGATCCCCCAATAAGGATCTCATCGAGATAGCTCCCGGTAAGTGTCAAACCGCTCTGCACATCCACATACACCTTGGCCGTATCTGTGGTCGTGCTATTGGTGTAGTTGAACGAACCCTCGTAAGAGTTGGGAGTCGCATTGCCGGAGGTATCATCAAATGTTACCGAGCCTGCATTGTCTGTGACGGTCCCTCCAACGGCTCCCGAGACGCCCGTGATCATCTGGGTCGCAGCCAGAGGCCCGGTGTCATTGGCAAGCAGAGCCCAATCCGGAATGGTCGCCGGGTCCTGGTTGGTGATGATAAAGTCATCACGAACCACGGTAGGACCGACCGCCGGGTTGATAACGATGGACAAGGTGCTGGACGCAGTATCCCCATCATTGTCTATCACACTGTAACCCACGACCTGGTTTATCCCCCCGACCGGAATGGATGTCGGCGGAGTATAGGTGTAGGCGCCGTTGTCCATATCCACCTTGAGGATGCCGCCTGCAAGTGTAATGGTCCATTCATTGGTCGCTGTATTGAAAGTCCCGACTGATGTTCCTCCCGAGACGCCAGCGGAGTCCGTCTTCTGGTTGTAGGTATAAGTCACCCCGCCCACGGTAATGGCATTGAGCCAGCCACCGTCGGCCCCAGCACTCACTGCTACCCCGTTGATCAGTTGTCCTGCCAGGGGCGGAGCTACCACAGTGCTCAAAAGGGTCGCGGTCAGTTGGCTGAAGTCAGTCACCACCACTGCGGTGGTATTCGCCGGGCTGGCACCACTGACCCCGTTGTAGGCAATGGGATCCAGTGCAGACTGGGTCGCTCCCGAGCCCATCCCGAGCGCGTATGAATTGATGTTGTTCGCCGTCAGGAAATCGGCCCAGTCCTTGGTTTCACCGCTCAGTGTCGTGCCGTCACCATCGATCCCGTTCCCACCGCCAAGCGAGTTGTTGCCATCAGGAACTGTGGCGGGGGTACCGCTCAACGAGTTGGCATTTGGCAGACCATCCGACATGAAGTAAGAGACATTTTGCGCATTAGCGAGTCTACCTGTATCGCCAAAGGCTTTGATTGCCTCGTTCAGTGCATCATCGTAGTTGGTCGAGTCCGTGGGGGTAAGGCCAAGGATGATGGCCTTGGCTACATCGACCGAGACCCACACCCCGGTCGGATTGGCGGCTGAAGTGGAGAAGGTCACGATATTGACCATGACGCTGCCGTAGGCGCTGTATTTGTCCAGCAGCTCCAAAGCGGACTTTTGCATCACCTGCATCCGAGTCATGCCTTGATAGCCCGATGGATCACCCATACTGCCGGAAATATCGAGGATCAACATCAGATTCGTGTTCTGCACCTGAGTCGCCTGGCCTGCATTGGTAACAGCATTGGCAATGGGGGCATCATCACTGATCACAACCTGCAGGTTACCCGTGCCACTGTCGCCACTGGCATCCGTAGCCGACACGACGAAACTCGGACCATTCGCTGTATCACTGTTGCCTTGAACGTTGTGAGTCAGCACATTGTCTTTGAGCGTGTAGGTATAGTTCACCGTGTAGACACCGGCCGTGGGTCCGCTGACACCGGTTACCGTCAGCATTCCTTCCGTATTGTTGATCAAGGTCTGACTGCCGCCACTGGTCAAGTTGTAAGCCTGCCCACCGATGGTCAAGGTAGTCAGATTTTCCCCCTGGGTGTTGATGGTGAAGCTGCCATTGAATATCTCCGAATTACCACTGGCGGCCGTCCCCTCAGGCAGTCCCTCCTCATCAACCGTCGCATTGCCGATGGTCAATACAGGGACACGGGTATCCTGAGCAATATTGATGGTCAGAGTTGCCGGATCCGTATCACCATCGCCATCTTTGAGCGTGTAGGTAAATACCTCTGAGGCCCCCACGGGAACCGATGCCGCCGTGAGCGTATAGCTGTATTCGCCATCCAGCCCCATGGTCAGCGTCCCATACAGCCCGGTCACAGTGAATCCACCGGCAGGATTACTGTCTGAATTGCCGTTCGAGCTCACGACCTGGCTGATTGCCGCACCATCCGCCCCCATGACGTCCACCCCGGCACCGGCTGTGCCGCCGATGGTCCCCGCCCCGGTAATGACATTACCCGTCACCGGAGTGAACACACCTTCAGTGGCACTGTCAGCATCATCGTTGCCCGTCGGCACGTCATCGACAATCTGCACGCTCAGGGTGTTCGAGGCCGAGTCACCGTCGCTGTCCACTAGGCTCACCGCGAAGTCTTCGAACAGGCTGTTGTTGCCGTCCGCCGTCGGGTGCGCCCCGTTGTCGTTCAGGGTGTAGTTGTAGCTCACCAGCCCGGTCGCCGGGTTGTACCCAGTGATGGTCAGGGTGTTGCCCAGCGGCGTGGTCACCCCGCTCAGCGGGAAGCCCGCCACCACCCCGTTCACCACGATGTTGATGCCACCCACGCTCAGGGTCTTCACTCCGTCCGGCGCGCTGATGGTAAAGTCCCCCGTCACCGTGGTCGACTCCTTGCTGCTGTCCGACCCCGCCGATTCGTTCTCGCCGCGGGTCGCCAGCAGGTCGTCTTCGTACACCTTCGCATCCCCGCCCACGCCCTTGGGCGTCAGGTTGGTGATGGTCACCCCGTCATCGTCGTTCTTGATGGTCAGGGTCAGGGTCGCCGTGCTCACGTCTCCGTCCGCATCCGTCAGGGTGTAGGTGAACACTTCGCTGCCCACCCCGCCCCCGGTCAGCGCCTTGAAGTCTCCGTCGTTCGGGTTGAGGGTGTAGGTGTAGGTGCCGTTGGCATTGAGCACCAGGCTGCCGTAGGTCCCGCTCAGGGTGCCCGCAGTCACCGCCGCGCCATCCGCCCCCTGCACGTCGTTGGTGATGACATTGCCATTGAGGACCAGGTTGTTCTCGCTCGCCGCCGTCAGGTTGACGTCGCTCACCGCCGTCGGCACATCGTCCACAATCTGCACGCTCAGGGTGTTCGAGGCCGAGTCACCGTCGCTGTCCACTAGGCTCACCGCGAAGTCTTCGAACAGGCTGTTGTTGCCGTCCGCCGTCGGGTGCGCCCCGTTGTCGTTCAGGGTGTAGTTGTAGCTCACCAGCCCGGTCGCCGGGTTGTACCCAGTGATGGTCAGGGTGTTGCCCAGCGGCGTGGTCACCCCGCTCAGCGGGAAGCCCGCCACCACCCCGTTCACCACGATGTTGATGCCACCCACGCTCAGGGTCTTCACTCCGTCCGGCGCGCTGATGGTAAAGTCCCCCGTCACCGTGGTCGACTCCTTGCTGCTGTCCGACCCCGCCGATTCGTTCTCGCCGCGGGTCGCCAGCAGGTCGTCTTCGTACACCTTCGCATCCCCGCCCACGCCCTTGGGCGTCAGGTTGGTGATGGTCACCCCGTCATCGTCGTTCTTGATGGTCAGGGTCAGGGTCGCCGTGCTCACGTCTCCGTCCGCATCCGTCAGGGTGTAGGTGAACACTTCGCTGCCCACCCCGCCCCCGGTCAGCGCCTTGAAGTCTCCGTCGTTCGGGTTGAGGGTGTAGGTGTAGGTGCCGTTGGCATTGAGCACCAGGCTGCCGTAGGTCCCGCTCAGGGTGCCCGCAGTCACCGCCGCACCATCCGCCCCCTGCACGTCGTTGGTGATGACATTGCCATTGAGGACCAGGTTGTTCTCGCTCGCCGCCGTCAGGTTGACGTCGCTCACCGCCGTCGGCACATCGTCCACAATCTGCACGCTCAGGGTGTTCGAGGCCGAGTCACCGTCGCTGTCCACTAGGCTCACCGCGAAGTCTTCGAACAGGCTGTTGTTGCCGTCCGCCGTCGGGTGCGCCCCGTTGTCGTTCAGGGTGTAGTTGTAGCTCACCAGCCCGGTCGCCGGGTTGTACCCAGTGATGGTCAGGGTGTTGCCCAGCGGCGTGGTCACCCCGCTCAGCGGGAAGCCCGCCACCACCCCGTTCACCACGATGTTGATGCCACCCACGCTCAGGGTCTTCACTCCGTCCGGCGCGCTGATGGTAAAGTCCCCCGTCACCGTGGTCGACTCCTTGCTGCTGTCCGACCCCGCCGATTCGTTCTCGCCGCGGGTCGCCAGCAGGTCGTCTTCGTACACCTTCGCATCCCCGCCCACGCCCTTGGGCGTCAGGTTGGTGATGGTCACCCCGTCATCGTCGTTCTTGATGGTCAGGGTCAGGGTCGCCGTGCTCACGTCTCCGTCCGCATCCGTCAGGGTGTAGGTGAACACTTCGCTGCCCACCCCGCCCCCGGTCAGCGCCTTGAAGTCTCCGTCGTTCGGGTTGAGGGTGTAGGTGTAGGTGCCGTTGGCATTGAGCACCAGGCTGCCGTAGGTCCCGCTCAGGGTGCCCGCAGTCACCGCCGCGCCATCCGCCCCCTGCACGTCGTTGGTGATGACGTTGCCATTGAGGACCAGGTTGTTCTCGCTCGCCGCCGTCAGGTTGACGTCGCTCACCGCCGTCGGCACATCGTCCACAATCTGCACGCTCAGGGTGTTCGAGGCCGAGTCACCGTCGCTGTCCACTAGGCTCACCGCGAAGTCTTCGAACAGGCTGTTGTTGCCGTCCGCCGTCGGGTGCGCCCCGTTGTCGTTCAGGGTGTAGTTGTAGCTCACCAGCCCGGTCGCCGGGTTGTACCCAGTGATGGTCAGGGTGTTGCCCAGCGGCGTGGTCACCCCGCTCAGCGGGAAGCCCGCCACCACCCCGTTCACCACGATGTTGATGCCACCCACGCTCAGGGTCTTCACTCCGTCCGGCGCGCTGATGGTAAAGTCCCCCGTCACCGTGGTCGACTCCTTGCTGCTGTCCGACCCCGCCGATTCGTTCTCGCCGCGGGTCGCCAGCAGGTCGTCTTCGTACACCTTCGCATCCCCGCCCACGCCCTTGGGCGTCAGGTTGGTGATGGTCACCCCGTCATCGTCGTTCTTGATGGTCAGGGTCAGGGTCGCCGTGCTCACGTCTCCGTCCGCATCCGTCAGGGTGTAGGTGAACACTTCGCTGCCCACCCCGCCCCCGGTCAGCGCCTTGAAGTCTCCGTCGTTCGGGTTGAGGGTGTAGGTGTAGGTGCCGTTGGCATTGAGCACCAGGCTGCCGTAGGTCCCGCTCAGGGTGCCCGCAGTCACCGCCGCGCCATCCGCCCCCTGCACGTCGTTGGTGATGACGTTGCCATTGAGGACCAGGTTGTTCTCGCTCGCCGCCGTCAGGTTGACGTCGCTCACCGCCGTCGGCACATCGTCCACAATCTGCACGCTCAGGGTGTTCGAGGCCGAGTCACCGTCGCTGTCCACTAGGCTCACCGCGAAGTCTTCGAACAGGCTGTTGTTGCCGTCCGCCGTCGGGTGCGCCCCGTTGTCGTTCAGGGTGTAGTTGTAGCTCACCAGCCCGGTCGCCGGGTTGTACCCAGTGATGGTCAGGGTGTTGCCCAGCGGCGTGGTCACCCCGCTCAGCGGGAAGCCCGCCACCACCCCGTTCACCACGATGTTGATGCCACCCACGCTCAGGGTCTTCACTCCGTCCGGCGCGCTGATGGTAAAGTCCCCCGTCACCGTGGTCGACTCCTTGCTGCTGTCCGACCCCGCCGATTCGTTCTCGCCGCGGGTCGCCAGCAGGTCGTCTTCGTACACCTTCGCATCCCCGCCCACGCCCTTGGGCGTCAGGTTGGTGATGGTCACCCCGTCATCGTCGTTCTTGATGGTCAGGGTCAGGGTCGCCGTGCTCACGTCTCCGTCCGCATCCGTCAGGGTGTAGGTGAACACTTCGCTGCCCACCCCGCCCCCGGTCAGCGCCTTGAAGTCTCCGTCGTTCGGGTTGAGGGTGTAGGTGTAGGTGCCGTTGGCATTGAGCACCAGGCTGCCGTAGGTCCCGCTCAGGGTGCCCGCAGTCACCGCCGCGCCATCCGCCCCCTGCACGTCGTTGGTGATGACGTTGCCATTGAGGACCAGGTTGTTCTCGCTCGCCGCCGTCAGGTTGACGTCGCTCACCGCCGTCGGCACATCGTCCACAATCTGCACGCTCAGGGTGTTCGAGGCCGAGTCACCGTCGCTGTCCACTAGGCTCACCGCGAAGTCTTCGAACAGGCTGTTGTTGCCGTCCGCCGTCGGGTGCGCCCCGTTGTCGTTCAGGGTGTAGTTGTAGCTCACCAGCCCGGTCGCCGGGTTGTACCCAGTGATGGTCAGGGTGTTGCCCAGCGGCGTGGTCACCCCGCTCAGCGGGAAGCCCGCCACCACCCCGTTCACCACGATGTTGATGCCACCCACGCTCAGGGTCTTCACTCCGTCCGGCGCGCTGATGGTAAAGTCCCCCGTCACCGTGGTCGACTCCTTGCTGCTGTCCGACCCCGCCGATTCGTTCTCGCCGCGGGTCGCCAGCAGGTCGTCTTCGTACACCTTCGCATCCCCGCCCACGCCCTTGGGCGTCAGGTTGGTGATGGTCACCCCGTCATCGTCGTTCTTGATGGTCAGGGTCAGGGTCGCCGTGCTCACGTCTCCGTCCGCATCCGTCAGGGTGTAGGTGAACACTTCGCTGCCCACCCCGCCCCCGGTCAGCGCCTTGAAGTCTCCGTCGTTCGGGTTGAGGGTGTAGGTGTAGGTGCCGTTGGCATTGAGCACCAGGCTGCCGTAGGTCCCGCTCAGGGTGCCCGCAGTCACCGCCGCGCCATCCGCCCCCTGCACGTCGTTGGTGATGACGTTGCCATTGAGGACCAGGTTGTTCTCGCTCGCCGCCGTCAGGTTGACGTCGCTCACCGCCGTCGGCACATCGTCCACAATCTGCACGCTCAGGGTGTTCGAGGCCGAGTCACCGTCGCTGTCCACTAGGCTCACCGCGAAGTCTTCGAACAGGCTGTTGTTGCCGTCCGCCGTCGGGTGCGCCCCGTTGTCGTTCAGGGTGTAGTTGTAGCTCACCAGCCCGGTCGCCGGGTTGTACCCAGTGATGGTCAGGGTGTTGCCCAGCGGCGTGGTCACCCCGCTCAGCGGGAAGCCCGCCACCACCCCGTTCACCACGATGTTGATGCCACCCACGCTCAGGGTCTTCACTCCGTCCGGCGCGCTGATGGTAAAGTCCCCCGTCACCGTGGTCGACTCCTTGCTGCTGTCCGACCCCGCCGATTCGTTCTCGCCGCGGGTCGCCAGCAGGTCGTCTTCGTACACCTTCGCATCCCCGCCCACGCCCTTGGGCGTCAGGTTGGTGATGGTCACCCCGTCATCGTCGTTCTTGATGGTCAGGGTCAGGGTCGCCGTGCTCACGTCTCCGTCCGCATCCGTCAGGGTGTAGGTGAACACTTCGCTGCCCACCCCGCCCCCGGTCAGCGCCTTGAAGTCTCCGTCGTTCGGGTTGAGGGTGTAGGTGTAGGTGCCGTTGGCATTGAGCACCAGGCTGCCGTAGGTCCCGCTCAGGGTGCCCGCAGTCACCGCCGCGCCATCCGCCCCCTGCACGTCGTTGGTGATGACGTTGCCATTGAGGACCAGGTTGTTCTCGCTCGCCGCCGTCAGGTTGACGTCGCTCACCGCCGTCGGCACATCGTCCACAATCTGCACGCTCAGGGTGTTCGAGGCCGAGTCACCGTCGCTGTCCACTAGGCTCACCGCGAAGTCTTCGAACAGGCTGTTGTTGCCGTCCGCCGTCGGGTGCGCCCCGTTGTCGTTCAGGGTGTAGTTGTAGCTCACCAGCCCGGTCGCCGGGTTGTACCCAGTGATGGTCAGGGTGTTGCCCAGCGGCGTGGTCACCCCGCTCAGCGGGAAGCCCGCCACCACCCCGTTCACCACGATGTTGATGCCACCCACGCTCAGGGTCTTCACTCCGTCCGGCGCGCTGATGGTAAAGTCCCCCGTCACCGTGGTCGACTCCTTGCTGCTGTCCGACCCCGCCGATTCGTTCTCGCCGCGGGTCGCCAGCAGGTCGTCTTCGTACACCTTCGCATCCCCGCCCACGCCCTTGGGCGTCAGGTTGGTGATGGTCACCCCGTCATCGTCGTTCTTGATGGTCAGGGTCAGGGTCGCCGTGCTCACGTCTCCGTCCGCATCCGTCAGGGTGTAGGTGAACACTTCGCTGCCCACCCCGCCCCCGGTCAGCGCCTTGAAGTCTCCGTCGTTCGGGTTGAGGGTGTAGGTGTAGGTGCCGTTGGCATTGAGCACCAGGCTGCCGTAGGTCCCGCTCAGGGTGCCCGCAGTCACCGCCGCGCCATCCGCCCCCTGCACGTCGTTGGTGATGACGTTGCCATTGAGGACCAGGTTGTTCTCGCTCGCCGCCGTCAGGTTGACGTCGCTCACCGCCGTCGGCACATCGTCCACAATCTGCACGCTCAGGGTGTTCGAGGCCGAGTCACCGTCGCTGTCCACTAGGCTCACCGCGAAGTCTTCGAACAGGCTGTTGTTGCCGTCCGCCGTCGGGTGCGCCCCGTTGTCGTTCAGGGTGTAGTTGTAGCTCACCAGCCCGGTCGCCGGGTTGTACCCAGTGATGGTCAGGGTGTTGCCCAGCGGCGTGGTCACCCCGCTCAGCGGGAAGCCCGCCACCACCCCGTTCACCACGATGTTGATGCCACCCACGCTCAGGGTCTTCACTCCGTCCGGCGCGCTGATGGTAAAGTCCCCCGTCACCGTGGTCGACTCCTTGCTGCTGTCCGACCCCGCCGATTCGTTCTCGCCGCGGGTCGCCAGCAGGTCGTCTTCGTACACCTTCGCATCCCCGCCCACGCCCTTGGGCGTCAGGTTGGTGATGGTCACCCCGTCATCGTCGTTCTTGATGGTCAGGGTCAGGGTCGCCGTGCTCACGTCTCCGTCCGCATCCGTCAGGGTGTAGGTGAACACTTCGCTGCCCACCCCGCCCCCGGTCAGCGCCTTGAAGTCTCCGTCGTTCGGGTTGAGGGTGTAGGTGTAGGTGCCGTTGGCATTGAGCACCAGGCTGCCGTAGGTCCCGCTCAGGGTGCCCGCAGTCACCGCCGCGCCATCCGCCCCCTGCACGTCGTTGGTGATGACGTTGCCATTGAGGACCAGGTTGTTCTCGCTCGCCGCCGTCAGGTTGACGTCGCTCACCGCCGTCGGCACATCGTCCACAATCTGCACGCTCAGGGTGTTCGAGGCCGAGTCACCGTCGCTGTCCACTAGGCTCACCGCGAAGTCTTCGAACAGGCTGTTGTTGCCGTCCGCCGTCGGGTGCGCCCCGTTGTCGTTCAGGGTGTAGTTGTAGCTCACCAGCCCGGTCGCCGGGTTGTACCCAGTGATGGTCAGGGTGTTGCCCAGCGGCGTGGTCACCCCGCTCAGCGGGAAGCCCGCCACCACCCCGTTCACCACGATGTTGATGCCACCCACGCTCAGGGTCTTCACTCCGTCCGGCGCGCTGATGGTAAAGTCCCCCGTCACCGTGGTCGACTCCTTGCTGCTGTCCGACCCCGCCGATTCGTTCTCGCCGCGGGTCGCCAGCAGGTCGTCTTCGTACACCTTCGCATCCCCGCCCACGCCCTTGGGCGTCAGGTTGGTGATGGTCACCCCGTCATCGTCGTTCTTGATGGTCAGGGTCAGGGTCGCCGTGCTCACGTCTCCGTCCGCATCCGTCAGGGTGTAGGTGAACACTTCGCTGCCCACCCCGCCCCCGGTCAGCGCCTTGAAGTCTCCGTCGTTCGGGTTGAGGGTGTAGGTGTAGGTGCCGTTGGCATTGAGCACCAGGCTGCCGTAGGTCCCGCTCAGGGTGCCCGCAGTCACCGCCGCGCCATCCGCCCCCTGCACGTCGTTGGTGATGACGTTGCCATTGAGGACCAGGTTGTTCTCGCTCGCCGCCGTCAGGTTGACGTCGCTCACCGCCGTCGGCACATCGTCCACAATCTGCACGCTCAGGGTGTTCGAGGCCGAGTCACCGTCGCTGTCCACTAGGCTCACCGCGAAGTCTTCGAACAGGCTGTTGTTGCCGTCCGCCGTCGGGTGCGCCCCGTTGTCGTTCAGGGTGTAGTTGTAGCTCACCAGCCCGGTCGCCGGGTTGTACCCAGTGATGGTCAGGGTGTTGCCCAGCGGCGTGGTCACCCCGCTCAGCGGGAAGCCCGCCACCACCCCGTTCACCACGATGTTGATGCCACCCACGCTCAGGGTCTTCACTCCGTCCGGCGCGCTGATGGTAAAGTCCCCCGTCACCGTGGTCGACTCCTTGCTGCTGTCCGACCCCGCCGATTCGTTCTCGCCGCGGGTCGCCAGCAGGTCGTCTTCGTACACCTTCGCATCCCCGCCCACGCCCTTGGGCGTCAGGTTGGTGATGGTCACCCCGTCATCGTCGTTCTTGATGGTCAGGGTCAGGGTCGCCGTGCTCACGTCTCCGTCCGCATCCGTCAGGGTGTAGGTGAACACTTCGCTGCCCACCCCGCCCCCGGTCAGCGCCTTGAAGTCTCCGTCGTTCGGGTTGAGGGTGTAGGTGTAGGTGCCGTTGGCATTGAGCACCAGGCTGCCGTAGGTCCCGCTCAGGGTGCCCGCAGTCACCGCCGCGCCATCCGCCCCCTGCACGTCGTTGGTGATGACGTTGCCATTGAGGACCAGGTTGTTCTCGCTCGCCACCGTCAGGTTGACGTCGCTCACCGCCGTCGGCACGTCATCCAGCACCACGACATCCAGCCCTGCACTGGTCGTGTCGCCATCGAGGTCCGTCAACACGACGTTGAAGCTCTCCGTCAGAGCCCCATCATTTGCAGGTTTGTTATGTGTTTCGTTATCGTTCAGGGTGTAGCTGTAGGTCACGCTGCCAACCCCTGTCACCGGGTTGTAGCTGACGCCGGTCACCAGCAGTTGATTTCCCAAAGGACTGGGGATCCCCTGGGGGAAGGTGGTCAAGACCTGGCCATTGCTGATCAGCGTCACACCTCCCAGTGTCAGGCTTTGTACTCCATCTGCCGCATTGAATGTAAAGGTACTGCTCTTGGTCAAGGCGGCGCCATCGGGGGCTGAGCCATCCGGCAATGCGGCTTCTTCAAGGACAAGCTCACCACCCTCGACCTGCAATCCATTCAGCGAGACAGGCTCATCTACAGGGGTGATGGTGATGGTCAGAGTGGCGTCGTTGGTATCATCCCCATCCGTTACGGTGTAATTGACCGCAGGTACAGGGCCTGTGTAGTTCAGCGCAGGGGTAAAGGTATAGGAGCCGTCCGCATTGATGATCAGCGTACCAATCCCATCCAGCGTGCTCTCAACGCCGGCAGCAATTCCCTGATTGCTGCCCCAGCTATAGGAAATGACAGACGTATCAAGGGGACCATCCGGATTGTTGCTGTTGTCGAGCACATTGCCACTGATGGCCTGATCTTCCTGGGTAACAGCAGACTCATCCTGATCATCGAGCTGATTCTCGGGCAGAAGATCGTCTTCCTGCAGCACATTCTGATCGATCAACGTGTCATAGCCGGTATCGAATCCGGCCTCGGCTATGGTCGCATCTCCGATGCGATCTATGACAACAAAACCACCATTGCCACTGGCCCCAGCGACCCCGCCGATACCGCCACCACCACCGGCGGCAGGTGCCCCACCGGCAGCAGAGGCTTCGAAGTTCTTGGTCGGGTCAACCCCTTGCAGGATGGATTGTTGCAACGCCGCAATTTCTGGCGACACTTCAGGCGAGCCTTGCTGATGATTGGCAACCGATGAGGAAGATTGCCCCTCTGGAGGCATCTCTGTCCCTGCCGGGACACCATTGCCCTCTGCAGGTTTGTCATCGTAGGGCGCCAGCATCAATTTGGCATCATCAGCGATATTGAGTCTGGCGCCAGGCTGCAGTATCTCGCCAGGCTGGAGAGGGCGACTGCTGCCATCGGCAAGCAGGATCTGAACGTTGCCTTCTACGGAAGAGACGACCACGGTTTTGTCGATGATTTGGGTGCGCATATCCATTGCTCCAGGGTGACAGATCTTGATGCCTACACTCTAGATACGCCCCCGTCCTGCTTCCGTTGCAAAAATGTACAGGGTTGAGTCTCTTTGACTTCATCCGATGCAGCGAATCGAACGAATATTTTTTACATATAAAAATCAAATAAGTAACAGCGCGAGTTTTAGTGATATTACCTATATGTCGCGTAAAAATGATGTACATATTCTAAACAGATATAAAAAAGGGCCCTTAATGGGCCCCTTTCTATCGAGTTGTACCGCTTATGCCAGTGGAAATGCAGGGTGAACGAACCCCTGATAACCATCGATATGCAAACTGGACAACAATTCAACCTGCCGTTTATCTTCCACACGGGTGGCGATGGTCATGACACCCGCGTTGTGGGCAGCCCGACAGACAGCCGCCAGGAAGGAGGTATCGGCGCCTGGTTCCATGACCTGGCTGGTATACCCGTGGTCCACCTTGACATAAGCGGGGGTCAGCTCTTCCAGATAGCCGAGGGACTGGAAGTGCCGGCCATAGTGATCGACCCCCCACAAGAAGCCGTGCTCTCGCAACAGCTCAACCAGATGAGTCACATACTCTTTGTGTTTCATGATGGCCGCTTCCGGGATCTCGAACAGCAGTCGCTCCTTCAGCTCCACGTTCAGCGACAGATAGCCTCTGAGCCATGTCAGGAACTCATCCGAACAGAGAGAACCCGCCGTGATATTGACTGCCAACACCAATTCCGGTTGCTGCTTGAACAAGGGGACGCAGGCTTCCAGCACCGCCTTGTCAAACTCGGCCCCCATCTTGAACTGCTCGATCGCAGGCAAGAACTGCCCTGCGAAGTAATCCGTTCCATCTCGCGAGATGGCCGCGAACAACTCGGCATGCAGGCGGGTACCATCATCGAAGCGGCATGCAGGCTGTGCCTTGAAGCGCCAGAGATGTCTGGCAATGGCATCCTGCACCAGGTCTCGCCAGGCAAGGCGTCCCATCAGTCCCTGCTCATTGCCGCCTTCCATCACGACGGCACCGCGCCGCTCATTGCGCGCTTTGCCAAGGGCGTTATCCGCCTTCGTCAGCAGGGCCGAGAGATCGTCATTGCCATCACGGCCAGCGATGCCGACGACGGACAGCGCACCGCTTTCTCCCATGGGATTGACAACCAGATCGGCGATACGGCTGTTGATGAGCTCCGCCAGCTCCTTGAGCTGAGACAGATCATCGGTGGGGCAGAGCAAGGCATACTCCGTCGCCGAGATCCGGGCCAGCGCCGCGCCATCCCAGCCATCCAGCAATTCCCTGAGCACCTGTGCAATGGATTTGACCATGTTGTCCCTTGCAGCAAAGCCCTCTTCCCGATAGAGATCGTCCAGCATGTCGACGGCCACCAGCATGACCCCGCCCTGCCCGGCCTCCGCAATCCAGGCATTGACCTGCCCGACGAAGTAAGAGCGGTTGCCAAGCCCGGAGACGGCATCCACATAGACGCGGGCTCGCAGATTCTCGGCCTCGTCGGCCTGCTCTTTGAACTGCACGGCAAGCTTGCTGGAAAGGGTATTGATGGCCTGTACCACTTGCCGCAGCTCGCGGGTCTTGGGCTCGGGAATGGCGTGGCCGAAATGGTGCAGCTCGATTTCAACCGCCTGATCGCAAATCAGCTTGAGCGGTTTGAGCAGATAATTGAGCGCCCGCATCAGCAAGAGAGTGGTGACGAGAAAGCCGACCAGGAACCAGGTGGCCAGTTCGCTCATTCCTTTCCAAAGCTCGTAGTAGGCTTGTCCAGGGTGGCCGACGACCTTCAGCTTGCCCAGTTGCAGCCAACCCGACGTCAAAATCGATTCATTGGCCACTTCAGGGAACAGCTCCAGCCCAATGAACCACTGTGGGACCCCTTCGATATGGCTGCTGTTCTCCAGCTCGATGACATCCTTGGAGGCCAGCAGATCGAGACGGACCAGCTTGTAGTAACCCCCGTCGAACACCGCCTTGATCACGGATTCGGCACTGACCTTGTCGCCGTTCTCCAGATAGGGGGTCAGCGCCAGACCCAGTGCGGTGGACGTATTGATGACGGTGGTCTCCTGCTGCTGCGCCAGGTAGTTGCGGGTCGAATTGAATTGCACCCAATAGGTGGCGGCAAACAGCAATCCGAACAGCAGCAGCATGGTTGCCAATAGTTGTCTGTAGAGCGTCATAGGTTAATCATCCAAATTGACCGCAGGCCGAGCCAATCGCCCCGATGTCATGCGATTGCGTAAGTCCGTCCATAATCCCAAGCGGGATGATTGCCCGGCCAGTTCCCCTTGACCACGCGCTTTCATCAGCCACAAGTGACTACCGTTAAAACTGTAAATTGGCAACAAATCCGCCCGTTGGGTCGCCGGGCGAATTGAGCCGACAAGATTGTCCAGAATCAGGGGTACTGCCGCAGGCGTCTCATAGTAGGCAACGACCATATGAAACTGGTTATAATCCAATGCCTTGACATATACCATTCGCATTTTTTCATCAGGGATGCCAAGTTCCAGCAAGGTAAAATACTTGGAAATGCTGAAGTCTTCACAATCTCCCCCCGCTGCGCCCAGAAATTCCAGCGGTGTCGCCCAATAATCCTTCTTGTGCCACAACTTGATGTCATCGATGAAACGCATCTGGTTGAAGAACTGGTTCACCTTCTCCAGCTTCTGCCGATCCGTCAGCCCCGCCGCCTTGTTCTGCATTGCCAAAGTGCGCCAGCTGGTGACCCGTTTGCCGGCCCTGGGGCCATAGGTCTCCTCAGCGCGCTTGACCAGTTTCATATCCTCCGGTGAGAGAGGCTGGCTGGCGCTGAGCAGCAGGGGGATCGCCAGCAGGGCCAGCCATAGCAGGCGAACCCGCCAGGGCGCGCGTGCACCTGCGACAGCTCGATACCCATCACGTCGGCTCCAGCCTGTCGATGCCACTTCTTTCTGTGTCATGACGCCGCCATCATCCCCTGACCGCCGGACGCATAAAAGAATGACTGCAGCACGCTGCAGCCATTCCCCTTGCCTGATATGACATCAGTGGCAGGGCCATCAGTTGTTGTTGGCCTGCCATTCAGCCGGTTGCTGCACATTCAGGGCATTGAGCAGACCACCGGTGGCATTGAGGATACGATAATCCGCCAACAGGGAGTCGTACTCGGCCGTGATGTAGCTGCGGCGAGCCTCGAACAGTTCGTTCTCCGTGTTCAGCACGTCCAGCAAGGTCCGTTGGCCCAGGCCGAATTGCTTCTTGTACGCCTGTACGGTGTCATAGCTGGCGTCCACGTGCTCTTTGAGGAAGACTTTTTGCTTGGCCAGCGACTCTTTGGCGTTCCAGGCGAGGCGGGTCCCCTCTTCCACCTGACGGAAGGCATTCATGTGAATGTCTTTGGCCTGGGAATAGAGCGCAGAGGTTGCCTTGCTTTCTGCCAGATCGGACCCACCGCGGAACAGGTTGTAACGCATCCGGACCATGGCGGTGAGATCGTCGTTACGGCCTTTGACCGCATCAATGTCCTCGTTCCAGTTCTGATCCACTTCAAAGGCTACGTTCGGGTAGAACCCTGACTTGGAGCCTTCATGCTGGTACTTCGCCTCTTCGATGTCCTGCAGGGATGACAGCAGGGTCGGGTGAACCTCTGTTGCCGTCTTCAGCGCATCTTCCAGTGTTGCTGGCAGGAGCTGGGTGTTCGGTACTGGCTGAACGAGATCCTTGGGCACTTCATTGACGACACGGATGAACTCACTCTCGGCATCCCGATAGTTGTTCTCCGCCGCCGCCTGATTGGAGTAAGCCCGAGCCACACGACCGTCGATCTGGGTCTGGTCAGCGGTCGACCCAAGACCGGAGTCGGTCCGTTTCTGAATGTCACTGCGGATCTGCTCGTGGGTTTCAAGGTTCTGCTTGGACAGCTCCAGAATCTCCTGCTGACGCAGCATGTTGAGATAGACCTCGGCCACGCGCAGGGCCGTGTTCTCCGCCTCGGAGATCATCGCCAGGCGCTGGGCCTGGGCGGCGGCATCGGTCCGTGCCACGTTGCTGCTGACATCAAAGCCGTCAAACAGCATCTGGCGAAGGCTGATCCCGGCCTCCTTGCGCGTCATGGAGTCATCGATCGTCTGTGAATTGGGACCTGCGGCACGGGTCGAGGGACTGTCAGTCTTCTCGTAACCGACGCCACCACGCAGATCAATGGTGGGGTAATAGCCGCCCTTGGCTCCATCATGCTGATACAGTCGTGCCTGATAGAGATCAAAAGCTTCCTTGATTTTCGGATGGGTAGCCAGTGACTGCGCCACTGACTGTTCCAGCGTCTGTGCCTGGCTCAGGCCCGGGAACAGTATGGTGCCACTAACCAGCATGGCAACAATCGTCTTCTTCATGGTATCTCCAGTCATGTTGTTTTTAGATTGTTGGCTTATCGTTCTCTCAGTGCCGACTGCTTAGCCCTCAAGATGGGTTTCAGCAAGTAGTCTAGGACACTTTTTTTACCAGTAATAATATCTGCACTGGCTAACATACCGGGGATGATGGGAAGTGCGTTAAGCTCATCGCCCAGATAACTCTTCTCGGTTCGTACTCGCACCAGATAGAAGGAATTGCCCTCCTCATCCTGGATTGAGTCGGCACTTATCTGTTCAACCTTGCCATGTAAACCTCCATAAATAGTGAAATCATAGGCAGTTATCTTGACCACGGCCTCCAGTCCGGGTCTGAGGAACGCGATGTCCTTGGGCGACACCTTGGCTTCAACCAGCAGGGTGTCTTCCAGCGGCACTATCTCCATCAGGTCCATGCCCGGCTGAACGACCCCACCCAGCGTATTAATCTTGAGCTTCTTGATGGTCCCCTTGAGAGGCGCGATCACACTGGTACGATCGACTCTGTCCCTGAGGCCGACCTGACCCTCCGACAACTGGCTCAACTTGCCTTGACGTTCGTTCAGCTCGGTCTGGGAGTCCGCCCGGAATTTCAGGGCGATATCATTTCGCTTCGAGATGGTCTCCCGCAGTACCGAGTTGAGCTTGGGCACCAGCAGGCGGTTCGCCTCCAGCTCCCCTTGCATTTCGTTGACCTGCCGCTCCAGTTTAATTAGCTCCACTTGAGGAACTATACCCTCTTTTGCGAGAGGACGGCTGATGTTCAGCTCCTGACGAGCCAGATCAACGCTGCGGCCCACGGTCCGGATCTTGGCATTGAGCTCTATGGTCTCCTGCTCTTTCTGCTCGATCTGCTGTCCCAGGATGTAGAGCTGGTTCTTGAGGTTGTTTAACCGCGCCTCCTGCACCGACCTTTCACGGGCGGCATATTCGGCAAAGACATTCTCGTACCCTTCGGGGAACTCTATGGGTTGCTTGTCGATGGCTACCTGCTCACGCCACCCCAGGTTGGGTTCGTTCTTGACCACCACGCTGCGAATTTCGGCGCGCAGGCGGGCGATATCCCCCTTGAGGGTGACCAGCTCCTGCTCCCGTTCGCGAAAATCCGACTTGAAGCGGGTATCGTCGATGCGAAGCAATGGCTGCCCCTTCTCGACGATGTCCCCCTCCTTGACGAAGATCTCCTTGACGATCCCCCCTTCTAGGTTCTGGATCACCTGCAACTGGCGCGACGGTATCACCTTGCCCTGGCCGACTGTCACTTCATCCAGCTCTGCCCAGGCTGCCCAGACGATGGCGCTGACAAAAAACAGGAAGCAGGCCCACAGCAGGACTCTGGCACGGGTGGGCGTCGTCAGCAGCACGGCGGCCGCGCCGTCATCCACGTACTCGAGATGTTCGGGTGCAGGCAAGACCGCATCTGAGGGCGTTTTCTTGAACCAGTGGTTAGCCATTCGCCGTCTCCTGCACCCGCACCTTGCCTTCCTTCAATTGCTGCAACACCACCTCTTTGGGACCATCCGCCACTATCTTCCCCTGCTCCACGACGATGACCCGGGAAGCGACATCCAACATGGAGGTCTTGTGGGTGATGAGGATAAGGGTGGTTTCGGGGCCGAGCCGCGCCAGCTCCTGCTTCACGTGCATCTCTGACTGGTTGTCCATGTTGGAGGTCGGCTCGTCCATCACCAGAATGGGGGGATCGTTGAGCAGGGCGCGAGCCAGCAGGATGGACTGACGCTGGCCACCGGAGAGCTGACGTCCCCCTTCGCCTATCTGTCTGTCGAGGCCGTTGGGATCCCGGTTGGTAAAGTTGGTGACCCCGGCCCGCTTGGCGGCCCGCAAGACACGGGCATCGTCCACCAGGGGATTGCCCAGCATGATGTTGTCCCGAACTGAACCAAAGAAGAGGGTCACATCTTGCGGCACGCAGCCGATGTTGCGGCGAATGATGGTCGGCGGCAGTTGGTCCAGCTCAAAGCCGTCCAGACGCACCAGACCGTCAGTCGGACGGTAGAGACCCATCAGCAATTTCTCCAGCGTGGTTTTACCCGCACCGATCCGCCCGATGATGGCCACCTTCTCACCCGGCTCGATGCGCAGGTTGATGTTGTGCAGGGTGCTGCTCTCCATGCCCGGATACTTGAAGGAGACATTTTCAAACTCGATGCGCCCCTGGATGACCGGATGGTGGATGTACTGCCTGCCCTCCTCCTGCTCACCCGGCGTCATCATGATCTTCTCCAGGATTTCGAGCGCCGACTTGGCCTGGTTGTAGCGAGTGGAGAGTACCGAGAGCTGCACCATGGGGGCGATGGCCCGGCTCGACAGCATCACGGCCGCTATCATGCCCCCCATGGTCACCAACCCTTCCGAGATCTGGTAAACACCGACGATCACCAGTCCCACTGTCACCACCTGCTGGATGTAGCTCGCCAGAGAAGACATGGAGTTGGTGATGCGCCGGGTCTGCACGCCCCAGGTCGAGATGTGGGACACCGCCTGCTCCCAGCGGTGCTGGAACATGCTCTCGGCCCCGAAAATCTTCACGGTCTCAAGGCCCGAGATGCTTTCGATCAGATTGGCGTTCTTCTGGGAGGCGAGCCGGGAGCCCTCCTCGATGGATTGCTTCAGCGGTGCCTGAATGTAGAAGCTGTAGGCCACCAGGATCAGGATGGCGATGATGGGCACCACCACCATGACACCGGCGAAAATCCAGATGATGAAGAGGAAGAAGATGGCAAACGGCAGATCGATCAGGGTGGAGACGGTGGCCGACGTGAAAAACTCGCGCACCGATTCAAACTCCTGCAAGTGCTTGGCAAAGGCACCGGTCGACGCAGGCCTGGACTCCATCTTCATGCCCATCACCTTGGCAAAGATTTTGGCCGACAAGAGCACGTCGGATTTCTTGCCTGCAATATCGATGAAGTAGCTGCGCAGCTGGCGCATCACGAAGTCGAAGGTGAACACCACCATGGCTCCAACCGCCAGCACCCAGAGGGAGTCGAATGCCAGGTTGGGCACAATCTTGTCATAGACGTTCATGGTGAACAGGGGGCTGGCGATGGCAAACAGGTTGATGAGGATCGAGGCCACCAGCACATCCCGATAGATACCGCGGGACTCGAACAAGGTGCTCCAGAACCAGTGACCATCACGGGTCTCCAGCACTTTGGGCGAGCGCTCATCAAACTTGAACTGCCGCTTGACGTAGAACAGACGACCATTGTACTCGTCACCCAGTTGGGCAAGACTGACCCATTGGGCCGCGTCTCCGGCCTGGGGAAAGATGACCCTCGCCTGGGTCCGTTCTTCATTCCATTCAAGCAAGATGCAGGCGCCGCCATTGCGCGTCTGCAAGACGCAGGGCAGCAGCAGGGAGGAGATCTGTTCAAGGGGCTGGATCACTTCGCGGGCAGAGAGACCGCCCCGCTCGGCGGCACGACTGAAGAGCGCCGTGCTGAGACGCCCGGAGACCAGTGGCAAGCCGGTGGTGAGAGCATCCTGACTGTTGGGCACCCCGTAAAAGCGGGTCAAAAAGACCAGGCACTCCAACAGTTCATCTATATGGCTGGTTTCTGCTTGCATAGCATCCCATCAAACATGATTCAGAAGGTTGTCTCGGGGCCGAATATCCAAAGCCCGGCGGCGATCCGGAAAAACAGAACAGACCTCGCCACCCAGACCCACAACCCGATTAGCGCACAGAGCCGGGACACTGCATGTCTCGCCTCCCTCACAGATTTTCATGCCGGAAACGGAGGGGACATACCAGGCACCTGGTGTTGCCAAGAAATATGCCACCCGGTTCGAAGAGACACCGCCCGGTATACAAACTGCAAAGAGTTATTGATAACTATATCTTTTTTCAAGCCGACCATCTTATCAAGGTGACTTGAACGAAACTATACTCCAAAGACTGAATTTCATCTAATAACCCACTGTTTTTTTGACGAAATTAGAGTTGGCACTCGCCCGTGGAAGGGAGAGAAAAAGGGCGTCCCAGGCAGTGCCCCTGAGGGCCTGAGCGTGCCAGCGCCGCGGCAATGGCGGTCATGGCGCTCCAGCGATTCTCGCACCAGGCGGGGGCCAGCAGGGTCGGGCTGCGCGCCGACGCCGAGACCCTGTGATAGACCACCTCGGGAGGCGTGTACTGGATCATGGCGACCGCCGCCGCCACATACTGCTCCATCGTCAACACATCCAGCCGTCCCGCCTGCCACGCCTTGCCAAGGGTGCTCCCCTCCACCACATGCAGTGGGTGAAGCTTGATCCCCTCGACGCCGGTCTCCACGACACGGTGCAGGGTTTCCAGGCTGTCCATCGGCGCCTCGCCGGGCAGGCCGACGATGAGGTGGGCACACACCTTGATGCCCCGCAGATGGGCTCGGGCAACGGCATCGGCATAAGCGGCATAGCCGTGGCCCCGATTGATGCGTTGCAACGTCTTGTCGTTGGCGCTCTGCAGCCCGAGCTCCAGCCACACCTCGTAGCCGCGGGCCTGATAACCTGCCAGCAGATCCAGCACCGCATCGGGTACACAATCAGGGCGAGTTCCGACGCAGAGCCCCACCATGTCGCTCACCGACAAGGCTTCTTCATACATGCGCTGAAGGTACTCCACTTCGGCATAGGTACTGGTATAGGCCTGAAAGTAGGCCAGATAGCGCCTGGCCCGGGTCACCTCGTCCCGGCGTGCCAGCAGTTGCTGCACCACGGAGAGTTGCTGGGCCGACTCGTCGGCAAAGGAGGAGACATTGCAGAAAGTGCAGCCACCCCGGCCCAGGGTGCCGTCCCGGTTGGGGCAGGTAAAGGCCCCGTGGATGGAGAGTTTGTGGATCTTCTGGCCGTGGCGTTGCTTGAGATCCTGGCCAAATGTATTGATGAGTTCGTGTAACTGCATGACACCTCCGAAATGAGGTGTCATTCTAGCGACGCAGCCCGGCGGGCAGGCTGCGCTGGATCAATCCCGCTCTCTACCCAAAAATCATATAAATATTCACGTTAGATGCGATAAATACCCAACAGTCGGCATTCACGGTCACTTTTGACAACCTGTCACTCCTGCAACCTGGAGAATAGTGTCATAACCTCTCGCCCATAACCGGCTGTAACTACTGAAAAAATCCTGTTTAGTCTGCTTATGGACAAATGCAAGACGCAGGATCCTGAAATGTGATCCCCGCCAAGCACACCAGAGATGACTTTGTAAAATTACTACAGTTTTCCGCCACCATGCAGTCAACCACCAAACCGTCCATAACCAGAACATAAAGCCAACAAATAAATAAAAAGCAGTCATAAATACACAAAAATGCTGATTGAGTCTCAAAAACCCACATTTTGTTATGGCGATGTAACATTGCAAACAAGCGGGATGTCCAATTGACCTTGCCCGAAAATCCCATTAGTTTGGAGATTCGCCACCTCAGGCGGACGGAACCACAAGAGCCAATCGCAATTTATGCAGTCTGTTGATGACAGTGCGATGGAAGGCCGAGCAAGGGAGAAATGCAATGTCACTATATGATCCAAAGCTGGAGAGGGATAACTGTGGCTTCGGCCTGTTGGCCCACATGGAAGGGGAAGCCAGCCACAAGCTTGTCCGTCTCGCGATGTCAGCCTTGGCTCGCATGCAGCACCGCGGCGGTATCTCCGCCGATGGCAAGACCGGCGACGGCTGCGGCCTGTTGCTGCAAAAACCCGACAGCTTCTTTAGAGCGGTCGCCGAAGAGAAGGGATGGCACCTGGGCCGCAACTACGCGGTCGGCATGCTGTTCCTCAACCCCGATCCCATCCTGGCCCAGGCCACTCGCGACATCATCGACGAGGAGCTGGAAAGAGAGACCCTGAGTCTGGTCGGCTGGCGCAAGGTGCCCATCGATACCAACGTACTCGGTTCCATCGCCAAGGCGTCCCTGCCCAGCATTGAACAGGTCTTTGTCAACGCGCCCCCGGGCTGGGTCGACAAGGATCTCGAGCGCCGCCTCTATATCGTGCGCCGCCGCATCGAGAAGCGCATCAGCGACGACTACTTCTATGTGGTCAGCCTTTCCAACCTGGTCACCGTCTACAAGGGACTGTGCATGCCGGTGGATTTGCCGCGCTTCTATCTGGATCTGGCCGACATCCGCATGCAGGCCGCCATCTGCGTGTTCCACCAGCGTTTCTCCACCAACACCAGCCCACGCTGGCCGCTGGCGCAGCCGTTCCGCTACCTCGCCCACAACGGCGAGATCAACACCATTGCCGGCAACCGCCAGTGGGCCAAGGCGCGCAGCTACAAGTTCGCCACCCCGCTGATCCCCGATCTACAAGAGGCCGCCCCCTTCGTCAACACCACGGGATCGGATTCCTCCAGCCTCGACAACATGCTGGATCTCTTCCTGGCCGGCGGCATGGACCTGTTCCGTGCCATGCGTCTCTTGATCCCGCCTGCGTGGCAGAAGCACCCGAACATGGATGACGACCTGCGCGCCTTCTACGACTTCAACTCCATGCACATGGAGCCCTGGGACGGCCCGGCCGGCATCGTCATGACCGACGGTCGTTACGCCACCTGCGCACTCGACAGAAACGGTCTGCGTCCGGCACGTTACGTCATCACCAAGGACAAGTTCATCACGCTGGCCTCCGAAGTGGGCACCTGGGACTACACCCCGGACGAAGTGCTGGAGAAGGGCCGTGTCGGCCCGGGGGAGCTGTTCGTGGTCGATACCAGCAACGGCAAGATCTGGACCAGCTTCGAAATTGACGACGATCTCAAGAGCCGTCACACCTACAAGCAGTGGATGGACAAGCACTGCAAGCGCCTGGTGCCCTTCGAGCAGATGGACGATGCCAGCACGGGGTCGCGCGAATTCCCGGATGACCGGCTCAAGACTTACCAGAAGCTGTTCGGCTACTCCTTTGAAGAGCTGGATCAGGTGATCCGCGTGCTCGGCGAGAATGGCCAGGAGGCAGTGGGCTCCATGGGGGATGACACCCCGATGGCGGTGCTCTCCTCCAGCCAGCGTACCCTGTACGACTACTTCCGCCAGATGTTCGCCCAGGTGACCAACCCGCCCATCGATCCCCTGCGGGAAAATCACGTCATGTCCCTGGCCACCTGTATCGGCCGCGAACAGAACGTGTTCAACGAGACCTTCGGTCACGCCCACCGGGTGCTGTTCCAGTCGCCGATCCTGCTCTACTCCGACTTCCATCAGTTGCTGGCCCTGGAAGGGGAGCACTACCGCCATGCGGTGCTGAGCCTCAACTACCTGCCCGAAGAGGGGCTGCAAGCCGCCCTCGAGCGCCTCTGCCACGAGGCAGCTGAAGCGGCCCGCAGCGGCGCGGTGCTGCTGGTATTGTCAGACCGGGACATCAGCCCGGATACCCTGCCCATCCCGGCCGCCATGGCGGTGGGTGCGGTGCAGCGTACCCTGGTGGACAACAACCTGCGCTGCGACGCCAATATCCTGGTGGAGACCGCGAGCGTGCGCGACCCGCACCACTTCGCCGTGCTGCTGGGCTTTGGCGCCACCGCCATCTACCCCTACCTCGCCTACGAGACCCTCGCCAAGCAGGTAGAGGAAGGCGTGCTCAAGATGAGCCTGCGCCAGGCCATGCTCAACTACCGCAACGGCATCAACAAGGGCCTCTACAAGGTGATGTCCAAGATGGGCATCAGCACGGTGGCAAGCTACCGCTGCTCCCAGCTGTTTGAGGCGGTGGGCCTCTCCAAGGCTGTTGTCGAACTCTGCTTCCGCGGCGTATCGAGCCGCATCCAGGGTGCCGACTTTGCCGACATCCAGCAGGATCAGATCAATCTGTCCCGTCTGGCCTGGCTCGGCCGCAAGCCGCTGACCCAGGGCGGCCTCTTGAAATTCGTCCACGGTGGCGAGTACCACACCTACAACCCGGACGTGGTGCAGACCCTGCAAGTGGCGGTGCGCTCCGGCAACTACGCCGATTACAAGGAGTATGCCCGTCTGGTGAACGAGCGCCCGGTGGCGACCCTGCGGGATCTGCTGTCGCTCAAACAGGGCACCACCCCGGTTGCGCTGGAGCAGGTGGAGCCAGCCGCCAGGCTGTTCCCCCGCTTCGACTCCGCGGCCATGTCCATCGGCGCCCTGGGCCCTGAAGCCCACGAGGCCCTGGCCATCGCCATGAACCGCCTCGGCGGTCAGAGCAACTCCGGCGAAGGCGGTGAAGATCCCAAGCGTTTTGGTACCGAGAAGAACTCTCGCATCAAGCAGGTGGCGTCCGGTCGCTTTGGCGTCACCCCGCACTACCTGATGAACGCGGACGTGGTGCAGATAAAAGTCGCCCAGGGCGCCAAGCCCGGCGAAGGGGGCCAGCTGCCCGGTGACAAGGTCACCGCGCAAATCGCCCAGCTGCGCTACTCCGTGCCCGGCGTGACCCTGATCTCCCCGCCGCCGCACCACGACATCTACTCCATCGAGGATCTGGCCCAGCTCATCTTCGACATCAAGCAGATCAACCCGAACTGCCTGGTGTCGGTGAAACTGGTGTCCGAACCTGGCGTCGGCACCATCGCCTGTGGCGTGGCCAAGGCTTATGCGGACTTCATCACCGTCTCCGGCTACGACGGCGGCACCGGCGCAAGCCCGCTCACCTCGGTCAAATACGCCGGCTCCCCCTGGGAGCTGGGCCTGGCCGAAACCCAGCAGGCGCTGGTGGCCAACGGCCTGCGCCACAAGGTGCGTCTGCAGGTGGATGGCGGTCTCAAGACCGGTCTCGACATCATCAAGGCGGCCATCCTCGGTGCCGAGAGCTTTGGCTTCGGTACCGGCCCCATGGTGGCACTCGGTTGCAAATACCTGCGTATCTGCCACCTGAACAACTGCGCCACCGGCGTCGCCACCCAGGATGAGAAGCTGCGCCGCGAACACTTCACCGGCCTGCCGGAAATGGTGATGAACTACTTCAAGTTCATCGCCGAGGAGACGCGCGAGCTGATGGCCGAGCTGGGCGTCACCCAGCTCACCGACCTCATCGGTCGTACCGACCTGCTGGAAGCCCTGCCCGGCCTCACCGCCCGTCAGGCCAAGCTGGACTTGTCCGGCATCCTGGCGGCCCCGGTTGCACCGGCAGGCTCCAGCCTGTTCAGCCAGCAGCACAACCCCACCTTCGACAAGGGGCCCTTGAACCTCAAGATGGTGGAAGACCTGCTGGAGGCGGTGGAAAACATGAGTGGCGGCGAGTTCCGCTACGACATCCGCAACACCGACCGCTCCGTGGGTGCGCGTCTGTCCGGCGAGATCGTCAAGCGCCACGGCAACCAGGGCATGGCGGCCGATCCGGTCAAGGTGCACTTCAACGGCACCGCCGGCCAGAGCTTCGGCGTCTGGAACGCCGGCGGCCTTGAGATGATCCTCACCGGGGATGCCAACGACTACGTGGGCAAGGGGATGACCGGCGGCAAGCTGGTGATCAAACCCCACGTCGGCGTGGCGTTCAAATCCCACGAGGCGGCCATCATCGGCAACACCTGCCTCTATGGCGCCACCGGCGGCAAGCTCTATGCCGCAGGGACCGCAGGCGAGCGGTTCGCGGTGCGCAACTCAGGGGCCTTGGCGGTGGTCGAGGGGATTGGCGACAACGGCTGTGAATACATGACAGGCGGCATCGTCACCGTGCTCGGCAAGACCGGTGTCAACTTCGCGGCGGGCATGACAGGCGGTTTCGCCTACGTGCTCGACGAGTGCGGCAACTTTGCCAAGCGCACCAACCCCGAGCTGGTCGAACTGCTGGAGGTGGCGGATCTGGCCATCCACCAGGAGCACCTGCGCGGTATCATCACGGCGCACCTCAACGAGACAGGCAGCTCGCGTGCCGAGGAGATCCTGGCCAACTTCGACTCCTATGTGCCCAAGTTCAGGCTGATCAAACCCAAGTCCAGCGACGTCAAATCGCTGCTTGGCCACACCAGCCGTTCCAGTGCAGAACTCAGAATCCAGGCGCAATAAGGAGGGAACCCTATGAGCCAGAACGTATTCCAGTTTATCGATGTCCAGCGGGTCGACCCGCCCAAGAAGCCGCTCAAGATCCGCAAGATCCAGTTCGTGGAGATCTACGAGCCCTTCAACCAAGCCCAGGTCGGCATGCAGGCGGATCGCTGCCTCGACTGCGGCAACCCCTATTGCGAGTGGAAGTGCCCGGTACACAACTACATCCCCAACTGGCTGAAGCTGGCCAACGAGGGACGCATCCTGGAGGCGGTGGAGCTCTCCCACCAGACCAACAGCCTGCCGGAGGTATGTGGCCGCGTTTGCCCGCAAGACAGACTGTGTGAGGGTGCCTGCACCCTCAACGACAGATTCGGCGCCGTCACCATCGGCAACATCGAAAAATACATCACCGACAAGGCGTTCGAGATGGGCTGGCGCCCGGATCTCTCCAAGGTGGTCAAGACCGACAAGCGGGTCGCCGTCATTGGCGCGGGCCCCGCGGGCCTTGCCTGTGCCGACGTGCTGGCACGCAATGGCGTGACGCCTGTGGTGTTCGACAAGTACCCGGAGATAGGTGGCCTGCTCACCTTCGGTATCCCCTCCTTCAAGCTGGAGAAAGAGGTGATGCAGCGCCGCCGCGAGATCTTCGAGGGGATGGGGGTGGAGTTTCGCCTCGAGACCGAAGTGGGCCGTGACGTCACCTTCGCCGACCTGCTCGGCGAGTTCGATGCGGTCTTCCTCGGGGTCGGCACCTACAAGTACATGAAGGGCGGCTTTGCCAACGAAGAGGCGCCGGGGGTCTACGACGCCCTGCCCTACCTCATCTCCAACGCCAATCGCTTGCTGGGCTTTGAGAAGGCGCAAGCCGATTACATCGACTTCGCCGGCAAGCAGGTAGTGGTGCTGGGGGGCGGCGACACCGCCATGGACTGCGTGCGCACCGCCATCCGCCAGGGGGCCGATCGGGTGATCTGCGCCTACCGCCGGGATGCCGAGAACATGCCAGGATCCAAGCGGGAGGTGAAAAACGCCCAGGAGGAAGGGGTGGAATTCATGTTCAACCTCCAGCCCATCGGCGTGGAGCTGGACGCCCACGGCCGCACCTGCGGCATCAAGGTGGTGAGCACAGAGCTCGGCGCCCCCGATGCCAATGGCCGCCGCAATCCTGTGGTCATTGAAGGCTCCGAGCAGGTGCTGGCTGCCGATGCGGTGGTGATGGCGTTCGGCTTCCAGCCCAACCCCCAGCCCTGGATGGCAGAGCACGGCGTCGAGCTCGACGGCCGGGATCGCATCAAGGCGCCCGAGAAGGCCGAGTACGCCTTCCAGACCAGCAACCCCAAGGTGTTCGCCGGTGGTGACGCGGTGCGCGGCTCTGATCTGGTGGTGACCGCCATCTATGAGGGTCGCAAGGCGGCCGAAGGGATCATGGACTACCTGGCCGTGTGATCTGCCGTCGCAACCACGCTGTCATGCAAACAGCCCCGCTCGTGCGGGGCTGTTTTTTTTATCTCGCTCTCAATCCGCCAGAACCGGCTAGATACTCCAGCTCTCCGGCAGCCGTTCGGTGAGGGTGGAGATGTATTCGAAGGTACGTGCCCGCTTGGGGGTGGTGAACATCTGGCGCGCACTGCCCGCCTCCACCACCTCCCCGGCCTCCAGGAAGATCACCTGCTGCGCAATCTGGGCTGCAAGGCGCAAGTCATGGGTGGCGATCAGCATGGTGGTCCCCTCACTGGCCAGCTGGCGCAGCACGGCCACCACCTCCTGGGCAAGCTCGGGATCCAGCGCCGAGGTGGGCTCGTCACAGAGCAGCACCTTGGGGGATGGCGCCAGCGCCCGGGCAATGGCGACCCGCTGCTGCTGACCGCCGGAGAGGGTGGCAGGCACCGCCTCGGCCTTGTGCCTGAGCCCCACCTTGTCGAGCAGTTGCAGGGCGCGCGCCACTGCCCTCTCCCTGGGCCACTTCAACACGGTCACCAACCCTTCCATCACGTTCTCCAGCACCGTCATGTGCGGGAACAGCTGGAAATTCTGAAACACCATGCCGGTCTGCTGGCGCAGGGCCAGCACGCTTTGCCGTGACAGATGCCGGGTAAAGTCGAGCTCGCTGCCCCCCAGCACCAGCTGGCCTGCATCGGGTCGCTCCAGCAGGTTCACGCAGCGCAGCAGGGTACTCTTGCCGCTGCCGGAGGGACCGATCAGGGCGGTGACGCTGCCCGCGGCCATCGCCAGCCCCACCCCTTTCAACACGCGCTGCCCCGCAAACTGTTTCTCGATGCCACTCAAGCGGATCATAGGGCGACCTCCCGGGTCTCTTTGTGAGCCAGTCGCTGCTCCAGCCTGTCTTGCAGGGTGGAGAGCACCGAGCTGAACATCAGGTAGATGAGGGCCGTCTCGATATAGAGAATGAGCGGCTCATAGGTGACGGAGGCGAGGCGCTGGGCCGCCTGAAACAGCTCGGGCACGGTCACCGCCGCCGCCAGCGACGTGTCTTTGACCAGGGAGATGAAGGTGTTGGAGAGCGGTGGCACCGCGATGCGCGCCGCCTGCGGCAGGATCACCCGCCACATGACCTGGGGCCAGTTCATGCCGATGGAGTAGGCTGCCTCCCACTGCCCCTTGGGGATGGCCGCCAGGGTGGCACGAATGATCTCCGAGCTGTAGGCACCGATGTTGAGGGTGAAACCGATGACGGCGGCGGTGAAGGCGTCCAGCACGATGCCGGCGCTCGGCAGACCGTAAAAGATCAGAAACAGCTGCACCAGCAGCGGCGTGCCCCGAATAAGCCAGACATAGAAGCGGACCAGCATCACCAGCGGGGCCGGACCATATAATCTGGCCAGCGCCACCGACAAGCCGAGCACGATTCCCAGCACGAAGGTAATCAGAGTGAGTGGCACGGTAAAAATAAGCCCCGCACTGAGCAGGGGCCAAAAAGAGTCGATCATTAACTGCAACCAGGCCGGCACGTTAATATCCTCAGTTGTTATTATGTTGCCACGATATTATTGCGAGACGTCGGTGCCGAAATATTTCTGCGATATTTTCTGATATGCGCCATCCTGCTTGGCATTGCGCAGCGCCTGATTGATCGCAGCCAGCAACTCGGGTTGCCCCTTGGCGAGCAGGGCGGCAGATTGATCCCCCTTGGCCTCGCTGGCCGCCACCTTCAATTTGGCGTCCGGCTTCTGTTTCTTGAAGTCGAGGAAGGAGAGGCTGTCGTTGATGGTAGCATCCACCCGCCCGGTCAGCACCAGTTCGAGTGACTGGTTGAATCCCTCGGTGGCCACCACCTCGGCGCCCGATGATTTCGCCAGCTGGGCGAAGTTGCTGGTCAGGGACTGGGAGGATTTCTTGCCCTTCAGATCGGCAAAACTCTTGATGCTTTGGTTGTCGCTGTGCACCACAATCACCGCCTTGGAGGTGATGTAGGGATCTGAAAAATCATATTTTTTCAGCCGTTCAGGGGTGATGGCCACTTCGTTGAGCACCAGGTCGTAGCGCTTGGCGTCCATCCCGGCGATGAGCCCGTCCCACTTGCCCTCGACGAACTGCGGCTTCACGCCCAGACCGCTTGCAATCAGCTCGCCTATCTCCACGTCAAAGCCCACCAGCTTGCCGCTCTTGTCGTGGTAGGTGAAGGGAGGATAGGTCCCTTCGGTGCCGATCTTGATCACTCCGGCCCGCTGGATCTCGGCCAGGCTTGACTGTGCCTGTACCGGTGTCATCAGTGCCAGCGGAAGTGCCGCCATTAAAAACAGGGAGTGCCGTTTTTTCATTATTCACCTCGTTATATTTATGAACATCCAGAGCGCTTGCCAACCACCACAAAATAAAACCAGCCGGTTATCATGTTTAATTTAAATTAATTATCGGCAGAGATAACCTTCATAGTGCTTGCTGGCGGTATGGATGAAACATAACGTGGCTCATGGCATGACCCAACCATGAAATACGGGGATATTTAGCGAAATAATGGATAACGAATAAATAATGGCCGGGCTAGCCGAGGAATTGCCCCGCTGGCGGCGCTCCGTCAGCGGAAACCATATCAGGCGGGTTGCAGCTCCCGCGGGATGGCAGTGGCCCAATCACGACATAACGTATCAATCGGGCCAAAATTCAGTCTGATGGCAAATGGGATTGCCACGCACCACGTGGAAGGTAAAGGCGCGATGGCGCGCGCCTTGACGTCACCATCAGTGATCACCCCTTCGGTCACCACCTCCCGCCCTGCTCCAGCAGGCGGACGATGTCGACATTCCAGGGCCCGGCCGCCGGGTAGCGCCGATGGATCTCGACGACGTTGACCCGCCCCGCGCGCCGCTCCCCCAACGTTGGCCAGTCACAGAGGAAGTCATCGCTCAGCCACCTGGGGGTCTTGACGAAATCGTTGCTTTGCATGGCCTGCCAGTAGGCCTCCACAACTGCTTTTGGTTCCATGGTCCTGTTTTCCATGCCTTTCCCCTACAACCGCACCACCAGCCACTCCCCCTTGCCCACCAGCACCAGGGAAGTCAGGAAATCGGGGTCACGCCGCACCTGTGCCATCCACTCCCTCATCTCGTCCTCATGGGAGATGGCATTGTCCACCACCAGCAGGCCACGAGGGGCAAGCAGGCGCTGGATCTCGGGCCACCAGGCCTGGTAATGGCGGCGATCGGAGTCCAGAAAAATGAGCTGATAGCCCGCCGTCGGCAGGCAGGGCAACAGGCTGTCGGCCTCCCCCGCCAACTGCTCAATCCAGGGAGTGAGCCCGGCCCGCTCAAAGTTGGTCGCCGCCATGGTCCGTTTGCCCTCGTCCAGCTCGATGGTGGTGACCCGGCCCCCCAGCCGTTTCACTGCCTCGGCCAGCCAGAGGGTGGAGTAACCGTTGGAGGTGCCGATCTCCAGCACAGCCTGCGCCCCCCTCGTCTGCACCAGCACCGCCAGCAGTTCGCCGGTGTCGCGGGTAATGTTGAGCATCTTGCTGCCACGGGAGTGTTGCGCTCCGTCATTCTGCTCGCCAAAGCGCTCCAGCTCCCGTTTCAGTTGTTCCAGTGCCATGTCTCCTCCTTGACGGTGTAAACGAGTCGGCCCGGTGCATGGCATGGCTGGACCGCCCCTCATGTTCATCATTTTGCTATCGACCCACTCGGTGGCCCATCCCCTGCGTCATCCGGATAAAGACAACACCCTGGCTCACCATGTGATCACGCTGGTGCACTGCTGCTGGCGGGAAAGCCAATCGTCACCCGGTCTGGCGGTGGACGCCCGCGCCGTCGGGCTGCTGGATACCAAGGGCAAGCCGCAGATCGCCTAGGGGGCCACCCGGGTAAAGTCGACGGCGGGGCAACTGGGCGCCACGCCCTTGGTCAGCGTCAGGGGCTGGGCACGATAGCTGAGCCGGTAGCGGCCCGGTTGGGACAGATCATAGGCCTGCGCCAGATCCGCATCGGCCTGGCTCTGCTCCCCCGCCCCCAGGTGCAGGAAGTCGCCGTCCCCGGGGGTACCTCGCTTGGCAAGCGGCCCTCGATAGTCCAGCGGCTGCCCATCGCGGGTCAGGTCGATGGCATCGGCAAACCACCCCTCGAAGGGGGTGAACCAGGTCAATACCTCGAGGGGCGTCTCCCCCCGGTTGGTCAGGGTCATCACCAGGGGCAGGGGTTCGTTCACCCCGCTCTCTGCGCTGACCGACAGCTCGCACTGCAAGGGCGCCAGTGCCAGGGTGGTGAGCAAGAGTGTCATCATGGTGCCTCCGTCAAAAAAGGGGCCATCCGGCCCCTGTTTGCAACTCAATTTTCGCTCGGGGTATTCTCGGCGAAATATTCGTGGTTGTCGGCGTTGTTCAGGGCCTTCTGGGGATCCGTGCTCGCCAGATTGCGCGCATTGGCCTGACCGTATCCCAGATCGTCGGTGCCCGCCACCACGTTGAAGTGGCTCAGCTCGTGGACAATGGTGCCGGCGCGGGAATCGGTCCCGGTGACCGGCGCAGTCCAGAAGCTCTTGCACAGATAGACCTTGTAGGGCTGGTCCGGATAGACATAGGCAAAATAGCTCTGCTTGCAACCGCAGTCGAAGGTGAGCGGCTTGTTGTCGATGGCATCCTTGATCTTGCTGAAGTTGGTCTCGGCCTGGTTCCAGCGGGTGGCGTCATAGGCGCCAAACCAGCTGCGGTAGCGCTGCCCATTCGGCTTGTCCACCGCGAGGTAGCTGCTGGAGTTGTTGGCGATGCCACTCGCGGCATCGAGCGCCGCCAGGATGTCGCTCTTCTGGGTATTGGTGCAACGGCCGCTGAAGCTGACCGAGGCGCTCACCGCCTGGGGCTCGGCCACCGCCGCCTTGGCCAGCACCCGATCGTCGCTCACCCCGTCCACCCAGAGGGTCACGGCATTGGACTCGCTCGCCTGGGCCTGTTTGGCCTTGGCCGCTTTCCCCTCCTGCGCCACGGTCGGCAGCAGGTAACGGATGCTGTACTGGCCCTGGGCACTCATGTCGTAGAGACCGGAGACCTCCGCCTGGACTGTCAGGCTCTGGCCTGCCTTGAGCAGTTGGTAGTCCTTGTCACTCGGGGCGGCCCGCTTGATCAGGGCCCCTTCGTAATCCACCGGCTGGCCGTCACGCTCCACCTGGAACAGGGGAGCATCCTCGCTGCCTGGCAGTTGCCATTTGAGCAGACGAACCGGCTTCTCCCCGGTGTTGGTCAGGGTCAGGTTGACGCGCACATCGTCTGTGCTGCCCTCCACCAGGGTGAGCCGGGCATCGAGCCCGGCGGCGCAGAGCGGGGACGCCAGCACGCCGGCCAGCAACAGGGCAATTGGAGTCGCTTTCATCATGTTTCCTCATTCATTGAGTGTCGCCTTGTCAGGCGGTCTGCTTCCTTTAAGGCCCTCTTTGGGGCCCATCCACCCTAGAGCAGAAGCACCACCCCACCATCCCTCCATATGGGGGACGCCCCCCATCAGAGGGGGAGCCCCTTGGCTGCGACAAAGATTGCCCGCCCGGCCACGGGCGTGCAGGCAACCCCGTGGGGTGCATTTGCCATAAAAAAACCCGGCGCAGGGCCGGGTGTCGGGATGAGAAGGCGGGATCAGGAGGACAGCAGCGCCAGGGCAGGCTGCGCGTTGCCAGGCATCAGCCGATAGGCCTTGTGGTGCTTGACCAAGGTGGTTTTCTTGTTGCCCTGGCTCAGCAGCAGGCCCCGGGCAAATGCCGCCTCGGCCAGTACCTGCTCGTCCCCGCGCACATAGAGGGTGAGGGGCTTGACCAGCTCACCTCCCTCGATATGGCCCTGATACTCGCTGGCCGAGATGATCAGGCTGGATTGCCCCTGGCTCAGCAGCCGCTGCCGGGTGTTCAGTTCGCTGTCGGTGAACACCAGCCAGCCCGCCCCCTCCAGCGCCAAAAGCAGATCGGCCAGGCGCGCCCCCAGCTGTACCGGCTCATGCATGGCACGCTCATACTGGCGCTGCACCCGCTCAAGCAGCCCCTTGAGATCTGCCCCCGCCCCCAGCGTCCGCCCCAGTTGCACCCAGGTCTTGAGATCCTCCATCACCAGCCGGGAGAAGCGTTTCTCCTTGAGAGAATCCGCCATCCAGGTACAGAGAAAGTGGCTCTCCTGGGCGGGGGTGCGTTTGCCCGTCTTCTGGGCGGCGGTGCGCTCCAGCTCCGCCAGGCTCTGGCGGGCCATCTCGAGCAGGGCCTGATTGTAAGCAGGAAGGGTCATCTCGGATCCTCTGAAACGGGGCGGCCAAGGGGCCGCGTCATCGACAGCACAAAGGCGCCAGTGGCGCCTTTGGAGAGTAAACGCCCCTCCCCGACCGGGAGGGTGCGACGTTGCCTTATTTCGGCTGACGGGGCTTCTTGGCCGCCGCCAGACGCTTGAGGCGCTGACCTTGCAGTTTCGCCTCGGCCATGGCCTGGGCGGCGGCATTGTCTTCACGCTGCGGGCGCTTCCCGAAGCGGCGGCGCTCCTGCAACTGCTTGATGAGGTCGTCACGGCTGCTCACCTCGTAACCCGGCACCATGATGCGGCGGATCTTCTGGCCGATGAGGGCCTCGATCTCCAGCAGGGTGCGCTCCTCCTCGCGACTGACGAAGGAGATGGCCATGCCGCTCTTGCCAGCGCGACCGGTTCGGCCGATACGGTGCACGTAATCTTCCGCGAGGAACGGCAGATCATAGTTGACCACGTATTCCAGGCTCGGAATGTCCAGGCCGCGGGCGGCCACCTCGGTGGCCACCAGCACCCGCAGCTTGCCTTCGGTGAATTCACGCAAGGCACGGCGACGGCTCCCCTGGGCCTTGTCACCGTGCACCACGGCAGACTTGATGCCGTCGAGGTTGAGCTCCTCCACCAGTTCATCGCAGCTCTCGCGGGTGCTGGCAAACACCAGCACCTGCTGCCAGTTCTGCTTGCCGATAAGCTCGGAGAGCAGCTCGCGTTTGCGCTTCTGTTCCACCGGATAAACGGTGTGGCTCACGGTGTCGGCAGTAGAGTTCTGCTTGTCGACGGCCACCACCTGGGGTTTGTCCAGCATGAGGTTGGCCAGCTTTTTTACCGCCTCGGAGAAGGTGGCGGAGAAGAGCAGGTTCTGGCGGGTCTTGTTGACCGCCTGCAGGATCTGCTGCACATCGGCGCTAAAGCCCATGTCGAGGATGCGATCCGCCTCGTCCAGCACCAGGGTCTCGACCCCGGAGAGGCTCAGGTTGCAGGCGGTGAGGTGCTCGAGCAGACGGCCAGGGGTGGCCACTATGATGTGTGCGCCCGCTTTGAGCTTCTTGGCCTGCACATCCTGTTTGCCGCCACCCACGATGGTGAGGGTAGTGATATCAAGATACTTGGCGAAATCGTTGATATTGCTCGCCACCTGGGCCGCCAGCTCGCGGGTCGGGGTCAGGATCAGCACGCGGGCATTGGAAGGTTGCACCGGCGCCGGGTTGTCTACCAGACGTTGCAGGATGGGCAACGCAAAGGCGGCGGTCTTGCCGGTACCGGTCTGGGCACTGGCCAGCACATCGCGGCCACGGCGAATGGCCGGGATGGCCTGGCTCTGCACAGGGGTCATCTCCTGATAACCGCAATCTGAGATGGCGCGCAAAATCTCGGGGGCAAAATCGAACGATTCAAATCTCATGTTGGGTTCCTGTGTTCCAGCGGAGCTGTAGTTGGCGTGGGTGGCCTGGGCCGGCGTGTGGCCTGGCATCGGCGAGGCGTGGAGCCAAGGACGGCTGGGTCTGACATCAGATCAGAAGATGAGCCGGAAAATGGCGGGCGCGAAGTGTAACAGATAGGCGGCAGGAATGCCGCCTCAAATGGCCTGTATTTTTTCGGGGGCTGTGCCCGCCAGACGCGGCAGCAGGCGCTGCCCGGGCAGTGAGATCAGCGCACCCGCTTGCTCGGACGCTTGAGCAGCCGCATGCCGATGGCCGCCACCGCGATGACGAACAGCCCGAAAGAGGTGACGAGCAGGCACTTGGTCAGCAGCTCCTGATGATGGGCAAAGACCGGGGTCGCCATCACCATCTTGCCGACCATGCTCAATACCAGGGACCAGAGGAAGGCGCTCGCAAAACTCGCCACGGCCACCCGCAGCAGGTGCAGGCGGGAGACTCCCATCAACATGGGGGTCAACACTCTCACGAAGGGGATGAAACGGGACACGAACATGGCCCAGAAGCCGTAACGATCCAGCAGCCGGGAGGCCCTGGGCAGACTCCCTTCCGGGATCATTCGCTCCACATGGCCCATGAAACGGGTGCCATGCAGTGCCTGCCCCTGCCAGTAGGCGAGCACGCTCCCTATCCCGGCCGCGAGCGGCAGATAGAGCAAGGTCACCTCGGGCCCCAGCACCCCCATGCCCACCAGACCGCCCGCCAGCAGCACCAGGCTGTCACCGGGCAGGGGCAGAAAGACGAAGCTCGATTCAAGGAAGAGGATCACCACCAGACAGGTGACGAGCAGACCGATTGCCTGCATTTGTATAAGCTGATCAAAATCCTGATGCCATATGGCAAGCAGCATGTCCTGCATCTGGTGTGACTCCCATCAACGTAATGCGCATTCGTCATGATGACCCGAAGGCCCCGTCTGGTAATCCATCCCTGCTACCACCCCAATGTTCGTATGGGAGGCCTCTTATACACCCGGGGAACTGAACAATAAATTAATGTCTGTGATTTCTGCCCAGCGGCTCACCCTTCTCACCCCCCCCCTGCCCCCGCCAAAGCAAGGGCAGCTTGGCCCATCAGGCCAATGCGCACGCCCCAAAACAGGACGGGTCGGCCCTTGCCAGGCTGCCAAGCCAGATGAAACCCGTTACAGTGTGAACATGCCCCGATGGACGGGGTACTCATGGAGCCAGGTATGGCAAGACAGCTCTCTTCTCACACACTTTCCTTGCTGGCGGTTATTGCCGGTGTCTCTGCCGGTCTTGTGACAAAGGCCCGTGCCAGCGACGAGAGCCTGGTTCAACAGCGCGCCAACGCCGTCGTCTCCCTGATGAGCTACGCCGTGGTGCCGGATATCACCGCCAGCAACCTGAATATCGGCAGCGGCACCAACGACACCTCTGCCCTCACCATCACCCAGCTCGGGGGTGGCGCCACCCTGAGCGAGGATGTTCCCCTCTATCTGGAGGGCACCCTGGGCTACAGCCGCTACGATCCCCAGTTCGTGTTCACCGATGGCAACGAGACCCGCACCATTCCCACCAAATGGAACAGCCTGAGCGCCACCGGCGGCATCGGCTGGGATGTCAGCGTCCACCGGGATCGCTTTGGTGGCAATCTGGTGCTGCGGCCCATCGCCAATGTCACCCTGGGCACGGTGGCCAGCGACCTTCGCATCGGGGCCGCCCTGCTCGAGCACAGAAGCGGCAAGAATCTGGACTTCCTCGATGGCGGCAACCTCAATGTCTATGGCCTCGGCGGCTCATTGATGCTGGACTATGAGCTCTTCTCCGCCGCCCAGGACATCGATGCCGAGCTGCGCTACTCCTACCAGCATCTGCAAAGCTTCACCGGCACCGCCGAGAGCGTCAGCGGTCAGGCCGATGCGGAAAACCTCGGGCTTTACCTGCGCCGCCGCGCCCCCCTGTGGCACTGGACCCTGCTGGACAGGCCCCTTCGCTACGTGCTGGAAGGAGCCAGAACCGAATACCTGGGGCAGCAACGGGGGCTGCTCGGTTTCAACAGCCTCAACTCCCTGGGACTTGGCCTCGAACTCGACAGCAGCAAGTACGACATCTTCATCACCCGCACCCGGCTGGTGGCCCGCTATATGTTCAGCAACAGTACCAGCGGCTACTCCATCGGACTGGCGATGAGTTTTTAGCCCTCTCACGCCATTGGCCTTCTCTGCCTGTACGCCATGGTGGATGCCCCTCTGGAGCCAAAAATTGCGTGATGTACCGCCCAGTTGATAAAGATTGTTCTTCGTTCCTGCACACCACTCACTACAGTCATGCTTTGTCGCCCACTCAACTCCATCTGGCACCAGTGGGCCCCATGTTCATTGCCAGCCAACAGGACTGGCTAGTAGCGCCGGATATGGCTTCGACAGCCGAGGAGGAATGAGATGGATGTGACCAGTCTGCTGGCACCGTTGCTGACCAAACTCTGGTTTGTGTTCCCCTTGCTGTTGCTGGCCGCGATAGTCAAAAGCCCCTGGTTCAAAGGGATGGCCGGGGAGTGGTTTCTCAATCTCTGCCTCGGGCTCTTTCTCGACAAACGGGAATATCACCTGCTCAAGGATGTGACCCTGCCGATTTCTCAGGGCACTACCCAGATAGATCATGTGATTGTTTCGCGGTTTGGCCTGTTCGTGATCGAAACAAAAAACATGAAAGGATGGATATTCGGCAATCCGGCCCATAAAAGCTGGACTCAGCAGATATATCGCCGCAGGCACCACTTTCAAAACCCGCTGCATCAAAATCATCTGCACGTCATGACCCTGAAGGCCCTGTTGGGCCTAGCGGATCAGCAACTGCACTCAGTGATTTACTTTATTGGCGACTGTACTTTCAAGACGCCAATGCCGGACAACGTCATGAACCGTGGATTGATCCGATATATCAAGGAGAAGACCACACAGGTATTGACCCCTGCAGACATCATCCAGGTGGTCAAGACCATCCAGCAAACACGATTGACTCCCAACTGGCAGACCCACAGACAACATGTTGCACAACTAAAGGCGCGCCACCTGGCGCCCTCACGAAAATCACCCTCTGCTACCCTTCTGGCTGACAACACGACTGCCTCCTCTCGCATCCTGCCTGCTCCCACGGAGCAGAGTCCTGCATGCCCCCGATGTGGCAACCTTATGGTATTGCGTACCGCCAGCCGAGGGGAGCATAAAGGCACCCAGTTTTGGGGATGCAGCGGATATCCAAAATGCAGGGGGATGACATCATTCAAAATTACACGCTAGAAAAATAACCGCGGTACAGACCTGGCAACCATGGGGCCATAATCACAAACCCAGATAATCTCTATTAAAAGGAATTGATGAATGAGCATAAAAAAATATCGGTAACAATGGTGATCGCCAGCATGAGTATATTTCTGACATCCTGCGCATCTGACCCGCAGCCAACATGGAGAAAAGAGGGCGTGTCACACGATGACACTCTCACTGCATTGTCTCAATGCAAATATGAGATCCGTCTGAACAATATCTCTGATGAGGAAAAAAACGAAGTCATCACCGATTGTATGCAGGCCAAGGGGTATCGCTGGAGAGCCTATTAATGACTTCAGCCGGTTGTCATTAATCATGGCAACCGGCTGTTATATTTCTTACTGACCAAACGCCTCATCACTTAATTGTCGCCATCTTCCGTACGCAGGATTGCTCCCTGTCATCCACCCGCTTGGCAAACCAGGCGGTGGTGAGGTTGCGGGTGATCTTGGGGCTCTTTAGCTGGATACCGGGCAAGATGGCGCGGGGTTGCCGTGTCCCGGCCTGTTTGTCGGCCAGGGCGAAGACCCTGTGGTAGAGATCGCTTTTGGCAAAGTCGCTGGTGTCCCCGAGCTTCAGGCTCTGGTGAATGGCCTGCTTGCTCATGTTGACGCGGCTGGCGATGCTGTGCACTGCGAGCTCGGTCTTGCCGGGCAAATCCGAGTCGTAGCGGATGAGATCCCCGTCCAGGGCCAGGGGCTTGCCACTCACCCGGCTTACCGCCGCCTGGAAGGCCGCATTGCGGCTCGCGTACCAGCCCGCATTGAAGTCGGCGAAGCGATAGAGGGTATCCGGGTAGTCGGCGGGATAGCCGAAGATGTGTTTGGTGCCAAACCAGATGCCGCCGCGACGAGTGAACACCTCGTGGCGAATGGACTCCTTCACGGGATAGGGGTAGCCACGGGCGTTGGCTTCGGCAAAGGCGACGCTCACCTGCATGGGGCCGCCGGTGCGCACCGGGTTGAGGTTGCCAAAGAGCTGCTTGCCCATGGGGACGCTGCCTATCATGTCTTCGAAGATCTCGCTCATCTCCCGTTCGGTGCGAAGCTTGTCGATGCGCTCGGCATAGCTCTTGCCAGTGGGGGATTGGATGGAGAGGGCCGTGCGCACCATGAACTCGGGGATGAGCAGCTTGCTGGCCCGGGCATTGATCTCCTTCCAGGCAATTTTGTTGAGGTTGGGCACCACGGGGTCCGCCTGATAGGTCGCCTCCTGCTCCGCCACCGCCAGCACGCTGCAGACGTTGTGATCGCTCACCGTCAGCCCCTGGGTGGTAAGCGCCGTCACCACGTCATTGGCCCAGCCCGGCTTGTCCACCACGTTGCGCGGCAGGAAGCGCACGATGCGGCTCTTCATATCGGCCGGTTTTTGCGGCTGCATCGCCTTGGGAATGGGGCGCCCCGCCGGCGTCGCCGGGCTGGTCGGGGCGGGAGGCTCGCTGGCACAACCCGACAGCAGGGCAAGGGAAAACAGTGACAACCAGCGCCAATGGACATCAAACAAGGAGTGAGAGGGGATCATGAAGGCTTCCTGAAGAGCGGGACCTGCCCCTCATCGCGAATGAGAGGGCTCGAATGCATGGAGGCGGACATTGTAGGGAACAAGTCTGACAAGATGAAGGCGGATGAACCTGCTGGCCCGCTGGCTGCGGCATCCCCTGGCGCCATCACGCCAGCTCCACCCGGTTGCGTCCCAGGTGCTTGGCCTGATAGAGGGCGAGATCGGTGCGCTGGAGCAGAGTATCCACCCCCTCCCCGCTCTGGCTGATACCCAGGGCAAGGCTCACGGTGAATCTTACCCCGTCACCTGAGACCAGCTCTTCGGTCGCGCACCTTATCTGCTCCGCCAGCGCACGGGCCTTGTCACCCGTCATGCCGGGCAGCCAGATGGCAAACTCCTCTCCCCCAAGGCGTGCCACCACCCCATCCAATGGGCAGAGCTGGCGCAGCAGGGTGCTGAATTCACGCAGTACATTGTCGCCAATCGCATGGCCATAGCGATCGTTGATCAGCTTGAAGTGATCGAGATCCAGCAGCAGGAGCGGCGTCCCCTCCTCTCCGTGCGCCTCCAGCACGGCGCGAAACGCCCGGCGATTGGAGAGCCCGGTCAGCTCGTCTGACATGGCGAGGGAGGAGAGCCGCATCTGGGTGCCATACATCTGCTGCACCATCAGCAGCACACCCCAGGCCGAGGCCAGCATGCCGATCGTGCGCAGGCTGTCTTCCACCGTGGAGAGCCACCAGGGCTGGAAATAGACCTCATCCATCAGATCGATGACGCCGGAGACGAGCCAGAGGGTCAGCCCGCCGGTGAGGGAGAGATAGGTTCTCAAGGTGATCTGGGCACACTGCACCACCCAGAACATGAACATCAGGGTCAGCACGTTGAGCGCTTCGGCCAGAGCCCCGACGGTATAGAGGTTGTGCTCTGCCAGGGGATCAAAGCTGACCCCGGCCAGGATCCCCGTCAGCAGCAGCAGACAGGGCAGGCTCACCAGCGCGAGACGACGGCAGGGAGGAAGCGAGAAGAACCGGGCGGGGTGAACGGATAACCTGAGGGGAGTCTTCATCATGTTTTGGGCTCCAAGCGCGCATGTCTTCTATCCCGAATGGCAGCCGTTGGCTGCCATCGCCAGCGAACCCCGACGGCATTCCTGGTGGCAAATCACTGATATTGTGGGCCGATTTTTCCATAAAAAACAATCCCCTCACCATATGGGTCAGGGGATTGTTGCAACGGTGACGGCGCGATCTGCCGTGAATCCGGGCGGGCGGCCCTTCCCTGCTCGCCCTCACGGCAGGCGGGCAGTGCCGCCTCAGGCGCTCTGGCGCAGGGCCTGATGCTGGGCGGCGCCGTTGATCACCGCCTGCAGGGAGGCGTTGACCACGTCGCGACCGACGGCGACGCCACACATCCGGGTGCCCTCGACGCTCAGCAGCACATAAGCGGCGGCGCGGGATTCGGTGCCGGCGGTGAGCGCATGCTCGGAGTAATCCAGCACATCGATGTGCATGCCGGTCTGACGTTGCCAGCCGTTGACCAGGGCGGTGATGGCTCCCTCCCCTTCACCGCACAGTTGCAGGGTGCCTTGGGGGGTCTGCAACTCCAGGCGCAGGCTCTCCTGACTGTCATGACCGAGCTGGAAGCGCCCGATGCGATAGCCGTGGGCAGGCTCGAGATAGTGCTGCTCGAACAGGGTACGGATCTGCTCCGGGCTGATTTCGCTGCTGCTCGCCTCAGCCTCGGCCTGCACCCGGCGGCTGAAGTCGATTTGCAGCCAGCGCGGCAGTTGCAGACCGAGGTCACGTTCCAGCAGATAGGTCACCCCTCCCTTGCCGGACTGGCTGTTGATGCGGATCACCGCCTCGTAGCTGCGACCGAGATCGGCAGGATCGATGGGCAGGTAAGCCACGTCCCAGTAGTGATCCGGTTTTTCTGCCGCGAGAGACTTGCGGATGGCGTCCTGGTGGCTGCCGGAAAACGCCGTGTAGACCAGCTCGCCGGCATAGGGGTGGCGCGGGTGCAGGGCAATCTGGGTGCAGGCCCCCACGGTGGCGACGATGGCATCCATGTCGGACAGGTCCAGCTCGGGGTCAATCCCCTGGCTGTAGAGGTTCATGGCCATGGTGACGATGTCCATGTTGCCGGTGCGCTCCCCGTTGCCGAGCAGGGTGCCCTCGATGCGATCCGCCCCCGCCAGCACCGCCAGCTCGGCGGCGGCCACCCCGCAGCCTCTGTCGTTGTGGGTGTGGATGGAGATGCTCACCTCGGGTCGCGCCTTGAGGTGTCGACAGAACCACTCCACCTGATCCGCAAACACGTTGGGGGTGCTCACCTCCACCGTGGCGGGGAGGTTCAGGATCATGGGACGGGCAGCGGCACGCCACTCGTCGATGACGGCGTCACACACCTCGACGGCGAACTCCACCTCGGTGCTGCTGAAGCTCTCCGGAGAATACTGGAAACTCCACTCGGTGCCCGGATTGCGGGCCGCATACTCCCGCACCCAGCGCGCCCCCTGCACGGCGATGGCCTTGACCCCGTCCTTGCCTGAGTTGAACACATAGTTGCGCTGGGTCGGGTTGACCGAGTTGTAGACGTGAACGATGGCCCGCTTCGCCCCCTTGAGGGCCTCGAAGGTGCGGGCGATCAGATCTTCACGCGCCTGCACCAGCACCTGGATGGTGACGTCATCGGGGATGAGGTTGCGCTCGATGAGTTCGCGCACAAAATCGAAGTCGGGCTGGGAGGCCGCCGGGAAGCCCACCTCGATGTGCTTGAAACCGATGTGGGTCATCAGCGCCCACATTTGCAGCTTCTGGGCCACCGTCATGGGCTCGACCAGCGCCTGGTTGCCATCGCGCAGGTCCACGGCGCACCAGAGCGGTGCCCGCTCCAGTACCCGGTTGGGCCACTGGCGATCCGCCAGGTTGATCACGGGGGCACGGCGGTATTTGCGATGATCGAAGCTCATATTCAGATTCCCTTGACGGATGGGCGAGGCGCCGGACGACCGGGCCGACAGGCGGGTGGGGCAAGGAGGGGAAGCGGGTTGGTGCGGTAACACCGTCCCTGACGAGTCGCGCGGCGGTAACCCCGCGACCGGTTTTCCTGCGGCCCCCGTCGGTCACCGGGGCCGGCCACGGCAGCCGGATCGGGCTGCGGGCGCTGATCCTCTCGCACGCCACCTTTCGGTGTGTCGGCGCAGACGACCTTGTTTGTATGAGCATCCAGTATAGGGAGGTCGTGGGGGCGAGAGATTGCGAAGATTGCACCATTTCATGTCAATTAAGCAATATGGATGCAGTGAATACCCAATAACGGGGTGAATATCACCACCCCTGATGGATTATTCGCCATCTCACCCATCTTCCTTGCTGGCGCCCCCCCGGAAGTGGCAGGGCGCAGGCAATAAAAAACCCCGCCATCGCTGGCGGGGTTTGCGTACATCGAGCGGGCAGTGTGCTGCCGGTGCTCTTAGCGGTTGTTCACCTTCTCATGCAGCTCCTGCACCGAGTTCACATTGGCGGTGGCATCGACACTGATGGCCATGCAGGTGGCGAAGGCCGCATGCAGCGTGGTGGTGTAAGCCACCTTGTGCTGCAGGGCGCCACGGCGCAGCTGCTTGGAATCCTCGATGGCCTGACGACCCTCGGCGGTGTTGACGATGTAGGTGTACTCGCCATTCTTGATGCGATCCAGAATGTGCGGACGACCCTCGTGCACCTTGTTGACCAGACGCGGGTTGATGCTCGCCTCGCCCAAGGTCACGGCGGTGCCGTGGGTGGCGTCGAGGTCATAGCCCAGCTCCAGCAGCTTGGCGGCCAGGTTGACCACCCGTTCCTTGTCGCCGTGGCGCACGGACAAGAGGGCGCGACCTTCGCTCGGAACCTGGTGACCGGCACCCAGCTGCGCCTTGGCATAGGCCTCGGCGAAGCTGCTGCCTACCCCCATGACTTCACCGGTGGAGCGCATTTCCGGCCCCAGCAGCGGATCCACACCCGGGAACTTGGCGAACGGCAGTACCACTTCCTTCACCGAGTAGTAGGGCGGGATGATCTCGGTGGTAAAGCCCTGTTCTTTCAGGCTCTGACCGGCCATGACGCGGGCGGCGATCTTCGCCAGCGGGGCACCGGTGGCCTTGGAGACGAAGGGCACGGTACGGGCGGCACGGGGGTTCACCTCGATGAGGTAAATCTCGTTGTCTTTCACCGCGAACTGCACGTTCATCAGACCGACCACGCCGAGTTCCAGCGCCAGCTTGCGCACCTGCTCGCGCATCTCGTCCTGGATGGCCTTGGACAGGGTGTAGGGCGGCAGGGAGCAGGCGGAGTCACCGGAGTGGATACCGGCCTGTTCGATGTGCTCCATGATGCCGCCGATGACCACGTCAACGCCGTCGCAGATGGCGTCCACGTCCACCTCGGTGGCGTCGTCCAGGAAGCGGTCCAGCAGCACCGGCGACTCGTTGGAGACGCTCACTGCCTCGGCGAAGTAGCGGCGCAGGTCCTGCTCGTCATAGACGATTTCCATGGCGCGGCCACCCAGCACGTAGGAGGGGCGAACCACCAGCGGGTAGGTGATGCGCGTGGCCAGTTGCACGGCCTGCTCCAGGGCGGTGACAGTGCCGTTTTCCGGCTGCTTGAGCCCCAGGCGCTCAACGGCGGACTGGAAGCGCTCGCGATCTTCCGCGCGGTCGATGGCATCCGGGCTGGTCCCGATGACCGGCACGCCGTTGGCTTCCAATGCCCGCGCCAGTTTCAGCGGAGTCTGGCCGCCGTACTGGACGATGACACCCTTGGGCTGCTCGACCCGCACGATTTCCAGCACGTCTTCCAGGGTCACCGGCTCGAAGTAGAGACGATCCGAGGTGTCGTAGTCGGTGGAGACGGTTTCCGGGTTGCAGTTGACCATGATGGTCTCGTAACCATCTTCACGCAGGGCCAGGGCCGCGTGTACGCAGCAGTAGTCGAACTCGATGCCCTGACCGATACGGTTCGGGCCGCCACCGATGACCATGATCTTGTCGCGGTTGGTGGGGTTGGCCTCGCACTCCTCGTCATAGCTGGAGTACATGTAGGCGGTATTGGTGGCGAACTCGGCGGCGCAGGTATCGACCCGCTTGTAGACCGGGAAGATGTTGTGGCGGGCACGCAATTTACGCACTTCCCCTTCGGCCACGCCGAGGATCTTGGCCAGGCGGGCGTCGGCAAAGCCCTTGCGCTTGAGGGCGCGCAGGAAGTCGGCGTCAAGACCGGCCATGCCGCGCTCTTTCACCTGCTCTTCCAGTTTCACCAGCTCTTCAATCTGCACCAGGAACCAGGGGTCAATCTTGGTCAGCTTGAACACGCCGTCCATGGAGAGGCCGGCGCGGAAGGCGTCGGCGATGTAGAAGATGCGCTCGGCACCAGCATCCTGCAGCTCGTGACGGATGCGGGTCAGAGAGTCGGGGGCGTTGAGGTCAACCATGGGGTCGAAGCCGGTCTTGCCGGTCTCGAGGCCACGCAGGGCCTTGTGCAGGGACTCCTGGAAGTTGCGGCCGATAGCCATCACTTCACCCACGGACTTCATCTGGGTGGTCAGACGGTCGTTGGCACCGGCGAACTTCTCGAAGTTGAAGCGCGGCACCTTGGTCACCACGTAGTCGATGGCCGGCTCGAAGGAGGCCGGGGTACGACCACCGGTGATGTCGTTCATCAGCTCGTCCAGGGTGTAACCGATGGCGAGCTTGGCGGCGATCTTGGCGATGGGGAAGCCGGTCGCCTTGGAGGCCAGTGCAGAGGAGCGCGACACCCGCGGGTTCATCTCGATGATGACCATGCGGCCGTCTTTGGGGTTGATGCCGAACTGGACGTTGGAGCCGCCGGTCTCGACACCGATCTCGCGCAGCACCGCCATGGAGGCGTTGCGCATGATCTGGTACTCCTTGTCGGTCAGCGTCTGAGCTGGCGCGACCGTGATGGAGTCACCGGTGTGGATGCCCATGGGGTCGAAGTTCTCGATGGCGCAGACGATGATGCAGTTGTCGTTGCGATCCCGCACCACTTCCATCTCGTACTCTTTCCAGCCGATGAGCGACTCGTCGATGAGCAGCTCCTTGGTCGGGGAGAGATCCAGACCGCGCTCGCAGATCTCCACGAACTCTTCGGTGTTGTAGGCGATGCCGCCGCCCGAGCCACCCATGGTAAAGGAAGGACGGATGATGCAGGGGAAGCCTACCATCTGCTGCACGCCCCAGGCCTCTTCCATATTGTGGGCGATGCCGGCACGGGGGCACTCGAGACCGATGCTGCGCATGGCCTTGTCAAAGCGGGAGCGATCTTCGGCCTTGTCGATGGCGTCGGCGGTGGCGCCGATCATCTCGACACCGAACTCCTTGAGCACGCCATGCTGCTCCAGCGCCAGGGCGCAGTTCAGCGCAGTCTGACCACCCATGGTGGGCAGGATGGCGTCCGGGCGCTCTTTCTTGATGATCTCGCGCACCACTTCCCAGGTGATGGGCTCGATGTAGGTGGCGTCGGCCATCTCCGGGTCGGTCATGATGGTGGCCGGGTTGGAGTTCACCAGGATGACGCGGTAGCCCTCTTCTTTCAGGGCCTTGCACGCCTGGGCGCCGGAGTAGTCGAATTCGCAGGCCTGACCGATGACGATGGGGCCGGCGCCGAGGATCAGGATGCTCTGTAGGTCGTTACGTTTTGGCATGGCTCTCTTTATCCTCTTAGGCGCGATACTGCTTAATCAATTCAATAAAGTGGTCGAACAGACCGGCACAATCGTGCGGGCCCGGGCTCGCTTCGGGGTGACCCTGGAAGCTGAAGGCCGGACGGTCGGTGCGATGGATGCCCTGGAGCGACCCATCGAACAGGGAGACGTGGGTGGCACGCAGGCACTCGGGCAGGGTCTGCTCGTCCACCGCAAAGCCGTGGTTCTGGGCGGTGATCATCACGGTGTTGTCGTCCAGACTCTTCACCGGGTGGTTGGCACCGTGGTGGCCGAACTTCATCTTGATGGTCTTGGCGCCGGAGGCCAGGCCCAGCAACTGGTGGCCCAGGCAGATACCGAACACCGGGGTGCTGGTATCAAGGAAAGCCTTGATAGCTTCGATGGCGTAGTCGCACGGCTCGGGGTCGCCGGGGCCGTTGGAGAGGAAGATGCCATCCGGGTTCATCGCCAGTACCTCGGCGGCCGGAGTCTTGGCCGGCACCACGGTCAGGCGGCAGCCACGGTCCACCAGCATGCGCAGGATGTTGCGCTTCACGCCGAAGTCGTAGGCCACCACGTGGTATTTCAGCTCATCGGCCGCCGGGGTGACGTGACCCTTGCCGAGCTGCCAGCTGCCTTCAGTCCAGCTGTAGGATTCGCTCACGGTCACTTCCTTGGCCAGGTCCATCCCCTTCAAACCGGGGAAGGCGCGGGCCTGTTCGAGGGCATGGGCTTCATCGAGCTGCTTGCCGGCCAGGATGCAACCGGCCTGGGCGCCTTTTTCACGCAGGATGCGGGTCAGCTTGCGGGTGTCGATGTCGGCGATGCCAACGATGTTGTGAGACTTGAGGTAATCGGAGAGGGATTGCTGATTGCGGAAGTTGGAGGCCAGTATCGGAAGGTCCCGGATGATGAGGCCCTGAGCATGGACCTGACTGGACTCTTCATCTTCGCTGTTGGTGCCGGTGTTGCCTATATGGGGGTAAGTGAGGGTAACGATCTGACGGGAATAGGAGGGATCTGTGAGGATTTCCTGATAACCCGTCATCGACGTGTTGAAAACCACTTCACCAACGGAACATCCCTCGGCGCCTATCGACACGCCTTTGAACACAGTTCCATCTTCCAGCACTAGCAATGCAGTGTGATTCAAGACAACCTCCAGTTATTTAGCTTTAAATTCAGCAATTTACCTGGGTGTTGCGGGCTCGGTTCCGGTCTTTGACAGGACTCGAACCCGGCAGATTTCTGGCAAATTGGGCGCATTCTACTTAAAAACGATCTCATTTCAACGTCTTTTCTCGTTTGAAATGCATCTAAATTCAATAAACAAGCAACATTACCCATTATCTATGCACTCACTCGCTTTGCAACCCCCTCTTCAAAAAGAAAAGCCAAACACAGACAACAAAGCGGCACCCGATGCCATGCAACGTACAAAAATCCAAATTTACCACTTAATAAACAGCAAGATAGAAAATTAAAAAATAAACAACACAACAGCAAAAACACCATTTGAAGCCAGAAAAGTGAACACAAAGAATGGAAAACGTTTTTCTTTGATTGCATTTTTAGTCTATTTCACATCAGGGCAAAATGCCCCCCGCAGGGGAATATTGAGACCCAAAGCCGTTACCCCTTGATGACATTTATGTCGCAAGAGGGTGGCAGGCTTGTAAGAATGGCAGGATTTAGCGAGGTTCACTCAAAAAGTGATGATTAAGGCTTATTTCTACAAAAAAGTGACAAAAAACCCCGGCGGACCGGGGTTTGGCAACCAGTACGGGAGTCTGCACTCCCCCTGAAGACGGTTTATTTCAGACCGAGCACATCCTGCATGTCATAGAGACCGGCCCCTTGCTGGCCGAGCCACTTGCCCGCCCGCACTGCACCGTTGGCGAAGGTCAGACGGCTGGAAGCCTTGTGGCTGATCTCGACCCGCTCGCCGATGTCGGCGAACATGACGGTGTGCTCCCCCACCAGATCCCCGGCGCGGATGGTGGCAAAGCCGATGGTGTTGCGATCCCGTTCACCGGTGATCCCCTCACGGCCATAGACGGCGCACTCTTTGAGATCCCGGCCCAGGGTTTTCGCCACCACTTCTCCCATGGAGAGCGCGGTGCCGGACGGAGCATCCACCTTGTGTCTGTGGTGCCCCTCGATGATCTCGATGTCGGTGTACTCCCCCATCACCCTGGCCGCCTGCTCCAGCAGCTTGAACACCAGGTTGACCCCGACCGAGTAGTTGGAGGCGAAGACGATGCCGATCTGCTTGCCCGCCTCGTGCAGGGCCGCCTTGCCCGCCTCGTCAAAGCCGGTGGTGCCGATCACCATCTGCTTGCCATGAGCCAGTGCAAAGGCGAGGTTCGCCAGGGTCACCTCGGGGCGGGTGAAGTCGATGATGAGATCGAATTCGTCCTTCACCTTCTCCAGACTGTCGCTGATGATGACGCCAAGGCGCCCCAGGCCGTTGAGTTCACCCGCATCCAGACCGATCACGGCAGAGCCCGGTCGTTCCAGCGCCGCTCCCACCACCACGCCCTCGGCGTTGGCGATAGCCTCCAGCAGCACCTTGCCCATACGACCATTACAGCCCATCACGGCCACACGGATCGGATTGTCCATCTCCACCCTCTCATCTCTTTATTATGGAAAGAGACCGTTTTACCAGCCCGCGCCCCCTTTGAAAAGCCCGATCTGGCCCGCCAAACCACCCCGACATTTAAACGATAAATCCATTAAAAACAGAATAAATAACGGAATAACCAGACAAGTCAGAATCACGAAGCAAAAAGCCCTATCCATCTGGACGGCTATCTTGACCCGGGCGGGCCGACTCACTACTGTTGGCCCCCCATGGTGGCAGGATGCCCGCCCTGTGCCCGCCCTGGAGGCGCCACAGGCAACGACAGGAGGTCATTGTTCAAGTTTCGAGGAACACATGATCCAGACCCAACCCCGTGCCAGAGCCCTGCTGCCCCTTCTGGTCTTTCTTGCCCTCTTCATCGGTACCGGTACCTGGCTGACCCTGCAGGGGGTCGAGTTCGCCTTCTACCAGCTCCCCGCCCCCGTTGCCGCCCTGCCTGCCGTCATGCTGGCCCTGCTGATGGGACGCGAGGGGTTCAACAAGAACCTCGAGACCTTCTTCAAGGGGGTGGGCGAGAGCAACATCATGGCCATGTGCCTCATCTATTTGCTGGCGGGCGCCTTCGCCACCGTGGCCAAGGCCACCGGCGGGGTGGATGCCACGGTCGCCCTCGGCCTCTCCCTCATTCCGGGCTGGTGCCTGCTGCCGGGGCTCTTCCTCATCTCTGCCTTCATTGCCACCGCCATGGGTACCTCCATGGGCACCATCGGCGCCGTGGCACCGGTGGCGCTGGGCGTCGCCCAGGCCGCCGGCATCGATCCGATGCTGATGGCGGGGACCATCCTCTCCGGCGCCATGTTCGGGGACAACCTCTCCATCATCTCCGACACCACCATCGCCGCCACCCGCAGCCAGGGCTGCGAGATGAAGGACAAGTTTCGCGAGAACATCAAGATTGCCGCCCCCGCCGCCGTGCTGGTGATCCTGCTCTATCTGGTGCTGGGCTCCACCGGTGAAGCGCCGGCCCCCACCGCCGAGGCGGACTTGCTCAAGGTTGCCCCCTACCTGCTGATCCTGGTGCTGGCCCTCTCTGGCATGAACGTCTTCATGGTACTGGGGCTCGGCATCCTGGCGGCCGGTGGCGTGGGGCTGCTTGGCAGCTACTCCCTCGGCCAGTTCAGCAAGGACATCTATCAGGGCTTTACCAGCATGCAGGAGATCTTCCTGCTCTCCATGCTCATCGGCGGTCTGGGTGCCCTGATGGAACGCCAGGGGGGGCTCGCATGGATAAGTGAGCGCATCGCCGCCCTGATTGCCCGCTTCACCCGCCACCACGATGGCGAGCAGAACGAAAAGGCGGCCGAGCTCGGCATCGCCGGCGTGGTGAGCCTCACCAACCTGTGCACCGCCAACAACACCGTGGCCATCATAGTCGCGAGCAAGGTGGCCAGGGATCTGGCGGACCATCACGGGGTCACCCCGCGCCGCGCCGCCTCCATGCTGGACATCTTCTCCTGCGTGGTGCAGGGGCTGATTCCCTGGGGCGCCCAGGCGCTGCTGCTGGGTTCCATCTTCGCCCTCTCGCCGATCCTGGTCGTGAGCATGAGCTTCTACCCCATGGCGCTGGCACTGGCCGCCATCGTGGCCGTCTTCCTCAAGCACCAGATGGGTGCAGTGGCTCCCGCCCCCCACCGTTCCTGACGCCCGACCTCAGGGGCCGCCCGGCTGGCGGCCCCGCCATCGGCTTTTCATCCCGTCGGCCCCTTGCTAAGGTAGCGCCAGCCCACCTTTGCCCAGGAGTCCCCATGCCGGATACCCAACCCGAACGCCAGAACCTGCGCCAGCTCATTCGCCAGCGCAGAAAAAGCCTGAGCCAGGCCGAGCAGCAGGCGGCGGCCCAACAGCTGGTCGAACGCTTCCAGGAACACCCCGGCATCCTCGCGGCCAGGCGCATCGCCCTCTATCTGGCCAACGACGGGGAGCTCGATCCCCTGCCCGCCATCCACTGGCTGTGGGCCCGGCAAAAGGAGGTCTACCTGCCGGTGCTACACCCCTTCACCCCGGGTCACCTGCTCTTCTTGCGCTACACCGCCACCACCCCCATGACCCGCAACCGCTACGGCATCGCCGAGCCCGAGCTCGACGTGCAGCAGGTGCTGCCCCACAGCATGCTGGACATCATCTGCACCCCGCTGGTGGCCTTCGATGAGGCTGGCAACCGCCTCGGCATGGGGGGCGGCTACTACGATCGCACCCTCGCCTGCTGGCACGAGCACCAGCTCGGCCCAAGACCTCTGGGGCTCGCCCACGACTGCCAGCAGGTGGATGCCGTCCCCCGGGAGCAGTGGGACGTGCCGCTCCCCCAGATCATCACCCCCAGCCGCAGCTGGCACTTTGCCTGATCAGACGGGCCGCCCCCTTCGGTTCAATAAACAGGCAAACGATTTACATCTTGAGGATTTTTGCGCCGGAACGTGAGCACCATGGTCGCTCTGGGGGGGATGCTTGGATATAATGCGCCCGCTTTTTCCATAAGGATCCATCATGACTCAAGATGAAATGAAGAAGGCGGCCGGTTGGGCTGCGCTCAAATACGTGGTACCCGGCACCATCGTCGGGGTGGGCACCGGCTCTACCGTCAATCACTTCATCGACGCACTGGCGACCATGAAAGACCAGATCAAGGGCGCGGTGTCGAGCTCCATCGCCTCCACCGAGCGCCTCAAGGGTCTCGGCATCCCGGTGTTTGACCTCAACGACATCGATGCCCTCTCCGTCTACGTGGATGGTGCCGACGAGATCAACGCCAGCCGCGACATGATCAAGGGGGGCGGCGCCGCCCTGACCCGCGAGAAGATCGTCGCCGCCGTGGCCGACCAGTTCATCTGCATCATCGACAACACCAAGACCGTCGACGTGCTGGGCACCTTCCCCCTGCCGGTGGAAGTGATCCCCATGGCCCGCGAATACGTGGCCCGCGAGATCCGCGCCCTTGGCGGCAACCCGGTGTGGCGTGAAGGGGTGGTGACCGACAACGGCAACATCATCCTGGACGTCAAGGGCATGGCCATCACCGATGCCAAGGCTCTGGAAACCTGCCTCAACAGCATCGTGGGCGTGGTCACCAACGGCCTGTTCGCCCACCGTGGCGCCGACGTTGTGCTGATCGGCACCCCCGAGGGTGTGATCACCAACTAAGGCCCGCTCCCCGGACCTCTCCCTCCGGGCAAGCCCCCGCCCCGGTCAGTCAATCTGACTGCCCCAAATGGAAAACGGCGCCTCATGGCGCCGTTTCTGGTTATCCCTCAATGGCTTGTAGCAGCACATCTGCAACAATCGTTGATAACTTCAAAGAATTTGACTTTCGTCACAAATATTCCCTCTCCCAAACGTTTTTGCTACTTTACGGTTTTCTTCACACTGCAAGCCTGAACGCATTTTTCAAAACAATAGAGGGAACGTCATGACAGCCAAGTTTTCGCTGGACAAGGATAAGATCAAGGTACTGCTGCTGGAGGGAGTCCATCCCAATACGGTGGAGACCTTTCGGGCAGCCGGCTACACCAATGTGGAATATCTGAAGACGTCCCTGTCGGAAGAGGAGTTGATCGAGCGCATTCGTGACGTGCATTTCGTGGGCCTGCGTTCACGCACCCAGATCACCGAGAAGGTGCTGGATGCCGCCACCAAGCTGGTGGCCATCGGCTGCTTCTGCATCGGCACCAACCAGGTCTCCCTCGACGCCGCCCACGTGCGCGGCATCCCCGTCTTCAACGCCCCCTTCTCCAACACCCGCTCCGTGGCCGAACTGGTACTGGGGGAGATCCTGCTGCTGCTGCGCGGCATTCCCGAGAAGAACGCCAAGTGCCATCGCGGCGTCTGGGAGAAGCTGGCCAACCGCAGCGTCGAAGCCCGCGGCAAGAAGCTCGGCATCATCGGCTACGGTCACATCGGCACCCAGCTTGGCATCATCGCCGAGATGATCGGCATGAAGGTCTATTACTACGACATCGAGAACAAGCTCTCCCTTGGCAACGCCATCCAGGTGCCGAACCTGGTGGAGCTGCTCAACATGTCTGACGTCATCAGCCTGCACGTACCGGAAACCGCCTCCACCAAGGATCTCATCGGTGCAGAGCAACTGCGCATGATGAAACCGGGCGCCATCTTCATCAACGCCTCCCGCGGCACCGTGGTGGACATCGATGCCCTGGCCGACGTCATCAAGAGCGGCCACCTCTCCGGCGCCGCCATCGACGTCTTCCCGGTGGAGCCCAAGTCCAACGACGAGGAGTTCCTCACCCCGCTGCGCGGCCTGGACAACGTGATCCTGACCCCCCACATCGGCGGCTCCACCCAGGAAGCCCAGGAAAACATCGGTCTGGAAGTGGCCAACAAGCTGGTCAAATACTCCGACAACGGCTCCACCCTCTCCGCGGTCAACTTCCCGGAAGTCTCCCTGCCCGGCCACAAGGGCTCCAGCCGCCTGCTGCACATTCACCGCAACCAGCCCGGCGTGATGAACCAGATCAACCAGATCTTCGCCGACGAGGGGATCAACATCGCCGGTCAGTACCTGCAGACCAGCAGCGAGATCGGTTACGTGGTCATCGACGTCGAAACCGAGCACAGCGAGAAGGCCCTGGCCCGTCTCAAAGAGATCAATGGGACCATCCGTGCCCGGATCCTGCACTGATAAGCCCTTATCTGCGCAGCAAAAAGCCCGTCGTGATGACGGGCTTTTTTATGTCAGGAGAAAGGTTGCTCTCGCAACCTACCACCAGCCCAGCAGGTTGCGGCCCACCAGGGCGCCCCACACCAGGGCATTGAGGGCCAGGGCGATGAAGACGGCGGCGGAGCCCAGATCCTTGGCGCGGCCCGAGAGTTCGTGATGCTCGGAGCCGATGCGATCCACCACCGCCTCCACGGCGGAGTTGAGCACCTCGACGATCACCACCAGCCAGCTGATACAGACGAGCAGCAGGATCTCGTTGAGGGAGTCACCTATCCAGAATGCCAGCGGCATCAGCAGCAGGATGAGCAGCAGCTCCTGACGGAAGGCGGCCTCGTTGACCCAGGCCGATTTGAGACCTTTCATGCTGTAACCGGTTGCGTTGATGATGCGGGTGATCCCGGTCGCGCCTGGCTTTGCCACGATAACTACCTCATTTGAAATGGCTTTTGGGTTCACATCCTATCAGAGCCGCCCAAGGTTTCCATCGGGTGACTTTTGCTTTATTTTATTCCCTTGCATTTTGGCATCCCGCCCACCTTATCCACTCGAGAATTGAGTCGTATGTCCATTCACACCGATGAATTGCGCACCCGTCGCCTGGAGGCCCTGATCACCCCCAGCGAGCTGGCGCACGCCTTCCCGTTAACCGACACCATCGCCCAGAACCTGCTGGATGCCCGCCGCCAAGTGGAAGCCATTCTGTCCGGTGAGGATCAGCGCCTGCTGGTCATCGTCGGCCCCTGCTCCATCCACGATCCCGCCGCCGCCCACGAATACGCTCTGCGTCTGAACACCCTGCGTGAAGAGTACAAAGAGAGCCTGTGCATCGTGATGCGCACCTACTTCGAAAAGCCTCGCACCATCGTCGGCTGGAAGGGGCTCATCAATGATCCGCGCCTGGACGGCAGTTTCGACGTCAATGAAGGGCTCAAACTGGCCCGCAAGCTGCTGGTGGACATCAACGAGACCGGCATGCCCACCGCCACCGAGTTCCTCGACATGGTGACCGGCCAGTACATCAGCGATCTCATCACCTGGGGCGCCATCGGCGCGCGCACCACCGAATCCCAGGTTCACCGGGAGATGGCCTCCGCCCTCTCCTGCCCGGTGGGGTTCAAGAACGGCACCGACGGCAACACCCGCATTGCCATCGATGCGGTGCGCGCCGCCCGTCACAGCCACATCTTCTACTCCCCGGACAAGGACGGCAAGATGACCATCTACCGCACCGCCGGCAACCCCTACGGCCACGTGATCCTGCGCGGCGGCCACCGTCCCAACTACGACACCGCCAGCATCGACGAGGCGTGCGAGGCTCTGGCCCAGGTGGGCCTGCCGGAGCGCCTGGTGGTGGACTTCAGCCACGGCAACAGCATGAAGGATCACCGCCGCCAACTGCTGGTGGCCCAGGATATCTGCGATCAGCTGCGCCGCGGCCGCACCGGCATCGCCGGCATCATGGCCGAGAGCTTCCTGGTGGAAGGGCGTCAGGACGTGGAGAACGGCTGTGCCGCCACCTTCGGCCAGAGCATCACCGATGCCTGTCTGTCGTGGAGTGACACCGAAACCCTGCTGGCCATGCTGGCAGAAGCCGCCCAGGTGCGGCTGGAGAAAACCCGCCAGGGTTAACGGCTGCGCCATCATCCTTCGGCCAGAGCATCACGGATGCCTGTCATGGAAAGACACCGAGACCCTGCTCGCCATGCTGGCCGAAGCGGCCAAGGTACATCTGGACAAGCTGGGCTGAACAGCGAATAAAAGCAAAGGGGCCAGTATTCCTGATACTGGCCCCTTATTCTTGCAGGCGGCCGATTACGCTTCGCTAATCGACCCTACAAACGCTATCTCTCGCCCCGTTCTCAAAGAATCGGCATAAACCAGGTGCGGCCGGCCGCCTCGATACGATCGGTGCGGATCTGGAACACCCGCTCCAGCAGCGCCTCGTCGATGATCCCGACGTCCCCTTCCCCCACCACGCGGCCCTGTTGCAGGCAGAGCACGCGATCCGCCCAGTCGATGGCCAGATTGATGTCGTGGATGGCCACCACCACCAGCAATCCCTGCGCGGCCAGCTGCTTGAGCAGCCGCAGCAGCGCCATCTGGTGATGCAGATCCAGCCCCGCCAGGGGTTCGTCCAGCAGCAGCACCCGCCCGGTCGGATTGAGGCTTGGCCACAGTTGCAGCAGGGTGCGGGCGATCAGCACCCGCTGCTGCTCCCCCCCGGACAATCGGCTGAAGTCCCGTGCCAGCAAGGGCGCCAGTTCCAGGGCGTCGCACACATCCGCCACCGCCTGCGCCTGGGCATCGGGGCCCCCCTCCTCCAGCCCCAGGCTCAGCACCTGGAACACCGGGATGTGGAACAGCTGGGGCTGGCGCTGGGGCAGCATGGCGCGCCGCGTTGCAAGCTCGGGCCAGCTCAGGGTCGTGATGGCCTCTCCCCCCAGCAAGACGGCGCCATCGGCGGGCAGCAGGCCCGCCAGTGCCCCGAGCAGAGAGGACTTGCCGCTGCCGTTGGGGCCGAGCAGGGCCACCAGCTGACCGCCGGACCAGGCGAGATCCAGGGGGGCGAGGCGATGGGGGATGGCCAGGGCGCGGGCCTCCAGCCGCCAAGGGGCGGGATCAGCGGGACACATCGGCATCTTGCCTCAGCAGCAGATAGATAAAGAGCGGGGCGCCCACCGAGGCGGTGATGACCCCGATGGGCAGTTCACCGGCGTGCAGCGCCGAGCGGGCCACCAGATCGGCCCCGAGCAGCAGGGCGCCGCCCCCCAGCGCCGAGGCGGGCAGCAGGAAGCGCTGATCGCTGCCACCGCACAGGCGCAGCAGGTGAGGCACCACCAGGCCGACGAAGCCGATGACGCCGCACAGGGAGACCGCCACCCCGGTGAGCAGGCAGACCGCCAGCACCAGGCGTACCCGCATGCTGTCCACGTTCAGCCCCATGAGGCGGGCCTGGGTCTCTCCCAGCAGCAGTTGTTGCAGTGCCCGCCCCTGCCAGCAGAGCCAGCCGAGGGTGAGGGGCAGCACCAGCCACCACCAGGCGAGCTGCTGGCTGCCGTAGGCGAGGCTGCCCATCATCCAGAACATGAATTCCCGCAAGGCGCCGTCGTCGGCGAAATACATCAGCCAGGTCATGGCCGCATTGGTAAGGATGCCGATGGCAACCCCGAACAGCAGCAGCCGCCCATGGCCGAGCCGTGCCCGGCGTGCGAGACGGATGAGCAGCATGGTCACCACCAGGGCACCGCCAAAGGCCGCCAGCGACAGCCCCCAGCCCGGCAGATAGAGCCCGAGCCCCTTGGCCACCGCCATCGCCACCATGGCGGCCAGCCCAGCGCCGCTCGAGACGCCGAGCAGGCCGGGTTCCGCCACCGGGTTGTGCAGCATCACCTGGAGCACGGCACCGCCGCAGGCAAGGGAGGCCCCCGCCAGCAGGGCCAGCAGGGCGCGCGGCAGGCGCAACTCCAGCAGGATGCGCAGCTCCAGATCCCCCAGCGGCTGCCAGGGCAGCAGCACGAACTCCCCGAGGGCGAGGGAGAGCAGGAACAGGGCCAGGGTCAGCAGCGACAGCAGGAGCAGCCAGCGGCGCTGCCAGCGCTGCTGGCGACGGATGAGAGCGAGATACACGGGATCCCCAAGAAGCGAGGCCCGCCGGGGGGCAGGCAGGAAAGCTGCATGATAACAGCGCGTTACCACCCAAGGTCAAGGCTGGTAGGGCTTGGCCAGCGCCGCTATCTCGCCGCTCTCCACCATGGCTTGCAACGCCTGCGCCAGCTTGGGGCCCAGCTCGTGGTGGGGTGAGTGCTTGCTCATCCCGAGGTAGAGCACCACCGGGTTGGGGGGCTGGAAGGGCGCCTTGACGAGGCCGGCGTCGTTGCGCTGGCTCAGGGCGTAATCCACCTGGCAGTCGGTCCCTATCATCAGGGGCAGGTGGCCCCGCTCCACCATGCGCTGCAACTGGTCTTCGGTGGGGACCCCGTGCTTGTCGAGCTGGGTGTCGCCATCGAAGGGGGGGAAGTAGGCGGAGTTGAGCACATAGCCAATCTCGCGGCCCCTCAAATCCTCGTAGCGCCTGAGGCCGGCCACGGCGGCGGGCTTGCCATAGAAGGCAGGCCGGCACTGGTAATAGGACGGCTGCAGGTAGTCGATGAAGGCGGCCCGCTCCTCGGTGTGAGCCAGCCCTATCATCAGATCCGCCTGACCGGTCTGCATCTGTTTGAGTGCCCGTCCCCAGGGCACCCGTTTGAGGGTGAGCACAATGCCGCTGCGTGCCTGCAACTGGCGCAGAATGTCGATATCCAGCCCCTGGAAGTCGTCGTTCTCTGCCAGCATGCGAAACGGCGGCCAGACATCGGTGGCCACCGTCAGGGTCGGCGCACCTTGCGCCCAGCAGGCAAACAACAGACAAAGCGCACCCCAGCTTGTCTTGCCCATCCAGCTTTCGCCTTCTTTTGTTACATCCTTGTGAGCTAAAAATACCCTCAAGCACCACTTATGAAAACCCATGGAGTCGAGATAAAATGCATTGATTTAAAAGGAGAACCTAATGAACCCCATCATGACCAGTATCGGCCTGCTCATCTGCAGCAACGTCTTCATGACGTTTGCCTGGTACGCCCATCTCAAGAGCATGAATCACAAACCCTGGATCATCGCCGCCCTGGTGAGCTGGGGGATAGCCCTGTTCGAATACCTGTTGCAGGTGCCCGCCAACCGCATCGGCCACACCGTGCTCTCCGTCGGCCAGCTCAAGATCCTGCAGGAGGTGATCACCCTCACCGTGTTCGTTCCCTTCTCCATCTTCTATCTGAAAGAAGATCTGAAGTGGGACTACCTCTGGGCGGGTCTGTGCATCCTGGGCGCGGTCTTTTTTGTGTTCCGCGAAAAACTGACCGGCGCCTGAGGCTGTACACTCAAGCCATTCATCATCCCCCAGCCCTTTGAGCGACGAGGCCCCTCATGGAATTGAGAGACATGCTGCAGATCCTGGCCAAACAGGACGGTTCCGATCTCTATCTCTCCACCGGCGCCCCCCCCTGCGCCAAGTTCAACGGCGCCCTGCGCCCCCTCACCCAGGAGCCCCTGGGGCCGGGCGAGGTGGCCCGCATCGCCTACGACATCATGGATCTCGAGCAGAAACAGCAGTTCGAGAAAGAGCTGGAGATGAACCTCGCCATCTCCCTGCCCCAGATAGGCCGTTTTCGGGTCAACATCTTCAAGCAGCGCAATGAAGTCTCCCTGGTGGCGCGCAATATCAAGACCGAGATCCCCCGCTTCGAGGATCTCAAACTCCCTCCGGTGCTCCTCGACACCATCATGGAGAAGCGGGGTCTGGTGCTCTTCGTCGGCGGCACGGGGTCCGGCAAATCCACGTCGCTCGCGGCCCTCATCGATCATCGCAACCGCAACAGCGGCGGCCACATCATCACCATCGAGGATCCGGTGGAGTTCGTCCATCGCCACCAGAAGAGCATCATCAACCAGCGGGAGGTGGGGGTGGATACCCGCAGCTTCCACGCGGCCCTGAAGAACACCCTGCGCCAGGCACCGGACGTCATCCTCATCGGCGAAATCCGCGATCGGGAGACCATGGAGCATGCCCTCGCCTTCTCGGAGACCGGGCATCTGGCCATCTCCACCCTGCACGCCAACAACGCCAACCAGGCGCTGGATCGCATCATCAACTTCTTCCCGGAAGAGCGCAGACCCCAGCTGCTCAACGACCTTGGCAACAACCTCAAGGCCTTTGTCTCCCAGCGGCTGGTGAAGACCACGGACGGCGGGCGCCGGGCGGCGGTGGAGGTGATGCTCGGGACCCACACGGTGCGCGATCTCATCAAGCGCGGCGAGTTTGGCGGCCTCAAGGAGATCATGGAAAAATCCAGGGCCCTTGGCATGGTGACCTTCGACAGCACTCTGTTCGATCTGGTGGTCGAGGGGGTGATCGACGAGGAGGAGGCGGTGAAGAACGCGGACTCCCAGAACAACCTGCGCCTCAAGATCAAACTCTGGCGGGAGAAGGGCCAGATTGGCAACAGTGCGGCGGCGAGCGGCTGGAGCCTGGAGCCCACCAAGGACGAGGGCGACCTCTTCTGAGACGGGCCCGGCGGCCACGAAAAAGGGAACCCTCGGGTTCCCTTTTGCATATGGGCAGGCATCACCCCTTCTGGACCAGCCCTATCTGGCCGGGCTCGCACCACTCGAACGTCACCTCTTCGTGCTTGCCGCAGCAGGAGCCGCCACACAGGCGGCTCTCCCGCTTGGCGACGCGCCCCTTGCGCATCCAGACCCCGAGCATGGCCTCTACCGCATCCTCGGAGGTGTGAAAGTGGCGGGCCAGCGCCCGCCGGCTCACCTTCTTGTGAAGGGCCAGATAGTCCCCCAGTTCACGCAGGATCACAGAATACCCTCCCTCTCGGCGCACTCGCCCCTGACCATGAGCCCCTTCACAGGGTCACCACCTTGCGGGCGACGATGTCGCCGTGACGACGCCCCAGCCACCAGAGCAGCACCAGGGAGAACAGATAGCTCAGGCTCCAGACCAGGCTCTGCGCCGGGTGGGCGGCGAAGGTCGCCAGTTGATAGAAGAGGGTGGCGCACAGGAAGGCGACGTAGTTGCACCAGGCGGCGGTGAACAGGGCCCACTGGCGACCGGTCTCTCGCACCAGAGCCCCCATGGCGGCGGCGCAGGGCATGTAGAGCAGCACGAACAGCAGGTAGGCAAAGGCTCCGGCCACGCCGTCGAAGTGGGTCTGCATGTTGCCGTAGGTGGAGGTGTCCACCTCCTGGGCCTCGGCTGCCGCCTGCTTGTCCTCCAGATCCCCCACCTTGAGCCCCATGGGATCGGCGGGGTCGATGTCCGCCAGGTTGGCGGGAATGGTGGCCAGCGCCGCTTTCAGGCTGCCCAGCAGGGAGTATTCACTCTCCTCCTCATCACCGGCGCCGCCGGCGTAGAGGCTGTTGAGGGTAGCGACCACCGCCTCCTTGGCAAAGATGCCGGTGAGGATGCCCACCGTGGCCTGCCAGTTGTCGTCCCGCACGCCTATGGGATGCAGCACCGGGGTCACGGACTGGCTCAGCTTGCTCAGCACCGAGTTCTCCTGATCCTGGTTGCCGAAGCTGCCGTCGGTGCCCAGCGAATTGAGCACGCTCAGCACCGCCACCATCAGGACGATGGTCTTACCCGCGCCGAAGATGAAGCCCTTGAGTTTCTGCCAGGTGCGCAGCCCCACGTCCACCGGACGGGGCCACTCGTAATCGGGCATCTCCATCACCATGGAGTCGCTCTTGCCCGGCAGCAGGGTGCTGCGCAGGAAGAGGCCGGTGAGCACCGCCACCAGGATGCCGAACAGATAGAGACCGAACACCAGGTTCTGCCCCGACTCGGGGAAGAAGGCCACCGCGAACAGGGCGTAGACCGGCAGACGGGCACCGCAGGACATGAAGGGTGCCATGGCCGAGGTCATCAGCCGCTCGCGCTCCGACCCCAGGGTGCGAGTCGCCATCACCGCGGGCACGGTGCAGCCAAAGCCCATCAGCATGGGGACGAAGGCTTTGCCGGGCAGGCCGAGGCGACGCATCAGGGCATCCACCACGAAGGCGGCGCGGGCCAGATAGCCGGAGCTCTCCAGCACCGCGAGGAAGAGAAAGAGGCAGCCCACCACGGGGATGAAGGTCGCCACCGTCTGCAAACCGGCACCCACGCCGTCCGCGAGCACGGCCCCCAGCCAGTCGGGGGCACTCATCAGCCCCAGCAGGTGGTGCACCCCGTCCACGAAGAGGGCCCCCCCGAGGATGTCGAAGAAATCGATGAAGGCGCTACCCACCTTGATGGCGAACATGAACATCAGGTACATCACCAGCAGGAAGAAGGGGATGCCCACCCAGCGGTTGAGCAGCACCCTGTCCAGCCGTTCGCTCTGGGCGACGGTGAGCTTGTCCTGATGACGGCACGCCTGCTGGCACCAGTGGTGGATATGGCCGTAGCGCAAATCAGCGAGTTGCAGGTCGATGTCCTGAGCGTGGTGGGCGCGGCTCACCACGTTGTCGGCCGCCGCCTGCTGCCCCGCCGCCAGGGTTTCCTGCATGGCGATGTCTTCCTCCAGCAGGCGCAGGGCGCGACCACGGCGATGCAGATGATGGGGGGCGAGCAGGGTCTCCAGCTCGGCGATGTCCCCCTCGAGGGGCTGACCGTAGTCGAGCACCAGGGCGGGCTGGGACTGGCCGATAAACTGGTGGATCCCCTCTTTGAAGGCCGCCACCTGCTGGCGATTGTGGGCCGAGAGCGACACCACGGGGCACCCCAGCGCCTTGGCGAGCAAGGCCTCGTCGATGGTGATGCGCCGCTTTTGCAGCAGATCCATCTTGTTGAGCACCACCACCATGGGCAGCCCCAGCTCCCGCAGTTGCAGGGTGAGGTAGAGGGAGCGCTCCAGGTTGGCGGCATCGATGACGTTGAGCAGCAGATCCGGCTGCTGGCGCTGGACGAAGCGGCTGGCGATCTGCTCGTCCAGGCTCGCCTCCTGGTTGGCCAGGGCATAGATGCCGGGCAGGTCCACCAGGGTGTATTCCTGCCCGCGGGCAGCAAAGGCCCCCATCTTCTTGTCGACGGTGACCCCGCTCCAGTTCCCCACCTGCTGGCGGGAGCCGGTCAGGGCGTTGAACAGGGAGGTCTTGCCGCTATTGGGATTGCCCACTGTGACCAGGTTGTAGCTCATACCGGCTCCACCTCGATTTGCTGGGCCAGACTCCGCTGCATGGAGAGGCAGATGCCCTGGCACTGGATCTGGAGCGGGTCCCCCAGGGGGGCGGCCCGTAGATAGAGGATCTCGGTCTGGGGCAGCAGCCCCATCACCATCAGCTTGCGCCGCAAGGCGCGGCCAAGGTGGTTCATGTGCGTGATGCGAGCGCTCTGTCCCGGCGACAGCTCTGTGAGTACCATGACGGGCTCCTGAAGTTAAACAAGAATAATTCGCTTTTAATGGGGGGGATTATAAGCTGTGCCCTCAACATTTATTTGCGTAAAATCAAACTCCGCTTAGCTAACCGACAAAGTATTGCCATGAGTCACGACAACAACAGCCGCCTGGTCTATAGCACGGACGGCGGCATGATCAAGGAATCCGCCCCCGCCCAGCACGCCTCCCCCTTCCCCGCCGACGGGGTCGTGCGCATCCGCCGCGAGACCAAGGGACGCAAGGGGGCCGGGGTCATCAGCATCCACGGCGTTCCCGTCGACCAGCAGAAGGCCCTCGCCACCCTGCTCAAGAAGAAGTGCGGTACCGGCGGCGGTCTCAAGGAGGGGATCATCGAGATCCAGGGGGACAAACGGGACCTTATCAAGGCCGAACTGGAGAAGGCCGGCTTTCAGGTCAAGCTGGTGGGGGGATAATTCCCCATCCCGCGCCTTGCCTCACCGGGGGGTTTTCCCTAGAATGCCCGCTCCCATCGAGGGGGAGTAGTCTCGCCACGGACCCGTTTCGTGCGCGATCCTGATCAACATACTTGGTGCCAACTCACCATGGTCAGGGTGATCCGGGCAATGCCGGATTTGACAAGACCTTTGACGGGCCAGTGCCAAAACCGGGGACGGATGGCGCAGGCTTGTCTTTGGTTTATAACAATTCCGTCCCCCGGTCATTTTTATGGAAGCCTTGTTAACCTCCACCATCAGCGTTGCCATCGCCGAGATCGGCGACAAGACACAGCTGCTGGCCCTGTTGCTCATCTGTCGTTTTCGCAAACCCTGGCCCATCATCGCCGGCATGCTGGCTGCCACCCTGCTCAACCACGCGGGTGCCGCCTGGATAGGGGAATTCATCAGTCGCTGGATGGATCCCAAGGTGATGACCTGGCTGGTCGCTGGCGCCTTCATCGCCATGGCCGCCTGGATCCTGGTGCCGGACAAGATGGACGATGAAGAGAGTTCCCTGGACAAGTACGGCCCCTTCATGGCCACCTTCGTGCTCTTCTTCATCGCCGAGATCGGTGACAAGACCCAGATAGCCACCGTGCTGCTGGCAGCCAAATACGACTCCCTGATCCAGGTGATCACCGGTACCACCCTCGGCATGATGCTGGCCAACGTGCCCGTGGTGCTGCTCGGCAAGCTCGGGGCCGACAAGCTCCCCCTCAAGGGGATCCGCATTGCCTGCGCCATCCTCTTTGCGGGGCTTGGCATCTCCACCCTGATCTTCGCCTGACCTCCATAGAAGCCGGCGGGGGATCAGCGTGAGCACTGATCGCCACCGCCGCCCCGGATGTCCTTCAGGCCCCCTCCTCACGGCGGGGGCCTTTTTAGTGCAAAGACATGGCCCCGTGCCGCGACCTGTGTCGCAGCGCCGACGGCGCCCCTGCCCCGAGACGCGGCGCCGTGCCATAATGCCTTATCTTTCAGGCATCACGGCTTCAGGAGCCCCCATGCACCTCACCTCAAGACAGACCCTGCTCGACTGGGTCAGGCGCGGCCGCCTGCCACGGGCCTCGCTGCCTGCCGCCCTGGCCCTGTGCGATCTGCCCCCCGGCCCTGCCCGCTGGCAGTGGCTGTTCGACAGGCTGCTGCTCTGGCTCGGCTGCCTCTGCCTTGGCGCCGGCCTCGTCTTCTTCGTCGCCTTCAACTGGCAGGCCCTGGGGCGCCTCTCACGTCTCGCCCTGCTGGAGCTGCCGTTGCTCGCCATGCTCCTGGTGCTCTGGCGAAAACCCATGAGTGACACCCCGCGCCAGGCCCTGCTGCTGGCCCTGGCCCTCAACCTCGGCGCCCTGCTCGCCCTGGTGGGCCAGACCTACCAGACCGGCGCCGACCCCTGGCAGCTCTTCGCCACCTGGGCCCTGATGCTGCTGCCGCTGGCGGCCCTTGGCAGAAGCCCGCTGCTCTGGACCCTGGCCTGGCTGCTCGGTCAGCTCGCCCTGGTGCTCTACTGGCGGCTCGGCCTTCTCGATCTCTTCTTCTCCTTCAACGAGGAGGCCCTCGGCTGGTGCCTGACCCTGCTCAACGCCGCCCTCTGGGGTCTGCTCATCCTGGTGCCCGCCCGCTACGCCCTGATGCCCTCCTGGCTCGCGGGGCTGGCCGCGGGGCTCGGCATCACCCTGCTTACCCTGCTGGCCCTGTTCGATGCCGCCTCTCCCTGGGTCTGGCCTGCCTGGCTCGCCTGGCTCGGCGCCGCCTACCTGCGCTGGCACCACAGGTTCATCGCCGGGCTCGCCATGGGGTGCCTGAGCCTCATCGCCGTGATCCTCGCGGCCCTTGGCAAGTGGATGGAACCGGACATGAACGGCTTCTTGCTGCTGGCTCTCATCGCCATCGGCCTGTCGGTGATGGCCAGCCGCTGGCTGCAACAACAACGGAGGCTGCATGTCTGATCTCACCCCCTGGGAGCGCCTGCGTGCTGCCCAACTTGTGGAAGGGGATGCCCCCCGGGATGAACAGCCCCACTGGTCGGGCCGTTTTCTGCTCGGCATGGTGGGCTGGATAGCCGCCCTCTTCCTGCTCTTCTTCCTCTTCATGGCCTTCGAGCAGCTGACCCGCGACCCCAACAACGCCCTCACCATGGGGATGGTGCTGATGGCCGCCGCCCTCGGTCTCAACCGCATGGCGACCCGCAGCGATCTCTGGGATCAGTTCGTGCTGGCGCTGGCGCTGGCGGCAGATGCCTGGCTGCTCTACGGCCTGCTGGACAGGCTGGATCTGAACGTCGCGTGGCTCTGGTTCGGTCTGACCGCCTTCTCCCTCGGGGTGGCCGCCCTGTTCGAGCACTGGCTGATCAGGCTGTTCCACAGCTTCGCCGCCGCCATCCTGCTCACCCTCGCCCTCGCCTGCCTCGGCATGCACCTGCTGGCCCTGCCGCTGGTGATGGGCGCCGTCGCCCTGTGCTGGCTGCAGGCGGAGCGCGATCCCGCCCGCCATCTGCTCTATGAATCCCTCACCCTGGGGCTGGCACTCTCCCTGCTGGTGCTGGGACGGCTGCACCACCCCCTGTGGGAGGGAGGCACCAGCGTGCTCAATGAGCTCGGCAGCTCCCGCCTGCCTCTCTGGCTCAATCCCCTGCTCTGCGCCGCCCTGCTGCTCGCTGTCATGGTTCGCCTCAGGCTGCCGCTGCGCTACGGGCTGCCGCTGGTGGTGATCAGCGCCATCATTCCCGGCATGGGGGCTGGCGCCCTGGTGCTGGTGCTCGGCTTCTACGCCGGCAGCCTGGCCCTGATGACCCTGGCAGGCCTCCTGCTGCTCGGCTTTGGCTCCCTCTATTACTACGATCTGGGGCTGACCCTGATGACCAAGTCCTGGCTGCTGCTCGCCTCGGGGGCCCTGCTGCTCGGTACCCGTCAGTGGCTCAAGCACCTTCACAACGGGAGCCCCTCATGAGACGCCTCGCCTTTTTGCTGACCGGTCTAGCCCTGCTCGCCGGCATCAACGCCGCCGTCTGGCGCTTCGAGCACGCCATGAGCCAGGGGGAGGTGGTGCTGATCGAGCTGGCACCGGTCGACCCCCGCTCCCTGATGCAGGGGGACTACATGCGCCTGAACTACGCCCTCGCCCGCCAGCTGGCGGGCCGCCAGGCCGCCGTCGGCCCCCACACCCTGGTCGTTCGCCTGGATGAACATCAGGTGGTGCACTGGGTGGAAGGGGGCAAGCCCGAGGCCCCGGGCCCGGGGGAGCGTCTGCTCAAGGTACGCCAGCGCGACGGCCAGTGGTTTATCGGGCCTGACGCCTTCTTCTTCGAAGAGGGCACGGGAGATCAATATGAGTCGGCCCGCTACGGCGAGTTTCGTCTGCAAGAGGATGGCAGCACCCTGCTGGTGGGGCTGAGGGATGAGGCGTTCACCCCCCTGGGTCACACCCGTCCGGCCTGGTGAAAAGGGGGCGCCGACACGGTTGTGAGTGGCAAGATGATGACGGCCCCCGGCGGATAACGTCTTCGCCGGGTGGCGAAACGCCGTGACTTGGCAACACTTGAAACTGGGCACTCGGCAGCAGGACGGTCAGGATGAACATAGACATTGCAGTCCCCCTTCGCAGACTGGTCGCCTGCGCCGCCCTCGCGGCCATGGTCTGGGGCACTCCCGTGACCCAGGCCAGCCCGGCGCTCGCCAGCCTGCACTACCTCACCGAAGAGTACAAACCCTACAACTTCACCGGGGAGGATGGCGCCCCGACCGGCTTTGCCATCGACCTGCTGCACCTGGTGTGGCAAAAGACCGGCACCCCTGTCCAGCCCGTCAGCATCCTCCCCTGGGCCAGGGGTTACTACCTGCTGACCCAGAAACCCAATGTGGTGCTCTTCTCCACCGCCCGCACCGAGGCGCGCAATCCCCTGTTCAAGTGGGCCTGCCCCATCGGCTATGCCGAGATAGTGCTGATGGGGCTCGCCAGTCGCCCCCTGACCTTGACCCGCCTGGAAGATGCCCAGCGCTACACCATAGGCGCCGTGCGATCCGATGTGGGGGAGCAACTGCTGCTCAACGCAGGCTTCGACGAGCAGAAGATCATGACCGCCAACCGCCTCTCCCAGGCCCTGCGCATGCTCACCTCGGGCCGGGTCGAGCTGATCTCCAGCAACAAATCCACCCTGCTGGATCTCATCAAGACCCAGCAGCTGGATCCTGCCCAGTTCGAGGTGCGCTGGATGTTGAGCTCCGAGCAGTACTGCTTCGCCTTCAGCCACCCGGTTGACGATGCCCTGGTCAGGGAGTTCCAGATCGGCCTGACCCAGGTGCTGGCCAGCAGCGACTTCCAGCAGCTCCAGCACAAATACTTCCCCTCCCCCTGACCTCTTCCCCCGCCGGTGCCGCCAAGGCCCCGGCCCGCCTTTGAGCCAGCGCACGAAACCCGTTTAATGTTCACCACTTGCAACGACAAGGGGTGACGCAGACCGTCCCGGGTCCGTAATATAGGGCGCAGGAGCCTGTTGGCCCCTTTTTCACGGCAAGGGGCAGGGCGCACGGTGGCAGCGACAGTCAGGGGCGGCAGCGTGCCCGCTGGCCGCCTTCATCGGGCAGCGCCGCGCTCACGCCCTTCCCCGCCATCTCTCCGATCTCTTGGGAATACACATGCACAACACAGCGAAATGGTTGATGAGTCTCTCGGTCTGCGCCCTTCTGATGGCCTGCGGCGGTGACAAGACCACCGGCAAGGCCTGTCTCGGGTCAAACAACGACACCCTGGTGGAGGGGATGCAGGACAAGTGCAAGGCGGGGGACATTGTCGCCACCAAGCACCCGGCCTATTTCTGCGATTTCAACTACGCGGTCACCTTCAACAGCTACAACTCCGCGATTTGCGTCTACTCAGGTGGTCTGAAACCGGAGAGAACCACGGAAAAATCATGACTGGCGACCCATTTGCCCCGTCTGACACGAAGAGGGCGGCAGGATATGTGGTCAATGCCCGGGCGGCGATGCCGCCCAGGCTATCCGGGGGCGGCTTCGCCCCTATTTCACCCGCATCAGACGGTGATGCTGCCCGGCGCACTCGAGCTGGAGCACCTGGGATCGGGCCATGGCCTCCACCCTGGCCAGCATCTCGGCGCTGTAGCCCTTGCGGCGCATCCATTGCAAGGGCTCCTCGAAGCCCCCTTCGTTGACCACGAAGGTATCTGTGTAGGACTCCTTGACGATGCTGACCACCCAGATGCGCTGCTGAAACTCGCAGAGTCCGGCCACCAGGGTGGCCGCCCGCCCGGCCAGGGCGCGCACACGGCGGACAAGAAGATGAACCATGGTATGGGCTCCGAACTGATAAAAGGGAAAACAGACTGGCACCCGGGTGGACGCGCCACCCTGTGCCCTCTCAACCCGCCCCGCTGCTATCGCGGGGCAGACACCTGACTGGAAGGGGGCGGGTTACCGCCCTCCCCTGCGGCCCGGCGCTGGCGCTTGACCGCATACATGCTCGCATCGGCCCGGTTCAGCGCCTCCTCGACGCTGACCTCGGCCGGCATCACGGCCACCGCCCCCACGCTGGCACCGGGATAGTGGATCACCTTGTCCCCCACCGGCAGTGACAGCACGCTGTGCTCGAACAGGCGCTGGCGAAACGCCGCCACCGCCCCGTCCAGCGTGTCGGCGTACGGGAAAGGCCCCATGCCCACGGCCACGAACTCGTCCCCCCCAAAGCGGGCCAGCAGATCGCCGCCGCGCAGGGTCTCGCTCAGTTGCCGCGCCATGGCGGTGAGCAGCCTGTCCCCCGCCTCGTGGCCATGCTCATCGTTGATGGCCTTGAAGCCATCGAGATCCACAAAGGCGATGAGCACCGGATGCCCCGCCCGCTCCGACAGGGAGAACAAGCGGGTGAGTTCGAGCATCAGGGCACGGCGATTGGGAAGCCCGGTGAGGGGGTCGGAGAGGGCCAGGCGCGAGAGCTCGTCATTGGCCTGCTGCAATTGCCGCAGCAGTTGCTCCCGCTCCACCTGTTCGGCAATCAGGTGCGCGAAGAAGGCGATGAGCTGCTGCGCCCCCGCCACCGCGGGCTTTTGTTCGGTACTGGCGCCGCACAGGGTGCCATAGAGGGAGCCGGTAGAGGTGCGCACCGGGCTGCTCAGATAGGAGCGAATGCCGAGCTCGCTGGCCGCCTGGGAGTCCCCCCACAGAGCGGCGACGTCGTCGGTGTAGCCAATCTCATCGTCGATGGCACGGCGACACAGGGTATCGCTCCACTCCACCGTCATCCCCTCGGGGATCTGCAGCCCGGCCGCATTGCGGGCAAACAGAACATGCTGGCTGCTTTGCCCGAGGTCAATCTCGGTGAGATAGGTCGACTCCAGCCCGGTCACCGACTCCAGCATCTCCAGCAAAGGGCGGGTCAGGCTCTCCAGATCCCGCGCCTTGATCACCTGCTCCGAGAGCGCCAGCAATAACTTGTCCATGCCTACCTCCACAACTGCGTGCATGTAATGGGCGACCACCTTAGCCAACTCGGGGCGGGCCCGACAAGCGGGAGACCACGATTGACCGGGGGAAAGATCGATTTGTTCACATTTTGGCATAACCGGCCCCCAAGCGGCGTCGCCATGCGGAACACAGGGACACAACCCTGCCCTCGCCCCTGGGTGCCGGCTCGATTCCCGCCGCGTATTCGCCCACGGTCACCATCCCCTCTCCCCTTGGGGAAGAGGGTCAGGGTGAGGGGTGGGTAACGTCATTGCCTGGTGCAATGTCGTCCCACCTGTGAATGGCATGGCTTCGCCGCGCAGTAACCGTCCTCTCTCCCTTATGCGGGAAAGGGGTAAGGTGCCAATAAGCCTGTTGGGTGCAATAAGCGTGTAGGGTCGATTAGCGCAGCGTAATCGTCCGCGGTAACCATTCCCTCTCCCCTTGGGGGAGAGGGCTAGGGTGAGGGGTCGGTAACGGCATTGCCTGGCGAATGCCGCCCCACGCCTCCATGGCATGGCTTCGCCGCGCAGGACGCGAGGGCGCGGCCCTCGACGGGGTTTCGCCCGCCAGCCTCGGAGACTTCGGCTTGATCCCCTCTCCCCTTGGGGGAGAGGGCTAGGGTGAGGGGTCGGTAACGTCATTGCCTGGCAAATGCCGCCCCACGCCTCAATGGCACGGCTTCGCCGCGCAGGACGCGAGGACTCCGTCCTCGACGGGGTTTCGCCACCGCTGCGCGGCTGGGCGAGTGACTTTGGAAAGACCCAAAGTCACCAAAGGTCTTCTCCCCCGCTTGTTCGCCCTCCTGCGTCGGGTTCCCTCGGTTCACCCGTTTGTCCCACGGCACGCGCCGATGGGCCATCCCTGGCCCAGCGGCGCTCGCTCGGCGTCCTGCCTCGCGGCCTGGACAAACGGGCTCACCTCAGCGAACAACAGGGGGCAACACCCAACCCGCGGCACCGAGGCCGGTTAACAGGCGTAGGGTGCACCAAGCGCAGCGCATTGCACCTCGGTAACCGTATCCAGCCTGTTCGGAGCACAGATCGGGCGGGTTGTTATCTCACAGCCCCCCCTCGCCCACCCCGTGACGAGAGCAGATTGTCTCACCTATGCAACAGACCTCATCAAGATGGTTGCATAGGTGAAAAAATCATGGTGTACAGAGCTGCAAGCGGCGCAGATATCTATCGGTGAGCGGTTTTATATTGAAGGCCCGATAGTGAATGCTTTTAAGTGATGATGATATTTTTTCGCGAACGTCCGATTACGCTTCGCTAATCGAACCTACGTCCCCTATTTATACAGGAAACTCAATATGTTTATTGAAGGTGGCCAAGAAGAAAAAAGATTACTTATTGAGGCTCTTTCTAGATACAATTATTTCCCCAATCAACGATTAGGGTTAAGTGAACTACCTCCATCATTTGACTCTAGACAGTTTACTCCAGAAGTCCTGACTTCTCTCGTTAAATTACCAGCAGCAAAAGCAAGAAAAACTTTAGGGTATAGTCTTACAGAGTATCGCTCAACAAGATTCAATAACATTCCTAGATTACTTGGAATCATTCATCCAAAAGCTTACTCACATCTTGCAAACTGTATTCACGAGAATTGGGATGAAATAAGAAAAATAACCAAAAATCATTGCAGCCAAATAAAGCCAACTTTTCATCACAATGAAAAGCGCCTACTCGTCATGAATTACGACGACCCATCAGAAAAAATTAGACGAGCCCTATGTGCTGAGTTTACAAAGCGTTTTAGAGTACATGCAGATATTAGCAATTGTTTTCACAGTATATACACACATGCAATTCCATGGGCCATTATTGGTGTTGAAGAATCTAAAAGACGACTTAAAGACAACGAGAAAAAATCTTGGCCTGAAGATTTAGATTTTCATCAAAGAAGAACCAAAAGAAATGAAACTCAAGGTATACCAATTGGCCCTGCTACATCAAGTATCTTGGTAGAGGTTATTTTACAATCTGTAGATGAAGCGCTAAATCGAAAAGGATATCACTTCATAAGGTATATCGATGACTACACATGCTATTGTGATACAAATGAACATGCTAATGACTTCATATTGGATCTAGAAAATTACTTATCTATCTACAAACTTACCCTAAACTTAAAGAAAACATGGATTGAAACATTACCAGCCCCAACAGAAGATGAATGGATATTAACATTAATTTCATTCCTCCCTAGCAGATTGGCCAATGAACACGACGGTGAAAATAAATTAACAACATCAGAAACGTTGACATTCATAAATCAAGCGATTCGTTTAAATAAAACGACGCCTGATGGTAGCGTGTTGAAATATGCCATAAGCATCATTCTTAATCACATTGATGATTATGCTGCAATCAACTTACTAGATTCTGTTATAAATTTATCTTGGCACTACCCCGTTTTAGTCCCCTTAATTGATAGAATCCTTGACCTAACAAACTATCCTGCTGAACAGATACTAGAACAACTGAATAGGATAATCGATGTTAATGCACTTTCAAGACGGTCAGATGGTATGTGCTGGCCATTACACATAATGTTGAAACATAATTTAATATGCGATGAAGCAACTGCAGATAAAATTATAAAAAGCCAAGACTGTGCCGCATTATCTCTATTGTTAGAGCAAAATGAACACAACGATAAAATTATTGATTTTACAAACAAAATAATATCATCAGATCTATATACTAAAGATAACTATTGGCTACTGCTATATCAATTGTATTTCAAGGGAATAATTAATGCACCGTACCAAGAAATAGAGGAAAATGCTGTCTTTAAGACTTTAAAACAACATAACGTAAACTTCATACCTAGAAACTCTAAAACTAAACATGAAGAGAAATGTGATGAAATTCTCAGAGCGATACAAGTTGAACAACTCAAAGATATTTTTTCAAACACACCTGTTGAGTTTTAACCCCCCATCAATCATAGATTTCACATTTATCTATTCGACACCTACAGTGTGATAGGCACTAAAGATCAGAACGGAAACCAACAAAATATTTTCCGTTGGCTAATTCTGTTTGGTCTCCAAAAACCACTTGCCAAACAGCGCTGCAGCAGTGAAACACCATCAAGAATGGTATTTTCACTCAAACAAAAAAACTGCAGCCTTGAGCTGCGGTTTATATTTCTATTCCCCAAACATGCTTTGATCAAACCTAAACCAATTCCCCCACCCCTTGCACTGCTCTCCCCTTTCAGTGGAAAAGGCAGTTAATCTGAACGCTAAAGCCACGGGCGGGCACGGTATTGGTTCCCCCTGCAAACCGCCGAGTCGAGTTCAACGGGTCAGGAGCGCCATCAGGGATGATGGCGCAGCCGCAGTCGGCACAGGGATGTGCCGTCTGCGGCGCTCCGTCCGACCCGTTGGACGAGACGAGGGAACCCGCGAAGCGGGCGGATTGCCGGGGGGAGAAGACCTTTGGTGACTTTGGGTCTTTCCAAAGTCACTCGCCTTGGCCCGAAGGGCGGGCGAAATCCTGTCGAGGGCAAGGCCCTCGTGTCCTGCATGGCGAAGCCATGCCATTAAGGCGTGGGACGACATTCAGCCGAGGAATGACGTTAGCTACCCTCACCCTTGCCCTCTGCCCCAAGGGGCGAGGGGATCAAACCGCAGGATGCCGAGGCTTCGGCAGGCTACAAAAAAAACCGCAACCCAAAGGCTGCGGTTTTTTTATTGGCTCAACCGGTTGGCGCCAGCAGCGCCACCGGACTTAGGCACGGCGCCAGCTGGTTTTGCCGGCGCTGTCTTCCAGCACTATGCCCATCTCGGTGAGGCGGTTACGGGCGGCATCCGCCGCGGCCCAGTTCTTGTCGGCGCGGGCCTGATTGCGCTCGGCGATCAGGCGCTCGATTTCGGCGACCTCTTCGTCCGCCTCAATACCCTTCAAGAAAGCGTCCGGATCCTGTTGCAGGATGCCGAGCACGGCGCCCAGCTCGCGCAGGCGGGCTCCCAGCGCGGCGGCAACAGCAATGTCTTCGGCTTTTTGGCGGTTGATCTCGCGCACAAGGTCGAACAGGGCGGAGTAGGCTTCCGGGGTGTTGAAGTCGTCGTCCATCGCTTCCTTGAAGCGAGCCACCTGCTCGTCGCCACCGGCGGCGGCCGCCGCCGGCAGATCGCGCAGGGCGGTGTACATGCGCTCCAGGGCGGCGCGGGCTTGCTTCAAGTTATCTTCCGAGTAGTTGAGCTGGCTGCGGTAGTGACCGGACATCAGGAAGTAGCGCACGGTTTCGGCGTCGTAGTGGGCCAGCACATCGCGGATGGTGAAGAAGTTGCCAAGGGATTTGGACATCTTCTCTTTATCCACCATCACCATGCCGCTGTGCATCCAGGTGTTGACGTAGTCGCCGCCGTGGGCGCAGCAGGACTGGGCAATCTCGTTCTCGTGGTGCGGGAACTGCAGATCCGAGCCACCGCCGTGGATGTCGAAATGGTTGCCAAGGTGCTTGGAGTTCATGGCGGAGCACTCGATGTGCCAGCCAGGACGGCCCGGGCCCCAGGGGCTGTCCCAGGTCGGCTCGCCGGGCTTGGACATCTTCCACAGCACGAAGTCGAGCGGATTGCGCTTGGCATCCACCACGTCGACGCGGGCGCCGGCCTGCAACTGCTCCAGATCCTGGCCGGAGAGCTTGCCGTAGTCGGCGTAGGACTCGACGATGAACATCACATCGCCGTTGTCCGCCACGTAGGCGTGCCCTTTTTCCAGCAGGGTTTCAACCAGGGCGATGATCTCGCCGATGTGCTGGGTGGCGCGGGGTTCGATGTCCGGACGCACCATGCCGAGGGCGTCGAAATCCTGGTGCATGTCGCCGATGAGGCGCTCGGTGAGATCGTCACAAGTCACGTGCGTTTCGGCGGCGCGCTTGATGATCTTGTCGTCCACGTCGGTGACGTTGCGCACATAGGTGAGGTCGTATCCTGCATAACGCAGGTAGCGAGCGACGACGTCGAAGGCGACGAAGGTACGGCCGTGGCCGATATGACAGTGATCATAGATAGTGACGCCACACACATACATGCCCACCTTGCCCGGGTGGATAGGTTTGAATTCTTCTTTTTGACGAGTGAGTGTGTTGTATATCTTCAGCATCTTATGACCACTGCCTGTGAGTAAAATGGCCTGCCATTCTAACCGCATCCGGTATAGAAAACGAGGCAGAAAAAGCCCCCTCTCCCCCCTGCCATCTATGCCGCAGAGCCTTGATGGGCTAGAATTGCCACCACTTTATGCCATACACCTGCGGGCACCTTGCTGCCCGCGTCAAAATGAAAGGACAACTCATGGTTACTCTGCACACCAACCACGGCGACATCACCCTGACCCTGAACGCGGAAAAAGCCCCGGAGACCGTGGCCAACTTCCTGCAATACTGCCGTGACGGTCACTACGACAACACCATCTTCCACCGCGTCATCGACGGCTTCATGATCCAGGGTGGCGGCTATGCCCCGGGCTTCGAAGAGAAAGAGACCCGCGCTCCCATCAAGAACGAGGCGGCCAACGGTCTGTCCAACAAGATCGGCACCATCGCCATGGCCCGCACCATGGAGCCGCACTCCGCCAGCGCCCAGTTCTTCATCAACGTGAACAACAACGACTTCCTGGACTTCAAGTCCGCCACCACCCAGGGCTTCGGCTACTGCGTGTTCGGTGAAGTGACCGCCGGCATGGACGTGGTCAACAAGATCAAGGGCGTGAAGACCGGCAACTACGGCCGCATGCACCAGGACGTTCCGACCGAAGACGTCGTCATCACCAAGGTGACCCTTGCCGAGTAATCCCTGCCGGCCAGGCTCTGATACCACTGCGGCCCCGGCCGCAGTTTTTCCATCTGCCGCCCCCAACTGGCGCCGCCTCGACTATCTGGCCCAGGGCAACGAACGTCAGCGCTCGGCCCACGCCCTGCTGAGCGGCGGCCTGTGGGATGAGCTTGGCCCCCTGTGCAACGATCTGGCCCTGGTGAGCACGATCGCCATCGGGCTGGATAGGCCCGGTAGCGATCTCGACATCCTCTGCCAGCATCCGGATCCGGCCTTCCTTGCCGCGACACTGGCAGCACAAGGCTGGCAGGTGCGAAGCAAGGGCGAGCAGGTCTGGATCGCCGAGCAGCGACGCCACGGGCCAGATGGCCAGTGCTGGCCAGTCGAGCTCTACCTCACCCCTGATCCCCTCGAGATGTGTCATGGCTGGCGCCACCTCAACCTGATGGCCGCCCTGCTTGAGCGCTTTGGCGCCCCCTTCCACCGGGAGGTGCTGCGCCTGCGTTTTGATGAAGGGCTCAAGGGGGAAGCGGCCATGTGCCGCCTGCTGGGCCTGTCCGGCGACCCTTACGAGGCGTTGCTGACCCTGGAGGGCGTCAACCTTGCGGGGCTCTGCTGCCCTTCCCTCCCCCACCCGCTCGACGAGCAAGGTCACAGGCCTTGTCCGCCCCCAGGCGGGACTCTCTTACCATGATGCCCAGGAACTCATGAGCACCCTCTTTATCAGTGACATTCACCTCAGCCAAGGCAGGCCCGACATGACGGCGGCCCTGGTGCGCTTTCTGGCCGAAGACGCGCTCGGTGCCGACGCCCTCTATGTGCTGGGGGATCTGTTCGAATTCTGGATTGGGGACGACGACCCCAACCCGCTCCACCGCGAGGTGGCCGATGCCTTTCTCGCCCTGAGCCAGCAAGGGGTGCCCCTCTACTTCATTCACGGCAACCGCGACTTCCTCTTGGGGCGCCAGTTTGCCAAACGGGCCGGCATGACCCTGCTTGGCGACCCCTGCGTCATCGAGCTGTACGGCGAGCGGGTGCTGCTGAGCCACGGGGATCTGCTCTGCACCCGGGATGAGGGCTACCAGAAGTTTCGCCGCATCACACAACTCAAATGGCTACGCTGGCTCTTCCTGCGCCTGCCGCTCTCGCGCCGCCAGGCCATCGCCCACAAGATGCGCGGCCAGAGCCAGATGGAGAATGCCCACAAGAGCCAGATCATCATGGACGTGACTCCGGAGGCGGTGGACGAGATGCTGCGCCAGCACTGCTGCCGCCTGATGATCCACGGCCACACCCACAGACCCGCCATCCACGACTTCACCCTGGATGGGCGTGCGGCGCGGCGCATCGTGCTGGGGGACTGGTTCGAGCAGGGGTCGGTGCTGGTGTGCTCCCCCGCCGGGCAGCGCCTCGACACCCGCGCGCTCGGCTGAGGCCCTCTGCCTGCCATGGTCAGGAGCGAGTCTCATATGACCGTTTCTGACTCACGCCGTGCTGCGGCGGGATACAAGCAGGATCCCTGCATATACTCTGGTTCTCTGCACACAACGAGGAGATGACCATGGGATTTCTTACTTGGGTGGTACTGGGGCTGATCGTCGGCATCCTGGCCAAATGGATCATGCCAGGCAAGGATGGCGGCGGTTTCTTCATGACGGTGATCCTGGGGGTGGTCGGTGCCATGGTGGGGGGCTATGTCAGCACCCTGCTCGGGATGGGAACGGTCACCGGCTTCAACCTGCCGAGCATCATCATCGCCACCGTTGGCGCCCTGATCGTGCTGTTTGTCTACAACAAGCTGCGCAGCTGAGACGCAGCCACCCATCGATGCGAGGGCGCCACTGGCGCCCTCGTTGTTTTCAGCCCCGCTGGCGCCAACTTGCTGCGACCACCCGATCTCATCCACTCGTTTCGTCCCTTCGGTGCCGCGCTTGCATTATTTCTAGTTGAGGCGTCTAATAAGCCCCATGCAGACCAATGACCCCCTGCCGCGCCGCCCTCGCGGCCGCCCTGCCCAGCACGGGCACACCTATGCCGATACCCGGGATCTGTTGATCCGCCGGGGCATGGAGCTGCTGACCGAACAGGGCATCGCCGCCACCTCCATCGAGCGGGTGTTGCAGTCGACCGGGATCCCCAAGGGCTCCTTCTATCACTACTTCGCCACCAAGCACGACTTCACTCTGGCGGTCATGGATGCCTATCACCACTACTTCTGCCGCAAGCTGACGCGCTATCTGGAGGATGAGAGCCTGCCCCCCCTGGCCCGCCTTGTTGCCTTCGTCGACAGCGCCTGCCGGGGCATGACCCGGTTTGCGTTCCAGCGGGGCTGCCTCGTGGGCAATCTGGGTCAGGAGGTGGTGCAACTGTCCCCCGAGCTGCGCCTGCGCCTTGAGCAGATCCTCCTCGACTGGGAGGCGCTGCTCGCCCGCTGCCTGAGGGACGCGGTGACGGCGGGGGAGCTGCCCCCTGATTGTGACTGCCCTGCCCTCGCCCATCAGTTCTGGATCGGCTGGGAAGGGGCCGTGCTGCGCGCACGCCTGGTGGGCGATACCGAGCCCATGCTCTCCTTTCTCAATTTTTTCATGAAGTTAGCAAAGTGATTTTTTTACGAAGATTAATAGTCAGTCCAATTAATGGGAGTAGACAAGATGTTCAACGGTATTCTGATCGAGAAAGACGAGGCGGGTTATCGCGCCAGCTACCAGAGCCTCTCCGAGGAGATGTTGCCTGCCGGGGATGTGACCGTGGCGGTAGAGTGGTCTTCCCTCAACTACAAGGATGGCCTGGCCCTCACCGGCGCCGCCCCCGTGGTACGCCGCTTCCCTCTGATCCCCGGTATCGACTTTGCCGGTACCGTGCTGGAGAGCCAGCATCCCGACTGGCACCCCGGCGACAAGGTGGTGCTCAACGGATGGGGCGTGGGCGAGACCCACAGCGGCGGGCTGGCAGAGCGGGCACGGGTCCGGGGCGACTGGCTGGTTGCCCTGCCTGAGCGCTTCCAGCCCCGGGACGCCATGGCCATCGGCACCGCAGGGTACACCGCCATGCTCTGCGTGATGGCGTTGGAGAAACACGGCATCCCCCCCGGTGACGGTGACATTCTGGTGACGGGCGCCAACGGCGGTGTGGGCAGCGTGGCGATCACCCTCCTGGCCAAGCTGGGCTATCGGGTCGTGGCCGCCACCGGGCGGCTGCACGAGGCCGACTATCTGACGTCCCTCGGCGCCGCCGAGGTGATCGATCGCGCCGAACTGGCCGCGCCGGGACGCCCGCTGGGCAAGGAACGCTGGGCCGGCGTCATCGACACCGTCGGCAGCCACACCCTGGCCAATGCCTGCGCTACTACCCGCTACGGCGGCGCCGTGGCCGCCTGCGGTCTGGCGGGAGGGATGGACTTCCCCTCCACCGTCATGCCCTTCATCCTGCGCGGCGTCACCCTCTATGGCATCGACAGCGTGATGGCACCACGCCCGCAGCGCCAGCAGGCCTGGGCCCGACTGGCCGAGGATCTCGACCTGACCCGCCTCAACCTCCTCACCCGGGAAGTGCCCCTCTCCCAGGTCGTGACCCTGGGGGATGCCTTCCTGGCAGGCCAGGTGCGCGGCCGGATCCTGGTCAATGTCCAGGGGTGATGACTGACGCGATATGAGCCGGCTCGCCTGACCAGGTCAGGCGAGCCTCTCCAGGGCATTTCGCAGCTACACGGAACGTCACCCCTCCTTCCCATCGTCCATGACAATGGACAACAGATGCGTTCAAACACTCAAGTGCAGGTTTCCCGGACAGAGGGACCGAAACACCTCTATATGCCGCACCTTCCCGCTGCGCGCCCTCCCCCATCGATGCAGACAACCGTCACGCCTCACCGACAAGCCCCTGCCCTGGATACCCGTATTCGCCGAAATGAAGCCCTGTTCGCCCACGACTGCGAACCATTGTCTTGCCCACTGACAGACCCCCGTTAAACAATCGATGCATCGAACAAATAATTCAGAATAGGAATACGTTTTATTTATCACCGCATATAAAAAGGGCGCATCATCTTGTATTAAACCTGTTTTTTGTATGGAAAAGACCGAATCAAATGACAGGGGTGCATTACACTCAAAACGACGCTTCATACCCAGAAAGTGTGAAGGGTTCGTCAACGAAGAGATGTCGGATGATTCTATTTTCTTGGCTGGGGTGTGCTTATGTTCGACTCGAAACTTAAAAAAGAGCTGGCAGCAGAACGAGAGAGGGCCTTGAAAAGCGAGGCACTGGATCATGCCATGCACGATCATCTTCCCATGATTGAATTCACCACCGATGGTTATATTCTCGATGCCAGCCCGCTTTTTCTTCATTCCGTCGGCTACTCCCTCAATGAGATCGTGCAGCAGCATCACGCCATGTTCTGCATGAAAGAAGATACCGACTCCCCCTCCTATCGGGAATTCTGGCGAGATCTGGCAAATGGGCACAGCCAGCATGGCACCTTCCACCGGGTTGGCAAACAAGGCAAGGAAATATGGCTGGAAGCCACCTATTTCCCCGTCAGCCAGGGCGGAAAAATAATCAAGATCATCAAAATAGCGTCAGATGTGACAGTGCAACATGATCTGCTCATGACTCAAAAAGCAATATTTGAGGCACTGGATCGCTCCCTTGCCGTCATCGAGTTTGAACCGACTGGTGTTGTTATTTCCGCCAACCGTAATTTCCTGGATACCATGGGCTATCGACTTGATGAAATTAAAGGCCATCAACATCGCATGTTTTGTGATGAGCTGTTTTATCGGGAACATCCCGATTTCTGGCAGGAGCTGGCTCAGGGGACGTTCAAATCGGGACGCTTTCAGCGATTTGATAAAAAAGGCCATGAAGTCTGGCTGGAGGCAACCTACAACGCTGTGCGGGGCAGCCATGGCAAGGTGATCAAGGTCATCAAGTTTGCCTCCAATATCACCCCGCAGATCAGCAAAGATCAGGCCGTACAACATGTGGCCAAGGTGGCAAATGAAACATCTGTCACAACCAAATCCTCCGCCATCAAAGGAGAGGACATGTTGACCACCGTCGTCTCCACTTCGGACAATATTGTCAGACAGATGGAACATGCCAGCACCTTGATGAGCAAGCTCCACGCTCAATCCCAGAATATCACCGCCATCGTATCCACCATCAGCAGCATTGCAGACCAGACCAACCTGCTCGCGCTCAATGCCGCCATCGAAGCGGCGAGAGCCGGCGAACAAGGCAGAGGCTTTGCCGTCGTGGCCGATGAAGTTCGTCAACTGGCGGCAAGAACCTCCCTATCGACCAACGAAATAGCCAATGTCGTCAGCCAGAATCAGCAGCTCACCAGGCAGGTCAGCGAGCAGATCCAGTCCGCGGCAGACGGCGCCATCCACGGGCAAAAGCAGATCGATGACGTTGCAAAAGTGATGGAGGAGATAAGACACGGAGCAGAAGAGGTGTCGACCATCATCTCGGAACTCTAGAGAATTCTGGGAAGCACTCCGGAGCCTGCCATCGAGCAGGCTCTTTGATGTTCACACCAGGGGCCGTAGCTTGGCACTTGCAGATTCAAGAGATGAACCGGCTCTTCAGGTCGCGGCCATTCTGACAGTCAATCAACTAGAAACAAAAAGGCCACTATTGCTAGTGGCCTTATTAAGTCTTTGATTTTAATGGTGCCTGAGGCCGGAATCGAACCGGCACGACGCGAACGTCGAGGGATTTTAAATCCCTTGTGTCTACCGATTTCACCACTCAGGCACCGCAATCGGTATCAAGTCCGCGGGCGGGCTTGTCAATATGGAGGCACGTTCCGGAGTCGAACCGGACTAAACGGATTTGCAATCCGCTGCATAACCGCTTTGCTAACGCGCCATGCAAAAGAGAGGAACTCTCTATTGTCTGAATTTGGAGCGGGAAACGAGACTCGAACTCGCGACCCCGACCTTGGCAAGGTCGTGCTCTACCAACTGAGCTATTCCCGCATCGGTCTGGCTGACTGCCTGACTGTGAGAACGCATTCTAGCGATGTTCCCCGCCCAGTCAACCAAAAACATTTAATACGCTGATCGTTCGGGTGTTTTTTACCCTTTTTCCACACTTTTGCAGCTCATGGCCGTTTCTCGGCGCCAGTGGCAGAGAAACGGCCATCTTCCCGTCGGGGCTAGAACCGGGAGTGGTAGCTGAGATCGCCCCAGGCGGCCTTCATGTACTGGAACATGGACCAGAAGGTGAGCACGGTGGCCACGTAGAGCAGCACATAGGCGAGCCACACCATCCAGATGTCGTATTGCCAGATGAGGCCGGTGAGCGACACCATCTGGATCATGGTCTTCCATTTGCCAATCCAGCTGACGGCCACCGAGGAGCGCTTGCCAAGCTCGGCCATCCATTCACGCAGGGCGGAGATGATGATCTCCCGGCCAATCATGGTCATGGCGGGGATGGTGACCCAGACGGTGTTGTAGTGCTCGACGATGACCACCAGGGCCGCCGCCACCATGATCTTGTCGGCCACCGGATCGAGGAAGGCGCCAAAGGCGGTGGACTGGTTCAGCTTGCGGGCAAGATAGCCGTCAAACCAGTCGGTTGCGGCCGCCAGGATAAAGACGATGGCCGCCGCCATGTAGGACCACTGATAGGGAAGGTAGAACAGGATGACGAAGACGGGGATGAGCAAAATCCGAAAGAACGTCAGCAGGTTAGGAATATTTGTCATTATTTTCAGCCACTTCTTGTATGCCGCTACATGGTAGCCCCAAGCCGATCGCGGATGCAACCGAACTGGCGCCCGCCTTGGTCCATTAATCCATCAATAACCTCAGGATGCCGGTCATTATGGCATTTGGGAGCCCCCTGCGTCACGGCTCTTGTGCGCAGGCAGCACGCCCTGATGCCCCCTGGCGTGACCTCCTTCACACCAAAGGCAGCGCTAGAGCGAGTGCAATGCGTCGTGAATGGACTGGGCCAGCTCCTGGCTGATGCCGGGCACCTTGGCGAGCTCGTCCACCCCGGCTTTTTTCACCTCCTGCAAGCCACCCAGGTATTTGAGCAGCGCCTGCCGCCGTTTCGGCCCCACCCCGGGAATCTCTTCCAGGGTACTGGTGGTGCGGGCCTTTGCCCGCCTGGCCCGGTGGCCCGTGATGGCAAAGCGGTGGGATTCGTCGCGAATGTGCTGGATGAGGTGCAAAGCGGGCATGTCCGCCGGCAAATGCAGCTCTTCGTGGCTGTCCCCCAGGATCAGGGTCTCCAACCCCGCCTTGCGGGTCACCCCCTTGGCGATGCCCACCAGCAGCGGGTATTTGCCGCCGAGAAACTCCAGCTGGCGCGCCAGGATCTCCTCCGCGCGGCGCAACTGGCCGAGACCGCCGTCGATGAACAGCACATCCGGCACCTTGTCCGGCTCCTGCTGCTTGCCAAAGCGACGCTCCAGCGCCTGCTCCATGGCGGCGTAGTCATCCCCGCCGGTGATGCCGTCGATGTTGAAGCGGCGATATTCCGAGGAGAGCGGCCCCTCCCGGTTGAACACCACGCAGGAGGCCACGGTGCGCTCCCCCATGGTGTGAGAGATATCGAAGCACTCCATGCGGGCGATGGGGCTCTCGAGCTCCAGCAGCTCCTCCAGCTGATCGTAACGGGCGGTGATGGTGCTCTTGTGGGCGAGGCGCGAGCGCAGCGCGGTCTGGGCATTGATGGAGGCGAGCTTGATGAAGCGGGCCCGTTCGCTGCGCGTCCGGCTCACCACCCGCACCTTGTAGCCGGCGGTCTGGCTCAGGGTGTCGGCGATGACGCTCTCATCCTCCAGCGCCACGTCCAGCAGCACCTCGCTCGGGATCTGCCGTCCCCCCTGCCCCGACAGATAGAACTGCAGCAGGAAGGATTGCACCACCTCGTCAAGCGGGGTATCGGCCGGCACTTTCGGGAAGTAGCTGCGCGATCCCAGCACCTTGCCCTGGCGGATGAAGAGCACGTGGATGCAGGCGGTCCCCTGCTCGAAGGCCACCCCCACCACGTCGAGCTCGTCCAGCACGTTGCCGCTCACCGACTGCTGCTCGGTGACCCGGCGCAGGGCCTGGATCTGATCCCGGTAGCGGGCCGCCTCCTCGAAGCGCAGATCGCCGCTGGCGGACTCCATCTTGCCCACCAGTTCGCCGATCACCTGCTGGTTCTTGCCCGCGAGGAACAGCTTGGCCAGCGCCACCTGCTGGGTATATTCGGCCTCGCTCACCAGCCCCGCCACGCAGGGGCCGGCGCAGCGCTTGAGCTGGTAGAGCAGGCAGGGGCGGGTACGGTTGGCATAAACGGCATCCTCACACTGACGCACCGGGAAGATCTTCTGCATCAGGTGCAGGCTCTCGCGTACCGCGCCGCCGGAGGGGTAAGGGCCGAAATACTCCCCCTTCACCTTGCGGGCGCCGCGATGAACGCCGATGCGCGGGTGCCGATGGTCGGTGATGATGATCCAGGGGTAGGACTTGTCATCCCGCAGCAGCACGTTGTAGCGGGGCTGGTACTGCTTGATGAGGTTGTGCTCGAGGATCAGCGCCTCGGTCTCGGTGTGGGTGACCGTTACCTGCACATCGGCAATCTGGCGCACCAGGGTGCGGGTCTTGATGCTGTCGACATTGGCCCGAAAGTAGGAGGCGAGCCGTTTCTTGAGATCCTTGGCCTTGCCCACGTAGATGACGGTGCCGCCGCTGTCGTACATGCGGTAGACACCGCTCTGGTGGGTGACGGCACTCAGAAATGCCTTGCTGTCAAAATGGGGCTCGGGAGAGAGGGTCATCGGCAACTCGACTCAACGGATGAATGCAAAAAGACGGGGAGAGCATACTGCCCACAGCCTGCAAAAAGCAAAAGGCGGCCGGTGCCGCCTTTGGTGTCCACACGCCCCCGTTACAGGGTATCGGCATCCAGCATGCCATAACGAATGGCCAGATGGGTCAGCTCCACGTCACCGTTGATCCCCAGCTTGCTGAACAGGCGGTAGCGGTAGCTGTTGACCGTCTTCGGGCTCAGGTTGAGCTGCTCGGAGATGTCGGTCACCTTCTGCCCCTTGGTGATCATCATCATGATCTGCAGCTCCCGCTCGGAGAGGGACTTGAAGGGGTTCTCGTCGGCGGAGGCGAACTGGCTCAGGGCCATCTGCTGGGCGATCTCCGGGGAGATGTAGCGCTGACCGGAGTGAACCAGGCGAATGGCGTGGATCATCTCGTCCGGCGCGGCCCCCTTGGTGAGGTACCCGGCGGCGCCCGCCTGCATCACCTTGGTGGGGAACGGATTTTCTGAATGAATGGTCAGCACTATGATGCGTACATCGGGGCGGATCCGCAGGATCTTGCGGGTCGCTTCCAGACCGCCGATGCCCGGCATGTTCATGTCCATCAGGATCACATCGGGGTGATGTTGCCGACAGAAGGCCACCGCGGTTTCCCCGCTCTGCGCCTCGCCCACCACCTTGATCCCGCGGACGTCTTCCAAAATGCGTCTTATCCCTGTACGCACCAACTCATGATCATCGACCAGGAATACATTAATCACCCAAACACCCCGTTTTTTATCTCGTTATATGCCAGTTAGGGTTAACACGGCGTCTTGCATCATAACCAAACTCGATGATTTGGCAAACCATGGCCGGGAAAAGTTTGAAATTGCTCGTAAAATCCGTTTTAAATCAAATTATTATACAAAGAATCAATTAAAAAACGGCGCCCTGGGGCGCCGTATTGCATCAAAGCCGTTCCGCCAGCCTCAACCGGCCAACAGCGCTCGCACCTTGTCGAGATCGGCCTGGGTGTCCACCCCCACCGGCGGGGCTTGCAGCGCCTGGGCCACGTGGATCTTCTCCCCGTACCAGAGCACCCGCAGCTGCTCCAGGGCTTCGACCTGCTCGAGCACGCTCGGCGCCCAGTCCACGTAACGCTGGATGAAGCCGGCGCGATAGGCGTAGATGCCGATGTGGCGCTGGTAGTGATCGCCAATCTGCTCGCGGCTCCCCGCAACGCGATCGCTGGCCGCAAAGCGGTCCCGATCCCAGGGGATGCTGGCGCGACTGAAATAGAGGGCATACCCCTCCCGGTCGGTCACCACCTTGACGGCATTGGGATTGAACGCCTCTTCGGCATCCCTGATCGGCACCGACAGCGTCGCCATGGGCGCGCTGGCCGCGGCCAGGTTGTCCGCCACCTGGCGGATGATGACGGGGGGAATGAGGGGCTCGTCCCCCTGCACGTTGACGATGATGGTGTCGGCGGCAAAGCCGTAGTGACGGCACACCTCGGCCAGACGCTCGGTGCCGGACTGGTGATCCGGTGAGGTCATGCACACCTCGAACCCGGCAGCGGCGGCAAAGGGAGCCAGAGCCTGCTGCACCCGCTCGTCATCGGTGGCGACGATCACCCGATCGGCGCCCGATTGCAGGGCCTTCTCCACCACGTGCTGCACCATGGGCTTGCCGTGAATGTCGGCCAGCGGCTTGCCCGGCAGCCGGGTGGAGGCGTAACGGGCAGGAATGACGACGACGAAACTCATGGCTTCAGCTCTTCCAGCGCCAGGTGACGGGCCCGGTTCTCCAGCAGCACCGGGATCCCCTCCTCCAGGGGATAGGCCAGTCTGTCGAAGCGGCAGATGAGCTCCTGAGGGCCCTCGGCGTGCGCTTGATAGTGCAGTTTCCCCTTGCAGACCGGGCAGGCGATGATGTCGAGCAGTTTAATATCCAGTGCCACAACGAAACTCCTTTAACGATTTCCCACAGGCGATCTTGCCTGGCATGTCAATGTGCAGGGCCAGCCCCCGAGTCCGGGCGCTGGCCGTCTGTTCCAATCCGGTGGCGCCCGGTCAGGGCGCCTGGTGCCCGTCCCCTCTTCCGGGCTGCGGGCCCAGGGTGCGCAGCAGCGCCTCCCCCAAGGCATCGGGCAGCTCGGCGCTGACCGGCAGATACCACCAGTTGTCCGGGGCGAAGGGGCGGCACTTGACCGCATCCTTCTCGGTCATCAGCAAGGGGCGCTGGCCGAAGCGAGCCAGCAGCTCGGCGGCGTCGAACGCCTGGTGATCCCCGTAGCCGACGCTCTGCACCAGCTCGTAACCAAGGGCGGTCAGGGTGGCGAAGAAACGAGGGGGATGGCCGATGCCCGCCAGGGCATCCACCGGCCCCGAGAGGGGGGCCGTGAGAGGCGCATCGTCGCACACCCGGCGCAGGGTATCCGGCACCAGGCGCATGGCGTACTCGCCACGGGCGGGTTCGCCGCCGTTGCAGATGATGGCGTCCACCCGCTTGAGGCGGGTCGTGGGCTCGCGCAGCGGCCCCATGGGCAGCAGACAGCCATTGCCAAAGCGGCGCGCCCCGTCCACCACCACCAGTTCGATGTCACGGGCCAGGGCATAGTGCTGCAGGCCGTCGTCGGTGACGATGATGTCCACCTCACCGCTTTGCTCCAGCAACCGCACCGCATCGGCCCGTCTGGGGGCCACCGCCACGGGGCAGCCGCAGCGCCTTGCGATGAGCACGGGCTCATCCCCGGCCTCGGCCGGGGTGCTGCTCTCATCCAGTCGATAGGGGTAATGGGGCGCCTTGCCGCCATAACCGCGGCTGACCACGCCTGGGCGCCAGCCCCGGGCCTGGAGTTGTTCCACCAGCCAGACCACCACCGGGGTCTTGCCGTTGCCCCCCACCGAGAGATTGCCCACCACCACCACCGGCAGGGTGGCCCGATAGGCGCGGAACCAACCCCGGCGATACCCCAGACGGCGGACGCCGCTGATCAGGGCAAACAGCAGGGCGAAGGGGGCCAGCCCCCAGCGCCAGAGGCTGTTCCCGTACCAGAGTCTGGCCAGCATCAGCCCTTGTTACCCGTGGCTGTATTACCAAACTGAATGGCCCGCAGCTGGGCATAAGTACCATGCATGTCCATCAGGGTTTGGTGGTTGCCGCGCTCGACGATGTGTCCCTCGTCGATCACCAGGATCTCGTCCGCCTTCTCGATGGTGGAGAGGCGGTGGGCGATCACGAGGGAAGTGCGCGCCTTGCACAGCTCGTCGATGGCCGCCTGGATGTGACGCTCGGACTCGGTGTCCAGGGCCGAGGTGGCTTCGTCCAGCAGCAGCACCGGAGAGTCCCGCAACAGGGCGCGGGCGATGGCGATGCGCTGGCGCTGGCCGCCGGAGAGGGAGGCGCCGTTCTCGCCGATGACGGTGTCATAGCCTTCCGGCATCTTGCTGACGAAGTCGTCCGCATGGGCGATGCGGGCCGCCTGCTTGATCTCGTCGCGGCTGTACTTCTCTTCCGCCGCGTAGGCGATGTTGTTGGCCACGGAGTCGTTGAAGAGGTGCACGTGCTGGGAGACCAGGGCGTACTGCTTGCGCAGCTCGCTCAGGCGGTATTCGCGGATGTTGACGCCATCCAGCAGAATTTCCCCCTCTTCGATGTCATAGAAGCGGGTCAGAAGGCTCGCGATGGTGCTCTTGCCGGAGCCGGAACGACCCACCAGGGCCACCGATTTGCCCGCCTCCACCTTGAAGCTGATGTTGCGCAGCGCCGGTGTTTCCTTGGTCGGGTAGGTGAAGGTGACGTTGCGAAACTCGATTTCACCTCGGGCACGTTCCAGAGTGCGCGTGCCGGTGTCCTGCTCCGGGGTGGAGTCCAGCAGACCGAACAGGCTCTGGCAGGCGGTGATGCCGCGCTGGAACTGGTTGTTCACGTCGGTCAGGCTTTTCAGCGGCTTGAGCAGCATCATCATGGAGGTGACCATGACGGTGAAGGTGCCCGCGGTCAGGGTCGCCTTGACGCTGTCGATGGTGGCGACATAGAGGAAGACCGCAAGGGCCACGGAGGCCACCATCTGGACGATGGGGCTGCCGATGGCGTCGGCGGCGACCATCTTCATGGTCTGCTGGCGCATCCGGTTGCTCACCTGGTAGAAGCGCTTGTCCTCCACCTCCTGGCCCCCGAACATCAGCACCTCTTTGTGCCCCTTGAGCATCTGCTCGGTGGAGGTGGTGATGTCACCCACCGCCTGCTGGATGTGGCGGCTTATCTTGCGAAAACGTCGGCTGATGATGCTGATGAGGATCCCGACCAGGGGCCCCACCACCAGGAAGATCACCGACAACTGCCAGGAGTGCCAGAACATCAGGCCCAGCAGGCCGATGACGGTGGCCCCTTCCCGCACCAGGGAGACCAGGGTCGAGCTCGCGGCGGACGACACCTGACCGGCGTCATAGGTCACCTTGGAGAGCAGGTTGCCGGTGTTCTGGCGGTCGAAGAAGCTCATGGGCATGGCCATCAGGTGGCTGAACACCTGCTGCTGCAGGCGCATCACCACGTGGTTGCCGACCCAGGCCATGCAGTAGTTGGAGAGGAAGGCGGCGCAGCCGCGCAGAGCCACGATGCCGAGGACGAAGAAGGGCATCCACTTGAGCACGCTGCTGTCGTTGCCGTTGAGCCCCTGGTCGATGAGCGGTTTGATGGAGTAGACGAAGGTGGTATCCACGGCCGCGTAACCCAGCATGCCAATGATGCCGCCCACCAGACCCAGCTTGCGATCCCGGACATAACCGAGCAGGCGCTTGAAGACGGTCCAGCTCTCTTGTGAGGTTTCTTGTTGCATGAATAGCCGTTAATAAGGGAAATGACGGGCTATTCTAGCCAAACCTTGGAGCTACACCAAGCGCCGCTGGCGCGATGGCTACAACCCGGGTCACAAATGAAGGCCGCCCCTTGCCGGGCTGGCTCACCGGATCCTCACTCACTTCCCCATACCTGCGGCTGCCACCAGGGGCCGCCACGCCGGTACCAGGGCCCCTGCTCCCGCTCGGCCCGGATCCTGAGCCCCGCGTCCCCCGGCTCGATCAGGATGGCGCCCGCCTCCCCCGTGACCCACTGCCGCGCCCCCTGGTATCGCGCCACCACCTCGGGGCGGGGAAAGCCCCACTGGTTCATGAAGCCTGCGCTGTGCACCACGAAGGCAGGTTTCACCGCCACCACGAAGGGGGCCGTGGAGGAGGTGCGACTGCCATGGTGCGGGCTCACCAGCAGGGTGCTGGCCAGCCCCGCGCCCTCCACCTCCTCCAGCGCCAGCAGGCGGCGCTCCGCCTGCTGCTCGATGTCGCCGCTCAGCAGCAGGCGATGGCGCCCGTCGTCCAGCTGCACCACGCAACTGTCGTTGTTGCGCCCCGCCCCGGCTGCCAGGGGCCAGAGCACCCGTACATCCAGTCCCTGCCAATGCCACTGCTGACCTCGGCGGCAGGCCTGGGTAGCCGGTCCAAAGGGGAAGGAGGAGAGCTCCCGGCGCACCGCCATGCTCTGCAGCAGAGCCTGCCGGTTGCCCGCGTGATCCCTGTCTCTGTGGCTGATGATCAGGGTGTCGATCACCCGGATGCCGAGCCGGTTGAGCAGGGGCAGGATGGCCGCATCCGCCATGTTGTAGCCCCCGGGGTAGCGATCCCCGGTATCAAACAGGATGGCCCGATCCCCCCGGGTGACGAGCACCGAGAGCCCCTGCCCCACGTCCAGCACCCGCACCTGCCAGGCAGCGGGAGCAGGCCAGAGGGCGAGCAGCAGGGCCGCCGCCACTGGTCCCCCCAGGGCGCGCCCTCCCGGCAGGTGCCATCCCGTCCACAGCAGGATCAGCAGGGCGCTGGCGGGCATCAGCCAGCCGGGCACCGGCCACCAGAGCTGCAGGCGATCCGCCAGCTGCGTGAGCCCCCACAGCACCCACTCCAGGCCAAAGGCGGAGACCCAGAGCAGGCCGTGGGCCAGCAACGTGGAGAGGGGCGCCACCAGCACGCCGATGAGCGCCAGGGGAATGATGACAAGGCAGAACAACGGCAGTGCCAGCAGATTGAGCAGAAACGCCAGGGGCGCCATCCCCTCGAACAGCAGCAGTTGCAGGGGCAGCAATCCGAGCAGCAGCAGAAGTTGCAGCCGCACCAGGCCGGGGCGATCGTGCAACAGGCTCGCCAGCAACAGCAGGGCCACCGCCAGAAAAGAGAGCCAGAACCCCGCCGAATAGAGGGCGAAAGGGTCCCACAATGTCAGCACCACAAAGGCCCACAGCCAGATCCGGTGGCTCGGCCAGTCCCGCTTTAGCCAGCGCAGCAGGCTCCACACCAGCACCATGATGAGGGCACGCTCGGTGGCCACCGCAAACCCCGCCAGCCAGCTGTAGGTGGCCGCGAACAGGAGTGACACGCAGATAGCCCCGCGCAGCCCGAACAGCCGCCCGAGCCACCAGCCGAGCACCGCTACCAGAGCGATATGCTGGCCCGAGATGGCGATGATGTGGGTCAGGCCGCTGCCGCGAAAGAGTTCCCACTGGGCATCCGTGATCCCTCCCTGTTCCCCGAAGGTGAGGGCCGCCAGCAGGGGGGCCTGCGCCATCCCCTCCCAGGCGCGACTCGCCGCCGCCAGCCAGCGATCGCGCACACCCGGGGGCACGGCATCCAGGGCGATGACCCGGCGCAGGTTGCCGGTGGCGGTGATTCCCTTGCCAAGGAGCAGGCGCCGCCCATCCATCCCCGCTTCGTTGGCCAGGCCATGGGCCGGCTTGAGAGAGGTCACCAGGGTGACGCGGCTGCCGGCAGGCAACGGCGGCAACACCTGATAGGCATTGACCCGCACCAGGGGTGGCACGATGAGGGGGCGATCGTCCAAGGTATCGAGGCGCAGCAGCAGGCGCGCAAATTTATCCCCCTCTTTCTCTCCCGAAGACTCCGTACTTTGCACGTGTGCGGTTATGATGTGGCTCGTTTTTTTGCCAAGCTGATCCAGCCAGGCAAGCCGGTAGTGCAAATTCACCTGCATCCAGAGGATGCCGAGCAGCAGAAACAGCAGCCGCCAGCAACGACCACCGGCGAGGGGGAGCGCGAGCAGCAGCATCAGGCCACCCCATTCCCATGAAGGCAGCCATGGCCAAAGCAGTGAGGAGCTTGCCCCCAGGGCAAACGACAACAGACGCAGATCCATGGAGCAAGTATTTAGCAAGGTTCAGAACATGCCCAAACGAATCATACAGCGCTGGCTACCCGACCCGGCGACCCTCAAGGAACACAAGCACTTGCGACTCTTTGGCAAGCTGCTGCTGGATGCCAACCTCTGGCATCTCAACCGGCGCTCCGCCGCCGGTGCCTGTGCGGTCGGCCTCTTCATGGCCTGGGTGCCCCTCCCCTGCCAGATGCTGCTGGCCGCTGGCGGCGCCATCGCCTGCCGAGTCAACCTGCCCCTCTCGGTAGCCCTGGTCTGGCTCTCCAACCCCCTGACCATGCCACCGCTGTTTTATGGCGCCTATCTGGTGGGCTGCCAGTTGCTGGGGCAACCCTCCCAGCACATCGAGATCACCTTCACCTGGGCCTGGCTGGTGTCGGTGTTCGAGACGGTGGCCCCGCCGCTCTTGCTGGGCTCCCTGGTGCTTGCCCTGCTGAGCGCCCTCGTCGGCTATGTCCTGGTTCGCGCGGGCTGGCGCCTGAGCACGGTGCGCCAGTGGCAAAAACGCAAGGTGGCGCGCCCATGCTGAATCGCTGGTTGGCCCGCTTCAAGATTGACCCCGATACCCTGCGCCAACAGAAGTGGTTCGCCCTCTTTGGCGAGCGACTGCTGACCCCCGCCCTCTGGCAAGGGGGAACACGGGCCCTCTGTGGCGCCGTGGCGGCCGGGCTGTTCGCCAGCTGGGTCCCCATGCCCATGCACTCCCTGGTGGCCGTCGCCCTGGTGCTGGCCTTCAGCTTCAACCTGCCGCTGGCCCTCTTGGCGGTCTGGTTCAACAACCCGCTGACACTCCCCTTCATGTACCTCTACGCCTATCGTACCGGTTGCCTGGTGCTGAACGAGACGCCAGCCCCCTTCCATCTCACCTGGTCCCTGCACTGGCTGGAGCAGGAAGCGGCTATCCTGGTGCCCCCCTTCCTACTCGGCAGCCTGCTGCTGGCGGTGCTGAGCGCTGCCGCTGGCGCCTTGCTCACCCTGCTGCTGTTGCAACTGGGCAAACTGGCCCGCCCCCGCTAGGTTGCCAGCACGCCGTCCTTGTCTCGGGCGGCGTGCCTTGCCATCGTCTGCCTCTGCCACCACACTCCTTGTAACCCGTTGTTTTTCGACCCCCATTCGAAACAAGGAGCCCACCATGGCCGAATCGCTCACGCTGGCCCATGCCAATGGCAACCCCCTCTCCCTGCTCCCCGCCATGGCCAATCGCCACGGCCTTATCACAGGGGCCACCGGCACCGGCAAGACAGTCACCCTGCAGGTGCTGGCGGAGGGGTTTTCCCGCCTCGGCGTGCCGGTCTTTCTGGCAGACGTGAAGGGGGATCTGAGCGGCCTGGGCGCCGCCGGCATCCCCTCTGCCAAGCTGGATGCCCGTCTGGCCCAGCTCGGCCTTCAGGCACCCGACTTTGCCGCCAGCCCCACCCTGTTCTGGGATCTCTTCGCCGAAGAGGGCCACCCGGTGCGGGCCACCGTCTCCGACATGGGGCCTCTGTTGCTTGCACGCCTGCTCGGCCTCAACGACACCCAAAGCGGGGTGCTGGAGCTGGTGTTCAAGGTGGCGGACGACGAGGGGTTGCTGCTGCTCGATCTGAAAGACCTGCGGGCCATGGTGCAGTTTGCGGGGGAGCACGCCAAGACCCTCACCACCCGCTACGGCAATGTGTCAACCGCCTCCATCGGCGCCATCCTGCGCAACCTCCTCACCCTGGAGAGCGCGGGCGGCGATCACTTCTTCGGCGAGCCCATGCTGGACATCCAGGATCTGATGCAGACCGACGAGGCGGGCCACGGCCATATCAATGTACTGGCCGCCGGCAAGCTCACCCAGTCCAGCCGCCTCTATGCCTGCTTCCTGCTCTGGCTGCTCTCCGAGCTGTTCGAACAGTTGCCCGAGATAGGGGATCCGGAAAAGCCCGTGCTGGTGTTCTTCTTCGACGAGGCCCATCTGCTGTTCAAGGATGCGCCCAGGGCGCTGCTGGAGAAAATTGAGCTGGTGGTGCGCCTCATCCGCTCCAAGGGGGTGGGCGTCTATTTTGTAACCCAGAGTCCGGCCGACATCCCCGACAGCGTGCTGGGGCAGCTTGGCAACCGGGTGCAGCACGCCCTGCGCGCCTTCACCCCGAGCGATCAAAAGGCGGTGCGCATCGCCGCCAACACCCTGCGGGCCAACCCGGCCTTCGACGCCGCCGGAGCCATCACTGAACTGGGGGTCGGGGAGGCGCTCATCTCCCTGCTCGACGAGAAGGGGCGGCCCAGCGTGGTGGATCGCGCCTTCATCGCGCCCCCGGCCAGCCGCATCGGCCCCCTGAGCGCGGCCGAGCGCCAGGCGCTTATTCAGGGCTCATTGCTCTACGGCAGATACGACACCCAGGAGGACAGGGAGTCCGCGTTCGAGCGACTTCAAGAGACATCGCCCGCCGCCGGTGACGAGACCGCTTCCCCACAGACCGACCAGGGCGGCGGTCTGCTGGATGCCTTGAATGGCATCCTGTTCGGTCGCACCGGCCCCCGTGGTGGCCAGCATGACGGGGTGGTGCAGACCGCCGCCAAGAGCGTGGCCCGCACCCTCGGCAACGAGGTGGGACGCCAGCTGATGCGCGGGGTGCTCGGCTCCCTGCTGGGAAGCAGCAAGCGGCGCCGCTGATGCCGGAAAATGAAAAAGCCCGCCGATACGGCGGGCTTTTTATGGCTGAAGCAAGGCGCTGGGCGCAGATGCGTCTCTCTTACAACACCTTGGCGATGGCATCGCAGAGGGGATCAATGTTGGCGCGGGTGATACCGGCCACGCTGATCCGGCCGGAGCCGACGATGTAGATGGCGAATTCGCTCTTGAGGCGCTCCACCTGATCCTTGGAGAGACCGGAGAAGGAGAACATGCCGTTCTGTTCGCGGATGAAACTGAAATCCTGGTTCACCCCCCGCTCGGCCAGCTTCTCCACCAGCAGCTCGCGCATCTCGCGAATGCGCACCCGCATGGCGGCCACTTCTTCCACCCACTCCGCATAGAGGGCCGGGTCGCTCACCACGGTGGTGACAACGGCGGCGCCGTGTGACGGCGGGTTGGAGTAGTTGGCACGAATGACGGTCTTCACCTGGGTGAAGGCGACGTCGGCCACCGCCTTGGTCGCGCAGACCAGAGTGAAGGCGCCGACCCGCTCGTTGTAGAGGCCGAAGTTCTTGGAGAAGGAGCTCGCCACCAGCAGCTCGTCGTGGCACTCGGCGAAGATGCGAAGGCCTTCGGCATCCTCTTCGATACCCCGGGCGAAGCCCTGATAGGCGAAGTCAAAGAGCGGCAGCCAGCCGGCGGCGGCACTCTGCCTGGCCAGGGCGCGCCACTGCTCGGTGGTGGGGTCGATACCAGTCGGGTTGTGGCAGCAGCCGTGCAGCAGCACCAGATCCCCCGCCTGCGCGTCAGACAGGGAGGCCTGCATGGCGGCGAAGTCGAGCCCCTTGGTGGCGGCGTCGTAGTACTTGTACCACTTGACGGTCAAGCCAGCCGCCTGGAACACGCTGACGTGGTTCGCCCAGGTGGGATCGGAGATCCAGATGGTCTTGGCGAGATTGTTGCGTACCACGAACTCGGCGGCGATACGCAGGGCACCGGTACCGCCCGGCGCCTGCGCCGTCTTGGCGCGGCCGCTGGTCACCAGGGCGGCATCACGGCCGAACAGCAGTTGCTGCACGATGCGGCCGTATTCGATATTGCCTTCGATACCGAGGTAGTTCTTGGTCTTCTCGTCGGTCAAGAGCTTCTGCTCGGCTTGCTTGACGCAGTGAAGGATAGGAGTGGCACCGGTCTCATCCTTGTAAATACCGACCCCCAGATTGATCTTGTGGCTGCGAGTGTCGGCACGGAAGGCTTCGGTCAGGCCCAGGATCGGATCCGCTGGGGCGGCAACAACCTTTTCAAACATGGTATTCCCTGTAGTCCGTTGAGTTCGTTGGCTGGCAAAGTAGGTTGGCAAACAAAAGCGCCCGTCCAGGGAGCGCTTCGTCAGCTCTTTATACCACTGCCTTCCATAGGGGAAAACCGCTTTCTCGGCGCCGCCTCAACCAATCCCGTGCCAATCCGGTGCCAGGGCACACACCTCGACCGACAGACCCCGATTCGACTCCACCAGATCATTGCACAGCGCCAGCAGCGCACGGGGGATACGGCTCGGCTCCCAGGGCCGGCCATCCCCCAGGGGAGCCCCGTAAGCCGCCTTGATGGGCAACAGATCCCGGGGCAACCACCAGCTCGCCGGTCTCCCCAACCGCTGGGCCAATGCCAGTACCCTGTCGACCCCGGCCGGATCCAGGGCAGTGAGGTGGCTCCAGAGGGTCTGGGGCGGCAAGGCGGCGATCAGGGGCTCCAGCGTGCCGGGATCCTCGGCGGGATACCAGACCAGCAGCGCGTCGGCGGGCAGTGGCAACTCGGCGAAGGCGCCGACGGCATCGGTCGTGATCACCCGCTGTATCTCCCCCTCTCCCCAGAGGATCTTGCCAAGCTGCGCCAGGGTGCGGGCTGGCAGCGCCACCTCCCCCAGCGTCTGGAGCCAGGGGGCGGCATCCAGCAGGGTGCCGCCGCTGAGAAACAGGCTGAACGGCCGTGCGGCCCGCAGACGAAGGGGCAGATCACTGCAAAGCCGGATCCCCTTGTCTTCGAAGTCGATCTGCTCGATGGGGCTGAAATGACCCTCCCCCTTGCGATACAGGGCCGCCAGCACCCGCTCGTTGACCCTCTCCCCCAGTTGCCAGCCGTGGGATTGCAGCCACTCCTCGGGTTCCGGCGGGGCACTGGCCATCTTCGCCAGCATCAGCTCCCGGGTCAGATAGCGGTGCCCGGCAGGGGTGAGCGCATAGTGATGATTGCCAAGGGCCAGCAGCAACTGGTTGTCCCGAAGCATGCCGATGAGCGGCTGCCATTGACGACCGCGAACAGCCTGGGGGCCGCCGCTCAGCAACTGCTGTGCCAGCGCGCGCCACTCGGGGTGGGTGAAATCGATCAAAGGCATCCTTCCCTGTCGGCCAATCTGCTTCAACAAATTGAATAATCTAGCGATTTACCAGAGGAGAACCAAGGGGGCAAGGAAGACAACGTGATATGGCACAGGGCCAGAGGACGAAAAGTAGTGAAGGGGCCAAAAAACAGAACGGCCAAGCAAGCTTGGCCGTTCATCAACTAAATCAGCGCAGAGGCTAGATTAGAAGTTGTATTGCAGGGCAACAGTGAACTCGTCGTCCTTGTCGTTGATACCCTGGATTTTGTACTCGGTGTACGCCTTGAACTTGGAAGTGAAGTTGTACTGCACGCCCAGCAGGGTTTCGTCGACGATGTCTTCGTAAGAAGAACCGGCGGAGTTGGACAGTACCTTGCCTTCGGCGAAGTTGTAACCGGCCAGGAAGGTCCAGGCGTCAACGTTGTAGGAAGCAGCCAGCTCGTAGCCACGGCCCTTGTCCTTGTTGTTGCCTTGGGTGGTGTTGTCGTAGCTCAGGTCACCCTGGGTGTACATACCGGCGAAGTAGAAACCGTTGATGGCGTAGTGTGCGCCCAGGGCCCACTCTTTCTTGTCGCCAGAAGCGGTGCTGACGGTGCTTTCCAGGTCGGAGTAAGCGTAACCGGCGTTCAGGCCCAGACCGAAGTCGAAGTCGTAGCCAGCAGCAGCGGCGTAGCCGTAGTTGCGCTTGACGTTCGGACCGTAGACGTCGGTTTCCTTGATGCCTTGACCGATGTCAGTAACCTTGACGGCTACGTCATCGTTGGTCTGGTAGGACACTTTGCCCTTGAAGCCACCGAAGGTGTTGGAGTAGATGATCTGGCCTTCTTGACGACCGTCGTAGAAGTTACCTACGTCACCCCATTCGTTGAAGATATCGGTCGGCTCCAGCACGTCGTAGAACGCGGTGTCGGTCTGGCCGAAGATGATCTTGCCGTACTGGGTACCGTCCAGGCCGACATAGATGTGACGGGAGTTGAACTTGTTGTCAGAGTTTTCGGCGGATACTTGCCACTCGGTCTTGGCGATACCGGACCAGGTGTTGTTCAGGCCGACTTTGCCGGACCAGCCCAGACGGGAGGAACCAACCAGTTCAGCGTCGGTGTCGTCGTGTTCACCGTAGTAGTTGGCTTGAACACGGCCGTAGATGTCAAAGGAGGTGCCGTCTTTGTCGTAAACGACAGCAGCGTTGGCTGCGGATGCGAACAGAGCCGGGATAGCAATAGCCAGAATTGTCTTTTTCATAGTTTCCAATGCCTACTGTAATTAAACACTAAGTCCTTGTTATTCCCTGTGTTAGCGATGTTCTTTGCATCACTATGGCGCCGAGACTATCACCGGGTTTTCGAATCCGCAATGAAAAAACTTGGAACTTTTTATGAAAACCATAGTCACAGGGGAAAATTTGTGAGCTGAATCTCACAATGTTTGCCCCATCAGGGAAAACGTTTACAGCGATACTCTCTGCCTGAATCCCTCTTTTTTGGTGGTTTATTGCAACCCCCTGTTCCCTCATAACATATGTGCAAAGCCGGGGCTGACCCGGCTGCTTCTCCCCTGCCTCGACCAGGGCCGCCTGTTGCGGGTATCCTGTTGTCATCCACACCGACACGGCCACACCTTCTTTATGCTATCGACTCGCCTCAAAGCCACCATCCGCAATACCTATCGCCAGATTGCCGATGGTTTACCCGGTTTTGTGCCGCGCAAGGAGCAGAATTTCCTGGTTGCCGAAATCGCCAAGACCCTGACGGGAGAATATGACAGGAGTCGCCGCATCCTGGTGGCCGAGGCGGGCACCGGCATCGGCAAGTCCCTCTCCTATGCCCAGGGGGCCATACCAGTGGCACGGCTGACCCAGAAGAAGCTGGTGATCTCCACCGCCACCGTGGCCCTGCAGGAGCAGCTCATCCACAAGGATCTCCCCTTTTATCACCGCCACAGCGAGCTGCCGTTTCGTTTCATGCTGGTCAAGGGGCGCCAGCGCTACTGCTGCGAGCACCTGCTGGAGCAGGCGGCAAACGGCAGCGAGATGGCCAATTTCGAACTCGACTTCGGCGCATTGAGCAAACACAAGCCATCGGATGCTGACAAAGCGTGCTACCAGGGGCTGTGGCAGGCCTACACAGAAGGCAAGTGGGACGGGGATCGGGACAACTGGCCCAAACCCATTCCGGACCCTTGCTGGGATCGCATCGCCGCCGACCGCCACACCTGCAACAAGGCCCTGAGCCACCATCAGCACTGCCCCTTCCATCGGGCCCGCAACGACATGGACGCGGCCGATGTGCTGGTGGTCAACCACGCCCTGCTGCTCTCCGACCTCACCATGGGTGGCGGCATCATATTGCCGCCACCGGACGAGTGCATCTATGTGCTGGACGAAGCCCATCACCTGCCCACCATCGCCCGGGATCACGGCGCCGCCAGCGCCAGCATCAAGGGATCCCGCCGCTGGCTGGAAAAGCTGGTGCAAAGCGCTGGCAAGCTGGCCAGGACGCTGAACAAGGAGAGCCTCCTCGACCCCCAGCTCAAACTGCAGGATGCCCTGGCCTCTCTCCAGCCGGATCTCAAGGCCCTCGAGCAGTGGCTCACCAGCAATGACCACCTCTTTGGCGGCGAGCCCCACCACAGATTCGCCGATGGTGTGCTGCCGGATCCCCTGCCCATGCTGGCGGAAAACCTCAAGGAGGCGAGCAAGAAGGCGTTGCGGGCGCTGGACAGAATGCAGGGGGCCATCGGCGAGGCGCTCAAGGATGGCGAAATCCGTCGCAAGGAGGCCGAGCCTCTGCTAGCGGAGAGCGGTTTTCACTTGCAACGGCTCGAGAGCTTCTGCGCCCTCTGGGAGATGCTGAGCCGCCATGTTCCCACCGGCAAGACCCCCCTCGCCCGCTGGATGGCCAGAAGCGAGGACGGGGACATCTGGCTGCACGCCTCCCCCATCGAGGTGGGGTATTTGCTGGAGGAGTGGCTCTGGTCCCGCTGTCTCGGGGCCGTGCTGGTGTCGGCGACCCTCACCGCCCTCTCCTCCTTCAGTTATTTTCGCCACCAGGTGGGGCTCAAGGAGCATGACGGCACCCGCTATCTGCGGCTTCGCTCCCCCTTCGACTACCACAAGGCCGAACTCTATCTGCCCAAGATGGCCCATGAACCCAGTGCCCCCGCCTTCACCCAGGAGTTGATCGATACCCTTCCCCGCCTGCTGGCAGGCAAGGAGGCCAGCCTGGTGCTCTTCTCCTCCTATCGCCAGATGAACGAGGTGGCGGTGGGGCTGCGGGCCAAGGGGATGTCGCTCCTGGTACAGGGGGAAGCGTCCCGCAGCGCCCTGCTCCTCTTGCACAAACAGAAGTGCGACGGCGGCCAGGCCAGCATCCTCTTTGGCACCGGCAGCTTCTCGGAAGGGCTGGATCTGCCCGGCCACTACCTCACCAACCTGGTGATCACCAAGCTCCCCTTCGCGGTGCCCAACTCCCCCGTGGAAGAGGCGACCGCCGAGTGGATAGAGCAGCGCGGCGGCAACCCCTTCCTGCAACTGACGGTGCCGGAGGCGTCGCGCAAGCTCATCCAGGCCTGTGGCCGCCTCATCCGAAAAGAGGCGGATAGGGGGCGGGTCACCATCCTGGACCGGCGCCTGCTGACCAAGCGCTACGGCAAGGGCCTGCTGGACGCCCTCCCCCCCTTCACCCGACGCATCGAGTGACACGGCTGACGCCCGCCATGCGCTCCCCTGACCCTCATGTCAGGAGGGGGCAGGAAGATAGAAGAGCACGCTGCCCGCAGGACTCGGGGCAGCGGGATCCACACCCCGCACACCGGAAGGCGCCATAAACGGCTATTGCCGCTGTGGGGCAAACCTGTAAAAATGACCCCCTATTTTTCAGTGGGCAATTGCCTGACTGTTCAAGGAGATGAAATGAAACTGACTGTTCTGGTACCGGCCCTGGCTGGTCTGTTGTGGGCAGGTAGCGCCCTGGCCGCTAGCCAACTGGAAATTACGAATCCCTATGTCATCCAGCTGCTCGATGGCGAACCCGTCAACCCCCAGCTGCTCGACAAAGCCACCGTCTTCTCCCTGGAGCCCGGCAGGCACCAGGTCGTGGTCGCCTTCGAGGGCAACTACTCCAGCCGCAGTGAAACCAAGCTGGTCACCGCCGAGCCCCTGGTGATCAACTTCACCGCCGCCGACAACCAGCAACTCTTCCTCGACTTCAAGAAGCCCCGCAAGGAAGAAGAAGCCAAGCGTTTCGTCAAGGAACAGAACGTCGTTCTGAAAGACAAATCCACCGGCCAGGTTCTGAAATCCGAGCAGTTCGTCATGCCGACCGTGGGTGGCTTCCAGCTGACCCGTGACTATCAGCAGGAGCTGCTGAAGATGGGCAAGGCCTTCAACCAGCCCAAGACCGTTTCCGTCTCCACCGCCGCCGTGATGGCTGCCGCCAGCGCACCGGTGGAAGTGGCCCCGAGCAAGGCCATGAGCAACCCGGAAGCCCTGACCCAGCTGCAAAGCTGGTACAACAAGGCCGATGCGGAGACCCGCAAAGCCTTCCAGATCTGGGTGATCCAGCAGCAGTAAGGCGCATCGCACGCCTGCATCGAGGGGAGCCTGGCTCCCCTTTTTCATACCCGTTCATGGCCGATGCTTCATGTCACTGCGCATCTTCTATCACCCCCACTACTCCGCCCTGAGGCTGCCCGAGCGTCACCGCTTCCCCCTGGCCAAGTACCAGGCGCTGTTTGAACGCCTCGTCGCCCTCGACTATCCGCTGGCACAGGCCGCCCCTGCCAGCCGTGAGCAGATAGAGAAGGTGCACGATGCGGCCTATGTACAGGCCGCCCTCGCCGGCACCCTCGATGAAGGGGCCATTCGCCGGCTCGGCTTTCCCTGGTCTTCCCTGCTGATTGAACGTACCCTGCACTCGGTCGGCGCCACCCTGGCCGCCAGCCGCCACGCCCTTGCGCAGGGCTGCGGACTGCAGATCTCCGGCGGCTACCACCACGCACACCGGGGGTTTGGCAGCGGCTTCTGCCTCTTCAACGATCTGGTGATCGCGGCGCGAACCTGCCTGGACGAAGGACTCTGCGAGCGGGTGCTGATCGTGGATCTCGATGTCCATCAAGGAGATGGCAGCGCCGCCCTGTGCACGGGCAGCCGTGACATCATCACCCTCTCCCTGCACGGGGAACACAACTTCCCCCGCCACAAGCCGGCCTCCCATCTGGACTTTCCCCTGCCAAGCGGCATGGAGGACGACGCCTATCTCGAGACCCTGAACCAGGCCCTCGCCCTGGCTCATCGCCTCTACGCCCCCGACTTCATCCTCTATCAGGCCGGGGTGGATGTGCACCGGGACGACGAGCTAGGCTACCTCTCCCTGAGCGACTCAGGCGTGCGCCAGCGCGATGCCATGGTCTTTGACTCTGCGCTTCGCCACGGGCTGCCCATCACCGCCGTACCGGGAGGGGGTTACCGGCGAGACTGGCAGCAGTTGATCCCGCTGCACCTCTCGCTCTTTGACGTAGCAAGACACCGGTTTGGTTGAGCGGCACCACCCGGCCCATGATGAAAAAAGGCGACCCTTGGGTCGCCTCTTCTATATACGTGCGCAGGGATGATGACGCCGTCTGCCCTCAGGCATGGGCCATCGGCGTCGGGTGCTCGCCCATCTTGCGCAGCAGCATCAGCAGATAGACCAGGGAGACCCCGGCAATCACCATGAACAGCAGATGATCCGAGTAGTGCTGCATCAAGAGCGCCGTCAGGGTCGGCCCGAGCAGGCTGCCGATGGTGTAGCTCAGCAGCAGCGCCTGGTTCATGGCCACCAGTTGATGCTGCTCCACCTTCTCGCAGGCCCAGGCCATGGCCACCGGATAGAGCGTGAAGCCCGCGGCCCCCAGAATGAACAGCGTCGGTCCCATGGCCGCGTTGCCGAGCATCGCCATGGCCCCCAGGATCACCACCAGCACCTGTACCCGCAGCACCGGCAGGCGCCCGAAACGATCTGCCAGACGCCCCACCGGCCATTGCCCCAGGATGCCGGCGCTCACCATCACCGCCATCCAGTAGCCGATGGCCCCGTCGCTCACCCTCTGGTGGTTCAGATAGAGCGGCATCAGACCATAAAGCACCCCCAGCACGATGCCGGAGAGGATGCAGCCGTTCACCCCCAGACGCGCCTGACGCAGGCGCAGCATCGGCCAGACCGGAGTCCTGGCCTGGTGGTTGCCTGACGGACTGGCGATGCGGGTGAACAAGAGCGGCAACATGGCCGTCAACACCAGGGCGGTCACCCAGGGCAGTACCGCCATCAGCGACGTCGGTACCTTGCTCACCAGCAGTTGCCCAAGCACAGTGCCCACGTAATAGACCATCATGTAGGCGGCCAGCAGGCGCCCTCGATTGCGGGCGTTGCCGCTGCACATCAGCGCGCTCTCCACCACCACCCAGATCATGGCGCAGCCGACCCCGGCGATGAATCGCCAGGCGAGCCAGCTCCAGAAAGCCACAGTAATGCCGAGCCCGACGCAGCCTGCGGCAAAGAGCGCACTGGCCAGGTAGTAACTGCGATTGAAGCCGCAGCGGGCGATGAGTCTGCCCGCCAGCAGGGTTCCCAGCAGGTTGCCGGTGAAATAGGAGGAGCCGACCATGCCGACCTGCCAGGTGGGCAGATGCTCATGGGCGAGCCAGAGCGGCACCAGGGTATTCAATACCGCGATGGCCAGGGTCAGCAACAGCAGGCCACAGAGCAGGAGCAGCACCGGGCGGGAGTATGTGGTCATGGATAGAACCGTGGGGAGAGGCAAAATGCGAGCGCATCATGCCACCGCCTGTGCCTTTGTCAATCGGCACTGAGGCCGGGTCGCAAGGTTTTTCTGCCCACCGTGATGGCAACGCGGCACGGCCCTCCCCTGACGGGAGCCTCATCCCCTTGATTGGCCGGCACCTTGGTCATGATGAGGAGAAGCGGGCGGTTGAATATCGACCCTGTGCCTCCCTCACGCCAGAGCGCCATGACCAGAAGAGGCGACTCTGGGCCGCCTCTTCTTTCTAACAAGCACAACCTATCGTGCACAACGCCGGTCAGCGCTGGCGCTTCTTGGCGTACTTGCGACGAGCCCGGGCCTGGCGCTCCTCTTCCCGCTCCGCCTTCTCCCTGGCTTTCTGCTCAGCCTCGGCCTGGGCTTCCACTATCTCGACGCTCACCATCTCTGGCGTCTCCAGGGAGATCCGCCCCAGCATGCCGGACCGGAATTCATTGACCAGGATTTCCGAGGCCTTGTGCAGATCCGCAAGCCCCCCCTTGCGCATGAAGCCGCGCTGACGGGCAATGAGATCCAGCAGCTCGATCTCGGTCTCCGGCAGCTCGCTCAGCTGGTAGCGTGCCTTGATGCGCTCCGGATAGGCCTTGATGAAGTAGTCGGCGGCAAACATGGCGATGTCGGCGTAATCGAAGACGGTATCCTTGATGGCCGCCGTGATCGCCAGTCGATAACCGCAGGAGGGCGGGTTGAGCTTGGGCCACAGGAAGCCAGGGGTGTCCGTCAGGATGACGTGGTTGTCGAGCTTGATCCGCTGCTGGGACTTGGTCACCCCCGCCTCGTTGCCGGTCTTGGCGATGATGCGCCCCGCCAGGGTGTTGATCAGGGTGGACTTGCCCACGTTGGGGATGCCCATGATCATGGCGCGCACCCCGCGCAGCTCGAAGTTGCGCTCCGGCAGCATCTCGTGGCACAGGGTCAGCAGTTGCTTGATCTTCTCCTGCTCCTGCTGGGTCAGGGGCAGTGCCTTGATCCCCTTCTCCTGCTCCATGTGGGCCACCCACAGCGCGGTGATCTCGGGGTCGGCAAGGTCTGCCTTGTTGAGCACCTTGATCACCGGCGTCTCCCCGCGCAGCTCCGGCACCAGGGGGTTCTCGCTGGAGAAGGGGATGCGGGCGTCGAGCATCTCGATGATGACATCGACCTGGGGCATGACCTCTGCAATCTCTTTGCGGGCCTTGTGCATGTGGCCGGGGAACCAGTTGATGGACATATCCGTTACTCTCTCATTGGCATGCGGTCCCCTCTCGGGGCTGCGGGCGCTCGGGGTTGCGGGTGCGTGGTGATGCGCCAGACCGCTGGCACTCATCGCAAGGGGGCGCATTTTACCTGCTGCGGCCCCGATTTGACAGGCTATTCTGGCCGGGTGTTGTCACCCGGGTGGCCGGATGCCCGCCACGCCACCGGGAGGTGAGTGGCAGAACACAATCAACATAACCCATTGATATAAGATAACATTTGCAAGGCGCTTTCACCGTATTGTCATCTCTCTTCACTAAAAGTGTCATCTGCCCCCTCTAGGCTGCGCTCAGGTTTCACAAGGAGCGAACCCCAATGAGAAAGATGGCAGGACTTGCAGTGATGATAGGCGCCGCCCTGGCCGCCGGCTGCAACTCCAACAACGACAGCAACACCCCGGAACCCCGCGCCAAGAACGTGATCTTCTTCCTCGGCGACGGCATGGGTCTCAACACCCTGACCGCCTCCCGGATCTATGGCGTCGGCGAAGAGGGCAGCCTCACCATCGACACCCTGCCGGAAACGGCCTTCATCAAGACCTTCTCCCACGATGCTCAGGTGACCGACTCGGCCCCCTCCATGGCGGCCTACATGACCGGGGTCAAGAGCAACAACGGCGTCATCAGCATGGACAGCGACGCCACCCAGGAGAGCGATTGCAGCCAGAGCGGCGGCAAAGCGGTGACCACCCTGCTGGAGCTGGCCAAGGCCGATGGCCGCGGCACCGGCGTGGTCACTACCACCCGGGTCACCCACGCTACCCCGGCCGCCACCTATGCCCATATCTGCAACCGGGATCTGGAGGCTGATATCGCCGTCCAGATGGTGCCGGGGGGCAGCGGTTACAACAGCGCCCTGAAGGAGGGGCTGGACGTGGTGCTCGGCGGCGGCAGCGGCTTCTTCCTGCCCAGTGCCGACAAGGGCAAGCGGACCGATGGCCGCAACCTCATCGACGAGATGAAGGCGAAGGGCTATCAGTTTGCCGCCACCCTGGACGAGCTGAACCAGGCCGATGCGAGCAAGCCGCTGCTGGGCCTGTTTGGCTCAAGCCACATGAAATATGACCTGGACCGGCCCGCCAGCGAGCCGTCACTGGCCCAGATGACCCTGGCCGCCATCAAACAGCTCAAGGGCAAAGAGAAGGGCTACTTCCTGATGGTAGAAGGGGGGCGCATCGATCACGCCCTGCACGACACCAACGCCAAGCGCGCCCTGCAGGATACCCTCGCCTTCGACAACGCCATCCAGGCCGCCATCAATGAAGTGAAGAAAACCGATCCCGAGCTGAAAAACACCCTGATCGTGGTCACCGCCGACCATGACCACACGCTTGTGCTCAACGGCTACGCCAAGCGCACCGGCAAGACCACGGCAGGCAATGCGGGCGTGCTCGGGCTGGTGAGAAACTACGAGACCGGCGAGCCGAGCAAGGATAGCGATGGCATGCCCTACACCATCATCGGCTTTGGCAACGGCTACAACCGGGTGGACGGCCCGCGCAGCAGCGTGGCGGCCCTCGACGACGCCACCGTCTCCGCCGACGACTATCACCAGGAGGTAGTGGTCAAGGTGGGCGAGATAGGCAACGAAACCCACGGCGGTACCGATGTCTTCCTCGGCGCCATCGGCCAGGGAGCGGAGCGCTTCCACGGCTCTCTCGACAACACCGCCGTGTTCGGCAAGATCAAGGCTGCGGCCAAGCTGTAAGGGATTATCAGGATGAACATCACCATGAAAAAGACGCTGGTCTGCACCGCCCTGCTCGGCACGCTTGGCGGCCTCTCCCAGGCGCACGCCGCCGATGCCAAGAACGTCATCCTCTTTATCGGTGACGGCATGGGTCCCACCGTGCTCACCGCCACCCGCCTGTTCAAGGTGGGGGAAGAGGGGGATCTCGAGATGATGAAACTGCCCCAGAGCGCGCGCATCAAGACCTTCTCCCACGATGCCCAGACCACGGACTCCGCCCCCTCCATGGCGGCCTACACCACCGGCGTCAAGATGAACAACGAGGTGATCGCCATGAGCAGCGACACCAGGGCCGTGGCACCGTCCAAGGATGCCAACGGCAACAAGGGCATCAACAACTGCACCAGCGACAACGGAAGCCCGGTGCCCACCCTTCTCGAGCTGGCCAAGGCAGCCGGCAAGTCGGTGGGAGCCGTCACGACCACGGAGCTCACCCATGCCACCCCGGCGGCGACCTATTCCCATATCTGCCACCGGGATGCGGCCTACGCCATCGCCGAGCAGGCGGTACCGGGCGGAGCCGGCTTCAACCAGGCGCTGGGGGATGGGGTCGATGTGCTGATGGGGGGCGGCGCCAACCACTGGACGCCCTACAGCGCCAGCAACAAGGGCGGCCGGGCCGACGGCCGGGATCTCACCGCCGAGCTGACCGCCCGGGGCTACCGCTATGTCACCACCAAGGATGAGCTCTCTGCCGTCAACTCGGGCAAGGTGCTGGGGCTGTTCAGCACCAAGTCCCACCTCGACTACGAACTGGACCGCGTCGCCAAGGGGGCGGCCAGTACCCAGCCGTCCCTCTCCGAGATGACCGCCAAGGCGATCGATCTGCTCAGCCAGAACAGCCAGGGCTACTTCCTGATGGTGGAGGGGGGGCGTATCGACCACGCCCTGCATGCAACCAACGCCAAGCGATCCCTGACCGATGCGGTGGCGCTGGACGAGGCGGTCAAGACGGCCCTCGGCAAAGTGGATTTGAGCGATACCCTGATCGTGGTCACCGCCGACCACGACCACACCATGACCATCAACGGCTATTCCGCCAAGGGCAACAAGGTGCTGGATCTGGTCAAGAACGCCGATGGTTCGACCCAGAACGACGCGGACGGCAAGCCGTTCACTACCCTGGTATTCGGCAACGGCCCCAACCGCCAGGACCAGCGCCCCCCCCTCACCAGCGATGAGGTAATGGCGGATGACTACCTGCAGGAGACCGGGGTCAAGCTCGGCTCCGAGACTCACGGCGGCGGCGATGTGATGCTGTTCGCGGGCGGCGCAGGCAGCAGCCAGTTCAAGGGCACCCTCGACAACACCCGGGTGTTCGGCAAGCTCAGGGAGGCCCTCGGCCTGTGATAAAGGGGCCCGGCACCGCGCCGGGCACCTTTTCCGTCGAGCGAGAGACGATGATGAAATATCTGCTTTCTTTATGGCTGCTGGGCAGCGCCCTCTCCTTCCCCCTCCTGGCCGACGAGGTGCCCGATCTGGCCGCCCGCATCCGCTACGTGGATAGGGTGACCGGCAGCGACGGCATCACCCGGGAGAGCCAGTGGCAGGAGAAGTGGCTGCGGGTCGGTGACCAGGTGTGGAGCCAGCGGCTCATTCCCGTTCCCCTGGCCCGTGCCTATCACGCCACCCACGATGCCCGCCCCGGCCACAAACACTTCACTCACCAGATGGCGGCACGCTGGGTCACCCGCAGCGAGGGAGACGCACTCCAGTTGCGCTACGCCGATGCCTGGCACAACCAGCTGGTGGAGGTGCCGCAGGAGGAGTACGGCCAGGTGGCCTTCAAGCCGGAGTGGGCGCGGATCCGCCACCTCATCAACCCTTCCCTGTTAGAGGGAATGACACCACTGGATGAGGCCGCCCCCGACCAGGCGAACTGGTATGAGACCCGTGAAGGTCGCCAACGTACCCGCATCCTCTGGTCGAGCCGCTGGCAGTTGCCCCTGGTGGTGGAGTCGGCAAGCCTCGACGGTTATCGCAGCTACCGGATGGAGGTGACGCTCAAGACGCTGCCAAAGACCCTCCCCTGGCAGCAACTGGCAGGGTACCAGACCCTGGATCTGCGGGATTTCTTCGACTGATCCCCCCAGGCGGCAATCGCCTGGCTGACATGGCGTAACGGGATGTTACACTCTCTGTACTCATCCCGGACCCGAACATCCATGCGCCTTGTTACTCTGCTTCTGCTGCTCTCCCCTCTGATCGTCTGCGCCTTTTCGGCCCGTGCCGTGGTCGTCGTGGCCGCGGACATTCCCCCCTATGTGATCCGCGCCCAGCAGGGTGCGCCGAGCGGCATGGCCATCGAGGTGCTGGAGGAGGCTGCCCGCCGCCTCGGGGAACCGCTCGAGATCGAGTTGATGCCGCTGGCTCGCGCCCTCAGCCAGGCCAGCCACCGCCCGGATGTCCTGTTGTTGCCCCCGGCCCGAAACCCCCAGCGCGAACCACTGTTTCTCTGGATTGCTCCCCTGCTGGAGGAGGCCTTCGTGCTGGTCAGCCATCGCCGTCACCATCCAACGCCGCTCTCCATGAAGACGCTGCCTGGCCTCACCGTTGGCGTGATGCGTGGCTCCCATAGCCAGAGCCTGATCCAGCCGCTGACAGGAGTGACCCGGGAGCTGGTCACCGAGGAGGTCAGCAACGCCAGCAAGCTGGCGCGCGGCCGCATCCAGGCCTGGGCGGTGGCCTGGAACACCGCCCGTTACAACCAGCAGCGGGCGGGTCTGCCGCTCCCGGATCTGGTGCGGGGCGAGACCTTGCAGCAGAGCACCCTCTACCTGGCCGCCAGCCCCCGCTTCTCCCGCAGCGAGGCGCTGCGCTGGCGCCGGGTCATTCAGGAAATGAGGGAGGATGGCAGTCTCGCGCGCATCCTGCACCAGTACGATTACCAGGCTCCCTGATGAGACAGTCAGTCCAATTGCCAAACCACCCCAGAATGGTTATGGTATCTCCATGAAAGCAATCATGATTTTTTCCAGTACGCTCACACCCCGCTGAGCCCCCGCCCTCGCCCCGCTACGCGAGTCGCTCGGGGGCATCGCTGTTGCTGTCTGCTTTTTACCCTTGCACCGTTTTTTGTCGACCAGTCTGCCCGTCATCCTGGTCCCTTCAGTCATTGATAAGGAAATACCCTATGAAACAGCCTCATCTCGTCATCTCCAGCCTGGATCTGGATCGCATCGAACAGCTGCTTGGCAACCACCCCCAGCACCTTGCCCTGCAAGAGGAGCTGGATCGCGCCGAGATCCGCGAACCCGCCGACATGCCGCCGGACGTGGTGACCATGAACAGCACGGTGCGCTTCAAGATGCAAAACAGCGGCAACGACTTCTGCCTGACGCTGGTCTATCCGAAGGATGTGCAGGGGGACGAATCGAAGATCTCCGTGCTGGCGCCAGTGGGCAGCGCCCTGCTGGGGCTCAAGGTGGGTGACAGCATCGCCTGGCCGGGGCCGGCCGGTCGCACCATCCAGGTGGAGATCCTGGAAGTGGTCTATCAGCCAGAACGCGCGGGGGAGCTGCACCGCTGACAAGCTGACAGGCTGCCATTCTGGTCTGATGCGACCAGGTGGCTGACTCGGTATGCCTTTGTCCGGTCGGCGCCGACGGCCACCGGCCGGGCATGACCTGACGGGGGATCAGGCCCCCTGACAAATCCGGTTCTTGCCCTCCCGCTTGGCCTGATAGAGAGCGCGATCTGCCTGGCTGAACAGGGTGTCAAAGTGCCATTCGCGGGCGCTGGGCACCCACCCCAGGCTGGCCGTCACCCGGACCCCCTTCAGCCCCAGCGTTTCTATCCCCTGGCGGATCTGCTCGCAGCGCGCCTGCTGGGCCAGGGGGTCCCGCTCGGGCAACAGCAGCACAAACTCCTCCCCGCCGAAGCGGCTGGCCACCAGATCCCGCTGGCCGGCAAGATAGCGACCCACCGCCTCCAGCACCCTGTCCCCGGTCTCGTGACCGTGGCGATCGTTGATCTGCTTGAAGTCGTCGAGATCCAGCACCACCAGCGCCCCCTGCCTTGCCATCGTCACGCAGTGATCCATGAAGCCGCGCCGGTTCAGGAGGCCGGTCAGGGGATCCTGGCTGGCCTGTCGACGCAGGGCCAGGGCCCGGTACTGGGTACAGAGCAGCAGCACCCCGAAGGTCGACAGATAGTTGCCCATCAGCATGGAGAGGAAGGGGAGCACATTGACCGCATGCTGATCCATCAGGACCCGCACCTCGCCGCCGAGCAGGGCCCCCATGCGCACCAGATTGAAACCGTAGAGCAGGATGTTGACCACGGTGAACACCAGCACCGCAGGCAGATAGTCAGGGTAGCCATGGCGCCAGATGAGCCAGACAATCACCGCCCCCACCATCATGTAGCTCAGGCAGGCCAGCAGCACCCGGGGGGCCATCTTGTCGTTGAAGATGACGCTCCAGCAGAGGATCAGCAGATAGACCAGCATGAAGAGGGTGAATGCCCGCCAGTTTGGCGGCTCCCCGAAGAAGCGCTGGATGGCGAGTGGCATCAGGGCGAGGCAGAAGGTGATGAGCAGGTTGGCCAGCCAGATCCCCGCGATATGGGGGGAAAATGCCTGCATGAAGAAGAGCGATTGCGCCGCCAGGGCACAGAGGCTGGACCACCACCAGAGCCCGAGACCGGGTATTTCCCTGTGGGTCGACCAGATGATGGAGAGGGTGATGAATCCCAGGCTGTAGCCCCCGAGGGCCATCAACATCAGGGTAAATACGTCCAGATTGAGCAGAATTGAGGCGTCCATTCCCGAACCTTCCAATGGAGATGGCTGAGTATATGGGAAGCCCATGACAAGACACAGAGGGAGCCTATGGGCCGGGCAAAAATATTTGCCCGGCTCGCACCCCCCATTCCCCGTGAAGCGTGCCGGACAACGCCCTGTCTGTGCCCGGATTTTCCACCGAGACGGCCGCCGGATATTTTGCACTTGAACCGGCGCCATTAGATAGATATGTTGTTTTCATGTGGTTTTATGAGTCACCACGACGGATAAAAGTCTCCATAACTTATTGAGTCTTCTGGCACAAACAGGTTTTGGTACATTTTTCATCCAACGAACCATTCATAGAATCTCATATGGGGCTTTTGCCCCGACCAAGACAATAATCCTGTCTTGCCTGCTGCCGGATGCAGCAGTCTCTTGTGCCATGGAGTCGCACGGGAGCAGGTTCAAGGCCGACCACATTTACGACAGAGACGTCATTTATGATCAAAAAACTCATTCTCTCTACCCTGCTGCTGTGCGGGCTGGCCAACGCCGCGCCCACTTCCACCCTGGATGCCGTGCTGGAGCGCGGTGTGCTGCGGGTCGGCTTCGATGCCGGCTATCAACCCTTCGAGATGACCAACAAGCAGGGCCAGTACATCGGCTTTGACGTGGATCTCGCCAAGATGGTCGCCAAGGAGATGGGCGTGAAGGTGGAGTTCGTCAACACCGCCTGGGACGGCATCATCCCCGCGCTCTTGACCGACAAGTTCGACGTCATCATGGGCGGCATGACCGTCACTCCCCAGCGCAACCTGCGCGTGAACTTTGCCGATCCCTACATCGTCGTCGGCCAGACCATCGTGCTTCGCAAGGACAAGGCGGGCGAAATCAAATCCTTCCAGGACCTCAACGATCCCAAATACAAGATCGCGGTCAAACTCGGCACCACCGGTGAGCAAGCGGTCAAGCGCATGATCCCCAAGGCCACCCTGCTGCAGTTTGAAACCCAGGATGACGCCAAGCTGGAAGTGATCAACGGCAAGGTGGATGCCTTCGTCTACGACCTGCCCTACAACGCCATCTTCGCGTCCCAGAACCAGGGCGCCGTGGTACACCTCGACAAGCCGTTCACCTTCGAGCCGCTGGCCTGGGCCATCCGCAAGGGGGATCAGGACACCCTCAACTGGTTCAACAACTACCTGCGCCAGATCAAGGGCGACGGCAGCTACGACCGTCTCTACAAGAAGTGGTTTGAATCCACCGCCTGGCTGAACCAGCTCAAATAACCTCTCAAAGGGGCGGCATGCCGCCCCTTCACGCAGACTCCCCACACGATAACGACAAAAGAGGTTGTGACAGTGATCAACCCCAAACTCACAAGACAGATGGAAAAACAGCCCAATCAGCTGCTCTGGCACGGGATCTTCCTGCTGCTGGTGCTGGCCGCCATTTTCGGCATCTACAAGGCAGTGCAGGCAGTGGATTACACCTGGCGATGGGAACGCATTCCCCAGTACATCGCCTATCAGGCAGAACAGAAACACTATGCCGAGTTTGACGGCACCGTGGTCGCGGACAAGGGACAGCTCTTCCTGCAAGACGACCTCGACCCCAGCCGCCGTCAGGCCATCGCTCCCAAGGGCTCCCAGCTGGCTGAAGGGGATACCGTCTTCCTCGGCGATACCCTGGATGTGCAACTGAGCTGGACCGCCGGCCCCATTGCCTGGGGAGTCTGGGTCACGGTCAAGCTCTCCCTGGTGGCGGGCATCTTCGCCATCCTGCTTGGCACCCTGGCCGGGCTCGCCCGCCTCTCCCCCAATCCGGCCCTGCGCAACCTGGCCGTGACCTATGTGGAGCTCATCCGTGGCACCCCGTTGCTGGTGCAGATCTTCATCGTCTATTTCTTTATCGGCACCGTGCTGAACCTCGACCGATTCACCGCTGGTGTGGCGGCGCTCGCGGTCTTCACCGGCGCCTACGTGGCGGAGATCGTGCGCGCCGGCATCAGCTCCATTCACAAGGGGCAGATGGAAGCGGGCAGAAGCCTTGGCATGACCTCGGCCCAGACCATGCGCTACGTCATCCTGCCCCAGGCCTTCAAACGGGTGCTGCCACCGCTCGCGGGTCAGTTCATCAACCTCATCAAGGACTCCTCTCTGGTCTCCGTCATCTCCATCACGGATCTCACCAAGGCGGGGCGCGAAGTGGTCAGCTCCACCTTCAGCCCGTTCGAGGTGTGGTTCACCGTGGCCCTGCTCTATCTGGTGCTGACCGGCACTCTCTCCTTCCTGGTGCGTCGTCTGGAGGTGAAATATGCGCGCAGCAACTGATCCCGTTATCAAGGCGCCATCGGTGTCGAAACGTTCTGCCATCACCGGCACTCCCTGCCCCTTCCCGGTGCGTCGTCTGGAGGTGAACTATGCGCGCAGCAACTGATCCCATCATCAAGGCGACCGGTGTAGAGAAGTTCTACGGCACCGAGGTGCACGCCCTGAAAAACGTCAGCACCCAGGTGGCCGAAGGGGAAGTGGTGGTGATCGTGGGGCCGAGCGGCTCGGGCAAGTCCACCTTCCTGCGCACCCTCAACCAGCTGGAGACCATCAACGATGGCAATATCGTGGTCGACGGCATCAGCCTCACCGAACCCGGGGATGTCAACAAGCTGCGGGAAGAGGTGGGCATGGTGTTCCAGTCCTTCAACCTCTTCCCTCACCTGACGGTGCTGGACAACATCACGCTGGCCCCCCAGAAGGTGAGAGGGCTCTCTCGCCAGGAGGCAGAGGAGCGGGCCAAGGCCCTGTTGCTCAAGGTCGGTCTCTCCAACAAGGCCCAGAGCTACCCCTCCCAGCTCTCCGGCGGCCAGCAGCAGCGGGTGGCCATCGCCCGGGCGCTCGCCATGCAGCCGCGCATCATGTTGTTTGACGAGCCCACCAGCGCCCTCGACCCCGAAATGGTGGGAGAGGTGCTGGACGTCATGAAGGGGTTGGCCCGCGAAGGGATGACCATGGTGGTGGTGACCCACGAAATGGGCTTTGCCCGGGAAGTGGCGGACAGGGTGCTCTTCATGGAGAGCGGCGAGTTGCTGGTGGACGAGAAACCCGCCGACTTCTTCGACAATCCCCCCTCCCCGCGCCTGCGCCAGTTCCTGAGCCAGGTACTCTGACGAGCGCACCGATATTGGCAATCCGGTAAAGGGGCAAACCCGGGCTCGATCAACCGCGCAGCGGTGTCATGCAAATCAAGAAGAGGGAGCCCAGGCTCCCTTTTTTGTTCCAGGTGGCTCGCCCTAGAATCGATACATGCCCGTCAGGCCGGCGAAGTGCTGCTCGGGCAGCACCACGGGTGCCAGCAGCCAGCGATCCGTCCCGTAGGCACCGGCGGCGGCCCCCAGCGCATTGGCCCCCGCATCCAGGGCGGAGAAGGGCCCCTGACCACTGGCCCGCTCGATCAGCTCTGCGGCGATGCCGATGCCGGTCGAGATGCCAAAACCAATCCAGCCCCTGTGCTCCCTATAGCCATAGTGATCCGCGATGGCCGTAAAGCCCGCCCCCATGGCCGCACCACCGACAACATGGCTCAACTCGCTGTTGAAACTGTCATTGGCCATCGCACTCGCACTGAGCAGGCCGAGCATGAGACAAACAGGCGTCCCGTTCATTTTCTCTCCCTCCCAAGGTACTGCCGCTTGCGGTAGATGCCGCGCGCGCTCCTTCTTCAGTGTAAACAGGGAGGGCAAGGCCGGGCCGCGTCAGACAGGAGGATCACCATCAAATGTTAATGAGTTTTTAACATCATCCGGTATGCTGACATCCAACTGGTCCAACCGGATGGCTCACATGGATGTGCAACTGCTCCTGCTCTACCTCTCGCCCCTCTTTCTGGTTTTCATCGGCTGGGAGATGCTCTACCTGCGAAAACACGGCGCCGCCTATCCCACGGCGGGCTACCAGTGGAAGGATCTCTTCGCCAATGCCACCCTGGCACTGATGCATCAGGGGGGCGATGCCCTGGCCGCCATTGCCATCGCCTGTCTCTATGACATCCTCTGGGGCTGGCGACTATTCGATATCGAGCTGAACCTGTGGAGCCTCTTGCTGCTCTTTCTGTTGCAGGATCTCTGCTACTGGCTGTTCCACTTCGCAAGCCACCATGTGCGCTGGCTCTGGGCCTCCCACGTGGTGCACCACAGCTCGGAGCGGCTCAACCTCTCCACCGCCTTTCGCCAGAGCCTGATGTACCCGGTCTCCGGCATGTGGCTGTTCTGGATCCCCATGATCCTCATCGGCTTCCCCCCCGAGGCGGTGGTGGCCACCGTGCTCTTGAGCCTGGGTTTTCAGTTCTTCGTCCACACCCAGGTGGTGGGCAAGCTGGGCAAACTTGAATGGATCTTCAACACCCCGTCCCACCACAGGGTGCACCACGCCAGCAATGCCAGATACATCGATCGCAACTTCGCCGGCGTGCTCATCATCTGGGACCGGCTGTTTGGCACCTTCGTGGAAGAAGACTTGGGCGAGCCGTGCCGTTTCGGCATCACCAAGCCAATTCACAGCTTCAACCCCCTCACCCTCACCTTCCACGAGTGGCGCGACATGCTGCAAGAGGCCCGGGGCCTCCCATGGCGGCAAAAGCTCGCCGTGCTGTTTGGCAAACCTGCGGGTCCCGCCAGCCGCTGAGCACGCACTGTAGGCAATCAGCAGACAAAAAAGAGCGCCCAGGGCGCTCTTTTTCATGACAGGAACCCCCCCCGGGTCAGACGTGAACGAAGGACCAGACGGCGGGGATCAGGCTCAGCAGCGTCACCCCGGCCAGCAGCCGTTCGCGCCCGCTGAGCCGCTGTTCGGCGCCGAGCTGGCGACGGCTGTAGAGAAACAGCAGCAGACCCGGCCCGTAGAGCAGAAGCGACAGCAGCAGGTACTCCACCCCGGCGGCGTAGAGCAGCCAGAAACCATAACCGCTCGACACCAGCGCCACCACCCGCATCAGGCTGCGGCCCTGCCCCCCCTTGCCACTGAAGACCAGCTTGAGCAGGAAGAGGCCGATGAGCAGGTAGGGCACCAGGATCATGGAGGTGGAGATGAGCAGCAGGTTGGTGTACCCCTTGCCAAGCAGCCACACCAGCAGCAAGCAGCCCTGCACGGTCAGGCTGGTGAGCCAGAGCGAGGCGATGGGGGTGCCGTTGCGGTTCTCGCGCCGGAAGATGGCCGGGAAGGCCCCGTGACGCGCCGCGCTGAACGGCACCTCGGCCGAGAAGAGGGTCCAGCTCACGTAGGAGGCGAGCACCGACACGATGAGGCCGGCGCTGATGAGCAACTTGCCCCAGGAACCCGTCATCTGGGCCATCAATCCCGCCATGGAGGGGTTGGGCAGGGCCGCAAGCTCCGGGCGGCTCAATATTCCGAGCGCCAGCACCGAGATGAGCACATAGAGCAGCAGCGCCAGCACCACGCCGAGCACGGTGGCGGTGCCCACGTCCCGCTTGTTTCTCGCCCGGGCCGAGAGCACCGCTGCTCCTTCGATGCCGGTGAAAACCCAGAGGGTGATGAGCATGGTGTTGCGCACCTGCTCGGAGACCGGTACCGCCAGGGTGCTGCCCTCCTGATCCGCCGCAAAGGTGATCGGATCGAACCAGTAGCAGGCGAACAGGATGAACAGCAGCAGCGGCAGGCTCTTGGCCAGGGTCGCCACCAGATTGAACAGGGCCGCCTGCTGTACGCCTCGGGCCACCAGCAGGTGCACCGCCCAGAGGATGCAGGACTCGCCGACAAAAGCTGCCAATGTGTTGCCCTCGCCAAACCAGACCCGCTCCGGCGTGTCGACGAAGCTGCCCAGCGCCGCGAAGGCGATCACCAGATACCCCACCACGCCGATGGTGGCACAGAGCCAGTATCCCCAGGCGGAGAAGAACCCCACCAGCTCGCCAAAGCCGGCTCGGGCATAGCTGTAGATGCCGCCGTCGAGCTCGGGTTTGAGCCGCGACAGGTAGAGGAAGCTCATGGCCAGCGCCAGTATGCCGACCCCGGTGACGGCCCAGCCGATCAGCACGGCGCGGGCGCCCGCCACATCGGCCATGTTCTGGGGCAGGCTGAAGATGCCGGCCCCCACCATGGAGCTGAACACCAGCGCCGTGAGGGACCAGAGCCCGATCTTGCTCTCTTTCATGGGCGCTCCTTAACGCAGCCGGCTGGCCAGCGCCTCGATGTGTTCCGGGCCGATGCCGCAGCAGCCGCCGATGAGGTTTGCCCCGGCTCTGCGCCAGCGCTCGGCCCAGCCGAGGTAATCCAGCGGCCCCAGATCGCCACGGATCTCGTCCAGACCGTCATTGGCAGTCGCCTCCTTGGGCTGGGGCGGAAAGGCGTTGGCATAGGCGCCGAGGCGAACGTCGGTGCGCCCCTGAACCTGCAACGCGGCGACGGCCACCTTGAGCGCCCCTTCAATCACCTCGGGCTGGCAGCAGTTGAACAGGATGGCATCCACTCCGGCCAACGCCAACGCGGTCACGGCATCCGCCACCCGCTCGCCGGAGCGCAGGGTGGGCTCGCTGCCCGGCGCCTCGTCTTCCAGAGTAAAGGAGACCCAGAACGGCTTGCCGTCCTCGGGCAGCAGGGCCTTGAGGGCCAGGGGCTCGGCGATGAGGCTCATGGTCTCCGCCAACCAAAGATCCACATGGGGTGACAGGGCCCGGATAAGTGGTGTCGCCAGCTCGCTCACCCGTTCGGCCTGATAGAGGTCCGCACGATAGGAGCCAAAGAGCGGCGGCAAGGAACCGGCCACCTTGACGGATCCTCCCTGTTCGTCGGCCACGTCTCGAGCCAGTTGCCCGGCCAGGGCTGCAAGTGCCTCCCCTTGGGCGGCAAAGCGCGCCTCGCCGATATGGAAGGGCACCAGGGCATAGCTGTTGGTGGTGATCACCCGGGCACCGCTCGTCGCATAAGCCTGGTGTACCTCGCGCACCGTCTCGGGCGCTTCCATCAGCGCCAGTGCCGACCACTCCGGTTGACGGAACGGCGCACCACGCCGCGCCAGTTCACGGCCCATACCGCCATCGAGTACCCACAAATCCTGCTTGTCCATCTCTGTCTCTCTGCGTCTCCCCGCCATGACGGGTGTTTATTGTGTGAAACCACATTAAGCCATCAAAACATCTAGACGGCTAGAAATCCCAAATATCATGACCCAAAGTAGAACAAGAGGCAATCGGGGGCTACGAACAAATCCGGGCAAGCTCAGGATGATGGCGGCAAAGGGAGGTCTACCCGGCACAGGCATCACCTGGCCAGACACTGAAACGACAAGAGGCCACCCTGGGGGGTGACCTCTTGTGAAACAGGGGATCAAGGCGGGCACAGCCGCCGATAACCAGGGGGCTCAGCGCCCGGCCAGCACCCGCTTGGTCTGCTTGACCCAGTCGGAGACCCGGCCCTGCTGGGGATAGCCCTGCCAGATCTGCTCCCACTGGGCGGGGCTGAGCGGACGGCCCAGCCGACGCTGCACCCCGGCATAGAGGTAGTCGTGGGCCGTGGTGCGTGCCTGGGCCGAGGTGAGGAACTTGGCAACAGGGTCAGTGAGACGCACGTCCCGCATGCCGAGCAGCGGATAGTCGCTGTGCACCGCCGCCAGCATGGTCTCGCGCATGGCGGATTCGATGTAACCCCGGGCAAACAGGGCGGTGACCGATTCAAGCGACCCTTGATCCGGGCCGTGATACTCCTCGTCGAACACCGGGCTGGGCTCTGCCACGGCGCTTTGCACCACCGCATCGGGATCCTGCTGCGGGACCACCACGGCAGGCTGGGGAGCGACGGGTTTGGCAGGCGTCACCGGCTTGCGCGGTGCGCTCTGGCTGCAGGCACCCAGTGCCAGGGCGAGCGCCACACAGGCCAGCGCACGGGAATGAGTCTTCATCTTCATGATTGCTAACGAACTCCTTTAGGATTCCTGAGCGGGCTTCTCATTGCTCGCAGGTTCTACCCGGGTGACCAGCAACTGGTCAATCTTGTAACTGTCGATGTCCACCACTTCGAACTTGTAACCGGCATATTTGACCGAGTCGGTGCGCTTGGGGATCTTGCGCAGCATGTACATGATGAAACCGGCGATGGTCTCGTAGTTCTGGTTTTCCGGGAACTCCTCGATGTCGAAGGCGCGCATCACGTCGGAGATGGGGGTCACCCCGTCCACCAGCCAGGAGTTCTCGTCCCGCTGGACGATCTGCTCTTCCACCACGTGGGTGGCCCACTCCCCCATGACGGTACTCATCAGGTCATTCATGGTGACGATGCCCACCACCAGGGCGTATTCGTTCATCACCACCGCAAAATCGCCGCGATGGTTCTTGAAGTACTCCATTGCCTCGTAGAGGTTGAGGGTGTCGGGAATGATGATGACGTTCTGCACCAGGGAGCCGCTGTTGAGATCGATGCTCTGGCCGCTGATGACGCGGATCAGCAGCTCCTTGGCATCCACGAACCCCTTGATGCTGTCGAGGTTGTGGTCGCACACCAGGAACTTGTTGTGGGGGTGCTCGGCGATCTTCGCCTTGATGCTCTCCTCCCCCTCTTGCAGGGTGAAGTAGATGAGGCTCTCCCGCGCCGTCATGGCGGAAGTGACACCCAGAGACTGGAGCTCGAACACGTTCTCGATGAGCTGGTGCTCCTCGCGCTGGATGACACCGGCTTCGGCACCTGCATCCATCACCGCATAAATATCGTCGGAGGTGATCTCGTCGTTGCGCACCATGGAGATGCGCATCAGCCGGAACAGGCCGTTGGCCATGCCGTTGAACAGCCACACCAGCGGCATCAACAAGGTGACGCACAGCATCATGGGACGCACCACCACCACGGCGATCCGCTCGGGCATGGTCATGGCAAGGCGCTTGGGCATCAGGTCCGCTATCAGGATGAACATGCCGGTGACGAAGACGAACGAGGCCGCGGAGCTAATCTGGCCGAGCCAGGGCCCCTGGTAGAAGCCGGCTATCAGCTCCCTGATGGCGGGATTGAGGGCGGATTCCCCCAGGATACCGCCGAGGATGGCGACGGTATTGAGGCCTATCTGCACCACGGTAAAGAAGTTGCCCGGCTGGGCCTGCAATGCCAGCACCTTCTCGGCGTGGCGGTTGCCCTCGTCGGCCATCACCTGCAACTTGATCTTGCGGGAGGCGGCAAGGGAGATCTCGGAGAGTGAGAAGAACACGCTGCCGGCGACCAGCAGCATCAGAAAGAACAAACTATCGGCAAAACTCATGATTAACCTATTGCTACAGCCGCCTTAGCACAAGACGGCAAACTGGGCCCGGGAAACCGGACCGTGACTCCATCCGGGACTCACACAGGGGCCATATTCTAGCAGAAAAGCGCCCGCCGGGTGGCGTTATCTTGAACTGCCGTGCCATACAATGAAAAAGGCGCTCAAAGCGCCTTTTTATTCAATCAGGGTTGGATTCCCGTCGTGCAGCCGCGACGGGAGCTCCACCCAAGGCGCCCCATCAGCCCTTGCCCAGCAGATCGCTCAGGTCATCGGCCTTGGTGTGACGCACATCCTTGCCCTTGACGTAGTAGACGATGTACTCGCAGATGTGCTGGCAGCGATCGCCGACCCGCTCGATGGCCCGTGCCGCCCAGAGCACGTTGAGCACCTGGGGGATGGTGCGGGGATCTTCCATCATGTAGGTCATCAGCTCGCGGATGATGGACTCGTATTCGCGGTCCACCTTGTCATCTTCCTTGTAGACCGCCAGGGCGGCATCCAGATCCATGCGGGCGAAAGCGTCGAGCACGTCGTGGAGCATCTTGATGGTGCGACGCCCCATGTTCTCCAGCGACACCAGCGGTGGCTGGGGCTTGTTGGCGTTGTCGGTCAGCATGCGGGCAATCTTGTCCGCCACGTCGCCAATCCGCTCCAGATCCGTGATGGTCTTGATGATGGCCATCACCAGCCGCAGGTCGGACGCGGTGGGCTGACGCTTGGCGATGATGCGGGTGCACTCCTCGTCGATCGCCACTTCCATGGCGTTGACCTTGTGGTCGTTGGCCACGATCTTGCGCGCCGCATCCAGATCCTGGCCATGGATGGCGGCGATGGCGTCGGTGAGTTGCTTCTCCACCAGCCCCCCCATCACCAGTACCTGATTGCGCACGCTCTCAAGCTCGGCATTGAACTGACCGGAGATGTGTTTGTTGAGGTTCATATTGTCCATACCAGTAATCCTTGTTGCTCCGATTATGCCTTAACCGTTGAACTGACTGCCAATCTGTTTGTTGATGCCCATCTTGTTCATCTCAATCACCCTTGTTGCACCAACATGCCTTAGCCGTTGAACTGACTGCCAATCTGTTTGTTGATGCCCATCTTGCTCATCTTGCTCATCTCAATCACCGGCATCCCTTAGCCGTAACGACCGGTAATGTAGTCTTCGGTCTTCTTCTTGGCCGGGGTGGTGAAGATGGTGTTGGTATTCGAGTACTCGATGAGTTCCCCCATGTACATGAACGCGGTCTGATCCGAGACCCGCGCCGCCTGCTGCATGTTGTGGGTCACGATCACCACGGTGAACTGGCTCTTGAGCTCGTTGATGAGCTCCTCGATGGTGAGGGTGGAGATGGGGTCCAGCGCCGAGGTCGGTTCATCGAGCAACAGCACTTCCGGCTCGATGGCGATGGCACGGGCAATCACCAGACGCTGCTGCTGACCGCCGGAGAGACCAAAGGCGTTGTCATGCAGACGATCCTTCACCTCCTCCCACAGGGCAGCACCGCGCAGGGAACGCTCGGCGGCCTCGTCCAGGGTACGGCGGTCATTGATGCCCTGCAGGCGCAGGCCGTAGACCACGTTCTCGTAGATGGACTTGGGGAAGGGGTTGGGGCGCTGGAACACCATGCCCACCTGACGGCGCAGGGCGGAGACATCCACGCTCTTGTCGTAGATGTTGTGGCCGTGCAGCTGGATCTCCCCCTCGATGCGGCAAATCTCCACCAGATCGTTCATCCGGTTGATGCAGCGCAGCAAAGTGGACTTGCCGCAACCGGACGGGCCGATGAAGGCGGTGACCTGACCCTTGGGGATCTTCATGTTGACGTTGAACAGCGCCTGCTTGTTGCCGTAGTACAGGTTGAGATCCTTCACCTCCAGCGCAGTCTGCTCCGGGGTCAGGTTGAGCAGGTCGGTGGCGGTGTGCGGGGCCGAACTCGGTGTTACGTTGATCATCTGTTTACCTCAAATTCTCTTGGTGGCAGCGGGCAAACGTCTTGCCCGCTGCCGGAATATCTGGTTGGCAGGGAAGCCCCCTGCCCGTCTTTGTAATGGCTGGATTAATGTTCCAGCGACCGGAATTTCTCGCGCAGGTGGTTACGAATACCGATCGCCGTCAGGTTGAGGCCGACGATCACCGTCACCAGCAGGAAGGAGGTGGCGTAGACCAGAGGACGCGCCGCCTCGACGTTCGGGCTCTGGAAGCCCACGTCATAGATGTGGAAGCCCAGGTGCATGAACTTGCGCTCCACGTGCAGGTACGGGAAGTTGCCGTCCATCGGCAACGTGGGAGCAAGCTTCACCACCCCCACCAGCATCAGCGGCGCCACCTCGCCCGCCGCACGGGCGATGGCCAGGATAAGGCCGGTCATGATGGCCGGGCTGGCCATGGGCAGCACGATGCGCCAGAGGGTCTCGGCCTGGGTGGCACCCAGCGCCAGCGAACCCTGGCGAATGGTGCTCGGGATCCGGGCCAGCCCCTCTTCGGTGGAGACGATCACCACCGGCAGGGTCAGGATGGCCAGGGTCAGCGCCGACCAGATGACACCAGGGGAGCCGAAGGTCGGGCTCGGCAGCGCTTCCGGGTAGAAGAGGCGGTCGATGCTGCCCCCCAGGGTGTAGACGAAGAAGCCCAGGCCAAACACGCCGTAGACGATGGAGGGCACCCCCGCTAGGTTGATCACCGCGATGCGGATGATCTTGGTCAGGCTGTTCTTGCCTGCGTACTCGTGCAGGTAGACCGCCGCCACCACCCCGAGCGGGGTCACGATGATGGCCATCAGGATCACCATGAAGACGGTGCCGAAGATGGCCGGGAAGACGCCGCCCTCGGTGTTCGCCTCCCGGGGGTCATCGGAGACGAACTTGCCAATCTGGTGGAACCAGTGACCCACCTTGGCCATCAGGCTCATGTCGTTGGGCCAGACCACATCCAGCACCCGGGACATGGGCATGGTCACCAGCTCGCCGCGCATGTCCTTGACGGTGATGCTGTCTCTGTCCGCCTGGGTACGCAGGGAGAAGAGCTCTTTCTCCAGCACCTGGTAACGGTCGTTGAGGGCCTGACGCTCGCTCGCCAGCTCGGCTTTAAGCTGATCGGTCAGCTTGTCATCCAGCTCGGCCTTGCGCTCTTTCAGGCGCAGGCGCTCCAGCTGATAGTTGATGCTGCCGATGGCCCCTTTTTGCAAGTCGTTGGCTTGGCTTGAGAGGCCGTTGGCACGGGCCAGCACCCGCTGCAAGGCGGGATGCAGATCCGTGGTCAGCTCCTGGCCATCTTCCTTCACCGAGGTGATGTAACCATAGAAGTTGCCGTTGGTGGCGCGTTCCACCATGGCGAGCTCCGCCGGCTGGGCGCGCGATTTGATATCGGTCTCCAGCACCCAGCGAAAATCGAGGTCCACGAACTCCCGGTTGCCGGTCTTGACCAGATAACGGGTAATCTCTTCGCGATCCTCCCCTTCCAGCGCCTGGCCTGCGGCGCGCAGGCGCTCCACCGGCACCAGCTCCCGGTCGTTGATCTCGCCAATCAGGACGCTCTTGTTGCCGCTTGCATCTTCAAGTTGCCACTCATAGATAGGATGGGGCCAGAAATAGACTAGACCACGCCAGCCAATCAGCAACAACAGACCCAGTACGGCCACCAGACTCAGGCTGACGGCGCCCCCCGTCATCCAGATCCAGGGGGCCCCCGATTTAAACCACTTACCCATTGTCGATTCCTTAGTCCTTACAGAGAGCTGTACTTTTCACGCAACCGCTGGCGGACGAATTCGGCCAGGGTATTGAACAAGAAGGTGAACACAAACAGCACGAAGGCGGCGAGGAAGAGCACCCGGTAGTGGGAGCTGCCCACTTCCGATTCCGGCATCTCCACCGCAATGTTCGCCGCCAGGGTCCGTAGCCCCTGGAACATGGAAAAGTCCATGATGGGGGTGTTGCCTGTGGCCATCAGCACGATCATGGTCTCGCCCACGGCGCGGCCAAGGCCCATCATCACCGCCGAGAAGATGCCCGGGCTCGCGGTGAGGATCACCACCCGGCTCAGGGTCTGCCACGGGGTCGCCCCCAGCGCAAGCGAGCCCTGGGTCAGGTGCTTGGGCACCGAGAAGACCGCGTCTTCGGCGATGGAGAAGATGGTGGGGATGACCGCAAAGCCCATGGCGATACCGACCACCAGGGAGTTGCGCTGGTCAAACTTGATGCCCATGTCGTGGGTCAGCCAGATGCGCGAATCACCGTGCATGAAGGCGTTCTCGATGATGGGGCTCAAGGCGAAGGCGCCCCATCCGATGAACAGCAGCACAGGGATGAGCAGGATGGCGTGCCAGCCTTCCGGCAGCCAGGTGCGGCCGCGCTCCGGCAGATAGTTCCACACCAGGGCGGTGAGCAGCATGCCCATGGGCAGCAGGATCAGCAGCAGGATCACCCCGGGCAGGGCCCCTTCGATGATGGGCGCGAGCCACAGACCCGCCAGGAAGCCGAGGATGACGGTCGGCAGCGCCGCCATGATCTCCACCGTCGGCTTGACGTATTTGCGCAGCCCCGCCGACATGAAGTAGGCGGTATAGATGGCACCGGCGACGCCGAGCGGCACCGCGAACACCATGGCATAGAAGGAGGCTTTCAGGGTACCGAACACCAGGGGCACCAGGCTCAGCTTGGCTTCGAAGTCGTTGCTGGCGGAGGTGGACTGCCACACGTACTGGGGCTCGGGATAGCCTTCATACCATACCTGTTGCCAGAGGGCAGACCAGGTTACCTCGGGGTGATCGTTCTCGACGTCAAAGACCTTGAAGTCATCCCCCTGCTGGGTCAACAGCAGGTTGTGGCGAGGAGAGATGGCAACGGCAGCCAGGTTGCCCCCGTCAACCTTCTCGCCAAGCAGCTTGGCTTCGCCGGTGGCATGGAAGAAGTTGATGGTGCCGTCGCTGCCTGCGCTGATGAAGCCCTTGCGAAAGTGCTCGGGGGTCAGCAGGGCGACCGGCGCGTCACCCTTGAAGTCACGGATCTGAGTGAACTGGCGCTTGCCATCCTTTGCCACCTCGAACCACTGGGAGATGACGCCGTTGTCGTTGCCAACCAGCAGGGAGGACGCACCGGAGAGCAGGGCCACCTGGGTCACGCTGGCATTGGGGGCGTTGATCTCCATGACATTGCGCAGGGAGATGTCGCTCAGGTTGTGGATGTCATAGACCGACAGGCGGTTGCCCTCGCGCACGAACAACAGGCGCAGGTTCGGGGTCAGCAGCATCTGGTCAACATGGCGTGGCAGGGACGGAATGGTGTAGGTCTGGTTGCTCCACTCGATTTCGCCGGAGAGGAAGTTCTCCTCGCCGCTCATCACCATCAGCACACCACGACCATCTTCGGTCACGGCCGCGGTCGCCATCTTGTCCTTGGTCGCCTCGAAGACCATGCGCGTCAGCGCCTTGCCCTGGGGATCGATCACCACGGGGGTCTCGCCGAAGGGATATTGCAGGCTGGGCTCGATGACGCGCACGTCATTGGGATAGGAGATCTTGAAATAGGGTTGCACCACCTGGGCCTTGCCGTCGGCAAACCCATAGGCGATGAGTTTCTGGCCCGGCGCAGGCGGCGCGACCGCCGTGATCTCGCCGTCCACCTGCGCCTCACCAATCACCTGTCCGGTCTTGATCTTGCCATCCGGTTGCACGGCAAAGAATTTGACCTTCCCCTGGTCGCTGAAGCGGTAACCTATCTCGTTTTGCTCCTCGACCCCGAGCCAGGCGGTCTTGCCCTTGATGGGCAGGGTGAAGGAAGCGGTGCTCTCCATGCTGGCGCCATTGAAGATGGGCTTCACCACATAAAGCAGGTAGAAGAAGATGAGCAGCAGCGCCACCAGCACCAGGGCTCCCCCTGTGGTGACGCCATATTTGGCCAATTTATCCTTGATCCGGCGTTTTCGACTGCCCGCCATGACCAGATTTAACGATTCCGATGACATGCAAGACCTCAATGTGAGCTAGGCTTGGCGGCATTATATGGCGGATGCATGACAGTTTTGTTACATCAACAGCGGCAAAGAGCGCAGGCTCCATCGGGGGGGTGGCAGTTGGTATTCGGAGGGAAGCAGGCCGCCGGTCTGGCAGTGAAATAAAAGCAAACGGGGCCATCAGGCCCCGCTGTCATCTTGAGGAAGCGCCTCTTTCGCGGCGAGTCTGGCCGCCTTCTTCTCGGCGCGGCGCCGTTTGAAGAAATCCGACAGCTGGGCCGAGCAGGCGTCGGCGAGCACCTCCCCCGTCAGTGCCACCTGGTGGTTGTGGCGGGGATCCAGCAGGATGTCGAACACAGAGCCTGCCGCCCCCGTCTTCAAATCCCGGGCACCATAGACCACCCGCTTGACCCGGCTGTGGATGAGGGCGCCGGCACACATGCAGCAGGGCTCCAGCGTCACATAGAGGGTAGTGTCGAGCAGGCGATAGTTTTCAAGCTGCTTGCCCGCTTCCCGAAGCGCCATCACCTCGGCATGGGCGCAGGCGTCGTGCTCGCTGATGGAGCGATTCCACCCCTCTGCCACTATCTTGTCCCCCAGCACCAGCACGGCGCCTACCGGGATCTCGCCTATCCCCTCCGCCCTGGCGGCCAGGGCCATGGCATGGCGCATCCAGCGTTCGTCCTGCTCGCGCTGGCTGATCTGTGCTGCAACTTCAGATGGTTTCACGCCCTGATCCTCTCGTCGATATGATGTCGGCTTGCCTGGCCCCTGCACGGCATCGGCCGCGCACTCCCGGATTGCTGCGTCCCGGCCCTGGGCACACCGGGCCCCTTCCCCCTCGCGCTAGCCGGTAGCCGGTAGCCCACGGCAGAAGATGCTGTCAATGAAAGAGAGGCCAAAGGCCCCGGCGACATCGGAACGCCCCGAGTTGGGTGTTCGCCACCCAGTGCCCGCCTAAGGGGGCGGCGATTATGCCAAAACTCCGGCCAGGGCCCAAGTTGCATCTTGGCTGAACAATAAAGAAGCAGTCGGCATCTCCCTGATAAAAAAGGAGTTGCGCCCGCCAAATCATCCGATTAGACTTCCTCCCCGTCAGCCGAGCTGACTCCGTCGGTGTGTAGCGCAGCCAGGTAGCGCATCTGCATGGGGTGTAGAGGGTCGGAGGTTCGAATCCTCTCACACCGACCAAATTCCCCGAGAATAGCCCAGTCAAACGACTGGGCTATTTTTTTTGCCTGCACGCCCGACGCTTGCCTCTTTTTCCTCTCGCCTCCCCCGTTCATCGGGTCGCCGCTTTTTATTGGCATGAATTTTATACAGAACCACTTGAGGCTTTCATAAAGTGCCGCTAGGATACGCAACTTTTCCGCCGGCCATAAAAACAGGGAGGTGGACACTAGGGTGATGGAATCACCGACCGGCTTGCAATCAATGAGGCAAGCATCCATGACCCAAGCTGTTGACTCCCAGCCCGTTCAGCCCCTGATCTCCCCCACGCCCTCCGAGCTCGATTCCGCAGAGCACGGGTTTGGCAGTTCAGTGCACCTCGATGTGATCGATCTCGCCGCCCCGGATGAAGATTACTGAGACGAGCCCGTGCCATAGTGCGGTTCAAGACGCCGGTTTTGCTGTCCGGCACCGCCCTTGACCCAGGCCAACAGACCGCCACCGCAAATAACGACAAAATGCTAGTTTTTGTTCAAAAATCAGTTTAATTGACCATCCGCTGCGTTCCAACCTCCCTCTCCTTCATGGACACGCCTTGATACAAACCTACGTTATTGCTCGTCATTTCCCTCTCTCCTGTTCGCCTTCGCCATTTTGACCCAATTTGACATTTTAGTTTTAAACATCAGTTCACTACCCGGTCACTTCATAGCCCCCATGCAGGCTGGATTGAACGAAGACATTTCATACAGCTGTTTTTGCAAAGCTTGGAGTAATGTCGGGATTTGTTTTTGCATTTGTAATTTTATTACGTAATTAATTACATTTTTAACCCATCCCCTCTACCGAAATCCTCCCCCCTGCCGCCCCGGCAACCCAAGAGCATAACCATCTGCAAAGAGCTTTTGCACTAATCACATAAATCCATTTAAAACAGCATCTTAACTATCATCAAAAAACACCTGTTTTAAAAATCAAGTTGACGAATCCGCCATTCTTTTGCACCTTATGAATCGTGTTACCCCGCTGTTACGGGGAGTTTGAAAGAAAGGGATATAGACGTTAGTCGTAGTTAATAAATTCAAAATGTAACTTTTGGAGGAGTACCCACTATGTCGGCACCGGCCCAGACCATCAGCAGCACCCGCCTGCGCATTCAAGGCGAGATGCTTCCCGATTACGCGCAGATCCTGACGCCGGATGCGGTGGCCCTGGTGTCCGAACTGGTGGAACGTTTCGCTCCCCAACGCAATGAGCTGCTGAAGCAGCGAGTCGCACGCCAGGCCCGTATCGATGGCGGCGAGTTGCCGGACTTCCTGCCAGAGACCGCCCACATTCGCGATGGTGACTGGACGGTGCGCGGGATTCCCGCCGATCTGCAGGACCGCCGTGTGGAGATCACCGGCCCGGTCGAGCGCAAAATGGTGATCAATGCCCTCAACGCCAACGTCAAGGTCTTCATGGCCGACTTCGAGGACTCCCTGGCCCCGGCCTGGAACAAGGTGATCGAGGGCCAGATAAACCTGCGCGATGCGGTCAACGGCACCATTGCCTACCAGAGCCCGGAGGGGAAGGCCTATACCCTGAATCCCAACCCGGCCGTGCTCATCTGCCGGGTGCGCGGTCTGCATCTGCCGGAGAAACACGTCACCTTTGATGGTGCCCCCATTCCCGGCGGCCTGTTCGACTTCGCCCTCTATTTCCTGCACAACCACAAGGCGTTGCTGGCCAAGGGATCCGGTCCCTACTTCTACGTACCCAAGCTGCAGAGCCATCTGGAAGGGCGCTGGTGGAGCGAGGTGTTCGCCTGGACCGAGGACAAATTCGGTCTGCCCCGCGGTACCATCAAGGCCACCGTGCTCATCGAAACCCTGCCGGCGGTATTCGAGATGGACGAGCTGCTCTATCAGATGAAGGATCACATCGTTGCCCTCAACTGCGGTCGCTGGGACTACATCTTCAGCTATATCAAGACCTTGAAGAACCATCCCGATCGCGTCCTGCCGGATCGTCAGGTGGTGACCATGGACAAGCCGTTCCTCTCTGCCTACTCGCGACTCCTCATCAAGACCTGCCACAAGCGCGGCGCGCTGGCGATGGGGGGCATGGCTGCCTTTATTCCGGCCAAGGACGCGGCAGTCAACGAACAGGTGTTTGCCAAGGTGCACGCAGACAAGCAGCGCGAGGCCGACAACGGCCACGATGGCACCTGGGTCGCCCACCCCGGTCTGGTCGATACCGCCATGGCGGTGTTCAACGCCACCATTCCGGCGGGTGCCCAGAACCAGATCGGCGTGCTGCGCGAGCAGGATGCCCCCATCACGGCCGCCGACCTGCTGGCCCCCTGTGAGGGCGAGCGCACCGAGGCGGGCATGCGCACCAATATCCGCGTCGCCCTGCAATACCTGGAAGCCTGGATCAACGGCAACGGCTGCGTGCCCATCTACGGACTGATGGAAGATGCCGCCACCGCCGAGATCTCCCGCACCTCCATCTGGCAGTGGATCCGCCACGGCAAGACCCTCTCCAACGGTCAGGTGGTGACCAAGGCGCTGTTCCGCCAGATGCTGGCCGAGGAGCAGGAGGTGGTCAGAGGCGAAGTGGGCGAGGCCCGCTGGCAATCCGGCCGTTTCGCCGAGGCGAGCGCCCTGATGGACGAGATCACCTGCGCCGACACACTCATCGATTTTCTGACGCTGCCCGGCTACGAGCGGCTGTGAGACCCGGGCCGGTAACGGCCCCCATAACAAGTCAATGGAAACGTGAAATCAATGAAAGAGGGAACTGATATGGCACTGACCCGTGAGCAACAGATCCAGGCTATCGAGAAAGACTGGGCAGAAAACCCCCGCTGGAAAGGGATCAAGCGCGGCTACAGCGCCGAGGACGTGGTGAACCTGCGTGGCAGCCTGCAGCCGGCACACACTCTGGCCCAACGCGGCGCCGACAAACTGTGGGAGCTGATCCACGGCGGCGCCAAGAAGGGCTATGTAAACTGCCTCGGCGCCCTGACTGGCGGCCAGGCGGTGCAGCAGGCCAAGGCCGGCATCGAAGCCATCTATCTCTCCGGCTGGCAGGTGGCGGCGGACAACAACCTCTCCTCCACCATGTACCCGGATCAGTCCCTCTACCCGGCCAACTCCGTCCCCTCCGTGGTGGAGCGCATCAACAACTCCTTCGCCCGGGCCGACCAGATCCAGTGGGCCAACAAGGTTGGACCAGAGGACAAGGGCTTCATCGACTACTTCCTGCCCATAGTAGCGGATGCGGAAGCCGGTTTCGGCGGCGTGCTGAACGCCTTCGAGCTGATGAAGGGGATGATTGAAGCGGGCGCCGCCGGCGTGCACTTCGAAGATCAGCTCGCGTCCGTGAAAAAGTGCGGCCATATGGGCGGCAAGGTACTGGTCCCGAGCCAGGAAGCGGTGCAAAAGCTCATCGCAGCCCGCCTCGCGGCAGATGTCTGCGGCACCACCACCCTGGTCATCGCCCGCACCGACGCCAACGCAGCGGATCTGCTGACCACGGATGCCGACCCCTACGATGCCGGCTTCCTGACCGGTGAGCGCACCAGCGAGGGCTTCTACAAGGTGCAGGCTGGCATCGAGCAGGCCATCTCCCGCGGCCTGGCCTACGCCCCTTACGCCGACATGGTGTGGTGCGAGACCGCCAAGCCCGATCTGGACGAGGCGCGCAAATTTGCCGAGGCCATCAAGGCCCAGTACCCGGACAAGATCCTGGCCTACAACTGCTCCCCGAGCTTCAACTGGAAGAAGAACCTGGACGATGCCACCATCGCCCGCTTCCAGCAGGAGCTCTCCGACATGGGCTACAAGTACCAGTTCATCACCCTGGCGGGTATCCACAACATGTGGTTCCACATGTACGAGCTGGCCTACCAGTACGCCCGTGGCGAGGGAATGAAGCACTATGTCGAGATGGTGCAGCAGCCGGAATTCGCCGCCGCCGAGCGGGGCTACACCTTCGTGGCACACCAGCAGGAAGTGGGTACCGGTTACTTCGACAAGGTGACCACCGTCATTCAGGGCGGCCAGTCGTCGGTGACCGCGCTGACCGGCTCGACCGAAGAAGATCAGTTCCACTGATAGACATTGAGATAGCAAAACCCCGGCCTGGTGCCGGGGTTTCTTTTTATTCGTGGCCTCGGCGTTGCCGAGCCTCAAACCAGCCTGACGGGCTCAGAGCTCGAGTATCTCTTTGACAAAGGGAATGGTCAGCTTGCGCTTGGCACGGAAGGAGGCGTTGTCGAGACGATTGAGGGTGGCAAGCAGGGTGCGCATGTCGCGGGAGAGGCGGTTGAGCAGGAAACGGCCCACGTCGATGGGCAGCTTGAAACCCCGCAGCTCGGCGCGCAGTTGCAGGGCGCTGAGTTTGCCCTCGTCGTCCAGCTCGTCGAGGTGGAAGCTCACTCCCCAGTCGAGACGGGACGCGAGATCCGGCAGTTGCAGCCCCAGCTTGCGTGGCGCGCTGCAGCCGGTAACGATGAGTGTCCCCTCCCCCTTCTCCTTCCAGCGATTGTAGAAGTCGAACAGGGCCCGCTCCCACAGGGCGTTGCCGGCGATCGCCTCCAGGCTGTCGAGACAGACCAGGGGCAGGCTCTCCAGGGCATCGAGCATGCTGGGGTCAAGCTGTTCGAATTGATCGAGGGAGAGATAGGCCGCCGCCGCGTCGCGGGCGTTGACCTCGGCACAGGTAGCATGGAGCAGATGGGAGCGGCCCGACCCCTTGGCTCCCCAGAAATAGAGGAAGGGCGAGCCCTGACCGATGGCCGCATTCTTGAGGGCGGTGATCAGATGGGCGTTGTTGCCGGGATAAAAACTGACGAAGGTTTCATCATCCGGTAGTTGTACGGCTAAAGACAGTTGGGCCGGTTGCTTCACTCGTTGGGCTTTGACTGTGATATTTGCGGGCAAGTGTATCACCAGCGGGGCAGATAGAGAACCGCCCGGACCATGCCGGGCGGTCAGGATCCTTCCCCGGGATCAGGGCTGCGACCATTGATAGCGCAGGCCGCTCTCGTTGTCTTCCACCTGATGCAGGCGGCTCTCCAGTTGCAACCCCCTCACCAGCTCGGCCTTGTCCCCCTGCAGCGAGAGGTTGAAGGTCACCTTGTCCCCTTCCAACTTGCCGATGGCCACCTTGGTGACACTGGCCATCCCCTGCAGCAGCTTCTGGATCTGGATCATGCCATCGATATCGGACAGCCCCTCCACCACCAGGGTCTGGCTGGAGGCGACACCGGAGAGACGGGTACCGTACTGCTGTACCAGCCAACCGGCAAGGGCATCGGCAAAGCCCTTTGCCACCTCGGCCTGGGTACCTGAACCCGAGCCCTTGGTCAGCTCGGTCAGCTCTCCTGCCTGCGCCCCCGGCTTGGTACCATAAAGACCCCAGTCGATGCTCCAGGCCTCCCCCTCCGGGCTCAGTTTGCCGAGCACCACCATTTCGGCGCCGTAACGCTGGCTCGCCTTGAGCACGGGATCGGCAAAGCGGCCCCAGACATCGGTGGCATTGACCGCCATGTTGTCATCCAAGTCCATCAGCGGGAGACTGACCGGCAGCCCCATGGCCTGGGTCTGGGCACGCAGCGCCTCGGACCAGCCATCGCCGGACTGATCCGGCAGAATGCGCCGCTCCCCTTCGTCGACCACCAGCCAGATGGCGACCTGCGGCCGCACCGGGCCCAGCAGGGCAAACTTGCTCTGGCCGACCAGGGCGTTCACCTTGGCCACATTGAAATCCGCCTTGAGAAACTTGACCGAGCCGATGTCCTGATAGCTGTATTGCTGCACGTAATCCGCCGGCGCCGCCAGGGCCTTCACCACATCCGGCTGGGTGAGGATATCGCGCTTGCCCGTCACCTTGACGAGCACATCCCCCAGCGCCTGGGACTGGGCGGCCGTCATGTCGCCACTGGTGGGAGCCTTGCCCTGATAGAGGTCGGTTACCTGGGCGGCCGACACCACGAGTGGCAGACAGCAGCAGAGGAGAGTCGCTAAGCGTTTCAGCATAAAGAAGATTCTCGAAATGGGGGATGGTGCTTATGGTAGCGGCAAGGCGCGCATGGCAGCAAGCAAAGGGGGGAGAAACAGCGGAGCCGGCAGGGTGCCGGCTCCGTTTGCGCGCCTTGGGCGCGGCGATGGGGTAATGCTTACTTGGTGCCGAAGATCTTGTCGCCAGCATCCCCCAGACCCGGGACGATATAGCCCTTCTCGTTCAGCCCTTGGTCGATGGAGGCACAGAACAGCTCCACGTCCGGGTGAGCGGCTTCCAGCGCCTTGATGCCTTCCGGCGCGGCAACCAGCACCAGCACCTTGATGGACTGGCAACCTTTCTTCTTGAGCAGATCGATGGTGGCGATCATGGAGCCGCCGGTGGCCAGCATGGGGTCGATGACCAGGGCCAGACGCTCTTCGATATTGCTGACGATCTTCTCGAAGTAGGGGACAGGCTGCAGGGTCTCTTCATCGCGATAGATACCGACCACGCTGACGCGGGCGCTCGGCATGTGCTCAAGCACCCCGTCCATCATGCCAAGACCGGCGCGCAGGATGGGCACGACGGTGACCTTCTTGCCCTTGATCTGGTCGACTTCCACAGGGCCGTTCCAGCCATCGATGGTCACTTTTTCGGTTTCGAAGTCAGAGGTCGCTTCGTAGGTCAACAAACTGCCCACTTCCTTGGCCAGTTCACGGAAACGCTTGGTGCTGATGTCGCCTTCGCGCATCAGGCCGATCTTGTGCTTGACCAGGGGGTGTTTGACTTCAACGACTTTCATTATTATCTCCTCTAACCGGCGCCAAAAAAATCGCGGAATCATACAACAAAAGCCACGGCTTGTAGAGCTTTTCGATTCAAAAACGCGCAAACGATTTTCTTTCTGGTTTTTCGTGCCCGCTGGTAGAATACGCCCCGAATTTTACCCTCCACTTCTTTATATGACGGGGAATACGCGTGACTGACAAAACCTCACTGAGCTACAAGGATGCTGGCGTAGATATCGATGCCGGCAATGCACTGGTTGAACGTATCAAGGGCGTGTCAAAACGCACTCGTCGTCCTGAAGTCCTTGGTGGTCTTGGCGGCTTTGGGGCCCTGTGTCAAATCCCTGCTGGCTACAAGGAACCGGTACTGGTCTCCGGTACCGACGGGGTGGGCACCAAGCTGCGTCTGGCCATCGACCTGAAGAAGCACGACACCGTGGGGATCGACTTGGTCGCCATGTGCGTCAATGACCTCATCGTGCAGGGCGCCGAGCCCCTCTTCTTCCTCGACTACTATGCCACCGGCAAACTGGACGTGGACACTGCCGCTGCCGTGGTCACCGGCATCGGCGCCGGCTGCGAACAGTCCGGCTGTGCCCTGGTCGGCGGTGAAACTGCCGAGATGCCGGGCATGTATGAAGGGGAAGATTACGACATCGCCGGTTTCTGCGTCGGCGTGGTGGAAAAGAGCGAGATCATCGACGGCAGCAAGGTTGGCGAAGGGGATGCCCTGATCGCCCTGGCCGCCAGCGGTCCCCACTCCAACGGCTTCTCCCTCATTCGCAAGATCCTGGAAGTCTCCAAGGCCGACGTGCAGCAGCCGCTGGGTGATACCACCCTGGCCAACGCCCTGCTGGAGCCGACCCGCATCTACGTGAAGCCCGTGCTCAAGCTCATCAAGGAGTGCGAGATCCACGCCCTGTCCCACATCACCGGCGGCGGCTTCTGGGAGAACATCCCGCGCGTGCTGCCCGCCAACACCCAGGCGGTCATCGACGAGCAGAGCTGGCAGTGGCCGGCGGTGTTCAGCTGGCTGCAACAGGCAGGCAACGTCACCCGCCACGAGATGTATCGCACCTTCAACTGCGGCGTCGGCATGATCATCGCCCTGCCGGCGGATCAGCTGGACAAGGCCCTGGCCCTGCTCAAGGCCGAAGGCGAGAACGCCTGGCACATCGGCCATATCGCCAAGGCGGCCGATAGTGAGGAGCAGGTCATCATCCAATGATGCGGATCCTGGTCCTTATCTCTGGCAACGGCAGCAACCTGCAGACCATTCTCGACAGTTGCGCCGACGGCAAGATTGCCGGTCAGGTGGTCGGCGTCATCAGCAACAAGGCCGATGCCTACGGGCTGGTGCGCGCCAAAAAGGCGGGGGTGGCCACCGCCATCCTGGCCCAGCAGCAGTTTGCTAGTCGGGAGGAGTATGACGCCGCCCTGCTGGCGCTGATGAACGACTATCAGCCCGACCTGGTGGTGCTGGCCGGCTTTATGCGGATCCTGAGCGCCGACCTCGTGCGTCACTTCGCGGGGAGGATGATCAACATCCACCCCTCGTTGCTGCCGAAATACCAGGGTCTGCACACCCACCAGCGCGCCATCGAGGCCGGTGATGACGAGCACGGCGCCAGCGTCCACTTCGTCACCGAAGAGCTCGACGGCGGCCCGGTTATCCTCCAGGCACGGGTCCCCATCTTCGAAGGGGACAGTGCCGACGAGGTCGCCGCCCGAGTCCAGGTACAGGAGCACAGCATCTACCCCCTGGTGGTGCAGTGGTTCTGTGAAGGGCGCTTGCAGATGCGAGAAGGGTCTGCCTTCCTCGATGGCAAGCAGCTTGGCCTGGCAGGCTATGCCAGCGAGTAACCGCGAGCAGCAGTAAGACACAACAAGGGAGGCTTAGGCCTCCCTTGTCATTTCCATCGACCAGCGCAATGGCTGTCATCACGTCCGATGACGCCGCTGCGCGGCTAATCGGCCCTACACCGGATTGTCGATATCGATAAAGGTCACCTCCAACCCGTGTACGGTGGCGAGCCACTCTCCCAGCGCCTTGACGCCGTAACGTTCGGTGGCGTGGTGGCCTGCGGCGTAGAAGTGCATGCCCATCTCGCGGGCGGTGTGGATGGTCTGCTCGGAGGCTTCGCCGGAGATGAAGGCATCGATGCCCTGCTCCGCCGCCTGGCTGATGTAGCTCTGGCCACCGCCGGTGCACCAGGCCACGGAGCGGATGAGCTCGGGACCACTGTCACCACAATGAAGCGGCTCGCGACCGAGACGCTCGGCAATCAGCTTGGCAAAATCGCTGCCGCTCATGGGCTCCTCCAGCTTGCCCACCATGGCCACGCTCTTGCTGTTCCAGGGTTCGAGACCGCGACGCACCTTGATGCCGAGCAGCCTGGCAAGCTGGGCGTTGTTCCCCACCTCGGGGTGCACGTCCAGCGGCAGGTGGTAGGCAAACAGGTTGATGTCGTGGGTCAAGAGGGTCTTGAGACGACGCTGCTTCATGCCGGTGATCTGGGCCGGCTCGCCGCTCCAGAAGTAGCCGTGATGAACCAGGATGGCGTCAGCATCGGCGGCCACGGCGGCATCGATGAGGGCCTGGCTGGCGGTGACGCCGGTCACCACCTTGCGAATGCGCTCGCGCCCCTCCACCTGCAGGCCGTTGGGGCAGTAATCCTTGATGGCATGGGGTTCGAGCAGGTGGTTGAGCAGGCTTTCCAGTTTACGATGAGAGATCATGGGGGTCTCCTAGCTGGGCTCCCCACGTACTGTGCGGGGAGCCGGATTCCGATCGTCAGGGCCCATGATAATCGAGCCGGACCGGCAAGGCCATGCGCCTGTCAGGCCTAGGCGGGCAACTCGATGCCGGCGTCACGCATCTGGGCCAGCTTGTAGCGCAGGGTGCGCGGGCTGATGCCGAGCTTGTCGGCCACCGCTTTGCGACTGCCGTTGCACTCCTGCAGGGTGTCCAGAATGATCTGGTGCTCCTGCAGCTTGAGTTCGCCGCCAAGCCCCTCCCCTGACAGCCGCTCAAGCGGCCGCACCAGGGTCTCGTCCGTCTCCTCCAGGATCAGGTGCTCACAGTCGATGAGGCCGTCTGGACAGAGGATCAGGGCGCGCTGCACCACGTTGTCGAGCTCGCGCACGTTGCCGGGCCAGGGGTGAGCCATCAGACGCTCTCGGGCGTCCTCTGCGAGCTGCGGCGTCGGCAGCCCCATCTGGCTGGCATGCAGCGCCAGCAGATGCTCCGCCAGGGGAAGAATGTCACCCGGGCGTTCCCAGAGCGCCGTCCAGCGCAGGGGGAAGACGTTGAGGCGGTAGTAGAGATCCTCGCGGAACAACCCGTCCTGCACCGCTTTTTTCAGATCCCGGTTGCTGGTGGCAATGACCCGCACATCCAGGGGGATCATCTTGCGGCTGCCGAGCCGCTCCACCTCTTTCTCCTGCAAGACCCGCAGCAGCTTGGCCTGCAACCCCAGATCCATCTCGGTGATCTCGTCGAGCAGCAGGGTTCCTCCCTGAGCCTGCTCGAACTTGCCAGGGCACCCCTGCACCGCACCGGTGAAGGCGCCCTTCTCGTAGCCAAACAGGGTCGCTTCCAGCATGTTCTCCGGAATGGCGGCGCAGTTGATGGCGACGAAGGCCTGCTCTGCCCGGCTGGAGTGGTCGTGAATGTAGCGAGCCAGCACCTCCTTGCCTGTCCCGCTCGGGCCGGTCACCATGACGGTGGCTTCGCTTCTCGCCACCCGGGTCGCCAGCTGGAACAGCTCCGCAGTCCTGGGGTCCCCGTACACCACGGCACGCTTCTCCACCTTCTGGGCCGGCACATAACGGCTGACCTGGTTGAGCAGCACCTCGGGGGAGAAGGGCTTGGCCAGATAGTCGATCGCCCCCTCGCGCATGGCGCGCACCGCCCCGTCGATGTTGGCGTAGGCAGTCATCAGGAGCACCGGCACCTGGGGATATTGCTGGCGAATGTTGGCGAGCAGGGTCAGACCATCCATGCCCCCCATCTGGATGTCGGAGATCACCATGTCAAAGCGCTGACGGGACAGGGCAAGCAGGGCCCGCTCGCCGCTGTCCACCTCGCGGCACTCATAGCCACCGAGCAGCAGGGTATCCACCAGCGCCTCGCGCAGGCCGTTGTCATCTTCCACCACCAGAATGCGAGCCTGGGTCATGCCACACCTCCTACAACCAACATGGCCTTGTCGAGAATCATCTTCACCGGCGCTCCGGCTTTTGCGTGGCTCATGCCACGCCCCCCAACTGAACCTGTTGCTGATGCAGGGGGAAGGACAGGGTAAAACAGGTGCCCTCGCCAGGGACCGAGGCCACGCTCACCTCCCCCTGATGGGCTCGTACCACCGACTGCACCACCGCAAGACCGAGGCCCGTACCCTGGGATCGGGTGGTAAAGAAGGGTTCGAAGATCTGGTTGAGCAGGGAGGGGGCCATCCCCTTACCGTTGTCGATGACCCGCATCTCCACCCGGTTGCCGCTGCGCACAGCGCTCACCAGGAGCGAATCGGCGCCGGCCTGCCGGGCATTGGCGATGAGGTTGTTGATGGCCCCCGCCAGGGCACTGCTGTTGGCAAGCAGACAGAGATCGGGCTCAGGGGCCTCCAGATGCAAGGCGCAGCCCTGCTGCTGGCAGAAGGCTTCGGCCCCCGCCTGCACTTCCGCCAGCAAGCCCTGCACCGAGAGGGGCGCCACCACCTGGTTGTCGCCATTGCGGGCAAACAGCAGGATGTCGTTGATCTGTTTTTCCAGGTCTTGCAACCTGGCCATCAATTTTTGCTGGAACTGGCTGCGGGATTCAGGCTTGAGGGTGCGGTTGGCCAGGTTGGCCGCATAGAGCATGGCGGCGGAGAGCGGGGTGCGGATCTGGTGCGCCAGGGAAGCCGCCATGTTGCCAAGGGCGGAGAGACGCTTCATGTGGTTGACCCTGTCCTGCAACTGGCGGGTCTCGGTCAAGTCGGTAATGAACACCAGTTGGCCGGGCTGATCCGGCAGCGGCTGGGTCGACAGCTGAACCCGGCGACCGTCTCGCAAGGAGATCTCGTGACCGTCATCCTCACGGGGTTCGAAGCAGCGGGCAATGATCTGGCGCCAGGAGAGGCCTTCCAGTGGCTCTCCCAGCAGCGCCAGGGCGGCAGGGTTTGCACGGGTGATCAGCCCCTCGCCATCGAGCAGCAGCACGCCGGTCGGCAGCGCCGTGAAGATGGCGTAAAGCTGACTCACTTCATGTGACTGGAGGGGGACATCCTGCTGCAAGATTGTCATAAAGCTGACCTCAAACTGGCGATTGAGTCAGCTTATTCAATTTCCATGCCAGCAAAATAGACGTTATTTATCAATGTATTGGGTCAATGCGTCAAAGCATTGACCTCAATTGTCCTTGCTCATGCCGTACTTCTTCATCTTCTCCACCAGGGTGGTGCGGCGCATGCTGAGCAGGTCGGCGGCGCGGGCCACCACCCCGTCCTGGGACTCCAGGGCCTGGCGGATCAGCTCCACCTCGAGGTCGGCCAGCATCTCCTTGAGGTTGACCCCCTCTTGAGGCAACTGCATGGGCAGGGGCATGGCGATGCCGGGATCCAGCTCTGGTGGGGACTGGAACACGGCAGCCAGGGCGTCCCGCTCGTCCATCTCGGTGAGCCGCTCATCTCGTGGCTCGCAGGGCAGCAGGCGATAGCGGCCGGGCAGATCCGCCACATCGACGATCTGGTTCGGATAGAGGATGAGCAGGCGCTCGATGAGGTTGGACAGCTCGCGCACGTTGCCGGGCCAGGCGTACTGCATCAGGGACTCCATGGCGCGCTGGGTCAGACGGATGATCCCCTTGTGCTGTTCGGCATGGCGATTGAGCAGCTCCTGCAGCAGCAGCGGGATGTCGTCGGCCCGATCCCGCAGGGGGGGCGTCTCGATGGGGAACACATTGAGGCGGTAGTAGAGATCTTCGCGAAATGCCAGGGTGCGGATCATGGCTTCCAGATCCCGGTGGGTCGCCGCGATCACCCGCACATCGGCCTGGACGGCCTTGCCGCCCCCGACCCGGTCGAACTGGCGCTCCTGCAGCACCCGCAGCAACTTGACCTGCATCGGCAGCGGCATGTCGCCGATTTCGTCGAGGAAGAGGGTGCCCCCCTGGGCCAGTTCGAAGCGGCCGCGCCGGGCGGCAATGGCACCGGTGAAGGCCCCCTTCTCGTGACCGAACAGCTCGCTCTCGAGCAGCTCCGCCGGAATGGCGCCGCAGTTGATGGGCACGAAGGGGCCCGCGCTTCGGGCGGACAGCTCGTGGATGGCGCGAGCCACCACCTCCTTGCCGGTTCCGGACTCACCGAGGATCAGTACGTTGGCGTCGGTCTCGGCCACCTGGCCGATAAGACGGCGCACCTCCTGGATGCCCCTCCCCTTGCCCACCAGCAGGCGCAGCAGGGTCTGACCCTTGTCGTGGGTCTGATGACGGGGATGCAGGGAGATGAAGGCCTGGCAGAAGTGCAGATGACGGGTGAGGGACTCATAGGTAAAGGGCGCCTCGGCCACCCCGATGAAGTTGCTGCAACCATGGCTCGCCGGCATCAGGGAGAGGAAGGGCAGACGAGGATGGGCGGCAAGCAGCTCACTCAGGGCGCGCTCGCGCAGTTCCCCGGCCAGAATCCCCTGCAAGGGCCCGGCAGTCTCGATGGCCACATCGAGATCGCTCTCAACCACCTCCTGCCAGGGGATCCCCATGAAGGAGAGCACAGTCCCCAGTTGCTGGCGCCGCACATCATCGGCATCAACAAGCAGCACACCCATAGCCATCCTATCCATATTTTCACACCTGACGCCAAACTATTGTTTTTTAAGTGCTTATTAAAACCAATTTCGCACTGTGTCATAAGGGGGACAAAGTGCCAAAATTATGGCGGATTGTCAAAACTTGTCACATCCTCCCGGACCCTGGCGGGACGGGGATCACGCTTCCAGCCAGATTGAGTATCGGATGAAAACCAGCGAAGGGGAAAGAATGACGCCGACAGGGTGCGGCGTCAGAGGAGGGATCAGTGTTTCACGCTCTCCTGGGGAGCGGCATAGCGGCACTCGGGAAACCGGCTGCAGGCGAGGAACAGGCGACCGGCATGGGGACCCTTTCGTGCTTCCCGTGCCACCAGGGGCGCGGCACAGCGGGGGCAATGAGGGATCGTCTCCCGGGGCTCCTCCTCATCCGGATCGAGGAAGGGATTCTCCTCCATCAACACGGGCATTGCCTCTCCGGCCTGGGGGGGCGGCACCTGGGGCTCCCTGGCAGCCCCCGGGTGTGACGTGCCCAGATCGACACCATCGAGCAGCAGCGGGCTGAAGGTCGGTTCGCGGCGCTCGCCGGGCAGCAGGTCATCCACCGGCGCCGTCGTTCTCGCCAGCAGGGGCAGCAGTTGCTCCCGCAACTCGTCGACCTGGTAGTGGCTGCTGGCCGGGATCTGCAACAGCGGCAGGCCGGCGCCATCGCAGGCCGCCTTCAGGAAGAGATCCCGCGACTTGCGCTTCTGGTGGCGGTGCCCCTCGTCATCCAGCTCCACGGCACACAGGAAAGAGAGATCCGCCGGGTGGCAGAGCAGAAAATCGAAGTGCTTCTCCCCTATCTTGCCGAGCGCCTGCTGGCGCTTGCCCTTGCCAAGGTGCGCGTCGGGCGTCAATACATAGGAGGCTCGTACCTTGGCAAAGACACGGGCCTTGTCCCCCACCGCCTGATCCAGCACCCCGAAGAAGGTGCGCTCGGCTGGGCTCATCAAGGTTTCCTGCAGATCATAGGGCTCGGCCTTGCCCTCTTTCTCCCTGCGCCAGACGATCACCAGCAGGAGCAACCCCAGCAACACGGCTCCTGATACGACAAGGCTATTCATACACGCACATCCCGTTTACAAGACAAATTCAGTTCACACCAAAGGAAGGGGCACACTCTACCACGGGGAAAGCGACTCAGGCAGCGCAGAAATCAAGCCCGTCCCGGCATTCGCGTTTTTTCACTGAATTTGCGCAAGGCGGGCTTCATATGGCCTGTCACAGCAGGCACAATGCTAGAGCCCATGGACGTTCTGGCGCGCACCCCGTCGCCGCCAGGCGTCAACGGACCCCACGCAGCCCCATTCAAGGAGAGCAGGATGCAAAAGCAATTGGTCGTCACCGTGATCGGCGCAGACAAACCCGGGATCGTCGAGAGCCTGGCCGATACCATCACCCGGCAGCAGGGTAACTGGCTGGCCAGCTCCATGAGCGAGCTGGCGGGGCAATTTGCCGGCATTTTGCACGTCGCCGTGCCTGACGAGCATTACCGCAGCCTGTGCGAGGCCCTGGTGATGCTGCCTGGCCTCACCGTGAGCTTCGCCGAAGGGCAGCTGAGCCCGCAACCGGCCCATCAGGTGATGCTCAGCGTCACCGGCAACGACAGACCGGGCATCGTCCACGAAGTGGCCAGCATCCTGCGCCAGCTCAACATCAACGTCGCCGACCTCACCACAGGTTGCGAACCTGCGCCCCACTCAGGCGCCCCTCTCTTCTATGCCCACGCCCTGGTGGCCCTGCCGCCGCAGCTCGAACTGGACGATCTCGTCACGGCCCTGGAGTCCCTCTCCGACGACCTCGTCGTCGACATCGATCAGGATCTGAGCGAATAGTGTCGCCTGTCATAAATTTGTCATGGTTTGACGCCATAACTTCCGCGCAGACGCAACCAGAGCAAAGAGGCACCAGATGAGCACCGACAAGCAGTATGAAGAGAAAGAGCTTAGCTGGCTCTCATTCAATGAACGGGTGTTGCAAGAGGCGATGGACAAGACGGTACCCCTCATCGAGCGGGTCCGCTTCCTCGGGATTTTCTCCTCCAATCAGGACGAGTTCTTCAAGGTACGGGTGTCGGACGTCAAGCGCCGCATCCTCATCAACGAAGTCCACGGCGGCGACGACGAGGCCAAGGTGCTGCTGCGCGCCATCCAGCAGAAGGTGATGGCGCTCGGCGAGGCGTTCGACAACACCTACAAGGAGCTGCTGATCGCGCTGGCCCGCCACAACATCTTCCTGGTGAACGAAAGCCAGCTCTCCGAGTCCATCCAGCAGTGGCTGCGGATCTTCTTCCGGGAAAAGGTGCTGCGCCACATCATCCCCATCCTCCTCAACAAGGAGGTCAACCCGGTCAAGTTCCTGAAAGACGAGCACACCTATCTCGCCATCGAGATGAAGAAGAACGGCCAGGTGATCCAGTACGCCCTGGTGGAAGTGCCCACCGACGATCTGCCCCGCTTCTTCCAGCTACCGCCGGAGGGCACCCGTCGCAAGAAGCAGATCATCATCCTGGACAACGTTATCCGCTTCTGTCTGGACGAGATCTTCAAGGGCTTCTTCGACTACGACGAGATTGCCGCCTACGCGGTCAAGCTGACCCGAGATGCCGAATATGACCTCTCCGACCAGCTGGACCTCAGCCTGGTGGACAAGATGAGTGACGGCTTGAAACAGCGCCTCACCGCCATGCCGGTGCGCTTCGTCTACGAGCGGGAGATGCCGGCGGCCATGATAAGCTTCTTGAAGCTCAAGCTGCAGATCAGCTCCTACGACGCCATCATGCCCGGTGGGCGCTATCACAACTTCAAGGATTTCATCGGCTTCCCCAATGTGGGCCGGGATTACCTGGAAAACCCCAAGCTGCCGGCCCTCGATTGCCGCGACTTTGACGGCTTCGTCAACGCCTTCGACGCCATCGCCAAGCAGGACATCCTGCTCTACTACCCGTACCACAAGTTCCACCACTTCACCGAGCTGGTGCGCCAGGCGGCCTTCGACCCGGCGGTCAGCGCCATTCGCATCAACATCTACCGGGTGGCCAAGAAGTCGCGGATCATCCACTCCCTCATCGACGCCGCCAACAACGGCAAGAAGGTGACCGTGGTGGTGGAGCTGCGCGCCCGCTTCGACGAGGCAGCCAACATCGACTGGGCCAACATCCTGACCGACGCAGGCGTCAAGGTAGTGTTCGGGGTGCCCAGCCTCAAGATCCACTCCAAGCTCTGCCTCATCACCCGCCACGAGAACGGCGAGGCGGTGCGCTACGCCCATATCGGGACCGGCAACTTCAACGAGAAGACCGCCAAGATCTACACCGACTTCTCCCTGCTGACCCGCCATCCGGACATCACCGCCGAGGTGGAGAGCGTGTTCGAGTACATCGAGTACCCGTACCGGCGCTACAAGTTCAACCACCTGCTGGTCTCCCCCATCAACAGCCGCCGCCAGCTCTATCGCCTCATCGACAACGAGCTGGCCAACGCCAAGGCGGGGCAACCCAGCGGTATCACCCTCAAGATCAACAACCTGGTGGACAGAGACCTCATCAACCGGCTCTATGCCGCCGGCCAGGCCGGGGTGCCCATCCAGATGATCATCCGGGGCATGTGCGCCCTGCGCCCGGGGGTGCCGGGTCTGAGCGACAACATCCGGGTCATCAGCATCATCGACCGTTTCCTCGAACATCCGCGGGTGATGGTGTTCCACAACAAGGGCAATCCCCAGCTCTATATCTCCAGTGCCGACTGGATGAGCCGCAACATCGACGGTCGCATCGAGGTGGGCACCCCCATCTATGACGAGCGGCTCAAGCAGCGCATCCTCGACATTCTCGAGCTACAACTGAGTGATACCTGCAAGGCGCGGGTGATCGATGCCGACCAGAAGAACGAGTACGTGAAGCGGGGCAACCGCCGCAAGGTCCGTTCCCAGGTGGCGATTTACGACTACCTCAAACGCATAGAGTCAAACCATGGACAATAGTCTGTACGCCGCTGTCGATCTGGGCTCGAACAGCTTCCACATGGTCATTGCCCGCCTCACCGAGGGGCGGATGCAGATCATCGATCGCATCAAGGAGCGAGTGCGCCTCGCCGAAGGGATGGATGAGCAGCGCCGCATGTCCCAGGAGGCCATGGCGCGCGGGCTGGACTGCCTCGCCCTGTTCGCCGAGCGGCTCACCAACATCAAGCCGGATCAGATCCGCATCGCCGGCACCTACACATTGCGCCGCGCCAGCAACGCCCGCGACTTCGTGCGCGAGGCGGCCAAGGTGCTCAACCACCCCATCGAGATCATCAGCGGCCAGGAAGAGGCCCGCCTCATCTATCAGGGGGTCGCTCATACCCAGCACATCGAGGGCCAGGTGCTGGTGGTGGACATCGGCGGCGGCAGCACCGAGCTCATCATTGGCGAAGGGTTTGAGCACAAGGCGCTCACCAGCCGCAAGATGGGCTGCGTGAGCTTCACCCAGAGCTTCTTTGGCAACGGCAAGCTCGGCGAGAAGGCCTTCAACGCCGCCGTGTTGGAAGCCCAGCACCAGCTCGCCCCCATCATCAACCAGTACCGCAAGCTGGGCTGGCAGAGCTGCCTCGGCAGCTCTGGCTCCATCCGCACCGTGCGCGACGTGTTGCAGGGGGAAGAGTGGACCGATGGTGCCATCACCCTGGCGGGACTCGAGCGGCTGAAGGAAGAGATGCTCAAGCACAAGCGGGTCGACCAGCTCAAGCTGGCGGGCCTCACCGAGGAGCGTCAGGGGGTCTTTGCCGCCGCGGTGGCCATCCTGCTCGGGCTCTTCACCTCCCTGCCCATCGAGCGGATGGAGTACTCCGACGGCGCCCTGCGCGAAGGGTTGCTCTACGAGTTCGAGGAGCGCCTGCAGCATCACGACATTCGCGAACGTACCGCGCTTGCCCTCAGCACCCACTATCGCATCGACAAGCGCCAGGCTACCCGGGTAGAGAGCAGCGTCCTCTCCCTGTTCGACGCCCTGAGCGGCCCCTGGGAGATGCCGGAAGAGCCCTATCGCGCCATCCTCGGCTGGGCGGCGCGGCTGCACGAGATCGGCCTTGCCATCAACTACAGCGGCATCCACAAACACTCCGCCTACATCTTGCAAAACACCGACCTGCCCGGCTTCAATCAGGACGATCAAGCCCTGCTGGCGGCCCTGGTGCGCTTTCATCGCAAGGGGCTCAAGCTCTCCGAGCTGCCGGCCCTGCCCAATCACGACGAGCAGACGGTGCTGCGCTGCATCCGCATCCTGCGCCTCGCGGTGGCGGCCCACCACAGGCGTCAGGACAACCTGCTGCCCGAGTGGAACGTGCAGGCCGCCGGGGATCAGCTGGTGGTCACCCTGCCGCTCGACTGGTGCGACGAGAACAAGTTGCTGATGCAGAACCTGGAAAAGGAGCACCGCTACTGCCACGAGCAGGGCTGGCCCCTGCTGTTCCAGCTCGGGTAACCCGCCCCTCTGTGCAAAAAGGCAGCCGATGGCTGCCTTTTTTTGTCTCTTGTCTTTTCCTACTGCAGATCCGGCAGGATCAGCTTGGCTATCTCGAAGTAGATGATGAGGCCGGTACCGTCCACCAGGGTGGCGATGAAGGGGGCGGAGACCACCGCCGGGTCGATGCGAAAGCGACGCAGCACCATGGGGATCACCGAGGCGACGGTGGCGCTCCAGAGCACGATTGCGACGATGGTCAGGGTCACCACCATGCCGATCTCGGGCCCCACTCCCAGGCTCCAGGCCCGCACCCAGGCCGCCAGCGCGATGGCGGCCGAGATGAGCAGACCGGTGGAGATCTCCTTCTTCAGCACGGTGCCGAGGTTTTTCAGGCTCACCTCCCCCACCGCCATGGCGCGCACTATGGTGGTGGTGATCTGGGTACCGCTGTTGCCACCGGTGCCGATGAGGAGCGGGATGAAGAAGGCCAGGGCGATGGCCGCCTCCAGCTGCTCTTCAAAGGCCCGCAGCACGGTGCCTGTGTAGGCTTCCGCCACGAACAGGATCAGCAGCCAGCCCACCCGCTTGCGCCACAACTGCCAGGGGGTGGCCTGCAGATAGGGGGTATCCAGCGGCGAGGAGCCCCCTTGCAGCTCCGCATCCTCGGTGGACTCCAGCTCCAGGATGTCGGCGGCATCGTCCACGTGGAAGACCCCCACCAGACGCCCCTGATCTTCCACCGGCAGGAGCGAGAGGTCGCGGTCAATGAGCAGGCGGGCCGCCAGCTCCTGATCCGCCCGGGCGTTGATGCGCACCGCCTCCCCCTCCATCAGCTCCCCTACCGGCAGCAGCGGATCGGCGATCAGCAGCGACTTGAGGGAGACGCTGCCAAGCAGGCGCTGCTCGCCGTCAACCACATAGAGATGACCAAACAGCCTGGCCTGATCCCAGGCGCCGTGGATCAGCTGCTTGGCGCTTTCCACCGTCGCATCGGCCTCCACTGCCAGGTATTCGTGGCGCATGTTGGCCCCCACCGACTCGTTCGGCCAGGCCAGCAGGGACTGGAAGGCTTTGCGGGCGGGCTCCGGCAGCCGGGCGAGCAGGGTCTTGCGATCGTGCTCGTCGAGCCTGCGCAGGATGGCCAGCAGGTCACGACGGGCCAGGGTGCCCTGCAGTATTCCCACGATGCTGCCATGCAGCCTGAGCAGCAGATGGCCGGCACACTCCGCCGGGAGGGAGGCGAGCAAGGACGCCCCTTCCGGCATGGAGAGGGTATCGAAGATGCAGTTGAGCTCTTCCGGGCGCAGGGTCAGAAGCTGATCGGCACGGGCCACCGGATCCAGGTTGTGCGCCAGCCAGTTGCGCAGGGCAACCGGGTCGAGCAGTTGATGACGATTGAGCAGGGTGTGTGTTTTCTTCATCACAGATGTCCTCATGTGATTTCAGGCGAACCTGAACGCCTCCGGCACCTGGCCGGATGCAACGGCAAGAAAACAGCAATTTGATTGACGAGTAACAGGCAGGAAATGACGCCGTCCGGCGTGTTTTCATCCCCACGTACCAGCTTTAGCACTGCATAACGTATCCGGCATGCCGGAAGCCACTTGGGTTGACACCTTAATCCGATGAAAACTGTCCTGATCTTGGGCGTCTCTGGACGTCGTGAGATCAGTGGCCTGTGTTTATGCAGGAGCCTCGCCTAACGAGATGCTGCGAACATTGATTGCACGGCGCTACCGTGCGGGCGGCATCATCTGCCCAGGCGCAGGTCGAGTCAAGGCAAACGGGCCCCTGGCAACGGGTTGTTACAAATTGGCCGGACGGCGGGCCCTTCATGAAACGAGGCTCCCCCGTGCGTGGCACGGGGGAGCCTGCGGTCAACGGACGAACGTCAGCGGATATAGTCGAATAGGGTCAGCTTGCTTATCTTGCTGAAGGCGAGCTGGGAGGCGCTCATGGCTGCATCCTCCTTGGAGAGGGCCGCGATCACCTCGTACATGTCCGCCTCGGACACCTTGGCCCGCGCCTGCTGGTTCAGGGTGCTGAGTCCATCGTTGGAACTCATCACCTGCTCCAGGCTGTTCATCCTTCCCCCCAGCTCCCCCAGTCCCCGGTCTATCTTGGTTCTGGCGTTGCTCATGTGGGTGGTGGCATCGGAGACCGCCAGCTGGAAATCGCTCTCGGACAGGGTCGGATCACGCATGGCGGAGATGAAATCGGACATGCCATTGAGGATGTTGTCGTTTTTCGGGGTATCCAGCACGAAGTTCTGGGTCGCCGACCCCGCAGGGAGGTCGAGGGTGAGCGCCAGGCCGTTGAAGGGGATCTTGTTGCCCGCCACATAGTCGCCGCTTTGCAGCAGGGTGCCACCGCTGTCACGGATCTCGTAGGTGTCCGGCGGCCCGGCCAGGGTGCTGACCGCATATTGGTTGCTCGGCAGGGAAGAGTCATAGTTGTTGCGATAGAAGCTCTCGAAGTTCCCCTGATCCGCCACCGACACCTGGATGTTGCCACTAGCGGCGCTGGCAGTGCGCCGGGTCGCCACTATCTCGAACAGATCGAAACCGGAGTCGTTGGCCGGGATCTGCACCGTGGGTGAGACCTGGATGTTGCGCTGCCCCGTGTCCCCCTGGAACACATAGTTGCCGCTGGCATCCTTGACGAAGGGCTGGGTCTTGCTCTGATTGCCGCCGAAGATGTACTCCCCCTGGGAGTTCTTGCTGTTCATCAGGTCGAACATCTGCTTTTGCAGCCCCTCCAGTTCGCTCGCGATGGCGTTGCGCTCCTCGGAGCCCATGGCGGAGTTGTTCGCCTTCTGGATCAGGGTCTGGGCACTCAGCATGGCGTTGTTGAGGGAGGTGAGCACCGTCTCCTCGTGGCCCAGGCTGTTCTCCAGCAGGCTGCCGTTGACGCCGTACTGCTTGAAGAGATCGATCTCCTTGGTCAGCGCCATCTTCTGGCTCATGCCGGCCGGGTCCTCCCCGGAACGGGAGAATTTATCCCCCGTCATCAACTGGTTGTAGGCGGTGTTCTGGCGCTCGCTCACCTTGCTCATGGAGGCAAGGTTGCGGTCATAGATCATGTTGGTGGTGATGCGCATGACTTACCTCACGGAGGAGAGCAGGGTGTCGAAGATGGTCTTGGCGGTGTTCACTATCTGGGCCGAGGCCGCATAGGACTGCTGGAAGCGGATGAGGTTGGCCGCCTCCTCCTCCAGATTGACGCCGGAGACACTCTCGAAGATGGCGGTACTCTGGGTCAGCTTCGCCTCGTTGGCCTGCAGCAGGGTCTTGGCCTGGCTGGTCTTGTTGCCAATGCCGCTCACCAGACCCGAGTAGGCATCGTTGAAGGTCATCTTGTCGTTGCTGGTGGCGGCGTTGTTGTTCTTGCGCACCAGCTCCTTGTTTTGCAGCTCCGCCAGCGCCAGGCCGTTGGCGTTGTCCGCGAAGCCGTCCTTGTTGTAGCTGAGCGTGAAGCTGTCGTTGGCCTCCACCTTGCCGGTGATGCTGAACTCATAGCCCGGGCTCTGGGTCGGATCGGCGTAGACCTTGGGCCCCCCCAGGGGGCTCTCGAGGGCGGCCATCAGGTTCTTTCCCTTGCTGGAGGCGGGGGCCACACCGAGCAGGTTGTTGTTCTTGTCATAGACCTCGTAGTTGCCGCTGCCGTCGATCTTGATGACCTGGGGGGCACTCGGGTCCAGAGTGTTGGTGCCAAAACCCGAGCCCGTGCCGGTGTTGTAGACACCGCCCAGCGTTATCTCGCCCGAGCCCAGGTTCTGGGATCCCTTGTCCGCCTTCAGGGGGGATGCCAGCGCGATATCCTCGGGACGGGTGATCGCCTGCTCCAGGTTGGCAGCCGCATTCCGGGTGGGTTGCAACAAGATCTTGTCACCCGCGACCGGAGTGCCGGAGAGATCGATTTCGATGCCGTGCCCCGCCACCTCGAAGGTGGCTGGCGGCGTGGTCCCCGTGGCAAGCGAGGTACGCTGCCCGCTGCCGTCGATGGCGAATACCTCGTAACCGGTGGCGCTGTTGAACCGCACCTCGTAGTCGAAGGTGGTCACCTCGCTCCCCTTGCCGGGGACGAAGTTGACGCTGGCCGCCCCGTTACCCTGGTTGCTGGCGTAGGGCAGCCCCTGGCTTCCCTTGAGGGTGAAGAGATCCCCCCCAAGCTCGTTGTCGAGATCCATCCCCAGCCGGTTCTGCTGGTTCATGGCATCCCCCAGGGCGACGGCCAGCTGCCCCAGCTCCCGCTTGGCGGGCTCCAGATCCCGGCGCGCGGTGAAGAGGCCACCGATGGCACCGCCAATATCTTTGTCGTTGATGCTGGCCTGGTTCTTGCCCAGGGTCAGCTGCAGGGAAGGCTCACGGGAATCCGGATCCCCCGGCACCACCTTGAACTGGGCCACGCCGCCATCGAGCACCAGGGAGTGCCCTGTGCTCATGTTGACCAGCATGCTGCCATTGGGCTGGGTCACGGTGCGGATCTCCATCTTCTCGGAGAGCTGGCGAATGGCCTCATCCCGCTGATCGAACAGCATCAGGTTCTCTTCAGGGGAGCCCTGGGTGCGGACGATGGCCTGGTTCAGATCGTTGATGCTGTTCAGCAGGCTGTTCACCCTGTCCGTCTCGTCCCCTATGGTGGCGTTGATGGTATCGGACTGCTTGTCGAGCTGGGCGGAGAGGGTATGGAACCTGTCCACCATGCCGCTCAGTTCACTCAGGGTCGTCTTGCGCCCTCCGATCTCGGACGGTGACTCGTTGGCGGTGTGGAAAGCCTTGAAGTAGGAGGTGATGGTGGTCCCCACGCTGTTGCTGGCATCACCAAGCAGGCTGTCAAGCTGGAACAGTTGATCGTAGCGGGTGTTGGCCGCCTGATAGGCGGACGTATCCCGGCGCACCTCGGCCTGGGCATAGGCGTTGATGATGCGATCGCTCACCATGTCGCCCGTCCCCAATCCGACGGAATTGGTGTAGATCAGGGTGCGTTCACGTACATAGCCCTGGCTATTGACGTTCACTATGTTGTTGCTGGTGGTCTGCAGCAGTCGCTGCTGGGCCAACACACCCGAGGTCCCAATTCCAAGCAGATCGCTTGCCATAGCTTACAGCTCCATCTCTGTGTTCCTGTCTGCAATGTTGCCGGGCGTCGAGTAACCGGCGATGGCATCACTGCGCAACACTTGTTTAAGTTTCCTGGCGTACTGGGGATCGGTGGCATAACCGGCCTGCTGCAACGCCTCGAAGTAACGTTCCGGGCTGTCCACCTTGGCCAGTGCCCCCTTGTAGCGACTCCCAGAGGTCAGGAAATCCACATAGTCGTTGAAGCTCTCTTCGAACGACTCGTAGGAGCGAAACGCCGCCTTCTGGCGCGAGGCCACCCCTTGCTCGTATTCCAGGGTGCTCACCACCGCCTTGGGGCCTTCCCAACGTGGATCGGCCTTGATGCCGAACAGGTTGTGCGTCACGTTTCCGTCTGCATCCTTGATCACCCGCTTGCCCCAGCCACTCTCAAGGGCGGCCTGGGCCACCAGCACCGCCGGGCTCAACCCCAGCTTGTCCGCCGCCTTCTTGGCCAGCGGCATCAGCCTGTCGACGAACTCTTCCGGGCTGTCAAACACCTTGGCGCTGCCATCCAGGGCCGAAGGCCTCTGGCTGCTGCCCATGGGCGGCACGGTGCGGTGGGGGCGTCTTGGCATGGCCAGCGTACGCTCGGCCCCATTCAGCTCACCCTTCATTTCGTTATCAGCAAAATCTTTGCCAACTTTGGAGGCTGCAATCAGATCGTTTGAGGCACTGGGGGGTTGATAGGGCTTGTAGACCCGTTCGGTACGCTGGGGCAGCTTGAGTACCCGGCCATCCTGATGGGTGAAGGTCTGCTCGGGTGAGAGCTGCCTGGCCACCATCTCGGCGATGCCCAGCCCCCCCTTGCTCGACATGTCGGCAACCCGCTGCTCGTCCAGCATCCCTTCATAGAACTGGGTGTAGCTGCTGTTCATCGGGTTGCCCTCGGTGAGCACCGAGTTGGCCTGGCGCATCCCCTTGAACAGGGTCTGGGTAAAGATGGATTCGAACTGGCGGGCAGCCGCCATCAGGGCCCCTTGCTTCCCCTCCTTGCTCAGGCTCATCTGGCGCAGTTTGTCCAGATTCTGGACGTCCTGCACCATGCCAATATTGATGCCGCTCTGGGTGTCGAACTCTGCCATAACCTACCTCTTTGCCGCCCGTGGCAACCGCTTGCCGCTCACGAAATTACAGAATGACCAGTTGGCCCTGGATCGCGCCCGCCTGCTGCAACGCCTCCAGGATCGCCATCAGATCCCCGGGGGCGACCCCCACCTGATTCACCGCCCGCACCAGATCGTCCAGGGTCGCGCCGGTATCGAGCTTGAACATCCGACCGGGATCCTGCTGCACGTTGATGGTGGAGTTGTTGGTGACCGCCGTCTGCCCGCCAGCGAGCGGATTGGGTTGGGAGACCTGCTGGTTCTCGGCGATGGTGACCGTCAGCCCACCGTGGCTGATGGCCGCCGGGCGCAGCTTGACCTCGCTGCCGATGACGATGGTCCCGGTGCGCGAATTCACGATGATCTTGGCGGACTCGCTCGCCGGGTCCACTTCCAGGTTCTCGATGGTGGAGAGGTAGGAGACCCGCTGGGCCGGATCCCTCGGTGCGAATACCTTGATGGAGGTGGCGTCCATCGCCTGGGCGGTGTTCGGACCCACCAGATCGTTGACCACGTCCGCCAGACGGCGGGCGGTGGTGAAGTCCGGCCGGTTCAGGTTGAAGGTGATGGTGTCGCCCTGGCTGAAGGAGTTGGGAACCTCCCGCTCCACGGTCGCCCCGTTGGCGATGCGCCCCACTGTGGGCGTGTTCACCACCACCTTGGAGCCGTCCGCCCCTTCGGCCCCGAGGCCACCGACCACCAGGCTGCCCTGGGCCACCGCATAGACGCGGCCATCCAGCCCTTTCAGGAAGGTCTGGAGCAGGGTGCCGCCACGCAGGCTTTTCGCCTCGCCGATGGCGGAGACGGTGACGTCTATGGTCTGGCCCGGCTTGGAGAAGGGGGGCAGATCCGCGTGGATGGCCACCGGCGCCACGTCCTTGATCTTGGGCTTGATGTTGTCAGGCACCTTGATGCCGAAGTTGTTGAGCATGGTCCTGAAGGTCTGCTCGGTGAAGGCGTTGTTCTTCTCCCCCGTGCCGGGCAGGCCCACCACCAGACCGTAACCGATCAGCTGGTTGCTGCGCACTCCTTCCACCGAGGCGAGGTCCTTGATGCGGGATGCGTGCGCCAGCCCGAAGGGCAGCAGGCAGCACAGCAGGGCAAGCAGACGGAATCGGTTCATGACATCTCCTAACAAAACCTTCCTGATCCAGGGCCCGTGAACGCCCCGGACTATTGAGTCTTAAATGGGCCACCAGGGGCCGTTGAAGAAGCTGGTGAGCCAGCCCTGTTCCTGGGTGTTCGCCAGATCCCCGGTACCGCCGTAATAGATACGCGCATTGGCCACCCTCTGGGAGGAGACGCTGTTTTCCGAGCTCACGTCCTCCGGGCGCACCAGACCGGTGATGCGGATGTATTCGTTGCCATTGTTGAGCATGATCCACTTCTCGCCGCGCACCAGCAGGTTGCCGTTTGGCAGTACCTTGACCACGCTGACCGAGATGTTGCCCTGCAGGCTGTTGCTCTGATCCGCCTTGGCCTGCCCCTTGAAGGCACTGTTCTGGCCGATGGAGGCCGACAGATCGTAGGGCCCCGCCGTGACCGGCACGCCACCCAGGGTGACGGGGTCGAGCGCCAGCTTGTTGTCCTTGCCGCTCTGGGTGTTGGCCTTTTTCGACGCCGAGGTCGACTCCGCCAACTGGATGGTGATGATGTCACCCACCCGGTGCGCCTTGATGTCCGAGTAGATGCCGTTGACCTGCTCGGGCTGGAAGATGGCACCGGTCGGGCGCACCGACACCGGCTCCGACTCCCCGTAGACGGGGGCGAAATCCGGGTCATCCGGTTTGGCGGTATTGGGGGTACTGGTGCAACCCGCCAGCGTCAGCAGTCCCAGCATCCATATGGCTTTCATCATGACACTCCTTTCATCAGGTCCGCTGGGTCAGGAAGGACATCATGGAGTCGACGGCGGAGATGACCTTGGAGTTCATCTCGTAGACCCGCTGAGCCTGGATGAGATTCACCAGCTCCTCGGTCACGTTGACGTTGGAGGTCTCCAGCATCCCCTGCTTGATCACCCCCAGCCCGTCCGCACCGGCTGTCCCCTGAATGGGGGCGCCGCTGGACTGGGTCTCGAGGAAGAGGTTCTCCCCCATGGGCTGCAGGCCGGTGGGGTTGACGAAGTCCGTGGTGTTGATCTGGCCCACCACCTGGGATTGGCCATCTCCCTTGAGCTGGACGGAGACCTGGCCATCCTCCCCCACGGTGACGCTCTGGGCGTTCTCGGGGATCTGGATCTCCGGTTGCAGCGGGTAACCGTTGCCCGGGGTGACGATGGTCCCCTCGTCGTTCAGGGTGAACTGGCCGTTACGGGTATAGGCGGCGCTGCCATCGGGCAGCTGGATTTCGAAGTAGCCGCGACCGCTGATCATCAGGTCAAGGGAGTTGTCCGTGGTCTGGACGTTGCCCTGACTGTGGTTTTTCTGGGTGGCGACCACCTTGGCCCCCGCCCCCAGCATCAGGCCGGAAGGGAGCTCTGTGTCCGCCGAGGAGCGACCGCCAGGCTGGTTGATGTTCTGATAAAGCAGATCCTCGAAGATGGCCCGCGCCTTCTTGTAGCCCACGGTGCTGGCGTTCGCCAGGTTGTTCGAGGTGACCGATATGTTGGTCTGCTGGGCATCGAGGCCGGTCTTGCTGATCCAGAGTGCAGGATTCATGGTGTGCTCCTTGATTAGCTGATACGCAGCAGCTGGGTTTGTGCCTCGTCGTTCTCCTCGGCGGTCTTCATGATCTTGACCTGAGTTTCAAACTGGCGTTGCAAGCGAATAAGGTTGGTCATCTCGTCGACCACGTTGACGTTGCTCCCCTCGAGGGAGCCGGCGATCAGGCCCACATCCGCAGACGCGGCCTCACTCTGGCCATCCTTGCGGCGAAACAGACCGTCCTGGCCTTTCTGCACCGCATCTGCCGCCGGGTTGACCAGCTTGATACGCTGGAAATCTTCCGGCAGGTTGGCGGCTGCCCCCTCGGGGCGGCCGCTGATGGTACCGTCACGATTGATCTCGATCTTCTCCATGGGCAGGGGCAGCACGATGGGCTGACCGGCATCATCCACCACATTCAGACCGGTGGAAGTCTGCAGATTGCCGGTGGCATTGAGCTGCAGGTTGCCCATGCGGGTATAGGCTTCCGCGCCGTTGGGATCCTGCACCGCAATCCAGCCCGGCCCATCGACGGCAACGTCAAGATCCCGACCCGTGGTCATCAGCATGCCGTGCTGCAGGTTCTGGCCCGGCCGCTCGGTCATGGCGAACACCCGCGTGGGCAGCCCTTCGCCAAACGCCTGCATGCTGCGCGCCTGCTCGAAGTCGGACTTGAAGCCAATGGTGTTGGCGTTGGCAAGGTTGTTGCCACGAACAGCCAGGCTGTTCATGTTCTCCTTGGCCCCGGACATGGCGATGTAAAGCAGGTGATCCATGGGATCCTCCGTCAAACAGATGACTCTCACAGCTCAACTGCAAGTTGAATGCCAAGAGAGATGACGAAGACGGAAAGAAAGGAGGAAATGAGGCGGGACGGAAATGACAAGGGGCGCCGAAGCGCCCCTGCCAACTACCCGCCGTCTTAGCGGATCTGCAGTATGTTCTGCTGCAGGGAGCTGTTCACTTCCAGGGAACGGGAGTTCGCCTGGAAGTTGCGCTGGGCAGTGATGAGATCGACCAGCTCGGTGGTGAGATCCACGTTGGACTGCTCCAGTGCCGACGACTTGATGGAGCCGAACGTGCCGGAGTTCGGGGTGCCGGGCAAGGCATCGCCAGAGAGCAGGGACTGGCGCCAGGAGGTGTCGCCGACCTGGGTGAGACCCTGGGCATTGGCAAACTTCGCCATGGCCACCATGGCCACCTTGACGGTGGTGGCGTTGCTGTAAGTGGCGGAGACTATGCCATCCGCCCCGATCTCCACCTTGGTCAGGCGACCGACGGTGGAGCCGTCCTGGGTCAGCTTGCTCACTTCAAAGGGGGAGGCGTACTGGGTCACGGTACCGAGCTTGAACTCAATCTCCTGGGTGCCATCGGCGCCATTGGTGATGATACCGGCCCCCGCCGCCCCCAGGGGTTCCGTCTTGATGACCGCCGGGGTGGTGGGTGTGACCATCTTGCCGGAGGCATCGAAGGTCACCCGGGCGCTCAGGGGAGCCTGGCTCAGACCGGTCGCCATGGTGGTGGCCGTACCGCCTACGATGTCGATGGGCTTGTCCCCTTCATAGAGGTACATGCGCCAGGCAGTCGGCACCGCCGCTTGGGTAGGATCGGCCGGATCAGCTTCCTTGGTGAAGTACTGGGTGATGGTGTGTGGCTCGCCCAGGGAGTCATAGACCACCACGGAGGTGGAGGAGGAGTAGGTGGTCGAGTCAGTGGGATCGAATTTGGAGGCATTGACATCCATCAGCGTTTTCGTGCTGGAAGGCAGGTTGAAACCAGCTTCGACCGTCGTGGTCTGCACCGGCTCACCGGCCTTGTCCGGGATCTGGATGGGCTTGGTGGCGTTGATGCTCACCGCCTTGGGGGTGCCGTCAGAGTTGATCTCGTACCCTTGCAGATAACCGCCGGAGTTGCTGACCATGTAGCTGCTTTCATTGAGCTTGAAGGCGCCCGCACGGGTGTAGGTGCGATCCAGGTTGGTCAGGCCGTCCGAGGTCACGAAGAAGCCGTTGCCCTGGATGGCGAGATCCAGTGCGTTGTTGGTGAATTGCAGCGCGCCCTGGTGGAACTGCTGAGCCACAGCGCCAGTCGCCACCCCGTTGCCGACCTGGGTCTTGGCGTTGACGAAGATGGAGTTGGCGTAGACGTCGGCAAACTCGGCACGGGACTCCTTGAAGCCGGTGGTATTGACGTTGGCAATGTTGTTCGCGGTGACGTTCAGGTCTTTTTGAGCCGCATTGATGCCGCTGAGGGCATTGTTGAATGACATGTCTTTCTCCTTAGATCACTGCGTTAGAGGACGAAGCCGACTGGGTGGTGGTCTTGCCGGTCGTCGCGCCAATTTCCAATACATCGGTCAGGTAGATGCCGCCCAGTCCCTTGAGTTTGAGGGTGCTGGGGTTGGTGCTCGTTCCCAGGGTGACGCTCTCCACCTTGGCGTAAGTCAGGGCGGGGACGCTCTCCGACTTGCCGTCGACGGTGGCATGCGCCTCTATCGAATATTTGCCGCTCTTGGCCTGGTTGCCGGACTTGTCCTTGCCATCCCATTCAAAGGCCACGTTCCCCTTGTGGCTCCCTTCGATGGCGAACTCCCTGATGACCTGGCCGCTCTCGTCCTTCACCGTCACCTTGATGTTGCTGCCGCCATCGCCGGTGGCGATGACCCCCGTGAGGGTGCCCCCCTTCTCCACGTAACCCGTGTTGGACGGGATCAGCACGTTCTGCCCCACCAGCGCGGAGGCCTGCAGCGCCTGGCTGGAAGTCATCAGGCTGTTGAGGCTCTCCATCTGGGTGGAGAGGCTGCTGATCCCCTGAGACGTCGACATCGAGGTCATCTGGGAAAGCATCTGGGCGTTGTCCACCGGTTTGAACGGATCCTGATAGGAGAGCTGCATGGTCAGCAGCTTCAGGAAGGACTCCTGATCCAGCTCCTTTTTCTGGGTACTGGTGTTGACCGTACTGGTCTGGGCCGACGTCGTCCGGTTGACGCCCAGCAGGCTGTCATAGGTATCTGCCACTTATGCTCCCCCCTCTAGGGCGTGCCCACTGGGCCGATTGTTGCCGCCTGGCAGGCGATCACGGGTCACTCTCATCCGGGTTCACCTCTGTCAGGACTTGCCCAGACCCAGGGTCTGCTGCAACATTTTCTTGGCCGCATCGGCCACCTGGACGTTGGTCTGGTAGCTGCGCGACGCCGCTATCATGTCCGCCATCTCTTCCACCATGTTGACGTTGGGCTTGAAGATGAAGCCATCCTTGTCCGCCATGGGGTGATTCGGGTTGTACTCCTTGAGCAGGGGCGCATCACTCTCGACGATGCCCTTCACATCCACCCCGACCGAGGCCTGCTTGTCGGACATGGCCTGATCCAGCTGGGCGGCAAAGACTGGCCGCCTGGCGTGGTAAGTTTTTTCCACGCTGGAGCTGACGCTGTCAGCGTTGGCCATGTTGCTCGCCACCGTGTTGAGGCGAACGGACTGCGCGCTCATGGCAGAGCCTGCAATGTCAAAGACCTTGAACAAACTCATCCTTGCTCTCCTTTCAGTGCCTTGAGCAGGCCGCTTATCTTGCTGTTCATGAATTCAAGGGAGGCCTGGTATTCGAGGCTGTTGCGCAGGAACTCGCTGCGCTCCTGCTGCACGTCCACCGTGTTGCCGTCACCGGTATCCGGTTGCAGGGGATTGCGGTACTGGGTCGTGCCCGGGGTATCCATCTGCAAGGCGAAGTGCTTCTCGCTGGTGGTGCTGAGCCCGAACCCTTGCTGGCCCTGGGCATCCTGCAACGCCTGTGAGAAGTCGATGTCACGGGCCTTGAAGCCCGGCGTGTCCGCATTGGCGATGTTGCTGGACAACACCTCGGCACGCTTGGCGCGCACGCTCAGCGTGTACTGATGAACACCGAATGCCTTGTCGAATGAAATTGCCATAGCACACCTCCTGCTTCATGAATATTTAGCAAGAGGTGTGCCAAGAGGGTATTGAGCGGGTTTATTTGACCTTGTAGACGATGCCGGGGTTGCAGCGGATCATCTCGAACTTGTCGGTGAGGCCGGCCAGAGACTCTGAGGCCCCCAGCATCAGGTAGCCGCCAGGATTGAGGCTGCTGGCGAACTGGTTGAGGATCTTGGATTTCACTTCGGGCGCAAAGTAGATGAGCACGTTGCGGCAGAAGATGATGTCAAACTTGCCGAGCAGGCTGTAGCTCTCCAGCAGGTTGAGGGGACGGAAGCTGGTCAATTTTCTGACACGCTCCACCACCCGCATCTTGTTGTCGCCACAGGGTTCGAAAAAGAGTCGCTTGCGCTCGGGGGAGAGCCCGCGAGCCAGCGCCAGGCTATCGTAGACACCCTCCTTGCACTGGTTGAGCATGGTGCTGGAGATATCGGTCCCCACTATCTGCACCCCGCCCGGCAAGGTACCCGGCCGCTTGACTTGCTGCTCCAGCGCCGTCATGGCGATGGAGTAGGGTTCCTGCCCGGATGAAGAGGCGGCAGACCATATCTTGATGGGACGACCGCTCTTGCCAAGCTCCGGGAAAATCTTGTCGCTCAGCAGCTGGAACGGATAGGTATCGCGAAACCACAGAGTCTCGTTGGTGGTCATGGCATCGACCACCGCCATCTTGAGCTCCCGCTCGCGCACGCTCATCGCCCGGGTGACCAGATCAGACAGACTCTCGATACCAAACTGAGTCATCAAGGGCGACAGGCGGCTCTTGACCAGATACTGTTTGTTGTCACCCAGCACTATGCCGCTCTGTTGCGCCAGAAAATTGCTGAATTGCCTGTATAAGTCGTCCGAAAGTGTCTTCATGCAGTTGTTCTTCTTGATTAGAGAGCGCCTTGTACGGCCTTGGCCAATTCATCCGGCTGGAATTTGGCAATGAAATTGTTCGCTCCGACTTTCTGCACCATGGCCTGATTGAACACCCCACTGAGGGAAGTGTGCAGGATAACATGCAAATCCTTGAGGTTGGGATTGTTGCGGATCTCGGCGGTGAAGGTATAACCGTCCATCTCCGGCATCTCGATGTCCGAAATGACCAGGGCTATCTGATCCTTGATGGGACCGTTCTTGGACATCTCCAGCAACATGTTGAGCGCTTCCCGTCCATCCTTGGCCAGCACGCATTGCACCCCGATAGCCTCCAGTGCCCGTTGAACCTGCTTGCGCGCAACCGAAGAGTCGTCCGCAACCAGCACGGGACGCCCGTGAGGATTGCGCTCCACGCTTGCTTCCACCAGTTCGGTGGACACCTCGGTGGAGACCGGCGAGATCTCGTTGAGAATGCGCTCCACGTCCAGGATCTCCACCAGCTCACCATCTACCTCGGTCACCGCCGTCATGTAGTTGATGCGACCTGCCCCTTTGGGTGGCGGCAGGATGGACTCCCAGTTCATGTTGATGATGCGCTCGACCGAGTGGACCAGGAACCCCTGAATGGAGCGGTTGTACTCGGAGATGATGATGAAGCACTTGGAGAGGTCCTGGATGGGGCGTTTGCCCATCGCCATGCTGAGATCGATCACCGAGATGGTCTGGCCACGGATATGTGCCACGCCGCGAATGCAGGAGTTGAGCTTGGGCATGACGGTCAGAGGGGGACACTGCAGCACCTCGCGTACCTTGAATACGTTGATGCCAAATCTTTGACGTCCATTGAGACGAAACAACAGCAGCTCCAGCCTGTTTTGTCCCACTAGCTGGGTTCGCTGGTTGACCGAGTCCAGAATACTCGCCATAAACACTCCCTAAAAATGCTTGGCACTGATCGTGCATGTCATTATGCATGCACATTGGCTTGCATCAGATCATCGTTGTTTCAACAACCGAATAATTCTGGAGCAAGCATAGTTAACTACGGTGGTATACGTGAATAACTTATCGACCGGTAAGCAAAAATGATTAGTAGACTTTTCCTTATCTTACTGCCGTTTTGCAGTCTGTCTCACGCCATGGCGTCCGAGGTCACCGACTATCTGCAAGAACAGGCACAGGCGTTCGTGCTCGACCAGCTCGATATTCCCCTCGATGCACAGGCCGACGTCAAGGCCGGTACCATTGACGAGCGCCTCCCCCTCACGCGCTGCGAAGATGCCCTCACCATTTCCCTCCCCGCCAGGATGGAGATCCGTCGCAACACCACCGTCTACCTCAAGTGCGAGGGAGAGAAATCCTGGGATCTCTATCTACCGGTCCGGGTCAGCATCCAGAAACCCTATGTCACCGTCGCCGTCCCGGTTGCCAAGGGAGACATTCTGAGTGAACCCATGCTGACCCTGGCATACCAGGACCAGACCCTGATCCGTGGCGACTACCTTACCGACCCGACCGCCCTCATCGGAGTACGCAGCAAGCGTGAGCTCAAACCGGGCCAGCCAATCAGGCTCACCCAGGTATGCGTGGTCTGCAAGGGGGACCAGGTCACCCTGAGCGCCGAAAACAGCAGCATGCAGATCAAAACCATGGCCCGCGCCTTGCAAGATGGCAGCTTCGGAGACATGATCCGGCTTGTCAACACGCGCTCGGGCAGAACGGTGCAAGGCCAGGTCAGTGCAGTGGGCTCCGTGGTCGTGACATTCTGACACATGAATGCACTGCGCAATTTTTTTCTAAAGTTCTGACCGCCGTCACCGATATACAGGTAAGCGAACAGCAAAGCAGACGAAGGTAAACCTTATGGCTATCAACAATATCAACAACTTGGCTAACAACCGCCTGCAAAACAGCGGAAGCAGTCAAGGTGTAGCCACCAAGTCGGCGACCTCCAGCGAGAGCAGCCGTGCGACGACCGTCAAGAGCGACTCTGTCTCCTTGACCAGTGAGGCGCAGCAATTGCAACAGATGCAGAAGACCCTCAACACCGCCTCCACCGGTAACGAGAGCCGCGTCGAGAGCCTGAAGAAGGCCGTGGCCAGTGGGGAGTACAAGGTCAACAGCGAAGCCGTGGCCAGAAAGATGTTCAGCTTCGAAGCCGATCTGGATAAACGGTTGGGATGATGGACCTCCCTTCGCTGCTGCGCGCTCAGGACGACAACCTCTCCCAGATGCAAGGCTTGCTGGCAGAGGAGTTCGACCTGCTCAAGGCTCACCGGGCCCTTGCCTTGCCGGCACTCGCCGATCGCAAGCAGCAACTGCTGGTGGCCATCGAGACGCTGGACAAGACTCTAGCGGAGCTACCCGACCTGCTGCAACAGCTGGGCGCCTTCCCGACCCAATTGCAGGCCCTGCAAGCCAAGCTGGAAGCCTGTCAGGAGCAGAACAACCTCAACGGTCGTCTGCTCGAACTCAGCATTGTCTCCAATCGCCGTCTCGCCAGCTTCCTCAGCAAGCTCAGAGACAGCAGCTCCCTGACTTATGACGCCAAGGGCAATACCCGCTCAGGCACCCGCTCTTTCGGGATCAAGGCCTGATCTCCTCTCCCCCTTCTGATTTCCTCTCCTTGTCAGCCCCTAGTCAGAGCACCAGCTGCATCAGGGTTTCTCCATCCTTGCAGGCATGGATGCTCATGCAGCCCTCGTCATAGCGCCCATAACTGGCCACCCACTCGTCCCTTGGAAAACAGATAGACCCCGGGTTCATCAGGAAAATCTCTCCCTCCTGGCGCAGCACAGGCACATGGGTATGACCGCTGATGAACAGGCTCCCTGCTGGCAGGGGCACGTTGCCGGGCTCATAGAGATGACCGTGGCTGACAAACCAGCGCCGCCCATCCACCAGCAGCTGGTTGTAGGGCGCAGTGATGGGGAAGTGGAGCAGCATCTGGTCCACCTCCGAATCACAATTGCCACGCACCGCCATGATGCGGGGGGCCAGCTCGTTGAGCCTTGCCGCCACGGCGGCAGGATCATACCCCGCCGGCACCGGATTGCGCGGCCCGTGATTGAGCAGATCCCCGAGCAGCAGATAGTGATCAGGCTGCCAGGGAACAAGTTGCGCCAGCACCTGCTCGAGGGCAGTCAGACTGCCGTGCAGATCCGAGATAATGGCAATCTTCATTCCACACTCCTCATGGCTGGCTGAAATAGAGATCCTTGGTGGCGATGGCGCCCTTGAGGTTGCGGCTCGGCAAGCCGCGCAGTGCCGGGTCCACCAGTCGCATCTGGTTGTAGTGATAGACGGGGATGACGGGCACCTCCTCCATCAGCAGTTGCTCGGCCTGATGATAGATCCCGGACCGGGCGTTGGCATCCAGGGTCTCGGAGGCCTGCTGCAGCAGACCATCGAAGGCGGGGTTGCAGTAGCCGCTCTCGTTCTGGGGATCCTGGCAGCGGAAACTGCCAAGCATGGACGATGGCTCGACATAATCACCAAACAAAAATGAACGAGCCAGCATGAAATCACCACTGTCCTTGGTCACCTGATAGGCATTCCACTCCATGTTGTTGAGGGAGACCTCGACCCCCAGCGGTTTCCACATGGCCGCCACCGCCAGGGCCAGCTTCTTGTGGTTCTCCGACGTGTTATAGGTCAGCGTCAGCCTGAGGGGATGGGCGCTGTTGTAGCCTGCCTGGGTCAACAGCGCGGCGGCCCGGGCCAACCGGGTCGGCTGGTCTTCCCGGGAGAGGGGGATATCCAGCTCGTCATAACCCGGCATGGCGGGCAGCAGTGACCAGGCAGAGCGCTCCCCCTGGCCGCTCACCTTCTCGGTCAGCAGGTGGCGATCGATGGCCATGGAGAGCGCCTGGCGCACCCGCACATCCTGCAACTCGGGGCGATTGAGATTGAAAGTGTAAAGATAGGTGCCAAGCAGCGGCAGACCCCAGATCCGCTCCGGTGCCTCCTGCATGGTCTTCTGGTAGTACTCCAGCGCCACCTTGTTGGTGAGCTGGATCTCCCCCGCTTCGTAACGCAGCCGCTCCCCATGCTGGGAAGCGAGCGGCAGGTAGGTCACCCGCTGGATCCGGGTATGGACGTCATCCCAGTACTGGGGGTTGCGTTCGGCTTCGATGCGCTCGTTCACCACCCAGCTCGCCAGCTTGTAGGGGCCATTGCTCACCATCTTGCCTGGCTGGGTCCACTGCTTGCCAAACTGGGCGATGACCCGCTCGTTGACCGGCACGAAGGGGCGCTGGCTGACCAGTTGCAGGAAAAAGGGAACAGGGCGCTCCAGGGTCACTTTCAGGATCTGGTCGCTTTCTGCCTCCACCCCCAGGGCATCGAGGTCGAGCGCCCCGGCATAGATGGACTGGGCATTGTTGATGCCGGTCGCCAGCAGCAGGCCGGCGGAGGGGGAAGCCTGCGCCGGGTTCAGCAGCCGCCGCCAGGCGTAGACGAAATCCCGGGCGGTGAGGGGCTCGCCGTTGGACCATTTGAGCTGGGGGCGCAGGAAGAAGCGCCACACCAGCCCATCCTCGCTGGTCTCCCAGCGCTGGGCCTGGGCGGGCACTATCTTGCCCTGACCATCCTCGCTCACCAACCCCTCGAACAGGTCCACCAGCACCACCTCCCCCGGGAAACCGGAGCGGATCAGGGCCGGATCGAGGGACTCGGGTTCGGCGCCATTGCCCTTGACCAGGGTCTGCCTGTCCGACAGCACGGGCTGCTGCACCACGGTAGTGGCCTGAAGCGGCGGCACCGCCATCAACCCGAACAGCAAGGGAGAGAGCCAGCGGCGGGCTGGCCTGGCGGCGAAACGGTAAAACATGACATCAACCTCGTTCAATTCTTTTGACTGCAATGGGGGGAAGGCCGGCGGCGCGCCTGGAACCGAATGCATCATGCCGCGCTTGTTATCCCCGAAGACGACCCGTATTGTATCGGGCCTGCCCGATAGAGGGAGTCTTTCGGGCTATTTTTTTCAAGGTTTTATGACGACACGGCCGCCACGGGTGGGCGCAATCGCCAGAAGGCGCACTCCCCTGCCCCCTTGGCAATCGGCCCGGGGCGATGTGTCGCCTGCAAGTCCGGTTGTCGTCTACCGTTTCAGGGGTCTTTATGGGTTACGAATGGCTGGCGCTGGCTGCCGCCAGTTTATGGGCGATCGCCGCCCTCATCTCCGTCAAACCGGCTCGCCATCTGGGGGCCTTTGCCTACAGTCGCTGGCGGATGTTCCTGGTCAGCCTGATGCTGGCCAGCGCAAGTCTGGTGACGGGAGGCTGGCAGACCCTCACCGAGAGCGCCCTTCCCCTGCTGGCCCTCTCCGGCCTCATCGGCATCTTCGTCGGCGACACCGCCCTCTTTGCCTGCATGAACCGACTCGGCCCCAGGCGCAGCGGTCTGCTCTTCTCCTGCCACGCCCTCTTCTCCGCCCTGCTCGGGCTCTGGCTCTTTGGCGAGCGGCTCGATGGTTGGCGCCTGCCGGGCGCCTTGCTGGTCCTGGCCGGGGTCATGCTCGCCATCCTGTTTGGTCGTCGTGGCGACAATCAGCAGAACGAATGGGAGCAGGTGCGCGGCCGCCTCGTGGTCGGCATAGCCCTTGGCCTCACCGCAGCCCTGTGCCAGAGCCTCGGAGCCATCATCGCCAAGCCGGTGATGATGAGCGGCACCGTGGACGCGGTGAGCGCTTCCGGCGTGCGCATGGGCAGCGCCCTCTTGGCACACTGCGTCTTGCGGGCGCTGCGCCTGCCGCTCGCCATGCCGCACAACCCCATCAACCGGCAGGTGCTCGGCATGATAGGCATCAACGGATTTCTGGCGATGACGCTGGGAATGACCCTGATCCTGGTGGCCCTGCGTCAGGGAGATGTGGGCATGGTGGCCATCTTGTCTTCCACCACACCGGTCATTCTGCTGCCCTTGCTGTGGTGGCACTCGGGGATGCGTCCCTCGCTCCCCGCCTGGGCCGGTGCCCTGCTGGCCACCCTGGGCACGGCCCTGGTGCTGGGAATGGGGAACTGAGCCCCGTCTATCCTGCTGGAAGGACCAACACGCCCATCGGCGGCACTGAGCCGCCGATGCTCCCCCGCGCCGGACAGGGAGAGAAGCGAGCGCGCCCCTAGAACAGAGCCACTTCCTCTTCGGTCAGCTCCCGGTATTCCCCCGGTGCCAGCTCATCGTCCAGAGCCAGATCGCCGATGCGTTCCCGATGCAGCCCGATCACCTTGTTGCCGATGGCGGCGAACATCCGCTTAACCTGGTGATACTTGCCCTCGTGGATGGTCAGGCGTGCTTCCCGCTCGTCAAGGATTTCCAGCTCCGCAGGGCGGGTCTTGTCGTTCTCGTTGCGCAGGTAGATACCGTCGGCAAAGAGCGAGATGGCCTCTTCACTCACGGGATCAGCCAGCCAGACGTGGTAGGTCTTCGCACACTCGTGCCGGGGCGACGTGATGCGATGGGACCACTGGCCGTCATCGGTGATCAGCACCAGCCCGGTGGTATCGAGATCGAGGCGCCCCACCACGTGCAGTTTGCCCATGGCCGGCTCGTCGAGCAGGTGGAACACGGTGGCGTGATCCGGGTCCTCGTTGGAGCAGACATATCCTTCCGGCTTGTGCAGCATGAAGTAGCGATTCTGCAGGTTCAGGGTCAAGGTCACACCGTCAAACTCGATCTGGTGTTGCTCATTGATGTGAAAGGCGGGCTGCTTGACCAGCACGCCGTCTACCAGCACTTCCCCCTGACGGATCAGCTTGCCCGCCTGGGAACGGGTCAAATCGGAGCAATCGCAAAGAAATTTGTCGAGCCGCATGCAAAAACCTCGGAATCCATCATGATTGGGGGCGACATTATATCGGTCAGACCCGACAACACCAGTACTAAGCGACAGGGACTCAAGATGGCGCCTGACGCCATGATGTGCCAGTGATAGACTGCCGTCAGCAGACCGACATCACACATAATAATAAGCCCAGGATGTACCCATGAAGCCGACGAAGTCTCACCCCGTCATCCCCGTCAGCCAGCTAAAACCTGGCATGTACGTCATTGCCATTGCCAGCCAGACCGGCGCCATGGAGATTGCCCAGACCGGCATGGTGACCAACCCCCAGCAGGTGGAGGCGCTGATCCGGCGCGGCGTGCTGACGGTGCGGGTGGATCTTGCCCGCAGCAAGCTACCGGGAGGGGGCTCGGCAAGCCCGGCGGATGTGGTGACAAACGGGGCGGGCTCCTCTCGTCAGATCGGCAGTGGTGAAGGGCGCGAGCTCAAGATCCGTCGGCTCTATCAGGAAGCGCGCGAACTCCAGGGCAAGTTCATTCGCCATCTCAAGGCCGGAGAGCCCATCGACATCACGCCCCTTGCCGCCGTGGCCGAAGAGATGGTCGATACCATGTTCACCCACGGCGATGCCATGCTCTGTCTGGCGCGGATCCGTGCCAAGGATGCCTACCTGATGGAGCACTCCATGAATGTCGCCATCCTCCTGGCGAACTTCGGCCGCTACCTGGGGCTGGATCGCAGCGTGCTCAAGGAGCTGACCCTGGGTGGCCTGCTCCACGACGTGGGCAAGATCATGACCCCGGACGAGGTGCTCAACAAACCGGGCAAGCTCACCGATGAGGAGCTGGAGGTGATGCGCGAGCACGTGGTCCACAGCCACGACATCCTGGCCGCCACCGCCGGCATCACCCCCATCATGCTGGAGGTGGCCGCCAACCATCACGAGCGGATCGATGGCACCGGCTACCCGCGGCGCCTCAAGGGGGATCAGCTCTCCCTCTACACCCGCATGAGCGGCATCGTCGATGTCTACGATGCGGTGACGGCAGACAGGGTATACAAACAGGGCATGCAGCCAACCCAGGCGTTTCGCATTCTGCTCAAGGGGGTTGATCTGCATTTTGATGCCGACCTGGTAACCAGGTTCATCAAGTGCATGGGGGTCTATCCGGTGGGTACCCTGGTGCAGCTCTCCAACCAGCGCCTGGCCATCGTGATGCAGCGCAACGAACAGCAACCGCTCAAGCCCGTGGTCAAGGTGATCTATCACGCAGGCCATCGCCATTATCTCGAGGTGCAGTGGCTGGATCTCGCCAAAAACGGGGTTCAGGAGACCATAGAGAGCACGGTGGACCCCAAGGAGTTTGGCATCAACCTGGCCAACTTCGTCTAACCTATCCGGCTTGTTGGCGGCTGCTCGCGGCAATGGCGAATCAGGAACTCCTCATCCAGCGGGGAGAGATCGAAGCGCAGGCAGGCCTCTTCGATGGCCCGGATGTCGTGTTGATGGTGTTCGCTGAGCCAGCGCACCGCGCGGCGCAAGTCTTCACCATGGGGCAGCAGGGTATGGTCGCTCATGGAATACCTCCGGTCAGCCATCGACGCCAGCCCGTCAATCCGGGCTCTCACTTTTAGCTTAGCCCGCCCGCACTCGCCCGGCAGACACCTGCGCCCTTGACGGTGCCCACCCTGTAGCAGGTATGCTCGACCCCTTCGGCGCCCTGCTGTGCCGGCGCCGCTCAAACAAGGATGCTGCATGCAAACCAAGGACAAGTGTCTGGCCGCCCTGGTCATTCTCTGCTGGGGACTCAACTTCGTTGCCATCAAGTGGGGGTTGGAAGGCATCCCCCCACTGCTGCTGGGAGCACTGCGTTTCGTCGGAGTCGTCTTCCCCGCCATTCTGCTGGTCCCCAGGCCTGCCATGCCCTGGCGCTGGCTGCTGGCCTATGGCGGTGCGATCAGCCTGGGCCAGTTTGCCTTCCTGTTCTGCGCCATGAAATTCGGCATGCCCGCCGGCATGGCCTCCCTGGTGCTGCAATCCCAGGTGGTCTTCACCCTGCTGTTCGCCATGATCTGGCTGGGAGAGCGCTGGCAGCCCCACCACTGGGTGGCACTGCCGCTGGCGGGAGCAGGTCTTTATCTCATCGCCACCCATGGCGAGGGCAACCTCACCCTCATCGGGTTTGTGCTGACGCTGTGCGCAGCCGCCTGCTGGGGCCTTGGCAACGTCATCAATCGCCAGATAGGTCTGCGTTATCGCACCTCTCTGCCAAGCCTGGTCGCCTGGGGCGGGCTGGTGCCCATCCTGCCCTTCTTCGCGCTCTCCTGGTTGTTCGAGGGGCCCGAACTCATCGCGAGCAGCCTGCTCAACATCCGTTGGCAGGGCGTCTTGTGCGTGCTCTATCTCTCGTTTATCGCCACCTGGCTCGGTTATGGCCTGTGGGGGAGGCTGCTGATGCGCTATCCGGTGGCCCAGGTTGCCCCCCTCTCCCTGCTGGTGCCCTGTGTCGGCATGGTGGCCGCCGCCCTGCTGCTCGATGAACACCCCACTCCCCTGCAATGGCTGGGCTCGGGTCTGGTGCTGCTCGGCTTCGTGGTGCATCTGCTGGGGGGCAAGATGCGCTTCTTGAAGACCCAAACCGAGGATTGACCTCGCCCGGGAAACTTCCCATCATGGGTCAGGCCCTCTTGGGCCCACCCCGTTATTTCGGCAGGACGCCATCATCAGGAGAGCAAGGACATGCGTCATCCGTCACTTTCGATCATTCCCTCTTTACCAGGCATCATGCGGGTCACGGCCATGCTGCTCCCCTTCTGCTGGAGCCCGTTCGGCTGGAGTGCCACCCTGCCGGCAGATCTCAAATGGGAGAGCAACGACACCGATCCCGTCTATGCAGACCCCGAGGCCAAGCGAGGCGGCACCTTCCGGGATTTCATGTCGAGCTTTCCGCTCACCTTGCGCAAATACGGGCCGGATTCCAACGGCGGTTTTGCAGCCTACGTGCGCGAGACCAACCTGCCGCTCCTGAGCACCCATCCCGTGACGCGCAATCCCATCCCCATGCTGGCCAATCAGTGGGCTTTCGGCGCGGATAACAAGACGCTCTATTTTCGCATCAACCCCAAGGCCCGCTGGTCGGACGGCCAGCCCGTCACTGCGGACGACTGGGTCTTCACCCTCAAGATGATGCGCAGCAAGGAGATCAACGACCCCTGGTACAACAACTACTACAGCACCCAGATAAGCGAAGTGACCAAGTTTGACGATCACACTCTCGCCATCACCAGCGGCACCGAGAAGAGCCGGGAAGATCTGCTCGAAGCTCTCCCCTTCACCCCGGAGCCCAGCCACGCCATCAAGCTGACCGCCAACTGGGTCAAGGAGTACAACTGGAAGGTGCTGCCGGTCACAGGCCCCTACCAGATTGGCGAGCTCAAGAAGGGCAAGTCGGTTACCTTCGACCGGGTCAAGGATTGGTGGGGGAACGACGAGCGCTACTTCCAGCACCGCTTCAACCCGGATCGCATCGAGATCAAGGTGCTCAGGGATCAGAACATCGCCTGGCAGCACTTCCTGCGCGGTGAGCTCGACACCTTCCCCCTCGTGATGCCCAACTGGTGGCACGACAAGAGCAAGACCGCCGAATTCGAGAAGGGCTATATCGAGCGGCTCTGGTTCTACAACCAGACGCCTCAGCCCCCCATGGGGCTCTATCTCAACACCGCCGATCCCTTGCTGAGCAATCTCGACGTCAGACTCGGCATCCAGCACGCCCTCGCCCTGGACAAGATGATCGCGACCCTGCTGCGGGGGGACTACCAGCGTCTCAACACCTATGGCTCGGGCCAGGGAGATTTTACCAATACCGACCTCAAGGCGCGCCCCTTCGATCCCGCCCTTGCTCGCGAATTCTTTGCCAAGGCGGGCTTCACCAAGACCGGACCGGATGGCATCTTGCGAAACGACAAGGGCCAGCCCCTCTCCCTCAGCATCACCTACACCACGGCGGAACATGCACAGCGCCTCACCTTGCTGCGGGAAGAGGCGAAAAAGGCGGGGCTCAACCTCGAGCTCAATCTGATGGATGCGTCTGCCGGCTTCAAATCCATGCTGGAGAAAAAGCACCAGAGTGCCTGGATGGCCTGGAGCGGTGGTCGCTATCCCGCCTATTGGGAACACTTCCACAAGGTCAATGCCAACAAGCCCCAGACCAACAACATCATGAACATCGATGACGACAGGATCTCGGCCCTGGTGGAGCAATACGACAAGGCGTTCGATTTCGGCAAGAAGGCCGACCTCTCCCGCCAGATCCAGCAGCGACTCTATGAGCTCGCCAGCTTCGTCCCCGCCTATCAGGTGCCCTATACCCGGGCCGGCGCCTGGCGCTGGGTACGCCTGCCCAAGGTGCCGGCAACCCCCCAGAGCGACTTGCTCTACTGGCCCCTCGACGGCTCCAACTCGGGTTACAGCTTCGGCGGCCTGCTCTGGATTGACGAAGCAGCAAAGGCGCAGACCCAGGCCGCCATCAAAGAGGGGCAGACCTTCCCGTCAGTGACCATCACGGATACCACCTACCAGCAAAAATAGGGCAGCTGGCACCGTCATCCCCAAAACAAAAGACCCCGCACATTGGCGGGGTCTTTGTTACAACCGGGATGGCACCAGGCAGAGGGCATTCAGCCGCGTTTGGCCTGCTTTTGCGCAATGGCGTCGGCGACGTCGGCCGGGTCCAGCACAATGCCTTCCTGATCCGGCGTCGGGAACACGGCCACGCAGAGATCATCCTGCTCCATGCCGTCCACCCAGCGATCCAGCCACACCTTGAGGGTGATGGATTGCGGCTTGCACTCGGCCCACTCCCCTTCGGCCCAGGCCTTGGCGTAGTCGGGATGCGGCCATACCGGGATGCAGTCTTCCTCTTCGGTCGTCAGCATCATGACGCCGTGTTCGTCGGTCAGGACAAACAGCTCTTCGTGCTCGACCAGCTTGCTGATGAAGTGATCAAAGCGGTAATCGGCGTTCAGTTGCAGCGCGGCATTGCGCTCGGTGTCGCTAAGTTCATAGCTCATCGGTCAAGTCTCTCGTTCAATAAAGGGCGACATGTTCACATCTTGCCGACCCCTTGTCCAGCAGGAGTAATGGGTCATCCGTCTTTCCATCGCCTCACCCCAGCTCGGGGGTCAACAGCCGGAGTCCCGCGGTCTCACCCAGTCGCTCCCTCAGCCAATAGGCGGACTCCACTTCCACAAAGCAGAGCTGATCCCGCCCCGCAGCGACCCCCACCATGATCTGCTCAAGCCGTGCTTGCTGGGCGGCACTCCAGGCAGCAACCAGCTTGCCGCCATGGGCCTCGTCCACCACCTCGCGGCGCAGCTCGAACAGGTTATCGGTGATCGGGCTGTTTATCTTGCTCGGGTGGCGCCAGTACATCTGCAGGTTGTCCAGCATCTCCTCATCGTAGCTTGCCAGCGCATCGAGCTCCGGCGTCTCTTTGCTCTGGGCCGCGAATTCACACCAGCCTGCCGACAAGGTAGCCAGACTCTGGGCATCCTTGCCATGCTGACGCAGGGTTGTCACGTCTTCCCCACGAATGGCCGGCAGCCAGAGATCTCCTTGATGTTGCGCCAGGAGAGGGAGCAGCAAGGAGGGAGCATAAACAGGAAAACGGGGACCCAGAGAGTGCAGCAGAGAGACCAGAGTAACAGTGATCATGAGACGCGCCTTGAACAAGATGACCTGGCATCACGCCTGGTCATGAGGGTGAACGAGGGTGCCATTCTAGCATGTTTGCCTTGCTGGGGGCGTTTGCGTCCAGCCGGACCAGGGATAGATAGCGTCCAAAAAAGCAGCGTTTGAACCAGAGCGGCCCCGATAAAGGCCAATTGTTTGAACCAGCGCCCACTAAAGAGGCACCGGGGATGCTAGGTTGCATACATCTTTAGCGTAAGGAGTGCATCCATGAGTGGGATCAACCAGGTTTCTGACGATTTTGTGAATGAGCTGAAAATACTGGCGTGTTTTGATCCGGCCAACATGAGCCTGGGGATCAAGCTGCGCAGCGACATGTCGGAAGCGCTTTGCCAGGCGGCAGCGCGCCTGCACAGCCAGGGCCTGATCACCGCGGCAGATGGCGGCTATCTGACCCCTTTCGGCATGACCATGCTGGAGCATCTCCAACACCTGCTGGTCGCACTCAAGCCGAATTGAGCGGTTGTGGTGCCCAGAGCGAGAAGTTGAGCAACTCCCAGCGCTCTCCTTGTCGCAGCAGACAAGCAAACAGCAAAGGACCTTCGGGTCCTTTTATCTTGCCATCGACCAGCCACTCTCCCGCCCGTTTTGGCACCGGCTGTACCCTGATCTCATCGGGTTTCACCGCGTTTCCCAGACGAACATGTACAAACTGTTGACACACGGACACGGCATCATTCACCGCAGGATCCGGCGTTGGCGGGCTGGCCTGACCGGTCAACGCCACGGTCAGCAAGAGGGAGGAGAGCAGGGTCATGACGCGTATTGATGAAGCCATGAAAACAAAAAGCCGTGGCACCAGAGGTACCACGGCTTTTTTAAATTCTGCAAGAATTACAGAGCAGTTACGTTCTCAGCCTGCGGGCCTTTTTGACCTTGGGTCACAGAGAACTGTACGCGCTGACCTTCAGCCAGGGTACGGAAGCCGTTACCTTGGATGGCGCTGAAGTGAACGAAAACGTCCGGGCCGTTTTCTTGCTGGATGAAGCCAAAACCTTTGGTTTCGTTGAAAAACTTAACGGTACCGGTGATCATGTTAGACATATCTTTAAACCTGTATTCAAAATAATTACTTATGCTTTTCAGCGGATAAAGCTCAAAAAACGGGATTACTTATGAACAACAGGAAAAGATGTAAAACATCATATTCATTGACATAACTATCGCCTTTTCAAGCTGGTTGAGATTATACGTGCCTTTGTCGATTACGCAAACAAATTTGTACCCCGCCAGCGGCGGGGTACAGCGGTTTAGACCTGTGCCGACTCCAGTGCCTGAACCAGGGCTTTGAGGAAGCGAGCAGCCTCTCCACCGGTGCAGGCTCTGTGGTCAAACGTCATCGACAGGGGAAGTGCACGCACCGGGCGCGCCTCGCCGTGGATGAACACCACCTTCTCGAACAACTTGCCCGCTCCTATGATGGCCACCTGGGGTGGTGTGACGATGGGGCTGGCGTAACGGCCAGCGATGGCGCCAAAGTTGGTGAGGGTGATGGTTGCCCCCTGCAGCATTTCCCGCGGCACGGCACGGGCCTTCACATCGGCGATCATCCGATCCAGCCCCTGCCGTATGTCAGCATGGTCCCGCTCTGCCACGTTCTCCATCACGGGCACATAGAGCCCATGCTTGGAGTCTACCGCGATGGCCACATTGACCTCCCTGAACAGACGCCGCGACAGGGTCTCTCCGTCAAACCACGCGTTCATGGAGGGTTCGGCCCGACACGCCACGCCGATCGCCTTGATGAGGCGCACCGTCACATCTTCATCCGGGCGCCAGTGGCGCAAGTCCACTTCGTCGGTGATGCTCACCGGAACCACAGTCCGGTGCGAGAGCTCCATCGCCTTGGCCATGGCCCGGCGCGAGCCTTTCAGGAATTCGTTGCCGCTCTCCTGCTGGGCCTCGAACACCTGTTGCACATCCTGCTCGGTCACCATGCCAGCGCTGCCGGTTCCCTTGACCTTGTCGATGTCCAGCCCCAGTTTTTGCGCCAGCAGACGGACCGCTGGCATGGCTTGCACCAGCGTGCCGCCGGGCGCCATGGCCCCCACCACGAAATGATCCTCGATATGCTGCTGATGGGCGCTGACCTTGCCAACGACGGTGCCGTCATCCTCGCCCCCTTCAAACTCCACCAGCGGTGCCCCGATGTGGAGGATGTCCCCCTCCTGCCCGCACAATCTGGCGATGACCCCGGCCACCGGTGAGGGCACATCCACCAGCGCCTTGGCTGTCTCCACCGACAGCAGTACCTGATCTACCTGCACCGTATCACCGGCGCTCACCTTCCACTCGACGATCTCGGCCTCGGCCAGTCCTTCGCCCAGATCCGGCAATTTGAAAAATTTCATGACCTGCTCTCCCTCTGCTGGGACATCACCAAACATTGACAGACACCATGGAGCCCTGTGGCCCTGGCACTTGCGCATCCGTACCTGTCGTGCGTCATAGCCACTGGTTCTCCATCAGTTGCCGAGCCGCCTGCGCGATCTCCTGCTCGGTGATGAGGTAATACTCCTCGTTGCGATAGTAGGGGACGGCGGCATCCACGCCGGTGAGGCGTCTTGGCGGCGCCTTGAGGGCAGTCATCGCCTCTTCGGTCACCTGGGACACGATTTCGGCACCCACCCCGAAACTGCCACAGGCTTCGTGTACCACCAGCAGCCTCCCGGTCTTGCGTACCGAGGTCAGGATGCTCTCCATGTCCAGGGGTTTGATGGTGGCAAGATCCAGCACCTCGCACTGGATGTCCTGCTCCGCCAGCAGGTGCGCCGCACGCATGACTTCCTGGATGCAGGCACCCCAGGCCACCACAGTGATGTCCCGGCCGGGACGCAGGGTGAAGCAGACATCCAGCGGCAGGCCGATGCCGTCATCCACCACATCCGACTTCATGGAGCGATAGATGCGATCCGGCTCGAAGAACATCACGGGATCCGGATCCCGAATGGCCGACAGCAGCAGGCCGTAAGCCCGCTTCGGGCTCGAAGGGATCACGACCCGCAGCCCGGGGATATGGGCAAACAGGGCCTCGACGCTCTCGCTGTGGTGCTCGGGTGAATGGATGCCGGCGCCGTAGGGGGAGCGGTAAACGATGGGACAGGTGATGCGGCCACGGGTCCGGTTTCGCATCCGTGCCGCCTGGCAGATGATCTGCTCCATGCCCGGGAAGATGAAGCCCTGGAACTGGAATTCGGCCACGGGTTTGAGCCCCTGGGTCGCCATGCCCACCGCCACCCCGGCGATGAGTCCTTCGGCCAGCGGCGTATCGATGACCCGCTTGAACCCGAATTTATCGCGAAGCCCCACAGTGGCGCGAAACACACCGCCGTTGACCCCCACATCCTCCCCCAGTACCACCACATCAGGATCGCGTGCCATCTCGTGGTGCAACGCCAGATTGATCGCTTCGAGCAGCGTGATATCGCTCATAGTCCCTCCCCGCTCTGCTGCATGCCCTTGGCGATGATGCGCTGGCGCTGGGCAAGATAGGCCTTCGGCAGCTCGGCAAACTGGTAATCGAGCAGGGTCTCCGGCGCCTGGGGCGTGATGGCCTCATAGGCGGCAACGGCGCGTTCCACTTCCCGGCCCGCCTCTGCCAGCAGCGCCTGTTCCTGCTGCTCGTCCCACCAGCCCCGTTCAAACATGAACTGGCGCAGCCGCTTGACAGGCTCCCTGGCCCAGGCCGCTTCCACCTCGGCGCCGTCACGATAGCGAGTCGCATCATCGGCGGTGGTGTGATCCCCGAGCCGGTAGCTGACGGCTTCGATGAGCGTCGGCCCCTTGCCGCTGCGAGCCCGCTCGACGGCGGCGCGGGTCGCCTCATAGACCGCCACCACGTCATTGCCGTCCACCTGGAGGCTGCGCACCCCGGCTCCTATGCCCTTCTGGGCCAGGGTGGGCGCGCTCGACTGCAACTTGCGCGGCACCGAGATGGCCCACTGGTTGTTATTGATGATCATCACCATGGGGAGATGCCAGACACCGGCACAGTTGAGCCCCTCGAGAAAGTCTCCCTTGGAGGTGCCGCCATCGCCGATGGTCACCACGGCGACCCTGGGCTGGTTGCGCAGCTTGAAGGCGGCCGCGATGCCGGCAGCATGGGTGATCTGGGTGGCGATGGGAACGCAGATGGGCAAGTCTTCCGACAACTCGCCATCGGCCTTGTAGAAGACACTGCCCCGTTCATCGCCGCCCCAATACTGCAGGTTCTGCTCCATGGGCACGCCCCTCACGTAGAGAGTGGGCATGTCCCGGTAGTAGGGCACATAGACATCCTCTGGCTGCATGGCGAGCCCGACCCCGATCCCCACCGCTTCCGCCCCGAGATGGGAGGGAAAGGTGCCGAGTTTGCCGGTTCGCTGCAGTGCTATCGCTTTCTTGTCGTAACTGCGCACCATCACCATGTTGCGGTAGAAGGTGTGCAGCATCGCCTTGTCCAGCCAGGTCGGCAGTGTCGCGACCGGGCGCCCCTCCTCATCGAGGTAACGAAGGAAGGGGATGTCGACATGGGTCATAACTGGCTCCTTGCCGTTGTCAGCGTCACCACCATGAGGTGACATTTAAAATGTAAACAACATGTTAACCAAAGGGCAACGAGATTCATCCAGGTAAGACCAGTAGAAACTTCTTTTATTTTCGAAGGTAATCGGAATTTTCGGCGAGCATAAACAAAGAAGGGAGCCTGTTCAGGCTCCCTGTCATATCGAGTTCGGGATCATACCCATCACCGCCATGCTACTTGCCACCGCCCGTGGCGCAGGATCAGCATGACAAAAAGGCGTCAATTCACTCCCACAAACGGGTGGGTACCACCAGCAGCATGGTGCGCTGTCCGATGGCCACGTTGGCGTTGGGGAAGACCACCGCCTCCCGCGGTTTCTCTACCCTGTATTGCCGATCCCCATCTTCTGCCAGCACAAAACCCTGGGGAAATTCGGTGAAATTGTCCACATCGCTGGCAAACAGAAAGCGGAACTGCTCCGACTGCTTGTTGATCACCCGATCTATGGCAAAAAGGGTGAAGTCATCGGCTCGCCATGGCTCGAGGGCCACCTCATCCCGGGTCACCAGCTCCTGCAATGTCTGGCGCACCTCGATGAAGCGGGTCATGTCGTTTTCACCGAAGGGCCGCACCTTGCCCAGCTCCACCGTAAAGGCATGGGCGCCGTGCTGGTGCGAGCTGTAATAGCTGAAGGTGGTGGTCGGGCCGCTCGAGAGCAGTATGGTGCGCACGCCGCAGGCACCGAGGAAACGTACCTGCTCCTTGCAGTGGGGGCGTTCGTGGGGAAAGGGATAGACGGCAAACTTCTCGTGGCGCGAGCCGCGAATGGCGGTATGGAGATCGTAGTGGTAACGGGGCCTGCCCGAGTCGGCAAAGAAGCGGCTCACATACTGCTCCAGACGCATGGCGCGGATGCGCTCCCGGTTGCACAGCCCCTCCCCCTTGCTGTGGGCGCCCGAGAAAAGGCGGTTCATGTTCTCTTCCACCTCCCTCACCCCCTGGTTCATGGCGGCAGGGTTGCCAAAGAGGAAGAGCACCCGGTGACGAACCTTGAGCTCCTCTGCGAGCAACCGGGTCAGCAACTGGTTGCAGATCTCGATGGGGGCGGTCTCGTTGCCGTGGATGCCGCAGGAGAGGACGATGTCCTTGTGCCCGGGTTGCCCCGCCTCGGAAGCGGGTTCCAGGCAGATCACGCCGGTATCCCACACGCTCACCCGGGTACCGTCGGTCAGATTGAAGGCGAAAGGCTCGAGCTGCCACTCATGGCGGCGCGTCAGGGCCAAAAAGTCATGCTGGGGAATCATCCGTCTCACCCTTTAGTCTGGAATGCCATGGCCGGATTATACGCAAGGCAACCGGGCTTAAAATCAGTTTTTAAACAAATTCAAACAGTAAGGATACAAAAGTGGCGAGAATGAGTGACAACTCATGCAACAGGATCAAGCGGGGGGAAACACGGAAGAGGGAAATCAGTGAACGGGTATCGGCAGGTGAAGGCAGCATGCCTTCGGCAGACGGGTGGGCATCATGCCCCTGGTATCAGCAGAAAAACAAGGCATCCATGCCCGGCTGATCAACCACGCCAGAACGGCTTGGTGGTCTCTTGATAGCGGTCGGCTTCGTTCAGACCGATGTCCTTGAGCAGGTAGGCGGGCAGCTCGGAGAGCTGGCGACGGCTGCGGCTGCGTTCCAGCCAGGTCAGGACGGTCATCTTGACGCGAGCAACCAGATTCGATTCGCTGGAATGCTGGTAACCGGCTTCGGTATAAGTCATGTTGGCCATGATATGGCTCCTCTCTACTCGTTCTGCGCAAGGCTCGGATTTGATGCGCAAAGCTTAGTCAGGGCGGGGAGGTGCCTCAATTGACGAATTTTGATACATGACATTAGTAAAAGTAATGGTTGATATCGCCAGGGCAATAACCATAACCATATGATTTTAAAATGAAATAATGCTGAAACTTTCCCCCTGGCAGCCTGACAGCATTTTCTCCTGCGCCACCCACTTCTAACTATGCACTTTCCCACGCTAGCTATGCACGGCACGACGGCGAGTCAGCAGGGTGCAAACTCTCGGCCACCAGGATTTGTTAACAAATAGATCGCAACAAGATCGTTATTTAACAAAAAGATACAAACAGGCAACCTGAACCGGATGCCCCCCATGTCACCCCCATCGTCAGGGTGGCACCGGACACTTGGCACCCTGCCATCATACTGGTATGGTTATTTATACAGTAGTTTATCATGCTGCCTCCCCACACTGCCCCAATATCATGCTGAACAGGGGAGCGGCACACACAGGATCTGCCGATGGACACCTTTACCCCCACCGCCGCCCTGCGTCAACAGATGGCCCTGCTGGAGGCGTCGCTGGCACGCCTTGCCCGGCAACTGGGCCAGCTCGAGCTGCTGGAGGCTCATGTCTATCCCCTCCCGGCCGTGGCCCAGGGGGAAGAGCATGAGCCCATCGAGGCCATCGAGGTGGGCTATCTCTCGGGCGAGGCGGCCCTTGCCGCCACCCTCGCCGCCTTTCAGGACCACAGCGCCCGCCCCGGCTGCTCCACCAAGGCGACCCACCGTCTGCCCGGCTGGCTGCGCTTTCCTGCCGCCTGCGCCAGGGAGCTGGCCCCCGTCATCGAGGAGATCAACGCGCACAAGCTCGCCTTCAAGGCCATGGTGCAGGCGGCGGGCGGACGGGACGAGAAGTTCGAGCTGGTGCACGGTGCCCTGCCCGGCGTCATCACCCTGCAGGTCTATCGCAAGCTGACCTGGCTTCAGGGGGATCTCCATTCGCTGGGCTTCACCTGGGCCGACAAGCAGAGCATCAGCCGCCTCAGCCGGGAGCAGGTACTGGAGATGCTGGAGCGCAGCCGCCGGTATGTACCGGCGCTCTTTGACAACGAAGAGTGGAGCAAGATGGTGGATCAGGAGGTATACGACATTCGCCGCCTGCCGGCGGATGCCGCCCTGCGGATCCGCAGGCCGGTCAAGACCCACCCCATGATCAACCTGCTCTGGCAGGACCGGGAGCCCCGCAAGCAGCAGATCAAGGCGAGCCTTCCCCTGCTGCTCTGCTCCGATACCCAGCCGGCCGTCACCCATCTGGGCCACTACCCGCCCAAGTTGCGCCAGGCACGCCGGGATCGCAAGATTGGCGGTGACCCCATCATAGAGCGGCTGCACCTCTACCTCTATCAGGGGTAGCGCAGGCTCGGCACCGCCACAAACGACAAGGGGAGCATCACGGATGCTCCCCTTGTCACATCGAGCGACAGCCCGCCGTCAGCTCATCAGCAGTGCCCGCAGGCTCTCCACATCCAGCCCCTTCACCTCGGACTGGCCGCTCAGGAGGCCGTCGGCCAGTGCCCGCTTCTCGTCGTGCAGCGCCACTATCTTCTCCTCCACCGTCTGCTCGCACACCAGGCGATAGACGGTCACCGGCTGGGTCTGGCCCATGCGGTGCGCCCGATCGCTCGCCTGATCCTCCACCGCCGGGTTCCACCAGGGATCGAGGTGCAGCACGGTGTCGGCCTGGGTCAGGTTGAGGCCCGTCCCCCCTGCCTTGAGGCTGATGAGGAAGAGCGGCACCGCTTCGTGGCGAAAACGCAGGATGGACTCCTGACGGGACTTGGCCGAGCAGCCCCCATCCAGATAGCAGTAGTCCCACTGCCGCTGTTCGATACGGCTGCGCAGCAGGCTCAGCAGATCGACAAACTGGCTGAACACCAGCACCCGGTGGCCACCATCGATGGCTTCGTCCAGCAGCGCCATCGCCTCGTCCAGCTTGCTGCTGGTCTGGGACCACTCCGGCATCACCAGCTGGGGGGAGCAGCAGAGTCGGCGCAGCCGGGTCAGGCCGCTCAGCACATGCATCAGGGCACGGCCATCGGCACTTTGCACCTGCTGCACCACCTCGCGCCGGGTCGCCTCGTAGAGCTGACGCTCCTCGGGGGAGAGGCTGATGTGATGGATGATCTCGGTCTTGTCCGGCAGCTCCGTCAGCACCTGTTGCTTGAGGCGGCGCAGGATGAAGGGGCTGATCACCGCCCGCAGCATCGCCATGTGCTGGGGATCCTTGACCGCCTTGCCAAAGCGGCGCTTGAACTCCCCGAGGCTCCCGAGCAGGCCGGGGTTGATGAAGCTGAACAGGCTCCACAGCTCCCCCAGATGGTTTTCGATGGGGGTGCCGGAGAGGGCGAGGCGAAAATCCCCGTCGAGCTGGAACAGCAGCTTGGCGCGCTGGGTACCGGCATTCTTGATCTGCTGTGCCTCGTCCAGCACCATGCTCGACCAGCGGCGGGACTTGAGCGCCTGGGAGAGACTGCCGAGCATGCCGTAGTTGACCAGGACGATCTGTCCGGCCCTGGCCCCCTGGATCAGGGTCTCCCGCTCGGCGGGATGGTCGAACACCACCACCTCGAGCTCGGGGGCAAAGCGGGCCACCTCCTCCTGCCAGTTGGTGACCACTGACTTGGGCACCACCACCAGCGCCGGGCCCAGGTGCTGACGCATGCGCAACACAATGAGGGCCTGCAAGGTCTTGCCCAGGCCCATGTCATCGGCCAGACAGGCGCCAAAGCCGTGATGGGCCAGGGTCGCCATCCAGCGTACCCCCTCCTTCTGATAGTCCCGCAGCGCCGTCAGCAGCTCGGGGGGACAGCTCACCTCCTGCTGCCACTCCTGCTGAAGGTTCTGCCAGGCGGCATCCCCCTCGGTGGTGATGACGGAGAGCAGGCGGGCCAGTGGATAGGCCAGCTTGTTGTTGATGCGCTGCTCGTTGTCCAGCATGGCGCCGAGCACGGTGAGGCGTTCCACCAGCTTGTCGCTCAGCATCAGGCTGGTCTTCTCGTCGAGCTGCACCGTGCGCTGGCCCGGAGTCAGCTGGCGCAGGATGAGGCGAAGATCGAGGATCTGGTGCTCGTCCAGCGAGAGCGCTCCCTCCACCTGGAACCAGTCCTGACGCCGCTCGATGCGCAGGCTCAGGGCTGCCTCATCAAGGCTCTTGAGGCGGGCGCTGTCCTGGTGCCAGTGCACCACCACACCGGCGTCCACCAGCTCGGGCAGGGCGTTGACCAGGGTGAGCGCCTGCTCCCCGTCCAGCTTCCACTCGTTGCCGGGCAGGCCGATGGGCAACTGGTTGCGAAGGCGCTGGGCATCGTCCTTCTCGGCAGCCAGATCCCGCTGCCAGTAGTGATACTCCCGGATACCCTGGCGCACGATGGCCTCCCCCTTGCCCAGAGGCAAGGGCGGCAGGTCCCCCTCCCGGGTCACCAGCTGGACCACGAGCTGCCCCTCCTGCCAGTCGAGCAGGACGGAGGGAACGCCGGGCCAGGGGGCCAGCTCGGCATTGCCCCTGAGCCCCGCCACCTGGCTGTGCCAGGGGAGATCGGGGATCGCATCCAGCGTGCGTTGCAGCTCCTCGAGCCCGGCCGGCGGCAATGCCGGAATGGCCTCCAGGGCCGGTAATCTGTCCAGCAGTGCCTGCGGTGTCAGAATAAGCTGCCACAAATCCTGAGCCAGGGGGACGATGTGCGTACCGCGGGCGGCGGGAGCAGGATGTAGTCTGGCGCTCATGCCCTCCCCGCTCTGTACCAGTTGCAGCAGGGGGGCGCTGACGGCCAGTTGCAGCTTCTGTCCCTTGGCATTGAAGAGGCGAGGATGGTTTGCCAGGGGCACCCAGGCATCCCGGGGCAGCTTGCCCATGTTGCGCGGCAGGGTGCGCACCAGTGCCCAGTCCGCCTCGTCCAGCAGGCTGGCGTACTGGGTGGAAAGCAGGGCCGGATCGACCCTTCGCCCGGCGGTCCACTCCCCCTTGGTGCTCTGCTTCTGGATCTTGCACTCAAGCTCAGGCCCCTCCGCGTGGAGCAGCCAGACCAGCCGCTCCTGGGGTTTGCGCACCCCGCTCGAGCGTCCCAACCCCTGCAGCCAGTTGAGCCAGCTTGCCGAGGCGGGGGCCTTGCCTTCCTCCTCGGTGGCATCCTCTTCCTCCCCTTGAGCAGGACGCAACGCGCGCAGGGGCCAATGGGCGGCTTCCCGGCCAAGCAGGAGTCGCAGCAGATCCTGGCAGAAGGCCATCAGGCGATGCCGGGGCTCGGCGTCAAGCACGTGGGAGAGGTCCCACTTGTGCAAGATGGTCACCTGGGGGCTCTGCTCGCCGTGGCGCGCCAGGGCGCAGAGATCGAGCCAGAGGTAACCCCAGTGGAGCTCCTCCAGCGGCAGTTGCAGGGTATCGAACAGGCCGACCGCCTGGCCGTGGCGATCTCCGGCCCACTGCCCCAGCAGATCGGCCAGCAGGGGGGAGTGATGGCCCAGACTGCGCTGCCACTTCTTGCGCTGCTCGCCCCCCTGCACCGGATCTGCCTGTTGCAACCAGCCGAGCCAGAGCAGGGCGCTGAACATCCGGGGCCAAGGCGACGCCTCTTGCCCCTGCCACTGGCCAAGCGCCCCCAGCAGCCGCTCGGCCAGGGGCTGCTCATCCCCCTGCTGCGCCAGTTGTTGCAGTGCAGGCCAGTGAGTGGTTACCTCGCCCCCAAAGGAACCGCAGAGCCACTCCCATTCTCGGGCGCGAGCCTGGATCTGGCCAGAGAGCGCCGGGGAGCAGGAGGTGACCAGCGTAGCCAGCGGCCAGCCCTCGTCAGGCTCTGCGTCAAGCAGGGCCTGCAGGGCGAAGTGTTCGAGCAGCAGGGCCTGCCAGGCGGGGCTGGAGCCTGCCAGCAGGCGGGGAGCATCGGGGAGATCCAGGAGGCTCAGGAGTTCGGCACTCTGGTAATAGGCCGGGATCTGCCCCGCGTCTCCCAGACAGAGCTCGCGCACCACCTCCTGTGCCCGCTCCAGGCCCGTGACCGAGGGGATGCGGGACCACTGCGGCATGGGGCACTCCCCCGCACGCACCGCCAGGATCAGGGTCAGGGTTCCCTCTGCCGTCAGACTCCACTGCTGCTCCGTTCGTTGACGGACAAGCCCCCACTGCTGCAACTGATCAAGGGTGTCGAGCAGCGCACGCCCGGGTGCGCCCGGGGCATAGAGGGTGTCTTGCAGGTAACGAGTGCTGGCGGCGCGCTGCAATTGCAGCTCGCACAGCAGGGCATGGCAATCTGAAGAGAGGGTGAAGGCTGACATCAGAACTCACGGGCAAGTGCAAAGGCGGAATTTTAACGGGAAAGCGGCGGCGGCTCGACCCTTAAGCGCGAAATAGTGCAAAAAAGCTAGCGCCTTTGATGGGTACGCGAGCGACAGGGCTGACAGGGCACTCGCCCCTGCCACCGGGCAACGGGCCGCAGGAGGGGCGCGGTCATCAAAAAAGGCGCCGCAGCGCCTTCTGGAGACAGGTTGTTGGCTCAGCCTTCCAGCCGGGCCAGACGGGCTTCCAGCCCCTGCAACTGCCCCTTGAGGTGCTCGACCTCTTCTTCGAGCGCTGCCAGTCTGTCTGCCGCCGGTGACACAAGGTTGCCAGCGGGCGCCGCGTCGGCCAGCGCCTGCAGATCCACCTCGCCACTGAACAGGTGCGCGTAGCGGGATTCCCGCTTGCCCGGCTCACGGGGCAGCTTGACCACATAGGGCCCCCGTTCGATGAGGGTGGCCAGCACGGCATCCACTTCGGTCACATCGTCAAAGCTGCACAGCCGGTTGGTGCGCGAGCGCAGCTCACCCGGGGTCTGCGGGCCACGCAGCAAGAGTTCGCAGATAATGCCGAGCTCCTGGGCCGAGAACTTCAGCTCACCGAACTCGGTATTGCAGAAACGATGCTGATAACGGGGCACCCTGGCGTTGAAACCGGCGGTATTGACCACCAGACGGCGGCGGATCAGCTCGTCGATCACGGCGCGAATATCCAGCTCGGCGAGCTCCAGCACGGGTTCCCGGTTGCTCTTCTGGTTGCAGGCATTGACCAGTGCATTGAGCGAGAGAGGGTACTGATCCGGCGTGCAGATCTCTTTCTCAATCAGGCAGCCGATCACGCGGGCCTCTAATGGGCCTAGTACTATCTCCATGTCATACTCCCTTGCCAAACAAGACGTTAAGACGGTTATCTTAACCAAGGCGCTTGCGCCGTCCAGCAGATAACCCCATTTTTGCGAGCCGATGAAACCCTTGCTGCAACCTTGTACAGCAAAACGGCCGCGGTGCGCGGCGAGGTGAAGGGATGGCCGGGAACCTCTTTGGCAACCAGCCCCCTCCCCCTTCAACGAGGCGGGCAAAAAACCATCACGGCCGCAAAGGCGGCCGTGATGGTAGACAGATTGAAACGGCCCTCACGAAGAGGGCTTGCGCTCCAGGGTCGCGGCCACCTTTCTTGCGGCCGACACGGTGAGCAAAGGTTCACCCGGATAGAGCAACAGGGCGTTTGCCCGCAGGTTGTCCGCCTCCGCCGTGCGCCCCAGGGCATTGAGGGCGATCACCATGTTGGCGTAGATGTTAGCCCTCGGGGTATGGCGCACGAAGGCCTGTCCCCAGTCGAGGTAGGCTTCAAGCTCCGCCTGGTTGTTGGCCTGCAGACCGACCGTGAGGCGCACCGCGTTTACGTCGAACTCCACCCGGGTCAGCCAGGCCATGGGGTTGACGATGTCGAGCAGGAGCGCAGGCTGCTTGTAACCGCCCCGCTCATACTTGGTCACCACCCAGGCGGTATGCAGGGCGGTCAGCATGAAGGGGATGACGATCAGGGGAATGGCGATGGCCATGAAGCGCAGCAGCAACCTGGGGCGGCACAGATGGTCGCGCCAGTTGCCGTGGTCTTGCTCCTCCACCTCCGCATCCATCGCATACAGGAGCAGCAGCAGCGCCCACCACAGGGCGATGGCGTGGTAAAAAGGGTACTCGGTCTGGGTGTGCAGCAAGATGGGGGTCACCAGCGCAAGCAAGGCGGCGCCCTTGACCCAGCCAGCCCGGCTCAAACGCCACAGCAGGGCCCCGCCCATCAGCACCATGCCCAGCATGGGGGCCAGACCCCCTTCCACCGCCCAGTAGAGAAACTCGTTGTGGGGGTGATCCAGGTTGTACTCGATCTGCACCATGGCCGGGTTCAGCGCCTTGTCGGCCATGTAGTGATGGAGAAACACCGACTCGAAGCTGCCATAGCCCCAACCGGTCCAGGGCATCTGGGCAATCAGCTTGGCGGCGTAGGGCCAGTAGATGGAGCGCATGCCGCCGGACTGGTAGATCTCCAGCCCTCGTCTGGCACCGGCCATCAGGTATTGCGAGGTCAGCCCGAGCAGAATGCCCAGAGCCACCAGCGCGAGCATCCGGCCCAGCCGCCGCTCACGCCCCAGCTGGGCAGACAGCAGCAAGAGAGCCATCACGCCGCCCAGTTGCCCGACCCGTGATTGCAGGACCACCAGCAGCAGAGAAGTGGCCAGGATCACCCCATAGCGCAGCCCCTTGAGCCAAGGGTTGGCATCACCGCGCAGCTCCAGCCAGATGGCCAGTGACAGGCCGGTCGCCATGAAGCTCGCCATCACGTTGGGTTGCTGGAAGATGCCATAGGGGCGGTTAGTCTGGGTGTCGTACCCAATCCAGTTGCCCGGCACCAGCAGGTAGTACTGCACCAGGCCGAGCAGCGCCTCGATGGCGACGGCCCCCAGCAGCAGATAGAGCAGCCTGTCTCGCGCCTCGCGGCCGAATCGCCACTGATAGAGGCTTGCCAGAAACAGCAGGCCGGCAAACAGCCCCAGCAGCCGGGGAATGGCATAGTCCTTGAGCTCGAATCCCGGATAGGCCATGGGCAGCAACAACAAGATCCCCCCCAGCCACTGGGCCGTCAGCAGCGGCGAGACCACCAGTCGCTGGCTGAGGGTCACATGCCACAGCCCCAGGGCCATCACCAGGCTGGCGAAGATCCAACCCCAGGCATTGAACGGCAGATAGAGCCCTGCCCCGCCCGGGTTGTGCATGAAAAAATGCATGCCAAGCAACCAGTACAAGACTGATGTTCCCCAAAAAACCTTATGAACCAAACTGCACTCTCTTCCCATTTATGCCTCATCATGCATAAAAAAAGCCGTGACAGTAAAAACACTATCACGGCTCATTAGACTAACGAATCAATACCGAGAAGAGTCTTACAACGGCAGACGTTCAGTCATGTCATACAAGGTATGGCTTCGGCTGAGCATCTGCCCCCCATCTCTTGTCAGAGGAACCCATCCAATTGTTCCCTTGGATGTTGTGGGACGAATCAACATCAAGTCAAAGGGAATCGTGATGTAGATACCTTTGGTAAAACTGCCTTCCCCATACTCTTCGGCCGACACATCCGTCAAGGTCGCGTATGCTCCCATCACAATCCCGGAGTCAAAGCGCTTGGAGAAATCAAACGTGGCCCCCAGGTCACCAGCCAGATAACGCCCGACAGCTACCTTGGCAGTGACATTGTCCATGAAAGGCAACTGCCAATAGCCAGTCAAGTGACCCGTAGCAACGTCGTAATCAGCCATCTTCAGGGTGTTGTTCCAATCACGCTGCTTGACCCAGTTGGTATCCAGACCCAGAGCCCATGACTGACCGAAAGGACGATAAAGCACCTCTCCCCCGACACCGGCGTACATCATTTCCAGATAGCCGCCGTATGCCTGGCCGTACCACTCCTGACCAAGTTGCTCCATATGTGTTAACTGGAGGTTGTTCAGCAGAATATTGGAAGAGTCGACATACTCTCTCACCCAAGTGCGTACTCTCGGTAACGCATCCGTGTCGGCAGGTGGTGTTTTGTAATTAAATTTGTCGTAATTGTTCGCAATATTGAAGAACAACGTACCCTGTAACCAATCCTTATCGGAAAGACGCAGCTCACTGTTAGCATTAATGCCTATCTGATACATATAAAATGATTCAGGACCACCAAAAGATTGCGTCAGGGCCGGGTCAAATGAATAAGAGAACCACTCTGGTTCAGATTGGTAACGGAGCGTTCCCTGAACAGGAGCAGGTACTTTTTGATGCTCTTCTACCACTGCCTCCTGCCCAAGAACCTGGGGCTGGTTCGCCTTTCGCACAGAGTCGAGATCAATCACCGTCTCTTGCAACTGGAAATCTCGCTGGCGCTCAATGACTCTCAACTCTTCGACAGTGTCAGGCAGATGATTAATCGCAACCAGAGCAGTACGATCGATCGCTTCTTGCTGGTCCCTATATTTGTGCTGTTGACCCAGCAAGGTTACAGTGGACTGGTCACTATAAAGTGATGCTGTATTCCAACCAGCATTGCTTTCAAACTGTCCTGCCATGACAGGCCAATCAACGTGTGACGAGTCTATCGGGGCCTTTTCAGCGGTATACACAGGGCGAGGCTCATCTAAATGATTCTGACGTAAATCATTAAAGTTGGTCCGAAGAGTAACACCCCACATCAGAGTATTTCCCCTCTGATAACTAAGATGAGTGTCCATGTAATCAAACAGACGATAAACAGCACCTATATTGATAGGAGATGAATGATCAATTTTCCCGGCAAATTCATTACTGTAATCATTGCCATCATATTCCAGCTTCAGGCGAAGTGGCTGCCAAGGTGTCTGGTATTCAACACCCCCAAACAAGGCAGCATTACCGTGGAACATATTTTTTGTTTCAAATTTGCCACCACCGCTGGAATAGCCATTATCTCGTGAACACCAATCATTTTTCCACTCGCAAAAAGGATTGGTAATGTTCCCGCTCTCCCCCATATTTCCCCAGCCCATACCAAGGGTGAAATCAAACGGGCCAACACGCTTGCTGCCGACAATGTACTCACTGTCAAACAGCCCCGTCCCCATCAGGTCACGAAAACCCAGAGAGAGATTCGGGATCCAGGTAGACTCTTCCAGCAACCTGACTTTGACATCCATGCCCTTGTCTTTGTAAGTCTGGTCACCACTGAAGTCGGGATTCGCGTTATAAAGGCGAGTTCTTACGTCGGTATAACGCAAAGTGGCTTCAAGCCAGTCGAACGGCTGCACTGACATAGACCAGCGACGGTACTGATCATCATCAACATAATTGGCACTGAATTCACCCGTCTTGGCCATTCTGGCGGTTGGCATTTGCAGCAAGCCAACGCCGCCGAAGTCACTTTGTGATGGACCCAACGGCTCAAAAATGTCGGCATCAGCGTGTGTTGCAAAGGATACCAGCAGGGCAATCAGTGAGAGTCTTGGATAGGTCATTTGGGCATCCGATTCGCTAACAACGTCAACATGCGTGTATTCAAGTCTGTATATTGCTCAGGCAGCACACTCGGAGCAAAACCGACAAACAGAGTGGCACCAGGCATGGCTTCAACATGGCGTTCATTCCAGATGGCAACGGGGATCCACTCAGATTTGCCACTGGGGGAAATCAGATACGCGCCGGTGTCATCACTTCCGTACAAGCGATCCAGCTTTTTCCAGTACTCTCTCAGCCCTGCCGCAGGCAAAACCGGGGCCTCGCCAGGGCGACCAATCAAGCCGGCCAGATAGATTTGCGAACGGCGAGGGGCAAGATACAGCTGATAATCCCCCTGCAATACGGGGTTGGCACCTGATGGCACCAGGCTGATATCCGGATCCACAGGCAATTCGAAACGCCCTGTCAAATGCAACTGCTGTAACTGTTGATTCAACTGTAAAGCGGCATGGGCGAGTTCAACTTCATCATGCTGCTGCCAGTACGTTGCCAGCAATCTGAGATCCTTCAGCACGGCTTCCTGTTGATACTCAATGTCTTTTTGGCGCGCAGGAGTAGAAATATGAGCGACAGGCCAATAATTATCGTACTGAGAGACTGCCGAGTTTAACAACGCGTCACTCAACAGCATGGACTGGGGATGAGTCATTGTTGCTGTCGGTTGACCTTGCCACCAAACAGACACGGACACTTCTGCCATAACGGGGGCAGCCCCCAAGGTTGCGAGCAATAAGCTATATATTATTTTCATGATGAATAGGGCTTAAGGAATGTCATTTCGATCATTGGCAAGGAAGGGCCTAATTGCTGCTGGAATTTACGAACTTGACCTGTCTGCTCATCGATCCAGAAATGATTCAGCCATCGCTCTTCATTCGGGGCGGTAACGACATGCTCTTCTACAATCGTCGTTTTATAGGGGCGGTCCATAATATTCAGAACCTCATTCCCCATCTGCGTGTAATGCATACTCAAGGGATAGCCACTGGTGTATTTTTTCGACCACTCAGCGACGCTATACCACACCATCGAGGGTGTCTTGTCTAACCGTGAAGTCTTCAGCGGATCCTTATCCAGACTCCCCAGATAGCGTAAATCATTTGGCAAACCCACTGTTTTAATCAAGCGCCCATGCTGGGTCACAAACATCACACCATCGGCGCTCATCCATGACATGCGCGGACCATTGACATATGCCAGTACAACCAACGCCTGGGGGAGGTCGCCCACCTTGATATAGGCACTCGCATAGGGTAGCGCTCTCAGCTCGGATGAGGTCAGTACAATATCATCAGGCTTGTTGAACACATAACCCAGAGTCTCGATCGTCTGATGGGTCGAGGTGCTGCAGCCAGCCAATAACAATGTGGCTGACCATGCCAATAATCGGGAGGGGAAATAAGATAAATACTGTGCCACGCGCAATACACCATCCATGAGGGATAAGAAGAAAAACAAGGCTGCTCAAACAGAGCAGCCTTGTTGAATATTATCGGGTTGAGGTGGTAGTGCTGGTGTTGTTGTTGCGGTTGTTGGATTCAGATACCGCAACCACAGTTACCAGCGCAGCAGCAGCACCCACTGCAATAGTGGTACCAGCCACACCCGCAGCAGCGCCGCTCGCACCCGCACCTGCAGCACCGCCAGCTTCTTCGGCAGCCATGGCATTAGCAGAGACAGCCAGCAGGGCGGCCAAAACAAACGCAGTCTTCTTCATGTTATCTTCCTTTTTGTTGACACAGCTAAAACATAATACTGAGAAGGTTAACGCTCTCAGTCTTATCTAGTATTACTCAAAGGAGGCATCAATTGAACCTTCAATTTCGCCTCCCTGAATATTACTAATCCCTTACCTATCATCTGCAGCCGGATCAGGCTTTGGTTTTATCACCATAGCTATATTGATAATATCCGTAATTACCGTAATAACTGCTGGCTTTCTTTTCTACCGCGTTGAGCAGAATACCCTTGATGACCACACCATTTTGCTCGAAGCGACGAATCGCCACTTCCACCTCTTTCACAGCCGTCTTGGCAAAACGAGCCACCAACAAGGATGCCCCGACATGCTGGCCGACGATGGCCGCATCCGTGACCGCCAGGATCGGCGGGGAGTCGACGATCACAAAGTCGTAATGCTCGGCGGCCCAATCCAGCAGCGCTTTGAAGCGAGGATGCATCAGCAATTCTGAGGGGTTGGGTGGCACGGCGCCACGACAGACAAAATCGAGCCCATCAAAGCTGGTCTTGCTGATCACCTGCATCATCTCGCTTTGACCCGCCAGATAGGCGCTCAAGCCCGCCCCCATCTCTTGCCCCATGACTTTTTGCATATAGCCCTTGCGCAAGTCCGCATCGATGACCAGTACCTTCTTGCCACCCATGGCCAAGGTGGCAGCAAAGTTGGTAGACACGAAGGTTTTACCGAGACCAGGACCAGGGCCCGAAATCATTACGATGTTGTTTTTGGCCTCCATCATGGCGAAATGCAGGCTGGTACGCAGACTGCGCAGCGACTCCATCGCCAGGTCGGCCGGATTACGGGCGGCCAGCAAGGCTTCATTGAGAGCCATCGCTTTACGACCTTTCTTCTTCTGCTGCTGCTCTATCTTGGCCTGATCTTCGGAATAGGGAATAGTGGCGTAGACGGACAGCCCCATCTCTTCCAACTGTTCGGGGCTCTCGACACCGCGGTGGAATGCAGCGCGCACCAGGATAAGGCCCACTGACAACATGCCTCCAAGCAGCGTCGCCAGCACCACGATCAGCGGCTTCTTGGGCTTGACAGCTTGCGTTTCGACCGCCGCATCATCGATGATACGCACATTGCCGATGGTCCCCGCCTTCATGATATTGAGCTCTTGCTGCTTGTTGAGCAGCTGGACGAAGATCTCCTGGCCCACTTGCACATCACGGGTCAACCGCAAGATGTCCTGCTGGGTTTTCGGCAGACGCTTGATCGACTTGTTGATGTTGTTCTTGGTGTTGAGCAGGGTCTGGCGCTTTTCAATCAATGCGATATAGGCCGGGTGCTGACGGGTATAGAGCTGTTGCAACTCGGCTTCACGGAAGGTCAACTCATTGAGCTGTTTCTCAATCCCTACCATGGTGTCCAGTGCCGCTTTCGCTTCGAGCGACAGATCAACCGACTCGTTCTGTTGACGATACGTATTGAGCAGCTCTTCCGAACGGTTCAAGTCATCTTTGACCTGGGGTAGATGGGTCTGCAGGAAATCCAGGCTCTTCTGGGCTTCTTCAGTCTTGCGCAGCACGTTCTGCTGGAGATAGTTCTGGCTGATGTTATCGAGCACAGCGCGAATGCGCCCCTTGTCTTCCCCTTCCAGCGCCAGAGAAATGATCCCGGTATTCTTGCCCTTCTCGCTGACCTGAAGATCCCGCTGCAGCTCGCCAATCACATCCAGCAACGGCTGCTTGACCAGGGTAAATTCCTGGCCATCTTGTGCGGCAACGTCTGCTACGAGCAGGATCACATCCTCTTTTTCCAGCAGCTTGCCCACCTGTCCTTCCAGCACCCGGCCTTCCACCTCCAGGGTAAAACGGTTTTCTCCGGTCAATGTCAAAGTGAAGGGTGTATCAATCAGCTCTGGGGTCACCTCAAAACGACTAATCGCCATCTTGGGATAGGGCTGGCCCATCAAACGAGACACACCACGCCCAACCAGCGGGAAGAAATCGGGGGTCACCACGGTATCAAGATGGAGCTCTTGCACTGTGCGGCCAAGCACCATGCGCGAGGTCAAGAGTTCTATCTCAGCGGCGGCATCAGCCTGTTCGCCACCCAGCATATCTGCCATATCACCGAGAAGAGCGGTGCCGCTGGCCTTTTTTTCCACTTGCAGCAGGGCATTGGCCTTGAAGACAGGTGTCGCCAGCAAGGCGTAAGCAACCCCCATCACCATAAAGAAGCCGGTGATACATACAATCCACCAACGGCCATCGATCAGGTAGCCCAGCAGGCGCCCCAGATCGATCTCATCGTTTTCCACCGCAGCACTATTTTGCCGGGACGAAACAGAAGAAGTCGTCATTACACAGAGTCCATTTTTATTGTCAGATAACCCGAACACAGGCACAGGCTGTGGTTACAGTTTTTTTACCCAGGCATCGGCCCCACGCACCAGCAGTTGGTAAACGTGTTCGTAGGCTTCCCGGCTGAGGCGATAGGGATCTGGCACCTCGCACTCACCAAGCCAGTGGCCAAAGAGCATGGTCTTGCCGCGGGCGCCAGGATCAATAGCGGTCACGGCGGAAATATGCCCTTTCTCCATGACAAGGATGAGATCGGCCTCCTGGCACAACGCGCGGTTAAGCTGACGCGCAACATGCCCCTCCAGAGAAACCCCATGTTGCAGGGCTACTTCGCTAGCGACCTGATCAGCAGGCTTGTCGACCAGGGCGTTCACTCCGGCAGAACGGATATCACGACCGGGCAAACACTCCCGCAGCAGACGCTCACCCGTCGGGGAACGACATATATTGCCCACACACACGACGAGAATTTTCTCAAACATATTACTGTCACTCTTTCATCTTCAACCCGACGCCAACGGCCCCGAGTCAATATCCATTGAGCGTTACCAGTTGCGAACCCGCAACATACCTTCCGTCAACTCGTTAAAGCCAGTGATGGAGGGAACCAGTTGACTCAACACGCGGTTCCAGCGCGTCACAGGTGCGGTAGTTACATACACAACGTCATAGGGTTGCAACGCAAACTCCGTCCCCATCACCAGCGCAGTGGCATCACTCAAATCAAGTTGATAGATGGCGGCTTTCTGCTGTGACTTGCCTGCCGGGCGCAATACGAAAATACCTGTGGCATTGGCAGCATTCTGGTTCAAGCCCTCGGCACTGCTCAGGGCTTCCGTCAGGCTCATTCCCTCACGACCAATGGTCAGGGTTGAAGCCTTGTTGACTTCCCCCATGACAAACACTTTCTGGGCATCATTGCGCGGCACATAGAGCATGTCGCCATCGCGCATCAGCTGGTTGTGAGAGAGGTCGCCATACTGCAAAAGATCCTGCAGCGACAGCGGGTATTCCTTGCCCTGGCGAGTCAGGACCACATGATGCCAATCCGCCGTCGGGCTCAAGCCCCCGGCCAGATTGAAGGCATCGAGCAGCGTCATCGGCACATTGGTGATGGGCTGCGCGCCAGGTTTGGCTACTTCGCCGGAGATGTAGACCTTCTGGGAGCGGAAAGCGGCAATGCTGACATCGACCTGCGGGCTTTCAATAAACTGAGCCAACCGCTTGGCAATATCCACACGGATTTCAGATACCGTTTTTCCCACCACGGCGACCTTGCCGATATAGGGGTAGAAGATGGAGCCATCTGCGTGTACCCAGTTACCCGCCTCGCTCGCGCTGCGGTAGGAGCCGGCAGGAATGGTCAACTCCGGGTGATCCCACACCGTCACATTGAGGATGTCGCCAACCCCGATACGGTACTCATAACTGCTGATCTGGCGATTGAGCTCAGGGTTGGCCTTGCCCACCACCGGCGCCTTGCGCAATTCGCTGACCAGTGCTGGCGTCACCGGGTAGACATCGGCCAGTTGATCAACATCAACCGTTCCGGTAGCCACCTCGGTCTTGCCGCTGGTTGAAAGATTGGTACCCGGCACCACAGTACATGCACTGAGCAGAGCCACGGCCGACAACAGAGGGATGAGCTGAATCCTTTTCACTTCCACACCTTATTTAGCTTGCCATCAAAAACTGACTGAAAAAAATCGCCGTATGATAGCGGAGTTCAGGGAAAATCATGAGGAATATTTACCAAGAAAAACGGATAGATCGTCTGAAGACACAAGGCATCAAGCACGAAGTAACCACATGCATAACATGCCCATCAACAACCCCCAACCCAATCGCTTCCTATATCGGGTCATGACCCTGCCAGGTCCAGTGGCAGGGTCCCATGATGAAAACATGATGGACGATCCGATATGAGCGACGGATGATGCTTGATAAACGCGCCATGACAGACTGCCCCAAAGGGCAGCCTGTGTCAGGGATTAATCACTACCAAACAGATCGCGGGTATATACCTTGTCCATGACATCACTCAGCTCATCGACCATGCGGTTTGCCAGAATCACATCGCAGCTTGCTTTAAATTCGGCAAGATCAGTCATTACCCGGGAATGGAAGAATTCGGATTCTGTCAGACTAGGTTCATAGACCACCAGTTCAATGCCTTTGGCCTTGATCCGTTTCATGACCCCTTGAATGGCAGACGCACGGAAATTGTCCGACCCCGCTTTCATCACCAGTCGATAAACACCGACACGGGATGGATTTTTACGGATCACCGAATCGGCAATGAAATCCTTGCGTGTGGTATTGGAGTCCACAATGGCACGGATCAGGTTATTGGGAACATTGTTGTAGTTCGCCAACAACTGCTTGGTGTCTTTTGGCAGGCAATAGCCACCATAACCAAAGGAGGGGTTGTTGTAATGGCTGCCAATACGTGGGTCGAGGCCGATGCCATCAATCACCTGCCGACTGTCCAGCCCGTGCAGTTGGGCATAGGTATCGAGCTCGTTGAAAAATGCCACTCGCATCGCAAGGTAGGTATTGGCAAACAGCTTGATCGCCTCTGCTTCTGTGCTGTCAGTGAAAAGCACCGGCACATCTTGCTTGATGGCGCCTTCCAGCAGCAGGTTGGCAAATACCTGAGCCCGCTCTGAACGCTCCCCCACTACGATGCGCGAAGGATGCAGGTTGTCATAAAGTGCGCGCCCTTCACGCAAAAATTCTGGTGAGAAAATCAGATTGGCACATCCCAACTCCTCCCGCAGCCGAGCAGTAAAGCCCACCGGAATCGTCGATTTGATCACCATGACTGCATCAGGATTGATGGCCATCACATCCTTGACCACGGACTCCACGGTACTGGTGTTGAAATAATTGGTCTCTGGATCATAATCGGTCGGCGTGGCAATGATGACAAAGGCAGCGCCCTGATAAGCCGCCTCTTTATCCAGCGTGGCACGCAGATTCAAATCTCGGCTGGCCAGATAGCTTTCTATCTCTTTATCCACGATGGGAGAGCGGCCCTGATTGATCATCTCGACCTTGCTGGCAATCACATCAACGGCCACCACCTCATGGTGCTGTGCCAGCAATACCGCATTGGACAAACCGACATAACCCGTACCACAAATCGCAATTTTCACAACAAACCTCGCTTACCGCTGCGCGTTATAATAGTTTTTATACCATTCGACAAAGGCCTGAACCCCTTTTTCAACAGACATGACAGGACGATACCCTGTTGCTTCGAAGAAATCTTCGGTGTCGGCCCAAGTGGCATACACATCACCAGCCTGCATTGGCAACATATTTTTGATGGCATCAATGCCCAACGCCTTTTCCAGGGCATCGATAAAGTCCATCAATTTGACAGGACTGCCATTACCGATATTGAAGATACGATAAGGGGCACTGCTGTCAGCGGGCGAACCTTTCTCTGACTGCCAGTCAGGATTGGCAACCGGTACCACATCGGCAATGCGCAAGATACCCTCAACAATATCGTCGATATAGGTAAAGTCACGGCTCAACTGGCCGTTGTTATACACATCGATTGGCTGGCCAGCCAGCATGGCTTTGGTGAACTTGAACAGCGCCATATCAGGGCGACCCCATGGTCCATAGACGGTGAAAAAACGCAGACCTGTGGTTGGAATGCCGTACAGATGGGAATAGGTGTGCGCCATCAGCTCATTGGCCTTTTTCGAAGCGGCGTAGAGTGATACGGGGTGATCGACGGCATCTTGGGTGGCAAACGGCATTTTACCATTCATGCCATACACAGAGCTGGAAGAGGCATAGACCAGATGTTTGACACCGTTGTGACGGCACCCTTCCAGGATGGCCAAATGCCCTGCCAGGTTGCTGTCAGCATAGGCAAAGGGATTCTCCAGGGAGTAACGCACACCGGCCTGCGCAGCCAAATGAATAACCCGTTCAAATTGCTCCTTGGCAAACAATTCGGCCATGCCTGCCCGATCGGCCAGATCAAGTTTGCGAAAATCAAAATTGGCTTCACCCGCCAGCCGGGCGAGACGGCTCTCTTTTAACGAAACGTCGTAATAATCATTCAGGTTATCGATACCAATAACGGTATGACCCTGTTGGCAAAGCCGCTGACTGACGGCACAGCCAATAAATCCTGCTGCACCCGTAACTAAATACTTCACGAGATTCTCCTTGCATGCACTTTAAATGCTATATTTTCAACACGGCGTCAATATACCTATCAATAACTATTTTCTCATCAAATTCATTTTCCATTTTTTTACGACTATTATTACCCATAGTCAGCCGCTGCGCATGGCCCATCACAATCATCTTTTCTAATGCATCTACAAGACTCAAGGTATTACGTGGTTCACATAAAAAACCATTTACACCATCATCAACAGTTTCCTTACATCCAATGTTGTTCGTCGTTACAATGGGTTTCCCCATGGCACCGGCTTCAAGTAATGATTTAGGTACACCCTCGCGATAAAAGGATGGCAAGACCATGCAATCGGCTTTAGCTATTTCGTTCTCAACCGTATCAGTGGTGCCAAGATAATTTATTATACCCTCACCAACCCACGCTTGCATTTCTGCTTTAGAAACAGCAGATGGGTTATTTACGTCCAAAAAACCCAACAATGAAAATTCAACTCGCAGGCCATACTTTTTCTTCAAAATTCTTGCTGCCTCGACATAATGATTGATACCTTTTTCATATAACATTCTTGCAATCAACAAAAAACGGGTAACACCATCATCAATCGCAGGAGTGATAGAAAAACGTGTCAAGTCAGCGCCTGAGCCTGGTAAGCGGTCGGTAAACTCAGCTCTTACAATACCAGAATTAATAAAAAGAGCTCTATCATCTTCATTTTGGAAAAATATTTTATGCGCATAACACTGGCTAACCTTGTACAGCATACGTGCAATTTTGGATGTCAATGTTTCATTGACAAACAATGTACCAAGACCCGCAATATTATTGATAGATTTAGTTCCACTGATTTTTGCAGCTAAAGTACCATAGATATTATTCTTTGGTGTAAAATTAAGAACAATATCAACTCTGTGTTTGTAAAACGCTTTAATGAGTGAGTATAGAGTTTTTATATCCTTAATTGGATTGGTACCACTTTGATCTATATCAACATGAATAAACCTAGCGCCCAGTTCTTCTAATTTAGTTGCATAGGTATCATGTGGTGCTATTGCAATAACTTGGTAACCTAGCTCAATAAGAGCAGTAATGGTGTTTTTTCTAAAGTTATATAAATACCAACTGGTGTTGGCTGATATGGCTATTGTTTTCACATCTATACCTGATAGCAGTTTATTTAAACTCATCCCAAAGCTTACCAAGCATGAAGTCAGCAGTTCTAGGGGATATAGGTTCCCAGCCACTGCCATGACAGAATGTCATTTCTCCAAAATAAACTCTATCATCAACACTATACATATCAACACGTACATATTTAAAATCTTTTGAAAGTATTTTTGCTAAATAAAGAAGCTCTTTTATATTAGATGGAAAAGTGAAGTTAATATCGACAGATTCATACTTGGGCTGAATAGAGAAACCAGCTGGCGTTAAGTCCTCATTGTAAATTGTACGTTTATGATTCCCAAATCTATCAGCATCAACTTGGATATATAATTTCGTAATATCACCGCCATTAAAAATATGGATTTTGTAATCCGAAGGATAACGACCATCATTATGCTTCATTAATTCTTCAAAGATTATTTTTGGTGTTTCTATATCATAAAAATGCTCATCAACTATAACTCCCATCTTTATACTAAGGAAAGAGTTAAATGTATTGCATACTTCTAGCAGATTTAACTTTGATTTATCTTCTACTATTAGTACATTCTCTCCTCCACCACCATTACTAGTTTTAATCACGAATGAATCCGGAAGATCATCGAAATCACATGGTTCAATATGATCAACAGCCTTTAAAAGCTTGATGAGATACTTAGCGCCAATCGTTTCTGAAACATATTTCCTGACGGCATACTTATCAACATATTTTGAATACAACTCGGGAGCGGTGCTTATTTTCCTGTATATTATTTTCTCAGAAAATGAAACTGGCTTATCAGTGTTCAGTAAGTATCTGTGAGTAATAAAAAACCTTATTTTATTATACCATTTAACACCTAACAATAAACGTAAAGAATCCCTTAATATAAACTTGATTTTTTTTGACATCATATTCTTCTTATCTTTCAGATTTTTATTACAAAAATATTTTATCCAATTGCTCTCTCATTCTGGATTGAGAAAACATCCCGATTATTTTTTCTTTATCCGGTTTAAATAGACTCACGTTATCAAATATCTCGAGTATTGCATTCGAGATAAAAACGGGCTCTGATTCTTCAATTATTATACCATCACATTTATCTGAAATTATCTCACTTACACCTGGGGTATTAGTAGCTATTACAGGGACTCCGACAGATAGAGCTTCGATAAGTACAGTAGGTAATGCTTCACTCGATCTTATGGTTTGTAAATTATCACCAAGCTGTATCTTCTGTTCAATTACACTAGGGAAAACTAAAAGGTCACTATTCGCAATCTCCTGTCTAGAATGACAAGTCCAACCTTTGAAATTAATTTCTGTTTTCTTGATTCTTGTGAGAAGAGAGTCTAATAGATTTTTATATTCCAAACTACACTGTTCAAAAGCACCATATATATTCAAGCATAGATCATACGGTATGGATTTTTGCTCTAGGAGAGTAACTGCCTGGATAATATTATGCACCCCTTTATGTGGAAATGGGGTTCCTAAAAATATCAGTTTCTTTATATTGGGATTTTTAGGTACAGAGCATCTAATTTCTTCATCAAATATAAATCCATTATAGATTACGCACACTTTATCTGTATCAGAGAAACTTTTTGCTATTGCTTCAGATGGCACAATTATGCGTGAACATAGTGAGATAAGAAATTTTTTTAAAATTTTACTCTTAGGTAGCTCTGAGTGTAAATGCCAAATTACCCTTACTCTAAATAGTCTTAAAAAGAGGCAACTAAGGAGTAATCCTCTTGGATCATAGGTGTAAACATAACTGGGCCTTAATTTTATTGTTTTCACTAAAGAGTAAATATTACATATCAATACAGAAAGTATAAAATAAGAAAAGTTTATTACTGAAAGATTGCCAAAGAAATCACCAGACCCAAATATTTTTTTTAATAGTGATTCTATAGGGAGAACTCCCGTCTTTTTATAATTTATAAAATTTCTCTCATAACTTCCGTTGCTGTCTCTGTGTATAACATATAGATCAAACTTGGTATTCAAGTACTCCAATACATTTAAGCTAACCTTCTGAGCGCCTGCACACCCCCCAGAAAAAGGCTCTATAAACAGCAACCTACTTTTCATTATTTCAGAAACCCTCTCTTAACTTTAACAATTATTAATAACATGAAGAATTAATAACATTTATTAATCTATCTTTGTGATCGTTATTAACCAATTCCGCATTTATCTGGAAATCACTTCTTAAGATATAAGCGACCTTAGAGGTGAAAATATCAAGATCAAATCGCGGTATCAGAAAACCATTTTTCTCATTATCAATTATTTCTGAGGGGCCACTCTCACAATCAAAAGAAACTACTGGTGTACCACAGGCAATGGATTCAACTAAGACGTTGGGATAGCCTTCATAATAAGATGTAAGAATAGTGACTCTAGCCCTATTATAAAGGGTTACCATATCGTTACATTTATATTCATAAGTGTATTTAATTCCATATTCATCTAACTCATTCAAGAGTAAGCTTTGTAACTCACCAACACCAACAATATGAATATTAAAAGATGAAATGGTGGATTTCATCCTCTTTAATATTTCAATAAGATTGTCAATGCCTTTTTGCTGAGTTAATCGGCCGACAAATAATATATCAATATCCTTACATAGCTCAATTTTTCTAAACTTTGGGGCGATAGGGTTATAGATAACCTCGATTTTATCTAACGCAATCGAATATAAATCTGACATTGACTGCTTCATCATATTACACTGTGCTATATATCCATCCATTTTATTATAAAAAAAACGCATCAGGAATTTTGTTATATGACGCTTTAAGATATTCCCTTTTTTAGCATTCAAATCAAGTTTAAGATTGTTTACATTCCGAGCAACAATGGCCTTCTTTATAAAGCACACTCTCGTTAATATGTATAAGATGAGCGATATTTGGTGATTAAATGCTATAAAAACATCTGTTTGTTTAATTACTCTTGGGCATGAAAGAAGGGTTAAAAACGCAAAGACACCATTCTTGGCATTTAGATTGATAATTTTTACACCTGCATCTAACTCATCTAGATAGCTTCTCTTTTTCTGGTTAAAAACCATGATTGATACGCTAAACCCCAGATCAGCCAATATATTAGCGTACGTAATACATACTCGCTCTGCGCCGCCAGTACCAAAAGTATCAATAAATAGAGTGATTTTTCTACGCATAGAATCAGTCGCCTGAAATTTATATATTATGTGATATGCCTTAAATAGCTATTTTCTAAACCGTCTTGAAAGAACGTTATTAATAACAAGAAACAGCCAGACCATGAATATAATGGAAAGCTCTAAAAATATTGACGATCTAGAAAGGTATAGAGACTTAGAGTAAAAGACGAAAAATGAAACAACGCCTATATTTAAATATGAAACGCCCCCTCTATTAAATCTCGTCTCATTAAAACCTATAAATAAACCAAAAATGAACATCCCCAAAAAAACACCTGTAATGCCAAAATCTAAATAAAGATCCGCTGTAATAGATGTACCATCACCATATGTCTGGTTATCACCCTGAATCAAATATGAGATAAATTCCGCTGTGGAAAGATAATTATCATCACCGTTCTCAACAATACTGTTTATAACGCCCTGCATACCAGGGATAATGCCGGAAATTCTTTTTAACGCGTAGATCCCATATCTAAAATCGAAGTTATTTGGAACATTATTCAACGAATGGTTTAATGTTCTGCCTGACTGAGCAAGTTCAATAAAACTATCACCAGGAACCGTCTCCTCATACCATCGACTATTTTCTTTTTTTCCACTTAGGGAAACCACAAACTGCTCATAATAAGTCAATGATTTATCTTTACTTTGTCTAACCTCACCAACAATTGTTAAGAAAAACGATGCTGTAATTAATATAAAAATCAGCTTAACAAGCCCAATTTTCTTGTTTTTATACACATAAGCCGATGCAAAAAGCAAACCGTAGGCTATTATAACACCGCGATCACCAATATAGAGTGAAAAACCTAAATGCCATGTTATAATTAATAATAACGGAAGTCCAAAGAAGCGAACATACCGATACAAACTTAACTGTTCTTTTGAAAGAAAAATATTAGTTAATTTTACAATGATTGCAGCAGTTAAGGACGCGTTAAATAACTTAAGAAAGTAATTTGAAATAGGCATAGCATCCGCAGCATAATATACACCTGACCGATATGAACCGGCAGTTGAGAAAAATGCCGCATAAGATACATAGATAATAATTACTAATAGGAATATAGAGTTAGTTTCTTTTTTTAATGAAACGTTGGTTTTTTTATAGTTAAAAAAACCAGCGTATATATTGCCAATCATATATAATATGATTGCTACAACAGATACAACGAGAGATAAGTTTTCAATTTTTGGATCGGACCAGTATTGTTTATATGACCATGCAGGCAAATAATACCCTACATGTTGTAACAATATGATTTGAAAATAAACTATAAAGTACCCAGATATAAATATCACATTAAATGAAAGCCAATTTCCATTTATATTTGAGATTTTGAAAAATAAAAGTGCTGCAACAAACACTAAAGCTAACAGAAGTCGCTGATAGTTTAAATCAACATCAATAGGAATGAAGAAAAATGCAATAAAAGATACGGCAAGAATTGCATGCAACGTAAGCAAGGGAATTGTTATTTTAGATGTCATATGAATGAATTAACCAATAATTGTTTTATATGAGATTAGTTTTATTGCTCTCTAATAAAGTTTCTTTCTGTTTATGATTTAGATTCTTTGTAAGCAAAACTCTAGGCAAATTTTTCTCTTTATATTGCTCTATTGTCATTATTTTCTTCACAGGAACACCAGCATAGACATACCCACCCTCAAGCTCACCACGAACAATAGAGCCAGCCCCCACAATAACATTATCACCAATACAACTGTTGGGGAGAACGATTACATCACAACCTAAGAATACATTCTTTCCTATACTTATACGTCCAAATAGATCTGCACTCTTTAGCTCTGGATAAAGATTTCTCAATACATTAACAGACCCATCATGGGTAACAAATTTAATGCCTGTTGAACAGTAGAAGTCATCGCCTAGGGTAATTAAGTATGGCTCACTACCAAAATCGACTGTTTTATTTAACTTACAATTCTTCCCCAGCTTAACACCTCTTAGCTCAGCAAGCTTATTGGCGGACAGGAATATTTTTTGAATCCTACGATAGAAACTACTTATTAATGACATGATATCACCTGAAAAATATGATTCTGTTCACATATAACTGCATTATAAAATGGGCTATTTGAACAATTAAGAAGCAGATCGCTAATCCAACAGCATCATATTTAATAACCAATGGATAGACGATAATCAAGTTAAGCAGCACAGTAAAAAATGTGATCCTTGATAAGACCGCACTTCTGTTCTCAATAATCAATACTGTTGATAGAACGCTACCTACTGAAAACAATAAGCACAGTGAAAATATTGCAAGCATATCCTGCATATATTGACTAATTTCTTTCATCAGCATCATTAAAATATAGCTTTTAGATAGATATAACAACAATGATGAGGCAACTAATACAATAAGAAAGACAAAAAAGAATTGTTTTATTTTTTTATTATATTCTTCCGCATTATTTAACCTTAAACGAGATAAATATGGAAATACTGCTTGTATTAGCGGGTTAAGCATCTCTCTTATAGCCATATATATTTTTTCAGCTACAGCATAGTAGCCTACCATGATAGGTGATGATAATAATCCTAGTAGAACTACATTAAACCTTGTATAAAAAAGAACAGAAAACTTTGATAAAAAAATATGCCAAGAAACTCTCAATGTAGAAATAACACGTCGATAGTTAGGCACATGAAACTCAATGTTAAATTTTTTTATTGCCCATGAGAAAGAAACTAATGATGAAATTAACGCAACACTGCCTTCAATAAGTGGTATGTATAATGTATCGTCACTAGAGTTAACAAGCAGCATTGTCAAACCAACAAATATAAATCGACTGGATAACTTTAGTATGGTTATAGCTTTCATTCTCTGCACGCCTTGATATAACCATATAGGAAAAAATACATCCGCAAAGGCTAAAATAAACAAGGCAAACAAAAGACTTTTCACTTCATGAAACTGAGGTATAAGTAGAGTTAGACTAACTAGAAGCGCAAAGCAAAACAGGGAAAGAAGTATCTTAGCATAGATTATCTCTTGGAAGATCTTGCCAACCTCTTTGAGGTCATCAGATACTTCTGCAATGGCTTTAGTTCCACTTAAGTCGAATCCATATGATATGATTGCTCTAAAAAACATTATAATTGCAGTAGCGAAGCTTAGAACTCCGAACTCTTTCACTCCAATCTTAATAATTAGATATGGAGTGAGCACAAGTGGCACTATGTAGTTACCGACTTGCAATAAAGCCAATGATACAAAATTTACAATTACATTTCTATAATTAGAATTCATGTATCATCCCAATGATAATTTGAACGCAAAGATCAATACTTATTAAATAAGCTTTAATTTCAAATGACATATCAATTCCAATTATAAATTGTATATCTTAATTTTTTTTAATTTTATTAATATCTACTTCCAAATGTTTCATATTCTTAACCCACCTTCCCAACTTCCATGCATGTGACAAGCAGTAGGAATAGGCAACAAACAGCAGCAGATAGAGTGCCATCATCAGCCATTCAGGCAATTGGGCCTGTTCGGAAAAAATGCCAAAGAAGACGATGCCCAGATTGGCCACCACGATCAATAGCAGGGCTTCGCGGGAGGTAAAGCCGGCATGAAGCAGAATATGGTGCAGGTGATTGCGATCAGGACGCAGGGGGGATTGGCCTTTACGAATACGACGGATCATGATGCCTACCATGTCCATCAACGGCAGGCCGATCAGCCAGAGGGCGGTCACGGGTCGAAACGCAGGTTCCAGCTCATGATGTTGTGAACCGAACAGCACCAGGTAACCGATGACAAAACCCAGGAACATGGAGCCGGCATCCCCCAGGAATATCTTTCGTTTGAAGGGAGGAATATTGAGATTGACCAGCAGATAAGGCACCAGTGCAATGGTGATGACCAGACAGAGCTGGGCCATGTCAGGCATGGTGTCGGTAAACAGGATGGAGAGCCCGATCAGCGAGATGCCAGCCATGCTACCAGCAAGCCCGTCAATGCCATCCATCATGTTATAAGCATTGATGGCGGCGCAGACCGCGACTATGGCAACCAGCAGATCCACAAATGGGATGGTGAGATTTCCGACCCCCAGCACATCACCAAACTGATGAAGGCTGATATTGGTCGAGAGGCAGAGCACCAGGATCAGGAGGGCCTGCAAGCTCAGCCGGATCCAGGGGGAGATATCCTTGGCATCGTCAATGGCACCAATCATCATCATGCAACCGGCACAACTCAGCATGATGATGATCGAACTTTGCAAGGGGATCGTGAAGAAGACGCTGAGGTAAACCCCCAGACACACTGCAATGCCTCCAATCAGAGGGACTGCACCAACGTGTTGTTTACGCTGATTCGGCAGATCAACAAGTTGTAATTTAGCTGACAATGGGCGCAAGCAAGCGATAGCCAGCGCGGTCCCAAGAAAGGCAACCAGACCAGACGTTTCCATTTTGTTTCATCCCTAGAAATTATCAGGTTCGCCTCTTGGAACGACCTGCTTTTAATTTGCCTGACGGCAGCCAGCACTTATTTAATGACAAAATTGACCGTAACAACCCAGATAGGAACCGATTCAAAAAAGCAATAAAGTGGCTACCGCCCCTGAGTTACAGCTCCCAGTGTGCTCGCAGTCCACATATTGTTAAGTTTGCCAAAGATTTATGACAGTTTTTATCCTGCTCACCTTGGCAAGCATGACGGCGAGGCGCTCGTTATGCTTATCCGTCGTGATAACCATGATCATGCTGAGCCTATTAAGCACAAGAAGATACAAGATTAATTTTGAATCGGCGGGCGTGATTCTACCTATGGTTTGCTCAAAAGGGTAGCCAATCTGGTCTAATCAGTTTTTGATCGACCAAAAAACAACCAATTAGCATTGCCGAATAAACTTTTACCCCCCCATATCAGGGGGAATCACAACAAATTCATTGACATAGAAATACCATTCAATTATGGGCCTCAAAAGACATCCATGGCTCTCTTCTATATCTTCCCACTCATTTTGTGCTGATTTTTCTCCCTCGAAATGGGGGCTATCCCTGCCACAGACATTAAAAAAGGAGGCCTGGGCCTCCTTGAGTCATGAATACATCCTATTAGTGGATACTTTTTTGACCTTTTATTGCGTACCGTATTACTACGATACCCACCCCCAGCATTCCGCCAAGTAACGTGGCCAACACGACCACCAGAGGACGCTTGGGCTTGTCACGAGACAAAGGCTCGCTCGGAGATGCCTGGTATGCAAAGGACTGGAAGGGTAGCGCTTCCAGCTTGATGGCCTGCAGACTGCTCAACTGCAAACGCAGGTCACTGATATTGGGGTTCATGAACTCAGGATTTTTGATCTCCTTGAGTACCTTGAGTTTCTCTGCCAACGCTCTGGCCCCCAGATCGATGGCAAAGCTGTCTTGATTTTGCAGATTTTGCACCGGGGTCTCGATGCCGGCAGCCTGGCTGATACGCAAGCTGTATTCCGTCCTCAGAATGTCATCTTGCAACTGTTTGAGGGTATCTGCCCGGGCGCTTTCATACTGGCTCTGCAGGGTTTTAATCCGGTTCTGCCAGATGGTATTTAGCTCCTTGCCCTTGGCATTTATCTCTTGTTGCTGGATAAAGGCAATGTACTGCTCCAGACGGGACTTTGCTTCGTCTGCAGACTCTGCCGCAAAGGAGAGGGTAACTTCCTCGCTCAGCTTGTCTGGGCTTCGGGCATCAATCCCTTCGGTCAGCTTCTTGAGCAGCAGGCGCTTACCCCTTTCATCCGTTATATCGTTCTTCGTCGCTTCCGCATCCAGATAGCCTTGCGCCATCAGGAATTGGCGTTTGTTATTGAAGCTGTTGAAATTATTAACAAAATCATCATAGATAGCCTTCTTTTCAAAAGAAGAAAAGGCGTTTGCCGGCACCAGCGCATTCATGAGCTGATTGATGTTGAGTTCCAGGGATTCGACTTCCTTGAGCGTAGGTTTCTTGATCTCTGCCTGGCTGATCCACACCTGAGGAGCCAACAGCGCATAAGCAATACCTGCCACGGCAAACAGACCAGCCACGCAGAGAACCTGCAGTTTGCTGCGCCAAAGCTCCAGTAGCAGTGCTCTCACATCGATGTAGTGGCTAGGACGGGACGAAACCCAGCCTTGAGGGAAGTCTGCGTTGGAAGGAGTCAGGGTCGGTTCTTGATTACTCATATTGTTACATTTCTCTGATTGGAAACTGGGTAGGCAAGCCCACGGCAAAAGAGGGTCTGCAAGACTGGTCAGGCTGAACATTCTTGCCACGATATCCATCGCGGCCGGTTTTCACACCCGCTGGCTGCCAGCCTTGGTTGATAGCCGATGGCATCCCCAACCATGGCTGAGGGGTCAAACCTATTATCATGCAGCATCAGCTTCGTTGGCAGGCTTGTTGCTGGCTTCGCGATCACGAGGATATGCCACTCCGTGACACCAAATCCCTCCTGATTGCCAAGACCAGACTGCAGGCAGAAGGTCATCGACACACAAGATGACACCAGATGGCACCATTGCTATGTACTTCTAGCAATGTGGCCAAGACAGCGAGCACAGACCCGCGGGTTGTCTTGAACAAGCATTTTGCCGGTTCAGATGCGTCATTGGATGACGCCACATCGCAAGATTCATCGAACAGCCGAGCCATGCCTGCACGCGCGATAACATCACCTGCATGACACTGTGCCAGGAGCATTATCGGGACAGGATCATGACGTTGAATCTTCCCATCGCTGCGATTGCCAATGTCACTTGATCACCAACGGCAGACTGGCATGTCACGAGTGGACGCTTGACGACGTTAGTGATGCTGATCACTGCCTACTTGTGCAAGGCGGTGACATAATCCCCCACCCTTGCATGAGGGAACACCAGCGTTCTGGCTAGTCGCAGCCAAATAGATCACGGGTATACACCTTGTCAGCCACATCGTTCAATTCACTGGCCATACGATTGGAGAGGATCACATCGGAGAGTTGTTTGAACGCTTCCAGATCGGCCATCACCCGGGAGTTGAAGAAGGTCTGTTCCTTGAGCGCAGGTTCAAACACCACCACCTCTATTCCTTTGGCCTTGATCCGCTTCATTACCCCCTGAATGGCCGAGGCTCTGAAATTGTCTGAGCCCGACTTCATGATCAGTCGATAGACACCGACCACCCTGGGATCGCGACGAATGATGGAATCAGCAATGAAGTCCTTACGGGTAGTGTTTGCATCTACGATAGCCCGCACCAGATTGTTTGGCACATCATCATAGTTGGCCAACAATTGCTTGGTGTCCTTGGGTAGACAATAGCCACCATACCCGAAAGAGGGGTTGTTGTAGTGGCAGCCAATACGTGGATCCAGCCCCACACCTTCAATAATCTGGCGGCTGTCGAGACCATGGGTCTGCGCGTAGGTATCCAGCTCGTTGAAATAAGCAACCCGCATGGCGAGATAGGTATTGGCAAACAACTTGATCGCCTCCGCCTCCGTGCTGTCGGTCAACAACAGCGGCACATCCTGCCTGATGGCCCCTTCCTGCAAAAGGGCGGCGAAACGCTCGGCACGCTCGGAACGTTCCCCTACGATGATGCGCGAGGGATGCAGATTGTCATAAAGCGCCCTTCCCTCTCTCAAGAATTCGGGTGAAAAGATGACATTATTGCAGCCCAGCTTGTCCCTTATCGTCTTGGTATAACCCACGGGGACCGTGGACTTGATCACCATGACGGCAGTCGGGTTGATGATCATCACATCCCGGATCACCGTCTCAACAGAATGGGTGTTGAAATAGTGGGTATCCGCATCGTAGTCGGTCGGTGTCGCAATGATGACAAAATCCGCGCCTTGATAAGCTTGGTGCTTATCCAACGTCGCTGTCAGGTTAAGGGCCTTATGGGCAAGATAGTGCTCAAGTTCACTGTCTGCGATGGGCGATTTGCCTTGATTGATAAGCTCAACTTTTTCAGCCACCAGATCGAGAGCAACCACTTCGTTGTGCTGGGCAAGCAGCACGGCATTGGACAGACCGACATAGCCGGTTCCCGCAACGGCAATTTTCACCATGGGACTACCTGATTAATTAAATTAAGGGTCTGATTCTAGTCAGTAATTGTGCCACAAAAATACGGAGTTACACTAATCCCGGGGGTAGAAGCAGGGAGCATTGGCATCCTTTTCGGACAAGCGCAATGGCACTTCATTCAGCAGAGGCCAATCGATAGCCAGATGGGGGGAATTCCAGCGCAGGGCCCTTTCTCCCGCAGGGTAGTAATAGTCACTGCACCGATAAAGCAGGTCAGCCACGTCACTCAATACATAGAAACCGTGAGCAAAACCAGGCGGAATCCACATCTGGTGGTCATTCTCTTCTGACAGAATTTGGCCAACCCATTGACCATATGACGGTGAGTCAGGGCGCACGTCCACCGCCACATCAAAGATACAGCCCCGAACAACCCTCACCAATTTTCCTTGTGGCTTATCCACTTGGTGATGTAACCCACGTAGCGTGCCTTGCCAGGAGCGAGTGTGATTATCCTGCACCAGGGTGTATGGGCCACATTGGCGTTCAAACTCATTCTGGCGCAGGGTCTCCATGAAGAAACCACGCTCATCCGTACGACGAGTAGGCAGCAACAATTTGACGTCTGGAATCGCAAGAGATTGGTATTTCATAAGCCTTTTCAGATGTTGAATCAGGAGGTTGCGTTGTAGCAAATGGAGGAGAGATATCACATGCCTCATTCACTCGACAGGGAAATTGCAGGCAACGCTAGCGAATAGAGATAGCCAACAATACGGTGGATGTGGTGGATATTATGGGAGGTGTTCCTCATCCCTGGGATTGGCTTCAGCCTTCAATCTGAGCAACCAATCCATCATCTGTTCCTGCCAAGAGGGCTGAACGATACCAAAGGTGGTGGAGAATAATCCGCAATCGAGCCTGGAGTTCAGAGGCCGGGTAGCTACCTGGGACCCGATTGCCGAAGAAATGGGTTTCACCGGTACGGGTTTAGCCAATAGACCCAACCCATAGGCTGCATGCACCAGATCGGATGCAAAACCATACCAACTCGTTTCTCCCTGGCTACTCAGATGATAGAGGCCTCGCTTGCCAGGAACCATCGACACCTGCTCCAAGGCAGATAGCACCATACGCGCCAACCAATGCACTTGAGTCGGAGCACCCCATTGATCATCTACAACTTGGAGGGGGAGTCCTTCTCTGGCTCGGCCAAGTATGGTGCTCGCAAAATGCCTCCCCTCGCCACCATAAAGCCAGCTGGTACGCACAATCAAATGGTCAGGGCATAAGGCTTGAATAGCTTGTTCACCTGCATATTTACTGGTGCCGTAAATATTCAGAGGTCTGGGTTCATCCGTCTCTATCCAAGGTTCGGTACCGCTGCCATCGAAGACATAATCGGTCGAGAAATGCACCAAGAAAGCGCCGTATGTCCTTGCCTCTCGTGCAAGAGTTACGACAGCTTCATGATTGATGAGCTCTGCGAGCTGAGTCTTGGTCTGTGCCTCATCGACAGCCGTATATGCTGCACAATTGATAATCACGTCGGGGTGATAGCGGTTCATGGCACCTTTCAAGGAAGCCGCCTTTGTAATGTCACACTCGTCTCTGCCCAAAGCAGCCACGGGCCAATGAGGATAATTCAGAGACAGTGTAGAAAAAAAGGCTCGTCCCAGCTGGCCACGAGCCCCTAGCAACAAGATCTTCATTGCGATTACCGTGCGCCAAAACCGGTCAGAATGGTACGAATGGTCTTGAACACGATGAGCACATCCAGCCAGAGGGAGAAATGCTTGATGTAGTAAAAATCGTGCTCGATCTTGATGCGGGTATCATCGGCATCAGCCGCATAGCCGTGCACGACCTGGGCCCAACCGCTGATCCCGGGCCGCACGATATGACGGTACATGTAGAACGGGATCTCCCGCTCGAACTGATCGACGAACGTGCGCTGCTCCGGTCTTGGACCAATCAGGCTCATGTCCCCTTTAAGGACGTTGAAGAATTGCGGCAGCTCGTCGATGCGCAGCTTGCGGATCACTTTGCCCACCCGGGTGACGCGCATGTCACCGTCCTGGGCAAACTGGGCGCCGGCTTTTTCCGAATCCTTACACATGCTGCGGAACTTGTAGATGCGAAAATCCTTGTTCCCCTTCCCTACCCGATTTTGCAGGAACATCACGGGGCCCGGACTCTCAAGCTTGATGATGATCGCCGTCACCAGCATCAAGGGGGAAAACACCGGAATCGCGATCAACGCAGCCAGAATATCCATTCCCCGTTTGATGAAGGCATAGATGGGTGACGGCAAGAGGGAGCCAAGCTGGTTCTCATGGAGGTGGTCGATCTTGACACGCCCTGTCAGGGTCTCACTGATCTGCTTGATGTGATAAACGGGGATATGAGCCAAAGCACAACGTGCCAGAAAGCGCTCCCATTCCCCCGCCAACTTCTCATCTCGAAGATCTGCCACTACTGCATCATAACGAACTTCCCCCAGATCAGGTTTATCCAGCAGGCGCCACTGTACACTCTCATGCCTGGTCAGAGGCTGATAATCCCCAAATGGGAGCAAGGCATACTTGGGTGTCCGATAACGACGGCCGATAAAATAAACAAGCCAACAGCAGAGCAACGCCACAACATATGATTCAAACAAAACCTGACGACTGTAAGGTAAACGCAGGAAGAAAAGAATTCCGACCAGCAGACCATAAAGTGCCGTCACTGTTGGGATCATGTAGGCAACAGGGCTTGCACCTGGGTATCTCAGAAAACGATGAAGAACGATGCCTGTGAGTAGGAAGGCAACAAAGGCTCCGGCCAAGGTATTGACTCTTACAGCATCGAGTCCTCCCCAAAAACCCCATCCCCAGCGTTCAATTGCAGGGACGCATACGGCTAGTAAGGCTCCAAACAGAAACAAAGAGGGTTGGCTAAATAATACACGCTCATACCAGCGTGAGTGACGGCGTTGGTAGCTCAATTATTACCTCGGGATTATTCTTATAAAATGAAATTCAACATCGCTCGGAAGCCAGGAGTATAACAATTCTAGAGTGTAGATTGCTTAACACATGTCATCAAGGTTTGCACTACAGCTCTTGTTATATCCCAAGCTACATTACTTGTAAAAACCTCTAGATTAAATTTAAATAGAATGATCTATCCATGAAGAAACAATCACACATTGCATGTTATATGTCAGATGTTAAAGTTACAGAAACCATCAAGCGTTGATTATTATTGTTTATGCTTCTTAATCCCATTAAGGGCATACCAGAAAAAATACCAAGAGGATTTTAGAAAACCTAGCTTGACTACCTCCCTGTAAAATTCCCATTGATATTTTGCAACATTCATTTTGTTTTGAGTCATACCTGAATCAGTTCTATATTTCGCCAAAATATCCGGTAAACCATAGGCTTTACTACATTTTGTAAGAAGAGTTAGCCAAAGCCCCATATCTTGCCTTTTTCTTATTAAGGGCATTCTCTGTTTACCTAAAGCCTCGGCATTATATACGGCAGTAAGACACCCTATTACATTACCATAGAGAAGCTCATTATATGACACAGACTCCGGTGCATTAATTATTTTTCCATCACCAAGATGTGAAAACATCTGGTAAGATGTAAAAGTGAAAAAATAGTTATTCTTTTCCATAAATGAGATTTGCATTTCCAGCTTATTTGTAGACCAAAGATCATCCGCATCTAGAAATGCAATGTATTTTCCACTAGCCCGCTCAATAGATGCATTTCTTGAAAAACCAGCACCTCTATTTTTGTCGTTAACAGCAATGGAAATTCTTGGTTCATCTATTGCCATTTTCTCAATGAGATCCACAGTATTATCTTCAGAGCAGTCATCCGTAATAATTAGCTCCCAATTATCATAGCTTTGATGCGATACACTGTTTATGCTATCAACAACAGTATTGGATGAGTTATACGTTGGCATTATAACTGAAACCAAGGGTTGCGATGTTTTTTTCATAACCTGATTCAACCTCGCCATAGAACGGATTTTAGTGCCGTTTTGATAAAGAAAAACCCAAAGCCAGCTTTGTATGCGATAGCACTTTTTTTCATAACAAATAGAATAAAGAGAAATAGACCGTAGCGAGGAGAGACTCTTACAAACATATTTCTCTTAGCTATTATTTTTTTATCCGTTGAATAAAAGTCAGCCCCTGAAGTAATCGGTGGGTGCGAAGATACTTCAACAGGATAACGCTGGATGGATAATCCATTCCTCAAACAGTCTGACAGGAAAATCATTTCCTCACCTGAAGGATTATCTGTCCCTAACCCAAACTTTTCATCAAACCTAATCTGGTTACTTAAAATGGCGTCCCTATTAAAGCAGATGTCAATTGATGAGGGCTTGGCGATAGTAAAAAAATTTAATTTATGTGACACTTGGGTACTTAGCGTAGTTCTTCCATTTAGGTACCTATGATAATAGGTACCTACATCAGCATTATCTCTCTTCATTCTCTTGATAATGTCTAGAATTTTTTCGATGGAAAAAACGACATCATCATCCATGATCATCACGTATTCACCATTAGCATTTTCTAATGCTATATTCCTGCTAATAGACAAGCCATTGGTATCAGTGGGGATATATGAGACATCATCTCTATTTTTAAATTTATTGACTACATCCAAAAGCGCCTCATGTGGTTTTTGGTGAACAATCACATATTCAACATTTGGGTTGAAGTCCAGCTTTAAATTGCTAACCCTATTAGCATATGTAGAAATTGCTATTGACAAAAAGGCCATATAATCACTTAGAAAGGTTTAATGTTTTAATTAAAATGCTCAGATTGTATCACGTCATTTTATTAGCATTGATTGATCACTATTATCACTTACTTTATGACATCCCCAATACCTTAGAGCACCAACAGTGTATATTGGCAAAACCAAAAAAAACAAAACATATAAAAAATACTTTTGATATATAATAAACTGTAAAGATTGGTTTATTGGCAATGTTGAGAAAAATATAAGTGAAATTGGCCAGTAAACTATATTGTTCAGCGATGTCAACCATCGAAAGAATATCAGATAGACCAATAATGAGAATAATATGAAAGAAGAGAACAAATACACTCCTGACTCTCCAGAGTATGCCCACATCTCACCAACAACAAATGTGTTAGAGTTGATTACATGTCCGCTATCATTATATATATATGGAACTATCCATTCATCTGGCTTTAATTCTTTTAATCCAAGAAGATGTGAGAATGGTAAATCAGAGAATACTCCTGTAAGCTGGGGTTTATAATACTGCATGATATAGTACATACCTTGCGCTTGACCAAATATACTTCGATCAAGAATTCTGACTAAGGCGTTCCCATCCCCAGACATCATCGTAGAATAAATTAAACCACTAGAAAAAGCGAAGACGATCAAAAAAATGACGATTTTAAATACTGATTTAGATAGCAAAAAATACGTCACTCCCATCATCATAAAGAGCAAGAATAAATGTGCTTTCTGACCATCAAACGTGAGCTGAATTGAAGATATTACAATAATAAGGAATAGTCTCGCTCTAGATGCTTTATTATTGCTTACCAATATCATCGTGGATATTGTTATATAAAAACAGAAGAAATAAAATATTTTCCCGATATAAGGGATATCCACAAAAACATCCCCTTTCTGAATCGAAGCTCTAGATAATGCAGCTTGCGTATAATCACCTATCGCAACATAGTAGAGTGGGGATTGTTGATAAAAAAGTATAAATTTTACCAAGCAGTATATAATAAAAAGTAAAGATAATGGATTGATGATATATACAGCTTCATTAACTTCCGCTTGGTCATGTAACGAAACTCTTTTATTATCTACTGAAAAAAAGTATACGAGCAACCCTGTTAAAATAATAATTACTGAAAACGATGTCATGTAATAAACATTATGTATGAGTTCTTTATTGAACCCATCTAGTCTAGCCGATATATCTGGAACAAATACAACCAGCACTGTAGAAAGCCAAGAGGTAAAGAAAATATTAAATGCTATCAATATAGAACAAGACATGCTTTGCTCTTTTCGTTGGAGCATGCTTATCACCAGTATACTAAAAAGCACCCCAACTAGAACTGCTATGATAACCTCACTAACCATTATTTAGTCCTTAGTTGTGAAGTAAGTTACACATAGTAAATTTCAACTGCATTCAATAACAAGCATTGAAAATTAACAACCAATATATATTTTAAACTTCCTCAATTGAAGAGATATAAATCCTGGCTTCAAGAAGTTAATCAAACCAACAATGATATTGGAAATGGCATTGGGAGTATTATTAAAAATCCTGGCTACATACACCATCGCTTTTGGCCATGCTTTTTTTCTTAACTTTAAAATATACTGACTTTTCTTCAGGTCAGGTATTACAACTATGTCATCAATTAATGCCATCTCATTGAAGTAATGTTCATTGATGATTTTTGATCGACTGCTGCTAATGCTATCAGATTTACGGTATTGAACAGTGGTTTTTTTAAAAAATCTAAGCGTGTAACCATGCTTTGTCAGTTTAAGCCATAACGGGTAATCTTCTATTAATCTGAATCGTTCATCTGCGTAGCCTACCGATATCAATGCACTTCTTTTAATAAAGGATGAGGGAGCGATGGGAATACCATTAATTTTCAAATAGTCATACTGAGCTTCAGAAGTCAGATCAAAAAAGTGATGATACGCTGATGATGGCATTAAATGAGAGTTGATCTTATTAGACTGTTCATCAACATAAAAAACTTGCATTAATGAGAAGACAGCACCAACTTCATGGTTTCCTTTATCAAGAACATAGTCAATATTGTCATCGAGACAATTTGGCAAGAGTATATCATCTCCCGCAATAGTTTTTATCCATTCTGAAGTAGATGCAGTCCATGCAACATTGATATTCTTTGAAACACCACCATTTTTTTTGTTTTCGAAAAAGACAACTCTGTTAAAACTAGACTCATGTAGTGTCAACCAGTCATGAATAACTGCCACAGTATTATCTGGTGATGCATCATCGGAAATTATCAATTCAATATTTTCCGCACCATACGTTTGACTATAGATACTGTCTAATGTTTCAGTAACAGTATTTGCTGAATTGTAAGTTATAACAGCAACAGATATTGTTTTTTTCATGGCTATATATTTAGTCTCGGTGATGATAATTAATGCAATTCACTTGGATATTTTTCTTACATTGAAAAAAACAAAAATAAAATATATGCAATAATTAACTAGATATGCCATAGGTGCTCCCTCAACCCCTATAACACTGATAAGCGAATACGATAAAGCCACAAGTGTCATTGAGGATAATATTTCGCTCGTAATAAAAATTCTGGTAGCACCACGGGACAACATGGGATATGCGTACAACCAGCTGGCGATTTTCATTATGTCACCACACAACTGAATGGCAAATAAATCACGTGCAGCACTGAACTCTGCAGTGAAAAGAAGCCAAATAGCTATATCACGTAACAAATAAACTACCAATGCCATCACTGCTACAGCAGGGATTACAACCCGAGCAGTTCTATGAATTTCATCGACAATGGCATCAACACCAACTAAAGATGACAAACGTGGAAGGTAATATGTACTTAGAGCCATCGTGATAACACCAAGATAAACTTCAGATATTTTCCACACTGCTTGCCAATACCCAGCAGCCTCCCATCCAACTGATTTGATTAAAATTGTCCTGACCAAGATGAGTGATATTGGAAATGTTAAGGCACTGGTGATCGCCATCAGCATATATCCACCAATTGATTTCCTTGCCTCAACACTTGTCCCCCCCCACCAATACTGTACTCGAAACCAGGCTTGATGGAAGTTCGCGATCAACATAACCAACCCTATCAGTCCGGCTTGTACTGCCGCTGCAAATAAGGCACCTCGGATATCCGCCATCACAATCATCATCAACATCACACTACTGGATATGACTACCGATAACATACCCAGTAAAACATAGCGACGATAAAATTGCTGACCGTTTATAACTGAATTACAAAGTGTGCCTACAGCAGATAAAGGCAAAACACACACAGTAGCCATCACAACCCAAGCCAGTTTCGTATCTTGGAACAGCCAGTTAGCGATATGCTCAGCCAATAACAGTCCACTAGGGATGAGTAGAGCAGAAATGACTAAAACCCACTGCAGTGATGCTCGCCACCAAGGTGCACAAGACTCAAAACCCTGCTGTTTATTTTCAGCGGTATAACGTACTACACCACTACCAACAGGAGCATTAATAATTCCATTGAGGCTGCCCACCAGACTTTGTACTTGGCCTAACATAGCCATACCAGTAGGGCCTGTATATATAGCGACAACCTTTGCAATAACAAAACCCATCGCCATTTTGAGCAATGTTAAAAGCCCTGTCATAGCAGTCACTTTTAGCAAGCGTCTCATGCTGTAAAGCCATTTACCGCATCTATCACCTGTGTCACTGCCTCATCGCTCATGGTAGGATCCATAGGCAAGGAAAGTACTTGCTGATGAATGCGTTCTGTCACTGGCAATAGGTAATCCCGATACTGTGGATATGCTTGTTGCTTATGAGGAGGTATTGGATAGTGGATCAGAGTTTGGATTTTTTGTTCCAATAACCACTGCTGAAGCTTCTCGCGTACATCGCAGCGTACAACGAATAAATGCCACACATGTGCACCTTCATTTTCCACATTAGGTAATTTCACTAAAGGGTTTTTAATTCTTGTACGATAAGATTGAGCGATATTCTGACGACGAGCAGTCTCCTTTTCCAGATAAGGTAGTTTCACGCGCATCATAGCAGCCTGAATTTCATCTAACCGACTATTGACTCCTTGATACAAGTTTTCATACTTTTTATGTGAACCATAATTGCGCAGTGCACTGATTGTCTGCGCCAATTCATCATCATTGGTTGTCACAGCACCGGCGTCTCCTAAAGCACCTAGATTTTTACCTGGATAGAAGCTGAAACCTGCAGCATCTCCCCAGTTACCAGCACGCTTTCCATGGATTTCAGCTCCGTGTGCTTGGGCACAGTCTTCCAACACTAATAAATTGAACTCCGTAGCAATTGTCATCAGTTCTGGCATAGGAGATAACTGGCCGTACAGGTGTACAGGTAGTATAACTTTAGTTCTAGGTGTGATAGCCTCTCTCACTTGGGCTGGCTCCAAATTAAAAGTTTCTGGATTGGGTTCGACCAAAACAGGAACCAAGTCGTTCTCAGTTATTGCTAAAATGGAAGCAATATATGTATTTGCTTGTACTATGACCTCATCGCCAGCTTGTAACTTACCAAGTTCTTTCCATGCTCTCAGTGCTAAATTAAGAGCATCTAGTCCATTTGCTACACCAATCGTATGCTTGGTTCCACAATAGTGAGAGAATTCTTTTTCAAATAGAGCAAGCTCATGCCCCATAATATACCATCCAGAATCAATGACTCTGGCACAGGCATCTTTCAGTTCATTTTTATACTGATTATTTATAGCTTTCAAATCGAGGAAGTTAATCATTTTTCCATCTCAACATAACGAATTATTTTAGCTGGATTTCCAGCGACAACAGCATAATCTGGTACATCTTTGGTGACAACGGCACCAGCGCCTACCATTGCATATTTTCCGATTGTGATCCCAGGTAATATAGTTGCGTTGGCACCTAACGATGCGCCACATTTTATTATCATTTTAGGAAATTGTACTGGGTAAACTTTAGAGCGAGGATGTTTATCATTTGTAAATGCAACACAAGGACCAATGAAAACGTCATCCTCAATTGTGATACCATCCCAGACATACACACCAGATTTGATCGTGACACGATCACCTATTGTGACGTCCCCCTCAATCAAAGTATGTGCACATATATTACATTCCTTACCAATTTTTGCGCCTTGCAATACAACCGAGTACTGCCAAATACGAGTGTCATCACCTATATTATTTGACATCACGTCGCTAAGATGATGAATAAACATTTATATTTCTCCTAGCTAGGCACAAGAAATCTTCATAGTTTCTTATATAGTCAGATTCATCATATTCTTGATCAGCCAATACCATCAGGACACAATCTTCAGAAAAATCATGCATCTCACGCCACATAAAAGACTCTATTAACAACCCTTTTGTCGGTCTATCAAGAATAACTTCTGATCTGACCATTCCATCATCAAGGACAAAACGGCAAGATCCAGACACCGCAATAGCAACCTGTTTTAGTGCTTTATGGGCATGATATCCACGAGATATGCCTTTTACTGTATTGAAAATATAATAAACCCGTTTTATTTCGAAAGGGATATTCTTATTTCCTTCCAATGATAGCAAAGAACCTCGCTCATCACCGAGCATTGGAAACTCAATTAGTTTAATAAGGTTCATTTTAATTCCTTATCAAATCTAGTAGATATTGACCATAGCTATTTTTAGCCATGCGTTCTGCTGTAACAGCTACTTCATTTCTACTTAACCAATTATTTCGTAATGCAATTTCTTCAAGACATGCAATCTTGAAACCCTGTCTAGTTTCAATCGTTGCCACAAAATTCGATGCTTCGAGTAAACTTTCATGTGTTCCACTGTCAAGCCAGGCAAAACCTCGCCCCAATAACTCTACATTCAGCTGTCCCTGCTCCAAATACACTTGGTTAATACTAGTTATCTCTAGCTCTCCTCGTTTGGACGGTTTTACTTGCTTGGCAATGCTGACTACTTGACTGTCGTAAAAATAGAGTCCAGTTACAGCAAAGTGCGACTTAGGTTGTGTTGGCTTTTCTTCAATAGAAAGAACACTTTGCTTATCATCAAATTCAACGATTCCAAATCGTTCTGGATCTTGAACTTTATAGCCAAACACTGTTGCACCTTTTTCCCTTTTGGCAGCCTCACGTAACATCGGTGAGAATCCTTGCCCCCAAAACATATTATCCCCCAGGATCAAGCATACCGAATCATTTCCAATAAACTTCTCACCGATAATAAATGCTTGTGCAAGCCCATCTGGGCTTGGTTGTACGGCATATTCCAGTTCAATGCCAAATTGACTACCATCGCCTAAAAGACGTTGAAAGCTAGCCTGATCTTCTGGAGTGGTAATAATAAGTACATCCCTAATGCCTGCCAGCATCAATACAGACAAGGGGTAGTAAATCATAGGTTTATCATAAACTGGCAAAAGCTGTTTTGAGACGCCCATGGTAATTGGATAAAGACGTGTGCCAGAGCCGCCGGCAAGAATAATACCTTTCACTATTTTCTATCCCCATATTGTTGAACTATCCACGTTTGGTAGGCTCCGCTCTTGACATTATTTACCCATTGCTGATTTTCCAGATACCACTGCACAGTTTTTCGAATACCAGACTCGAAAGTCTCTTGAGGTTGCCAGTTCAGCTCAATGCTCATTTTGCGGGCATCGATGGCATAACGACGATCGTGGCCGGGGCGATCCACCACATAAGTGATTTGCTCACGATAGGAGCCCATTTTCGGTACCATTTCATCGAGCAGGTCACAAATGGTATGCACGACTTCCAAGTTTTGCTTTTCATTGTGACCACCGATGTTGTAGGTCTCCCCTACCACTCCCGCGGTCACTACCCTGTAGAGCGCACGCGCATGGTCTTCCACATAGAGCCAATCACGAATTTGGTCACCCTTGCCATAAACTGGCAGTGGCTTGCCATCCAGCGCATTGAGGATCACCAACGGGATCAGCTTCTCGGGGAAGTGGTACGGGCCGTAGTTGTTAGAGCAGTTGGTGACGATGGTGGGCAGGCCGTAGGTGCGGCGCCAAGCGCGCACCAGATGGTCACTTGAAGCTTTGGAGGCTGAATAGGGGCTGCTTGGGGCGTAAGGCGTGGTTTCGATAAACAGTGGCAGCTCAGTACCTGCAGCGACTTCATCCGGATGGGGCAGATCGCCATACACCTCGTCAGTAGAGATATGATGGAAGCGAAAAGCAGACTTGCGCATCTCGTCCAGGCCGTTCCAATAGGCGCGAGCCCCTTCGAGCAACATATAAGTACCGACGATATTGGTTTCGATAAAGTCGGCCGGGCCGGTGATGGAGCGATCAACGTGACTCTCGGCGGCCAAGTGCATCACGGCATCGGGTTGATGGGTAGCAAACACCCGATCCAGTTCGGAGCGGTTGCAGATATCCACTTGCTCAAACACATAGCGATCGCTAGCAGAGACAGCGACCAAGGATTCCAGGTTGCCCGCATAGGTTAGCTTGTCGAGGTTGATCACTGAGTCTTGGGTATGTTGGATAATATGGCGAACAACGGCTGAACCGATAAAGCCGGCACCGCCTGTCACAAGGATCTTCATTCAAGGGTTCCCAATTTCAAGGTAACGAAATTGCAAGATATTAATTTGATATTTGCGTTCAAGCATTATCACTACAAGTTTTGCTTAAACCGGACACTCAACGTTGAATGTTAATGCTTCTAGTACCTTAAAGGCATCTATGGAGGTACAAAGTTGGTTGTTTTTTGAAAGTCTATAGACTCTATAAAAAAGAAATAATTCTCATTTATAGTGAGATTTAGGAGGGATGGTAACTAAAATTATGCACTCACTGTCAAACGAAAACGCTACCGCCCTTGGGTTACAGCTCCCAACATGCTGCTTTTAACCTGATTGTCCGTGCTGTTGGCCATCAGATCCTCCAGCTTCTTGTTTTGATTGATGTTTAACAATTTAGCAGCATTCCCTTGCCGTAGCAGCCGTCCGGAACCTGCATTGCTCACATCTAGGGCTTTTTGTGCCCCAAACCCGATCGCGGATCAGATTCTATCTTGTTTAACCCAAGAGTGAATAGTCACAAGGTGTGAAAGACCCTGAATAGGATAAGGATTAAACAGCATTCCCACTAACCTCAACTGACATCAGCATCACCGATGTTTCTACTCATAATCCTCTATTGAAACCTCTCGATGAAAAATAGAAACAACATATCTAGCATGTATGCTCTGATCGCTTCATTCTTGGGCATCAGCTTCCAAGAGATCAAGAGTGAGCTCTTCTGTTGATCCATTAACGTACCTTACTACCCCTCCACTGCGATCATAACGGTCGCATACTGCTGTCACCGTATGTAAATCGCTTCGTGTCACAGAGTTTTGGCATCTTATTAAACACTCTATTGAGGAGTTCAGTCTGGGATGATTCAGTCCCGATACAGCGGGGTCAGGTAGGATCCGGATTGACTCTCCCTCTTGTTGACCCTCTAATTGGCAGCCTGGACCCTCATCATCATGCATCTTATGAAAATCCTACTGGTTGAAGACGACAAGCTGCTCAATCACCACCTCTCCACCCTGTTGACAGAGGCCCAGAACCAGGTTTACGGCACGGACAATGCCCAGGTGGCGCTGCACTACGCAGCCGACTACCCCATCGATGTCGCCATCATCGATCTGGGCCTGCCTGACATGGACGGCCTTCAGCTCATCACCCGCCTGCGCGAGCAGCAGATCCCCTTTCCCATCATTGTGCTGACGGCCAGAGGCAACTGGCAGGACAAGGTGGAAGGACTGGAGGCCGGGGCGGACGACTACCTGGTCAAACCCTTCCAGAAGGACGAGCTGCTGGCCCGTCTCAATGCGCTGGTACGCCGCAGCGCCGGCTTCATCTCCCCCAGAGTGAAGGCGGGTGACTACGAGCTGGATCTCTCCCGCAAGGAGCTGACCATCGCCGGCGAGGTCACCGTGCTGACCAGTTTCGAATATCTGATCCTGGAATACCTGATGCGAAATGCCCGTCAGGTAGTCTCCAAACAGCAGTTGCTGGATCAGCTCTATGGGGATGGTGAAGGGGATCCCAACACCATCGAGGTGATGGTGAGCCGGCTTCGCAAAAAACTGGATCCGGAAGGGAGCATCCAGCCCATCTCCACCATCCGCCGCCAGGGCTACATCTTCAACCTCGCCTGCAGCTGATGCGCCTTGCCATGCTGCATCCCCTGACCCTGATCCGCCGCTCCCTGCACCTCAAGCTGATGCTGAGTGCCATGCTGGTCATCGCGCTCATCATGGCCTTCTCCGTCTACATCCTCTACCTCGGCCATGCCGAGGAGCAGGCCCAGAAAGCCAGTGTCCGCATGCAGGAGAACCTCTCCAAGCTGTTCTCGTCCAAGCAGCCAGAGCCCCACGCCATGACGGATCTAGGCAAGCTCACCCCGGATGCCATCGATCCCAATCTCGATACCCTGATCTGCCGCGCCGACGGGGCGCTGAGCTGGTCCAGCCTGCACATGCCGGAGGTGGTCTCCATCAAGGAGACCATCTGCCGGGATCTGATGAGATACCTGGGGGGACTGGATCAGGACTATTTCTTCAAGCTGCATACCATCAAGAACGGCGAGAGCTACTTCATCTACAGCCTGCGTTTCCTGCGCAATCATGGCGCCGGCCCCACCACCTACTACGTGGTGATGGTCGATTCCGCCAGGCGCTATCAGGCCCAGACCCGCGATTACCTCTACCGCTGCATTCGCCAGGCGCTGCTCGCCTACTGTCTGCTGGGCGCCCTGTTGCTGCTCACCAGTTTTTGGAGCCTCTCCTCCCTGCGTACCATGGCACGCCAGATTGACGAGATCCGCGCCGGTACGCGAGAGGCACTGTCAAACGACTACGAGCGCGAGCTGACCCCCCTGACAAGCTCAGTCAACCAGTTGCTGGAGAACGAACGCCAGCAGACCCAGCGCTACCAGCACGCCCTCAACGATCTCGCCCACAGCCTGAAAACCCGGCTGGCGCTCATCCAGATCACCGCCCAGGAGCTCAAGCTCGGCCACGACATCCATGACAACATCAATGAACAGATCACCACCATGGATCAGATCATCCAGTACCAGTTGCGCCGCGCCGTCACCGGGCGAAAGCGCCTCGCGAGCAAGGGCACCGAACCGGTTCCCCTTATCGAGAAGCTGCTGGCCAGCCTCGCCAAGGTCTATCGCCACAAGAAGCTGCAGACCGGCTTCCAGTTTGACGACGATGTCTTCTTTCACGGCGAGCAGGGCGATCTGATGGAGCTGATGGGCAACCTGCTGGACAACGCCTGCAAGTTCGCCATCAGCGAGATCCGGGTTCATGTCCGCCACCGGGAGAGCGGCCTGCTCATCGTGGTGGAAGACGACGGCCCCGGCATCGCCCCCGGCAAATCGCAGCAGATCTTCCAGCGCGGCGTGCGGGCTGACAGCTCCCCCGGCCAGGGGATTGGCCTCGCCGTGGTGACCGAAATCGTGCACAGCTACGGCGGCGAGATCCGGGTGGATGACTCCCAGCTCGGCGGCGCGAGATTCCACATCACCCTCCCCTGACAGCGCAGGAGCCAGTACCTGGCTCCTGCCGCATTCGGGCATTGCCATCCCGGTGCTTTCTCTGTCTCACGCCTCACTCCTTATGCTTCGACCAGGCCAAGCACATGGCAGCGAGGCTGACGAGCTTGCCCCCCCATCAGACGCTGGCCTGCCGCTCCCCTCAGCCCCATGCTCGCGCAGAAACGACAGGCATAAAAAAACCGGCCGCGAGGGCCGGTAAAACAGTTCAGGCTTGTCAGGTGACAATGCGCACCCAGCGGATGAAGACCGGTTTCAATTCCCTATGAAGCCCCGTCCTCTTGAGTACGTAGGTTCACTTTACGCCCCGGTCACTGAATCGGGACTGAACCATGTTCACCCTGGCAAGGCTCAGAGACGGATCCCGAGGGACTGGCGCAGATAAGCCCCCGCCCCGAGCAGCCCCGGCCCTTCATGGGTGATGAGGAAGACCGGAACGTCTTTGAGATAAGGCTTGAAGCGCCCCTTGTCCTCGAAGGCGACCCGAAAGCCCGATCCGATGAAGAACTCCTGGAAGCGCGGCACTATGCCACCGGCGATGTAGACACCGCCGAAGGTGCCCATGTTGAGGGCCAGGTTGCCGGCAAAGCGACCCATGAGCACGCAGAACAGGCTCAAGGTGCGACGGCAATCGAGGCAATCCCCCGCCAGCGCGCGCTCGGTGATGTCCTTGGGGGCAAAGGGTTCGGGCTCGCGGCCATCGGATTTGACCAGGCCGCGATAGAGATTGACGAGCCCGGGGCCCGAGAGGAAACGCTCCGCCGACACATGGCCCAGCTCGCCGCGCATCACCTGCAGCACCGCATCTTCCTCTTCCGTGTTGGCGGCGAAGTCCACGTGACCGCCCTCACCCGGCAAGCTCAGCCACTGCTCACCGGCCTGCACCAGGTGGGCAACGCCAAGGCCGGTCCCTGCGCCATAGATGGCGATGGGCTTGCCGGCGACTGGGGCCGCGCCCCCGAGCTGGATGCGATCGCTCTCGCCGAGCACGGGCACCGCCATGGAGACGGCAGTGAAATCGTTGATCACCTGCAAGCGTGCCAGGCCGAGGTTGGCCTGCATCTCGCGGATGGAGAACTCCCAGCTGTGGTTGGTCATGGCGACCCAGTCACCATTGATGGGACAGGCGATGGCGATGCACGCCTCGCCCACGGTGGCATCGTGCTCTTCGAGATAGAGGCGCACCACGGCCTCCAGGCTGGGATGGGCCAGCCCCGAATAGGTTTTTGCCTGGGAAATGGCGCCCGTCGCCAGTTCGCAGAGGGCCAGCCGGGCATTGGTACCGCCAACGTCGCCCACCAGCGCATGGGTATGCTGCATAACAAACTCCTTCGTTACCGACTCGGGGCGGCCCTTACCGTCCCGACATTATTATTTGGCTGCAATACTACTCGAGCCCGCAGCCGGGCTGCGCGATTTATGCAGACAAGTGTGCGCCCGCTCACAGTGTTGTTGCTTTGCAACATTTGTAAGCGTTTTCAAGACGTAAATGGAAGTTTGCAACTAAAAACACGAAATAATTAGACATGAGTCATACTTTGCAGGGCCGAGATTAGTTCCGATAAGCGCTTGTCTTGTATAGTCATCGCGGAGACTGGAAACCTGCTTGAGCTGTGAATTTAGTGCACAGACACTGAAGTTAAATTACAAAAATGCCTGGTGGTAATGATGAATACCCTCGATAAAATTACGAACAATCTGGAAAGTTTCAGTAAATCAGAGCGTAAGGTGGCTGAAGTGATCCTGGCCTCACCCCAGACCGCCATTCACTCCAGCATTGCTACCCTGGCCAAGCTGGCCGATGTGAGCGAACCGACCGTCAACCGTTTCTGCCGTCGCCTCGATACCAAGGGTTTCCCCGATTTCAAGCTGCACCTGGCCCAGAGTCTGGCCAACGGCACCCCTTATGTGAACCGCCACGTGGAAGCGGAAGACGGCCCGGATACCTATACCGCCAAGATCTTCGAATCCACCATGGCCTGCCTCGATGCCGCCAAGAACAGCCTGGACATCTCGGCCATCAACCGCTGCGTCGATATTCTGACCCAGTCCAAGAAGATCAGCTTCTTTGGTCTGGGCGCCTCCTCCGCCGTCGCCCGGGATGCCCAGAACAAGTTCTTCCGCTTCAATATCCCCGTGGTGAGCTTCGATGACATCGTCATGATGCGCATGAGCTGCATCAACAGCAGCGAAGGGGACGTGGTGGTCCTCATCTCCCACACCGGCCGCACCAAGGCCCTGGTGGAAATTGCCGCGCTGGCCCGGGAAAACGATGCCACCGTCATCGGCATGACCGCCAAGGACTCTCCCCTGGCCCGCGAATGCAACTTGGTGCTCTCCATGGACGTGCCGGAAGACACCGACGTCTACATGCCCATGGCCTCGCGCATCGCCCAGCTCGCCTTGGTGGACGTGCTGGCCACCGGTTTCACCCTGCGCCGTGGCATGAAATTTCGCGAAAACCTGAAGAAAGTCAAAGAAGGTTTGCGCGAATCCCGCTTTGATACCCCGCACTCCTCCTGATCATTCGGGGGTCCGCCCCCGACTGTCTATGCCAACGGGCTTGGTGTAGTATCGAAATTCAATCAAACAAGGCCACTCAGATGGCCTGCCAGTTGGCGCCATGCCACATGCTTGACGGGGCAGTATTTCAAGTCATATCAACTTCACATTGGAGTCTTTCATGCCAAGACGTACAAAGATTGTTACCACACTCGGTCCGGCGACCGATCGCGACGGCATTCTCGAGGGGATCATTCGCGCCGGTGCCGACATGGTGCGGATGAACTTCTCCCACGGCACTCCTGAAGATCATATCCAGCGCGCCAACCAGGTGCGTGACATCGCCGCCAAGCTGGGCCGCCACGTGGCCATCATGGGCGATCTGCAAGGCCCCAAGATCCGCGTCTCCACCTTCAAGGATGGCAAGATCTACCTCGCCATCGGTGACAAGTTCATTCTCGACGCCGCCCTCGGCAAGGGAGAAGGCTGCCAGGAGCAGGTCGGCATCGACTACAAGAGCCTGCCGCAGGACGTGGTATCCGGTGACATCCTGCTGCTGGACGATGGCCGCGTGCAACTGAAGGTCGAGCAGGTCGAAGGCACCCGCATCCACACCACGGTGACCGTGGCCGGCCCGCTCTCCAACAACAAGGGCATCAACAAGAAAGGTGGCGGCCTCTCCGCCCCTGCCCTGACCGAGAAGGACAAGGAAGACATCAAGACCGCCGCCCGCATGAACGTGGACTACCTGGCGGTCTCCTTCCCCCGCAGCGGCGATGATCTGCGCTACGCCCGCGAACTGGCCCGCGAAGCCGGCTCCAACGCCAAGATCGTGGCCAAGGTCGAGCGCGCCGAGACCGTCGCCAGCGACGAGGCGATGGAAGACATCATCCTTGGCTCCGATGCCGTCATGGTGGCCCGTGGTGACCTGGGTGTCGAAATCGGCGACCCCGAACTGGTGGGTGTACAGAAGAAGCTCATTCGCCACTCCCGTCGCCTGAATCGCGTGGTCATCACCGCGACCCAGATGATGGAGTCCATGATCAACGCGCCGCTCCCGACCCGTGCCGAAGTCATGGACGTGGCCAACGCCGTGCTGGACGGTACCGATGCGGTGATGCTCTCCGCCGAGACCGCCGCCGGCCAGTTCCCCATCGAGACCGTGACCTCCATGGCCAGCGTCTGTGTGGGCGCCGAGAAGCACCCGAGCCTGAACGTCTCCAACCACCGCATGAGCTACACCTTCACCTCGGTGGAAGAGGCGGTGGCCATGTCCACCATGTATGCGGCCAACCACCTGGAAGGGGTCAAGGCGATCGTGGCGCTGACCGAGTCGGGCACCACCCCGCTGCTGATGTCCCGCATCAGCTCCGGCCTGCCCATCTTCGCCATGTCTCCTCACAACAAGACCCTGGCCTGGGCCAACCTCTACCGCGGCGTCACCCCCGTGCTGTTTGATGGCGACGAGACCAAGCCGGTCTACGAGGTGTGCCGCGACGCGCTGGACGTGCTCAAGGCCAAGGGACTGCTGCAAAGCGGCGACATGGTACTGCTCACCCACGGCGACAAGATGGAGACCGTCGGCAGCACCAACACCTGCAAGGTGATGATGGTCGAGTAATCGCCCCTCCTCCCTGCAACAAAAACGGCTCCCGCGGGAGCCGTTTTTTTATGGGATCAGCCCCAGGTTCAACCGCGAAACAGCTCCACCTTGTCCCCATCCTGCAGGCTGCCGGCGCCGCGCACCACCACCTTGTCTCCCTGCTTGAGGGCGCCACTCACCGCCACCTCCCGGCTGTCCCCGAACAGCACGGTGACCGGCACCCGGTTCACCGTGAGCGCCTCGCCGCGCTGCTCCACCTGATAGACCACGCTTCCCTCGGTGCCGAGCACCAGGGCATCCCGTGGCAGCAACATGGTGTGCTGCTCTCCCATCGGCAGCGCCACCCGCACTGGCGAGCCAATGATGAACGTGCCCGCTTCCGGCTTGAGGCGCAGCTCGATGAGCCGGGACTTGGGATCGGCGCTCGCCGCCCGCTGGTAATAGATGGCGTGGCTGCTGAGCTGCTCCCCTTCCACCCGCAACCGGGTCTGGGTGGCCAGTTGCCGGGCCCAGGCAATAGGTGCACGCAACCGGATATCCGGCTGGTCCGGATTGACCAGCTCAAGCGCCTGTTCGCCCGCATCCACATGCTCCCCCGGCTGGATGAAGTGTTCATTCACCACTCCGTCAAACGGGGCAAAGATGCGGCTTCTGCGCAGCTGCTCCTCAATCTGGCGCACCTGCACCCGCGCCAGCTGATCGGCCAGCTCAGCCTGCTCCACGTCATAGCGCGCCTTGTCATACTGGCTCTGGGAAGCACTCTTTTGCTGGTGCAAACGATCCAGGCGCTGGAACTCGGCGCGAGCGTAACGCAGGTTGCTCCCCTCTCTGGCTTGTTCCGCCCTCGCCTGCTCCAGCGAGAGGCGCAGAGTCGCGCTGTCCAGGCGCAGCAACTCGTCCCCCGCCTTCACCCGGCTGCCAAACTCGGCTATCCACTCCACCCGACCGCTCACTTCGGCGCTGAGCGCCGCCTGCTGGCGGCTCGCCACCGTGCCGCTGACCCAGATGCTGGCCCCCCCCTCTCCCTGGGCCACCTCCGCCAGCGTCACCATCTTGCTTTGTGCAAGCGCAGGCAGCCCGCCAGCCAGCAGCAGAGCCCCCACCACTATCCTTGTGAAACCTTGTGTCATCGATGAGCTCCTTGCTCAGGCACGCTGCCGAAGGGCGTGCGGTATGTCGGTCTGCTCCCCCAACCGCAGGAAGGCGGGCAACAGGATCAGGGTGAAGAGGGTGCTGCAACTCATGCCGCCGACGATGACGGTGGCCAGCCCCCGGTAGATTTCGCTCCCCTCGCTCGGACTCAACATCAGAGGCAGCATGCCGAAGATGCTGGTGAGGCTGGTCATGGCGATGGGACGCATCCGGCTTTGCAGAGCATCGGTGACTGCCGACTGTCGGCTCATCCCCTCCCGCTCGGCCATCCTGGTCTGGTGCACCAGCAGAATGGCGTTGTTGACCACCAACCCGAGCAGGATGACGAAGCCGATGATGGTGAGCAAGTCCATCGGCAGCGGCGCCACCAGTCCGCTCAGGTGCAGCGCCAGCACGCCGCCTACGGTGGCGAGCGGCAAGGTGAGCAGCACCAGCACGGCATCCTTGAGGGAAGCGAAGACCCCCCACAGCAGAATGAGCAGTATCATCACGGCGAACAGGAAGATGCTGCCGAGGTTGCCGAGCGCCTGCTGCAGGCTGTCGGCATTGCCGGCGACCCGCAGCTCCCCCCCGGCCGGCAGCAACGGCCGGATGGCGGCAAAGCTCTTGTGCTGCAGGGTGTCGAGCACCTGCTCCATGCTCATCCCCGCCGGGGGCGATATCTGCAGGCTGATGCTGCGCCGCCCATCGGATCGGAAGATGCTCTCAGGCCCGAGTTGCGGCTCCACCCGCAGCAGTTCCCCAAGGGGAACGATGCGCCCGGACGGGGTAGCAAGCGGCACCGCCTTGAGCTCGTCCGGGTTGGCGGAGGCCTGCCCCATCAGCAGGATGTCGAGCCGCTCATCCCCGTCGAAATATTCGCCGACCCGCAGACCATCGCCGAAGGTCTGGATGATGGCGGGCATGGGGGAGCGATCCCAGCCCACCTCGGCGAGGCGCCTGTCCTGGGGCACCAGCCGAAGCTCGGGAGCGGTGAAATCGAGTCCGGGCTCTGGCCTGACCTGGGCGCCGGGCAAGTCCCGCTGCACTATGGTCATGCTCTCCCTGGCCGCCTGATAGAGTTCGGGCAGCCCACCCCCCTGGATCAGCAGGGAGATGCTGTTTTCACTGTCAAAACCGCCAAACAGGGACCCCTGACCGCCAAACACCCGGGTGTCGGGAATGCCCACCAGCAATTGCTTCATCAAGAGCTGCTCCAGCACCTTGATCTGGTTATCCTCCTTTGGCCGCACCCCGATCTGGGCACCGCCCGGGTAGCGCAGGATGTAGTAGTTCTTGAGGACAGGCTCCTTCTCCCCTTTCATATAGGGGTCGAGGCGGGCAATCAGGGTATCGATCACCTCCTCCCGCTGGGCCTTGAAATTGACCCCGGGGGTGAAACTCATCCAGACGTCGATGGCGTCCCGCTTCACATCCGGCAGGTAGTTCATCTTGGGCAACATCAACCAGCTCACCAGCACAGGCCCTGTCATCATCAGGACGATGATGGCCCAGCGCCTGGGGGCGGTGGCCGTCCAGCGGATCACATGGCGGGTGACGCGGCACCACAGGCGCTCAAAGGGATCAATCAGCCGCTCGTGCCCCATCCAGCGCGCCGCCACCGCAGGCAACACAGTCACCGCCACCACCATGGAGACGGTCACCGCGCAGGCGATGGTGAGCGCAAGATCGGCAAACAACTGCCCTTCCACGTCGTTGAGCAGGAGCACCGGCAGGAAGATGGCGACCGTGGTCAGGGTGGACGCTACCAGAGCGGTCCACACCCGGCGGGTGCCCTCCAGCGCCGCCTCTCCCTTGCTGATGTCACCCCGCTCATGGCGCCGGTAGATGCTCTCCAGCACCACGATGGCGGCGTCGAGCACCATGCCGACCGCAAACGCAATGCCCGCCAGGGAGATGATATTGAGGGTCCGCCCCATCACCTTGAGCAGGCAGAAGGTGAGCATGATGCTGATGGGGATGGCGATCGCGATCATCAGGGTCGCCTTGAGCTGGCGTAGAAAGACCCAGAGGATGGCGCAGGAGAGCAGCACCCCGAGCCCCAGGTTGGCGGTCACCATGCTCACCGCCCGGTTGATGTAGAGAGAAGCGTCAAACGACTGCTCCATGTGCAGGCCGACCGGCTCCAGCACCTCCCGGTTGAGCTCCCCGACCTTGGCCTTGATCCCCTCGAGCGCCGCCAGGGCATTGGCGCCGCTCTCCTTGAAGATCTGCGCCGCGATGGCGGTGTTGCCGTTCTGGATGCGCAGCACCGGGTTCTCCTCCCGGGCCACTCTGATCTCGGCCACGTCCCGCAGATAGATGGGCAGGCCGTCACGCCAGTCCACCACCTTGTCCCCCAGGGCCGCCACGTCATAGCGACCGGCAAAGCGCAGCTTGTACTCCCAGCGTCCGATGTCGAGGGTCCCGGCCGACACATCCCAGCCCGTCGTTGCCCGGCTGGCGAGCACCGGGATCTCCACCCCCAGCTCGGCAGCGCGGTAAGGGTCGAAGCGGATCTGGATCTGGCGCTCGTTGATCCCCTCAATGTCGACCGTGGACACCCCGGGGATCCGCTCCAGCTCGGGCTTGACCCTCGCCTCGATCAGCGCCTGGTGATCGTCTATCTCCCCCTTGGCGCCGGGCAGTTGCTGGATGAAGAAGAAGGTCAGGGTGTCGTTGCTGCTGTAGTTGTTGACGTAAGGACCACCGATGTTGTCCGGCAGCCCCGAGACCCGGTTCAGGCGGGAGATGACGTCAAGCTGGGCCCGCTGCATGTCGGTGCCGAGAGCAAACTCCATGTCGATTTCGGTGAAGCCGGGGTAGCTGTTGCTGCTGAGACTCTTGAGCCCCTGTACCCCCTGCATCTCCTGCTCGATGGGATCGGTTATCTCCGACTCCATCTCCTGGGGCGAGGCCGAGCGCCAGTCCACCGTGATATTGAGGTGAGGACGGTCTATGTCGGGGAACAGCTGGACGGGCAGTCCCCGGATGCTGAGCAGGCCCAGCAAAAAAATCAGCACGACCGAGACCGCCACCCAGATGGGGCGTTCGATCGCCGTTTTGGCGAGGTTCATTCACTCTTCCTGAGTTGTTGTTATCGGCCATTCCGATGGCCTTGCTTCCTGCCCCAAGGGTGGGGGCCATTGCATTAAACTGGAATTAATCGACCTTGTAAATGCCTGGTTAAACAACAAAAAACCGGCCACTAGGGCCGGTTGTCGGTTTACGCTCGGGGTCAGGCTGCATGCTCGACCGTGTTCGGTTGAGACAATCCTTCCAGCTCGCCAGGAGCGAAGTTGTCCACCTGGATAGCCTCGTAGCGCAGGGCATCGGCGGCCAGCAGCTTGTCCGCCTCCTCCTTGCCGAGGATGGACTGGGACAGGGCCGCAGCCACCAGCTCCGGCAGCGCCAGCTTGCGGGGCAGTCTGCCCTCTTTCTGGGCCTGCACCAGCTTCTTCTCGATGGGCTGCACCGAGACCATGGCCTGGAAGGCACGCTCCATCAGCCCCACCGGATCCGCCTCGTCCTTGCCCACATAACAGAGCGCGGTCAGACGATCCCGGAACTCGCCCGGCGTCATCATGGCCAGACAGATGGCATGGCAGCGATCGTCCGCCGGCATCTTGTAACCGACGCCGAACGGGAACACCACCCGCTTGAGTACGGCACCCACCACCTTGTTCGGGAAGTTCTGGAAGAAGCCCTCGAACGCCTTGCCAATCAGGTAGAGGTTGCGCTCCACCGCGTACTGCACGAACGGCAGGTCAGAGACCATGCGGCCCTGATCCTCGTAGTGCTTGAGGGTGGCGGAGGCCAGATAGAGGTGGCTCAGCACGTCACCCAGACGGGCGGAGATCATCTCCTTGCGCTTGAGATCCCCGCCCAGCATCAGCATGGAGACGTCGGCGCACAGCGCCAGCCCTTTACTCATGCGAGAGAGCTGCTTGTAGTAGCGGGCGGTTTCGCCAGCCACCGGGGCACTGTTGAACTGGCCCAGGGTCAGCCCCTGGAACAGGGCACCGAAGAAGTTGCCGGTACCGAAGGCGATGTGCTTCATCAACAGGGCGTCAAACTTCTCGAGACCGCGCTCCACATCGGTGTCGGCCGCCGCTTCCAGCTCGGCAAACACATACGGATGGCAGCGGGTGGCCCCTTGCCCGAAGATCATCAGGTTGCGGGTCAGGATGTTGGCCCCTTCCACCGTGATGGCCACTGGAATGCCCATGTAGGCGTAGCCGGTGTAGTTTTTCGGGCCCAGCTGGATGGCGCGACCGGCGTGGATGTCCATGGAGTCATCCATCACCTGGCGGGCCATCTCGGTCATGTGGTACTTGGAGATCGCGGTGACGATGGCCGGTGCCTGACCCAAATCCAGGGAACCTGCGGTCATGCGACGAGCGCCTTCGAGCTGATAGGTGAGGCCGCCAATGCGGGCCAGCGCTTCCTGCACCCCTTCAAACTTGCCGATGGACATGCCGAACTGTTTGCGCACGTAGGAGTAGGCGCCCACGGTGCGGCTCGCCATGTGACCACAGGCGGTGCCAAGGGCAGGCAGCGAGATGCCGCGACCGGCGGAGAGGCACTCCACCAGCATGCGCCAGCCGCGGCCGGCGTAATCCGGGCCGCCGATGATCCAGTCGAGCGGAATGAACACATCCTTGCCGAAGGTCGGGCCGTTCAGGAACGCCAGCCCCATGGGGTAGTGGCGATCGCCGACGCGCACGCCTGGGTGACTGGTCGGGATCAGCGCGCAGGTGATGCCGATCTCTTCCTTGTCACCCAGCAGTTTTTCCGGGTCATAGAGCTTGAACGCCAGCCCCAGTACGGTGGCGCGCGGCGCCAGGGTGATGTAGCGCTTGTTCCAGTTCAGGCGAATGCCCAGCACCTCTTCCCCCTTGTGCATCCCCTTGCAGACGATCCCCTTGTCCGGGATGGCGCCCGCATCGGAGCCCGCTTCCGGCCCGGTCAGGGCGAAGCAGGGCACCTCCTTGCCGTTGGCCAGCCCCGGCAGCCAGAAATCTTTCTGGGCCTGGGTGCCGTAGTGCATCAGCAGCTCACCCGGGCCGAGGGAGTTGGGCACCATGACGGTGACCGCGACGCTCAGGCTCTTGGTGGCGATACGGGTGACGATGGTGGAGTTGGCAATCGCCGAGAACTCGCGGCCGCCGTAGGATTTCGGGATGATCAAGGAGAAGAAGCCTTCCTTCTTCAGATAGTCCCACACCGGCTCCGGCAGGTCCTTGGTCTCGTTGACGATCTTGAAGTCGTCAACCATGGCGAGCAGGGTTTCGACCTGGTTGTCGATAAAGGCCTGCTCTTCTGCGCTCAGCTCGGCCTTGCCGTAGCCGTGCAGTTTCTTCCAGTCCGGGTTGCCGCGAAACAGCTCCCCGTCCCACCAGACGGAGCCGGCCTCCATGGCCTCCCGCTCGGTGGCCGACAGGGGCGGCAATATCTTCTTGAAGATGCCGAACACGGGGCGGGTCACCACCTTTTTACGGATGGCGGGGACACCGAGCACCACGGCTATCGCCAGCACCAGCAGGACAAGCAATGTGATCATACCGAAGTTCCTTCTATTTCACTGTTTCCGTTGATTATTGTTAGGTGTTACACGGCCAGGGAGAGCCTGGTCGACTCCACGGGCGCCCCGACACCGGACGCCAGATAAGGAATGACGTTGCGCACCAGCCCTTCCACATCGAGCTGCTGGCCAAAATCGGCCTGGGCGATGTCACGCAGGGCATCCGCAGAGGCCATGGTGAAGACGACGGTGCCCAGGGTGAAGTGCAGGCGCCAGAAGAGATCCGCTGGCGACAAATCCGGATTGGCCTTGGAGATGGCCTGGGTGATCCCGTGCAGGGTCGCCCCATAATGGGTGGTAATAAAGCGGCGCAGGTGACCCTGACTGTCGATATAGCCGCGCCCCAGCAACTGCATGAAGAGCGCCGGGCCATTCGCCCTGACGGCCGACAGTTTCATCAGGGGTTCGACAAAGCTCTCGAACACCTGCAACAGGGTCAGCTGATCCTGCGCCATCAACGTCTGCAACCGCCCGTCCAGTGCCGGCATGAAGAGGCTCAGATAACGGTCGAGCACCGCCTGGATAAGCTCCTTCTTGGAGCCGAAGTGATAATTGACCGAAGCCAGGTTCACATCGGCCTCGCTGGTGATCAGACGCAACGAGGTATCGGCGAACCCCCGCTCGGCAAACAGCACCTCGGCGGCGTCGAGAATACGGTTCTTGGTATCGATTTTACTCACTGGACACCTCACTTAAACGAATGTTTAAAAAGTACGTTTCACGCCCACCCATGTCAAGAGAATGTGAACAAGTGTTGGCTAAATGTTTTTAATCAAAAAAGAGGGAAGATGGCGGGAACTTCGCGGCGAGACGGCACTCTATATCTATGCCACTGCAATTAAACATTAAGTCTCGCCCAACCTGCGTCATGCTAGTTGGGCATTTTTTTGGCCTGCCGTCACCCGATGCGCCGACAGAGAACCAAAAAAAACCGTCGCAGGGGCGACGGCGGGGAAAACGGGTCCGACCATCCAGTGTCGACCCATCGATGGGTGTTCAGGCTTGCATCGATGTCGCCATCCTCGCAGTGAAACGTCATCAGACTTTGTCAGCACAGACCCAAATTGTGACAAAGTATGGCAACCAGCCACATGGCCCGGCTTCGCCAATCTTGCTATGCTGTCGCCTCATGCCAGAGGGGAGAGAAGATGAAGTATACGGTCGATACCCACACGCACACCGTCGCCAGCACCCACGCCTACAGTACCATTCACGATTACCTGCCCATCGCCAAAGCCAAGGGGATCAGGCTGTTCGCCACCACGGACCATGGCCCGGACATGGCAGATGCCCCGCATTACTGGCATTTCGTCAATCTGCACGTGTTGCCCAGGGTCGTGGACGGGGTCGGCATCCTGCGCGGCATCGAAGCCAACATCAAGAACATCGACGGTGAAATAGACTTCCCCGAGCGCTACGAGTCCCGGCTCGACATGATCATGGCGGGCTTTCACGAACCGGTGTTTCCCCCCTGCGATCAGGCGACCCATACCCAGGCCATGATCAACGCCATTCGAAGTGGCCGGGTCGACATGATAAGCCACCCCGGCAATCCCGCCTTCCCCATCGATATTCAGGCGGTGGTCAAGGCAGCGGCAGAGTATCGAGTGGCACTGGAGGTCAACAACTCCTCGTTCAGCCACTCTCGTGCAGGCAGCGAAAGCAACTGCCGCGCCATCGTCGAGGCGGCGCGCGATCTGGGTGCCTACCTCACTTTCGGCTCCGACTCCCACGTGGCATTCAGCCTCGGCGACTTTGATCACTGCCATCGTCTGGTCACCGAAGCCAACTTCCCACATGAGCGGATCCTGGCCCGCTCCCCCCGCGCCCTGCTCGATTTTCTCGAGAGCCGCGGCCGTGCTCACATCCCGGAGTTCGTTGACCTCTGATATGCCTTAACATCATGAGCCAACTCATAAAATCGAGTTGGCTCAATTGACTTGTCCGGCTTTTTTCACGACTCTGAACATCAAGCCGCCGGTATAGCTCAGTTGGTAGAGCAGCGCATTCGTAATGCGAAGGTCGGGGGTTCGACTCCTCTTATCGGCACCAGATACAGCAAGGCTCGCAGCGATGCGAGCCTTGTTCATTTCTTGCCTGGGCTAACACTGGGCTAACGTTAGCCCCGGCGTACAAGTGGCATCGGCATCCCAGCCAGGTGTCATAGTCCTTCTCTGGTACAATGACCAGACTCCGCTTCTCGTCCCCAGGTTTGTGCATCCGGCGCAACAAAGGGTGCATATCGGCGTTGATGGTGAGCTGGGAGAAGCTGAAGGTGTAACCCTGTTCCTCCTGCCATGCCCGCCAGATACCGGCCACTGCAAATGGGCAGCCGTCGGCCATGCTGATCCGCCAACGCTCGGCCTTGCTGCTCTCGTAGCAGGGTTCAAAGAAACCGGTCATAGGCACCAGACAGAGATGGCCATGCTGCCAAGCGCGGCGGTACGTCGGCTTTTCACCCACCGTCTCGGCCCTGGCGTTCATCGTTGAAAAGTGCTTGCTACCCTGCGGGATTTTGCTTTTTGGTACCAATCCATAGTTGGCGATCAGTGTTTGGCGCTTGCCGTCGCGCTGGATCAAAATCGGCGCCTGATAGTCCTGCCACGCTTCCTCTTTCCAATCATCATCAGGGTCATCGACTCGAAAAAAATCCATCAGCACCACTTTGGTGGGCGGTATGTAGTTGATGCACATGCGCGGCGCCTCCATCGTATGAGAGCTCAAGCTCACCAGGCCGGCTTCTGCCAAGCATAATTCGCCACTGCACAACTCGCCCTGCCAAGACCCGATCGCCAACCAGTGATCTTTCCGGATACCTCAGATAAAATAACTGTATGTTCATACAGTGATGCTTACCATGATTCCCCACAACGCCGATGCACCTCTCGTCGAGATTCCCCTGTTTCTCAGCCCTGCCGTGTGTGGATTCCCATCCCCGGCACAAGACTATGTGGAGCAGACCATCGACCTCAACCAACTCTGTGTCTCCCACCCAGCCGCAACCTACTATGTGCGCGCCAAAGGGAACAGCATGTTGGGGGCCGGTATCCACGATGGCGATCTGCTGATTGTCGATCGCAGCATGCGGGCCGTTCACGGCGCCGTCGTGATCGCCTCGGTAGATGGAGAGTTCACTGTCAAGCGTTTGCAGCTGTTGCCGCAGCCAGCGCTGCTGCCCGAGAACGACGACTACCCGCCTATCCTGCTCGATGATGGGAGCAACGCCGAAATGTTTGGAGTGGTTGCCTTCGTGGTGCACTCCTTGAAGGTGACCCGATGACATCGATCGCTCTGGTCGACGTCAACAACTTCTACGCCTCCTGCGAGCGACTGTTTCGCCCCGACCTTAAGGGGGTGCCGATTGTTGTGCTCTCCAACAATGATGGCTGCGTGGTCGCCCGCTCGGCAGAAGCCAAGAGGTTGGGGATTCGCATGGGGGTCCCCTACTTCCAGATCCGCGAGGTATATGAAGCACAGGGCGGCATCTGGTTCAGCTCCAACTACGCCCTCTATGGCGACATGTCGAACCGGGTGATGACCACCCTGGAAGGCATGGCGCCAACGGTCGAGGTCTACAGCATCGATGAAGCCTTTATCGAACTGAGTGAAAGCTGGGCCGGTGACCTGGTGGAGTACGGACGCCAGATCCGCGAGCGGGTACAGCAGTGGACTGGCCTTGTCGTCGGGGTCGGTATCGGGCCCACCAAGACCCTCGCCAAGTTGGCGAACTACGCCGCCAAAAAGTGGCCGGCCACCGGTGGGGTGGTCGACCTTCGTGATGAGGGCCGCCGCGCCAGACTGATGGCGATCACGCCGGTGGAGGAAGTGTGGGGGATCGGGCGGCGCCTCACGGCCAAGCTGGAGTCACAAGGGATCAACACCGTGGCCGCTCTGGTCGCGGCCGATGCCAAAAGTCTACGGCGCCGCTATGGTGTCGTTGTCGAGCGAACGGTACAGGAGTTGCGGGGGCAACCCTGTACCGAGCTGGAACAGCTCGCCCAGGCCAAGCAACAGATCATCTGCAGCCGGAGTTTCGGCGAGCGTATCACCACCATGGGCCCCATGCGTGAGGCTCTGGCTGGCTATATGGAGCGGGCAGCCGAGAAGCTACGAGCCGAGGGGCAACGGTGCTGCTATGTGACCCTTTTTATCCGCAGCAGCCCCTTTTCGGAGCGGGAAACCGACTACGGCAACCAGATCTCTACCCGGCTGCCGGCCCCCACCTCAGACACCCGCGACCTGCTTGCCCTGGTAGAGCCGCTGCTGTGCCGGATCTGGCGGGATGATGTCCGCTATCAGAAGGGAGGGGTCATGCTGGCTGATTTCACCCCGGCCAGCATGCACCAGGGAGATCTTTTCGCTGACCGGCAGCAGGATCCCCGCGGCGAGGCATTGATGCAGGTGATCGACCAGATTAACCAAGGGCGGTTGGGGAAAGTCTACTTTGCCGCCAGGGGCCGGGACACAACGGCGTAGATGATGAAGCGAGAGCAGCTCAGCCCCCGCTACACCACCTCTATCAGCGAGCTCCCCGCGGTGAAGGCATGAGTTTGACCAGCTTGGTCAACTGCTGCTGGAGAGACGCCGACTTTGGCGCTGGCGGCAATTTTTGAGGCCTTGGCGGAGCTTCTGGATGAATGCAGAGCACCTTGATGAAAATCCGTTTGTGGGCTTTCCCCTGCTCCTTCAACCCTGCATGGACTTCGGCCACCAGCTCCACACTGTGTATCGTGCACAGGTAAATCATGAGTTGACCCGCCAGACCACTGGGTATCTCAAGCACCTCAGCGACGTCGTAGAGGTCGAAGAAATCTCCGTGCAGTAGTCCCCAACCAGCCATCTTCAGAGCAGGCTCTTTCAACTTGCTATCCATGCGTTGTGGCCTTTCCCTCCCTCTTGCAGCCCAATACCAACCACCACTCAGCTCGGTACTTGCTCCACACTAGCCTTTCTACCTTGCTTTCCTTCGAAGTTGGCTGCTAACTCAACAGCCTGTTCGTGGCTAAACCCTCTAGCATCGCGAATTTCTGTGGATGCACGAGTTTTACCATCTCGACTCAGGCTTGAGATATAGAAGAGGCCGATCGGTAGTTCCTCATCCTTGATGCGGACAATCCAGCTACCGGGTGCTGCCTTCATTGGAATAGGCAGTTCCTCATGTTGCAGCTTTCCGCTCTCATCGCGCACGATGGCAACTGCAACCGCATATCCGGGGCCCCGGCGGTTCGCCGACGCCCACGCCTTGGCCGTAGTCTCGTACAGCAGGGCAGCTGCCGGATCCCAGAGATAATTGCTTGGGGATGCAGTGACCAAATACCCACTTTCAATCTCACTGTAGACTGCATATCCAATGCGTTTAGACATACGTTTTCCTCTGATCATACGATGGAGCCCTCGCCCCATAGCCAGCCGTATTGCATAACCCAATCGGGCCATCTATGCGCTGTAATGCACATCATTACTGTGCACTAAGATAGCGGCAATCACCTACAGCCGGAGCCAATTGTTGCACAACCAAGTACGGGGGTAGTATGTATGCGCAACTGAAGCAGTGTCACCCCAAAGGAGATGAAAATGTCGATCGAAGAAGCACTGGAACCCTGGTTATCCCGACCAACTTGGTTCAGCTCCCACCCATCAGATCAGCAGCAATTCAGCCTTGCCATGAGACAACTGAAACAGCTCTCTACGACCCCTAGCGTGGAAGAATTGGAACAGGTGATCATCAGACGCGTAGAGCATCTGCCTGCCATGCTCGGAACCCCAAGTGACATTTCTGCCGCTGCTAGGCAGTTTGCCGTCAAGATCCACGCGAAGTTATAAGCGTGACAAATGAAACAAAGCCCGCAATTGCGGGCTTTTCACATTTTTTGCTGCGAATGTTACCTCTGCACATCCGCTCACGGGGCATCATGACTGTACAAGGCCCATGCTCACGATTACCCAACAGCAGTTACGCAGCGCAACAAGCCTGAGATATACTAGCGCACATATCAAAACACGATGATTAAAGGGATTAAAAACAGTGGCTTGGAGGGGATTTGACATCGATGGGGAGTTCAAAGATCTGTCACATCTTGGTAGCTTCACCATGATTGTAAATGTTGATAGCAGGGATATAGAACTTACCGTAAGCTTTTTAAGTCATTGTTTTACAGATGAAAAAGGCGGATTTCGCATGCCATTTAGGTATGAGGAAAGGTACTGGTCAGAAGAAAGGTACCAAGCTAGCTTTAGATTGAGAGGCCTAATTGAGACAAATTTTATTTCTTCTTATGCCATTCCATATCTTAACAAGAAGAGGAATGAACAATACCACTACATGGAAGCCCACAACTACGCGATCTTCTTTGATATCAACAAACCGGAAGGCACTGTAGACAAGTTGAAGCTGAAAGTAGTATCAGCATATGACCTCGACCAATGGGGGAAGGATACAGTTCCAAAGGGGAAAGCAAAGAGGGTCAGCTGGATACTTAGTAGGAGAAATAATAACCTACCAGCATTGTAGAAAACAAAAAAAGCGCATAAAGCGCTTTGTTTGCCACTCAAAAGGAGTGAAAGTAATCCGGCCTAGTCTATTTACCCCGCTCACAGGCTGGGAGAACCACAAATTTATGGCTCCGACATCGATACCCCCAAGGGGTTCCGGTCAGTATCGACGAGAAAATTATAATAGAATACTATCACACAAGTGGTCCGACCAGTTGGCGTATCAAGCGACCGTCACCTGCTTGTAGAACGCCGCCACCTCGCTTTCCTGCACATGGCACTAGGCCAACACCGCCTGATAGAGCGGGTACCACTGCCGCTCCCACTCGCCGCGACACAACGTACCCAGCAATGGCTCGATGGCGCGGCGCACCTGAGTGCCGGGGATTTCTTGGAACAGAAGCGCAATCTGCTGCTGATCGGCGGAACCGGGACGAGTAAAACCCACCTGGCCATCGCCCTGGGGCGCAATGCCGTGCGCCGGGGCAAGCGGGTGCGTTTCTACGGTGTGGTCGATCTTGTCAACCAGCTGGAGCAGGAGAAGGCCGCCGGCAAAGCCGGGCAGCTTGCCAACCGGCTGGTCAATGTCGATGCCGTGATCCTGGACGAACTGGGCTACCTGCCGTTTGCCGAAAGCGGTGGAGCCCTGCTGTTTCACTTGATCAGCAAGCTGTACGAGCGCACCAGCCTGATCCTGACCACCAACCTGACCTTCAGCGAATGGGGCAAGGTGTTTACGGATGAGAAAATGACAACGGCGATGCTGGATCGGATCACCCATCACTGCGAGATCATCGAGACAGGAAACGACTCCTACCGCTTCAAACAGAGGATGAAATCAGCCAGCTAACCCTGGTCAATTTTGGACGCTGATCCCTGGTCATTTTTCGATGCTGATTGACATGCCGGGGATGGGGCGTAGCCCGGTTCCACCACAGCGCGGGCATACCTTGTCGACGGCCTTCCCGTGCAGGCGGCTCAATTCCAGATCGCGGATCGCTCCTCCGGTAGAACTGCGGGGAACAGACAGCCTTTGGGAACTCGACCGTATGTAGTTGCGCTCCAATGATAGCTTTGCCGCCAGGTACAGGGTCGTACAATGACCTTGTTCATTGTTGGCGAGGGACTGGCGTCGGCGCCCCCATCAACCAGATGCTCCATCAAGTCTATTAGTCTCCTTACTGGCTAACCTCTTGATCTCTACTGATAGCTTCTGGACCAACATTAGAGTGGCCCAAATTTAGAGTCGCTACACACTGCTGTCGCGTACCCCATGGCTTGGCTCCAAACCATGACCTCAATGCTTTATCGATTCTTCCGGAGCGCTTTCAACTGTTCTTTGCTGGGCTGGAGAAAATCAATTTTCTGACCAACCGGCTTCAAAGTCCCGTCGCTAACTGTGAACACTGTTGTGTGGTAGAGACGCCCCCCAAACCCATTGCCACCTGTAAGCCCCTGGCCCGCATACACATTCTTCTCACCAGCCAGAACCCACACAGGCTCGAGTCCGGCTCGAGCGAGGTGCTCTAAAAAGTAGTCTCGAGAAACGACGCCGGCTCCAGCACCACGCGTGTGTAGAGACGGATCTTGCCACCGAAGAACACCAGCATCATCAACGTATTCCGGCTTTTTCCCGCTGAGAAGACGCAGATTAAGAAGCTTCATTACGGCTGCAGACGGTAAGTGGAGCGTAAACGACGTATCAACCGAGTTATCCTCGGTGTTGTACTCAGCAGTAAGGGTCTCAACAATGCTGGCGTAGGGAGTGGTAATGCCTATGTAGGTATTCTTCGCGAGGTGAATGTTCTTTGAGTCACGCCAGCCGTGCTCTCCCAAGAAGGTCTCCAAGTGCCCAGCGTCAGAGAGTCTTGACGAGTCACAGCGTTGTTTACTCAACAGCTCCTTGGCCAAGGCAGGACCAGCTCCTAAGCGAGTAACCAAACAAGTTATGTGGGACCAAGCTTCCGCATGGTTGCGCCTGCTCTGACCTGGAATTTCCCAATGACGAGAGCCGTGGACTACAAGCCACTGACAACCATCGGGGCTCACTACTTCAATCTCTTCAATACCATTGCACAGGTCACTATCCACCGCAACCCAGGCAAGAAGTAGCTCCGTGTCACCGGATGGCAGCTTAGGAAAGAATGGCGTCCACCAGGTGACTGGAGTCGAGGCCCAACCAATCTCTTGGGTCCCGCGAATAAGGAGCGACGGGTCAATATCCTTCTTCATGGCGCGGCCGGTAGGTCCATACTCGAAAGCCTGTAACTTGCCACCATCATGGTCAGAGCACATAGCAAGGTTGTCGGCCAACCGAGCAGTGACCTCTGCAAGTGCTATGTACTGGTACTTCTTTCCTATACGCTCAACCCTGTGATTTCCCATACGATCTCGGGAGATGTAGGGACCCTCATCAAATTTCTCGAAGAGTTCCTCAGTCCACCCCATCGCGTGCGCACGAGCACATATCCAACGCCTCACCGGCGCATGATCAAACTCAGGCGGACGCCTATCATCGTCGTTCATCCTTGTCGCCTCGAGCATATACTGTTCGGCAAAACCGCTGTACTCAGCAAGCATCTCAGGGGAGAGTTCGGCCTTCATCGCTATGTTTTCTTGCATCAACGCTTCCCATAGCGTCTCTGATTCTTGCCTTCCTTTCTCATCAAAAAAGTCAAAATCGAGTCTCTTGCGGTAGTTCAAACTCGCGCGACATAGGCGTATGTAGGCCTGCAGTTGAACTGGTGATGCCTTACGTTCGAAATCATTCTGCCAACGTTCATAAAGTTGCTGTGTGGTATACCCCACGAACTGCCGCGGCAAACTCATAATGTTATGCAACCAAGCACTTAAGGTGTAATTGCCAAAATCTCCATGTTCTTCAGTCGAAGAGAAAATTGAGTCGCCGTATCCCTTCTTGCGAAACGCCTTAATATCGTCATCAGTTATCGACTCTAAAGGCCAAGGCGAGGTGAGCTTGACCTTACAAGCGTTTATGTCAACCTCTGAGGGCAATTGACCAGCTGTTTGGGAGTACAAGAGAATTCCTAGGGCATAGTCACGTGCGAGCAGGTGAAGCGGCGGGGTATGCTCCCCAGCGAAGTAGTTTTTCCACACGGCTGACGCGACAGCACTGCACCCATTCCGATCGTCTCCCTGCATAACAGCTCCGTAACATGCAGCCAGCAAGCGCTCAGAGATGTATAGATCGTCGACGTCCACGAACTTGCTGATTAGGGTAGAGGCTATCCTGAGTCTGGAGGACAGTAGATTTACCAATGCTTTCGTCGCTCTGTCCCGCACTGCTCGGTTGCTAGTCGACAAAAACCAAGTCAACGTGACTGCTGCCAGCCATAGACGCTGTTCTTCTACTTCACAGGAATTTACCTCCCAAGCCCAACTGATGAGAGACTCGACGGCTCCCCCCTCACTCAAGTCGTCTTCCGCCAAAAATACAGACCACACAACATCCCTTTGAGGCATAGGGCGCAACCAGAGGTCACGGTGCAACCATTCGGCATTGAACTGATTCTTTGGATCGGTGCAGACCTGTAGCAGCAGCCCATACGAAGACTGACCGGTCAGCTCACAGAATACGGACACCCAATCGACTGTCCGCTGCGTGAATGCTTTAGGAGCGCGCCAGGTAAGTGACCTTATAAACGCGTTAGCTAGTGATTGATCGTTGATTGCGTTTTGGGGCAGCATATCAAACAGTTCGTACCCGAACTTCTCGGGAAACTGGACCGCAAGGGCCTCGATGACCCCAGCAAAGCGCCAAGATGCTTTGGGGCTAAAATAGGTGGCCAACGGCTCCTGTTGGATCGAACCCTGAAGGTCGGTTGGGTCAATTTGAGCGATGAGATGTCTAGCTCGCAGGTGGTCAGACATTCGCTCGAACGTAAATCTGATGGTTTCGACAGTTTTACCTTCGTGGCGCTCAATTTCCTGGGTAAGCACACCTTCAGAGAGGAATGCCGACAAAAGGCTACTATCCACTCGCCCCCCCGAATTGAGGAAGCGTTCGAATAGCTCGATCGCAGTATCAAGTGGCAAACTGCCGCCATCCCCGTAAGTAGTGGAAGCAACCAAAAAGCCATCAAGCGCCTTGTGCGCAATCTTCTGCTGGGGCATAAGCCGTAGCTCTGATTCCACCTTCCTCGCGACCGCCGACAAGTAGAAGTTGAAAATGGCCGTGATTCCTTCCAAGCCCTTGGGGAGCTGCTTGAGATTTTCCGAATCCAGGTATGTGCAGCACGTACGCAAAAACAGGGGATTCTCGAACTCGTGGGCCAGATTTGGCGAGCTGGGTCGTGCAATGCCACGTCGATCCAGATATGTCTTGGCCGCAGCCCCGGCATGGCCAGCAAACCCGCGGTGAACCAAGAGCTCAATTCCTTTCAGAGGGAGGTAGCGCTGGTATGTGTCGCGCACAGTCAGGACCAAGGCCAAGCGCTGGAATCTGTGTATGTGGGCAATGAAGCCTTGCAGGCGTGTTTCCCATAGGTCAACTCCATGCCTTTCGTTCAGGGCATCTACTGCTATCATCGCTCGGCAGCCAGCAGCCTCAGCTGCAGCATCCAAAGCTCCGAGAAACTCGTTGGTGCTGATCTGCGCTAGGTCCAACTGAGCTCGAATTTGCTCCCACGGGTCGGCCTCTATCAGAGTTCCGGTCAGAACTAGGACGAAGGGTCGTGTCAGTTCGAGCTGCTTTACTCCGAAGTCAGCCAGCAGATGCGACTTGCCTATGCCAGCTTGCCCAGAGATAACCATCTCCCGCTTGTTCACCACCCCCCAACGCGCGCTTGCGAGCTCGTGGCGAACATGGTCTACCGATGAATACAGATCGAACAGGTCCCGGCGAACAAAAGCACGGTCATTTTCGGCGACCTTATCTTGAAGCTTGGCCAGTGCACTTGAGACACTCTGTACGCTAACCTCCGACAACGTGGCCCAAGTATCCAAGGGGATGTAAGCATCCAGAGTCGCCGAGAAACCCGTGAGGGCATCGACTAGCCGCTCGCAAGCTTGCTTTATCTGATCAGCCTCGGATGTCAAACCTCCCCGCCCTAAGCTGCGGGCAGCTTCATCCAGCCGATACGTGATTTCTGCAGCCCAGGAGTTTGGCTCTTGCAACAGTTCAGGGGCGCGTGCAATAGCTCCCAAGGCTTGTTGAATAGGCAAGTCGACATGACTCTCGGGGCTGTAACGCTCGCCGAGATTACGGCGCTGGACCTCGAACTTCTCGCGAAACCAGGCCGAACTGAAGTGCACGGTGTCGAACCAGTACCGGGCCCGTCCCGAATAGGCTGGTGTGTCGCGACAAAGCCGTTCCGTGATACTTGATGCGCTCCAAAGATCAATTTCCAGAGTACGCCCCTGCAACGAAGCTGCGAGGATGCTCTTATCGCGCCAGTTCTCGTATCGCTGAACTTGGCTAAGCTTCCTACCTGAGCGGTTATCTTTGAGATCGATAGGCAAGCAGACAATGAATTTATTCAACTGCGGGTGAGCGGCCATTGCGCGCTGCAAGGAATCGGTAAGGTTTTCTACTTGGGTCGATTCAAACTCATTAATAAAATACTTGGCTTGCCAGCCAACCTCGTTCCCGTCCACATACACTCGATAGCATTCCAGCCCCTGATCCGCTCCAGGGCCTTTCCGAACAAAACGTGAGCCCTCGGCAGAGTCCTCCAAAGCGGCCAGTTGGCAGCAGAGCTCTTCGAACCCTGTCATCTGAGAACCTCGGTGCTCTCGAATTTCAGTGAAATCTATGCGTAACGGCAACTCCGCCTCCGATATGTACTACCTGCTCCAACTACGGTTGGGTGCGTGCTCAGTCGAATACTTTAGCGGATGAGGCATTCATAGGACTAGAGACTTTCTGTTGGAAATAACCCTGATGTTGGCAGGGATGGACTGGTAGGTAGTGTGGGCGTATCCAGCCTTGGGATGGACAGGCTCGATGACGGAGAGCATCACAGGCTATGGCGAGCTGTTGCTCCATCTGTGGCAGGAAAACCTATATATCGAGCTGATGGCGTTTTCCGTTGAACCCGCAGTCAGCAAATGTCAGTTGGTGGCTCGCGTTGGGCCTTGTTCCTGATGCCAAGAGGGCCTGATGACCTCACATCAGGGACTTGTTCACATCTTCCCTAAATCAGAACTTTTTTAGGGGCACCGCACCCTTTCGGGCTTACATGTATATCAGTTGGGAAACTACAAAGTAGTTGGATGCCGCTCGCTTTGGTGATCAGTCTCAAAAGGGCTCAATAGCTCTATTATATCAACCCCCAAAGCCTGTGCTAAACGCTCCAAACCATCAATGCTGATGTTGGTTACGCAGCGCTCTAACTGAGAGACGTAAGTCCGATGAAAATCGGCAAGCTCGGCGGCCTTTTCCTGACTCAGTCCCTGCGCTTTTCTCAAGCGCTTGAGATTGTAGGAAACACGTTGGCGAGCTGACTGTTTGGTAAGGGTCTTGGTCATGCATAGATCCTCACCCTTCACCGTGTTAGCATCTACAGACCATCAATCTACTGCTTTTGAATCTCAATCATGAAGTCGGTGTTCACCCACAGAAGCCGTCATTGAAGACTGCACAAGTAGCAAATATCCAAATACATATACGAGGCTGTGAGTAATGCCAGCAGAGAAAAAACCGCTACCACTGAGCCAAGTACGAAAGGAACGCGGGAAACGGCAAGAGCATAAAACCCCCAAAAAGAGCAATACCGTTCAGAAGCACACTCAGCGTAAGGACCCTGATGTTAATGGTCCGAAAATTGAGTATATATGCGACTATAGACGAGGTGATGCGGCTTTTATTATCTGCCAAAAAGGGCTCAAAGAGATCCATTATTACGCCAATATCGAATTGCCGGAAACGAGCAAACCTCAGATAGATCTATTCGCGCTGTCACATGCCATTGAAATAGCAGCAACATTGATAAATCAGCATGGTTCGGTAGGCACATCACCGATCAAGATCTACTCATCATCCGAGTACGCGACAAACTGTATTAATCAATGGCATAAGGGTTGGGTAGCTAATGGCTGGCACACTAAGAGCGGTACTCCTGTGCGACACAGGGAAGTGATTGAAGCACTAATACTTAGGCATCAGCCATATGCCGATATGATCGAGGTCGTCTTCACCAATTCAATTCCGACATCCAGTAAGAAGCTAAATAGGATACTGGTGGAGGGAAGAAAACCACAAAAGTCCCTTGCTGACGTACCAAAATTGCCAGTCACCACATCGAACGATCCAAGCAACACCGTTGTAGAGGGGGAAGTACAGGGACACCCTTCGGATCTGACAATCTACTGTGATGGTGCCTGTGATGGTAATCCCGGCCCAAGCGGTTGTGGCGTGGTGGTCTATGAAAGAGGGAAAATTATAGCTCAGTGGTATGGCGGCTATCAGCTTCACGGCACAAATAATATCGGTGAGCTGATGGCGCTCAATTTTGCCCTGAGTCTGGCGCAGACATATCTCACCGAGCATCCAGCCACCGGCCTGATCCGTATCCTGACAGATTCAACCTATACACGAGACTGTGCGACAAAATGGGCGCCGGGATGGAAGAAAAGAGGATGGAAACTGAAAAGTGGTAAGCAAGTAGGAAATAGGGTGTTGGTCGAAGAAGTGTATTCAGCATTCGAACGCATAAAAAATAAAGTCTCAATTGAACATGTTCGCGGCCATGCAGGAATTGAAGGCAATGAGTTAGCGGACAAACTAGCAAGCTTGGCGATCACTGCCAACGAAGCGGAGTTCGCCAGACTCAATGATGACCTTTAACCGACTCCCGGCCAAGTCAGTGCCAATAATGGATTGCACCAGCGTGGCATCTTTGTACCGTCTCAGAGTGTGCGCTCGATTTGATTCTCTTTACGCCAGATAGCGACGGCGGCATCGTCAATTGCCTTTTCACGCCCAAGCGCCTTGCCCTCTGCCTTCGCTATCCCGGTCATCTGACGGATTTTGAATCACAGCAAAGCAGTTATAGACAGATATTGGCAGTTATAAACCGTTGAATCAAGCGAGTTTGGTCGTTCCTGGTTCGCCTTAGTTACGGTAGGTTTTCGCTAAATTTCGCGCCATGATTGGGAATCAGTAAAAGCAAAATGGTTCGAGCATATGCGACATCAACTTGCCAGGATGACGGCTCTAGAAATGAGAAGAGCGACCGAAATTACCTATCAGAAGATGGGCTCCAATGACCATTGGTTAAGATCCCAATGAGCCCTTGTGGGCCTCATGTGAGGCCATTGGAGGCGTTATTTTACTGTCAAACGATCTTCGCACGTGAAGAGCCTGCTCTCGCAGACGCAGGTGCTCCTGCATCAAGGCTAACTCGTCGACTCCCAAGCGTGTGGCATACCTTCGTGTGAGCCTTGCAAACATTGTCTCGATGCCTTCGTCAAACTCAGCCCCCAGCACCAACCATGAGAATAGGTAGACGCGTTGAGCCATTAGGCGCGTTTTCTCAAGGTCCACTCCTAGCGTGTGCTCGTCGCTTACCGCCACGCGTATTGCACAGACCGCCCAACAACAGGTCGCCCAGCATTCCACAACATCTTCGGCGACAGTCGTGTCGGCTTCCTCGTTCTTGAAACGTGTTACAAGCGGTGACGCGCCCTTGTTGAAGAACTCGTAAAGCATCCGGCCCACGAGCCTCTGCCAACTCTCATCCCCCATGCTAGGCAGCACTTGGCGACGCGAGACCACAGCCCCCGACTCGGTGGGCAACAACCTCGTTTTAAGACTGCCAGCACCCAGCACTGCCATCAAGAATGCCCGCAGACGCAACCGGTCCACTGCACACAATTCGCCTGCGGCAGCAGTAGCCTGCATGGCCTTAAGGAAAGATTCGACCTTCTCCTTGTAGTCTTTCTGTGTGTCTTTGACGTACTGACGCTGGAGCCGCAACTGTGCTTTATCCGCTTCATCTTCCTTGGTTGTTCGAGGGGCAGGAGCTTGTCCGCTGCCCGGGTCATCGTCAGGCTCCTCGACGTCCGGGTTGCTCAAGTGGGCCGCATCAAATTCTGCCTCTTCTTCCAAGAATGATGCACGTGAGCCAATCAACGCGTTTAGGAAACTGCGAACGGACTCTTGGTGTGTCGCTGACAGGTGGCTACTGCTTCGGCCCTGAGGCATCTCGTGTGTAGCTCGACCTTTCATGAATTCATCGAAGGTAAGGATGACCCCTGCGGGACTGGAATCCCTTACTTTTCCAGGAGTCTCATGTGAACGTATGCGCTCGGGAGACGCGTGCTGCTCGCTCTCAAGGCGCGCGAGCTCTTTGATGCTCTCAAGAAGCCAGAGCCCCTCTTCTGCTGAGTCATCGTCAAGAAACGCTAGGTGCTTCTCAATTGCGCGACCCGCTTGCCGACGTTGGGCTTCCTGAATAGCCGCCTCAGCGGCAATCACCATCAAGGAAGATTCGAAGTCAGTCGCAACCACTCTGGCGAAATGGGGCGTTTTGATAGCCTCAAAATGGAATCGGACAGGGCTTTGTTCCTGGCCTATGCGCACGGGTTGCGCATCAATAGGAGCCCTCAGCGAATCGAAGAGGAATATTCGAGCTTCCGCGACAGCAACGCCAGCTGGCGGCCACCATTTGAGCACCGAGCCCGAGAGCTCCATACGCCCGGGCAATTGGCGCACGAGGACATCCATAGGTAATTCAGGGATGGGGGTGACATTGAGCGCCTGGACATCAAAGCTGGCAGGTGCTTGCAGTACATCGGCAAGTCCGAGCAGCGAGAGCGCTTCTCCAGGCGCTAGCTCACGATAAAGACAGGCTTCCTCATTGATGCCCGCCACCCCAGCAATCCCCAAGGCCGCAACCGTACAGTTCGCACTGCCGAACAACACGCAGTCAGCCTCAAGCGTCTGCGCAATGAGTACCTTGGCATGTACGAAACGACCTGCCACCACTCCGCGGATTGCCCTCGCGTCATGGGCTTGAACGGTTGCATCCTTTGGCCAATGGGAACCCGGGAACTGCTCGGTCTTTGGTTGGATCACCACCGAGGTTTGTTCCGGCTGCAAGGCACTGCGCAGTTCACCGAGTGCTCGCAATGTCGAGTCCCAATAGGGACTGATGGCAATGAGCCGCGTCACGCGACGCGCACCGACGCGTTCCATGAAGCGTGCGCCAATGCCACTTCCGGGGCCACTGCACAAGAGGGCTAGTGTCGTGCCATCTTCGAAAATCGTGCTCGCATCGCCTGACACCGATGGGGGCAGCCACGGGGTCCGTTGAAGCGCCCAATTGGCCTGCCGACGCGAGACCGAATCTTCAGGCAGGAATCGCACGAGGTAGTCAAAGGCTGCGCGCAGCAACGCTGCGGCACGCGGGTTGTCGTCGCCAGCTGTCACCTCACCGACGGCCTCGAGGTTGCCAGCAAGGCCTGCGGCCGTCATGTTCGCCGAGGCCACCAGCAAGCGTCCTGCCTTCTTGCCTAACTGCACGACGAGCTTGGAGTGAAAGACTCCTTCAGGTAGCACACCGGCGACCGAGTAACGCCGGCCAGCAAACCGGGGAGGACGGCCCTCCTCACCGAGCGCCTGGCTTAGCATCCGGGCGTCCGCAATCAAAATGTTGTTGTTGGAGCCCGCCTCGCGCAACCGCGCCAGGACAATCGACTCGAACGCATCAAAATCCAGACTGAAGGTCGAGATGAGACTGGTGTGGTACCCTTTCTCGGTAAAAGCGTCAAAGAGCTTCAAGTGGCCTCCAGTAGGGCGAGTCCTGCTTCGGTCGGGCCGCTATCTCCAAGCAAGTGAATGTCTTCAAGAAATGCAATTGCCGAGTGCAGTCGAGGAGTGGTCAATGTGGGCAGCGTCATCATGCGCTTGCGTAACCTGCCGTCGTCTGACTCCAACAAAAATGTGTACTCGCCACGGCCACGAAACTTCTGTAGCGCTACCCACATGTGTCGCTCAATCACCCGGCTTTTCAGCAATCGCAAGAGCATCTCTTTCAGGGGTTGATGTGCGGCGTCTCTTAGGAACTTGAACTCGGTCAGAATCGTCTGCGTGCCCCCACCTTGTACAAGTACCGGGTACTTTTCACCGATGTCCTCGAGCTCAGCGTCCAGACGCTTGTGCAGGACAGCCAGTAGGAGGAGAGCATGGGACGCAAATTCATCCTCTGCTAAAGCCTCGGAGGAACTGGAAGCCACAAGGAAGTCACTCAACTTTCGCTCCGACAGGGCGTCCTGTTCCGAAGCAGCGTTAGCAACAAGGGGCACTATATCGAGTAGCTCAGCCCAAGTCGCTGCCGGCCAGTCAGCGGCAAGGGAGCGTTGAAGACGAGCGGTAACCTGTGCGATGAGCGATGCAAGCGGCAGCCCCGCAGGATAGAGACTTGCCTCGTCCAGGGAGAGTTTGAGCAGCGCTTCATAGACCACATGCAGCAAATCATTAGCTTGGTACACTCGCCAGCCATAGCGGTGTAAGGAGTCAGAGCCTTTTTTGTAAACCAACTCTTCGCCCCTGACATTACATCCCGCGTAGAGCGCCCACCGGACATCCTTTTCGTTCACATTGAGGCCATTGGCGCGGGCCACTTGCAGGATGAGACGCAGGGTTTGACTGCGCGAACCCGCAGAATCCCAGTCCGGATGGATGTGTCCAAAAAGGAGAGCTTCATAACACTCACGCTCCGGACCATCTTTCAGAATGTGTTCAGGGCCCATCGCCCTCATGTGGTCAAGCTCGGCTAAGGTCACCACTCCATTTTCGGCAGCCGCCAGAAAGAGCAATCCCACTTCCCCGACGGACGCTTCGAACGCTGCAGCCAGCGTCTTACCTGCCTCGCTGACCACTGGGATTGGATGGTTATCCACCGTTGTGAGCACGCCAGAGGCTTGCAACTGCGAGCCGTAAGCCGCGCCAAAGACCCCAAAGGCCTGCTTGAGGTACTGCGGCGCGCTGCCCCGATCCGTGCTCTGATGAAACTCAATGCGCCCTTCTGGGCGCTCCTCGCGCAGCACCCCTTCTGCCCAGGTATTGCCGGCAACACCTTGGTTTTCCGAAGTACGGAAATTTAGATGGGCCCGCGTCGTGACAAGCGCATACAGTGCTTCAGCGCGGCGTAAGAACTGGCGCCAGACATCCGCATTAGTGTTACGTACGTGGACGGCGTAGTGCAGAGTGAGCCACGCGAAAAAACCGTAGTAGCGAATGCGAAGCGTCACATTGCTGATGCCAGGCAACAATGATTGGTAAATCTGAATACAGGCGTTCTGCATCGCCAAATGGTCCAGTCCCTTACGTTCGTCCTTCGAGGTCCAATCTGGAAGCCCTGTACCACTACGTTGTTTCTCTTCCGCCACCTAGTCCTCCCGCCCCGGGTTTCTACAGAAAATTTAGGATGCCCTTGGCCTACAAATCGAGTCGATCCACTGGTCAAAGTCGTCACCAATATCTAAATCACTGCGCATTCGGTGTATTCTGTTTTTCTTTCGATTTGTTAGCAATGATGTCAGTTACGCCTGTTTTTTAAAACATTTTCGTAGCACATGTGATTTTTTTGGATAACTTGAACACGCCCTTGAGCATCAGAGCCGTCTCGATGGCGATGTTGTTGTAGTGAAAACCCTTAGGAATCCCCTCATTTTAAGTACACGATGACAGCATCGTTCGAAGCAATTGTGAATATCCACTATTTCATTGAACCCCCACACAACCTCTGCAAGCCGCATAGAGCCTGGGTTTTACTTGTTTTGCTGCCTATTGGTATTGCCTATTCAAAAATGAGGTAGTTTCTCTGGAAGCCGCGCCACGCTTGGCTCATATGAGGGGATGACTAAGGTGAAAACCACGTCCCCTGCGACCATGGTGAGTCTGGCGATGACACTGCTTGATAGTTTGGTCGTCCATCTAGATGGTCCATGCGCTGGTTTGCTAGGCTCTCACTCGACCAGCAATACTGCTGATTCTTGTTGTAAAATGATGCTTTTTGAGATTTTTGACATTATATAAATCTGTCTGAGCCACTATCGAGGCAATTGCCCCCACGTGTTCGCATCTTCCTTAACAAGGACAAAATTTGAGAGTACAAAACAGGGGGGCAGATGTCGCTCCGAACGAACTGCACGAGACATCCATTGAGGCTGCAGCGCAAGAGAGGGCGCTTCTCGATGAATTGCGCGCGGCTTGGCGCATCGCACCGGACGCACCAATCGTTGTAATAGGGCAGTTACAGTCAAAGAAAGTAACTGACGAAAGGCTCCTGTATTTTCTCGAGGGACTAGAGCACCCTGAAACTGGTGTCGGATTGCTTTACCCTGGTTTGGATTCCGTCGCAGCAAGTGCGTTCGTGCCGCCTCCCGAGGCTGGTCGTTTTAATGTATCTAGGCAGCCTTGGATGATTGCAGAGCTTCAACTTTCACCAGTTGAACATCGGAACAAACACAAGAACCCCTATGGCTGTGTGGTCCGCAGAGGAAGCCTGCGCCCGCTGCACGATATACCAACTGGATGGGGCGTCACGGTCAGTGGTCGAGATTCCGTTCGCCGCATTTCCGAAGCGGCCTTCGTCGCCATTCAAACCCAACAACAGGAATTGCTTGCCCACTCCGAAGCGAAGTTGGCCGAAATTAAAAACCAGAATGCCGTAGAACTTTCGCGTCAGACTGACGAGCTTTCCAGACTAGAAGATTCCAAGAATTCACTCCGTCAGGCCATTGAAGAAATGCGCCGCAGTGCGCATGCTGAAAGTGTGCATGCGGCCGAGCGCAAAGAACGAATCACGAATGAGATACATGCAATGAAGGACCGCTTAAACCGACTCTCCGACCTCATAGCAGACAAAGGGCGCCGCTTGGTCGCACTTGGCATCTTGGACGAAGTCGACCTGCTGGCGCTTCTACCTCCCGGCGACACAAAGAACGAACAACCGAGCCACGACTTCCAAGAGCTTCTTGGTGCGGATTTTGCCCGGTTGGCTCCCTTTGTGCAGGCACGTCTGTGGCAGACCGGCATGCTCTTTACCCAAGCTCAGCTACGCGACTTCCTGGCGCTTTTGAGAACGCACGATGTCATTGTATTGGCCGGAGATTCGGGTGCAGGTAAGACTAGTCTGGTGCGAACTGTTGCTGAGTCCATCAGCGGCCGCTGCACGGTGATCCCGGTCAAACCCAATTGGACGGGACCGGAGGATCTGCTCGGCTACTACAACCCCATTGAGCGCAGCTACCAGCCTACGCCCTTTCTTTTGGCCCTACAGGCAGCGCAAGCCGAGCCGGACGTGCCTCACTTCATCTGCCTCGATGAGATGAATCTTGCTCGAGTCGAACACTACTTCGCAGACTTTCTCAGCTTGCTTGAAACCCGCAAGGGTAACCCGCAAATCCAGCTCTACACCTCTGACGAGGAGCGCCATGCGGTAGTGGAGAACGGAATCTTCTTGTCCATCGAGGCCGAAGTACGTTCCCGTGTCGGCCTGTCTGATGCTTCGACAGTGGAAGAGATGCTGAAGAACGAAGAGGCCAATGCATTGCTCCATCGTCTGGGTGGCTTTAAGGACGCAGAATCGGTTCTGTTGCACCACGCAAGGTTGCGGCGCTCGCTGGCAGCAGCCACGCGCACGCCCACCACGCTGCACCTCCCTGCAAACGTGCGGATCATCGGCACTGTCAACATCGACGAGACTACACACTACCTTTCGCCCAAGGTACTCGATCGCGTGCACGTGCTACGCTTTCGCAACCCGGTGCTCATCGACTGGGACGCGGTGGAGGTAGAGGTTCAAACATTCGACGCAGATCTCCAGCTTCCTGTGCGACTGGGCACAGAGGAGCTTGGCACAAGGGAGGACTACCCTCCTTTTGACCGACATAATCCGGACGCAGCCCTTCTTGCCGACCTCGCTCGCCGCTACCTGGACCCGCTGGGCATCGAGTTCGGGCTGCGGGCAATTCGCCAGTCGCTACACTATCTTCGCCAAGCGTATGCAACCGGTATCGAGCGTAGGGCGGCCCTCAACAACATCATGCTACATAAGGTGCTTCCCAAACTGATGCTGGATTTGGGTCGAACCGCAGGCAATGGGAAGTCACGCCGCGACATATTGCTCGAGCTGCGCGCCGAGGTGGCTGGGAGCTTGGAAGGGATGGATCACCAAGCGGTATCCGAATCCAGTGTGGATGCGCTGGACCAGGTCATCGCTGCGGCCGACAGCAACAACAACATCGCCAATTACTGGTTGCGTTAATGCGACCCGAGATCGAAGCCCACTACCTTGGCGTGGAGTGGTTGGATCGCGGGCGCGCACGACGCGTCGAGGTCTCACCGGATCCGCTAGATGTCGTGCTTGGTCTCGACGACGTGCTGAGGGTCGAAACTCAGATCTTCCATGACTTTCACCCCTGGCTCGGGCTGCGGCTGAGCGGCCGGCTGTACCAGAGCAAGCCGGTCTTCGTCGATGCGCAAAGCCAAGAGCATTCCATGCTTGCGGTGGAAGATGGCGCAGGTAGTGTCTGGTGGGTGCAGGACGATGGCTGGGATGTAGTCCAGCAACGACACCTCAGCGAGTTGCATCGTACGATGGGCCGCTTTGAAGTTCGCATTGATGATCAGCGCTTGCTAATCGAGAACCTGACCACCGGCCTTGGCCGGGCACAACTCGACGAATACCTGCAGGACTTCAAAAACGACCTGATATGGCTGGTGCTTGGCTCGGGCACAGCAACTACTGCAGGAGCCAGTGACGTCTTCGGAGACGAACTCCCAGCAGCGCTCTCGGATTTTGCCTCTGCTGCTGCCCGGGTAAGTGCGCACCCCGCACGGGCTCTGCGCGAGATCTTAGTCGAGACCAGTCGGTCGCGTTTGCGCCCCAATACAGCAAGTTTTCGACAGCATGCCCGACATCCCTCCAGGCCGCGCCTTGTGGGGCGCGCGAGTGAGGAGACTGCGGAGACCGCGGACAACCGCTATCTGCGACACATGGTGCAGGTTTGCGATCGGATCGCATTGTCTGCCGACCAAGCGGCACAGCAGCAGGCCGCCCGCCTCGCGGAACGCGCGCGTTTCGAGGAAGAACGCGGCGTGGCCTACGAAACGACCCACAGCCGCCAAGTGAATCCAGAGGTGTTTGATCGCCAACTCGCGGAACTGACCGAAAAGTTGGACCGGCTGGCCGCGTGGTCAGACATCGACCCAGACGAACAGAGCGGTGACTTTCAAGACTATCGAATCGAGATCAGCAAAAGATATGGGGTCAGGGACGACGAGTTCTTCTATGAGAAACCTAAGGGACGCAGCGCATATGACGACAAAATGGGCGTCCACTACAACGTCGTCCGCCTTCCCGAGGCATTGGGTAATCTCGTGGTTGCTGCGCAGAACTTCTGTAAGCTGTACACGTTGACGGGTAGGCCTTCCATCGCCCTTAAACAAAACGCGAAAGGGAAGCAGTACCGGCATGTGACTTTTTTTGGTGTATTGGCTGTTGATCCAGACCGTCAAGCGATTGAAGCCAAACTTCACACGAGGACGCGCCTCGAGAGCCACGGATGGCAATACGAACTTTCTCCTACCGAACGCGCAGAGATGCAGCGCGAGTCTCGCACCGCAGCATTACGGGCTGATACGTATCGGAAGTTGGCCGGACAGGCAAAAAATGCAGTCTCTGAACTCGCGTCTACTCAGGCTGCATTGCGTCAACAGGACGCCCATTGGCATTCGCTCGGCGTCCAACCGCAGTCGACATTTCCGATGGGCATGCGCTATGTTCTGAGCCCCGACTACGCAGCGGTTCTCAAGGCTTTCACCCGGGTACGCGAACTTGCAGAGCGCGCGGGCATTGGAGGTGAGTCGCTTGACGAGCTCAATCGAATCAGCATCCTACATGCCAGTGCCGTTTATGAACGCTGGTGTCTGGTGAAGATCATTGGCGTCCTCATTGAGGATTTTGCCTTCGAGCCGAGTCCCGGCTGGCAAGAGGTGGTGATCCGGGCGGTGACCGGGCGACCCGACAGTGCGAGCTTGCTGTTCCGTAGGCAGGACGTTGGCGTCTCGGCCATCTTGGAAATCCAGCCAGTGCTGAAAAACGGCAAACGACCGGACTTCCGCTTGCGCTTTGATGCTGCAGATGCAGTTGATGCAGGTGCCATCGTCATGGACGCCAAATTCCGCACCCGCTGGCGACAAGGAGAACTTGCCGACTTGCTCACCGAGTTGGTCGACGGAAAGGGCTATGGCGGTGAAAAGGATCGCGTGTTTATCTTGCAGCCGCAGGCGAATACAATATTGGAGCCGACATCACCGCTCGTGTGGGGGCAGCACTGCGACTATGGGCAGAATGAGCCCACGAGGCACCGTACCGGGAGCATCCAACTCGCAGCTGGCGAGCAAAGAGGTGGTACGCAGCACAACCTGCGGCGCTTGATCGCCATGGGGATGCAAGCGGTGTTCCCAACGCCCCCTAACCCCGAGGAGGTGGATAACTGGACCAGCACGAGCTGCTGCATCAACTGCGGCACCCGACACGAACTGGGCGACATTGCCCAACGGAAAACTCGCATAAGCAGAGACTATTGGTCCCTGAAATGCAGCCATTGCGGGATGGTGACCGTTCGCACCCACTGCTACGGCTGCGGCGAAACGCTCTTCAAGAACGGCACTGACCTGACCTACCACCGCACACTGGCGGACCAGATCACGAACGTGATGTGTCCGTCATGTGGTGCGTACTTTGATCCTGACTTCCGGTGCTAGCCGTCTTGCGATAGCGATTCAGCCGGTATGACCAGCTAGACCTTAAGGCCGACAAGCGCGCTTCACGCTGGCAAGCGAGATCCCGAAGTGTTCTGCGGTCGCTTTAATGCTCGCTGAGTTCTCTTTGCGCCAAATAGAGACTGCTGCATCGTCAATTGCCTTTGCACGTCCGAGCACCTTGCCCTCAGCCTTCGCCTTGACGATCCCAGCCATCTGACGGGTTTTGATGTTCGAGCGCTCCAGCTCCGCAACAGCGGCCAACATGGTGAGCATGGCTTTGCCAATGGGCGTGGACAGGTCAAACCCTTCCCGCAAACTGATGATTGAAACCCCCTTGCCTTGCAGTGCCTCAACCGTGTTCAACACGTCGATGGTATTGCGCCCAAGGCGGTCGACAGCGGGTACGATCAGTGTGTCTCCCTTGCGTATGAACTTGAACAGCTCGGCGAAGCCAGGGCGCTGTAGCGCCTTCACACCCCCCGATACGCCCTCGTCAGTAAACCAGGTTTCGACATTGTGCGTCTGTTCAATGCTGTGCCGCTGAGCACCAACGCTCTGCTCGCCCGTACTGACCCTGAGATACCCGATGACAGCCACGATATGTCCCCTATAGTTAGCTCATTATCTATGGCTCTAAATGTAGGCGTGGCTCATAGGAAAAACAACAGATTTGAGCCATATCTTTTGAAGGGCTGATTCAGTAGCTCAAAAAGTACACGTTGCGAGCCACTACAAAGTGGCAAAATGACCAGGGCAGTTCTAGCCTAATTAGTTAAGTTGCTCGTTATCCATTTCTGCTTCATGTCAAATGGTCGGGGCCTAAAGCACATCACGCCAAACCCCATCGGATTCGATCAACCGAACAAGAGCTTGGGCACTGAATCCCTCGGCATACAGTGTCTCCTCCTCAACCTCATCTATCTGCTCAAGCGACTGCAGATAATGCTTTTCATCGCGCAAGGCGATTTCCATGATCTCGCGGGAGACGACGTGGAAGCCATCAACGATCTCACCATCAAACTCAATCGAAGTATCGACAATCCAGGCATGCAGGGTTGGCAGCGGATTGAATTCACTCAGACAAAGTTCCGAACGCAAACCATGATCATTTAGCAAGGCCTGAAGCACAACCGGGTGTTTGCGCTTTAACTGCCTCGCCGCCTTGCGCAGGGTATTGGTTCGATGCAGCCAGACTTCATGGTCAGTTGAACGGATGAACCCCGACTTGACCTCCAACAGCAACATTACCCCATCCAAGTGACAGATCAGGTCAACCTCACCGACATCGCGCTTATCACTCAATGGTGGTTGGTAGCCCACGACGACGCGGAATCCTCTCTGCCTGAGTGTTTCGGCGAGGGTGTGTTCAATACGCTCCGTTTCGCTGCGTAAAGCAGGCCGGCGTTGATCAACTCGACGCAGGTTATTCACTACTGCGGTCAGGTTGTTCTGTTGACCGGCAACCCAGGGAAACTGAAAGCTGTAGCGTCCGATCTTGTAGAACGGGCGCTCGTACAGTCGTGGGGCCGGCATGTTAGGTGTCTGCCTCATCTGCTCGGATAGTGCCAGCAGGTCACTGGTCCAGAACTTCAGGATGGCACCGGCCGCTTCGGCGTCGCCCTCGGGATGTTCAGGGCTGACGGTCCAACCACAAATGCGACGGATCTTTTCTTTCGGCTCCGACCAGGTTATAGGGAAGCGGTTTTCGCCTTGCACAAGCCCTTCAAGAGCCAATCGACCAAGTGCATTTGCAACTACACCTGAGTCATCCATATAGCGAAGAAATGGCTGAAGAAACTCCTGCTCGAAAAAAACAGTCGTCAACTCACTGGCCAATACAGCGTGATGTAGGGCTATCTCAGTTCCATCGTTGAGTCTGACCCGCTCACCCAGACCGAAAATCGTCTGCAGGTAAAGCTGACTGCGGATGGCCTTGATGTAGGCAATCTGATTCGCCTCGTGGTTTTCCGGTTTACCGATGATCTTGCCAGCCATTTCCGAAACTGAGAACTGGTCAATCGCGCGATACATCCAGTAGTGCCATAGCAACCGGCTTTTGCGCTCGGTACGCTGCCAGCGCCGTGAACCCGCATCGGTTTTGTTGAAGATGACCGACTGTCCCGGATTGAGCTGGTAACCGCATTCACTGTCAAAACAGAACCAATTGATGGAGCCCTCGTAGTCGATACGCTCGCGCATGGCGACAATCAGCAAGGCGAGCGATTCGAGATTGGCTGCGGACTCTCGCCCTACACCTGGCTGTGGAAAAAGAATTGGCGACAAATGACGCTTGAGAGAGAGCCCAAGCGCTTCCTCGGTCAATCGAAAATCGCGCTCGGAGCAGTTTGACAGTTTGCGCAGGATGATCCGTTCATAGACATCCCAATCCCCGGTAGATGTTTCACTATCCTTAACTTCGCCCAGCCGCTCAAAAGCAAGCACGCTCAAATAGGACAGAAACTCAAGCAGCGAAAGCGACTTCAGGTGGGACTCAGCCAGAGCAATAACTTCGTCGAAGGGTTCGAGTTGCTCAAGTAGCCGATCACATACTCCAAAAAACTCGCACCAATCTTCGCTGCCGAGACCGTCTCGGAGATGCCGCCAGAGCGGTGAATCTGTGCGCGTAAACAGCTTCGAGTAACGAATCGCCCAACGCAACACATCTGGATGACTAACTGCCAGATGATCCAGCAACGCAGTGCTGATAGCGTCCTCAAAATGTAGAATACGCCCCAGCGCCAAGCTTGCCAGCTGAGCACCTTCAAGATTGATTGGTGCCCACCAGAAGGTCGCGGCAGCTAGCCCGGCAGCACGATTGCGAGTGGTATATTTGCCGCTCGGGCGTTGATCCAGAAAGTCGTGAAGGCACTCATCAAGTGCGGCGAATGGGGCAAACTGCTCCACATATCCAGCAAAGAGAGTTTGGTAAAATTCCTGGCACTGCCGATCCTGGCCCTGCATATCTGTTGATCCTTTTCCTGCCGTCGAATCTTGATATTCAAAGACATTGAAGCGAGCCACTCATATGAGACCCACAGCAAGGTCGGGCAATCTGTATGAAAGGAAATAGTTAGCACGTTTCCCTGAAGGGGGAAACTGCTGATGAGGAGCCAAGAACTGGCGATTACAGATGTGGTAAACAGGGCTGCAAATCAAAATGCCCCACAAATGCCCCACAAATGCCCCACAGAACTGAGGGGCCGGAAAAGCACAAGGGCCTAACCGAAGCTAAGCCCTTGTTGAATTTGGTCGGTGTGAGAGGATTCGAACCTCCGACCCCTTCGTCCCGAACAAGATTGCCACGATGGCTTTGGGACTTTCATTCAATGTTACAAAATCAGTCATCCTTATAAACCTCGCCATCTTCGTCGCAGTTGGGTGGATTCACAAACGTGACTGTCGATTTCACCTGCATACTCCCGTGGTTAATGCCAGAATTTTCTCGCTGCCCTCCATCGCCGTACTTCTTGGGAGCCAGCTTTGAAGCCAGCCATTTACGAGCATCGATCTGCAGGCGGGCACGAGCAATCACATCATGGTTAACTTTTACGTTCCCGTTGGCGTCGAGGAAGGTGTCATTGCTGCCGTCATCGGCAATCTGGAGGATCTCGTCGGCCAGTTTGTCGGCCAGATCCTCGCGCGCGCACGCGTACTGGTCCCTAAATTCTATGTAGCGTTCATCAGCCAACCAGCGCATCACCATGGATTTGGACGGCATACCTGGACGAGCAAGCACTGCGCGTAGACTCATCCCATCAGCAATGGCGCTGCATATGGCCTCCCCCAACTCGTTCGTGTATGCACTCCGACGACCTCTAGTTACCGATTTGGTATTCGACGTATTGGTTTCCACAGTGGAAACCTGAGGAGTGCAAACTGGGATCATAACCTGAGTTGTGGCATTCACATGTCCAGCGCCACTTATAGGAGCAGTAGGCATACTTGAAGATGAGGTAGCGTTATCAGGTGTTGTGATTCTTGACCATTTGTGCGTCTTGACCCGCTTGTTAATGGCGGTATGTGAAATGCTGTGCTCTATCGCTATCTGGCGCACACTCTGGCGCCCAGCACAGTACGCGAGTTCGATACTGTGCCAGTCTGGATAATCTGTTGTATGCATAGGGGAATTGGTCATAGGCGACCAGTATTTGCAAAGGTGCAGGTTGGAATCCAGCTCTACAGGGGTGGACCAAAAAATCGATGCCTGAATATGCGGCGATAAGCCAATCCACCTTTCCCCCTTTCAACTTCTCGCGCTTCTCCCCCCCCTGAGCATATGTGCTGTCTCTATGGTGCTATCTCGGTAGTGGCAGCCACGCCACGCCGACGGTGATGAGTCTGGCAATGCCACTTCTTGATGGTGTGGTTCATCCAGACAGTACAGAAGCAACCACCTTCACCAGCCCCCACCTCACCCCCACTTTTATTCGCCCCCACCCACACCATTAAAATTTACTAGCGGGGGCAGCTACAGCCCACTGTTTATGGTAGCTGCAGGCCGAATTACCCCTTTCACCCCCATTTTTCTTACATATACAAAAAAAGTGGGGGCGCAGTAGAGCTACCCCCACGCGCCCCCACTTTCTTACTCTGGCCTGACCGGCATCGAAACTATGTTCTTTTCGGCATCCCAGATGAGCAGCCCGTCATCAACCAGTTTATCGCGCCATCTCGTGCCCTTCTTGCTGTCCCATGTTCCTGCCTTCTTCATGCGCTTAATGATACTCCCCCACAGAGCCTTGCCATCCACCTCACATGCGTCTCTGACTTCTTGATACAGGGCTATGTGATTCCCGGACAGATTGCCAACCCCCTCCAACTCGTCAGGCTCTACAGGGTCACGGCCTGCATCTCGCACAACAAGGCTTGTCACCTCGTCTCCATCGTCGTCATAGGTAATCACACGGTTCTTAAGGTCATAGGCTCTCCTGGCTGGCTCCTCACCGTCCTTCATCTTGGTGCAAGTCAGCGTGACGGCTTGGGAGTCGCCACCTTCACGTTTTACAAACAGTTCCACATCGAGTGCAGCACGGAGGGCGCTGCTCCCCCTTGCACCGTTGTTTTCGTTCTTGCCAGTGTGGTGAACCATCAACACAGTAGCCCCAGTCCTCACTTTGATCTGGTCGCACCCGGCGATGAATCCCCCCATATCAGCGGCGCGGTTCTCGTCTCCAGCACCAAAACAGCGAGCAATTGTATCCACTACGATCAAGTGAACGGGCAAGCCCGTCTCCTCCTTCACCTGGTGGGCGGCAAGTTCCAGTTCGGCAACTTGAACGGGATCGGCCATGAATACCGGCATGTCGATCCGGTAGAAGTTGGGAACGTCGTGCCCGTTATTATATTCGTCGGCCCAAGCACGAATCCGGCGCGGCACACCCACTCCGCCCTCACCCACGATGTAGAGCACGGCACCCATCTCTACTTTCCGGCCATCCCAGGGCTTACCGGTCGCCACATGGCAGCCAAGGGACACAGCCACAAACGATTTGAAGCTACCCGACGGCCCGTAGATGGAACAGGTGCTATTCGTCGGCAACAGGCCCTTTACCAGAAAGCGATGCAGGGCATCAAATCCGGCATAACCGGACACCAGAGGGAAGCGAGTCTTGCGGGGTTGCTCCTGCTCGCACTCGTCGTTGGCAACTGGTCGAACAACCATGGCGGACACTTCCTGCCGGCGCGCAGGCGCCTTGCGAGGCTCTTTCATACCCTTGGTCATGCCGCTCTTCATGGTGGCAACCACCTCGGTGTGGCCCATGCCTGACGCCAGCGCGGCACGCTTCAGCTCGGCTGCGTCATTGGCGGCGATCTCCCCGCCGGCTACCAGTTGCGTGACCTTCATGGTCTCCCGGTTCAGGATCTCGTTACGGTGGCCATGGGGAGCGTTGGCGAGGGCATCCAGAGCGCCAGCCAATGCGGCGGCACCGTACTTGGTGGTTTCACTAGTCAGGGCCACAGGGGCAAATTCGGTGCGGGCCGGTGCGGTTGGTTTCATACGCTCCAGCAGGGCCGTGGGAGCTTCCGGCAGGGTGGAGAGGGGCGGGAACGTATCGCCCGGCAATGTCTTGTCGGCCTTGATATAAATCAACTGGTTGCCGGTTTTAACGTCCAAGCCCGGCCATGCGTCATTGATACACTGGCGAATAGTGGAAACGTCGAAACCTTCCGGCAGGCGAAACAGCCAGTGAAATGAACCGTCGACCTCGCCCTCCACCTCGCGCCATTGGATCGCCTCACCGTAAACGTCCTCGTCCGTGATCTCGATGCCGGGGAACAACTCGCCCCACAGCTCGAAGATATCTATGACGTCGGCACGCTTGTTACCGTCGTAGTCCAGCAGGATCACACCGTCCAGACGGACGCCGAAGCGGTCAGCGTCACGGCTTACCATGCTGGCAGGGTACTTCTGGCCCTTGGCGTAGGGTTGCGGGTTGCCGTTACTGCCCATCGGGATCAGCGCATAGCCTGCGGCCTCGATGTTGATGGCCTTGGTTTGCAGGGAGGTGCTCATACTGCCCCTCCTACCACGCGCATAACGGCGACTTTGCGGTCGAACAAGGTCAAGCCGTCATCGTTCTCACGGGCTTCTTCAAGGCGGCGCAGACTCTCGATGCGAACACTGTGCGTGCTGGGGAGAGTGCCATGCAGAGCGAACTGACCGCGCATGGCGTCTTTACAAATTTTCCCCGACTTTACGCGACGCTGGCTTTTGCTTGCCAGCGGTTGTACAAGTGCTACGATCTTGACGTCAGCTTTCAAAAACTGACCAACATCAGGCAAGTAAACCGAAGATGCCGCCGGATCAGGGCGGCTCTTTTTTTGGGCGTCGTTCAATGCTACTTGTGCATCACTCTGTTTGCTCATTACATAACAGCCTTTGCTGCTTTGCACACTGTCAATGCGCTTGTTGCAGTTGATCGGGACGAGCACAGTCAAAAGCAATGTAGGCTGGTAACGATAGATGCCGAACAGCTGAGATACCAGCAGGTGGGCAAGGTGAAAAATGAAGATGGTGCTGTTAATACTGCTCGCACGGTGCCTCAGCGCTTCAGAATAAGTAGCCATCTGCATGTTAGCGCACCTCACCGGTGTGATTGAACGTGCGGCTAGCGAGGAACTCAGCAATATCGCTGATGCGGTATTTCACCAGACGACCGACCTTGAGATAGTGCAGGTTGTAGCGGCCGGTAGAGCGCCAGACGGCAAGAGTGGCCGGCTTCAAACCGAGGGCTTCAGCGGCCTGCTTGTCATCGATGTGGATGGGCGGGTTGTCGGGATTAAAACCAAGTTGCACCGCAATTTGCACGGCAATTTCAGTCTTAAGGTTGAAGAAATCTTCGGCATGAGTGATAGGCATGAAACTAACCTCGTTCAGATTGATAGGACGCGGTTAGCTTAGGAATTGGCACACCCTTGATGATAGAGCTCTCTGTGCGCAGAGTGTATCCTCTGCGCGCAGAGCACACATATCTACTCTGAATTTGAATCCTTCGATTTTTTGGCTTTCTCGTATTTGGTAATCCATTTCTTCACAGTGAGCTCCGTGACCCCATAGTCAGCGCATTTACGACGAGCGAACTCGCTCCTATTGATTAAAGGACTTGCCTCCCATTCCTCCATGGCCTTTGCCACCCTCTCTCGGGGGATTTCGTAACGGCTATCTGTGGCCTTTTTCGATGCGCGCTGTAGAGCGCCATCAACACCCATTTTTATAATGCCTGACGCATTCCTCACCAGAGTCTGAAACATCAATGTAAGTCGATGATTCTGCTCCGCCAGAGAGCGGTAATGCTCATTAATGCTATGAAACCCTTTATCCATAGGAGGCTTACTGTTCAGGACGTCTACATAGATCATATGCTGCGCGGCAATCTCAGCCACTTGGGACGGGGTGTAGATCCTCTGAAGCTCCTCGGCCAATGCGCTTGTTTGTTCGTTGTATTCCTCCTCGGAAGTAATCTCCTTACCATGCTTCCAGCTTTGTTTGTCCATTTATCGCTCTCTGATACCCCCACTGGATAGATCGGTCCGCCAGACAGGTGGGAACTCTGCTATTCGCCCGTCGGGCTAGGCTGCCCGCTATTCGTTTGGTTTCTTGTTCCCCTCGTTCACCCGCAAATTACTGTCAGCGTTTGCTCGTCCTTCCTTCGACGAGCGACTTGATACCAGCCGCGTCCATCATGGCGCTTGTTGCCGTCTCAACGGACTGGCGCACGGGGTCAAGATCCAGACGGGCGTAGATTGCCGTAGCCTGATGAGTTTTGTGGTTAAGCGACTTGCCGATGATCGCCAGCGAAGCACCTGTCTTGGCCTGCCAGCTCCCCAAGGTGCGACGCAGATCGTGGATGCGTAAGTCGGTCATATCATAGGTCGCGGGGTCTATTCCAAACCCATCGGCCACCGCACGATAACGTCTCTCGGCAACAACGGGTGCTTGGGCAATCTGCTGCTCAGCATGTTGACACTCTTCAGCAGTGAGCTTGCCAAGAGCCTCCAGGTTGTCGAGTAAACGGCGCAAACTGGCGCGACGCAGGATTGCCAACCATGCCTTTTTTGGCTCGACCAGATGTCCAGTCTTGCCCTCGCCAGGGAACACAAAAGAGGTGTGGCCGATTCTGCGCTTACGGGTGATGAGGATATCCACGGCCTCGGGAGATAGAGGGACATTCTGCGGCGTGCCATTTTTGGTCATATTGATCCGCCAGATGCGGGCATCAAGGTCGATATCGCACCAGGCCATCTCCTGTACGTTGGAGCGTCTGGCGCCTGTCAGCAGCGACAACCAAAAGAAGTCAGCGAGACTCGACTCGTCGATTGCAGTAAAAAGGTATGGTAGTTCGGACGCTTGAACAAAACGATCGCGTGAAGGTGCCGGATTTTTTTGAATGCGGCTAGCCGGATTGGTACCGCTGAATATCTCCAAGTCGGCGGCGAAATTGAACACTGACGAAACGATGGCGAGCGCCCGGTCGGCCTGGGCTGCACTTTTTTTCGTGGTTTTGGTGTGGATCGCTTTGATATCTGCACGAGTGACGTGCGACAACTTCTTTGACTTAATCGGTTCCAGATACATGCGCATGGTGTCGCGATAGTCACGCTTAGTGCGCTCACCGATGGGAGTGCCATCGCGCTTGCGCTTCTCGACCAAGAACTGCTCGAACATCTCGGCAAAACTTGGCTCTTCCCTGATGGCCCGGCGAGCAGCGGCGGGGTTTGCGCCGGCGGCGAACTCACCAAGAATCTTCTGCGCCTCGTTACGGGCTTGCTCGACTGTCATTTCGGGGAAAGAACCGAGCTTGATCCAAGCAATCGAGGCTCCGGCACGCTTTACAACGTAGAAGGTGCGAGACCCCGCTGCGGTGAGCCGTACCGCCAGCTTCTGTACTTCGGTATCGTATACCGTAGAGCGCTTTCCAGACTCCGGCGGAGCTAGCGACAGTAGTGCCGTTTTGGTGAATTTTAACTTAACCATGCTCCAGCCTAACTCCTTCAGGCTAACACCGGGCTAACACCGGCTAACAAATAAGGCCAATATCCGTGTTAGCCCATAAAAGCAACGCTAGCCCTAAAGTCATATTTTGTATAGTGTAAATTAGATTGGTTAATGTGAGTGTGTTCACGCATTTTCTCATTCGTAATGCGAAGGTCAGGAGTTCGATTCCCCTTATCGGCACCATATAAAACAATGGGTTAGCTTGTTGGTGAAGCTAACCCATTGTGCTTTTTTGTAATTTGGCCCAACGCTGGGCCCAACATAATACAATCCATGACCCTCCTTTGCGATTTGCTACCCCTTCGTGTGGGTCAAGAATATCTTGTCGCAGTGATGGCGCGACTTGCTCATGTCAGATTGGTAAAGGGGGGCTTTTCTGGGCTTACTACTTAGTGATTTCTCCACACTATTTGTGCAGATGCGTTAGGAGTGAGCGGATAAAAGGATGGATAAAATTGGATGTAATGTTCTGGGCTGCGTATTTAGTGGCAGGAGTTGGATTCACTTGCGCATTAATTGAGGCCGACAGCGTTAGGAATATCTACCGCCTGTTGTACGTGATCATCTTCTTCCCTTTCTGGTTGCTGTGGATGAGTGGCTTACTGCTCACAATTTTTGTAGTCTGGTTGGCTAAAAAGTCATAGATAGAGCCTTAAGTGGTCTGGCCGTGGCCTCTTCAATTCCTGTTCAACTCCCTCAAATTTTCCTCAACGGGGGCGGGCCTGTTCAAACTCATTCAAAGTGAATGCCCCGCCCAATCCGTGAATAGCCGAAGTCACGCACCCCATCCGGTCGGTAGCCTTTGCCCCGCTCCTTGGCAAGGTATGAGATACGGTAAACAGCCTCGGTGATATTGTGGCTGTCAGTCATCAGATAGCCGTTCTCGGGAATGGATAACCGCCCCCCTTTGCGCTGCCAGATCTCGGCCAATGCTTCATACAATCGGGCGGGGTGGCGTAACTTGTCGCCGTCTATGAGAAGGGCCAAATGGTAGTGCTGGCGCTTAGCTTTCTCCTGCTCACGACACCACACGTATTCTAATCGCGTCCCGTGCTCTCTCGTTACATAGCGGCCAGCTTGCTTTAGGAATGCGCTCAGGCGCTCGCTAGTGGCTTCTCCCTCTCCCATGCTCAGGTCGAGCCGAACAAACAGCACCCGCCGATAACGCCTAACAGCTTCCACTATCCGCCGGATCATCTCGCTCAGTGGTTTGGTGTAGCCGCCGCTCGCAGGCGTGGTGTTGATCGGGTACTCGATACCTTGATAACGGTAAACGCACTGGTGGGTTACATGGCCATAGCGCTTGCCCTGCTTCCGCTTGGCTTTGCCTGTTACCTTGGCAGCAACAGCACTGGGCAGGCCATCAGCTAACATCATGGGGCCGTTCCCTGTTCTAGCCCCAGCTTGGTTTGATTACCCCCCATAAAGAGGTCTCTTCCCTCATAGATATTATAAAATACCGCTCGATTTTCCGGTTTTACTCTCCCCGCCAAACCGCACCAATGCTGGGGTTTACCCTGTTCATAGATCCCAATTAGCATGTCCCAATTAGCGTAAATAGTTTCACGCTGTATCAGGCCAGCGAACGGGCACAGCAACGGGCGGCAAGGCTTGCCGTTGGTGGTTTTCATCATGGGTGATATGCTCGATGGTGCTGGTGGCCGTCCTCGCCAAAGTAGGGCCACCAGCAGGTTATTGATTACGCCTCGGGTTCGCTCGGGGCGTTTTCTATGCTGGCCACCTCAGCAAAATCAGCGGAAACGTGATCCACTGGTTGGGGTAACAGCTCACCAGAACGGGGATCTATTGCGGGCTTGTGCTCTACTCGGAGTGGAAAGCGCCGCTTGCCTAGCGCCGATACCACAGAGTGAAGATTGCCGATGCCGATAAAGCGGCATTGTCTGGTGTTGATTGAATGCCCCGCCAGTAAAATCCGCCTTATGTATTCCCGCTGGGTCTCTTGCTTACGGGGCTCTGGTAGCCCCAGCAAAATGCAGTTTTTGGCATTTAACAAAAGGCTCATTGCTCACCCCCTTTTTTGGCGACGAGCGAAAATCCACTGCTCAAGCTCTGTCATGTCGAATCTGATAGAGTTGGGACCGATGTAGATCGGTTGGGGGAATTGGGCATCGGGACTTCTTCGCAGCCGTTCGACGGTAGAACGGCTAACACCAAGGTGGCGGGTTACTTCTGAAATCGGGATTAGCATGACACATCTCCTAATGCCATCGGGTCTCTTGCCGTGGCTTCGGAGCTATGAAAACAGAATTCGTAAAAATCAGAGGGACAATAGTTCAGCTATTTTTGTCCCTTAGTGCGACGAGTAATCGACCTTACAGTGTTGCGTATCTGATCGGGTTCGAGTTCCCAAGCATCGGCTAACAGCAGAATCCAGCAGGCGCTTTCTTTACTACCACGTGTACCGATTCCAAATTCCGCAAATTTGGCCCTAGCCTCTTCTATTGAAGTCAGCAAAGCTTTGGTGTTTTCATCAAGCTCCTTTTCCTCAGTTTTCTTGACCTTGGCGAGTAACTTGGCCGCATTGACGATCTCGCTCGGATAAACATTTTCCTCACCATGCAAAATTATCGACAAGCCAATCCGCTCTTCATTTTCTATCAAGCGTTCATAGTTTTTAACTATGCCACGAAGCCAATCATTGATGAGATCAGTTTGATGACTGGGCTTTACCCCTCTGGTGCCTTGATGCCCCACTCTCCACATACTTTCGTGGCCTGTTCTCATATCGGGTGCTAATTCAGCTAACTGAACACAAAGACTCACTTCACACCATCTTGCCTGCTCAGGTGTTAGCTGTTTTCGCTTTGTTCTCCAATCTCCTCTGAATTTGTCTATCGTGTCTCCTCGGTTGTTGATTGCGGTCAATGCCCTTGTCTGTAAGAGCTCCAAAATTTCGCAGTTCTCCATCAGGCCACCGGAACGGGCAGGCACGGCACCAAGTTCACAGCAGCCCAGATCCCACCAATGTTTTTTTAGTTCTTCAGCGGTCAATGGTTCCTTCAGTAGGTGGCTGATTACTGACTGGCTCATCGCTGATCCCCAAACTTTACACTGACCACGTTATCCGACTTGGCTTGCTTAGGTTGCGTTATGGTTGCCATGAAATCCCCCCAGCGCAGAAACAGCGCCCGCAATTTCTCGGCCATGCCGCCCACCTGATAGGTGCGGATTAGCCTGTCTTTGGGGATGTGGTTTAGCATCAGCTCGATCAGGCGCTCGGGGGCATCCAGATATTCAGCGGCCCCAGTTGCTACACTGCGGCGCAGGTCGTGCGGGCTGAATGGTACAAGCTCGGCAAGGTACTTGATGCGAACACGCTCTAGCGCTTTGGTTACAGCATCCCCTGTGATCGGGTGTCCGGCCTTGCTGGTGGATTCGAACACATAAGGGCCATTAGATAACGCCTTTTGCTGCTCGATAATATCCAGCGCCAGCGGGCACAGGGTTACAACGTGGGCGCGTCCGTTCTTGGTTTCGGGTATCGTCCAGCGGTCGCCGTTAATCTGCTCCCAGCGCATCCCTACAGCCTCAGAACGGCGTACAGCGGTCAGGGTTATCAAACGCAAGCAGTTTGCCACCGCAATCGATAGCACTACGTTAGACGCGATCCCACGGCCACCAGCAGCCACAGAACCGCCGCCAGCAGTCGCTTGTTCAAGTGCTCCCCATAACTGGCGCAATTCATCGCGGGCCAACCAGCGTTCACGGGGTGGGGGCATAGATGCGCCAAACATGGCGGGTTTGAGCAGGCGAGCTGGGTTGATCTCGATGTGACCTTGTAACACCGCATGATCAAGACACTGGTTCAGGACTATCAGCCCCTTGCGTGCGCCCTCTGCGGTCTCTACTCGGCGGAAGTGCTCATACAGTACGGCACGGGAGAGATCACACACTCGGGTATTGCCAATGGCCGATTCAATGTGGCGGGTGAACGTCCCCTCATAATCGCGCAGGGTGCGCGGGCCTATGGGCTTTGACTTGGCTCGCATCGCCAGCCAATCGCGGTAAATTTCGCCAAGAGTCGGCATCTCGATGTTCTTAGCCTTTGCTTGCTTGGCAGTTTGTCTAGGGTCTATACCCTGTTTAACTAACGCCACCGCATCGGCATGAGCGAGACGAGCAGCGGCTAAGGTTATGGCTGGATAATATCCAATCTGATAATCCATCTGTTTGCCGCCCACTCTGGCGCGATACACAAAACGTTTGCGGCCATCGGCGCGGATCTCGATGTGAAGTCCGCCCCCGTGGCGAGAGTGAACCGATACTCGCTTAACCGCCTTCCCTTCATCCACCACTAGTGAAGGGATCTCTCTATCTTGCCGGATTGCCACCTTGGACGCTTTCCCGCTCATACCTCACCCCATTTATGGCCCAACATTGGGCCCAACAGATCACATGGTATAGGGTGATATTTCATGACACAACCCGATACGAGAAATGGTGTGTAATCTCATGATTTTATTGGTTATTGACACCTTACCATGAGACACGGTGAAACAGGCTGAAATTGGCTAAATCTGGATTCGTAATGCGAAGGTCGTAGGTTCGACTCCTATTACCGGCACCAAATAAAACAAAAAGTTAGCTTCATTACGAGGCTACCCCTTTGTGCTTTTGGGCTTGTGGTACCACATCGAGCAAACAGCAGAAACATAACTGTATCCACTTACCTAGCCACTGGCAGGTCCTCCCAGCGGGAGATGTAACAGGGGCTCAGGTGCTCTTGGCGCATCATCCAATCGGTGGACCCCGTGCCTTGACTGGCCAAGCCTACGCGTCCCAATCCCTTGGCTTTGATCTGGTCCATCACAGCCATCAGCGCATCAGATTGAGCGGAAGACGGAGCAAACAGATCGGCCTGTTGCTGCCCCTTGGGAGTGAACTCACTCAGCATGACCCCGCCTTTCTGATAACGGTAACCGTCGCGCCAAATCTGCGGTAGCAACACACCCACTTGTTGCAGCAACAACGGGGTGTCATCGCTAGGGCTGACTAGCCGAACGCCAGCCTGCTCACTGTAGTAAGGCGCTCGTTCGTCAAACGGGCTGGTTCGCACTAACAGGTGCACCCGCTGGCAACACATCCCCTCGGCACGCAGCTTATCGGCTGCGCGAGCCATAAATTCTGACAACGCTTGAACCATTTCCCTGCGGTCAGTCACGCGCTCCCCAAAGGAACGGATCGAGAGGATCTGCTGCTTCGCCACCGGTTCAACGGTCAGCTCTGCGCAAGGCAAACCACGCAGCTCCTGTACGATCTGCACGATCACCACGCAGTATTGGGCGCGTAACCCCTTGGCATCGTTAGCCACAAAGTCAGCCACGTTGTTAATGTCTTGTGCCACCACTTGGCCCCCAAGCGCAGCGCGTCACGCAAGTCAACGACGCCGCCAGTGGCAGGCGCCTTCTTGGCTGCATAGTTGGCTAGCCTGGAAGGGTTGGCCCTTTATGCTGTTTGTGGATGAGCGAGACGGTGGGGCGTCAACGAGCGCAGTCAGCTGTCTCATTGATAACCGGCTTGCAATTGAGACGGTCCAACTGGTGCAGCGAGCCGTATTGGGCCACCAGCCGGTCTATGGCCATCTGGGCACAGGCTGTTCTGCTGGGCTTATTTTCAGGTATTGCATAACGAGCGGTGAGCCAGCCGCTGAGCAGTGCTATCCGGTAGCAACTTGGGATGTGCGTGAGCGACGTCCCTATATCCCTCCCGTGAATGAGGAAAGGCACGTTTGCCCAGTGATGGCCATTTCACACCTCCGATTTGCTTTCAAAATGGTGGGTCACAGCGCCCGCCTCCGGGTTGATGCTGATAAACGCCGGGGCTTGCGGGTTGGGTTGGTGGGTTTGCAGGCTCGAAGTAGTGTGCCTCCAGCGTGCACCGGCGATAAAGGTCGATCAGCTTGCCTTTGGCAATCTGCATCAGGTGGCGACGACACTCCTCCGCCGACGGAATATGCGCTTTCCTGATGAGCTGAAGGTAAATATCTTGCGCCAGATCTGCGGCATCGCAGGTATTGCCCAGCCTGTGCCTTAGCAGCGAGCAGAGCCCGTTATGCCTGAGTGTGTCTATTGATTCAAACCGCCTAGTAGGGGAAGCGGCTTGCGTTCGATTAGGAGGGGTCATTCTTGATCTTTTTGAGGATGAGCAATGAAAGTGGCGTCGGCTATGGCCCGGGCTGGCTGGTGTGCCAGTTCGATGAAGGCGCGCACATAGTCGATATTGGTATCAGCCTCGCGAGTGCCTAAGAAGATCTGTTTGGCTATGCCGTGCGGCCCCAGCCGTAGGGGCACCACCCCCATCCTAACGGCGTACTCGTCGACCAACCAGCGTGGCAAGGCTGCCACGCCACGGCCGCTGGCCACCATCTGCACCATGATGTCGGTGGTTTCTATGGTTTTGTGGCGCTTGGGCGTAACACCCGCCGGTAGTAGGAACTGGTTGTAGATATCTAGGCGCTCGATGTCCACAGGGTAGCTGATCAGTACTTCGCTAGTCAGTTGCTGGGGCTTCACATAGGAGGCTGAAGCCAGGGAGTGGTCTTTGGCTACGACGAGCACCTGTTCATAATCGAACACAGACTCGTAATCAAGGCCCGGTTTGTAGAGCGGGTCGGGGGTTACCAGCAGATCGATCTCGTAGCCAAACAGAGCGCCAATACCGCCAAACTGGAACTTCTGTTTCACGTCCACCTCCACGTCCGGCCAAGCCGTGAGGTAGGGCGAAACCACCTTGAGTAACCATTGGTAGCAAGGGTGGCATTCCATGCCGATGCGCAGCGTGCCACGCTCGCCCTGCGCGAACTGGCTAAGGCGCTCTTCGGCCAGATCAAACTGGGGTAGAACACGGTTGGCCACGGCCAGCAGGTACTGACCTGCCTGCGTCAGACGCAGGCTTCGGCCTTCGCGCAGCCAGACGTCGGTACCCAACTGTTGCTCGAGCTTTTTCATGCTGTGGCTCAAAGCTGACTGAGTGACATTCAGTACCCCCGCGGCGGCTGTCAGCGATCCTTGCTTTTCGACCTGCTGAACGATGTTGAGATGGATGCGCTCAAGCATTCAATGAATTCTACTCATAGATGTGTGAATTAAAACCATTTTAATTCATTGTCTCGGGTCGGCACAATCACCGTCATCAATTCTATGTATTCGTCGGAGCAGCCATGGTCCCGTCTAAAAATTCGAATCTCCCGAACGTCGGGGACGCTAGCCAAGCGGTGTCGTCCTGGTCGACTGATATGAACACCAAACTAACACGTCCACTCCGCGTAGTAGCTGTTTCAGGTGCACTTCAAAGCCCCTCCAAATCTGCAAGTTTGGCACAGTACCTGCTTGACCTGATTGCCGAGCAGGTGCTGTGTCAGCCGAAACTGGTCGATTTGGGGCTGCTAGCACCGCAGCTCACGGGGTCAGTCTGGCGCGCTCAGGTGACGGATGCCGTAGAGCAGGCGCTGGCCGTGGTCGAGGAGGCCGATGTTCTGGTGGTCGCCACCCCAGTTTTCCGTGGCTCGTACACAGGGCTGTTCAAACACTTCTTCGACCTCATAGGACAAGACACCCTGATCGACAAGCCCGTGTTACTAGCCGCTACTGGCGGCAGTCAACGCCACGCGTTGGTGATCGACCATCAGATGAGACCACTGTTCAGTTTTTTCCAGGCACGTACTTTGCCATTAGGTGTCTATGCCACCGACAAGGACTTCGTGGAGCGCGACCTGAGCGACCAGGCATTGATCGAGCGGGCCAGGCTGACGGTTCAACGGGCTTTGCCCTTGCTTGAGCTAACGCGCAATGCCAGACACTCTGCAGCCGAGTGCATGCTAACAGTCTGAAAAACCATCGTCCTTAATTGCAATAATCATTACAGGGAAGCGTCATGAGCCAAGACTTCACATTCAGCCTCAATAGCATCACTTTCGATGAAAGCTATCAACCATTGGACGGAACTCGCCTCACCACAAATTTCGCCAATCTGGCGCGTGGAGAGGGCCGCCAACAAAACTTGCGCAAAACCCTGAAGATGATCAACAACCGTTTCAATGACCTGGCGCATTGGGACAATCCCACGGGTAATCGCTACGCGGTTGAACTCGAGATCATCTCTGTTGAGATGTACAGTGGCATGCAGACCAGCACTGCGTTTCCGCTGATCGAGATCCTGAAGACCCACATCATCGACACGAAGTTGAACCGGCGCATTGATGGCATCGTGGGCAACAATTTCTCGTCGTATGTTCGCGATTACGACTTCAGCGTCGTGCTGCCTGAGTACAATGCTGCACGGGCGGAGTTCAGCATCCCCGACGATTTCGGCGTGCTGCATGGCAAGCTGTTCAAGCTTTTCGTCAACTCCGGCACCTATCAAGAACGATTTAGCAAGCTTCCAGTCATTTGCCTGAGTGCAGCGACCAGCAAAACTTACCAGCGCACGACCAATCATCACCCTATCCTCGGCGTTGAGTACCAGCAAAACGAGCTGTCATCGACCGATCTGTACTTTGCAAAAATGGGGATGCAGGTTCGCTTTTTCATGCCGCCCAAGAGCGTGGCTCCATTGGCTTTCTACTTTTTTGGCGACCTGCTGAGCGACTATACCGATCTCGAACTGATCGGAACCATCAGCACGATGGAAACGTTCCAGAGGATCTACCGCCCCGAGATCTATAACGCCAACTCGGTGGCAGGACAGCTCTATCAACCAAGTCTGAAGTCCGAGGACTACTCGCTGACGCAAATCGTCTATGACCGAGAGGAACGAAGCCAGTTGGCTGTCAAACAGGGCAAGTTCACTGAAGAGTACTTCATCAAACCGCACCAAGACGTCCTTGAACAATGGGTCGCCGAATCCACGTACTGATCTGACCGGCATTTGCCTTGAAGGAACACATTATGTTTGAAACTTCCATCACTGGTAGCCTGCCCAAACCGGCCTGGCTAGCTGAAACCAACAAGCTCTGGCCCCAATGGGCGGCTAAGGGTGATGCACTCCTGCAGGCCAAAGCCGACGCAACTCTGCTATGGATCAAGGCCCAGGAAGACGCTGGGCTGGATATCGTGTGCGATGGAGAGCAATCGCGCCAGCACTTCGTGCATGGCTTTCTGGAACAGGTCGAGGGCATTGACTTCGAGCACAAAGTGAAGATGGGCATCCGTGACAACCGTTACGATGCAATGGTGCCGCAGGTGGTTTCCGACTTGCGCCTGAAGGGCCGCGTACATGCCTTCGAGGCCCAACTGGCTCGAGCGCACACCAAGAAGAAGCTGAAGTTTACCCTGCCTGGCCCGATGACCATCGTCGACACGGTGGCAGACCGCTTCTACGGAGACAAGGCCAAGATGGCCTTTGCTTTCGCCGAATTACTTAACCAGGAGGCCCTGGCACTGCAGGCCGACGGTGTGGACATTATCCAGTTCGACGAGCCAGCCTTCAATGTCTACATGAAGGACGTAGCCGATTGGGGCGTTCGGGCGCTCGAGCGTGCGGCGCAGGGTCTGCACTGTAAGACAGTGGTACACATCTGCTATGGCTACGGTATCCAGGCCAATACTGACTGGAAGAATACCCTGGGCGATGAATGGCGCCAGTACGAGACGGTGTTTCCTGCGCTGGCCAAAAGCAGCATCGACCAGGTGAGTTTGGAATGCATGCACTCGCACGTGCCCCTCGAACTGCTGAAATTACTGGAGGGCAAGGATGTGCTGGTTGGCGTGATCGATGTGGCCACAGACGTAGTCGAAACGCCCGAAGAAGTTGCTGATGCTATCGGCCAAGCCCTGCAATTCGTGCCAAAGGAGCGGTTATTCCCCTGCACGAACTGCGGCATGGCGCCCATGCCGCGTGACGTGGCTCAGCGCAAGCTACAGGCCTTGGCTGAGGGCACGAAGTTGGCCAAGGAGCGCTTGGCCGCCAAGTAAGCACCGGTTCTGTCCAATAGGGCCCGTGGATGTGAAAGGTCGCGCCTGCAGTGCAGGCGCGACCTTTATACTATTGATGACATTACGTGGTGAGTTCGAGAGGGACGAGTCCTATGGGATTACAGTTTGGGCTGGAGGATGTAATTGCCAATTCGCAAGGAAACTGTCTGGCGATTAGAAACACAAGGTGTCTAAAGAAGCCAGGGCGATTCATTTCACACCTCCGGCTTGCGTTCAAAGTGGCGGGTTACAACGCCCGCTTGCGGGTCGATGCTGATAAACGCCGGTGCCTGAGGGTGGTACAGGTAGAGCCGCGCCAATTCAGCGCTAAACGCCTCGACGTTCGGTGCAATCACATGACTGGTATCCCCCTCCGCGTAGGTAAACGTCTCCAGCTTTTCCGTGTGAATCCAGATACCGAAGTACCAAGCGTCTTCATCGGTGTCGTATTGCTGCCAGCCCTGGGCCAACAGCGTCCGGTCGTAGTAGTAACGGTCAGCCTGATGGCTCCCCCGGTCGATGTGGCAACCCGTTCCGGTGAGCTCAAGCGAGATACGCCCTACCTTCAGAGCCTTCTTGACCCGGCGCAAGAGTGTGAGGGCCTTGGCTCGGCTGCGGCCATTACCAAGCGGGAGTGGCTGCTTAGCCCGTAATGCCAGGTGGCTCATTATCTTCGGCGCGGTGTTGTGGTTGAGCTGGCCGATGGCAGTGGTGATCTGTCGGGCGGACAGGGTGTTGTAATCACTCATGTCATGCATGGTTGGGCTTCCTTCAAATGCAAACAGCCCCTCGATGTGAGGGGCTGAATGGGGTTGTGGTTGGTTGTATTAGGGGTGGTGACAGAAGTGAACACAAGGGCTCTTGGGGGGTGACATCAATTATCGAGGGAAGACTCTTGTCATCCTCTCAAGACCAGTCGAATGTGGACTGACGGCCTACAACCATTGCTTGAGGCGGTTGACGTCTCACTGATAGCAGCGTTGGTGGCGGTGCCAAATCACCCGCTCGACGGCAGCTTCCTGTAGCGCAGTGGTCACGATGCGGGGAAGAACCAGATTTGTTCCATCCCAGTTATCCAGGGCCAGCACGCCGGAACGCACCTGTCCTGCCAACTACGTGTCGATCTTTTGGGTCAGCTCCAGCGCGATGCGCTCATCGATATGGGCTCAGAGCATGGTAATAGTGAGCTCTGGCGCCATTAGTGGTGCTGTGGACGTTGTCATGCTCATGTGTGACTACTCCAATCTGGCGCATCATTGCTGCCATGGTTGACGTAGGCCCCGACAATCACCCGTTGCCACTCGCCGACCGGTTGGCCCGCTGCATTACAGGGGCAACGAAAGCGGGCAAAGCTAATCTCTCGTGGCAGGTGCTCACGCATGTCACGTGGACTGACAAAGAGCATGGTCTTGTACAGCACCGGGTTGGGCGCGACCAACAGATTACCGATACGCCGCCCTTCGATATCGTGGGCATAGGCGAAACCTGGCAGCATCAACTGCTGGGCGATGAGCTTTGCCAGCCCAGGATGTACACACATAGCTTCCGCCACGGCGGCCTGACTAAAGCTGTCGATGAACTCAATCATACTGAGCTCCTTTGATGTTTGATGTAAACCCAGAAGGGATGAATCGGGGGAACATGGATTACAGCATTCCACGCTCAGCCATGGAGACGACCCCTTCGGCGCCAATCACCAGGTGGTCAAGTAGGCGGACATCCACTAGCGCAAGGGCATTGCGCAGGACGTCCGTGATTTGCTTATCCGAAAGGCTGGGCTCCGGGTAACCAGAGGGATGATTGTGGGAGCAGAGGATAGCTGCACTGTTAAGCGCCAAGGCTCTCTTGACTACTTCTCTTGGATGCACACTGGCAGCAGTCAAGGTCCCGTGAAACAACTCCTCCAGGGCAATAACGCGATGTTGATTATCAAGAAACAGCACGGCAAAGGTCTCCCGCTCTCGTCCTTGAAGCAGGGTTTGCAATCGTTGAGCTGCCATCTGGTGAGAGGTGATTGCAGAACCTTTGGCAAGTCGCTTGCGGGCAACCTGGTTGGCCATATGCAGCAGGTCTTGCTCGGTCACAGGTTCGGTAACGACATAGGTGCCAGGGAATTCCCCAGCCTTGAGTTTGTGGTAACGCATTATGGGTTTCTCCAAATAAACAAAAACCCCGACACGCAAATAGCATGTCGGGGTTAAAGAGAGGTAATTGGGGCACACCTAGGGGAGATCAGGTGGCTTTGGGAATAGCTCCGGCTCTCGACGCTGGCGTACTCTTCGCCGGCATCAGCTACTCTGGGGCCAACACACGTTCAGCAGGCTAGCCAGAGCAAGGCAGCAGGCTTCCACGACCACAGATATACGCTGTAGCACTGAATGGTTAGGCCACTATCACTTACAACCTGCGTCTCTCCCTCCCGATTGATGACCTCAGGATCAATGGCTATCGGTTTTTTAGGCATCATCGACCTCCTCTTGAGGTAAGGGGTCACTCTCCACGCAATAGCCGTGATGGATACAGGTGCGCTGCAGGTTGCTCAGAAAGTCTCCCAGTACACGGGGCTGATCAGAGAACGGGACGGGCCCTGCCTGGCTACGCCAGAAACAGCGGCGCGTGGGATCCACACATATTTCATCTATCGGCTGGCTCATGGTGCGCCAGTCCTCAGCATTGGTGAGGGAGAGAAGTTGCCACTGCATGCCAGACCAACGTAGATGCAGGGTGACGGTGCGGGCGTTCGGGCTACCAGGAGTCAGATGCAGCAACCAGCGCTCGCCCCGGCGAGTCGGCTGCAGTTTGGCTTTGGCGGCGACCAGTCCCAACCAATGGCGCGAGTAGTGGGTCAGCGGCAGTTCTTTAGTCATCACACACCTCCTAATCCCCACTCACGATGACGGTGAAATACCCCAACTGGCCGTAGTCAATGAAATTGCTCTGCCACAGAGCGAACAGTTCGCGTGCTTCCACGCCGTCCAGTGGTCCCCAGCCCCGCAGATAGTGCTCGTTACAGGAGCAGTTGAAGTCAAGCTCCTTGCAGAGCTCCGCATCCTGGCCGAGCCCCTGATAGCTAAAGTCGGTGATGTAATCGAAGACCCAGCCGTGCAATCCCCGAATAAGCCGTAGCTCGACAGGGTGGACACCACCGGTTTCGGCACTGTAATCGGGACTGCGAAAGTTGAAGGTTAGGGTCGAGAGGTTGTTGAGGTCGAGCCGTTGCTCTCGCACAACGCTGCGCAGTAAACCAGGTAGCTTAGGAGAAATCGGCAGAGACATTCCTGCCAAGTGAAATGGCATAATCATAATGATGTGTCCTTCTTGTATCGAATGTGAGAAGCGTTAATCCCTGAACCAACGCCAGGCGCGGTAGAGGCCATAGGTGGCTGCAAGGGGGCCCGCCAGCGAAGAAGCCGTTGTACCCAGTAACGCACCGACTGCAGCGGTCACAGCGGTAGTCGCTGACAGGGTCGGTACCGTGCTGCTGGCCATGCCAGACAGGGCGACCTGAGGGCGCTTCTGGGTCACTGTGCGAAGTGCCTGATGTGCGATACACCCCGTGGAAATGAGCTGGTTAATCTGCTTGCTGTAGTGAAAGCCCTCGATGCACCAAAGCACGAAGTGTTCGCAGTTGTTAAGGAGCGTGCTGTAGTGGGCCTCTCCAAGGCGGGAGTAAGCACGGTCGATGCTCTCTTCCCGATTGAAAACACGCGAACGATGGTGCTGGATACGGTAACCCCGCCCCTGGCCAAACTCGGCAAGCGTGGTGATGGCTATCTGACCGGAATGTATTCCGGCACTTACCCCCTGGTAGTGGATGACCTGATAATCCCCCAGGTAGAGGCCATGGTGCTGGTAACCGGCACGGGGTGAAACGAGGTGGTCCCCCGGTTGTGGTAATGGCATGGTTAATCCTTGTCTTTGTAAGAAAAGCGGCATAAACAAAAAGGACACCATCATGGTGTCCTTTAGGGGAGATGTTCTGTTGATCAGGAAAGAGGGACTCTTACTAATCCATCGGTTGAAGCGCACCTGGTTTTCTAGACACTTTGTTGCTGAAAAATAAACTGCCTTTCAAACTCTACCGGCGACAGCCCATCATTGGAACCATGACGCCTGATTGGGTTGTAAAACATCTCGATATAATCAAACACATCGCTGCGGGCTTCGTCTCTTGTCGCGTAAATCCTGCGCTTGATCCGCTCCCGTTTGAGCAACTGAAAGAAGCTCTCGGCGACCGCGTTGTCGTGACAGTTACCCCGTCGGCTCATACTGCAACTCAGGTTGTGGGCCTTCAGAAAGTCTTGCCATTCACCACCGGTAAACTGGCTGCCCTGATCCGAATGCACCAGTACCGGCTGCTTGGGTTTGCGCCGCCAGACGGCCATCAATAACGCATCAACCGCCAAGTCTGCCGTCATGCGTGACTTCATCGCCCAGCCGACGATCTGGCGAGAGAACAGGTCGAGCACCACCGCCAGGTACAGCCACCCTTCTTGAGTGCGAATGTAGGTAATGTCAGTCACCCAGGTGATGTTGGGGGCTGGCACCTTAAACTGACGTGCCAGCGTGTTTGGGGCAGCTTGCGTGCTCTTGCCTCCATAATGCCCCTTGCGGCGTTGATAGCCCGTTTGCGAACGCAGTCCCTCCCGCTTCATTAATTTGGCCACACGGTGCTTGCCGCAGGCTTCCCCTGCGTCACGAAGGTCGCGATGGATCTTGCGATAACCGTAGACAGCACCACTTTCCAGCCAGGATTGCTTGACCAATCCGGTCAGTCGTTCGTCCTCCTGCTGTCGTGGCGATGTGGGCTGTTTCAACCACGCGTAGAAGCCACTTCGGTGAACCCCCAGGGTCTGGCACAGGGTAACGACACTGTACCGGTCGAGTCGGGAGGTTATGAACGCGTACCTTTCCTTGACTCGCTGGCAAAGTACGCGGCGGCCTCCTTTAGAATATTGCGCTCCTCGGTGACCTGGCGCAGTTCAGTTTTCAGGCGGCGGATCTCGGCTTGCAAGGCAGACTCTTCTATCTGCTGGTCAGCAGGCTTACCGTACTGCTTGAGCCATGCATACAGGCTGTGGCTGGATACCCCGATGGCACGTGCAACGTCAGCCACCGGCCGCCCGCGCTCGGTGATTTGTTTAACGGCTTCTATTTTGAATGTTTCTGGATAACGCTGACGGGTCATAACACCTCCAATAGTTGCCTCATTTTAAGGCTGTGAGGTGTCTAGGGAACTGGGGGCGATTCATTTGCCCCTTCTTGAACATACGATAGGAGGTATGTACCTCCAACATCCTACCCAGATGTGACAGCTGGGTGTTGCAGCGCTCCAGGTAGCGATGTAAGTCTGTCTGAATCTGCCCCACTGACTCATTCCGGAACCTTACGGCTTGGTCGTCCGCCTCTTGATAAGGAAGTGTTCATCCAGCATGGTACGATGCAGTCGTTCGATAAAGTCATTGCTCTGTGGCCTGCGTACCGTGTTAGTCCAGAGTTCAATCCCCCAGTTGCAAGAACAGCTCGTTGGGATGATGGTCAGGGCGTCCGCAGAACGCGCGCCAGTTATCTGACAGGAGATGGGATAGACACACGGTTCATGTGCTTCAAAGAACGGCAGGACCGTTTCATTGAGCACATGAACCGAAGTCACCGGCAACTTGCCGGTATAGTGCCGTCCCCAGGCATGACGGTTTTAGCCGTCCAGCACGATTTCCAGATACACCTTGTCCTCCTTGAGTACACCGACGATGAAGGTATCGCACGCCACCAGTTCCCCAATGTAGTTAACTTCGATCTGGCGTTCGCGAAACTCAGGACTGAAGCGCTAGAGCAGGCGAACTTATTCATCATTGAGCTCCATCGTCTACTCCCGATGGGTTTTCTCGAGGCACAACAAGCGGCCGAGCTTGGAAAGCAGGTCGTGAAGTTGTCATACGCCACTCAGATCGCCCGCACTGACGTTGATGCTTTGCAGACACGTCTTTGTGCAGACCACAGCGGGTACTGGGTTGGATTGGTGAGAGAGTTATCGAGGATGGCCTGTTCAATCTCGGGAGCGACCCGGTTGGGATGTGCCCTTTACAGCCGGGCAGTTTGTCGAGCAAGCCCTCGGCCGATCAGCTTGCAGGCTTTGCTTACGTTATTGAGATCTTTGGCGAGCTTTAACAAGCGGAGTTTACAGCGTGCTATTTTCTCGTTGCAGGTCAACGGTGACTCCAGATAACACGGTAGGGATACCGTTTTGTTATCCGGTTTGAAGCCATATGACCACTCCCTTGTGGACAACAGTCAGGTGAATAGCACTTTCATACCTTTGTCACCTACCTCGATTTGGCTTCTCGACATGACAGATAAAAAACGGGGCGAACCTAGTGGTTCGCCCCTGATGCTTTTTACGTCAACCCCGAGGGGTCAATCCTGTTGGTCTGATGCCGGCTCTGCGTCCTTCGGCGCCTGCCAGCCGCCACCGACGGCCTTGTAGAGGGCGACCTGGTTACTCAGCTGGGCGAGCCGGGTGCTGATGAGCCCCTGCTTGGCGCTGAACAGGGAGCGCTGGGCATCGAGGCGGGTCAGGTAGCTGTCCACCCCTTGCTCGTAACGCACCTCCGCCAGCCTGAAGTAGGTCTGGTTGGCATCCACCAGTGCCTGTTGCGCCTGCAACTGCTGCGCGTAGTCCGCCTGGGCACCGAGGGTGTCCGCGACCTCCTTGAAGGCGGTCTGGATGCTCTTCTCGTAGCTGGCCACCGCCTGCCTGGTCCCCACCTCGGCCACGTCCAGATCCGCAACGCGCTTGCCGCCGTCGAAGATGGGCAGATTGATCTGGGGCATGAAGGTCCAAGTGCCGGTGCCGCCGTCAAACAGACCACTCAGCTGGTTGCTGGCGGTGCCCGCCGTCGCGGTGAGCGAGATGGTCGGGAAGAACGCGGCGCGGGCCGCCCCTATGTTGGCGTTGGCCGCCTTCAGGTTGTGTTCCGCCGCCAGGATGTCCGGGCGTTGCTGCAACAGGCTGGAGGGAGCCCCCACCGGGATCGGCGCCAGTTTCACCTCGGCCAGGGTAGCCGGTTGTGCCGCCAGCACCGGGATATCGGTGCCAAGCAGCAGGGCCAGACCGTTTCTGTCCTGCTTCACCAGACGCTGGTATTGCGCCTGGCTGACCTTGGCGTTTTCCAGTGCCGTGCGTCCCTGGGCCAGCTCCATCTCGGAGGCGGCGCCCAGGCGGTATTTGTGCTCGGTCAGGGCATAGCTCTCCTGCTCGGTGGCGAGGGTCGCCTGGCTCAGGGCCAGCAACTCCTGATCCGCCAGCAAGGTGAAGTAGGCATTGGCCACCGAGGCCACCAGCGCAATCTGGGTGCTGCGCTGGGTCTCGATTTGCGCCAGATAGGTCTCAAGGGCCTGATCTTTCAGGCTCTGGATCCGGCCAAACAGATCCAGCTCATAGGCGGTGATGCCGATGTTGGCGCCATACTGGCTGCTGATGGTGCCCTGCCCCGTACTACTGAGATCATCGGATCCCTGCTGGCGGGTACCGCTGCCACTGGCGGCCAGGGTCGGCAACTGGGCCGCCCGCTGGATACGGTATTTCGTCTCGTAGGCCTCGACGTTGAGGGCTGCCAGGCGCAGATCCCGGTTGCTCTCAAGGGCGGTGCCGATCAGCGTCTGCAGGGCCGGGTCCTGGAACTGCTGGCGCCAGGGGGCAAGTTCCCCCTTGGCGGCCAGGTCAGCTTGCCAGGAGGCGCCTTGGGGCAGCTCGGGGCGCTGGTAGTCGGGGGCCATGGAGCAGGCCCCCAGCAGCAGCGTCACACTCAGGGCGACCAGGGTCTTAGTCATGTTGGGTCTCCTTGGTCAGCGCGGCGCGCTCCTCGGCTGAACTCTGCTTGGTGAAGTAACGCATCACCAGCACGAAGAAGAGCGGCACGAAGAAGATGGCGAGCACTGTGGCCGTGATCATCCCCCCCATGACGCCGGTGCCGATGGCGTTGCGGCTGCTGGCGCCGGCACCAGTGCTTATCACCAGCGGCAAGACGCCGAGGATGAAGGCGAGGGAGGTCATCAGGATCGGACGCAGACGCTGGCGGGAGGCTTCCACCACCGCATCGCCGAGCTTCATCCCCTTGTCGTGGAGCTCCTTGGCGAACTCCACGATGAGGATGGCGTTCTTGGCCGAGAGCCCGATAGTGGTGAGCAGGCCCACCTGGAAGTAGACGTCATTCTCCAGGCCCCGCAGGGTGGCCGCCAAAATGGCGCCCAGTACCCCGAGCGGCACCACCAGCATGACAGAGAACGGAATGCTCCAGCTCTCGTAGAGGGCCGCCAGACAGAGGAAGACCACCAGCAGTGAGATGGCGTAGAGCGCCGGCGCCTGGGAGCCTGCCTGACGCTCCTGGAAGGAGAGCCCTGTCCACTCGATGCCGATGCCTTCCGGCAGCTGCTTCACCATCTGCTCTATGGCAGCCATGGCGTCACCGGTACTCTTGCCCGGCGCCGCTTCACCGACTATCTCCATGGCGGAGACGCCGTTGTAACGCTCAAGACGGGGCGAGCCGAAGCTCCACTCGGTGCTTGCGAAGGCGGAGAAGGGCACCATCTGGCCCGCGCTGTTGCGCACGTACCAGAGCTTCAGATCCTCCGGGTTCATCCGGAAGGGGGCATCCGCCTGCAGATAGACCTTCTTGACCCGGCCTCTGTCGACGAAGTCGTTCACATAGGAGGAGCCCCAGGCCGCCGACAGGGTGTTGTTGATGTCGCTGATGGAGAGCCCCTGGGCCAGCGCCTTCTCGTAATCTATCTTGATGTCGAGCTGGGGGGTGTCTTCCATCCCGTTCGGGCGTACCCGCACCAGGTTGGGATCCTGCGCCGCCATGCCGAGCAGCTGGTTACGGGCCTGCATCAGCTTCTCGTGCCCCAGACCACCGCGGTCCTGCAGGAAGAAGTCGAAGCCGGTGGCCGTGCCGAGTTCCGGGATGGGAGGCAGGTTGAAGGCGAACACCTGCGCCTCCTTGATGCTGAACAGATAGCCCATGGCGCGGCCTATGATGGCGTTGGCGCTGCGCTCCTCCCCTTGACGCTCGCTCCAGTCCTTCAACTTGATGAAGGCCATGCCGCTGTTCTGGCCGCTACCGGCGAAGCTGAAGCCCGCCACCGTCAGCACCGAATCGACGTTGTCCTTCTCGTTCTCGAGGAAGTAGTCGCGCATGTCGGCCAGCACCACCTCGGTACGCTCCTTGGTGGCCCCCACCGGCAGCTGCACCATGGACATGATGACCCCCTGATCCTCTTCCGGCAGGAAGGAGGTGGGCAGGCGCATGAAGAGCACCGCCAGCACCGCCAGCATGGCCAGGTAGATGATGCTGTAACGGGTCCCCTGCTTGATCACCTTGCGCACGCCGTTCTGGTAACGGTTGGCATTGGTGTCGAAGAAGCGGTTGAACCAGCCGAAGAAGCCGCGCTGGGCACCGAACTCCCCGTGTTTCATGGGTTTGAGCAGGGTGGCACAGAGCGCCGGGGTCAGGATCAGGGCCACCAGCACAGAGAGCACCATGGCCGAGACGATGGTGAGGGAGAACTGGCGATAGATGGCGCCGGTCGAGCCGCCGAAGAAGGCCATGGGCACGAACACGGCAGACAGCACCAGGGCGATGCCCACCAGGGCGCCGGTGATCTGGGTCATGGACTTGCGGGTCGCTTCAAGCGGGGAGAGCCCCTCCTCGCTCATCAGCCGCTCCACGTTCTCCACCACTACGATGGCGTCATCCACCAGCAGGCCGATGGCGAGCACCAGACCGAACATGGTCAGGGTGTTGATGGAGAAGCCGAAGGCCGCCATGACACCAAAGGTACCGAGCAGCACCACGGGCACCGCTATGGTCGGGATCAGGGTCGCCCGGAAGTTCTGCAGGAACAGATACATGACGCAGAACACCAGGAAGATCGCCTCGATCAGCGTCTGCACCACCTCCTCGATGGAGATCTTCACGAAGGGCGTGGTGTCGTAGGGGTAGACGATCTCCATGTTGGCCGGGAAGTAGTCGGAGAGCTCACCCAGCTTGGTCCGGACATGCTCGGCGGTGTCCAGGGCGTTGGCACCGGTTGCCAGCTTGATGGCTACCGCCGCCGTGGCCTGGCCGTTGTAGAGCGCGGAGGCATCGTAGCTTTCGCCGGCGAGCTCGACCCGTGCCACGTCCTTGAGCAGCACCTTGGAGCCATCCTGGTTCACCCGCAGCAGAATGTTGTTGAACTCCTCCACGGTGGAGAGACGGGTCTGGCCCATGATGGTGGCGGTGAATTGCTGATCGCTCACCGCAGGGGTGCCCCCCAGCTTGCCGAAGGCAACCTGGGCGTTCTGGGCCTTGATGGCGGCCTGCACGTCTCCCGGGGTCATCTGCACCCGATTGAGCTTGTGAGGATCCAGCCAGACACGCATGGAGTACTGGCTGCCGAACAAGGTGATGTCACCCACACCATCCAGCCGGCTCAGGGGCTCCTTGATGTTGGCCACCACGTAATCCGCCAGGTCATCGTTGGTCATGGACCCGTCGGTGGAGATGAAGGCGGCCACCATCAGGAAGCTGCTGGAGGTCTTCTGGACCCGCACGCCCTGTTGCTGCACCTCTTGGGGCAGGAGCGACATGGCCTGTTGCAGCTTGTTTTGCACCTGCACCTGGGCGATGTCGGGATCCGTACCCGGCTTGAAGGTGAGGGTCACGCTGACGTTCCCTGACGAGTCGGATTGCGCCGACATGTAGAGCAGGTGATCCAGCCCGGTCATGTTCTGCTCGATGATCTGGGTCACCGAGTCTTCCACCGTCTTGGCGGAGGCCCCCGGGTAGCTGGCGGAGATGCCAACCGCCGGCGGGGCGATGGTCGGGTACTGGGCCACCGGCAGGCCGATGATGGCCATGGCCCCGGCCAGCATGATCACCAGGGCGATCACCCAGGCGAAAATGGGTCTATCTATGAAAAAACGTGCCATGAGGCGACTACTCCATCCTACTGCTTGGTTGCCGGGGTCTGTTGTGCGCTGTTGCCGGCACGTTCAGTGGGCGCCACCACGACCCCGGGTTTGACTTTCTGCAGACCGGCGACGATCACCTTCTCGCCAGCCTTGAGACCGGACTCCACCACCCAGCTGTCGCCGGACATGCGGCCGACCTGCACTTCACGCAGTTCCACCTTGTTGTCCGCCGTCACCACCATGACGGTGGCACCGCCCTTGGGGGTGCGGGTCACGGCAGTCTGGGGCACCAGCAGGCCTTGCGGGCGCTCGCCCTCCTGCAAGGTGGCGCGCATGAACATGCCGGGCAGCAGCAGTTGATCCGGGTTGGGCACGATCACCCGCAGGGTCACCATGCCGGTCGCCTCGTCCACGGTCACGTCGGAGAACTGGAGGGCCCCTTTCTCGCCATACTGGCTGCCATCTTCCAGCTGGAAGCTGACACCGGCCCCGTCCTTTTCCCCCTGGGTCAGCTTGCCCTCGGCCACCAGGCGCTTGAGGCGCAGCAGGTCGGCGGTGGACTGGCGCACGTCCACGTACATGGGATCGAGCTGGGAGATGGAGGTGAGGCTGTCCGCCTGCTGGGCGGTCACCAGGGCACCCTCGGTCACCGCCGACTTGCCGATGCGGCCGCTGATGGGGGCAGTGATGCGGGTGTAGGCCAGGTTGATGTTGGCGGTCTGCAATGCGGCCTTGGCGGCCCCGATCTCGGCCAGCTGCTGTTTCCAGGCCGCGTCGGCGTCGTCATACTCCTGGCTGCTGATGGCTTTCACCTTCACCAGCTCGGCGTAGCGCTGGGCCTTGAGGCGGGCGCTGCGCTCGTTGGCCTCGGCCTTGGCGAGGTTGGCCTTGGCGGAAGCCACTTCGGCCTGATAGACGGCGGGATCAATCTGATAGAGCAGTTGACCGGCCTTGACGTCGCTCCCCTCGGTGAACAGGCGCTTGAGGATGATGCCGTTCACCTGGGGACGCACCTCGGCCACCCGCAGGGGGGCGGTGCGGCCGGTAAGCTCGGACAACAGTTGCAGGGGGGCCGTATGGAGGGTGACCACGTCCACGGCGGCGGGAGGCATCTCCCCCATGGCCTGCTGGGCCCCGTCCTTGTCACCACAGCCAGCCAGCAGGCCGCTTGCCAGCAAGGCAAGGCCGACCGAACGTGCGAGAATATGTTTATGCATCAAGACTCTGAACCTCTGTTTCAATCAAAAAGAAGTGACAAAACCACAGGGTTTATAAGGCCCCTGTTGGTAAAACGGCGAAGATGAGGCAATATACATACATTCATGAATGTATGTAAGAAACTTTTTTCACTTTTAAACAGGACCGGAGTCAATGGCCAGACGCACCAAAGAAGAGGCGCAGCAAACCCGCTGCAACATCATGAGCACGGCCCTGGATCTCTTCTGCCAACAGGGGCTGGCACGCACCAGCCTGACCGATATCGCCAAGGCGACGGACCTCACCCGGGGCGCCATCTACTGGCACTTCAAGAATAAAGAAGAGCTGTTCGTCACCCTGTGGGAGGAGCTGTGTGCCCCCCTCTCCCACCAGCTCGATGCCTGCGTCGACGAGGCGGAGGCGGATCCCCTGGGCAAGCTGCGCAGCTTTCTCAAGGAGGTGATGCTCAAGATCAGCACCGAGCCCGCCCACCAGCAGATGTTCACCATCATGTTCAATCTGGAATCCATGGAGGGAGAGGCCGCCGTCATGCGCGAGCACATGCACCTGCAATCCATGAATTTCTTCCGGGATCTGGAGATCACCCTGGCCAATGCCGTGCGTCGCGGCCAACTGCCCGAGGGGCTGGATCTGCGCCGCGCCGCCACCCTGCTCCACTGCACCCTGGACGGCTACATCATCAACTGGCTGCACTTCCCGGATCGCATCGATCTGATTGAGGAGTCGGACTTTCTCCTCGATACCCTGTTCACCCTCATCGCGAGCCCCACCCTTCGCCGCCACCCCTGAGTCTGCAAGACGCGCCGCCCCCGCCAATGCTCAACAGCCGGGGGCAAACCTGCTAGAGTAACGCCCCCCACCACGATGAGCCCGACACCCTTGCCACACGCCCCCGCGCCGGCGCACGACGCCGCCCCTCGCCCCGCCCTCGTGGCAGGCGCCCATGCCCTCTTCCTGGCCCTGCTGGGCAGCGGCCGTCATCTGCTGGAGGCCGGTTGCGGGGCAGGAGAGGATCTGCGCCTCTTTCGCCAGCAAGACCTCACCGTGACCGCCTTCGATGCGAGCCGGGCGCAGGCCGCCGCCGCCTCGCGCCTGTGTGGCCAGCCGGTGCGGGTCTGCCGCTTCGAGCAGATGCAAAGCGTCGTTCCCTATGACGGCATCTGGGCCAGCGGCTCCCTCCCCTGTCTGCCCGAACACGAGATAGCCCCGGCGCTCGGTCATCTGGCCACCCTGCTCAAGGCCGGGGGCCCCCTCTACGCCTCCTTCCCCCACGGGGAGGGCGAACCGCTGCCACGGTCGGGGGAATATCCCCTGCAGACCCGGCTCGACGAGGCGGGGCTGCGACGCCTGATCGCTCCCCTCCCCTTCACCCTGCACCATGGCTGGGTGGGGGAAGATGAGGTGAACGGCCCCTGGCTGCACGCCTTGCTGGTGCGGCGCTGATCCGCGAAAGCCCCCGGGGACAGTGACACCTCACGGCATTCAGCCCGTTAACAATATTTAACCCTAAGTTAACCACCACAAAGCAGACAAGATGCGGCGTTTGTGTTAAAAAGCGGCATTAAATTCAAAATTAAATAACAAATCAGACACCAACACCTGGATTCCCCCATGAAACTCGTTCTCAATCTGGTTGCCGGTATCCTCGCCGGCCTGCTGCTCGGTCTCTATGCCCCCGAATGGGTCGCCCGCGTGCTGTTCACCGCCAAGACGGTGATAGGCCAGCTCATCACCTTCACCATCCCGCTCATCATCCTCTTTTTCATCATGAGCGGCATCGCCAGCCTGCCGAAGAACTCCGGCAAGCTGCTGGGCAAGACGGTGGGGCTCTCCTACTGCTCCACCATACTGGCGGGCCTGTTCGCCTTCACCGTGGCGAGCCACCTGATCCCGCACCTGACCACGGCCGCCGAGCCCACCGCCGAGGCTGCCACCAAGCTCGCTTCCTACATCAATCTCGAGATCCCGCCCCTGTTCGGGGTGATGTCGGCCCTGGCCGCCGCCTTCGTGTTCGGCATCGGCATCAGCGCCACCCAGGCCACCGACCTGCGCCGGGTCGCCGATCAGGGCCGTGACATCATCGACCGCCTGCTGGCACGCGTGATCATTCCCCTGCTCCCCTTCTACATCGCCGGCGTCTTCGTCGAGATGACGGTGGAAGGCACCGTCTTCGCCACCCTCAAGACCTTCGGGGTAGTGCTGGTGATGGCCATCGTCATGCACTGGATCTGGCTCTGCGTCCTGTTCGTCGGCACCGGCCTCGCCCAGGGGCGCTCCCCCGTCATGCTCATCAAGAACATGCTGCCCGCCTACTTCACCGCCCTTGGCACCATGTCCAGCGCCGCCACCATTCCGGTGGCCCTGCAAGCCAGCAAGCGCAACGGCGTGAGCGACGGCATCGCCAACTTCACCGTGCCCCTGTGCGCCACCATCCACCTGTGCGGCTCCACCATCACCCTGGTGACCTGCGCCACGGCGGTGATGTTCCTCTCCGAACACCTGGCCATTCCGGGCTACGGCACCATGGTGCCCTTCATCATGATGCTGGGCGTCATCATGATTGCCGCGCCGGGCGCACCGGGTGGCGGTGTCATGTCCGCGCTCGGCCTGCTCACTTCCATGCTCGGCTTCGGTGAGGCCTCCATCGCCCTGATGATCGCCCTCTACCTGGCCCAGGACAGCTTCGGCACCGCCTGCAACGTCACCGGTGATGGCGTCATCGCCCTGTGGGCCGACCGCTTCGCCCGGGGCGAGCCAGCACTCAGCACCGAGCAGGACGCAGCCTGATAGCGCAGGCAATAAAAAAACGGGAGCCATCGGCTCCCGTTTTTCGTTGGCGCAAGAGGGCGTCTCAGCCCCGGCGACGGATCACCCCTTCCTGCATGGTGCTCGCCACCAATACCCCATCCCGGGTGAAGAACTGGCCGCGCACCAGACCCCGACCGCCGCTGGCGCTCGGGCTGTCCACCACGTAGAGCAGCCAGTCGTCCAGCCGGAACTCCCGGTGGAACCACATGGAGTGATCGATGGTGGCCACCTGCATGTCCGGCTCCCAGTAGGAGACCCCGTGGGGCTGCAGGGCGGCGAACAGGAAGTGGAAGTCGGAGGCATAGGCCAGCAGGTAGTTGTGGACCCGCTGATCGTCCGGCACCGGGCCATTGGCCTTGAACCAGGTGTAGCGAAGGGGCTCGTGAACATCCGGGCGGATGGGGTCCACCAGGGTCACGGGGCGAATTTCGATGGGCTTCTCGCACAGGATCTTGTCCCGCAGGGCCGCCGGGATCATCTGCTCGTAGGGACGCACCAGCTCCAGCTCGCTCTTGAGCTGCTCGGGGGGCGTGATGCCGGCCGGCATCTTCGTCTGATGCTCGAAGCCCTCGGCCTCCACCTGGAAGGAGGCGTTGAGGTAGAAGATGGGCTTGCCATTCTGGATGGCCTTGACCCGGCGGGTGGAGACTGTCTGGCCGTCGCGGATGTTCTCCACGTCGTAGACGATGGGCTTGTTGGCATCCCCGGGGCGCAGGAAGTAGGAGTGGAAACTGTGGACCTGGCGGTCGCTTGCCACCGTCTGCTTGGCGGCTGACAAGGCCTGCCCCATCACCTGTCCGCCAAACACGGATCGCAACCCGAGATCCTGGCTCTGGCCCCGAAACAGGCCCTCCTCGATCTTTTCGAGCGCCAGCAACGCCAGCAGCTCATCCAGTACCTTGCTCATTGGTTTCTCCTGTCTTTGTGCGCGAAAGGCTAACAATCCCGTCCCGGCAGGGCAACAGCTCCCTCGGCAGGGTCGAAAAAAGAAAGAGAAATTGATGAAAACAAAAATGCATTAGCAAAAGGAATGAAAAAGCCCCCTGCGCCGCCCTCTTTGTCGTACCAGGCCGGGAACATGTCCGGAACACAAAAAAGCCCGCACCTTGGAGTGCGGGCTTGTGCGTATCCGGGGCGAGCGGCCCGTGGCGGCGGCTTACTTGCTGCCGGTGCCGGAATTGCGGGTGGAGGAGGTCGGCTTGCGACGGGCGGTGGTGGCACGGGCGCGCGGCTCCTTGCCCTGCATCTCCTTGTGGCGCTTCACGGCGCGACGGATCTGGGCGGCCTGCTTGTGGCGGGTGCTCTTGCCATCCTGCTGCAGATCGACCTTGGATTCGGTCTCGTTGGGCAGGTTGACCAGGCCGCGCAGGTAGTTCACCTCGGGGAGTTTCAGCTCCTGCCAGCCGCCGCGGGGGATGCCGCGATCCAGCTTGACGTCGCCGTAGCGGATACGCATCAGGCGGCTCACCTGCACTTCCTGGGATTCCCACAGGCGGCGCACTTCCCGGTTGCGGCCCTCGGTCAGGGTGACGTTGAACCACTGGTTCAGCCCTTCACCGCCGGCCGGCTTGATCTTGTTGAACTTGGCCATGCCGTCTTCCAGCTGCACGCCCTTGCGCAGGCGCTGCAGCATGGCTTCGGTGATCTCGCCAAAGACCCGCACCGCGTATTCCCGCTCCACTTCGTGGCTCGGGTGCATCAGGCGGTTCGCCAGCTCGCCGTCGGTGGTGAACAGCAAGAGACCGGAGGTGTTGACGTCGAGACGACCCACCGCAATCCAGCGGGCGCCATCCATCTTGGGCAGACGATCAAACACGGTGGGACGTCCTTCCGGATCGTGGCGGGTGCACATCTCCCCTTCGGGCTTGTGGTAGGCCAGCACGCGGCAGATCACTTCCTCTGCGGCGCGGGTCTTGACCTGGTGGCCATCCACCCGGATCACGGCGTTCACTTCGACGCGATCCCCCAGCGTGGCGACCTTGCCATCCACGCTGACCCGACCTGCGGTGATCAGGGCCTCCATCTCACGACGGGAGCCTTGACCCGCGCGGGCCAATACTTTTTGCAGTTTTTCACTCATCGGGTTTACCTGATTGTTGATCGCTGCCCGCCGACATCGCGGACAACCTTGGCTCTTGTGGGACGGCCCCGTTGGCCTCCCCACCATGTTCATGCTCAGCACGGCCTGCCAGAGGCTGACCGTCACCGCCCTCGCCCGGCATGAGCGACAAGGGGGCCTGCAGCTCGGGATCCAGCTCGGGGAGCTGCTCCAGACTCTGCAGGTTGAAATAGTCCAGAAATTCACGGGTGGTGGCGAGCAGCTCGGGGCGACCCGCCACCTCCTTGTGGCCGATGCTGCGCACCCAGCCACGCTCCTTGAGGGTGTTGACGATCTGGCTCGACACCGCCACCCCGCGGATGGCTTCTATCTCCGCCCGGGTGATGGGCTGACGATAGGCAATCAGCGTCAGCGTCTCCATCACGGCGCGAGAATAACGGGGAGCCCGCTCGCTCCACAGGCGCGACAGCTCCTCGGCATACTCCTGGCGGGCCTGGAAACGCCAGCCGGAGGCCACCTCTTTGAGCTCGACCCCCCGCTCGCTGTAATCCTGTCTGAGCTCTGCCAGCAGCAGCTGGACATAGCGGCCGGTGACCGGGTAGTCCGAGAGCACGCTGCCCTTGATTTCGCTCACCGTGAGGGGACGCCCCGCCACGAAGATCGCCGCCTCGATCAGGGTCTTCAATCGTTCAGCAGGCAGCGCCACGGTGGACCTCCCGGGTCCGCGCCCCTGACGCCGCCCCTCGCTCAGTGTAGATGCTCATGCTCCTCCCCTTTCCCCTGACTCGCCAGGGCAAAATGGATGGGGCCCAGGGGCTCCGCCTGCAAGATCCAGATCAATTGCTCCTTGCACAGCTCCAGCAGGGCCAGGAAGGTCACCAGCACTCCCATGCGCCCCTCCTCGGCCCGCAGCACCTGCTCCAGGCGCAGGGTCTGGCCCAGGGAGAGCATGGCGAGGATCTCCGCCATCCGTACCCGGGTCGGGATCTGCTCGCGGCGGATCTGGTGATGTTCAAAATGAGTCGCGCGTTTTACCACACTTTGCATGTAAAGGGCGAGTTCAACCAGAGAAACATCGGGCGCCAATGGCTTCAAGGCACCAAAATCCGGCGCCATGGCGGCGGCGACGAAGATCTCCCGCTCCACCCTCGGCAGGGCATTGACCCGCTCCGCCCCCAGCTTGTAGCGCTCGTACTCCTGCAGGCGACGAATGAGGGTGACGCGGGGGTCTTCCCCCTCCTCCTCGTCTTCCAGCTCCGGGGCCTTGGGCAGCAGCAGGCGGGACTTTATCTCCGCGAGCCAGGCCGCCATCAGCAGGTATTCCGCCGCCAGCTCGAGGTTGAGACCCTGCATCAGATCCACGTACTCCATGTACTGGGCGGTGATCTGCAGGATGGGCAGGTTGAGGATGTCGAGCTGCTGGCGCCGGATGAGGTAGAGCAAGAGATCCAGCGGCCCCTCGAAGGTGTCGAGAAACACCTCAAGCGCATCGGGGGGGATGAACAAGTCCTGGGGCAGCTCATGGTAGGGCTGCCCCAGCACGGTGGCGATGGGCGGGGGAAGGGAAGCCTCCCCCGTCGTGCCCGCGGGGGTTGTCAGCGCGGGCACGGGGTCGGCAAGATCACTCAAACGGCGTCGGATCCCCGGCACCGCGGCGACGCAGCACGGGCTCGTCGTCGGAGAAGTCCACCACAGTGGTGGGCTGCTCGCCCAGATACCCGCCGTTGACCACCAGATCCAGCTGCTTGCCGAGCTTGTCGGCAATCTCCTCGGGGTCGAACTCCGCCATCTCGGAGCCCGGCAGGATCAGGGTGGTGGAGAGCAGCGGCTCACCGAGGGCCTCGAGCAAGGCCAGCGCGATGTTGTTGGCCGGGACCCGGATGCCGATGGTCTTCTTCTTCTCGTTCATGAGGCGACGCGGCACCTCCTTGGTGGCCTTGAAGATGAAGGTGTAGGGTCCGGGGGTGTTGTTCTTGACCAGCCGGAAGGCGGTGTTGTCCACCTTGGCATAGGTGGAGATCTCCGAGAGATCCCGGCACACCAGGGTGAAGTCGTGGTTCGGCTCGATGCGACGGATGCGGCAGATGCGCTCCAGGGCATCCTTGTTGCCCATCTGGCAGCCCAGGGCGTAGCCGGAGTCGGTGGGATAGACGATGACGCCGCCGTTTTGCAGGATCTGCACCGCCTGGCTGATGAGGCGAACCTGGGGATTGTCGGGATGTACGTAAAAATGCTGACTCATATGCTCTTCTCGCGATAGGGGGCACGCTCGTTGCCCGCTTCATGGTCAAGGGCCCCTTGGCCCATGACACTACCTTAACCTGTTTGACGCAGACTCGCCTGCATCAAAGATGCCGGCCCGGGGGTCAGCGGCTGGCCAGCAGGCCCGCATGCTCCTCGGGGGTGAGCCCGAAATGACCGGGGTGACCGAGCCACAGCGGCATCCCCTCCTTGGGGAGCCAGAGGTGGCGGCCAAGCTCGGTCCAGTTGGAGGGGAAGTGAAAATCGGACCCCACCGAAATATAGAGATCGTGCTCCCTGGCCCACTGGCCGAGATTCGCCCGCTCCTGTGGACTCTGCTGGGGCAGGGAGACCTCCATGGCATCCCCCCCGACGGCCTTGAAGGCCACCAGCAGCCGCTTGATCCACTTGGCGGTGAGATTGTAGCGGCTCGGGTGGGCCAGCACCGCCAGCCCGCCTGCGGCGTGGATGGCCTCGATGGCCTCCCCCATCCCGGGCCACTCGGCGGGCACATAGCCCTTGTTGCCCCGGCTCAGGTACTTCTTGAACACCTTCTGCATATTGTCGGCCACCCCGCGCGCCACCAGCACCCGGGCAAAGTGGGCCCGGGTCACGGCGGCGTCACCGGCGAGCTGCTTGGCCTCTTCATAGGTGCCCGGGATGAGGCACTTCTCCAGACGACGCCCGATCTCCTCGGCGCGCGCCTCCCGGCGAGCCCGCTGCCCTGCCAGAAAGGCGAGCAACTGGGGATTTTTCTCGTCCACCCCAAGGGCCACGATGTGGATCTCGTGATGCTCCCACCCGGTGGAGATCTCCACCCCGCTCACCAGGCGCAGTGGCAACTGGTCGGCCAAGATGGTCTGGCGCACCTCCTCAAGCCCGTCGAGGGTATCGTGGTCAGTGACCGCTAACACCTCCACCCCTTTTTCGGCGGCGCGGCGCACCAGGTCGGCGGGGCTCAGCACCCCGTCCGAGGCGGTGGTGTGGCAATGAAGATCGAATCTCATCGGCGTGTTTCGCTCTTGTTTGGGACCTGCCTGGAAAAGGCCGGCAAAAAAGCGACTTGACTTGGCCGCGGCTTTATCGTTTTCTGTAGGCACTTCATTGCAAACATCTTTTTACAGGACTCAATCTCATGCAAGCGACTTCCATCCTGACCATCTGGTGGTGGCACACTCCCTGACATGCGGGCGTGTGGTCGTTGCTGTACCTGTAATCTGACAGCAAGTTAAGAACCCAAAGAAAAAGCCCGCTGACCCCAGCGGGCTTTTTTATTATCCGGCAAATGGACCTGTGATGAAACCGACAATTCAGAGAAGCACACTGACATGGCGATGGCGAACTCGCTGACGTGACCCGAACCCGACCCATTTTCAAGAGAGACAGCGCCATGACCATCGGTGACACACAACACATGCAAGGGAAGGCATTATGACAGGCAACAAGACCCGTTTGCCCCTGGGCGAATTCGATACCATCCGGCTCAATGCCCCCTATGTGACAGACCCCCTGGCACTCTATACCCGACTCTGCCAGGACAGACCCAACAACCTGCTGCTCGAATCGGTGGAGATCGACTCCAAGGCCGGTACCCAGAGCCTGCTGCTGGTGGACGCCTGCCTGCGCATCGAGTGCCGCGGCCGCGCCGTGCAGGTGCGCCCCCTCGGCGACAACGGCGCCGCCCTGCTGCGCCTGCTGGAGCAACGCCTGCCCGCCGTCATCACCCAGACCTGGGTGGCGGACGAGCTGCACCTCGACTTCCCGGCGTCCGATCGGGAACTTGACGAAGACAGCCGCCTCAAGGGCAGCAGCGTGCTGGACGTGCTGCGCACCCTGCAGCGGGAACTGCAATGCCCGCAGGGCAAAGAGGCCCTCTTCATGGCGGGCAGCTTCGCCTACGACCTCATCGCCTCCTTTGAAGACTTGCCCGAGGTGCCAGAGGGGAGCAACGACTGCCCTGACTACTGCTTCTATGTGGCCGAGACCCTGATCACCATCGATCACATCAAGCAGAGCACCCAGTTGGTGGCCTGCCTGTTCGGCGGCGAAGAGGATGAGCAGCTGGACGCGCGCTACGCCCGCCTGACCGCTCGCCTCGAGTCCTTCAAGCAGGCCTGTCAGCAGCCGCTGCCTGCGCCGCAGGGCACGGCGCCACTGACCGGCGCCCTGGCCGTCGACAAGGGGGACAAGCAGTTCTGCGCCGAGGTCGAGAAGCTCAAGGGCTTCATCCGCCGTGGTGACATCTTCCAGGTGGTGCCGTCCCGCAGCTTCTCCCTCCCCTGCCCGGATCCCGTCGCCGCCTATCGCCGCCTCAAGCAGACCAACCCCAGCCCCTACATGTTCTACGTGCAGGACGAGGGCTTCACCCTGTTTGGGGCCTCCCCCGAGAGCGCGGTCAAGTTCTGCGCCAACAGCCGCCAGGTGGAGATGTACCCCATCGCCGGCACCCGCCGCCGCGGCCTCAACCCGGACGGCAGCATCAACCTGGATCTGGATGGTCGCATCGAGCTGGAGCTGCGTCAGGACGAGAAAGAGGTGGCCGAGCACCTGATGCTGGTGGATCTGGGCCGCAACGACATCGCCCGCATCTCCGCCCCCGGTACCCGCTACGTCAAGGATCTGCTGAAAGTGGATCGCTACAGCCACGTCATGCACCTGGTCTCCCGGGTGGTGGGCACCCTTCGCGCCGACCTTGACGCCCTGCACGCCTACCAGGCCTGCATGAACATGGGCACCCTGACCGGTGCCCCCAAGCTGCGCGCCAGCGAGCTTATCCGCATGGTGGAAGGCAAGCGTCGCGGCAGCTACGGCGGCGCCGTGGGTTACCTGAACGGCGCAGGGGAGATGGACACCTGCATCGTCATCCGCTCCGCCTTCGTGAAAGAGGGGGTCGCCCATGTCCAGGCCGGCGCCGGGGTGGTCTATGACTCCAAACCCCAGGCCGAGGCGGACGAGACCCGCGCCAAGGCGGCGGCCGTGCTGGCCGCCATCGCTGCCAGCCATGGCACCTCCCTGCAGGCCCTCAGCGCCCAGCAGGAACAACACAAGGACGTGAGCCATGATTAACATCTTCCTGCTCGACAACGTCGATTCGTTCACTTACAACGCTTTGGCCGACCAGTTCCGCACTTCGAAGGAGCAGTCCCATGACTAACATCTTCCTGCTCGACAACTTCGACTCGTTTACCTACAACCTCGTCGACCAGTTCCGCACCCTGGGCTACCCGGTGCGCATCTACCGCAACAGCCTGCCGGCGAGCCGCATCATGCAGGAGATCGACGCCTGCGAAGGGGACGCCGTGCTGGTGCTCTCCCCGGGGCCGGGCGCACCCCATGAGGCGGGCTGCCTCATCGATCTCATCAAGCTGGCCCGGGGCCGGGTGCCCATCCTCGGCATCTGCCTCGGTCATCAGGCCCTGTGCGAAGCCTACGGCGGCACCGTCGGGGCGGCGGGGGAAATCGTCCACGGCAAGCGCTCCCTCATCGAGCACAACGGCCATGGCGCCTTCGCGGGGCTGCCGAGCCCCTTGCCGGTGGCCCGCTACCACTCCCTGGTGGCCACCTATGTGCCACAAGAGTTGCAGGTGATTGCCCACTATCAGGGCATGCCCATGGCCATCGAGCAGCGTGACGAGCGGGTGCTGGGCTTCCAGTTCCACCCGGAATCCATCATGACCAGCGAAGGGGCCCGCCTGCTCACCCAGGCCCTCGCCCATGTCACCCGTCCAGAAAGCCACGTGCGGTAAGGAAGAGACCATGCATCAACATCTCAACACCCTCTATCAGGGTCAGTCTCTCACCCGCGACGCCGCCCGCGACGCCTTCGGCCAGGTGGTTCGTGGTGAAGTGGATCCCATCGTGCTCGCGAGCCTTTTGACCGCCCTCAAGATCAAGGGGGAGACCCCGGAGGAGATCGCCGGCGCCGCCGAGGCGCTCTTGGCCGAAGCCCGCGACTTCCCGCGCCCGGACTATGCCTTCTGCGACATCGTCGGCACCGGGGGAGACGGCCTCAACACCATCAACGTCTCCACCACCTCGGCCCTGGTGGCCGCCGCCTGCGGCCTGAAAGTGGCCAAGCACGGCAACCGCTCGGTCTCGAGCAAGTCGGGGTCGAGCGATCTGCTCGACAAAATGGGCATCAAGCTCGACATGAGCCCGGCCCAGGCCCGCCGCTGCCTGGACGAGCTCGGGGTCTGCTTCCTGTTCGCCCCCCAGTACCACGCCGGGGTACGCCACGCCATGCCGGTGCGCCAGGCCCTCAAGACCCGCACCCTGTTCAACGTGCTGGGGCCGCTCATCAACCCCGCTCGTCCCAGCTTCCAGCTGATGGGGGTCTATGCCCCCGAGCTGGTGCGCCCCATCGCCGAAACCCTGCTGGCACTCGGCCTGAAAACCGGTATGGTGGTGCACGGCGCCGGTCTCGACGAGATTGCCATCCACGGCCCGACCCAGGTGGCGGAGATCCGCGACGGCGAAATTCGCGAGTACTTGCTCACCCCGGCGGACTTTGGCCTCGACACCTACCCGGTCAGCGCCATCCAGGGCGGTGAGCCCGAGGAGAACCGCGCCATCACCGCCGCCATCCTGGAAGGGCGCGGCAGCCCGGCCCACAACGCCGCCATCGCCGCCAACGTGGCGCCGCTCCTGGTGATGGCGGGCGAGGCCCCGGACTTTCGGCAGGCCGCCGCCCGGGTGCTGGCGGTGCTGGCAAGCGGCCAGGCCGCCCTCCTCGCCCGGGATCTCGCTACCCTGAGCCATCAGGAGGCATGATGTCAGCCACCACCACAGCGTGCCCCAGGGGCACTCACCCAGAACGCCCGACGGGCAACAGCCAGCTTCGCAAGGATAACGAGATGTCAGATGTCATTGCTCCCCACGCCTTTCTGAACATGGCCTCCATCAGCCAGACCATTCTCGGCAAGATCGTGGCGGCCAAGCAGGAGTGGGTCGCCGCCCGCAAGGAGAGCCAGCCCCTGGCGAGCTTCCAGGACGCGCTGACCCCGAGCGATCGGGACTTCGAGGGGGATCTGCGCAAAGGCTCCACCCGCTTCATTCTGGAGTGCAAGAAGGCCTCCCCCTCCAAGGGCTTGATCCGGAATGACTTCAGCCCGGAGGCCATCGCCGACATCTATGGCCACTACGCCACCGCCATCTCGGTGCTGACGGACGAGAAGTTCTTCCAGGGGGATTTCGCCTTCCTGCCCCGGGTACGCGGCCGCGTCCAGCAGCCGGTGCTCTGCAAGGACTTCATGATTGACCCCTATCAGGTCTATCTGGCCCGCCACTATCAAGCGGACGCCATCCTCCTGATGCTCTCGGTGCTCACCGACGAGGGGTATCGTGCCCTGTTTGCGGTCGCAAAAGAATTGGGCCTCGGGGTGCTCACCGAGGTGAGCAACGAGGAGGAGCTGACCCGCGCCATCGACCTCGGCGCCCCGGTGATTGGCATCAACAACCGGGATCTGCGGGATTTGAGCGTCGATCTCGCCCGCACCCGGCAGCTGGCGGCCAGGATCCCGGGGGATCGGGTGGTGATCAGCGAATCCGGCATCAACCACCGCGCCCAGGTGGCGGCCCTGCGCCACCACGCCAAGGGCTTCCTGGTGGGCTCTTCCCTCATGGCGGAGCCGGATCTGGAGGCCGCGGTGCGCAAGCTCGTGCTCGGCCAGAACAAGGTGTGCGGCCTGACCCGTCCCGAGGACGCCGCTGCTGCCCATCAGGCGGGCGCCGTGTTCGGCGGCCTGATTTTTGTGGCGAAAAGCCCGCGCTACGTGGACATTCCCGCCGCCCGCGCCGTGATGGCGGGCGCGCCGCTCTCTTACGTCGGGGTGTTTCGCAATGCCCAGCCCGCCACCATCGCCAAGACGGTGGATGCACTGGGGCTCGCCGCCGTGCAACTGCACGGGGATGAAGATGCCGCCTATATCGAGACCCTGCGCCCCCTGCTGCCGGCGGGCTGCCAGATCTGGAAGGCCATCGGTGTCACAAGCGGCGAGCCCCTGCCCGCCCTCGACTACCCGGCGGATCGCCTGCTGCTTGATACCAAAGTTGGCAGCCAGAGTGGCGGCACCGGCCAGGCGTTCGACTGGACCCTGCTGGCCCACCTCGATAAAGCCCGGCTGATGCTGGCGGGGGGCCTCAACCCCGACAACGCCCTCGAGGCCGCCCGGGTGGGCTGTCTCGGCCTTGATTTCAACTCCGGGGTGGAGAGTGCCCCGGGCAGGAAGGATGCCCACAAGCTGGCGGCCGCCTTTGGCGCCCTGCGCCAACTGTGAGCGCCCCCGTGACTCATTCAACGAATTAATGAACTGCGTTTGCCCATAAGCACAAGGAATAATGTATGACCCTGCTCAACCCGTTTTTCGGTGAATGTCGTCGATGACATGTATGTGCCCCAGCCATACGCCTCAGCCCGACAAGGCTCATACCTGATCTCAATTGCAGAATGTAAAGGAAGATAACCATGACCCTGCTCAATCCGTTTTTTGGTGAATTTGGCGGCATGTATGTGCCCCAGATCCTCATCCCCGCCCTGCTCCAGCTGGAGAAGGCCTTCGTCGATGCCAAGGATGATCCGGCCTTCGTCGCCGAGTTTCAGGCGCTCCTGACCGAGTACGCCGGTCGCCCGACGCAGCTCACCCTGACCCGCAATCTGACCAAGGGCACCAAGACCCGCCTCTACCTCAAGCGTGAAGATCTGCTGCACGGCGGCGCCCACAAGACCAACCAGGTGCTGGGTCAGGCCCTGCTCGCCAAGCGCATGGGCAAGCACGAGATCATCGCCGAGACCGGCGCCGGTCAGCACGGTGTGGCCACTGCGCTGGCCTGCGCCCTGCTCGGCCTCAAGTGCCGGGTCTACATGGGGGCCAAGGATTGCGAGCGCCAGAAGCCCAACGTGTTTCGCATGAAGCTGATGGGGGCCACCGTGATCCCGGTGCACTCCGGCTCCAGCACCCTCAAAGATGCCTGCAACGAGGCACTGCGCGACTGGGCTGCCAACTATGAAACCGCCCACTACCTGCTCGGCACCGCCGCCGGCCCCCACCCCTTCCCCACCATCGTGCGGGAGTTCCAGAAGATGATCGGGGAAGAGGCCAAAGCCCAGTGCTTCGAAAAAGAAGAGCGCCTGCCGGATGCGGTGATCGCCTGCGTTGGCGGCGGCTCCAATGCCATCGGCATGTTTGCGGACTTTATCGATGAGCCTTCCGTGCGCCTTATCGGGGTCGAGCCCGGTGGTCACGGCATCGAGAGCGGCGAGCACGGCGCACCGCTCGGTCACGGCAGCAAGGGGGTCTTCTTTGGCATGCACTCCTACCTGATGCAGGACAACCAGGGCCAGATCCAGGAGTCCTACTCCGTCTCGGCGGGGCTCGACTTCCCCTCCGTCGGCCCCCAGCACGCCCACCTGGCCGCCATCGGCCGCGCCGAGTACCCCTCGGTGACCGACAAGGAGGCGCTGGACGCCTTCCAGGAGCTGGCCAAATCCGAAGGCATTATCCCGGCGCTGGAGTCCTCCCACGCCCTAGCCCATGCCCTCAAGATGGCCCGCAGCGAACCCGAGAAAGAGCAGGTGCTCATCGTCAACCTCTCCGGCCGTGGCGACAAAGACATCTTCACCGTTGCCGACATCTTTGAAAAAGAAGGAACCTTGTCATGAATCGCTACGCACAACTCTTCTCCCGTCTGGACAAGGCCAATCAGGGCGCCTTCGTGCCCTTCGTGATGCTGGGTGACCCCACCCCCGAATTGTCCCTGGCCATCGTCGATGCCCTGGTCGAAGGGGGCGCCGACGCCCTCGAACTCGGCATTCCCTTCTCCGATCCGGTGGCGGACGGCCCCACCATTCAGGGCGCCGCCCTGCGTGCCTTTGCCAGCCACACCACCCCGGACGACTGCTTCGGCCTGCTCGCCCGCATCCGCGCCAAGTACCCGCAGCTGCCCATTGGCCTCCTGGTCTACGCGAACCTGGTCTATGTGCGCCACATCGACGGCTTCTACGAGAAGTGCCAGCAGGCAGGGGTGGACTCCGTGCTGGTGGCGGACGTGCCGGTGCAGATGTGCGAACCCTACAAGGCGGCCGCCGACAAGTTCGGCATCGACAGCATCTTTATCGCCCCGCCCAACGGCGATGCCGAGACCCTCAAGGCCGTTGCCGAGCTCGGCTCCGGTTACACCTATCTGGTGAGCCGCGCCGGCGTGACCGGTGCCGAGACCAAGGCCGGCATGCCGGTGGAGGGGCTGATCAATACCTTGCGCGAGTTCAACGCCCCCCCCGCCCTGCTCGGCTTTGGCATCAGCGAACCGGCTCAGGTACGTGACGCCATCAAGGCTGGCGCCGCCGGTGCCATCTCCGGCTCCGCCGTGGTGAAGATCATCGAGACCCACCACCAGAACCCGGAGCATATGCTCACTCGCCTGAAAGAGTTTGTGGAAGGGATGAAGGCCGCGACCAATCGATAAGGAGCGGCATTGGTCAAATGCCATTGACCATGTCTGCAAAAAGGGAGCCTGATAGGCTCCCTTTCTATTTTCTGCTTGTTGCCGCTCCCAGCGTCTTTGTCCCCTCTCCCCTTGGGAGAGGGCAAGGGTGAGGGAACCCATAATCCCCCGGCGTTATCGAATCGTAGATACCGTCTGTGTTAGCAAGATTCCTGGCTGTAGTTTTTGTTATAAGGCTGACGGTTTTTAATGACGCCAAAGTGAAGCGCCCCTGGTTTTCTAGACACTTTGTTGCTGAAAAATAAACTGCCTTTCAAACTCTACCGGCGACAGCCCATCATTGGAACCATGACGCCTGATTGGGTTGTAAAACATCTCGATATAATCAAACACATCGCTGCGGGCTTCGTCTCTTGTCGCGTAAATCCTGCGCTTGATCCGCTCCCGTTTGAGCAACTGAAAGAAGCTCTCGGCGACCGCGTTGTCGTGACAGTTACCCCGTCGGCTCATACTGCAACTCAGGTTGTGGGCCTTCAGAAAGTCTTGCCATTCACCACCGGTAAACTGGCTGCCCTGATCCGAATGCACCAGTACCGGCTGCTTGGGTTTGCGCCGCCAGACGGCCATCAATAACGCATCAACCGCCAAGTCTGCCGTCATGCGTGACTTCATCGCCCAGCCGACGATCTGGCGAGAGAACAGGTCGAGCACCACCGCCAGGTACAGCCACCCTTCTTGAGTGCGAATGTAGGTAATGTCAGTCACCCAGGTGATGTTGGGGGCTGGCACCTTAAACTGACGTGCCAGCGTGTTTGGGGCAGCTTGCGTGCTCTTGCCTCCATAATGCCCCTTGCGGCGTTGATAGCCCGTTTGCGAACGCAGTCCCTCCCGCTTCATTAATTTGGCCACACGGTGCTTGCCGCAGGCTTCCCCTGCGTCACGAAGGTCGCGATGGATCTTGCGATAACCGTAGACAGCACCACTTTCCAGCCAGGATTGCTTGACCAATCCGGTCAGTCGTTCGTCCTCCTGCTGTCGTGGCGATGTGGGCTGTTTCAACCACGCGTAGAAGCCACTTCGGTGAACCCCCAGGGTCTGGCACAGGGTAACGACACTGTACCGGTCGAGTCGGGAGGTTATGAACGCGTACCTTTCCTTGACTCGCTGGCAAAGTACGCGGCGGCCTCCTTTAGAATATTGCGCTCCTCGGTGACCTGGCGCAGTTCAGTTTTCAGGCGGCGGATCTCGGCTTGCAAGGCAGACTCTTCTATCTGCTGGTCAGCAGGCTTACCGTACTGCTTGAGCCATGCATACAGGCTGTGGCTGGATACCCCGATGGCACGTGCAACGTCAGCCACCGGCCGCCCGCGCTCGGTGATTTGTTTAACGGCTTCTATTTTGAATGTTTCTGGATAACGCTGACGGGTCATAACACCTCCAATAGTTGCCTCATTTTAAGGCTGTGAGGTGTCTAGGGAACTGGGGGCGATTCAATCTGGTTTTAGTGGGTCGTGTCACGACAGGGCGGCGTAGATTTCCCTGGCAAGGTATCATTCGATCTGGAGGATAATGATGGACATTCGACATAGAGAGCCCGTCAAAGAGTATGTTATCAAGGCAGGCATGACGTCTGTTTCGAACAATTCCAAATGGAATCGTCTTTTTGCGTTGCTGCATCAGAGCAACAGGTTCTTCCAATACCGGCGAACGGATCTGGATGGTTCCACATTTCCAGAAGATGGCAAGAGCTATACACCAGAACTGGCCCAATATTGGGGCAACTTCTGGGCCATGGAGTTCCTGGACGTCCTGGCATACCAGGCTCACTCCAGAGGGGCATTGCTGGCACCGGACATTGAAGATTTCACGGATGAAGCGATTCATATTGCGAGCCAGGCCGGTGTCAAATTTACCATGCTGGAGCGTGGTATCCGGGTCTGGGGCTATGTGAGAAAAGAGAGCCATCCCGTTTTCGTCTGCATGCACAACCAGTCTCTACAGGCGCAGCGGCAGGACCACTGCGCAAACTAGCGTACTGTGTTGACCCTTATTTTTCTGCATTGCGTAAACGACTTGCGCCCCAAAAAGAGCGACGAATGTCTTGGTGCAAATACATGCCCTACACAGGGTTGTGTCACTGGACATATCAACCATCGTCACCACACCAGATGTTGTAGGTAAAGCAATATGCCCGATGAAATACAGCTGGCATTTACGCCAGACAATGTAAAACAGGTTTTGACATGGGGCGCCCATCCAGAAAGTGCACCTCACCATCATGAGTCCATTGCTCACTGGTGTGAGGCTTTCTGGAACAAATACGCTGATATAGATGCCCCCGCAGAGATTGATGCCGTGATGCCCATCCTCGCGGAGGTAGAAACGAACTGGGATATCCACGTTGCGTTGAATAAAGAGTCTGCCTCCATGCCTGCTGAATGGTTTGTCGCATGGTTATCTCAACTACCGGAGTGACAAGGCAACACCCCGTCAGGCCGGAATCGCAAAATAGCACGCACGTGACAAAATAGAATGCCCGAAGAAGAAGACCCATTGTTGAATTACACCAACTGGCATGGCTGATTAACGCAGCGAAAGGCTCGCGACAAGCACCTGCTCATCCATATTTCGCATCCAATAAGTGAATCGCCCCATGACAAGAACACTTATCCAGCTTCTGTTGACACCGCTTCTGGCGGTTGCCTTCCTCTATCTTTGCAGCCTGCCGGAGGATCTCTATTTCGACCCGCCGCTCTTAAGCTATGTCGTCATGTTTCTTGTCACTCTGGCTGGCACCGCCTATGGCAGGATCAAGGCCTGGCGCGCCTCCTGACCGACCTCATCACAGATTCTCAAGGCTGCGCCGACGCTGCCTTGAGCCCGGCGGGGCCATTGTCTACAATGGCGCACTTTGCATCCACAACAGGTAATGACCATGAGCGACAACAAACCTGCACTGCCCGACCGTCTGGCGGCCAACCCGCGCAGCCCGCACCATGTGGCGGAGTGTTTCGAGCACGAGATCGGCATTCGCGTGAACGGCAAGGAGCGCACCAATGTCGAGGAGTACTGCATCAGCGAAGGTTGGGTCAAGATCCCCTCCCCCAAGGCCAAGGATCGCTACGGCAACCCCATGCTGATCACCGTCAAGGGCACCGTCGAGGCCTTCTACGCCTAAGCGGCCCTGACCGCGCGCCCCGCCGGGCCCGCCGCCATGCTGTTCAGAACACCGGCCTTGCGCCGGTGTTCTGCTTTTGGGGCTGGCCCCGGCTCGCGGATGGCCTCGCTTCGTTTGTTCTCCTTTTCCTTCCTCTCTCTCCTATTCCTTTGCCTTTTTCCCTTCCGCCAGGGCCGTGATCCGGCAGGCGAGCCGCCTTTGGCATCCAGGCAGGGCGACACTCTTGTCATCCCTGCCGGTTTACCCAGGCCATCACCGCCCCACTCACCCTCGGGAGCGCGACTTGCCGCCCTGCCAGCGTTGCAGCGCAGCCCCCGCCAGCACCAGCAGGATGCCGAGCAGATCGCTCGCGGCCAGCCGTCCGGCCAGGGCATCGAGCAAGGCGCCCCCCGCCAGCTGGCCCGTGACGATGAGCAGGGCGCAGGCCAGGGCGCCGATCCGGCCGATGGCCCAACTGCTGATGGCGACGAACAGCGCCCCCAGCACCCCGCCGAGCAGCAGCCAGGGATCGAGACCGGCGAGCCGCTCCCAGGGCGCCCCCTTGAGGATGAGCAGGGCGCCGAGCAGCCCGAAGCCGAGCAGGTGGTTGGCCAGCGACGCCGTCATGGCGCCCCGGGCGCTGGCGAGGCGGCCATTGAGGGTGCGCGACAGGCTCACCGCCACGCCGTTCAGCAGTCCCAGCAGGATCAATAAGGTCATGGTGTCTCTCCTAATGCAGCACGATAAGCAGGGCGCCAGCCAGCACCAGCAGGGCGGCGAGCGCGTCCTTCCCCGAGGGGCGGCGGCGGGTCAGCCCGAACCAGCCAAGGCCATCGCACAGGGCACCAAACAGCAGCTGGCCGAGCAGCAGCAGGGCCAGGGTGCCCGCCATGCCGAGGGGCGAGTTGAGGCAGAGGGCCGCCAGCACCACGGTGAGCGCCCCCGGCAGACCGCCGAGCCAGGCCCAGGGCGGGGCCGCCTCCGGCGTCGGGGGCCTTGGAGAGAGCCACCACAGGAGCCCGGCCACCAGGCTGCCGACCCCGTGGGCCAGCCAACTCGCGAGCCAGGGGTCGGTGGCGCGGGACAGGGCGCCGTTCTGGGCGATCATCAGCGCCAGCAGCAGGCCGGCGGCGAAGGCGGCCAGGGCACCCAGGGTCTGGCCAAGTGTCTGGCCGAGGGCGGGGCGGCCGGGGCCGCGGTCAACAAGCAGGGGGATCATGGGGTTGCTCCTTGGTTGAACTGACGAGCAGGGTAAATTGTTTTTGATTTGGGGATAATCTACCCTCATGGAACAATATTGTTTCCATATCGAGAACAACATGAACCAGGAAGCCTTCGCCCTGCTCCCCGCCTTCGTCGCCGTGGTGGAGTCGGGCACCTTCTCCGGCGCCGCCCGTCAGCTCGGCCTCAGCAAGTCGGTGCTGAGCAAGAAGGTGAGCCAGCTCGAGCAGGCCCTCGGCTGCCAGCTCCTCTATCGCACCACCCGTTCCCTCACCCTCACCGAGGCGGGGGAGCGTTACTTCGAGACGGTGCGCCATGCAGTGCGCCTGGCCAGCGACGGGGAAGATGCCATCGGCGCCCTGCAATCGGTCCCCCGCGGCCTGCTGCGGGTGACGGTGCCCATGGTCTATGGCCGGCGCCACATCGCCCCCCTTGTCCCCGAGTTTCTCGCCCTCCACCCCGAGGTGCAGTTGCAGCTGGAGATGAGCGACGCCCGGCAGGATCTGGTGGCCGAGGGGTTCGACGTGGCGGTGCGCATCGGCGAGCTGGAGGATTCGAGCCTGGTCGCCCGCCGCCTCGCCCCCTGTCTCAGCACCCTGTGCGCCGCCCCCGCCTACCTGGCGCAGGCCGGCACGCCCCGCATCCCGGCGGATCTCGAGCGCCACAACTGCCTCTTCTACTCCCTGTTTCGCGGCGGCACCCAGTGGCGGCTGCACGGGCCCGAAGGAGAGGTGGCCATCACCCCCAGGGGCAATTTCGAGGTCAACAACAGCGATGCCATCCACACCGCGCTGCTGGCGGGACTTGGCATCGGCAACATGCCGGACTTCATCGTGGCGCGGGATCTCGCCATCGGGCGGCTGGTGCCCGTCCTGCCAGACCATGCCCTGCCCGAGCACGGCATCTGGTGCGTCTATCCCAGGCGCCGCCACCTGCCCGCCAAGGTGGCGGCCTGGCTGGCCTTCCTGCAGGCGCGTCTGGGGCTGCGCTGAGGGGGGCCATCGGGATAACCGGAACGGTTCACGTTTTTTTCATCGGGAAGGGAGTAGAGTAGGCAGCAAACCAAACATCTGTTTTTATTGGAAAAGCATTCAGGGGACGAGCCACGGCATCGCGCCCCGCACCCCACAGGGAGCCCCATGATGAAGAAAACCGCGATTGCCCTGACCCTCACCAGCCTGCTGACGCTGCCGCTCGTTGTCTCATTCGATGCCTGGGCCGCCCCGGTGCGCTCCCTGCAAAAGGAGCAGAATTACGAGCAGTTCATCAGCAAGCGCCAGGTGGTGGATCAGCTGCTGGCAGACGCCGCCCGCATCTTCCACTCCCCTGCCCGGGTCTCCGATGCGGGCTTCACCGCCAAGATGCCGAGCAACATGGAGCAGGTGACTACCCTCCTGCTGGAGGCCCACCAGCTCGAGCCCTATCGCACCGATCTGCTCATCTCGGCGGCCAACGCCCAGATCTACAACGGCAACGTGGACAGGGCCATCGCCCTGTTCGAGCAGGCCCTCACCGCCGCCCCGGACGATCTGGACATCAACACCTATCTGGCCACCTGGCAGCGCTTCAAGGGCAACCAGGCCAAATCCGATGGCTACCTCAAGCGGGTCGGCGAGCTCAATGCCGGTCGCGCCGCCGACTTGCAGCGGCTGTTCGCCACCGTGGACAGGGTGGTCGCCACCCCCCTCAAGGAGCGTCAGGGACGGGGCGAGAAGAAGGGGCGCCGCGCCATCGTCACCCTGGGCTATGCCCTCAATCCCGACGGCTCCATGCACGACATTCTGCTGGGACGCCTCGAGACCACCCGCGCCCTGGCCCAGGCCGATCCGGCAGCCCTCGTCATCCTCACCGGCGGCGTGCCCCAGAACCGCCAGACCGAGGGCAAGCTGATGGCGGACTGGCTGGCGAAAAAGGGCATCGACCGCTCCCGTATCATCGAGGAGAACTACGCCACCAGCACGGTGGAGAACGCCCTCTACAGCGGCTATGCCCTCGCCCGCCACGAGATTGAGTTCGCCACCCTGGTGAGCTCGGCGAGCCATGTGCGCCGGGGCCAGACCCTGCTGGAAATCGCCTGCTGGCAGAGCGGCCCGGCGAACATCCGCATCGACAGCGTCGCCTACCCGGACAAGCCCCTCTCGGCCCTGGCCAAGGCAAGCCCGGAGGAGCTGCTTGGCATCTACCGGGACGCCCTGCGCACCGATGGCCTGTGGAGCTACCGCTCGGCCCCGCTGGTGGAGCGCTGATCCCCCTGCATTACGCCCAGCAAAAAGCCCGCCGGCTGGCGGGCTTTTTCATCATCTGACGGGCCTGGGTGTTGCTATCGGCCCTTGCGCTCCGGCCACCTGGGTGACCCGATGGCAGGTCTCAGCCCTTGAGCTCCAGCACGGTGGTGAAGCCTCCGAAGATCATGCGGGCGCCATCAAACGGCATGGTCTGGTGCAGGGGATTGGCGGGGTCCATCCTGGGGTCCTGCATCATCTTGGTCATGGCCTCATCCCGTACCGCCTTGCTCGGCCACTCCACCCAGGAGAAGACCACGGTTTCATCCTCCCTGGCCGCCACCGCCCGATAAAAGTCGGTCTGCTTGCCGTGGGGCACGTCGTCCCCCCAGCACTCCAGCACCCGGGTGGCGCCGTATTCGAGGAAGATGGGGTCAAACTGCCCCGCATGATCGATCAGGGCCTGCTTGTTGGCCGTCGGCACGGCGAGCACGAATCCGTCCACGTATGACATCAGAGGTTCCTCCTGTGAGTGAGGATCTCAGCATAGCAGCCGCCCATCAGCCCGCGCTCTGCGCCGCCCCGCGCAGCCAGCCATCACAAAGAGACCAGCCGCTCCAGATCGCTGCGGGTCAGGCGCTTGCTGTCCACCTTCACGTAGAGGGAGTGCTCCTCGCGCACCAGCAGCACGTCGCTTACCCCCTCGCAAGCGCGGATCCGCTGCTCCAGGGCCGGGGTGGCCTCGACCCCTTCCGGCAGCACGATGCGCAGGCTGCTCACATAGGGGGGCTCGGCCATGGTGAGGCTCACCCCGAGCCAGGCGAGGGCCAGGGCGGCGCAACCGCCAAACACCAGGGGGCCGCCCCCCAGGCTGTAGAGCAGGCCGCCGAGACTGCCGCCGATGGCGACCCCGAGGAACTGACTGGTGGAGTAGACCCCCATGGCGGTGCCCTTGTAGCCCGGCGGGGACTCCTTGCTGATGAGGGACGGCAGCAGCGCCTCCATCACGTTGAAGCCGATGAAGAAGAGCTGCAACCCGGCGAGCAGACCCCACAGCTGCTGGCCGCTCTGCCAGAGCACCAGCTCGGCGGCCAGCATCACCACCACGCACCCGATGAAGACCCGCTTCATCCGGCGGTGCTTCTCGGCATAGATGATGAAGGGCACCACGCTCACGAAGGCGATCAGCATGGTGACCAGATAGGCCTGCCACTGGCTGTCACGGGGCAGCCCCGCACGCTCCAGCAGGGGCGGCAGGGCCACGAAGCTCGACATCAGCAGGGTGTGGACGCAGAGGATGCCGAGGTTGAGCTTGAGCAGACGAGGGTTGGTGAGCACGGTACGAAAGCTGCCTCGCACCATGGCGGACTCGCGATTTTGCAGGTGGGCCGCCGGGGTCGGCACCACCCAGAGCACCATGGCGATGGCGGCCAGGGCCAGCAGGGCGATGAGCCAGAAGAGGCCGGACAAGCCCAGGGCATGGGTGATGAGGGGGCCGGTCACCATGGCGATGGCGAAGGTGATGCCAAAGCTCACCCCGATGAAGGCCATGGCCTTGGTGCGATTCTGCTCCCGGGTGAGATCCGACAGGAGCGCCATGACGGCGGCGGAGATGGCGCCGCTCCCTTGCAGGGCGCGCCCGACGATGACCCCCCAGATGGAGTCGCTCAGGGCGGCGATGACGCTGCCAAGGGCAAACATCAGCAGGCCGCCGACGATGAGCGGCTTGCGCCCCACCTTGTCGGAGAGCAGGCCGAAGGGGATCTGGAACAGGGCCTGGGTCATGCCGTAGATGCCGATGGCAAGCCCGATGAGCGCCTCGGAGGCACCCGCCAGGGACATGCCGTAGGTGGTCAGCACCGGCAGCACCATAAACATGCCGAGCATGCGCAGCGAGAAGACGGAGCCGAGCGCCCAGGTCGCGCGTCGCTCGCCCCTCGTCATGGTGAAATCATTCATGAGGGCCTCGATGAGTCAAAAAGAAGAGAGAAAGAAAGGGGTGACAGGCGCCCGGCCGCCCCCGAAAAATCGGCGATGCCCCTCGCAGGGCGGCGCCCATAATAGCAGAGCCGGGAAGATTCCCGGCTCTGGATTTCATGCATTTCAGGGGTGCAGTTCACACTATCAGGGCAGCATGCTCACCAGCACCGGCGTTGCGTCCGGCTGGAAGTCCACCGACATCATCACGCTCAGGCAGGTGAAGATGATGACGACGATGGAGAACATGTCAGCTCCAGCGTCAGGGCAGCATGCTCACCAATACAGGCGCTGCGTCCGGCTGGAAGTCCACCGACATCATCACGCTCAGGCAAGTAATGGTGACGATGGAGAACATGAACAGCTTGCGCGCCCAGAGGGAGTCGTCCACCGCCGCCTTGTAGCCCGACAGCGCCATCCCCAGCCACCAGACGCTCACCGCGGTGGCCACCACCAGATACTTGTAACCGGCGTAGCCGCCGAGGAACAGCATCAGGGTCGGCACCATGAACGCCAGGATGTAGAGGGTGATGTGGAGCTTGGCCACCGGGATCCCCTTCACCACCGGCAGCACCGGGATGTTGGCGGCCTGGTAGTCCTTGAAGCGGAAGATGGCGATCGCATAGGAGTGCGGCATCTGCCACAGGCTGAAGATCGCCAGCAGGATCAGGGCCCCCGAGTCGAACTGCCCGCTCACCGCGCAGTAGCCGATGACCGGCGGCGCGGCGCCGGAGAGGCTGCCGACCAGGGTGCCATAGACCGAGTGGCGCTTCATGTAGAGGCTGTAGACCCCCACATAAACCAGGAAGCCCAGCACCGCCAGCAAGGCGGCCAACGGATTGGCCGCAAAGTAGAGCAGTGCAATGCCCGCAACGCCCAGCGCCGTCGCATACCAGAGGGAGACACCGGGGGCGATGAGCCCCCGCACCAGGGCGCGGTTCTTGGTGCGCTCCATGATGCAGTCGATGTCCCGGTCGATGTAGTTGTTGAACACGCAACCGGAGGCCACCACCAGTGACACCCCCACCATGGTCAGGATGAACAGGGGCACATCCAGGCTCCCCTTCGAGGCCAGCAGGAATCCCCCGATAACCGAGATGAGGTTGCCGAAGATGATGCCCGGCTTGGTCACTTGCAGGTATTGCTTCATCATCATCAACCCGCTCAGTGAACCATCATGTTGATGTTGAGGTTGTACATGATCCACAGGGAACCCACGACCACGATGGCGATGATGAGCACGGTAAAGACCAGTGCCACCAGGTTCCAGCGCTCCTCGGAGGAGGTGTTCATGTGCAGGAAGTAGACCAGGTGTACGAAGATCTGCACCACCGCCATGGCCACCACGGTGCCGAGCACCACGGCGTGGGAGGCGGAGCCGTCCATCACCATCCAGAACGGCACGGCGGTCAGGATGAGTGACAGCACGAAACCGATCATGTAGGACTTGACGCTGCCGTGGCTGGCGCCGTGATTGTCAACGGAATGACTCATTTACATGACCCCCATCAGATAGACCACGGTGAAGACGCAGATCCATACCACGTCGAGGAAGTGCCAGAACAGGCTCAGGCACATCAGGCGAGTGCGGTTGCGCTCGGTCAGCCCCTTCTTGGTGATCGACACCATCATCACGATGATCCAGACCAGGCCGCTGGTCACGTGGATACCGTGGGTCCCCACCAGGGTGAAGAAGGCAGAGAGGAAGCCGCTGCGATCCGGGCCCGCCTCGTGCACGATCAGGTGATGGAACTCGTAGATTTCCATCGCGATGAAGCCGGCACCCAGCAGGAAGGTGACGAACAGCCAGGTGTTGACTGCCGCGACCTTGTTCTTGTTCATGGCCAGCATGCCGAACCCGAAGGTGATGGAGCTCAGCAGCAGCAGCATGGTTTCGGCGAACACGAACGGCAGTTCGAAGATGTCCTTGCCGGTGGGGCCGCCGGCAGTGCCGTTGACCAGGACCGCATAGGTCGCGAACAGGGTCGCGAACAGGATGCAGTCACTCATCAGGTAGATCCAGAAACCGAATACCTTGGTGGCACCGGCATCGTGGTGCCCATCCTCATGGGCACCGTGAGAGTGATGTAGTACGTCAGTCGCCATGGAATTAAGCCACCTTGTTGATGTTGTCGAAATGCTGACCTTCGATGCGCTCGATCTCGTCAACCTGTACGTAGTAGTCCACATCGTCGTTGAAGCTGTGGATGATCCAGGTGGCGATCATGCCGATGAAGCCGGCGATGGCCATCCACCAGATGTGCCAGATCATGGCAAAGCCGAACACCACGCTGAAGGCGGCGATGATGACACCGGCACCGGAGTTCTTCGGCATGTGGATGGGGGCATACTGGGCAGGCTTCTTGTAAGCGCTGCCGTCAGCCTTGGCTTCCCAGAAGGCGTCCAGACCGGTGACCTTCGGCTCGATGGCGAAGTTGTAGAACGGCGGCGGAGAGGACGTCGCCCACTCCAGGGTACGGCCACCCCAGGGATCGCCGGTCAGGTCGCGGTTCTTCTCGCGGTCGCGGATGCTGACCACGATCTGGATGACCTGGCACAGCACGCCCAGGGCAATCAGACCGGCGCCGCAGGCGGCGACCACCAGCCAGCCGTGGAACTCGGGATCGATGTTCTGGCTGACACGACGGGTCATGCCCATGAAGCCCAGCACGTAGAGCGGCATGAAGGCCACGAAGAAGCCGGTGATCCAGCACCAGAAGGCACGCTTGCCCCAGACGTCATCCAGCTTGAAGCCGAACGCTTTCGGGAACCAGTAGGTGATACCGGCGAAGCAGCCGAACACCACGCCGCCGATGATGACGTTGTGGAAGTGGGCGATGAGGAACAGGCTGTTGTGCAGCACGAAGTTGGCGGCCGGCACGGAGAGCAGTACCCCGGTCATGCCACCCACGGTGAAGGTGATGATGAAGCCGACGGTCCACAGCATGGGCGAGGTGAACTCGATGCGACCGCGGTACATGGTGAACAGCCAGTTGAAGATCTTCACCCCGGTCGGGATGGAGATGATCATGGTGGTGATGCCGAAGAAGGCATTCACGTTGGCGCCGGACCCCATGGTGAAGAAGTGGTGCAGCCAGACGATGAACGACAGCACGGTGATCGCCACGGTTGCCCACACCAGGGAGGTGTAACCGAACAGCTTCTTCTTGCAGAAGGTCGCCACCACTTCGGAGAAGATCCCGAACACCGGCAGCACCAGGATGTACACCTCGGGGTGACCCCAGGCCCAGATCAGGTTGATGTACATCATCATGTTGCCACCCATGTCATTGGTAAAGAAATGGGTACCCAGGTAGCGGTCTGCGGTGAGCAGGGCGATGGTGACGGTCAGGATCGGGAAGGAGGCGATGATCAGGATGTTGGCACACAGGGCGGTCCAGGTGAAGACCGGCAGGCGCATCATGGTCATGCCAGGGGCACGCATGCGGATGATGGTGGCGAAGAAGTTCACGCCGGTCAGCAGGGTCCCCAGACCCGAAATCTGCAGACTCCATATCCAGTAATCGACCCCGACCCCGGGACTGAACTCCAGCCCCGACAAGGGCGGATAGGCCAGCCAGCCGGTCTGGGCAAATTCACCGACCCCGAGGGAGACGTTGATCAGCACCACGGCCGCGGCGGTGAACCAGAAGCTCAGGTTGTTCAGGAAGGGGAAGGCCACGTCACGGGCACCGATTTGCAGCGGCACCACGATGTTCATCAGACCGATCACCAGCGGCATGGCCACGAAGAAGATCATGATGACGCCGTGGGCGGTGAAAATCTGGTCGTAGTGGTGGGCGTTCAGGTAGCCTTCGCCACCCCCGGAGGCGATGACCTGCTGGCCACGCATCAGCACGGCGTCGGCAAAGCCACGCAGCAGCATGACCATGCCCAGAATGAGATACATGATACCGAGGCGTTTGTGGTCGACCGAGGTCAGCCACTCTTTCCACAGATATTGCCACTTGCCGTAGTAAGTGATGAGACCGGCGATGGCCAGGCCCCCCAGAATGATACCGGCTATCGTGACCATGATGATGGGTTCATGGTACGGAATAGCCTCGAGTGTCAATTTTCCAAACATCGATTATTCCTCGGATCCTGCTTTCACACTCTTGTCGGCCGACATGGCCATGTGTCCGGCATGGGCGTCATGGTTCATGGCCTCGTGGTTCATGCCCTCGTGATCCGCGGAGCCCGCAGCCGGGGTGGCGTGACCACCATGGGACATGCCGCCCATGAACTTGTTGATGATGTTGACGAACAGCTTGGGATCGGCGCTGGCGAAGTACTCCACCGGGTGGTTTTCGCTCTTCTTGGCCAGGGCATTGAACTCATCCATGGTGCTCAGGGCCTTTGAAGAGGCCTTCACCTTGGCTACCCAGGCGTCGAAACCGGCTTGATCCTGGGTCGCGATGGCCTTGAACTTCATGCCGGAGAAACCGGCACCGCTGTAACCGCCGGAGATGCCCTTGTACTCGCCCGCTTCGTTGGCAATCAGGTGCAGCTTGGTCTGCATGCCGGCCATGGCGTAGATCTGGCCGCCCAGTTGCGGGATGAAGAAGGAGTTCATCACGGTGTCGGAGGTCACCCGGAAGTTGACCGGGGTGTTGACCGGGAAGGCCAGCTCGTTGACCGACGCAATGCCCAGCTCCGGATAGACGAACAACCACTTCCAGTCCAGGGAAATGACATCCACCTGAACCGGTTTGACGTCCGATTCCAGCGGCTTGTAGGGGTCGAGGGAGTGGGAAGTTTTCCAGGTGATCACCGCCAGGATGACGATGATGATGACGGGTACAGTCCAGACGACTGCCTCAATCTTGTTGGAGTGGGCCCAGTCCGGCGCATAGGTGGCACTGGTGTTGGACGCCCGGTATTTGTAGGCGAACGCCACCGCCATGACAATCACGGGCACCACCACGATCAGCATCAAGCCGAGTGCGGTGAGTATCAGTGACTTCTGCTCCATACCGACCTGCCCCTTGGGGCTCATCAGTGCCATGTCGCAGCCACTCAGCAAGCTGGCGGTCGCGAGCAGCAGCAAAGCGCCCAAGCCCCTCTTCACATCAAAGAGTCTCATGCAATGTCCTCATCTTTTGAAGGCTTATTGGTATAAAAAAATGCAGCATTTTATTGCATCAGACCGGCATGTGAACAACATGAAAAATTAATCCCAAAAATGTTCAAAAGGTGATGGAAAGCGGCATCAGATGTTAATCCCTTGACAATGACCAATTTATTCAAGTTACACCGCGGCAATTCATCTTCCGTTAATCTCTCGCGCCACCAAAAGTGACCAACAATTAACCAAAAAGATCCATATGGTCTGTTTTTAACCCGCCATTGCGATCAAAAAAGAGCCATACAGCCCCTTTTCGACTCACAGGTCATTTTTCCACACCTTGATCTGGATGGGTATTTTTCGGGGAAGATTAAAAAAATAATTAATCAAACGAATGTATGATTAACTTCCCGCCCCCCGACAACGGTCGCAACCCCTGGCACCAGAAGGCACACTTCGTAACAAAACGGGCCCTTGTGCGGGCCCGTTGACACTCGTTTTCTCTCCCTCCCTCGGAGTCGGAGTCAGGAGTCAGGAGTCAGGAGTGATCGTGTTCCATCCGGGTCGCCACGGCGATCCGGTTCCAGGCGTTGATGGTGACCACCTGCACCAGACACTGGGCCAGCAGGGTTTCCCCCAGTTGGGCCAGCGCCGCCTCATAGGTCTGCGCCGTGAGCCCCTTGTCGGCGATCAGGGTCACCTCGTCGGTCAGGGCCAGCACCGCCCGCTCCCGGGCGTCGAACAGCGGCGACTCCTGCCAGGCGGCCAGCGCCAGCAGACGCTGGGCGCTCTCCCCGTGCTTCATCGCCACGTCGGCGTGCATCTCGATGCAGTAGGCGCAGCCGTTGATCATGGAGGCGCGCAACTTGATGAGCTCCTTGAGCGACAGGGGAATGTCGGTGCCCCCGAGGTAGGACTCGAGGCCCATCATGGCCGAGACGGCGGCGGGCACCTGGTTGGCGAGCTGGATACGGTGTGACATGGCAAGACTCCTGTGATGGACCCCGGATGGGGCGGTGAGCTGATTGTTCACTTTTTCATTGTTGATTAGAATATCGTCATAACCTGCAACAGTTTTGCGTTTATCGCAAAGGTGAATCCATGCTGGATCGCATCCGCATCCTGGCCCAGGTGGTGGAATCGGGCAGTTTCTCCCGTGCCGCCCGCGCCCTCAACCAGGCCCCCTCCTCCGTGACCCGTGCCATCGACGCCCTGGAGCAGCAGCTCGGGATCCCGCTCTTCAAGCGCAGCACCCGCCAACTGGTGCTGACCGAGCAGGGCGCCTATTTTCTCGCCCGCTCCCTGCCCCTGCTGGAGGAGGCGGATCAGCTGGTGCAATCCCTGCAACCCCTCTCGGTGGCGCCAGAGGGGCCGCTGCGGGTCTCGGTGTTCGAGAGCTTCGGCGCGTCCTGGCTCTCTCCCCGCCTGCCCGACTTCCTCGCCCGCTACCCCGGGGTGCGCCTGGAGGTTGCGCTGGACAACCGCATGGTGGATCTCGATGCCGAGAACGTGGACGTGGCGGTGCGCATCGGCAAGCCCGCCGACAGCAGCCTGCACACTCGTCATCTGCTCACCAACCGCTCGCTGCTGGTCACCTCCCCCGCCTATCTGGCCCGCCATGGCGAACCCGCCCATCCCGCCGAGCTGGCCCACCACAACTGCCTCATTCGCGGCCATGGGCGCCAACGCCAGCACTGGTACTTCCAGCAGGGCACGGAGCGCGAGAAGGTGGCGGTGCAGGGCAACCTCGCCTCGGTCGGGGGCACGCCCCTGCTCTGCGCCGCCCTCGCGGGGTGCGGCGTGCTGCTGCTGTCGAGTTGGATGGTGCAGCAAGGCATCGACGAGGGCACCCTGCTGCCGCTGCTGCCAGAGTGGCTCGCCTCCCCCTACGAGGATCGCCAGGACGAGATCCACGCGGTGTTTCGTGGCGGCCGCTTCCTCAAACCCCAGACCCGCGCCTTCATCGACTTTCTGGTCGAGGCGATCAGGCCCCTGCAAGGGCCGCGCTGACCGCAACAGAGCCTCCTGGCGAAACGCTGAAAACGCAGACGCCGGGCACAGGGCCCGGCGTCTGGAAATGAGGGTCGCCACGGCGACCGCTCAGCGTGATTTTCGCCCGTCAGGGCTTGGGGAGAGCCCCCGGTAATCCCCGTAGGGGAAGATGTTGCGCAGGCGCTGGGCCACGGGCTCGGGGATGGAGCGGGAGAAGACCAGCCTCACCCCGTTGCCGTCCCGCAGGCCCAGGATGCGTCCGCGCACCGGCTCATGGTGCAGGATCTGGGTCGCCTGGGTCACAAAGCGCGGCGGCACCGAGCCCCGCTTCACCACCACCTTGCCCGGCGCGAGCCGGACCTCGAAAAGGGCGCCGCGCCCCAGCGTCATCAACCACCCGATCAGGGCTATCGCCACCAACAGAGACAACCAGGCCATTGCGTCTTCCTCCCGTCAACCCGATATTCGCCAGTATAACCGGGGGCGCCTCACCATGACCCGGCCGCCATCACGCTTTCACTCACTGCCGGGCCTTATCGGCGCCCCTTGCCCCAGGCCACCAGGGTATCCCGATAGAGGGCGAGCAAGGCCTGATCCCGCACCGCGACCCCGACCTGCTGGGCCGGGCAGTCGGCCCACTCGTCATGGGGATGGCGGGTGTCGTCAAATTTTTGCAGGGTATGGCCGATGGCGGGCCCCTCGGTGATGACCCGCACCGGCCCCTTGCGCAGGGTGAACAGCGCAGGATCGATCACATAGGCGATGGCGGAGGGATCGTGCACATGGCACCCCGCCATGCCGATGCGCTCGGAATAGAAGCGCAGGTAGAAGCGGCTGACATCCCACAGGAAGCGGCCCGGCTCCCCCGCATCGTCCCGCAGGGCATCCAGATAGTCGGCGGTGAAGATGCTCTGCTGGGTGACGTCGAGCCCGATGATCACCAGGGGCCAGGGGGCGGTGAAGACCCGGTCCGCCGCATCGGGATCGTCGTGGATATTGGCCTCGGCATAGGGGGTCACGTTGCCGCGATGGCCGTTGACGCCAAAGGCACCGCCCATCACGACCACTTCTTTCACCAGGGCGGCTACTTCGGGGGCCGCCTCGAGCGCCAGCGCCAGGTTGGTGAGGGGACCGATGGTCACCAGGGTGATCTCGCCGGGATGGGCCTTCACCGTCTCGACGATGTATTGCCAGGCCGGGCGGGGATCCGGGATGAGGGTCACCTCCCCCGCCTGGACGTCGCCAAAGCCGCTCGGGCCGTGCACCACCGTCGTCGGCCCCACGGGCTCGCGCAGCAGCGGCGCGGCGGCGCCCCGGGCCACGTCCGCCTTCATGCCATATTTTTGTTTGAGCCAGAGGGCGTTGCGGGTGCCGTTTTCGATGGTGGCATTGCCAAACACAGTGGTGATGGCGAGCAGGTCAATGGCGGGGTGCGCCTCGGCAAACAGAATGGCCATGGCATCGTCGATGCCGGGATCGGTATCCAGAATGATCTTGTGGGTCATGGGTCCTCCGTGAAACGAGAGGCCAGTGTAGCGGGCCGTCGCCGCTTTGACAGCACCGGGATCACAACCTCGGGGTTTCCTTTGCATCAGGCATGCTGGCGGGAGCACTCGCCCTTGGGCTCAGGGCTGGGGGTCACTCGGAAAGGGCGACCACGGCCTCCTCTCCCCTGGCGGTGCGTTTCAGTTGCCCCATGAATTGCTTGAAATGGGGGAGAAACCCCTTGAACAGCTCCTCTTTGCGATGCTGCATCATGACTTCGCCAAACAGCTTCAACCCGACGATAAACGCCTGATGTTCCTGCTCCGACATGGCCAGCTTCCCCTTGCTGAGCGCCAGGATGGCAAAGATGTCGTCGTGATTCTGGCAGTCGAACTGCAACGGGGGCACCTCGCGGTCCAGCGCCTGGACCTGTACACGATAAGTGTGTGGCATCTTTCATCTCCTCTCGGGCTGGGCTTTTGCCCATATGGTTGATAAAATCAATTAAACCCTTTTAAGTTGACTTTATCAACCATGAAGTTGTCAAACCGCCTCTTCCGGATCCTCGATCAGTACAAAATCGCCATGACGCAGCATTTCCGGGCACAGCAGATCGCCCTTAGCCCCCTCCATTACAAGGTGCTGCAACTGATCCATGCGCTGGATCCCGCCACGCCGCAGCTAATCGCACAGCGGTCTGGCCGCGACAAGGCGCAGGTGACGCGCCTGCTGCAGGAGATGGAGAAACAGGGGCTCATCGAGAAGCGGCCCCATCCCACTGACAGACGCAGCATCTGTCTGGCCTTGACCCCGCTGGCCTGCGAGCGGGTCAACCAGGGGGAGCAGGAGGCCGCACGGCTCGACGAACGGCTGTGTTCCCTGCTGACGCCGGCGGAGATAGCGCAGTTGCAGCAACTGCTGGACAAGATAGAAAAAGGGCTTGAGTCGACCGATTAGGGTCAGCGTCAGGGGATCCGCTGCCTGATTTGTGGCCAACCAGCGCGGCCTGTGCTGGCGGCGCCTTGTGAGCCACTCCCGGAGATGGTATCACTGGCCCCACTCTCCCCTTCCCGCCGAGGCGCCATCGTGATCACCCTGATTAAAGAGTCCGACCAGTTGAAAATGCCCTGGAAGAACAGGCAGGGCACCACGGCCCAGCTCCTGATCTCCCCCCCTGGTTCGACCCTGGACAAGCTCGACTTTGACTATCGGCTGAGCTCGGCCCCCATCAAGGAAGCGGGGAGTTTCTCCCGCTTTCCCGGCTACCAGCGCATCCTGCTGCCCGTCAGCGGTGCCGGTTTCGTGCTCAACGGCCACCCCTACGCCACCTTCGAGGCGGCCCACTTCAGCGGGGATAACGAGACCCGCTGCGAGCTGCTGAAAAAAGAGGTGACGGATCTCGGGCTCATCTACCACCCGGCGCGCATCAGCGCCAACGTGCGGGTGCTGAACCTGCCCTTCCCCCTCAGCCTCACCCTGGAGGCGGACAAGTGCTACCTCTGCCACCTGCTGGAGGGCCAGCTCACCGTGCAGGGACAGCAGGTCGCACCGGGCGAGACCCTGGTGGTGCAGGGGGAGGAGAACATCCGCTTCGAGTGCGGCAAGAAGACCACCCTCGCCTTCTTTACCCTGCAGCCCAAGCAGGCCGCCGTTTAACGCCGGGGGGCACGGCCCCCGCTGTCGAGGCAGGCCTGCATGGTGTCATAGGGGGTATAGTGCCTGGTGCGGCTGTAGTAGGTGCCGCCCTTGGGGTGACAGATGCCGCTCCGGCTCTTCTTCACCGGGGGCTCGGCGGCCAGCGCGATGGCACACAGCAGCATCAGGCAACAGCCAAGCATCCATTTCACTGCATTCATGCTCTCTTTTCCGAAGGGGCGTAGGCGGGCCACTGGCCCATTTGCGGCCTATTCTACGCCGCTCATCCCCTTGCCACCCCAGACCAGATCATGAAAGCACCGCGACGCAGCGCAAGCGAAGACAAAAAAGCCGGGACCTTCCCGGCTTTTGCTTGTACTGGCGGCGACACGGTCCTTGGCACTACCCCACCTTGAAGCTGCCCTTCATCAGGGCGAAGTGGCCCGGGAAGGAGCAGAAGAAGGTGAGATCCTTGCCCGCCAGGCCGTCGGTCTTGAAGGTAACGCTGGTGCTCTCGCCGCCCCCCACCAGCTTGGTGTGGGCCAGGATCCTGGGGTCATCCTTGGGCAGGTAGTCGTGATCGACCCCGGCGCTCATGCCGGCGGTGGCGATGGCCTGATAGTCGGCGGTGTTGGCCAGCACCCAGTTGTGGCCCATGTTGGCCACCGGCAGTTTGCCCGTGTGATTGAGGGTCACCGTCACCTCCTTGCAGGTGGCCGGCACGCTCATCGCCGTCTGGTTGAACTGCATGGCGTCATTGCCTTCGATCACCAGTGCGCACTCGTCGGCCAGGACCGGGGTGGCGAGGGAGCCAAGAAGCAGCAGGGTTAACACCTTTTTCATCACGTTCTCCTTTGATTGACGAAGGATGACAGCACAGGCATCTCGCCCCCGTGGGCGCGACCCGCAAAGATGCTGTCAGGATCGATCTTCATTATATTCAAATGTCGCCGAACGACGACCGCTTTTGGGCCAGCCTGAGGGCCCGGTCACTTCTTTTCTCCCGACCCCGGGCCCAAAGCGGGTTGCTCACATCCCCGTTCCGCTTAATTATTTGCGGCCTTCCCGCCCACGGCCACTCGCCAACACCGCAGCCGTTGGCTAAGCTGCTCCCCCGTCGATGACTCCCGCGAGAATGAGAGATGAAGTTCCCCTTTGCGCCTGCGCTGGCGCGCACCCTGCTGCTCTCCCTGATCCTGCTGCTTGGCGCCTGCCAGCCGGCCCCGACCCAGACCCGCATCCAGGGCAACACCATGGGCACCTATTATGCGGTGACCCTGAGCGACCCCTTCCCCGGCGGACAGGGAGCACTGCAACAGGAGGTGGAGGCGCTGCTGGCACGCCTGAACAAGGAGATCTCCACCTATGATCCGGGCTCCCTCATCTCCCGCTTCAATCAGGGAACGGGGCTGCCCCCCCAGGTCATCCCGGCCACCATGGCGAAGATTGTGCAACAGGGCATTGACGCCGGGCACCTCACCCGGGGGGTTCTCGATGTCACCGTGGGCCCCCTGGTCAATCTGTGGGGATTCGGGCCGGACAAGCGCCCGGTCAGGCGGCCCAGCGCAGAGCAGATCGCCAAGGCGCGGGAGCGGGTCGGCATCGACAAGCTCACCCTGACCCCAGAGGGAGATCACTTCCTGCTCGGCAAGGCCATCCCAGATCTCTATCTGGATCTCTCCACCCTGGGCGAGGGGGCGGCCTCCGACGAGATAGCCGGGCTGCTGGAGCAAAAAGGGGTCCACAACTACCTCATCGAGGTGGCGGGGGCGGTGCGCAGCAAGGGGCACAACGACAAGGGCAATCCCTGGCGGGTGGCCATCGTCGAGCCCTCGGACAGACCGGGCGCCATCGAGGACGTGGTGACCCCGAACGGCATGGCGGTGAGCACCGCCGGCAGCTATCGCAACTATTACGAGCTCGACGGCAAGCGCTACTCCCACATCATCGATCCTGCCACCGGCGAGCCCGTGACCCACAAGCTGGTCTCCGCCACCGTCATCACCCCCACGGCCCTGGAGGCCGATGCCCTCGACACCGCCCTCATGGTGATGGGCCCCGAGCGGGCGATGGCCTTTGCCAGGGAGCACAAGCTGGCGGTCTATCTCATCGAGAAGACCGCCACGGGCTTTGCCGCCAGCCACACCCCCGAGTTTGCGCCCTATCTGGTGCGCAAGCAGCCCTGAATGACGAGGCCCCGCAGTGCGGGGCCTCGTTCACTGACCGCCTATTCGATGGGGATGCGGTGGGGCGCGGGGCTGGCCGCCTGCTTGGGCAGGCGCAGGGTGAGGATGCCGTTGTCAAAGCGGGCGCTCACCTGCTCTGGCGACACCTCCACCGGCAGCTCGACGCTGCGCGACACGCTGCCATAATAGCGCTCGCTGCGCAGGGCCCGTTCATCCTTGTTCTGGCTGTCAAACTGGCGGATCTCCGCCTTCAAGGTCACCAGCTTGCCGTGCACGTCCACGTGGATGTCCTCCTTCGCCACCCCGGGCAATTCCGCCTGCAGCAGGTAGTCATCCCCGCTCTCCCGCAGATCCAGCTTGATCTGGCTGGGCAACGGGTCCCCGTGCAGGGGGCGGATGTAGAAGCCGGAGGCCATGTCGTGGAACAGGTCATCAAACAGGCTGGTGCGACTCGGTAGCAAACTCATCTGATCCCTCCTTGTGAGCGGGCAAGGGAGCAAACGGGCACCCTGCCCTTCTGCCGCCTCCCGCATGCTGATGCTCTTCAAGTCTAAAAACCGGGACGGCGCCTGCCAGTGCCAACTCGCCTTCCCTTGACCGGGATCAAAGGCAAGACACCCTTTTTTTCACCCAAGGTCTGCGGGAAAAACCGGGGCCCCTCCCCATGTGCAATTGCCTGCCTGCGGACTTTGGTGGCACACTTCTCCCACCAGCCCGTAGCGCCTTGATGCCAGACAGATGCAGACACCGGACTCCGTACCCGAGAAGAAACCCCAGCCCAAGCCCAAGCGCATCCTGCTGGTCAACGAACAGCGTTCCTTCCAGATGATGATGAAGGCGATGCTGATCAACATCGGCATCAACCGCATCACCTACACCAACTCCGCCGACGAGGCGCGCCGCCGCTGCCAGAAAGAGAGCTTCGACATCTATCTGCTCGACTATGAGCTGGGGGCGGGCGAGAACGGCCGCCAGTTGCTGGAAAGCCTGCGGGATCAGCAACTCATTCCGCCCCAGAGCGTGGTGATCATGGTCAGCAGCGACGGCTCCCGCGCCATGGTGCTGAGCGCGCTGGAAGCCGAGCCCGACGAATACCTGATGAAGCCCTTCTCCCAGGAGCAGTTCTCGTTTCGTCTCAAACGCGCCCTCGCCCGGCGCCAGGCGCTGGAGAGCGTCTTCAGCGCCCTCACCCGGGACGATCTGCCCGCCCTGGTGGAGGCCTGTGCCAAACAGGCGGACGCGGTACCCCGCTTTGCCAACTTCTGCCGCTGCCTGCAGGCCGACACCCAGCTCAAGCTGGGCCAGGCCAAGGAGGCTCGCAGCCTGATGCGCCAGCTGCTGGCGGGGCAGGAGAACAGCTGGGCTCGCCTCACCCTGGGCAAGGCGTGCCATACCCTGGGTCTGCACGAGGAGGCGGTGAGCCACCTGCAAGCCACCCTGAAACACACCCCCCTGATGGTGGAGGCCTACCTCTGGCTCGCGGAGTCCCTGCTGGCGCTGGGCAATGACGAACAGGCCCAGCAGGAGCTGCGCCGGGCGGTGGACATCTCTCCCCAATCGGTGCAGCTCTCCCGCCGTCTGGCGGAGGTGTGCCTGCAACGGCACGACTACGCCCAGGCCAAGGACGTGCTGCTCGCCCTCATCGACTTGTCGCGCAACTCGATCCACCGCACGCCGCATTATCTCGGGGCCTATATCCAGACCCTTACCCTCTATGCCCTCAACAGCAACGACGGCTACCACATCGCCAACCTGCAAAAGCAGGTCAACTCCGCCCTGTCGCGCATCCGCGACTCCCTGATGATGTCGGAGTTCAACTACCCGGTGTTCGAGCAGATCTGCCAGGCCCGGGTGCGCATCGCCCTGGGAGAGCTGCTAAAGGGCAAAAAGATGCTCTATCGCGCCAACCAGAACTGGCTGGACGAGCCCGCCACCATGCCTCCGGCCCTCCTTGGCGAGACCATACTCGCCCTCTATCAGCTCGGGGAGTTCGAGTACGCCGAGAGCCTGCAACCCCTGCTGGCGGAGGATGAGGATCGGCTGCTCACCACCTGCATCCAGGTGACCCGGGATGACAAGACGGTGCAGGAGCGGCGCCAGCGCTATCAGCAGCTCAACGATCTGGGCATCAAGGCCTATCAGGCCGGGGAGCTGGAGCAGGCCCTCGGCCACTTTCGCGAGGCCCTGCGCCGGGCGCCCGCCAATACCGGCGCCGCCCTCAACAAGATCCAGGTGCTGCTGCAACTCATGCAGAAGAACCGCAAGAGCCCGGAGTTTGGCGCCGAGTGCAAGGAGACCCTGGAGGTGCTGGAGGGCATCCCCCTCAACCCCGCCCAGCAGGAACGTTTTCGCAAGCTGCGCCAGGAATATCATCAGCACAGCTGATATCCCCCCTCCTCCCCTCACCTATGCTGATACTGACTCAGGGAAGGGAGGGGCAACACCATGGCAATGTGCCGATACCTGGTGGCCGATGGCCGCCACTGCACCGAAGAGGCAGGGGATCATGATCTCTGCCGCTGGCACGACCCCGCTGCGGCCCACAACACCCCTGATACCGCCGAGGCGCTGGAGCGCTATGTGCGCCAGGGGGGCCTGTGCCACGGCCTGCAACTGGCCCGCGCCGAGCTGGCGGATCTCAACCTGGTGAACAGGCAGGGTCCGGAGGGATTCTTGCTGGAGCAGTGCAACCTCTATCGCGCCAACCTGCGGGGGGCCCATCTCTACGGCATTCGCATCAAGGGCGGCAGCCTGATGAAGGCCGATCTGAGCGAGGCGAACCTCCACTGCGCCACCCTCGACGACGTCAACCTGCTCGGCATCCGCTGGAAGAACACCCGCCTCGACAACCTGGAGACGGGCAAGCGGCTGATGCAGGACAGAAAGGGGCGCCGCGAGCGGGACCCGGCGCAGGCCCGCGTCTGGTTCAAGGAGGCGGAGGAGACCTACCGGGATCTGCGCAAGGCCTCCGAGGCCCAGGGCATCTTCACCATGTCCGGTCGCTACATCCAGCAGGAGCTCACCATGCGCCGCCTGCAGATGCCGTTCTGGTCCTACCGCCGCTTCGCCTCCTGGATAGTGGATCTCTTCTGCGGCTACGGCGAGGCCCCCATGCGGGTGGTGCTCTTCTCCCTGCTGCTCATCGTCATCTGCAGCATTTTTTATTTCTTCTGCGGCCTCAACTTCGCGGGCACCCACCTCATCTATCGCCCGGACGCCCCCCTGGAGCAGAACGCCATCTTCCTGATGGAGTGCCTCTACTACAGCGTGGTGACCTTCACCACGCTGGGGTATGGGGACTTCACCCCGGTGGGGTTGTCGCGGATCTTCGCCGCCTTCGAAGCCTTTACCGGCAGCTTCACGCTGGCACTGTTCGTGGTGGTGTTTGTCAAGAAGATGACCCGCTAGAAACCTGTCCACGATCTTGCTGGAAAGCCGCTTCCAAGGCTCATGTGCTGCTCGCTTGTGTGTCGCCAGGCGCTCCCATGTATACATCTGCACTCAGGCTTCTCTGCTGCGCGTCACCTTGCTGACAGACTCTCGCGACAGATCGTGAACAGATTCCCGAGCCGCTGCGCCAGTCACAGCCCCCGAACTTGCATCCATCGCGGATTCCTAGTCCAATAAGCGACGAACAAAAACGACATGAGCACCCCGAACATGAAGATCATCTCTTTCAATATCAATGGCCTGCGCGCCCGTCTTCATCAGTTGCAAGCCCTTATCGACAAGCACCAGCCGGACGTGATCGGCCTGCAGGAGATCAAGGTGCACGACGAAGCCTTCCCGGTCGCGGACGTGGAGGCCATGGGCTACCACGTGGTCTTCCACGGCCAGAAGGGGCACTACGGGGTCGCCATCATGAGCAAGCAGGCTCCCATCGAGGTGCAAAAGGGCTTCCCCACCGATCCGGAAGATGCCCAGCGCCGCATGATCATGGCCAGCTTCAAGCGGGAAGACGGCTCCGTCATCAAGGTGATGAACGGCTACTTCCCCCAGGGAGAGAGCCAGGATCACGAGACCAAGTTCCCGGCCAAGCAGAAGTTCTATGAAGACCTGCAGCACTACCTCGAGACCCACCACACCCCGGACGACCAGATTGCGCTGATCGGGGATATGAACATCTCCCCCACGGATCTCGACATCGGCATCGGCGAGGCGAACCGCAAGCGCTGGCTGCGGGATGGCAAGTGCTCCTTCCTGCCCATCGAGCGGGAATGGATGGAGCGCCTGAAAGGCTTCGGGTTGACCGACACCTTCCGCGCCGCCAACCCCACCGAGTGCGAGCGCTTCTCCTGGTTCGACTACCGCTCCAGGGGATTTGACGAGAACCGGGGCCTGCGCATCGACCTCATCATGGCCTCCGACGCCCTCAAGGACAAAGTGACCGAGACCGGCATCGACTACGAGCTGCGCGGCATCGACAAACCCTCGGATCACGCCCCCATCTGGACCTGCTTCGCCTGATCCCCACACCAGGCTCGCCCTCGCCAAAAGAACCTGCCCCCGCCCATGCGGGGCTTTTTTTGTTCACTGCCCCGCCCTTTCTTAATCCATGTCAATTCCCAGGCAGACGGCGCTTGCCAGGCCTTGACCTTCTCCTTTCGGCAAGGTTTAGATTCGGCCCATCCGTCACAGGGAAACCACCCATGCTCTCATCGAGATTGCCCACCACGTTCATCGCCCGGCTGTTGCTGGGGCTGATGCTCGTCTGCAATCTCACCCTGTGCATCGGCTGGCATGGGGCGGCCACCGCCCTGCCAAGCAGTGCATCCGCATCCATCCTGACTCCGGCGCAGTCCCCCCTGTCTCATGGACTGCACCAGAGCGAGCCTGTGCAGCACTCCGCCATGCACCAGGCCGACACAGCCTCCCTCTCCTGCCACGGCGGCCCCCAGAGTGAGGCGGCCCCGCCCGGGGAGGAGTGCCAGATGCAGAGCGGCGTCTTCGGCGCCACCAGTGCGCCGCCCCTGCTGGGCCTGCTGCTGTCACTGCTGCTGCTTCCTTTGCTGTTGCTCCCTTCGTGGCGCCTCGCCCCCCTGCTGGACAACTGGTTGCGGGATCCCTTCCTGCGATCCCGCGGTACCCACCCTCCCTCCTGGCCGCGCCGACACCTGATGTTGTCGGTGCTGCGCCACTAGAACGATCTTCTCTCGCGGCAACAGCAAGCCTCGGCTTGCCCGTTTTCTGCCGCCTTGCCTGACCCTGCGCCCAGGCCAAACAGACCCGCTCGCAGGGAGCCGTGCGCGCTGACACAGCTGCGCCCCGTTTGCCGCCTCGTGGTGATGCCCTGCCCGCGCACACCACCACACTGGCGGCCTGACAGAAGAGAAGAGATATCATGTCATCCACCCCCGTTACCCGGTCTGCCTGCGCGCGGCCGTGCCAGTCCCCCCTTCGCCTCCAGTGCTTCGGAGGCTTGTCATGAACAAGACGCTGTTGATGTCCGCCCTGCTGCTCGCCCTCGGCGCCGGTGGCGGCTACTGGGCCGCCAAACAGACCTCCGCTGGCACTGCAGCCAAGGAGAAGACGCCCCTTTACTGGGTCAACCCCATGGATCCGCGCGACAAGCGCGATGCCCCCGCCAAAGACAACATGGGGATGGACTTCATTCCCGTCTATGAGGAGCAAAAAAGCGGCTCGCCGGGCACCGTCACTATCAGCCCCGAGATCCAGCAGAACCTGGGGGTGCGGCTCGCGAAAGTCGAGCGACTGCCCATCCACCAGCAGGTCGAGACGGTGGGCTACGTCGGCTATGACGAGGACAGGCTGGAGGCGGTCAACGCCCGCATGGCGGGCTGGATCCGCACCCTCGCCATCAAGAGCGAGGGGCAGCAGGTGAGCAAGGGAAGCCTCATCTACGAGCTCTATGCCCCGGATCTGGTCAACGCCCAGCACGAGTACCTGCTCGCCCTCAACACCACCAACCCGCTGCTGCTGCGCGCCGCCGAGGGCAAGCTGAAATCCCTGCAGGTGCCGGCGGATCAGATAGCGGCCCTCAAGCGCAGCCGTCAGGTGCAGGAGACGGTGCGCATCTATGCCCCGAGCAGCGGTTATGTGTCAGAGCTGAAGGTGCGCGAGGGCCAGTATGTGGAGCCCGCCGCGGCCCTGTTCAACATCAGCACCCTCAAGCAGGTGTGGGTGAGTGCCGAGGTGTTCGAGCGTCAGGCCGCCCAGCTGAAGGTGGGCGATCCGGTCACCATGACCCTGGACTACGCCCCGGGCCGCCAGTGGCAGGGTCGGGTCGATTACCTCTACCCGACCCTGGATGCCGCTACCCGCACCCTCAAGGTACGGCTGCGCTTCGCCAACCCGGACGAGTTTCTGAAACCCAATATGTTCGCCAAGGTGACGATTCAGACAGGCAAGGGCGAGCCCCGACTGGTAGTGCCGAGCGAAGCGGTGATCCGCACCGGCAGCCAAGACAGGCTGGTGCTGGCGCTGGGGGATGGCAGCTTCAAGTCGGTGGCCGTCACCCTGGGCCCCCAGTTTGGCGACAAGGTGGCCATCAAGGCGGGGGTCGAAGCGGGGGACAGCATCGTCAGCTCGGCCCAGTTCCTGCTCGACTCGGAGTCGGCCATCGACTCGGACTTCCAGCGCATGACGGCGGTGCGCCCCGCCCAGATCTGGACCCAGGGGGAGGTGCAAGGCATCGACCTGGCCGGGCGTACCCTGATGGTCGCCCACCAGCCCATCCCCGAGTGGCAGTGGCCCGCCATGGAGATGGAGTTCACCGTGGCCGAGGGGGTCGACATGAGCAAGCTGACCGAGGGACAGACCCTGCACCTGCAGGTGATGCAGGAGGGGGATGAATATCGCATCACCACCATCCATCAGGAACAAGCGCCAGTAACCGGCGACGCCACCAAGCCAGCAACGGATGAGATGGAGCAAATGGAAGGCATGGACCATGGCCAGCATCAGATGGCGATGCCCGAGATGGAGAAGAAGTCATGATCCCTGCCATCATTCGCTGCCTGACAGGCAACCGCTCTCCGCTCTCTGCACCCAATGAGCAAGGAGCCCAACCATGATTCCCTCGATTATTCGCTGGTCCGTGGGCAACCGCTTCCTGGTGCTGCTATTGACCCTCATGCTCACCGCCTGGGGGCTCTGGTCGGTCAAACAGACCCCGGTGGATGCCCTGCCGGATCTCTCCGACGTGCAGGTGATCATCAAGACGGCCTATCCGGGCCAGGCGTCTCAGGTGGTGGAGGATCAGGTCACCTACCCGCTCACCACCGCCATGCTGGCGGTGCCGGGGGCCACCACGGTGCGCGGCTACTCCTTCTTCGGCGACTCCTTCGTCTATGTGCTGTTTGACGACAACACCGACCTCTACTGGGCCCGCGCCCGGGTGCTGGAGTATTTGAGCCAGGTCGCACCCAACCTGCCCGCCTCAGCCCGACCCCAGCTCGGCCCAGATGCCACCGGGGTGGGCTGGGTCTATCAGTACGCACTGGTGGACAAAACCGGCAAGCATGACCTCAGCCAGCTCACCTCACTGCAGAACTGGTTCCTCAAGTACGAGTTGCAGACGGTGGAGGGGGTCTCCGAGGTCGCCACCGTGGGCGGCATGGTGCGCCAGTATCAGGTGCGGGTCGACCCGGACAAGCTGCGTGCCTACGGCATCCCGCTCTCCCTTATCGAGACCGCCATCAAGCAGGGCAATCAGGAAACCGGCGCCTCCGTCATCGAGATGGCAGAAGCGGAGTACATGGTGCGCTCCAACGGCTATCTGAAAAGCGTGGAGGACTTAAAACAGATCCCGCTCGGCACCAATGTGCGCGGCGCCCCGCTGCTACTGGGTGACGTGGCGGATGTGGTCACCGGACCTCAGAGCCGACGCGGCCTGGCCGAGCTCAACGGCGAAGGGGAAGTGGTAGGCGGCATTATCGTCATGCGCTACGGCGAGAATGCCCAGCACACCATAGACGGGGTCAAAGCGCGGCTCGCCCAGCTGAAGAGCAGCCTGCCGGAGGGGGTGGAGGTCGTCACCGTCTACGATCGATCCGATCTTATCCAGCGCGCCATCGACAACCTCTCCGGCAAGCTGGTGGAGGAGTTCGCGGTGGTGGTGCTGGTCTGCCTCGCCTTCCTGTTCCACCTGCGCTCGTCGCTGGTGGTGGTCATTACCCTCCCTATAGCAATTTTGACCGCCTTTATCGTGATGCACCTGCAGGGGATCAACGCCAACATCATGTCCCTCGGCGGCATCGCCATCGCCATCGGCGCCATGGTGGATGGCGCCATCGTGATGATCGAGAACGTCCACAAACACATGGAACAGGAGGCGCTCACCGACAAGAACCGCTGGCGCATCATCACCGAGGCGAGCATCGAGGTGGGGCCCGCCATCTTCTTCTCCCTGCTGATCATCACCATCAGCTTCCTGCCGGTGTTCGCGCTGGAGGCGCAGGAGGGGCGGATGTTCCACCCCCTCGCCTACACCAAGACCTATGCCATGGCGGCGGCGGCCGGGCTCGCCATCACGCTGGTGCCGGTGATCATGGGCTACTTCATCCGTGGCAAGGTGCTGGCGGAGCAGGCCAACCCGCTCAACCGCTGGCTGAGCCAGGGCTATGTGCCACTGCTCAAGGCCGTGCTGGCCCGTCCGAAAACCACCCTGGCCATCGCCGCCCTGGTGACGGTAGCGGGCTTCTGGCCGCTCAAGTACCTGGGCTCCGAGTTCATACCACCGCTCGATGAGGGGGACATCATGTACATGCCCACCACCGCAGCCAATATCTCGGTGGGCAAGGCGCGGGAGATTTTGCAGCAGACCGACAAGCTCATCCGCACCGTGCCCGAGGTGCAGAACGTGTTTGGCAAGGCGGGGCGCGCCGAATCGGCCACCGACCCAGCCGATCTGGTGATGATGGAGACCAGCATCCAGCTCAAGCCCCGCGACCAGTGGCGCCCCGGCATGACCCCGGAGCAGCTGAAAGAGGAGCTCGACTCCCTCATCCGCTTCCCCGGCCTCACCAACGCCTGGGTGCCCCCCATCAAGACCCGCATCGACATGCTGGCCACCGGCATCAAGACCCCGGTGGGTATCAAGATTGCGGGGCCCGATCTCAAGGTGATCCAGCAGCTCGGCCAACAGCTGGAACAGATCGTCGGCAAGGTGGAGGGCGCCTCATCGGTCTACGCCGAGCGGGTGGCCGGTGGCCGCTACGTGAAGGTGGACATCGACCGGCTGAAAGCGGCCCGTTACGGCCTCAACATCTCCGATGTGCAGGCGGTGCTTGCCACCGCAGTGGGCGGCATGGAGGTGGGTCAGACCATCGAGGGGCGCGAGCGTTACCCCATCAACCTGCGCTATCCCCAGAGCTATCGCGATTCGGTGGCGAGCCTCGAGCTGCTGCCGGTGGTCACTCCGAGTGGCGCTCGTATCGCCCTGGCGGACGTGGCGCGGGTCTATATCAGCGACGAAGCCCCCATGCTGCGCAGTGAAAACGCGCGCCTCAACGGCTGGGTCTACGTCGATATTCGCGATCGCGATATCGGCTCCTTCGTCGATGAGGCCAAGGCTGAAGTGGGCAAGCAGCTGGTGCTGCCGGCGGGCTACGCCCTCACCTGGTCCGGCCAATACGAGTACATGGAGCGGGCCAAGGCCCGCCTCGCCTACGTAGTGCCATTAACCGTCGCCATTATCGTGCTGCTGCTCTATCTGGCGTTTCGCCGCTTCCAGGAGGTGCTGCTCATTCTCACCACCTTGCCGCTGGCGGTGGTGGGGGGGATCTGGACCCTCTGGCTGCTGGACTTCAACCTCTCGGTGGCGGTCGGGGTGGGCTTTATCGCCCTGGCGGGGGTGGCGGTGGAGACCGGCGTCCTGATGCTGGTCTACCTCAACCACGCCTGGGATGACCTCGTCGCCAGCGGCAAGCCGGACCAGGCGGGGCTGCATCGGGCGGTGATCCACGGCGCCGCCCTGCGCCTGCGCCCCAAAATGATGACGGTGGTGACCATTATCGCCGGCCTCTTGCCCATCATGTGGAGCCACGGCACCGGATCCGAGGTGATGCAGCGCATCGCCGCCCCCATGATCGGCGGCATGGTGAGCGCGCTGGTGCTGACCCTCCTGGTGCTGCCCGCCGCCTATTACCTCTGGCGCAGCCGCAACCTGCCTGCTTATCAACAATCCGAATGACCCGATTTCCCAACCCTTTTCGACTGAACGATTGAAGGAAAACACCATGAACTACAAGACGCTGACCCTGACATTGCTGCTGAGCCTCGCTACCCACACCAGCCTGCAGGCAGAGGAGATGATGAACCACCAGGGGCACGACATGGCGCACATGGAGGGGATGAACCATGAGGGCCACGACATGGCCGCCATGCAAACCGAACAGACCCTGACTAAGGGGGTCATCAGCCGCATCGACGCACCCAAGGGCAAGGTGGGGATCAAGCACGAGGCGATCACCAACCTCAAGATGCCCCCCATGACCATGGTCTTTCGGGTGGCTGATCCAGCCCTGCTCAAGGATCTGAAGGTGGGGGATGCGGTGCGCTTTCACGCCGAGAACCCGGCCGGCAAGCTCACCGTGACCGCCATCCAGAAACAGTAAGCGGAGTCATTTCAATAAAGACGGCGGGATTATCCCGCCGTTTTTATTTATGACATCACAAGATGTGGCTCTGTCAGCCGCGAATATGCGCGATAAAGGCGTCGATCTGTTCGCGGCCGCAGGCGGGGTTCATGAAGACCGCCTTCTCGCCGGCGATGTAGGAATACTTGCCGCGCTCGTCGTATTCCGAGTGCGCCACCGCCTCCACCCAGTTGGTGTAGAGCCCCACCTTGCCGCGTCCCTTGAACAGGCTGCGGTGATACTCGGTGTTGCGGGCCAGCCGCGCCTTGTAGGCCGCATCCGGGCTGCGGGCCAGCTCGAAGGCGAACTCCGCCTCGGGGTCCTGTACCCACTCGGGGTTGTAGATCTTGAAGCCGACACTGGGCCCCTGGTTCTCCTGGGCCACCAGCTTGACGTTGCCGAGCTGGCTTAACCGGAAGCGGAAGTAGTTGGCGTTTTGCAGGCAGTGGGCCAGCACGGTGCGATAGCCCTCCACCCCCAGGTAGTTGAGGGCCGCATAGGCACCGAACAGGCCGCTCGCCCCGCGGGAGCACTCGATGGTGGACTGCAGGTGGGTCTGACCCTGAATGTCCCGCTCGAAGTAGGAGAAGTTCTCCGGATCGTTCTCCATCGCCTTGAGATCGCTCTGCTCCTTGATCATCACCAGGCTGGAGGTGTAGGGCACATAGCCCCACTTCTGGAAGTCGACGGTGAAGGAGTCGGCATATCTGAGCTCGGCGAAGCGGCTCACGTTGCGCTCGATCCCCGCGAGCGTCGCGGCGTTGATGGCGAGCGGGTTGGCGGCAAAGTCGTAGTCCAGGAAGAAGATCATCGACCAGCCGATGGCGGCGTCGACGTGGATGTGGGGCTTGACCGCCACCTCGAAGCGCTCGCACAGCCTGTCCCGCAACTCGACCACGGGTTTGACCCTATCCACCCCGAAGGTGTCGGTGGTGCCCATGGTGAGCATGATGGTGGGCACCACGTGTTTGAGGGCGAAGCAGGCGGTCAGGGTGCGCTCGAGATCCGCCAGATCGATGTCGTTGTTCTCGCCGACCTGGATGCGGATGGTCTTGTTCTCGATGTCCACCCCGAGCAGGGAGAGGTTGGTGATGTTGGAGTAGTGGCCGCCCTGGGAGTTGATGATGCGGTAATCCTGATAGTGGCCCAGCCCCTTGTGCTTGGCCTGTGGCAGGCTCTTGCGGATGCCGAGCAGGTAGCCGTAGAGGTTACAGAAGGTCCCCCCCTGGGTGAAGATGCCGGTGGCGCGGGCCGGGTCGTAACCCGCCAGCAGCGCTATCTGGCGCACCACCTTCTTCTCCAGCTCCTCGGCCACCCCGGCGTATTCGGAGTAGACCAGGTTGGGGTTGGCCAATATGCCCATCTGGGCGCCATAGATGGCGGGATCCGCCGACATGGTGATGACGTTCTCGACGCTGGAGGGGTTCTCCCAATCCTTTGACAGGGCGCCGGCAAACAGCAGCTCCGCCATGGGCTCCCCCGGCGTGCGCATGGTCGCCGGCACCGGCATGGTTTCGCAGAGATCCGCCAGGCGGGCGCGGCCATCGGGCCAGGCATTGAGCCGCGCATCCGGCGCCAGTCCACGGGCGCGAAACTCGTTGAGGGCGGCAAAGCCGGGCTCGCGAAAGACCGGCCAGAGGTCGGGGTTGCGTGAGAAAAAGTGGGCTTTGACGGTGGCAAAACGGCGGGCGAATTCGGGGGAGACGGCGTTGACGCCCTCATCTTTCAGATAGACCAAGTGATTCATTTTTATACCATTGATACTGCTGAGGTGCGGTTTTTATACTCCAGTGACACCTCTATCAACAGAGACAATAACTAATGGTCTGCCCTACTTTTTGTCATGTTGGCGCCCTGACGGGCCCGCGCCCCCTCTTCCCTCTTTTCCCCTGTTCATCTTGTGATCCTGGTCATGGGCAAGGTCAGCGCAGGGCGGTCAGCAGCCATGCCGAAAACCCTTCCAGCTCGGGGTTGGCCGAAAACGTCGCCCGCCACTGACGCAGCAACGCGGCGATGGCTTCGGGACGATAGGCCACCCCGGGCAGGCGTACGGCCAGGTCATCCAGGGGCGCAGGGTCCAGGGTGTCACTGAAGATCTGTGCCCGTCCTATCACCCCCTTCTCCACGTCGAAATGAAGCTCGACCCCGCCCCAGGGGAAACGCTCCTCCAGCAGGTGGCTGAAGGCGGGAGCATGGCCGAAGTTCCACTCCCAGCTGAGTTGGCGGGCAAAGGTCTCGGCAAAGCCGGGCAGGTCGGGCATCCGCTCGGGGGAGATGTGCTCGGGCTGCACCACCTCACCATGATGGACAAAGAAGGCGTCGCACAGGGCCTGCACCACCTGCTCATGACCCAGGCCAGGCAACAGCTCGCCAAGGTTCGCCACCCGGCTTCTCACCGAGCTGATGCCCTTGGCCGCCAGCTTCTTGGGGTCGGGATTGAGGTAGTGGGCGAGGCGGCCGAGATCGGCATCCAGCAGCAGGGTACCGTGGTGAAAGCCGCGATCATGGGTCTCCCGGTAGGCCGAACCCGACACCTTGCGATCCCCGTCCGGGGTCGCCACCAGCAGGTCGTTGCGCCCGGAGGCGAAAGCACTCACGCCGAGTCTGGCGAGGGCATCAATGACGATGGCGGTGGAGACGCTCTTGTCATAGCCGGGCTTGCCCGCCATGAAGGTGAAACAGCTGTTGCCAAGGTCGTGGAACACGGCGCCGCCCCCGCTGCTGCGCCGGGCCAGGGTCACCCCGTCCTCTTCCATGCGGCGGGTGTTGCACTCCTTCCAGGGGTTCTGGGCCCGGCCTATCACCACCGTATTGTCGTTGCGCCACAGGAACAGCACCCGCTGGGCCGGGTCCATCTGGCGAAAGATGCACTCCTCCACCGCGAGGTTGAACAGGGGATCGTGGGAGTCGGAGAGCAGCAGGCGCAAGGAAGACATGACAGGACCTTCTCGGGAAACAGGAAACGGATGACTACCATACCACCCTGAACGAAGGAAGGCGTCCCCCGACCGCCACAGGTCGACACCCGATACGGACAAGAGCATCAACTTTTGATACGACAGGAGAAGATAAGAGGGAATTGCCGAAAACACGCAATCTGTCATTAACAGGCGAGAAGAGAGGCGGCAGCCATCCCTCCTTGAATGACACCTAATGCCCTTGTCACCGGCCGGTGACGAGTCAACAAGGTTTCAAAATGAGCCGTGACGCCCATTGACGTGATGAATGACACAAAAATGACTTTTAATGCCTCCCGCGCCCCATCTTATTGGGGCTTGCTCCCCTTGCGAATAACAGGAAATTGTTTGACTCTAGCCAGAAGAGCACCTCCCGAGAGAACAGCGGTATGACGGAGTCCGATGCATCTCGCCAGCCTGTACGCTGGCTTCTGCCCTTCTGGGTGATGATTGCCACCCTGACCACGGCTCCCCTCAGGGCGGATGAGCGCGTCATCCTGCAACTTCCCTGGCAGCACCAGTTCCAGTTTGCCGGTTACTACGCCGCCATCGCCAAGGGGTTCTACCAGGAGGTAGGCCTGCAGGTCACCCTGCGGGAGGCGGGGCCGGGCACCGACGTCATCAATGAAGTCACCACGGGTCGCGCCCAGTTTGGCATCCGCGGCAGCGATCTGCTGTTGGCCCGGGCAGCTGGCCGCCCAGTGGTGGTGCTCGCCGCCATGTTGCAGCACTCCCCCCTGATGCTCATCACCCTGGAGCGGCCGGATATCCAGACCCCGGGCGATCTGGCCAACAAGCGGCTGATGCTCGAACCCGGCTCCAACGAGCTGCTCACCTACCTGCATCGCTACACCCGCAGCCGGCAGTGGGAGACCCTGCCCTACGAACGGGGGGTCCAGGCACTGCTGAGGGGCGAGGCGGACGTCATCAGCGCCTACAGCACAACCGAGCCCTTCACCCTGCAGCAACAGGGTATTCCCTTCCGGGTGTTCAGCCCCCGCGACATCGGTTACGACTTCTACGGAGACAACCTCTTCACCTCGGAGAGTGAGGTCATCAACCAGCAGGAGCGGGTCCAGCGCTTCTTGCAGGCCAGCCTCAAGGGGTGGCGCTATGCCATGGATCATCCCGAGGAGATGATCAACCTGATCCTGGAGCACTACCCCAGCGGGGTCGGGCGCGAGGCGCTCGCCTTCGAGGCCCGTGAAACCCGGACCCTGATGCAGCCCGACATCATCGAGCCCGGTTACATGCAGCAGGATCGCTGGCAGCAGATCGCCCGCACCTACCAGGAGGCCGGGATGATCAAGGCGGTGCCCAACCTCACCTCCTTCCTCTACAACAGTACCCAGGCGAGCCTTCGTCAGCAGCGCCAACTGCTCGACAGGAGCGTGGCCATCGCCATGCTGATCTCTTTCTCCCTGCTGGCCCTGCTCGGCGTCTTCCTGCACCTCTATCTGCGTCTGCGGGAAGAGGCCAGTGACCGACAGCGGCTCACCCGGGAACTGGCACAGCGCGAGCAGCACTACCGCTTCGTGGCGGAGAACAGCGGCGACGTGATCTGGACCATGGATACCAATAGCCTGCGTTTTCGTTACATCAGCCCCGCCATCGCATCCCTGAGCGGCTATGAACCCGCCGAACTCTTTGCCCTCTCCCTGCGCCAGCTGCTCCCCGATGAGTCCTGGAAACAGCTTCGCGACGGCATCACCGTCTCCCTCGAGGCCTGGCAACGGGGGGATCATGGGCAGACCCGGTGCGTCATCCACTCCCAGCTGCGCCACAAGCAGGGTCATCTGGTGACCATCGAGACGGTCACCACCTTGCACGGCAGCACCAGCACAAGACCGGACGCCATTTTGGGGGTGACCCGGGATGTCACCGAACGTTCGGCCCGGGAGGAGATGATGCGCCGCCTCGCCTTCTATGACCCCCTCACCGGCCTGGCCAACCGCCGCCTGCTGCAACAGCGGCTCAAGGAGACCCTGGAGCAGGCTCCACAGCAGCCCCTGGCCCTGGTCTTCATCGATCTCGACCACTTCAAGCCCATCAATGACACCTTCGGCCACGAAACCGGCGACCTGCTGCTCAAGCTGGTGGCCGAGCGCATGGGGGAGTGCGTCAGGGAAGAAGACCTGGTGGCACGCCTTGGGGGAGACGAGTTTGTCATCATGCTGCCCGATACGGATGTCTCAGGCCTCGCGGTCGCCGACAAGCTGCACCACTGCCTGCATCACCCCTTCCAGCTTGAACAGCAGGCGCTGCGCATCTCCGGCAGCATAGGGGTCGCCCTCTACCCGGATCACGGCGCCGATCCCAAGACCCTGATGCACCACGCCGATCAGGCCATGTATCAGGCCAAGCACCATGGCCGGGGCAGGGTCTGCCTGTTTTCCTCCGGGCAGGAGCCCCTCCCCGGCACCCTGCAATGGCAGCCCGCCCACGCATGCGGCCACCCCCGCATCGATGAGGAACATCGCCAGCTCTTCCTGCTGGCCAACCGCTTGCTCGAGCACATGCAGGATCCCGGCATCCATCCGGATGCCTTGCTGGCAGACATGGCGCAGATATTCGAGGTCGCGCGCCAGCACTTCCTCTTCGAAGAGCAGGTCCTCGCGCAATACGGCTATGAGGAGCTGGCGGCCCATCGCCAGGAGCACCAGCATCTGCTGAAAAAAGCCGGTCAGCTGATGGCGGCCGCACAGGCGGGTGCCCTTGGCAACGACGCCCTGCTCAACTTCATCATCCAGGAGCTGGTCGTGGGCCACATGAGCCAGGCGGATCGCCGTTATTTCCCCCTGATGAAAACCTGCGATACCCGCGAGGCGGTGTGATGCCAGAAAACAGGGGGCATTGGCCCCCTGTATTTACCTCTGACTTCGGCAAACGAGCAGGCTGTAGTAGAGCAGCGGGATCACCACCAGGGTGAGCAGGGTGGAGACCAGGATCCCGAAGATCAGGCTGATGGCGAGGCCATTGAAGATGGGGTCATCCAGGATGAAAATCGCCCCTATCATGGCCGCCAGCGCCGTCAGCATGATGGGTTTGGCTCGCACCTGCGCCGCCTCGATCACCGCCTGCTCGAACGCCATGCCACTCGCCCGCTGCTGCTCGATGAAATCCACCAGCAGGATGCTGTTGCGCACGATGATCCCGGCCAGGGCGATCATCCCGATCATCGAGGTGGCGGTAAACTGGGCCCCCAGCAGGGCGTGACCCGGCATCACCCCGATGAGGGTGAGCGGAATGGGGGCCATGATGATGAGCGGCACCAGATAGGAGCGGAACTGGGCCACCACCAGCAGGTAGATGAGGATCATCCCCACTCCGTAGGCTAGCCCCATGTCGCGGAAGGTCTCGTAGGTTATCTTCCACTCCCCGTCCCACAAGAGCGCCACCTCCCCCAGCTTGTCGGGCTGATGCACGTAATACTGTGGCAGCGAGATGTCGGCACCGGCGGCAAACATGCCGTAGAGCGGGCTGTCGGTATGGCCGCCCATGTCAGCCACCACCATCACCATGGGCTGCATGTTCTTGTGCATGAGGTAGCTGGGGGCCACCTCGTCACGACGGCTCACCAGCTCGGAGACCCGCACCAGCTGGCCGCTCTGGCTGCGTACCTTGAGAGCCAGGATGCCGGTCAGATCCCGCTTGTCACCGGGGGCGAGCTCGATGCGGATCGGCACCGGATACTTGGCGCCTTGCCCCTGCAGCCAGCTGGCATCCTGATAACCCACGCCCCCGTTGAGGGTCGCCACCAGATCCCCGAGATCGACCCCGAGCAGGGCCGCCTGGGCGCGATCCACCACCAGCCGCCACTTGGGCTGGGGGTCGGTCAGATAGATGTCCACGTCCACCAGATCCGCCGTGGCCACAAAGCGGGCCTGTACGGCGCGGGCAGCGGCTTCGCGGGCGGCCTGCGTCGGGCCATACACTTCCGCGACAATGGGCGACCAGACAGGCGGTCCCGGGGGCACCTCCACCACCTTGAGATTGCCCCCTGCCGCGCTGGCGATGGCCTGCAAGGGCGCACGCACCGACCGGGCAATCTCGTGACTGCTGCGATCCCGTTCATGCTTGTCCACCAGATTGACCTGGATGTCCCCCACGTTGGCGCCGCTGCGGATGAAGTAGTGGCGCACCAGCCCGTTGAAGTTGATGGGGGCGGCGGTGCCGGCGTAGATCTGGTAATCCTTCACCTCGGGCACCCTGGCGAGCTCCCGACCCACCGCCAGCAGGGTGCGCTCGGTCTGCTCCAGGGTCGCCCCCTCCGGCATGTCGAGCACCAGCTGGAATTCCGACTTGTTGTCGAAGGGGAGCATCTTGAGCACCACCCACTGCACCACGGGCATGGCAGCCGCCCCCGCCACCAGCAGCAGGATGGCCAGCCAGAGCTTGTGTCTCGCTCTTTTGGCACCCGCCCCCATCAGGAAGGGGGTCATCAGCCGGTGAAAGAGCCCGGCCTTGGCCTCCCCGTGGGCGACACGCCCCTCGCGTTTGAGCAGGTGATTGGCCAGCCAGGGGGAGAAGATAAAGGCCACCAGCAGGGAGATAAGCATCCCCATGCTGGCATTGATGGGGATGGGGCTCATGTAGGGGCCCATCAGGCCACTGACGAAGGCCATGGGCAGCAGGGCCGCGATGACGGTCAGGGTCGCCAGTATGGTCGGCCCCCCCACCTCGTCCACCGCGCCCGGAATGAGATCCTTGAGGGACCCCTTGCCCAGGCCGCGATGGCGGTGGATGTTCTCCACCACGACGATGGCGTCATCCACCAGGATGCCGATGGAGAAGATAAGCGCAAAGAGGGACACCCGGTTGAGGGTAAAGCCCCATGCCCAGGAGGCGAACAGGGTCAGTGCGAGGGTGATGACGATGGCGACCCCCACCACCAGCGCCTCGCGCCACCCCATGCTCACCAGCACCAGCAATACCACCGCCGTGGTGGCAAAGATGAGCTTGCCGATGAGGGTGTTGGATTTGGTCTCGGCGGTGACGCCGTAGTCACGGGTCACCGTCACCTCGACGCCAGCCGGGATGAGCCGGTTCCTGAGGCTCTCGACCCGTGCCTCCACCCGCTTGGCCACCTCCACCGCGTTCTGCCCCGGCTGCTTGCCGATGGCCAGGGTCACCGCCGGGTAGCTGGCTTGCCCCTGCCCCATCCAGCTGCGCTGGACCGGGGTCTCTTCCCCAAGCGCCACCCGGGCCACCTCACCGAGATAGACGGGCTTGCCGTCGTGCAACCCCACCACCAGCTCTCTAGCCTCCTGCTCGCTTTGCAGGAACTGCCCCACCTGCACCTTGATTTCCCGGTTGTCCTGCTCGATGGCCAGTGTCGGGCCCACCCGGTTGGCGGCCGAGAGACGCTGGCTCAGTTCGCCCCAGCTGATGCCATGAGCGCTGAGGGCCGCCGGGTCCGGCATCACCCGCAGCACGGCGCTCTGGCTGCCCAGCGTGTAGATATCGCGAGTACCGGGAATGCGCTTGAGTTCGGTCTCCAGCTCGTGGGCGACCCGGGTCAGATCGGGGGCCCCCAGTTGCTTGCTCCAGAGGGTCAGACTGACGATGGGCACATCATCGATCCCCCGGGGTTTTACCAGTGGCTGACCGACTCCGATCCCCTGTGGCAACCAGTCGCGGTTGGAGTCGAGCTGGTTGTTGAGATCCACGATGGCCTGCTCCCGGCTCACGCCTACCTTGAACACCACCACCAGCAGGGCACCATCGGGTTGGGAGAAGGAGTAGAGGGTATCTATCCCCTTTATCTGGGAGACCACCTGCTCGGCAGGGGTGGTGACGAGGGATTCCACCTCTGCCGGGCTGGCACCCGGGAAGGGAATGTAGACGTCGGCGAAGGTGACATCGATCTGGGGCTCCTCCTCCTTGGGGGTCACCAGCACGGCAAAGAGGCCGAGCAAGAGCCCCACCAGCGCCAGCAGCGGGGTGATGGCCGAGCCCTGAAACAGGGCCGCCAGCCGACCCGCCGGCCCCAGGCGGCCATGGTTGTCGTTCAGATCGCTACTCATGGGGCACCTCCTGTTGACGGCTCCAGGCATCGGGGGCCAGGGTGTCACCGCCCTTGAGACCCGCCAGGACCTCGCACAGCCCAGCCTCGCAGTGGCCGACCCGCACCGGGGTCAGGGCCCATCCTTCCCCTTCTTTGAGGTAGACGCCGTTGAACTCCCCCTGCCGCAGCAGGGCGGGCTCCGGCACTTGCAACACCTGACGCTCACCCTGTTTGAGCTGCACCTTGAGCCACATGCCGGGCAGCACCCCTGCCGTGTTCGGCGGCAGATCGAGGCGCAGCCGGAAACTGTGGCTCTGGCTGTCGGCGTAGTTGAAGCGGGTCAGCTTGACGGGAGTCACGGCCTTGCCACCGGGCAGCAGCACCTGCACATCCGACGGCTGGCCGGCGAGAGCCAGCGCGGACTGGGGCAGCTCCAGCTCCACCCTCAGCTCGCCCAGGGAGAAACCGGATAGCAGCGGCGTACCGGGGGCCACCGTCTCCCCCAGCTCCACCAGCCGCCTGGTCACCACCCCGGCGTAGGGGGCGAGGATACGGGTATAGCCGTAGGCTTCCCGGGCCTGGATGAGGGCGGCCTCGGCGGCATTGACCTCGGCGCGGGCGGCCCGATCCGTTGCCTGGGCGTTGTCGAGCTGGGCCCGGGTGATCACCCCCTTGGCGATGAGGGCCTGATAACGGGTGAGCTGGCGCTCGGCCTCCACCTGCTGGGCCTGGGCCCTGGCCACCCGCGCCTCGGCGCCGGTCACGGCGGCAGACTGCTCCTTGCCGCTTATCTCGAGCAGGGGCTGCCCGGCCTGTACCTCGTCGTTCACATCCACCAGCATGCGGGAGACGCGGCCACTGGTCTGGGCCGCGACCGTCCCCTGATGAATGGCGCTCACGGTACCGCTCAGGGTGAGCCAGTCGGTGACGCGCTGCGGGGTCAGCGTCAGCGGCCCCTTGGCCTCCTCGGCCGCCACCAGGGTGGATGTCATGACCAGCAGGGTGGTCACCAGCAACCGGATTGTGTTCATCATGATTCTCCTTCCCTGGCTCATTGGCACCTTGAAAACTCAGGCAATACGGTGCTGGCGAGCCTTCTCCAGCACCCTGTTCCAGACCTTGTCCACCAGCAGGCTCCCGGCCGCCATGGCCCCGATGAACAACAATATCATGGGCTGTCCGCTGGAAATGAGACTCAAGGCAGGCCCTGGACAGATGCCGACCAGGCCCCAACCGATCCCGAACAGTGCGGCCCCGCCAATCAGGCGGCGATCCAGCACGGGAGCGGGAACCCGGGCCATGGGTTCCCCCAGCAGGCTCAGACGACGGGGCTTCACCAGCAGGAAGTAGCCCGGCATGAAGACAGCCAGGGCCCCCCCCATCACGAAGGCCAGGCTGGGATCCCAGGCACCGGCCAGATCGAGAAACCCGGTGACCCGCGCCGGATCCATCATCCCGGAGAGGGCCATCCCCAGCCCGAACAACAGACCCGCAAACAGACTTGTCAGCAATTTCATGGCAATCAACCCGTCAAAACATGTGGTGAGTAAAGAACACGGTCGCCACGCCCATCCCCATAAAGGTGAGCGTCGCCACCACGGAGCGCGTCGACAGCCGCCCCATGCCGCAGATGCCGTGACCGCTGGTGCAGCCATTGCCAAGGCGGGTGCCGATGCCTACCAGCAGGCCGGCCAGCAGCACCACGGGCCAGCCGGGCAAGGCATCAAAGGCGGGCATTGTGGCCCAACCCAGGGTCAGCGCCAGCCAGGCCCCCAGTCCCAATCCCAGCAGAAACAGCACCCGCCAGGGGGTCTTGTACTGCATTGCACCGGCCAGAATGCCGCTGATCCCGGCCACCCGGCCGTTGAACAACATCAGGATCAGGGCCGAGAGCCCCGCCAGCATGCCGCCCCCCAACGAGAGCAGCCATTGGCTTTCCATCATCGAATTTCCTCATCTGAGTGACAAAAATGGGTTTGCAGCGCCGCCAGCACATCGGCCGCCGCCTCGCTCACCAGGGAGTAGTAGATCTGCTGGGAGACTTTGCGCGAGCGGATAAGGCCCTGGCGCTTCAATACCGACAGTTGCTGGGAGAAGGCCGACTGCCCGAGCTGGCTGTGGGCCAGCAGCTCCCCGACCCCCTTCTCCCCTTCCACCAGCTGGCAGAGCACCATCAGGCGTTCGGGATGAGCCAGCGCCTTGAGCAGGCCGGCGGCGGCTGTCGCATGTCGGTTCATCTCGTCGAAGTGGCTCATAAGATTAAATTAGCAATTGCTGATATTTGCTCTATTATATAAAACAATTCTAAATTAGCAATCACTAAACAAAAGGAGACGAGAAATGACCGTCGATAACGGAGTCAGAGTGGTCGCGGGTGGCATGTTGCTGCTGTCGCTGCTGCTCACGGCCTGGGTCCACCCGGGCTTTGTCTGGTTGAGCGTCTTTGTCGGGGTCAACCTGATCCAGAGCGCGTTCACCGGGGTCTGTCCCGCCGCCGCCGTGCTCAGGCGAATGGGGCTCAAATAGGCAGGCGGACATATTGGCTCACAGGAGCCGTGTAATAGAGCGGAGGCTCATTATGGCAACCATCATCATCATCGGGGCAGGGTTGGGGGGCATGTCGGCCGCCTACGAGCTCAAAGCCGAACTCGGCAAGCAGCACGACGTCATCCTGGTGAACGACAAACCCGACTTTGAATTCAACCCTTCGAACACGTGGATTGCGGTCCGGTGGCGAGAGCGCAAGGATATCTCCCTCCCCATAGAGCCTCATGTGAAGAAGAAGGGGATCCGCTTCATCCACGCCGCCCTGACCGGGTTGCAACCCCTCGAACAGCAGATCCGCCTCTCCGATGGCCAGCACCTGCACTACGACTTTCTGGTGCTCTGCACCGGCCCCGCACTCGCCTTTGAAGAGGTGCAGGGAGCAGGCCCGACGGCGGGCGGCACCGCCAGCGTCTGTACCCTCTCCCACGCAGAGGAGTGCCTGCACAGTGTCAACGGGCTGCTCGACGAACCGGGTCCGGTGATCGTCGGTGCCATGCCCGGCGCCTCCTGCTTCGGCCCGGCCTACGAATACGCCTTCATCCTCGATCGCCACCTGCGCGACAAGAAGGTGAGAAAGGACGTGCCCATGACCTTCGTCACCAGCGAACCCTACATCGGTCACCTCGGCCTCAACGGCGTAGGGGATTCCAAGGGCATGCTGGAGAGCGAGCTGCGCATGCGCGACATGCAATGGATCTGCAATGCCCGCACCGTGGCAGCCAGGGATGGGGTGATGACGGTGGAGGAGCTGGATGAAGATGGCAACGTCAAGCGCACCCACAGCCTCCCCTACAAGCATGCCATGATGCTGCCCGCCTTCGCCGGCATCAGCCCCCTGCGGGGCCTCGAGGGGCTGGTCAATCCCCACGGGTTCGTCATCGTCGACGAACACCAGCGCAACCCTGTCTTCCCGCAGATTTACGCCGCCGGGGTCTGCATCGCCATCCCGCCCCAGCACAAGACGCCGGTACCGACCGGGGTGCCCAAGACCGGCTACATGATTGAGGCCATGGTGCGCACCCTGAGCCACAACATCAAGGCGGAGCTGGACGGCCAGCCCCCGGTCACCCGGGCGGTGTGGAATGCCATCTGTCTGGCGGACATGGGGGACACAGGGGCCGCCTTCGTGGCCATGCCGCAGATCCCGCCGCGCAACGTCGCCTGGTTCAAGAAAGGGAAGTGGGTCCACCTGGCCAAGATAGCGTTCGAGAAGTATTTCCTGCACAAGATGCAGGTGGGCGACACCGAACCCATCTATGAAAAACTGATGCTCAAATACCTGGGCATCGACAAGACCCGGTAACCCCCCAAGGGCCCGCCGGTGAAGGGAAGAGGGCTCCCTTTACCGGCGCTTTCATCTCTTTTTTATTATGTTTCAATATGTTGCTATCAAGGGCTCGGGGTTTACCCAGGCCGCCGTATCGGCTACCATGTCGCCTCTTTATCACTAGCGGAGACCATCGGTGGGCAACTCATCAAGTGACAGACGCACGCCGACCCTCGTCGTCGGCCCCCTGGTCGCGAGCTAGCCGCAGGTTTTTCTCTGCCGCGACTCGCCACCCTGCGAGAAGTGGATCCCTCTTTTCCCCGCTTTTCACACTTGACGTCAGGTGACGCGGACTCATCCCACGACACCTTGCCTGCATAGTTTCTGCTTCCCAAAAGGAGGCTGCTATGCGCTTGATTTCAAACAACCCTGTCGCTGACAAATCCCCTTCCCTGCTGAGCAGACTGGGACGGGGCCTGCGACCACTCTGGCAACGTGGCAGACGGCGTCAGCACCTCTATCGGCTGCACATCCGCTGCGAAGACAGAGCCGACATGGAGCAGGTGCTGGCGGCGGTGAGCCACACTCTGCAACCGGCCGGACTCAGTCCCCTGCAGTCCATGCAGCCCGGGCGCGGTGAAGGCCGCGTGCTGGTGCTGAGCCTCTACTGCACGCCGCCTCAGCGCCGCTATCTGGTGCAGTTCATCCACCAGGTCGGGGCTGTCCACCCGGTACGCTGGGAACTGCGCCCCCGCGCCGGGGACGACACCACCACCAGCCATTGACCCTCGGACGAGGCGGGGCCCTTCCCGGGCAACCGTGAAGGGCCTGTACTCTGTTCTGCGCCATCCCGCCCCGTCAGGAGGCGGGTCGCGCCCTTGCATTCACCACGATGTCGACCTTGCCCCCCGTCTCTCACGCAACCCGGGGGTGAAGGCTGGTCGGCATCCCCAGAAGGAGACCCTTAATGAGAATGTGGCAACAACTCGATTTTCTCGCCCTGCTCGACACCCTGGCCAGCCTGCTGCTCGCCTTCGTGCTGGGCAGCCTGGTCGGCCTGGAGCGCCAGTACCGCCAGCGCACCGCCGGCCTTCGCACCAACGTGCTGGTCGCCGTGGGGGCGGCCCTGTTCGTCAACCTGGCCCAGCGCATCTATGACCTGCATGGCGGCAGTTACGGGGTCGTCCACGTGGTGGCCTACATCGTCTCCGGCATCGGTTTTCTCGGCGCTGGCGTCATCATGCGGGAATCCGGCAACATCCGGGGCATCAACACAGCGGCCACCCTGTGGGGCGTGGCCGCTGTCGGGGCCGCCTGCGGCGCCGGGTTCGCCCTGGAGGCCATCCTCGGCGCCCTCTTCGTGCTGGCCGCCAACACCCTGCTGCGCCCCTTGGTCAACCAGATAAACCGTGACCCGGTGGACAACATGGACACCGAAGTGACCTATCATGTGACCGCTCTCATCGGCCGCGCTCACCAGAAGGAGGTACTGCCCTGGCTCGAGCAGATGCTGGAGCAGGCCCACTACCCCCTGAGCGAGCTCGACATCACCCCCTTCGGCGATCAGGATCTCGAGATCTCGGCGGCGCTGCTCGCCACCGCCATCGATGGCACCAGGCTCGATGCCCTGATGAACACGCTCGGGGAGCACCCTCACATCAAGCAGATCTTCTGGCGAGCCAGCATCACCGATTGACGCCCTCATACCAGCCGCAGCACAAAAAGCCCCGCCGGATCCGGCGGGGTTTTTTCACAGGAAAGGGAAGCCGTGTGCCTAACGGCGGCTGCGCCAGCGCACCCTGGGGTTGATGACTTGGGCGGTCTGGGCTGGGGGATTGCCCGCGATGAGTTGCTGCATCATCTCGAAGGCGGCCCGGGCCAGGGCCGGGCAATCCTGGGCCACGGAATCGATGCGCATGGGGATGCAGTCGAGCAGATCGTGATCGTCGAACGTACACAGGCGCATGCCGGTCTCCATCAGGCCCGCCTCGTTGAGATAGCGCAGCACCCCCTCCAGCAGGGTGAAAGAGGCGGTAAAAAGCCCCCTCGGCGGCGCCCCGAGTTCATCCACCAGCTCAGACATCAGCTGATAGCCCGAGCTCGGCTGGTAGTCACGGTGGCGGACCCGGTCTGAAGTGGCCTCCAGCCCGGCCCGGTGCAACCCGAGCTCGTAACCCGCCAGCCGGTGGCGGCTGGGGGAGAGATCCAGCAGACCGCCGAAGTAGTAGATCTCCTCCCCGCAATCCTCGGCCATATCCTGCACCAGCTCGGCGGTAGCCTTGCAGGCGTCCGAGATCACCATGGGCAGGCGCGACTCACCGATGTGGCGGTCGAGCTGCACCACCGGCAAGCGGTCGTGGATGCGGGCATAGATGTCGTCACTGTGGCCGCTGGAGGCGACGATGAGGCCATCCACCTGACGGCTGATGAGGTTGTCCACCACCCGCTGCTCCAGGGTGGGGTCATCCTCTGAGCAGGCGATGAGCAGCTGGATCCCCGCCTCCCGACAGCGGGCCTCCAGGGCACGGGCGATGCTGGCGAAGCCGAAGTTGGTGAGGTCGGGGATCACCAGCCCCCAGGTGTAGCTGCGCACCTCCCGCAGGGAGCGGGCATGGATGCTCGGCTGATAGTGGCACTCGTCCGCCACCGCCTGGATCCGCTTGCGGGTATCGTCGGCGATGCGGTATTCCGCACTCTTGCCGTTGAGCACCAGGCTGGCGGTGGCCTTGGAGACCCCCGCAAGCGTGGCTATCTGGGCAATCGTGATCCGTTTCTTCTTCTCCACCTGACCTCCCGGCACACTGAGACCGGGCTATTGTACTAGGCAGGTCGCCAGCGGCCAGTGATCGAGGCAAATTTTGCTGCCATCACCACCACAACGTGCGGAAAGTACTGGGTTTTCGCCGGGGAAGTAACGGGTCGACAAGCTCTGGCGCCCGCCATCGACGAAGCACTCCAGGCTGGAGCGATCACACAAGACGGTGATCTTGCCCCCAAGCCAGGGGGCGCTTCGCTCCTCCCACTCCCCGCTCTGCCAGTTCTGGCGCCGCAGGACAAGACGCCCCGGCTGCCACACCAGCTCGACCACGGCCCCGAACCCGAGGCGCCCTTCACCGCACAGCGCCACATCGAGCCAGGCCGAGTCGATGGCCAGGGCAGGCAGCTCGTCCAGTGCCCCCTCGAAGCGGGTCTGCTCCCCTTTCAGGGCGCCCAGCTCTGCCACCGGCCGCTGGCAGAGCCACTCATCCTGCCAGAACAGCTCCCGCGGGCAGCTCATCTGGTGGATCCAGCCGTGCTCGAGAGTGGGCTGGCTCATCTCGTTCTCCTCCGGCAAGCCCAGCCAGCCGAACAGCAGGCGCCGCCCCTGGCTGTCCTGAGTGGTCTGGGGGGCATAGAACTCGAAGCCCCGGTCCAGTTCATGGAAAGCCCCGTGGGCGAAATGCTCGCCGTCGAAATCACCCGCCAGCCAGCCGCACTGGTAGAGGTTGCGATAATCCTCTCCCTGCGGGGCAATCCCCTGCGGGCAGCTGATCAGCACATGGCGATCTCCCAGGGGGAAGAGATCCGGACACTCCCACATGTAGCCAAACTCCCCGAGACCGCCGCGCCCGCTGCCGGCGATGGGGCCCACCAGCGTCCAGGCATCCAGGGTGTCACCGCGATAGAGCAGCACCTCACCCCGATCGTCCAGGGTGCGGGCCCCCAGCACCATCAGCCACTGCCGACCGTCGTGCCACACCTTGGGGTCGCGCACATGGCCGCTGTAGCCTGCGGGCAGGTCCAGCACGGGTCCCAGCTTGGCAAAGCCCCCCTCACCGTCGACGCGGGCCAGACACTGGTAGGCGGTGCGGCTGCCGTCCGGGTATTTGACGTTGCCGGTGTAGATAAGGGTCAGACGCCCCTGCTCATCGCTCACCGCCGAGCCCGAATAGCAGCCGTGGCTCTCATAGGCCTCGGTGGGCAGCAGCGCCACCGGCTCGTGCTGCCAGTGCAGCAGATCGGTGGAGGTGACATGCCCCCAGCCCTTGTTGCGGTGCTCGCAACCGAGCGGGTTCCACTGGTAGAAGAGGTGGTAGCGCCCGTCGTGCTCGATGAAACCGTTGGGGTCGTTGAGCAGCCCCACCGGGGCTGCCAGGTGCCAGCGGGGCCGATGGGGATCGGCCGCCGCCTTGAGCTGTCCGGCCAGCAGGGACCGGACAACCTGGTTCAGGAGATGGCTTTCCTTCATCACTCCACCTTGTACTTGAGCAGGTAGGAGGCGGCGAAAGCGGCGCCAAAGGCGATCACTAGGCCGATGACGTAGTGGATGAGACTCATGGGCTGGACGATGGCCATGCCCGGGATGCCGGTCAGGCCCACCGCCGTCATGCCGACCTTGGCCGCCACCACGTAGGCGCCGCCGCAGGCCCCGCCGAACAGACCGGCCAGGAAGGGCTTGATGTAGCGCAGGTTGACCCCGAAGATCGCCGCCTCGGTGATACCGAGCAGGCAGGACATGGCCGCCGGCACCGTGATGGCCTTGATCTTCACGTCCCGGGTCTTGAAGTAGACCGCGAGGCAAGCCCCCCCCTGGGCCACGTTGGCCATGGCCCAGATGGGCAGCAGGAAGTTGACGCCGATGGCAGGGTTGGCCAGCAGCCCCGCCTCGATGGCGTGGAAGCTGTGGTGGATGCCGGTGATGACGATGAGCGAATAAGTCCCGCCAAACACCAGCCCCGCCAGCCAGCCTGCCTGCTCATAGAGGGCGCTCAGACCGAACGAGATGCCATCCCCCAGCACCCGCCCGGCGGGGCCGATGAAGAGCAGCGCCACGAAGCCGGTGATGATGACGGTGAGAAACGGCGTGAGGATCAGATCCAGGGCGTCCGGGATGCGCTTGCGCAGCTGCTTCTCCAGATGTGACATGAACCAGACCGCCAGCAGCACGGGGAAGACGGTGCCCTGATAGCCGATCATGGCCACATCCAGCCCGAAGAAGTCCATGGTCTTGAAGCCCCCGGCCACGCCCCAGGCGTTGGTCAGGGCCGGGTGGGTCAGAATGCCGCCGAGGGTCGCCCCGAGGTACGGATTGCCGCCAAACTCCCGCGCCGCCGTAAAGCCGATCAGGATGGGCAAAATGATGAAGGCTGCCGAGCTGAACATGTCGAGCATGACGAACAGGGCGCTGTCGGCGTTGACCCAGCCGTAGGTGCGCACCATGCCGAGCAGCCCCATCAGCAGGCCAGAGGCGACGATGGCCGGAATGATGGGCACGAAGATGTTGGAGAGGGTCCGCGCCAGACGCTGGGCCACGTTGAGCTTGGCCGTCGCCATGTCGGTCAGCTCCGCCTTGCTGGCGGTGCCGGTCCCGGTCAGGGTGACGAACTCCGCATAGACCTTGTTGACCAGGCCGGTGCCGAAAATGACCTGGATCTGGCCGGCGTTGCTGAAGCACCCCTTGACCCCCTCCAGCTTGTCAATGGCGGCCTTGTTCACCTTGCTGTCGTCCGCCAGCACCAGCCGCAGCCGGGTGGCGCAGTGGGCGGCGCTGACGATGTTCTCCTTGCCCCCGAGCAGGGGCACCAGATCCTGGGCTATCGCACTGATATTCATATTCTTCCTCTTATGACCCGCCACGCTGGCGGGCCCTTGTCACATGAGAGTAGGGGCTGTCGAGCCGGGCTTCTAGCCGCAGATCAACAGCCGTCTGCGCCTGATCGCAAAAATTCATCCAGCCGGGTGCGGGTGGGCAGTGCCGTCATCGCCCCCTTGGCGGTGGTGGCGAGCGCCCCGCAGCCGTGGGCCTGGGCCAGGATGGCGGGCAGCTCGGCCTGCGTCGGCAGCGAGGTCCGTTCGGCCAAGGCCGCCAGCAGTCCGGCGACGAAGGCGTCCCCCGCCCCCGTGGTATCGAGTGGCGTCACTTTGGGCCCCACCCACTCCAGCAACTCGCCACCCAGACGAGCCACCACGCCCCCCGCCCCCCGGGTCACCAGCACCAGTGCCGGGCCTGAAAGAGTGGCAAGCCCCGCCGCCATATCGTCCAGACCGCTCAGCAGTTGCAGCTCCTCCACCGAGAGCTTGACCACGTCTGCAAGGGCCATGGCCTCGCGCACCACGGGCAGCATCTCGGCAGGGTTGCCCCACACCTCTGGCCTCAGGTTGGGGTCGAAGCAGACCCGCCCCCCGACGGCCCGGATGGTCGCCATGGCTTGCAGGCAACTGCTGCGCACCGGCTCGTTGGCGAGCGCAATGGAGCAGGTCAGCAGCCACTGCCCGGCCTGGAAGACCGGCAGATCGGCGGGGCTCAGGAACTGATCGGCGCTCGGGCGCACCATGAAGGTGAAACTGCGCTCCCCCGCCTCATCGAGATCCACCAGCACCGTGCTGGTGCGATGGGCCGGATCCAGGATCAGGTGGCGAATGTCGACCCCCTCCCTGGCCAGGGTCTCCCCCATGAAGCGGCCGAAGGGATCCGCGCCGACCCGGCCAATGAAGGCCGACTCCCCGCCGAGCCGGGCAACGCCCACCGCCACGTTGGCCGGTGCGCCACCCGGACACTTGAGGTAGTACTGCTCCCCTTCCGGGATCAAGTCCACTACCGCATCCCCCATTACCCACACACGATTCGTCACCTTGTTGCTACTCCACTGCTGCACAGGATTTGCCGGGGTCAGCCCCGGGTTCTGGGTCCGTATTATCAGCTAAACCGTTTTAGCTAACCAACAGATCCCGGGGCCGCCTGCCATTTTTGTGATCGGGATAACGAACTAGAACCAGGTTTCCATCTGCACGCCGAAGTTCCACTCGCCCCCGGCGGTGAAGTTGCTCTGGCCCATGGCATCGGAGCTGGCGTAGTTGTCGAGCTCGGAGGACCAGTCCATCCAGGTGGCGAACACCCGAAGCTCGGGCCGCTCGAAGAAGCCGGCGGTCTGCGCCTTGAAGGTCGGCGCGAAGGTGAGCTTGGTGAAATCGCCGCTCACCGCCTGACGACCCTTGTAGCCCTTGGGATCGAGGTCCATGTACTGCCAGGTCGCCTCGTAGACCAGCTCGACGTTCTGGCTCAGTACCTGGGCCAGGCGGCCATTGAGGGTCACCCAGCGGTACTCGTCCCCCTTCACGTAACGATCCTGGCTGTGCTCGGCCAGCAGGGCCGGGGCGACACGCCAGCGGGGTGCAAGATCGGTGGCACCAAACACGGCGACCCGCACCGCATCGGCATCCGGCAGCAGCTCGCTGTCGGAGCCCAGCCCCTTGAGCTCGGCACCCAGACCGTGGCCATACAGCACCGCCGCCTTGGAGAAACCGGGGTTAATGCCAAAGAAGCTGTCGGCGTGGTAGGCCACCAGGGTGTGGGCCCCCTTGTTCGCCGCTTCGCTGCCCGCGCCGCCGTCGTTGATGCGCGCCTCGTTGTCCTTGGCGGAGAGGCCGTTGAGCATCCACTGCCAGTTGCCAACGCGGTTGTTCATGGTGAGGATGTAGCTTTCGATGTCGGAGAGACCGCTCGCGCTGATGTCGCCGTAGTCGCGCCCGTAGAGGGAGAAGTTTGCCTTCCAGCTGTCGGCCAGCTGCACGTCGTAGACGCCGCCGCCGGTGCCGGCCAGGAAGACCACGTCCGAGTCGAGCCAGTGGATGTCGAAGTTGTCCCGGTCAAAGCGCTTGCCCGCCCAGAGCACCGAGTGCTGGAAAGGACCGCTGAAGCTCGCCAGATCGCCGATTTCGGCAAACACCTGGCGGGTGTTGAGGCTGGAATCGCTGGCGGTCCAGTCGTTGCTGGTCTCCACCCCGTCCGCCAGCATCAGCTTGTAGCGGGCCCAGCTGCCATCGTCGAAGGTCTGGGTCTTCAGCAGGTTGGCCTCCATGTAGGTGTCATCCTCGTTGCCAAGGCGACCCACGGCGCCGCCCACCGAGCCGGCCGGGGTGATGTAGGGGCCGCCGCGGCCACCGTTGCCGTTGCCGTTCACCAGCAGGCCCGAGCGGGCATAGCCGTGGAACTCGAAGCCCTGGGCACCGGCAGTCTGCTTGTCCACCTTCTCGCTCTGGGCCTTGGCCACGGCGGCGGTCTCGCGGGCTTCGCTCGCCTTGCTCTGGGCCTCATCGGCCCGCGCTTCGGCAGCGGTGGCGCGCGCCTCGGCTGCCTGCACCCGCGCCTCCAGCGCCGCCAGCCTGGCTTCGATACCACCATCCGCCGCCCACAGCGGGCTGCTCATTCCCAATCCCAGCGCCACGGCCAGCGCCAACTTGCTCTTGAACATCGTCATCGTCCTCACCTGTCTTCTGTCGCCCGTCCGGGCTCTGTTGTTGTTGACAAGCCGAGGATAGCTAAACCGCTTTAGCTGACTCAATATGCCAGCTAAACCGTTTCAGCAGGAGTGTGAGCGGGATAACATTTGTACAGGGGGAATTGGCGGAAGTTGTGAGGAGGATCCCTCATCGGGATCCACTCAATAAGGGGGGATCCAGGCCAGATGGCGGGCAAAAAAAAGCCGGCACATCCGTGCCGGCTTGGGTAACGCGGGTCGCGTTTATTTGGTCAGGTCGTCGAAGAAGCGTTTCACCCCTTCGAAGAAGCCCTCAGATTTCGGCTTGTGGGTCTTGGCAGCGGCGCCGCTGAAGGAGTCGTCCAGCTGGCGCAGCAGATCTTTCTGGGTCTCGGTCAGCTTGACCGGAGTCTCGATCACCACCTTGCACATCAGATCCCCCACCTGGCCGGAGCGCACGGACTTGACGCCCTTGCCCCGCAGGCGGAACAGCTTGCCGGTCTGGGTCTCCGGGGTCACCTTGAGCTTGACCCGGCCATCCAGGGTCGGCACTTCAATCTCGCCGCCGAGCGCCGCCGTGGTAAAGCTGATGGGCACTTCGCAGTAGAGGTCGTTGCCGTCACGGACGAAGATCTCGTGCTCGCGCACGTGAACCTGTACGTACAGATCCCCCGCCGATGCGCCGGTTTCCCCCGCTTCCCCTTCGCCGGAGAGACGGATGCGATCCCCGGTATCGACCCCGGCCGGGATCTTGACCGACAGGGTCTTGGTTTTCTGATAGCGCCCTTCCCCATGGCACTTGCGGCACGGATCCTTGATGATCTTGCCGCGACCGTGACAGTGGGGGCAGGGCTGCTGCACCGCGAAGAAGCCCTGGCGCATCTGCACCTGGCCGGAGCCGTGGCAGGTGGGGCAGGTCTGGGCCTGGCTGCCGGTATGGGCACCGGAGCCGTTGCACACTTCGCAGTGGACCTGGGTCGGGATCTTGATCTCCTTGGAGACCCCGCGCACCGCCTCTTCCAGCGTCAGCTCCATGTTGTAGCGCAGGTCGGAGCCACGGGCCGGGCCGCGACGACCGCCCCCGCGACCACCGAAGATGTCGCCAAACACGTCGCCGAAGATGTCGCCGAAATCGGCGCCACCGCCAAAGCCGCCGTGGCCGCCACCCTGGCTCGGATCCACCCCGGCATGACCGTACTGGTCATAACGGGCACGCAGGTTCTCGTCGGTCAGGACCTCGTAGGCTTCCTTGACCTCTTTGAACTTCTCTTCAGCCCCGGCATCACCCTGGTTGCGATCCGGGTGATACTTCATGGCCAGACGCTTGTACGCCTTCTTGATCTCGCGCTCGTCGGCACCTTTCGACACCCCGAGCACTTCGTAGAAATCGCGCTTCGACATACTCATCCTGTTGCTATATCAGCAGTTACGCAGACGGGCGTTGGTTACCCAACGCCCGTAAATTCATTGACGAATCTGCTCACACTCTTACTACGAAGCCGTGATCAAGGCTCATGTGCTGCTCGGAATCCTCACGTATATCTGTACGCTCCGGTTCCTGCGCTGCTCTTTACCTTGCTGACGGCCTCTCGCGACAGACCGTGAACAGATTCTGAGCCGATGGGCGAAGCGGACTTCGCCCATCCGGGTCGGGCTTATTTCTTGTCGTCTTTCACTTCTTCGAACTCGGCGTCGACCACGTCGTCGTCAGCCTTGGCAGAAGAGGAGGACTGACCGGCGTCAGCACCGGCGGCGCCTTGCGCCTGAGCCTGCTGCTGGGCAATTTCCATCAGCTTCTGGGACGCTTCCAGCAGAGCCTGCTGTTTGGCTTCGATGGCAGCCTTGTCGTCACCCTTGATGGCGGATTCCAGCTCGCTCAGGGCAGTCTCAATCTTGGTCTTCTCGTCGGCAGGCAGGGCTTCACCGGCTTCGGTGACCTGCTTGCGCACGGAGTGGACCAGACCGTCAGCCTGGTTGCGGGCCTGCACCAGCTCTTCGAACTTCTTGTCCTCGGCCGCGTTGGCTTCGGCTTCGCGTACCATGCGTTCGATCTCGTCATCAGACAGACCGGAAGAGGCCTGGATGGTGATCTTCTGCTCCTTGTTGGTCTCCTTGTCTTTCGCGGAGACGTGCAGGATGCCGTTGGCATCGATGTCGAAGGTCACTTCGATCTGCGGCAGACCGCGCGGTGCCGGGCGGATGCCTTCCAGGTTGAACTGGCCCAGGGACTTGTTGTCGCTGGCGCGCTTGCGCTCACCCTGCAGCACGTGAATGGTCACGGCAGACTGGTTGTCTTCGGCGGTGGAGAACACCTGGGACTTCTTGGTCGGAATGGTGGTGTTCTTCTCGATGAGCGCGGTCATCACGCTGCCCATGGTCTCGATCCCCAGGGAGAGCGGAGTCACGTCCAGCAGCAGTACGTCGGTCTTGTCACCGGACAGTACGGCACCCTGGATGGCAGCACCCATGGCCACGGCTTCGTCCGGGTTGACGTCTTTGCGCGGCTCTTTACCGAAGAAGTCGGCCACGGTCTTCTGAACCAGCGGCATACGGGTCTGACCGCCCACCAGGATGACGTCGTCGATCTCGCCAACCGCCAGACCGGAGTCTTTCAGGGCGACACGAACCGGCTCCAGGGAGTCTTTCACCATGTCTTCCACCAGGGATTCCAGCTTGGCGCGGGTCACCTTGATATTCATGTGCTTCGGACCGGTGGCATCTGCTGTGATGTACGGCAGGTTCACGTCGGTCTGCTGGGCAGAAGAGAGCTCGATCTTGGCTTTTTCGGCGGCGTCTTTCAGACGCTGCAGAGCCAGCTGGTCGTTGCGCAGGTCGATGCCCTGCTCGCGCTTGAACTCGTCAACCAGGTAGTTGATGACGCGGTTGTCGAAGTCTTCACCACCCAGGTGGGTGTTACCGTTGGTCGCCAGTACTTCGAAGGTGGTTTCCCCTTCGACTTCGTCGATCTCGATGATGGAGATATCGAAGGTACCGCCCCCTAAGTCATATACGGCAACCTTGCGCTCGCCCTTGACCTTGTTGACGCCGTAGGCAAACGCAGCCGCAGTCGGCTCGTTGATGATGCGCTTGACGTCCAGACCGGCGATGCGACCGGCATCCTTGGTGGCCTGACGCTGGGCGTCGTTGAAGTAGGCCGGTACGGTGATGACGGCTTCGGTCACCGGCTCGCCCAGGTAGTCCTCGGCGGTCTTCTTCATCTTTTTCAGCACTTCTGCAGAGATCTGCGGCGGTGCCATTTTCTTGCCTTTCACCTCGACCCAGGCGTCACCGTTGTCGGCCTTGGCGATGGCGTACGGCATGATTTTCAGGTCACGTTGTACTTCGTCATCTTCGAAACGACGGCCGATCAGACGCTTGATGGCGAACAGCGTGTTCTTCGGGTTGGTGATGGCCTGACGCTTGGCCGGCTGACCAACCAGGATTTCGCCGTCATCGGCATAGGCAATGATGGACGGAGTAGTACGGTCGCCTTCCGCGTTCTCGATCACGCGAGCATGGTCGCCATCCAGAATAGCGACGCAGGAGTTGGTAGTACCCAGGTCAATACCGATGATTTTACCCATTTGACGAATCTCCAAATACTTTGAATAAACTGGCGAGGGGCTCGCCTTGATACGTTAACGGCTAGGTGGGGCCTGCCACTGTGGCTTTCAAGCTCCCGGCATCAAATTTTTTGTGCCGCCGTGGCCTTGCAACCTATATGGGGTCTCAAGTCGGCGCTTCAAGTCCGGCCCTGAAAAAACCTGCATACAGGCCACCTGACAGCCAAATGACGCCAGACACGTTTTCTGGCGCCACATCCAACAAAAAGCCCGCCAAGCGGCGGGCTTGGTGAGAACAGCGTGATCAGTCAGCGGACTTGGAGACCATCACCATGGCCGGGCGGATGACGCGGCCGTTGAGCTCGTAGCCCTTCTGCATCACGGCGATCACGGTGTTCGGCGCCACGTCGGCACTGGGCACCATGCTCATGGCCTGGTGGGCATTGGGGTCGAACGGCTGGTTGGTCGGGTCCAGCGCCACCAGGCCGAACTTGGCCACGCCGCTCTGCATGGATTTCAGGGTCAGCTCGACCCCTTCAATCATCGGCTTGAGGGTGTCGTTCTCCTTGTCCGCCAGCTCGATGGCGCGCTCCAGGTTGTCCAGCACCGGCAAGAGCTCTGCGGCGAACTTCTCCAGTGCAAACTTGTGGGCTTTCTCCACGTCCTGAGCGGCACGGCGACGCAGGTTCTCCATCTCGGCGACGGCGCGAATGGCGCGCTCCCGCTCTTCCAGGGAAGCCTGCTGGGCCGCCTCCAGCTGGGCCTCCAGCTCGACGATGCGGGCCTGCTCGGCTGTCACTTCACTGTCTACATCGGTCGGCTCGACTGGCTGGGCTTCCACTTGCTCCATCGCTTCAACCTTTTGTTCTTCGTGGCTCATGACATCTCCAATATTCAGGGGTTGCGTGTGAGGGTGGCTGGCGTTCAGACAAGCGACACGCGCCAGCAGACCCTGTGTTGGCGCTATTATGGGGACACAGCCCCGGCTTTCAAGGGGAAAAGGGCAGATCGGGCACAATGGCGCCCATCCGCGTGCCAGGCAGCCCCTTTTCGGGGCCGATTGCACCAACCGCCACGGAGGCAGACAAATCCCCGGCAAAGCGCGGTATACTCCCCCCAAGACTCTCCCAGACCCGATAACCTATGGATTCTCCGTTCAAAACCGTTGCCCTCATCGGCAAGCCCCATCACGAGGGGGCCAACCAGACCCTGACCGGCCTGTATCAGTACCTGACCAGCCGCGGCTTTCGCGTGCTGCTGGAGAGCCGGGTGGCCCATACCCTGGGGCTGCTCGGGGAGAACGTGATGGATCTGGTGCAGCTCGGCGAGCAGGCGGATCTCGCCATCGTCGTCGGCGGTGACGGCAACATGCTGGGGGCCGCCCGGGTGCTGTCACGGTTCGATGTGGCGGTGATCGGGGTGAACCGGGGCAACCTCGGCTTCCTGACCGATCTCTCGCCCCAGGATTATCTGCTGCCCCTGGAGCAGGTGCTCTCGGGTCACTTCAAGAGCGAGCATCGCTTCCTGCTGGAGGCCGCCGTCTATCGCCACGGGGAGCGCAAGTCGAGCAACCTCGCGGTCAACGAGGCGGTGCTTCACCCGGGCAAGATCGCCCACATGATCGAATTCGAGGTCTACATCGACGGCAGCTTCATGTACAGCCAGCGCTCGGACGGCATCATAGTGGCGACACCCACCGGCTCCACCGCCTACTCCCTGTCGGCAGGGGGCGCCATTCTCACCCCCAAACTCAACGCCATCACGCTGGTGCCCATGTTCCCGCACACCCTGAGCAGCCGCCCCATCGTGCTGGATGCGGACAGCGAAGTGCGGCTGCTGGTCTCGCCGGACAACCAGGACGACGCCATGCAAGTGAGCTGCGACGGCCAGGTCACCCTGGCGGTCCACCCGGGGGACGAGATCCTTATCAAGAAGAGCAGCCACAAGCTGCATCTGGTGCATCCGCTGGATTACAGCTACTTCCACGTGCTGCGCAACAAGCTCGGTTGGGGCAGCAAGCTCTTCTAGCCAGGCAACACCGGTGGCGAGGGTCTACCCCTCGCTGCTTTCGACCAGCCGAGGCGGTGCCGGCTCGAATGCCAGATGCACCCCGTTTCTCCCCGCTTCCTTCACCCGGTACATGGCAGCATCGGCTTTGGTCAGCATCAGTGCCAGGTCAGCCTCGGCACTGGCGCACACGACCCCCATGCTCACCGTAACCCCCTCGCACGGCAGGCAGGCCCCCTGCCGGGAGCCCGTCTCTATCTGGCGGCGGATCCGGTCACAGATGTCGCGGGCCATCTGGCCGCTCACGCCCCCCATGATGATGGCGAACTCCTCGCCACCGATGCGCCCCACCAGATCATCCTTGCGTACCTCGGCCACCAGCACCCCGGCCACATAGCGAATGACCTCATCCCCGCAGCCGTGACCAAACTGGTCGTTGACCCGCTTGAAGTGATCGATGTCCAGGACCACCACGCAGCGCGTCTGGCCAGGCGTAGCCCCCTCTCCCTGCCTGAAGAGGCCGCGCCGATTAAGCACCCCGGTGAGGGGATCCCGCTCCGAGAGCGCCAGCAATGCCTCCTCCGTCTCCACATAGGCCACCAGAGGCAGCAGCAACACCGAGCCGATGGTCAGCACCATGTGCATGAAGAAGATGAGATCGAGCCAGCCTCCGTCTCCCATCCGCCCTTCGGCTCCCAGCAAGAGCAGCCCCCCCTGACTCAGCAGGATGGTGAAATGCAGCAGGTAAATGAGCGCCACCACATGGAGCACCCGCTTCTGTTGCCGGCCGAGAGAGACGATGAGGCAGGCGCACCACAGGTACAACATCGACTCCATCAGAGCCAGCACAATGCGCACGGGGGCGAGGCTGGACAATCCCAGATAGAGCAGCAGCAACACCGCCACGCCTCCCCTCACGGCACGGGGATGCCATGCGCGCTCGTAAAGCGCACAAAAACCGGCGAGCAACAGCAGGATGCTCATGAGCGAGACCAGGCCGCCGACCCGGATGCCCAGCGCCGGATACCCTCCCAATACCCCCAGACTGAGCAGCAGGATGGAGAGGGAGAAGAGAAAAGCGGAGAGGGACCAGTACAGAAAGTTGCCTCGACCCGGCTTCAGGGAGTGGATGAACAGCATGATCAGCCCCGACATCAGGTTGATTGCCAGGGAGATCAGCAGCAGGGTTGGGGTATGGATCATCTTGACGCATCCTTGCGAAGAGGTCTGTACACAGCCCAGGCTCAACCAGGACTGTTTCGAGTGTGTCTCAGCCAGCCACTCACCACAAGAGAGCCCCTCAAGGTGGCTTCTCGCATCGCCTCAGCCCATGCCAGGTACGCAGGTTGATTTTGCAGGCCATCTGATCGGCGTCACACTCATGCCGCGGCCTTGACATCCTTGCCCTCCCCCTGTTTCGCAAAAATCCTCCCTGCCCACTTTACTGTATATAAAACCAGTATATACTGGATGCATACACAGTAATGTTGACCCATACAGGATGAGACCATGCTGACCCAGCTGACCGTCAACAACTTCGCCATCGTCAAGTTTCTCGAGCTCGATCTGCAACCGGGGATGACCTGCATCACCGGGGAGACCGGGGCGGGCAAATCCATCGCCATCGATGCTCTGGGGCTGTGCCTGGGGGAGCGCGCCGAAGCCAGCATGGTGCGCCCGGGCAGCGACAAGACCGAGGTGAGTGCCCGCTTCCTGCTGGAGGGTAATCCTGCCGCCCGGGCCTGGCTCGCCACCAACGAGCTTGAAAATGACGGTGAGTGCATCGTCCGGCGGGTACTGTCCGCCGAGGGGCGCTCTCGCAGCTATATCAACGGGGTTCCCGTCCCCCTCGCCCAGCTCAGGAACCTGGGTCAACTGCTGGTCAACGTCCACGGTCAGCACGCTCACCAGATGCTGCTCAAACCCGATTACCAGCTCGCCCTGCTGGACGGCTACGCCGGTCATCATCTGCTCCTCGACGATGTGCGCCGCCACTACCAGCAGTGGCGCCAGTTGCAAAACGAGCTCAACCGGCTCAAGGCCGAGCAGCAGCAGCGGGAAGCCCGCCGTCAACTCATCGAATACCAGGTGCAGGAGCTGGACGAATTTGCCCTTCAGCCGGGAGAGTTTGAAGAGATTGAAGAGGAGCATCAGCGACTCGCCAATGGCACCGAGCTGATGCAGGAGTGCGGGTATTGCCTCGATCTGCTCTATGACAATGAAGAGACCACCATCGCCGGTCTGCTGCAGACGGCCGTGGACAGGGCCGAGAACCTGGTCGGCATGGACAGCCGGCTTGGCAACGTGCTCGGCATGCTCAACGAAGCCCTGATCGGCGTACAGGAGAGCCACAGCGAGCTGCGCAGCTATCTCGACCGGCTGGAACTGGATCCAGAGCGCTTCAACGAGCTGGAGAGCCGCCTCTCCAAGGCCATCAACCTGGCACGCAAGCACCATGTCAAACCGGCGGAGCTGGCCCTGCACCATCAGGAGCTGGCCGCCGATCTGGCCCGCCTCAACTCCGACGAAGAGCGACTCGAGGGGATGGAAGACGAGCTGGCCTCGGCCCGCCAAGCCTTCGTGCAGGCCGCCGAGGCCCTGAGCCAGAGCCGCCAGCGCTATGCCGAGGAGCTGGGCGCCAAGGTAAGCGCCAGCATGCACGAACTGGCGATGCCCGATGGCCGCTTCGCCATCGAGGTGCGACCCGATGCCCAGAGCAGCCTCTCGCCCCTTGGCATCGATCGGGTGGAGTTCATGGTCACCACCAACCCGGGTCAGCCCATCCAACCCCTTGGCAAGGTGGCTTCCGGCGGCGAGCTGTCGCGTATCAGCCTCGCCATCGTGGTGATCAGTGCACGCAAGATCTCCACCCCGACCCTTATCTTTGACGAAGTGGATGTGGGGATCAGCGGCCCGACCGCCGCCGTGGTGGGCCGCCTGTTGCGCCAGCTCGGCGAATCCACCCAGGTGATGGTGGTCACCCACCTGCCCCAGGTGGCAGGCAAGGGTCACCAGCACATGGTGGTGAGCAAACACACCGACGGCAAGACAACGGAAACCCAGATGCAGGCGCTCACCCCGGGCGCCCGGCTCAACGAACTGGCCCGCCTGTTGGGGGGCGATCAGATTACCGACAACACCCTGGCCAATGCCCGTGAGTTGCTCGCAAGCTGACCACGGGGCGGGCGGGATATCCCCCCGTCCATGTCGGCCCCTTCAGATTGACCGAGTCATCATCGCGGTGGCCAGTTGAAGCCTCTTGCCGACGGCGCCGGCCTGGTTGACCTATGCCGTGAGCCGCAAGAAAGAACGAGGGGCTGCCCCGGCTAATCCGCGGCACGTGTCTTGATGCTCAGTCTGAACCTGCCAGCCTGGTCATCACCCAGTCGGGTTTCCATCGCCATGGTCAGGACGCCACTCATCTTCGTTGCACTCATTCATATATCGAACGGCCCCACTCCTTCATTTTCCATTCAACTCAGTCTGTTATGATGATGTAAACGGACTCGGTACCTTCAGTTGCCATCGACAGAAGGTGACGCTTGATGCAAACACACCGGGTTCGTTTGAGCTGACATTTCGCGGGAAGGGAGGATGGGAGCGCGCTTCCGCCGTCTGACCCGCACCTGCCAAGGAGAACTGCTTATGAGCCCGACCAATATTGTGCTGTTGCTGGAAGGCAAGGATTACGAGCAGGAGACACTGGCCAAGGCGAGCCGTCTGGCACAAGGGCTGGGCGCCAACCTGACCTTGTTGCACCTGACCCACAGCAGCAAGACCCGTCGCAATAGTCTGTCCCTGTCACAAGAGGAGCGCAGCGCCCAGGGCACCCTGGATGCCAAGGCGATCATCAGTGAACTCATCACCCAGCTGTCTCATCCGGTGGATTACCAGTGTCTGGTGGTGGATGACGTGGTGCCGGATCTCCAGCGCTGGCTGACCGCTCACCCCGCCGACCTCTTGCTGGTCGGCAGCCGTCATCACTGGATGGAGGGCTCGCTGGCCCGTCTGCTCCTCTACAAACTGCCCCTCGATATCCAGATCTGCCACGAGCCTCACGCCGCCTTGCTCAAAGCCGTCGGTTGACACCACAAGACCCGCTCCCTGAGCGGGTCTTCTTGTTTCTGACGCCCCGCCGTCACCCTCCCCCAGCTTGACCTCCTCCACTGCGTCGCCGCCAGAACCACACGATTTCTTACACATTGCTCGCTTCTTTTTGAGGGCCATTTGCTGCACGATATGGCCCTTGCACGCCTTCGCTCGTTTCGTTCAGGTGATAAATGAAAGCTCTTCGAAAACCCGGCAAGCTCGCCCTGCTCGCCCTTGTGCTGATCCCTCTCGTCACCTGGCTGGCCTGGCCAGGCAACACACCGGACCCGGTACTGACCGCAACGGTAACCCGCCAGGATGTGGAGCAGACGGTGCTCGCCAGTGGCGTACTGCAGGCCATCGAGCAGGTGGATGTGGGGGCTCAGGTCTCGGGTCAGGTCACCTATCTCGCGGTGGAAGCGGGTCAACAGGTCAAACAAGGAGAGCTGCTGGCGGAGATCGATCCCCTGATCGCCCAGAACAACCTCAAGACCGCCGAGGCGGAGCTGGCCAGCCGCCGCGCCCAGCTCAAGATCAAGCAGGCACAGCTCAAACAGAACGAGCTTGCCTGGCGCCGCCAGCAGCAGATGTTTCGGCAGGAAGCGAGCTCTCGTGCGGATCTGGAGAGCGCCGAAGCCCAGCTTGCCGTCACCCGGGCCGAGCTGCAAAGCGCCCAGGCCGACATCGACAACGCCATCATCAAGGTGGAGCGCGCCAAGACGGAGCTCGGCTACAACCGCATTCAGGCCCCCATGGATGGCACCGTTGTCTCCATCGTCACCCGGCAGGGGCAGACCCTGGCCGCCAGCCAGACGGTACCGACCCTGCTCAAGCTCGCCAATCTCGACACCATGACGGTCAAGGCCCAGATCTCCGAAGCGGACGTCACCCGTGTCAAGGCGGGCATGCCGGTCTATTTCACCCTGATAGGGGATCCGGATACTCGCTACCACGGTACCCTTCGCACGGTCGAGCTGGCACCCACCAACATCAATGAGCAGACGGCCAGCACCACGGCCACCAGCAATGCGGCCATCTACTACTATGCCCTGTTCGATGTGCCCAACCCCGGCCATCAGTTGAGGGTCGCCATGACGACCCAGGTCACCATCGTGCTCGGCGAGCGCAAGCAGGTACTGGCCATTCCCCAGACCGCCCTCGGCAAGAAGACTGGCGACAATGAGTACGAGGTCAGCCTGCTCAAGACAGGGGACCAGAGAGAGACCCGCCGCATCAAGACCGGCATGAAGGATGACATCAAGATTGAGGTGATGAGCGGCCTGAGCGAGCAGGAGAAGGTGATCCTGGAGCAGGGCAAACCGGCCCTGCACGATGAAGGGGAGATGGAGCCGTGAGCGAGCCCCTGATCCGTCTCAAGGGCATCGAGCGGCGCTACCAGAGCGGAGAGCACGAAGTGACCGTGCTGCACCCGCTGGATCTCGCCATCGATGCCGGGGAGATGGTGGCCATCGTCGGCGCCTCCGGCTCCGGCAAATCGACCCTGATGAACCTGCTGGGCTGCCTCGATCGCCCGAGCGGGGGCCAGTATCTGTTTCGCGGCCAGGACACCGCGACCCTGGATGCCCTCTCCCTGGCACGGCTGCGCTGCCACCACTTCGGCTTCATCTTCCAGCGCTATCACCTGCTGCCCCATCTGGATGCGGCCGCCAACGTGGAGATCCCCGCCATCTATGCCGGCACTGCCCGCCTTGATCGCCAGGCCCGTGCCCGCACCTTGCTGACCCGCCTGGGACTGCAGGATCGCAGCCACCACAGACCCGGCCAGCTCTCCGGCGGTCAGCAGCAGCGGGTCAGTATTGCCCGGGCGCTCGCCAACGGCGGCGAGGTGATCCTGGCGGACGAACCCACCGGCGCTCTCGACAGCCAGAGCGGCAAAGAGGTGATGGCCATCCTCAAGGAGCTGCACGCCCAGGGCCACACCATCATTCTGGTGACCCACGACATGGCGGTGGCAAGCCATGCGGATCGCATCATCACCCTGCGTGACGGGCGGGTAGTGGAGGACAGCGGCCATCGGGCGACCGATGACAACGCACCCTCCCCATCCGGGGCGCCGGCCCACCCGCTGCCAGGTGATGGCAGCCAGCTGGCCCCTCCCCCTGTCGGGCAAGATGCACAGGGCACAGGCGCCGCCGTCCGCACCGCAAGCCGGGGCTGGGATCGCTACCGGGAGGCGGGGCGCATGGCCCTGCACGCCATGCTGGCCCATCGCATGCGCACCTTCCTCACCATGCTCGGCATCATCATCGGTATCGCCGCCGTGGTCAGCGTGGTGGCGCTGGGTCAGGGGGCGCGCGCCAAGGTGATCGACGACATCAACGCCATGGGCACCAACACCATCGACATCTTCCCCGGCAAGGACTGGGGAGACGAGAAGGCCGCCAGCATCCAGACCCTGAACGAGCGGGATCTCGACGCGCTGCTCGGCCAGCCCTATCTGGAGGGGGCCAGCCCCCAGATAGCGACGTCGGGCCAGCTTCGCTATCGCAACAAGACCAGCAGCGGCAGCGTGATCGGGGTCGGCAACGACTTTTTCCGGGTCAAGGGGATGACGCTCACCCAGGGGCGCCTGCTCGATGAGCGGGACATTCGAAACCGGACGGCAGTCGCCGTGGTGGATGGCAAGACCATAGAGAGCCTGCTCGGCAAGGTGGACCCGGTCGGCCAGGTGGTGCTGGTCGGCACCCTGCCGGTGCGCATCGTGGGGGTGGTCACCCAGGAGACCGGCTTTGGCCGCAGCAGCCAGTCGGTCAATGTCTGGCTCCCCTACAGCGCCGTCATGAGCCGTCTCCTCTCCCAGCAGCACTTCACCCAGATCACCATCCGGGTCAAAGACGGCGTCCAGCCCGCCCTGGCCGAGCAGGCGGCAGTAGCCCTGCTCACCCAGCGCCACGGCGTGAAGGACTTCTTCACCTTCAGCAGCGACAGCATCGTCAAATCGGTGGAGAAGACCACCGCTACCCTGACACTGCTGGTCTCCGCCATCGCGGTGATCTCCCTCATCGTCGGCGGCGTCGGGGTGATGAACATCATGCTGGTCTCGGTGGTGGAGCGCACCCGGGAGATAGGGATCCGCATCGCCGTCGGCGCCCGCCAGTCCGACATACTGCAACAGTTCCTCATCGAGGCGGTGATGGTCAGCCTGCTGGGGGGGCTGCTCGGTATCGGCCTCGCCCTGCTCATCGGCGCTCTCTTCTCCCTGCTCGTGGAAAGCTTCCAGATGCGCTTCTCGCTCTTCTCCATCCTGATGGCCTTCGGGTGCTCCTCCCTCATCGGGATCCTGTTTGGTTACCTGCCCGCCCGCAATGCGGCCAGGCTCGATCCGGTGGAGGCACTGGCGAGGGAATGACGATGCACAACCTATCAAGGCTCGGGCTAAGCCTGATGCTCACCGCCAGCCTCGGTGCCTGCAGCCAGCAGAGCACCTATCACAGACCCGATCTCGACGTGGCGCCAGCATGGCAGCAGGAGAGCCGGGGTCTCACCGCGCAGCAGGCTGGCCCCTGGTGGCAGGGATTCCAGGATCCTGCGCTCGATCGCCTGGTCGAGGCGGTGCTGGCTGCCAACCCGGACATGCGGGTGGCCGGGCTCAAGCTCAAGAATGCCCTGCTCGGCGCCGATCTGGCTGCCACCAACCTCACCCCCTCGGTCAGCGCCAATCTCGGGGCCAGCGGCACCAAGAACATGAAAGATGGCAGCGCCAGCAGCAACCTGGGCCCCTCCCTCAACCTCAGCTACGAAGTGGATCTCTGGGGCAGACTGGCCGCGGCAAGGGATCAGGCGAGCTGGGAGGCACAGGCCAGCGAACAGGATCTGGCCGCCACCCGGTTGCTGCTCATCGGCAAGACCCTGGAGCAATACTGGCAACTGGCCTACCTCGGTTCGGCCATTACCCTGGGCACCCAGCAACTGGCCAATCTGGAGCGCATTGAACGCCTGACCCGCGCCAAATACGAGGCGGGCGCCGTGACCCGACTCGATCTGGTACAGGCCAGCCAGCAGAAGGCGGGCAAGCAGGCGGAGCTCGCCACCCTCACCCAGCAGCGGGCACAGGCGGGCAATGCTCTTCGCCTGCTGCTGGGCCGCAGCAGCGGGCCGCTCGCTGACGCTCCCGACGCCCTGGTAATGGGCACGATCCCGTCCGTGGCGGCCGGCATCCCAGCCGATGTGCTGGCCCGGCGGCCCGATGTGCGCGCCGCCGAACTCAGGCTGCGCAAGACCCTTGCGAGGGGAGACGAGATCCGCACCGGCTTTTATCCCGCCCTGAGCCTGACCGGCGGTGCCAGCACCACCTCGGATACCCTGACCCAGGTGCTGCAAAATCCGGTCGGCACCCTGGGCGCCACGCTGGCGCTCCCTTTCCTCGAGTACAACAAGACCCGGCTCTCCATCGCCAGCGCCGACATCGACTACCAGATTGCCGAAACCGAGTTTCGCAAGCAGCTCTATACCGCGCTGCTGGAAGTGGAGGATGGCCTGGCAGCCCGTCAGCAAGGGGATCAGCGGCTGCGCTATCTGGAGCAGCAGAGGGCCTATGCCCGGGAGGCCGAGAGGCTCGCTGGCGCCCGTTTCCTGGCCGGTGCCACCGGGGTACAACCCTGGCTGGATGAGCAGAACCGCCTGTGGGATGCCGAGCTCGCCCTGCTGGCACAGCAGCAGACCCAGCTCAACAACATGGCAGGCATCTATCGGGCGCTGGGGGGAAGCGATCGAACCTGACCCAGGCAGAGAGTGTGGTATCGCGATGGACATCCAGAGGAGGTCAATCGCGACCCATTCTGCCCACAAACCAATTGATAATAATTTTCATTTCATCAAGAATGGGCGCCATCATCAGCCAGGAGTATGCCCATGTCTCAACCCGCCCCGGCCAATCGCCCCCGCCTGCTCACCGTCAAGCATGTTCAGGATGTGAGCCCGCACCTGCGCCGAATCTGCCTGACCAGCCCCGAGCTTGTGGACTACCCCTTCAGCTGTGGCGGTGCTCATGTCAAGATCATGCTGCCCCGACCGGGTCAGCGCGAGATAGTGTTGCCCACCCCCACCGACAAGGGGCCTCGCTGGCTCGATCCCGCCCAGAAACCCGTCATTCGCACCTTCACCATACGCGCGTTTCGCCGGGAGGCGCTGGAGCTCGACATCGACTTCGCCCTGCACGGCGAGGCCGGCCCCGCCAGTCGTTTCGCCCTGCACGCCAAACCGGGTGACAGGCTCGCCATCTCGGGCCCGGGCGGCCCCGACCCCATGCTGCAAATGGCCGAGCACTATTACATGGCGGGGGATCTCACCGCCCTGCCCGCCATCAGCGCCATGGTGGAAGTGATGCCGTCCCATGCCCGCGGCCATATCGCCCTGCTGGTCCCCCATCAGGACGACGTGCAGGATCTGTCGCTGCCGGCCGGCGTCGACCTGCGCTGGTTCGTGGGCAACCCGGAACAGGCAGCGACCCTGGTGGCGTATTTCACCGCCCAGCCTATGGTCGCCGAGGGGAGCTATTTCTGGTTTGGCGGGGAAGAGAACCTGGTCGTGCCGCTGCGCCGCCACGTCAGACGCGCCCTGGATGCCGAGCGCCAGCGGGTCTACGCAGTCCCCTACTGGCGCAGCGGCAAGGATGAAGACGCCTACCACCAGGACAGGCACGCCGTGATGGACAGCTGATCCCCTCTTTATCTTGTGACTGGCGGGCTTCTTCCCTCGGGGAAGCGGCCTGCTTTTGCTGCGGTTTCCCCGCCATCGTTCCCTCTCCCCCCATCTTCGCCTGGCGATTTCATTGCGCTTGCATTTGAGACAAACACCAAGATAATGACAATCATTCTCAACAACTGCGATGAGCCGTGAATCTGTCTGCTCCCAACAGGATGCCGCATACGGGTTCCCCATCGCACACATGCACAGCAAGGTAACTCCAGATGGCAGTTTTGAATTCGGTCATGCGCGCCTTCGCCATAGAGGCGCTACCCACCCCTGCCGAGCTGCTGGCGCAGCACCCCTGTCCGGCCGACATGGCCCGGCACATCGACAACCAGCGCCATCAGGCACGCCGGATCCTGGCAGGTGAAGACGATCGCCTCCTGGTCGTGATTGGCCCCTGCTCCATCCATGATCCCGTCGCGGCCCTGGACTATGCCGGGCGGCTGGCACGACTCGCCACCGCCTATGAAGACAGCCTTCAGATAGTCATGCGCGCCTATTTTGAAAAGCCGCGCACCACGGTGGGCTGGAAGGGGCTGGTCTTCGATCCGCACCTGGACGGCAGCAACGACATCAATCGGGGATTGCATCTGGCACGCCAAGTGCTGCTCGACATCAATGGGCTGGGGCTCGCCACCGCCACCGAATTCCTCGACACCACCAGCTTTCTCTATCTCGCCGATCTCGTCAGCTGGGGCGCCATCGGGGCACGCACCACGGAGTCTCAGGTCCACCGGCAATTGGCCTCCGCACTGCCCTGCCCCGTGGGATTCAAGAACGGTACGGACGGCAATATCCGGGTCGCCATCGATGCCATCCAGGCCAGTACCGCCTCCCATCTCTTCACCGCCCCCGGCAGCCAGGGCGGCATGGTAGTGATCAAGAGCGAAGGCAATCCCGACGGCCATATCATTCTGCGTGGCGGCACCCTGCCCAACTACCACCAGAGCGATGTGGCGGAGGCAGCAGACCGCCTCACCCGTCAGGGACTCCCCTCTCGCCTGATGGTGGATTGCAGCCATGGCAACAGCCAGAAGCTGCACACGAACCAGCTGAAGGTCGCCAAAGAGCTCTGTCGCCAGCTGAGCGAAGGGAGCCAAGCCATCGCCGCCGTCATGGTCGAGAGCTTCTTGCTGGGAGGAAACCAGAAACCGGCTCCTCTGGGTGAGCTGCAATACGGTCTGTCAGTGACCGATGCCTGCCTCTGCTGGGAAGAGAGTGAACACCTGCTTGCCATGCTGGCAGAGGCGGTCCTAGCCCGTCGCCGCACCTGGAGAAAATACGCACACGCCGTTCAGTCTGAACTCGGCCAACCCGTCATCTAGCATTCGGTTTATTTGTTTGCCACCAATCGGTGTCTGCCTCATCCGCACGTTGTCCGGCATCGTGCGGATATATCGCAGAAGAGCGGTGTCAAACAGACCATAAATAGAGGGGATAAATTAATAGGCGATGGACGTCATGCATCAGCATGAAAAAGAGACGGGCCGCTCAGGCGTACTGATGAGGATCCACCGCCGCTATTTCATTCTGTCACAGCAGGTATCCATGTTCGTTTCTCACAAGGGATGAAGAAACACGGGCTGTATGAGTCCTCAATGCGTATAAGTGGCGAGGTGGCGTGGAAGATGATGCGCCACCTTTATTGGGCACATGATGGTTATGGCTATTCCAGACGAGGCTCTCCAATTAACCGGAGTAACCTGCGCAATTGGGTTTTACTGCGACATCATCTGAACTCTGAAAATAATAATGCCGCCCTGCAGGCGGCATTATCGAGAATCGGATCCGGCGATCAGATCAGGAAATCGTTCAGATCCTTGCCCAGCGCAACTTGCTCGGCGATGGCCTTGGGCATACGACCCTGACCGGTCCAGGTCTTCTCCTGACCGTCTTCCTGGTACTTGTATTTCGCAGGACGGGGAGCACGCTTGCTCTTGGTGGTGCCCGCCGCAGCCGGAGCCGCCACGCTGCCGATCAGCTCACGGGGATCGATACCAGCCTGTTGCAGCATTTCGGTGAATTCATTCAGTTTGCGCTGACGCTCTTCCTGTTCGGCACGTTCCTGTTCAACAGACTCGGCACGCTCGTTATATACCAGGTCAAACTTTTCTTTCGCTTCTTGCAGTTGCTCAAACGGCAGTTCACGAATGGCAGCGCGCAAGCTGCGAATGTTCAGCAGAACCTTCAGAAACTCGTTCATTACTTCCTCACAGAATTATTTTTGTATGTCACAGGGATAACACGATTTGAGAATAGCATGCCCATTGGATAACAACATAATGTTTTTATACCATCCGGCAAAGCGCTGACACCATATGGACATTATTCACCGTGGTTAATTCCCTGCCTGATACTTATTGGGAATACTCTCACAGACTTTATTTCCTATTTTCCCCGGTTAATCTCAGGCTCACCTCATCCGTTGCACACGGTGTTATCTCTTACCCGCGTCGCTCTGCGCCAGGTCATTTAGCAGCAGTGCCGGCACTTATTGTACAAATAGTGCGCTCATGGCCATGACCTTCGCGGACAATAAACCAGGTCCCGTTTCAGGATGCCCCTTGCGCCTGATCCTGTATCCAGCGGATGAATGCCTGGATCTTGGGACACTGGCGATGAGGGAGGGTCGCCAGGTAATAACGCGGCTCGCAGCGCACCGCCATATCCGGGAAGGGCATCACCAGCGCTCCGCTCGCCAGCGCCTGGCTTGCCAGCTGCCTGCGCCCCATGGCGACACCGGCGTGGTGGGTGGCGGCAAGGATCGCCAGATCCGCTCGATCAAATCCCATGTGCGACGCGCAAGCCTCCAGGGAGAGATGCCAGTGGCTCCCCCAGGTGCGCCACTCGTCGCTGTCGGTGTCCAGGCCCCAGGCCTGCCTGTCATGGAGCAGGCGGCACTGCTGCAGATTCCCCACCTCCCCCATCAGACCGTGGTCGCTGGCGTATTGCGGGCTGCACACCGGCACCATGTATTCATCCATCAGGGGGTGGATGGCCAGGCCCGTCGGGGTTCTGGCATCGAAGTTGAGGGTCAGATCGATGCCGTAGCCGTGCAGGTTTATGTGCTCGTTGCCCGTCAGCAGGTTGAGCTCGATGTGAGGATGCAGACGGGAAAAATCGGCGAGCCTTGGCACCAGCCAGCACTGGGCGATGGAGGGGCGCGAGTGCAGCGTCAGGGAGCCCGACAGCGCCTGCTCCCTGATCTCCAGCACCTCCTGATTGATGAACTCCAGGGAGGAGGTGAGCGCCCAGAAGATGCGCTGCCCCTCCGTGGTCAAGGCTACCTTGCGGTGAAAGCGCTGGAACAGCAAAAACCCGAGTGCCTCTTCCAGGGCCGAGATGCGGTGGCTCACCGCGCTTGGGCTCAAGGAGAGCTCGTCGGCGGCGAGCGCAAAGGAGCCGTGGCGGGCCGCCGCCTCGAAGGTGTGGAGCCTGGCGAGCTGATGACTGCTGAGCAGCTTGCTCCTCACCCCCGGGTGCTCATCGCGTTGCATGGTTGGGCCTCCCTCTCTTTTATCTGGCGGATGATACCAGAAGGGCGAGGTTTGCATTCACCAGGAAGACTCAACTCACCCGTATTCGAAGAGACAGCAGGGTAGATGACCATTTGCATCAACTGGGCTCATCCAAGCGACGCGTTTTATCATTTGTCACGGCAACGCTGGTGCCATTCAATGGGATGATTCCGTCACCACCCCGAGAGGCTTTCATGACACACACCGACATTGCCGGGCTCATCACCCGCTTTCCCCTGCTCGAGCCGCTGATCGCCCTCACCCCTGTGACCTGGTTCAATCCGGGGGCCACCTCCCTCGCGGAAGGATTGCCCCATGTGGGGCTCACCCGGCACGATGTGGCCACCGCCTCCGCCCGGCTCGCCCGCTTCGCCCCCTACCTGTGCGAGGCCTTCCCCGAAACCCGCGCCAGCCACGGCATCATCGAGTCCGGGATCGCCGCCATCCCGACCCTGCAGGGGACCCTCAATAAGCGCTACGGCGTCAAACTCACCGGCAGGTTGCTGCTCAAACAAGACAGCCACCTGCCCATCTCCGGCTCCATCAAGGCGCGCGGCGGCATCCACGAGGTGCTGGCCCATGCCGAACACCTGGCCATCCAGGCTGGGCTGCTGCGCGAGACGGATGACTATCGCACGCTGTTCTCGGACGAGTTCCGCCACTTCTTCAGCCAGTACAGCATCGCGGTGGGGTCGACCGGCAACCTCGGCCTCTCCATCGGCATCATGAGCGCCCGCCTCGGCTTTCGCGTCACCGTCCACATGTCCGCCGATGCGCGGGAGTGGAAAAAGAAAAAGTTGCGCGAACATGGCGCCATCGTGGTGGAATACGCCGAGGATTACGGGGTGGCGGTGGAGCAGGGACGCAAGGAGGCCGAGCGCGACCCCAACTGTTTCTTCATCGACGACGAGCACTCCCGCACCCTGTTCCTCGGCTACGCGGTGGCCGGTGAGCGGGTGAAAAAGCAGTTCGACGAGATGGGCATCAGGGTGGACGCCGACCATCCGCTCTTCGTCTACCTGCCTTGCGGCGTCGGCGGTGGCCCCGGCGGAGTGGCCTTTGGTCTCAAGCTGGCGTTCGGGGACAACGTGCACTGCCTGTTCGCCGAACCTACCCACTCCCCCTGCATGCTGCTCGGGGTCCACACCGGGTTGCACGATGCCATTGCGGTGCAAGACCTTGGCATCGACAACCTCACCGCCGCCGACGGCCTCGCGGTGGGACGCGCCTCCGGTTTTGTCGGCCGCGCCATGGAACGCCTGCTTGCGGGCTTCTACACCCTGAGCGATCAGGAGATGTACGACCTGCTGGGGCTCCTGGCCCGGGATGAAGAGATCCGGCTCGAGCCCTCGGCACTGGCGGGCATGGCAGGCCCCTGGCGAGTGGCCGCCAACCTTGAGTGGCAGAGTGGGCAGGGACTGGATGCAGCCAAGATGGCCGGTGCCACCCACCTGGTGTGGGCCACCGGCGGCGGCATGGTGCCCGCCGAGGAGATGGAAAAATACCTGGCCTGCGCCCGGATCTGATCTTTTTTTCGCCCCCGTGACCCGCCGACCTGGCGGGTTTTTCTGCTGCGAGATCAGCAAGATGGCACCTCAGCCCTCGCCCCCATGACACAGACGGCCAGACTGCTGGACAGCCTGATTTGTCATCCAGCCCCACCGACTGGTTATTTTGTGATACGATAGAGACCGTTTTTTGACATCTGCGCCCCGTTGTCCCCTTTTTCCGGTGAGATAACCACCGGTTCCGGCGACCAACACCTGCCGGGCGCAGCACAACATGTGCCCAGTTCGAATCGCTCCTGCGCGACCTTGACGCTTGGAGCACTCCCCTCTGGGCACCTTAGATAAGGAGATCGGGCGATGAAACAATATCAAAGCTGGTTGGGACAATATCTGATGAGCCGCCGTGACGGAGACCACGCCATGGCATCCGAGCTCGCCAGCTCCATCTGCGAATTCTGGCAGGCCCGTGGAGATGAGGCCGAGACCAGCAAATGGCAGCAGATCTACGAGCAGCACGTGGAAAAAACCACCTGACGACCTGCTCTCCTCCATAAAAAAACCGGCGCTCATGGCGCCGGTTTTGCATTTCAACGACCCGGATCACATCTGGTCGATCATGTCCTGGGCGAACTGGGAGCAGGAACGCAGGGTGGCCCCTTCCATCAGACGCTCGAAGTCATAGGTGACGGTCTTGTTGGCGATGGCCGCTTCCATCCCCTTGACGATGAGGTCAGCCGCCTCGGTCCAGCCCAGGTGGCGCAGCATCATCTCGGCAGAGAGGATGAGGGAGCCCGGGTTGACCTTGTCCTGGCCAGCGTATTTCGGCGCGGTGCCGTGGGTGGCTTCGAACAGGGCAACGCCGTCGCCGATGTTGGCGCCCGGCGCGATGCCGATGCCGCCGACCTGGGCCGCCAGCGCGTCGGAGATGTAGTCGCCGTTCAGGTTCATACAGGCAATGACGTCATACTCGGCCGGACGCAGCAGGATCTGTTGCAGGAAGGCATCGGCGATGACGTCCTTGACCACGATGGTCTTGCCGGTTTTCGGGTTCTTGAAGGAGCACCAGGGGCCGCCGTCGATGAGCTGGGCATCGTACTCTTTCTGGGCCAGGGCATAACCCCAATCCTTGAAGGCACCTTCGGTGAACTTCATGATGTTGCCCTTGTGCACCAGGGTCACGGAGTCGCGATCGTTGTCGATGGCGTACTCGATGGCGGCACGGACCAGACGCTCGGTACCGGCCTTGGACATGGGCTTGATGCCGATGCCGCAGGACTCGGGGAAGCGAATTTTCTTCACGCCCATCTCGTTTTGCAGGAAAGCGATCACCTTCTTGGCTTCATCGCTGTCCGCCTTCCACTCGATGCCGGCGTAGATGTCTTCGGCGTTCTCGCGGAAGATCACCATGTCGGTCAGCTCGGGGTGCTTGACCGGGCTCGGGGTCCCTTCGTAGTAACGGACCGGGCGCAGGCAGACGTAGAGATCCAGCTCCTGGCGCAGGGCCACGTTGAGGGAGCGAATACCGCCGCCGACCGGGGTGGTCAGCGGGCCCTTGATGGCCACGCAGTATTCACGAATGAAATCCAGGGTTTCGGCCGGCAGCCAGGCACCTTCGCCATAGACATGAGTCGACTTCTCGCCGGTATAGATCTCCATCCAGGCGATCTTGCGCTCGCCTTTGTAGGCTTTCTCGACCGCAGCATTCACCACATTCAACATGGCCGGGGTCACGTCCACACCGATACCATCCCCTTCGATAAACGGAATGATGGGGTTGTGGGGAACCTGCAGCTTGCCGCTGGCATCGACTGTGATTTTCTGGCCCTGGGTCGGGATAACTACTTTGCTTTCCATCGGCATCTCCTAACTTCCGTTTGTTATCAATCTGATCGTTGCGCGCGGCCATCTTAAGCCCATCCATTTGCATAATCAAATAGCGGGCGTGCATGTCAGACCATAGTCGGGGAGTGGATCACAGTGCGCCTCAGGATCCCCTCCTCCCTCGCCGCCCTCTGGTCCTGACGAGGCGCAGGCCCCGTCCATCCGGGCCTCTTCCTCTAGTGATGACAGCGTCTTCCTGCCCTCGCCGCCCCGAAGGCGCCACTCCCCCAAATCCCGTTCGCCTTTACATCGTCGTAACCCCTTTGGCGAGGCAAGGCGCGCCGGGGGACAGGCTGCCGGATCCGGACTAGGCTCTTTGCCAGTGATCGGGGCGCCCGGGGCGTGGCCGGTCATGAAGAGAGCACGACAACAAGGAGAACACCATGTTTATCGTCACCAACCGGATGGTCAACGAGCAGGGCAAGACCCCCAGCGAGATCTTTGGCGAAAAACCCGCAGAGGGCCCCAACGAACTGCGCCTCGCCGAGGCCCGGCGTCAGGGCAAGCAGTGGCAGCTGGACCTGCTGCCGGATCAGATCACCGCCGAGATGGCCGCCAGCGTCGGCCTTGACCCCGACCTCCCCCACCCGGCCAGCGCCTATGTGGCGCGCAAGCTGCTGGAGCGCTGCGCCGGGACCGGCAGCACGGCCAAGCAGAAGCTCAAGACCGGCAAACACCTGCTGCTGTTCGTACACGGCTTCAACAACGATCTTGACGATGTGCTGGAGCGAGCCGCGGGGCTCGAGGCCCGTTACGGCGTCGAGGTGCTCTGCTTCAGCTGGCCCGCCAATGGCGGCGGCGCCCGGGGCGTGCTGAGCTACAAGAGCGACAAGCGCGATGCCCTGGCCTCGGCCGGGGCCCTTGACCGGGTGCTGGAGAAGATGAAGGGGCTGCTCGACGAGTTCAACGGCCAGTATGTGACGCAACTGGAAGAGAAGGCCCAGAAGAAGTTCGCCGACAACGGCGAGGCCTGGGATCGCTACTTCGCCAAGGAGGTGAACAAGCGCTGCCCCTTCACCATCAACCTGCTGCTGCACAGCATGGGCAACTACCTGTTCAAGCACCTGCTGGGCAGCACCACCTACCACGCCAACCAGCTGCTGTTCGACAACATCATCATGGCCGCGGCCGACACCAACAACGAGCTTCACGCCCAGTGGGTCGATCGCATCCAGTGTCGCAACCGCCTCTACATCACCATCAATGAGCGCGATGGTGCCCTGATGGCATCGCGCATGAAGATGGGGGAGCAGCAAAAGGCGAGGCTCGGCCACTACACCCGGCGGCTGGACGCCAGAACGGCCACCTACGTGGACGTGACCAATCAGCCCCATGTGGGGGACTCTCACGCCTACTTCGAAGGGGATGCCCTCGCCAACGAGAAGGTGCTGCGCTTCTTCCACACCGTCTTCAACGGCGGCATCGGCGAGCGCGCGGAGCTGTTCGATGCGGCCCAGAACCTCTATCGCCTCTAGCCACTGCGCAAAAAAACCACCGCCCCGAACAGGGCGGTGGTTTTTCATTATGCGCTCACTTGGTGGCCACAAGGCCGCCAGGGGCTAGTGTTCTGCCGCTTCCGGCTGGGGCGCTTCGCTGCGCTCCCGTTGCAGTTCATCGACCCTGGCCTGCCATCTGTCCTGGGCCTGTTTTTGCCCCTGGGACTCGAATTCCTGGCGCATGGTGTCGATTCTTTGGTCAAGTTTTTCCATCAGGATGTCTCCTTACATCTCGGGTTACACACTGGCTGACGGCACTGTTTGGCCAACCTGCTCACCCGATTGGACACCAGGCTTTCCCCAATTGTCCAACAAAATAAACGATTGATTATGCAAAAACCAATCTAGAAAATGGGTTAAAGCTCCTTATGAAACCCCATCAACCACCCTGAAAACGCCTGATAAAAACACCCATTTTGCCATTGATATCAATATCTTGACATTTATCACTCGCTCAATGACGCTTTTGAGATCGGCATGACGAGTGTATGCACATTTTTTTTCACAAAAACTCCCCGATCTCCAGGTTTTGCGACCGGAAAGTCCCCCTTGTCCATCCAAAAATGCGATGGGTTATGACACAACCCATCTCTTTAATGGATAGATAATCCCCAACCCCGGCCCTGCGGCTTGCCAACCCGACCACCAGCAGGTTCGCTTGTTACCCATCCGGGCATATCCCACCCCACTCCCGCCCCGATAAAGTGAAGCCGCACCACGCCTGCTGAGCGGGTTGTTGCCGCCCTCATCCCCTCTCGTCGGAGTCATGACATGGATCTCTTCTGGTGGTTTGCCCTGCCCGTCGCCGCAGGCACCTTCTATGGGTGCTATTTCAGGAACCAGCGCCATGCCCAGCCCGACTGGCTGCGCCTGCCCACCCGCGCCGACTACCTGCACCAGCATCCCGAATGCGCCATCGACGATGAACTGGGGGCGCGCTGCTGCGCCTGCGGCTCCGACAAGGTGCTGGGCCACCCCCAGACCGGCTGGCCTGATCATCGCTTTCGCCACACCTGCCTCGCCTGCGGCAAGGCGCTCTATCGCACCGAAGAACCCCCGATATAAGCATCCACATTCGCCCTTTTTGTATGGCGATGCATGGCGATGGCAGATGCTGACACCCGCGAAGCAGCAAAGAGCACGCGCTCGGGACAGGGGGATGGCGCAGGCGTCCTGACAGAGAGAGCGCCGACCAGGTCATAATGGGTTGTCGTTTGTGACCCTCTTTCGTACTATTGCCCGCCACTGCGAACCCCCTTTTCCGGCCCGGGCGTCACGCACGGCGCGGGCCCACAAACGGATAGCGATCCCATGACATCTCTGACCCACTACTCGGTGCTGGCGATGACGCTGGTTGCACTGCCCGCCCTCGCCTCCGGTGACGGTGACGGGTGCGGCTTCTGGCTCACCGACTGCCCTCTCCCCACCTATCCGCTCTATCTCAACGAGAACGACACCCGGGGCAACCTGCTGATGCTGCTGGGGGATGCCCAGCATCACCCCCTGCCCTTCACCCTGCCGGCAGATCCGCTGAACGAGCGCAGCCAGCCGCTGTTCTACCTCACCCGCCTCCCCCAGCCGGAGGAGGTGGAGGACCCGGCGCTGCGCGAGCAGCTCGGCAGCCGGCTGGCCGCCTACGACCCGTCCCTCCCCCCGCTGCTCGAGCACTACGCGGGCCACGACTCCCTCTACGGCCACGCCATCTCCAACTCCCTCTCCTCGGTCAGCGCGTTTCTGGACGCCCTCGAGCAGAGCGAGGTGCCCGACCCGGAGCGCGCGTCGCTGCTGCGAAGCCGTCTGCTGATCCTGGGGCAGCAGGAGAGCCCGGCCCCCGCTACCGAAATGAGCGGTGCTGCCCTGGAGTGGCAGGGGTATCTGCAGGCCGCCCGGCACTTCTACGAGAGCCGCTTCGAGGAGGCCCGCGCAGGCTTTGCCGCCTTGCAGCAGGCCAAGGCCCCCTGGGTGGCCGAGAGCGCGACCTACATGGTGATGCGCACGGAGATCAACCTCGCGATGAAGGAGGCGAAGGACGAATACGGCGATCAGGACGTGACCAGGAGCGACAAGGAGGCCCTTCGCCGCGCCATGGCCCAGGGTCAGGCCTATCTGGCGGCCTACCCGCAAGGGCGCTACGCCAGCTCGACCAGAGGACTGTTCAGACGCATCCAGTGGATGGCCGGTGATCTCGGCGCCCTGCGGGATGCCTATGACGAGGCCATGGCAACCCGCCAGCCCTTGCCGGCGCTGGAGGCCCTGGTCAACGAGATCGATCTCACCCTGCTCAGTGGCGATGCCTATCGCCATCAGGCGGCCTATCAGGACTCGGCCCAGCCGGCGCTGCTGTTCGTCAATGCCCTGCGGGGTCTCAGACCGACCTATGAGCGGCCGCGGGACTGGCAAGATGCCCAGCTGGACGACGCCATCGCGCACCTGCAAAAAACCGGTCACCAGGCGCAGGCGGCCTATCTCAAGGCCTATGCCCTCTTTTTGGACAAGCAGTTCGAGCAGGTGCTGGCCCTACCCTCCCCCGGGCAGGAGGACGCCACCCTGGCATTCAGCCACCAGATGCTGCGCATCTGGGCCTGGCAGGGCATGAAGGCCTTCGACAAGGCCGAGCAGGCCCTGATGGCACTGGTGGCCTCCCCCCTGGGTCAGGCCCAGCAGGCGTTCGTGGAGAACGTGCTGGCGGATCACTGGGTGCGCACCGGCAACACGGCGGCCATCTTCCAGCCGGGCAGCCCCATCACCCAGCTGCGCATCCGCGCGGCCGTGCTCAAGCAGGAGGCCGACCCCGCCCTGCTGCGCCAGCAAGCCAGTCAGGGCCCGAGCGCGGCGGAGCGGCAGATTGCGCTCCATACCCTGCTGGTGCGGGATCTCATCGCCAGCGACCCGGCCACCTTCTTGCAGGATGTGGCCCTCATCCCCGCCGATTACAAGGAGGCGACCCCTCCCGCCGACGCGCCCTGGGAACCCGTGCCCAACGGGGATGTGCGCCTCTCGGCGTTCCAGTGGCGCGGAGAGGGGACGCCCCAGGGCTACCACTGCCGGGATCTGACCCAGACCCTTGGCACCCTGGTGCAGCGCCCCGACGATGGTCATGCCCTCAACTGCTTCGGGGAGTATCTGCGCAGCCGGGATCCCCATATCGACCTGTGGCAGGATCGCGAGATGATCTGGGGGCTGGCGCAAGACGAGCGCCCCACGTTCCCGAGTCGCCTCGCCCTCTATCAGGCCGTGATGGCCAACCCCAAGGCAGAGCCCGAAGACAAGAGCTATGCCCTCTATCGCGCCATCCAGTGCTATGCCCCCTCCGGCTACAACAGCTGTGACAGCCAGGAGATCCCCAAACGCACCCGGCAGGCCTGGTTCAACACCCTCAAGCAGCGCTATGACAACTCGGTGTGGGCCAGATCCCTCAAATACTACTGGTGAGCCATGAGCAGACCCCCTGAACGCGCCCTGCTGGCGCTGCTGCTGACGGCCCTGGTCACCCCCCTTGAGGCCAGTGTCGATGCCAGCGCCTATGACGCCTTCTGGCTCTGGTCCGCCACCCGCCACCAGCCGGTACTGGAACAGGCCAGCACCCTCTATCTGCATCAGGGGGAGATCCTGGACAGGCCCGGCGGCCCCCGTTTCGTCAAGCTGGGGCGGGTTCCCTCCCCCCTCAAGGCCGGGCAGGTCTGGCTGGTGGTGCGTGTCAACGCCCTCCCCCTCTCCCCCGCCCACGAGCAGGTGCTGGTGCGCCTCTACGAGGGGTGGCGCGCGGCCGGGGCCAGGGTGGCGGGCATCCAGATCGACTTCGATGCGGCGACCCGCCAGCTCGATCGCTATGGCAACGCCCTGCAACAACTGCGGCGCGCCCTGCCTCCCGGGTGCAAGCTCAGCGTGACGGGGCTGCTCGACTGGGCGAAAACGGGGGACGTGGCAGAGCTCAATCGCCTGCCCGTGGACGAGCTGGTGATCCAGACCTATCAGGGCACGCGCACGGTGCCGGGCTATCAGGCCTATCTACCCGCCATGGCGCACCTGACCATCCCGTTCAAGGTAGGGCTGGTGCAGGATGGGGAGTGGGATCCCGCCTGGCAGACAACACTGGCCGCCTCCCCCCACTACCGGGGCGAGGTGGTCTTCCTGCTCAACCGCCCGGCGCCGATCCCGGGGGCCAGCGCCCCTGTTCCCCGGCATGACGCCCCCTGAGACGCGGGTGAACCCTATCGGGACACAGGGGCAAGGGCGTGCCCACGGCAAGCAGCAGTGGCAGACCCAGCTGATGGCATCCACACCGGGCGAGATGCCGTACGAGAGGAACGCCGCCCAAGCCACCACATCGGTCAAGCCCGCCATCGTTTCGCGCGGTGCGCGCCGTCACAAACAGGGAGAGAAACAAAGATGACGTTTGTCGAGATGGACCCCGCTCACCTGCCGCTTGCCCTGCTGCTGGAGGCCGATCCCGCCGCGTCGCGCATCGCCGCCTACCTGCCCGGGACCTGGGGCTTTGCCGCCCTGGCGGACAACGAGGTCGTGGGGGCATGCGTGGCGGGCCTGGTGGGGGAGCAAACCGCCGAGATATTCAACATCGCCGTTGCCCCCAACCGCCAGCAGCAGGGCATCGGCTCCGGCCTGCTGCGCTTCGTGCTGGAGAACCTGACCGGGAAGGGGATAGGCCGCGTCGAGCTCGGTACCGGCAGCTTCGGCCACCAGCTCGCCTATTACCAGCGCCACGGCTTTCGCGTCCATGCCGTCGTGAAGGATCACTTCCTCATCCACTATCCCGAGCCCCTGATGGAGCACGGCATCCAGCACAAGGACATGCTGCGCCTCTCCCTCGCACTGGCGCCGGACATCGCCACCCCCTGACCCGAGAGGGTGAGCCCCGCTCTCCCCCTGATGGCCGCCCCCTGTGGTACACTCCGCCATCCCCTGTTTTTGGTAGGCATGCGATGAAATCAGCCCGTCCCCGTCTCTCCCTCTCCGCCCGCCCTGACGCAGGCCGCACGGCCAGCGGGCCTACCACGGTGCGCCCATCCCAACGCCGGGAGGCCCGGCACACAGGGAGCGTCAACGAGCGCAAACCGGCCCCCGCCCCGGTGGATCGCAAGCTGCTGCTCCTGAACAAGCCCTACATGGTGCTCTGCCAGTTCACCGACGAAGGGGGCCGCGAGACCCTCAAGGATTACATCACCGAGCCCGGCATCTATGCCGCGGGCAGGCTGGATCGAGACAGCGAAGGGCTCTTGCTGCTCACCAACGACGGCAAGTTGCAGGCACGCCTCACCCAGCCGGGAGAGAAGACCCCCAAGACCTACTGGGTGCAAGTGGAAGGCATCCCGAGCGAGGAGAAACTGGCCGCCCTTCGCGCCGGTGTGGAACTCAACGACGGCATGACCCTGCCCGCCGGGGCGCGCATCATGGATGACCCTGCGGTGTGGCCACGCAACCCGCCCATACGCGAGCGCAAGGAGATCCCCACCTGCTGGCTCGAGATAACAATCGTGGAGGGGCGCAACCGCCAGGTGCGGCGGATGACCGCCCACATCGGCCACCCCACCTTGCGCCTCATCCGCTACGCCATCGGGGAGTGGACCCTCGATGGGCTCGCGCCGGGAGAGAGCCGCGCCCTGCCCGCCCCCGAGCTGGCAACCGCGCCACGACCAGCCGCCACGCAAGGCAAAGCACGGGCATCCGCCGCAGCCGGGAGCACTGGCCGCAGCGCCCCCCGCACCGCTCGGCCAACAGATCAGGATCCACCTCAGGGGCGGGACCGCCGCGGGGCAGACCCGCGCCCCGGCAATCGCAGCGGCGGGCGCACCACCGCCCGCCGTCCGGCTCGCACCAAGCCCTCTGAATGAAGGCGACAACGGATCTGCATCGAGCGCCCCTGCCGGGGCACAGCCAACAAGACAAGGAGTCCTTATGAGCGATCACCCACCACTGCCCACCCGCCTCACCGTGGCCGCCCTGGTGCACTGGCAAGGGCGTTTCTTGCTGGTGGAAGAGGAGATTGCGGGCAAGCGCCGCTTCAACCAGCCCGCCGGCCACGTGGAGCCGGGAGAAGATCTCATCCAGGCGGCCTGCCGCGAGCTGAAGGAGGAGACCGGACTCACCGCCGCGCCCACCGGCTGGCTTGGGGTCTACCTCTTCAAACCGGCGGACAGCGAGGCCACCTTTGTGCGCACCGCCGTCATCTTCGACCTTGAAAAGTCGCCCGGTCAGCACCATCCAGAGGATCCCGACGGTGACGTACTGGCCTGTCACTGGCTCAGCCTGGAGGAGATTGCCGAGTGCAAGCCCGCTCTGCGAAGCCCCCTGGTGTGGCAGTGTATCCAGGACTATCTGGCAGGCACCAGGCTGCCGCTGTCGGCCCTCAAGGCCTTCATCTGAGAGCCTGCCCACACTCTTACTGCGAGACCGTGATCAAGGCTCATGTGCTGCTCGGAATCCTCACGTATATCTATACGTTCCGGTTCCTGCGCTGCTCTTTACCTTGCTGACGGCCTCTCGTGACAGATCGTGAACAGGCTATGCGGGACCGTTTGGCGCCATTTTTTCATCATGGCGCCGACAAATAGAAAAACGATTTCCCGCCACCGGGCTTCCAAGGGGAACGGCGGCAGGGAGATGTGACCGGGGGCGCAAAACTCTGGTAGAATACGCCCCGTTTAAACGAACTGGTAACTTCGACTAATGACAGACAACAGCCAAATCAAGGTGATCGTCGGCATGTCCGGCGGCGTGGATTCTTCCGTCTCGGCCTACCTGCTCCAGCAGCAGGGCTATCAGGTCGAAGGCTTGTTCATGAAGAACTGGGAAGAAGACGACACGGACGAGTACTGCTCTGCCGCCCAGGATTTGGCTGATGCCAAGGCCGTCTGCGACAAGCTGGGGATGAAACTCCACACCATCAACTTCGCCGCCGAATACTGGGACAACGTGTTCGAGCACTTCCTGGAAGAGTACAAGGCGGGTCGCACCCCGAACCCGGATATCCTTTGCAACAAGGAGATCAAGTTCAAGGCGTTCCTGGAGTTCGCCGCCGAGGAGCTGGGGGCCACCTACATCGCCACCGGCCACTATGTGCGCCGTGACGACAGCACCGGCCGCCCGCGCCTGCTGCGCGGCCTCGATACCAACAAGGATCAGAGCTACTTCCTCTACACCCTGAGCGAAACCCAGGTGGGTCAGAGCCTGTTCCCGGTCGGGGATCTCGAAAAGCCGGAGGTGCGCCGCATCGCCGAGCAGCTGGATCTCATCACCGCCAAGAAGAAAGACTCCACCGGCATCTGCTTCATCGGTGAGCGCAAGTTCAAGGACTTCCTGGCCAAGTTCCTGCCCGCCCAGCCCGGCCCCATCGAAACCGTGGACGGCAAGATCATCGGCGAGCATCAGGGGCTGATGTACCACACCCTGGGCCAGCGCAAGGGCCTTGGCATCGGCGGTCGCAAAGATGCCACCGAAGAGGCCTGGTACGTGGTGGACAAAGAGGTGGAGCGCAACACCCTCGTGGTGGCGCAAGGGGAACACCCCCGCCTCTACTCCGACGGCCTGGTCGCGAGCCAGCTGCACTGGGTGGATCGCACCCCCATTCGCGCGCCGCGCCGCTGCACCGTCAAGACCCGTTATCGTCAGGAAGACATCCCCTGCCTGATCCAGCCCATCGACGATGAGACCATCCGGGTCATCTTCGACGAGAAGCAGGCTGCGGTGACCCCGGGCCAGTCCGCCGTCTTCTACGACGGGGAAGTGTGTCTGGGCGGCGGCATCATCGAACAACGTTTCAGCCATCCGGTTTGAGCCAATAGCAGAAGGCAGCCTACGTGAGCGATACATTCCAAGGCCGGATCATGACCTGCTGCGGGCATCTGCCAGTGAATGAACAGAACAGGGCTGTGAAGATATGAGCGACAAATTCCAAGACAGAACCATGGCCTTCGCAGGCATCTGCCAGGCCGCCTATCTGGTGCAGAAAGTGGCCCGTGACGGCTCCTGCGACGAAGCCTCCCTGCGCGAGAGCCTGCAAAGCATTCTGGTCACCAACCCCACGCAGCCGCTGGAAGTGTTCGGCAGCCACCTGGCCATTCGCGACGGCTATCGCGCCCTGGTGGAACAGCTGGGGGCCGACGGCAGCCAGAAGAATGCCGAGCTGACCCGCTACGTGGTGAGCCTGATCGCGCTGGAGCGCAAGCTCGCCAAGCGCAAGGACATCCTCAACATGCTGGGGGAGCGGATCAGCCAGATCGGCCGCCAGCAACAGCATTTCGATCTGCTCGACGAGCAGATCCTGGCCAATATGGCGAGCATCTACAGCGACCTTATCAGCCCCATCGGGCCGCGCATCCAGGTGGCGGGCACCCCGCTCTTCCTGCAGCAGCCCCTGGTGCAGCACAAGGTGCGCGCCCTGCTGCTCGCAGGCATCCGCGCCGTGGTGCTGTGGCGCCAGCTCGGCGGCAGCCGTACCCAGATCATCTTCGCCCGCAAGAAGATGGTGGAACTGGCCAAACGATTTTAACCCCCACACCAATCATCAGGAGTTCACCCCATGGAGCTGTCCGCGCTGACTGCCGTTTCCCCGATTGACGGTCGTTATGGCGACAAGGCCGATGCCCTGCGCCCTATCTTCTCCGAATTCGGTCTGCTGCGTTTTCGCGTCGAAGTCGAGGTGCGCTGGTTGCAAAAACTGGCCAGCCACGCCGGGATACCGGAAGTCCCTGCCCTGAGCGAGGCAGCCAATGCCGTGCTTGACGGCATCGTCAGCAACTTCAACGAGCAGGATGCCGCCCGCATCAAACAGATCGAGCGCACCACCAACCATGATGTGAAAGCGGTGGAGTACTTCCTGAAAGAGAAGGTGGAAGTGAACCCGGAGCTGGCCGCCGTCAGCGAATTCATTCACTTCGCCTGCACCTCGGAAGACATCAACAACAACTCCCACGGCCTGATGCTGAAGACCGCCCGGGAAGAGGTGATCAAGCCTTATTGCGAAAAGCTCATCGGCGAGATCAAGCGCCTGGCCGTCGAGTACCGCGACATGCCGCTGCTGTCACGCACCCACGGTCAGCCGGCGACCCCGAGCACCATGGGCAAGGAGATGGCCAACGTCGCCTACCGTCTGGAGCGCCAGCTCAAGCAGATCATGGCGGTGGAGCTGCTGGGCAAGATCAACGGTGCCGTGGGCAACTACAACGCCCACATCAGCGCCTACCCGGATGTGGACTGGCACCAGTTCTCCGAGGAGTTCGTCACCTCTCTCGGCCTGACCTGGAACCCCTACACCACCCAGATCGAGCCCCACGACTATATCGCCGAGCTGTTCGACGCCCTGGCCCGCTTCAACACCATCCTGATCGACTTTGACCGTGACGTCTGGGGTTACATCTCCCTGGGTCACTTCAAGCAGCGTACCATCGCCGGCGAAATCGGCTCCTCCACCATGCCCCACAAGGTCAACCCCATCGACTTCGAGAACTCCGAAGGCAATCTGGGTCTGGCCAACGCCGTGTTCCAGCACCTGGCGAGCAAACTGCCCATCTCCCGCTGGCAGCGTGATCTCACCGACTCGACCGTGCTGCGCAACCTGGGTGTGGCGGTGGGTTACTCCCTGATTGCCTATCAGGCAACCCTGAAGGGGATCTCCAAGCTGGAAGCCAACGCGGACGCCATGGCCGCCGATCTGGATGCCAACTGGGAAGTGCTGGCTGAACCCATCCAGACCGTGATGCGCCGCTACGGCATCGAGAAGCCCTACGAGAAGCTCAAAGAGCTGACCCGTGGTCGCCGCGTCGACGCCGAAGGGATGCGGACCTTCATCGACACCCTGGAGTTGCCGGAAGCGGTCAAGGTCGAGCTCAAGAAGCTGACCCCGGCCAACTACATCGGCGACGCCCAGCGTCTGGTCGATCTGCTGAAATAAGTGATGTAACCGAACCGGCGGGGGCTCTGTCATGACGGCAGGGCCCCCGTTGATTTTGGCCCATTTGATATGATCACCCTCTATCGGGCCATTTCAGAGCCCTTGCCCAAGCCCGCCTTGGGCAAGCCCTCTCACAAAATACGAGAAGCACCATGTACCAACTCAATCTGGATATCGCTCACTTCCTCGAGCACTACTGGCAGAAGCGCCCGCTCCTCATCAAGGGCGGTTTCACCGACTTTCAGGATCCCATCAGCCCGGACGAGCTGGCGGGTCTGGCCATGGAAGAGGTGATCGAATCGCGCCTGGTCACCCGCTTCAACAACCAGTGGGAGGCGGCCCACGGCCCCTTCGAATCCTACGATCACCTGGGGGAAGAGAACTGGACCGTGCTGGTGCAGGCGTGCAACCACTGGGTACCCGAGGTGCACGAGCTGGCGGTGCCCTTCCAGTTCATCCCGGGCTGGCGCTTTGACGATGTGATGGTGAGCTTCTCCACCCCTCACGGCGGTGTCGGCCCCCACATCGACAACTACGACGTCTTCATCACCCAGGGTCAGGGCAAGCGCCACTGGCGGGTCGGCGATGCCAAGCCCCGGAGCGAGTTTGCCGCCCACGCCGCCCTGCTGCACTGCGAGCCGTTCGAGGCGATCATCGACGTCATCATGGAGCCGGGCGACATCCTCTACATCCCGCCCGGATTCCCCCACGAGGGCTACGCCATCGAGCCCTCCCTGAACTTCTCGGTGGGTTTCCGCGCGCCGGACGCCAAGGCCCTTGTCTCCTCCTTTGCCGATCACCTGATCGACAACGAGATCCGCACCGAACGTTACGGCGATCCGGACCTCCAGCCCCGCGCCCGCCACGGGGAAATCCAGCCCCATGAGCTGCACCGCCTGCGGGAGCTGATGCAACAGGCCCTCGACGACGAGACCCTGTTCAAGGAGTGGTTCGGCACCATGATCTCCGAGGCCAAGCACGATCTGGACGTCAATCCGGTGGAGCCGGACTACAGCGCCGACGAGGTGGCCGACCTGCTGAGCCAAGGGGAGCCCGCCATCAAGGTGCCGGGGTTGCGCAGCGTCTGGTTCAGCGGCGAGAGCCGCACCTGCTACATCGACGGCGAAGCCTGGACCCTGCCAAGCGAAGATCCGGCCGCCATCGCGCTCCTGTGCGACAAGGACATCATCACCCAGGACGCGCTGGTGGAACTGGCCGATCAGGCGGGCTTCCTGCAACTGCTGACCCGGCTGGTCAACCGCGGCTACTGGTTCTTCGGCTGATCCAGAGGGCTGCCGCCCCTCCCGGCGTGCCGGGAGGGGCGGCGTTTTTTTCCGCTGTAGGCCAACCGGCTCCTGCCTTGCACTGCTTGCCCTGACGCCGCGGGAGGGAGTGACTACACTGGATGACGGCCAACGGCATCGGGCCGGATCGCCCCCGCAATGGGGCCCTGTTGTTTGTCATTTAACAACATGGGATCGGGCAGGATGCGGGGCCAGAAATGGGAACCAAATGGCCTCAGTTGCGGAAAATCAATTATTTTAGCCCCTAAAATGAGCTGTGAGCGAAAACGTTATCTTTCAAATTGAGGCCGTTTTCGCTCAAAACGTTGTTTCTGGATCATAAAAAGTATCCAAAAACTGGTGTATATTGCACGGCGGAAATTCCTTAACCATGAAGACTGACATGAAAAAGACCAAAATCGTCTGCACCATCGGTCCCAAGACCGAATCCAAAGAAATGCTGGGCAAGATGCTGGATGCCGGCATGAACGTCATGCGCCTGAACTTCTCCCACGGCGATTACGCCGAACACGGTGGTCGCATCAGCAACCTGCGCGCTGTCATGGCCGAAACCGGCAAGCACGCAGCCATCCTGCTGGACACCAAGGGTCCGGAAATCCGCACCATCAAGCTCGAAGGCGGCAACGACGTCTCCCTGGTCGCCGGCCAGACCTTCACCTTCACCACCGACCAGACCGTGGTGGGCAACAAAGACAAAGTCGCCGTCACCTATGCCGGCTTTGCCAGCGACCTGCGCGTCGGCAACCGCATCCTGGTTGACGATGGCCTGATCGGCCTGGACGTCATCGAAATCACCGAGCGCGAAGTGATCTGTAAAGTGCTCAACAACGGTGACCTGGGCGAGAACAAGGGCATCAACCTGCCGGGCGTCTCCATCAAGCTGCCGGCCCTGGCCGAGAAAGACAAGCGCGACCTCATCTTCGGTTGCGAGCAAGGCGTTGATTTCGTTGCCGCTTCCTTCATTCGCAAGAAAGAAGACGTGCTGGAAATCCGTGAGCACCTGAAAGCCCACGGCGGCGAGAACATCCAGATCATCTCCAAGATCGAAAACCAGGAAGGCCTGGACAACTTCGACGAGATCCTGGCTGTCTCCGACGGCATCATGGTTGCCCGTGGCGACATGGGTGTCGAGATCCCGGTAGAAGAAGTGATCTTCGCCCAGAAGATGATCATCGAGAAGTGCAACAAAGCGCGCAAAGTGGTCATCACCGCCACCCAGATGCTGGACTCCATGATCAAGAACCCGCGTCCGACCCGCGCCGAAGCTGGCGACGTAGCCAACGCCATCCTGGACGGTACCGACGCAGTCATGCTGTCCGGTGAATCCGCCAAGGGCAAGTACCCGCTGGAAGCCGTGACCATCATGGCCACCATCTGCGAGCGTACCGATGCCGTGATGCCGTCCAACCTGTCTGCTGCCAACGACAGCAACAAGCTGCGCATCACCGAAGCGGTATGTAAAGGCGCGGTAGAGACCTCCGAGAAGCTGGACGCCCCGCTGATCGTGGTTGCCACCGAAGGCGGCAAGTCTGCCAAGGCCATCCGCAAGTACTTCCCGAAAGCCTGGATCCTGGCCATCACCACCAACAAGAAGACCGCTGCCCAGCTGGTGCTGACCAAGGGTGTGGTTGCTCACGTGGTTGACTCCATCGCCTCCACCGACGACTTCTATCGCATCGGCAAAGAAGCCGCGCTGGAAATCGGCATGGGCGTGAAGGGTGACGTGGTTGTCATGGTCTCCGGTGCCCTGGTACCGAGCGGTACCACCAACACCGCCTCCGTTCACGTACTGTAATCAGTCCTGAACCGATGAAAGCGGCGCCTGCGGGCGCCGTTTTTTTTTATCTCTCCCCCTGCTGCCCCTCTTGCGCCGGTGCTAGAATCCACGCGGATTTTACCCTGGTGGAAAATCCCCCGAACATCGCATAATCACCCGGACGCTTTATGCTCTCAACACGCTTCAAAAGAGCCTCGGCCACCCTGCTGCCGCTGCTCTGTTTACTCATCACCTTCTGGACCCCGAGCACCCTGGCGCAGGATCTGCCCCAGCGCGCCACCGTGCAGCGGGCGCTCGACGCCCTCGGCAAGTCGGACACCCCTACGGCCAGCCAGCAGGCGGACCAGAAGTTCCTGACTGACACCCTCTCCCTCCTCGACAGCATCGACAAGGAGAAGAGCAAGGCCAAAACCCAGAGCGAACGCCTGCGCACCCTGCCGGCAGAGCTCAAGGAGATCGGCGCCAAGCTCGACGCCCTGACCCAGGGCAAGAGCCCGGAGCAGCTCAAGAGCGAATACGCCACCATGAGCCTGGCGGAGCTCGATGCCCGCCAACCCGAGATCATGGCCAACATGCAGGCGGCCCAGGAGGCCCTTGGCACCATCGGCAGCCAGATCACCAACCTGCAGACCCTGCCGGAGCGGGCCCAGGCCAGCATGAGCCGCGCCTATCAGCGCAGCCAGGAGATCCGCACCCGCCTCAACGCCGGGGACGGGGTGAGCAGCGCCGAGAAAATGAAGCTTAATGCCGAACTGGCCCTGCTGGATCTGCAACTGGCCAACCTGCAAAAGGAGCTGGACAACCGCACCAGCATGCAGGATCTGGTGGTCAAGCAACGGGACTACCAGAGTGCCCGTCTCGCCAGTGAAGAGCAGAAACTGCAGGCATTGCAGGAGCAGAGCAGCGCCAAGCGCCTGGGGGACACCGAAAAGACCGCCGAAGAGACCGGCGAACTGGTGGCCGCCGAAGACAACCCCCTGGTGCAAAAAGAGCAGGAGCTCAACTACCAGCTCAGCCAGCAACTCATCAGCTCCACCAACAGCCTCAACACCCTGGCCCAGAAGAACCTGCAGGCGAAGAGCATGCTGGAGCGCGGCACCCAGACCGAGCGCAACCTCAACGAACAGGTGCAGATGCTCAAGGGCAACCTGCTGCTCTCGCGCATCCTCTATCAGCTCTACCAGCAACTGGAAGCGGCCCCCTCCACCCTGGTGAAGAACCTGGAGGAGCAGATCGCCGACCTGCACCTGGCCCAGTTCGAACTGAGCCAGCAGCGTGACCAGCTGTTCCAGAAGAACCAGTATCTGGACAACCTCATCGCCAGCAGCGGCGAGACGGTGAGCGACGAAGACAGGGCCAGCCTTGCCAAGCTCATCGACACCCGCATCGGCCTGCTGGATCAGCTCAACCGCCAGATGGATGCCCAGCTCACCAACGCCATCAGCCTGCAACTGACCCAGCAGCAGCTGACCCGGGTCTATGCCTCCATCGAGTTCACCCTGCAGCAGCACATCTTCTGGGTGAGCAGCAACAAGCCCATCGATGCCAAGTGGTTCATCACCTGGCCGGCCCAGGCCTTCAAGCAGGCCTCCGACTGGGTGCTGAAACCGGACTGGAGTGGCTGGGGCGACATGCTGCTGGCAGTCTCTCTGCTGGCACTGCCCCTGCTGCTGGTGGGGGGCCTGCTGCTGTGGAAGCGCGGCACCCTGCTCGAGCGCCAGAAGAAGATCGTCAAGGATCTGGGACGTTTTCGTCAGGACAGCCAGTGGCACACCCCCCGTGCCCTGCTGTTCACCGTGCTGCAACGCCTGCCGGGCACCCTCTTCATCCTGGCCGCCGGCCTGCTGCTCGCCTATTGCGGTCTGCTGAGCCCGAGACTCATCTTCCAGATCACCCTGAACCTGGCCCTCGGCTACCTGGTGTTCAGCGTCTACCTGTCTGTGATGCGACCGGGGGGCATCGGCGAGACCCACTTCCGCATGCCGCGGGACGAACTGCAGGCCAAGCGCAACAGCATGCGCTACCTCTGGCTGCCCCTGCTGCCCCTCATCATGCTGTCGACCAAGGCGGTGGTGGAGCCCTCCTCCCTTGGCAACGACGTCATCGGCCAGGGCATGACCATGCTGCTGCTGGGGCTGACCGCCTACCTGGTGCTGCCCATCTCCCGCGCCCGCATCAAGGGCGAGGCAAGCATGTTGCAGACCCTGACCGCCGTCGCCCTGGCGCTGGCACCGGTGGCCCTGATGGTGCTGGCAGCCCTTGGCTACTACTACACGGCCCTGAAACTCACCGGCAGGCTCATCGAGTCCTTCTACCTCATCATCATCTGGGGTCTGGTCTATCGCACCGCCCTGCGCGGTCTTGAACTGGCGGCCCGTCGTCTGGCCTATCGCCGCGCGGTCGCCAAGCGGGAACACAAGACCCAGGAGGATGCGGAAGGGGGCGAAGCCATCGAAGAGCAGCCCATGGATCTGGAAGAGGTCAGCCAGCAGTCCCTGCGTCTGACCCGCATCATGCTGCTGCTGGTGTTCGGCGTCGCCTTCTACTGGCTCTGGTCTGATCTGGTGGCGGTCTTCACCTACCTCGACAGCGTGGTGCTGTGGCACAAGAGCGAGGGGACCGGGGCCAACGCCGTGCTCTATCCCATCAGCCTGAGCGACGTGCTGACCGGCCTCTTCGTGTTTGGTGCGGCTCTGTCGCTGGCCCGCAACCTGCCGGGCCTGCTGGAGGTGCTGGTGCTCTCCAAGCTGCGTCTCGCCCAGGGCACGGCCTACGCCTTCACCACCATGCTCAACTACGCCCTGATCGGGGTGGGCAGCCTGACGGCGCTGGCCATGCTCGGGGTCCAGTGGGAGAAGCTGCAGTGGCTGGCCGCCGGTCTCTCGGTCGGTATCGGTTTCGGCATGCAGCAGATCGTCTCCAACTTCATCTCCGGCATCATCATCCTGTTCGAGCGCCCGGTGCGGATCGGCGACACCGTCACCATCGGCACCATCTCGGGCACGGTCAACAAGATCAGGATCCGCTCCACCACCCTCACCGACTTCGACCGCAAGGAGGTGATCATCCCGAACCAGCAGCTGATGATAGAGCGGCTCATCAACTGGTCCCTGTCCGACACCGTCACCCGGGTCATCGCCCGGGTCGGGGTGGCCTATGGCTCGGATCTGGATCTGACCCGCAAGCTGTTGATGCAGGCCGCCATGGAGAACAGCCGGGTGCTGAAAGACCCGGCCCCCATCGTCTACTTCCTCACCTTCGGGCCCAGCACCCTGGATCACGAGCTGCGCTTCTTCGTGAGCGAGCTGGGGGATCGCAACCCGGCCATCGACGAGCTGAACCGTCGCATCGACGTGCTGTTCCGCGAGCATGGCATCGAGATCGCGTTCAACCAGATGGACGTCTACATCAAGAACATGCAGGGAGACGAACAGAAGGTGGAATCCCGCCCGGCGCTGCCGCCGGCAGGGAACCAGCCCGTCTGATCCCGCCCGCTTCACAGGCCCCGTCACGGGGCCTGTTTTTTTCTGCCCGCCCCCCGCCTTGGAAAGCGCAGATCGCCCCCAATATAGGGAAGACAACGGACTGTCTGCACGAGGAACCCAATGGACTCTCTCTACGCCGTGGTACTCTTTGCCATCTCGGCATCGGTCACCCCCGGCCCCAACAACATCATGGTGATGAGCGCCGGCGCCAGCGTCGGGATACGCAAGAGCCTGCCCCTGCTCATGGGGATCTGCGTCGGCTTCACCCTGATGCTGTTGCTGGTGGGGCTGGGCTTTGGCCAGCTCTTTACCCGCTTCCCCGAACTCCACATGTTCATCAAGTGCGCGGGCACCCTCTATCTGCTCTATCTTGCCTGGCTCATCGCCCGCCCGACGGACGGGATGGCTGACAGCAAAGGGGCCCGCCCGTTCGGCTTTTTCAAGGGAGCCCTGTTCCAGTGGGTCAATGCCAAGGCCTGGGTGGTCGCCACCGGCGCCATCGCCGCCTTCACCAGCGCGGGGAGCGACCCCTTTGAGCAGCACCTCGTCATCGCCCTGACCTTCTTCATCGTCTCTTTCCCCTGCGTCGGACTCTGGCTCCTGTGCGGTTCCCTGCTCAAGCGCTGGCTGGCAAACGATCTTGCCCGTCGCCGCTTCAACCAGGTGATGGCAGCCCTGCTGGTACTGTCAGTGGTGCCCGTCATTCGCGAGATCCTGATCCCCGCCTGAGACGCCGGGACTCCCCTTTCCCTTGACCCGACGGACGGCCGTCGCAAAGGAGATGCAATGCAACAAGTGGTCTATGTGGCCAACCCGGTGAGCGGGTTGATCCATGTGTTTCGCCTCGAGGCAGGCACCCTCGCCCCGCTGCAGGAAGTGCAGACCGGCGGCGAGGTGCAGCCCCTGGTCATCAGCCCGGACCGGCGCTGGCTCCATGCGGGGGTGCGCCCCGATTTTCGGGTGCTGAGCTTCCCCATCTCCGCCGATGGGCGGCTCGGGGCCCCGACCTCGGCGCCACTGCTCGGCAGCGCCTCCCACACCTGCACGGACGACAGCGGCCGCCTCTTCTTTGCCGCCTCCTACGCCTTCAACCACGTCACCGTCTCCCGCCAGGATCAGGCGGGCCGGATGCAGCCCCCTCACCAGCGTCTCGACGACCTGATGGCGGCCCACTCGGTCACCTGGCTTGCGGGGCAAAACGGGGAGCAGGAGCTGCTGGTGGCCTGCCTGAAGGAGGACAGGGTGCGCCGCTTTGCCCTGGTGGACGAGAAGCTGGTTCCCCATCCCTTGGGGGACATTCACACCGCCCCCGGCGCCGGGCCCCGCCATCTGGCACTGCACCCGGACAACGGCGATCTCTATTGCCTCAACGAACTCGATGCCACCCTCAATCGCTACCACAGGGAGGCGGACGGACAGATAGTGGCGCGCGAGAGCCTGGACATGCTGCCCCCAGGCTATGAGGGGGAGCGCTGGGGCGCCGACCTGCACCTGACCCCGGATGGACGTTTTCTCTACACCAGCGAACGGGCCAGCAGCCTGCTCACCCTGTTCGGCGTCTCCCCCCAAGATGGCGCCCTCACCCCCCTCGGCCACTTCCCGACCGAGGCCTGCCCCCGGGGCTTTGCCATCGACCACAGCGGCCACTGGCTCATCGCGACCGGGCAGCAATCCCACGAGGTGGCGCTGCATGCCATCGACCCCGAAAGCGGCCAGCTCACCCCGGGCCCACGGAGCGAGGTGGGCAAGGGGGCCATGTGGGTGAGGGTGCTCGCCCTCCCCTGAGATGGCGAAAAACGGGCATAAAAAAGCCATGGCACTGCCATGGCCTGCGTGAGCCGGCCCCCTCAGGAGCCGGTCACCTCCTTCAGGAAACCGGTGAAACGCTGCCAGGACTTGGCATCGGCATCGGCGCGGTAGTTGTCCGAGCCAAAGACGCTGAACGCGTGGGGAGCGCCGCTGTAGCTGGTCGCCTCGTGCTTCACCCCGGCGCTCTCCAGCTCGGCCACCAGCGCCGCAAATTGACCCAGAGAGACCGCCTCGTCGGCGCTGCCGTGCTGGACAAGCAACTGTCCCTTCGCCTCTTTGTAGTCCTGCCCGGCCGGAGTCTCCAGCCCGCCGTGTACGCTCACCACCCCCTTGAGATCCGCCCCGCTGCGGGCCAGCTCCAGCACGGCGGCGCCGCCGAAGCAGTAACCGAGGGCCACCGCATTGTCGAGCCGCCCCCCCTGCCTGCCCGCCTCCGCCAATCCCCCTTGCAGCAGGGTGCGCATCCTGGTCCTGTCCTGATAGAGGGCCCCGGTGAGGCGTTTCTTGTCTTCCACCGTGCTCGGCCTGACCCCGGCACCGAACAAATCTACGGCAAAGACACTGTAGCCCAGGGCCACCAGCATCTCGGCCCGCTTGATCTCGTAACCGTTGAGCCCGTCCCAGTCGTGCACCAGCACCACCAGAGGGGCATCCTTGTCGGCAGCCGCCAGGTAATAGCCCTCGAACGGCTTGCCTTCGACCTCGTAGCGCACCGCACCGGCCTCGGCCGCGCCGCTTCCCATCAGCCCCAGCAGAGCCAGGATCCATGCCCTCTTCATCCTTTCGTCCTCTCCCGTCAATGGTGCCCCTGAGTGTAGCCGCTTCACATGGGGAGCCCGGGTTCAGTGGTACGCAGGCAAAAAAAGAGAGGCCACCCGAAGGTGGCCTCTTTTTCATCATCTCAACGTACAGCAAGCCAGGCGCTTAATCCTTGGCGCTCTCCATGGCACCCTCTTCGGAGTGCTGGGGCAGGATGAGGTTCAGCAGGATGGCGGCCACCGAGGCCAGGCCGACACCGGCCAGGGCGAAGTCGCCGATCTTCATCTCCAGGGCGCCGACACCCACGGTCAGGGTCACCGCCACGATGGCGATGTTGCGGGACAGCCCCAGATCCACCTTGGACTCCACCAGGGTCTTGAGACCGATGGCGGCGATGGATCCGAACAGCAGCAGCATGATGCCGCCCATCACCGGCATGGGGATGGAGGTGAGCAGGGCGTTGAACTTGCCGAAGAAGGCCAGAATGATGGCGAACACCGCCGCCCAGGTCATGGTGACCGGGTTGAAGTTGCGGGTGATCATCACGGCGCCGGTCACTTCCGCATAGGTGGTGACGGGGGGACCACCGATGAAACCGGCGAAGCAGACGCCGATGCCGTCACCGGCCAGGGTGCGGTGCAGGCCCGGATCCTTGGTGTAGTCCTTGCCGGTCACGCCGCCGATGGCCAGCACGCCGCCGATGTGCTCGATGCAGGGGGCGATGGCCACCGGCAGCATGAAGAGGGCCGCGGCCCAGTTGATCTCCGGGGTCTCGAAGTGGGGCAGCGCCAGCCAGGGGGCGTTGACCATCCCATCGAAACTCACCTGGCCCATCAGCACGGCAGAGACATAACCGGCGATGACACCGCACAGGATGGGGATGAGCTTGATCCAACCCTTGCAGAACACGGCGGCAATCAGGGTGACCGCCAGCGAGATCCCCGCCAGGGTCAGCGCCGTGGTGGCGGGCACCACCTGCTCACCGCCGGCACGGCCCATGGCCATGTTGCAGGCTACCTGGGCCACCGACAGGCCGATCACCATGATGACGGGACCGATGACCACGGGGGGCAGCAGCTTGTGCACGAAGCCCATGCCACGAGCGCGGATGATGGCCGCCAGGATGAAATACATGAAGCCCGCGGCAAACAGACCGAACATGGTGGAGGGCAGGCCCCAGGTCTGGGTGGCATAGATGATGGGGGCGATGAAGGCGAAGCTGGAGCCGAGGAAGATCGGCACCTGACGACGGGTGCAGAGCTGGAACAGCAGGGTGCCTACACCGGCGCCAAGCAGGGCCATGGAGGGGTTCAGACCGGTGAGCAGGGGCACCAGCACCATGGCACCGAAGGCGACAAACAGAATTTGCAGCCCGGCGACGCTTTGCTTGACCAAGGAAAACATGGGTATCCTTAATTTTTTGATAACTGACAGGGATATTTGACACTTTTCAGTCATCACAAGACGTTTTCAAGGCAGCCAACGGGCCAAACGGCGTCATTTGTTGCCTTTTACTGCTTGGGGAGGGCATGAAACTGGCTTTTTAGGCGGGATTCGCTGCTACAAGCATCGAGGAAGCGATTTTACGCACTTTTATGGCCAACGCCAATCGTTTTTCCGGCAAGTTGACATGACAAGGCTTTCAACTGGTCGACGCAGATATTGCCCCAATCCCCTCTCTATACTCGAAGGCGTGACCCCACACCGACAAGGAGTTCCCCATGTCACTGCCCTCATTCAAACCCAGCCAGCGCCGGCTGCTGCTGGGCTCGGCCATCGCCCTGGCCCTGTTCGCCACCCCGCTGAGCTATGACTTCGACCACCACCAGTGGCAGGCAAACCAGGCCCATGCCAAGTCCTGCTTCATTGCCGGTACCCGCATCCTGATGGCCGATGGCTGCGAACGCCCCATCGAGACCCTGCGGGTCGGCGATCGGGTGCGGGACAGGCACGGGCAGAGCAACCGCATCCAGGCCATCGAGCGGGTGGCGCTGGGGGCGCGCAGGCTCTACGGGCTCAATCATCTGCCCCCCTTCTTTACCGCCGAGCACCCCTTCCTCACCACCCGGGGCTGGGCGGCCATCGCACCGGCCATGACCCGCACCGAAAACCCGGCCCTCGCCGTGCTGCCGCTCTTTACCGGCATGCACCTGCTGGGTTGGTCAGAGGGGGGCAGCGCGGGCAACCTGGCGCTGGCGCCGCACCCTGTCGAACTGCCGGTGGCCTCCCTCTCCTGGGTTGATGCCCCGCCCGCCACGGCGCTGTTCAACCTGATCCTCGATGGCAGCCACAGCTATGTGGCCAATGGGCTGATCGTGCACAACAAAGGGGGGGATGGCGGCGGCAACAGTGGTAGCGGAGGCGGCAACAGCGGCGGCGGAGGCAGCAACAGCAGCGGCGGAGGCAGCAACAGCGGCGGCGGAGGCAGCAACAGCGGCGGGGGCAATAGTAGCCACAGTGGAAACAATAGCGGAAATGGAGGCGATAGTAGCCATAACGGAAACAATGGCGGGGACGACAGCGGCCACGGCGGCGATGACCGTGGTCAGGGCGAACATGCCGGTGGCGACCAGCACGCTGGCGGCGATCGCCACGGCGGTGGCGACAAGCATGCAGGCGGGGAGCGTCATGCCGGTGGCCGGGTGGACGACAACGGTGTGGACGCCGTCGACGCCAATGGCAACAAGCTTCGAGGCGATGGCAGCGTGGATGACAACGGTGTGGACGCCGTCGACGCCAGTGGCAACAAGCTTCGAGGCGATGGCAGCGTGGACGACAACGGTGTGGACGCCGTCGACGCCAGTGGCAACAAGCTTCGGGGCGATGGCAGCGTGGATGACAACGGCGTGGATGCCGTCGACGCCAATGGCAACAAGCTTCGGGGCGATGGCAGCGTCGATGACAACGGCGTGGACGCCGTCGATGCCAGTGGCAACAAGCTTCGGGGCGACGGCAGCGTCGATGACCGCCTGGTGCCCCCGCCCGCTCAATAAGTGGCAGCGTCCTGCCCCGCACACACAGCAGGGCGGAAAACAGAGAGGGTGGCCTGGGCCACCCTCTCTGTTTCTATGGCATCGTCATGCCCGCGACACGTGCGGGCAGGTCGCACCTCAGACCCGGCGATAGGGCAGGTAGACCGGCTCCCACATATGGCTCAGGATGTGCTCTTGCAGATCCTGACCGATGAGCGGATGGGAGGGATCCCGGCGCACGATATCCTTGAGCACTGCGGTCGCCACGTGCACCGAGATGTTGCGCAGCTCGCTGATCCTCGGGTAGACGGTGCCCCGGGCGAGATCCGCCTCGCTCACGCACTCCGCGAGCGCAAAGGCGGCGGTGGTGAAGATGTCCGGGCTTATCTCGCGGATCTGGCTGACGATGGCCGCCAGCCCCACGCCGGGGAAGATGAAGACGTTGTTGCCCTGACCGATGCGATAATCCTGCCCCTCATGGTGCACATCCTTGAACGGGCTGCCGGTGGCGACGATGGCGCGCCCCTGGCTCCAGCGGAAGATGTCTTCCGGCAGGGCCTCGCAGTTGGCGGTGGGGTTGGAGAGGGGGAACACCATGGGGCGCTCGCAGTGAGTCAGCATCAGTTGGATGTGCTCCTCCTGGAAGGCGCCGCCGGCGCCGCTGGTGCCGAGCAGCACTGTGATGGGCACGTGGCGCAGCACCTCGGTCAGCCCCGCCTTGCCCTGCAGATCCCACTGGGCCAGCAAGAGGCCCGGCTTGGCGTAGCGGCGCTTGTACTCATCCAGCCCCTCGCGGTTGTCACACACCAGCCCCTGGGTATCCAGGATATAGATGCGATCCCGCGCCGCCTGCGGGTCAAGCCCCTCGCGGATCATCCCCGCGCAGATCTGATCCGCCACCCCGACCCCGCCAGCCCCGGCCCCGTAGACCAGGTAGTGCTGCTGGCCCAGGGTTTCCCCCTTGGATTTGACGGCCCCAATGATACCCGCCAGCACCACGGCCCCGGTGCCCTGGATGTCGTCGTTGAACGACGGCAGCGCCTGCTGGTAGCGGGCCAGGTTGTTGAAGGCGTTGGACTTGCTGAAGTCCTCCCACTGCAGCACGGCGTTGGGGAAGTGGCGCTTGACCCCGGCCACGAACTTGTCGATGAAGTCGTCGTACTCCTTGCCGCGAATGCGCCTGTGGGGCTGCCCCAGGTACATGGGGTCATCCAGCAGCGCCTGGTTGTCGGTGCCCACGTCCAGCGCGATGGGCAGGCAGCAGGCGGGGTGGATGCCCGCCCCCAGGGTATAGAGGGCGAGCTTGCCGATGGGAATGCCCATACCCCCCACCCCCTGATCGCCGATGCCGAGGATCCCCTGGCTGTCGGTCACGACGATGATGCGCACCGCCTTGGCATCCATGTGGCGGGCGAGGGAGCCCATGTCATCGACGTTCTTCGGGGTGATGTAGAGGCCGCGCGGCTTCTGGAAGCGGTGGCTGAACTCCTGGCACGCCTTGCCCACGGTCGGGGTGTAGATGTAGGGAGTCATCTCCTCCACGTGGCGGGACAGGAGGGCGTAGAACAGGGTTTCGTTGCGATCCTGCAAGGCTCGCAGGTTCTGGTACTTCTCGATGTCGCTGCAAGCGCTCAGGAAGGCCTCATAGACCCGCTCCAGCTGGGCTTCGAAAGTCTGCACCTGGGGCGGCAAGAGGCCGCCCAGCTCAAAATCGGCCCGCTCCTGTTCGGTGAAGGCGGTGCCCTTGTTGAGGTTGCGATCGTTGAGCAGATTGGTGCCCGTCAGCGCAACGGGGCGAAAATCGTGACCCTGTGCATCTTTCCACAGCAGATATTGTCCGGTAGCCATAGTCATTCTCTTTGATTTACATGAAGTTGCCATCAGGCAGGAGAGCAAGACTCAGAATGCTGGGGATCATATGACGTTTGCCGATCCGGTTTTGTGAGCTTGGACAAACCCTGCGGCCAAAGGCGCCTTTGCCGGGGCAGCCGAAGGTTGCTCCCGCGCCCGCCTTGGCGCAAGATCCCGACACGCCCCTGTGGGCATCCCTTTGTGAGCAACGGAGCACCATGACCCCTTCCTCTTCCCCCGCTTTTCTCGTCAGCGGCGTCATCCTCGCGGGCGGTCGCGCCACCCGCATGGGGGGCGATGACAAGGGCTGGGTGCCCCTCGCGGGCACTCCCCTGATCGAACACGTGCTGACCCGCCTGCGCCCCCAGGTGGACGAGGTGCTGATCAACGCCAACCGCAGCCAGGCTCGCTACCGGCAGCTTGCTCCCGTCATCGGGGACGCGCAGGCCGACTTCCAGGGGCCGCTGGCCGGCATGCTGGCGGGGCTGACGGCGGCCCGTCACGACTGGGTGCTGTTCGTCCCCTGTGACGGCCCCGCCCTGCCCCTTGATCTGATGACCCGCTTTCGCGCCGCCATCACCCCGGACACCGATCTGGTGGTGGCCCACGACGGAGAGCACCTCCAGCCCGTGGTCGCCCTGCTGCGCCGCGCCCTGCGCCCCTCTCTGCAACAGGCGCTGGCGGACGGGGAGCGCAAGACCGGGGCCTGGTTTGCCCGCCACCAGATGGCGGTGGTGCCCTTTGCCGATCTGCCCGACGCCTTCGTCAACCTCAACAGCCCGGCCGAACTCGCCGCCTGGGAGGCAAGGCTGCGGGAAGGGGGCGCGCCATGAGCCCCCTGCCCCTGCTCGGCTTCGTCGCCTGGAGCGGCACCGGCAAGACCACCCTGCTGGAGCGCCTCATCCCGCGCCTGGTGGCGCGCGGTCTGCGCCTCGGGGTGCTCAAGCACACCCACCACGCCTTTGACATAGACCAGCCCGGCAAGGACAGCCACCGCCTGCGCCAGGCGGGCGCCACCCAGGTGATGGCGGCCTCCGACCGGCGCCACGCCCTGATCCGGGAGACCCCGGAGGGGGAGCCCCCCTTCGAGGCGCTGCTGGCCCGCTTCGATGCGCGCGCTCTGGATCTGTTGTTGGTCGAGGGGTTCAAGCACAGGCGCTTTCCCAAGGTGGAGCTGTATCGCGCCGCCATCGGCCGGCCCCTGCTCTTCCCCGATGATCCTGACATCGTCGCCCTCGTGAGCGACGCGCCCCAGGCCACGACCCTGCCCCGGTTCCCCTTCGAGGATCTGGAGGCCATCGCCGACTTCATCTGCGCCCGGTTGCCCCCGCACGCCCCCCGTCAGGCCCCGCCGCCTCTTCGCCTCTGCGCCCGGCTGCTGGCGGCCCTGCCCCCATCGGCAGAGCAGGGCGTTGTGCCCGGCTTGCTCAGTCAGGACGAGGCGGGCACCCTGCTGGTGCGCCCGGTGGATGGGGGCCACGACAGTGCCAACTGCCGCATCGAACGGGCGCCGGGTAGCGCGGCCCTTCCCCCCGGCGAGCGGGTCATGGTGCGCCTGCCGACAGGTGCGCCCCCATGAACCGGAGAAACGACGCAGGTCAAGGCGAATGCCGTCCCCCTTGCTATCCTCACAACCCTGACCCGAGATAAGAGAACGCCCTTGCGCCTCAATGCCCCGCTCTCCCGCTTCGATCTGCTCATCTATGGCCGCTACCGCCTAGTCCACGGCCTGCGCATCGCCCTGGCCTTCACCCTCACCTTCCTGCTGACCCGGGAGCTCAAGCTGCCGGAGAGCACCTGGCCCCTCATCACCCTGGTGGTGGTGATGGGCCCCATCTCGTTCTGGGGCAACGTGCTGTCGCGCGCCCTGCAACGGGTGGTGGGCACCGTCTTTGGCGCCGCCTGCGGGGTGGTGGCCCTCTATCTGGAGCTCTACTCCCTGCCCCTGATGCTGGCCTGGTGCTGCGCCATCATGTTCCTGTGCGGCTACCTGGCGCTCGGCAAGCGCCCCTATGTGGGGCTGCTCATCGGCATCACCCTGGGGGTCATCGTCGGCGGGGTGCCCGGGGACATCGAGACCGCGCTCTGGCGCAGCGGCGACGTCATCCTGGGGTCGGTGCTGGCCCTGCTGTTTTGCAGCATCTACCCCCAGCGGGCCTATACCCACTGGCGTCTGCAGATGCACGACACCCTGCAGCAGGCCGGGCGGCTCTACCACACCCACCTCTCCCCCAACGTGCTGGAGCGCCCCAAGCTCACCCGAAGCCATGCCCGCCTGCTCGCCAAAATAGTCAGCCTGCGCCCCCTGCTGGCCCCGGCGGTCAAGGAGACCCGCCTTGGCAGCCCGCTGTTCGAGGCGACCCAGACCACCCTTCGCAACAGCGTCTGCACCCTGGAGATGCTGGCCAACACCTACTGGCGGGATCGCCAGAGCCACTTCCTGATGCAGAGCCACCCGGGGCTTCGCGCCTGCCAGCAGGCGACGGAGTCAGTGCTCACCGAACTCGCCCTCATGCTCAAGAGCGGCGATACCACGGCGGCCGACCAGGCCATCGGCCGCCTGCAAGCCGCCGCCGCCCGGCTCGATGGGGACGCAAGCCAGGCGCCAGGCCAGGGACACGACCCCACCCTTGGTGGTTACCTCTGGCTCAATCTCCATCTCATCGAGCAGCTCGCCCACCTCCATCGCCTGCTGGGGCTGGTGCTGCAACCCTATGCCAAGCCCTCGGCCCGCCCCTGATCGCGCCTCCTGCAACCGCCCACAAAAAAGCCCCGCCGATGCGGGGCTTGTTTGTCTCGGGCTCGCGCCTTAGCTTGCACGAGCCAGGGGCTGCTCCGGAGTGAGGTAGAGGGAGAAGTCCTCTATCCCCGCCTTCAGGGCGGCAAAGCAGTCGGGGTCGATGGCCGTGCCCAGGTTTTCCGCCATCATCTCCAGGGCCCGCGGCACCGGGATGGCATCCCGATAGGGGCGCTTGGCGGTGATGGCATCGAAGATGTCGGCGGTGGTGATGATGCGCGTCTCCAGGGTGATCGCCTCCCCCTTGAGCCCCTTGGGGTAGCCCTTGCCGTCGAGTCGCTCATGGTGGGCGCCAGCCACCTGGGCCAGCTCCTCGAAGGCGCCGATGCGGCTCAGGATCTCCTCGGTGTAGGCGGCATGCATCTGCACCGCCGCCCACTCCTGCTCGTCAAGCTTGCCCGGCTTGTCGAGGATGGCGTTGCTCACCCCGAGCTTGCCCACGTCGTGGAGCAGGGCACCCCGCTTGAGCCAGCGTCGCCGCGCCTCGGACATCCCCATCTGGGCGGCGAGGATGTCGGTATAGAGCGCCACCCTGCCGCTGTGCCCCGCGGTGTAGGGGCTCTTGGAGTCCACCACCTGGCCGAAGGCCGCCGCTATCTCGTCCAGATAATCCTCATCCAGCGCCACCTCCCCCTGCCCCGCCGGGTGGGCGAAGACCCGCTCCGCCAACGCGGGATCCGCCAGCCCTTGCCAGAAGGCGTCGTCGGCCAGCGCCTCGAAGGCCCTGACCAGGGCGGGATCAAACCAGTTGCCGCTGCGCTCGCGCAGCTCCCTCATCGCCGCGTCCGGCCCGGCGGCGGCGTGAAACACGTCCACCACCTGACAGAGCAGGGCGATGCGGGAGAAGAGCGGGATGGCCTCTCCCGCCAGTTGTTGCGGCCGCCCTTTGCCGCTCCAGTGCTCATCCAGGGAGAGGATCCCCTGGGCCACCTCGTCGCTGAAACGCAACTGGCGGGCGATGTCCGCCCCCCGGTGGCAGCGGGTCAGGATCAGCTCGTTGGCTATCTGATCCCCGTTGCGAAAGATGTGGAACAGGCTGCGAAAACGGCCCAGCAGATCCGCCTGCAAGCCGGTGTGGCCCAGCACGAAGTTGACTACCTCGGAGAGGGAGCCATCCACCAGCTTGAAGTCGCGCTTGAAGTGAAGATCGTCGGTGAGATAGAGCTCGCAGATGCGGGCGGCATTGCTGCTGCACCCCAGATCCTTGAGCAACAGGGTGTAATAGAGGTCGTGGCGCTGCCGGGCATCCAGTCCCAGTTGCTCCCCCAGACGAGAGCCTATCCAGCAGCAGCGGATGCAATGGCCTCTCGGCTGCCCTTCCGTCATGTCCAGGGCATGGCTGAGAGAACCAATCAGCTCTGCCAAACGCAACCCGTTTACCGTCATAGCCCACTCCCTCTACATCGGGGCGTACTTGCCCGCAGGCATGTATAGCATTTGTTGGGAGTAAAGGATCAGGGGCGCGACAAATTATACCTGCACCGCTCCCCGGCTTGCCGCCGCATCGCGCTGCTCGCGGCTCAGGGTCGAGACCAGTTTGTCGTCCAGATAGAGATCCAGTCGCTCCCCGCGCATCTCTCCCCGCATCAGGCTGCGCTGACCGTCGATGTAGTGGATCTCCATCTGGGCGGTGCGCTCGTCCGGGTAGCTCACCTGTACCTCGCGCACCCCTTGGGGCAGCAGGGCCAGCGGCACCTGGTTGAGGGCGGGATCCAGGTGCTGGTTCACCTTGATGATCGCATCGCTCTTCTGATCCACCAGGGCGGGCGACTTGCCGGTAATGGGGTTCTTGCCGGACCAGAATTCGATGGTGTTGAACACGAAGAGATCCGCCGTGGCCGCCAGGCCATAGACGGGGGAGAGCAGCACGAAGACGCCGGCACGGCCGTAGCGGTTGTCCACCACGCTGAGGTTGCCCTTGGTCACCATGGAGGAGAGGCCCATCTGGCCCATGCAACCACCGAGCCCCAGGCTCGCCCCCATTCCCAGCAGCAGGGCCAGTGCCCTGCCTCTCTGTCGTACTGCCATTGTTGTCTACCTGCTCAATAAAAAGGAGGCGGCAGCCTAAACAAGGGGGCCGGGCGGCACAATGACGAAGGGGGGCGTCATACAGCCAGGGTTCAGCCTGGCCGTCCGATCGCTCACTCTGTTGGCAATCTTGCGGTCAGCCCCTCAGATGGAGAGGGCCGACACCGTCTGGGAGACCCTGTCCGCCTCCTGGTGGATCTCGCTCATCAGCTTGTCCACGCCGGCGATCTGCTGCTTGCCGAGTTCGGCGCTGCCCGCCACCCCGGCCATGTCGTCGGTCACCCTGGCGGTCAGCTCGCGGTTCTTCTGCACCACCCTGGCGATCTCGTCGGTAGAGAGCGACGTGCGGGCGGCCAGCTGGCGCACCTCGTCCGCCACCACCGCAAACCCGCGCCCCTGCTCCCCCGCCCGCGCCGCCTCGATGGCGGCGTTCAGGGCCAGCAGATTGGTCTGATCGGCGATGGCGCTGATGGTCGAGACGATGGCCTCGATGCTTCTGGACTGCTCGTTGAGCTGGCCGATGAGGGCGATGGCCTCATCCACCTGGGAGGCGATGAGGGAAGAGGTCTGCACCACGGCGCGCAGCAAGCCCGCCCCCTCCTCTGCGCTGTGCAGGGTCTCCTGGGCGGTGCTGTGGGCCAGGCGGGCCGCCTCCCGGGTGGCGTGGTTCTGCTCGATGCGCGCGGTGATGTCGCTGGCGAACTTCACCACCCGCACCACCTTGCCGCTGCCATCCCGGATGGGGTTATAGGTCGCCTCCAGCCAGACGGCCTGCCCCCGGCTGTCGTGGCGCATGAAGAGGCCGGATTTGAACTGGCCCCGGGCCAGCTCCTCCCAGAAACGGGGCTGCTCGCGCAGAAAGGCCTCGTCACAGAAGATCCTGTGGTGCCTGCCCGCGATCTCCCCCAGGGTGTAGCCCATGACGCTCAGGAAGTTGGCATTGGCATGGAGGATGTCGCCGTTCGGGGTGAACTCGATCATGGCCCGGGAGCGGTCCAGCGCCTCGGTGAGCCCCTCGAGTCGCTCCAGCCGCAGGTGCTGTTCGGTGACGTCGCTGGCCATCTTGAGTACCCGGGTCACCCGGCCCTGGTGCTTCACCGGGAAATAGGTCGCCTCCAGCCAGCGCGTCTCCCCCTGCCGGTTCACGCGCTCGAAGGTGCCAGACTGCACCTCCCCCTGGGCGAGGCGGCGCCAGAACTGGCGATAGTCACCGGACTCCCCCCAGGCCCTCGGACAGAGCTGGCTGTGGGGCTGCCCAATCAGTTCGGCGGCACCATATCCCATCAGGGCCAGGAAAGGGGTGCTCGCCTCCTGGATGATCCCCTCCGGGCTGAAGATGACGGTGGCGGCACCCGCCTTGATCGCCTCTATGATGCCCTGCTCCTCATCGAGCCGGGTCTGGCATGCCTGCAACTGCGCTTTGAGCTTCTGATTGAACATGACACTTCTTCCTCGTTGACCATCCCCATGGGCACCACGGCCTCACCCACAGAGGGTATCGGCACCGCCAGCGCCGACATAAGTGGTCGGACGACTGAAACGAATGGGGCGCGCAGTGTATAGAAAAGCGGCGATGCCGCCAAGGGCTCCCAATACGCAGCCCAGGTGAAAGAGGATCAGCCCGGCGGTGAAAAAGGCGGCTAGCGAGCGGGAACGCACTCAAGGCATGCGGGATTGCCAGCAAAGCCGAACCGTTCGTAGATAGCGCGCCCATCACTGCTGGCATGGAGCCACAGCTTGCCCAGTTGCTGCTCGCGGGCATACGCCACCATGACCACCAGCAGGGCGTTCGCCATTCCCCGTCTGCGCCAAGCCGGCCGGGTGTAGATGTTGAGCAGGTACCCTTCCCGCCCCGCCAGATTGCCCGGGTAGGGCGGGCGCACGAAGAGTGCCAGGGTGGCGCACGCCACCACCTCGCCCTCCTCTTCCACCACCCAGCTACGGGCGCTGCCCTCTTCCTGCGCCTGAATGAAGTAGGCCTGCGTCGCCTCCCTGAGGACCGGATCCTCATCGGGCCGGGCAAGTTCCCCCACCTCACAAAAGAGCGCCATGCGCAGTGTCGTCAGGGCGGGAATATCGGCCGCCAGGGCCTCGCGAACCTTCATCTCTTCTCCTTTGCATTCCTTTCCCACCCGTCAGTCAGGCAGGGCTCGTGTGCGGCCACCTTACGCCGGAGGCGAACGACGGGCAAGGCGCCAGCTGTCGAGCCCCAGGGGGCCCGCCCCCCACACAGCCAGGGTCAGCAGCATCCAGCCCCACAACTGGTGATCGTGAAAGCCCCCCGCCCAGAGGGCCGGGTAGGAGATGACCGCCATGGCGTTGAAGCCAAACAGCAGCAAGGCGACCGGACGGGTGAAGAGGCCCGCCAGCAGGAAGAGGGGCAGCAACAGCTCGGTCGCCGTGCCCGCATAGGCCGCCCACTGCCAGGGCAGCAGGGGCACCTGATATTCGAACTCGAACAGATAGAGGGTGCTGTCCCAGGCCGTTAACTTGAGCCAGCCGGATCGCAGAAAAATGGTGGCGACCCAGAGCCTGGCAAGCAGCAACAGGCCACCGCTGCACCAGGGCAAGATGCGTTCAACAAGGGGGCCAAGGGGCCTGGCAAGGGTTTGCGTTGTCATGGGGCAAGCTCCAGATCGACCAGCAGGTCGAGGGTGATGAGGGGGGCCAGGTGTTCGGCCATGGCGGGATCCTGAGCCAGCAGGCTGGCCAGCGGCCTGCCCTGCAGGCAGCCTTGCAGCAGACACCAGGCGGCGGCATCCAGGGGAATGGGGTCGACCCGGTGTCCGGGGCATTTCTTGAGTGCCAGGGAGCAGACAGCATCCAGCTCCCTGACCGTCTCACCGCCGTGCAGGGCCATCTGCCAGAGCGCCAGCACCGGATGGGGGCTCTCCAGGAGCTGCAGATCGCAGGCAGGATGCAGCACCAGCCGCTCCCAGTGCTCAGGGGTCATGGCGGCAAGCCGCTCGGCGGGCCAGCGCCGCGTCTCTGGCGCAAGCAGCGAGACCCGCTCCAGCCCCCACTCGAAGCGGGCCAGATCCCCGAGCCAGGGCAACGCGGCCGTGGTGGGCAAGCGTGCCAGCCAGTCGCCAAAGCCCTCCCCGTAGTCCATGACGCTCCCCTCCTCCAGAGGAGCCGCCAGCACGAACCCTCGTGCCGCCGCCTCAAAGAAAGTCTCGCCAACCATGGCGCGTACCGCGGGGTAGCTGCTGGCGAGCACCTCGGTGAGGCCGAGGATGAAGTTGTTGCGATAGATCTGCAACAGGGCGTCGGGGGCAAAGCGTCCCGGCTGGATGTGCCCGAGGATGGCATCATCCTGGCCGAGCAGACCGCTCGCAAAAGCGCGTTGCAGGGAAGCAAGCTCAGACATGGGCTGCCTCCCCGAGCAGACCGCTCGCAAAAGTACCTTGCGGGGAAACAAGCTCAGACATAAGTGGCCTCCCCGAGCAGACCGCTCACAAAAGGACCTTGCGGGAAAACAAGCTCAGACATGGGCGGCCTCCCCGAGCAGACCGCTCGCAAAAGTACCTTGCGGGAAAACACGCTCAGACATGGGCGGCCTCCCTGGATGTTTGCTGCGCCGCGCTCAGGATCTCGCTGGCACGCTGCGCCTCTCCCAGCAGCACCGGCAGCGGGGGGATCGCCAGATCCCATTCAATCAGGGTGGGGATGGCGCGCTGCTGGCAGACCTGCTCGTAGAGCGCCCAGACGGGCTCGGCCACGGGGGTGCTGTGGGTGTCGATATAGAGGGGCCCCTGAGGCAGGTGCTTCTCGGTAAAACCGGCCAGGTGAATTTCGCCGACCGTGTCGAGGTCGATAGTCGCCAGATAGTCGTCCACCTCCAGGCCGTGATTGACCGCGCTCACATGGAGGTTGTTGAGATCGAGCAGGACGCCGCAGCCGCTGCGCCCAGCCAGCTCGGCCAGAAACTCGGCCTCCCCCATCTCCCCCGCCAGTTGCAGGTAGGAGGAGGGATTCTCGACAAGCAGTTGTCTGCCCAGTGTCTGCTGCACCCGATCTATCTTGTCGCTCATGTGCAAAAGAGCGGCCCGGGTGTAGGGCATGGGCAGCAGATCGTTGAAATAGCGCCCGCCGATACTGCCCCAGCTCAGGTGCTCCGACACCCGCACCGGCGAGATGGCCGCCACCAGGGCTGCCAGCTGGCGCAGGTGCCCGGCATCGAGAGGATCGGCGGAGCCCAGCGACATGCCGACTCCGTGAAGGCTCACGGGGTAGTGCCTCGCAAGCTCCGCCAGCACCTCGAAGCCCTGGCTGTGGCGCTCGAAGTAGTTTTCGCTGTGTACCTCAAGCCAGCCCACTCCGGGCAGGGTGTGGCGGATCTCGTCGTAGTGCGGGGGGCGTAAACCGATACCGATCAAGGGGTTCATGGCTGGGCTCTCAATAGATAGGGCCATGATGTGGCGGGCGCCACACCATGGCATGCGGCTTACTTGGGTTGCAGGGACCCACCAGCGAGCTTCTCGCACAGCCCCTTGGGCACCACCACGAAGGCATCCCCCTGGGCATCCATCTTGGCAGTGCCGGCGCAGGATCCGCCCTTGGTGGCGCAGTCGTTCTTGCCCGCCTTGACCACGCCGTAGCACTTCTCCTTGTCATCCGCAGCCATGGCCGGCGCGGCGATGAACTGGGCACCCAGGGCCAGCAGACCCGTCATGGCAGAGGCGATGGCAGTACTTTTTTTCACGTTCATGTCTCTATTCCTTGTTGTCGAGAGTGATGTCTCCGGCGCATCTCATCCGGCTACGTTCAATAGAACCGGACGAGGGGGGAAAAGATTTCCCAAAAAACGGCATCAACTCGCTATTAATAAACAAGAAATCGGTAACCATCTGATTTAAAGGCATAAAATACGATGAAAAAAACAGGACGACGAGTGCCTCCCCCACGGTGCTCATGGCCGTTGACCACGTCACTCGCCGTCCACCCCTTGTCTGCTTTGCACCCGAGGGGCCTATAGTGTCTTGAGTCCTTCCACCCAAAGGTGTCCCATGAACGCTCCCCGTCCCTCCAGATGCACCCTGTCGCTGCCCATCTTCATCCCGGGTCTGCTCTTCATCCTGGCGCTGCTGGCCATCTGCTCCCTGGCCCCGGAGGCCGCCGCCCGCTTCTTCGGCAGCGGCCAGAGCTGGATAGCCCAGCACTTCAGCTGGTTCTATGTGCTGGTGGTCGGCATGTTCCTGATCCTGCTGCTGGTGATCGCCTTCAGCCACTTTGGCAACATTCGCCTTGGGCCGGACGATGCCCGCCCGGAGTTCAGCTTCACCTCCTGGCTCGCCATGCTGTTTGCCGCCGGCATGGGGATAGGGCTCATGTATTTCGGGGTGGGCGAGCCCATGAGTCACTTCGTCTCCCCGCCCCAGGCGACGCCCCTGACCCAGGTGGCCGCCCGCGAGGCCATGGTCACCACCTTCTTCCACTGGGGCTTTCACGCCTGGGCCATCTACGCCATCGTCGGCCTGGTGCTGGCCTACTTCGGCTTTCGCTACAACCTGCCCCTGACCATCCGCTCCGGCCTCTATCCCATCTTCAAGGAGAAGATCCACGGGCCGCTCGGCCACGCGGTGGACGTCTTCGCCCTGGTGGGCACCATCTTCGGCATCGCCACCACCTTGGGCTATGGCGTGATGCAACTCTCGGCGGGGATCACCCGCCTCACCGGCATGGACACCTCGGGGGAGCTGTTTCGCTTCGGCCTCATCGGGGTCGTCATCGCCCTCGCCGGCATCTCGGCGGTCACCGGTCTCGACAAGGGGGTGAAGCGCCTCTCCGAGCTCAACCTCTTTCTCGCCATCGTGCTCCTGCTGTTCGTGCTGGTGGCCGGCCCCACCCAGTACCTGCTGGGAGCCCTCTCGGAGAACATTGGCAACTATGTCTCCTCTTTAAGCCAGCTCACCTTCCGCACCTTCACCTACAGCGAGACCCGCCAGGCGGGCTGGTTCGGCAACTGGACCCTGCTCTACTGGGCCTGGTGGATCTCCTGGTCCCCCTTCGTCGGCCTCTTCATCGCCCGCATCTCCCGCGGACGCACCCTGCGCGAATTCATCCTCGGCGTCCTGTTCGTGCCCACCGCCTTCAACCTGCTCTGGATGACGGTGTTCGGCAACGCCGCCATCTGGGCCAGCCAGCATGAGGGGGGCACAAGCCTCATCGACTCGGTCGGCAACATCGACACCCTGCTGTTCAACTTCTTTGACCTCTTGCCGGGAGCGGACATCACCTCGGCCCTCGCAGTGATCCTCATCAGCGTCTTCTTCGTCACCTCCGCCGACTCGGGAGCCTTCGTCATCGACAACATCGCCACCCAGGGCAAGGAGGGCTCACCGGTCTGGCAGCGCCTGTTCTGGGCTCTGCTGCTCGGGGTCACTGCGGGTACCCTGATGAGCACAGGAGGGCTGGCGGCACTCCAGTCCATGACCCTCATCGCCGCCCTGCCGTTTGCCTTCATCATGGTGCTGCTTTGCCTCGGACTCTGCCGCGGCCTTGTCGCAGACAAGGAGCACTCGGCCAGGCGCCTCTCCCCCGCCACTGACTTCTGGAACGGCAAGCAGTGGCGCACCCGGATGGATCACCTGCTGCGCCCCTCCACCGAGCAGGAGGCCCGCGCCTTTGTGGACAAGGTCGCCCTGCCCGCCCTGACGGCCCTGAGTCAGGAGTTCGCTGCCCGGGGCATCACCAGCCGGGTCGAAGAGGGTGGGCCGGATCAGTGCCATCTGCTGGTGCCCCAGCAGGGTCGCCGGGACTTCTGCTACGGGGTGCGCATCGAGGCCCGCCCCGCCCCCGCCTTCAACCCCCTGGAGGCGGCCCACAACCACGATCCCGAGGCCCGCATCTTCGAGCCCATCACCTATTTTGCCGATGGCCGTGCCGGTTACGACATCCAGTACCTGACCCGGGACGAGCTGAGTGCCGACGTCTTGCGCCAGTACGAGCGCTATCTGGTGCTGAGCCAGGACGAGGGGCAGGATCTGCTGAGCAGCGCCCCCGAACATACCCAGCCAACCCAGGGAGAGTGATGACCAGGCAGGGATCAAGTCAGCTCCCCGCCCACAGCTTATCGCCGGGCACACTGGCGGCGAGAGCTGCCCCCACCACCCATCACAACAGAGAAAGGGGCCCCAGGGCCCCTTTCTCGTCACTGCCTCAACCAGCGTTGGTGTCAGAGCCTCAACCGGCTCAGGCGGTTTTCACGCACTTCTGGATAAAGCTGTTCTTGGCCGCCCCGGCGAGCTTCTTGTCCGCCGCCGCCTTCTCGCACTGGGTCGCCTTGTCAGCGGCCCCGTCCGTCTTCAGGCACTTTTGCACGAAGCTGTTCTTGGCCGCGCCAGCCAGCTTCTTGTCGGCGGCCGCTTTCTCACACTGGCTTGCCTTGGCACTGGCGGAGGCATCCTTGACGCACTTGCCCACAAAGCTGGTCTTGGCGGCGCCCGCCAGCTTCTTCACCGCCGCCTGGGCCTCGCACTCCTGCTGCGCGCCAGAGGTCGCGCTCTGGGCTCCCCCCATTCCCATGCCCATGACCGTCACACACAGACTCAACACCATCAGGATCCGCTTCATATGTCACACTCCCATCGTTCTATCCATTGTGGTTAGCCCCCACTCACGCGGGCCAAACGAGGCACCCTTGCCTCGCTGCACTATAGTCCCCCTCCCCCGTGACAACAAAATGCCCCTTCCTTGCCGACAATCCCCTCCCAGCCCCTCCCTCCGGCCACCCGGCGCCTTCACTTCAATTGTTGAGCTGGCGCAAAAATCCCGCGCTTCCTTGCGGTTGCGTCAACTTTTGACTGGTTTGCGTATGAGGCTTGAGGATATGCTGGTCATTCGGCGCCTACAGCACCATCCGGGCCCCGCCCGCTGGTTAATGGAGCGCATTGGAAGCTGTAATCCAGGGGCGGTAGCGTTGTTTGTGTTAAATGCATCTGACTCAGAAAGCAACTTCCCCATATTTTTTGGGATGATAAATACAGTACCTGAATAAATACACCTTTAATTGAATTATTCATTAAATTTACCCCCATGGCTTTCCAGTTATGTAATGTATATAAAAACCAACCACTCCAGAGATTTATATTAGGATTTTAACATGCTGCAGTCGTCATTAAGATTAACAAGAATTAATTTAAAAAACTTTAAAGCCTTCGATGAAACCAGTGTATCCTTCCCGCAAAAGATAAATTTAATAATGGGTGAAAATAGCTCAGGAAAATCATCAATAATAAAATCAATTATTGCAATGAAGCAAACATTCTCAGTTACAAATGAATATGAAGTTTTTGCAGCAAACGGTGATTACGTAGAACTTGGAATTTATGGTGACTATGTTCATTCACATGATGACAAAAAAGACATTACTTTTGGATTTGAGTTTCATGGCGAGAAACATGAGCAAGAAATGACTAGGTGGTGGTCATCATCTCATTTTGATTTTGAGTACGACCCGGAAGATTCGAGCGAGTTGAAAGAGTATGAGCGCCCCCTATCTAGCTTAATGGAAATCACTTATGACAAAGACTATAAAACAAGCCAGGCTCGCCTTAAATCTATCAAAATAATTTCTCATATAAAATCATATGGTCAGGCACATTTTCATGTGGAACGAGCAAAAACCAGAAGCCACTACTATTTGAAGACGGATCGTAGTCTAGTTGATTGGATAATAGACAACCATGAGCATATCGATATAGACAAAAATAAATTATCCGATTTTTTACTAAAAAATTACTTGAGAATAGAAAAAGAAAACAGAATTGATTTTCAGTTGATGTACCCATCTCCACCATTTGATTCTCGCTCTGACACATATGAGTTAAGTTCTCTTTCAGATGAACTCTTTGACATGTTCAATGAATCATTGAAAAAAATGCTATCTATTTTAGATAGTAATACATACTATTTGGCACCTATTCGCTCCAGCCCTCTTCGAAGCTACAAACGTTCATCACATAGTAAATCGATCGGTATCAGTGGAGCTTACACAGCGAGTGTATTAGCCAATCTACAAGCTGCAGCTTCAAGAGGTTCGACTATCGAACGAGAAAAACTCGAGAAATTCAATACTTGGTTAAACATTATATTCCCCAATACAAAAGTAAAAGCCCAAACAATCGATGAACTTGTAAAAATAAAACTAGAAAATAATAAACTCCAAAGCGAAGATACGATTACCGATGTTGGGTTTGGTTTCTCTCAAGTCTTACCAATATTGATTCAGGGGGCATTATTAAATCCAAATGAGCTGTTAATAATAGAGCAACCAGAATTACACTTACACCCAAACGCTCAATTTTTATTCGCCCAGGTTTTATGTTCAATGGCAAATGGCGGAGTACAATTATTAATAGAAACCCATAGTGAACATTTACTTCGTGGAATACAGTTAGAAATTTCCAAACACCGCATACACAGCTCTAAAGGTATTAGCCATAAAGACATAAACATCATGTATATAAATAAAAACAAAAAAGACATTAACTATATACAGGTGAATGAATATGGTGAAATAACATCAAATTGGCCATCTGGATTTTTAGATGCTGCATATAATGCAACAATGGAAATCATGAAAAACAAAAGTGTGAAGGTAGAGTCATGATTTGTGCCATCAGCCCTTCATCCATTACTGAAATAATGCTTAACAAGCAGATTAACTCAACGGCAAATGCGTTTAAATTTGTTTTAAGCCCTCAATACATTGAGCATATAAAGAACAAATTCCAAAATGACCCAGCACGCTTGGATTTATTTAATCAGTGGTTATTATATCGAGCAAACTTTGCAAACAGAGTCAGATACATTGATGAAAATGAAGTTCTTAAATATTTCAACATCACCTGTGACGATGATATTTATGCATCTTGCGCCTACTTTGCAGGTCATTTTATTTTTGATGAAAAAACAATTAAATGCCAATCTTACATTGACTATGGAATAGATGTCAGTAGTATAAGCAACTATCAATCATTTCTTGGTCGTGGTGATAACCCACTTTTTGAGCAAACAATTTATGACGGTGGTTCGGACAGCCCGCTACAACTGAGCAAATATTTTAAAGGTGAAACCAATGTTATTTTTATCGACAACTACATAAACAGCAAATCAATTGAGTTTATTAAATATGTTATCATGGGGTTGTGTCATGGCGCCCAAGTAACTGTAATTACAAAAAAGGCGTCATTTACTAAAAGCTTCAATAGTTTACATCATAATATAAAAGCAGTGAGAAACGACCTAAATATCAACTATTTTTATCTTGATAACGATAAAGAGTTCCATGATAGGCATATATATATAGGGGATAGAATATACATTCGAGCCACATCAGGGCTTGATGCATTTTCATTTCACGGCTTATGGTGTAACAGAGAAGGAACCTTTAGTGTTTATGATATTCATGAATACATTCCTGTAAAAACCTTTGATGTAAAGGACCAACATGGAAACTTAACCTCTATGAAAATAAAGAAAATTTGAGTTTAACTTAAATATCTGTGAAATCTGGGATGGTGATAAAACCTGGGGCACCCACCTTTCTGAGCCAGCCGTTAACTGGCTATATCTCTCATCACACACTGATCTTCCTGGAACCTGATAAATACCTTGTACACCAGCGACATTTACCCAGCGGGGTTGCGTGTTCAGACATGGCGATGCCCCAAACAAATGCCAAAGGAGTAAAACGGGATCTATCGGATTAACACGGTGGCTGATGGCATCGTCGTTGACCACAGTGCTGGGCGAATTGCTGGCAAAAAGGTGGGCAAAAAGGTGGGTGTCCCAATTTGGAAGTCCAAAAACCATCCCGCACGGGATGGTTTTTTATTGGATGGCTTGAAAGGCAGGGACCTTCTTACCACCGCCCTTGGGGTGGCTGCTGGTTGCGCGACTCCACCATGGCAATGAGGATGGCCATCAGGCTCGATATCAGCATCAGCCCCATGGCGATGGGAAACGTCACCAGGATGTAAGAGAAACGCCCGATCTCTGCCGCCGGAGAGTCCGATAGCATGATCATTGGCAGGGGGAAGACCAATAACAGGGCCAGGTAAAACATGATCCTGGCGATCATCAAGGGGGTCTTGAGGGACTGGGTCACTATTTTTCGGTACGGCCACATGATGGTTTGCTCCCTGCACTGTGGTGTTGTTGTTGTCGATATGCCGCGCCGTCGAGGCATCTGCGGCCCTGCTCGTCCATGAAGGGTGTCAAGCAGTCCCCTGATTAGCAGCCACGGCAGACCGGGTCAACGGGCCACGGGGGGCTGGAAATGACCCACAGACAGGGTTGTGCTGCCAGGGGCGAGAATAACAACGAGAGTGCAAACCAGATTCGTAAAAATGTCGCAGCAATCACTGTCGGTGCACTTTCTGCCAGCAGGTTGTGAGGCACAACCAAAACGGGGAGTTGCGCCGTGGGCTGCGCTGTGATGCCCCCTCCCAGGCAGAGCGGTGCCCTGCGTGCGGCTCGGGTTCCCCGGCCTGGATGGCTTGGCTCTTGCTACTCAATCTGGCTACTCAATCTGACTAACCGGTCTGGCAGCACGGCCTTGATGGTGAGCCTTGATTACGCACGCTATACACGCACACTGGCTACGTCGAGCCAGTGTGACTGCGCTAGTCAGTTGCAGGCCGCTCGCCGGGCTGCTGCGCCCCCAGCAGCGTGGTGCCGTAGGAGTTGTCCACCGTGCAGCGCCACTGCCCGCCGGGCTCTTTGCGAAACACATAGGTGGCGCGGCGGGTCTCGTCCACCATGCCGCCTTGCGCGTCCGGGTAGCGCAGCCGGGTCTCCATGATCACCAGGGCGTTGTCGGCCCCCTCGATCACCTCCATGGCCCCCTGGGTCACCTCAAGCCGGCCGTCAAAGTAATCGGAGATGGCCGTGAAGGCGCGGCGGATGGCGGGAATGCCGCGCGCCACCATGCCGGGTTTGACCACCAGGGCGGCGTCTTCGGCGTAGAAGGTCATCAGGGCGTCGAAGTCGCGCCGGGAGATGGCGGCGTCACAGGTCTCGATCAGGGTGCGAAGGGGATGCGGGCTCATGCCGTGCTCCTTGTTTCAGGGGTATACCGGACATCAATACCGGACATAAAAAAATCCCCCGCTCTCGTGAAAAAGCGGGGGATCGTCAGCGTCTCATGGCGGCTTAACCGAGCAGGAAGGTCTTGAGGCGGCCAAAGTCAGCGGGCAGATCGTGAGACAGGAGCGGCAGCGCGGCGTGCTTGGCGAGCGGGCCCGGCAGCGGCACATCCAGATTCAGGATCTCGTCTACCGACTCCTTGAACTTGGCCGGATGGGCGGTGCAGAGGAACACACCGACCTCGTCTTGCCCAAGCTGCTCGTTCAGCAGATCCCAGGCAATCGCCCCGTGGGGCTCGCACAGGTAATCCAGCTGATGCAGGCGTTTGAGCGCGTCGCGAGTCTGGGCATCATCACGCATCCCTGAGCCCAAGGTTTCCAGCGCCCAGCCCTTGCGACGGCACAGCTCTTCCACCCGCGGCCAGTTGTTGGGGCGGCTCACGTCCATGGCGTTCGACAGGGTCGCGACTGTCTGGTGCGGCTCCCACTGGCCGGTTTTCAGGTAACGCGGCACGGTGTCGTTGGCGTTGGTGGCGGCGATAAAGCGCTTCACCGGCAGCCCCAGCGCCTTGGCGATGAGACCCGCGGTGAGGTTGCCGAAGTTGCCGGACGGCACGCTGATGACCGCCTTGGCGCGATCGGCTTTCGGCAGCTGGGCCACGGCTTCGAAGTAGTAGCAAACCTGGGCCAGCAGGCGGCTGATGTTGATGGAGTTGGCGGAGTTGAGGCCGATGGCGGTCTTGAGCCCTTCATCGTCGAAGGCATCTTTGACCAGCGCCTGGCAGGCATCGAAGTCACCGTCGATGGCGAGGGTGCGGATGTTGCCGCCTAAGGTGCAGAACAGCGCCTCCTGCAAGGGGCTTATCTTGCCCTTGGGGTAGAGGATCACCACTTCAATCCCCTCCAGGCCGTAGAAGGCGTGGGCCACGGCGGCACCGGTGTCGCCGGAGGTGGCGGTGAGAATGGTGATCTTGTCATTGGTTCTGAACGCAGCCAGACACTGGGCCATGAAGCGGCCGCCGAAATCCTTGAACGCCAGGGTCGGGCCGTGGAACAGCTCGAGGGCATAGGTGCCGTCTTTGAGCTTCACCAGAGGCGCCGGGAAGGTGAAAGCGGCGTCGATAAGCTCGCTCACCTTGGCAGCCGGTACTTCGTCACCCAGCAGGTGGCTCAGGATGCGGGCCGAGCGCTCGGCCAGCGGCAGATCCAGCAGGGCATCCACGTCGGCCAGCGGCTCCAGGGTCTCTGGGAAGAAGAGCCCCTGCTCGCGGCCCAGACCCTGACGCACCGCCTGGGCGAAGCTCACCTGTTCACTCTTGTCCTTGATGTTGTAAAGATTCATAGCTCGCTTCCTGTTACCCGTGCCCCGGCCATGTCCAGTTTGCAGACCCGGGCAAATCCATCTTCATTGCGCACGAAGTGCGCTTCCATCCACTCTTTCATGCGTTCGGCCTGGGCCAGATCCTTCATCACCACGAACACGGTGGGACCGGACCCCGAGATGCCGGTGGCCAGCGCCCCGTTCTGGGCCCCCTGGGCCCGCACCTCGTTGAAGCCTTCAATCAGGGCCGCGCGATAAGGCTCGGCGATGACGTCTTTCAGGACGCTGGCGGCCAGCCCTTCCTGGCGGCTGTAGCTGGCATGCACGAAGGCGGCCAGCCGGCGGCCATAGGTGAGGCAGTCCTGGCGGCGATACTGGGCCGGCAGGATGGCGCGGGCGGCGGCGGTGGAGACCACGGTGCCCGGGTAGCAGACCACCCAGTACCACTCGTCAAACACCGGGATGCCCTGGCTGATGACGCCCCCCTCCTCCAGCACCAGCTGCATACCGCCCAGATAACAGGGCGCCACGTTGTCGTAATGGACGGAGCCGGAGATCTTCCCTTCCATCTCTCCCATCAACAGCAGCAGGTCGTGTTCATTCAGGGGCGCACCGTGGAAGGCGTTGAGCCCTTCCAACGCCGCCACCACGCTGCAGGCGCTCGATCCCAGGCCCGAGCCCACCGGCAGGTTCTTCTCCAGCACCATTTCCAGCGGCTTGAGACCAAGGCCGCGCTTCTCAAGCGCCTCGCCATAGGCGACCCAGCAGTCGTGGAGGATGTTCTTTTTCGGGTCGTCCGGCAACTTGTGGGCGTAACGGCCAACGGAGGAGAGAGCGAAAGGCACCTCTGCCGATTTGACCTGGACGCGGTCACCCAGCAGGGAACCATCCACGGGGGCGAGCGCCGCCCCCAGGACGTCAAAGCCCACGCTCAGGTTGGCGCTGGAGGCCGGGGCATAGGCCACCACGCTGCCGCCGATTTCTACATTCGGGTTCATCTCTGAACTCATGTTACAGCTCCTGCTTCCAGTTCTGGGTGCGCAGCACGTCGGCGAAGACACCGGCGGCGGTCACTTCGGTCCCTGCGCCATAGCCGCGCAGTACCAGGGGGATGGGCTGGTAATAGGTGGAGAAGAAGGCGAGCGCGTTCTCCCCGTCTTTTACCTTGAACAGGGGCTCGTCGCCACCCACCGCCTTGATGGCCACCTTGCACTTGCCACCCTCGATGGAGCCGACGTAACGCAGCACCTTGCCTTCACGCTGGGCCGCCGCGAACTGGTCGCGGAACCAGCCGTCGGCCTCGGGCAGGCGGGCCATGAAGGCTTCCACGTCGCCGCTCACGTCAAAGCCCGGCGGCAGTGCCTGCTCCACCTCCACATCGGAGAGCTCCAACGCCATGCCGGCCTCGCGGGCCAGGATCAGGAGCTTGCGAGCCACGTCCATGCCGTTCAGGTCATCGCGGGGATCCGGCTCGGTGAAGCCGTTGCCGCGGGCGATCTGGGTAGCCTCGGAGAAGGCCATCCCCTCGTCCAGCTTGCCGAAGATGAAGGAGAGCGACCCGGACAGGATGCCGTCGAAGGCGCGCAGCTTGTCACCGGCCTTGATGAGGTTTTGCAGGTTCTCGATGACCGGCAGGCCCGCGCCCACGTTGGTCTCGTACAGGAACTTGCGGCGGGTTTGGCGGGCGGTGCGACGCAGCGCCTTGTAGTAATCCAGCGACCCGGTGTTGGCCTTCTTGTTCGGGGTGACCACGTGGAAGCCGGCCCCGAGGAAGTCGGCGTACTGGACGGCCACGGCTTCGCTCGAGGTGCAGTCGACGATCACCGGGTTGATGAGGTGGCTCTCTTCCACCAGCTTCTTCACCGCCTCCAGGCTGAAGCTGCTCTGGGCTTCCACCAGCTGTTCACGCCAGTTGGCGAGGGCCAGACCATCCTTGTTGACCGCCATCTGGCGGCTGTTGGCGATGCCGACCACCCGCAGACCGGTGCCCTGCTCGGCCAGTACCGGCTGCTGGCGGGCAATCTGATCCACCAGGGCCGCACCGACGCCGCCTACCCCGACCACGAAGAGATCGATGAACTGCTGGCTGCCAAAGAAGTTCTGGTGGCACGCCTTGATGGCTTCCGCCACCTTGCCGGAGCGCACGACCGCGGAGATGGAGCGCTCGCTCGACCCTTGCGCGATGGCGACGATGTTGATGGAGGCCTGGGCCAGGGAGGTGAAGAAGCGCGCCGCCATCCCTTTGGAAGTGCGCATGCCGTCACCGATGAGGGAGATGATGGCCAGATCGGTCATGATCTCGAGCGGGTCCAGCAACTGGTTCTTGAACTCCAGCTCGAACTCGCGCTCCAGCACCTTGCGGGTCTTGTCGCTGTCGTAGCTGTGGATACAGAAGCTGACGCTGTACTCGGAGGACGACTGGGTGATCAGCACGATGCTGACCCCGGCGCGGGAGACGGCGGAGAAGATGCGACCGGCCATGCCCACCATGCCCTTCATGCCGGGACCGGAGACGTTGAACATGCACATGCCGGAGAGATCCGAGATGGCCTTCACCTTCAGATCGTCATCCCCCTGATCGACCCCGATGAGGGTACCCGGACCCTGGGGGTTGAAGCTGTTCTTGATGAGGCAGGGAATGTGGAACTGGGCCACGGGGGCGATGGTCTTCGGGTGCAGCACCTTGGCACCGAAGTAGGAGAGCTCCATCGCCTCTTTATAGGAGAGGGTTTTGAGCAGGTAGGCATCCGGTACCAGGCGCGGGTCGCAGTTGTAGCAGCCCTCCACGTCGGTCCAGATCTCGCAGCACTCGGCATCGACGCAGGCGGCCAAGACGGCTGCGGAATAGTCGGAGCCGTTGCGGCCCAGCAGCACGGTCTCGCCCTTGTCGCTGCCACCGGTGAAGCCCGGCATCAGGTAGAGACAATCAGAGCGCAGGCCCTTGGCGGCGAAGCGCACCCGGGAGGCTTCGATGTCCACATGGGCTTCGAGGTAGCCGCCATCGGTGACCAGCAACTGCTCGGGCACGATGAGATCCAGCTCGAGGCCGCGCACCCGCAAGAGCTCGTGCATGAAGGCGATGGAGAGGTTCTCGCCACGGCTCAGGATGCGGGCCTGGACGTTGTCCGGGCACAGCCCCAGCAGACGAATGCCCTGCATCAGCCGCTCGACCTGATCCAGCTCGGCGGTGAGACGGGCCTGCAGCGCCTTGTCATCCAGCGCGGGATAGGCGGCTTTGAGCCCCGCCAGCAGGCGGGAGAAGATGCCGTTGATCTCGAACAGGGTACTGCTTGCATCCATGCCGCGACTGGTCTGTTCCACCAGGGCGACCAGGTGATTGGTCACCTTGGCCGGTGCCGACAGCACCAGGGCCACCTGGGATTGGCCGTGGGTATTCACCGCGATATCGGCAACCCGCAAGAAACGCTCTGCGTCGGCCAGTGACGACCCGCCAAATTTCAACACTCTCATCGCTATCTCCCTGTATTCCCTGCAAATTGATCTGCTAATTGGTCTAAAAACAATCCAACAAAAAAGGCCCGTACTGGGTGGGTACGGGCCTTTTTCTGATTTCTGTGCTTGTTCGTCAGCGCATCAACCGGCCCCAGTGCCACCTGTGGTGGTACCGGTAATAATGGTGGTGGTGATGACGTTGGTGAATAGCTGCATGACGAACACTCTTGAACGAATCTGGTTGTTAGCAATACCGCGCCCGGCGAGGGGCTGTCAACCTAAACCTCCTTGCCAAACTTGCGGGCAAGGTCTTTGCAGAGCAGATGGAGCATATTGAGATCCCGCTGCGGCAGCATGGGAACCCGGTCCATCACCCATTGATGCAGTTTTTCATCCTGCGAAACTCCGAGTTCACCAAGCAATTCTGCTGTTTTTGATTTCAGCACGCGAACCTGCCCGGCACTCTCGAAATTTTCTGCTACGTCCTGCTCGTCGCTCACTTTCTGGTCATCGAGCAGCGGACTCAGCTCATAGGCATACAGCATGATCGCCTGACCCAGGTTCAGGGACGGGTATGAGACCTTGAGAGGCAGGTAGCTGATGAGATCCACCTGGGCGAGCTGTTCGTTGGAGAGTCCGGACTCCTCGCAGCCAAACACGATGGCCACCTTCTCGAGGGAGGGCTTGGCCCGGATCTGGTCGCGAATGTCCGCCGGGGTGAGGTAGTGCTGGTAGCGGCCGCGCTGCCGGGCGGTGGTGGCGACCACCAGATCCATGTCCGCCAGGGCCTCTTCCAGGGTGTCGAAGGCTTGCGCATCCGTCAGGATCTCCTGCGCCCCGTGGGCAACCCAGCTCGCCTCCTCCTCTTCGTGCACCCGGCTCCCCACCAGTCGCATGGCATCGAAGCCCATGGTCTTCATGGCGCGGGCAGCAGCCCCCACGTTGGCGGCACGGGCGGGCGACACCAGCACAAAATAGAGTTTCATCGGGTTCTCTCCAGGATGGGGCCGACGCCGCGAACTGCGGCGAACCGTCGGCAAAACAGGGGCGCAATCTACCGTTTATCCCGAAATATTGCCACTTGAACAGATGTTTGGATGTTGCCATAGTGGCCTTGGACGCGAGTCCGCCGCCTCAGGGCACTGACGCCATGGGCCCGACAGATCACAAGGAAGAGAGAGATGCAGCAGCCATTGGAGCAGGCGGTCGCCGAGACGATCCTGCAACGTTTTGAGTCGTTTTACAGCCGCTTTCTCGAGATAACCCAGGGCAGCAAGAGCCGTTTCGAGAACAGCGACTGGCTGGGGGTGCAGCTCGCCGGTCGAGAGCGCATCCGCCTCTATGATCACCATGTCGGCGCCACCACGGCGCAGATCAAACAGATGATGGGGGAGCAGCTGCCGACCCAGGCCCTGCTCAAGCAGGTGAAAGGCGCCTTCAGCGACCTCCTGCCCCGCTGCGAGAACTTCGAGGTGGCTGAGTCCTTCTTCAATTCCGTCTATCGCCGCATCTTCCGCCATCGCAACATCCGCGACGAGAACCTTTATATCCACCCCTTCGTGAGCCGGGGTGACAAGCCTGATCTGGGATCCTTGCTGCGTATCTATCGCACCGATCTCTCCCACCTGCCCCAGACCCTGAGCCAGCTGCTCGGAGATTACAGCTTCACTCTCCCTTTCGAAGACAAGCAGCGGGACATCATGGACATCCACCGCCATCTGGCAGAGAGCGGCCCGGCCATCCTGCACGAGGAGCCCTTCGCCATCGAACTGCTCAGGGAAGTGTTCTATCGCAACAAGGGAGCCTATCTGGTGGGGCTCATCCGGGTGAAGGGCGAAGTCTACCCCTTCATCCTGCCCTTGCTCAGCACCGGTCAGAGCATCTATGTGGACACCGTCATCTTCGAGCCGGAGCTTGCCTCCATCGTGTTCGGCTTCGCCCGCGCCTACTTCATGGTCTATGCCCCGGTACCGGCGCTCTTTGTGGCCTTCCTTCGCCAGATCATGCCCCGCAAGCCGGACTATGAAATCTACAACGCCATCGGCTGCCAGAAACACGGCAAGACCGAGCTCTATCGTCACTACCAGCAGCACCTGGCCCAGAGCCGGGAGCAGTTCGTCATTGCGCCCGGCATCAAGGGGATGGTGATGAGCGTGTTCACCCTCCCCTCCTACGATGTGGTGTTCAAGGTAATAAAAGACGAGTTTACCCCGCCCAAGGAGGTGAGCCACGAGCAGGTGAAGGAGAAATACCGGCTGGTAAAACAGCACGATAGAGTGGGCCGCATGGCAGATACCCAAGAGTTCACCAACTTCGAGTTTCCCCTCGATCGCATCTCGCCGGAGCTGTTGGCCGAGCTCAAGGCGGTGGCCCCCTCTGCGCTTACCCTCACCGCCGACAAGCTGGTGATCAAACACCTCTACACCGAGCGCAAGATGATCCCCCTGAACCTCTATCTGGATCAGGCGGACGAACAGCAGACCCGCCTCGCCCTGGAAGAGTACGGCAACGCCATCCGCCAGCTCGCGGCGGCCAACATCTTCCCCGGCGACATGCTGTTCAAGAACTTCGGGGTGACTCGCCACGGCCGGGTGGTCTTCTACGACTACGACGAGATCTGCTACATGACGGAGTGCAACTTCCGCCAGATCCCGCCACCGCGCTACCCGGAGGACGAGTGGAGCGCCGAACCCTGGTATTCGGTGGCACCCAACGACATCTTCCCGGAGGAGTTCGCCACCTTTCTGCTGCAAAAACCCCAGGTGCGGGAGATCATGATGCAGTTGCACAAGGAGCTCTTCGACGCCAACTACTGGAAGATGCTGCAGAGCAACATCAAGGAGGGGATGTTCGAGGATGTCTATCCCTACCGGCGCAAGAAGCGGTTTCGCTTCCAGCGAGGGGGATGACCCGGCATCAGGCACAAAAAGGGACGCCATGGCGTCCCTTTTCACATTCTTCTGCACGCTGGCGCAGGGGCCGCCTGCGACAGCCTTTGACGAGATCCCGGCTTATTTCACGGCGTCAAAGGTCAGCAAGGTGGCCTTGTCGGCATCCTTTAGCACCAGCTGTTTGCCGCTGATCTGGAAGCTCGCCACCTTCTCCAGGGTCTGCAGGTAGTTCATCTCCTTGCCGGCCAGATCCCCCGCACACATCATGCGCGTCGAACCCATGGCGCCCAGCGTCAACACGCCGTCACCCTGCTCTGTGATGCCGCCAAAGTAGCGGTTGCAGCCGCCCTTGCCCGCCACCTTGTCACCGGCGACCTGCAGGGTGAAGGTATCACCGCTCGCCCCTTGCAGTTGCCAGGTCGATGCCTGCAATTGTGCCAGCGTGGAACCCGTAGTCATGGCGCAGCCTCCCAGGGCCAGAGCGGCCAGCAGGATCAGTTTGTTGTTCATCAGTTCACCTCGTGATGGAGCGTGTCGTAACGACACGGAGTGAGGGGCCTGTGTACCATGACTGCGGCGTCAATCAAAACTCTTTTATTGTGATCGGGGTTCCCTTTACTCCCCGCTGGCATGTGCCATGCTTGTAGTCCTGTTCGGACCCAGGGAGGGGAAACGAATGGTCAAGTCTCTCGTCATCGCCATGGCATCCAGCCTCGTCTTTTCGGCTCAGGCCGCCGACTGGAGTTTTCTCCAGACCGAATCGGACAACCCGCTCTACGTCAAAAGCTATTCCGGCGTACTGCTCGGCAACCAGAGCCATCTTGGCGACAACTTCGACCTCTGGCTCATCAATACCGGCTATCAATACCCGCTTCAGGATGACATCAGCCTCTATATGGAGGCCGGCCCCGCCATCGGCCCCCAAAGCGGGCAGGCCGGGTTCAATATCAGCTCTGGGGTGCGCTATCGCCTCTCCCCGTCACTCAACATCGGCAGCCAGCTCAAGCAACTGGAGGTGAGCAAGGCCAGCACCTTGGTTGAGCTCAACAGCAGCCTGCTGGTGACCCCCTCCCTGGCCATCACCGCCAATTACGGACTCAGTGCCTTCAGCACGGAACACTTTCTCACTCTGGGAGTGGGCTTCAACTTCTGAGGTTCAGAGGAGCCTGGCGCCGCTCACCAGCACACCGTTGAGATCGGCGTAGACATAGTCGCCGGGCGCTATGGTCACTCCGGCAAAAGAGACCACGGTGTCCAGCGTGCCCAGGCCCCGTTTTTCGGTCTTGACCGGGCAGGGGGCCAGGGCCTTGACCCCCAGCGCCAGGGTCGCCAGCGTCCCCACATCCCGCACGGCACCATTGATGAGGATCCCCTCCCACCCCTGCTCCACCGCCTTGATGGCCAGCTGATCCCCGAGCAGCGCCCGACGCAGGGAGCCGCCCCCGTCGATCACCATCACCTTGCCATGGCCGGGACGATTGACCAGATCACGCACCAGGCTGTTGTCTTCAAAGCAGGAGAGGGTCACGGCCTCGCCGTAAAACAGCGCCTTGCCGCCATAGTCCTGAAACAGGGGGTCAGCGATCCTAAGGGCGTCGCCATGTTCATCGCAAAGGTCGGGCAGCAGGTCCAGCATGATCATCATCCTTCCATGGAGTGAAATGTGTCCGCTCATTCTTTCATCATGTCGGGGCGCTGACAATCCACCGGCCGGGTGCCCTGTGCGGATGGCGGGGGGCCATGTCAGCCCGAAGGCCTGAGCCGCCAGCGGGACGCAAGCGCCCCCAGATGACAGGGCGGCCCTTCCAGCAACACGGGCACCAGCCAGAGCTCTCCTTCACGCACCCAATAGAGGGCATTCTGGCCAAATCGGGCGGCCAGCCGGATCGCTTCTGGCAGCGAAAGCGGCAACAACAACGACGCCTCCTGCCAGCGCTCATCCTCATCGCTCCCCCAGACCTCTCCCATGACGGGACAGTCGCCCACTTGCCGGACAAGGGCTCGCTGGCGACGGGCATTGCGGCGCAGCCCCACCCACCGGCTGGCCGGGTTCCAGGCCGTGACAATGGCATAGGCTGGGCAGTTGGGAGGCGCAAAGGGGGCGATGAAGCACACTTTTCTGTAGTTTTCCCACAAAGTCATGTCAACCACATGTTACATCCCATTACATTTATTAAGGGCGAAAAAGCGGGTCAGCCCAAGTATGATGCAGCGAACTCGGGGATTGACTTATATCAAAGCTGAGTTAAAAAGTTGCTATCTGACGGCAAAGAGTGTTGTTATGCGCCTGTTAACTGATAAAATGCAGCAACTTTTGTAATGGACTACCTCTCCGGGCTTCTCTTGTTCAGACTTGTTGAGAGCCCATGTACGGCACAGGGATGCTTGCCGACATAGTTACCAAATTCGCGATGATTCGACCTGATATTCATACCCAGGATGACGTAATAAATTTTCAGGACCGGTCGGATAACGCCAAAGAGTGTTAAAATTTCGATAATTAACTGATAAGAATCTGGGAATACTCATGCAAACACCACATATTCTGATCGTCGAAGACGAGCTGGTCACCCGCAACACCCTCAAGAGCATCTTCGAAGCCGAAGGCTACATCGTGCTGGAAGCCAACAACGGTGACGAGATGCACCAGGCCCTGACCAGCCACACCATCAACCTGGTGATCATGGACATCAACCTGCCGGGCAAGAACGGCCTGCTGCTGGCGCGCGAGTTGCGTGAAGATGACAACATCGCCCTGATGTTCCTGACCGGTCGCGACAACGAAGTGGACAAGATCCTGGGGCTGGAGATCGGCGCAGATGACTACATCACCAAGCCGTTCAATCCCCGTGAACTGACCATCCGTGCCCGCAACCTGCTGAGTCGCACCATGAACGTGGCCGCCGGTGGCGAAGAGAAGAAGCTGGTAGAACGTTATCTGTTCAATGGCTGGGCTTTGGACATCAACAGCCGCGCCCTGGTCAGCCCGGCAGGGGACATGTTCAAGCTGCCCCGCTCCGAGTTCCGCGCCATGCTGCATTTCTGCGAGAACCCCGGCCAGATCCAGACCCGTGCCGAGCTGCTCAAGAAGATGACCGGCCGCGAACTCAAGCCCCACGACCGCACCGTGGACGTGACCATCCGCCGTATTCGCAAGCACTTCGAGAGCGTGGGCGACACCCCGGAGATCATCGCCACCATCCATGGCGAAGGCTATCGCTTCTGCGGCGAGCTGGAGCAGGAGTAATCCTCCCCACTCCCGAGTTGAAAAGGCGCCCTGTGGCGCCTTTTCCATGTCTGCGCCTTTCAGCTTGGCCGCTCTGGCACTCTCGCCGGCATCAAAAAACAGACAACAAAAAGCCCACTCGCAGGAGTGGGCTTTTTGTGTGAAGACTGGAGCGGGCAGCGGGAATCGAACCCGCATCATCAGCTTGGAAGGCTGAGGTAATAGCCATTATACGATGCCCGCTAGGCATCAAAACGTGCTTGGTGTGATGGGGAATCCCCACGACAGACAGCCATCTGGCTGATATGGACAACGGCGCGTGCCGCTATCTGGAATGTGGAGCGGGTGATGGGAATCGAACCCACGTATGCAGCTTGGGAAGCTACCGTTCTACCATTGAACTACACCCGCGTCAGTGGCCTCTACTATATGCATTTTGCCGCCGAGCGCAATCACCGACCTCGCATTTTTTGCCATAAATCAAGCTGTTCGGCCAACTAATGAGCATGAAGCCGATTTTTCACACAATGATGTTCCTCCGCCCGGTTCTGCAAGGTTGCCAAGCCGTGGGGGCGACGATAGTCTTGCGCCACTCGTTTGAGGAGGGTGGTAATGGACAAGAACAGACAGAAACATCTCTATGGCTGGTTGCGCAAACAATCGGGCCATGGTCGGCGCTGGATCGGCATCTCCATCGCCTTCGGGCTGGGTCAGGGCGTCCTGATGGTGATGCAGGCCTGGTTGCTGGCGACCCTGCTGCACGGTTTCATCATCGAAGGCTCCACGCCGGAGCACTCCGCCCCCCTCTTCATCAGTCTGTTGCTGGTGACCCTGACCAAGGCGGCCCTGGCCTATGGCCGCGAGGTGGCGAGTTTCAAGGCGGGCAGTGCGGTTCGCCAGGCCATCCGCGAGCTGGTGCTCACCCGCCTCGCCAGGCTCGGCCCTGCCTATATCCAGCGTCGTCCCGCCGGTAGCTGGGCCAGCCTGCTGCTCGAGCAGATCGAAGAGATGCAGGACTTCTTCTCCCGCTATCTGCCCCAGATGGCCATCGCCGTCTTTATTCCCCTGGTGATCCTGGTCTCCGTGTTCCCGGTCAACTGGGCGGCGGGCCTCATTCTGCTCGGCACGGCCCCCCTCATTCCTCTCTTCATGATCCTGGTGGGGGTGGGTGCCGCCGATGCCAACCGCCGCAACTTCCAGTCGCTGGCGCGCCTCTCAGGCCACTTCCTCGATCGCCTGAAGGGACTGCGCACCCTGCAGCTTTTCATGCGTACCCGGGCGGAAGGGGAGGCCATCCGCGATGCATCGGAAGATTTTCGCGAGCGCACCATGGAGGTGCTGCGCCTCGCCTTCCTGAGCACGGCCGTGCTGGAGTTCTTCGCCGCCATCGCGGTGGCCCTGGTGGCCGTCTACTTCGGTTTCTCCTACATCGATCACCTCAACTTTGGCAGCTATGGCGTCAAGGTCACCCTCTTTACCGGCCTGTTCGTGCTCTTCCTCGCCCCCGAGTTCTACGCGCCGCTGCGGGAACTCGGTGCCCACTATCACGCCAAGGCACAGGCCATTGGCGCCGCCGAACAACTGCTGGAATTTCTCGAGGCCGACGTGAGCGAACCCGCCTCCGGGACGCTCCCCTTCCATGCGGATGGCCCCGTCAAGGTAGAAGCCCGCAGCCTGGAAGTGCTGAGCGCCGAGGGCAAGGTGCTGGTCGGTCCCCTCGATTTCACGTTGGAAGCCGGCACGCGCACCGCCCTGGTCGGCATCAGCGGCGCGGGCAAGAGCTCCCTGGTCAATGCCCTGCTCGGTTTTGCCCCCTATCGCGGTTCCCTGTGCGTCAACGGAGTGGAGCTTCGTACCCTGGACATCAGCCAGTGGCGCCAGCAGCTAGGCTGGCTCTCCCAGAATCCCCAACTCTTCCACAGCTCCCTGCGGGACAACCTGCTGCTGGCCAGACCATCCGCCAGCGACGCCGAGCTGGAAGCCGCGCTCAAGCGCGCCCAGGCCTGGGAGTTCGTCAATGAGAAAGGGCTGGACTATCGGGTCGGGGATCAGGCGGGCGGTCTCTCCGTCGGCCAGGCCCAGCGCATCGCCCTTGCCCGCACCCTGCTCAAGACGACCCAGATGATGGTGCTGGATGAACCCACTGCCAGCCTGGATCGCCATTCTGAGCGGGCCGTCATGAGCGCCCTCGAACAGGCCGCACAAGGTCAGACCCTGCTGATGATCACCCACCGCCTCGATCAGCTCAGCCAGATGGACAACATCCTGGTGCTGGCGCACGGCAAGCTGGTGGAGCAGGGACGTTTTGCCGCACTCGGCGAGGCCCAGGGCCCCTTCGCCCGCCTCCTGTCGCAATCCCAAGGTTTCGGAGACTCTCTCGATGACTGATCTATTGCCGTTCCTGCGCCTTTATCGCCAGCACTGGCTCAGCCTCTCCATCGGCCTGCTGCTGGCCCTGGTCACCCTGGTGGCCGGCATGGGCCTGCTCTCCCTCTCCGGCTGGTTCCTCTCCGCCGCCGCCGTCGCCGGGCTGGCGGTCGCCACCCGAGACACCTTCAACTACATGACCCCTGCGGGGGGCGTGCGTTTCTTCTCCATCGTGCGCACCGCCAGTCGCTGGGGCGAGCGGGTCGTGAGCCACGACGCCACCTTCCGGGTGCTGACCCGGCTGCGGGTCTGGTTCTGGCAAAAGCTCTCCCCTCTCTCCCCCGGCTCCCTTGCCGGTTTTCGCCAGGCTGACCTGCTCAACCGTCTGGTGGCCGACATCGATGCCATGGATCACGTCTATCTGCGCCTCATCACCCCCATTGGGGCGGCGCTGCTGAGCTGCGCCGGGCTGGTCTTCTTCCTCTCCTTCTTCGATGGTCGCCTGGCGCTGACGCTGGGAGCCATTCTGCTCTTTGGCATGCTGGCCTTGCCCCTGGTCTTCTATTTTGCCGGGCGCGCGCCGGGCCGCCAGCTCATCGCCGAGAAGTCCAACCTGCGTACCCGCATGGTGGACTATCTGGACGGCCAAGCCGAACTGCAGATGTTCGCCGCCGCTCCCGAGGCGCTCACCGGATTGCAGCAGGCGGAGCAGGCCCTGATCCGGGCCCAGGCCCGCATGGCCCGCGTCAGCGGCCTGGCCGCCTTCTCGGTGCAGTTGCTGAGCGGCTGGACTCTGACCCTGATGCTCTGGCTGGCCGGTCACGGCGTCGGTGGCAGTGCCCCTGACCCCATCACGGCACTCATGGTGTTCGCTACCCTGGCAAGCTTCGAGGCGCTGCTGCCGCTGGCCGGTGCCTTCCAGCACCTCTCCACCAGCCTCACCTCCGCCCGCCGTCTCAACGAGATCCTGCAAGAGGCCAAGGCGCCGGAGTGGGGAGCACAGCAAGCCCCCGCTGCCCGGGGTGCCGTGCAGATAAGCGACCTGCATTTCACCTATCCAGGCCAGGATGCTCCCGTGCTGCAAGGGTGCACCCTGCAACTGCATGCCGGGGAGAAGCTGGCGCTGCTGGGGCAAACCGGCTGTGGCAAGTCCACCCTGATGGGATTGCTGACCCGGGAATGGACGGCCCTATCGGGGGAGATCCTGCTCGATGGCAAGCCCCTCACCGATTACAGCGAAGAGGCGCTGCGCGCCTCCTGCTCCGTGGTGAGCCAGCGGGTCCACCTGTTTGCCGATACCCTGCGTGGCAACCTCACCCTGGCCGCCCCCGGAGCCAGCGACGAACGGCTCATCGAGGTGCTCACCCAGGTGGGGCTCGGAACTCTGCTCCACGATGAGGGTGAGCAGGCCGAACAGGGACTGGATGCCTGGCTCGGGGATGGCGGGCGTCCGCTCTCCGGCGGGGAGCGCCGCCGCATCGGCATCGCCCGCGCCCTGCTCCACGATGCACCGCTCTGGCTGCTGGACGAGCCCACCGAAGGGCTCGATACCCAGACCGAACGGGAGATCATGGATCTGCTGCTGACCCTGGGGGCGGATCGCACCCAGCTTCTCATCTCCCACCGCCTGCTGGGGCTGGAACGGATGGACAGGGTAGCCCTGATGGAAGAGGGTCGCATCCGTCTGTGTGCCCCCCACCAGGAGCTACTGGAAGATGATCACTACCGCAGCCTGCACCGGCGACTGGCTCCCGCCTGATCCGGGAGTCGTCTCGCTACAATCCATTGATATGGCTAAAAATGGGGCTGGTCGCCATCGGCGACTGCCCCCTATAATGGCCCACTCGCCACCCAACAAGATGCCGATATGAAACGCCTGATCCTGATGATGCCCCTGATTGCCTCCGGTTGCGCCGACTTCGCCTTCAACAGCAATCTGGACAAGGAAAACTTCGACGAGTACTTCAAGCCGGGGAGCGTGCGGGTCTACGAGCAGAGCGAGCTCGCCGACCTCAACTACCTCTACCTCGGCACCGTCGAGGGGGAATCCTGCCAGAGCGATGCCAACCAGGCGGTGCCCAATGCCGGTGAAGCCCGCACCCTGGCCCGCCGCCGCGTGGCGGACATGGGGGGCAACGGCGTCAGCTTCGACAAGTGCGCCGAGTTCAGCGACGTGCCCGGCTGCCTGAAGCAGGTGATCTGCTACGGTCAGGCGCTGAAAGTGGCCGAAGAGAAGTAAGTCCTGCCATGGCGATCGCCATCGTGCGACTCGGCAGCCCCCGCCTCGAGGATGAGGGGCTTCGCATCGGCACCGTGCGTCGCCCCCCTCGCGGCGTGCCCAAAGCGGCGTTCGCCAGCCAGGATTGGTACGACGTCTGGTTCCCCAATCTGGCCCCCAGCGCCGAGACCATGAAACTCGGTCAGACTGCCGACACCCCGGCCCGGTGGACCGCCTTCTGCAAGCAGTACAAGGCCGAGATGGCCGCCCCGGCCGCGAGGCACGATCTGGCCCTGCTGGCTGCCCTCTCCCACACCACCCATTTCTCGGTGGGGTGCTACTGCGAACAGGAGTCCCGCTGCCATCGCAGTGTGCTGAGAACCCTGCTGGCCGACGCGGGGGCATTGCTGCGCTGAGCCCCGTCATGGATGAACACCCCACATGAGAAGAGGGCACCCTGGGGTGCCCTCTTCTTTATGATGTCGGCTAGTACGCATTCGATGACAGGGGAAGCTCCCCCCCTCGTCGCAGGGCCTGTTCCTCATCAGGGGTCATGCCTGGCAGCGGCCCCCGGGGGTTGCTGGCAAGCCATACCACCAGATCGTCAACCGTCTCCTCCAGAGGGCGAAAGTTCAGGCCATGGACGATGGCGGCCTCGGCGCTGATGGTGCCATACCCAGCATACTCGGGCAGCTCGTTTGGCAGCAGCGTGGGATAGCTTTGCCAGGGCGCCACCCCTGCCGCCATCAGGTCACGCCAGGGAGCCCACTCGAGCTGCAAGGGGGTCGCTGGCGTCAGCCGGGCAGCGAGGCGCTCCACCCAGTCGTTCAGTGCGATGCCGGGCTTGATCAGGTTGAAGCACCCAGCGAGTCGCTGCTCGGCAGCCCGCAGCACGAACTCGGCGCAGTCGCGCACATCCAGGTATTGCAGCCTGTCCTCCCCCAGCCCCGGCAAGAGCCAGTGCCCGCCCCGCTGCACCCGCCTCACCCACCAGGCAAGACGAGCTGTCGGGTCAAAGGGGCCGCAGAGCACGCCGGGGCGCAGGGTGCACAGGCGATCTCCCCAGCGGGCGCGATACACCGACTCGCACAGCACCTTGAGGGGGCCGTAGTCGGTGGGCGCTCCTGCCATCTCGTGCAGGGGGGCCGACTCATCCATGCCGGGTTGGGAAAAATCGCGATAGACACTGATGGTGGAGATGAAGATGAGCCGATCACAGCGCCCCAGCAGAGCGTCAGAGAGCCCTTCGGCCTGTTCGGGGCGATAGCAGCAGGTGTCGATGACCAGATCCCAGTGCCGCCCTTCGCCCCGCAAGGGGGCCAGGTCCCCGTCTCTGTCCCCGTGAAGCTGGGTCAGCTCCCGCCAATCCGGGTGCTGGCGGTGGCCGCGATTGAACAGCGTCACCTCGTGCCCCCAATCCAGGGCCAGCGTGGTCAGGTGGCGACCCAGAAAGCCGGTGCCGCCGATAATCAACAATTTCATCCCTGTCTCTCCTCTATGGCGCCCTCTCCTTGCAGCCCCTCCACGGGCAGCCGAAACGGCCATGGCCTGGCATGGTGAGCACACGCCCTGATGCCGCCAGGCATATCGTCATGGTGCGGGCCGCAGATTCCTTGTCCGCTCCCCCGCCACCCCTTTTGCCGCCCCACCCTACGCAAGTTGGCACCAGGACACAGTCCCCGGGCACCGGGTCTGGGATCGGGATCACAGGGGCCGCGTCCTGGTACTCCCCCTGCGTTTTCGGCGTGCCTGTGCTACATTGCCCGGGTTTTCAGCCAGGATCCGCCATGAAGTTCGATATCGATACCCTAGGGATCATCCGCTCTCCCTACAAGGAGAAGTTCGCCATACCCCGCCAGCCCGGCCTGGTCAGCGCGGCTCGCGCCCGCCTCGAACTGCTTCCTCCCTACGATCAGCCCGATGCGCTGCGCGGCATCGAGCAATTCTCCCATCTCTGGATCAGCTTCGTGTTTCACCAGACCATGGATCAGGGCTGGCACCCGACGGTGCGCCCGCCGCGCCTCGGCGGCAACGAGCGGGTCGGGGTCTTTGCCACCCGCTCCACCTTCCGCCCCAACCCCCTTGGCCTCTCCGTGGTCGAGCTGCACGGGGTGGGACGTGAGCGCGGCAAGCTCTGGCTCGAGCTGGGCGCCGTGGACTTGCTCGACGGCACCCCGGTCGTCGACATCAAGCCCTATGTCCCCTATGCCGACAGCCTGCCCCACGCCCGTGGCGGTTTCGCCCCCGATGCCCCCACCCCGCCGCTGGCGGTGAGCTTCAGCGCCCAGGCCGAGCAGCAGCTCGCCCCCTGGCTCAAGGCCCACCCGGAGCTGCGCGAACTGGTGAGGGAGGTGCTGGCCCAGGATCCCCGCCCTGCTTACAAGAAGGGCAAGCCGGATGACAAGGTGTACGGTGTCAGATTGTTCGATGTGAACGTGCGATTTCAGATAAAAGAACCGCAATGTCAGGTACTGGCCATCGAACCCGCTTGAAAAAAGCCTCTCTGGCAGCATGAAAAAAGCCACCCTTCCGGGTGGCTTTTTTATGGGCAAAACAGGGTGCTCAGCGCCGCTGCAGCAGCAGGCTGCCGATGGAGTAACCGGCCCCAAAGGAGCAGAGCACCCCGCGAGCCCCGCTCGGCAGATCCTGGTTGAAGAGGTGGAAGGCGATGATGGAACCCGCCGAGCTGGTGTTGCCGTAGCGGTCGAGGATGACAGGCGCCTCCTGCTGGCTGGCGTCATGGCCCAGCAACTTGCGACCGATGAACTGGTTCATGGTGAGGTTGGCCTGATGAAGCCAGAGCCGGCTCAAGCCATCGGCCGCCCATCCCTGCTCCGCCAGCTGGGAGGCTATCTGATCGCACACCAGGGGCAGCACCTCCTTGAACACCTTGCGCCCCTGCTGGCGGAACAGCTTGTCGTCGCCGTAGCGGGTGCGCGGGCTGAGCCGGTTCAGGAAGCCGAAGTTGTTGCGGATGTTGTTGGAGTACTGGGTCACCAGCTTGCTGGCCACCAGTTGCCAGGGGTTGGCCACCTGGCAATCGGCCTCCCGCTCCAGCAGCACGGCGGTACAGGCATCCCCAAAGATGAAGTGACTGTCCCGATCGCGGAAGTTGAGGTGACCCGAGCAGATCTCCGGATTGACCACCAGCGCCAGCCGGGCGGTGCCTGCCGCCAGCATGTCTGCGGCGGTCTTGATCCCGAAGGTGGCGGAAGAGCAGGCCACGTTCATGTCGAATGCCAGGCCGCTCGCGCCGAGATAGTGCTGCAATTCGATGGCCAGCGCCGGGTAGGGGCGCGGCATGTTGGAGGCAGCGACGATGACAAGATCGATCTCCCCCGGTTCACGACCGGCGGCAATCAGCGCCTGCTCGGCGGCCGCCACCGCCATCTCCACCATGATGGAGGGCTGATCGTCCGGGCGCTCCGCCATGAGCGGCTGCATGATGTCGGGATCCAGCACCCCCTCGCTGCTCACCAGATAGCGGCTCTTGATGCCGGAGGCCTTCTCGATGAACTCGCAGCTCGAGTGCTGTTTGGCAGGCAGCTGCCCTGCATCGATGGCGGAGGCGTTCTCCTCGTTGTAGAGATCCACGTACTGGTTGAAGGCCGCCACCAGCGCTTCATTGCTGACGGCAAAGGGAGGGGTATAGAGGCCTGAGCCACTGATTACGATAGAGGTCATCTTTGCTCCTGGCCGGGTGCAATCCCGGCTTGTCTGTTTTTTAGGGTTCAGAGGGTCACAGCTGGTCGATGGCCGCAGCCAGACCCGCCAGGGTCAGCGGGTGCATCCGCCCGCCGATCAATTCGTTCATCAACTTGATGGAGGGGTGCCACAGCCACTCCTGCCTTGGCAGCGGATTGACCCACACCATCTTGGGGAAATGTTGTTGCAGGCGCCCGAGCCACACCTGGCCGGGCTCCTCGTTCCAGTACTCTACGCTGCCACCTGGCCAGGTGATTTCATAGGGGCCCATCTTCGCATCCCCCACCACCATCACCCTGTAGTCGCTGCCGTAGGTGCGCAGCAGCCGCAGGGTATCGAGCCGATCATCAAGGCGCCTGGCATTGTCCTGCCAGACGAAGTCGTAGAGGCAGTTGTGAAAATAGAAGAACACCAGGTGCTTGAACTCGTGGCGCAGGGCCGAGAAGAGGCGCTGCACCTCGGCCACGTGGGCATCCATGGAGCCCCCCACGTCGAAGAAGACCAACAGTTTGACCCCGTTGTGGCGCTCGGGCCGCAGTTTCACATCGAGCCAACCTTGCCTGGCCGAGCTTTGGATGGTGTCGTCGAGATCCAGCTCGTCGGGATTGCCCCGGCGCACCCAGCGCCTGAGCTTGCGCAGGGCGAGCTGGATGGCGCGCTGCCCCAGGGGCGAGTCGTCACTGAAGTTGCGAAAGTGGCGCGCCTCCCACACCTTGGTCGCCCGCCCGTGCTGGCCCTCTCCCCCCATGCGGATCCCTTCCGGGTGATAGCCGCCGTGACCGAACGGGCTGCTGCCCCCGGTGCCGACCCACTTGTTGCCGCCCGCGTGGCGCGCTTTCTGCTCGCTTAGCCGCTGGTTGAGGGTCTCCAGCAGCTGGTCGAGCCCGCCGAGGGATTGGAGCAACGCCTTCTCCTCCGGGCTTAACAGTCGCTCGAACTCCTGGCGCAGCCAGTCGTCAGGCAGGCTCTCCGGCAACAGGGGGATGGCGGCCAATCCTTCGTAATACTCGGCGAAGGCGCGATCGAAGCGATCGTAGTGCGCCTCGTCTTTCACCAGCAGGCAGCGGGATAGCTGGTAAAACTCGTCCATGTCGAGGCTGGCCAGTCTGGCTGCCAGCGCCCCGTGCAGGTCGAGCAACTCCCGCAGGCTGCAAGGAAGCTTGTGGCGGCGCAGGTGAAGGAAGAAGTCGATGAGCATTCAGCCGCCGCGGCGCGCCAGGAAGGCGAGCTTCTCAAACAGATGCAGGTCCTGCTCGGTCTTGAGCAGGGCGCCGTAGAGGGCAGGCACCAGTTTGCCCGGCTCGCGGGTGCGCATCGCCTCGGGGGCGATATCGTCGGCCAAAAGCAGCCGGATCCAGTCCAGCAGCTCGGAGGTGGACGGCTTCTTGCGCAGCCCCTCTACCGCACGCAGCTCGAAGAAGAGCTCCATCGCCTCACCGAGCAGGCTCTCCTTGAGGTTTGGGTAGTGGAGCTTGACGATGGCCTGCATCTCGGCCTTGTCGGGGAAGCGGATGTAGTGGAAGAAACAGCGACGAAGGAAGGCGTCCGGCAGCTCTTTTTCGTTGTTGGAGGTGATGATGACCACGGGTCGCTGGCGCGCCTTCACGCGCTCGCCGGTCTCGTAGACATCGAACTCCATCCGATCCAGCTCTTGCAGCAGATCGTTGGGAAACTCGATGTCCGCCTTGTCGATTTCATCGATGAGCAGCACTGGCCGCTGCTCTGCGCTGAAGGCCTGCCACAGCTTGCCCCGGCGGATGTAGTGGCCAATCTCCCCTACCCTGGGGTCACCGAGCTGGGAGTCTCGCAGCCGGGCGACGGCATCGTATTCGTAGAGCCCCTGCTGGGCCTTGGTGGTGGACTTGATGTGCCAGCTGATGAGCTCGGCGCCCAGGGACTCGGCCACCGCCTCCGCCAGCACTGTCTTGCCCGTACCGGGCTCACCCTTGATGAGCAGCGGCTTCTCCAGCACGATGGCGGCATCGACGGCCATCTTCAGTGCCTGTGATGCGAGATAGCGGTCGCTTCCTGCAAATCCCATGAGATCCCTTCCATTGGATGCCCAGGCAGCGGGAGCCCCCTCGGCAAGAGAGAATAAGTTCTATATGTTGTAATAACATATTGTTATAACGATTCGTCACTTCTCATTCAGAAACCACAGGGTAATCTTGTTTCATCGCCTTAACAAACACAGGGATAGCACCATGAGCAAAATTTTTGAGGACAACAGCCAGACCATAGGCAACACCCCGCTTGTTCGTCTCAACCGTGTTACCAAGGGCCGCGTGCTGGCCAAGATCGAGAGCCGCAACCCGAGCTTCAGCGTCAAGTGCCGGATCGGTGCCAACCTCATCTGGGATGCCGAGAAACGCGGCGTGCTGACCAAGGGCAAGGAGATCATCGAGCCCACCAGCGGCAACACGGGCATTGCCTTGGCATTCGTGGCTGCGGCCCGCGGCTATCCCATCACCCTGACCATGCCGGCTACCATGAGCCTCGAGCGCCGCAAACTGCTCAAGGCCCTGGGTGCCAACCTGGTACTGACCGAAGGTCCCCTCGGCATGAAGGGCGCCATCGCCAAGGCCAACGAGATCCTCGAATCCGAGCCGGGCAAGTACGTGCTGCTGCAACAGTTTGAAAACCCGGCCAACCCGGAAATCCACGAGCAGACCACTGGCCCCGAGATCTGGGACGCCACCGATGGCGAGGTGGATGTGTTCGTGGCGGGCGTCGGCACCGGCGGCACCATCACCGGGGTCTCCCGCTACATCAAGAAGACCAAAGGCAAGGCCATCGTCTCCGTGGCGGTCGAGCCCAGCGAATCTCCCGTCATCAGCCAGAAACTGGCGGGTGAAGAGATAAAGCCCGGTCCCCACAAGATCCAGGGCATCGGCGCCGGCTTCATCCCGGGCAACCTGGATTTGAGCCTGCTGGACCGCGTCGAGCAGGTTAGCAGTGACGAAGCCATCGAGATGGCCCGCCGCCTGATGGAAGAGGAAGGGATCCTGGCCGGTATCAGCTCCGGCGCTGCCGTGGTCGCTGCCAACCGTCTGGCCGAGCTGCCGGAGTTCGAAGGGAAAACGATTGTCGTCATCCTGCCGAGCGCCGCCGAGCGTTACCTCTCCAGCGCCCTCTTCGCCGGTGTGTTCAGCGAGCAGGAATTGCAGCAGTAGTTGATCAGCCAACACCAAAACGACGGCGCTCCTCGGAGCGCCGTTTTCATTATGCGCTAAACTCTCTAGCCACCAGTGCCACTCGGCCCCTTATTTTTTGGGGTAAAATAACAAACTTGGATATGACAAAAAAAGCAGACATTCTGTGATAAATCTCATATCCTGTGCGGCGTCACGAGGTGTTTGCTGGCAAGGTATCACAAGGTAACAAAGTGTTATTTTTCGTTATAAAATAATTTCAGGCCAGGCCTGACGCGGCTTGCAGCCTGATAGCGAAAAAATACCTGTCCACGACGCCGAATACTGCACAGAAAATTGACCTGGATTAAACCATTGCAGGTCTGATTTCGTTACTTTACAACATATCCATACTGACACGGTGAGACAGGAAGCCTCATTGGCGACCATCTCTCCAAACAATATCAATAATATGGGGTGAAACCATGTACGAGAAGTCTGTTGTTATTACTGCTGAAAACGGCCTGCACACCCGTCCTGCAGCTCAGTTCGTGAAAGAAGCCAAAGAATTCCAAAGCGAGATCACTGTGGTCTCCGGTGGCAAATCCGCCAGCGCCAAGAGCCTGTTCAAGCTCCAGACCCTGGGTCTGACCAAAGGCACCAACGTGACCATCCAGGCTGACGGCCCGGACGCTCAGAAAGCCGTTGAGAAGCTGGTTGCCCTGATGGACGAGCTGGAGTAATCCAGCTTTATTCCTCCCCCACAGTCGTTTTAATAGGAAGGATTATGATATCTGGCATTCTTGCGTCCCCCGGTATCGCATTCGGCAAGGCGCTTCTTCTGAAAGAAGATGAAATCGTTATCAATCAGGGCAAGATTCCCGCCGAACAGATTGATGCCGAGATCAACCGCTTCCTCGAAGCCCGCACCAAGTCAGCCGCACAGCTGGAAGCCATCAAAGAGATGGCCGGTCGCACCTTCGGTGAAGAAAAAGAGGCCATCTTCGAAGGCCACATCATGCTGCTCGAAGATGAAGAGCTGGAAGGGGATATCAGATCCTTCATCAAAGAACACAAGGCCTCTGCCGACAGAGCCGTTCACGAGGTGATCGAACAGTACGCCAAGATGATGGCCGATCTGGATGACCCCTATCTGCGTGAGCGCGCCACCGACTTCCGTGACATCGGCACCCGTCTGGTCAAGAACGTACTGGGCATCGCCGTTGTCAACCTGAGCACCATCGACGAAGAGGTCATCCTGGTCGCCAAAGACCTGACCCCCTCTGAAACCGCTCAGATCAACCTGAAATACGTACTGGGCTTCGTCACCGACATCGGTGGCCGTACCTCCCACACCTCCATCATGGCCCGCTCCCTGGAGCTGCCGGCCGTCGTGGGCACCAACGACATCACCGAGCGCGTCAAGAACGGTGACATGCTGGTGCTGGATGCGATCAACAACCAGGTCATCATCAACCCGACCGCCGACCAGTTGAACGAAGCCAAGAAGTTCCAGGCCCAGTTCCAGGCCGAGAAGGACGAGCTGGCCAAGCTCAAAGACCTGCCTGCCATCACTCTGGATGGCCACCAGGTCGAAGTGTGCGCCAACATCGGGACCGTCAAGGATACCGAAGGCGCCATCCGCAACGGCGCCGAAGGCGTGGGTCTGTACCGTACCGAGTTCCTGTTCATGGACCGTGACGCGCTGCCGACCGAAGACGAGCAGTTCAAGGCTTACAAAGAAGTGGCCGAAGCCATGCCGGATCAACCGATCATCGTCCGTACCATGGACATCGGCGGCGACAAAGAACTGCCCTACATGAATTTCCCGAAAGAGATGAACCCCTTCCTGGGCTGGCGTGCCGTGCGTATCTTCTTCGATCGCACCGACATTATGCACGCCCAGCTGCGGGCCATCCTGCGTGCGTCTGCCTTCGGCAAACTGCGCATCATGTTCCCGATGATCATCTCCGTCGAAGAGTTCCGCAGCCTGAAGGCTACCGTGGAGACGCTGAAAGCCGAACTGCGTGCCGAAGGCAAAGCCTTTGATGAATCCATCGAAGTCGGTATCATGATCGAGACCCCGGCCGCGGCCGTGATGGCTCATCATCTGGCCAAGGAAGTGGATTTCTTCAGTATCGGTACCAACGACCTGACCCAGTACACCCTGGCTGTCGACCGTGGTAACGAGATGATTTCCGCCATGTACAACCCGCTGTCACCCTCCGTCCTGACCCTGATCAAGATGGTGATCGACGCTTCCCATGACAATGGCAAGTGGACCGGTATGTGCGGTGAACTGGCTGGTGACGAACGCGCCACCCTGCTGCTGCTGGGTATGGGTCTGGATGAGTTCTCCATGAGCGCCATCTCTGTACCGCGTATCAAGAAGCTTATCCGCAACACCAACTTCGAAGATGTGAAGGCCATGGCCGACCAGGCGCTGAGCTTTGCCACCGCAGCCGAAATCGAAGCGTGCGTAGATAACTTTATTAAGCAGAAGGCAGTCTGCTAAGATCGGCTGCAAACAGCGACAATCATCTCTAGGAGCTTTTACTATGGGTCTGTTCGACAAACTGAAGAAACTGGTTTCCGACGACAGTTCTGACACTGGCGGCATCGAAATCTTTGCTCCGCTGTCCGGCGAAATCGTCCCCATCGAAGATGTGCCTGACGTCGTCTTCGCCGAGAAGATCGTCGGCGACGGCATCGCCATCAAGCCGGCCGGCAACAAGATGGTTGCTCCGTGCGACGGCACCATCGGCAAAATCTTCGAGACCAACCACGCGTTCTCTCTGGAGTCCGACTCTGGTATCGAGCTGTTCGTTCACTTCGGTATCGACACCGTCGAGCTGAAGGGTGAAGGTTTCACCCGTATCGCTCAGGAAGGTCAACAGGTCAAGCGCGGTGACACCATCATCGAGTTCGATCTGGCCGTTCTGGAAGCCAAAGCCAAGTCTACCCTGACACCTGTGGTCATCTCCAACATGGACGAGATCAAAGAGCTGGTGAAGATGACTGGCGCCGTGACCGTGGGCGAGACCCCGGTGATCCGCATCAAGAAATAATGCGCCCTGGCCTGACGCCAGCGACCGCCAAAAACCGAAGCCTGGTGCTTCGGTTTTTTTTTGCCCCTTCCATCTCCCGATACTCCATGGGCTCCCGCACAGGTCAGCATGACGGCAAACAGGCAGAAATGTTATCGAGATCAACACGGGCATAAGCAAGCCGAGTACCCTCAAGAGGGATACCTGCGGGTCCTTTGGCTCGATATGAGACGGGATGAAAAGAGATAAACCGCTTAAGTGGCGAGGAGACAACGATGCTGAGAAATACCGAACAACGTTATGGCAGCCTGAGCATAGGGCTGCACTGGTTGACCCTGCTGCTGATGATCGCCGTCTATGCGCTGATGGAGTTCAGGGACATCTTCCCCAAAGGGTCGGCCGGCCGCGACCTGATGAAGGAGTTTCACTTCATGGTGGGTCTGCTGATCCTGGCGCTGGTGGTCGTGCGCCTGCTGGTGCGCGTGGGTAGCCCTTCACCGCGTATCGTGCCCGAGCTCTCCCCCCTGATGCTCACGCTGGCCAAGCTCGCCCACCTGGCGCTCTATGGCTTCTTGCTCCTCACTCCGCTGCTGGGCTGGCTGCTGTTGAGCGCGGGCGGCAAGCCCATCCCCTTCTTCGGCCTGGAGCTCCCCGCCCTCATCGCCCCCGACGACGGCCTGAAGGTCACCATCAAGGAGCTGCACGAGACGCTGGCCAACATTGGCTATGCCCTGATTGCCCTGCACGCGGCGGCAGCCATCTACCACCACCATGTGCTCAAGGACAACACCCTGACCAATATGCTGCCCGAGCGCAAATAACCAGCAACAAGTTGCACGCCAACAAAAAGGCCCCTGTGACAGGGGCCTTTTTGTTCATGGAGGGTCATGGGCGACACGTCGTCAGCCGGGCAACACCACCCGGCTTTCGCCGCCGCCGAGGGCCTCCACCCGCACCTGCACGCCGATCCGCTCCACCAGGGTCTGCACGTGGGAGATGACCCCGATCTGGCGACCAGCCGCCTGCAGGGAGTCGAGACTGGAGAGCGCCAGATCCAGGCTGTCGGGATCGAGGGTGCCGAAGCCCTCGTCGATGAACAGCGATTCGACCTGGGTCTGGCGCGACGACAGGCTGGAGAGGGCCAGCGCCAGCGCCAGCGACACCAGGAAGCTTTCACCGCCGGAGAGGGAGTCCACCGAGCGCACCTCGTCCCCCATGTCGAGATCCACCACCTGCAGCGCCAGATCGGTGCCGGGCACTCGCTCCAGCCGATAGCGGGGGGAGAGCTCGGCGAGCTGGGCGTTGGCCTCCAGCAGCAGCCGCTCCAGGGTGAGGCTCTGGGCGAAGGTGCGCAGCTTGGCGCCGCTGGCCGAGCCGATAAGGTCGGAGAGGCGCTGCCAGTGATCCGCCACCGCCTGCTGGGCGGCCAGTTCCTCCTGCAAGGTGCCCGCTTTGAGGGCCGCCGCCTCGGCCTGGGCCAGCGTGCTCTTGCACTGGAACAGCTGCTCGTCGAGAGCGCGGCAGTGCGCCTCCAGCGCCGTCAGCCGGCTGTCGAGCTCCTCTGGTGCCAACGCGGCCAGCTCGGGGTGATGCTCGCGGTAACGATCCCGCTTGCTCTCCTCCAGCGCCAGCGCCCGCTGCCGCTCGGTCAAGCGGGTACGCGCCTCGGCGCGGGCATCCTCCAGCGCCTGCAAGGCGGCGCGGCGCCCCTTGAGCTCATCCGGACTCATGGCCAGCAGGCGGCGCAGGTCATATTCGGCGATGCCGAGGCTGCTGGCGTGGGCAGCCCAGCGCCCCAGCACCTCCCGCCGCCGCCGGCTGCTCACCTGCTTCTCCTGCTCCAGATGGCTGAGACGGGCCTTGAGCTCGGTCTGGCGCTCACGCAGGGCGCGGGCCGCCCCCTGCATCGTCTCCAGCTCGCTGGCCAGCTGCTGCAGCCGCTGCTGCCAGCGGCTCTCGACCAGGGCAATCTCCTCCCCCCCCAGACAGGTGGCGCGGCTGGTGACCATCCCCTGCCGTTGCTGTTCATGCTCCTTGTAGTCGCGCTCGAGCTTGTGCAGCAGCTCGCGCTGGGTCTGCAGGCGCGCCTCCTGGGCGCTCAGGGCCGGGGTGAGGCTGGCAATCTCGCCGGTCAGCCGCTCCCACTCGCTCTGACCGTGCAGCCAGGCCTCGCAGGCCCGCTGCCACTCGTGCCACTGCTGGCTGCCCAGCCACTGACGCCAGGGCTGGCCCCCCATCTGCTCGTCGAGCCGGTTGCCCCCCTGCTCGAGGCGCTGGCGCAAGGTCGTCTCCTGCTCGCCCATGGCCTTCACCTCCCCTTCCAGGGCGATGCGCTGGCGGTCGGCCTCCTGCCACTGCTGCTCGAACTGCTGGTGCTGGCTGGCCAGCTGGCTCAGCTGCTGGCGCACGGCCTGCAACTGCTGCTGCCCCTGCTGGGCCTCGCGCAGTTGCTGCTGGCTGCGGGCCAGCCCCTGCTCCAGGCTCTGGCCACGGCCCAGCAGGGTATTCATCAATTCATTCCACTCGATTGGGCTTTGACGCAGCGGCAGCGGATGGCCCAGCAGGGTATCGCCTCCCAGCTGTTGCCAGCGCAAGGTCAGCTGCTCGGCGCGCGTCTCCAGCTCAGGCAGATGTTGCTGACGCACCGCCAGCTGGCGGGCCAGCTCCTGGCGCTCGCTCTCGCACTGAATGTATTGGTGATTGAGCCGCTCCCACTCGAGCTCCAGGCTGCGGACGCGCTCCGCCAGTTGCCCCAGAATGCCCGCCACCTGTGGTTGGCTCTGGTGATAGGGGTGCTCCTCGGCGCCGCAGAGCGGGCAAGGTTCACCGTCGCGCAGGATGTGGCGATGCTGCTCGAAACTGGCGATGGCACGGGACTGCTCCAGCGCGTGGCGTGCCTCGTCCCGTTGCAGAGCGAGCCGCTCGCGGGCAGGCGTCAGCTCGTCGCCGAGGATGGCCAGCTTGCCGAGCGCCTGCTCCAGCTGGGCGATCTCCTGCTGCAGGCGACCATGCTGCTCGCCGTGATTGCGGCCATAGTCCGCCAGCTCCAGCAGCTGGCGCAGCTGGCCCAGCTGCTCGGTCTGCCCTTGCCACTGCTCCTGCGCCTTGGCCAGGCGCCCCTCCCACTGCTGCTCCTGCAGCTCGTGCTGCTGTTGCTGCAGCCGCGCCTGCTCGCGCTGCCAGTAGTCGCGCTCCTGCTGCCCCTGCTCCAGCTGGCGCTGCAACTGCCTGAGGGCGCGCAGCTTGTGTTCGCGCAGGGTAAGAAGCTGCTGCAGCCTGTCGGCATCCTCGGCCCAATCCTGCATCGCGGTGAGCAGGGGCTGCCACTGGCGGGCCACCGGCGCCAGCTCCTTGTGCTCCTCAAGCCAGGCACCCCACTGCTGGTGCTGGGCCTTGAGCTGCTCCACCTGCTGGCGCTGCTGGCGCCAGACTTGTTCCAGAGTGAGCTGCACCTCCCGCTCCTGCGCCCCCTCCTGCTGGATCTTCTGCAGTTGCTGCTGCTTTTCCCGAATGCGGGTATCGAGCTCCTGCGCCCGCTTGAGCTCGGGCTGCAGGGCGCCCCACTCGCGCTCGGCGGCGATCTTCTCTGCCAGCAGCTGCTGCTCGGTGAGGGCGCTCTGCTGGGTCTGCTCCTCCAGCTTGCCAAGTTCGGGGCCAAGCTCAGCCAACAGTTTCTCCTGCTGCTGCACCTCCAGGGTGAGGCGGGCCAGTTCGTCGTGATCGGCGCGGGCCACCTGGGCCTGCTCGGCGCGGGCGAACTCCTCCCGCTCGGGGGCGGCCGCACCGTGGGCCACCTCTGCGGCGGCAAGGGCCGCCTCCCCCTCCTCACAGGCCTGCAACTGGGCGGCGATACGGCCGTTGAGATCGCGCAAGTCCTGCATCAGCTGCTGTTGTTGCTGCTCGTGCTTGAGGCTGGTGGCGAGGCTTATCTGCTGGCTCACCCACTGCTCGCGGGTCGCCTCGTCCATCAGCGCCATGTCGCCGAGCCGCTGGCTGATGGCGGCAAGTTTCTGCTGCTCCTCCCGCGCCCGTTCATGGGTCTGGACCGAAATGGCGGAGTAGAGCTCGGTGCCGGTCATCCGTTCGAGCAGGGCCGAACGCTCGTCGGCGCTCGACTTGAGGAAGGCGGCAAACTCCCCCTGGGGCAGGATGACGGCGCGGCGAAACTGCTCCCAGGAGAGCCCCACCAGCTCGTCGATGCGATCCTGCAGCTCCCGCTTGCTGCCACTGAATACCTGGCCCGACACCACGTCGGTCAGGCTGCGCTCCTGGGCCTGAAAGCGCCCCTCGGCGCGGTTGCGCGCCCGGCGCACCGCCCAGCGGGCCAGCCAGACCCGGCCATCGCAGCCGCGAAACTGCACCTCGGCAAAACCGCTGGCGTGGCCGCGGCTGAGGATGCCGCGCACATCGTTGGCCTTGAGCTTCTCCTCGTCATCCATGCGACCCACTTCTGCGACGTTCTTGCGATTGGCGATAAAGCGCGGCATCTCATCAAAGAGCGCCAGACAGATGGCATCGAGCAGGGTGCTCTTGCCAGCGCCAGTATTGCCGGTGATGGCAAACAGGCCGGCGGCCCCCAGGGCGCCACCGGCAAAATCGATGGTGAATTGACCGGTCAGGCTGGCCAGATTCTCCCCTGACAGCGACAAGATTTTCATTGGCTGGACTCCTTCACCTGCTCCAGGATCTCTTCAAACGACGCCACCAGCTCGGCCTCCGGCTCCCCATCGAACTGACGCTGATAGCAGAGGCGAAACACCTCGGTGGGGGAGAGCTCATCGAGCCGGCGCTGGCAGGCACCGTCCGCCAGCCCCTGGCCCGAGCCCTGATAACTGGTCGTGATGCGGGCAAGGCGCACCGGCTTGTCGCCGATGGCGGCCAGTACGCGCTCGCGGATGCGGGCCTCGGGTTTGGGCAGCAGCAGCCGCACCTCGAGGAAGGGCTGCGCCTGCTGCGGGCAATCGGGCAGCGCCAGCGCCTCGATGGCCTGGAGCGCCTCGTCGAGGCCGCTCTGGGGCAGGCGGATCATCTCCACCGCGCGGGGCACCGGGATCCGCTCAAGCCGGGCCAGCTTGCCCCCCTCAAACGTCACCTCCAGCACCTGATGGTTGTAGTTCGCCTCGGCCAGCGAGAGCGGCAGCGGCGAGCCGCTGTAGTGCACCCCCTCGGCCGGACTCTGGGCCAGGTGCAGGTGACCCAGCGCCGTGTAGTCGGCGGCGGCAAACAGTTCGGCAGGCAGGGCATGCTGGTTGCCGCCGAGCACTCGCCGCTCGGAGAGCTCAGAGAGCTGGCCCGCCGCCAGATAGGCGTGGCCCATGGCGATGAGGGCCTGATCCGGATGGCAGCGCGCCCGCCCCTCGCTCAGCACCGCTTCATAGACCTGGCGCACCCCTTCGATGAGTCTGTCCTGCCCCTCGCTGAGCCCGTCGGGGCGCAGATCGCTGCTGCGCAGAAACGGCACGGCGGCGCACCAGGCGGCCACCTCGCCGTTTTTGCCTCGCAGCGGCACCAGCAGGCGCTCGGTCTCGAGGTGCCCCTCGTCGTCCCGACTGATGCTGCCCACCAGATGCAGGTCGAAGGCGCGCAGCAGCTCATGGGGGGCATCCAGCTTGGAGGGGGAGTCGTGGTTGCCGCCGATGAGCACCATCTCCAGTGCCGGGTGCTCGGCCCGCAGCCGTGCCAGGAAGCGGTAGAGCTGCTGCCAGGCACTGGCGGGAGGGTTGGCGGTGTCGAACAGATCGCCCGCCACCAGCAGGGCGTCGATGTCGCGGGTCTTGATGGTGTCGGCCAGCCAGTCGAGGAAGGCGTCGTGTTCGAAGCGGCGGTCGTGGCCGTGAAGCTGATGACCGAGGTGCCAGTCGGCGGTGTGCAGGATCTTCATGGAAAACGGCTCGATAAGGAGAAGAGAGCGGGGGCGAGGGCGCCCCGGGATGGAGACAAGATGAGGATGGAGCCCCCCGTTTTCAACCGGGGCAGCCCCAGACGTCAGATTCAGACGGCTTGGTAATGCATCTGGTACTGAAGATGGCCGGTGAGGGGATCGGGCACCTCCCCCCCGATTTCAAAGCCGTGGCGGCGGTAGAAACGCACCGCCGGCTCGTTCTCCACGAAGACCCGGGTATGCAGCTCGGCACATCTGGATCTGGCTTCCTGCAACAGGGCGTGCCCCACCCCCCGCCCCTGCCGGTCGGGGCGCACGAAGAGTGCAGCCAGGTAATCATCCACCAGCGCCATGAAGCCGAGCAGGTCCCCTCGCTCCTCGAACACCCAGATGCGGGCGTGATCGAGATAGCGGGTGCGCAGCTCCTCCTGAGCCTGCCACCAGCAGGAAGCGTCGACGAAATCGTGGGCCTGCAAGGATGCCAGCAGCCAGATCTCGACGATCTCTTCCATGTCTTCCGGCCGGCTCTGTCTCAACATGGTCGCATCCTTGTTAACAATTCGAACACTCGCAGTCTAGGGGAGTTCGACCGGGAGACGGGCGGTCAACGTGAGGCCATGTGAAGTCGATCGCCCTTTATTTAGCGAGAATGATTGGCTGATCACAAAGCGCCTCTCTAGTACAATGCCCGCCGGACAATCTAGAGACCGAGGACGCCATGTGGTTTAAAAACCTGCAGATTTACCGCTTTACCCGCCCCTTCGACCTGACCGTTGAGCAGCTGGAAACCCAGCTGGAAGCCTGCGCCTTCACCCCGTGCGGCAGCCAGGACATCTCCCGGTTCGGGTGGGTCAAGCCCCTTGGCAAATTCGGCTCCACCCTGACCCACGCCGCCTCTGGCCACATCCTGCTGTGCGCTCGCAAGGAAGAGAAGATGCTGCCCGGCACCGTGGTCAAGGAGATGCTGGCGGAGAAGGTAGAGGCCATTGAATTCGAGCAGGGTCGCGCCCTCAAGAAGAAAGAAAAAGAAGCGCTGAAAGAGGAGATCATGCACACCCTGCTGCCCCGCGCCTTCAGCCGTACCAGCCAGACCTTCGCCTGGATAAACCCTGCCGACAACCTGATGGTGGTGGATGCAGGCTCCGCCAAGAAGGCGGACGATCTGCTGGCGCTCTTGCGCAAATCCATCGGCTCCCTGCCGGTAGTGCCGGTGGCCCTCAAGAACCCGCCCGAGATCACCATGACCGAGTGGCTCAACGAGGGCAACCTGCCCGCCGCCTTCACCCTGGAGGACGAAGCCGAGCTGCGCAGCGCCATGGAGCACGGCGGCATCATCCGCTGCAAGCAGCAGGATCTGATGAGCGAGGAGATCAAGAATCACCTGGCCAACGACAAGCTGGTGACCAAGCTGGCCCTCAACTGGGGCGAAACCCTGAGCTTCGTGCTGGGGGACGATCTCTCCATCAAGCGCCTCAAGTTCAGCGAAGAGCTGCGCGAGCAGAACGACGACGTCACCAGCGAAGATCCCGCCGCCCGTCTGGATGCCGACTTCGCCCTGGTCACCGCCGAGCTCTCCCAGTTCATCCCGGCCCTGTTTGCCGCCCTGGGCGGTGAAGAGCAGTCCATCTAAGCAAATTGGCTCAGCCTGATTGCAAAAAACCGCCTTCACGGCGGTTTTTTCATCTCCATCGGCACCGTCGCCGCGGGCTGGTCCCCTCCGGGGTAGCGCGCCGCGCAATACCCTGACCCCATTGATTGCGGCAGCATGGCGCACTGCCCCGGCAGCATGACACCTCGCTAGAGTGCCCCCCTTTCCTGCAACAGTCGATGAAGTCGCTGCGCCAGGGTGCGGTAACCCTCGGCATTGAAATGCACCGCATCGGACTTCAGGGCCGGGTCTCGCAGCAACTCACCGATGCTGTCGTTGTCCAGCACCAGCCCGTACTGCTCTGCCAGCTCCTCGTAGAGGGGAGCGCCATCGGCAAACAGGGATTTTCGGGGCACCCCGACAAGCAGGATCTGGGCCCCGCTCCCCTGCACCGCCTCTATCATGGCAGCGAGATTGGCCTTGAGGGCCGCCTCCCCGCTGCCACGCAGGATGTCGTTGCCCCCCTCCAGCAGGATGACCAGAGCGGGTCTGTGCCGGGCCAGCAACCCGGGCAGGCGGGCCCTGCCGGCCTGGCTCAGCTCTCCGGACACCCCGCCATTGACCACGGGATGGCCGCTCAGGGTCGCCAGCACGCTGGGGTAGCTTTGGGACGGGCTCACCCCGCGCCCCTCGGTCAGACTGTCCCCGAAGGCGAGCAGGGTCTCCCCCTGGGCCAGCGGTCTGAAGGTCGGCTCCCCGCAGGCCGTCAGCAACAGGCAGAGCAGCCCCGCCATGCAAGGTTTCGCCAGCGTCCCCCGGTGTGTCATGAGCGCCTCCCTGATAGTTTTGTAACCATATGAGTATTAAGACAAACTTTTAATCAAGCTCCAAGTGTGACACATTTCGGCAGGTGAACAAGAAACCGACAAGGAGCCTGTCATGTCCCTCAAACCCCTCGGCCTGCTGGTCGCCCTCGGCCTGCTTGGCGGCTGCGCCTCCCAGGATGGCTTTCACTATGTCCCTCCTCCCCAGACCCTGATCGTCCCGGAGGCGGCCAGCGGCTGGATTGACAAACCGGGCTGGCAGGGCCGTGACTTCATGGTGGCGGCGGCCAACCCGCTGGCGGTGGATGCGGGCTACCAGATCATCAAGGCGGGGGGCAGCGCCGTCGATGCAGCCATCGCCGTCCAGCTGGTGCTGACCCTGGTGGAGCCCCAATCCTCGGGTATCGGCGGCGGCTCCCTCATGCTGGTGTGGGACGGCAAGCAGGTGGCGGCGGTGGATGGCCGGGAGACGGCCCCCGCCGCTGCCACCGATCAGCTCTTCATGAAGGAGGGCAAACCCATGGCCTTCTATGAGGGGGTGGTGGGCGGGCGCTCCGTCGGCGCCCCCGGCACGGTGCGTGCCCTGGCCCTGGCGCACGAGCGCTATGGCAAGCTGCCCTGGGCCACGCTGTTCGAACCCGCCATCACCCTCGCGGAGCAAGGGTTCGTGATAAGCCCCCGCCTCGCCACCCTGCTGGCAAAAGATCCCTATCTGGCCGGGGATCCGGACGCCCGTGCCTACTTCTATCAGGCGGACGGCACTCCCAAGACGGCAGGTACCCGGCTCACCAACCCGGCCCTGGCCAGGGTGCTGCGTACCCTGGCAAGCGACGGCCCCGACGCCTTCTATCGCGGCCCGCTGGCCGAGGCCATGGTGGCCAAGGTGCACGCCCACCCGACCAACCCCGGGGTGCTGAGCGCCGCCGATCTCGCCAGCTACCGGGCCAAGCTGCGGGACGGGCTCTGCTTTGACTATCGCCAGAGCGAGATCTGCGGCTTCCCGACCCCCTCCTCCGGCACCATCGCCCTTGGCCAGATTTTCGGCATGCTGGAGAGCCGGGACATGGCCGCCCTCAAACCGGTACAGGGGGAGCAGGGTCAACTGGCCGCCTCCAGCGAGGCCATTCACCTCTACAGCGAGGCTGCACGCCTCGCCTTCGCCGATCGCAACCAGTATGTGGCCGACGGCGACGTCGTCGACGTGCCGGTGACAGGTCTGCTGGACAAGGGCTATCTGGCGCAGCGGGGGCACCTTATCGGCAACCGCTCCATGGGCGTCGCCCAGCCCGGCAACCCGCCCCGAGCGCTGGCCAGGGGCCGGGACGCCACCCCGGAGCTGCCCTCCACCAGCCACATCTCCATCGTGGACAAGAGCGGCATGGCGGTGGCCATGACCAGCTCCATCGAGGATGGCTTCGGTTCGCGGCTGATGGTCAACGGCTACCTGCTGAACAACCAGCTCACCGACTTCTCCTTCACCTCGGTGGACGCCGCCGGCCTGCCGGTGGCAAACCGGGTGGAGCCCGGCAAGCGCCCCCGCTCTTCCATGTCGCCCCTGCTGGTGTTTGACAAGGCAAGCGGCGAGCTCGAGATGAGCCTGGGCTCCCCGGGAGGCTCGGCCATCATCAACTACGTGGGCAAGGCGCTGCTCGGCACCCAGGATTGGGGGCTCGACCTGCAGCAGGCCATCAACCTGCCCAATTTCGGCAGTCGCAACGGCCCCACCGAGCTGGAGCAGGGGCGCACGCCCGACGCCGTGGTACAGGGGCTCAAAGCCAGAGGGCATGAGGTCCTGCTTAACGAGCAGACCTCCGGGCTGCAGGGCGTCCAGCGCCATGCCGACGGCTGGCTGGGGGCCGCAGACCCCAGACGTGAGGGGGTCGCCAGGGGAGAGTGATGCCCCTTCAGCACCCTCGTTCACCATGGAGGAGGCCCGCCTCCTCCATGCCGTGTGCTCATAGCTGTTCTCCCTTGCCTCCCAATATCATCATCGATTGATTATTCCTGCCAATTTTTCTTTAACTGCACACTCATTTCACCCAATCGCAATGCATTAAAGATGCTTTTCATCAAAATCAACGAAAAAACTGGAACAGTGTTGCTCATGGCATATAAATGCATTACTTTTCAATAGAAACGGCATCTGTTGCCCTCAAGATTTCCCCTTGATACGGCCAACTTCTGTCTCTTTCGCCCCCTGCTCATTGACAGCTGCCCTCTTCGCCTTCGGGTGATCTGGTAGCCCCTGACTGCCATTAGCGAGGTGACGACATGGACCACTCACTCCCCCTTATCACCACCCTGGTAGGCGGCCTCGTGCTGGCCTACCTCTTCGGCATGCTGGCAAGCCGCCTGCGCATCTCCCCCATGGTGGGCTACCTCGCGGCCGGCGTGGTATGCGGCCCCTTTACGCCGGGCTATGTCGCCGATCTGCGGCTCGCCCCCGAGCTGGCCGAAATCGGCGTCATCCTGCTGATGTTTGGTGTCGGCCTGCACTTTTCCGTGAAAGACCTGCTGTCGGTGAAACACATCGCCATCCCGGGAGCCATCGTCCAGATAACCCTTGCGACCCTGCTCGGCCTTGGCCTCTCCCAACTGCTCGACTGGACCGTGACCGCCGGCCTGGTGTTTGGCCTGGCCCTCTCCACCGCCAGTACCGTGGTGCTGCTGCGCGCCCTGGAGAGTCGCGGCCAGCTCGACACCAACGAGGGACGCATCGCCATCGGCTGGCTCATCGTGGAGGATCTGGTGATGGTGCTGGCCCTGGTACTGCTCCCCATCCTCGCCAACCTGCAGCAGGGGGGCGAGGCACTGACCCCGGCCCAGGTGATGGCGGATATCGGCCTGACCCTGGCCAAGGTGGCTGCCTTCATCGCCCTGATGGTCATCGGCGGGCGACGCCTCATCCCCTGGCTGCTGGCCCGCACCGCCGCCACCGGCTCCCGCGAGCTGTTCACCCTGGCCGTCCTCTCCTGTTCCCTTGGCATCGCTTTTGGCGCCGTCAAGCTGTTTGGCGTCTCCTTTGCCCTCGGCGCCTTCTTCGCCGGCGTCGTGATGAACAGCTCCCATCTGAGCCACAAGGCGGCCAACGACACCCTGCCCCTGCAGGACGCCTTTGCCGTGCTCTTCTTCGTCTCCGTGGGCATGCTGTTCGACCCCGTCATCCTGCTGCGCGAGCCCCTGGCCGTGCTGGCCACCCTGTTCGTCATCGTGATCGGCAAATCGGTGGCCGCCTTCGCCATCGTGCGGCTCTTTGGCCACAGCCAGCGCACGGCGCTGACCATCTCCGCCAGCCTGGCCCAGGTGGGTGAGTTCTCCTTCATCCTGATGGGTCTCGGGGTCATGCTCGAACTGGTCCCCGGGGTCGCCCGTGATCTGGTGCTGGTCGGCGCCTGTTTCTCCATCGTGCTCAATCCGCTGGTCTTCAACCAGGTAGAGCGTTGGCTGAGGCGCCATCCCGAGCCACGCACCGATGAGTCACCTCACCTCTGCCCCTTGCAGGGCCATGTGGTGGTAGTGGGCGCCGACGAGATAGGTCAGCACCTCATCTTGCAGTTGCATGAACAAGGCAGGGAGATGGTGGTGATCGACACCGATGAGCGACTGCTGGCCCCCTGGCGCGCCATGGGGATCACCTGTCTGGCGGGCCATCCCATCCAGCAGGATCTGCTGACGGCGGCGCTGCCCAATGCCAGCTGGCTGCTGATCACCCTGGATGACAGCCTGCTGGCCGGTGAGATAGCCATCAGGGCGCAGGAATACGGCGCCCTGATGCGCATCGCCGCCTGTGCCCACCAGCACGAGGAGGTGCATCATCTGCGCGTGCGCGGCGTGCATCAGGTGGTCAAGAGCGAGGAGGAGGCTGCGCGGCGACTCTGTCACCTGGCCATGGAGATGGCCTGAAGCTCATCGGAAGTCACGAGCCCCCACGACGGGGCCAGACAAGCAGCCCGGGCCTGCTGCCCGGGCTTTTTGCATGACGGGGCGATACTGCCGTCCCCTCACAGCAGATCGTGTTTGTCCAGCAGGCGATAGAGGGTGGCCCGGGAGATATCGAGCGTGCGGGCCACCTCCTCGAGCTGATCGGGGAAGCGGGCCAGCGTCCGTTGCAAGGCCTGACGCTCCGCCGCTTCGCGCACCGCCTTGAGCGAGCCGTCGAGCAGCAGGCTGTCCATGTTGGTCAGCTCCATGTCATCGGCTTCGATGAAGGGGCCGCTGCACATGACCACCGCCCGCTGAACCCGGTTGCGCAGCTCCCTCACATTCCCCGGCCAGCCATAGGACTGCATGGCCTGGCGCGCCTTGCGGGTGAAGCTGAGCACCCGCCCGCCCCGCACTTCCGCCAGAATGTCATCGGCAAGGAGCTGGATGTCTTCCGCCCGCTCGCACAAGGCCGGGGTGCGCAGGCGCACCACGTTGAGCCGGTAGTAGAGATCCATGCGAAATCCGCCGCTGGCCACCGCCTGCTCCACATCGATATTGGTGGCCGCGATGATCCGCACATCCACACGACGCGTCAGGTGGCTGCCCACCGCCTCTATGCACTGCTCCTGCAAGAAGCGCAGCAGGGTTGCCTGATCCTCCAGTGGCAACTCCCCTATCTCGTCGAGAAACAGGGTGCCGCCATCGGCGGCCTCTATCTTGCCTATCTTGTGGTGCTGTGCCCCGGTGAAGGCCCCCTTGACGTGGCCGAACAGCTCGGACTGGATGAGCTGATGGGGCATGGCCCCGCAATTGACCGCCACGAAAGGGCTCTCCTCCCCGAACGTGCTGTAGTGCAGCTCCCGGGCCACCAGCTCCTTGCCCGTGCCGCTCGGTCCCGTCACCAGTACGGGCAGGCGGCAATGCTGCAACCGCACGATCTGGTCGCGCAACTGGCGGATGGGGGCGCTCTCCCCCTGGATGAAACGCAGCTGGGGTTGCAGTCGGGGGCGGTGTCGCCGGATGAGGCGCGCCATCCCCAGGGCATGTCCCAGGCTGTGGGAGAGCCTGTCTCTGTCCAGGGGAAAGGTGTGAAAATCATGAAAACAGGCTGCCAGCAAATTGCGAAGGGCTTCGCTGGCGAGACAGTCCCGCTGGATGAGGCCGATCCACAAGGCGCCGGAGTGCTGCGCAATCAGGTTGTAGAGGGCTTCGTGCTGCTGATGCTCGATCACCACCAGCACCAGGGGATAGTCCTTTTCCTGCAGTTTTTTCTCTGCCACCACCAGGGAGCTTGCCTGCTCCACCTGCCACTCGCCTTGTTCCAGCAGGCTTTCCAGTACGGCACATGAATTGATGAGCAACAATGCCGTTTCTGTCATAGGGACAACTCCTTGTTATCGCCACTGCACGAAGGAGTCTGACGACTTGTCCAGATAACTCCCTTTATCATCAAATGGCGCCGTTTAATATGGCCAGACGATGATAACTATAAACCATCCCGCCTTTAGACTGATGGCACCACAATATTGAGACGGCAAAAATATCGGTGAGAAAAAATAAATCCTTTGATAAATAAGCGCTTACTTGGCGACATAATATGTCGCTCTCAACATTGAGACATAAAAACAATCATATCAAATAAAAAACAGTTAAAAATCAGAGCATTGCCAATTGGCATGGTCGTTGCTCTCTCCAATAAGCCCTCCTGGCAGATGGAGACAGAACATGAAGACATATATTGCATTGGCAACATTTCCTTTTCTGGCATTTGCCACCCCCTCATTGGCACAAAACCGGGTCGATCTCGGTGCCCAGGCATTGAGCAATATTCGTGGTTCCATGGGCGTCAATATGGTTGCCGGTAATAACAACCAGCAAGGCAATCTTGCCGCCATCGCCATTTCGGGTCCGGCCGTCATTCAATTTGGCCAGCTGAATCAATCCACCACCAATCTGAACGGCAGCCAGAGCGTCGCCATCCTGGGCTCGGCCCTGAGCCAGAACCGGGGACTGGTCGGCATCAATCAGGGGGCGGGTGAGGGCAACCAGCAACTGAACGCCTTCGCCCTGTCCCTCGATGACAGCGGCCTGGGTGTCGTGGCCGACATCAATCTCAGCTCCAGTGTCGCGAAGACCCCAGGGGGAAAGCCCCCCGCCAACACCACTACCAGCATCTATCTGGATGACACCGCCCTCACGGGCAGCAAGGGGGTCATTCAGGTGAACCAGGTCACGGGACAGGGAAACCAGTCAGTCAACATGGTTTCCCTGCCCCTGGCTGGCGCAGTAACGGCATCCCCATGATGCCGCAGGGATAGGAAGCCAGGCCCGGGGGTATCAGCCGATGGGCATATCTTCCGCTGAAAGTTCAATGGAGAGACTCATTATGCGTGGACTTATTTATAGCTCATTAGCCGCCGCGGTCATCATGGCCATGTCGGGCACTGCATCCGCCGATTACCGCGGTGACAGAGATGAGACAGGGGCAATCTTGACCAAGAAGGTCAAGGCAGAAGTCGATGTGGAATACGAAGGCAGGGTCAATGTCGGCGGCTACATCAACGTCAACAAACTCGGCATGGCCGTCGTGGACAACCAGCAGTCCAGTTCCATGATAGGCACCGCCAATACAAGAACGGAGAACACGAGCAAGATCGACGGCTCGTTCAAGGGTGCATCCGGTAACATCGGCGCCAACGTCGCAGCCGGTGACTCCAACGTACAGGGCAACAGCGCTTCCCTGGCCGCCTATGACGAGGTCGATGCCGAGTTCATCATGGGTCGTGGTCAACAACAACACGGCGCCCCTGGCGGATCGTCGGATGCCGAGGTCTTCTCCACCCAGAGCGCCAGCAACAACTGGACGACCAATCACGGCCATCAGAACAAGGCCGGTGTGGGCGATGGGGCCTTCAAGGATGCCGCAGGCAACATCGGGGTCAACGTGACCTCGGGCTCGGGTAACGTCCAGGCCAACAACATGGCAGCCTCCGTGTCCACCGGCAACATGGCCGTGGCCACCGTGGCCAACAGCCAGAGCGTCTCCAAGAACATGACCGAAAACCAAAGCCTGAGCGCAACCAAGACGGTTGACAAGGCAGGTGTGTTCCTCGGTCTCAAGGCTTGGGGCGATTACGAGGGGGGCGGTACCGGTCATGATGTCAAGAAAGGACATGGCCACGACAATGACAACGACAGGTACGGCAACAACAACCCGAAAGATGATGGCAAGTTCGAGTTCAAGGAAGAGGGTGACATCAAGCTCAGTGGGTACGCCGTCGGGTATATTCCCGTGGTCAACACCTACACCAGCCGCGAAACCTTCAACCGGGCAACCATCGATGGCGGCGCCTTCAACGGTGCCGTGGGCAACATCGGGGTGAACGTCTCCTCGGGGACCAACAACCTGCAAGCGAACAATCTCTCGCTGGCCGCAGGGTTTGCCAAGTAAGTCGATGCGAGGGGGCCCAGTGCCCCCTTTTTCCCTGACACTGGAGGTCTGAATGCGCTGGCTGTTGCTGTTGCTGTTGCTGTGCTGTCCTGCCGTTTGGGCAGGCTCGGTGCCACTGGGGGAGCATCTCCCGGCGCTGGGGGATCTCAACAAACCGGTACAGAGCATTCTGGAGCGCCGGTACGCCAACATCGAGCGCCAACATACGGATTTCAGTTGCGGGGCCGCCGCCGTCGCCACCATCTTGCGCTACGCCTACGGCCATGCAACCAATGAACGCTGGGTCATGGATGGCATGCTTGCCATGGCAGACCCGGAGCAGGTCAAGCACTACGGCTTCTCCATGCTCGACATGAAGCAGTACCTGCAAATGCTCGGCATGCGGGTCAGAGGGTATCGACTGGGCGATGAAAAACTGCGCCAGGTGAGGGTGCCCACCATCGTCCTGCTCAACATTCGCGGCTATCAGCACTTTGCCGTGCTGCGGGCCATCGATCGCCATGATCGCGTCTATCTGGCAGACCCGGCCCTCGGCAACCGGGTGATCACGTTCAAGGAGTTCAAGGAGAGCTGGAACGGCATCCTCCTCGCCGTCATCGGCGCGGGCTATCGTCCCGATGCCCCCCTTGCCAACCCCTCTCCCCCGCTCTCTGTCAGAGGCAAGGATGGGCTCTTCGCCCCGGTCAATGAAACATCCCTGCTGGAATTCGGTTTTCAGCACAAAGAGCTAATGTGAGGTCATCATGAATACCCGACCCGCCCTATGCCTCCTCTGCAGCCTGGGTGGCATCGCCTCTCCGCTGCTGGCAGCACCGGACCCGCTGGCCCATCTGTCAGACCACTTTGCGCCCGAACTGGCGGACGGGGAGCTGGCCCACCTGCGCGGCCGCTATGTCAGCAGCCATGGCATCAGCTACTTCGGCATCGAGTTCATCTCGTCACTGACCACGGCCCAGGCCCAGCAGACGGCGGCCATGAACCTGGCGCTGAGCATTGTGCAAAACAAACCCAAGCTGGATGTGCGCGTCAAGGATGAGGTCAAGCCCGCGGCCACGCCCGCCAAGGAGGCCCAGGTGCAGGGGGCCGGGCTGGTGCAGGTCGTTCAACTGGAGGGGAGCGGCAACAGCTCGGTCAACCAGACCGGTATTGAACTGACCACCCCCACCATGACGGGACACCTGGTCCAGGCGGGCAGCTACGAGCACCAGGGCGATCTTGGCACCGCCACCTACCGGGTCTCGGGGAATTATGCCGGCTTGCAACTACACTCTTCCGACGGCCGGGTCCTGCTGGAGCAGAGCCTGCGCGGTACCGACTTCAGCCGGGGGCTGCTGCAGTTCAACAAGGTCAGGGGGGACGGTTTGCAGACGCTCAATCAGACCCGCATCTGGTTTTCGCGCTGAGAGCAGGTGAGTTCCCGGGGCTGAACTATAAGAAAGGATGATAAACAACAAGGACGTATCCCGATGAAACAGTCTCGCATGCTGTTGATTGCCCTCGCCCCCTTCGCCTGCTGGGGGGCCACGGCCGAGGAGGAGGCCCTGCAACAACAGCTGGATCTCCTGCGCCAGCAACTGATCCAGCAAAACCAGGCCCTTCATCAGCTCCAGGCCCGCCTGGAGGCCGTCAAGGCCGCCGGTGCCACGACGGCAACCGCCGGAGCCGGGGCCGCCGTCGCCTCCACCCAGCAGGACGCCTCACGGCGCACGCCGGAAGTCGGCCGCAGCACCGAAGACCTGATGATCGAACAGCACAATGTGTTCGACCGCGCCCTGACCGTCGATGTGGGCCTCTCCTACCAGCACTACAACCGCAAGGATCTCGCCCTGCGCGGCTTCCTCGCCCTGGACGCCATCTTCCTTGGCGAAATCAACCTGGATCGGGTGCGCTCCGATCAGTGGACGGCGGATGTCATCACCCGCTACACCCTCAACGATCGCTGGCAACTGGAGCTGGCCCTCCCCTACATGTTCCGCAACACCAACTACCAGAGCACCGGCAAGGAGAACTCCAGCCGCGACTTCGAGGAGCAGAGCGTCAGCGATGGCGGTCTGGGGGATCTCAGCCTCGCCATCTACTACAGGGTCATGGCAGAGAGCGAGGATTGGCCGGATCTGGTGTGGAACTTCCGGGCCAAGGCGCCGACCGGCAAGGATCCTTACGGCATCGAGATCAACACCTCGGAATCGGGCAACCTGGTGACCCCCAAGGAGCTCGCCACCGGCAACGGGCTCTGGCAGCTCTCCACCGGCTTCTCCCTGGTCAAGACCATGGATCCCGCCATCCTGTTTGCCAGCCTCAACTATGGCCACAGCCTCAAGCAGGACTTTGACGATATCTCCTACCAGCCCGGCAACCAGCCCGGCAGTATCCAGCTGGGGGACTGGTATGAATATGGCCTGGGGGTCGCATTCGCCCTCAACGAACGCTTCAGCCTCTCCTTCAACATCAACCAGCGCGTCACCATGGAGTCCGAGCAGGGGTCCGAAGGCTTTGCCATGGAGAAGGTCACCGGCTCCGATGCCAACGCCGCCAGCTTTGGCATGGGGTCGACCTGGGCCATCACCGACAACCTCTCCATGGCGGTCAACTGGTCTGCCGGGCTCACCACGGATGCACCGGACTACACCATCGGGATCCGCTTCCCCTACCGCTTCTAGCCCCGTCAGGACCCCGGCAGGTTGACGGCAAAAAACGAGGGAGGCATAACGCCTCCCTCTTCTTGTTGCCGCCAGCCTGCCTGGCGGGCCATCGGTGACATCACACCCCCAGGCGATCGCGCAGGGTGTACCAGGCGGCGCCGGCGGCGGTGAAGGGGATGCGCAGCAGGCGGCCACCCGGGAAGGGGTAGTGCGGCAGCCTGGCGAACGCATCGAAGCGCTCCGCCTGACCGCTCAGCACCTCGGAGAGCAGCTTGCCCGCCAGATGGGTACAGGTGACGCCGTGACCGCTGTAGCCCTGCATGTAGTAGATGTTGTGACCGATGCGGCCAAACTGCGGCAGGCGCGACAGGGTGAGCAGGAAGTTGCCGGTCCAGGTGTACTCCACCTTGACGTCGGCCAGCTGCGGGAAAGTCTTGAGCATCTTGGGGATGATCAGCCGCTCGATGTCCGCCGGATCCCGCGCCCCGTAGACCACGCCGCCGCCATAGATGAGCCGGTGATCGCCGGAGGTGCGGTAGTAGTCGAGCAGGTAGTTGCAATCCTCCAGACAGTAGTTCTGTGGCAAGAGTGAACGGGCCCGCTCCTCCCCCAGCACTTCGGTGGCGATCACCTGGGTGCCGCAAGGCATGCTCTTGCCGGCGAGCTCGGGCACCAGATTGCCGAGGTAGGCGTTGCCGGCCACCACGATAAAGCGTGCCTTCACCGCCCCCTTGGCGGTCTTGACCAACGCCGGCTGACCCGGAGTAATGCTGGTGACGGCGGACTGCTCGAAGATAAGCCCCCCCTGCATGCGGATCGCTTCCGCCTCCCCCAGCGCCAGATTGAGGGGGTGAATATGGCCGCCGCTCTTGTCCAGCAGGGCGCCGACGTAACGATCGCTCGCGACCACCTCGCGCACCCCGTCGGCATCGAGCAGCTCCAGCTGGTCGTTGCCCCACTTCTCCCAGCGCGCCTTCTGCGCCTTGAGCTCGTGAAGCTGCTTCTCGGTCTCGGCGGCAAAGACCCCGCCCTCCTGCAGATCGCACTGGATGTTGTAGCGCTTGATCCGCTCGCGGATGATCTGGCCCCCCTCAAACAACATGGAGCCGAGCAGCCTGGCCTGATCCGGCGGGCAGTTCGCTTCGATGGTGTCGATGTCGCGGCTGTAAGAGTTGACGATCTGGCCGCCGTTGCGGCCGCTGGCGCCAAAGCCGACCCTGGCCGCCTCCAGCACCACCACCTTGTACCCCTTCTCCACCAGATGCAGCGCACTGGAGAGGCCGGTGTAGCCTGCGCCGATGACGCAGACGTCGCACTCCAGCTGCTCGGTGAGCGTGGGATAGGGCGCGTGTTTGTTGGCACTGGCTGCGTAGTAACTCTTTACATGTTCGGTCATGATCCCTGTTTCCTTACCGGTTCGTTTCCAACACAACGGGTTGTTCACATTAAAAGCTGGCCGGGGTGTGGGCGCTGACGATGCGGCAGACCTGCCCCGAGGGATTGCTGAAACTGTGGGGCTCGCCGGTGTCGATGACATAGCTGTCCCCGGCGCACAGTTCATAGGTCTGGCCGGCCAGGGTCAGCAGCACCGACCCTTCCAGCACGGTGCCCACCTCCTCCCCCTGATGCTTCACCACACCGCCGGTGTCGGTGCCGGGGGCATAGGTCTCCAGCATGAAGCCGAGCTGGCGCCGATTGTTGCCGTTGTGCACCAGCTTCATGGAGACCCCCTGGCTGCCGAGCTCGATGAGCTGCTCCGCCTTGATCACCACGCTGGGCGTGCTCGCCACCTCCTCTTCGGCGAAGAAGCGCGACAACGGCAGCTCGTAGACGCTCAGCAGCTTTTGCAGGGAGGCCACCGAGGGGCTCACCTTGTTCTGCTCTATCATGCAGATGGCGCCGTGGGTCAGGCCGCTCAGCTCCGCCACCCGGCGCTGGGAGAGCCCGAGCTCCCTGCGGATCCGGGCAAGCCGCTCCCCCATGTTTCTCTCGTGCTCCGCCAGGGGGTTGTCCGTCATGGTCCGCCACCGGACCTCGCCACGGGATTGCTCCATCGCCCATCTCCTTCCATGGTCATTCGAATACCTGGGGCCAACTGGTCAATATAGTGAGTCAGGCACGTCAGCCCCGTTCACTATTCTGCACAACCCAGAGCGTTCATTATTTTGCACACCCTGCGCAATGAAAACCGCTACAATCGCGCTCACAGCCCCATTTCTAGCATGTGACGCCCAGTTCACTCAAATATATTTAACACTTGAAAAACATTTCGGCTCATTTTATGGTCGTTACGTGCTTATTATTCTATACGGCGGTGCCCACATAAACGCGCCACCCAGACCCACTATCGAGGCCCCTTACTTATGTCAGCATCACAACCTGCTCTCTCCCTGATCAAATCCCTGGCCTATGTCGACGGCCGCTGGTGCGAGTCCCTGGGCGGGCGCCGGTTCGAGGTCCTGAACCCGGCCACCGGCCAGGTCATCACCCAGGTGCCCGACATGGACGGGGAGGACACCCGCCTCGCCATCGCGGCCGCCCACGCGGCGCAACCCGCCTGGGCGGCCCTCACCGCCAAGGAGCGCAGCAGCAAACTCTACGCCTGGTTCGAGCGCATCATGGCCAACCAGGAGGAGCTCGCCCGCATCATGACCTGCGAGCAGGGCAAGCCGCTGGCGGAAGCCAAAGGAGAGGTGGCCTACGGCGCCAGCTTCATCCAGTGGTTCGCGGAAGAGGGCAAGCGTGCCTATGGCCGCACCATCCCCGGCTTCTCCGCCGATCGGCGCCTGGCCACCATCAAGCAGCCGGTGGGGGTCGTGGCCGCCATCACTCCCTGGAACTTCCCCATCGCCATGATCACCCGCAAGGCGGGTCCGGCGCTGGCCGCCGGTTGCACCATCGTCATCAAGCCCGCCGCCGAAACGCCCCTTTGCGCCCTGGCGCTGGCGGTACTGGCGGAGCAGGCGGGCATTCCCGCCGGGGTCATCAACATCGTCACCTCCCATCAGGCGAGCGCAGTGGGCAACGAGCTGTGCAGCAACCCCGTGGTGCGCAAGCTCTCCTTCACCGGCTCCACCCGCATCGGCAAACTGCTGATGCGCCAGTGCGCCGACACCATGAAGCGCCTCTCCCTGGAGCTTGGCGGCAACGCGCCCTTCATCGTCTTTGACGACGCCGACCTCGATGCCGCCGTGGCCGGGGCCCTGGCCTCCAAATACCGCAACGCCGGCCAGACCTGCGTCTGCGCCAACCGCATCCTGGTGCAGGCCAGCGTCTATGACGCCTTCGCCGAGAAGCTCGCCGCCGCGGTCAAGGCCTTCAAGGTGGGGGACGGCATGGGCGAGGGCGTCCAGATCGGGCCCCTCATCAACCCGGCCGCCGCCAGCAAGGTGGCCGAGCTGGTGCAGCAATCGGTCGCCGCCGGTGCCCGGGTGCTGGTGGGGGGCGACGCCCACCCCGCCGGTCCCCTCTTCTATCACCCCACCATCCTGACCGGGGTCACCCGGGGCAACCCCATTCTGGACGAGGAGATCTTCGGGCCCGTCGCGCCTCTGGTGCGCTTCGAGACGGAAGCCGAGGCCATTGCGCTTGCCAACGACACCCCCTATGGCCTGGCCGCCTACTTCTATGGCCGCGACATCGCCCGGGTGTGGCGAGTGGCCGAGGGGCTCGAATACGGCATGGTGGGGATCAACGAGGGGATCATCTCCACCGAGCTGGCCCCCTTTGGCGGGATCAAGGAGTCGGGGCTGGGCCGGGAAGGGGCGGCCGAAGGGCTGGAGGAGTACCTGGAGACCAAATACCTCTGCTTTGGCGGCATTCGCTGAGGGGAGTGAAGGGGCAATCGCATCGTTAAAACAGATGCGTTATGACGCAGCCCATCGTTTTTACAGATAGAAAGAGGGGGTCGCCGGTCACGACCGAGCGCCTTGTGGGCCCTGAGGGCACACCCGGGGCCCCCTTTTGCGAACAGGCCGCCCTGCCCGAGGGCAGTTGGCGGCACACATATGGCCAGATGGCACAGGAATAGCGGGGCCCATGCCCCTCAGGGAGGAAAGATGAGTCATTCAAGCAACAATCAGCAGTGGCAGGCCCGCCGCGAAGCGGCCGTGGTCCAGGGGGTCGGCACCCTGCTGCCGGTCTTCATCGACCGGGCGCACAACGCCGAGCTGTGGGACGTGGAGGGCAACCGCTACATCGACTTTGCCTCCGGCATCGCCGTGCTCAACACCGGCCACAACCACCCCAAGGTGGTGGCGGCGGTGCGCGAGCAGCTCGAGAAGTTCAGCCACACCTGCTTCCAGGTCACCCCCTACTCCGGCTATATCGAGCTGGCGGAGAAGTTGAATGCTCTGGTGCCCGGCCCCACCCCCAAGCGCACCCTCTTCCTCTCCACCGGCGCCGAGGCGGTGGAGAACGCCATCAAGATCGCCCGCGCCCACACCGGTCGCAGCGGCACCATCGCCTTCAAGGGGGGCTTCCACGGCCGCACCATGATGGGCATGGCCCTCACCGGCAAGGTGGTGCCCTACAAGACCGGCTTCGGCCCCTTCCCGGGGGAGGTCTATCACCTCCCCTTCCCCGCCGACTACCTGGGAGTGAGTGAAGACGATGCCCTGGCCGCGCTGGATCTCTGCTTCAGCGCCGACATCGAACCCACCCGGGTGGCCGCCATCATCATCGAGCCGGTGCAGGGGGAAGGGGGCTTCTACCCCGCCTCCGCCAGCTTCATGCAGCGCCTGCGTCAGGTGTGCGACCAGCACGGCATCCTGCTCATCTGCGACGAGATCCAGACCGGTTTCTGTCGCACCGGCAAGACCTTCGCCACCGAATACAGCGGTGTCGAACCCGACATCATGACCCTCGCCAAGAGCCTGGCCGGCGGCTTCCCGCTCTCTGCCGTGGTGGGCAAGAGCGAGGTGATGAACGCCGCCAAGCCCGGTGGCCTGGGGGGCACCTATGCGGGCTCCCCCATCGCCTGCGCCGCCGCCCTGGCAGTGCTGGAGGTGATCGAGGAGGAGCGCCTGAACCAGAAGGCCCTGGCCCAGGGGGAGCAGATCAAGGCACGCCTGCACCAGCTGGCGACACGGTTTGACTGCATCGGCAACATCCGCGGCCCCGGCGCCATGGTGGCCATGGAGCTGGTGAAGGAGGGGGATGCCGAAAGACCGGACCCGGATCTCACCAAGCGGCTGGTGGCCGAGGCGGGCAAGCGGGGGCTGGTGCTGCTGGCCTGCGGCGTGCGTGGCAACGTGATCCGTTTCCTCGCCCCCCTGACCGCCCCGGCGGCCATCGTCGACGAGGGGCTCGACCTGCTGGAGCAGGCCCTGTCCGCCTCCCTGGCCTGATCCGGAAGACCGCGTTCGCCCACGTGCAAAAAAATGCGTTTTTGCTCCCTTGATATGCTTGTCAAGGGGGCATCACGAATGCACAATGCGCCGCCGTATTCAAGGACCGTCCGCTCATCGGAGCCCGGTTCTTTTTTTGCGCCAAACAAATCCATAACGAGGCCGGAACAGACCGGAAATGATAACGAGGTGGCACGCCATCTCACGACACCCGCTTCTTAGTGAGGAACTCCATGGGGCATATCATCGCTTTCCTGCCGGCCCGCGCCGGTCTGCGCCATCCGTCCGCATCCCGGACTGGCGCCCCCACCGTGCAGGATGACCTCACCGTCAGCCTGATCCCGTCAGCCAGCCTGCGGGGGATCGCCTGATGCACCCGCACCCCGCCGGTCTGAAAAAAAGCCTGAAACTCTGGCACGTGGTCATCATGGGGCTGGCCTATCTCACCCCCATGGCGGTGTTCGACACCTTCGGCATTGTCACCGAGATCACCGAAGGCCATGTGCCGACCGCCTACCTGCTCGCCCTCATCGGCATGCTGTTCACCGCCATGAGCTACGGCCACCTGGTGCGCAAGTTCCCCTCGGCAGGCTCCGCCTACACCTATGCCCAGAAGGTGTTCCACCCCTATGTGGGCTTCATGGTGGGCTGGGTCTCCCTGCTCGACTACATGTTCATGCCCATGATCAACATGCTGCTGGCCAAGATCTACATGGAGGCCCTCTTCCCCGGCGTGGCCCCCTGGACCTACATCCTGGCCCTGGCCGCCGTCATGACCTTCCTGAACCTGCGGGGCATCAAGCTGGTGGCGAACTTCAACAGCCTGATCGTCATCATGCAGTTCAGCATCATCGCCGTCTTCATCGGCCTCATCGCCTGGGGCGTGAGCCACGGCGAGGGGCTCGGCACGGTGGCGAGCAGCCGCCCCTTCTTCTCCGAGCAGATGCACATCAATCCCCTGCTGACCGGTGCCTCCATCCTCTGCCTGTCGTTCCTCGGGTTTGACGCCATCACCACCCTGTCGGAGGAGACCCCGAACGCGGATCGGGTGATCCCCCGGGCCATCGTGCTCACCGCCCTCATCGGCGGCGTGCTCTTCATCTCCGTCTCCTACTTCCTGCAGCTCTTCTTCCCGGACATCTCCCGCTTCCAGCAGCCGGATGCGGTGCTGCCGGAGATCGCCCTCTATGTGGGCGGCAAGCTGTTCCAGGCGGTGGTGCTGGTCTGCACCACGGTGGCGGTGCTCGCCTCGGGGCTCGCCTCCCACGCCGGGGTGTCGCGCCTGCTCTACGTGATGGGCCGGGATCGCGCCCTGCCGAGCCGCGTCTTCGGCTACATCCACCCCACCTGGCAGACCCCGGCTCTCAACGTGCTGCTGGTGGGCATGCTGGCCCTCTCGGCGGTGGCCTTCGATCTGGAGATGGCGCTGGCGCTCATCAACTTCGGCGCCCTGGTGGCCTTCACCTTCGTCAACCTGGCGGTGATTGCCCACTTCTATCTCAGGCTGGGTCACAACAAGACCCTGAAGGATCACCTGCTGTTCCTCGCCCTGCCCCTGTGCGGTGCGGCCTGCATCGGGGTGCTCTGGCTCAACCTGGAGCCCGCCTCCTTCGAGCTGGGGCTGATCTGGGCCGCCCTCGGTGCCATCTACCTGCTGCTGCGCCTCACCGTGTTCCGGGTCCGCCTCGGCCGCCCCGAGCAGGACGCCTCCTGAGCGAAACCGGCGCCCTCAGGGCGCCGGTTTCACATGGCGGCAAAGCAGGGTCCCGCCTGATGACAAGGTTGTCATCGACTTTCCGGCAGCGGTGGCGAAGTGATCGCTCACCGGGGGAACAAATTCCCCGCTGGCGGCCTTTTTCGCTTGTCTCCTCCCCCCTCTGAGGGCACAATACGGCGCCCCTTGAGAGCCGATGTTTCAACAACATCGGTTCTTTGCTTTTCTGGGGCACACCACCATTCACCAAGAGGCCGGCCATGTGCCGGAATTGATACCCAGATTGCCAAGCAATCTCCCGACGTTGTGAGGAAAAACATGGGGCATTTCACTGCTTTCCTGCCGGTCCCCGCCGGCGTGCGCCACGCATCTGTGCCACAGATGGGCGCCCCCTGTGTCCAGCGACGCGTTCCCGCGTCCCTGATCCCGTCCCATCTCGCCCACGGGGCCTGTGCAGAGGAGAAAGCGTGATGGCCGGTGCCAAGCTGCTCAAGACCCTCACCCTGTTCCAGGTCGTGGTGATGGGTCTGGCTTACCTCACGCCCATGGCGGTATTCGATACCTTCGCCATCGTCGGTGACATCACGGATGGTCGCGTGGCCACCGCCTACCTGCTGGCGCTCGGCGGCATCCTGCTGACCGCGTTCAGCTACGGCCACCTGGTGCGCCGCTTCCCGTCCGCAGGCTCCGCCTACACCTATGCCCAGAAGGTGTTCCACCCCTACGTGGGCTTCATGGTGGGCTGGTCTTCCCTGCTGGACTACATGTTCATGCCGATGATCAACATCCTGCTGGCCAAGATCTACCTGACCGCCATGTTCCCCACCGTGGAGCCCTGGATCTTCATCTTCGGTCTGGTGACCGTGATGACCTTCCTGAACCTGCGCGGCATCAAGCTGGTGGCGAACCTCAACGGCTTCATCGTCTTCATCCAGATCGCCATCATCGTCACCTTCCTCGGCCTCATCGCCTGGGGCCTGAGTCACGGTGAAGGGGCCGGCACCCTGATGAGCAGCCGTCCGTTCCATGTGGAGTCTGCCAGCATGCTGCCGCTGTTTACCGGCGCCACCATCCTCTGCTTCTCGTTCCTGGGCTTCGACGGCCTGAGCTCCCTCTCCGAAGAGACCCCGAATGCCGGCAAGGTGATCCCCCGTGCCATCGTGCTGACGGCCCTCATCGGCGGCATCATCTTCGTCACCGTCTCCTACAGCCTGCAGCTCTTCTTCCCGGATCTGGCCCGCTTCAAGGAGCCGGACGCCGTGCTGCCGGAGATCGCCCTCTACGTGGGCGGCACCCTGTTCCAGAGCGTGGTGCTGGTGTGCACCACCGCGGCCGTGCTCGCCTCCGGCATGGCGGCCCACGCCGGCGTGTCGCGCATCCTCTACGTGATGGGGCGCGATCGCATGATCCCGGAGCGGGTGTTTGGCTATATCCACCCCACCTGGCGCACCCCGGCCATCAACGTGCTGCTGGTGGGGGCCCTGGCCCTCTCCGCGGTGTCGTTCGATCTGGACATGGCCCTGGCCCTGGTGAACTTCGGCGCCCTGGTGGCCTTCACCTTCGTCAACCTCTCGGTGATCGGCCAGTTCTGGGTGCGCGAGCAGCGCAACAAGAGCCTCAAGGAGCACCTGCTGTTCCTGGTGCTGCCACTGCTGGGGGCCGCCACCATCGGCGCCCTCTGGATCAACCTGGAGCAGAGCTCCCTGGAGCTTGGCCTCATCTGGGCTGGGATCGGGGTCACCTACCTCTTCCTGCGCCTCGCCGTGTTCCGCATCCCCTTCCGTCAGTACGAGGAAGCGGCCGACGGCCAGTAAGGCGGCACACACGCCCAAACAGAAGGGGAGCCCATGGCTCCCCTTCTTGCATTCAGACGTCCGGTGCGCGGACCCTCACCCCTGATTGAGCACGGCCGTGGCGGCCGCCTTGACCGGATCCCTGGTCACGGCGTTGACATCCTTGCGGGTCTGGTTGACCTTGTCCTGCGCCTGCTTCACACCGGCACTCTGCTTGTTCAGGGCCGCATTGGTGTGCTGCCTGGTCTCTTTCAGTCCCGCCGTCTTCTTGTCCAGCACGTCCGTGGTGTGTTTCTTCACCTCGGCATTGGCCTTCTCCTTCTGCTTGCGCACCAGCTTGTCGGCATCGCAGTTGCCCTTGACCCCCAGGGTGGCGTTCATCGCCTCGTTCCTGACCGCCTTGTCGAGGTTGCACTCGGACTTGAACACGCTGGCCTGCGCACCGGCAGACAGCAGACCCAGGGAGAGGCACAAAACCCATGCACGCATCATCACTTCCTCAGTTTCAAGACAGGAAAGTCCGGCAGCATATAACCCTGGGATCCCAGTGCAAGGGCGGGGGCCGGTGATGAGCCGGATGGCGTCATATCGGCGTTTGCTCCGACACCTTTTGTCTGCGACGCCCCCTGCCGCCCTGTCACCAAAGCATCATAAAAGTGTCACGCTGTCATATTTCTGTCATGGAGCCTTGTTGTAATGCGCCCGTCCATTTTCAACGCAGAACGACCCCAAGAGGCCATATGCACAGCACCGCATCTTCCGCACCCCAGCAGATCCGTCGTCCCGGCCCCCTGTTCAACTGGCTCGCGGTGATCACGCTGATCTACCTGATCCTGGTCGCCGTTGGCGCCGTCTCCCACGGCTTCAAGGGCTTCTCCGGCGGCGCCGAGGGCGCGGCCCAGATCTTCGCCTTTGCCAACAACCCCTTCGTCGCGCTGCTGCTCGGCATCCTGGCCACCGCCCTGGTGCAATCCTCCAGCACCGTCACCTCGGTGATCGTCGGCCTGGTGGCAGGGGGCCTGCCCATGGCCATGGCCATCCCCATGGTGATGGGGGCTAACCTCGGCACCACCATCACCAACACCATCGTCTCCCTGGGGCACATCCGGGACAGAGGCGAGTTCCGCCGCGCCTTCGCCGCCGCCACCGTGCACGACTTCTTCAACCTGCTGGCGGTCTTCATCTTCCTGCCCCTGGAGCTGATGTTCGGTCTGCTGCAAAAGAGTGCCGAGTGGCTGTCCGGTCTGCTGCTGGGCTCCGCCGACATGTCCATGAAGGGCATGGACTTCATGAAGCCCCTCATCTCCCCCTCCCTGGATCTCATCGACAGCGCCGTCGCCTTCCTGCCGGGCAAGGGGGGCGCCATCGCCACCATTCTCATCGGGATTCTGCTCATCCTGTTCTGCGTCACCGCCCTTGGCAAGGTGCTGCAACAGGTCATGGTGGGCCGTGCCAAGGAGCTGCTGCACAAGGCCCTGGGCCGTGGCCCGCTCACCGGCATCGCCTCCGGCACCCTGGTCACCGTGATGGTGCAGTCCTCCTCCACCACCACCAGCCTGATGATCCCCCTGGCGGGAGGCGGCGTGTTCAACACCCGCCAGCTCTATCCCTTCACCCTGGGGGCCAACATCGGCACCACCATCACCGCCCTGCTGGCCGCCACCGCCATCAGCGGTGCCGGTGCCCAGCTCGCCCTGACCATCGCCCTGGTCCACGTGCTGTTCAACCTCTTCGCCGTGGTGCTCATCTACGGGGTGCCCTTCCTGCGGGAGCTGCCCATCAAGGCCGCCGAAGCCCTGGCCCGGGTCGGCAGCGAGAACAAGCTGCTGGCGCTGGGTTACGTGGCCGGGCTCTTCTTCGCCCTGCCCGCCCTGATGATGGTGGCCGTCAAGTAACCCCGCGCGGGGGCACTCAGCTGCCCCCGCCCCCTTGCCCGCCAGGTCACATCCCGGGGCGCCTCCCCTCGCCCTCTCCCCCTGGCTGGGATAAGATGCCCCCTCACTCGCACTCTGATTTCAAGGAACAGGAAAACCCGATGAAATTCATTCTGATAGCCCTGCTGATCGCCGGCGCCGCCTACTACTTCTACTCCAGCAGCAACAACCGGAAGCTGGCGGAAGAGAACGTGCGCAAGGGGGCCGAGTTCCTCGCCAGCAACCAGGAAAAACCCCTGGTGACCACCACCGCCTCCGGCCTGCAGTACGAAGTGCTGACCCCGGGCACCGGCACCGTTCACCCCACCGCCACCAGCAAGGTGAAGGTGCACTACGAGGGCAAGCTGCTGGACGGCACCGTGTTCGACAGCTCCGTCGCCCGTGGCGAGCCCATCGAATTCGGCCTCAACCAGGTGATCAAGGGGTGGACCGAAGGGGTGCAACTGATGGTGGAAGGGGAGAAGACCCGCTTCTACATCCCCGCCAACCTGGCCTATGGCGATCGCGCCGCCGGCAAGATCCCGCCGGGCTCAGTCCTCATCTTCGACGTGGAGCTGCTGGGCATTCAATAAACCCGCCCGGGGCCCGCGTTGATCTTGGCGGTGGCGCTGCGGGGCATCCCGTCAGGGGCCACGTCCGACGGACCCTGATCACAACGCCGGCGCACTGCGCCGGCGTTGTCGTTTCTGCCCCGGTCTCCCTCGCCCTGATGCCAGACTATCAACCAAAAGTGAAGAGTGCTTATCCATAAAGCCTGATTGTTAACCCATTAATAGGGGCAGATAATGACCACATCGTCAGCGGCATGTCGCCCTGGCCTCGGGTTGTCGGTGCGCCGCGCGCATCGGCACAACGCATATGGAGTCTGTCATGTCTATCGCCCCTGTCTGGTTCATCTCCCACGGCGCCCCGGATCTGGTCCTGCGCGATCAGCCCGCGACCCGGTTCCTGAAGCAACTGCGCCTCGAGGGTGCCAGAGGGCTGGTGGTGATCTCGGCCCACTGGTTCAGCCGAAGCGAGCTGCAGATCAACGTCGAGCCCAACCCGGCCCTGATGTACGACTTCTACGGCTTCCCCGAGCCCCTCTACCAGATCCGCTGGCCCGCGACGAGCCCGCAATGGTTGCAGGAAGCGGTGAGCGATCAGCTGCTGCTGGCCGGCCTGCCCGCCACCCCGGTGCGCCGCGAGCTGGATCACGGGGTCTGGTCCCCCCTCTCCCTGATGGATCCGGACAGTGAACTCCCCCTGGTGCAGATCGCCATCCCGGCCAGCTTCACCCCGGCCCAGCTGTGGCAACTGGGGGAGGCATTGCAGGGGCTGCGCGAGCAAGGGATCGGCATCCTCGCCTCCGGCGCCATCACCCACAACCTGCGTGCCCTCGGGCCGGACGGCTCGCCGGTTCCCCAGTGGGCCAGTCAGTTTGCTCGCTGGCTGGAGCAGACCATGGCAGAGGGAGAGAGGGGGGCGCTGGAAGAGTACCGGGCCCGGGCGCCGGGCGCGGTGGAATCCCATCCCCATGACGATCACCTGCGCCCCCTGTTTGTGGCGCTCGGCGCGGCGGGGGCCGACAGACCGCGAAAGCTGCACGAGAGCTGGGATTACGGCAGCCTCTACATGGGGGCCTACCAGTTCGGTTGAGGGCGGGGCGGCCAGGCCGCCCTGCTTGCCGTGCTACCGCCGACGCGCGTGGAGAAATAGCGGACTCGTTATAGCCATTTTCCGGTAGAATGGCGGCCATTGGATGAGGCTTGGCAGGGATGGCTGTCGCGTCGGGTGGCTAGATGAACCTATATCGAACACTGATCCTGCTCTGTCTGCTCTGCCTTCAACCTGTGCAGGCCCTGACCCTGCACAGCCGCTACGATCCCGCCCCGCTGCCTCCCCGCTGGTCGGAGGCGGAGCTCGGATGGCTGCGCCAGCAGTCCCAACTGCGGGTCGGCATCCTGCAAGAGGACTACCGCCCCTTCACCATGATCGCTCGCCAGCGCGTCGAGGGGCTCAGTGCCGACTACATCGACCTGCTGGCCCGGATGCTGGACAAACCCGTTGCCCTGAGCGCCTTCCCCGACAAGGCGCACCTGCTCCGTGCCCTGGCACGGGGGGAGATACACCTCGCCAGCCTCGGCAATCTCACCCTGGCGGACAGTGACACCCGGGCGATCCGCCTGAGCAACCCCTATTTCAGCAGCCCCCTCGTCTTCTCCGTGCCCAGACGTTATCGGGGGGCACTGCTCACACCGGGACAGCGGGTGGCCGCCGTCCGGGATCAGATAGACAGGGCGCGCTTTGGCCGCTACTACCCCACTCTCACCCTGGTGACCTATCCCTCCAACATGGAGGCGTTCGATGCAGTCTTCTTCGGCCGCGACGACATCCTGCTGGGGGATGCCCACGCCACCCACTACCTCAACAGCGAGCGCTTCGACAACCTTCGCCAGCGGGGCGAGGCCCCGCCCGATCTGGCGCCTGCCGAGTTCCGCTTTGCCGTCCCGGCCACCGAGCCCGCCCTGCTCAGCCTGGTCAACCGGGGGCTGGCGGCCATCGACGACCGGGCGCGCAACACCCTCTTCACCCAGTGGAACGGGCCCATCCGCGACATGAGCGAAGCGCCGATCTCTATGATGCCGCCGAGCGGGCCTGGATGCGGCAAGCGCCCCCCATCAGGGTGTGGCTGATGGACAACCTCTACCCCTATGGCGCCCTGGATCATGACGGCCAGCTGGTCGGCATGACGGTGGACATGCTGGACAAGATCCGCACACGCACCGGCCTCACCTTCGAGTTCGTGCGGGCAGACTCCGAGCGTCAGCTGGCAAAAGCCATGCAGTCAGGCGCCATCGACCTCATCGGCGCCATCTCCCAGCAGGTGGCTGAACACTACGGGCTGCGCACCTCGGTGCCCTACGCCACCGACAACATCTATGTGATCCTCACCCGCCAGGAGGAACAAGGGATCGACACCCTCCGGAGTCTGGCGGGCAAGACGGTGGCGATGACGCACCATGTGCCCCTCGCACAGAGACTGGAGGGCAGCCGCATCACCCAGGTGGAGAGCGCAGCAGAGGCAATGGAAGTGCTCGCCCAGGGACGGGTGGATGCCGCCATCGTGCCCCTCTATTTTGCCCGCCATGCGCTGGACAATGACCCCCAGAGCCCGCTGCGCATCGCCGGCCCCGCCGATGACGAGCCGATCCGGATGGGGTTTGCCAGCCTGCCCGGACAGGGGATGCTGATGGGGATCCTCGACAAGACCATCCTCGCCATCCCCCCCAACGAGCTCGCCATGATGAGTTACGAGTGGCGCAACCGCAAACTGCCGGTTCCCGGCTTCATGGATCGCCACGCCCACATCGTCTACCTGGTGTTCGTGGGGCTCCTCACCCTGGCGCTGGTGCTGCTCTATCGCAACCGCATGTTCAAGCGGATGGCCAGCGCCGAGCAGGCTTCCCGCCAGCAACTGGAGGCCCATGTCAGGTTCATCCGGGCACTGGGGGAGAGCCTGCCCCACCCCATCGTCGTGCGGGACAAGAGCGGCAAGGTGCTGCTGTGCAACAGCAAATACCTGACCCAGCTCGGCGCCGAGCCAAAGGCCATTCTGGGTCAGCCCTTCGCCCAGGGGCTGTCAGGGGTGCTCGATGCAGGCAGCATCGCCGTGCTGGAGCAGGACTTTGCCAGGGTATTGCAGGAGGGGCAGCCCATCTTTGCGGATCGCCTCTTCCATCACAGGGGAACCCAGAGCGACATCTATCACTGGATGGTGCCCTATTTCGACGGGGAGGGGGCCATCAGCGGGGTGATCGACGGCTGGATAGACATCACGGACCGCAAGCGGCTGGAAGAGGCGCTGCGCGAGGCCAAACAGCAGGCCGACAGCGCCAGCCGCGCCAAGAGCGACTTCCTCGCTACCATGAGCCACGAGATCCGCACCCCCATGAACGCCATCCTCGGCATGCTGGAGCTGGCCACCGAGGATCCCGCCCTCAGCCGTCACAGCGGCGAGCTGCTGCGCATCGCCGCCGACTCCGCCAACGGCCTGCTGGATCTGCTGGGGGACAGCCTGGATATCGCCTCCATAGAGGCGGGCCAGATGACCCTGACGCCCACCCCCTGCGATCTCGCGCCCCTGCTCTCGTCCGTCACCCGGGTCTTTGCGGGCATGGCCGAGCAGAAGGGGCTGATCTATGAGGTCAGGCTGCCCGACACCCACATGCCAAGGGTGCTGATCGATCCCCTTCGCCTGCGCCAGATCCTCTTCAATCTCATCGGCAATGCCATCAAGTTCACCGAGCAGGGCCGGGTCGCCATCACCGCCACCCTGACCGGGGGCGAGCAGCCTCCTGTGCTGCACCTCACCATCACCGACACCGGAGCCGGCATTCCCGCGGACAAGCTGCCCAGGCTCTTCACCCCCTTCTATCGCGCCCACGGTCAGGGCCAGTTCCCCGGCAGCGGGCTGGGCCTCAACATCGCCCGCATCCTGTGCCAGATGATGGGGGGGGAGATAGCCGTTCACAGCCAGGCCGGCGAAGGTACCCGGCTCGAGATAAGGCTGCCCCTCACGCTCGCCCAGCAACCCCCCGCCCCGATCACGGCAATGCCGACGCCCCAGCCCCACCAGGCTCAACCCCTCCCCCATCGGCTGCATATCCTGGTGGTCGATGACAATCACGCCAACCAGATCCTGCTGCGCCAGCAGCTCAAGCATCTGGGACACGACGTCAGTGTACGCAGCAATGGCCTGGAGGCCCTGCGCGCCCTCGCCAGCCACCCCTTCGATCTGGTCATCACCGACTGCCAGATGCCGGTGATGGACGGCTTCGAGCTGACCCGCAGCCTGCGAGCCCTTGGCCATGACCTGCCCGTCTGGGGCTTCACCGCCCTTGGCCATGACCTGCTCGTCTGGGGCTTCACCGCCCATGCCCAGCCTCGCGAGCGGGAGCTTTGCCTCGCCGCCGGCATGAACGACTGCCTGTTCAAGCCCATCGGCCTCGCCCGTCTGCGCGCGGCGCTGGCCACCCTGGGGCCTGCGCCCTGAGTACCGCCAACCCTTCCTCCCGTCATGTCGCACGGGCGCGGCTGAGAATGCGTTGGCATTTGCGGTATAAAGGGTCGCCCACAGGGACAAGAGACAACGTGGACCAGCCATGGATACAAGGCCGGTGGCAGTTCGAGCCCCATAAAAAAACCGACACCAGGGTGTCGGTTTTTTTATATCGGGAGGTGCGCCCTGCCTGCCTGTCACGCCAGTCTGGCGCCGGGTGAAGCGGGCGTCACGGGGAGGATCAGTAGAAGATCCGCTCCCCTCGCTCGCTCATCTTGAGCCAGACCGGCTTGGTGCTGGTCTTGCTCCAGATGCGGTGCAGGTAGCTGTAGAAACGGGCGCGATCCCGGCGAAACAGCATCACCGGGAAGGCGAGCAGACCCGCCATCAGGACGAAGATGCGGCGAAGGATTATCTGAGTCAGGGAGAAGGGATGAAACATGATGTAACGCCTCACTGGTAAGACCACTGAACAAAGATTACGCCAATCATTGTAGGATTACTACACCGACAGCGCCATTTTTTGATAAAAAATGGGGCTAAAAGCCTAAAAATGAAACCGGGTTACATTCTTTAACTAAAAAACAACAAAGGTGGCAAAACGCGGCCCCTGTTCCAGAGTTAACGAGGACTGGACCAGAACGGGGGAACACAGGATGAAACTTGCAGATGCAGCGCTGCTGGGGGCATTGGGCGTGCTCGCCTGGAGCCAGTGGCAGGAGTGGCGGCTCAATCGTGACGATGCCATCGACATCCCCTATCACGGGGTCCCCACCGCCAGCCTGTGGCAATGCGGTTTGCTGATAAAGGAGATGGCCACGCTGGCAGAACAGAGGGGCGAAGAGAGGTTCGGATCCAGGGGCGAGGCATTGGCCGAGATGGATCAGCATCTGCACAAGACGTGGCAACGGGAGGGTTGTTCACGGCTGACTGACATGCAATGAAGCATCATCCTGGGCCGCCATGGCGGATGGACAACGTCAGGGATATGGAAAACAGGGAGAAGATGGAGGCACGTTCCGGAGTCGAACCGGACTAAACGGATTTGCAATCCGCTGCATAACCGCTTTGCTAACGCGCCATGCTGACAAGGCATTGCCTTGAGAGTGATGTCCATGGTTGGTGCCATGGAGTATTGGAGCGGGAAACGAGACTCGAACTCGCGACCCCGACCTTGGCAAGGTCGTGCTCTACCAACTGAGCTATTCCCGCATGACTGCTTGCGTGCCAGTTACTTGACAACGAGGCGCATTATACGTACCCCGAGCCCGGGCACAACCCTTTTTTCTCACTTTGAGCCCTTTCCCGTGCTGTTTGCTCACCCTTTAGACGCCTTGGTCGAAAATCCCCCCGATCCCTGTGACCCGACGAGCGAATTTAAGATAAAGCCATTGAAATAGTTAGCCTTTAGTCAGAAACTCATCGCGCTTAGTAACTGGATTCTCAATTGAAAATCATGCGATGAAATGGAACTTCAGGCCTCGGGGGCTCAGACCGCAGCTGATGCTGGCTTTTTTCATGTTGGGCCTGGTGCCCTTCCTGGTCGTCACCCTGTTTTTCCTCTATAGCCACGGCAAGGATCTCACCACCCAGACCTCCAACCATCTGGTCTCGGTGCGTAACATCAAGAAAAACCAGCTGCAAGACTACTTCGGCAACCTCAAGGAGCAGATCATCAACTTCTCCCAGCAGGACTTTGCCGGCAACAGTATCGGTCGCTTCTACGGTTTCACCGGTGCCTTCGAGAAACTCGGCACCACGCCGCAGGAGGCCCGTGCCCGCGCCCAGGCCCGCTATGTGCCGGGCTCCTGGGACAAGCTGCAACAACCTGATAGTCAGGTGGAGATAGAGCCCTCCATCAGTGCCCTCATCCTGGCGGACGAGATGTATGGCCGCGTCCACCAGCGCTTCCATCGCGGCTACGCCGACATGGTGCGCAAATCCAACTACAGCGACATCTTCCTGGTCGACCTCAACGGTGACGTGGTCTACTCGGTCACCAAGCAGGCCAACTTCGCCACCAACCTGCTCTCGGGCCCCTACCAGTCCAGCGGTCTTGGCAACACCTTCGCCAAGATCAAGCGCCGCCTCGATGGCGGCCAGAAGCCCCAGCAGATCTTCGAGTTCACCGATTTTGGCCGCAACGAGCTGACCGGCCAGGTGGTCGCCTACCTCGCCGCCCCCGTGATGCAGTACGACTATGTGCGCGGCGTGGTCATCTTCGAGCTGCTGCCGGACAAGCTCAACCAGATCATGGCGGAGCGGGAGGGGCTCGGCGCAACCGGCGAGACCATTCTCATCGGCCCGGACAAGCGGATGCGCGCCAACGCCTGGCTCGCCCCCGAATTCAGCGTGGAGAACAGCTTCAGCCCCGACTTCCGACCGCTGCAGACCCCCCTCATCATCAAGGCCCTCTCCGGGGAGCAGGGGGTCGGCCCCTTCCTCTCCTACCACGATGACGAGGTGCTGGCCGCCTATACCCAGGTGAAGGTGTTCGATACCGAGTGGGCCTTCATCGCCGAGATCTCCACCAGCGAGGCCTATGCCCCCATCCGCCAGCTCGAGACCCTGGTGATCCTGCTGGGAGCTGGCTCACTGCTGCTGCTGATCCTCTTCTCCCGCTGGCTCTCCCACTCCATCACGGCGCCCCTGCGATCCCTCACCGCCGCCGCCGAACAGGTGGCGGACGGCGCCCTGGATCACCCCATCACCATCCCCCGCACCGACGATGACATCGACCGGCTGGCACAGGCATTTCGCCACATGCAGCGCTCGGTGAAGGACAAGATCGAGCTCATCGAACGCCAGACCCAGGAGCTGCAACAGCAGGTCAAGCTGACCCACAAGCAGAACCTCAGCCTGCAACAGGCGGACAAGCTCAAAGACGAGCTCCTGGCCAACACCTCCCACGAGCTGCGCACCCCCATCCACGGCATCAAGGGGATGGCCGAGTCCATGCTCGCCAGCCAGCAGGACCTGACCGAAGGGCAGCAGAAACAACTCGGCCTCATCATCAAGAGCGCCGACGGTCTGGCGCGCCTCGTGGACGACTTGCTCGACTACCACCAGATGCGCTACGGCCAGCTGGAGATCCACCCCCAGCCGGTCTCCTCCAAGGGGGTCATCCGGCTGGTGCTGGATCTCTGTCAGCACCTCGTGCAGGCCAAGCCCCTCACCCTGGTAGACAAGAGCCCCGCCGAACTGCCCCCTGTGCTGGCGGACGAGCAGCGCCTCGAACAGGTGCTCTACAACCTGGTGGGCAACGCCATCAAGTACACCCCCCAGGGCAAGGTGGTGCTGAGCGCCCTGGTGGAGGGCAACTTCCTGCGCATCAAGGTGACCGACACCGGCATCGGCATCGCCAGGGACCATCTGGAGCACATCTTCGAGCCCCTGGTGCAGATGAGCCCGGAAGTGAGCAAGCAGGGAGCGGGGCTCGGTCTCTCCATCACCCGCCAGCTGGTGCACCTGATGGGGGGGGAGCTGTTCGTGGAGAGCGAGCCGAGCGTCGGCTCCACCTTCGCCTTCACCCTGCCGCTGGCCAGCGGCAAGGCGGGCAGTCTGACCCTCGACAGCCGCCAGATAGAGCACCAGCTGGTGCGCCAGCAGCCCGTCATCCTGCCGGACTGGGAGAGCGAGGATCTGCCGCCCCCGCCGCAAGATGCCCCCGTCATCCTGGTGGTGGATGACGAGCCCATCAATTTGCACATACTGCGCCACCTGCTGCAGCCCTGCGGTTATCGCATCCTGCCCAGCAGCGACGGCCACGACGCCCTGACCAAGCTGGCTCAGGAGCCGGTGGATCTCATCCTGCTTGATGTGATGATGCCCACCCTCTCGGGCTTCGACGTCTGCCGCCGTCTGCGCCAGCAGCACCCCAAGGAGAAGCTGCCGGTGCTGCTGCTCACCGCCCTCAACCAGCCCAAGGAGATTGAAGAGGGTTTCAACGCCGGGGCCAACGACTATCTGGTGAAACCCTTCTGCAAGGAGGAGCTGTTCGCCCGGGTGAGGGCCCTGCTGGAGGCCAGCGCCGGGCGCGCCTCCCTGGTGGAGAACCGCTTGCTCAAACAGGAGATAGAGCACCGTCTGCTGCTCCAGGAGCAACTGCACCAGGATCAGGAGCGGCTCCTCGCCCTGCTTGGCGAGGGGGCCGACCCCATGGTCTTCCTCGATGAGCAAGGAGGGGTGCTGTTTGCCTCCCGGGCCCTGGCGCGCCTGCTGGGTCAGGAGCCGGAAGCCATGGAGGGGCAGATGCTGGACGAGTGGCTGGCCGCCCCGCTGGCAAGCCAGTGGCCCGACATGACCGCGCAGCCGGAGCGGGAGCTGGACTTCCTGGTGGCGGGCCAGCGAGACACCCTCAACGCCCGCGCCCTGCCCATCAATCTGGGGGGGCAGCACGCCTATGCGCTGACCCTTGGCACAGAACCGCGCCAGGACGACAATCGCATGGCTGCACTGGAGAACGCCCTCAAGAGCCTCTCTCGCCAGGCCATCATCGAGGATGGCCAGTTGCTGGGGGAACTGAGCCGGCTGGGAGGGGAGTTCAGGTCGCTGGCGGACGATCTCATTCGCCAGCAGGATGACGAACCTCTGCGCCGCGCCCTGGTGGACACCATGCGTCTCACCCTGGAGACCTGGCAGCAGAGCACCGGCAAGGGCAAGATAGTGCTGGCGGAGAAGAGCAAGCTGTGGCGGGTCTACATGGACCGCTCCAGTCCCCAGACCCGCACCCTCGACAAGTACCTGAACCTCGACACCCTGCCCAAGGCACCGCGCTGGAAGACGGTGGTGGCCAGCGCCGAATACGTGCTCAAGCACTGCCCCCTGAACGAGGTGCAGCACCAGAGTCTGCACCAGAGCACCCAGCGCCTTCGCCAGCTCGCCAGCCGCAAGGCATGAGTCTCCAACCCGCAGCCACGTTGCTCTGATGATGGCTGCGGGATAGAAAACCAAGCACCAATGGCCAGCTCTGGACACATCGACTCGCACGCTTTCTGCACCTCTCAGGGGGATCGCGATGGCTGAGATCGCGGGGGCGGCCAGATGACCCTGCAGGTGCGGGCCCATTCCCCATCACCATGTTGGTGATGAGCCCGGGAGACCTGTCTGAGCCGGCAAGTGGCTAATCAGGTGAATGGACATTCGAGAGAATGGGGTGAGACTACGCGACACCGTGACCACAGGCCCCAAATCGGGAAAGACATTGGGAGATGGCTGAGGCGGGGCTAGAAATGACAAACCCGCGACGGACGCGGGCTTGAGGGGAATAAATGGCGGAGAGACAGGGATTCGAACCCTGGGTGGCATTGCTGCCACAATTGATTTCGAGTCAATCCCGTTCGGCCACTCCGGCATCTCTCCACGGGCACTCATATTGACCCAACCCTAGCCGGGAAATCAATGTAAATCTCGTTGCAGATCAGACGACTGGCGATAAAACCGCCATCTGGCGATCCCGCCCCTCCCAACGCCAGTGACTTTCACCCGGCAGCGCCTCCTCGCTCACTGTCTCCACCCTGTACCCGGTTCCGGGCGGGTGAATACGGCGAGCCTGATGGGCCAGTGACACCCTGTGACGCGCTCGCCACCGCCCTCCAGGCAGTCATGGTGCCGGACTGGTAATCCCCGCGGGATTCGTTGACAATCTCTGCTCATTTTTTGGAAGGGAACCCGTCCCTCGCCCCAGCCGATAGGAACAACCATGCTCAACACTCGTATCGTCTCACTGCTGCTGGCTGCCGCCAGCCTCTGGGCCGCACCTGTCTGGTCCAACACCTATCCCCTGCCGCCAGCGGACAGCCGTCTCATCGGCGCCCTGGAAGATTACATCGTACAGCCTGGCGATCATCTGGAACTGGTTGGCAAGCATACCCGGACAGGCTTTTTGGCACTGCTCGAAGCCAATCCCGGCGTAGACCCCTATCTGCCCACCCCGGGCACCCGGCTCACTCTGCCGACCCAGATGCTGCTGCCCGATGTGCCGCGAGAAGGCATCGTCATCAACCTGCCTGAACTTCGCCTCTACTACTTCCCCAAGGGCAAGCAGGAGGTGATGGTGCTGCCCATCGGGATCGGTGACATCGGCCGCGAGACGCCGGAGATGACCACCACCGTCATTGCGAAAAATCCCAACCCGACCTGGGTGCCCGGCCCCATGGTCCGCAAGTCCTGGCTGGAGCAGAAGGGGATCGATCTGCCCGCCGTGGTCCCCCCCGGCCCCGACAATCCCCTCGGCAAGTTCGCCATGCGTCTTGGCTATGGCAACAAGGACTACCTCATCCACGGCACCAACAAGGATTTCGGGGTCGGTCTGCGAGTCAGCGCGGGTTGTATCCGGCTGCGCCCGGATGACATCGAAACCCTGTTTGGTCTTGTTCCCGTCGGCACCCCGGTCCGGGTCATCAACCAGCCGGTCAAGATGGCGGTGGAACCCGACGGTCGTCGCTGGCTGGAGGTACACTCCCCCCTCTCCCGCACCGAAGCGGAGATGGCACAAGGGGCGCCGCTGGTGCTCTCCCCCGAAGCCGAGCAGTTCATCGCTGCCCCCGACATCGACAGTGCCCGGGTGACCGCCCTGCTCGAGCGCAAGAGCGGGCTGCCCAAACCCGTGAGCGGCTGAAGGCCTGACCACCATGAACAGAACGGGTCATGTGGTTTGCCTGTTGCTTCTGCTGCCTGGCTCCGCGGCGATGGCGGACATCCTCTGGATGCACAACGGCGATCGAGTGAGCGGGACCATAGAGGAGATCACGGACGAGCAGATCCGCATCAAGCCCGCCTACAGTCAGGCCATGACGGTCCCGCGCCACGCCATCAAACGCTGGCGTCTGGACAAGCAGGAGAAACCCAAGCCGCTCACCAAGACGGGGATCCCCCTGCTGGACTCTCCTGACGAGGCCAATGCCTGGCTGCTGACAGGGAACGGGGATCTCAACATCAAGCTCAAGGAGAACACCAAGAAGACCAACAATGTCAATCTCAAGGTCTCCACCGAGTTTGCCAATCTGGACTGGCGTTACAGCCTGGATGGCGAGTACATCTACGAAACGGCGAACAACATCACCGACAGCCACGAATACAAGCTCAAACCCAAGCTCGACTTCTTCTTCGACGATCACTGGTTCCTGCGATCTTCCGTCGACATCGATTACAACATGATCGATGCCGGTTATCTGGAGATTGACTATGCTTCCGGCCCCGGCTACCGCTTCTGGAATGACAGGCAACGCCGGCTGGAGCTCATTACACAGCTCGGTCTGGAGCGGGCCTATTTCAGGCCGGAGGTGTGGAGCAATTCCGACCTGTTTGACGACAGGATCATCAATTACCCCTTCGTCAGCCTGGGGTGGGACTACCGGCAGCCCTGGACCCTCTGGGAAGAAAAATTCGAGCTGTTTGGCAAGGGCAGTTATGAAAAATTCGTCGATCAACCCTCCCCCTACCTGACCAGAAAGCAGTCCGTCAGCGGCAGCCTGGGCCTCAGGTACTATTTCAACGATCACCTGCGCCTCTCCTGGTCAAGCGAACTGGATTGGGACGATGCCTGGCTCGACTACCACGGCCTGCACAGGGATGTGAGCGAGAAGGAGTGGCGTCACCTCATCACCCTGGGAGCGAGTTTCTGACCCGCCAGAAACGACACAGGCCCACCGAAGTGGGCCTGTGTTCATGGACGCAAGACGAGCGCGTCAGAAATAGATCCGGGTGACCGACTCGATGACGCAGCCAGGGCGACGGATCCCCTCGATCTCTATCTTGATCTCCTTGAGGAGCTCGATGCCTCCCTTGATGGGCGTGACACGCGACAGCTTGGTACGTGCACGGATATTGCTGTCCACCTTGATAGGGTAAGGGAAGCGGACCTGTTCCAGGCCGAAATTCACCACCATGCGGGCGGTCGGGAACTCCGGCGTGCTCTCGTCCACCGAACCGGTCAACTGGGGCAGCAGGGCCAGAGTCAGGAAGCCATGGGCAATGGTGGTCTTGAAAGGAGACTCGGCTGCCGCACGCTCGGGATCGGTGTGGATCCACTGATGATCGCCGGTCACGGTCGCGAACTGGTTGATCAACGCCTGGGTGACCTGCAGCCACTCGCCCACATGGGTCTCTTCACCGATGCGGGTCTGCAACTCGGCATAGAGTGCCGCCGCTTCACCTTCGAGCTCCACCACGGGATCCTGCGCCAGGGCAGGCTGGCCATTCGCGACCTGGGTGACTCTGGCAGCCTCTTGCTGGCGGGCATCCTGGGACTCCCCCTGCAGATCCAGCACTCTTCCCAGCAAGGGGTGAAGGTGTGCCTTTTGCTGAAACTCACGCCAGTAGTCGCGGATCGCCGGAGAGAGCCAATCCTTGAGCTCAAAGGGGTGTTGCGCCAGAATTTCGCGCTTGTGCTTCAGAAAATCGACAACTTTCATTTACCGATCCCTATTCGATTCAAAGCCTGTAAAGAGGTCTAACCAGTCCTATTTTATGAAAGTTTCATCAGCAAGTACAAAAAAATCTCGGCGTACACCTGTACCAGGCGCGAGAGTGGTCACTAACATGTGAGCAAACACGGGCAGGAAAACGATTGAATGGAAGGCTGCAAACGAATCAACATCTGATCCGAAAAAGAGACGGGGCCCGTGTCGCCACTGAGCCCCGTCCTCGATCATCTCCCCTGGGCTGTCCACCAGGACTTGCGCTGCCCATCGTCCAGGAAACTCCAGGCGAGGACCCGGCTCACCTTGTTGCCTTGCGCCATGTCGATCACCCTGACATCCTGCGCCCCCACCCGAGCCAACGCCTTTCGTGCGGTAGGCAGGTTTTCCTTTTTCGACACCAGCGAGCTGAACCAGAGGCATTGGCTGGCAAACTCCTTGCTCTGCTCTATCATGGCCGCCAGAAACGCCGCCTCGCCCCCCTCGCACCAGAGCTCGGCCTTCTGACCGCCGAAATTGAGCACGGGCGCCCCGGCCACTGCCTGGCCCTTGCCCAGGTTGCGCAGCTTGCGCTCCGTCCCCTTGCTCGCTTCCGCCAGAGAAGCATGAAACGGCGGGTTGCACAGAGTCAGGGCAAAGTGCTCCTTCGGCCCCAGGATCCCGCGAAAGACATGCTTGGGGTTACCCTGATGACGGCATGTGATCTGGTTGCCCAATCCATTGCTGGTGGCTAGCAGGGTCGCCGCCTTCACCGACACAGGATCGATGTCTGAGCCCACGAAGCGCCAGCCATACTCCCGGGCGCCCAGCAAGGGATAGATGCAGTTGGCCCCGACACCGACATCCAGCACTCGAACCTGCTTGCCCGTCGGTACGCATCCCGCGCTCTCGGCCAGCAGATCCGCGGCTCGATGCAGGTAGTCTACCCGGCCCGGAATAGGCGGGCAGAGATAGCCGGGGGGCAGATCCCAATGCGCAATGCCATAATGCAGTGCCAGCAATGCCCGGTTGAGCGTCTTGACGGCGGCCGGATCGGCAAAGTCCAGGGTTCGGGTGCCGTGCTCGTTGGTGAACACGAAAGGCGTCAACGCCGGGGTACGCTGGCAGAGCGCGTCGAAGTCGTAGGGTGCCTGATGGCGATTGCGCGGGTGCAATCCGGTTTTCTGCTGGGGTGTCATGCTGGACCTGCCGAGGATCAAGGGGGCCACACTATAGAGAGTCGACCAGGGAAAGTCTAAACGAGGGTCATAAAAAAACCGGGCCCTGAGGGCCCGGTTCAAGTGAGGTTGGAAAAACAGTCCGTACTGCGAGCCGTTTGTCCAGCCTGACTCAGATGTCTATCCGGCGTGCCTGCCAGAATTTGCTGCGCCAGTAACTGCTGTCGAGCTTGGAGCGTGTCACCCCGGCACGGGTGGAGGCATGGATGAATTCGCCATTGCCGACATAGATGCCCACGTGATTGAGGCGGCGGTTGATCTTGAAGAAGACCAGGTCTCCTTCGACCAGATCCTGTTTGGAAACCCGGGTACCTTCATGGACCTGGGAGCGGGTATCACGGGGTAATTCGATGCCGACGGCATTGCGGAACACTTCACGGGCGAAGGCGGAGCAATCGATGCCTCGCTGGCTGCTGCCTCCCATCCGGTAAGGAACGCCGCGCCACTCTTTGTATACGGTCAGGATTTCGTTGACGTCAGGGGTTGGTGAAACTTCGGGTTCAATCACGGGTTCCATCATGGAAACCTCGATCTTGCTCGCGACCTCGGGTTGGGGTGCCGATGCACAACCCACCATTCCGAGCGCGACCAGCAGTAGCATCAGGTGGCGCAATCCTTTATCCCCGCAAAAAGAGTGAAACTTGTTAAAATGCAGCCCGAAAGGGCAATTTATAAGGCAACAGCACCCGACTATATCCAAGAATTCTATCGAGGCAAGCGAAAATCCCAATCGACCTCACATTTTTGCAAGGAAATGCTCTGTTTAGCGCAATTTATGTGATCATGCCCAAACAATATACAATCTTGAAAGCATCGGTTTTGAGCGCATCAAACGGACTGTTATCACTATTTCACCCCCATTTTTAAGTGAAATATTATGCTATCTGCGGATCTCTATTTGTTAAATACGGCAAGCGTTGATGCAGACCTGGTGATCAGGCTGGCATCCGAACTCGCCCCGGATGAACGCCGTCACTGGCACGAGATCCACCAGGCGGGTCGCCAGCATGAGTACCTGCTCGGCCGGGTGCTGCTGCGCCGCCTGCTGGCCGAGCGACTCCATTGCCGGGCCGATGCCCTGACTTTTGGTATCGGTGCGCATGGCAAACCGACACTGCTCAGTCATCGCTGGCAGTTCAACCTCAGCCACAGCGGAGAGTGGCTGGTGATCGCCCTCTGTGAGGAGGGCCCCCTTGGGGTGGACATCGAGATGGGATTGCGTCACCGCCCCATACTGCCGCTGGCCAAACGCTTCTATGCGCCAAGCGAATACCAATGGTTGAACGCCCTGCCCCGAGAGGAGCAACATTCGGCCTTCTATCGGCTATGGTCTCGCAAGGAAGCTGTGCTCAAGGCGCATGGCGATGGTATTTCCGCCGGACTCGACAAAATCTGCTTCCTTCCGGAGCAGGCATGGCAGCTCAAAAATCATCTCGACAATCGCCACTATGAAATCCGCGACTGGCCCGCGGGCAGCGGATGGCTCAGCCTGGCTGCCCCGACTCGCCGGGTCGATGCCCATCTGCTGGATGCGCGCTTGAATTCCATCCCGCTGGACCCCATGTTGATCCACACCATTTTTCGAGAGTCAGCCTCATGATCGTCGACATCACTCCCCAGAACTTCCACGCAGAATTGCTCGATGCGTCCATGAAAAAGCCGGTCGTCATCTATTTCCACGCCCCCCAGATGCCGGAGTGCCAGGCCATGACCCCGCAAGTGGAAGCGCTGGTCGGCCCGGCCAATGCGGCGGTGACCCTGGCCAAAGTCGACATGAACGACCCCCAGTTGCAGCCTCTGGCCAGCCAGCTTGCCCTGCGCGCACTGCCCGCGCTGGTGCTGTTCCATCAGGGGCGCCCGGATGAACAGGCCATTCTGGAAGGGCCGCAGGATGAAGCCACATTGCGCCAGTATTTCGCCGCCTTTGCCCCCAAAGAGGAGGAGTTGCTGCTCGATCAGGCAAAGCAGGCGCTGGAGAACGGGCAAGCCGATGTGGCGCACACCCATCTTGGCCAGGCCCATCGCCTCGCCCCCGAGCGTCACGACATCACGCTCTGGCTGATACAGGCGGCGCTGGATCTCAATCTCCTTGACGAGGCGCAGAGCCTGCTCTCGACCATCCCCATGGTGGCACAGGATGATCATTACCAGACCCTGAGCTCCCGCCTCTCGCTGGCGCTGCAGGCCAGCGACAGTCCTGAGCTGCGCGCCCTGGAGCTGCGCCACGCTGAACAGCCTGATGACCATGCCCTCGCCCAGGAGCTGGCGGTGCTCTACAGCCAGGTTGGTAGACAAGAGGAGGCATTGGCCCTGTTGTTCACCATCCTCAAACGTGATCTCGCCTTTGGCGATGCCAAGAAGATCTATCTCGATGTGCTGGCAACCATGGGTGCGCACCCTGCAGCGCAGAGTTATCGTCGCAAGCTCTACAGCCTGCTCTATTGAGCGACAGGAAAATCAGATGAGGGGATGCCGATTCGTCGGCATTGCCTTGTCAGGCGGATATTTAGCGGGAAAAAAAGCGGGTATTTGACGAATTTCAGGCAAAAAAAATGGCGCATTGAAATGCGCCATTTTTTCGCATGGATTACTTCTTGTAGGAAGTAGCCATGTTGTCGATGCGCTGGTTAGCACGCATAGCTTCTTGCTTGGCTTCTGCAACATCAGCAGCGATCTTGGACTGATCAGCACGAACAGCGCTAACATCTTGAGCCAGTTGGTCAACTTTGTTAGACAGATTCTGAACGGAAGTTTCCAGTTCGCTGGTGTTTGCACAACCGCCCAGCAGAGCGGACAGACCAACAACACCTACCAACAACATTTTTTTCATTTTTAAAAGCTCCCTTTAACTCGCCAGACGTTTAGCAAGCGGCGTGATTATGGCACAAAAAAATCATAGTTTGGATAGGCCTCATCACAGATAAATGCGTTAAAACCCTCATTTTTTTTTAGTTGCACACTTTCCGTACAAACTTTAAGCAAAAATGAGTGTCCCTGGATGAGGTTCGCACAAAGCGTAACCAAAATTTGGGCTTATTACAATTTCGTATGAGGCTCAGGCTGAACGTTCTGACAGCAATTGACGATATTGCACCAGATCTTCGATGGTCAGGACCGGCATCCGGTGCTGGCGACCGAAGGCCACCAGGTCCGGCAGCCTGGCCATGGAGCCATCTTCCTTGGTCAACTCGCACAATACTCCGTAAGGTTTGAGCCCGGCGAGCTGCATCAGATCGACGGTCGCTTCGGTGTGACCACGGCGGGTCAGCACCCCACCCGTGCGGGCGCGCAGCGGGAAGACATGGCCGGGTCGATGCAGATCGGAGGGCCGGGCGCCGTCGGCGATGGCCGCGCGGATGGTGGTGATGCGATCGGCGGCGGACACCCCGGTAGTCACCCCCTGCGCCGCTTCGATGGTCACGGTGAAGGCAGTCTGATAGTGGCTGGAGTTGGCCTCCACCATCATCGGCAGCTCGAGCTGGCGAACCCGCTCGTCGGTCAGACAGAGGCAGACGATGCCGGAGCACTCGCGGATCATCATGGCCATCTGCTCGTTGGTCATGGTTTCTGCGGCAAAGATGAGATCGCCTTCGTTCTCGCGATCTTCATCATCGGCCACCAGCACACCCTGACCGGCACGCAGGGCGGCCAGCGCGGCTTCGACGCGAGCAATGGGATCACCGAATTCACTGAGTAGAGACTGATTCATGGTAAGACTCCTAAAAAAGACAAGGACCAGAATCAGGGCATGGAAAGGCAGACAGAAGTAGCCATGCGGCGGCCAACCCGGCAGGGTCTGGCCAGCAATATCTGTCTTATCCTCTTTCATCCGGACTATGACCGTCGGCTCCGGCATCTCACCGGATCTGCTGACCCCGTCCCGGATGAATGCCGGGTCGGGCGCTCGCGGGCTCCCCGAGTCACATCGGGATACCGCCGGTGGGGAATTTCGCCCCGCCCTGAGAATAAGCGCAGACAGCCTAAAGAAAAAAGACGCAGGATGCCAGCCAAAAACCCATCAAAGACAAACCGGGAGCTGGCTGCACTGCAATTTTCGCGCGAGCACCACCCGATACACGGCGCGCTGTCCTTTCTGATTTCGTTTGTGGCATAGTGCCAGCAAAAACGCGCGCGCCCGCGCAGACCGGGTGCCAACATCACAAACGGAATCATGACAGAGATGGAAAAGAAAATACTGCTGACCGATTGCCCCGACGCCAAGGGTCTCATCGCCAAGATCACCAACATCTGCTACAAGCACCAACTCAACATCAACAAGAACGACGAGTTCGTGGATCACGAAAACGGCCGCTTCTTCATGCGCACCGAGCTGGAAGGGCGCTTCAACGACGAGACCCTGCTGGCCGACCTCGATGATGCCCTGCCTGCCGGCGCCCAGCGTCGTCTCGTCAAGGCGGGCAAGAAGCGCATCGTCATCCTGGTGACCAAGGAGACTCACTGCCTCGGCGACATCCTGATGAAAAACTATGCCGGCGCCCTGGACATGGACATCGTCGCGGTCATCGGCAACTACGACACCCTCGCCGAGCTGACCGGCAAGTTCGACATCCCCTTCCACTGCGTGAGCCACGAGGATCTGAGCCGCACCGAGCATGAGGAGCAAGTGCGCACGCTCATCGATGGCTACCAGCCGGATTACGTCATCCTGGCCAAATACATGCGTGTGCTGACCCCAAGCTTCGTCGAAGCCTATCCGCGCAAGATCATCAATATCCACCACTCCTTCCTGCCTGCCTTCATCGGCGCCCGCCCCTATCGTCAGGCCTTCGACCGCGGGGTCAAGCTGATTGGTGCTACCGCCCACTTCGTCACCGACGATCTGGATGAAGGCCCCATCGTCGAGCAGGACGTGATCCACGTCGATCACACCTTCAGTGCCGATGACATGGCCAAGGCCGGACGCGACGTGGAGAAATCCGTGCTGAGCCGGGCGCTGGAACTGGTGCTGAACGAGCGGGTCTTCGTCTACGGCAACAAGACCGTCGTGTTCAAATAAGCGGCTGCGCGCCCCCAGAAAAAAGGCTCCCGAGGGAGCCTTTTTCATTGCGCGGCACTCACGGGTGCAGCGGCAGACCATTGACGGTCACGGCCCCTTTGTCGAGCTTGAGCTCGGCCTGAAGCTGTGACTCCTGCGCCTTCAGATATCCCATGGCAATGAATTGCTCCAGCATGGGGGCCAACTGGGGAACGGCCTGGCCCAGCTTCTCCCCAAGGTGGGCATGAAGCAGACCGGAGAGTGCCTGCATCCCCTCCTCGCTGCCCATCAACTGTGCCAGGGTGGTGGACGCCAGCTTGGCCTCCCCTTGCAGGCTGACAGGCTCACCGTTCAATCGCGCACTCAGATCCGCCAGTTCCAGCGTGGCCCCTCTCTGGAGCATCTTGTCCAGCGCTTCCTGGATGGCCGCTTCATCCACCCGTTTGCTGCTGGCCTCTTGCAGCGTCTGATACCCCTCGAGATCCAGCCCCTTGAGGGAGAGATCCAGATTTCCCTGGGTCAGCGCGAGCCGGTCTTCCTCGCTCTCCATGTTGAGGGTCGCCACCTTCATCTGATAGCGAGTGGAGAGCGTCTGAAGATCGTCCCCCGCCAGCTCGGTGGCCGTGGTCAGCCCCTCCAGCGTGATCTTGACGTTCCCCGGCTGGGTCAGGGAGAAGGCCGTGAGGGTCGCATCGCTGCGGGGAGAGAGCCAGAGGCCGCTGATCTCGGCCATGTCGGCACTGCCCTTGAGATCCGCCAAGGCCAGATCTGTCTTGCTCTGGGCATCGTGGACCGTCATCCCCAACCAGTGGGCGGTGAGATGGCCATTGCCGTCGAGATCCCCGCGATAGTCGCCGTTCAAGGGCAGGAAGGTGAACTCGTTGAGCCCCTCCTTGACCTTGAAGTCACTCACCCAGAAGCGGGAGCTGTTGCTCATGGTCCAGAGGCTGCTCGCCGATTCTGCCCCCAGTTGCCACTGCTGCATCCCCAGAGAGGTCAGGATGGGCGCCAGCGTGCCCTGTGCGGTATCAAGCTGGAGGTGACTCTTGATATAGAGCGGCAACAGGCGGCTGTTGAACGCGAACTGCATCTCGATGGGTTCGCTTCCCGCCAGCTGGGGATCAAAACTCGCCAGCGTCTGGGGCGGCACTACCACCTTGAGCACGCCGTCGCGGGTGAACAGATTCTCCGTCTCCGGGCTCCAGGTGACTTCGATTCCGCTCTCCTGCTGCGCCCTGGCGATCTGCTCGGCCAGGATCCGGTCGAACGTATTGCCCGTGTACCAGCAGGCGCCAAGCCCTCCCACCACCAACACGGCTCCGACGGCCAAGGCCACTTTTTTCTTCATCAGTTCTGTTTCTCCACAATGGTTCAATGGCGGGTGCATGGGCGCACTCTACGGGGAGGATGGGCATCAACACAAGCCAGACAACGGCTTGGGGTCCACGCTCTGGCTGTCACAGCAGGGGGCTGAACAGGTAGAAGATGTTCTCAAGCAATTTTTTGTACCAGGGGCGGGCACGCCACCTCGTCAGTGACATGGGGGTCGCCTCCAGCATGTAGCCCTGCACCAGCTGGTTCATCTCGGCGACAAACACCGGGTTGTCGATGAGCAGGGTGATCTCGAAATTGAGCCAGAGACTGCGCCGGTCGAGGTTGACCGTGCCTACCAGGGCGAAATCATCGTCCACCAGCACGCTCTTGGTGTGCAGCAGTCCGGCATCATAGCGGTATATCTCCACTCCTGCCGCCAGCAGATCCTCCATGAAGGAGTTGCTGGCGTGGTTGGCCATCAGGGAGTCGTTTCGCGCAGGCAGAACTAGCTGTACCAGCACGCCGCGGGCCGCCGCCGAAGAGAGGGCCGCAGCCAGCGGATCGTCCGGCACGAAATAGGGGGTGGTCAGCACCAGATGGTGACGAGCCTGGTAGATGGCGAGCAGCAGGCTCTGCTGGATGCAGTCACCGCCGACGAAGGGGCCTGAGGGAATGAGCTGGGCCCGATAGTTGGTCTGGGGCCAGGCTTCCGGCTCGTGTTGCAGACTGTCGAGCAGCCGCTCGCCGGTCTCCATCTCCCAGTCCCAGACGAAGGTGGACCACATCAACGGCACCACGGGGCCCTGCACCCGGATCATGATGTCGACCCACTGGCCGACCCCGGCATCCTGCTTGAAGAAACGGGGATCCACCATGTTCATGGAGCCGGTATAACCAACCTTGTCATCGATCACCACCAGCTTGCGGTGCATGCGCAAGTCCTGGCGCTGGAAGGGGATTCGCCAGGCGCCGACCGGCAACACTTCCACGACTTTGACGCCGGCGGCGCGCAAGGTTTTGGGCCAGGAGGAGCGGAAGAAGGTCTTGCTGCCGATGGAGTCGAGCAAGACACGACAATCCACGCCGCGTGCCGCCACCTCCATCAACGCCTCGCACACCTCGTCCACATCCCCGCCGGGGTGCCAGATGTAGAACTCCAGATAACAGGATTGGGAGGAGCCCCGGATGTCGCGCACTATCTCCTCTACGATGCTCTTAGGCTTGTGCAGCAGGGTCATCCGGTTGCCCGAGAGCATGGGCATGGCCAAGCGCCCCTGGATCAGATCGTGGAGCGGGCGTGCCTTGCTGCCCACCTCGCAGCAGTGCTGGGGGAAGAGGCGCGCGAGCTGGCGGATCCAGATGGCGTAAGGACGGTACATGGCCTGGGCCCGCTCCGCCCGCTTGCGACCGAGGCGTATCTCGCCAAACAGCACGTAGAAACCGACCCCGGCGAAGGGGATGGCATAGATGAGGGCCAACCAGGCGAGGGATACCCCGATGGGACGCCGCTTCATCACCACCCGCAGGGAGATCCCAGCCACGATCACGGTGTGAAACAACAGCAATAACCAGCCGAGAAAGCGGGAAAACAGCAACTGAATGTCGTATTCCAGACCGTCGAGCAAGGCGACTCCTTGGTGTATTGGACAGATGGCACGGGCAGACCCCACAGGGTCGGGATGGTATGCTATGGGGCACACCCATTCTATCAGGTCGTTAGCATGATCCTGCAATCTATGCTGCTGAGTCTGGCCATGCTAGGTCAAGGCTCATATGACATCAATGAGCAGCAGATAAATCAGTACCTGCAGTCCCAGGTGCAAGTGGACAAACAGCTGGAATTGCCCGGCATCATCAAGGCCCATGTGCAACTCGAGCAGAGCGATGTGCAGATTGGTCGCCAGAGCCCGGATACCGCCAGGGTGTTTGGCAAAGGCAAGCTGAAAATCGCGCTCCCGGATCAGACCGAGTACGACGCGCGCCTCAACATGACCTATGAGGCGAGGCCCCGCTACGACAAGGCCAAGAGTGCGCTCTTCCTCGACAACATGAAGCTCATCGATTACAAGCTGGAGCCTGCCGCGGCGGAACAGAAGTTTGGTTTCATGCTGAGGATGCTGCTGCAGAGCATGGAGAAACGGCTGGAGACCCAGCCTGTCTACAAGCTGGATGACAAGGATCCCAATCAGGCCTGGCTCAAGGAAAATCTGCTGGGGCTGGAGCTGTCACCAGGCAAGATCCACCTGCTGACCAAACCCCAATAAGACGTCAGTTGAAAACAGGCGCCTTCGCCTGGCGCACCAGCAGCTCGATCTGGTAACCCTGTTCGTGCTGCTGGTGATAGAGAGAGTGGAGGGGCCCGTCGAGTTCATGCAGGGGAAGGTGGTCAAATCCCGCCTTGAGGTAGAAGGGTTTCTCGAACGGCAGGGCATGACAGATCACGGGCTTGTCGGAAAGATCGCGGCAGGCATGCTGCAGCAAGCGGGACCCCAGCCCCAGGGACTGGTAGTGAGGGAGCAGACGAAAGCCGCACAAGTGGTAATAATCCTGTTCATCGCGCAGGCGCACCGCCCCCACCAGCCAGTGCGCGTCACGGACCACAAAAATCCGTTCTGCCAAATCCGGCACATAGTGGGAAAACGTCGTCTCGTAATAGTCTCTGATGAGGGAAAGATCCGCATCACAGTACTCTTCGAATCTGAGCTCCATCGCTCGCCTGCTTGTCATGCCCATTTCGCTCTGGCCATACCGGCCCTCTCCTGCTCGCTCGCTGGCTCCACGAAGAGATCAGACCAGAGTGGAGCAACAGCAAGATAACACGCCTTTAACTTACAAAAAAGCCAATAACTCGATGGAAAAGACGAGGTTGCGATCATCCGCCCCTTGACGCCATGAGCCGCGCCCCTTGTCCTGAGTGAGCACTCAGGTGGGACGTCCCTCTGCCATCACATTTCCAGCCTCCCCTGTTCACGGGCACTTGTTCTGCACCATCCCGAATGCTTTACTCAACGTGGCTAACGAGGCTTAAGGAGCAAGCCGTTGAAAGCATGGATGTTGCTGGGCATGATGCCGCTGTTTTCCCACGCAGCCCCGGCTCAGATACCGCCGCCGGCAGAGGTGGTGATCCTGACCCCGGAGACGGCTGTCTCCTCCCCGGTTCCCACGCCGCGTACCGTGGCGCTCACCACGGCGCCGCTCCCCTCCCCTGAACCCGCTAAGCCTGCAAGCCGTCAGATCCAGGTCTACAAGTCGGTACAAAAGAACGGGGTCATACGCTATTCCGACATGATGCCGGAGCAGGGTCACTACGAACTGCTGCTGTTCAACGACTGCTATGCCTGCGATCCGGCGTCCAAGGTCAACTGGCGCACGACAGGCCTCTTCCTCTATGACTATGCCAGCACCATACAGGCGGCAGCCAAGGCTTATCAGGTCGAGCCTGCCCTCATCCGGGCGCTGATCCATGCCGAGTCCGCTTTCAATCCTCTGGCCGTCTCCCGCAAGGGCGCCATGGGACTGACCCAGCTGATGCCCGCCACGGCGCGCGAGCTCGGGGTCGGCAACGCCCTGCTGGCGGAGCAGAACATCTTTGGCGGGGTGAAATACCTGGCGGGTCTGCTCAAGCAGTATGACGGCAATGTGGCCCTGGCCACCGCCGCCTACAATGCAGGCGCCGGTGCGGTGCAAAAACACGGCGGCATACCGCCCTATGCCGAAACCCGGGCCTATGTGGAACGGGTCAAGCTGCTGCATCAGCGCTACAAAGAGATGCTGAGCGCCAAGGGACTGTAGGACCGGTACGGTACAAGCACGGCGGCATCCCTCATTGGCCGAAACCCGGGCCTATGTGGAACGAGTCAAGCTGCTGCATCAGCGCTACAAAGAGATGCTGAACGCCAAAGGGTTGTAGGACCGGTACGGTACAAGCACGGCGGCATCCCTCATTGGCCGAAACCCGGGCCTATGTGGAACGAGTCAAGCTGCTGCATCAGCGCTACAAGGAGATGCTGAGCGCCAAGGGACTGTAGGACCGGTACGGTACAAGCACGGCGGCATCCCTCATTGGCCGAAACCCGGGCCTATGTGGAACGAGTCAAGCTGCTGCATCAGCGCTACAAAGAGATGCTGAACGCCAAAGGGTTGTAGGACCGGTACGGTACAAGCACGGCGGCATCCCGCCCTATGCCGAAACCCGGGCCTATGTGGAACGAGTCAAGCTGCTGCATCAGCGCTACAAAGAGATGCTGAGCGCCAAGGGGTTGTAGGACCGGTACGGTACAAGCACGGCGGCATCCCTCATTGGCCGAAACCCGGGCCTATGTGGAACGGGTCAAGTTGCTGCATCAGCGCTACAAAGAGATGCTGAGCGCCAAGGGACTGTGATCATGCCGTACCCTATCGTCAGCATGGCGCCCTGCCCGGTATTCCTTCAGGCATAAAAAAACACGCCCGAGGGCGTGTCGATACCACACGTTAACTAGCAACACATCACTCTTTCGTGGCGATCACACGATAGGCCAATGCACCCAGAATGGCACCGACAATGGGGGCAACCCAGAACAGCCAGAGCTGGCCCACGGCCCAGTCACCGACAAAAAGCGCCACGCCAGTGCTGCGCGCCGGGTTGACCGAGGTGTTGGTCACCGGGATGCTGATGAGGTGGATGAGGGTCAGGCACAGACCGATGGCGATGGGAGCAAACCCGGCCGGTGCACGGCTGTCGGTGGCGCCCATGATGACGAACAGGAAGAAACCGGTCATCACCACTTCACACACCAGTGCGGCCAGCAGGCTGTAACCGCCGGGGGAATGCTCGCCATAGCCGTTGGAAGCAAAGCCGGCGCTCACATCAAAACCCGCCTGTCCGCTGGCAATGACATAGAGCACGCCACCTGCCACGATCCCGCCAAGCACCTGGGCCACGATGTAGGGCAGCACGTTGGAGGCCGGGAAGCGACCACCAGCCCAGAGTCCGACGGTCACGGCCGGGTTCAGGTGGCAACCCGAGATATGACCGATGGCATAGGCCATGGTCAGCACAGTCAGGCCGAACGCCAGGGCCACGCCCAGCAGGCCAATCCCCACATTGGGGAAGGCGGCAGCCAGCACGGCGCTCCCGCAGCCCCCCAGCACCAGCCAGAAGGTTCCCATAAATTCAGCAGCAAAAGGTTTCACTCTTGTCTCTCCCATGATGACTAACACGCGAACCTGAAAGGCTCATACGGACACTGTTATTGAACAGGCGCCATATTATGGGAGTGTGGCGGAGCAAGACGAAACCGACCCGATTCATCGCGGATATGTGATGAATGTCACAAGTTATTGATAAAGTAGAAAGATATTCCCCCACCCGGTGCACTTCTCCATGGGAGTCCCATCGAGGGACGCGACAGATTGTGACCCGACCAGCGATTTTGCCAGCAGCTCCCCGCGCTCCCCTGCCAACACCAGAAGCCCTCCCCCGGGGATCAGCGATAACGGCCGCGCACCGATCCGCTGGCCCGCCCGGCCATGCGAATGAGGCTCTGACGGGTGTGGAAGTGGCAGAGCGCCACCCCGAGAGCATCCGCCGCATCCGCCTGGGGGGTGGCAGAGAGCTTGAGCAGATGGGTCACCATGTGCTGCACCTGCTCCTTGGCGGCGCCACCGGTGCCCACCACCGCCTGTTTGATCTGGGTCGCCGAGTACTCGCTCACCGGCAGCAGGGCGTTGACCGCCGCGACGATGGCGCTGCCACGGGCCTGGCCGAGTTTCAGGGCAGAGTCCGCGTTGCGCGCCATGAAGACCCGCTCGATGGCGAACTCGTCCGGCTTGAACTGGGTGATGATCTCGCTCACCCCGTCATAGACCTGCTTCAGGCGAGACGGCAGCTCCCCCAGATCGGTGCGGATGCAGCCCGATCCCAGATATTCCGCCTTGCCCGCGACGATGCGAATGACCCCGTAACCGGTGATGCGCGAACCGGGATCGATCCCCAGAATGATGCTCATGAACGGAATACCCCGCCCACTGCGGTCAGCCATCTCATCTTCGACACCTTCTTCATTGCGATCTCTTGCCCTGCAGCTCTTGATGGCCGCCAAGATAACAAACCCGCCTTCGCTTGGCTCGCTCGCTGGCACCTTTCCCGGCTGACTGCGCAAGGAGCCACCATCTCATACAGTGCTCTGCCGCTTCTCTGGCCAGTGATGCCTGCCGGTGTCACCAGCCCCTTGCCTCCGGGTCATCCCTTTGCCAGGGCGACGAGGCGCTCCGCCAGTCGATGGCTTTGCAGGTAGCTCTCGACCAGCGCCCCGTCTGCCCGCCCGACGTCAATCTGCCCATACCAGTGCTCGAGCATGGCGACAAAGCCTCGGCTCGCCAGCACGGGCTGCCAGTCGCCCGGAGCCAGAGTCTGCACTGTGTTGTCTCGCGCAAGCAGGCCACGGGTGCAGTTCTCGATATGCAATGAGAGGTTGTCGCCATAGGCATCGATGCGCTCCTCGGTCATGCCGGCGCTGCGATTCATGCTGCCGCTCACCGCCATCTGCCCACTCTGCCAGGCGACGCTCACCCCGGCCAGCAGCTCGGGCTGCTCACTGCTGCGTCGCAGCACCGCATGCAGCTCCCCATCCGGCTCGCCGCCATAACAGCAGAGGCTGTCGAGCACATGGATACAGTCGTCGAACAAGAACTGGCGAGGCGCCCCCGGCAGGGCGTGCCTGTGCTTTTGCCAATGGAGCTCGGTCAGCGGCTGGCCGCGTGCGGCGGCCATGGCGGGCAGATAGCGACGGTTGAAGCCCACAAACAGCGGGCAGTCTCTGGCGATGGCGAGATTGGCGAGCGCCTCCACCTCTTCTGCGTTGTCACACAGCGGCTTGTCCACAAAGGTGGGAATGCCGGCACGCAGGCACAGCTCCGCCAGTTTGCCGTGCACGGCGGTGGCAGCGTGGATCATCACCGCATCAGGTCGGCTCGCCAGCAGCGCATCGACCTCGGTAAAACACTCGCCAATCCGGTACTGGCGCGCCAGTTTGCCGAGCACCGAGGGACTCCGGGTACAGAGCAGCGGGGTGACTCGCTCGTCGTTTGCAAGCAGCGGCAGATAGGCCTTCCGGGCGATATCGCCAAGGCCAATCAGGGCAATGCGCATGGGCACTCCTCTCAAGGGGATAACCAGATAACTGCCTGCACGATCTCAGGATTTCCCTCGCAGATCCAGCCTTGGCGCCATCTCGCTCCAGGCTCATTCTGATGCAATGCGGCATCGCCCCGCGACACCCTGGCCACCTTCCTCCATCGAAGCGCCCCCCGGCGGCGCGGCGCTTGAGTGGCAAACCGCGATAGCAAAACAGGCAGGGCGACAACTGTCGCCCTGCCTGTTACACCCGCACACACCGCCGCACTCGGGCGATTGGCGCTCTTCTCACGTCGAGTTACTCTGCCGATCCGGCCTGCTCTTTGGCATCCCGCCACTTGCCAATCCTGGCGCCCAGCTCGGCGCAAAGCATGGCGCTGACCATGGCACCTATCATCCGGGTCATATCCGACATCTCTGTTGCAACCGGAAGCAGAGGCACGATCAGGTTAAAGGCGATGAGCCCCATCACCAGCCCAAGCCCGCTGCCTACCTTCTCTCTTCGGGATCGCGTTGTTATCGCCATCTGATTGCTCCTGACTTGAACGTTCCACGTGACTCGCCCTTGCCAACGTATCCAGCAAGATAACAAAGCCTTCCATCATTTGGGACAGCCATCTTTGTGTACGAATTGTTCCATTGGAGGAACCATTTAAGATCCATCTGTTTCACTGCTGCAAAAAATACTTGCTCAAGCAACACCCACGATGTCGCAGCGTTGTGAAAAAGGGCCTGATAACAAAGGGCCGATAGCCCCTCTTCCCCAACCCGCCTTATCAGCGCCTTATCAGGAGACCGCCTTATTAGGCCTTATCAGGACAGCCATCTTTTGGAGAAAGCCCTCATCCAGCGCCCAGCACAACTTGTCATCCAGCATTTGCGATGGCATTTGTGAAACTCGGGGGATTAAAAAGAATGTCTTGGCATCGATGACGCCAATTCAGATGCGATCACACCGGCGGGGAGCTGGCGCGATACCGGACGTTGTTATGATGCGAGCATTCATCACTCAAAGGGATGGTTGATGACACCGTCGCTGGCCACAGTGCCAGGCAAACTGCTGACAACACCTTATCAGGACAGCCATCTTTTAGAGAAAGCCCTCATCCAGCGCCCAGCACAGCACAACTCGTCATCCAGCATTTGCGATGGCATTTGTGAAACTCGGGGGATTAAAAAGAATGTCTTGGCATCGATGACGCCAATTCAGATGCGATCACACCGGCGGGGAGCTGGCGCGATACCGGACGTTGTTATGATGCGAGCATTCATCACTCAAAGGGATGTTTGATGACACCGTCGCTGGCCACAGTGCCAGGCAAACTGCTGACAATGCTCTTTGTCACCCACCACTCTGATGCCCTGGCGCCGAAACAGCGTCACTTGCTTGAGCCAGCGCACCTCGTCCAACCCCAGCCGCGCCAGGATGGGAGCAAGAGAAGCCGGGATATGGCCCCGTTTGTCCACTCGGATGGCGCGACCTGTCCAGTCCACCAGCATCAGGTAATCCGCAAAGGCATATTGCAGGCTATCGGGTCGCGCGTCGTGCGCAAATGGCAACAACAACGGCGACAATGGGGCGGCGGACTGCTCGCCATCGAAACGCTGCTTGAGGCTGGTGTAGTCGCTATGCTCGGGCCGGTCGGCAATCGCCGCCCGTATCGGATTGAGATCGACATAGGCCATGCAGGCCAGCAGGGCTGATTCGGTGAGCAAGGCCTGACTCTTGAAGCGCCCTTCCCAGAAATGGCCCTTGCAACCATCTTCCCGATTGGCCTGCCGAGCCAGGTTTTCGTTGAGCAACCGCACAAACCAGCTGATGGAATGCAGGCGCTCCCGCCACTGCCCTATCAGTTGTTGCACCACGACCAGTTCGGGCTCAATCAGGGATTCCCCCTGATACCAGCGTCGTACCAGCAGCGGCCACTGGAACAGCGCCGCCCAACGCTCGGCCACCTCCTGCTCGCTCCAATTGGCAGCGGTATCCGGCTCGACCTTGAGCACCAAGTGATAGTGATTGCTCATCACCGCATAGGCACACACACCGATGGCAAACAGTCGCGACAATTGGCCCAACTTGTCCACCACCCACTGGCGCCGATGCTCGTAACTCTGGCCGGAGTGGGCATCTTCCCCGCACAGAAACGCCCGCCGCACACAGCGACTGACCACATGGTAGTAAGGCGTATCCTGCAAACTGATTTGACGTGAACGAGCAATGGTCATGGCTCACCCCCTGGGCAGTGACACCTCAAGCCAAGTACAGGGCTACGCCGCTGTCACAAAGGTGGGTGTCCCAGATTTCGTCGTGACACCTTAAGCCAAGTACAGGGCTACGTCGCTGTCAAAAAGGTGGGTGTCCCAGATTTCATGTCCCAGATTTCATGGCCATCCAGAACCTGTTGAGCTGCGATGGGTTGCTGCCCCGCTGATCAATGAAGCATGTTGGAAGCTGTCATCCACGGGCGCTAGCGTGAGATTCGGTGGCGTTACGCCCTACACAAAAAGGTGGGTGTCCCAGATTTTCTGGGTTGGCGTAAAACGAGAGGGGAAGCAGTGGCTGCTGTTTAACGTCAGCCTACCCGAGCGCAAATACTCACGTATATGGGATGTGATTATTCCCGACTTTCTGACTGAGGATGAGATCCCGCGCTGGCTTGACGATATCTATCACGAAGCCGCCAGCACAGCCCATCCCGATGTGATGCGTATCGAGTAAACCACCCGTTTACTGCCTTGTCAGCCACCGATTACCCCTGATCGGAGGGACCGCTTTTCCCTCCCCGTCTCTATTGCCCTGCCCACACCACACCTTGATTGCTCCATCTACGCAACGGGTGCTCGCTTATGCATTGCATCAGTAAAACAATCTCAGGGTATCCAGTGCCAAAGCGCCGACGCCGGATGGCCAGCAGCCAGCACCCGAGCTCTGTCCGGTTGGCGGCAAGGTCGCAGATAAAGAAGAGTTTGATAGAGGTCAAAAAACGAGACACTTCTGATAATTACGTCACTTCAAGGCTCGCATAGGCAGCTTCGTTTGGCTTACAGTGGCTATCTGGAACCTGTTGAACTGCGATGGGTTGCGGCCCATCGCTGGTCAAGGGAGCATATTGGAAGCTGTCATCCATGGGCGGTAGCGTGTTACTTGTATGACAAGCACCGCTGATGCAGCGATATAAGAATGTTGACTTACCTCCATACTCTAGGACTTCAAACTTCAAAAAGAGATACATGCCTATGTCACATCTATTAATCGAAAGAATATTGAACAGAGCCGACATATCTAAATCAGAGTCCGATTTTAGCTACTTTTTTTCATTATTATTAACCGCAGAGGCACTAACTAAGACAATTGTTCTTGGAATTGTATCTACGATATCCGAAGATAAAGATAGAAATCGCTATAGGCTCGAGCATCAATTGGTTAGGGCTGATGGGATCGGTGACTGGGGTAGAGTGCTAGATGATGCTGTAACTGGAGCTGCGTCTCAATTTCTTACAGTTGAAGCAAGGATAGAACAATCAGAAATAACAAAGTCATGCTCTAAAGGAGAGTGGCAATACGATTCTGTCTATGAGTTGAAAAAAGCTATTGATATTCTAGGGCTTGATTCTGAAGAGTTTAGTTCAAGAACTGATCTAAAAAGATGGTTTAGACTTTTTTCAACACTTAGAAACAAAACAAGAGCTCACGGTGCCACACAATCAGAGAATGCTTCAAATGCCGCACCACACTTAATTAATAGCATTATGCTCATCTATAATAACTTCTCTATATTCAAAAGACCATGGCTTCATTTACATAGGAACTTGAGCGGAAAATATAGAGTAACACCAATTAATGGTGATGTTTCTGAGTTTTCACACTTCACTAAAAAGAATGACTTAAATTATGCCAATGGCATATACTTAAAAATTGGAGAATTAAGGAAGGTAAACTTAATAGAAACCAACTCAGACCTTAGAGACTTCTATATATCGAATGGCGGGATGAGCAATAAAAAATACGAATTACTCTCTTATGAGACTGATGATCGGATTGATGGGGATGGCACTGCATTCTTGACTCCACCAGGTACATTACCTGCAAGTAACACCGAAGGAAAAGGTGAATTGATACCAATTGGGAACTGTTTATCAAATGCACCTGACTTACCTAATGATTATATATCCAGACCAGAATTAGAGAATGAATTACTAGATTTAATTAATGATAACAAAAGACCAATAATAACATTGCTAGGTCGAGGAGGTATAGGTAAAACCTCCTTAGCATTGAAGATCATTCAAGAACTTTACAAAGACAATAAGTATCTTGGTATTGTGTGGTTAAGTTCCCGAGACGTAGATTTACAATTAACAGGTCCCAAACCAGTCAGACCATTAGTATTATCACCAGATGACATGGGTAAATACTATGCTAGCCTAGTACTAACGGATGACAGAATTAAAGAAAAACTATTCAACCCAAGAGAATATTTGGAAAAACAATTACAAACATCAGATTTTGGTTCATGCCTTTTTGTTTTTGACAATTTTGAAACAACACAAAACCCGGCAGAAATGTTTAGCTGGATTGACTCATTTATTCGCCTACCTAACAAGGCACTAATTACAACGAGGCTTCGTGAATTCAAAGGAGATTACCCAGTAGAGGTTGGTGGTATGACCGAAGACGAGGCTACAAAGCTGATAAATCAAACAGCAATAAAATTAGGCGTTGATAGGTACATTGATGGAAAATACACAAGAGAGCTAATTGAAAAATCTGAAGGCCACCCATATGTCATAAAGGTTCTACTTGGTGAAGTAGCAAAAAATAAGTCAGCAGGAAGCATAACCCGACTCGTTGCAGGTACTGAAGATATCTTAACCGCTTTATTTGAGAGAACTTATTCGTCACTCAGCCCATGTTCACAACGAGCTTTTCTAACTTTATCCGCATGGAATTCACCTGTACCAAAACTTGCCCTAGAGGCTGTACTCTATCGGTCTACAAATGAACGTCTAGAAGTTGAAAAAGGTGTTGAATCATTACTTCAATATTCCATGGCCGAAGTATATATCACCCCAAGTGATCAGCAAGAATTCATACGACTACCTCTTGTAGCTAGTGTTTTCGGCAAGAAGAAACTAAATATAAGTCCAGCAAAACAGTCTATACTTTCTGACGTTGAAATTCTTCAGATGATGGGGCCAAGTCGTAAAGATGATATGACTTTAGGGTTAGCAAAGAAGATTGAAAATTTAATTAAAAATATTGCAATAAAGGTAGAGTCTGGTGATGAGTATGCCAAATATCAACCAATAATAGAAATAATGTGCAGAGCCTATCCTTCAGGATGGCTTATTGTTGCCAGATGGAAAATGGAGCTTAGAAATCAAAATGGATATGAGTTAGCCAAGCAAGCACTGAACCGCTTATTAGAGAATAGTAATGACACTTTCGAAATATCGGAGGGTTGGCGTCTTTTAGGTCACTGCTGTTATCAGACGGGTGATACTTTGGGTGAGGTTCATGCCTTTACTGAAAGAGCTGAGTTCTCTCATGTACCTTTCTATGATTTATCAAATACAGCTAACAGATTTTTCTCATTTATAAAAGACTCTGCAGAGTCTGACAGAATTCAAAATAATGCAATGGCAAGTAAAATATTACAAATGATGGATAATAGAGTATCAGAAGCCGAAGGGACCGATTTATCAAGAATGGCATGGCTAGCTATAAAATCAGGGCAAGAATCGGTAGCTATAAAATATGTCAAAGAAGGTCTCGAGATGGAACCTGAAAACTTACATCTAATAAAACTCTCTCAAAGATTAAAAATTAATAATGACATTCATCATGAAGAAATAAATTAATAAAAATACTTAACCAATAAATATAATTTAAAGTCACATATAATAACTAAATAAAAAGGCGACTATCAGGTCGCCTTTTTATTTGCATTTCTTTCCAATCAGAAAGTATCACCGAGCCGGTCGCTTGGCGCCGTTGCCTTTGGCAGCAGGCTTGCCGCCCTGAGTGGCGGGTTTGGCCCCCGGCTTGGCAGAGCCGGCGCGGGTCGGGGCCTTACCCTTATGGGCGGGCTTGCCGGCCGGTTTACCCTGACCAGTGCCCAGCCTTGCGCCCTGCGCGGCGGGTTTGCCGTTGCCAGCCCCTTTCTGGAGCTGGGCGCCCACCGGTTTGCCATTGCCAGCCTTGCCGCCATTTCTGCTGGTTGCCGGGGCATTCCCTGCACCAGTCTCGCTGCGGGCGGCCTTGTTGCCCGCCCCGTTGCTGCGCTGATGGATGATGGCACTGTGGCGGGTCAGGGCGGGCTTGAGGCCCTTGTTGCGGCTGCGCTCGGCTTTGGCTTCACCACGGCCTTCCGGCGGCACCAGGCAGTCGGGGCCGTTGCCGATCAGGTGACCCTTGCCCATCTCCAGCAGGGCTTCGCGGATCATCGGCCAACCGGCCGGATCGTGATAGCGCAGCAGCGCCTTGTGCAGGCGACGGCGGCGCTCCCCTTTCACCACGAACACGTCTCCACCCTGGCGGCTCACCTTGTTGAGCGGGTTTTTCTCGGTGTAATACATGGTGGTGGCGTTCGCGAGTGGCGACGGGTAGAAGTTCTGCACCTGATCGAGCTTGAAGCGGTTTGCTTTAATCCAGAGCGCCATGTTCACCATGTCCTCATCCGTGGTGCCCGGGTGGGCGGAGATGAAGTAGGGGATCAGGTACTGCTGCTTGCCCGCCTCTTTGGAATACTTGTCGAACAGCTCCTTGAAGCTGTAGTAGCTGCCCATGCCCGGCTTCATCATCTTGGAGAGCGGGCCCTCTTCGGTGTGTTCCGGCGCGATCTTGAGGTAGCCGCCGACGTGGTACTTGGCCAGCTCCTTGATGTAGCGCGGATCTTCCACCGCGATGTCGTAACGCACCCCGGAGGCGATCAGGATCTTCTTGATGCCCTTGAGGTCGCGCGCCTTGCGATAGAGGTTGATGGTCGGGCTGTGGTCGGTGTCCATGTGCGGGCAGATGGTCGGCCAGACGCAGGAGGCGCGCCGACAGGTCTGCTCGGCCTTGGGGCTCTTGCAGCGGAGCTTATACATGTTAGCGGTGGGGCCGCCCAGATCCGAGATGACGCCGGTAAAGCCCGGCACCTTGTCGCGGATCTCTTCGATTTCTTTCAGAATCGACTCTTCCGAGCGGCTCTGGATGATGCGTCCCTCGTGCTCGGTGATGGAGCAGAAGGAGCAGCCACCGAAGCAACCGCGCATGATGTTGACCGAGGTCTTGATCATGTCGTAGGCCGGGATCTTCTCCTTGCCATAGGCCGGGTGCGGCACCCGCTGGTACGGCAGGCCGAACACCCCGTCCATCTCGTCGGTCTCGAGGGGGAAGGCAGGCGGGTTGACCCAGATGATGCGATCGCCGTGGGCCTGCGAGAGGGCGCGGGCGCAGCCCGGGTTGGTCTCGTGGTGCAGGATGCGCGACGCATGGGCGTAGAGCACCTTGTCCTCCTTCACCCGCTCGAACGCCGGCAGCTTGACATAGGTCTTCTCCCACGGCTTTTGCTTAGGGGGCTGCACCAGGATGGGCTTGGCTTCCTGCTCCACCGGCGCGGTACCTTCGTCATCGCTGCATGGCGCCCCTTCCATATAGGGGTTGGGGATGGGATCGATGCGGCCAATCTGGTCGAGCTTGCTCGAATCCACCCCGCGCCAGCCCGGCAACGGCTCCTTGCGGATGACGGCGGTGCCGCGAATGTCCTGCATGGTGTCGATGGTCTCGCCGCCTGCGATGCGGTGAGCCACTTCCACCAGGGGGCGCTCGGCGTTGCCGTAGATGAGGATGTCGGCCTTGGCGTCGATGAGGATGGAGCGACGGATGGTCTCGGACCAGTAGTCGTAGTGGGCGATGCGGCGCAGGGATGCCTCGATGCCGCCGATGACCACCGGCACCTCTTTATAGGCCTCTTTGCAGCGCTGGGTGTAGACCAGGGTGGCGCGATCCGGCCGCTTGCCGCCCACATCCCCCGGGGTGTAGGCGTCGTCGTGGCGCAATTTTTTGTCGGCGGTGTAGCGGTTGATCATGGAGTCCATGTTGCCCGCCGTCACCCCGTAGAAGAGGTTGGGCTTGCCCAGGCGCATGAAGTCATCTTTCGATGACCAGTCCGGCTGGGCGATGATGCCGACCCGAAAACCCTGGGATTCGAGCATGCGGCCGATCACCGCCATACCGAAGCTCGGGTGATCCACGTAGGCGTCGCCTGTCACCAGCACGATGTCGCAGCTGTCCCAGCCAAGCTTGTCCATCTCCGCGCGGGACATGGGCAGGAAGGGCGCCGTGCCGTAGCACTCGGCCCAGTAACGGGGATAGGAGAAGAGGTTGGTAACCGGCTGCATTTTGACCACCTGGAACAATTCGGGTCGCGCATTATACCGGCAGAGCCAGGCGGGGGCGACGGCTTTTTGCCCCTACAGAACGCGAGGGGAAGGGGCGCCTTCGAGCGGGCGCGACAGCTCGGCGTGACAGACTCAGATCTCATCAACAAGCAGGGCGCCCATTGGCGCCCTGCTTGCTGTCATCCGGGTCGGCACGCTATGCCGCCGGTTTGTCCCGCCCCTCGGGGGCCACCGCCCCCGGCACCGGGGAGGGACTGGCCGGGGTTGCCGTGGCCAGTACCTCGTCCACCAGTCGGTCCCGCGCCCCCGTCATCCCCGCGCGTCTGGCGATCAGGTGATAGATGGCGGGCACCACCAGCAGGGTCACCAGGGTCGCCAAGGACAAGCCGAAGAAGACCACGGTCCCAACGGCCATCCGGCTCTCGTACCCCGCCCCCATGGAGAGCATCAGGGGCACGGCGCCGATGATGGCGGTGAGTGAGGTCATCAAGATGGGGCGCAGGCGGCGCACCGACCCCTTGATGATCGCCTCCTCGAACCCTTCACCCCGCTGGCGCAGCTGGTTGATGAACTCCACGATGAGGATGCCGTTCTTGGTCACCATGCCGATGAGCATGATCATGCCTATCTGGCTGTAGATGCTGAGCTCCTGCCCCGTGAGCCAGAGGCCGAGCAGGCCGCCGAAGATGCCGAGCGGCACCGTCATCATCACCACCGCCGGGGTCAGCAGGCTCTCGAACTGGGCCACCAGCACCAGATAGACCACCAGCAGGGCCAGGCCGAACACCAGTGCCATCTCCCCCTGGTTGTCGCGATAGTCCTTGGACTCGCCGGCATAATCCACCGACATGCCGGTGGGCAGGTGATCTGCGGCCCAGCCATCCAGGAAGTCAAGCGCCTCCCCCAGGGTGTGACCGGGGGCCACGTCCGCGGTGAGGGTGACCGCCTTCTGGCGCTGGTAGTGGTTGAGGCGCTGGGGACTCGCCACCTGGGTGACGGTCGCCAGGGTGGAGAGGCTCACCATCTCGCCGCTCGCGGCCTTCAAATAGATGCGGCTGATGTCGGAGATGCCGTTGAACTGGGTCTGGTTGGCGCGCAGGTAGACATCATACTCTTCGCCCCTGTCCACATAGGTGGTCTGGCTGACGCCGCCGAGCAGGGCCTGCAGGGAGCTTGCGATGGTGGAGACCGGAATGCCGAGCTGGGTGGCTCGCTCCCGCTCTATGGTCACCTGCAGCTCCGGGGTCTTCTCGGCATAGTCGAGATCCGGGCTCTGCATCAGCCCGCTTTGGGCCGCCGCCTCCTTGAGCGCCAGCCCCTGCTGGTTGAGCTCGCCGTAATCGGAGCCTTGCAGCACGAACTGCACCGCCGCGGTGGAGCCGCCTCTGAACCCCGGCTGGAAGGTGCGGATCATCACGTCGGGGATGCCGGCGAGGCGACCGCTCAGGGAGCGGCCAAACTCGGTGGCCGTTTCGTCCCGCACCGCCCAGTCGCTGAGCTGGATGATGGCCATGCCGGTCTGATCGCCGCCGCGCCCGAAGGCCGGGGTGCTGAAGCTCATGGCCTGCACCACCCCCTTGCCGAGCAGCGGCAGGATGGCGGCCTCCACCTGCTGCATGTTGCGCTTCATCCGCTCGATGCTGGTGCCCTCCGCCCCTTTCACGAACACATAGAGCACGCCCCTGTCCTCGGTCGGGGTAAGGCTCGCGGGCAGCTTGCCAAAGAGGGCGCCAATGCCGCCAAGGCAGAGCAGCAACACCAGGGGCATCCAGACGGCGCGGCGCAGCACGGCTCCCAGCACGCGGCGATAACGCTCCTCCACCCAGCCAAGTCCCTTGTCCAGGGTGGCGGTCAGGGCGTTGGGCTTGTCCACGGCACGCATCAGCCAGGAGCCCATGGCCGGGGTCAGGGTGAGCGCCACCAGGGAGGAGAAGAGCACGGCCAGGGAGAGCAGGATGACGAACTCGGTGAAGAGGCGCCCCACCATGCCGTCCATAAAGGCGATGGGCACGAACACCATCACCAGCACGGCGGTAGTGGCGATGACGGCAAAGCCCACCTCCCGGGTGCCGTGCCAGGCCGCCATCAAGGGGGACTCGCCCCGTTGCAGGTGGTGGTGGATGTTCTCTACCACCACGATGGCGTCATCCACCACCAGGCCGATGGCGAGGATGAGGGCCAGCAAGGTGATGAGGTTGATGGAAAAGCCCAGATACCAGGCACCGATGAAGGCCGAAATCAGGGAGACGGGGACCGTGATGGCGGGGATGAGCGTGGTGCGCCCCTGCCCGAGGAAGAGATAGAGCACGGCCACCACCAGCAGGGCGCAGATGGCGAGTGTCTCGTATACCTCGTCGATGGCCTGCTTGATGAAGATGGTGGAGTCGTAATCGACCTCAAGGGTGGCCCCCTCCGGCAGGAAGCGCTGCATCTCCACGAGCTTCTTCTCGATGCCCTGGGCCACCGCCAGAGGATTGGCGGTGGACTGGGCGACGATGCCAATCCCCAGGCTCTCGCGGCCGTTGCGCTGATAGGCGCTGTCTTCGTTCTTGGCCCCCACCTCCACATCCGCAATGTCCGCCAGATAGATGCTCTGACCATTGGTGGCGGTTTTGACCGGCAGGGTGCGAAAATCTTCCGCACTGTGATAGAGCCGTGCAATCTGCACCGCCATGGTCATGGTGTTGTTGCGGATCTCGCCGCCCGGCAGCTCGATGTTCTCCCGCTTGAGGGCATCCTGCACGTCGGCCACCGTGATGCCGCGGGCCGCCATGTCGGCGGGGCGCAGCCGCACGTACATCACCTGGGTCAGGTCCCCGGAGAGGGAGACCTCGCTCACCCCGTCCACTAGGCTCAAGGGGTCCACCAGCATGCGATTGGCGTAATCCGTCATGGCGGTACGATCCATCTGGGTGCTGCTGAAGTTGAGCCAGATGGCCACATCCCCGTTGCCGTTGTCCTTGGTCACCATGGGCTCGTCCGCCCCGTCTGGCAGCTTGGGTCTGGCCCGGGAGATGGCGTCACGCACGTCGGAGGTGCCCTCCAGCATGTTCCAGCCGAGCTTGAACTCCACCGTGATGGAGGAGCGCCCCTTGCGGGTCACCGAGTTGATGTTCTTGATGCCGCTGATGCCGGAGAGCTGATCCTCGATGGGCTTGGTGACCTGGCTCTCCATCACCTCGGGGGCCGCTCCCTCATAGGTGGTGGTGATGGAGACGGACGGGGTCTGCACATCCGGCATCTCCCGCACGGTGAGTTTGCTGAAGGCCACCAGGCCGAACACGGTGAGCAGGGCGCTGATGACCACCGCCACCAGGGGACGGCGTACTGAGATATCGGAGAGCCACATCAGCCTTTCACCTCGCCCAGATCACGTACCTGGGCGCCGTCGCGCAGATTGACCAGCCCCTCCACCGCGATGCGATCGCCGACGTTCAACCCCTTGAGCACCCAGACGGCCTCGCCATGGGTGTCGCCAAGCTCCACCGGCACGCGCTTCACCCGTCCGTCCGCCTCCAGGCGATAGACGAAGCGCTGCTCGCCGGCGTACTCCACCGACTGGGCGGGGATCAGGGTCATCTTCTGGGGTGGCAGAGAGAGATCCACGTTCATCAGCATGCCTGGGCGCAGCTGGCCGCCGGTGTTGGGCAGGATGACGCGGGCCTTGATGTTCTGGGTGTCGCTGGAGATCCGGCTGTCGAGTGTCTCCAGCACGCCGGAAAAGGATTGATCCGGCCAGGCCGAGCTGGTTGCCGTCACCGCCATGCCGGGGCGCAGCAGGGAGAGGTAGCGCTCGGGCACCGCCAGATCGAGCCGCAGTTTTGCCAGCTCGTCCAGATGCAAGAGCACGTCGCCGCTGTTGACCAGGGCTCCTTCGCTGAGATCGATGAGGCTGACGGTGCCGTCGAAGGGGGCGGCCAGGGTGCGCAGGGAGAGCTCGTAACGGGCCGCATCGACCCGGGCCTGGGCCTGGGCAACAGTCGCCTCCTGCCCCTCCAGCTCCGAGGTGGTGACGGCGCCTCGCGCCACCAGCTTGCGCATGTCCCGCAGCTTGCGGGCCTCGTCGCGCACGCTGGCGCTCTGCTCGGCCAGCTCCGCCTGCTGCTTGCCCGCATCCAGGGCGATCAGGGTCTGCCCCTGTGTGACCTGCTGGCCGGAGCTCACCGCGATGGTGGCAATGCGGCCGGTCACCTCGGGACTGATGGCCACGGAGCGATTGGCCGCAAGCTTGCTCACCAGCTTGATGGAGGGCTCGGCCAGGCTCTGCCTGACGGTTTCGGCCCTGATGTTGATCTCTCTTGGTGCAGGCTTGCTGGCGGGTTCAGCCTGCCGCAGATGCCAGTCGCCCGCCGCCAGCAATAGTAGAAGAGGGAAAAGCCACAGCCACACGCGCGTTTTCATCACAAGATCCATGCAGTCAAAAAGAGAGGAAGAAGAGATAGCTTCATCAAGGATGGCACCATGTTACCCCCTGACTATGCCGTGACTATGTATAAATGTGACAAAACGTAACAGTCCGGTGAGAAGATCATCAAAAACGCATCTTGTCGGCACGCACGTCAGGGTTCTGCCTTACACTGATGCCGACTCTCGCCATCTTCCGGTACGCCCATGTCCATTCCCTCCCCCGCCTTTGCCAGATACCGATTGCAGTGGCTGCTGCTGGGCCTCGGCCTGCTGCTGTTGCTGCTCGCCCTGCAACATGCGTTTCGCCAGGTTACCGAGATAAACAAGCGTGACACCATCAACGCCGCGACCCAGCTCAGTAGCCAGCACCAGCGAATGGAGACCTTCCTCGAGGCCATGCGCGGCCAGGCGGAGGAGCGCCTGCGCAGCAATCCCCAGTCCGTGCTCTCTCGCCAGCTCTATAAGGCGCTGCAATCCGACGGGGAGCACGGCATCAACCTGGATCGCATCCCCGTCGATCTGCCCCCCGCCCTCATCGGCAACCTGACCGGGCAGGGCCCGCTACCCCATGACGGCAGCGAGCGGCAAGCCAGAATACATCTCGCCCTCAGCCTCTCCCCCTTGCTCGCCACGGCCAGCAAGCTGCTGGACAGGGACGTGGCCTGGATCTACTTCACCGGTACGGACAATTTCATCTACCTCTATCCCTGGGTGCCGTCCAGCCAGTTTCGCTTCGATCCCGTGATTTACAGCAAGGCCTACTGGCAGGAGGCGATGGCCAGGCATCCCCACCTGGAGCACGCCATGCTCTCGCGCCCCTACCAGGATTTTGCCGGACGGGGGCAGATGATCACCCTCTCCCAGCCCATTACCCAGGGCGGCCAGATCATTGGCCTGCTCAGCATCGACATCCAGACCGTCACGCTGGCGCAGACCCTGCACCGCCTCGCCCCCCGGATTGGTACCCTGTTCCTGCTCAACGCCCATCAGCAGATCCTCGCCAGCAGCCAGTCCGGTACCGCGCCGCCCCCGGCCAGGACGGCGCAGTCAGCGGAATATGAGTGGCAACAGGGCGCCCTGCAGCTCGTCTATCCCATCCCGGAGACACCGCTCTCCCTCATCCATCGCATCCCGCTGCTGCCTCTACTGCAGACGCTGTTGTGGCAATCGGCGACGGCGCTCATCACCATTTTCTGTCTGGTGGTGGCGACCGTCTCCAGCCTGCGTGCCCAGCGCCTCAACCGGCGCCTCAACTACCTGTCGCGCCACGATGCCCTGACCGGCGCCTTCAACCGCCACTACTTCGATGCCTTCGAACACCGCCAGGCCCTGGCAGGCCGCCAACGCATCGGCGCCATCATGTTTGACTGCGATCACTTCAAACAGGTCAACGACCGTTTCGGCCACGGGGTGGGCGATCAGGTCCTCATCCGTCTGGTGCAGCTCTGCCAGTCCCTGCTGACACGGGAGTGCCACCTGATCCGCTGGGGCGGCGAGGAGTTCCTGCTGCTCGTCGCCGATGAAGCGATCCCTCTGGCCCCCTTGGCCGAGCGGCTTCGCCTGTGCATAGCAGAGCATCCCTGGAGCGCCATCGCGGCCGAGCTGAAGGTGACCGTCAGCCTGGGCCACTGTCGTCAATCACCAGCCATCTCCTTGCAGGAGGTGATCCGCCGCGCCGATATCGCCCTCTATCAGGCCAAGGCCAACGGCCGCAATCGCAGCGAAGCGTGGCGGGATGACGGACAGGAGAAGCCGGAGTAAGCTGGACTCCCACTTCATGTCAGGAGACGCAACTGTGTCACGAAAACCCCGTCTGGGATTGGCCCTGGGCAGCGGTGCGGCCCGAGGATGGGCCCACATCGGCATCATCCGTGCCCTGGAGCGACTGGGCGTCAAGCCGGATCTGGTGGCTGGCTGCTCCATCGGCAGCTTTGTCGGCGCCGCCTATGCCGCTGGTGAACTGGACAAGCTGGAGAGCTGGGTGCGCGGCTTCAGCCGCCTGCAGGTCATGGGGCTGCTCGATCCTGCCCTCTCCGGCGGCCTGTTTCGCGGTGACAAGGTGTTTGGCATCGCCGCCGGCCATCTGGGGGATCCCGCCATCGAAAGCCTGCCGCTGCCCTTTGCCTGCGTCGCCACCGAACTCGATACCGGTCGCGAGATCTGGTTGCAGGAAGGGCCGCTTCGCCAGTGCGTGCGCGCCTCCTGCGGCATGCCCGGCCTGCTCACCCCGACCCGGGTGGAGGATCGCTGGCTGGTGGACGGGGCCGTGGTCAACCCTGTCCCCATCTCCCTGGCCCGCGCCATGGGAGCCGAGGTGGTGATCGCCGTCAACCTCAACACCGATATGCACCAGCCCTGGACCGACGAACCGGACGAGCCCGTGCAGGGGGGGCTGCTCAGCCAGTGGTTGAACCGGGGCGAGCGCGAACCCAGTACCCCCGGCATGTGGGGGGTGATGACGGGCTCCATCAACATCATGCAGGAGCGCATCACCCGTGCCCGGATGGCCGGGGATCCCCCCGAGATCCAGCTCTGCCCGCGCCTTGGCAACCTCTCCATCATGGATTTCCACCGCGCGAGCGACGCCATCGACGAGGGGGAAGCCTGTGTCGAGCGCAACCTGGAGCAGCTCAAGGAGGAGCTGTCACGACTCTGCCTGATATGAAGGCATATCGGGGTAAAAGATAAAAAGAGCGCCAATAGGCGCTTTTTTGTTTCGGGCGACGCGCCTCAGAACAGCCCCAGCCCCTTGAGCATCACCACCAGGATCAGCAGCGGCGACACATAGCGGATGATGAAAAACAGGGGGCTGAGGATGGGCAACGCCAGCTTGCCCCCATTGGTCAGCGCCGTCGTCATCCGCTCAAATCCCCATACCCAGCCCACAAAGAGGCAGAGGATGATGCCGCCAAGGGGCATCAGCACGTTGGAAGAGACGAAGTCGAACAGATCGAAGAAGGTTTTCCCGCCAACCTGCACATCCGCCAGCGTGCTGCTCGAGAGCGCACAGGTCGAGCCGACCGCCCCCAGCACCAGCAGGTTGATCAGGGTCGCCCTTGTGCGGCTCATGTGAAAGCGCTCGGAGAGCACCGAGACCGGCACCTCCAGGATGGAGAGCATGGCCCCGGTGGCTGCGATGGCGGAGAGCACGAAGAAGAGCACCATGAAGAGGTGTCCAAAGGGGATACTGGCAAAGACTGCGGGTATGGTGATGAACAGCAGGGAGGGGCCTGCGCTCGGCTCGAAGCCAAAGGCAAACACCGCCGGGAAGATGGCGATCCCCGCCAGCATGGAGACGAAGAGATCCGCGCACATCACCCGTACCGTGGTGAGAGGGATGTGCTGATCATCGCGAAAATAGCTGCCATAGGTCATCATGCAGCCCATCCCGATGGAGAGCTTGAAGAACGCCAGCCCCATGGCCGTCAGCACGACGCCTGCGGTCACCTTGGAGAAATCCGGCGAGAACAGGAAATGCAGTCCTTCGCTCGCTCCGGGCAGAGTCAGGCTGCGCACGCCTACCACCAGCAGCAGGATGAAGAGCAGTGGCATCAACCGCTTGGTGACCGCTTCGATCCCCCTGGAGACCCCCATCAGCAAGATCCCCCCCATCAGGGCCAGCACCAGCCACTGCCAGAGCAGACTCTGCAAGGGATCCGTGATGAGCGAATTGAAGGCAGCACCCGTGACGGCGGGATCGGTGGAGAGGATCTCGCCGCTGGCCGCCTTGAAGATGTAGGCAAACACCCAGGCCGCCACCTCGGAGTAGAACGACATGATGAGGAAGGCCGCGCTCACCCCCATGGCGGCGATCAGCCACCAGGGTTGCCCCTTCGGAGCCAGCTTGATGAGCCCGCTGACCGCATCCGTCCTGGCCTCGCGCCCCAGCATGATCTCGGAGATCATCACCGGCAATCCCACCAGCAGGGTGGCGACGACATAGACCAGCAGAAAACCGGCGCCACCGTTCTCACCGGTCAGATAGGGAAACTTCCAGATATTGCCGAGCCCGACGGCAGACCCCAGGGTCGCGGCCAGCACGCCAAAGGTGCTGGTAAACCCATCTCGGGCTTTGGTAATGGATTGGCTCATCGTTGTCTCGCTGTGTGGATCACCGCCTGAATTAAAAGGGTCGGAGTGTTCCGTGGATTAATCCAGCCCGACAAGATGATTTAGTGAAAATCGCCGTTGACCGCACACAACCCATTATTTAATTAAATAATCATCCATTTTGACAAATAAAAAATGCCGCCTCGAGGGCGGCATTTTTATCAAGGTTGAACCGAATCAAGCCTTGGCAATATCGTCCGGACCGATCTGGCCGATTTCGGCGACTTTCTTGTCAGCCAGCAGCCAGAGGGTGAACTTGTGCAGATCGGGGTGGTGGGCCAGGGCAACCAGGAAGGCGCCTCCGACTTCACGGTAACCCAGTTCATAGTTCTTCAGGGTGGTTGGGGGGACGCCCAGCAGATCGGCAAACTTGGGACGGCTCAGGCCTACCGCTTCGCGGATCTGACGGATCTTCTTGCCAACAGTTACGATATTTGAATTCATGTGTTCCATACTCCGTTCGGCGGATTGACTCCACCTTTATTTTTCGCGACGACTCGTAGTCAAGTGTATCAGTTTTGAACGGACTCGTTATGGTCGAGCCTCTATCTATAATCAGCGTCTTTCGACGACAACCCTTCACAAACCTCGGGGATGGTAATCGCTGCGTCGCCTCAGGTAAACAGTCTCGAAAAGAAACCTTTCTTGTTGCCCGGCCATCCCTCGTATAATTCGCCGGTTATTTCCAAGAGAGTCATCAACATGGCATTTCCCGGCATCATTTCCCGTCTTCATTCCGACCCGGACTCCCTCCCCCGTCAGCTCGCCCAGGGTATGCAGACCCGGGCCGAAGCGTTCTGGCTGCCCATGGCCATGCAGGGGGACGCCGCCACCGTGCTGGCGGCCCTCCCGGACAGCTGCAGCCTCTATCTTGAAGGCCAGGCGACGCTTCCCCTGCGCAGCCACGACGGCGTCGTGGCAGAAAACGGCACCCTGGCACTGGGCAATGGTCATACGATGACGCTGGCCAGGGAGAAAGGCGATGGCGGCATCGTGCCGGAAGAAAGCCTCGCCGAGATGGCCCAATGGCTGGAAGCGGGTCATCGGCACTTCATCTGCTCCACCGCCGTCCAGCCCGTGGCGCGGGCCATCCTCAACATCTGGCCTCTCGATCCCTACCTCGCCCGTCACTTCTTGCTCAGTTTCACACCCTTGCTGTGCGAAGCAACCGAGGCAGACTATCTTGCTGTCCTCTCAGTCAGGGCGGGTGACGCCACCCCGCGGCACGCTTGGGCTGAGGCTTATATGAAGCTTGAGAAGAAACTGCATCGCGCCTACTTGGATCACTAATAAATCCCAAGAAACAGCCAGTTATCCCTACGACACAATTTGCCCCATCCCTTATCTGTGAGCTTGATCATGTTTTGAAATGGGCATAAAGTGCGCCACGTCATCGGAATGACGTCGGCTGTTCGTGGCGGAGTATGCATTGTCGACAGTGCAACCCGCGCACTTGTGCACCCAGATACGTGCCTCCTGGATGGATCTAGGATCCCTGTTCGCACCAACGTCGTTGGTCGACAGAGCCAGCAGCTTACATAAATTACAAAGTGCGAAGCACGTGAACAACGTGCCATCTCAACGAGGATTATTTTATGATGAAAATGGCTCCTTCCCTGATCGCCATCGCTATGGCCACCATGGGTGCAACTGCAGCTCACGCCGCTGACGACATCTACTTCGGCGCCGGTGTTGGTGCAACTCACTTCAACGGTCTGAACAAGATCGAAGGCGTGAACGTTGGCGAAGAAGATGCGGCTGCTGCCAATGCCTTCGTTGGTTACAACTTCAACGAATACTTCGGTTCCGAGCTGGGCTACCAGTACACCGGCCGTGGCAACACCGACGGCAACCGTTACGAGAGCCAGGGTGCCACCCTGTCCGGTATCGCTCGTCTGCCGCTGGGCAACGATTTCTCCCTGTTCGGTGAAGCTGGCGCCTACTGGGGCCACACCGACGGTCTGGGCACCAGCGATACCAAAGTATCCCCGCTGGCCGGTGCCGGTGTGACCTACAAGGTCAACGACGCGCTGGATCTGCAAGCTCGCTACCGCTACATGTGGGACGTGGCTGACCTGCACGCCGACAACGTACGCTACAAGTCCAACCAGAGCGTTGCGACCCTGGAAGCCGTTTACCACCCGTTCCGTACTTCCTACGTAGCGCCTGCTCCGGCCCCGGTTGTTGAAGAAGCACCGGCCCCGGCTCCGCAAATCGTTGAGAAGAACTTCGCCCTGAACTCCGACGTGCTGTTCGCCTTTGGCAAAGACAGCCTGAAGGCCGAAGGTGTGCAAGCCCTGAACGCTCTGTACCAGCAAATCGTTGAGTTCCAGCCGAAAGACGGCAACGCCGTTGTTGTTGGTTACACCGACCGTATCGGTTCCGACGCTTACAACCAGAAGCTGTCTGAAGCTCGTGCCCGCACCGTTGCCAACTTCCTGGTCAGCAAGGGTATGGCTGCCAGCAAGGTTGCCATCGAAGGTCGCGGCGAAGCCAACCCGGTCACCGGCACCAAGTGTGACGGCGTCAAGGCCAAGGCTCAGCTGATCTCCTGCCTGGCTCCGGACCGTCGCGTAGAAGTTCGCGTATCCGGCGTACAAGAAGTTCAAAAGTAATCTGACTTCGCTCAGGTAACGTAAAAAAGGGGATGCCACGGCATCCCCTTTTGCTGTCTCTCTCCTCCCCCCAGCGACACTCTCTGTCTCACCTTTCTCCCCTTTACCCCCGTATTGCGGCCCCGCGACACCGGTATCGGCGCTGCATATCTGTGCAGAAACTTGATCACGCTGATTCAAAAGAATACAGTAGCAACGCTTGTAAGACATTGGATGAACTATTAAAAGTGCTCAGTGCCCGGTTAGTTGTCCATGGAGAAACAGCTTCATGAGAATCCAGGTTTCCATCCATTTTTTATTCAAGCCGTCCGTGATTCGCTCACGGTGTCGCACATGAAGTGTCATCTGCGACCGGTATAACAAAGAGTGCGCAGTACGCCCATAGCACGGCAACTCAACGAGGATAAAACGATGAAAATGAAAATGGCACCAACCCTGATTGCTCTGGCCATTGCAGCCATGGGAACCACCACCGCTCAGGCGGCCGACGACTGGTACACGGGTATGGGTGCAGGTTGGGCCTATGGCCACGACCTGGATACCTTTGGCCAGGATGCTGACAAGGACGCCACCGCGCTCTCCCTGTTCGGCGGTTACAACTTCACCGAGAACTTTGCCGCCGAGCTCGGCTATCTCTATGCCGGCAAGGCTGGCGTCGATGGCGTCGACTTCAAAACCCAGGGTGCCACCCTGTCCGGTATCGCACGCCTGCCCATGAATGACATCTTCTCCGTCTTCGCCGAAGGGGGTGCCTACTTCAACCACGTCAACGGCAACGGCCAGAGCGACAACGGCACCTCGCCGCTGGCGGGTCTGGGTCTGACTGCCAAGCTCTCCGACCTTATCGACCTGCAGGCCCGCTACCGCTACATGTGGGATCTGGGTGACGATCAGAAAACCTGGAAAACCGACATGAGCGTCGCCACCCTGGAACTGGTGATGCACCCGAACCGCACCACCTATGTGGCACCGGCCCCGGCACCGGCTCCCGAGCCGGTTCCCGAGCCCGTCATGGTCGACAAGAACTTCTCCCTGAGTTCGGACGTGCTGTTTGCCTTCGGCAAATCCACCCTGAAGCCGGAAGGGGCTGCTGCGCTCAACACCCTGTATCAGCAGATCGTCGACGTCCAGCCGAAAGATGGCAGCGCCGTGGTGGTGGGTTACACCGACCGCATCGGCTCCGATGCCTACAACCTGAAGCTGTCTGAAGCCCGTGCCCGCACCGTGGCCGACTTCCTGGTTGGCAAGGGTCTGCCGGCTGGCAAGGTATCCATCGAAGGTCGTGGTGAAGCCAACCCGGTCACCGGTACCCAGTGTGACGGCATCAAGGCCAAGGCTCAGCTGATCGCCTGCCTGGCACCGGATCGCCGCGTCGAAGTGCGCGTCACCGGCGTACAGGAAGTGCAGCAATAAGGGGACAACCACCTGTTGCAAAAAGGGGCCATTCCGGCCCCTTTTTTAATGCCCGGACGGCACCGCCAGCGCGGGCAGCCCACCTGCCTGTCTCACCGATTTTCCATACAGATGCGTCACTTAAATGGTTAATGCGCTCACATCGCCTATACATAATGTTGGCTATACATAGCAAAGGGCTGGGAGCCCTATAACACCCAACATCGACGAGGATACGCGATGAACATAAGACTGAAACCTGTGTGGATTGCATTGGCATTGGCGACGAGTGCCGCCCAGGCGGCACCTGTTCACGACTGGTATGTGGGGGCTGGGGGTGGCTGGGCCTTTGCCCATGACATCGATGATTTCAGCAAGGACGTCGGCAAGGACGCGACCGCCATCAACGCCTTTGTCGGCTACAACTACAACGAGAACCTGGGGACCGAACTCGGTTACCTCTCCACCGGTGACTGGGATATCGCCGGCCAGGACTTCAACAGCAAGGGGGCAACCCTGTCGGTCATTGGCCGCTTGCCCCTGGGGGACATCTTCTCTGTCTTTGCCGAAGGGGGCGGTTATCTCTATCACGTCGACTCCGTCAACGGGGGAGATGACAACCTGGCTCCCCTGGCGGGTCTGGGCCTGACCGCCAGACTGAGCGACTGGGTAGACATCCAGACCCGCTACCGCTACATGGTGCGAGTCGGGGACGATCCTGACAACGACAAGGTGGGCAGCGGTACCAAACGCTGGGTCAGCGACATCAGTACCGCCACCATCGAGCTGGTGCTTCACCCCAATCGCACCGTCGCCGCAGTGCCGGTGGCCGCGCCTCTGGTCGTGGCACCGCCGCCCCCGGCTCCCGAGCCGGTGGATCAAACCTTCAACCTGAGTTCGGATGTGCTGTTTGCCTTTGGCAAGGCGGAGCTCAAACCGGAGGGGATGCAGGCACTCGACGCCCTCTACCAGCAGATCGTCGACGTCAAACCCAAGGATGGCAACGCCGTGGTGATGGGCTACACCGACCGCATCGGCTCGGATGCCAACAACCAGGCACTGTCGGAGGCCCGTGCAAGCACGGTCGCCAACTTCCTGATTGGCAAGGGGCTGCCCGCCGACAAGGTGAGCATCCAGGGCAACGGCGAGAGCAACCCGGTCACCGGCACCCAGTGTGATGCCATCAAGGCCAGGGCTGCCCTCATCGACTGCCTGGCCCCGGATCGCCGGGTCGAAATCCGGGTCACCGGCGTCAGCAATCCTGCCGAGCCTGCCCCCGCCGAGCAACCGGCACAATAACCTCCTCTTCCTTCACTGCCGTGCACAAAAAAGGGATGCCGAGGCATCCCTTCTGCATGTCTGTCCCCTTGGGATCAGAAGGAAGTACGACGATAGCGGCGGTACTCGGGACGCCAGAAGTTCGCCTCGATGGCCTGATCGATCACATCATCGGGGGTCTGCACCGCCTTGCCCTGCAACATGGCGGTCTTGGCCACCATCTTGGCGATGTAGCGGGAGACCTGATGGATGTCCGCCAGATCCGGCAGCAAGGAGCCCTCTTCCCCCTTCACCAGGGGTGAACAATCCGCTAGGGCACGGCTGGCCGACATCAGCATGGCATCGGTCACCCGGTTGGCACCGGAGGCGATCACCCCAAGGCCGATCCCCGGGAAGATGAAGGAGTTGTTGCACTGGGCGATGACGTAGCGCTTGCCCTTGTACTCCACCGGTGCGAACGGGCTGCCGGTGGCGACCAGCACCTGGCCGTCGGTCCAGCGAATGAGATCCGCCGGGGTGGCTTCCACCCGGGAAGTGGGGTTGGAGAGCGGGAAGATGATGGGACGGGCACAGTGTTTGTGCATGGTCTTGACCACCTCTTCGGTGAAGAGGCCGGGCTGGCCGGAGACCCCGATCAGGATGTCCGGGCGACCGTGCTCCATCACCTCCAGCAGGGAGATGTTGTCCCCCACCGGCCACTCCTTGATCCGCTCGACCGGCTGGGAGAGCTTGCGCTGGAAGTCGAGCTGGTTGGGGATCTTGTCGGTGATGAGACCGAATCGGTCCACCATGAAGACCCGGCCCCGCGCCTCGGCGTCGGTCAGCCCTTCGGCCTTCATCTGCGCCACGATCTGCTCGGCGATGCCACACCCGGCACTGCCTGCCCCGAGGAAGGCGACCCGCTTCTCGGAGAGTTTGGCACCGGAGGCCTTGCAGGCGGCGATGAGGCTGCCCAGGGTCACCGCGGCGGTCCCCTGAATGTCATCGTTGAAGCAGCACAGCTCATCCTTGTAGCGGTTGAGCAGCGGGGTGGCATTGCCCTGGGCGAAATCCTCGAACTGCAGCAGGATGTCCGGCCAGCGGCGCTTGACCGCCTGGATGAAGGCGTCGACGAACTCGTCGTACTCTTCGCCGGAGATGCGCGGATGGCGCCACCCCATGTAGAAGGGGTCGTTCAGCAGCTGCTGGTTGTTGGTGCCCACATCCAGCACCACCGGCAGGCAGTAGGCCGGGGAGATGCCGCCACAGGCGGTGTAGAGGGAGAGCTTGCCGATGGGAATGCCCATGCCGCCGATGCCCTGATCCCCGAGGCCCAGGATGCGTTCGCCATCGGTGACCACGATCACCTTGACGTTCTGCTTGGTGGCGTTTTGCAGCATGTCATCGATCCTGTCCTTGTCCGGATAGGAGATAAAGAGGCCACGGGCGCGGCGATAGATGTTGGAGAACTCCTCGCACGCCTTGCCGACCGTCGGGGTGTAGATGACCGGCAGCATTTCGGTGAGGTGGTTGTTCAGCAGGCGGTAGAAGAGCGTTTCGTTGGTATCCTGGATGTTGCGCAAATAGATGTGCTTGTCCATGTCGTTGCCAAACGCCATGAACTGGCGATAGGCACGCTCTGCCTGCTCTTCGATGGTTTCGATGTTCTGGGGCAGCAGACCCTCCAGATTGAAGCTGCTGCGTTCTTCGCTGGTGAAGGCGCTGCCCTTGTTGAGCAACGGCGTCTCCAGCAGGGCTGGACCTGCGTAGGGAATGTAGAGGGGACGTTTCTGATTATTATCTTCAAACATGGATCTGTACCTTGACTGTGTGGCCCGTCGATCCTATGGGCTTGAGCCAACAATTTCAAAGGGTTTGCACCTCCCTTGCGAAAGGTTTGCGACCCAGTCGACGAAAGGCCCCCGGAGTCTGACCCGTCAGGCGGCGAAAACGGTTGGCAAAGTTGGCGCCGTCGCTGTATCCGACCCGGGCCGCCAGCTCGGCCAGCGGCCAGTTGGTGTAGAGCAGCAACTGGCGCGCCTTGTTCATGCGAAGCCCGGTGAGCCAGGCCATGGGGCCCATGCCGAACACCTGCTGACAGAGCCGGTGCAGATGGGGTACCGAGCAGGCCATCTGATCAGCCAGCAGGGCCACGCTCCAGGGCTCGTCCAGACGTGCCTCCACCCGCCGAAACAGCGCCTGTAGCCGCAGCTCCGGCGTGCCGCGCACCTCCCCCTGCAGGGTCCGCTCCAAGAGCGCCAGCAACAGGCTCAGCAGCTGGGGCTGGAGCGGCGAACGTATTCCCTCCCCCTGCATCAGGCTGAGCAGGTGATAGAGCTGCTCCCCCTCCTCCCCCTGCCAGATGCGATGACCAAGTCGGTGCAGATGCTGCCAGCGCGGCACGTCGTCCAGCAGGATCCAGCTGGTATGCCAGGCTTCCCCCACCAGCCTGAGGCCCCCCGGCACGGCGGCCGGGAGAAAGACCAGGGCTCCCGCCGGGATGGGCTGCTCCCCGCCATCGGTGAGCAGGGCGCCCCCCTCGTCATGGCTCACCATCAGGATGTGAAACTCCGGTCGGTTGCGGCGGATAAGGTAGTGCTCCCGTATCGTCGAGAGGCCGGTCAGGAAGACGCCCGCCTCCCCAAGCAGGGGCAGCCCTTCGCGCCCCAGCATCCGCTCTTCGCAGGCCGGGGCGATTTCCAGACACTCGTTGATAAATGGCATAGCACCTCAACAGGATAGTTTTGCACAAGAAAGCCGAGAGGGGCTCACAGTGAAGCCTCCCGATATCACCCCTATCATACCCACGACAAACCCTGATTTTTACCAACCCGGTTAACATAAATGAATTATTGGCAAGCGATTTTAAAACAAACCACCGATCGCGAGTTCATGACGCGACTGTGGCGACTGGCCCTGCCGGTTTCGCTGCAATCCATGATGTTCTCCCTGCTCGGCCTCATCGACATCATGATGGTGAGCCAGCTCGGCACCACGGCTGTGGCGGCGGTCGGCTTGGGCAACCGGGTCTTCTTCTTCAATCTGCTGGTGATAGCGGGGCTCTCGGGCGGGGTCTCGGTGTTGGCGGCACAATATTTCGGCCGTGGCGAGATGGCCGGGGTGCGCCGCTCCCTGGCCCTGGCCCTGGTGGGCGCCCTGGCGGTGAGCCTGCCCTTTGCCCTCGTCTATGTGTTCTCACCGGGCAGCGTGCTCGGGTTTGCCAGCCAGGAGCCCGCGCTGCGCGAGCTGGCCGACGAGTTCCTGATGATCACCGGCGCCACCATCCTCTGCACCGCCGTGGTGGTGCCCCTGGAGTCGGCCCTGCGCTCGGTGGGCAATGCCGCGGCGCCGACCCGCATCGGCATCATCGCCATCATCGCCAACGTCATCCTCAACTATGCCCTCATCTTCGGCCATTTCGGCGCCGAGGCCATGGGAGTAGCCGGTTCCGCCTGGGGCACCACCCTTTCGCGCCTGCTCCAGACCGCGCTGCTGCTTGCCTATGTGTGGCGTGCCGAGCCCCGTCTCATCCCGCGCAAGCAAGACTGGCTCGCCGCCTTCAGACGCAAGGAGGTGGTGCGCTTCACCCTGATCGCCCTGCCGCTGTTGCTGCACGACGGGCTCTGGGCCTTCGGCATGCTGCTCTACGGCTTCCTCTACGCGCACCTCGGCACCGACGCCCTGGCCATCATGACCACCCTCGGCACGCTGGAGAGCATCCTCATCTCCCTCTTCTTCGGGCTGGCGGTGGCCTGCTCCACCCTGCTCGGTCACCGGCTCGGGGCCGAGGAGTATGACGAGGCCTGGCAGCACTCCCAGCTCTTCCTTCTGCTGGCCCCCGTCGGCGCCCTGCTGGTGGGGACCGCCGTCTGGCTGATGCAGGGCAGCCTGCTGCAATGGGTCGGCAACCTGCCGGGCGAGCTGATGACTGAGGCCGGCCAGGTGCTCGCCATCCTGTGTCTGGGCATGCTGCTCAAGGTGTTCAACATGGTGGGGATCGTCGGGGTACTGCGCTCGGGGGGGGACGTCAACTACAGCATCTTCATCGACATCGTCGGCATGTGGTGCATCGGCCTGCCGCTGGCCTGGGTGGCGGTCAGCCTGTTGGGCTGGCCCCTCTCCTGGGTGGTGGCGGTGGTCCTGCTGGAGGAGCTCTCCAAGGTGCTGCTGGTGCAGCGCCGCATTCGCCAGCGGCGCTGGCTGCGCAATCTGGTGCTGGGATAAGGGAAGAGCGCAAAGCGGGAAAATGCGGGGTCATATCAATGACAGAAAATCCCGCTTTGCAGTATGCTGGCCCCCTCTTCAATCAGAGGCGGGGTGCGCCGGCCATGCCGACCCTTGTGCCCCTGCCCAGTAGTCGTTTAAGGAGACGAGCATGCAACCACAAAAAGAGCGGATCACCGAGACTGCCCTGCTGGAGATGGCCAACAAGATCATTCGTGAACACGAGGACTTCATCCACGGCATGCGCGCCGACTCGGTGGAGCAGAAGGGGGACATACTGGTGTTCAAGGGGGAGTTCTTCCTGGCAGAGGACGGCACCCCGACCGGCAAGACCATGGCGGTGTTCAACATGTTCAAGCTGCTGGCCCAGCAGCTCTCCGGCAAATACACCCTGGCCTGACGCCTGCCCCGTCATCACCGGATGCCGCCCTCAGGCGGCATCCGTTTTTGTGCGCCCTGCATCGCCCGCGGGTTTCCCTGCCTCGGCCACCACGCAGTTGCGACCCGCCATCTTGGCCATGTAGAGGCACTCGTCTGCCCGGTTGAGCAGATCCTCCACCCCCTCGCCACGCTGGGCCAGGGTCAGACCGATGCTCACCGTCACCTCCAGCAGCTCGTCGGAGGTGGGGCTTTTCACCAACCGCGCCTCCACCGCGACCCGCAGCCGCTCCGCCACCCGCTTGGCCTGTACCAGATCCGTGCAACCGGGCAACAGGATGGCAAACTCCTCCCCGCCGTAACGCCCGAGCACCATGCCGGGCTCCAGCTGCTCCGACAGGGTGGCCGCCACCTCCTTGAGCACCGCATCCCCCGCCAGATGGCCGAAGGTGTCGTTGATGCGCTTGAAGCGGTCCAGATCCAGCAGCAGCACCGCGAAGGGGGCCTGTTTACGGATCATGGCGGCCCTCGCCTTCTCGAGCTGCTTCATCAGCAGGCGGCGGTTCATCATGCCGGTCAGCTCGTCCGTGGTGGATTCCCGATAGAGTTGCAGCAGCATGTTGAGCTGGCCGCACTGCACCCAGGCGCTGGCGATGGCAAAGAGCCCCAGCAGCCAGACCTGGTTGAGGGTCTGCACGCTCCAGAGAGGCTGGCCCACCAGCAGCCAGTTGCCCGCCAGCATGGTGGCCAGAATGCCCCCCGCCAGTTGCAGGCTGAGGGAGAGGGGAATGGGGAAGATGGCGAACAGGCTGATGAGCAGATAGGGGAAGGCCATGTAGCCCGCCTGCATCTCCTGATCCGCGCCGAAGCTGTGCAGGCAGATGAGGGAGAAGAGCATCATCACCGCCATCAGGTAGCCCAGCGCCAGCTTCATGCGCTCGCGCTTGAAGTGGATGAGATAGGAGAGGGGGATGAGGGGCGAGAGGGCCAGCAGGCAGAAGATCCTGACCTGGAACAGTGCCTCGAACTGGATGGCTGGCAGGGTCAGCCAGTCCACCAGGGCCCAGCTCGGGAGCCCCGCCATCAGCAGACAGGTGAGCAGCCGCAGCCGCACCGTCATGAAGCCCATCCGGGTCAGGGTAAAATCTTCGGAGTGGGCGCGGGCACTCCAGAACTCCGACAGCTTCAGCATCCAGAGTCTCCATCTTCGAACCGAGGGCTCATTCTACACCGTCCCCATCCTGATGCATCAGCCTCCCTCCCCTTTGTGAGGGATCGGTCTCACACAAACCGGCGGATCTTAATCGCCACAGGAAAACGTTTCAACCCATCGAGAAATAAACGAGTTTGCGCTCAATTAGCGCTGGAAAGCGCGATGCCAATCACTAAAATAGCGCCCAATTTTCTCCCATCCCCCCACACATTCGAGGTATTTATGGAACAGGCTGCCGCCCCAAGCGCCATCCGAGAGGCCCATCCCCCCAGGCGAGCCCACAGCGAACTGGTCTACGGCATCGAGGATGTCCCACCCCTGCCCCAGACCCTGTTCGCCGCCCTGCAGCATATGCTCGCCATGTTTGTCGCCATCATCACCCCGCCCCTCATCATCGCCAATGCCCTCGGCCTCCCCGCCGACGACACCCGCTACATCGTCTCCATGTCCCTGGTCATGTCCGGCATCGCCTCCTTCATCCAGACCCGCCGTTTCGGCCCCCTCGGTTCCGGCCTGCTCTCGGTACAGGGCACCAGCTTCAACTTCCTCGGTCCCATCATCGCCTCCGGCCTCGCCCTCAAGCAGGCGGCCATGCCCACCGACGATCTGCTGGGCACCCTGTTCGGCACCATGCTGGCAGCGGCCCTCACCATCGTCGTCATGAGCCGCTTCCTGCACCTGGTCAAACGGATCATCACCCCGCTGGTGACCGGCATCGTGGTATTGCTCATCGGCCTGACCCTCATCAAGGTAGGGCTCATCAGCATGGGGGGCGGCTATGGCGCGCTGGCGGACGGCAGCTTCGCCAGCCACACCAACCTCTTTCTCTCCCTGCTGGTGCTCGGCCTCATCGTGCTGATGCAGCGCAGTCGCAACCCCTGGCTGCGCCTCTCCGCCATCATGATCGCCATGCTGGCGGGCTATGCAGTGGCGCTGCTGCTGGGCAAGGTGGCAGCCCCCACCTTCGACGGCCCCCTGCTGATGGTCCCTGTTCCGCTCCACTACGGACTCGGCTTTGACTGGCAGCTGTTCGTGCCGCTCGCCATCATCTTCGTGGTGACGGCGCTGGAGGCCATCGGCGACATGACCGCCACCTCCGACATCTCCGGCGAGCCGCTGGAAGGGCCGGTCTACATGGCGCGGATCAAGGGGGGCGTGCTGGCCGACGGCGCCAACTCCATGCTGGCGGCGGTCTTCTCCACCTTCCCCATGTCCACCTTCGCCCAGAACAACGGCGTCATCCAGCTGACCGGGGTGGCCAGCCGCCATGTCGGCCTCTTCATCGCCGCCATGCTGGCCCTGCTCGGCCTGTTCCCGGCGGTGGCGAGCCTGGTGCAACAAATACCTGAACCCGTGCTCGGCGGCGCCACCATCGTCATGTTCGGCACCATCGCCGCCGCCGGGGTGCGCATCATCTCCCGCGAGGAGCTGGACCGCCGCGCCCTGATGATCCTGGCGGTGTCGCTCGCCATGGGTCTCGGAGTGGCCCAGGTGCCCGAGGTGCTGCAACACCTGCCGGAGCTGGCCAGGAGCGTGCTCTCCTACGGCGTCGCCACCGGCGGCCTCACCGCCATCCTGCTCAATCTGCTGCTGCCCAGGCGCGCCGCCGCACAGGCCTGACACTCCGCCATCCTTGCACCAAAGCCCCGCCATGCGGGGCTTTACCTTGTTTGCCCCCGCGCGTACTGTGCTTGGCAGCCTCTGCCAAAGGATGCCTTTCATGCCTTATACCCTGCAGCCCCCGCCGCTCGCCCACCAGACACCCGACCAGATCCTGGCCGAGGAGCAGCGCTGGCTGCGGGAGTGCGCCGGTGACGGCGAGCCCAGGGCCCTCCTCTGGCAGGGCCCCCAATGCCTCATCGTCACCCGCAAGGACACCCGTTTGCCCCGCTACCAGGCCGCCTGCGAACAGCTTGCCGCCGAGGGCTGGCCGGTGTTCGTGCGCGACAGCGGCGGCACCGCCGTGCCCCACGGCGCCGGCATCCTCAACCTCTCCCTTATGCTGCCCCGCACCACCACGGATCTGGCCCATTACTACCGGCTGCTGGGGGCGCCCCTGCTCGCCCTGCTGGAGGAGTACGGTCTTGCGGGCAGCTACGACTTCGTGCCCGGCTCGTTTTGCGACGGCCAGTACAACCTGGTGATCGGGGGGCGCAAGGTGACCGGCACCGCCCAGCGCTGGCTGGCGCCGGGCCGGGATCACGACGGCGCCGTGCTGGCCCAGGCCATGCTGCTGGTGGCGGGGGATGTGGACGAGGGCACCCGGATGGCGAGCCGCTTCTACGAACTGGCCGGGGGCGAGCTGCGCTTTGCTCCGGGCACCTCCACCACCCTGGCCCACGCCATTGGCTGGCAGGGGGATGAGGCGGCCCTGGTGAGCCGGGTGAGCAGGGCGCTGGCGCAGCGGCTCACCGGAGATATTCCCTCCCCCTGACCCCCTGGGGGCAACAAGCGTCGATATTCATTGCGTAAAATGCAAAAAAGCCACGATGAGCGTCGTGGCTTTTGCGTATTTCGCACAGATATTGTCAGAGGAGCCGGGATCAAGCCCCGGGTTTTGCCATCCCAGCCCGGATCCCGGTTGACGCCATGGACAGGGGCCCGCTGACAGGACTTCCCGCAGGCCCGCTTCTCATCAGGCCGTCTGCGGCTCGGGCTCGGCTTCCGTATCCCGGTCCCGACTGAAGTAGGCGCGGGTCTCGGCAATCACCACGTGGCGCAGGCCGATGAGGCCGATGAGGTTGGGCACCGCCATCAGGCCGTTGACGATGTCGGCCAAGAGCCAGATCAGGTCCAGATGGAGGAAGGCACCGCTCGCCACCAGCACCAGATAGATGAGGCGGTAGGGTTTGATCGCCTTCACCCCGAACAGGTACTCGGTGCAGCGCTCGCCGTAGTAGTTCCAGCCAAGGATGGTGGTAAAGGCGAAGAACAGGAGGCCGATGCTCACCAGATACTGGCCCACATGGGCATCCAGCCCCTGGGCAAAAGCCAGACTGGTCATGGCCGCACCGCTCGCATCGCCGCTCCACACCCCGGTCACCACCAGCGTCAGGCCGGTCATGGTGCAGATGATGAGGGTGTCGATGAAGGTGCCGGTCATGGATACCAGCCCCTGCTCCACGCAGGAATCGGTCTTGGCCGCCGCCGCCGCGATGGGGGCCGAGCCCAGACCCGACTCGTTGGAGAAGACCCCGCGCGCCACCCCGGACTGGATCGCCAGCATGATGCCGGCGCCGACGAAACCGCCGGTGGCCGCATGGCCGGTGAAGGCGCTCCCGATCACCAGCATGACCGCATCGGGCAGGGCGCCTGCATTGTTCACCAGCACCCCGGCACAGGCGACGATGTAGAAGATGGCCATGAAGGGCACCACCTTGCTCGACACGCTGGAGATGGACTGGATACCCCCCAGGGTCACCAGCGCCACGATCAGGGTCAGCACCACGGCGGTCACTTCACGGGGTACCGAGAAGGAGAGGCTCATGGCATCACTGATGGCGTTGACCTGGGGGAAGGTACCGATGCCGAAGAAGGCGACGCCGATGCCGAACAGGGCAAACAGCTTGGCGAGCGGCTTGGAGCCGAGCCCCTTCTCCAGATAGTACATGGGGCCACCCGCCATCTGGCCGTTGGCGTCCTGCTGGCGATATTTCACCGCCAGCAGGCACTCGGCGTACTTGGTGGCCATGCCGAACAGGGCGGCCATCCACATCCAGAACAGGGCGCCGGGGCCGCCCAGCTTGATGGCGGTGGCGACCCCGACGATGTTGCCGGTGCCGATGGTGGCGGAGAGGGCGGTGCACAGGGCACCAAAGCTGGAAACATCCCCCTGCTTGCCCTGCCCCTGATCGCGGCCAAAGACCAGCTTGAGGGCCAGCGGCAAACGCACGATCTGAAGCAGACCCAATCGCCAGGTGAGATAGATACCGGTCCCGACCAGCAGGATCAGCAGGGGGGGACCCCAGATAAAGCTATCGATGGCGGCGAGCGCCGATTGAATTGATGACATGCATCCTCCTTAAAAAACAACGATTAAGGAGGAGAAGGATGATCTTCCCATAGGTGTCGCGATCAACCAGAGGCGATCGGATGCGGGCCAAGCCCAGGTACAACCATCCCATCCCCTCTGTCCTTTTGCCTGAGAGTTTCCGGCGCCAGATTGCGATGCAATCACGGTGCCTTGCTCCTTCGGCGCCCGATTCAACGGGTCTCTCCAGAGTATCGTCCAGTAGCAGTCCACACCGGTTGCCCGGTACCTGAAAGATTCACTTCTTCGGTGGATGGTTGCCCATCGCTCTCCTGCTACCTTCATCCGAACTAGTTTGGATCAGGAAGCGGGCATGGTAATCCAAAAAATGTGAGCTGTCTCGCACTCCCTGGCCCCGGCGCCCCCTTTTTTACCTGGCTGCAACCCCCGGGCCTGATGTTATTAGTTCGTTAACTATCAACAGCTTATCAAGCTCCCTTCGGAGGTGCTCCCCATCACGGCCCTGATCGCTCCCCGTATCAAGAGCCTGTTTCGTCTCGACCAGAAAAACTTGCCGACATATCCAATCAAAATGCTTGCACACAAACTCAATAAGCCGATAATCCCGCGCATAACTAAGCACTTTGCAAGGGAGTTATGCAATGTGCCTGGTGGGTCCCTCCGGACCGCTCGCCTGAGCCGGCCGTCGCCGGTTCAATCGCATATGGCTTGGGCATATCACGCCCCCTAAGGACTATCAAAAGAGAATGAACGAGACCCTGGTCGCACAAGATTACCGTCAGTTGGTTGAACAATTCGGCTCCCCCCTGCTGCTGCTCGACAAGGCAGCCGTCCGCAAACAGTATCGGGCCTTGGCGGCCGCCCTGCCCGATGTGCGCTTGCATTATGCACTCAAGCCCCTGCCCCACGAGGCGGTGGTCTCTGTCTTGAAGGAAGAGGGGGCCTGTTTCGATCTGGCCACCAATGGCGAAGTGGATCTGGTGCGCAGCCAAGGGGTTCGCCCGGGACGCTGCATCCATACCCATCCCATCAAGCGTGACAGCGACATCCGTTATGCCCTGGAATTCGGCTGCACCGTGTTTGTCTATGACAACCCGCTGGAGCTGGAAAAGTTCCTGCCCTACAAGGATGAAGTGAAACTGCTGCTGCGGGTCAGCTTCCCCAACCCCGAGACCAAGGTCGATCTTTCCAAGAAGTTCGGCTGTACCCCGGAGCAGGCACTGCCGTTGCTGCAACTGGCCCAGGCCAAGGGGATCAAGGTGATGGGGCTGTCGTTCCACGTCGGCTCCCAGGTGCCCCACGCCCGTCGCCACGTGCAGGCCATCGACGCCTGCCGCGAGATCATGGAGCAGGCCTGGGAGCTCGGGCTCAAGCCCTGGGTGCTGGATATCGGCGGCGGCTTTCCGGTGGACTATGACGGCGGCGAGTTCGACATCGACGGTTTCTGCGCACCGATCCGCGAGGCCCTGGCCAAGCTGCCCGCCACGGTGCAGAAGATTGCCGAGCCGGGCCGTTTCATCAGCGCGCCGGCCATGACCTCGGTCTCCAGCGTGATGGGCAAGGCCCACCGCGGCGACAAGATCTGGTACTACCTGGATGACGGTCTCTACGGCAGCTACAACGGCCAGCTCTACGACCACGTCACCTACCCGGTGAGCACGCCCTATGCCCACGGCGAACTGCACAATGCGGTGCTCTCCGGCCCCACCTGCGACAGCGTGGACGTCATCCGCGACAGCATCATGCTGCCGGATCTCGAGATCGGCGAGCTGGTGGTGGGTCGGGTGATGGGGGCCTACACCTGGGCCTCCGCGTCCACCTTCAACTTCTTCCCCAAGGCGAGCATCCTGATCCTGGACAGCACCCAGAAGCAGAAGCTGGTTGCCGTGGCCTGAGACCAGGCCCCGCGCACAAAAAAGAGGGGACGCCGCGGCGTCCCCTCTTTCATTTCATCACCAGACTAGATGAACTGGCTCGTCAGCAGCCAGCCAGTGTAGGCGACGAAGCAGGCGAGCAGCACGCCCCCCTCCAGCCGGTTGATGCGCCCCTGCCCCTTGCGGCCCAGACACATCACCAGCAGCAACAGGGTCAGCCCCATCATGATGCTCCAGTCGCGGGAAAGCACTTCGGGCGCCACCTCGAGCGGGTGGATGCCAGCGGCGATGCCCACCACGGCCAGGGTGTTGAACAGGTTGGAACCCAGCACGTTGCCAAGGGCCAGATCGTGCTCGTTCTTGCGGATGGCGATAAGGGACGATGCCAGCTCCGGCAGGGAGGTCCCCACCGCGACTATGGTCAGGCCAATCACCAGATCGCTGATGCCAAAGCCCTGGGCGATGGTCACCGCCCCCCACACCAGCAGACGGGAAGCCCCGATCAGCAGCACCAGGCCGACGATGAGCCAGAGGATGGCGCTCTTGAGAGACATACCCTCGGAGACGATGTCCTCCTCGGTATCCGTATCCAGCGCATCCCCCTTGCCGTTCATGCCGGCCCAGATGGACCAGCCCATCAGCACTGCGAACACGGCCCCCAGAATGGCGGCGTCCATACGGCCCAGATGGCCGTCGATGAGCAGGGCGCCGGAGAGCAGGGTGATGCCGAGCAGGATGGGGATCTCCTTGCGCACCACCTGGGAGGCGACGGCGATGGGGCTGATCAGGGCGGTCAGACCCAGGATCAGGGCAATATTGGTGATGTTGGAGCCATAGGCATTGCCGAGCGCGAGCCCGGGATTGCCCTGGGAGGCCGCCAGCGCGGAGACCACCATCTCGGGGGCCGAGGTACCAAAACCGATGATCACCATGCCGATCAGCAGCGGCGGCATACCGGCGTAACGGGCGGTGGCGGCGGCGCCGTCCACGAACTTGTCGGCACTCCAGACCAGCAACGCCAGTCCGGCAATCAGGGCAACAAAAGCCAGGGTCATATTGTTCTATCTCATCCACGGCAAACACGAGAGCCAGGCAAGTTGCCTGGCTCCATCCAAACGCGGCCTCAGTGTAACGGGGCCGCTTGCTATTTCAAGGTGTAATCAAACACCGATTAATCTTTCACAGCGCCGCCAGCAGGCTCTGGGCATCCGATACCTCGAACTTGCCTGGCACCTCCACGAAGAGCCGCTCCACCACACCATCGTTGGCGATGAGGGCAAAACGCTGGGCCCGCACGCCGCCGAAGGCGCCGGTCTCCTTGGCCAGACCCAGTGCCCGGGTCCAGCTGCCGTCACCGTCCGCCAGCATGGTGATGTCAGCGGCGTTCTGGGCCTCCTGCCACGCCTTCATCACGAAGGCATCGTTGACCGACAGACAGCACAGTTCCACCCCCTTGGCCCTGAACTGATCGGCCAGCACCACGTAGCCCGGCAGGTGAGCGTTGGAGCAGGTGGGGGTGAAGGCGCCGGGCACCGCAAAGAGCACCACCCGCTTGCCGGCAAACAGGGCCTGGGTATCCTTCACCTGCTTGCCCTCGGCGGTGATAAAGGTAAATTCCCCTGCGGGCAGGGATTGACCGACCGTGATCATGATGACGCATCCTTCTGTGGTTCAAAGAGGCCCAGTCTACCCCATTCCACCAGAAGGCGAAGGGGTCCATCGAGCAGCAACAACGCGATTGGGGAGCGAACGCCTGTCGCCCCTATTTCTGGCCTGATGGCAGGCGCCTTGCCTGCCAGGTGGCGATGGCGAGCAGGGAGTCGGGCGTGAACTCGTCCGCCCGATCGGCTATCTCGCCCAGGCTCATCCAGTGCACCTCGCTCACCTCTTCGGCCTGCAGTTGCAGCGGCCCCTGATAGTGACAGCTGAACAGGCCGCCCCAGACCCGGTAGCGGCTGCCGCTCGCCTCCCCTTCGGCATAGAATGTGCCGTAATCCTGCAGGGGCACGTCGCGGATCCCCAGCTCCTCGGCCAGCTCCCGCCGGGCGGAAAGGGCCATGGCCTCCCCCGTGGTCACCACGCCACCGGCGCAGGCATCCAGCATGCCGGGGCAAAAATCCTTGCTCGGGGTGCGCCGCTGCACCAGGATGCGCTCACCCTCATCCAGCACCAGGATGTAGCTGGCACGATGGCGCAGGTTTTCCTGACGCACCCTGGCGCGCTCGGCCACCCCGATCACCCTGTCCTGCTCGTCTACTATGTCCACCCACTCCACGTGCGGCACCTTTGTCATGTCTGCAATGGCCGCAGTATATCGGGCCCCGGACCCGGACTCTCACTACTTTTTCAACGCCGGAGCTGCACGCCAGTCGATCACAAGACAGATTCATACAAATCTTTATCAAGTGTCACATCAGTGTCACGGTCCGTCGGCATAGTGTGCCCTGTCCAAACAACAGGGTCTCTTGCCATGAAGGTGTTCAAGCAGTGGTCTCCCCGTCGAATTGCTCGCTATATCAAGAGCTTCCATCATGGAAGTTTCATGGTTGAAGCACTGGGGCGGTTTGAGTTTCAAGGGGGGATCATCGATGTGAAGCCGTTGAGCTGTCATCAGGCGCTGAGCCTGGCCCGGCAGATCAACCTGGCCGTGCGCGATCTGCGCACCACCACCCTGTTGCCGGGCTGACATACTCCTTTCTGTCTGTCGTCGACTTCCATGTACACATTTGCCCGCCGCTCATTCGAGCGTGCGGGCTGTTTTTCTGAAGGTTGTGCCCTGCCTCAGTGCTGCAGGATCTGGGAGAGGAAGAGCTTGGTCCGATCGGACTGGGGGTTGTCAAAGAACTGATCCGGCACGTTCTCTTCGATGATTTGCCCCCGGTCCATGAAGATCACCCTGTCCGCCACCTGCTTGGCAAACCCCATCTCGTGGGTGACGCAGAGCATGGTCATCCCCTCGTGGGCCAGCTCCACCATCACATCCAGCACTTCCCGCACCATCTCGGGATCCAGCGCAGACGTCGGCTCGTCAAACAGCATGACCTGGGGATTCATGCAGAGACTGCGGGCGATGGCGACCCGCTGCTGCTGGCCACCGGAGAGCTGCCCCGGATACTTGAGCGCCTGTTCGGGGATCCGCACCCGGCGCAGGAAGTTCATGGCGATCTCCTCGGCCTCCTTGCGCGGCAACTGCTTGACCCAGATGGGCGCCAGGCAGCAGTTCTCCAGCACGGTCAGGTGGGGGAAGAGGTTGAAGTGCTGGAACACCATGCCCACCTCCCGGCGCACCGTCTCGATGTTCTTGAGATCCGAGGTCAGGGCCGTGCCCTTTACCAGGATGTCTCCGCTCTGGTGCTCTTCCAGCCGGTTGATGCAGCGGATCATGGTGGACTTGCCCGACCCCGATGGTCCGCAGATGACGATCTTCTCCCCTCTGCCCACCTGCAGGTTGATGTTGCGCAGCACGTGAAACTCACCGTACCACTTGTTGACCTCTTTCAGTTCGACAACTGCGTCCGTTTTCATATCAGAACGACTCCTAATGCTTGTGGCCCGTGTTGAGTTTGCGCTCCAGATAGATGGAGTAGCGGGACATGCCAAAACAGAACATCCAGAAGATCATGGCGATAAAGACATAAGCTTCGGTGGAATACCCCAGCCAGGCCGGATCCGCCAGTGCCACCTTGGAGATGGCCAGCAGATCGAACAGCCCGATGATCAGCACCAGGCTGGTGTCCTTGAACAGGGAAATAAAGGTGTTCACCAGGGAAGGAATGGTGATCTTGAGGGCCTGGGGCATGATGATGAGGCCCATCACCTTCCAGTAGGAGAGCCCGAGGGCATCCCCCGCCTCATATTGCCCCTTGGGGATCGCCTGCAGCCCCCCTCTCACCACCTCGGCCACATAGGCCGCCTGGAACAGGATGATGCCGATGAGCGCCCGCAGCAGCTTGTCGAGCTCCACCTCGGTACTCATGAACAGTGGCAGCATGACGGACGCCATGAAGAGCACAGTAATGAGCGGCACCGCCCGCCAGAACTCGATGTAGACGGTACAGAGGCTGGAGATGACCGGCATGTGGGAGCGGCGCCCCAGTGCCAGCAGGATGCCGAACGGCAGTGCTACCACTATGCCCACCACCGCCAGCACCAGGGTGAGCATCAGCCCGCCCCAGCGGTTCGTTTCCACCACCTCCAGTCCCGCTCCCCCATGGATGAGGAAGAAGGCGATGACAGGGAACACCAGTAGGGTGAAGAGCGCCAGCCACCCCTTGCGCGGGGTCTTTGGCCAGATGAGCAAGGCCAGCAGCGCCGCCAGACCGGCGAAGGTCAGGTTGATGCGCCAGTACTGATCAGCCGGGTAGAAGCCATAGAGATACTGCCCCAGCCGGCTCTCGATGAAGATCCAGCAGGCACCGCCCTGGACGCAAGCCTCGCGGCTGCTCCCCTGCCAGGTGGCCGAGAACAGCGCCCAGTCCAGTGCAGACCAGATGAGTGGCAGCAACAGATAGGCCAGCACCAGGGTCAGCAGGCCGTTCCACCAGTTGGGGAAAAGGTTCTGCCTGATCCAGGCGAGCGGCCCCCGACGGTGGTTGGGAGGCGGCAGCGCCTCCTGCAATTCATTCACGAACATGACAGCTCCCTAGCGCTCAACCAGCGTCATTCTGCGGTTGTAGATGTTCATCAGCACCGAGGTGGTGATACTGATGACGAGATAGACCCCCATGGTCATGGCGATGACCTCGATGGCCTGCCCTGTCTGGTTGAGGGTGGTGCCCATGAAGACCGACACCAGGTCCGGGTAGCCGATGGCCGTAGCCAGCGAGGAGTTCTTGGTGAGGTTCAGATATTGGCTGGTCAAGGGAGGGATGATGACCCGCATGGCCTGGGGAATGATCACCAGCCGCAGCGTCTTGGTGGGCGAGAGCCCGAGGGCGGAAGCCGCCTCAGTCTGACCCTTGCTGATGGCCAGGATGCCGGATCGCACTATCTCGGCGATGAAGGCCGCCGTATAGATGGTGAGCGCCAGCAAGAGGGCCGCGAGCTCCGGCAGCACCGTCAGCCCGCCCCGGAAGTTGAACCCTTGCAGCGCAGGCACGCTCCAGCTAAGCGGGCTGCCCGCCAGCAGGAAGGTGATACCCGGGAGCAGCATGACCAGGGCGGCCACACAGCGCCAGAACGGGAAGATCCTGCCGGTCAGGGCCTGACGGCGGCGAGCCCAGCGGCCCAGCCCCCAGCTCAGCAGCACCGCCAGCACCAGTGCCCAAAGCACGTAGCCGAATCCCTCTTCGAACAGGGGCTTGGGCAGATAGAAGCCACGCACGTTGAGGAAGGCGAGCCCACCTATATCCACGCTCTGACGCGGGGAAGGCAGGGTACGCAGCACCGAGAAGTACCAGAAGAAGATCTGCAGCAGCAGCGGGATGTTGCGAAACGTCTCTATGTAGACGGCCGCTATCTTGGCCACCAGCCAGTTGCGCGACAGGCGCGCGACCCCGAGTGCGAACCCGAGCAGGGTGGCAAACAGGATGCCGAGCACGGAGACCAGCAGGGTGTTGAGCAGGCCCACCACGAAGGTGCGACCGAAGGTATAGGTCTCGTCGTAGGGGATGAGGCTCTGCAAGATGCCGAAACCGGCCGTATTGCCCAGAAAATCAAAGCCTGTGGTGATGCCACGGGTGGCCAGATTGGTCAGGGCATTGTTGACGATGTAGAACAGAAACCCGATAACCGCCGCGATGGCCAGGCACTGGAAGAACAGCGCCCGCACCTTGGCGTCATACCACCAGCGGCCCTGTTCTTTCCTATGGTTTGATGCGTGTAACGCCATGAGGATGACTCCGACAAAGCCAGGGAAAACATGGGGGGCCAGGCCCCCCGGTGACTGTCGACTCAGCGGATGGGTGGCGCGTACATCAGACCGCCCTTGTTCCAGAGGGCATTGATGCCGCGATCAATCTTGAGGGGGGAGCCGGCACCGACGTTGCGATCGAAGGATTCACCGTAGTTGCCGACCTGTTTGACGATGTTGTAGGCCCATTTGTCATCCAGCCCCAGCACAGTCCCTTTGGGCTCTTCCAGCCCCAGCAGACGACGGATGTCAGGGTTGGTGGACTTGAGCATCTCGTCCACGTTGGCAGAGGTGACCCCGGCCTCCTCGGCATTGAGCATGGCGTTGAGGCTCCAGCGCACCACCTTGAACCACTGATCGTCACCCTGACGCACGGCTGGGCCCAGCGGCTCCTTGGAGATGACCTCCGGCAGCACCACGGCTTCCTCTGGCTTGGTGAGCTTGATCTTGAGGGCATAGAGCTGGGACTGATCCGAGGTCAGCACGTCACAGCGGCCGGCTTCGAAGCCCTTGACGGTCTGATCCGAGGTATCGAACACCACTGGGGTGTACTTCATGCCGCCATTGGCGCGGAAATAGTCGGCCAGGTTGAGCTCGGTAGTGGTACCGGACTGGATACAGACGGCGGCACCGTCAAGCTCCTTGGCGCTCTTGACCCCGAGGGACTGCTTGACCAGGAACCCCTGCCCGTCGTAGTAGTTCACCCCGGCGAACGTGAGGCCCAGCGACCCATCCCGGGTCAGGGTCCAGGTGGTATTGCGCGAGAGCAGATCCACCTCCCCGGACTGCAGGGCGGTAAAGCGCTCCTTGGCGGTGAGGGAGACATACTTGACCTTGCCGGCATCCCCCAGCACGGCGGCGGCCACGGCGCGGCACACGTCCACGTCGAGCCCGGTCCAGGTTCCCTTGGCATCCGGGTTGGAGAACCCGGGCAGGCCGTCACCGACCCCGCACTGCACGAATCCCTTCTTCTTGACGGCATCCAGCGTACCGTCCGCCCACGCATTGGCTGCCATCAGCGACAGCGCCATCACCATACCTGCCTTGTGTATCTGCTTCATGTCACTCTTCCCTGTGGTTTGATTCGAACAGGCATCAAAATCTAGCGAGATGCCATCGTTTCCCTGCTTTTTGGCAGCTTATCCAGCCGCAGAAAAACCTGTCAATCGGTGCAATCCGGCCCAACCATGGTGCAACAGAACAAAATATCTGAACGGGGGAATATGCACTCTCAGAATCAAAAGTAGACCCTTATTTGCCAAATAGCCTGCTGCTTAAAACCCTTCTTGGCATGAGGATTATTTTTCGAAAATAAATCGGCTGCACCGCATTGGGGCAGCCATTTCTGCTGACAACTGACTCATCAGATTCGGTTTTATGCCAAAAGCACCAGAGTGAGGCAGCATGACCCCATATGGAAAAATGGCGATAACAGGCAGGGAAAAGCAACAGAAAAAGAGGTAAAAGGCGGGGAAATGGCGACCTTATCTCCCGCAGGCTGGGCTTCAGAAAACCAGGAGGTCATCCTCCCCGTGGACCATCCGCAATGTCGGTGATGACGCCGTTTTCGACGGTGACAAACTGCATGAATTCCCGCTTGCCGAAGTTGTAGGTCCAGCGCTCGGCATACTTGACCGTCACTCTCGCCCCGAAGCCGTTCTCCTCGAAGCGGGTGAGATCTTCCTTGAGCATCGGCTGGCCGCAGCGAACCAGCAGCTCTGCCGTGGTGTCTCCCTCGGTCAGCAAGGCGTTCTTGCAACGCAGGGTGCCTGCCTGCACAGGCAAGGCGGCCACCAGCAACAACCACAGAACAGGTTTCATTTTGCACTCCATTTGAACAGCATGGTTCCCAGCGAGATGCACACCAGGGCGAACACCATGACCTGACCCAGAGGGCCTGCCACCTCCTGCCATCCCGCCCCTTCCAGCATCACGGCGCGGGCTGCTTCGATGATCTGGCTGAGGGGCAGCCTGGCCGCAAGCTGCTGCAGCCAGGCGGGCGCGCCTTCCAGCGAGAACCAGACACCGGATAAAAACATCATGGGCAAGCTGATGAGATTGAGCAAACCGCTCGCCAGCTCCTCGTTCTGCAGGCGAGCGGCGATGAGCAGGCCAAGGGAGGCCATGGCCGTTCCTCCCGCCAGGGCGATCACCAGCAGCAGCCACCCCGACCCGATGAGGGGCACATCCAGCAGCCAGTAGGCCGCGCAGAAGACCAGCAGGCTCACCACCAGGGTGATCAGCACCCGTGACAGCAACTGGGCGAAGAGAAACTCCAGCGCGCCGAGCGGCGTGGCTCGCAGCCGTTTCAGCACCCCGTTCTTGCGATAACGCACGATGACGAACCCGACCCCGAACAGGCCGGAGAACATCAGGTTCATGCCGATCACCCCGGGCAGCAGCCAGTCGCCGTAGCGGATGGCGCGCCCGCTCAGGGTCTCTCTTTGCAAGGGCGCCTGCACCGCCTGGCGCAGCAGATACTCGGCCATGGCCCCCTGAGGGGCGTCCGGGTTTATCCAGTAACGCCCCCCGGCGGGTGAGAACAGCAGGTCCAGCTGATGGTGACGCACCTTGAGCTGGCCTCTCGACGCGTCGTCATAGGGGATGATCTTGAGCAGCGGCACGGCGCGCAGCGGGGCATAGGTTGCGGGCAGTTCCCCCACCACCCCGATCTGCACCAGCGGTTTGGGCGGGCCGGAGAAGATGAGAGAGAAGCCGATGACCAGCAGGAGCGGGAAAAGCAGGTTCCACACCAGGGCCGCGCGATCGCGTACGAACTCGAGGGTGCGGGCATAGAAGAGCGCCCCGATGCGCTTGAGGGATCCCTTCATCGTCCACTCCCGGGATTGCATGTCGGCAAGGCGTACCGCAACACGGGGGCCACGGTCAGACAGAACTCGGTCATCCCTCTCATGCGCCGCTCCGCAGGCTGTGGCCGGTCAGGTTCAGGAAGAGATCCTCCAGATTGGGGGAGCGCACCTGCATGCCGGTGAGCGGCACACCAAGATCCAGCAAGGCTGGCAACAGGGTCGCCACGTCAGGGCAACAGAGCTCCACCTGATCGCCGACCGGACGCAGGGGATAGCCGAGCCCAGCCAGGGCCGGGTGCCCCCCAAGGCGCACCAGCACGCCGTCGAAGTGTTGCGCCAGCAAGGCAGCCGGCGTATCCAGACTGAGCAGGTGGCCGTGATCGACGATGGCAATCAGATCGCACAGCTGCTGCGCTTCGTCCATGTAGTGGGTAGTGAGCACCACCGTCTTGCCCTGGGCCTTGATCGCCTCTATTCGCTGCCAGAAGTGGTGGCGCGCCTGGGGATCCAGTCCTGTAGTGGGCTCATCCAGAAACAGCAGTTCGGGATCCCCGAGCAGGGCCAGAGCCAGCAGCAGGCGCTGACGCTGGCCCCCCGAGAGCTTGCGACTGTCCCTGTCGATGAACTCGCCCAAGGCGCACAGATCGATGAGCAGCTCCCGTGGCAAGGGATTGGGGTAGAGGCTGGCGAACAGGCGCAGGGTATCGCGCACCGTCAGGAAATCCTGTAGCGCCGTGTGCTGGAACTGGATGCCGATGCGGGAGCGATAATCCGGGCCGCGCGGGGCGCCGTGAAACAGGATCTGGCCGCTGTCCGGGGTGAGGATCCCCTCCAGCAGCTCGATGGTCGTGGTCTTGCCCGCCCCGTTAGGGCCGAGCAGACCGAAGCAGCTGCCGGCGGGAATGGCAAAGCTGAGCCCGTCCACCGCCCTGACACCGGGGAAGTGCTTGACGAGATCGACGACCTCGATGATGGCTGCCATGGCGTGTCTCCCTCACATGGCCGGAATGGACGACGCTCTCACTATATCCAAATCCCCGCCGAAGGCACATGGCCCGTTGGGCGGCCCAAAAACAAACGGCGACCCCAGGGTCGCCGTTTGCATCACGCCAGCCGGATCACAGGATGTCCAGCAGCTCCACTTCGAATACCAGAGCGGAGTACGGCGGGATGGAGCCGGCGCCACGGGCACCGTAGGCCAGATCCTGCGGAATGTAGAGCTTCCACTTGGAGCCAACCGGCATCATCTGCAGCGCTTCCACCCAACCGGCGATCACGCCGGTCACTGGGAACTCGGCCGGTTGGCCGCGCGCAACGGAGCTGTCGAACACACCACCGTGGGTGAAGGTACCGTGGTAGTGCACGCGCACGGACTGACCGGCAACCGGCACGGCACCATTGCCTTCGACCATGACTTCATATTGCAGACCGGAGTCGGTGGTCTTCACTTCGGCGCGCTTGGCGTTGTCGGCCAGGAAGGCTTCGCCTTCGGCGGCAGCGGCCTTGGCGGCAGCTTCCTGCTCTTCCTGCATGCGGGCGGTGATGACCTGGAAGGCATCGTTGATATCGTCACGGCTGACCGCGAACTCCAGACCGTTCAGGGCATCAGCCAGACCTTGTTGCAGGGCCGGGATATCCAGACCGGCGAAGGCTTGCTGAGCCAGTTGGTCGCCCATGTTGCGGCCGATGCCGTAGCTGGCCTTCTGTTCGATAGAGTCGTATTGGGACATTGAGAGATTGCTCCGGGTCCTGATGGTAAAAGAAACGGGATGATAACAGACTTTTTCGCACCGTGCTGCCAAGACGCCCCTCAATTGCCCGTCGGTGGGAGACGCTTCACATCGGCCCCCTCATCCCCGCCCCTTCTCCCGCAAGGGGAGAAGGGAGCAAAACAGAGCACCATGCCGCCGCACGGCCTGTATCAGGTCCTGTCCAGCAACGCCCGCACCGCTGCGACCTTGGCGCCGTCGGTGATGTTGACCCGGCCATCGTCAGAGGTGCCCATGTTCACACCATGGGGAACCATGCCGCCGCGCCAGCCCATGCCGGACATGTGTACTTCATTGACGTCGGTGAATTCGATGATGGTGCGCACGTTGTCGGCGTTGACCCCGGCCCCCGGCATCAGGCTGGCCCGTCCCGCCAGCGCCTGGTGCATGGCCTGCAGGGTTTCGAGCCCCGCCAGCGCGGTCGGCGCATGGCCGGAGCTCAGAATGCGCTCGCAACCCGCCGCGACGATCGTCTCGAGATCCAGCCGCCAGTCGGAGGAGAGATCGATGGCCCGGTGGAAGGTGACGCCAAGCGGCCCCGCCGCCTCGACCAGTTGCCGGAGCTTGCCTTCGGGTACCCGTCCATCTTCATCCAGCAGACCGACCACCACCCCTTGCAGGCCGGCGGCACGGGCGGCGGCGATATCCTGCAGCATGATGTCGAACTCCCCCTCGCCAAAACAGAAATCCCCGGCACGGGGCCGGATCATGGCGTAGACGGGGATGGTGGCGTGGCGCGCCACCTGCTGCATGAAGCCATAGGAGGGAGTGAGACCGCCCAGCCCCAGCGCAGAGCAGAGCTCGATGCGATCTGCGCCGGCCGCCTGGGCGGTGAACAGGGATTCGAGGTTGTCGATACAGATTTCAAGACGGGTCATGATGACTCCTTGTTCGGGGAGATCAGACCCTCTGTCCGATCTCACAGATTGAGCAGGGCTGCACCGCGCACACCGCCGGCACCACCGAAGCGGGCCTCGCGGATCGCCGGCAGGGCGACACCGGGCAGCAGGTGGCCGGGCAGACGTTTGGGCAACTCCTCATAGAGGGCTGGCAGGGCGCTCAGGCCGCCCCCCAGCACCACCACATCGGGATCAACCACCGAGATGGCGGTGGCGAGGCCGGCGGCGATGATCTCGAGCCAGCAGTCGATGGTCGAGAGGGCCGCCGCCTCACGGGCATCGGCACGGGCGACGATCTGGTGGCCGCTCACCCGTTCCCCATGAACATGGTGGTATAGCCGCTCCAGGCCCGTGCCCGACGCATAGGTTTCGAAACAGACCAGGCGCCCGCAGCCACAGCGGGGACGGGGCAAATCCGGGTATTTCATCAGGATGGTGGCAGGCAGCGGGTAGTGACCTATCTCCCCCGCCAGCCAGTTGCGCCCCTGGATGAGCTTGCCCGCCAGGTAGACGGCGCCGCCGATGCCGGTGCCTATGGTGACGCCGAGGGCGCTGCCAGCACCGTCTGCGGCCCCCTGATGCACTTCCGACCAGAGGAAACAGTTGGCGTCATTGTCGACCTTGACCGGTCGGCCCAGCAGTTCGGCCAGATCCGCCCCCAGATGGCGGCCATGGATGGCGGGCAGGTTGGCCGCCACTATGCTCCCGTCGAGGCGATTGAGGATCCCCGGAAACCCGATGCCGACGGCCCCTTTCACCCCGAAGCGCGCATCCGCCGCCTCGACCCGCTCGCGGATCAGCTGCTGCAACCCTTCGTAATCATTGCCGGGAGTGCTCATGCGCTCCTCGTGACAGAGATTCAAGGTGCCGTCATACACAGCGAACGCTATCTTGGTGCCGCCAATGTCAAATCCGTAGTACATGCCACACTCCCTTGCGGTGGACCCGGCCACCTCAGTCTGTCCAGATGGGGCACATTGTATTAATTCGCAAAAAAAATAAAGTGATCGGGGACGAAAAACGGGAGCCAGCTCAAAGCAAACGGAACATTTGTCGCTGTTGGCAAGGTTGTCCGAGGCTCATCAAGGTACGCTCCTGACCGTCGAACATGAAGCCGCGGCGCAGGTAGAATCCCTCGCCGATGTGATTGCCATCCAGCAGCCAGAGCCTGACGCACTCGCAACCGGCCCGGCGCATCTGCACCGCCACCGCCTGCCACAGCCGTTTGCCATGACCCTGACGCCAGTGTTCGGGATGAAGGTAGAGCGCCCGGATCCGTGCCGTCATCAAGCCTTCCTCCAAAGAGGGCTGCCAGTAGAGCAGGCCGATGACCACGTCGTCCTGACAGACCAGCATGGGAACGGGGCCGGGCTCGGCGAGCCGATGTCGCCAGATCTGCAGGTGGTCGGTCACCGCCAGCTGGGCCAGCATGTCGGCCCCCAGCACCTCCCCGTAGGCCGCCAGCCAGCTCGCCCGCTGCATCACCGTCATGGCGGCGGCATCGGCGGGACGCGCCAGGCGCAGGCTTACGCCTTGCACTGGGGAACCAGCCCTGATGCTTTCGCCTGCTGGTACAGGGGCTGCACTTCGGCCTGCTGGGCCTGCAGGTTGGCGATCCGGCTCTGGTCGCTGGGGTGGGTGGAGAGCAGCTGGGGCGGTGCCTTGCCACCGGAGGCAGCGCTCATGTTCTGCCACAGGGTGACGGCTTCGGCCGGGTTGAACCCGGCGCGGGCCATCAGCTCGAGACCGAGCCGGTCCGCTTCGCTCTCCTGGGTTCTGCCATAAGGCAGGGCTATCCCCACCTGGACCCCGAGGCCCAGAGCGGCCATGGTGGCAGCGCCCCCGAGGCTGTCGCTGCTGCCGATGGCGGCGTCCGCCACCGCCAGCCCGATACCGGTCAACTGATCCCGGGAGAGGCGCTCGTTGGAGTGCTGGGCCAGCACGTGGGTCAGCTCGTGACCGATGACGGTGGCGAGCTGGTCCTGATTCTTGGCGACTTTCAGCAGGCCGCTGTACACGCCTATCTTGCCGCCGGGCAGGGCGAAGGCGTTGATCTCCTTGGAGTCGAACACCACCACCTCCCAGCTGGTGATGCCATAGCTGGCAGGCACCTGGGCGGTCACCGCCTTGGCCACGCAGCCCACATAGGCATTCATCCTGGCATCCGTGCTCACCTTCTCCTGCTGCTTCATCTGGGTGAAGGAGTCGGCCCCCAGCTGGTTCATCTGCTGGGGGGAGAAGAGCAGCATCTGGTTGCGACCGGTCGGCGACTGGGCGCAGCCGGCCAGCAGGGCGCTGCACAAGGCCGTCAGGGCCAGTCTGGAGAGGGAAGATGCGCGCATGAGAGGGTCCTTTGCCGTGAAGTTGCCCTATTCTCGGAAATGCCGCCGCCCGGCGCAAGCCGGGCGCTGCGCCCTGCGACCAAAAAGATCCTGGGGCGCACCAATGAAAACGAGCCCGCATGGGGCTCGTTTTTCTGCAAGGGCTCGTTCTGTTACATGATGCCCAGCTTCTTCAGGTCGGCCTGAACCACCTTGGCCGGGACCGGCACATAGCCGTCCTTGGCAACGATGGTCTGGCCCGCCTTGGAGAGCATCATCTTCACAAACTCCTGCTCCATCGGGGAGAGCGGCTTGTTCGGATGCTTGTTCACGTAGACGTACAGGAAGCGCGACAGCGGGTACTTGCCGGTGATGGCGTTGTCGGAGCTCGCCTCGATGAAGGTCTTGCCATCCTTGGAGAGCGGAACGGCGCGCACGCCGGAGGTGACGTAGCCGATACCGGAGTAGCCGATGCCGTTCAGGGAGGAGGAGACGGACTGTACCACGGAGGCGGAGCCCGGCTGCTCGTTCACGCCGCTCTTGAAGTCACCGTTGCACAGGGCGTGTTCCTTGAAGTAACCGTAGGTACCGGACACGGAGTTGCGACCGAACAGTTGCAGATCCTTGCCGGACCAGCTGCCGTCCAGACCCAGATCAGACCACTTGGTGGCCGCCTTGGCTTCGCCGCACTTGAGGGTGCTGGAGAAAATGGCGTCGATCTGCGACATGGTCAGCCCCTTGATGGGGTTGTCCTTGTTGACGAACACCGCCAGGGCATCGACGGCGACGCGGATGGCGGTCGGCTTGTAGCCGTAGCGCTTCTCGAATGCCTCCTCTTCACCGGCCTTCATGGCGCGGCTCATGGGGCCAAACTGGGCGACGCCCTCGGTCAGGGCAGTCGGTGCGGTGGAAGAACCGGCGGCCTGGATCTGCACGTTGACGTTGGGATACATGCGCTTAAATTCTTCGGCCCACAGGGTCATCATGTTGGCCAGGGTGTCCGAGCCGACAGAGGACAGGTTGCCCGAGATGCCGCTGGTCGGTGTGTATTCCGGCAGGTCTTTATCCACACCGGCAGCCAGAGCGCTGACAGAAAACAGGGTTGCAGCGGTGAATCCGATGACACCAGCCAGTTTGTTGAGTTTCATCCAATCTCTCCAAGTCCAAGGTTGCAGAAGGCAATCGTCAGGTTGACGTCTAAACGTGGTTGACACCCGATCGCAATGATCCGTGGGCCAGCACCACTCCTTCTCCAGTGTTACAGAAGGTCCGTTCTTTAAGACGGCGCCAGTATCTGGCCTGGCAGTGACAAATTTATGGAATTTATATGACACTTTGATGACATGGGCCGAGAGTGGCCCGGATGAAAAAAGGGCTGCGATGCAGCCCTTCTCTCGTTGCCAACACATTGACACAAAATATTATTTCACCAGCACCATGCGGGCGGGAATGAGAAAGCTGAAGCGGCTGCCCGCACCGACCCGACTCTCGATATCGAGATGGGCATCGTGATGACTCAGGGCATGCTTGACGATGGCAAGGCCGAGCCCGGACCCTCCGGTGTGGCGCGAGCGGGCCTTGTCGACCCGATAGAACCGCTCGGTGAGCCGCGCCAGATGCTCGGGGGGGATCCCCTCCCCCTCATCCTGGACCGCAAACAGCGCCATGCTCCCCTGCTTGCGCCACTCCACGGTGATCTTGCGCCCCGCCGGGGTGTAGTGGATGGCGTTGTAGACCAGGTTGGAGACGGCGCTGCGCAGTTGATCCTGATCCCCGCGCACCAGCAGATTGGGCTGAACCATGAAGACGATCTCGTGGGCCCGCTCGCCGGAGAGCGCCCGCGCCTCCTGCTCCAGTAGCCCCAACATGGCGGGCATGTCCACCAGATGGGAGAGATCCACGGTGGGCGCCGCCTCGATGCGCGACAGGGTGAGCAGCTGGTTGACCAGATTGTCCATGCGGATCGTCTGCTCCATCATCACCTTGTGCGCCTTGGCCCACATGGCGGGGGGCGGTGGCTCCTCGGTCATCTCCAGATACCCCTTGAGCACGGTGAGGGGGGTGCGCAGCTCGTGAGAGACGTTGGAGACGAAGTGCTTGCGCGTCTTCTCCAGGCTGCGCAGCCGGGTCACGTCCCGCACCACCAGCATGGCCTGGTCCTCCGCATAGGGCATGATGCGAAATTCGAGGAACTTCTCCTCGTTGATGGGGGAGTGCATCTCGAACGGCTCGTCATACTGCCCCTTGCCCAGATAGGCGACGAAGGCGGGGTGACGGATCAGGTTGCCGATGTGCTGGCCGGCATCCTCGGGCCAGCGAAAGCCGAGCAGTTGCTCCGCCAGCCGGTTGCACCAGAGGATGCTGCCGTCGGTGCGAAACACCACGGCCGCATCGGGCAGCGCCTCCGCCCCTTCCCGAAAGCGGCGGATGAGGCCCGCCAGCTCCCGGCGCCGGGCCCGGTGACGCTGCTGCAACTTGTAGATGCCGTTGAAGATGTGCTCCCAGCTGCCGCTGCCGTGGGGCGGCACCAGGCTGCGATCGTGCCACAGCCAGTCCGACAGCCGCTTCTGGAAGCGGTAGTGCCAGACCAGGTGCAGCACCGTGGCCACCAGCAGGCAAAGAACGAGATGATCGATTAACCAACCTACCAAGACGAAGGGGCTGTAGAAGAACGCCATTCGCCACAACTGTCGCCGCCAGGCGTAAGGTTGCAACATTAAGATCTCCTAGAGACAGCAAAGAGCCGGGTCCAATGCCCGCCGGCAGGCGCTGGCGGCACTGGCCCTGACCTAGAGACGGGTCGAGAAGCGGTAGCCGGCCCCGCGCACCGTCTGGATCAATCTGTCGTGCCCCGTCTCTTCGATGGCCTTGCGCAAGCGGCGAATGTGCACGTCCACGGTTCTGTCCTCGACATACACATTGGTACCCCAGACGTTGTTGAGCAACTGCTCGCGGCTGTAGACCCGCTCGGGGTGGGTCATGAAGAAGTGCAGCAGCTTGAATTCGGTCGGCCCCATGTCGAGAGCCTTCTCCTCGGCACTGACCCGGTGGGAAACAGGATCCAGCTTGAGCCCCTGCACTTCGATCACCTCGTCCACCGAGGTGGGAGAGACACGGCGCATCACGGCGTGCAGGCGGGCGGTGAGCTCCTTGGGGGAGAAGGGCTTGGTGATGTAGTCGTCGGCACCGGCCTCGAGCCCGCGCACCTTGTCCTCTTCCTCGCCCCGGGCAGTCAGCATCACCACCGGGATCTGGCGAGTCATCTCATCCTGCTTGAGCTGCTTGAGGAACTGGATACCACTGCCACCTGGCATCATCCAGTCCAGCACGATGAGTTCGGGGTAGGGCTCGCGCACCTTTGCCAGTCCATCGGCGTAATCTTCTGCTTCTACTGTTTCATATCCCTTCTGCTCAAGCACGAAGCAGAGCATTTCGCGGATCGGTGCCTCGTCCTCGACCACCAGAATTCGCTTAGCCATATCCCTTCTCTCTCCTCTGTGAAGATGGGTGCGCCAATTATTAGAACTTTCTGTGACACTTTTATGACTTTATGACGGGCGGGATGATAAACGTTTTCAGATTCAGTTGGCAGCAGCGAGTTGCAGCAGGTCCCAGCGATTGCCACTGATGTCCTCGAACACCACCACGGTGCCGTAGGGTTCGAGGCGCGGCTGTTCACAAAAATGAACGCCATAGGCCTGCATCCGCTCGTAATCGCCCCAGAAGTCGTCGGTCTCAAGGAACAGGAAGACCCGACCGCCCCCCTGGCGACCGATGGCGGCGCGCTGCTCCTCGTTGGCCGCGCGGGCCAGCAGCAGGGCGGAGCCGGGAGCCCCCTTGGGAGCGACCCGCACCCAGCGTTTGCCCGGTTTGCCCGGCTCGTCGAGGGGGGTGTCTTCCAATAGCTCGAAGCCCATTCCCCGGGTGAAGAAGGCGATGGCCTCGTCGTAATCCGCCACCAGCAGCGTCAGGGCGCCAATGTGTTGTGCCATGGCATCTCTCCTCAGATAAATGATGGGGCGCATGATAGCCCCGCCCGGCCATGGGCTCCAGCGCCGGATCAGTCGGGCGCCACCTCCACCCGGTTGCGACCATTCTGCTTGGCCTGATAGAGCGCCTCGTCGGCCCGCTTGAGCGCCTGCTCCAGGCTATCCTTGCGCCGCTCGGCCACCCCGAAGGAGGCGGTGATCCCGAGCCCCAGCGGCCAGTGCCTGTACCCCTCCAGCGCCCCTCTCAGCCGCTCCGCCAGGGCGGCGGCCCGTCCCTCGTCGTAATGGAGGCAGACCAGCACGAACTCCTCCCCGCCCCAGCGCACCAGTCGGCACAGGCTGTCACAATGGCGCAGCAGCTCGCTCACCATGTGCTTGAGCACCTCGTCCCCCACCGGGTGACCGTGACCGTCGTTGACCCCCTTGAAGTGATCGATGTCGATATAGATGAAGGAGAGCGGCATCTCGCCGAGCTCTCCGAGCAGCTTTTCGCCGCCGAGCCGGTTGAGGGCCCCGGTCAGGGGATCGTAGCGGGCCTCCTCCTCGGTGCGCCGGTTCTGCTCGCACAGGCTCGCACTCAGGGCTTCAGCCGCGAGGCGCGCCTCCCTGGCCTTGCGCAGCCGATCGCCAAACATCAGGTTCTGGACCAGGAAGAGCAGCACGCCGTAGACAAGCCACCCCAACAGCAGATAGCGATAGAAGTCCCCCGGCTTGCACCAGCGGCCATAGAACTCCAGCCGCTCGAGCCGCAACCGGTACTCCCCCGGCAGCATCTTGTCATCGGAGGCGATCTCGATGGCATATACATGGTGCAGATCCGGCCCCTGCTGGACCAGCGGAATGTCGTACTGCTGCACCCACCAGGAGCTGGGGGCAAAGACGTTCAGGGGGACATCCTGCTCACGGCCAAAATCCCTGGCGGTGAAGAGCACTTCGTTGAACTTGTGGGAACTCTCGTCTTCCCGCGTCGAGTAGACGGGATCGTAGTTGCGCAGATAAAGGCGCCAGGCCTGTTCCCCCTGCCCTTCTACATCCAGCCTCACCCGCACCCCGGTGAAGCCGGAAAGATCCAGCCCCCGCTCGGGGTTGGTCAGGGTCAGAACCAGCTCGCAGAAAGGATAGGCATATTGGCTTCGCAGGGTGCACTGGATGGCGGGTCTGTCGCCCCCCTGACTCAGGGTGGCGACGGAGGAGCCCTTGTGGGCCCTGTCATCCTGGGCACGCACGGACAAACCGGCCTGGCTCAGGATGTCGAGCCGCCGCTCGGGTCCGAATTCGAATAACACCATGGCCAGCAGGCTCGCCGCCAGCAGGCACCAGAACAACAGCGTCGTCATGCGGGAATAGGAAGGGATCATCGGCATCACACCTGAAAAAGGGCTTTTACCCTACACCTTGAAGCGCCGGACCGCGCTGATCCAGATCCAAGGTTATTACACGCGCCGCACCGGGCGCAGACGGGTGCCGACTAACCGGCACGGGCCCCATGGGGCGCAAGCGGCATCGGCCAGCAGCCGGGAGAGAGGCGGGGGGCCTCGTCGGTGGTGAGATGGGTCATTGCGCACTCCCTGCGATGGAAACATAACGAAAAAACGTCCTTGCCACCGCAGTCTACACAAGCGCTGGATGGCGCGACACCCTTCACCCCTCCTCCCGCAGCGCCCGATAGAGGGTGGTGCGACTGATGCCGAGGCGGCGCGCCGCCTCGCTCACGTTGCCGCCGCACTCTGCCAGGGTCTGCTGCACCCGCTGCCGGCTCTGCTCGCGCAGGGTACTCCCTCCCAAAGGTGAGCTCGCTCCCCCCTCCACGGCGGGCAGATGCAGATGGGCAGGTTCAATCCAGCCCTGCCCCTCTGCCAGTACACAGGCCACCTCCAGCGCCTGTTTGAGCTGGCGCACGTTGCCGGGCAGAGGGTGAGCCAGCAACCGCTGCTCCGCCTCCCGGCTCAGTTGTAGCGCCGGGTCCATCTGGGCGAGCAGGTTCAGGATCAACCCCTGACGCTCGGGCACCGACCAGGCCCGCAGGGGGGCCAGTTGCTGGCGCCAGCCGCAGATGCGGTAGTAGAGATCTTCGCGAAAGGTGCCGGCCGCCACCATGGCCGCCAGATCCCGATGGCTGGCGCTGACCAGCCAGAAATCCACCGCCTCGGGTCTGTGGCTGCCTACCGGGGTGACGACGCGCTCCTGCAGTACCCGCAGCAACCGGGTCTGGGCCTGGAGCGGCAGCTCGCCAATTTCATCCAGCATCAGGATGCCGCCGTGGGCGGCGCGCAGATAGCCCTGGCTGCCCTGGCTGCGGGCACCGCTGAAGGCCCCCCCCACGTAGCCGAACAGCTCGGCCTCCACCAGCTCCGCCGGCAGGGCGCCGCAGTTGACGCACACCAGAGGCCGCTCCCGACGGCTCGAACTGGCGTGCAGGGTGCGCACCAGGTGCTCCTTGCCGCTGCCGGTCTCCCCCTCGATGAGCAATGAGATGCCGCGCTCCAGCATCTTGAGCGGCACCTGCTGCGCCTGCGATCCCCCCTCCTCAACCGCGTTCGGCAGGGGGAGCCTGGCGGCGCGCTCCCCCGCCTCCGGCACCAGCCGCAGGCCGCGGCGCTCGCGCAGCAACTGCTGGCCGTCGAAGGGGTGCTGGCCGAGCCAGAGCCGACCGGCCCGGTTGGCCCCGAGCAGCTCGCCCCCCTCCCCCAGCAGCAGGCGGGCAGACCAGAGACTCTGGGGATCGAGATCCACCAGCCAGCCCGGCTGGCGGGCCAGCAGGGCGTTTTCCAGGGTCATGGCCAGGAGACGCACGGTGCCCAGCATGTCGCCGCCGTGGTGGGCCGCATCGGTGGAGATGTCGAGCACGCCGAGCAGTTGCCCGTCCGGCCCAAGCAGGGGGCAGGCGCTGCAACTGAGAAAGCTGTGCTGGGCGAAGAAGTGCTGCGCCCCCAGCACCTGCACCTCGCTCTGCTCGGCCAGCGCGGTGCCGATGGCGTTGGTGCCCTTGCTCGCCTCCCCCCAGCGGGCGCCGCTGCGCAAAAAAATGCGCTCGGCATGGCGGGCAAACCGGTCGTCTCCGCTCACCGCGAGGATGGCCCCCTCGCCGTCACACAGCAGCAGACGACAGGGTCTGCCTGCCAGCAACTGGCCAAAGAGCGGCAGCACGAAGCGCTGGAAGCAGGCGATGAGCGTCCTGTGCTGCTCCTGGCGAGCCGACAGCTCCCCCTGGGGCAGCAAGTCCAGCTCGGCGCTCTGCTGGCGGCTCAGCCCCTGATGCAGGCAGCGCTCCCAGGAGCGCTGGATTGGGCTGGCACCGGATTGAGGCAACTCGCTCATCACACCTCCTTCTACACACTCGCGAATAGGGCCGCCTTGGGGGAGCGCCTTCATCACGTCTCCTGTTCACAAACTGCACAGTGTCACACCCGATGTTCAGAAACGGCACAGTTCGGGGGCCGCCCTGGGGGGCACTGGTTAACCAAGATACCCCTTGGCACCCCGTTTGATAACGTTTTTGCAACCTTTTTGTGTAGAGCGCCGCCCGCTGGCACGCCCCTTGCGATGACAGGAAGCAACCGGACTGCCCGCCAGGCCGGTCAGGACCACACACACATAAGGATGATGAGATGATTTATACCGCTCCCGGTCAGGCAGGTGCCCTGGTCAGCTTCAAATCCCGTTATGACAACTTCATCGGTGGCGACTGGGTGGCGCCGCGCGCCGGCCGCTATTTCGAGAACATCTCGCCGGTGGATGGCCGGGTGTTCTGCGAGGTGGCCCGCTCCGACGCCGCCGACATCGAGCTCGCCCTGGACGCGGCCCACAAGGCGTTCGCCAGCTGGAGCAAGACCAGCGTCACCGAGCGCAGCAACCTGCTGCTGCGCATCGCCGATCGCATCGAACAGAACATTGAAGTGCTCGCCGTCGCCGAGACCTGGGAGAACGGCAAGGCGGTGCGCGAGACCCTGGCCGCCGACCTGCCCCTGGTGGTGGATCACTTCCGCTACTTCGCCGGCTGCATCCGCGCCCAGGAGGGCTCCGCCGCCGAGCTGGACCAGAACACCGTCAGCTACCACTTCAAGGAGCCCATCGGCGTGGTCGGCCAGATCATCCCGTGGAACTTCCCCCTGCTGATGGCCGCCTGGAAGCTGGCCCCGGTACTGGCGGCGGGCTGCTGCAGCGTGCTCAAGCCCGCCGAGCAGACCCCGGTCACCATCATGCTGATGATGGATCTCATCAAGGACATCCTGCCCCCCGGCGTGGTCAACGTGGTCAACGGCTTCGGCGCCGAGGCAGGCCAGGCGCTCGCCACCAGCAACCGGATCCAGAAGCTGGCGTTTACCGGCTCCACCGAGGTGGGCGCCCATATCCTGCGCTGCGCCGCTGACAAGCTGATCCCCTCCACCGTGGAGCTCGGCGGCAAGTCCCCCAACATCTACTTCGCCGACGTGATGCAGCACGAGAGCAGCTACATCGACAAGGCGGTGGAAGGGATGCTGATGACCTTCTTCAACCAGGGCGAGGTGTGTACCTGCCCCTCCCGCGCCCTGGTGCAGGCCAGCATCTATGACGACTTCATGGACCGGGTGCTGGCCCGCGCCCGCACCATAGTGCAGGGCAACCCCCTCGACACCACGACCCAGGTGGGGGCCCAGGCGTCCCGCGAGCAGTTCGACAAGATCCTGAGCTACATGGAGATCGGCCGCGGCGAAGGGGCCAAGATGCTGCTGGGCGGCGGCCCGGCCAAGGTGAGCGGGCTGGAGGGGGGCTTCTACATCCAGCCCACCATCTTCTCGGGCCAGAACAAGATGCGGGTGTTCCAGGAGGAGATCTTCGGGCCGGCGCTCGGGGTCACCACCTTCAAGGACGAGGCGGATGCCCTGGCCATTGCCAACGACACCCAGTACGGACTGGGGGCGGGCCTGTGGACCCGGGACAGCAACCTGGCCTGGCGCATGGGGCGCGGCATCCAGGCCGGCCGGGTCTGGGTCAACTGCTACCACGCCTACCCGGCCCATGCGGCCTTTGGCGGCTACAAGAAGTCAGGGATCGGTCGCGAGACCCACAAGATGATGCTGGACCACTACCAGAACACCAAGAACCTGCTGGTGAGCCACGACATCAACCCCCTCGGCTTCTTCTAAGCCCATCCCGTGATCCACAAGGGCGCCTGCGGGCGCCCTTTTTCATGCGGTTCAGGCCACGGGTTGGCCCAGTTGCTGGCGATAGCGCTGGGGGGCGCAGCCCTGTTCCCGCTGGAACATGGCGATGAAAGCCGAGGTGGAGGCGTAACCGAGGCGCCAGGCGATCTCCTGCACCGGCATCTCGCCCCGCAGCCAGTCCAGCGCCTTCACCAGCCGCAGCCGGGTGCGCCACTGGCCCAGGCTCATGCCAAGCTCCTTCTGGCAACGCCGCGCCAGGGTGCGCTCCGTGGTGTGCAGCGCCCTGGCCCACTCCACCAGCGTGCGGTTGTCCTCCGGCGCCGCCTGCAATGCCGCCAGCAAGGGGGCCAGCAGGCGATCCCGGCTCTGGGGCAGGTAGCTCGGCTGGCAACGGGTGCGGGCCAGCTTCTCGATGAAGAGTTCACCCTGACGGGCATCCCACTCATCCTCCATGTGCCCGACCCGGCGCTGGGTGAAGTCCTCCAGCAGGGCCCGCAGCAAGGGGGTGAGGGCCAGCAGCTGGGGTTCCCGTGGCAGGCGCGGGGCCAGGGCGTGGCTCACGTAGATGGAGGTGTAATCCAGGGTCTGCTCGTTGAAGGCGGTGTGGGGCAGGTCCGCCGGCACCCAGATGAGGTAGTCCGGCGGCGCCACCAGCCGCTCTCCCCCCACCTCCACCACCATGACCCCCAGGCTGATGAGGCTGAGCTGACCCCAGGGGTGGGCGTGCTCGGCGCAGGCGTTGCCCCCCTGGATCTGGCTGTAGCGAAAGTAGAGGGGGTTGGGGTCGGCCAGCAGGCGATCCTGCTCGGCCAGGGTGAGGGTGCCCATGCAGATTGTCCCAAAGCGGTTATGACATGTCTTATTTACGCTACTTACCTCGTTCAAGACAAGGCTAGACTCTCCCCATCGTACCAAGGAGTGCCTATGCCTTTTCTCTTCCCCCTGCTCGCCATCCTGATCTGGGCCGCCAATACCGTGGTCTCCAAGGCCGCCGCCGGCGTGCTGGATCCCGCCGCCATCTCCTTCTATCGCTGGGTGATCGCCGCCCTCGCGCTCTCCCCCTTCTGTCTGCCGCAGCTCTGGCGCCGCCGGGCCGACATCCGCCCCTGGCTCGGCAAGCTGCTGGTGCTCTCCCTGCTCGGCATGGTGCTCTACCAGTGCCTCGCCTACTACGCCGCCCACAGCACCTCGGCCACCAACATGGGGGTCATCGGCTCCCTGCTGCCCCTGCTCACCCTGCTCATCGGGGCCTGCTGCTTTGGCCAGAAGCCGGGCAAGCAGGCGCTGCTCGGCATGAGCCTCTCCCTGTTCGGGGTGCTCTGGCTGCTGGGTCAGGGCAACCCCCTGGCACTGCTGCACAGCGGCATCAACCCCGGCGACGGCATGATGCTGCTGGGGGCGGCCAGCTATGCCCTCTATGGCCTCTTGATCCGCCGCTGGCAACTGCCGTTCGGCCCCTGGCTCAACCTCTACCTGCAGATCCTGCTGGCGGTGCTGCTGCTCATCCCGGTGGCCCTCTCTGCCGACTCCCTGGCCATTCCCGCCCAGGGCTGGAGCATGGTGCTGTTCGCCGGCCTCGCCTCCTCCATCTTCGCCGCCTACTGCTGGATGCGCGGCCTCGCCACCCTGGGGGCGGAGCGCACCTCGGTCTTCATGAACCTGATGCCCCTGTGCACGGCCCTCATCGCTGTCATCACCCTGGGGGAGCCCATCCACGGCTATCACCTGCTGGGGGGCGGCCTCATCCTGACCGGGGTCATGCTCTCCCAGCTCAAGCCGAGGGTACGCCGTCCTCTGCCGGAAGGGGCTTGAGCCCGCCAGCACCATGAAAGAAGGGAGCCTCGGCTCCCTTCTTGCTGCCCTCGTCAGGGCACACCTGACCTTTTCGCCCTGGTGGCGTCTCCACCTAATCCCTGCCCCCCCGCCCCTTGTCATGGGCGGCGAAGGCGCAGCGGGCCGCACGGATGCCATTCATGCAGGCGGGCACTCCGGCATAGACGGCGACCTGGAGCAGGATCTCGATGATGGTCTCCCGGCTGACCCCCACATTGAGGGCGGCCCGGATATGGAACTCGAGCTGTCCGGGCGCCGTGCCCATTCCCATCAGGGTCGCCACCGTGAGCATCTCGCGGGTGCAGAGATCGATGCCGGGACGGGCGAGCACATCGGCAAAGGCAAACCCCAGCACCAGCTCGGCAAGCTCGGGTGACAGGGCATCCAGGCTGGCGGCGACCCGCGTGGGCGCCTGGGGATCGAGCCGGGCCAGCAGCGCGAACGCCCGTTCACGACGATCCGTGTGCGAGCCGCTCATGCGTTCACCCCCTTCATCCCCTCGGCGGTATAGCGCTCCCCCGCCACCGGCAGGGTCCGGATGGCCTGTCCCAGGGCCCCGAGTTCTGCTGGGGAGAGGCACACCGAGAGGGCACCGAGGTTATCCGCCAGGTGGGTCAGGCGCCGAGTGCCGGGGATGGGCACTATCCCCTCCCATTGCGCCAGCAGCCAGGCCAGGGCTATCTGCGCCGCCGAGCATCCCTTCTGCTGCGCCAGGGCCATGACCGCCTGCACCAGGGTGCGGTTAGTGGCGAGGTTCTCCCCCTGAAAGCGCGGCAGACCGGCCCGAAAATCCCCTTCCTCGAACACCGCCTCCTGCTGGTAGCGCCCGGTCAGAAACCCGCGCCCCAGGGGGGAGTAGGCCACCAGACCAATCCCCAGCTCCCGGCAGGCGGGCAGCACCGCCGCCTCCACCTCCCGCGTCCAGAGGGAGTATTCGGTCTGCACCGCCGCCACCGGGTGCACGGCATGGGCGCGCCTCAAGGTGGCCTCGCTCACCTCGCACAGACCGATGCGGGCTATCTTGCCCTCCTGCACCAGCTGCGCCAGCCCGGCCATGGTCTCCTCGACGGGATGGGCCGGATCGAGGCGGTGCACATAGTAGAGATCGATCTGCTCGATGCCGAGGCGGCGCAGGGAGCCCTCGCAGCTCTGGCGCGCATAGGGGGCACTGTTGTCGAGGGTACGCCTGTACTCCCCGTGCTGGCGCACGATGCCAAACTTGGTGGCGACCTTCACCTGCCCCCGCCGGGTCGCGAGAAAACGCCCGATCAGCGCCTCGTTGTGGTGGGGGCCGTACATGTCGGCGGTGTCGAGCAGGTCGATGCCCCGCTCCACCGCCTCCGCCAGCACCCGCAAGGACGTCTCATCGTCCCGCGGCCCGTAGAATTCGCTCATCCCCATGCAGCCCAGCCCCAGGGCAGAGACCTGCAGATTGGCTCCCAGTGTTCGTCGTTGCATCGCATTTTCTCCCTGACAAGTTGCAGGGGAGTATGGTCTTCCGAAAATGAATGAGATATAGAGATAACTGGCAACCTATCTTCCGATTATGGAAAAACTATGCACGATCCCCTGCTCTGGGACGACGCCCGCGTCTTCCTGGCCATCACCCGCAGCGGCACCCTGAGCGGTGCCGCCCACGCCCTGCGCATGGGGGTGGCCACCGTCTCCCGGCGCCTGGACAGGCTGGAGGCGGCCCTCGGCCTGCCCCTGTTCAGCCGCCACCAGCAGGGCTATCGCCTGACCGACGACGGGGAGGCCCTGCTTGAGCGAGCCGAAGCGCTGGAACATGCGGGGCTGGCCTTTGGCGAGGCGGGGCAGTTGCAGGGACAGGTGGCCGGCACCGTGCGCCTCGCCACCGCCGAGAACCTGGCCAATCCCCTCATCATCCCCTCCCTGCCGACGCTCTTTGCCCAGCACCCCGAGCTGAGGGTGGAGCTGGTCACCGGGGTGCAGACGGTGAACCTGCACCGGCGCGATGCCGATCTCGCGGTGCGCATGGTCAAGCCCGATGCCGGCCACCTCACCCTGCGGCGCCTGGGCACCCTGGGCTTTGGCCTCTACGGGACCGCCGCCTACCTGGATGCCCGCAGCCCCGGGGTGGATGCCGCCAGCTTCGATCAGGATGACTTCATCGGCTGGAACGAAACCCAGAGCCACCTGCCCGCCGCCAGATGGATGACCCGCATGCTGCGCGGCCGCCCCTGCCGGGTGGAGACCGGCACCCTGGCGGCCCAGCTCGCCGCCGCCCAGGCCGGTCTGGGGCTCGCGGTGCTGCCCCACTACCTGGCCCGCCAGACGGATCTGGTCTGCCTGCTGCCGGAGCTCGGGGTGGATCAGCCCATCTGGCTGGTGCTCCACAGCGATCTCGCCCACTCCCGGCGGGTGCGGGCCGTGGCGGATCACCTCATCGCCCTGTTCGAGCGCGCCCGCCCCGCCCTGCACCCCTTCTCGGGCGACCCCAGATAGAGGGGCCGGGTCGCATCGGGGCGAAACAAAAGGGAGCTCAAAGGCTCCCTTTTATCTGCGCGGCCTGCGCAGCATGGTGTGCGCGGCCTCTTCGGCGTTGTGCCCGCGGCGGGGTCACGACTCCCGGCGCCAGTGGTAACGCCGCTCCGGGCGGCCACGCTGGCCGTAGCTGAGCTCCACGTCCAGCCGATCTTCTGACTCCAGAAACTCCAGGTAGCGGCGGGCCGTGGTGCGACTCAGGGAGAGGCGCAGGGCCACGGTGTCGGTGGAGAAGGTGTTGTCCGGCTCCCCCGCCAGCAGGTCCAGCACCTGGCGCAGGGTGATGGCGTCGATCCCCTTGGGGGTTTCCCGCGCCTCCCGACCCTGGTTGCGCGCCTTGCCCATCAGGCGGTCCAGGTCGCTCTGGGCCAGCTCCCCCGGCTCGCACAGGCGGCGATGGAGGACCAGGATCTCCTCCAGGCTCTGCTGGATGCGAAACAGCCGCAGCGGCTTGATGACGTAGTCCTGCACACCCAGGTTGAGGGCCTGCTGTATGGTCTCCACGTCGCAGGAGGCGGTCACCATCATCACCATCACCTCCCGGTTGTGGCTGCGCAGCCGGCTCACCCACTCCAGGCCCGAGCCATCGGGCAGGGAGATGTCGACCATCAGCAAGCGGGGCTCGCTCCCCGCCATCAGGCGATCCGCCTCGGCCAGGGTGCCGGCCCGCCCCATCAGGGAGAACCCGGCCGTGGAGGAGACCAGCTCCCCCAACATGGCGCCTATCCGCTCGTCATCCTCGATAATCAGCGTGAAGATTGGCTTCATGACTTACACCAATTGGTTTTTATTCAAATAGATACCGAACAGGGTCGTCTGCTCGGCGGTGCGGCGCCATTCTATCACGCCCCCCCGCCTGGCCACCGTCTTCTTGACCAGGAAGAGGCCGACCCCGTGATCCCCGGTCTGGCGGCTGACACCGTAGTCGAACAGGTGATCCGCCAGCGCCTCGTCCACCCCCTCGCCACTGTCCTCCACCTCGATCACCAGCCGCCGCCCCAGATCATCGAGGGAGAGCAGCACCCTGGGCGCGGCGTGCTCGCGGTTCCCCCAGGCGGCGCGAATGCCGTTGTCCAGCAGGTTGCCGATGCAGGTGATGAGATCCGCCGACACCTCGGCCGGATACTCCCCGAGGGCCGACCCCGCATCCAGCACCAGCTCCACCCCCAGCTCCCGCGCCCGGCTGAACTTGCCGAGGATAAGCCCGGCCACCGGCTTGTTCTCGATGACCCGCAGCAGATCCTGCAACATGTTCTGGCAGGCTTCGTTCTCCTGCTGGATGAGGTCTACCGCCTGATCCACGTGGCCGAGTTGGAGCAGACCGGAGAGGCTGCTGAGCTTGTTGGCGAATTCATGGGTCTGGATGCGCAGCATCTCGCCGTACTGGCGCAGGTGGGTCACCTGCATGCCCAGGCTGCCGGTGCCGTCTGGCCGGCTGAAGATGAGCATGCGCCCCGGCTCGCGACCGCTGAGCTCCTGCCAGTGGCCGACGAAGTCATCCCCCTGCACGGTGAACCTGACCGCCCCCCCTTGCTGCAACGTGGGCACGAGGCCGGGGGCCAGCTCCGCCAGGGAGCGGCCCAGCAGGGCGTGGCGCCCGGTGCCGGGCAGTCGCAACTGATAGAAGGCGGCGCTGTTGAGCATGGTGATCCTGTGCTGGTTGTCCAGGGCCACTATCCCCTCCGAGATCCCCTCCAGCACCAGATCCTGCTGGGCGAAGCGATTGGCGATGGTTTCCGGCTCCAGATCCAGCAGGGTGCGCCGCAGCAGGTGCTGCACCCAGAGCGCCAGCAGCAGGCCGCACCCCAGCACCGCCGCGATGGCGCCGACCAGCAGGGCGATCCGCTCCTGATAGATGCCCTCCACGGTGCGCATCAGATAACCCACCGCCACCGCGCCGATGGCCTGGCCATCGGGCCCCACCACGGGAGCGAAGCAGCGGATGGCGGGGCCCAGGGTGCCCACGTCCCGGGAGCAGTAGCTCTCGCGCGACTGGAGTGCAGGCCAGATGTCCTCCCCCCGGAAGGTCTGGCCCACCAGCTCGGGGGAGGGGTGGCTCAGGCGCCTGGCATGTTCGTCGGTCACCACCATGTAGGCGGCGTCGGTGCGGCTGCAGATCCCCTGCACATAATCCCGCAGCCCGGGATCGCTCCCCTTCTCCAGGGCCCGGACCACCCGGCTGTCCGCCGCCAGCACCCGGGCCAGATCGCTCCCCTTCTCCTTCAGGTTGTTCTCCAGCAGGTGGCGCATGAAGAGGGCGAGCAGACAGCCCAGGATCAGGATCAGCAGCAGTGACAAGCCAAGCGAGAGGGTGACTAGCTGGTGGCGCAGTTTCATCGTTCAACCTTGCAGCGGACAGGAAAGCCCAGGGTGAGGGTGTCCCCCGGCCGGGTCAATGGCCAGCCTGGCGCACCTCAAAGGTGGCCACTCTAGCGCCTCCCCCGGCCGTTGTCGGTTAGCTGGCCCGCAAAGCCATATAAAAACTTAAACACCACGGTCCGGGCAAAAAACCTGAACGTGAGCTGTATCACACTATTTACTTAGCCTGCGAAATAAATATAATGCTTCGCAAGCTAAGTAATTGAGGTGCCCGTCATGAAAAAGGATCTGGAGATGTTGCGAGAACTCTCCCTCGCCGAGCAACTGGGGCGATTGCACCGGCTCTGGCGCACCGTGGCCGATCTCGAGCTGGCACCTCTGGGGCTCACCCATCCCCGCTGGACCGCCCTGTGGAAACTCAGCCGCCTCGGCGGCCACCTCAGCCAGAAGACCCTGGCCGAGGCCCTGGAGATAGAGCTCCCCTCCCTGATGCGGACCCTGGGTCAGCTCGAGGAGCAGGGGCTGATCGAGCGCCATTGCTGCAGCCAGGACAAGCGGGCCCGCATCGTCACCCTGACCCCGGCGGGCAAGGCGCTGCTCGATCAGATCGAGGGCCGCATCATCGCCGTGCGCCGGGAGCTGCTCACCGGCATCAGCCAGCAGGAGCTGGCCCAGTTTGAAGACATTGTGCACCGCATCTCCGCCAACGCCCTCGGCAAGATAGCCGCACAGCATGAAGAGAGAGAATAAGATGACACCGGATCAACAATTCAAGCGCTGGATAAAGTGGGCCATCGTCTGCTTCGTCCTGGTGTTTGGCTACTTTCTGCTGGCCGACATCAAGATGCCCCTGACCCCCCAGGCCATGGCCACCCGGATCGTCACCCGGATGGCCCCCCAGGTCAGCGGCAAGGTGGTCGAAGTCGCCGTCGCCAACAACCAGCACGTCAAGCAGGGGGATCTGCTGTTCGCCCTCGACCCGGAACCCTTCCAGCTCGCCGTGGATCAGGCCAGGCTCGCCCTGGATCAGGCCAGGCAGCAGAACCGCCAGCTGGACGCGACCCTGACCGCCTATGAGGCGGAGTACAGCTCGCTGCGCACCCAGGCCGACCAGAAACAGCGGGAAGCGGCGCGCATCGACGCCCTCTACCGCCGTCACATGGTCTCTGAACAGCAGAAAGATGACGCCGACAGCGCCGCCCGCACCGCCCGTGCCAACCTGCTCGGCAGCCAGGCCCGGGTAGAGCAGGCCCGCGTTAACCGCGGCTTGCCAGGGGAAGACAACCTGCTGCTGCGCCAGGCCCGCAACCGCCTCGCCCAGGCCGAGCTCAACCTCGCCTACAGCCGGGTTCATGCGAGCCAGGACGGCATCATCACCAATTTGCAGCTCAAGCCTGGCAGCGTGGCCAATGCGGGCTCCCCCCTGCTGGCCCTGGTCTCCGAGCAGGTGGACGTGATCGCCGATTTTCGCGAGAAGAGCCTGCGCCACGTCAGCGCCGGCAGTCAGGCCCTCGTCGCCTTCGACGGCGAGCCCGGTCGTCTCTATCCGGCCCGCGTCGCCAGCCTGGATGCCGGGGTCAGCGCCGGCCAGTTTGACGCCAACGGCCAGCTTGCGAACCCCGTCGAGTCCGATCGCTGGGTGCGCGATGCCCAGCGCCTGCGCCTGCACCTGACCCTGGAGCAACTGCCCGCCCACCTGCCGGCCGGGGCCCGCGCCACGGTGCAGTTGCTGCCGGACAACACCCTGACCGGGCTGCTGGCCCGCGGCCAGATCCGTCTGCTCAGCCTGCTGCACTACATCTATTGAGATGACGACCATGAACCTGTGGCACAGACCCCTCACCCCCAACGAACTGCGCCAGTGTCTGCGCATCGCCTTTGGCTGTACCCTGGGGTTTGTGCTGTGCAAGATCTTCGGCTGGAGCAACGGGGTCTTCTTCACCGTCACCCCGGTGCTGCTGCTCGGCCTGGTGCCGGTGATGAACGGTCACGCCGCCCGCCAGCTCATCGCCTCCGCCGCCATGTGCGGTCTGGAAGTAGGGCTGCTCGGCGGCCTGTTCGGCGGCCACCCGGGCCTCATGACCCCCCTGGTCTTTTTGCTCTTCCTCTACCGTTTCGCCGCCATGTCCCGGGGCAGCCTGTTCCTGTTCGGTGCCAACGGGGTGCTCAGCCTCAGCATCATGCTGCACTTTGCCAGCTACCCCGGGATTGATCTGAACGACCTCATCTTCAGCAACCTCTGGGCCAGCGTCCTGTCGGTGCTCATCGCCTATCTGATGACGGCCCTCATTCCGGACGTGGAGGAGCGCCCCAGGCCGGCCCCCTCCCCCAAGGCGCCGCACCGGATGCGCCACGAAGCCCTGCTGGGGGCGTCCATCGCGACCCTTTCGTTCCTGGTGTTCCAGATCTTCGATCTGCGCGACTCCATGTCTGCCCAGGCCACCACCCTGCTGCTGCTCTTCCCCATGCACTGGAACGGCGCCCTGGACTATGCCCGCAAGCGGGCCATGGGCACCCTGCTGGGGGTGAGTTTCGGCATCCTGGGGCAGCTGGTGCTCTATGACTGGTCCGGCTTGCTGCTGCTGGTGACCCCGGTGCTCTGGCTCGGTGCCATGCTGTTCAGCTATGCCCATGTGAAGGAGGCGAGCGGCTCCGGAGTCGGCTTCGGTGCCCTCACCACCCTCGGCATCCTGTTCGGCCAGTACCTGACCCCGGGCAACGACCTGGTGTTCAGCGCCCTCTATCGGGTGAGCAGCATCCTCTTTGCCATCGTGGTCACCCTGCTCGCCTGCTACCTCATCCACCGGCTGCTCAATCGCTTCGAGGCGACACGGTTCGGCCACTGACCCTTTTCTGCAGCCATTGGATGGCTCCCTTTCGCCCCGCTTGCCTGCCGGGGCGTTTTTTTGCCTGCCCCACGGACCAGAGGGAGACGGACGCATCCCGACGCAGGGCTCCCGCCACGAGGTTGCAGTTGTGCCTCATCCTGTTAGGCTCAAGGCCATATGACACCGTTGTGAGGATCAAACATGAAACACGCCAAGCTCTTTCTACTGGGGGCGGGCGCCATCACCCTGCTCGGCGGCTGCGATCTGGGCAGCGGCAAGCTGGGAGTGACCGGCGGCGATCCCGTCACCTATCTGTGTGAACAGAACCAGAAAGTGCAGGTTCGCTACTTCTCCCTCTCGGACGAGAGCCTGAACTTCGTCAAGCTCTCCCTCCCCGATGGCAAGGATTACACCCTGCCCCAGGCGGTTTCCGCCTCCGGCGCCCGCTATACCGACGATCACGAGGTGGTCTGGTGGAACAAGGGCAAGGAGGGGTTCGTCGAGATGCGTGATGACGCCGGGGAGTGGCAGAGCCGCTACAACGACTGCAAGGAGCAGTGATCCGCGCCGTCATGGCACACAGCCCACACGAAACACCCCGGCCTGGCCGGGGTGTTTGTCATTTCACTTCCACTTCAAATCGGGCCACAACCCGAGCCGGAATGGCTTGCTGATTCTGCTCCGATGGCCGGTAGCGCAGCTGCGCCAGCCCGGAGATGGCGATGAGATCCAGCACGCCGGGCGGCTGGGACTCCAGTACCTCTGGGCTGAACAGCGTGCCATTGGAATCGATGAGGTAGCGAAGGGTCACATACCCCTTGACCGGCCTCTTCGCCGGCAGCCCCCCGACCGGGTTAAACCTGATGGCATCCCCCACCAGAACCCAGTATTCGGGCAGCGTTTCCCAGGTGGCATCCACCGGAGGCTGATTCAGCTTGGCGGTGGGGCTGGCACAGCCCCCGAGCAGGGCCAGGGCGGCCCACAGCAACAACCCTTTCACTCGCACTGACATTCCCTCTTCGTTGTATTGCTCGACTCCATGAGCGACGCGACAGTGTCAGGCAAAGGGGCTCATCCGGGAAGCCCCCATCTGGCAGGCAAAAAAAGCCAACCCCGGAGGGCTGGCCTTGTGATCTCTCACGGCTCAGGCGCGCTTGTCGCTTACCACCAGCCAGAGGGCATGAACCATGCCGGGCAGACCGCCCAGCAGGGTCAGCACTATGTTGATGAGGAAATGGAGGCTGAAGCCTACCTGGATAAAGGCGCAGACCGGGGGGAGAAAGATGGCCAGCAGGATCTTGAGCAGATTGTTCATCGGGATTCCTCGTGTAAACAGCGCTTGGGGTTGGCCTAACCATAAACACCCAAGGCCTCAACTGCAAACCAGACAGGGGATCCGCTCTCCTCCTTTCCGCCATGCGTTGAGGTCGTGAACCATCTGGTTGCTGCTGCCACGCCAGAGCAGACCGGGATCCGCCAGGGCCTTCTCGAACCTGCCATCCACCAGCACGTCCAGCAAGGCCACCAGCTCCCGCTGGGCCGGGCTGAGATCGGCCAGCAGATAGCCGGTCCAGCACCAGATGTCCTTGCCGGGGCACTCGGCCCGCACCCGCTTCACCAACGCCAGCACATGCGGCACGTTGGCGGGGTGGAGCGGATCGCCGCCGGAGAGCGACAGTCCGCGCCGCTTGATGCGGCTGTCGTTGAGATCGTGAATGATGCGATCGCTCATCGCCTCATCGAACGGCTTGCCCCCATCGAGCCGCCAGGTGCTCTGGTTGTAGCAGCCGGGGCACTGGTGCTCGCAACCCGACACGAACAAGGTGGCGCGGGTGCCTGGGCCGTTGATCACATCGACCGGGTAGTACTGGTGGTAGTGCATTCGAGTTCTCTGGGTTAACGGCCAACCCCCTCCCAACCTCCCCCTTCGAAAGGGAGAGGAGCTTCTTTGCCCCCTTCCCTGCCAAGGGGAGGGCTGGGGTGGGGTCTGCTCGCTTACATATGCTTGACCCGGCGTTTGACCTCTTCCTGCTTGCCCGCGTTGAAGGGGCGCGCATCCGGGCTGCCGAGATAGCCGCACACCCGGCGGGTCACCGACACCTTGGCCGGGTCGTGGTTGCCGCAGCGCGGGCAGGTGAAGCCCTTGGAGGTGCACTCGAACTCGCCGGTGAAGCCGCAGTCGTAGCACTCGTCGATGGGGGTGTTGGTGCCGTAGTAGGGCACCTTGTCATAGCTGTAGTCCCAGACGTTCTCCAACGCCTCCAGGTTGTGCTGGATGTTGGGGTACTCGCCGTAGCAGATGAAGCCGCCGCTGGCGATGGGCGGATAGGGCGCCTCGAAGTCCAGCTTGTCGTAGGGGTTCACCTGCTTCTCCACGTCCAGGTGGAAGCTGTTGGTGTAGTAGCCCTTGTCGGTCACCCCGGCCACCACGCCAAACTCCTTGGCGTCGATGCGGCAGAAACGGGTGCAGAGGTTCTCGCTCGGGGTGGAGTAGAGGCTGAAGCCGTAGCCGGTCTCCTCCTTCCACTCGTCGGTGGCCGCCTTGAGCCGCGCGATGATGGCGATGGCCTTCTGGCGCAGGGTCTCGCTGTCGAACAGGTGGACGTCTGTGCCATAGAGGGCGTTGATGGTCTCGTGTACCCCGATGTAACCCAGCGAAATGGAAGCGCGGCCATGTTTGAAGATCTCGCTGATGTTGTCATCGGCCTTGAGGCGCACCCCGCAGGCCCCCTCCATGTAGAGGATGGGAGCGACCCGGGCCTTGACTCCGTCCAGGCGCTTGATGCGGTACATGAGCGCTGTCTTGGCCACCCGCAGGGCGGCGTCCAGCTTGTCCCAGAAGTCCGCTTCATCGCGGGATTTCAGGGCAATGCGCGGCAGGTTGAGGCTCACGACCCCCAAGTTGTTGCGCCCTTCGTGGACCAGCTCGCCATTCTCCTCGTAGGCACCGAGGAAGGAGCGGCACCCCATGGGGGTCTTGAAGGAGCCTGTGACCTTGACCACCTGGTCGTGGTTGAGGATGTCCGGGTACATCCGCTTGGAGGCGCACTCCAGCGCCAGCTGCTTGATGTCGTAGTTGGGATCCCCCGGTTTGTGGTTCAGGCCATCCTTGATGGCGAACACCAGTTTCGGGAAGACGGCGGTCTTCCTGTTCTTGCCAAGGCCGGCGATGCGGTTGCCTAGGATGGCGCGCTGGATGAGGCGCGATTCCCAACTGTCCCCCAGGCCAAAGCCGAAGGTGACGAACGGCGTCTGACCGTTGGCGGTGTGCAGGGTATTGACCTCGTATTCGAGGGACTGGAAGGCGTCGTGGCACTCCTTCTCGGTGCGAGCCATGGCGTAGGCGTCCACATCCTGGATCCCCCACTCCTCGGCCACCTCCCGGTGCTTGTGCCAGCTGATGGTCACATAGGGTGCCAGCACTTCGTCGATGCGGTTGATGGTGGTGCCGCCATAGATATGGCTCGCCACCTGGGCGATGATCTGGGCGGTCACCGCGGTGGCGGTGCTGATGGATTTGGGAGTGTCTATCTCCGCGTTGCCCATCTTGAAGCCGTGGGTCAGCATCCCCTGCAGATCGATCAGCATGCAGTTGAACATGGGGAAGAAGGGTGAGTAGTCGAGATCGTGGAAGTGCAGGTCGCCGCTCTCGTGGGCCTGCACCACGTCACGGGGCAGCATGTGACTGATGGCGTAATGCTTGGCGACGATGCCCGCCAGCAGGTCACGCTGGGTCGGGATCACCTTGGAGTCCTTGTTGGCGTTCTCGTTGAGCAGGGCCGCGTTGGTCTGCTCCACCAGGCCACGGATCTCCTGGGCCAGGCGACCCCGGGCCTCGCGGGCCTGATCCCGGTCGTGACGGTATTCGATGTAGGCACGGGCGATGGCCTTGTCGTCGGAAGCCATCAGGTGGTTCTCGACCCGGTTCTGGATCTCGTGGATGTCTACCTCCCCTCGCCCCTCCAGCTCCTGGCTGACGGCGGCGGCAATGCGCTCGGCCAGCGCCGGACTGGCCTGATTGACCGCTGCCGCAGCCCGGCTGACCGCATCGCGGATCAGTTGGCCATTGAATGGTGCACGACATCCATCGCGTTTGATCACTACCGGTTTCATCGATTTTCCCCGTATTGAAAGACCTGGTGGCCACCCTCGGCTCACCCTCGTTGAGTCCCCTTCTCCACGCCCGTCCCCGGCGCAAACAAGGTCAGCCAAGGCTTGAAACACCTGGGCTGACACTGAGAGGGCGACCACTTATGCACAGCTTTATGACACTATATATGGGTGTTTTTTTTATGCTTACCCCTATATGTGGGGTCTATTAGGCACCAAAGCGGTACCCTGTTTCTTGATCCAGAACAGGTTTTGGAAGGAGTGGGGCAGTTCACGACCAGCGCCAAAAGGCGCTCTTTTTGCTCACCCCAGACGGGATGCGGGCTCCCGCCCGGCAAGGGATAAAAAGAGAGGGGCACGCCTTCCGACAACAATTGACCGAGGCGCCAGAGAGCGGGAGAGCACATACTGGGGAACAGTCTGTCCCTTGCGGAAAACACACGTGACCAAGGTCTTGCTCCTGCTCTCCCTCCTCCCCCTCCCGCTGCTGGCCGCCGAGATCCTGGTGATCAGCAGCTATCACCAGAGCAACCAGTGGGATCAGAGCTACAGTGCCGGCCTCGAGAAACACCTCAAGCAGGCGCATCACCTCGGCTATCTCTATCTGGACACCAAGCGCCAGCCCGGCCAGACCCGTGACGAACTGCTCGCCAAGGGAATGGCCGCCTACCGGACCCACCAGCCGGCGCTGGTGATCCTGGGGGCTGACAACGCCATCAACGCCCTCGCCCGACCCATCGCCGCCCGGGGAACGCCCGTGGTGTTTCTCGGGATGAACGAGAATCCGCGCCCCAAGGGGCTGGTCGGCCACCCCCTGATCACCGGCGTCCTGGAACGCCCCCTGCTCAAGCGCAGCATCAGCGAGATGAGTCAGTTGATGGGAGGGCTGGAGCGTGCCCTGGTGCTGTTTGACGAAAGCGAGGTGTCCCGCACCGCCGTCGCCCACGAGTTCAAGGGGCGAGGCGAGCTGACGATCGGTCAGACCCGGGTCAGCAGCCGCCAGTTCACCGACTATGGACACTGGCAGGAGGCAGTGCTCGCCAGCCGGGAAAACGGCTATCAGGCGCTCTTCCTCGGCCTCTACCACACTCTCACCGACGCTCAGGGCCAGCATGTAAGCGAGCAACAGGTACTGGCATGGACCAGCGCCAACAGTCCGGTGCCACTGTTCTGCTTCTGGGCCTTTGCGGTGGGCAGGGGAGCCGCCATCGGCGGTCTGGTGCTCGACGGCCACAGCCAGGGAGAGAGAGCCGCCGAACTGGCCAATGCCATCCTCTCGGGCACGGCGCCCGGCGCCCTCTCCCCCCGCGCCGCATCCCGCGGGGAATATCTGTTCAGCAAGAGCGAACTGGCACGCTGGCACCTGACGGCTCCCGATGCCTGGCAGGACAAGGTGAGCTACGTCGAGTGAGCCCACCAACGACAAACCCGGCCAGTGGGCCGGGTTTGTCTGCTCAAACGTGCATTCTCAGGGCTGAATGGCCGCCTGCAACTCGGCTTCGGTCCAGATGGTGATCCCCAGCTCCTGGGCCTTGGCGAGCTTGGAGCCTGCCGCCTCCCCCGCTACCAGCACGTCGGTCTTGGCCGACACCGAGCCCGCCACCTTGGCCCCCAGGGCCTGCAGCGCCGCCTTGGCGTCGTTGCGGGACAAGGCGGTGAGGGTACCAGTCAGCACGAAGGTCTTGCCGGCAAAGGGCTGATCGCTTGTCTCTTTCTTCTCGATGGCCGGCCAGTGGATACCGGCGGCCAGCAGGGCGTCGAGCACCTCGATGTTGTGGGGCTGGCGCAGGAAGTAGTAGACGTGCTTGGCCACTATGTCTCCCACGTCGGCCACTTCCAGCAACTGCTCCACCGAGGCGGCGCGCAGGGCATCCAGGGTGAGGAAGTGGTTGGCGAGGTTCAAGGCGGTCGCCTCCCCTACTTCGCGGATCCCCAGGGCAAACAGGAAGCGGGGCAGGGTGGTGCTGCGGGCGGCATCGATGGCGGCCACCAGGTTGAGGGCCGATTTTTGCCCCATCCGATCGAGCCCGGCCAGCTGGATGGCGTTGAGGCTGAACAGGTCCGCCGGGGTCTTCACCAGCCCCTTGTCCACCAGCTGCTCCACTATCTTGTCGCCAAGGCCATCCACATCCATGGCGCGACGCGCCGCGAAGTGCTTGATGGCGGCCGCCCGCTGGGCCTCGCAGAAGAGACCACCGGAACAGCGGGCCACGGCCTCCCCTTCCAGCCGCTCCACCGCCGAGCCACACACCGGGCACTCGGTCGGGAAGAGGATCGCGCGGGCATCCGCCGGGCGCTGCGCCTCCACCACAGCCACGACCTGGGGGATCACATCCCCGGCACGGCGCACGATCACGGTGTCGCCGATCATCACGCCAAGGCGCGCGATCTCGTCCGCATTATGCAAGGTGGCGTTGGACACGGTGACGCCGCCGACAAACACCGGCTTGAGCTTGGCCACCGGGGTGATGGCACCGGTGCGGCCCACCTGGAACTCGACGTTCTCAAGCGCCGTCATCTCCTCTTCGGCCGGGAACTTGTGGGCGGTGGCCCAGCGCGGCGCGCGGGCAACGAAACCGAGCTCCCCTTGCAGGGCGATGTCATCCACCTTGTAGACCACGCCGTCGATCTCGTAGGGGAGCTCGCCACGGCGCGCCAGGATATCATCGTGAAACGCCTGGCAGCCGGCGGCACCCTCTTTCAGCTTCACCTCGGGGCTGAGCGGCAGACCCCAGGCCTTGAGCTGATTGAGGCGACCAAAGTGGGAATCCCCCAACTCGTCGCCACCGACTCCCACGCCGTAGGCATAGAAGCTGAGGGGGCGGCTGGCGGTGATGCGTGAATCGAGCTGGCGCAGGCTGCCGGCAGCGGCGTTGCGCGGGTTGACGAACACCTTCTCCCCCGCCGCCAGCGCATCGCGGTTCATCGTCTCGAACCCCGCCTTGGGCATGAAGACCTCCCCACGCACCTCTAGCCGCGCCGGCCACCCCTGGCCGCGCAGGGTCAGGGGAATGGCCTTGATGGTGCGCACGTTCTCGGTGATCTCCTCCCCCGTGGTGCCGTCCCCGCGAGTGGCGGCCTGTACCAGCTGGCCATCCACGTAGAGCAGGCTCACCGCCAGACCGTCGAGCTTGGGTTCGCAACAGAAGGTGAAAGTCACCTCCCGCTTGAGGCGATCACCCATGCGTTGCTCGAACGCCTGCAACTCCTCGCTGCTGAAGACGTTATCCAGACTCAGCATGGGGATCTCGTGGCGTACCTGCTTGAAGGCGGTCAGCGGCTGGCCTCCCACCCGCACGCTCGGCGAGGCCGGAGTTTTCAGCTCGGGATGCTCGGCCTCCAGCGCAATCAGCTCGCGCATCAGGCGATCGTATTCGGCGTCCGGCACCGTGGGGTTGTCCAGCACATAGTACTGATGGCCGTACTCGGTCAGCAGCTCACACAGTTGACGGTGGCGGGAGAGGATATCGCTCATGAAAAAGTCTCGAAGTGTGATGGAACATTCAGTCTGGGGCAGAAACAAAAATGCGGCACCGGGGTACCGCACTTTTCATTGTTCAAACCCCATGGCGCTTCAGTCGCGGCTGGCCTCGTAGGCCGCCAGCTCGTGACGGTAGCGGGCGATGTCGTCGTCGCTGAGGGGACTGCGCGAGGCGTCGGTCAGCATGGCATCGAGATCGCTCGCCAGCTGATCCGCAGCCTGCAACATGTGCTCGAAGGCGAAGGCGGCATTGCTGCGAAGGGGCAGTTGCATGAAGAGGGACACACCCGGGGTGCTGAACTGCTCCATGCGATAGGGGTTGAAGGTACCCGGCTTGACCATGTTGATCATGGAGAAGAGCACCTCCCCCTTGCCGCCCAAATCTTCGTGACGGTGGAAGATGTCCATCTCGCCAAACTTGAAGCCCAGCGCCAGCAGGGAAGAGAGCAGGGTCGCACCTTGCAGATCGTGGCCGGGACGGGCCATCAGGTTGATGACATAGACATCCTGCCAGATCTTCTCGACCGGGGCCGGGGCGGGTTCTGGCTCGGCTGCGTGAACCGGCTCTTCATAGGCTGGCTCGTCATCGTAAGCGGGCTCTTCATAAGCCGGCTGGGCGTAGCGGGGAGCCTGCTGGGCAACCGGTGCCGGCTCGCGTGCACCGAAGGTCGGCGCCTGGGCATAGGCCGGCTCCACCAGCGGCTCTTCGTCCAGCGGCTGCATCATGGGCTCGCGCTGCGGACGGGAACGGTGTACCGGGGTACGGCGGATCACCTGGGCAGGTTTGCGCACCGGCGCGGCAGGGGCCTCTTCAACAGGGGCGGCAACCGGCTCGTCATAGTCCTCTTCTTCCTCATACACAGGCTGAGGGGGGACAGGGCGAGCGGCAGGCTTGCGCACCACGGGAGGCGGCAGATCGGCGTCGTCATCTTCATCATCGAAGGCGGGAACGGGGGCGACACGGCGGGGTTCGGGCTGACGGGCCTCGTCGCCGCGCAGTTTGGGCTCGGCACGACGGCCACCGCTCACCACACGCACCTGACCGATGCCATCGCTGTCGAAGGCGTCGTTGTCACGCTCACGGGACTTGGACTCCATCCGACCCAGAGGTTTCTCCTTGATCGGTGCCTGACGATTCTTTCTGTTGCTCCACAACCCGTGAATGAGCAATGCCGCGATGGCAATACCGCCCAGGGCAACCAAGATGTAACGCAATTCCTGCATTAGCTGCTTCTCTTTCTAGTTTTGCTCAGCCAAAGCGACGGCTTCACCGATATCGACCGACACTATGCGCGAAACCCCGGGCTCTTGCATCGTGACGCCAACCAGCTGCTCGGCCATCTCCATGGAGACCTTATTATGACTGATGTAAACGAACTGTACTGTGCTCGACATCTCTTTGACAAGAGAACAGAAGCGACCGACGTTCACTTCATCGAGCGGTGCATCCACCTCATCCAGCAGACAAAATGGTGCTGGATTGAGTCTGAAGATGGCAAAAACCAGCGCAAGGGCGGTTAGCGCCTTCTCCCCCCCGGAAAGCAGGGCAATGGTAGCATTCTTCTTGCCCGGAGGTCTTGCCATGATGCTCACTCCGGCCTCCAAAAGATCATCCGAGGTCAGCTCAAGCCAGGCACTGCCCCCCCCGAACACTTTTGGGAACAGGGATTTTAAATCTTCATTGACCTTATCGAAAGTGTCGCGGAAGCGTATTTGTGTTTCTTTATCAATTCTTTTAATGGCTTGGCTCAAGGTGTCGAGGGCCTGCTCCAGATCCTGGCACTGATTTTCCAGGTAGCTTGAACGGGTTTTCGCCTCCTCATACTCCTCCAGTGCCGCCAGGTTGATGGCGCCAAGCGCCTCCACCTGCGCCTCCAGCGTCTGGATCTCCTGGCGCAGCTTGCCGCGATCAGCGGCAATCAGCACCGCCTGATCGAGGTCCACCAGGCGCACACCCAGCTCTTCGAACTGCTCGTGCAGTCCCTGCCGGCGCGTCAGGTTGCGCTCGCGCTCGAGCCGCAGGGTCGCCAGCTTCTCCTGAATTTTCACCAGTTGCTTGTGATCGGCGCTTCTGGCCTGCTCCAGCTCGGTCAGCTGACGATCCAGCTCTGCGAGCCGTTGGTGACAGGCCAGTTGCTGCGCCTCAAGATTGCGCTGCTCGGCCAGCAGGGGCGACAGATCCTGACTCGGAGCGGCCCCTGGCTCCTTGAGTTCCGCCAGCTCCAGGCCGAGACGGGCCAGCTCCTGCTCGCGCAGCGTGATGAGCTGGCGCTGGTTCTGCTGCTCCAGTTGCAACCGCTGGCAGGCCGCCTGCTGCTGCTCCCGGCGAAGGCGCGCCTCTTCCAGCGCCCGTTCCGCCCCGCTCACCTGCTCCTGGGCGAGCAGCTGCGCCTCGGCGAGTACCTCCCCCTGCTCCTGCAGCTCGCCAAGGGCCGCTTCATCCTGCTCAAGCCGCTCCCCGGCCGACGCCAGCCGCTGCGCCTCCTCAGCCTGCTCCTTATCGAGCCGGGCCAGCTCTTCCCCCAGCTGGCCCAGGCGCTGCAAGCGCTCCTGGCGCTGCCCCTCGCGCAGACTCCAGGCTTCGCGCAGTTGCTGCCACTGCTGCTCCTGCTCGCGCAGGGTGCGCTGAGCCAGCTCATGCGCTCCATGCTGCTGGGCCCGCGCTGCATCGGCGGCGACAAGCTGCTCGTCGAGTCTGTGCAGCGCCTCCCGACCCGCGGCCAGCTCGGTGTGCAGCCGCTCACGCTCACCGAGCAGCGCCAGGGTACCGAGGGCCATGCCTTCCCCCAGATCCGCCCAGTTGGGGCCGAACCAGTCGCCGGCGGGAGTGAGCAGCGACTCACCGGCAGAGAGGCTGTGCAGGCGGGACAGCGCCTCCTCCCTGCTCTCTGCCAGCCAGATGGCGTTGAGGAAAGCCGGAATGTGCTCGCCCCCCAGTTGCGCCGCCAGGGTACCGGCCCTGGCTGGCTGGGCCGGGCCAATCCAGAGTCCAGGTTGCGCCAGGTTGCACTCGTCCGCCGGGATTGCGGTGAGCCAGCGGCCGAGCACCTTGTCCAGCCCCCGGGCCCACTCGGGGGGAACCTGCAACCGATCCGCCAGGGTCGCGCCCGCCATCTGCTCCCCCAGGATCTGATCCAGGGTGGCGAGGCGCGCCTCCAGCTCGCGCAGCAGGCCCTGCTGGCGACCCTGCTCTGCCTTGAGTGCTTCATGGCGCGACACACCGGCCTGCCACGCCGTATCGGCTTCCTCATGGCGGGCGCGGGAGAGCGAGAGTTCCGCCGCCAGGGCATCGAGGGCCGGTTGCAGGTTCTCCCCTTCGCCGCCGAGGGGGCCGGCCTGTTCGTCTTCCAGCTTGAGGCGGGCCAGCCGGGTCTTGGCCTGCAGCTCCTGCAGGCCATTCACCTCGGCGCGGGTCTGGTTGAGCCGCCCCTGCAACTGGCCCAGCTGCTGCTGCCACTGCTGCTGACGCTGGCGCGCCTGCTCGAGCCGATCGCCCGCAGCCGCCCGCACGCTCTGCTGGTCGGTAAGCAACTGCTCACACTGCTCGAGGCGCGCCGACGCGACCTCCCCCTGCAACGTGCTGTCGCCCAGTTGCTCCAGCTGGCCGGCCAGCTGGGCCTTGAGCCCCTCGATACGCTCGCCGAGGGACTGCCGCCTCGCCTGCCAGTCGCGGCCAAGCTCGCTCTGGTGCAATTGCTGCTGCTCGAGGCGGGCGATGGCTTGCCCGCCGAGGAAAATCTGCTGCTGGCGGCTGGCCTGCTCGGCCTGCGCCTCCTGGCGGGCCACCGACAGGGTGACGTGGCGTCCTTCGTCTGCGGTGCGCTTGGCATCGAGGGCCGCCAGCGCCTGCTCGGTCTGGGCCAGTTCGGTCTTGGCTTCGCCAAGACGCGTCTCCAGCGCCCACAGTTCCGAGCCGATCAGTTCGCTGCGGGCCGCGCGACTGCGGCTCTTGAGCTGCTTGTAGCGCTCGGCGGTCTCGGCCTGGGTCTTGAGATGTTCGAGGCGCGAGCCCAGTTCGCTACGGATATCGCCAAGGCGTTCCAGGTTCTCCTGGGTATGGCGGATGCGCTGCTCGGTCTCGCGGCGCCGCTCCTTGTAGCGGGAGACCCCGGCGGCCTCTTCCATGAACAGCTTGAGATCGGCGGGGCGGGACTCCACCAGCCGGCTGACGGTGCCCTGTTCGATGATGGCGTAACTGCGAGGCCCAAGGCCGGTGCCGAGGAAAAGATCGGTCACATCCTTGCGGCGGCACTTCTGGCCGTTGATCTGGTAGTGATTGGAGCCGTCGCGCAGCACTTCGCGGCGCACCGAGATCTCGGTAAAGCGGCCGAACTCGCCGGGTACCCGGTTGTGGGGATTGTCGAACACCAGTTCCACCGAGGCGCGGCCATGGGCGCTGCGGTTGATGGAGCCGTTGAAGATGACGTCGGTCATGTTCTCGCCGCGCAGATGGCGGGCGGAGCTCTCCCCCAGCACCCAGCGCACGGCGTCGATGACATTGGATTTGCCGCAGCCGTTGGGGCCCACCACGGCGGTCATGTCGGCGTTGAGTTCGATGCGGGTCGGCTCGACAAACGACTTGAAACCGGCGAGTTTGATCAATTTCAGACGCATGGCGGCCTATGTGGGTAACGAAATAAAGAGGAGGCGGGCAGGCGACTTTACCAAATCAAAGGCTTGTTTGTAATATGCTGGCACTTTCCCCATTCACTGATGGAGCTCACATGAGCCAATCACCCCACATGGTCAAAGATTCGGTCAGCGGTGCAGACTACTTCCTGCGCGGGTTCTCACTCATCCGCCAGCCCGGCATCCGCACCTTCGTGCTGATCCCCCTGCTGGTCAACTTCGTGCTCTTTGCCGGTGCCTTCTACGCCCTGTTGCTACAACTGGACGGCCTGTTCGCCTGGCTGCACCAGCAGATCCCGAGCTGGCTCTCCTGGCTTGATTACCTGCTCTGGCCCATCGCCCTCATCACCATACTGGTGGTCTTCTCCTTCATCTTCAGCTCGGTGGCCAACTGGATAGCGGCCCCTTTCAACGGCCTGCTGGCAGAGAAGGTGGAACAGATCCTCACCGGTGAAGCCATGAATGACACCGGCATGCTGGATGTGGTGAAAGATGTGCCCCGTACCTTCGGCCGCGAATGGACCAAGCTGAAATACTATCTGCCCAAGGCCATCGGCTGCCTGATCCTCTTCCTGATACCGGTAGTGGGCCAGACCCTGGCACCCGTGCTCTGGTTCCTGCTCAGCGCCTGGATGATGGCGATCCAGTATGTCGATTATCCGTTCGACAACCACAAGATCGGCTTCATCACCATGCGCGACGCCCTCAAGCAACGTCGTGGAAAGTGCCTGAGCTTCGGCGCCCTGGTGACCCTCTTCTCCGCCATCCCGGTGGTGAATCTCTTCGTGATGCCGGTGGCCATCTGTGGCGCCACCGCCATGTGGGTAGACCAATACCGCAGCGAGCAACTTGGACGCTGAACCGCGTCATCATGATCAAAAGAGGGGGCGAAAGCCCCCTTTTCATTACTTAATCTAATGCATAACCAAGATAGCTTGTCGCCCCAGCTCAGGGTTGTTAGGATGCGGGCCTTTCTCGCACCCTGGGATATCTCATGTTACATGCACTCTTCTTGCTCGGCCTGGTGGCCGAAGGGATGACTGGCGCGCTGGCAGCGGGTCGGCGACGGATGGATCTGTTTGGCGTCGTGATCATCGCATCGGCGACGGCCATCGGTGGCGGTACCATTCGGGATGTGCTGCTGGGCCACTATCCCCTGCTCTGGGTCGAGCACCCCGAATACGTGCTGCTGGTGGCGGGCGCCGCCATGGCCGGGGTCATCTCGGCCCCGCTGATGCGCTACCTTGGCAAGCTGTTCCTGGCGCTCGATGCCCTGGGGCTCGTGGTCTTCTCCATCTTCGGGGCTGCCCGGGCGCTCGAGATGGGCCACGGGGCCGGCATCGCCTGCATCATGGCCGTGGTGACCGGCGTGTTCGGGGGGGTGCTGCGGGACTTGCTGTGCCAGCGTATCCCGCTGGTGTTCAAGCGCGAGCTCTATGCCGCCGTCTCGCTGATCACCGCAGCGCTCTACTGCTTTGCGCTGCACCATGGGCTGCCCAACGACTGGGCCGCTTTCAGTGCCATCGGCATCGGTTTCGTGCTGCGGCTCCTGGCGGTACGCTTCAAATGGGGACTGCCCACCTTCAACTATCAGTACGCCACCCATTGAACACGCCAGTTCCTGGCCATATCGCACGGATAACGAGCAACAAAAAAGCGCCATACGGCGCTTTTTTGTTGGGCATCGGCAAGAGAGTAAAAGGTCAGTTGATCCCTTCCGAGCTGAAGAAGGTCGCCTTGTCGGCGATGAAACGCACCTTGATGTTCTTGCCTTCCCCTCCCCAGACACAGCTCGTGGTACCGAGAGCATCGTCGCAACGCTCGGCCTTGCCGAGGATGGCACTCGCTTCGGCATAGCTCATCCCGACTTTCAGCTTGTCGTAGCTCTCGCGGTTGAGCTTGCCGCAACCAGTCAACAACAGGGCGATGAGCCCCCCGATCACAATCTGCTTCATCTTTCTCTCCTCTGGCTGGAGTCCAGAGCCTAGCAGCTTGGTCCCCCTCAATGCCAGCGGCAAAAAGACACAATCGGCACTCAACCCTTGAGGAAATCCCGACTCACCAGCTGCGAACGGGGCCTGTGTCCAGGTGCACGAAGTTGTCGGAAGGGTAATAACCCACACCGCCCACCTTGAGGTTCAGGGCGGCCTTGCGCAGGTGTGCCAATTGCACGCCGGGGATGCGCACGTCAACCGCCTGCCCCAGGGTGTGGTAGCTGTGCTTGGCAACACCGCGACTCTTGCGCCGCTTCTGCTGATTGGTGACCGGGGAGCGATAACCCGAGATGAGCTGGATTTCGCCGTGGCGTCCCAGCTTGTGTTGCAGCAGAAAGAGCTGATCGAACAGCTTTCTGTCGATGTTGAACACTTCGTTGCGACGGTAGTCACGGAAAATATGGTTGAGCTCCGCCAGCCCGTCGCTCAAATAGTGGCCATCTTCCCAATAACTGGCGCGTACCCGCTCGCCGGTATTGAGGTTGAAGAAACTCAGTTCCCGTCCCGAAGTACTGCGGCTCGCCAGCGCAGGGAACGACAGCAGGCTGGTCCCCATCAGGCAACCCGCCCCCAGCAGCAGACGGCGTCGGCTTATCTCTTGTCCCAGCATCCGTTGTCCGTCCATCTCATGGTGAAGTCACACAGGTGAATGAATTTGATACAAGGGCCGAAACTACCTGCCAGAAAAAGCGCTGTCAAACCCCATTCACCCATGAAAAAGCCCGGCACGGGCCGGGCTTTTCACTCTGTGGCGAGGATCACAGCAAGCGGCTTTGATAGCTGACTCTGTCGAATCCGTAGATATCGTTGCGCAATTGCTGACGTCCCTCTTCATCAATCCAGCTGCTCCAGTAGACGGTAAACACCGGGATAGGGTTGCTCAGGGGCAGCCACTTGGTCTGGGTCTCTTTCAGGATGCTGGCCACCTTGTCCGGCTGATAGCGGGAGTCCGCCAGCAGCAGCTCCGCCAGATCGTCGGCGTGTTCCACCCGGATGCAACCCGAGCTGAAGGCACGGGCCCCCTGCTCGAACAGCGCCTTGCGCGGGGTGGAGTGGAGATAGATGGCATCGTTGTTGGGCAGATAGAACTTGTAGCGACCCAGGGCATTGTGATCCCCCGGCTTTTGCCGCAACCGGTATGGGAAACCCGAGGCCAGCGCATGGTGCCAGCCATCTTCGCTGAACTGCACCGGATTGCCCTCGCCGTCGATCACCTCGAACTGTTCGCGATCCAGGTAGGCAGGATCGCGCCCGAGCTTGGGCAGAATGTCCTTGCTCAGGATGGAGCGCGGCACGTGCCAGGCCGGGTTCAGCACGATGGAGCGGATCTCGCTGGCGAGGATGGGGGTGGCCCGCTGCTCCTTGCCGACGATGACCCGACTGGTGAAGACCTCGCTGCCCGACTCCACCACGCTCAGGCGGTAGTCCGGAATGTTGACCAGCACATAGCGACCGGCAAGGTGATCCACCAGATCACGGCGCCACAGGTTGCGTACCAGCAGGCTGGCGCGCACCTCGGGGCCGGTATTGAGCCAGCTGCGGGTCTGACGGCCGATGATGCCGTCGGCCGTCAGACCGTGGCGGCGCTGGAACTGCTTGATGGCCTGTTCGGTCTCGGGATCGTAGAGGCTGTCCTGGTGAGTCGGGGCACTGTCCCCCAGTTCGTTCAGGATGGAGCGGATCTGGCCGAGCTCGGTCGAGCTCTCCCCGGCCCGCAGGGTCGGCATGGAGAGGGTGGGCCAGTGCTTGGCCATGGGCATGGCCAGCAGCTTGCGCACTTCTTCGCGCACGGCGTCGTATTCCGCCACCTGTGGCCTGAGTTGCCTGACCTGCTCCAGCAGATTGTCTCCCTGGGGGGCATGGGCCAGGGGGCGGTTCAGATCCAGCTTGAGGGTCTGCATCTGTTCGCGCGCGACCAGATCCATCCCTCGCCAGGCCTGCTGGAACCGGGCCAGCTTGCCAAAGGCCTCATCGTAGAGGGCACCGCGTCGATCCGCCGGGGTCTTTTGCAACTGCTGCCAGAGGCGGTAGAAATCCGGATGCAGCTGGGCCAGCACCGCTTCCTGCAACTGCTGTTCAAGCTCATGACGAGCCTGCTCGGCCACCTCGTTCTGATACCAGTCATGCTGGATGCTGGGACTGGCCACTACCGCCTGTTCCGTGCTGGCATGAACCATGCTGGCCGGCCAGCAGCCCAGCCAGATGAGATTCGCCAATGCCAACCAATACTTCTTACCCATGCTTCTTACCACGCTTGCCTCAAATCGGTTCATTTCGGCCTGTCAGGCGCGACGGTCAGGACCCCATGATGCGTGAATGCCGACGACTTTGCTAGCGGACGGAGGTGTAACGACGCCAGATGAGTTCCTGCTCCCCGCTGTCGCCGACGGCCACTATCGCCTCGTTGAACCGCTCTACGAATTCCCCGGACAGGGTCTTCTTGCTCAACATGAAAAAGGTGGGCGTCTCATGGATCGCCATGGTGTGGGGGACGACCGCATCCGACAGCCCCTCTCTCTTCAGACCCCAGGGCGTGGCCAGACTATCCCCGAGAAAACCGTCTATCCGCCCAAGCAGCAGCTTGCGATAGTTTTGCACATCGTTGACCTCGCTCACCTGGTTGCGGTATCGCTGCAGAACCTTGGTGATTTCCGGGCCGTAATAGTAGTCCCTGGTCACACCGAGGCGATGCCCGTGGGCCAGCCAGCTCGCCAGATCCGACTCCTCACCGGTACCGGATTTGCGTACCCAGAGCGATGTCCGGCCCGGGTTGTAGGGGATGGAGAACCAGGCATAACGCGCCCTCTCATCAGCAAAATACGCCTCCATCACGATGTCCAGCCGACCCCGCTCAAGATCGTGCAACCCCCGCTTCCAGGGACGCTCCACATAGACCAGACGACAACCCAGCCGATTCGACACGGCATTGAGGTAGTCGACCGCAAATCCACGCAGTTCCCGACGTGCTCCCTCTTGCTGGTAATAGTGGTATGGGGGCCAGTCATCGAAACCGACGCGAAGGGGGGAGGAGCAGAACGATTGCGCCCACAACGGTTGGAGGGGCAGACAGCAGAGCACACACAGAGAGAAGAGTCTCATGGGTCATCCTTGACGACGGGACAGACCATCTTAATTCTGCCCAGGTGAAATGGCGACAGATCCTGCCACAACAAAGCACAATATCAGCCGTTTGCCTGATGCGCCCCAGGTGGCGGCAGACAGGTTGGCGCCGAAAAAGCCACAATCAAGAAGAGGAAGCAAACGACCCCAAAGCCCCTTGGTAAGCAGGGTGATTGAGGGTTAATATGTGAGCAAATATATTTTTGTGATCCACTATGCTTTTTTTGCAATTGGATTAGCATATGCGCGAAATCTGCCTATCAATCTGTCGGGCGTCGAGTGAGTAATATGACCTACAAAAAGTTCGGTTTTCTGGCTGCCATCCTGGCACTGAGCGGTTTCTACCTTTATACCCTCTATCTGGCCGCTCACCCCAACGTGAGCCTGGCTTACAAGCTCTATTACCTGGAAGGCAAGACCCGTTTCTGGGAGCACAACTCCAGCATGACCTACCAGCCCGGCAACGAACTCAACCTGACCAAGCCGAGCCGCTTCCTCTCAAGCGAAGGCTGGGCCAAGAAGCCCAGCGAGCAAGGCACCGAGCTGAGCGGTCAGGGCGGTCTCTATTTCGTGCTGCCCAAGCAGCAAGCCCAGCCGGAGCAGCTCACCATCCAGGCCAGGATCAACAGCCCCCAGGCTGGTGCCCTGCTCAAGGTGGCGCTGGGTCATGATTTCACCACCACGGTCAAGCTGGCCAAGGCGGGCATCAACGAGATCCGCCTCAGCCTGCCGGGCGACTCCCTGACCGCCGATCCCAAGCGTCCCAACTTCCTGGCGCTCTCCGCCCCGACACCGCTCAACGTCCAGTCCGTGCGACTGACCGTGGCTCAGTGAAGCGGAATGCCCCAAGCATCTGTTCCGTAAAATAATTCTTTCAATAAGGAAGTTCCCATGTCCCGTGCCGATTTTCGACTCTCTCTGGTCGTTCCCGTTTACAACGAGGAAGAGAGCATAGACGCCTTCATCAGCGCGATAGATACCGAACTGGCCCCGCTCAAAGACCAGCTTGAAATCGTGTTCGTCAACGATGGCAGCCGTGACCGCACCCGTGAGGTGGTCGAGCAGGCCATCGCCCGGGATCCCCGTGTGACCCTGGTCAACCTGGCCCGCAACTTCGGCAAGGAAGCGGCCATGACCGCCGGCCTGCACCAGGCCAAGGGCGACGCCATCGTCCCCATGGACGTGGACCTGCAGGATCCCCCCTCTCTCATTCTGGAGTTCGTCAAGCTGTGGCAGACCGGCGACTATGACACCGTCTACGGCATCCGGGTGGATCGCAGCGCCGATACCCCGATGAAACGCCTGACCGCCGGTGGCTTCTACCGCTTCTTCAACGCCCTCTCCACCAGCACCAAGCTGCCGGAGAACGCCGGTGACTTCCGCCTCATCGATCGCAAGGTGGTCGAGGCCATCAAGCAGTTGCCGGAGCGCAACCGCTTCATGAAGGGGCTGTTCGCCTGGGCCGGTTTTCGCGCCGTCGGCGTCCCCTACGAGCGCCCGGCCCGCCATGCCGGCGAAACCAAGTTCAACTACTGGAAGCTGTGGAACTTCGCCCTTGACGGCCTGATGAGCTTCTCCAGCTGGCCGCTGCGGGTGTGGAGCTACATCGGGGTCGGTGTCTCCTTCATCGCCTTCCTCTATATCCTCAAGATCATCACCCAGGTGCTCTTCTTCGGCATCGACGTGCCCGGTTACGCCTCCCTGATGTCGGTTATGCTGTTCCTCGGCGGCATCCAGCTGCTGTCGCTGGGCATCATCGGCGAGTACATCGGCCGCATGTTCGTCGAGGTGAAACAGCGCCCCGTCTACCTCATCGAAGGGGTCTACGGCCAGTACGCCAAGCAGGATGAAGAGCAGAAGCAGGAAGTGCCCACCACCAGCAAGAAGAGCGCTGGCAAGAAGGCCGCCGCGAAAGCCGCTGATGATCAGCAGGAGCAGGCGTCTCAATGATCTCCCGCGAGGAATTCTGGCGGCTGGTTCGCTTCGGTTTTGTCGGCGGGGGGGCCACCCTCGTCGATCTGGGTACCTCCATCGCCCTGTTTCATACCTGGCCGGCCATCTCCGAGCACCTGGTCACGACCCTGGCCTTTGCCGTGGCGTTCTGGTTCTCGTTCTTCGGCCATCGCTACATCACCTTTCAGAAACAAGGTGCCGCCAGCAAGTTCCTGCTGGTTGCCCTCTTCTCTCTGGCGGTGCGTAACCTCATCCTGAGCGGTTTGCTGTTTGCCGGTCTCTCCGGCCTGTTGCCGGTGGTGATCGCCACCCTGACCGTCACCGTGCTCACCTACGTTCTCTCCCGTATCTGGGTTTTTGCCTGATGAATGATATGACCAATACCGCCCCGTCAACCGGGGCTGCACTCCCCTATCGCCCGTCACTGCGCATCAGCGGCCGCGACTGGCTGATGATTGTCGCCGCCTTTGTGCTGAGCCGGGTGGCGCTCTATGGCATGGGCTATTTCGGCGTCCAGCTCTATGGCGCCACCGACATCGGGCCGCTGCAGGCCTACTGCCAGTTCGACTGCGTCTGGTTCCAGCGCATCATCGAGAATGGTTACGACCTCTATCCACGCTGGTTGAGCAAGGGCAATGCGGCGAACTGGGCCTTCATGCCACTCTATCCCATGCTGGCCGGCGGTCTCTCCAGCCTGTTTGACATGGAGAGCCTCATCGGCCTGATGCTGGTAGCCAACATCGCCTTCTTCATCAGCCTGCCCCTGATGCTGCTGGTGCTGCGCCAGCTCAAGCTGGGGGACGACACCGCCCGCTTCGGGGTCTGGCTGCTGGCCTTCTCCCCCTTCTCCGCCTATTTCGTCTCCGGCTATACCGAGCCCATGTTCATGGCCTTGATGCTGGGAATGTTCCTGTTCGCCTACCGCGAACAGTGGCTCATGGTCGCCTTCCTCGGCATCTTCATCTCCGCCACCCGCAACCTGGGGGTGATGATGGTGTTCCCGGTGCTGATCCTGGCCCTGCAGGCCTACGGCTGGCGCGAGTTCTTCCGCTTCACCGAGCGCGCCTTCAAGGTGGTGTTCACCCTCTGGCTCATTCCCCTCGGCCTCTTCTCCTACATGGTCTATCTCTATCACCTCACCGGGGATGCCCTGGCCTTCAAGCACATACAGGTGGCCTGGGGCCGCTATATGGACAGCCCCCTGGACTGGTGGCTGAGCGGCTTCGAGCTGGGGGGGCGCAAGGCCTATCTCTCCATCATGGTGATCTTCGGCTGGTGCCTGAATGGCTACCTGTTCAGCCAGAAACGCTGGGCCGAAGCGACCCTGATGTTCATCTGCTGCACCATCCCCCTGATGACCGGTCTCAACGCCATGCCCCGCTACATGTTCGGCCTCTATCCGACTCTGCTGGCCATCGTGCTGCTGGCCCATCGCTGGCCTGCCATCCGCCCTGCGGTGCTCTGCATCAGCGGCATGGTTGCCTCCTTCATCGCGGTGGCCTTCGTCAACTTCAAGTTCTTCACCGTGTGACGCCACCCCGAATGCCTACAAGCCGGTCAACTGACCGGCTTTTTTCATGGCCGCGACACCCGGTTCACACTTTTCCATTCTTGAAAACGTAACCATTTGAACTGACGTCACAAATCGGTATTTTACCGGTCCAAGCCTGCCCCAGCGCGCCCTAGAATGAGTGCCTCAACGGACCCTGCTCCTCACACTCTGCTCAAGGAATGGCTTATGCGTCTCTCTTCGCGCCCCGCTCTTCGCCCATCACCCCTGTGGCTGGCCGTGCTCGCCACACCGCTGTTCATCGGTCAGGCGATGGCCGCCCCCGAGGTCTATCTCCATGTGGATGGCAAACCGGTGGCCGAGGCGCTGACGCTGGACAAGGGCACCGTCACCCTGACCCACAGACTGGACAAGGGGAGCCACCAGATCCGCATCAGCGATGCGGGCAACAGCTGCGGCACCAGCTTCGGGCCAACCGAGGCCAGGCCCCTTCCCTTCGGCACCGCCCAGCCCATGGACAAGTGCAACAAGGGGACAGACTTCCATCTGAGGGTGATGCTGGCGGGGGACTACGAGTTCACCTTCAACCCCGATACCCCCAGCCTCAAGGTGTTGCGGGCAACCAAAAAGAGCGAGTTCAAACGCCAGCCTCCGGAAGAGCCCTGCATCAGCTGGGATGGCGGCCCGGTCACGACATCACTCAAGGGAGTCTGGCCCGACGGCACCCGGTTGCGGGATGCCTACTCGGGACAGGAAGCCGTGGTCAAGGGCGGCAAGATCACCCTGACACCGAGCAAGGAGAGCGGCGGCCTGCTGCTGCTCGAGCCGGTCAAGGCCGCCAAGCCTGCTCCCTTTAGCTGGGATCAGGCGAGCGTCTATTTTCTGCTGACCGACCGCTTCCACAACGGCGATCCCGCCAATGATCACAGCTTCGGTCGTCAGAAGGATGGTCAGGACGAAGTGGCCACCTGGCATGGCGGTGACTTCAAGGGGCTGACCGAGAAGCTCGACTACATCAAGCAACTCGGCATCAACGCCATCTGGATCACCCCCATGGTGGAACAGGTCCACGGCTTCATCGGCGGTGGCGAACAGGGGAACTTCCCCTTCTACGCCTACCACGGCTACTGGGCGCTCGACTTCACCAAGATAGATCCCAACTACGGCGACGAAGAGAGCCTGAAAACCCTGGTGGACGAGGCCCACAAGCGCGGCATGCGGATCATCCTCGACGTGGTGATGAACCACGCAGGCTACGCCACCCTCGCCGACCTGCAGGATCTGGGGCTCACCGATCTCACCCAGAACACCGGCAAACTGCCGAGTCGCTGGAACGAATGGCGCCCGAGCGGCGGCCTCAACTGGCATGGCTACAACCAGTTCATCGACTACCAGTCATCCCACTGGGACAAGTGGTGGGGCCCTGACTGGGTGCGGGCCGGCCTGCCCGGCTACCCGCAACCCGGCACCGACGACGTCACCGGCTCGGTGGCGGGACTGCCGGACTTCCTGACCGAATCCACCAGATCGGTGGGGCTGCCACCGCTGCTCGCTGCCAAAAAAGACACCAGGGCCAAGGCCCTGCCCAACGCCACCGTGAGCGATTACCTCATTGCCTGGCACACCGACTGGGTGCGCCGCTTCGGCATCGACGGCTTCCGTGCCGACACCGTCAAGCACCTGGAGCCCGCGGTCTGGGCCAGGCTCAAGCAGGCGGGCACCGACGCGCTCAAGGAGTGGAAGGCCGCCAACCCGGGCAAGGCCCTCGATGACCTTCCCTTCTACATGGTGGGCGAGGTGTGGGATCACGGGGTCGCCAAGGACTTCTGGTACCAGCACGGCTTCGATTCCCTGATCAACTTCGACTACCAGCGTGAATTCGCCCTGCCCCAGGCCCAGTGCATGGCGGGGGCAGAGCCCACCTATGCGAGCTATGCCAGCCGCATCAACCAGGATCCCGAGTTCAACGTGCTGAGCTACATCAGCTCCCACGACACCAAGCTCTTCTTCGGCGACTACCAGGACGTGGCGCTGCAACGGCGGGTGGCCAACAGCTTCATGCTGCTGCCGGGGGGCATCCAGATCTACTATGGCGACGAGTCCGGCCGGGGGCTTGCCAAGGATGGCGGCGTGTTCGATCAGAGCGTGCGCTCGGACATGAACTGGCAGGAGCTGGCGAGTGGCGAGAAGGCGGAGCTGGTCAAGCACTGGCAACGGCTCGGCCAGTTCCGTGCCGCCCACCCTGCCATCGCGGCGGGCAGCCACAAGAAGATTTCCGATGCCCCCTACGGCTTCGTGCGGGAGAAAGGAGAAGACAAAGTGGTCGTGGTCTTCGCAGGTCGGCAGAAATAGCGACCTGGCCTGAATAAAAAGGGGAGCCGATGGCTCCCCTTTTTTGTCTTGCCGACGCCCGCATCAATCAGACTGGCGGGCCGCCTTTGGCCACTGCAACCTCGCCCTGAGCAGGGTTTCCTGCCACAGGGGCCAGGCCAGCAAGGCCTGCTGATAGGCGCCAGCCTGACCGGGCAGCGAAATGCCATAGCTTGCCAGTCGATAGGCCATCACCGCATAGAAGGCATCCAGAATGCTCGCCTCGTCGAAATAGAAGGGCCCCCGCGCCTGGGACCAGAGGGTCTGCAACCGGGCCAGCTCGTCAATGACCTCCACCGGCGGTTCACTCTGGGTGGGCGCCCCCAGGAAGAAGGGCAGCAGGGTGCGGATCTGGCGAAAACCGGCGTGCAGCTCGGCGCACAGGCTGCGGGCCAGGGCCCGTTCGGCCTTGTCCACCGGATAAAGGTGACGCTCCGGGCAGCACTCGTGGAGATATTCGGCGATGGCCAGAGAGTCGTGAATACGCAGCTCACCGTCGTCGAGCCAGGGCACCAGGCCGGCGGGGGCCGTGCGCTTGAGCCGTTGCAGCTCCTTGGCATCTTCCAGATCGAAGACCTGCTCCTGCCACTTGAGCCCGCTCATGGCCAGCACCAGCGCCGTTCTCATTGCCCAGGTGGAGCCCGTGCCCACCGTCAAAACCAGGGATCCCATCGATTGCCTCCTGCATGGGTTGTTTACTGGCCATCCCGCCGGCCCCGTGGCACGACATCCGATGACCACCTCACATTTGCGTACTGGCGGGTTTGACCCACTTGGGTAGCAGTGCTAGTTTGATTTTTCAAAACAATCAGTTAGCAACAATGTGAGCTATGGACAGCCAATTTACCATCGTCATCGCAGATGACCACCCCCTGTTTCGGGGCGCCCTCTATCAAGCGGTGCACATGGCCATCGACGACGCCAGATTGCTGGAGGCTGACTCCATCGACAGCCTGAGCCACCTGCTCGATGAACATCCCGACGTCGACCTGCTGCTGCTGGATCTCAAGATGCCGGGGGCCAACGGCTTCGAGGGGCTGGCCTATCTGCGCGGACATCACCCGGATCTCCCCATCGTCGTGGTCTCGGCCTCCGAGGATCCCGCCATCATCCAGCAGGTGCTGCGCCTGGGCGCGCTCGGCTTCATTCCCAAGTCCGTCCCCATGAAAGAGCTGGTCAGCGCCCTCAATACGGTGATCGGGGGGGACAACTGGGTGCCGGAAGGCATCTCCCTCCATCCCGAGCCCGGCGAAGGGCCCGATTTCGCCACCAAGCTGGCCAGCCTCACCCCCCAGCAATACAAGGTGCTCATCATGTTGCGGGATGGCAGCCTCAACAAACAGATCGCCTGGGAGCTCAACGTCTCCGAGGCGACCATCAAGGCCCATATCACCGCGATTTTCCGCAAACTCGGGGTCAAGAACCGCACCCAGGCGGTCATCGCCCTCCAGCAGATGGATATCAAGGACAGTTGAGCCCCTTGCCACCATCAGAGCCCATATCACTCCGCCTTCCGCAAACTCGGGGTCAAGCACTGCCCCCAGGCGGTCATCGCCCTCCAGCTGATGGATATCAAGGACGACTGAGCTCGTCCCCGGCTGGCTTGTATCGAGCCAGCCCCCCTCCAACAGACTCTCTGGCCCCCCGCGGCAGCCGGAAACGGCCTCCCTGCACCATTTGCGGCTCGACAATTAGCACGGTCGTACTTTATGCTGCCAGCCCAGAGAGAGGAGAGCCGGATGAGCAAGGGACGTCTGACCCGCGACACCATTTTGCAGACTGCATTCGAGCAGGCGAGCCAGCAGGGGCTGGAGAGCCTCACCATAGGCTCCCTCGCAACGGCCTGCGAGATGTCAAAAAGCGGTCTGTTCGCCCACTTCCAGTCCCGTGACAACCTGCAGATCGCCGTGCTCACCCATTCCGCCGAGGTATTTCGGGAGCGGGTGATCCAGCCGGTGCGCCAACAGGGGCACGCCACCCAGCAGGAGAAACTGCTCGCCCTGTTGCAGGCCTGGCTGGCCTGGAACCAGAGTTTTGCCGGCCGCTGCATGTTCCTCGATGCCTGGACCTCCGCCCAGGAGGGTGAGGTCCAGCAGGCGGCACGCGAGCTGGTCCGTTTCTGGCTCGACTACCTGGCACGCCAGGTAGTGCAGGGGCAGGCCAGAGGGGAGTGGCGCAGCGATCTCGATCCCTGGCGCGCCGTCTATCGCCTCTATGGCCTCTATCTCGGGGATCAGGTGTTCCATGCCCTGGGGCTCAGCGAGGATCCGGCCCGCCACTTCTGGCCCGAGGTGGAACAATTGCTGGCCAGCTGGCGCTGACCCGACGGGCTCTTCATTTTAAAAAACCGCAAAAAAGCACGATCGTTCGCACACAAAAGACACAGGATGACCATGAGCAGCAAGATCTACTTCAACACACGCCGCTTCAGCCCGAGCAAGTTGCTGCTGGGCCTCGGCACCCGCCTGCATCACGTGCTCGCGCCCACCCACGCCAAGCGCACCGCCAGCAAGCTGTTGCTCACCCCGCAGCGGGCGACCCGGGACGTCGAAGCCCCGGCCGGCCTGGTCGAGCAGGCCATCCACACCAGTGAAGGGACCCTGATGAGCTACCGGCTCGGGCAGGGGCCGGTCTGGCTGCTTATGCACGGCTGGTCAGGCAGTGCCAGCCAGTTCTATCCGCTGATGAGTCACATCGCCGCCCAGGGCTATACGGCCCTCGCCTACGATCACCCTGCCCACGGCCGGAGCGAAGGGAACAGGGGTCACCTGCCCCGCTTCGTGCGCGCTTTCGACGAGATCCTCGAGCGGGTCGGCCCCGTCCAGGGCGTCATCACCCACAGCATGGGGGGCGCCGTCACCCTCAGCAGCCGTCACCCGGTAATCGATGCGCTGCCGCTGCTGCTCATCTCCCCGGTGCTCGACTACGTGCCCCAGCTCTATGGCATGGTGGCGCGCTCCGGCTACTCCATCCGGCTGTTCGATGCGGTGGTCAAGGAGATAGAACACGAATACCAGCACCCGCTCAGCACGGTTGACCCCCTTGGCCGGCTCGCCCGGCGCAGCGGCGCCGCCCTCATCGTGCACGATGAGGAAGACCGCTTCGCTCCCCATGGCGACTCCCTGCGCGCGGCCCAGGATGGCAGAACCCGACTGGTCAGCACCCGGGGGCTCGGCCATGGCCGTATTCTGGCAAGCCCTCCAGCCTTCGCCGCCTTCGATCAACTGAGCCAGACGCCCTTGGCAAACTGAAAATGAAACGGGCCGCAAAAATTGAGCGTGCGGCCCATTTTTATCCGGTATACAACGTCTTATAGTTGAATTGCGCGGTGGCAACCCGCCCTGGCGATCACGATAAGGCGCACCCTCATGGCCAGACCCAATACTGCTCTTCTGCTGACTGGTGGTGGTGCCCGCGCCGCCTATCAGGTCGGCGCACTCAAGGCGGTGGCCGAACTCTACCCCCGCAACATCGGCATCCCCTTCCCCATTTTGTGCGGCACCTCGGCGGGGGCTCTCAACATCACGGCGCTGGCGTGCTACGCCTCCTGTTTCCATCTGGGGGTGCGCAAGCTAGAGTGGGTCTGGCGACGTTTCGAGACCCACCACATCTTCGACTTCCACCCCTGCCAACTGCTGTGGCGCACCCTCTATCAGGGCTCGGCCGGCCTCATCACCCCCCAGAGCAACCGAGCCTTCCACCTGTTCGACAACGCCCCCCTGCGCCGTCTGCTGGATCAGCTCATCGACTATCACCGCATCGATGACAACATCCTCTACGGCAGCCTGGAGGCCATCGCCATCACGGCCTCCGACTACGATGACGGCCTCTCCACTACCTTCTTCCAGGGGCGGGCCGAACATCAGCCCTGGGAGCGCGCCAGACGACGTGGCCTGCGAACCCTGCTCACCTCGGATCATCTGCTGGCTTCGTCGGCGCTGCCCTTTGTCTTTCCCGCCACCCCCATCGGCGATCGCGTCTACGGGGATGGTTCCATCCACCAGCTAAGCCCGCTCAGCCCCGCCATCCACCTGGGGGCGGAGCGGATCCTGCTGGTGACCCTGGACTCCCCTCACAGGGAGAACCCGACGCCCCGCCAGGGGCACCTGACCAGCTCCAACATCGCGAGCCATCTGCTCAACACCGTCTTCTCCGACACCCTCAATTCGGATCTGGAGCGGCTCGGGCGCATCAACCAGACCCTTTCCCTCATTCCGGCACGGGAGCGCAGTCGGCTGAAACTGCGCCAGGTGGAGACCTGCGTGATCCGCCCCAGCCAGGATCTCGACCTCATCGCCCTCGAATACCTCCCACGGTTGCCGACCCAGCTGCGCCGTCTGCTGCGGGTGCTCGGGGTCAACGGCGAAGAGAGCAGCAGCCTGGCCAGCTTCCTGATGTTTGACCCCGGCTATTGCCAGCGGCTCATCAAGCTGGGATACCAGGACGCGCTGGATCACCGCCAGCGCATCGAGGCCTTCCTCGACCTGCCGGGCAGCGGGAGGCAGGAGCAGTTTCGCGAAGAGGCCTGAGGGGCCTTATCCCATGGCAAGGAGATCCTAGCGTCCCTCAAGCAGGCGCTGCTCGGCCTGTTCCATGGCCACGGCCGTGCCGAAAAGCACCAGGGTATCTCCCGCCGCCAGCACCAGCTCGCGCCTGGGATCCAGGCTGCGCTCCCCGCGATGAATCGCCTTGATGCGCACCTCTCCCAGGGCGAGATCCCGTACCCTGTGTCCCACCGCCCAGGCCTGGTCGTGCAGCAGCACGGGATGCAGCCGCTCGAGCAGTTGATCCGTCTCCAGATTGCCCGCACTCTTGCCGCCCCAGTAGAAACCGTGCAGAAAGCGATACTGGCTGCTGCGCTCGTGCTCCATGCGCCGGATCACCCGGCCGATGGGAATGTCGCAGTTGAGCAGCAGATGGGAGACCAGCATCAGGGCTCCCTCCTGGGATTCGGGGATCACCTCGAAGGCGCCGGCCTGCTTGTAGTGTTCGAGGAAGCTGTCATCCCGGGTGCGTACCAGCACCTTGATCTCCCCCGCCAGCTCCCGGATCAGCGTCAGCATGGCATCGACCCGCTTGCGATCGTCGAAGGTGATGATCACCAGCCGCGCCCGCAACAGACCGGCCGCCAGCAGGATGTCGCGCCGGCTGGCATCGCCGAACGCCACCTGCTCCCCCGCCAGCTTGGCCTCGCTCACCCGCTCGGGATCGAGATCCAGGGCCAGGAAGGGGATCTCTTCGAGCTTGAGAAAGCGGGCACAGGTTTGGCCGGTGCGTCCGAACCCGGCGATGATGACGTGCTGGTGTTTGCTCAGGCCCGACTGGGCCACCTCGGCGCGAGAGAGCAGGGCACTGTCGGTGAGGGAGTGGGCAAGTCCCAGCGCCCGCAACACCAGCCAGGGGGTGAGGGCGATGGAGATGACACCGATGCCGATGAGCAGAGAGACCAGCTGGTGATCCAGCAAGCCGTGATGACTCGCCAGCGCCAGCAGCACAAAACCGAACTCCCCGACCTGGCTCAACATGATGCCGGCGGCCATGGCGTCGCGCTTGCGCTCCCCCATCAGGCGGCCCGCCAGCAATATGAGCAGCGACTTGCACAGGATGAGCCCCGTCACACAGGCCAGCACCTGCCACCAGGCGTCCGCCACCAGCGCCCAGTCCATGGTCATGCCGATGGTAATGAAGAAGAGCCCCATCAACACGTCGCGAAACGGCTTGATGTCCACTTCGAGCTGATGACGATAGTGGGACTCCCCCAGCATCATACCCGCCAGAAAGGCACCGAGCGCCATGGAGAGCCCCATCCACTGGGTCAGGGAGGCCGCCAGCAATGCAACCAGCAGGGCACTCAGTACGAAGAGCTCGTCTGAACGTGCGCGCGCCACCTCGAAAAACAGCATGGGCAGCAGCCACTTCCCCACCGCCAGCAGCACGGAGAGCGCAAACAACCCCTTGAGGGAGGCCCAGGCCACCTCCGCCAGCAGGGCGCTGCCCTGCACCTCGGGCTGGGCCAGGATGGGGATCATCACCAGCAGGGGCACCACGGCAAGATCCTGGAACAGCAGCACGCTCACCCCGAGCTGGGCTCGCCGGGTATGGAGCTGCTTGAGCTCGCCGAGCTGCTTGATCACCACGGCGGTGGAGGAGAGCGCCAGGGTGCCTGACACCACCAGCGCCTGGGCCAGGCTCAGCCCCCACCACCAGCCGAGCCCGAAAAACAGCAGTGAGGTGAGCAGCACCTGCAGGCTGCCGACCCCCAGCACCAGCTTGCGCATGGCGAGCAGACGCGGCAGGGAGAACTCGAGCCCGAGGGAGAACATCAGGAACACGATGCCAAGCTCCCCTATGGTCTGCATCATGGCCTGACCCGTGACGATGGCCACGCCATGGGGGCCGAGCAGCATGCCGGCAAACAGATAGGCAAGGATCACCGGCTGGCCGAGGCGCCGGAAAATGGCCACCAGCACAACGGCGAAGATCAGCAGGATCAACACATCGGCGTACACCCATCCCTCTCCTTCATCTGCCCGGCACCCTCTTCCCCGGAAGCACAGCGCCCGCTCCCCATATGGCACGCCACTCGCTCAGCGGCAGGGATTTCCCCTCCCGTTTCATCCCGTTAAGCCTAGCCAGCCCCCTTGTTTTTCATCGGACATATTTTAGGCACAGGGCTTGCAAGAGCCTGTGCAATGAATGGAGAGGTGTAAGGGCTGTAACGTGGAAAACACATCGTCATTGAACGGCTTCGGACATGGCATAGAGCAGTGGGTACAGCAGATGGAGCGGCTTGCGCCCTTGACCGGGCAGGACCGCTATCAGCAGATCGAGCAGTTGCTGGGGCAACGGGATCTTGACGCCCTGCTGGCAATCTTTGCCGAGCGGGTGGCAAACATTGTCCGGATCCACTCGCTCCAGTTCGACTGTGGCCAGCCCCATCCCCTCATCTCGCACCCGCCCCAGGCCAGGCTGACCCTGCATGCCTATCGCTTCGAGCTGCGGGGACGACACGAGCAGTTGCTCGGCCAGTTGCACTACGAGCTGGAGCACCCTCTGAGCGACGGCCAGAGGCGGTTGCTTGAGCAATATCATCAGCTGTTCAGCCTCCCCCTGCCCCTCTACTTGCGGCTGGATCGGCTGGAGCAGCAGGTGCGGCTCGACCACCTGACCGGGCTTGGCAATCGCGCCTACTTCGACGAGGCCATCGGCCGGGCGGTGGAGCAACACAGCCGGGAACCCCACGGCCTGGTGCTGGTGCTGCTGGATCTCGACAGATTCAAGCAGGTCAATGACACCTGGGGCCATCCGGTGGGCGACCTGGTGCTAAGCCGCTTCGCCCAGTTGCTGCAGGGGTGCATTCGCGGGACGGATCAGGCGTTTCGCCTCGGCGGTGACGAGTTTGCCCTGCTGCTGCAACCCGCGGACCCCGAGGCCTGGCGCCCGGTCTGGCTGCGGTTGCAACATGTGCTCCACAGCCACAAGGAGCTCAGCGCCTTCTCTGTGGGGTGCAGCCTGGGAGCCGCCAGCTGGCAGTCGGGCATGGATGTGCAGCGCCTCTACGAGACGGCCGATACCCATCTCTACGCCCGCAAGAAAGCCGGGGGCTCCGGCCTGCCCGAATAGGGCATCCCCCTTCCCCTCCCGGCCCCCTGTCACTCTGCGATGTCAATCCGCATCCTGGGGGACGGGGGGCCGCCACTCCCACGCCACCCCCTCTTCTGGCGCCAGAAATCCGTCGCAGACAAAGAGCCCGGCCACCAGTGCCACCTGTTCACCGTAGTAGAGGATGGGAATGCGCCCCCGCTGCCAGGAGGGCACCCCGTACTCTTGCAGCAGCTTCTTGAGCCGCCGGCTGCCCACCCGCCCCACCGGTTTCAGCATGACGCCGGGGGCGACCTGAAAACGCACCGAGAGCGGCTCGTCCCCCCTCGGTGTCCGCAACCCTTCGCCATCCGTTCTCCAGAGCCTGAACTGCCCGAGCCCGTCCGGCAGGGTGAGCGTCTCTTCCATCCCGATGGGCAGCACCTCCTCGCGGGGGGCGAGATCCGGCGCCACCAGGTACAAACGCCCCTGATAGCGGCGGCACGCCAACCCTTGCAGGCTCAGCCTGGGGTTGGCGTCATCGCGCGCCAGCGCCACCTCCTGCCACAGCAGGCCCAGCAGCTCGCGGGAGGGCATCTCTCCCCCCTGGCGGCGGATCCAGTGGCGCAGCAGGTTGTTGCGCCGCACGGGGGAGAGGGAGAGGAGTCCGTCAATGCGCAGCCCTTCTCCCTCACCCACCGCCTGCCAGTCCGCCTCGGCCAGCTCGCTGATGAGCGCCTCCTGCTCGGCGCACAGGGCCATGGTGCGCGCCGTCGTCCGGGCCATGGCGGGCCAGCGGTCCTTGAGCAGGGGAATGATCTGCTGGCGCAGGAAGTTGCGGTCATAGCTCGGGTCCTCGTTGCTCTCATCCTCAACCCAGCCATAAGGAAGTGACTGCGCGGCTTGCGCCAGCTCGGCCCGGCTCATGTCGAGCAAGGGGCGCAACAGATGGCCTGCGGCAAAAGGCTGGCTCGCCACCATGCCCGCCAGTCCGCGCAGACCGGCACCCCGCTTGAGCGCCAGCAGCAGGGTCTCCAGCTGATCATCCTGATGGTGAGCGGTGAGCAGCCACTCCCCTTCCCCCAGGTGGGCGGCGAGTCGCTCATAACGCGCCGCCCGCGCCTGGGCCTCCAGGCTCTCCCCGTTGCCCCGACAGAGCTGCACCCGCTCCACGATGAGGGGCACCGCCAGTTGCCGGCACACCCCTTCGCAGTGAGCCACCCAGTGGTCGGCATGTGGGCTCAGGCCGTGATGAACGTGCAGGGCGTTCAGGGCGAGGCCGTGGGCACGGGCAAAACGGGCCGCCAGCACCAGCAAGACGGTGGAGTCGAGCCCGCCGCTGAAAGCCACCAGCAGACCGCGGGAACCTTCCGGCGCGGGCAGGGTCTGACAAAAACGAGAATAAATACGAGAAATCATAGGCTTCCCCAATACGACCAGGCCGATCTTAGCAGAGTCGGGCTTATCAAGCGCTAACCCGGCTGCTAGAGTGAATCGCTCCCTGCGTGGGCAAGGAAGCCATATAACCCGAATTGGAATAAAACCATAATGAACAACAAGAAACACATCCTGGCCACCCTCGTCGGGCTGGCCCTGCTGGCCGGTTGCAGTCAGGCACCGAGCCAACCGGACAAACACTCCGGCCTTGCGCTGGCCAACATGGACACCAGCGTCAAGCCTGGTGACGACTTCTTCCGCTACGTGAACGGCCACTGGCTCGCCACCGCCAAGATCCCCGATGACAGGCCCGCCGACGGCGCCTTCTACCTGCTGCGGGACAAATCCCTGGCGGACGTGCGGGTGCTGGTGGAGGGGCTGGATGGCAAGGCCGCCGCCGGCACCCCGGCCCAGCAGATCCACGACCTCTACCAGAGCTATCTGGATCAGGCCGCCCGCAACGCCAAGGGCACCACGCCCCTGCTGCCGATGCTGAGCAAGATAGAGCAGATCAGCACGCCGCAGGATCTCGCCCGGGCCTTCGCCCAGAGCGCCCGCACCGGTGGCGGCTCCCCCTTCGGTTTCTGGATAGACGCCGACGCCAAGGCCCCTGACAGCTATGCCGTCTACCTCTACCAGGCCGGCCTCGGCCTGCCGGATCGGGACTACTACCTCAAGCGCGACCCCAACAGCCAGGCGCTGCTGCACAAGTACGAGCAACACATCGCCGCCATGCTGACCCGCTTCGGTGAGACGGATGCCCAGGCCAAGGCGAAACGCATCCTGGCCCTCGAGACCAGGCTCGCCCAGATCCAGTGGGACAATGTGGCCCTGCGAGACAGAGAGAAGAACTACAACAAGGGACCGGTGAGCGAGCTGGGGCGCCTCGCCCCCGCCATCGACTGGGACGCCTACCTGGCCCAGGCCGGCCTTGCGGGGCAGCAGAGCCTGGTCATCGGCCAGCCCACCTATCTCTCGGCCCTGAACGAGGTGATGCAGCAGACCCCGGTCGCTGACTGGCAGGCCTACCTCAAGTGGCAGCTCATCACCGATTACGCCCCCTACCTCGACAGCCAGACCGATGCCCAGAATTTTGCCTTCTTCGGCACCGCTCTTAGCGGCACTCCCAAGCAGCGCGCCCCCTGGGAGCGGGCCCTCGGGGTGCTGGACAACAACCTGGGGGAGGCGGTGGGCAAGCTCTATGTCGAGCGCTACTTCCCGCCAGCGGCCAAGGCCCGTATGGAGCAGCTGGTGGAGAACCTGCGCACCGCCTACGGCCAGAGCATCCAGGAGCTGGACTGGATGTCCCCGGCCACCAAGACCCAGGCCCTCGAGAAGCTCGCCAAGTTCAGACCCAAGATCGGCTACCCGGACAAGTGGAAGGACTACAGCGCCATCACCATTCGCCCCGACGATCTGGTGGGCAACCTGCAGCGGGCCCGCGCCTTCGAATACGCCGACAACCTGGCGCGCCTCGGCAAGCCGGTCGATCGGGACGAGTGGCACATGTCGCCCCAGACTGTGAACGCCTACTACAACCCGAGCAACAACGAGATCGTCTTCCCGGCCGCCATTTTGCAGCCCCCCTTCTTCGACATGACGGCGGACGATGCAGTCAACTACGGCGCCATCGGCGGGGTGATCGGCCACGAGATGGGCCACGGTTTTGATGATCAGGGGGCCAAATCCGACGGTGACGGCGTGATGCGCGACTGGTGGACGCCGGCGGATCTCAAGGAGTTTCGCTTCCGCACCAGCCGGCTGGTGGCCCAGTACAACCGCTTCGAGCCCATCAAGGGCCAGTACGTCAACGGCCAGTTTACCCTGGGGGAGAACATCGGCGATCTCGGCGGCCTCACCATCGCCCACAAGGCCTACCTGCTCTCCCTGGATGGCAAGGAGGCCCCGGTGCTGGACGGTTTTACCGGCGAACAGCGCTTCTTCCTCGGCTGGGCCCAAGTGTGGAAGGGCATGTATCGCCCCGAGCTGATGCAGATGCTGCTCGCCTCGGATCCCCACTCGCCGCCGGAATACCGGGTCAACGGCGTGGTACCGAACATCCCCGCCTTCTACGAGGCATTCAAGATCCAGCCCGACGACAAGCTCTATCTGGACCCGGCCAAACGGGTCAAGATATGGTGATGACAACCCGGGCAGGGGGCGGCCGACCAGCGGCCCCCTGCCCGCTTCCGACGTGGCAGGGAAGCGTCCCCTGCCCGTCACAGACACACAAGCAGCAACAAGGGTCCTCTCCATGAAAGCCTTATTCCTTACTCTCGGCCTGCTCACCCTGCCCCTCGCCAGCCAGGCGGCGGACGGCTTCTTCAAACAGCTGACACTCCCCTCCGGCCAGGTGGTGACCGTCAGCGAAGGGCGCGGCGAGCCTGCCTCCACCGGCAGCTACGACGTGCGCTTCTACTCCGGTGCCAACCCCCAGTTTCCGCTGGATCAGTTCATCGACGGCAAGGTGCTGCCGCGCGATGGCAGCATCAAGGAGCTCAAGCTGCTGGATCTCAACGGCGACAAGCAGCCTGAAGTCATCGTCGTGGTGGAGAGCGCCGGCAGCGGCAGCTACCTGAGCGCCGACGCCCTCACCATCAATCCCCAGGAGGGGCTGGAGAGCTTCAACCACGTGGAGGGACTGGCCCCCAGTGACGATGTGATTGAGGCCCTCAAGACTCCCCGCGACTGACCCCCCACGCCCCGTATCACGGGGCGTTTTTTACCCCGCACCTCCCGATGCGGTGCCCACGGCCCCCACAGGGCGGATAGACGACTGTTTTTTTCTGTGCCTATAATCGCCGCACCGTGCCATCACGAAACACAAGGAGGTAAAAAATGGTTATCCAAGCGTGTCCGATGTTCTCGGCTCGCCTGTTCGGCACATTCAAGTGCTCTTGCCTGCATACCATCGCGCTGCGATAGCGGGTTCGAGCAAAGCCGACTCCCTTCCATACCGAGACCTTTCTCGACTCTGCCGTTGTCGCCAGCGCTCCTGATGACAGGGATTTCCCATCCCGCGATTTAAGAGAGCAAGAGCATGACAACCCTGATGAGTACCCATTCCCTGCAGATGAGTGCGGGGCACCTTCCCTTATTTGATCACCTCGAACTCGGCATTCGCGCAGGCGACCGACTCGGCCTGATTGGCGCCAACGGCTGCGGCAAGAGCACATTGCTCGCGCTGCTGGCGGGCGAGCGCACGCCCCAGGCCGGCCGGGTCGTGCAGGCCGCCGCCTGCCGCTGCGAGTTCGTGGCCCAGCAACTGCCCGCCGGGCTTTCCACCCTCAGCACCCGCGCCGTGCTGCTGGATGCACTGGGCAACGACCCCGCCGCCGAATGGCAGGTGGACAAGCTGCTGGCCGAACTGCAGCTGGAGGCCCAGGCCACATTGCCGGTCAGTGCACTGAGCGGTGGCCAGCACAGCCGGCTGCAGATAGGGCGCGCCCTGCTGCGTCAACCCAACCTGCTGCTGCTCGATGAGCCCAGCAACCACCTGGACTTGCCCGCCCTGCTCTGGCTCGAGCAGTTTCTGCTGGGCTGGCGCGGCGCCTTCGTGCTGGTTTCCCACGACGCTCGCCTGCTGGACAGCGTCACGGATCAGACCCTGATCCTGCGAGACGGCCAGTTGCACCGCTTCGCCCTGCCCTGCAGCCAGGCCAGGGCGGCGCTGGCTGCCGAGGATGAGCAGGCCCGCCTGCGCCGGGCGGACGAGCAAAAGGAGATAGACCGCCTGAGCGCCAGCAGCAAGCGCCTCGCCATCTGGGGGCGGGAGCATGACAACGAGAAGCTGGTGCGCCAGGCCAAGTCCATGGAAAAACGCATCGCCCGCCTGCAGGAGGAGCAGAGCCAGGTGGCGGCGCTGGCCCCCTGGCGGCTCGAGCTGCGCGGAGTGAGCCTGCCCGCCGACACCCTGCTGCGGCTGGAGGCCCTCGACGTATCGCCGGCACCGGCACTGCCGCCGCTGCTGCGTGCCGAGGGGCTCTGGCTGCGGGCGGGAGACAGGGTCGCCCTGCTCGGTGCCAACGGCACCGGCAAGTCCTCCCTGCTGCGCCAGTGCTGGCGCGAACTGGCCGCGCAGAGCCTGCAGGCGGGCTGGTACTGCCACCCCGGCGCGAGCATCGCCTATTACGATCAGTCCCTGCAGCAGCTGGCTGACGACGCCACCCTGAGCGACGCGCTGTACCCCCTGGCCCCTCTGCCTGAGGTGACGCGGCGACAGGCGCTGATCCGGGCGGGCTTCCCCTATGTCCGCCACGGCCAGCAGGTGCACACCCTGAGCGGGGGCGAGCGGGCACGGTTGCTGTTCCTCGCCCTGTCCCTCGGCAGCCACCACATGATCTGGCTCGACGAACCCACCAATCACCTGGATCTGGCGGGCAAGGAGGAGCTGGCCGACGCCATTGCCGCCTTCCCGGGGGGTGTGCTGCTGGTCTCCCACGACCGGGAGCTGATCGAGCGCAGTTGCAACCGCTTCTGGCTGATAAAGGACGGGCGCATCCAGGAGGCCCACTGTGCCGAACGGGCCTATGCCGAGCTGCTGGGCGATGCCCCCTTGCTGCAGGCGGGCAGCCCGGCTCAATCAGGTGACCCGCAGACTGCGGCCGCCACGGGGGATGACGAAGAGGCGCTGCTGGCGCGCTGGTATGAGCTCGATGCCCTGCTCGCCGCCGATTTGGCCCGCAAGCCCAGGCACCAGACCCCGCGCCTGCAGCAGCAATGGCGTGACGAGCTGGCGCGCCTGGCCGAGCGGCTCGGGTTTGCCTGACGCCAGCCCGGATCATCCATCTCTTGTTACGCAACACACGCGGCCAGCCACGGCTGGCCGCAAGGAGTCATCATGACATCAGCACCACCCCACATCAGGCTGGATCCCGTCACCGACACCGATCTGCCCCATATCTTCCGCGGCCTCTCCGATCCCCGGATCGTCGCCTACTACGGCGTCAGCTACGACAGCCTGGCGGCATGCCGGGCACAGATGAATTGGTATGCCGAGCTGACCCGCACCGGCCGTGGCGCCTGGCATCTCATTCGCGACCGACTCTCGGGCGAGCCGCAGCGGGCCATCGGCTACAACGATGCCGACCCGACTCACCGGTGTGCCGAGCTGGGCTACTGGCTCTATCCCGAACACTGGGGCAAGGGGGTGATGAGCGCGGCGCTGCAACTCTGGCTCCCGCTCACTTACCGCACCACCGACCTGCACCGGCTGCTGGCAGTAGTGGAGGAGCCCAACCGCCCCTCCGCCTGCCTGCTGGAGCGGGCCGGTTTTCACTACGAGGGCACGGCGCGGGAGTGCGAGCGCAAGGGGGATGGCTTCATCTCCCTGCGCCACTACGCCATCTTGCGCAGCGACCTGCCCGCCAGCCTGTGACCCGCAACAACAAGCCCCGCGCTGCGGGGCTTTTTTTCGGGAGTTACTTGATGGCGCAGACACCCTCATCGGACGCCGAGCGGCGGCGTCTGCGCCGCCACAGGGAGAAGCCGCCATACCCCAGGCTCAGCACAAGGGCATAGAGCACCTGGGTGGCGAGGGCCAGCAGCACCAGGGTGCAGAGCAGCACGCTGAGGCCCGCCAACCCCTTGCCGGTCCCCGACAGCAAGCGCCAGCCCGCCGCCATGCAGAGCAGATAGACCAGCACGAAGTTGCCGTTGGCGTAGCGGATCAGCGCATCAAGGGGCAGACGCAGCCAGAGGATCAGGGTGATGGAGACGAAACAGATGGCGAGCACCCAGGCAAGGGCATGCAGGGGAGCGCCCCGGGCCGAGAGGCGAGAGAGGGAGACCGGCAGTTTACCCTCCCGCGCCATGCTCCAGATAAGGCGCGCAAAACCTTGCAGGTAGATGTTGATGCTGGCGAAGCAGGAGAGATAGCCCAGCACCGCCACCAGCCACTTGGCGGTGGGGCCGAACAGCAGGGAGAGCAGGGCCGGAATGGCGATGGCATTGGTCGCCTCGTCCCCGTAGAGGTCATATTTGAGCACCACCAGCGAGTGCACCCAGTAGATGAGCCCCGCCAGCAGCACGCCCCCCAACAGGGCAAGGGGGTAGTCCCGCTCTGGCCGCTTGAACTCCTCCCCCATGTGAGCGAAGGCCTCGAGCCCCACGAAGCACCAGAACATCACCGCCAGCGCCGATCCCATGGCGGGCCACTCGCTCGCCGTTGGCAGAGGCTGGGCGGCATCGCGCCAGCTGAGATCCCCCTTGAACCAGATGAGCAGGGTGAGCCCCAGGATAGCCAGGGCAATGAGCAGTTGCAGATTGCCGGAGGAGCGCGCCCCCCGCAGCCCCAGCAGAAAGACCCCGAGCAGGGTGAGCAGCTGGATGCCCCAGAGGGTCCACTCCCCCATGTCGAACAGGGCGTGCCAGAAACCGGCGGCGATGGTGAGGGCGGCAGGCAGGCCCACCGGCAGCACCGCCAGAAACAGGAAAGCAGAGAAGCGCTCGGCGCCGTTGCCAAAGGCGAGGCCAATCAGATGGGGGGCGCCACCCGCGTGGGGATATCGCCGCCCAAGGCGGGCGAAGGTAAAGGCGATGGGCAGCACCAGAGCAATCAGCAGCAACCAGGCCCACAGCGACGCCCCTCCCGCCAGCGAGGCGGCGGTGGCTGGTACCACGAAGATCCCGGTACCGAGCAGGGAGGTGGCGAGCAGCCCCATCCCCTGCCAGAGCCCGAGATCCTTTTTCAACCCAGACATATCCTGTTGTCCCGTCTAGAAAAACATCCCGCCATGTTAGGCCGCCACCACCGCTTTGTTAAGCATTTGTGCCCATAAAAAAACCGCCCCGGGGGGCGGCTTTCTCACAGGGATGAACGCTGTCATCAGGCAATCAGCTTGTAGATGATGCCGGACATGGCGATGAGGCCGATGAGGGTGACGAAGCCGTTGCTGAGGTTGCCGGCATATTTGCGCATGGCCGGTACCTTGGCGATGGCGTACATCGGCATCAGGAAGAGCAGCATGGCGATGATGGGGCCGCCCAGATCTTCAATCATGCCGAGGATGCTCGGGTTGATGGTGGCCACGGCCCAGGTGGTCAGGATCATGAAGACCGCGGTCACCTTGTTCAGCTGCTTGACGTCGACGTTCTTGCCCTTCTCGCGCAGGGACTTGGCCATCAGGCCGTTCATGCCCTCTTGCGCACCCAGGTAGTGACCCAGGAAGGACTTGCTGATGGCAACCATGGCGATGAGCGGTGCCACGGTGGCGATCACCGGGTTGTCGAAGTGGTTGGCCAGGTAGGAGAGGATGGAGATGTTCTGCTCCTTGGCCGCCGCCAGGTCAGCCGGGGAGAGGCTCAGCACGCAGCTGAACACGAAGAACATTACCGTCATCACCATCATGACGTGGGCGCCCAGCAGGATGTTGCTGCACTTCTTCTCGGCGTTGGCGCCGTAGCGGCCTTTGTTGTCCACCGCGAAGGAGGAGATGATCGGGGAGTGGTTGAAGGAGAACACCATCACCGGGATGGCCAGCCACAGGGTCTTGATGAAGTCGCCATTGAAGGCCTCACCCAGCGCAGGGGCTTCGGTGATGATGGCACCGTTCCAGTGCGGGATCAGGTAGAGCGCCAGGCCCATCAGGGTGACCACGAACGGGAAGACCAGCACGCTCATCGCCTTGACGATGACCTGGCCGCCCAGGCGAACGATCGCCATCAGACCCAGGATCAGCACCAGGGAGAGGATGGCACGAGGAGGTGCCGTAATGCCCAGCTGGTGCACCATCAGGCTCTCGACGGTGTTGGTGATGGCCACGGAGTACATCAGCAGGATGGGGTAGATGGCGAAGAAGTAGAGCAGGGTGATGAACTTGCCTGCGGTCTTGCCGAAGTGCTCTTCTACCACCTCGGTGATGTCGCCGTCACGGGTGGAGCCGGACAGCACGAAGCGGGTCAGGCCACGGTGGGCGAAGAAGGTCAGCGGCAGGGCCAGGATCAGCATGGCGACCAGCGGCCACAGGCCACCGACACCGGCATTGATCGGCAGGAAGAGGACACCGGCGCCGATGGCGGTACCGTACAGACCCAGCATCCAGACCACGTCGGCCTTGTTGATGCCACGGGAGGAGGCTTTGCTCAAGCTGCCTTCAACTGCAATGTTCATGTCAGACATAGGGGTGTTCCTGTCATCAAGGAAAGTGGGATCTTAACTTGTCAGTGGGCCTGGGCCCGGTTCCTTTCCCTGGAACTCCAGCTATTCGTCCTGTTTGTTCCTCCGCCCCGGCCATCCGGCCGCCACTCCCTGTGGCAACCTGATTGCAACAAACACGGGCGGGGAGTCGTAATACAGAGGGGATCGTGCTCGCTCGTTAACAACGGGATAACGCTCACCTCATCCGATGAGATGACTCTAGTTAAAAGGCCCTATTAATCACAGCGTTTTTTTGAATTAATCAACCAAAGTTTGATTGGAATCGCCTTTCCGTCGCTTCAGATCACACTTGAATCGCCATATTGCGATTTTTTTTTAACATATAAACTTTTTGGTGTGATCCACCTCACCCTTGAAGCGCGCAACAATTTCGTCACAACCCCCTCGTTGCCCCCCGATTGTCTCCCGTCGCCCCATGGCGTACCCTTTGTGTCCGCCCCTTTTCTGCGTACCGACCATGACCCTCTCCCGCACCGATCTCGCCGAGCTGGCCGTGTTTGCCGCCGTCGCCCGTCACCGCAGTTTCAGCAAGGCTGCCCTCGAGCTCGGGGTCTCCGCCTCGGCCCTGAGTCATGCCCTCAAAGGGCTGGAGAGTCGCCTGGCCGTCAGACTGCTCAATCGCAGCACCCGGGCCGTGGTGCCGACCGAGGCGGGCGAACGGCTGCTGGCCCAGGTGCTGCCAACCCTGGGGCAACTGGAGGCGGCGCTGGCGGAGCTGACGCGCCACGCGGGCGAACCCGTGGGCAGGCTCAGGCTCTGTGCCCCCCGAGCCGCCATCCAGGAGGTGCTGGCCCCGGTGCTCATCGACTATCTGGTACGCTACCCGCGCATGCAGGTGGAGGTGGAGGAGCTGGAGCTGATGCCCCGCCTCATCGAGGATGGCTACGACGCCGCCCTCTTCTATGGCGACCTGCTGCCCCAGGAGATGATCTCGGTTCCCCTGGGCCCGCAGCAGCGCTATCTGGTGGTGGGCTCCCCCGACTATCTGGCACGGCGTGGCACCCCTCGCCACCCCTCGGATCTGCGCCAGCACGACTGCATCGGTTATCGGCTCACTCCCCATCACCACTATCGCTGGGCCTTTGCCGCCAAGGGGGAACTGCTGGAGATCGAAGTGACGGGCCCGCTCACCACCAGCACGCCCGCGCTCTACCTGGGGGCGGCCGAGGCGGGGCTCGGGCTCGCCTACTGCCATGAAGGGGAGGTGTTCGACGCCCTGGCATCGGGGCGGCTGGTAAGCGTGCTGGATGACTGGAGCCCCAGCTTTGCCGGGTTCAACCTCTTCTATCCGGGCCGGCACCAGCTGGGGCAAGGGCTGCGAGCCCTGATCGACATGCTGAAGGAGTATCACAGGATCCGTTGATTGATGAGCTGTATTCAGCAATTCATCAAATGAAAGCCTGATTATCAATTAATCCATAAGAAACTAGACTGTCTGCTCGATTCCGGCCCTTTTCCCGAGTACAGATATGTCCGCCTACTTCCGCCTGCGTCAACGGGCCATGGCCCGCCGTTTCTGGGGCTATGCCCTCCCCTCCGTCATGGCCATGCTGGTCTCCGGCGCCTACTACCTGGTAGACGGCATCTTCGTCGGCCACTACGTGGGGGCCGCCGGCCTTGCCGGCATCAACCTGGTCTATCCGGTCATCATGGTGCTCATCGGCCTCGCCGCCATGATCGCCATGGGGGCCGCCACCGCCATCTCCTTCCAGCAGGGCGCCAGGAACCTCGCTCTGGCCCGCCAGGCTCTGGTCAGCGCCCTCTGGCTGCTGCTGATCCTGGGCACGGTAGCGCCGCTGCTGCTGCACCACTGGCACACCGATATCCTGCAGGCCCTGGGAATGGCCCCCGGCACCGACACCTGGCAGCAGGCCAGCGACTACCTCACCTGGATTGGCGGTGGCACCCTGCTGCTCGCCAGCAACCTGGCGGTGCCCTACCTGCTTCGCAACGACGGCCGCCCTCGCCTCGCCATGGTACTGGTGAGCGGCGGCGCCCTCCTCAACATCCTGCTCAACTACATCATGGTGGGCCGGCTCGGGCTCGGCCTCACCGGCACGGCCCAGGCCACCCTCCTCTCGGAGGCCATGGTCAGCCTGCTCGGCCTGGGGTACTTCTTCACCCGCCACGCCCGGTTGCGGCTGACCTGGCGCCAGCTGGTGCCCCGCTTCCCGGCCATGCCCGGCCTGCTCTTCACCGGGCTGCCGAGCCTCATCGCCCAGTTCAATCTGGGGCTGCTGTTGCTGCTGCACAACAGCCAGCTGATGGTGCACGGCACGGTCAAGGATCTGGCGGGCTTTACCGTGGCGGGATACACGGAGGCGGTCTTCATCGTCATCCTGCAGGGACTGGCGTTTGGCATCCAGCCCCTGGTGAGCCAGGCAGCGGGGGCCGGGCGCCATCGCGACCTCCAGTTCCTGATGGCGATGGGGCTCAAGATCACCCTGGTCTATGGCCTGGGGGTCTGGCTGATTGTCCAGCTGCTGCCGCAGCCGGTCGCCATGCTCTACACCGGGGATCAGGACGCAGAGCTGCTCGCCGCCGCCATCAGCAGCCTGACCCTCAACCTCGCTGCCCTGCCCCTGGAGGGGATCGTCATGTTCGGCATCGTGCTGTTGCAGGCCATGGCCCGCACCCGCCAGGCCCTCGTCATCTCCGTGGCCAAGACGGTGCTGCTGCTGCCCCTCATCTTCCTGCTGCCCCTCTGGTGGGGGCGCGACGGGGTCTTGATGGCCCAGCCCGCCACCGTGCTGCTGCTGACGCCCCCCCTGTGCTGGCTGCTGTGGCGGGAGTGGCGGGCCCTGAGCCCTGCCGGAGGGCGTGCTTCCATCCCCATGCACCGGGCGCTGACCGCCCCCTGAGGCCCGCCCCGGCGTCCCCCCACAAACGTCGCCCATAAAAAAGTCCCCGCATGCGGGGACTTTTTATTGGAAGCGGCAGATCAGCAGTAGCCGTAACCCAGCAGACGCTGGTAGCGCTGCTCCAGCAGTTGCTCGCTGTCGAGGGGGCGCAGGGCATCCAGATCCTGCTTGATGCGCGCTTTCAGGTGCTTGGCCATCTTCTCCACGTCGCGGTGGGCACCGCCGAGGGGCTCCTCGACGATGTTGTCGATGAGCTTCAGCTCCTTCAGGCGCTGGGCGGTGATGCCCATGGCATCCGCCGCCACCGAGGCCTTCTCGGCGCTCTTCCACAGGATGGAGGCGCACCCTTCCGGGGAGATGACGGAGTAGGTGGAGTATTGCAGCATGTTGACCCGATCGCCCACGCCGATGGCGAGAGCGCCGCCGGAACCGCCTTCACCGATCACGGTGCAGACCACCGGCACGGTCAGGCCGGCCATGACTTTCAGGTTGCGGGCGATGGCTTCGGACTGGCCACGCTCCTCGGCACCCACGCCGGGGTAGGCACCCGGGGTGTCGATGAAGGTGATGATCGGCATCTTGAAGCGCTCGGCCATCTCCATCAGGCGCAGGGCCTTGCGGTACCCTTCCGGGCGCGGCATGCCGAAGTTGCGCTTGATCTTCTCCTTGGTCTCGCGCCCCTTCTGGTGACCGATGATCATCACGGGCTCGCCGTCGAGACGGGCGATGCCGCCGACAATGGCCTTGTCATCGGCATAGGCGCGATCCCCGGCCAGTTCGTCGAAATCGGTGAAGATCTGCTCGATGTAGTCGAGGGTGTAGGGGCGCTGGGGATGACGTGCCATCTGGGATACCTGCCAGGCACCCAGATCGCCGAAGATCTTCTTGGTCAGCTCTTCGTTTTTCTTCTCCAGCCGGCGAATGTCTTCGCTGAGATCCACGGCACTGTTGTGCTCGCTCACATGGCGCAGTTCATCGATCTGTGCCTGCAACTCGGCGATCGGCTGTTCAAAATCCAGAAAAAGACTCATAGGGACAATAGATCCTCTAATCAAAAACCAATTCAACCCGCTCTCGTCCAAGCAGGACTCGCAAGTCATCTATCAGTTGATCGGTGGGCGTCACCCGCCACTCGGTACCGAGCGTCAATCGCACCCGGGAACCGGGGCGACGATAGTTTACCTGAACCGGACAGACTCCGGCACGGGCGGGCTCCAAAATCTCGCACAAACGCGGGAAAAAGCGCTCGTCAATGCGTTGTTCATCGAGGGAGATGCGGATTGCCCTGGCAAAACGCTCCCTCGCATCGTTGATATCCAGCAACTCGCGGGCCGACATTTTAAGGCCACCGGAGAAGTCATCAAAGCTGACCTGTCCAGAAACCACTAAAATACGGTCTTTTTGCATCAATTCTTCGTATTTTTCCAGCGCTTCACTGAAAAGGGTCACATCCAGACGGCCGGATCTGTCGTCCAGGGTGAAGATCCCCATCTTGTTGCCGCGCTTGGTCACCATGCTGCGCGCCGCGATCACCAACCCCGCCGCCGTGGTCACCGTATCGCGGGAGGTGGGATGCAGATCGCACAGTCGGCCCGAGGTGTAGCGCCGCAGCTCGCTGCTGTACTGGTTGATGGGGTGACCGGTGAGGTAGAGCCCGAGGGTCTCGCGCTCCCCTTCCAGCCACACCTTGTCGGGCCAGTGCGGCACGTTGGCGAACGCCTTCTTGACGTCGTCGATCTCCTCCGTGAGCACACCGAACATGTCGACCTGCCCCACCGCCTGAGCCTTGGCGTGCTGCTCGGCGGCGCGCATCGCCTCCTCCAGGGTCGCCATCAGGGCGGCGCGGTGGGGGCCGAGCCTGTCCATGGCGCCGGAGAGGATGAGCTTCTCCATCACCCGCTTGTTGAGCTTCTTGATGTCGACCCGGTTGCAGAAATCGAACAGGTCGCGGAACGGACCGTCCCGATCCCGCGCCTCCAGAATCGCCTCGATGGGCCCTTCCCCTACCCCCTTCACCGCGCCGATGCCGTAGACGATGTGGCCTTCCTCGTTGACGCTGAAGCGGTAGCGGCCGGTGTTGACGTCCGGCGGGATCACGGTCAGCCCCATGCGCTGACACTCGTCCACCAGGGTCACTATCTTGTCGGTGTTGTCCATGTCCGCGGTCATCACCGCCGCCATGAACTCCGCCGGGAAATGGGTCTTGAGCCAGAGGGTCTGGTAAGAGACCAGCGCATAGGCAGCGGAGTGGGACTTGTTGAAGCCGTAGCCCGCAAACTTCTCCACCAGATCGAAGATCTTCATCGCCAGTTCGCCGTCGACGCCGTTCTTGACCGCCCCCTCCTCGAAGCCCGCCCGCTGCTTGGCCATCTCTTCGGGTTTTTTCTTGCCCATGGCCCGGCGCAGCATGTCCGCGCCACCCAGGGTATACCCCGCCAGGGTCTGGGCGATCTGCATCACCTGCTCCTGGTAGAGGATGATGCCGTAGGTGGGCTCGAGTATGGGCTTGAGGCTCTCGTGCTGCCACTTCTCGTCCGGGTAGGAGATGGCCTCCTTGCCGTGCTTGCGCTCGATGAAGTTGTCCACCATGCCCGACTGGAGCGGGCCCGGGCGGAACAGGGCCACCAGCGCGATCATGTCTTCGAAGCAGTCGGGCTGCAGCCGCTTGATGAGATCCTTCATGCCGCGGGATTCGAGCTGGAACACCGCCGTGGTCTCGAAACGCTGCAAGAGGGCGAACGACTTCTTGTCGTCGATGGGGATGGCGGCGATGTCCACCGGCGGCTTGCCCTCTTTGGCAAGACGGGGGTTTATCATGCCAAGGGCCCAATCGATGATGGTGAGGGTGCGCAGCCCCAGGAAGTCGAACTTCACCAGGCCCGCGTACTCCACGTCGTTCTTGTCGAACTGGGTGACCGGGTGATGCCCCTCGTCGTCGCAATAGAGCGGTGCGAAGTCGGTGATCTTGGTGGGCGCGATCACCACGCCACCGGCGTGCTTGCCGGCGTTGCGCACCACCCCTTCCAGGCGGCGGGCCATGTCGATGAGGTCCTTGACCTCCTCGTCCTGCTCGTAGAGCTCCGGCAACTTGGGCTCGGCTTCGAACGCCTTGGCGAGGGTCATGCCGGGGTCGGGCGGGATCAGCTTGGAGATGCGATCGACAAAGCCGTAGGCGTGGCCCAGCACCCGGCCGACGTCCCGCACCACCGCCTTGGCCGCCATGCTGCCGAAGGTGATGATCTGGGATACCGCCTCCCGGCCGTACATCTCGGAGACGTGATCGATCACCTCGTCGCGCCTGTCCATGCAGAAGTCGACGTCGAAGTCGGGCATGGAGACCCGCTCGGGGTTCAGGAAACGTTCGAACAGCAGGTCAAATTCCAGCGGATCCAGGTCGGTGATCTTGAGGGCGTAGGCCACCAGCGACCCCGCCCCCGAGCCCCGGCCCGGACCGACGGGGATGCCGTTGTCCTTGGACCACTGGATAAACTCCATCACGATGAGGAAGTAACCCGGGAAGCCCATCTGGTTGATCACTTTGAGCTCGATGTCGAGACGCTCGTCATACTCGGGACGACGCTCGGCCCGCACCGCCGGATCCGGGAACAGGAACTCCAGCCGCTCCTCCAGCCCTTCCTTCGACTTCATGACCAGGAAGTCCTCGGTGGTCATGTCGCCGGTGGGGAAGTTGGGCAGGAAATACTCGCCGAGGCGCACCGTCACGTTGCAGCGCTTGGCGATCTCCACCGTGTTTTCCAGGGCTTCCGGGATGTCGGCAAACAGCTCCGCCATCTCCTCCTGACTGCGCAGGTACTGCTGGGGGCTGTAGCGGCGCGGTCGGCGCTTGTCCATCAGGGTGTAGCCGTCGTGGATGGCGACCCGGATCTCGTGGGCATCGAAGTCATCGGCGGTGAGGAACACCACCTCGTTGGTGGCAACCACCGGCAGTTCGAACTCGGTGGCAATGGCCACCGCCATGTGGAGGTAGACCTCCTCGTCCGGGCGGCCGGTACGCAGCAGCTCCAGGTAGTAGGCATCCGGGAAGTGGGTCTGGTAGAAGGCGAGGCAATGCTCCACCATCTGGCGGTTGCCCTTGAGCAGGAACTTGCCCACATCCCCCTCGCGCCCGCCGGAGAGGACGATCACCCCCTTGGCATGTTCGCCAAGCCAGGCCTTGTCGATGACGGGGCGCCCCTGCACATGACCGCGCTGATAGCCGCGGGAGATGAGCAGGGTGATGTTCTGGTAGCCGTCGTTGTCCATGGCGAGCAGGGTGAGGCGAAACTGCTCGTCCCCAAGCTCGTCGCTCTGCACCCAGAAATCCGCCCCGACCAGGGGCTTGATCCCCTTGCCGTGGGCAGAGCCGTAGAAGCGCACCAGGCCGCACATGTTCATCTGGTCCGTCAGGGCCAGGGCCGGCATGTTGTTGGCGGCGGCAGCGGAGACGATGGGACCGATCTTCTGCAGGCCGTCGACCATGGAGAAGTCGGAGTGCACCCTCAGGTGGATGAAACGGGGATCAGCCATGGTCACGCCCTCTCATTGCGCAAGCAGAAATCGTTCAGACAGATCGGCATCGGTTATTCGATCCCCAGGGCGCGGCGCACCGGCTTGAAGCTCTGCCGGTATTCGGGCAGCGGGCCCCGTTCGGCCAGAATGGCGAGGTGCTCCGCCGTCGGGTAGCCCTTGTGGCGGGCGAAACCGTACTCGGGATGGCGGCTGTCCAGCTCGGTCATCTCGGCGTCCCGGGTCACCTTGGCGAGGATGGAGGCGGCGCTGATGGCGGCCACCAGGCTGTCCCCCTTGACCACGGCGCGGGCCTCCATCGGCAATCTGGGGCAGCGGTTGCCGTCGATGAAGACCAGCTCGGGCGTCACCTTGAGCCCCGCCACGGCGCGCTGCATCGCCAGCATGGTGGCGTGCAGGATGTTGAGCTCGTCGATTTCCGCCGGGCTGGCGCGGCCGATGGCATAGGCCAGCGCCTTCTCTTTGATCTCGCCAAACAGGGCGAGCCGCTTCTTCTCGGAGAGCTTCTTGGAGTCGGCGAGGCCAAGGATGGGATTGGCAGGATCCAGGATCACCGCGGCGGTGACCACGTCACCCACCAGGGGGCCGCGACCCACTTCGTCCACCCCGGCAATCAGCTTGTCTTCGGGAATATCGATCGTCATCTCATAGCCTTGAATCAAAACCGGCCCCGCAGGGCCAGTATCAGCACAACATCACGCCTGACACACAGGCAGAGCCCACTAGCGTTCCAGCAGCGCGGCAACCGCTTCCGCTGCCTGCACATCCGCATTGCAGCGGATCTTCTCGTGCAACCGGGTGAAGGTGGCGATGAGCTCGCTGTTGTCATGGTCCAGCAGCTTGCTCACCTCTTCCACCAGGTTGGCCGGGGTGCACTCGTGCTGGATGAGCTCGGGCACCAGCATCTTGTCCGCCAGCAGGTTCGGCAGGGAGACATAATCCGTCTTCACCAGCCACTGGGCCAGCAAGTAGCTGAAGGGTTTGAGTTTGTAACCCACCACCATGGGCTTTTTCACCAGCATGGCCTCGAGGGCCGCGGTGCCGGAGGCGAGCATCACCACATCGGCGGCAATCATGGCCTCGCGGCCCTGGCCGTCCAGCAGCACCATGTCGAGCTCCGGGGCCACCTCGGCCTTGATGGCGAGGAACTGCTCGCGCCGTTTCTGGTTGACCAGAGGCACGATGAAACCGAGATCCGGGTTGTGCACCGTCAGGTGCTTGCACGCCTCGAGGAAGACCGGCGCCATGAAGCCCACTTCCGCCGTGCGGCTCCCCGGCAGCACCGCCAGCCAGCGACGGGCGGGATCGATGCCGAGGGCCTCGCGCACCGCCCCTTGATCCGGCACCAGCGGAATGTCGTCCGCCATGGTGTGGCCGACGAAGCGACAGGGGGCATCGAAACGGTCGTAGAAGGCTTTCTCGAACGGCAGGAAGGCGAGCACCATGTCGGTGGCGGCCTTGATCTTGTGAATGCGGCCCTGACGCCAGGCCCAGACGGAGGGACTGACATAGTGGACCGTCTTGATACCGGCGCGGCGCAGTTTCAGCTCCACCCCGATATTGAAATCCGGTGCATCCACACCGACGAAGATGTCGGGGGGATTGGCGATGAAGTGGCGCAGCAGTTCGCGGCGCACCTGGAGGATGCGGGGCAGACGGCCCAGCACCTCGGTGATGCCCATGACGGAGAGCTCCTCCATCTCGAACAGCGCCTTCACGCCGAGAGCCTGCATCCGCGGCCCGGCGATCCCTTCGAACTGCGCATCCGGGTAGCGGGCTTGCAGTTCGCGCACCAGCCCTGCTGCCAGGATGTCGCCGGAGGTCTCTCCGGCGACGATGCCGATGCGAATGGGATCAGGCACGGATGATCCCGCGCTCGTTGTCCTTGAGGAAATCCACATAGAGCTGGATGGCCGGTTCGCTCTGGGCCATCTCGCTCAGCACGGGCAACACCTCTTCAATGGTCTTGCCGGAGCGGAAGATCTCCTTGTAGGCGCGCTTGACGGCAGAGATCGCCTCGGCGCTGAAGCCACGACGACGCAGGCCTTCGGAGTTGACCCCGAACGGCTTGGCGTAGTTGCCGGCGGCCATCACGTAGGGCGGCACGTCCTTGTTCAGGGCAGCGCAGCCGCCGACGAAGGCGTGGGAGCCGACGCGGCCGAACTGGTGAATGGCAGACAGACCGCCGAAGATCACGAAGTCACCGATGTGCACATGGCCCGCCAGGGTGGCGTTGTTGGCGAAGATGCAGTTGTCACCGATGATGCAGTCGTGGGCCACGTGAACGTTGACCATGAACAGGTTGCCGCTACCCACCTTGGTCAGGCTCTGGTCCTGGGTGGTGCCGCGGTGCACGGTGCAGTTCTCGCGAAACACGTTGTTGTCGCCGATCTCGAGGAAGGTGCGCTCGCCGGCGTACTTCTTGTCCTGGCAATCCTCACCGATGGAGGTGTGCTGGAAGATCTTGTTGCCGCGACCGATCTTGGTCGGGCCCTTGATCACCACGTGGGAGCTCACCCAGGTGTTGTCACCGATTTCCACCTCGGCGCCGATGACGGTGAAGGGGCCGATTTCAACCCCTTTGCCGATGACGGCAGACTCATGGACGATGGCGGTGTCGTGGATGATGGCAGTCTGATCGATCACGGTTATACCTCGCGCTTGGCGCACATCAGTTCGGCAGTACAGACCACTTCACCGTCGACGGTGGCGACACCGGTGAACTTGGCGATGCCGCGACGCTCCTTCAGGAACTCCACATCCAGCACCAGCTGATCGCCGGGACCCACCGGGCGCTTGAAGCGGGCATTGTCGATGGAGGCAAAGTAATAAAGCTCGTTGGGGGACGGCTTGCCCACCATGGTGAAGGCCAGGATACCGGTGGCCTGGGCCATGGCTTCCAGGATCAGCACGCCGGGGAAGACCGGCTTGGCCGGGAAGTGGCCCTGGAAGATCGGCTCGTTGAACGAAACGTTCTTGATGGCGCGCAGGGTCTTGCGCTCATCGCTGATCTCGTAGTTTTCCACCTTGTCCACCATCAGGAACGGATAACGGTGGGGCAGCAGATCCATGATTTCCTGGATGCCCAGGCTCTTCTTTTCAGTAGTCAAAACAGTACCCTATACCAATCGTGATTATTCTTGATCCAGCTTTTTCTCAAGCTTGCTCAACCGCTTGTGCATCTCTTCGATACGCATCACCCGGGCGGCGGTCTTGCGCCACTCTTTATTGGTTTGCAGGGGGATGCCGGAAGAGTAGATACCGGGCTCGGTGATGGGACGCATCACCATGGCCATGCCGGTGACGGTGGCCTGGTCGCAGATCTCCATGTGCCCGTTAAAGACGGAGGCACCACCAATGATACAGTATTTGCCGACCTTGAGACTACCGGCCATCACGGTGGAGCCCGCCACGGCAGTGCCGTAGCCGATCTCGACGTTGTGGGCGATCTGGCACTGGTTGTCGATGATGACGTTGTCAGCGATGCGGGTATCTTCCAGCGCACCGCGGTCGATGGTGGTGCAGGCACCGATCTCGACCCGGTTGCCGATGGTCACGCCACCAAGCTGGGGGATCTTGATCCACTCGCCGCGCTCGTTGGCATAACCGAAACCGTCTGCCCCGATCACGGTGCCGGCCTGTACCAGACAGTCCGTGCCCAGGGTCACGTTGTGATAGAGGGTGACGTTGGCCCACAACCGGGAGCGCGCTCCCAGTCGGGTATCCTTGCCAACGAAACAGCCCGGGCCGATGCGCACATCGTCACCCAGCACGACGCCGGATTCGATCACCGCATTGGCACCGATGGCCACTCTCTCGCCCAGTTGCACGTCAGCCGCGATGACGGCGCTCGGATGGATATCCATGGCCGGCTGCGGGGTGGTGTCCAGCAGTTGGGCAACCCGTGCAAAGCCCACGTAGGGGTCCTTGAGCACCAGGGCGTTGGTGGGGCAAAACGGCAGGTCTGCCTCGGTGATGAGCACGGCAGTGGCCTTGCTCTGCTCCAGAAAATGCCGGTACTTCTTGTTGGACAGGAAGGCTATCTCCCCCTCCCCGGCTTTTTCCAGTGTCGCGACCTTGCGAATTTCCCGGGTCCCATCCCCATGGACCTCGGCCCCCAGTTGCTGGGCCAGCTGTGCGAGAGTGAATGCCATCAATTAGTTGCTCTTGCTAACCTGAGAAATAACCTGGCCGGAGATGTCCAGCTTGCTGGCTGCATAAGGGGCGGCGTTGCGCTCCAGCACCAGATCGTAGCCATTGCTCTTGGCGATGGCGTCAATGGCAGCCTGCACCTTGGTCAGGATCTTGTTGCGCTCTTCGGACTGACGGCGACCGTTGTCCTGTTCAAACGCCTGACGCTTCTGGTTGAATTCCATCTGCAGCTTGGCCAGCTTCTCCTGGCTCTGCTTCTTCTGTTCGGCGCTCATGAAGGCTTCGTCCTTCTTGAACTTCTCGACCAGTGCCTGACCGTCGGACTCCAGCTTCTGCAGTTCACGCATACGCGGCTCGAACTCGCCCTTCAGCTTCTTGGCAACGGCTTCACGCTGGGGCAGCTTTTGGAAGACTTCGCCCATGTCGACCACGGCAATCTTGGTCTCAGCGAAGGCAGAACCCATGCCGGCAGCCATCAGTGCAAAGCTCAAACCAGCTACTTTCAACGCTTTATTCACACTTACTCCTTGGTCCCTCGGTCGAGGGCTACCTGATTTACCTGATTGTGCAAGCGATCCACGAGATCGTCTTGTTACCTGGTGAGGCACGCAAACGCGCGACCCATCATGCTTCCCCCGCCATGGCGGGGGGGCGTCCGCTCCCCTTAGAAGGTACGGCCGATGTTGAAGGAGAAGACTTCGGTGTCGTCCCCTTCGTATTTCTTGATTGGTCTTGCCAGCACGAACACCAGCGGGCCCATGGGAGAGAGCCACTGCAGCGACAGGCCGGTCGACATCCGGATGTTGCTCGGGTCGGAGTAGTCCATCAGATAGTTGCAACCACTGAAGCAACGGTTCTGATACTGGCTGTAGTCGAAGTGGGTATCCCACACGGAACCGGCGTCGATGAAGAAGCTGGTCCGCAACTGGGGCTGATAGGTCTCGGAGGCAAAGGGCGTCGGCACGATCATTTCCAGCGAGGCCACCGCCAGGGCGTTGCCCCCGACCGAGCTGTCAGTGCCCTGGATGACGTCGTTACCACTCAAGTTGTAGTAGTAGAGCGCCTTCGGACCGACTGTGTTGCTCTTGAAACCGCGCAGGGTATCGAAACCACCGGCGTAGTAGTTCTCGAAGAACGGCAGGACGTGCTCGTAATCGCCATTGGTGCCGTAGCCATCGCCGTAGGAGGCACGGGCCTTGGCCAGCATGACCCATTTGTGATCGGCATCAAACGGGAAGTAGTGGGCATCTTCTGCGTTGAGCTTGAAGTACTGCAGATCCATGCCGGGCACCGTCACCTTGGCGTTCACCCGCTGGCGGTCACCGGAGGTCGGGAACTGACCCTTGTTGAGGGTGGAGCGGGTCCAGCCGGCGGTGACGTCCACGGTGTTGAACACCATGCGATTGTCGCCATCCAGATTGCCGTTGTAGACCTTCCAGAACTCGTCCACCTGTACATAGGGGTTGGGCTGGGAGAGCTTGTTGTTCTCGTAGCCCAGGCTGAAGTCGAGACGGTTGTTCTCGTTGACCGGGAAGCCGCTGGAGAGACGGAAACCGACGGTGGTGTTCTCGTAGTCCACGATGTTGGCGTCGGCCGCACTGAACTTGTTGTAGTAGAGACGGCCGCCCAGGCTCACCCCGTCCACGGTGAAGTAGGGGTCGTTATAGCTCAGGTCGACGCTCTTGGAGTAGTCGTTGGTGCTGGCGTTGATGCCGATCTTCTTGCCGGTCCCCATGAAGTTGTCCTGCTGCAGACCTGCCTGCAGGCTCAGACCCGACTCGGTGCCGTAGCCGATACCGGCGTTGATGGACCCCGCCGGCTGCTCCTTGACCTTGAAGTCCAGATCGACCTGGTCATCGCTGCCCGGCACCCGCTTGGTGTCCACTTCCGCGGTCTCGAAGAAGCCGAGGCGGTTGAGACGGGTCTTGGACTGCTCGACGTTGTCGGAGGAGAGCCAGGTGCCCTCCATCTGGCGCATCTCGCGACGCAGCACTTCGTCCTTGGTGGTGACGTTGCCGCTGAAATTGATGTTGCGCACATAGACCCGGGGACCCGGCTCCACGTTGACGATGAGCTCCACTTCCTTGGTCTGGTCGTTGATCTGGGGGAAGGTGACCACTTTCGGATAGGCGTAGCCGTAACGGCCGAGGAACTTGGAGAGCACCTCTTCGGTATGGGTTACCTGACTGGCGGAGTAGACGCTGCCCGCCTCGATGGGAATGAGGCCCTTCATCTCGCCGCCGCGGTCGATGAGGTCGCCCTTGAGCTGGATGCCGGAAACCTTGTACTGCTCCCCTTCCTTGACGTTGAGGGTGACATAGACCCCCTTCTTGTCCGGGGTCATGGAGACCTGGGTGGACTCCTGGGTGAAGCGGATGTAGCCGCGGTCCATGTAGTAGGAGCGCAGCACTTCGATGTCACCGGCCAGCTTCTGCTTCTGGTAGCGCTGATCGCCGGTGAAGTTCCACCAGGGCACGTCGTCCTTGAGGGAGAGCTGGGCCAGCAGCTTCTCTTCCGGAAAGACGTTGTTGCCGACGATGTTGATCTGCTGGATCTTGGCCGCTTCCCCTTCCACGAAGGTGAACTTGAGGTCGACCCGGTTGCGCGGCAGCGGGGTGACGATGGCCTTGACCTTGGCGGAGTACTTGCCCACGCCGTAGTAGAAATCTTCCAGCCCTTTCTCGAGGGAACTCAGCACGGTGCGATCCAGCGGATCACCCACGCGGATCCCGGAGGATTCCAGGCTCTGGGTCAGTTGCTCTTCCTTGATATCCTTGTTGCCGGAGAACTCGATGCTGGAGATGGTCGGGCGCTCCTTGACCACCACTTGCAGCACCTGACCGTCGCGATAGACCTTGACGTCCTCGAAGTTGCCGGAGGCATAGAGCTTCTTGATGGCGTTCGCCAGGGACACGGAGTCGACGGAATCACCGACCCGCACCGGCAGATTCAACAGGGCGGCACCCAGGGTCACCCGCTGCAGGCCCTCGACCTGAATGTCTTGCACCACAAAAGAGGCCGGGGCAGCCTGAGCCAGGAAGCTGGCCCCCAGCAGGCAACTCAACACCAATGCTTTTTTAACAGCCATTTTGTTCTTATGTGTCCTTGTTGATGCTCTGGCCTCAGAGGCGAGCGAAATCATTAAACAGCGCAATGCCCATCAGTAACATCAGAATGGCGGCGCCTATCCTGAACCCAACTTCCTGAATTTTTTCCGATACCGGCTTGCCGGTGATCGCCTCGATGAGGAAATAGACCAGATGGCCACCATCGAGCACCGGCAGGGGGAACAGGTTGATGATCCCCAGGTTGACGCTGATGAGCGCCAGGAATCCGAGGAAATAGACCAACCCGTAATCGGCGCTGCTGCCGGCCCCCTTGGCGATGGAGATGGGGCCGCTCAGGTTGTCCAAAGAGACGATGCCACCGATCAGCTTGCCTATCATGTCGAAGGTCAGGGTGATCAGGCTCCAGGTCTTCTGGACCCCATGCCACAGGGCTTGCAAAGGCCCATACTGTAACAGAGTTCGATACTCATCCGGTAATGGAACCAGTTGCGGCGACAAGCCCACAAAACCGACCAGCTGGCCCTTCACTTTCTTCCCGTTCGGGGTCAGGGTCAGGGTCATCTCGCTGCCCCCGCGCTCCACCGTCACCTGCAACGGCTGCGCCGGTGACTGCTGGACACGCTCGACAAACTGGGCCCATTCGGTGATGGCCTCTCCATCGACTCCCTTGATGCGATCCCCTATCTGAAGGCCGGCCTTCTCGCTGGCGCTCGACGGCACCACGGCCTCCACCACGGGCAGCACCTTGCCACCGAGGGGCACTATCCCGAGGCTCCCGATGGGTGACTCTTTGTCCGGATCGAATTTCCAGCCTGCCAGCTGCAGGGTCTTGTCCACTGCATAGCTGGTGTTGGCCGCCTTGAGCTTGAGCTGGACCGAGTCATCGCCAAGGTGGCTGATGAGGGCGTAGGTGACGCTCTCCCAGTCACCGGTCTCCTCGCCGCCGACGCCGACGATCTCCATGCCTGGCAGGATGCCGGCCTCTGCCACGATGGAGGCGGGACGCACCTCGCCCACCACGGGTTTGACGCTCGGCACCCCTATCATGAACATCAGCCAGAAGGCGAACAGGGCGAACACGAAGTTCGCCATGGGGCCAGCCGCCACGATGGCCATCCGGGCCCAGACGCTCTTGTGGTTGAAGGCCTGCGCCTCCTCCCCCGGTTTGAGTTCATCGACCCGGCCATCCAGCATCTTGACGTAACCGCCAAGGGGGATCAGGGCCAGCACGTATTCGGTGCCATCCTTGCCAAGGCGACGCCAGATGGCCTTGCCAAAGCCGATGGAGAAGCGCTCCACCTTGACGCCGCAACGACGAGCCACCCAGAAGTGGCCAAATTCATGCACCGCCACCAGCAGCCCGAGGGCCACGATGAAGGCGCCGATATTCCACAGAAGCCCGCCCATCAGCCGCGTACCTCGCGGTCATGTCCAGTCCTGCGCTCGAGAGCATGGAGAGGGGCTGGCTGCCACCACAGTCCGTTCATACGGCAAGCTCCTTTATCAGTTGCTGGGCACGGGCTCGGGCCGTACCGTCCAGGGCGATGAGATCCGCCAGAGAGCCGGCAGCACTGCTGCCCAGCTCGGCCATGACGGATTCGTTGACTCTGGCAATATCCATAAATCCGATCCGCTCTGCAAGAAAAGCCGCGACGGCCTCCTCGTTGGCGGCATTGAGGGAGGTGGTCGCCCCCTGCCCCTGCTGGCACGCGCTCATGGCCAGCGCCAGACAGGGATAGCGCTCATAGTCGGGCCGGATAAAGCTGAACTCTCCGACACTGAAGAAATCCAAAGGTTCCACACCGGACTCGATCCGTTCCGGATAAGCCAGAGCGTGGGCAATGGGAGTGCACATGTCCGGGTTGCCGAGCTGGGCCAGCACGGAGCCATCCTTGTACTGCACCATGGAGTGAATGACAGACTGGGGGTGGATCACCACCTGGATCTGCTCGGGGGCCGCATTGAACAGCCAGCGCGCCTCGATGTACTCCAGCCCCTTGTTCATCATGGTTGCGGAGTCCACCGAGATCTTGGCCCCCATGGACCAATTGGGATGGGCAATGGCTTGCGCCGGGGTGACATGGTGCAGTTCACCCACATCGGCATAGCGGAAAGGTCCGCCGGAGCCGGTCAGCAGGATCTTGCTGATCCCCGCCCCGGCCAGATCGCAGAAACCGGGCTGGCGCTGCACGTCGACCGGCAGGCACTGGAAGATGGCGTTGTGTTCGCTGTCGATGGGCAGCAGCTCGGCGCCGTGCTCGCGCACCGCCTCCATGAAGAAGGCGCCGGACATCACCAGCGCTTCCTTGTTGGCCAGCAGAATGCGCTTGCCGGCGCGCACGGCAGCCATGGTGGGTGCCAGACCCGCCGCACCGACAATGGCCGCCATCACGCTGTGGGCATCGGGGTGAGCAGCCACGTCGCACAGGGCTGCCTGACCGGACAACACCCGGGTGGTGCTGCCGTGGGCCTTGAGCCGACCCGCCAGATCGCTGGCGGCACCTTCGTCCACCATGACGGCGAACCGGGGGGAGAATTCGAGACAGTCGCGCAGCATGGCGTCCACGCTGCGGGCAGCGGTCAGCGCCAGCACCTGCCAGCGCCCGGGGTTGTGGCGCAGTACCTTGAGGGTGCTCTGACCGATGGAGCCTGACGCTCCCAGGATCACCAGGTTTTGCATCAAGACTCCTGATTGGGTAACAGACTGATGGAGCGGGACGCTCCCGGGATCATCAGTGCGCGAAACATCAAAACTCCGGACCGAGCAACAGGTAGCTGAGCAGGAAGACGGGCAGCGCCGCCGTCAGGCTGTCGATGCGATCGAGAATGCCCCCATGGCCCGGCAACAGGGTGCCGGAATCCTTGATGCCGGCTTCCCGCTTGAACATGCTCTCGGCCAGATCGCCGAGCACGGAGGCCAGCACCGCCAGCAGGGAACAGAGCAGCACGGAGCCCATCTTGGCAGGCACGAAGCCCATGAACCAGGTCACGCCGATGGCCAGCAGGCTGGCGGTAAACAGCCCACCCAGCATGCCTTCGATGGTTTTACCCGGGCTCACGGCCGGTGCCAGCTTGTGTTTGCCGAACGCCTTGCCGAAAAAATACGCGCCAGAATCTGCCGCCCAGACCAGTCCCATCACGAACAGCAGGATCCAGGCCCCCATCATGGGGTCGTGGTAGAAGTTGTAACCGCGAATGGCCACCAGGGACCAGAAGAAGGGAACCAGGGTCACCAGACCGAACAGGGATTTGAGCCAGATGGATTCACGCCACAGCCTGGCGCTTTGCGGGTAGCGCAGCACCAGCAGCAGCCCCAGCAGCCACCAGCTGACAGCGGTCCAGAGCACGCCCATCACCAGCGGATGCAGTTGGGGGATCCAGAGTTGCTCCACGGGCACCCAGAACAGGCTGGCCCCCAGCAGCAGACAGAACACCAGCGGCAACCACTGTTGCGGCTGGGCAGTGACGAAGGCACTCCACTCACGGCTGGCCAGCAGAAAGACCAGGGCGGCGAGCAGGGCAAAGAATTTCAACGGCAGAAAAAACAGCGCCCCCAACACCAGGGGTACTAACAGTAATGCGGTAATAATTCGTTGTTTTAGCAAAAGAAACCTCTCTCTTGGGAGCGGGGTTTAGCCGGTCTGTTGCGCGGCGATCAATTCCCGGATCTGTTCACCCGTACACCCGAAGCGACGCTCGCGAGCAACGAAGGAGGCAACTGCCCCACTGAACTCGGCCTCGTCAAAATCGGGCCACAGGACCGGGGTAAAATAGAGTTCGGCATAGGCGAGCTGCCACAGGACAAAGTTGCTGATGCGATGATCCCCGCCGGTGCGGATCAACAGATCCACGGGGGGCAGATCAGCCATGCAGACATGACGACCCAATGCCGCCTCATCGACCGCCTCGGCATCCAGTTCACCCGCCGCCACGGCCCGTGCCAGGGTCCGGGCCGCCTGGGCGATGTCCCACTGACCGCCATAGTTGGCGGCGATATTGAGGGTCAATCCCTGATTGTTGGCGGTCAGGGCCTCGGCCTTGGCGATCTTGGCCTGCAGCCGCTCGCTGAAGCGGGCAGTGTCGCCAATCACTCGAAGGCGAATGCCGTTGCTGTGCAACTTGCTCACCTCGCGACCCAGCACCGTCATGAACAACTCCATCAGGGCGTTTACTTCCCCTTCCGGACGGCGCCAGTTCTCGCTGGAAAACGCAAACAGGGTCAGCGCCTCCATCTTGGCACGGGCGGCAAAGGCCACGGCCTCACGCACGGATTTCACGCCCGCCTTGTGCCCGGAAACCCGCATCTTGCCGCGGTTCTGGGCCCAGCGACCATTGCCATCCATGATGATGGCGACGTGACGGGGCAAGGACGAGCTGGCGCTATCGCCTAGCGCTGCCAAAAGCGACATTCATTTCTCCCACAAAGACAAAAGCGCCGTGCAGGGGCACTACACGGCGCTCGTAATATACCTGTCGGAGGCTTAGATTTCCATTAGCTCCTTTTCCTTCACAACCAGGGCGTCATCCACCAGCTTGATGAAGGTATCGGTCAGCTTCTGGATCTCTTCCTGGGCGCGACGGTCGTCGTCTTCGGAGATCTCTTTCTCTTTCAGCAGGGCTTTCAGATCGGCGTTGGCATCGCGACGGATGTTGCGAATGGCAACCCGGGCACCTTCGGCTTCGGCACGGACGATCTTGGTCAGATCACGGCGACGCTCTTCGGTCAGCGGCGGCAGCGGCACGCGCAGAGTCTGGCCGTTGCTGGACGGGTTCAGGCCCAGATCGGAGGTCAGGATGGCTTTTTCCACCGCCTGGATCATGGAGCGATCGAAGATGGAGATGGAGAGAGTACGGGCATCTTCTGCCACCACGTTGGCCAACTGCTTCAGAGGAGTGGCAGCACCGTAATACTCCACCTGGATGCCGTCGAGCAGGCTCGGGTGAGCACGGCCGGTACGGATCTTGGACATCTGGGTCTTCAGCGACTCTACGCTTTTGCCCATGCGGTCCTTGGCGTCGTTTTTAATCTCGTTGATCACAGTGGTTTTCCTTTTGGCGAACGAGCCGACAGGCGGCTCGTATCTATCTTGTTGACTGGCGTAATGGACAAGCGAGCCTGGGGCTCACACTTGCCTTACTTGCTGGCCTGGTGGATCAGGGTACCTTCCGGCTCACCCATGATCACGCGGCGCAGCGCGCCCGGTTTGTTCATGTTGAACACCCGGATCGGCAGATCGTGGTCGCGGGCCAGGGTAAAAGCAGCAAGATCCATCACTTTGAGTTCTTTTTCAAGAACTTCATCATAACTCAGTTCCTGATAGAGCACGGCATCCGGGTTCTTGACCGGGTCATCGGTGAACACGCCATCGACCTTGGTGGCTTTCAGCACAACGTCGGCTTCGATCTCGATACCGCGCAGGCAGGCTGCCGAGTCGGTGGTAAAGAAGGGGTTGCCGGTACCGGCAGAGAAGATCACCACCTTGCCGGCGCGCAGCTGGCTGATGGCTTCGGCCCAGCTGTAGGAGTCGCAGACCCCTTGCAGGGAGATGGCCGACATCAGGCGGGCATTCACATAAGCACGATGCAGGGCATCACGCATGGCCAGGCCGTTCATGACGGTCGCCAGCATGCCCATGTGGTCACCCACCACGCGATTCATGCCTGCCTTGGCAAGGCCGGCACCACGGAACAGGTTGCCGCCACCGATGACCAGACCGACCTGAACACCCAGCTCAACCAGCTCTTTGATCTCTTGGGCCATCCGTTCCAGCACCGCCGGATCAATGCCGAAACCCTCGGATCCTTGCAGGGCTTCACCACTCAACTTCAGAAGAACACGTCTGTATGCAGGCTTGGGATTGGTACTCATGTCACTGATTCCTGGTCATATAAAGACCGCGACATAAGTCGCGGTCTGGGGAAACGGAAAAACCGGTTCGATTAGGCCTTCTGAGCGGCCGCGATCTGGGCTGCTACTTCAGCAGCGAAGTCGGTCTCTTGCTTCTCGATGCCTTCGCCCACTTCGAAACGGGTGAAGGAAACAACGTCAGCGCCTTCTTTCTTCAGCAGCTCGGCAACGGTCATGGAAGGATCTTTCACGAACGGTTGACCAGTCAGGGAAACCTCACCGGTGAACTTCTTCATGCGGCCTTCAACCATCTTCTCGGCGATCTCTTTCGGCTTGCCGGAGTTGATGGCGATGTCGATCTGGATTTCGCGCTCTTTGGCAACGACTTCAGCAGACACGTCTTCCGGTTTGACGAATTGCGGGCTGTTGGCAGCAACGTGCATGGCCAGATCTTTGGCCAGCTCGTCGGTACCGCCAACCAGCTTGGTGATAACACCGATGCGGGAGCCGTGAACGTAGGTGCCCAGGTTGTCACCTTCAACCAGCATCACGCGACGCAGGTTCATGTTCTCACCGATCTTGGCGATCAGGTTGGTGATGGTCAGCTCGACGGACTCGCCGTTACCGAAGTCGGCGGCTTTCAGCGCGTCAACGTCAGCGATTTTCTGGGTAGCAGCGATCTCGACGATCTTCTGACCCATGGCCAGGAAACCGGCATCCTTGGAAACGAAGTCAGTCTCGCAGTTCAGCTCGATCATGACGGCAACGTTGCCTTCGGTACGGGCGAAGATCACACCTTCAGCGGCGATACGGCCAGCTTTCTTGGCGGCCTTGGCCTGACCGGATTTACGCATGTTCTCGATAGCCAGCTCGATATCACCGTTGGCTTCTTCCAGCGCTTTTTTGCAATCCATCATGCCAGCGGCGGTGCGCTCGCGCAGTTCTTTTACCAGGGCGGCAGAAATGTTTGCCATGTCCAGTATCCTCGGTCTTGAATTGACAAGAAACAGGGGCCACAAGGGCCCCTGCTAACCAATTACATCAGCTTGGTTAATAAGGGCTTTTCAGTCCTTATCAATTACTCAGCTTCAACGAAGCCATCTTGTTCGGCTTGAACAACGATGTCCTGCTCGCGGGCTTCCAGAACGGTGTCAGCAGCAGCGTTCAGGTACAGCTGTACGGCACGGATAGCGTCGTCGTTACCCGGGATGACATAGTCAACGCCGTCCGGGTTGGAGTTGGTATCAACGATGGAAACTACCGGGATACCCAGGTTGTTGGCTTCTTTGATAGCGATGTGCTCGTGGTCGGCATCGACAACGAACAGAACGTCAGGCAGGCCGCCCATGTTCTTGATACCACCCAGGCTCTTCTCCAGCTTTTCCATTTCGCGAGTACGCATCAGCGCCTCTTTCTTGGTCAGCTTGTCGAAGGTACCGTCTTCGCTCTGGGTTTCCAGATCTTTCAGGCGCTTGATGGACTGACGAACGGTTTTCCAGTTGGTCAGCATGCCGCCCAGCCAGCGGTGGTTAACATAGAACTGGTCGCAACGCTCAGCGGCTTCTTTGACGGCTTCAGACGCGGCACGCTTGGTACCTACGAACAGTACCTTGCCTTTCTTGGCAGCTACGGAGCTGATGAAGTTCATGGCATCGTCAAACATCGGAACGGTTTTTTCCAGGTTGATGATGTGAACTTTGCTGCGGGCGCCGAAGATGTAGGACTTCATTTTCGGGTTCCAGTAACGAGTCTGGTGACCGAAGTGAACGCCGGCTTGCAGCATGTCGCGCATAGAAACTTTAGCCATTTTATACCTCTGTATTGGGGTTAGGCCTCCACACATCCCATATAACCGACCCGTTAAGGCACCCCGGCATATGTGTCGATGTGTGTGTGTTGTTGAGTAAGGGTGATGGCATGAGGACACGAGTTCCCCATTCCGGCGCGCTTTATACCATAACTTTGGTCATGACACCACCAGCCCGGGTGCTAAAAATGGATCCCGGACCATGGTGCGACCGCCTGATGACGTTGCGATGACGATCACACTGGAAGTAAACGGGGGTTGGGGATAAAATTTCGCCCTGATTGCAAACGCATCTATTTTTCATTACCTGGTTGTTGGGCATCGGCAGGATGCGCAATCAGGCCCCAAGAGAGATCCCATGTCCATTAAAATCAAGACACCGGAAGAGATTGAGAAAATGCGTGTCGCCGGTCAGCTGGCCGCCGACGTGCTGGTCATGATCGCCCCCCACGTCAAGGCGGGCGTCACCACAGACGAACTGAATACCCTCTGCCACGACTACATCGTCGACGTGCAACAGGCCATCCCCGCGCCGCTCAATTACCACGGCTTCCCCAAGTCCATCTGTACTTCGGTGAACGATGTCATCTGCCATGGCATCCCGAACCACAAAAAGCTGCGGGAAGGGGACATCATCAATCTGGACATCACCGTCATCAAGGATGGCTATCACGGCGATACCTCCGCCATGTTCATCGTGGGCCAGACCACCCCCCTGCGCCGCCAGCTCTGCAAGGTGGCCCAGGATAGCCTCTATGCCGCCATCAAGCGGGTGCGCCCGGGCATGTGCATCACCGAGATCGGCGCCGTCATCCAGCCCATCGTCGAGCAGGCAGGCTTCTCCGTGGTACGCGACTACTGCGGCCATGGCATCGGTGCCGAGTTCCACGAAGAGCCGCAGATCCTCCACTACCGCAACGGCGGCAAGCTGGAGCTGAAAGCGGGCATGTGCTTCACCATCGAGCCCATGGTCAACAGCAAGAAGTACCACTGCAAGGTCAATCCGAAGGATGGCTGGACCGTCACCACCAAGGACGGCGGCGACTCCGCCCAGTGGGAGCACACCCTGCTGGTGACCGAGGATGGCTGCGAGGTCCTGACCCTGCGCCCCGACGACACTATCGAGCGTTTTATCCGCCACGTTTGACATTCAACCCCGGCCGCGCGCCGGGGTTGCTCTTTACCCGGCCCGACCGAGAGTGTGACATGCCATGGATGCCAGCCTGCTTTCTCCCCATCTGCTACCAGACGATCAGCTCACCCGTGACAACTGCAAGGAGTACCTGAGCCGCTTTCTCGCCTGGCTGCATGAGCGCTTCGACGCCGGTGACAACATCATCGAACTGGTGGCCACCCGCTCCGAATACATGGACGCGCTGCTGACCAGGCTCTGGCACAAGTTCGGCTTCGACAGGACCGAGCTCACCCTGATCGCGGTAGGCGGCTATGGCCGCGGCGAACTCCATCCCCACTCCGATATCGACCTGCTGATCCTCTACGAAGGAGATGAACTGGACGAGGTGCTGGGGCTTCGCATCGGCGAGTTCATCACCCTCTTATGGGATCTCAAGCTGGAAGTGGGGCAGTCGGTGCGCAACGTGGCCGAGTGCATCGAGCAGGGCCGCAACGACATCACGGTTGCCACCAACCTCATCGAGGCCCGTTACATCACGGGTCGCCTGGCGGGATTCGAGCAGTTGCAGGCGGCCACCCAGCCCCAGCACTTCTGGCCGAGCGAAGCCTTCTTTCGTGCCAAACGCGAAGAGCAGGCCCTGCGCCACCAGCAGTTTCTCGGCACCGCCTACAAGCTGGAGCCGGATCTCAAGAACAATCCCGGGGGCCTTCGCGACATCCAGACCCTGGCCTGGGTCGCCCGCCGCCACTTCGGCGCCACCACCCTGTTCGAGATGACCAGCCACGGTTTTCTCAACCGGGCCGAGTACCGGGAGCTGCTCGACTGCCAGAACTTCCTGTGGAAGGTGCGCTTCGCCCTGCACATGGCCATCAACAAGGGGGACAACCGCCTCTTGTTCGACCGCCAGCGTACCGTGGCCCAGATGCTGGGGTTCGAGGGCGAGGGCAACGGCCCGGTCGAGCAGATGATGAAGCGCTTCTACCAGACGGTGCGGCGGGTGGCCGAGCTCAACGAGATGCTGCTGCAACTCTTTGACGAGGCCATTCTCGGCAACACCGCCATGGACGTGCGCCGCATCAGCGACGAATTCCAGCTGCGCGGCCGCCTCATCGATGCGGTGGACTCCGAGCTGTTCGGCCGGGATCCTGCCGCCATCCTGCGACTCTTCTACCAGATAGCCCAGCACCCGGAGATTGCCGGCATCCACTCCGCCACCTTGCGCCAGTTGCGCGAGGCCAGACGCACCCTCAACTGCTGGCTGCAAGATCTACCCGAGTGCCGCCGTCTCTTCATGGCGCTCCTGCGCCACCCCAACGGCATCGGCCAGCCGCTCACCCTGATGCACAAGTACGGGATCCTCGCGGCCTACCTGCCCCAGTGGAACCTCATCGTCGGCCAGATGCAGTTCGACATGTTCCACGCCTACACGGTGGACGAACATACCCACAGGCTGCTGCAGAACATCCATCGCTTCCCGAATCCGGCCAGCCGCCAGACTCACCCGCTCTGCCACGAGGTGTTCACCCAGTTGCGCAAGCCCGAGCTGCTCAGCATCGCCGCCCTCTTCCACGACATCGCCAAGGGCAGGCGCGGCGATCATTCCGAACTCGGGGCCGTGGATGCGCTGGAATTCTGCCAGTTGCACGGGCTGGATCGCTACGAGAGCCGACTGGTCGCCTGGCTGGTGCGCCATCATCTGCTGATGTCGGTCACCGCCCAGCGCCGCGACATCTACGACCCGGATGTGGTCACCGACTTCGCCCAGAAGGTGCGGGATGAATTGCACCTCGACCTGCTCTATTGCCTGACCGTGGCCGACATCTGTGCCACCAACGACAGTCTGTGGAACGACTGGAAGGGCACCCTGCTGCGCGAACTCTACTTCGCCACCCAGAAGGCCCTGCGCCAGGGGTTGGAAAACCCGCCGGACATGCGCCTCAAGATCCGTGAAAACCAGCGCCAGGCCAGGCAGATCCTGACCCAGCGCGAGGTGCCACAGGAGGCTGTCACCGCCCTCTGGAACGACTTCAAGGCCGATTACTTCCTGCGCCACAGCCCGGAGCAGATCGCCTGGCACTGCCGCAAGATCATCGCCCACGGTGACAACCCGGCCCCCCTGGTGCTCATCGGCAAGCATCCCATACGGGGCGGTAGCGAGGTGTTCATCTATTGTCGCGATACCCCCAACCTCTTTGCCACCGTGGCCTCGGCACTGGATCAGAAGAACCTCAGCATCCACGACGCCCAGATCATGAATTCGCGCAACGACTATGTGCTCGATACCTTCATCGTGCTGGAACCGAACGGCGAGCCCATCAGCCCCAATCGTACCGCCACCATCAAGAAGGCGCTGGAGAAAGCCCTTCAGGAGCCGGGCAAACTGGTACTGCGCAGCAAACCCCTGTCCAGACGCCACCGCCAGTTCAGCGTGCCGACCAGGGTGGTCTTCCTGCCCCACAAGGGGGAAAACCGCCACACCCTGCTGGAGCTGACGGCCCTGGACACTCCGGGCCTATTGGCCCGTATCGGTGCCGTGTTCCAGCAGTGCGGCCTCTCCCTCCATGCCGCCAAGATCACCACCATCGGTGAGCGGGTGGAGGACTTCTTCAGCCTCACCACCCTGGCCGGAGAGCCGCTGAACCCGGAGGAGCAGCAAGCCCTCGAGGAGAGGCTGGTCAATCAGCTCAACCCCCAGGAACCCGTTGGCGAGAGTGCCTGACACGCTCGGATGAAGCCTCGAAAGAGGCTTTTTGACGTATTGATTCCTCAATCAGAACAAATGGTTGGACCACTCAAGTACAATAAATCGCCCTGATTCTGAAGAAATCGGCGAGAGCCCTTAAAAACGATTGGAAAAGTGTGATACAACAAACAGAATTTTATAAAGGAAACCTGTCATGACCCAGTTGCAACAGACCATCGAAGCGGCCTTCGAGCGCCGTGACTCCATCACCCCCGGCTCCGTCGATGCCGCCACCAAGGCCGCCATTCTGGAAGCCATCGACCTGCTGGACTCCGGCAAAGCACGGGTTGCCGAGAAGATTGCCGGCGAGTGGGTCGTCCACCAGTGGCTGAAGAAGGCCGTGCTGCTCTCCTTCCGCATCAACGACAACGGCATCATCAAGGGCGACGATGCCCAGTACTACGACAAGGTTCCCCTAAAGTTCTCCAACTACACCGAAGAGCAGTTCAAGGCTGCCGGTGTTCGCGTCGTGCCGCCCGCGACTGCGCGCAAAGGCTCCTTCATCGCCCCGAACACCGTGCTGATGCCCTCCTACGTCAACATCGGCGCCTTCGTCGATGAAGGCACCATGGTCGACACCTGGGCCACCGTGGGCTCCTGCGCCCAGATAGGCAAGAACGTGCACCTCTCCGGCGGCGTCGGCATCGGCGGCGTACTGGAGCCACTGCAGGCCAACCCGACCATCATCGAAGACAACTGCTTCATCGGTGCCCGTTCCGAAGTGGTGGAAGGGGTGATCGTGGAAGAGGGCTCCGTCATCTCCATGGGCGTCTTCATCGGCCAGTCCACCCGCATCTATGATCGCGAAACCGGTGAAATCCACTACGGCCGCGTCCCGGCCGGCTCCGTGGTCGTTTCCGGCTCCCTACCCTCCAAGTGTGGCAAGTACAGCCTCTACGCCGCCGTCATCGTCAAGAAGGTGGATGCCAAGACCCGCGCCAAGGTCGGCATCAACGCCCTGCTGCGCTCCATCGACGAGTAATCCACGCCAATGTCATCAAGGGCACCTCTGGTGCCCTTTTTCATGCCCGCTCTCATGGGTGGGCACCAACTCCCCTGCCCCACCATCACTGCACACCCCCATGAGACGATACCGCTTATGGCAGTGCTGACAAGGCGTTCACCCCTCCCCCTTGGCTCGTTGATTAAAGAAGACCCTTTTGACGCCAATTTGAATTTGGCGCGCCTGTCACAGGCAAGGCGTCCGGACTCGGGTAAGATAGAGGGGTCAGGATCGTTTCAAACCAAGGAAGCCCGATGTACGAGAATCTCAAGAGCCTGGGGATCCAGGAACCCACCTCGGTGGACAGCTACACCCTGCGCCAGGAAGCCAACCACGACATCCTCAAGATCTATTTCAAGAAGCAGAAGGGTGAATTCTTCGCCAAGAGCGTCAAATTCAAATACCCCCGCCAGCGCAAGACCATGCTGGTCGACTCAGGGACCCATGAGTACAAAGATGTCACCGAGATCAACGCCAACCTCAAATACGTGGTGGATGAGCTGGACAATCTGACCCAGGGCGGCCAGCCTTCCGCCGATCCGGACATCAAGCAGAAAATACTGCGCGACTTGCGTCATCTGGAAAAGGTGGTGCAGAACAAGATCAGCGAGATAGAACGGGACCTCGAAAAGCTTTAAGCCGGTCTGATGCAGCAAAGGCGCCCAGGGGCGCCTTTTTCATTGGGTCACACCATGCTGGCGCCGTCAGGAAAGCCCCCGCACATGTCCCGCCACCAAACGCAACCCAGCAAAAAGGGAGGCTTGCGCCTCCCTTTTCGGAACTCGGATATCGGAGCGACAATCAGTTGCTCTTCATCCAGATGTCCATTTCAGTTTTCAGGTTGTCGGACTTGGTGCCGAAGATGGCTTGTACACCGGAACCCGCCACCACCACACCGGCGGCACCCAGCTTCTTCAGACCAGCCTGGTCAACCTTGGCCACATCCTTCACACCGACACGCAGACGGGTGATGCAGGCGTCCAGAGAGGCGATGTTCTCTTTGCCACCGAAGGCGGAGACCAGTGCAGCAGACATCTCGTCCTTGCTTTGACCGGCAGAGGACTCTTGGGCAGCTTCGTCTTCACGACCCGGGGTTTTCAGGTTCATGGCACGGATGACCACGGTGAAGACCACGTAGTAGATGACCGCGTAGACCAGACCCAGACCCACCAGCAGCAGCATGTTGTCGGCACGCGGAGATTGCACCACGAAGTCGATGAAGCCGTTGGAGAAGGTGTGACCGTGAACGACACCCAGCATGTTGGTCAGCACGTATGCCAGACCGGCCAGCAGGGCGTGGATGGCGTACAGAACCGGGGCCACGAACAGGAAGGAGAATTCGATAGGCTCGGTGATACCGGTCAGGAAGGAGGTCAGGGCAGCAGAAGCCATGATACCTACGATCTTGGCGCGGTTTTCCGGCTTGGCGGAGTGCGCAATGGCAAACGCGGCAGCAGGCAGACCGAACATCTTGAACAGGTAGCCACCCGCCAGCTGACCGAAGCCGTTGCCGGCAGCACGGGAAGCGTCATCAGCAGTCAGGAAGCAGGTCATGATGCCGTGTACGGTTTCACCGGCGGCGTTGACGCAGGTACCAGCCTGATAGAAGAACGGCACGTTCCAGATGTGGTGCAGACCGAACGGGATCAGGGAGCGCTCAACCACGCCGTAGATACCGAAGGCCAGGACCGGGTTCTGGTTGGCAGCCCAGTCGGAGAAGGCACCGATGGCACCACCAATCGGCGGCCAGATGAAGGAGAGCACGACACCCAGACCGATGGAAACAAAACCGGTGATGATGGGCACGGCGCGCTTGCCAGCGAAGAAGCCGAGGTACTCTGGCAGCTGGATCTTGTAGAAGCGGTTGAACGCCCAGGCAGCCACGCCACCGGCGAGGATACCACCCAGCACACCGGTATCGATCTTCTCGACACCCATCACAGGCGCCATCACAGTCAGGGTGGCGGTCATGATGCCGTAGCCGACGATGGCGGACAGGCCGGACACACCGTCGTTATTGGTGAAGCCAAGGGCGACGCCCACGGCGAACAGCAGAGCCATCTGGCCGAATACGGAACCACCGGCCTGCTCCATCAGTTGGGAGACGATTTCCGGCAACCAGCTGAAGTGGGCAGCACCCACCCCCAGCAGAATACCTGCAACGGGCAAGACCGATACGGGCAGCATCAGCGCCTTACCGACCTTTTGCAGATTAGAGAAAGCATTTTTTAACATGTGTGCGCTCCTGAATGGATTTTTTTTCCGACAACGACTCAGGGCAGTTTATTGATAACGATGTGCTTCATTCGTCACTGCGCCAAGTGCGTTTTCCGGGTTGCTTATTTTGACCAGCAGAATATAACCCAGCGGGGGTGGAAATGCCTCTGTCGGAAACAAGGGAATAATAAATTTGGAGGAGAGATCACAAGATAATAAATAAGCAGAGAGGGGACTATCTTGAATATTATTTCGTATTGTTATAGCTTCGCCGCAAAAAGAAATAAACCACTTCAAAATAAATCACAAAGAAACCAAACAATACCCAGCGATACTCACTGTAACTAAATGTAACTTATTGCGGATTTATATTATCCAGTCTACCGATTAAAAAGGCCTCCAACAAGGGAGGCCTCCAATAAATATCGGTTTTAATAAACCGAGATATTTAGTTCTTCTGTGAACGTTTCACTGCATCAATAAAGACCGATTTCGCCTTGGTTGAACCGGCACGCTCGGCTTCATTCACGAGCTGCATCGCCTTGTCGATGTCACCGGCCTTCACCGCTTTCTCGATCTGGGCGTTGTAGAAGCTCTCGGTCTCGCTCAGCATGGCGGGAGCCGGCTTGCTCGGCGCTGCGGCAACGGCTGCCGTGGTGGCCGCCGTCGCAGCCACCGCAGTGGTAGCAGGCTTGGCCTGGCTCATCGCCACCTTGTCGGCGTATTCAGGCTTGAACACGGCTTCCAGGCCTTGTCCCTTGGCCATGTCCGTGACCTTTATCTGTACCAGACCCCAGGGCGAATGGGGGATCACGGGGTCCTTGATATCCGGCTCGACCGTGCCGTTGGCACGGGCAAAGGCCTTGGCGGGGTGCAAGATGGTGGTGCTGCCCGCCGTCTCGTTGGCCGGCGCATAGACCACCATATAGGTTTCAGTGGCGGGATTGCCCGGCATGCTGCGGTCCACAAACACACGCCCCTCAATCCTGTCATTGTCGAGCAGGTGGGCTGGTTGATAGGCAAAGACCGACTCACCCAGCACGCGAGTCACCTTGAACTGGGCATCCAGCATGATCACCTTGGGAACCAGGACCGTCTTGCTGACCTGGGAGGCCAGGGTGATGGCCAGATTGCCGGTATTGGCCGGCAGACGATAGGCGGCAAAATAGCTCATGCCCTCGTCAAACTGATAACTGGGCTGCTTGCCGTCGATGGCCAGCAGCGTCTCGCCTTCCGGCAGGGAGACATAATTGAATTCGTTGAACCCTGTGCAACAACTGGTTGCCTGGGAGAGCGCCTGCTTGGCCTGATCGGCATTACTCAGAATGGAGGCGTGCTCCTGCACGGGCACCACCATGCTACCGGAACAACCGGCCAGCAGCGCGGTAACCATGGCCGCGATAGACATCTTTACCAGTTTCATTCTTCTTATCTCCATAACCCGGTTGCCACATCATGCGAAACAAAACTGCCCCCATAAGGGGGCAGTGACTAACTTAACTGAAGATATTGCTTACCACCAGGCTTCTGCTTGTACGCCAACCTGATAGGTGTCTTTGGAGGTGTTGCCTTCAAAGGCGTTCTGGTCTTCGGTGTTCTTCAGGTAGGTGGCGAACACGCGGATTTCCGGACGGGCCCAGAAGCTGGAGCCGGCAGACCAGGCCTGAGCCAGGGTCAGCTTGTAAGCGCCATCTTTGTCGGTGGTACCGGAAGTGGACTTGCTCTTGTCCTGGAAGTAGCCGCCTTCGAAGATGGTCTTGTTGAAGTCATCCCACTTGTACATCGGGCGAGCGACGACAGACATGGTTTCGTACTTGTCGTTGCCGTTCCACATCTCGTTGCCTACCCCGTAGACCAGCTGGTGACCCATCTCCCAGGAGTTGCCCATCGGGATGACGCCCCAGTTGATGATACGGTAGCCATCGGCACCGGCTTTGGCTTCGGCACCATACCAAGAACCGTCACCGTAGAAGGCCATGGTCTTGGAGTAGCCTTCGGTACCGTACTGCAGCACGGTCTTGTTGAAGCCACCGAAGATGCCTTGAGTCAGTTCGGCGGTCAGCATGACGCCGTTCTTCATGTTGTCGTTCTTCAGATCTTTCTGGGCGTCGGTCTCATTGACCAGGGCATACATGGCGCCCACTTCCAGAGAGCCGTCCTGCCACAGCGGGATGCCGGCATAACGCACGTCCAGGGTGTTGACGTTCAGATCTTCGTTCTTCTGGTAAACCGGATCACCGTTGCCATCTACACCAGTCTGGGTGTACTGACCGAAGACATCACCCGCGCTGCGGTCGTTTCGGACCCAGGCCAGGGAGAGCTTGCCAGGACCAGCCTGGATGCCTTCGATACCGGCGCCAGCACCGGAGATGTTCCAGTAGTAGAAGTCAGAGATGTGGATGTCGTGACGTTGGTAGAAACGCTTACCGGCCCACAGGGTGGCTTCCGGCGCGAAGCCCAGCAGCCCCTTGGCTTGCACGTTGAACTGACGCAGGGCGAAGTCGGAGTCGCCGTTGCACTGCTTGGCATCGAAGTTACAGACGGTGCCGGTACCTTCCCAGTCGTTGGAGCCGTTGGACGCCATGGCGAACATGGAGTCTACGTAGAAAGTCTTGCCATCTTTGTTGAAGACTTCCTGACCCAGCTGGACTTCGCCGTAGGTATCATTTTCGTTACCCAGACGACCAACCTTGTTGACGTTGTATTTGACCATGTCCCCGTCACCGGAAACACCGACACCGGAACGGAAGTAGCCGTGGAAATCAACGGCGAAGGCGGCTTGGGAAGCCAGGGCTGCGGTTACTGCTGCAGCGATCGGGAGCCACTTTGCTTTCATTTTCATTTTCCTTATTCCCGCTGAGAGGAGTGTGATCCTGATATTCAAGTTCTTATCACCGGAAAAACGTTTTGGTGATAACCGAGGTCGATTATATGTACCCAAATTCCCTGCAAACATGAGCTGATTCACAAAACGATGACAAATCGCACGCCACCGACAACCAAGGCAACAAAATATCAATAAATTTGCATTTGTTGGTTCAAATCACCCATTAAAAGCACAAAAAATAAAAACAACAACCAAAGAAAGCGCTTTCAAATATTAATTCGCGACGAGAGTTAAGTGATAAATCCGTGTCGCAGTAGCAAAAACATGACTGAAATCGCTTTCAATGCGGAACTTTTAATTTTTCAATTTGTCGTGGGTGATGATGAATATGGCCAACCGGTTATCATCATTGGCGAGAAAAATAACCGGACGAAAGAGAGGATATATTTGGGGGCTGAGGCGTGACGCCCCAAAAATAAAACACCCCCGTCAGCACACTCACGGAGGTGAATTTATTCTCGGGGAGAAGGGTCTGGCTACAGTCTATTTTCCCAGGTTTTCAACCAGGCCAGCGCTGCCACTTCAGGCTCATCTTCTACCGTCGCATCGATTTCCAGGCGCACAACCAGTGGCTCGGCAGCCAGCTCCTGCAACAGAGCATCCAGCGTTCGCCCCGCTCCGCAGAAGTGTTCATAGCTGCTGTCTCCCATGGCGATGAGGGCATAGCGCCATCCCTTCATATAAGGAGCACGATCGGCCAGGGCACTGGCAAAGGGTTGCAAATTGGGCGGTATATCCCCCTGCCCCGTGGTGGCGGTCACGATGAGCAGAAAGCGTGAGGCATCGATGTCGGTCAACGCCGCGTCATCGAAGATCTGGCAGACATGGCCATTGGCTTGCAGGTGGTCACAGAGGGTCTCGGCCACCAGCATGGCAGAGCCGTAGACGGTGCCGACCAGGATGTCGATCTCGGCCATCAGCGACTCCTCAGGGACAGATATTGGACCCGGCAAGACCGGGATGGGTAGGAAGAGCCCCCTTGAACAGACGGGGGGTACGCGATTGCGCAGGCGATATCTCGTTGAGCCATAAGTCATTCCTCTGACGTACCTGGGCTACAGCATGCCACAGCCCGGTCAGAGGCAACAGATGGAAAGAGGCTCAGGCGCCGTAGTCTTGCTCGCTGGCAGGCCAGCCCAGACGGGCGAACAGACCCAGCACCTCGGGGCCCAGGGGCGCCTGGATCCGCATCGGCACCTTGAGCACCGGATGCTCGAAGCTCAGACGGTGCGCGATCAACAGCAGGCGGTCGCACCCATAGTGCTCGCGAAAGAACCGGTTGTGCCGGCCATCCCCGTGGGTGGTATCACCAACGATGGGGTGGAACAGGTGATCCAGATGGCGGCGCAGCTGGTGCTTGCGCCCCGTCTTGGGAAAGAGGCGGACCAGGCTGTAGCGACTGGTGGGATGCTTCTTGGAGACGGCGAAGGGCAGCTCGACCTGATGCAGACGACGAAACGCGGTCACCGCCTCCTGGGCGGGGCGATCCGGGTCGCTGAAGGCATCGGCAATCTTGTCCAGCTGCTCCTTGAGCGGATAGTCGATGAGCCCCTCTTCGGGGGCCCATCCCCGCACCAGTGCCAGGTACTCCTTGTGGACCTGACGGGCAGCAAAGGCCTCGGTCAGGGTACGGGCCACGGCAGGATCGAGAGCAAACAGCAGCACACCCGAAGTGGGCCTGTCCAGTCGGTGCACGGGGTAGACATGACGACCACCGATCAGATCCCGGGTCATCTGCATGGCGAAACGGGTCTCGGCCTTGTCGAGCCAACTGCGGTGCACCAGGAGACCGGACGGTTTGTTCACCGCCACCAGCCAGTCATCCTGATAGAGCAGAGTCGGCTGCAAGGCATCCGCTGTCCGGGTCTGCTCGTCCATCATTGTTCGACCACTTTGCCGGAGAGCAGCAGATCGAAACGGGCGATCAGACGAAGCAGGGCCTCGACCTCCGCCAGCTCCTCTTTATAGACCTCACTCGCCATGGGATAGAGGGAGACGCTGGTCGGCAGCGGAGCCTGCAGCAGCACCAGTTGTTCCATGCGCGGGATCAGCACGAACTGCAGCCACTGATCGAAACTCAGGGTATCGACACAGAACGGCAGCTCGCTTGCCAGCGCCTCGCTCCCCGGATGGTCGGCTTGCCAGCGTTCCAGACGTTGCAACTCGGCAGTCAGCTCTCCCAGCAGACCGGCAACCAGCAGATATTGATTCATCTCGCTCACTTCCTCATCGCGGGCCCGGTCTGCGACGGGGCCCCACTCAATACGGCCATCAAAAAGGGGCGCTACTATACACCGACCCCGCAATGGCTGCCATGTTGCCGTCACCTTCATACCCTGCATCACCGCCTCTGGCTATCTGGTGCAGCCCCCTTATAATCGCCCCCATTATCTTCAAGCGGGATCTCTTCATGTCTTCCATCAACACCCTGACCGAGTTTCTGACCCAGGCCGATACCCAGTTCCAGCTGTTCGATCTGGGCCGCCAGGTGCGCTCGCTCCCCAGCGACCTCTTCGTGCGCATCGAGCAGCAGCAGGAGCCCTACCCCTGGCCGTTGCAGCAGCACGCCTGGCTCGGCGTGCACTTCTTCCAGCCAACCGAATCCAGGCACTACCTCTGGTTCCTCAAGTTCGCCCTCGATGAACGCGGCCTGCTCATCTCCAGCGGCCCCAAGCATTTCATGGATCAGGTGGTAGAGACTCTGGGCTACAAGCTCACCGGTGAACTGGACGAAGAGAAGGCCCAGCGTCTGGCGGACAACCCCTACACCTTCCGTCCGGCCGAGGCCAAGATGGCCAGTGTGCACGCCAAGCTGGCCCGCCAGCTGGAACAAGCCCCTTCCGCTTACTACGAGGCCCTCTGCCACTATCTGGCGGCGCCGGGGGAAGAGGGGTGGCAGGCCCTGGGACTGCAAGGGTTTGCAGATCTCGCGGAGCGGCTGCAGGTTGAACGCAACCTGGCACTGGTCTGCAAGGCCTTGCCCGTACTGCCGCAGGCCCCTCTTTACGCCCTGTGCCAGAGCCTGGAGAACGCCCCCCTGCCTCCTGCCCTGCAAGGCGCATTGCTGGAGCGCATCGGCAAGGAGCAGGAGTGCGCCGAGCCTGACCCCGAAACCCTGGCCTATCTGTGCCGGGCACTGGCCTCCTGCCTGGGCAACGGACTGCGCACCAACAAGCTGCTGACCCTGCTGCAAACCCGGCCAAGTCCCTCCCTGCTCCTCGCCATCGCTGGCCGCCTCTGGCCCGATCTGAAACACCCCGAACTGCTCGGCCTGTTTCTGGAGCAGCTCGCCCTGCAACCCACCCAGTTCTTCAACCAGGTATTTGCCGAGCTCGTCACGCTACCGGCATTGCGCAATGATATGCTGGCAAAACTGCGTGACCCCGAACGCAGCGAGGCCCTGGGTCTGGCCATCGGTCGCCTGTTCGCTTCCACCTAGGCCCGGCACGACGGCCCTGTTGCCTGAGGTGAATAGGGCCCCACACACATCACAGAAGGAACCCGCTGATGGGAGAAATGCTTGGGATCTTGCTGCTCGGCCTCGTTGGCTGGGCCTTCTGGCAACAGCGCCGCCAGGCGGAGCTGGCCTGGCAATACATGCGCCGCTACTGCCAGCACCACGACCTGCAACTGCTGTCGCTGGCGCGGACACACCGCGCCCTGGGGCACAAGCCCCTGCGCCTGCTCACCTACTACCAGTTCGAGTTCTCCAGCGACGGAGAGAGCCATTATCAGGGGCAGCTCTGCATGCAGGGGCTGCATGTCGCCGGTGTCGAGCTGCCACCCCATCGTCTCCCCTCCTAGATTTGAGAGCACGGGGGCTGGCTATACTCTTCCACAGCCCCCTTCCAAGGAGTACCGAGATGGAATTGCTCACCCATGACATGGCCGCCCTGTTTGCCCAGCTGGGGCTGGCCAGTGACGACATCAGCCAGCAGCGTTTTATCCGCGACCATCCCATCGATCGCCATACCCAGTTGCCCGACGCGCCGTTCTGGACTCCTTCCCAGGCAGGCTTTCTGCGCGATGCCCTCAGCCACGACGCCGACTGGGCGGAAGCCATCGACCAGCTGGATGTGATGCTGCGCCAGGGGACCTGATCCCCGTACTCCCGGCGGCCAGCGTTGGGTAGACGCGGAGCCGCCAATCCCCTCCCTCTCGCCACCCACGCCCTTCGCTCCGCTTTCCTGATGGACAGGCTTTGATTAAGCTCTGTGCCACTATCCACCCGCAGCAAGACGGCCGTGCAGGAGCCAAGATGTCAGCCCAAGAGATCATCCAGATAGCCAACGAACTCAGTGCCAGGGGGATCACCCCCTCTACCGCCATGGTCAAGGCCCGCCTCAGCCATCCCGTGCCCATGGCCGAGCTGCTCAAGGTGTTGAGCCAGTGGAAGCAACAACCCCAGCCCGCGTCGACAGCGCCCGCCCCCGCCAGTGCCCCCGAGGCGTCCCCCTTGGCCACGGAAAGCGTCACTCTTCAGCAACTGAGCGAGCAGCTCGCCCGGCTGGAGCAGAAGGTCGATCGCCTCACCGATCTGCTGCTCAACCAGAAGCCGGATTGACCCATCGCCATGCATATCCTCGAACTCACCTTTGAGTGCTACCGCGATACCTCCCTCGGGGAGGCCGAACGGGCCATCGTCCACTACCTCGACATGCTGCGCTATCAGGGGCAGATCCTGGGGCGGGAGTTTCCCACCAGCATGCACGAAGGCTATTTCGTCAGCCGGGTGGTCTGCCCGGAGCAGGACAGCCTGCACCCTGACAACCAGAGCGAGCTGGTCACCCTTGCCGAGCAAGGTCTGCACCAGGCGGGCCTGCTCGCCCCCAAACTCCACCTGCAAGGGGCGGATCTGCTCTCGGACAGTACGGACCCGTGCGCAGAGCAGGGGGAGCGTCCCAGCTGGATGCTGCTCTACACCAGCTTCCTGCACAGTTGCTCTCCCCTGCGCTGCGGCGACCACTTCGCTCCCATCCCGCTCTATCGGCTGCCCGCCGTCGCCAACGGTGACCACAAGCAGATCATCAAGTGGCAGGAAGATTGGGAAGCCTGCGATCAGTTGCAGATGAACGGCTCCATCGCCGAACACGCCGCCCTGCACGAAATCGGCGAGGTGGGCAGCCGCCTTCATCGCCGGGGCAGCGATCTCGCCAGACGGCTGGAGCTCCTGAGCGGCATCCCCACCTATTACTATCTCTACCGGGTAGGTGGCCTGAGCGCCGCCGAAGAGCGGGCTCGCCCCTGCCCTGGCTGTGGTGGCCCATGGGCGCTGGCCGCCCCCCTGCACGAGATCTTCGACTTCAGGTGCGAGCCTTGCAGGCTGGTCTCCAACCTCTCCTGGGACTTCAAGGAGTAGGAGCCTACCGCGCACAATGGCGCAATAAAAAGAGAGGGCCTTGCCAGGTGGCAAGGCCCTCTCTTTTGGGGCATCACTGGGGCAAGGTTTCCAGTCGCGCCAGAAAGGCCGGCAACGAGGAGGCCAGCGTCAGGCGCCGCCCGGAGTCCAGCCACTCCAGCCACACCTGGCCGCTCTCGTTATCGAGGGAGACCAGCGTCATCTCGTTGCGGGTCGTGGCAATGAAGAGTGAAGGGGATCGCTTCAACTTGCGCAGCATCAGCAGGTGGCCAATGAGGTTCTCCTTGAGCAGATCCAGATCGGCATCGTTCCACGGCAGGATGAGTTCGATGCGCAACCCCTTGAAAGAGCAGGACAGAGGGCGGCTGAACCAGTGGCCAAACAGGGCGATGGCGCTGGGATGCAGGGTCAGCTCCAGGGCGTTCGCCATGGCCGTGAAGTCGGCTGCCTGCTCCCGCTGGAACGGACGCCAGGCGACCCGCCCCTCCCTGGGTTCATCCAGCTCGCAAGGAGAGCGCCAGTCGGCCTCCCAGTCACACAGGGGCAGCCCCCGCCTTCCTTCACCATCGCGCTGCCAGCGTAAAAAGAACTGCTTCAGGGCAGACAGGACTTGATCCGACATCGATATTCCCCACAATAGCGGCCTCTGATGGCCGCAAGTACCTGATCGAAAAATCGGGCCATTGCACCATCAAACCCCTTATCAGACAAGCGTGAGCAAACCAGCATGAGCAAACAAGAGAGATACGCCGGCGCCAGTGCGCTGCAAGGCCTGAGCCTGGGGCAGCAGTCCGCCTACATCAGCCAGTACACCCCGAGTCTGCTGCAGCCCGTGCCACGCAGCCTGAACCGCGACGATCTTGGCCTGAGAGGTGAACTGCCCTTCCAGGGGTGCGACGTCTGGACCCTGTATGAACTCTCCTGGCTCAATGCCAAAGGCAAGCCCGTGGTTGCCATCGGGGAGGTCTTTGTGCCTGCTACCAGCCCGAATCTCATCGAGTCCAAGTCGTTCAAGCTTTACCTGAACTCCTTCAACCAGACCCGCTGCGACTCCCTGGAGGCGGTGCAGGCGCTGCTGGTTCAGGACCTGAGTGGCTGCGCTGGTGCCCCGGTGAGCGTCACCCTCTTCACCCTCGACCAGGCCCCCCACCAGATAGCCCAGCTGCCCGGTGAGTGCATCGACAGCCTGGATATCGAGGTGGACGGCTACGAGTTTGACGAGACCCTGCTGCAAGGGGCCGCCGGTCGCGAGATCGTGGAGGAGACCCTGCACAGCCACCTGCTCAAGTCCAACTGCCTGGTGACCAGCCAGCCGGACTGGGGATCCGTGGTGATCCACTATCGCGGCCCGCGTCTCGACCGGGAGAAGCTGTTGCGCTACCTCATCTCGTTCCGCCAGCACAACGAGTTCCACGAGCAGTGCATCGAGCGCATCTTTACCGATCTCAAGCACTTCTGCGCCCCGGAACAACTGACCGTCCATGCCCGTTACACCCGCCGCGGCGGCCTGGACATCAACCCCTTCCGCAGCGACTGGGAGCCGGTTCCAGCGAACCTGCGCCTCATTCGCCAGTAATCACCGGCGCCACCATCCTGCGGGCTGCGGCCCGCTGCGCATCACCTCAGTAAACTCTGGACGGGCGGGGGTGGGCTTGGATAACATGCCTGCACCTCCGTGCCGTTCTTAATCCAATGAATCAACTGTTTTTTCTGGCAATGATGATGTCCTCCCTGTCGGCTCCTGATCTGGATCTGGCCAAGGAGCAGTTGTCCATCGACCTGCAGCAGGCCCAGACCCTGGTGCTGACCGATCCCGCCAGATGTGCCCAGATTGCCACCTCCTTCCTCGAACGCACGGCCAACAATCCCAAGCAGATCATCAGCAACCGTCAGGAGTACGGCTATCGCGAGCCGATGCTGAACTACGGTACCGCCACCCAGACCACGGGCGCCTATCTGCTCAAGGGGGAGTGTCTGCAGCAGCTAGGGCAGTTCGCCCAGGCACAGGAGTCCTTCGAGCAGGGCATCGCCATGGCCGAGAAAGAGCAGCAGTTCGAGCTGCAGGCCCATGGGCTCTATCTGCTGGTTCGAAGCCGCAACCTGCAACAGCATACCCATGGCGCCGCGGCCCCCCTGCTCGACAAACTCGACAAACTGCTGGCCAATCCCGACCTCAAGGAGAGCCAGTTGCAGGTCTACAGCCGCTTGCTGCGCGTCAACGCCAGCATAGAGGAGCGGCAATTCGATCTCGCCAAACAGCAGCTGGCCGAGACCCGCAAATGGGCGGATCACGCCAAACAGCCTCTGGCCAGGGCCTGGACCAGCGCCGTGGGCGGGGATCTCTATCAGGCTCTGGGTCAGCCCCAGCTTGCACTGGGGGAGTACATCGAAGCACAACAGCAAGCCAAGCCCCTGCAGGATCCCCTCTTCCTCGGCCTGCTCTCGAACCAGATGGTCAGCCTCTATCAGGAAGAGCAGGAGCCACAAAAAGCGCTGCAATACGCCAGCGAGGCGGCCAACTATTTTCATGCCCTCGGCAATTCCTCCATGCTGAGCGACGCCCTGATCGTGCTCGCCCGCCTCAACCGGGATCAGGGCGAGATGAACATGGCGCTGGTCTATTTCTTCAATGCCCTCGACCTGCTGGACGAGAGCAGCAACCGTACCCGCATCGCCCACCTCAAGTTCGAGATAGGCAAAACCTACCTGCAGACCGGCAATCTCAACCTGGCGCGAAACTACCTGAACGCCGCACGCCAGTCCCATGAGCTGGGGGATGACAAGGAGTCGCTCATCGACACCCTGCTGTTGCTGGGAGAGCTGCACCTCAAGCAGCAGGAGGCGGGCATCGCCATCCTGCAGTTGGAGAACGCTCTCACCCTGGCCAACCGGATTGGGGACATCCGGCGCCAATTCGAGATCTTCCGCCTGCTCTCCGTCGCCTATGAGCAGAAGGGTTACCTCCAGCAGGCCCTGGAGAGCTACAAGAATTACCACCAGCGCAGCGAACTGGTTCGCCAGCAGCAGCTGGCGCTGGAGCAGGAGGCGGTGCGCGACAACTACGCCCAGGTGGAGCGGGTGCAACAGGTCAAGGAGCTGGAACAGCAACTCGACGCCAGCCAGCACCAGCAGGAGCGATACCTCTGGACCAGCGTCAGCACCGGGCTGCTGCTGGCACTCTTCATCTATCTGTTCTTCACCCTCTGGCTGAAACTGCGGGTCGCACGCCTTCATGCCAAACAGCTGGGAGAAGCCCTGCTGGTAGAGCCGCGCAGCGGCCTGGCCAACTGGCAGCGACTGATGAGTCGCTGGCCGCGGGAGATGGCCAAGCGCCAGCAAAAATCCGAGCGCTGGTACCTGAGCGAACGCCCCACCAGCGAATTTGACGACAAGCTGCACTACCTGCTGTTCCGGGTTCCCTTCCTGATCAACAGTCTGGAACAGCACGGCTATCAGGTCAGCCGCGAGATAGAGCAGGCCTTCGGCCGCTACGTCAACGAACTGACCCCGCAGGATGGCCGCATCTACGACCTGCGCGAAGGCCACCTGCTCTATGTGGTGCCCCAGCGCCACGTGGCCCAGTTGCATCAGCTGGCCCAGACCCTGCTCGACACCCTGGCAGCCTTCCCCTGCGAGCACCCGCTGGACAGGCGCATCAGCCTCGGCATCGTCAGTCATCCCTTCCTGCCCAAGGCGGCCATGGCCCTCGATCACCACGGCCTGTTCGATCTCTGCTACCTGGCCCTCTCGGGTGCCATTCAGCTCAGCGAAAAATGCCAGCAGAGCGTCTGGCTTGAGCTGGCCGCCATCGATTGCCAGCAGGCCGCATTTTTTAACGGAGATGTGTGGCAATGCTGCTTGATGGCAATTGACAAGGGACTGGTAAAAGTAAATTCTTCTCATGAAAAGCAATGGGTTAACTGGCTTGCGCTTTCACGGACGAAGGTTGCGGACAATCCGTGACAAAAAGGTACTCAACGGGGTCTTAGATTGGCTTTCTGTTGCTGGACGAAACAAAAACGATAATGACAACAGGGCGACCTGAAGAATGAATGATATGGCTGCCGTAACAGGACAACTGGCAAGACTCAGGGAATCCCTCCAGCAGAAACAGCAGGAGCTTGACGGCATGGCGAGCTTCTCCGATGCCGAACGCACCCGCAGTATCCAGTTCATCGGCAAGTTGATGCAAGCCTGTCGTGGCCACGATCGCGAGCTCGACAACCGGCTCGCCAAGCTCAAGCAGAAACTTGAAGGCAACCCTCCGCTCACCTCCATCGATGCCGATCTGATCGCCATCGAGAAGCTGTTGCAGCAGCACAGCCACACCATGGAAGAGTCCATCAGCCTGACCCGGGCAGCCATCGATCTCGGCAGCAAACAGCTCAAAACCATCAAGGGGTTTCCGGAAGATACCCGCCGCGCCCTCAAGGAGTTTCTCGCCAGCCCGGAGAGTTACGGCATCGGCGATCACCAGAAGAAGGTGATCCGGCTGCTGGAGTTCTACCAGCAGGCGATCAAAATCCAGCTGCTGCCGCGCAAGCCGCTGTTCCCCCCTTCGGCGGAGATCCCCACCGAGCTCTCCAGCCCGGCCCCTACCGACTCCTTTGACATCAAGGCACATGCCCAGATTTCAGACGAGTTGCAGCGTCTCATCACCGAGCTCGACTTTGCCGGCGCCGTGGGCGAGAGCCTCGCAGACATCCGCCGCCAGTTGCTCGGGGGCATCACCCCTGCCCTGCTGGCCGAAGTCTGCCTGCAGATCATCGAACTCATCATCGAGGGTACCCGGGAAGAGCGCAAAGCCTCCCAGGCGTTTCTCAGCACCCTGAACGAGAGTCTCTCCTCGGTCCATTACAGCTTTACCGAATCCCTGGATGAAGGGCGGGCGCTGCAAAATGCCGCCCATCTCAGCGGACAGGCGCTGGAGCGGGAACTCGCCGCCATCGATCGCGCCATGGCAGCCCATGACTCGCCACAGATACTCAGGGGCGCCATTTCTGAGCATCTGGACACCATCCGCCGGCTGCAGCAGGAGCGGGAGGAGATGGCCAACCGCGAGCGCCACCTGCTCACCCACCTCTCCAACATGGAAGCCAAGCTCAGGTTGATGAAGGACGAGACCGCCGAGTACAAGAAGCGGCTCACCATCCAGAAACACAAGCTCTTCCTCGACAGCCTGACCCAGGTACACAACCGGGCGGCCCTGGACGAGCGGCTCGAGCTCGAATACAAACGCTGGCTACGCTATGGCACCCCCCTGTGCCTGGCCATCATCGACATCGACCACTTCAAGCACATCAATGACAACTACGGCCACATGGCCGGCGACAAGGCATTGAAGGTGGTTGCCAAGGCCCTGCAGAACGCCTTGCGCGACACCGACTTCATCGCCCGCTTTGGCGGTGAGGAGTTCGTGGTCCTGCTGCCGAACATCAATCCGGACAAGTACCAGAAGCCGCTGGAGAACCTGCGTCAGACCATCAAGAGCATCCCGTTCCGCTTTCGCGATGCCAGGGTCGAGATCACCATCTCCATCGGTGCCACCCTGTTTCGGACCGGCGACCATACCACGGATGCGTTCGAGCGCGCCGACAAGGCGCTCTACAGTTCCAAGCACTCCGGCCGGGATCAGGTCAATCTCGCCTGAATCCGCTTTGAGGGGCGGCTAAAAAAGCGGCAAACGCACAGTCCCCCTATTCCCCTGCCCACCCCCTTGCCTCTACTATCGAACCCGAGGGATGCCAAAGCATCCCGTTTTCTCCCCAGGGAAAGCACAACGATAACAAGCGAGTGAAAGGGGAAATTATGATTACACACATCAATCCCGTGGGCAGCATGGACCTGCTGTCCCAGCTCGAGGTGGATCGCCTCAAGCAGACGGCCTCCAGCGATATCTATCAACTGTTTCGCAACTGCTCGCTGGCGGTCCTCAACTCCGGCAGCCATACCGACAGTTCCAAAGAGATACTGGAACGTTTCAAATCCTTCGATATTCACGTGATCCGGCGCGAGCGCGGGGTCAAGCTCGAGCTGTTCAACGCCCCCGAGCACGCCTTCGTCGACGGCGAGATCATTCGCGGCATCCAGGAGCATCTGTTCTCCGTGCTGCGGGACATTCTCTATGTGTCGACCCAGCTCGAGTCCAATCGTCTGGTCAACCTGACCAGCTCTACCCATATCTCCAACGTGGTGTTCGCCATCCTGCGCAACGCCAAGGCGATCCTGCCCGGCGCCGATCCCAACCTGGTGGTCTGCTGGGGCGGCCACTCCATCAACGAGGTGGAATACCAGTACACCCGGGCGGTGGGTAGCGAGCTGGGTCTGCGCGAGCTCAACATCTGTACCGGCTGCGGTCCGGGTGCCATGGAGGGCCCCATGAAGGGGGCCGCCGTCGGCCACGCCAAGCAGCGGGTGCGCAACGGCCGTTACATCGGTCTCACCGAGCCTTCCATCATCGCCGCCGAACCGCCGAACCCAATCGTCAACGAGCTGGTGATCCTGCCGGACATCGAGAAGCGGCTGGAAGCCTTCGTGCGTCTGGGTCACGGCATCATCATCTTCCCGGGCGGGGTCGGCACTGCCGAGGAGCTGCTCTACCTGCTCGGCATCATGATGCACCCGGCCAACGATCGCCAACCCATCCCCATCGTGCTGACCGGCCCGAAAGAGAGCGCCGACTACTTCCGCGCCATCGACGACTTCGTCAAGGCAACCCTGGGGGAAGCCGCCACCAGTCTCTACCGGATCATCATCGGCGATGCGCCCGAGGTGGCCCGCGTGATGAAGGAGGCGATGCCGAAGATCCGCGAATACCGCAAGTCTGTGGGAGATGCCTACTCCTTCAACTGGTCCCTGCGGATCGAGCCCGAGTTCCAGCTGCCGTTCGAGCCGGATCACGCCAGCATGGCCAGCCTGGATCTGCATCGCAACCAGCCGCCCCAGCTGCTGGCAGCCAACCTGCGCCGCGCCTTCTCAGGCATCGTCGCAGGCAACGTCAAGGAAGGGGGCATAAGGGCCATCGAGAAGAAGGGTCCCTTCAAGCTGCACGGCGACAAGGAGCTGATGCACCTGATGGACAGGTTGCTGGAAAGCTTCGTCAAGCAGCAGCGCATGAAGCTGCCGGGCAGCCAGTACGTTCCCTGCTACGAGATAGTCAAATAGTCGGGACACCACAATGCACCGGAGGGGCCCATGGGCCCCTCTTTCATTGAATGGTCTTCTACGGGGTTAGCAGGAGACGCCACCATTGTTACAATGGCACTCCCCGACGCCCGGAGTGCCCCATGCCACACCTGCTCATCATCGATGCCCTCAACCTCATCCGCCGACTGCACGCGGTGCAGAGCCAGCAGGGACTGACCCCGGCTCAGGCCCTGCTCGCCACCCGTGCCAACCTCATCAACACCTGCAAGAAGCTCCTGGCGGCCAGCGAGCCGACCCACGCCATCGCGGTCTTTGACGGTGAGGTCCACAGCTGGCGCAAGACGCTCTATCCCCCCTACAAGGAGGGCCGCACCCCCATGCCGGATGAGCTGAGGGAAGGGCTTGCCGACCTGCAGGACGCCTTCTGGGAGTGCGGTGTGGATGCCCTGCTCTCCCAGACCGACGAGGCGGACGATCTCATCGCCACCCTGGCAAGCGGCATTGCCCAGCACGGCGCCAGCGCCACCATTATCTCCACCGACAAGGGGTTCTGCCAGCTCATCTGCCCGCAGATCCGGGTGCGGGATTACTTCAACAAACGCTGGCTGGATGCCGCCTTCGTCCAGCAGCAGTACGGCGTTACACCGACCCAGCTCGTGGACTTCTGGGCCCTGACCGGTATCGGCGGCTCCAACATCAAGGGGGTGCCCGGCATCGGCCCCAAGACCGCCACCCAGTTGCTGCAGCAATACGGGGACCTGGCTGCCATGCTGGAGGCCTGTGAACGGGAGGAGGCCACCAGACCCCTGCTCAAGCTGCGCCAGCACCGGGAAGAGGCCCTGCTGGCCCAACGCCTGGTCCGACTGCAGCACGATATCCCGCTCGGGTTCAACCTGCGGGAGATCCGCTACCCTCCCGTCCCTGATGCCGGGGCGTGATCCCCAGCACACCATTTCCCAAGACAGGCCGTACCTGTTGACATAAATGGGTAAAATGTAAAGAAACATGGAGGATGTGGTGCAAAAATGGTATAAAGCCGACGAATCCTCCCCCTCTGTTCCCTAGAAGTGGATACGCCTCATGTCAAAAAGAAAGATTACCGTCATCCCGGGCGACGGCATCGGCCCCAGCATCATCGAATCCGCCATCCAGATCCTGACCCACGCGGGTTGTGACTTCGACTACGAATACGCAGACGCCGGTCTGGTGGCCCTGGAAAAACATGGCGAGCTGCTGCCCCAGGCCACCCTCGACCTGATCGAGAAGAACAAGGTCAGCCTGAAAGGCCCGCTCACCACTCCGGTCGGCGGCGGCTTCACCTCCATCAACGTCTCCCTGCGCAAGAAGTTCAATCTCTACGCCAACGTGCGCCCCGTCCTCTCCTTCAAGGGCACCAAGAGTCGTTACGACAACATCGACATCATCACTGTGCGCGAAAACACCGAAGGCATGTACTCCGGTGCCGGCCAGAAGCGCAGCGATGACAACCAGAGCGCCGAGGCGATGAGCATCATCACCCGGGAAGGGGCCGAGCGCATCGTCACCTTCGCCTTCGAGCTGGCGCGCCAGGAAGGACGCAAGAAGGTCACCATCATCCACAAGGCCAACATCCTCAAGTCCACCTCCGGCCTGTTCCTGGAAGTGGCCCGTCAGGTCGCGGCCCGCTACCCGGACATCCAGAACGAGGAGATGATCGTCGACGCCGCCTGCATGAACCTGGTGATGTACCCGGAGCGCTTCGATGTGATGGTCACCACCAACCTGTTCGGCGACATTCTCTCGGATCTCTGTGCCGGTCTGGTGGGGGGGCTGGGCATGGCGCCGGGTGCCAACATCGGTGAAGGGGCCGCCATCTTCGAAGCGGTACACGGCTCTGCGCCGGACATCGCCGGCAAGAACATCGCCAACCCCACCTCGGTGATCCTCGCCTCCATCCAGATGCTGGAATATCTCGGCATGCAGGACAAGGCGGAGCGCATTCGCGAGGCCGTGCGGGCAACCATCGAGTCCGGTGATCGGGTGACCCGTGACCTGGGGGGCACAGCGTCCACCAGCGAATTCACCCAGGCCATCATCGACCGTCTATAAATAGAGTCCAACCATATGATTTTAAAAGGGAGCTTCGGCTCCCTTTGTTTTATGCCAACGCCTCCCTACCTCCCTCGCCAGATGAATACTATGTTGATATGAGGGATAAGGAGATCCACCATGCGTGCTACTTTCATCTTGCTGATTGTCAGCAGCAGTGCCACGGCATTAGACAGGCCAGTCGACAATGCTTGGTTGACGCCGCCCCCCCAGCACGAGGCGCCAGCCAAGCGGACCTGGCAATCCACCCTGGATACCAACGATCTGCTCAAACAGCCCAAGCCGCTCTCTCTGGGGGTGGATATCACCACCGACAGCAACGGCAATCGGCAGGTCACCCCCTATCAGAAGCTGAACCTCACGGCAGAGAAGAGCGTCAGCCTCTCCTTCGAAAAGCAAAAGCCCAGGATCAAGTTCAACGCTGGCGGCATCAACACCTCGGTCAAGCTTCGCGGGGATGGCGTCAAGATGCAGTTCAACCCCAGTGACAAGACCATTCCCCTGCAAATTGAGCTGAAGATCACCGACGACGAGTCCATGATGCGTCTGGACTACCGATTCTGATGACCCAGACACAAAAAAACCGGACGTCGCCGTCCGGTTTTTTCATGCCCTGTTCCCGATGCTGCTTCAGGACTTGGGTGCCAGCTTGGAGACCCAGAACTTGTTGTAAACGTGCACCGTGATCTCTTCGCGATCGTGATAGAGCTGTTTGGCCTGAATGATGAAACCGCTGTCGATCTCCGCCAGCAGTCCGCGCAGCACCTCGATGTTGTGCACCGCCTCGGCGTAGCGCTTCTTCATCGGCAGCTTGAGGTTGAACATGGCTTCCTGACAGTCGTTCTCCCTGAACCAGTCGGCCACCATGTGGGTCACTCGCGCCGGCTTGTCCACCATGTCGCACACCAGCCAGTAGGTATTCTTCTTGCTCGGCCGCCACACGAAACCATCGTCACGGATATGCTTCACCTGACCTGTGTCCATCAGGGATTGGGCCATCATGCCGTTGTCCACCGCCGTCACCATCATGCCGCGACGCACCAGCTGATAGGTCCAGCCACCCGGGCAGGCGCCAAGATCCACGGCCTTCAGGCCGGAGCACAGGCGCAAGTCCCACTCTTCCTTCGGCACGAAGACGTAGAACGCCTCTTCCAGCTTGAGGCTGGAGCGGCTCGGGGCATCGGCCGGGAATCGCAGGCGCGGGATCCCCATGTGGAAGGCAGAGTTGTTGAAGGAGTAGGAGTACCCCAGCATCAGGTGGTCATTGGCCAGGAAGAAGGCGTGGAACACGGGACGGTTCGGGGTCTCCTTCTTGGTCAGGATCTCGTTGCTGCGCAGCGCCTGGCGAAGCGGCACGGTGAACTTGCGGCAGAAGGCGGAGAGCTCCTTCGCCTCGTTGGTGTCGGCCGTCTCCACCCGCAGATCCCCGCAGATGGCGTAGCCACTCGCCGCCTCCAGGATGGGAGAGACCCGATCGCTTATTTCCAGATCTTTCAGCTCGTGGGTCACCACCAGCATCTGGCGAATGAAGATGAGCTCGCGGAACGGCAACTTGCGCGCCAGCAGATCGGCCTGCTCCTCGTCATACAACTCGAAGATCACATAGCCGCTGTCGTCCTTGACCCGGGCAAAGCCGTAGCACTGCATGTTGCCGGCACGCTCGGTGATCTCTGCCGCCGCCTCTTTCTCAAAACCCGGGCGGCAATAAAGCAGCAGATTATTCATTCTTTCCTCCAAGACGACAGCCGGCCCACATCAGAGCCGCCCATCCCAACATAAAACAGAGGCCACCGGCCGGGGTGATGAGCCCCAACCCCTTGCTGCCAAGCAGCACCATGGCGTAAATACTGCCGGAGAATCCCAGGATCCCCAGCACAAAGACGGCGCCCGCGAAGGTGATCACCTTGCCGCGCACGCCGCACAACCCCAGCACCAGCAGGGCCAGGGCGTGGAAAAACTGGTATTGCACGGCGGTGTTGAACGCCGCCAGCAACGAAGGAGCAATGCCGGTCGCCGCCAGCCCATGAGCGCCGTAGGCCCCGAGCATGGTGGCCGTCAGGCCGAAGAAGCCCGCCAGCACCAGCCAATGTCGTTGGATCTGCATCTTCTCTCCTTGCACGCTTCTTCTCTCGACCCGCTCGAGATGGTCAGGAGCGGCCCACCGCCGCGATAAAACCCTTGATCCGCTCCGCGGCCAGGCGCAGGTTCTCCTGCTCGCTCATGCCGCTCGCCTTTCTCGGTTTGAAACCATGATCCCCGTCGGTCAGCCAGTGGACCGATACGGCGGGTGAGAAGGGGAAATCGGCCAGCTCGGCGCGGGAACCGAAGGTATCGCGCTCCCCCTGCAGCAGCAGCGTGGGCGTCGTGATCTGCTTGAGCACCTCGCCCCGCCATGCGTCGGGCTTGGCCGGGGGGTGGAAAGGATACCCGAGAACGATCAATCCTGCAGCATCCATCTCGTCGTCCCCCTCGCAAAACAGCTCGGCCGCCATCCTCCCCCCCATGGACTTGCCCGCCAGAAACAGCCGGGGATGGGCAAACTGACGCACCATCTCGCGCCAGTGAGCCAGCAGCACGGGTTGTCTGTCCGGCGGCCTGCGTTTGCCGTCCTGAGCCCGTTTGGTCATGTAGGGGAAGTTGAAGCGCACCACCTCGATATCCGGCCCCGCCAGCAGTCGCGACAACTCGGCCAGGAAGCTGTGCTCCATGCCCGCCCCCGCGCCGTGGGCCAGCAGAATGCGAACGGGGGCGTCACTCGCCCCCTCTCTTGTCAGGTCAGTCACCAGGTCAACTCCTCAGGCATCGGCAAGGCGGGCACGCCTGCGGGCCTCTTCCTGCTCCACCAGTTCCAGCATCCAGTCACGGAAGGCCACTATCTTGCCCTGATCGGACTGCTGCTCCTGACACACCAGATAGAAAGCGTTCTTGCTCACCAGCACCTGTTCGAACGGGCAGATGAGACGACCCGCCTCGATCTCCGGCTGGGCCAGCACGCTGTGGCCGAGCGCCACCCCCTGACCGTGGATCGCCGCCTGGATCACCATGGTGGAGTGGCTGAAGATGGGCCCCTGGTTGACATTGGGGGCATCGATGTCGAGCTGGCGGAACCAGGCCTTCCAGTCGCGCCGGGAGGTGTCGTGCAGCAGGGTGTGGCGGGTCAGATCGTCCGGGGTGCGCAGCGGCTTGGGGCCGGTCAGCAACAGGGGCGAGCAGACCGGGATCAGATATTCGGTGTGCAGCTTGTCCGAACGAAGACCCGGCCAGTTGCCGCGGCCGTAGTAGATGGCCACGTCCACGTCGTCGGTCAGCGACCCCTCGTCCATGTCCACCGCCTTGATCCGCACATCGATGTCCGGGTGGCGTTCGCTGAACTTGACCAGACGGGGCACCAGCCACTGGATGGCGAAGCTCGGCTGCAGGGAGACGGTGAGCGCCCCCTTGGCGCTGCGGGCCAGCAGCTTGTCGGTCGCCTCGGAGATGGAGGCGAAGATGTCCTTGATATCGAGGAAGTAGCTCTGCCCCTCCTCGGTCAGTAGCAGGGAGCGATTCTTTCGGCGAAACAGCTTGATGCCGAGATACTCCTCCAGCGCCTTGATCTGGTGGCTGATGGCTGCCTGGGTCACGAACAGCTCTTCTGCTGCGCGGGTAAAGCTCAAGTGACGAGCCGCGGCTTCAAACGCTTTCAGTGCATTGAGCGGAGGTAAACGACGAGACATGGAATCGGCCGACGATGAATTTTTCTAATGGGGCGCATTATAAATTGTCGGTTGCGGGTCGACCAGTGAATAAACATAATTCGCCACGCAATTCGTTGTCATATGGCTCACACCTTCTCTTCCATGTTGGTTTACATGTGGTTTTTGTGAGTGAGTCGACAGTAATTGTGGTGTTGTGTTTCTTCCTCTGCGGGAAGAAGGGCTAAATCAGGTCGATTTAACCCAGTCTGTCATCTGAATGTGTTTGGCGCCTCCGGTTGGATGGCGCCTTTTTTCTTATCCTCCCCTACACCCGGAACTGGCCCACCAGTTGCTGCTGCTTGTCCGCCAGTTGCGACAGCTCGCGCCCGTTGTCGGCGGAGGTCGCCGCTTCCGCCCGAATGGTATGGCTCACATCGCGAATGTTGCTGACGTTGCGATTGATCTCGTCCGCCACTCCGCTCTGCTCCTGCGCGGCCCTCGCGATCTGCTCGTTCATCTGGTGGATGGTGCCGACAGCCTGGATGATCTGCTCCAGCACGCTGACCGACTGCTCCACCTTGGTGAGGGTCAGATCCGCCTGGTGATGACCGGTCAGGATCGCCTTCACCACCGCCTCCGTCCCCGACTGCAACTGGCCGATAAGGTTCTGGATCTCGACGATCGCGTTCTGGGTTCGGCCCGCCAGGTTGCGCACCTCGTCGGCGACCACCGCAAAACCGCGCCCCTGCTCACCGGCTCGGGCCGCCTCGATGGCCGCGTTCAAGGCCAGCAGGTTGGTCTGCTCGGCAATCCCCTGGATCACCACCAGGATGTCGTTGATGTTGTCGCTGTTGGCAGAGAGGTGCTCCACCACTGGTTTGGCATCGCTTATCACCGTCATCAGTCTGGACATGGCCTCCTGGGTCTGCGCCACCACGGACTTGCCCTCCTGGGCCGCCGTGTCGGCCTCATCGGCCGCCGCCACCGCCGCATTGGCATTGCCGGCGACCTGCAGGGCGGTAGCGCTCAACTCTTCAAACGCGGTCGCCACCAGATCCACCTCCTGATACTGGGACTGCATGCCGGCGCTGGTACGGGCTGCCCCTTGCGCCGCCAGGGCCGCACTGGCCCGAGTGCCCGCAACGGTGTCGATCACCTGGCTGATGGTGGATTGCAGCTTGTCCAGGAACTTGTTGAACCACTTGGCCAGCTCGCCTATCTCGTCATCCCTGCGCAGATCGATGCGCTGGGTGAGATCCCCCTCCCCGCTGGCGATGTCCTTGAGGCGTGCCACCACGGCGCGGATGGGCGCCACGATGCGCTGGGCCATCAGCCAGATGCAGAGCAGAGCGAGCGCCGAAATCCCGCCACCTATGGTGAGCTGGGTGGCCACGCTGCGCTGGGCCTGCTCCTCAAGCTCCCCTTGCAGTTGCAGGGCCGAGGCGAGCACCACGGCGCGGGGCAGCTCGATATAGATGCCCCACTTGCGATCCGTACCGCGCATGCTGACCGGCACGAAGGTCTGCAACAGTGCGCCATCCGGGCTCCAGCGCGTCACCACATCTCCCTTGGTCAGCCACCCCTTGAGATCCTGCGCCAGCCCTTGCTGCTCCAGCAGATTGCCAAGGGCGACCGGGAACCCTTCCACGCCGGCCACCCGCCCTTCACTGCTGAGCAGGAGCACCTTGCCCTGCCCCTTGTAGAGGGTCCGGCCCATCTCTTCCACCAGGCTCTGCAGGGTCCCCAGGGAGATGTCGACCCCCACCATGCCAAGCAGGGAGCCTTGGTCCAGCAACGGCACGGTCACCGAGGTCATCAACACCTGCTGGGTCCCCACCTCGTCCACATAGGGTTCGAGCAGACAGAGCGCCTTGCTGCGGATGCTGCAACTGTACCAGTCGTTCTCAAGGCCGCCGTGTCCGGAGGGCTTGTCGTTGGCCAGCATCGCCTCGTCCATCACCTCCAGGCTGACCTTGCCGTCGACCCTGGCCCAATAGCTGGAAAAACGCCCCTTGTCGTTGGCGCCAAGCGCCGTCGACCCCTGATAGTTGTCATCCTCCCCGTCGAGCTGGTTGGGTTCGAATACCGCATAGACACCGAGCAGGTTCGCTGACGACTCCGCCGCATCCTGCAACTGCTGGTTGACGGCATTGCGCAGCGCCTCGGAGTGAACGAAGTTGTCGGCCGCGTTCTTGCGCTGGAACAGAATGCCCTCGGCAAGCAGGGTCGCCCTGAAGTAAGCCTCATCGAGGTAGCTGGTCACCCGGGCTGCCTGGGTCGCTCCCATGGCCTGCATCCAGTTTTCTGCCGCGTGCTGCCCCTCCAGGGTGGTGGAGGTGAGCACCTGCTCCTGCATGCGGGCCGCGTTGAAAAGAGAAGAAGCCACCAGCGCGACGGCACTGGCCAGCAGACAGCAACCGGCGATCAGGGTGATCCGTCCCTGAACAGAAAGAGAACTCATGCCACTATTTCCTAACGTCTACAGATGTGAACACTGTATCGGTTTTGGATACAAAAACTTAACTAAATCAGCAGAGATCCAGGCTTAATTGATTGATTTCACCCTCTCCGGGCAAACCAACGACCAGACCGAGCAGGCGAATGGGCTTTCCTTGAGCCCGTTGTAGTCCCTCGTGCAGCAGATCGTGGAAGCGGGCCGCCCGATAACTCCCCTTGCGATAAACGGTGGTCTGGTGAAAATCGGCAAACTTCAGCTTGATCCCCTGCCCCATCAGCATCTCCGCAGAGCAGGCCTTGGCAAAACGCTGCTCCAGCTCGGGAATGAGCCGGCTAAGCACCTGCCAGCAGGCGTCCTCGTCCAGCACGTCGCTGGCGAGCGTCGTCTCCACACCGATGCTCTTGCGCACCCGCCGGGCCTGCACCGGCTGATCGTCATGCCCCCAGATGCGGCCGGCCAGCATCTCCCCGAGCTTGCCGAAACGGGCGATCAGCTCCTCGTTGCCGAGCTGGCGGGCATCTTCGCACGAATACAGCCCGAGGGACTCCAGCCGCTCTGCCGTCTTGCGGCCGATGCCGGGCAGCTTGCCAAGGGGGAGCTGGCGCACGAACTCGTCCACCTCCTGGGGGCGGATGACGAACAGGCCGTCAGGCTTGCGCTGCTCGGAGGCGAGCTTGGCCAGAAACTTGTTCGGCGCCACACCGGCCGAGGCAGTCAACCCAAGCTCGGCGCTGATGGCGGCACGGATCTCCGCCGCCATCAGGGTGGCGCTGCCACCGCAGCGGGGGCTCTGGGTCACGTCGAGATAGGCTTCATCGAGGGAGAGCGGCTCCACCTGCTCGGTGTAGCGCAGGAAGATGGCGCGCAACTGGCGCGAAGTTTCTTTGTAGACGGCCATCCGCCCGGGGATCAGCACCAATGGCGGACAGAGCTTTCTGGCCAGGGCGCTCGGCATGGCAGAGCGCACCCCGAAGCGGCGCGCCACGTAGTTGCAGGTGGAGATGACCCCGCGTCGGTCGGCGGCGCCACCAATGGCGAGCGGCACCTCCCTGAGGGCCGGGTTGTCCCGCATCTCCACCGCGGCGAAGAAGCAGTCCATGTCGATGTGAATGATCTTGCGCATGGCCGTGTCTGTTGCTGTGTCGACAGCCTCCCGAACAGATCATAGGGATAGACCCTGGGCATCCGGCGAGGAGACATGTCGAACGCCAAAAATACTGTATGGATAACCAGTTGGACGTTCCATGCTACCCCAAGCCTGTCATTTCTGCCAGTCTGCGCGCGGGCGCGGCGGCATAGACTCTCAAGGCCACATCCACACGAGACTCAAGGAGGAGAAGCATGAGCATCATCCGGGCGGGGCTCTGCCTGCTGCTGTTGCCGCTAGCGACCATGGCCAAGGATCACCCGACAGCCGAATGCAGCTGGCTGTACAAGCGCATCGAGATACTGGAAACCGCCATCAGGCAGGGAGATGAACTGGGCACCAGGGAAGAGCTGGCAAAGCGAAAGAAAGAGTTCAAGGCAAAGGCATGCAGCCAATATGACTACTGACCCCATGCCACATATAAAAACGAGCCGACCCAGGGGTCGGCTCGTTTCGTTGCAAGGCTGCCTTCAGAGCGATATCCACCGTTAGATGATGCGGTTGTCCACCAGCATCTTGCGACGGGCCTCTTCTTTGGCCATCTTCTTCTTGCGGTTGTCACAAGGCTCGGGGCAGTCGCACTCCTTCTCGATCCCGATGGAACCCAGGCCGCCACAGGAGCCGGAGATGGACTTGCGCTGGAAAATGTAGCCGATGGCCATGGCCACCACGACCATCAGAAACACCCCGAAGGTGATCAGAAAGATCTGCATGTAGTTACCCCTTACTTCTTGACCAGATATGGTTTGAAGGCATCCGAATAGGCCTCTTCGAACCCGTCATCCGTCTTGGTGATGGTGAAGATGGCCAGCCCCCGTTCCTTGGCATAGGCCAGGCTCTTCTCCGGCCCCATGACCATGAACACAGTCGCCAACCCGTCTGCAGTCATGCAGGAGGGGTGGATGACGGTCACCGACACCAGGCGGTGCTGGATGGGCTTGCCCGTCAGCGGATCCATGGTGTGGGAGAAGCGCTTGCCGTCCAGCTCGTAATAGTTGCGGTACTCGCCCGAGGTGGCCACCCCGTTGTCACCGGGCAGGATCACCTCCTGTACGGAACCAGCATTGACGGTCGGCTTCTCGATGGCGACACGCCAGGGATGCCCCTTGCCGTTGACGCCGTTGATGCGCAGCTCGCCGCCTATCTCCACCAGATAGTTGCGCGCCCCCTGGGACTCCAGGTACTCGGCCACCTTGTCCACGCCAAACCCCTTGGCAATGGCGGAGAGATCCACGTAGAGGTCCGGGATGTCCTTTTGCAGGGTATCGGCATCGGCAGAGGTTATCACATGCAGATTGCCAAGGCCCGTCTTCTGCCGGGTCTGGGCGATCAGCTCGTCGGACGGCACCTTGGTCGGTCTGGCATCCGGCCCAAAGCCCCACAGATTGACCAGAGGACCGACGGTGACGTCCAGCGCCCCGCGGCTCTCGCGGCCAATGTGAATGGCCTCGGTTACCACCCGTGCGGTATCGCGGGAAACCACCACAGGGGTATTGCTCTTGTGCTGGTTGAAGCGTGACAGCTCGGAATCCGGGCGATAGGTCGACATCTGATCGTTGACCCGCTCCAGCAAGACGTCGACCTCGGCTTGCAGCCTGGCGGCATCCTGAACAGCGCTATCTGCCACCTTGATGGAGTAGTAGGTACCCATGGTGCTGCCGGTGATGTGGATCTCCGGCTTCGACTGGACCGTTTCCTGACCGCACCCAGTCAAGAAAAAGGCTAGCCCGAAGGCTAGCCAGGTCTTTACAACGCTGTGCATGGATTAACCACCGAAGTCATCCAGCAGGATGTTCTCGTCTTCAACACCGAGGTTTTTCAGCATGTTGATGACGGCGGCGTTCATCACGGGAGGCCCGCACATGTAGAACTCGCAATCCTCAGGCGCCTCGTGGTTCTTGAGGTAGTTCTCGAACAACACGTTGTGGATGAAGCCGGTGTAGCCATCCCAGTTGTCTTCCGGTTGCGGATCGGACAGGGCGACGTGCCACTGGAAGTTGTCGTTCTCGGCCTGCAGCATGTCGAAGTCTTCGACATAGAACATCTCGCGCTTGGAACGGGCACCGTACCAGAAGCTCATCTTGCGCTTGGTCTTCAGACGGCGCAGCTGGTCGAAGATGTGAGAGCGCATCGGCGCCATACCCGCACCACCACCGACGAACACCATTTCGGCGTCGGTGTCCTTGGCAAAGAACTCGCCGAACGGACCGGAGATGGTCACCTTGTCACCAGCCTTCAGGCTGAAGATGTAGGAAGACATCTGGCCGGGAGGGGCAGTCCAGTTGCTGGGCGGCGGGGTTGCGATCCGCACGTTCAGCATGATGATGCCGAACTCTTCCGGATAGTTCGCCATGGAGTAGGCACGGATGATCGGCTCGTTGACCTTGGACTCCAGCTCGAAGATCTTGAAGCGATCCCAGTCGCCACGATACTCCTCGGGAATATCGAAGTTCTTGTACTGCACGTGGTGAGCCGGCGCTTCGATCTGGATATAACCACCGGCGCGGAACGGCACGCTCTCGCCATCGGGGATCTGCAACTTGAGCTCCTTGATGAAGGTGGCCTTGTTGTCATTGGAGATGACGGTACAGTCCCACTTCTTCACGCCGAAGATCTCTTCCGGCAGCTCGATGTCCATGTCGGAACGGACGGTGACCTGACAGGCCAGACGCTCGCCATGACGGGCTTCGCCCTTGCTGATGTGATCCAGCTCGGTCGGCAGGATGTCGCCGCCGCCGGATTTCACACGCACCTTGCACTGACCACAGGAGCCACCGCCACCACAGGCGGAGGAGACGAAGATACCACTGCCGGCGAGCACGCCAAGCAGCTTGCCACCCGCCGGGCTGGTCACAGCCTTGGCCGGGTCGCCGTTGATGCTGATTGTCACGTCACCGGCGGTCACCAGCTTGGACTTGGCAAACAGAATGACTGCCACCAAGGCCAGCAGGATCACGGTGAACATGACCACACCCAGAATAATTTCCATCTATATTTCCTTTCCGATTACAGGGAAATACCAGAGAAGGACATGAAGCCCAGCGCCATCAGACCCGCGGTGATGAAGGTGATGCCGAGGCCGCGCAGGCCTTCCGGAACATCGGAATATTTCATCTTCTCGCGGATCCCTGCCATCGCGACGATAGCCAGCATCCAGCCTGCACCCGAACCCACGCCATAGACCACGGACTCAACGAAGTTGTAGTCACGCTGCACCATGAAGGAGACACCACCGAAGATGGCGCAGTTCACGGTGATGAGCGGCAGGAAGATACCGAGGGCGTTGTAGAGGGCCGGGAAGTACTTGTCCAGCGCCATCTCCAGGATCTGCACCAGGGCCGCGATCACCCCGATGAAGGTGATGAAGCTCAGGAAACTCAGATCCAGACCGGATACCAGGGCACCGTCTTTGAGCACGTAGTTGTAGATCAGGTTGTTGGCCGGGACGGCAACGGTCTGAACCACGATAACGGCAATCCCCAGACCCATGGCGGTCTTGACCTTCTTGGACACCGCCAGGAAGGTACACATCCCCAGGAAGAAGGAGAGCGCCAGGTTCTCGATGAAGATCGAGCGAATCAACAGACTGATATAGTGTTCCATACCTTAATCCTTCGCCTCCACCTGCTTGGGATCCTTGGTGCGCACGCCCCAGATGATCAGACCAATGATGAAGAACGCACTCGGCGGCAGCAGCAGCAGGCCGTTGGGCACATACCAGCCACCATTGTTCACCAGCGGCAGCAGCTCGATGCCGAACCAGGTGCCGGAACCCAGGATCTCGCGCACGGTGGCCACGGTCAGCAGCACGGCGCCATAACCCAGACCGTTGCCAATACCGTCCAGGAAGGAGGGCAGCGGGGCACTCTTCATGGCGTAGGCTTCGGCACGACCCATCACGATACAGTTGGTGATGATGAGGCCGACGAACACCGACAGCTGCTTGGAGATGTCGTAGGCATACGCCTTGAGCACCTGGTCAACCACGATAACCAGCGAGGCAATCACCGCCATCTGGGCGATGATCCGCACGCTGTTCGGGATCTGGTTGCGGATCAGGGAGATGAACAGGTTGGAGAAGGCGGTGACCGCGGTAACGGCCAGCGTCATCACGAACGCCGTCTTCATCTGGCTGGTAACGGCCAGCGCGGAACAGACACCCAGCACCTGCAGTGCGATGGGGTTGTTGCCGAGCACAGGCGTCAACAGCAACTTTTTCATTTCGCTCTTGTCAGCCATTGTTGATTTCTCCTGCACGTACCTTGGCCAGGAAGGGACCGAAGCCCTTGGGGCCCATCCAGAAGTCGAAGGTGTGCTGTACACCATTACCGGTCAGGGTTGCACCAGACAGGCCGTCAATTTCATGCTCGGAACCAGCCGGAGCATGGCCCTTGATCACACGCAGCGCAGGCTGACCGTTCTGGTCGAACAGCTTCTTGCCGACGAACAGCTCGCGCCAGGCCGGGTTCTCGATCTCGCCACCCAGACCCGGGGTTTCACCGTGGTCATAGTAGGTGATGCCCTTGATGGTCTGACCATCGGCCGCGACCGCTACGAAGGCGTACATGGTGGACCACAGACCCTGGCCGTAGATCGGCAGGATGATGTTGTCGACCTTGCCTTCGGCATCTTTCGCGAAGAACACGGGAACCAGCTTGGAGATCTGACGCAGGCCGGCCTTGTCGTCGGCCGGGGCCAGACGGATGCTCTTGGCCGGATCCTTGGCGGCAACCTTGGTGTCGAAGTTGTCGGCGTCTCCGTCAACGAACTCACCGCTGGTCAGATCCACCAGACGCGCTTCAATCTTGTCGCCATAGAGCTGGGCCAGATCACGCTTGGCCACGGCGCTGATGTCGACGCCGGCGACGGACAGGATGTTGCTTTGCTTGTCCAGCGCCTTGTTTTCCAGCTGGGCCGGACGCAGACCCACGGCAGCCACGGAGACCACGATGGAGCAGACCAGACACAGACCGGTCACTACGGCGAGGGTGCCGGTAGTAGAGTCTTTATTAAACGCCACGTGCGATCCTCCGCTTGATGTTCGCCTGCGCCACGAAATGGTCAAACAAGGGGGCAAACAGGTTGGCGAACAGAATGGCCAGCATCATGCCTTCCGGGAAGGCAGGGTTCACTACCCGGATCAGCACCACCATCACGCCGATCAGGGCGCCATACCACCACTTGCCCTTGTTGGTGAAGGCAGCGGAGACGGGGTCGGTCGCCATGAAGGCCATGCCGAACGCGAAGCCACCCAGCACCAGGTGCCAGTGCCACGGCATGCTGAACATGGGGTTGGTATCGGAACCGATGACGTTGAACAGCAGGGAGGTCGCGACCATGCCGACCATGACGCCGGCGATGATGCGCCAGGAGGCGATGCGCATGTAGACGATCATGGCCGCGCCGATGAGGATCATCAGGGTGGAAACTTCACCGATGGAACCGGGCAGGTTGCCAAGGAAGGCATCCATCCAGCTGATGGCTTCACCGGTGGCACCGTTGATCAGCGCCATCTGGCCGCCCTGGGCCCACTGGCTCAGTGCGGTTGCGCCGGAGAAGCCGTCAACGGCAACCCAGACAGCATCGCCGGAGATTTGACCCGGGTAGGCGAAGAACAGGAAGGCACGACCCGCCAGCGCCGGGTTCAGGAAGTTTTTGCCGGTACCACCGAACACTTCCTTGGCCAGCACCACACCGAAGGTGATACCCAGGGCAGCTTGCCACAGGGGCAGCTCGGGCGGCACGATCAGGGCGAACAGGATGGAGGTCACGAAGAAGCCTTCGTTGATCTCGTGCTTGCGCACCATGGCGAACAGCACTTCCCAGAAACCACCGACGATGAAGACGGTGATGTAGATCGGGAAGAAGTGAGCCGCACCGATCAGCATCTTGCTGCCGATGCCGGCGACGGCCGGATCCAGCGAGGCACCGAACAGAGTGGCCAGGGCGTATTGCCAGGAATCGGCACCGGCCGCGCTGCCCATGTGGGCGATGGCGGCGATGGACTGGTTGCCGACGTTGTACATGCCCCAGAACATGGCCGGGAACACAGCCAGCCACACCATGATCATCATGCGCTTCAGATCGATCGCATCACGGACGTGGGCGGCATTGCGGGTCACGGAACCCGGGGTATAAAACAGGGTGTACGCCGCTTCGAACAGGGCATAGTACTTGGCGTACTTGCCACCCGGCTCGAAGTGATGTTCCATATTTTCAAGAAGTTGCTTGAAACTCATCGCTTAACCTTCCAGTTCGATCTTGGTCAGGCACTCACGCAAGACGGGGCCGTACTCTGTCTTGCCGGGGCAGACGAAGGTACAGAGCGCCAAATCTTCCTCATCCAGCTCCAGGCAGCCGAGCGCCTGCGCGCTGTCGGTGTCACCGGAGATCAGATCCCGCAGCAGCAGGGTCGGCAGGATGTCGAGCGGCATCACGCGCTCATAGTTGCCGATAGGCACCATGGAGCGATCACTACCGTTGGTGGTGGTAGTGAAGTTGATGAGTTTGCCCTTCATCAGGTGAGAGAGGGTGGTACGGGTGATGGAGAACTTGTTGGCACTGGGTTTGACCCAGCCCATGAACTCTTTCTCACGGCCTTCGCCCAGCACGCTCACCTGGTTGTGGAAACGACCCAGGTAGTCATGAACCCCTTCGGCCTTGGCACCGCTCAGCAGAGAACCGGAGATGATGCGGTTTTCGTCCGCACGCAGCTCGTTGTTGGTCAGCTGGCTGAGGCTGGCGCCCAGACGGGTACGCAGCAGACGCGGCTTGATGACGTTCGGGCCAGCCAGGGAGATCACCTTGTCGGTGAAGATCTGGCCGGTGGTGAACAGCTTGCCGTAAGCGATCACGTCCTGATAGTTGATGTGCCACTGCACCTTGTTGGCACCGACCGGATCCAGGAAGTGGATGTGGGTGCCCGGCAGACCGGCAGGATGCGGACCGACGAACACGGCTTCCTTGACCTGGGCCAGGGAGGAGTGCGGCAGGCTGGCTTCGCCCTTGCAGACGTGGACGGTACCATCGGTCAGGCGGGTCAGCACGGCCAGACCGTCGAGGAAGGCCTGGGCCTGTTCCTTGATGATCAGCTCCGCACTGGCGGCCAGCGGGTTGGTGTCCATGGCGGTGACGAAGATGGCGCGCGGGGTGGAACCCACGGCCGGCACCTTGCTGAACGGGCGGGTACGCAGCGCAGTCCATTGGCCTGATGCGACCAGGATCTCTTGCACCTTGCTACGCTCGAGCTGTGCCAGCTCGGCGGAGGCAAAATGCTCAAAGGTCACCTGCTCGTCGGACCCATCGATGTCGATGACAACGGACTGGAGAACACGCTTGGCACCACGGTTGATCTCAGAAACCACACCGGTGGCAGGGGCCGTGAATTTAACGCCGGGATTCTTCTTATCTTCGAAGAGCTCCTGACCTTTAATGACGCGATCACCTACTTTGACAAACATAGTAGGACGCATCCCCACGAACTCTTCGCCGAGTGTAGCAACACGGGTGATGGCCGGGCCATCGTAGATTACTTGCTCCGGAGCACCCAGCACGGGGATGTCCAGTCCTCTTTTAATTGTAATCATACTCACTTGCACTACCGTTAAGGGAAGACAGGTTGGTTAGCGCCGAGAAATACATCACGACGAGTTGTTGAATGAGCCCGTCAACATCGCGGAAAACTGTCGAAGAAATAAACAAATCAGCAACATACAGGATCATTCAAAAGCGCCTGAGTTTACCACCTTAGGCGAGTTAGCCGCCACGCCAAATGGGGAAAATCCCCGCCCTATCACAAAATTAACCTTCACTGAATATTTCGCGCACGTCCTTGCAAACCGTGGTTTTAAAGGACTTTTCGCAAAAATAACCATATAGAGGTATTTTTCAGGCATAAGGAAAAGGATTAGAAAAAATAATGCTACACCCCTCATCCCTGGCTGCACACCGTTCGTGATAGCGCTGTTAATGGCCCGAGGAAGGCGCCATCAGAAGGTCCAACGGCTCACGCAAAGGGGGATTTGCTGACGCAACCCGGCGTCTTTGGCGCCTGCTCCCTGGCCTGCCACTCGGATTCGGTATAGGTATGCAACGCCAATGCATGAATGGCTCCCGCCAACTCGTCGGCCAGCACCCCGTTCACCTGGCGATGGCGACCCAGCAAACGCTGTCCCTCAAACGCCTGGCTCACCACGACTACCTTGAAGTGGCTTTCGGAGCCCGGTGCCACCCTGTGCATGTAGCTTTCATTGATCACTTCCAGGTGGCTCGGGGAGAGCGCGGCGGCCAGCTTGGCCTCTATCTGTTGTTGCATGCTCACGGTAAGGACTCCTCGTTGAATATCCGGCCATTGTAGCCAGGGTTGTGCGCCCGATGCATCAGGTACGAAGGATCCGCTCGCTCTCGCCGCACCGGACTGGTGAATTTCTCCGCCGCCGCTAGAATAGCGCCACTTTCACCGCTGCCGGGCAACACGGGGCAGACGGTTGCCATTCATCAATCACACGTTGGACTCTTGCCTATGCAAACCCTGCTCGACACGGCCCACTGCCGCCTGACCCTGTATCGTTACCCGCGGCAGAGCCAGGACCCCCTGCAAGCCTGGGATGCGGCGGACGAGTACCTGATAAGCCACCTTGCCGAATCGCAGCAGGCACCTGACGGCACCGTCATCATCATGAACGACGGCTTCGGCGCCCTGGCAGGCTATCTGCATGCCCACGCCCCCGTCTGCGTGACCGACTCCCACATCAGCGAGCGGGCCACCCTGGCCAACCTGGCGGAAAACGGGCTGGATCCCCACGCCATCACCCTGCAGGATGCGCTGGCCCCCCTGCCCGATGCCCCCGCCCTGGTGGTGATCAAGGTCTCCAAGTATCAGGCGCTGCTGGAGCAGCAACTGCTTGCCCTGCGCGGGGTCGTGACCCCTGCGACCCGTATCATTGCTGCCGGCAAGGCCAAGGACATCCACACCTCCACCCTCAAGCTGTTCGAAAAGTATCTGGGGGAGACCCGCACCTCGCTCGCCTGGAAGAAGGCGCGCCTCATTCATTGCACCCCGGCCGCCGAGCGCCCGTCCCTGACCAGTCCCTTCCCGACCGTCTGGCCGCTGGAAGGCACCGACATGCTCATCCACAACCATGCCAACGTGTTCTCGCGCACGAGCCTGGATATCGGCGCCCGCTTCATGCTGGACAACCTGCCCATCCACAGTGCCCGCAGAGTGATCGATCTGGGATGTGGCAATGGCGTGCTCGGGCTCTCCCTGCTCGCGCGCGACAGCGAGGTGGAGGTGACCTTCATCGACGAATCCCGGATGGCGGTAGCGTCCGCACGGCTCAACGTCGAGCACAACCTGCCCGATGCCCTGCCCCGTGCCCACTTCATGGTCAACAACTGTCTCGATGACGTTCCCGTCGGGGCAGCGGACAGGATCCTCTGCAATCCCCCCTTCCATCAGTTGCAGGCGATCACCGATCACATCGCCTGGCAGATGTTCAGCGATGCCCACCGGGTGTTGCCTCAGGGGGGCGAACTCTGGATAGTAGGCAACCGTCATCTGGACTATCACAACAAACTCAAGCGCCTGTTTGGCAACGCACAAGTCGTTGCGTCGAACAGCAAATTCGTTATTTTGAAAGCCATCAAACGCTAAAGATAAAGCTAAAGGAAACCCATGATGAAAAAGTCACTCTTGCTGCTGGCCGCTCTGGTATTGGGCGGTTGTGCTACTCACTGGCCCGAGAGCGCCCTGCTCAACCCGCAAGTCATCCCCTCCAACCAGCAGTACTACTCCGGCAACCGCATCACCATGGAAGGGGTGGACAAGCGTGAAGCCGCCTATGTCTTCTCCATCAAGAAGAAAGAGAAGGCTCCTGTGCTGGTGAACAGCAGTCAGCCTCTCAACAGCCTGCTGGCTGAAAAACTGGCGGAAGGGCTGCGCAGCCAGGGCCTGGAAGTGGGCAACAGCGGCACCACCAACCTGACGCTGGCCATCTCCACTGCCGCCGTCACTGTGGAAGAGAAGACCTTCACCTATGTCACCAAGTCCCGCGTCAGCCTGCAGGTGATTGCCGACTTCCAGGGCAGCAAGCTGACCAAGCAGTTCAACATGTCCTCCAGCAAGGAGGGCCCGGGCGAGCCGAGCATGGCCGATCTGGAATCCACTCTGAACCAGCAACTGGGCAGCGTGCTGCAGCAGATCATGGCCGACGAGGCGCTGCGCGGTTATCTCAAGGGTCAGCCGAGCTGAGCGAGGACATATAAATGAAGAAACTCTGGTTACTGGTCACCCTGATCGCCCCCCTGGCTTTTGCCGGTCAAAAAGTCCAGATGGAGACCAACCATGGCACCATCGTCGTGGAGCTGGCCCCCAAACAGGCGCCCCAGACCGTGAAGAACTTCCTGCGCTACGTGGCAGACGGCAGCTATGACGGCAGCCTGTTCCACCGGGTGATCCAGAACTTCGTGGTGCAGGGTGGAGGCTACAACCAGCAGTTCCAGCCCCTGCCGACCTTCGATCCCGTGGTCAACGAGTCCAGAGGCGGCCTGCCCAACAAGCGCGGCACCATCGCCATGGCCCGCACCCAGGCGGTCGACAGCGCCACTCGCCAGTTCTATTTCAATCTGGTGGACAACGACAACCTCAACGCCAATGCCGGCGCCGGTTACACCGTGTTCGGCCAGGTCGTGAAGGGGATGGAGGTGCTGGACAAACTGGCCCAGGTCCAGACCGGCTACAGCTCCATCCTGCGTGCCAACGACGTCCCCACCAGCCCCATCATCCTGAAGAAAGTGGTGCTGCTCGCGGACAAATAACGCGGCCCGGATCACATTCCACCGCGTCCCTGAACGGGTCACCGGTCTCTTTTTCTATACTCTGCTCCCCGATGTGTGCCACGCATCGGGGAGCAGAACCAGAAGGAGGAGCCGGTGACCTGTCATGATTACATAACCCAACACGCCGGCCCGCTGGCCCAGGCGGTTCGCCATTTTCTGGCACGCAAGATTCCCTATCAGCAGCTGGAAGACTTGAGCTGGCAGCTCCTCTCCCATTGGCAGGCGCTCTGCGTGATCCCCATGGACAAAGCCCCCGCCAACGAGCAAGAAGGGGTGTTCTGGCATCTGCTTCACAGCCTGCACCTGTGGGATGAGCAGCACCTCCTCTGTGATGACACGCTGCGTCTGCAACTCATGGCCTGCGCCAATTTTCTCGCCGACGAGGGCCCCTGCCCGCACCACTGCATCGGCTCGCGCCCCTGAAACCTGCCGCCCACCCCTCGGCTTGCCTTGGCTACGCCTGCCGAACCTGACAAAATGACCCCCTTTTCCCCGAGGAGTCAGGCAGTTGAACAATCTCCGCCCGCCCAGCCACACACCGGGCCGCGCCACCCGCTGGCGAGATGCCCTCGCCGTCTATCTGGAAGCGCGGGTACTCATCCTGTTCGCCATGGGATTCTCCTCCGGCCTGCCCTTGCTGCTGGTCTTTGGCACCCTCTCCTTCTGGCTGCGCGAGGCGGATGTCAGCCTGACCGACATCGGCTACATGAGCTGGGTAGCGCTGGCCTACGGTTTCAAGTGGCTGTGGTCGCCTCTGGTGGATCGGCTGCCCCTGCCCCTGCTGTCACGGCTGCTTGGGCGGCGACGCAGCTGGATGCTGTTCTCCCAGGTGCTGATCGCCCTCTCCCTGGTGGGGATGGCCTATTGCGATCCCAAGACCCAGCTCGCCCAGCTGGCCCTCTTCGCCCTGCTGGTGGCCTTCTCCTCTGCCACCCAGGACATCGTCATCGACGCCTATCGCATCGAATCGGCTCCCGAGCGGCTGCAGGCGGCCATGGCCGCTTCCTATATGACGGGGTATCGACTCGCCATGATCATGGCGGGAGCGGGGGCGCTGGCGCTGGCGGCCTGGCTCGGCAGCAACAGCGGCTATGACTATCGCGGCTGGCAGCTCACCTATCTGCTGATGGGAGGGCTGATGTCTCTTGGCATCCTCACCACCCTGATGAGCCACGAGCCGCAGATCGATCTCAAGAGTCAGGACGAGCAGCAGATGGCGCGCAAGGCCACCCTGCTGGCACGGGGTTGGTCCCCCACGCTGGCCGGGCTGGGGGCCTGGACCTACGAGGCCATCTGGTGTCCCTTCGCCGATTTCTTCCGCCGCTACGGCTCCTCGGCCCTGCTGATCCTGGGGCTTATCGCCTGCTATCGCATCTCGGACGTGGTGATGGGGGTGATGTCCAACAGCTTCTATGTGGATCTGCAGTTCAGCAAGACGGAAGTGGCCACCATCACCAAGGTCTATGGCGTCATCATGACGCTGGTGGGGGCCGCGCTCGGGGGCGTGCTGGTGATGCGCTTTGGCACCCTGCGCATCCTGTTCCTCGGCGCCGTGCTGACCGCCAGCACCAACCTGCTGTTCGCTCTCCTCAACGAAGTGGGCCACAACCTGGAGCTGCTGACTCTGATCATCTCGCTGGACAACCTCAGCGCCGGCATCGCCACGGCTGCGTTTGTGACCTATCTATCGAGTCTCACCAACGTCGCCTTCTCCGCCACCCAGTACGCCCTGTTCAGCTCCATCATGCTGTTGCTGCCCAAGTTGCTGGCGGGGTTTTCCGGTCGGGTAGTGGAGCAGATCGGCTACAGCCACTTCTTCATCGGCACCAGTCTGCTCGGCATTCCGGTGATGATCCTGATCATCATGGTTGCCAAACGAGGCAGCACCTTGTCACCACAAACGCACAAATAGCAAGCGTTTGCGCATTTTAGGGGGTGATTAGATTCACAAATCCTGACAAAGTTCCCTGGTGCTTGTTTATCCGTTGAATTTATTTGGCTAGAATCCCTCCCGCTCCTTGTGGGCAGGCTACGGAAAACCTCAACTAACGCACAAGAGACCAATAAAATGGCCAAATTTACCAAGACTCTGATCGCTGCCGGTCTGCTGGCTGCCTCCGCCACTCCGGCCTTCGCTGCCGACTACAGCGGCGACATCCACAAGAACGACTACAAGTGGTTCCAGTTCAACGTGATGCACACCATCGACCAGCTGCCCTACGCTGAGTCCGAAGGTGGTTACAACGATACCTACTTCGAAATGGAGTTTGGTGGCCGTTCCGGTATCTTCGATCTGTACGGTTACGTCGACGTATTCGACATCTTCCAGAACCGTCACGACGACAAGCACAACCAGGACAACCTGTTCATCAAATTTGCACCGCGCATCTCCATCGATGCCATGACCGGCAAAGATCTCTCCTTCGGCCCGGTGCAGGAAGTCTACATCGCCAACCTGATCAACGTAGGTGGTCCGGATGGTCTGTTTGAAGCCATGACCGGTCTGGGTGCAGACGTCATGGTGCCCTGGTTCGGCAAAATGGGCATGAACCTGTATGCCCGTCACGTCAATGAAGGCGGTGGCGAGCAGGGCTGGAACGGCTATCAGTTCTCCATGAACTGGTTCAAGCCTTTCTACACCTTCTCCAACGGCAGCTTCGTAGCCTATCAGGGTTACCTGGATCACCTGTTTGATGCCAAGGACACTTCCACCGACGGTACCGCCATGTTCAACGGTCTGTACTGGCACTCCGACCGCTACGCCGTCGGTTACGGTCTGAAGTACTTCAACGACATCTACGGCATCCAGAACGGTTCCTACGGTCTGAAGACCACTGGTTTCGGCCACTACTTCTCCGTGACCTACAAGTTCTAATCGAACTCGTCACACGGACACAAAAAAACCGGAGCAGCTGCTCCGGTTTTTTTATGCCCTCATGCTGGCAGTGGGGGGAGAGCCGCGCCCTCCCCGTTCGCCATCAATCGCGGAAGTTCTGGAACTGCATCGGCTGGCCCAGTTCGGCGCCACGCACCAGCGCCATGGTCTCTTGCAGATCGTCGCGCTTCTTGCCGGTGACCCGCACCTCGTCGCCCTGGATGGCGGCCTGCACCTTGATCTTGGAATCCTTGATGAGCTTCACCAGCTTCTTGGCCACTTCCTTGTCGATCCCCTGCTTGAACTTCACGGTCAGGTGGAAGCGCTTGCCGGAGTGGACGCTGTCACCCACGTCCATGGAACTGTTCTCGATCTGGCGCTTGAGCAGGGCGCCACGCAGGATCTCGACCATCTGCTTGAGCTGGAAATCGGCGTCGGCTTCCAGCTTCACTTCTTCCTTGTTCAATTCGAAGCTGGCTTCCACACCACGAAAATCGAAACGGGTCGCCAGTTCACGGTTGGCGTTATCAACGGCGTTCAACACCTCGTTCATTTTGACTTCAGAGACAATATCGAATGACGGCATAGCCGGGCTCCTCATGCTGTACTTCAGGTTGTGCTGACAGGTGGGCAAATCTACCAGAAAACGGGCAAATTTGCTGATTTCGATGGGATTGCTCTGCTAGAATCCCCTGCGCACAGGAATGGTGAGACCCGTTAGAACCCGTTCAGGAGCAGTCGCGAGAGGTCCGACACTCGGTGAAGTGCAGCCCAGGCACCCGTATGGTCATGCATACATGAGGCTCCCTGGCTGCGCATGAACCTTGAGCACGACCCGGCAACCAGCTCATGCACCGGTTCCAGGTATTCACCAAGCGACATCTTCCCTTATCCCGGGTTGGCGGTTGACAGGATGGCAGCCCTTCCCATGATCGAGCCTCTTCATGCCAAGCGGATTACGCGACAACAACCTGAAAACACGCCGTCACCCTGTCTCTCCCGAGTGGACCTTGCTGGGCTGCGGCGCCCTGGGCGGCGTCTTCGCCTCCCTGTTGACCCAAAGCGGCCAAGCAACCCGCCTCCTGCTGCGCGAGCGCCATCGTGCCACCTTGCACCCCGGCGTCGACTTTACCTCCCTTGAGGGGCATACCCAGCTCCTGGCCATCGAACGCGCCTTCATCGACAAGCCGGGCAGCATCAAACGCCTGCTGGTGATGACCAAGGCGGGGCAGGTGATATCGGCCCTCACTCCCCTGGTCGGGCAACTGGCGGCAGGGGTACCCATCGTGCTGCTGCACAACGGCATGGGGATCGCCGATCAGGTGGTCGCACTCTTCCCCGACAACCCGGTGATCGCCGGCGTCACCAGCCATGGCGCCATGCAGAGCGGCCACTTCGTGTTCCGCCACACCGGCAAGGGGGAGACCTGGCTGGGCCCAATCAACGAAGCGGCCCGTGCCCATGCTCACCTCGCCGACGAGCTGGCCAGCGCCCTGGGTCAGGCCGGTTGGGATGAGCAAATCCTGACACGCCAGTGGCAGAAACTCGCCGTCAACTGCGCCATCAATCCCCTCACCGCGCTCTACAAGCTCAAGAACGGCGAATTGACCGGTCCGCGTTTTGCCGATGCCCTGCAGCAAATCTGCGTGGAAGTGGCTGATGTCATGCGGGCAGAAGGTCAGCCCACCGGCAGCGAAGAGCTGCTACGCCGTGTCATGATGGTGGTGGAGCTCACCGCCGACAATTACTCTTCCATGTATCAGGACATGGAACAGGGCCGCGAGACCGAGATCGAAGCCATCACCGGCTTCCTGCTGGGCAAGGCCGCCCTTCACGGTATCGCGGTGCCGGTCAATCAGGGCCTCTATCAGGCCGTCAAAGAGAAGCACTGAGCAGAGCTGGCAAGCAAGGAGTGCAGGATGAGCGTACTGGTACTGGTGGCCCCCGGGTCGGAAGAGATAGAGACGGTTGCCATCGTCGATACCCTGGTTCGGGGTGGCATCGATGTGGTGCTGGCCTCCTGTTGCCCCACCGGAGCGCGCCAGATCCGCGCCTCTCGCGGGGTGCAACTGGTGGCGGATTGCCATCTCGACGAGCTGACCACCCGTGACTTCGATGCAATGGTCGTGCCGGGCGGTCTGCCCGGCAGCGAAGTGATCCGCGACACCCCCCTCGCCATCGACCTGCTACGGGAGCAGGCAGGCCTCGGCCGCTGGCGCGCCGCCATCTGTGCCGCACCCGCCGTGGTACTGCACCATCACGGCTTGCTGGGGAATGCGAGCACCACCTGCCATCCGGGCTTTCAGGCCCGTCTGCCCGCGACACAATTGAGCACGGCGCGGGTCGTGACCGATGAAGCCCATCGCCTGATCACCAGCCAGGGACCAGGCACTGCTATCGAGTTCGCTCTCGAGATAGTACGGGTACTGCGAGGTGACGAGGCCGCCCGTACGGTGGCCGGTCCCATGGTGTTGCCCCCCTCGCTATCGCCATAACCACATCGGGCACTCCTATGAAAGCGGCAGAGCCCCCTTGTTTGGTCTATGTTGGCTGCTCTTGTGCTAGATAAAACAATCCGGACTTCCCCGGCCTGGCACCGACTGTTAACATGCGCCCCTTATGCCTGTTATGTGCTCTGGGGTGGCCGTCACGCCGCCCTGACCCTGCCCTGTGCGGCCTCTGCCGCCTGACTCCGGTTATGCCGACCGGCCGGTTTACCCGACCATCAACAGCCAATGCAACCCTGTGATCCCCGCCATTCCCCCTGATTTGCGGGCCTGTGGCCATGGATCCTCAACGAGCGAGAAAATCCCCATGCTGGAACGTGCAAGACAAGAGTGGTTCTCCAACATACGGGGCGATCTGCTGTCGGGCATCGTCGTCGCCCTGGCGCTGATCCCGGAGGCCATCGCCTTCTCCATCATTGCGGGCGTCGACCCCAAGGTCGGCCTCTATGCCTCCTTCTGCATCGCCGTGGTCATCGCCTTCGTCGGCGGTCGTCCCGGCATGATTTCCGCCGCCACCGGCGCCATGGCGCTCCTGATGGTGACCCTGGTCAAGGAACATGGCCTGCAGTATCTGCTGGCGGCCACCCTGCTCACCGGCCTCTTCCAGATAGCGGCGGGCTACCTCAGGCTCGGCAGCCTGATGCGATTCGTCTCCCGCTCCGTGGTGACCGGCTTCGTCAACGCCCTGGCCATCCTTATCTTCATGGCCCAGCTGCCCGAACTCACCAACGTCACCTGGCAGGTCTACGCCATGACCGCGGCCGGGCTTGGCATCATCTATCTGTTCCCGCTCGTTCCCGTGGTGGGCAAACTGCTCCCCTCCCCCCTGCTGTGCATCGTCATCCTGACGGCGGTGGCCATCACCCTGGGCATCGACATCCGTACCGTGGGCGACATGGGCGAGCTGCCCGATACCCTGCCGGTCTTCCTCTGGCCCGACGTGCCCCTCAATCTGGAGACCCTGGCCATCATCTTCCCCTATTCAGCGGGGCTGGCGGTGGTGGGACTGCTCGAGTCCATGATGACGGCAGCCATCGTCGACGAGATGACCGACACCCCAAGCGATCGCAACCGCGAGTGCAAGGGTCAGGGTATCGCCAACATCGGCGCCGGTCTGCTGGGAGGCATGGCGGGGTGCGCCATGATTGGCCAGTCCGTCATCAACATCAAATCCGGTGGCCGCGGCCGCCTCTCCACCTTCGTGGCGGGAACCCTGCTCATCCTGATGGTGGTCTTCATGGATGAGTGGATCCGTCAGATCCCCATGGCCGCCCTGGTGGCCGTGATGATCATGGTCTCCATCGGCACGTTTTCCTGGGAGTCGGTACGCAACCTGAAGAGCCACCCCCTCTCCACCAACCTGGTGATGGTAACCACCGTCGCCGTGGTGGTCGCGACCCACAACCTGGCACTCGGGGTATTCGTGGGGGTGCTGCTCGCCTCCCTCTTCTTCGCCCACAAGGTTGCCCGCGTCATGCTGGTCAAGAGCGACAGCGAGCGCAGCGGCGCCGTGCGTACCTATCTGGTGCGGGGCCAGGTCTTCTTTGCCAGCGCCGAGCAGTTCCTGGCCGGTTTCGATTGCAGGGAGGAAGTGGAGAAGGTGGTCATCGACCTGACGCACGCCCACTTCTGGGACATCACCGCCATCACGGCCCTCGACAAGGTGGTCATCAAGTTCCGCCGTGAGGGGAAAGAGGTGGCGGTCATCGGCCTGAACGACGCCAGTGCCACCCTGGTCGATCGCTTTGCCATCCACGACAAACGCCAGGAGGGAGAGCCCCTGCTGGCCGAGCATTGATCCCGGCGCCCCATGAGGGCGCTGCCTGCAAGCCATAAAAAAGGCGCTGTCCCAATTATGTGTTGGAAGGCTAATCTGGAAGTAGGTCATCACCGCGAGGACCTTCATCATGGATACGCCAGCCTTCCAACACCTGTTGTCCCTCTTTCCATTACTTACTCTGCGTCAGCGCCGTGTCGCTCAGCATGAGCTCGCCGCTCCACACCCGATTACGTCCCTCCATGCCCAGTTACCCACATGCTGCGGCTGTCCCCACTGCCAGGCGGATGCCACCCAGCTGGCCCCCTGGGGCTGGAGCCGTGGGCTGCGTCGTTACCGTTGTAAGCAGTGTCGGCGAACCAGCTCCCTCCTCACCAAGACGCCTTTGGCCAGATTACGTAAGGCTGAGCATTGGGAGGACTACGCCCAGGCTCTCATCGACGGGCTCACTGTCCGCCAGGCCGCCGTCCGCTGCGGTGTTTGCAAGAACACCGCCTTCTTGTGGCGTCACCGCTTCCTGAAGGCGATGGCAAACCACCAGGCAACACGGGAAGAAGGCATTGTGGAAGTGGATGAAACCTTCTTCCTCGAATCGTTCAAGGGGCAGCGAGGGTTGCCTCGTCCGGCAAGACATCGTGGCGGGAAAGGGCGTACCCGGGGGACCGGGCGGGATTACATCCCGGTGATGGTGGTGCAGGACAGGGCGGGCCATCAAGCCGACTTTCAGCTGGAAAGGCTGGATGCGCAGACGGTGAAAGCGGTGTTGCAGCCACTCATCGCGCCCGATGCAGTGCTCTGCAGTGATGGTGCAGGGGTGTATGCCAGTTTCAGCCAAGCGCGGGGCATAACACATCAAGTGGTGTACAACCGTCGAGGTGAGCGAGTCATTGGGGCATACCACATCCAGCATGTGAACGGATATCACCGGCGGTTGAAGGAGTGGATGGAACGATTCCATGGAGTCGCAACCCACTACCTGAGGAATTATCTGGGCTGGCGCAGGATGCTGGAACGTTACGGCAGGGAGGTAAATACCAAGATGTGTTTGCATGAGGCGCTAGGGCACCCGATGCAACACGTAATTGGGACATAGCCATAAAAAAAGCCCGTCTCTCCCCATGAGATGGGCTTTTTTTGGGCTGTTGGATCACAGTCAACACACGCGCCTCGGCGCGCCCATCCCGAGCCGATGGGGCAACGCGGGGTCATGACCTGCCGTCAGGGTGCAAGAGGGGCCATGAAAGCAGGAACAGGGTGCCGCCCCGCCCGCCGGGTTGGCAAACCGCGCTGCCGCCGTGGGCCTCGGCAATCGCCTTGACCACGGCCAGCCCGAGCCCGCTGCCGCCACTCTTGCGTGAGCGTGACGGATCCCCCCGGCGAAACGCCTCGAAGATAAGGGCGGCGACCTCCTCGCTGATGCCAGGCCCTTCGTCTTCCACGCTCAGGATGCACTGGGTGCCCGAACGATGCAGGCGCACGGTCAGCATGCCCGGCACCGCGTGCTTCTGGGCATTTTCCAGCAGCGCCATCAGGGCCTGACGGATGCGAAGAGCATCGCAACAGACACAGAGCTCGGCATCGAGCTCCTGTTTGAGGGTGAAACCGCTCGCGGCCAGGGGGGCGACAAACGCCTCGAGCACCACGGCAAGCTCGTCGGCCAGCCTGATCGCCTCTCGTTGCAACTCCAGGTGGCCGCTGTCGTTGAGACTGAGTACCCGCAAGTCTTCGATCAGGTGGGTCAATCCCTCCACCTGGCGCAGCAAGCCTTCAAAGAGCGCACGCTCTGGCGGAAATACCCCTTCGGCCAGCCCCTGCAATCGGCCACGCAAGATGGTCACCGGGGTGCGCAATTCGTGGGCGATGGCGGCATTCCAGAACTCCCGCTCGCGGGTCATGCTCTGCAGTCGCTCGGCCATGGTGTTGAAGTCCCGCACCAGTTGCGCCGTCTCCCCGATCGCCTGTTCATCCAGCGGCACGCGCGCATCGAGTTTGCCCTCTGCCACCTCGCGCAGGCTGTTCGCCACCGAATTGAGCGGGGTCAGGATGCGCCGAGAGAGGCGCACCGCCACGTACAGCGCCATCCCCAATGCAATGAGAATGGTCGAGCCAATCCAGATCATCTCGACCCTGGAGGGCATCCAGCTCTCGGAAATGCTGCCAGGCACATAGGTCACGGCAATGGCGTAGAACACATAGGTGCCGATCACCGCGAGGCAGATGATGCCGAGCGCCATCAGCCCCAGGGAGCGGATGATTTGCCTGCGCAGGCCGGGTGCCGATGTCACGCATCGCCCCCGAAGCGATAGCCGACGCCCCAGACACTGGCGGGCACCCCCTGGATGCCGTGCGCCTCCAGCTTCTTGCGCAGCTTGCTGATGTGGCTGTCCACCGTGCGCTCCTGGGTATCCCCCTCTGGCAGGCAGTGGGTCAGCAGTTCGGCGCGGCTGAACACCCGTTTCGGCGCCCGCATCAGGGAGGCGAGCAACTTGAACTCGGTCAGGGTCAGATCCAGCACCAGTTGCCCGTCATCGCGGCAAAGGCTGGCCTCGTGGCTCTCCAGATCGATCTGGAAGGGGCCGACCCGCAACACCCGAGCCGTGGCCTGTTTTGCAGCCTGGCTGCGTCTGAGCACCGCCTGCACCCGGGCCACCACTTCGGCCGGATTGAAGGGTTTGACCACATAGTCATCCGCCCCCATGCGCAGTCCCATCAGCTTGTCGAGATCCTGATCCAGGGCGGTCAACATGATCACCGGCGTGTCGCCACGGGCCCTGATCTCGCTGAGCACCTGCCAGCCGTCGAGTTGCGGCATCTGCACATCCAGCAGCAGGAGATCGGGTTTGCATGTCTGGTGCATGGCCAGGGCTGCGCGGCCATCGGCGGCATGCAGGGTGCGCAATCCGTGGCGTTGCAGGTAAGCGGCGAGGATGTCGGCGATCTCGGCTTCATCCTCTGCAATCAGTACCAGTGACTGGGCCGCCGGGTTGGCGGAAGCAGGAAGATACGACATGGTCGGACTCGAAAATGGGGGGCTTGAACTTTATCACCGCCTCCATGGATTCTCCACAAAGCCTCGAATCATTCGCAATAGCCCCTCTCCATAATGCCCGTTCGATGTGCTCTCGCGGCAGCACCATGCCCGGGAGACGGTTTAACGAGGTGAGTATGATGTTTGTCAAACAGCGGTATGCGAGCGCCCTGCTCGCCGTCATTGCCGCATTCGGGTTGGCAGGTTGCGATGGGGCGACGCAAGCGCAAGATGCGCCGGCCCTTCCTCAGGTGTCGGTGATGACGCTGGCAGGTCAGGACCTGGTCATCAGCGAGGATCTGCCCGCCCGGGTGGCCGCGGTGCGCAGCGCCGAAATTCGGGCCCAGATCAGCGGCATCGTGCAGCGCCGCCTGTTCGAGCAGGGCGCCGAAATCGGCGCAGGCACCGTGCTGTTCCAGATAAATCCGGCCCCCTTCAAGGCGGATGTCGACAGCGCCGCCGCAGCATTGCAGCGCGCGGAGGCCGTGCTGGCCCGCGCCCGTATCCAGATTGACCGTCTGGTGCCGCTGCTGCGCACCGAGGCCATCAGCCGCCAGACCTATGACGATGCCGTCTCCCAGCGTGATCAGGCGGCCGCCGACGTGGCTCAGGCCAGGGCGACCCTGGCCCGGCACCAGCTGAACCTGCAATTTGCCAGCGTGGAGGCCCCCATCGCCGGGCGCATCGATCAGGCGCTGGTGAGTGAAGGGGCCCTGGTGTCCCCCACCGACGCCACCCCCATGGCCAGGATCCAGCAGATCGATCAGGTCTACGTCGATGTGCGTCAACCGGCCTCTGTGCTCGACACCCTGCGCCAGCAGGCTGGTTCGACGGCACCGGAACTGGCGGTGGACATTCTCGGCAGCGACGGCAAGCCGCTCGGCATGCAGGGGCACATCCTCTTCTCCGGCATCGAGGTGGATGCCGGGACCGGCGACGTACTGCTGCGGGTACTGGTGGACAACCCGGAGCGGCGGCTCTTGCCCGGCCTCTACGTGCAGGCGCGCATTCCCCGTGCCCGCTATGCCAACGCCCTGAGCGTGCCTCAGCAGGCGGTGGTGCGCACATCGGGCCAGACCAGCGTGTGGGTGCTGGATGGCCAGGGGCAGGCACAACTGGTTCCGGTCAACACCGCTGAACTGGTGAATAGCCAGTACCGCATCACGTCCGGGCTCAACGCCGGACAGCGGGTGGTGCTCGAGGGGATCGACCGCCTGACCCCGGGGACGCTAGTCATTGCCCATCCCTGGCAATCCCCCGCCGTCAGCCAGCAGGCTGACGCCGGTAACCGTTGAATCGGAGACATTTCATGCCGCAGTTTTTCATTCATCGCCCGGTGTTTGCCTGGGTGATCGCCCTCTTCATCGTGCTGGCGGGGGTCATCGCCATCCCCAAGCTGCCCATCTCCCGCTATCCCTCGGTGGCGCCGGTGTCGGTGACCCTCTATGCCACCTATCCGGGCGCCACGCCGCAGACCCTGAACGATGCGGTGGTGAGCCTGATCGAGCGCGAGCTGTCGGGGGTGAAGAACCTGCTCTACTTCGAGTCGTCGGTAGATGCCTCCGGCAGCGCGCAGATCACCGCCACCTTCAAGCCGGGCACCGATCCGGAGCTGGCCCAGATGGACGTGCAAAACCGCATCAAGGCGGTCGAGCCTCGCTTGCCACAGGCGGTGCGGCAAACCGGCCTGCAGGTGGAGTCCGCCTCGTCCGGTTTTCTGATGATGGTCGGCATGACTTCACCGGATGGCCGCTTCGATGAGGTCGCGCTGAACGACTACATGGCCCGCAATATCGTGCAGGAGCTGCGCCGCATCGACGGCGTGGGGCGAGTGCAGCTGTTCGGCGCCGAGCAGGCCATGCGCATCTGGGTGGATCCGGGCAAGCTCGCCGCCTACGGGTTGACCATCAGCGAGGTGGCGCAGGCCATCGAGCAGCAGAACGTGCAGATTGCACCGGGGCGCCTCGGCGACGAACCCGCCCTGCCTGGCCAGCGACTGACGGTTCCCCTCACGGTACAGGGGCAGCTGACCACTCCCGAGGCATTCGCCGCCATCGTGCTGCGGGCCGGTAGTGATGGCGCCAAGCTGGTGCTGGGTGACGTGGCCCGGGTCGAGCTGGGGGCGCAATCCTACGCCTTTTCCAACCGCGAGAACGGGGTGGCTGCCACCAGCGCCGCCATCCAGCTCTCCCCCGGCGCCAACGCCGTGCGCACCGCCGATGCGGTACGCACCCGTCTTGCCCAGCTCTCGCCAACCCTGCCGGCGGGCATGGCCTATTCGATCCCCTTTGACTCGGCCCCCTTCGTCAAGGTCTCCATCGACAAGGTGATCCACACCCTGCTGGAAGCCATGGTGCTGGTGTTCCTGGTGATGTTCCTCTTCCTGCAGAACCTGCGCTACACCCTGATCCCGGCCATCGTCGCCCCCATCGCCCTGCTCGGCACCTTCGCGGTGATGCTGCTGGCCGGCTTTTCCATCAACTCCCTGACCATGTTCGGCATGGTGCTGGCCATCGGCATCATCGTCGACGACGCCATCGTGGTGGTGGAGAACGTCGAGCGCCTGATGGCCACCCAGGGGCTATCGCCCCGAGAGGCGACATCGCGGGCCATGAAGGAGATCACCGGGGCGGTGATCGGCATCACTCTGGTGCTCACGGCGGTGTTCATCCCCATGGCGTTCGGCAGCGGCTCCGTGGGGGTCATCTACCAGCAGTTCACCCTGTCGATGGCGGTGTCGATCCTGATTTCCGCCTTCCTCGCCCTGACCCTGACGCCGGCGCTCTGCGCCACCCTGCTGCGTCCGGTCAGCCCGGATCACCATGAGAAGCGCGGCTTCTTCGGCGCCTTCAACCGGGGCGTCGAGCGGCTCACCGCAGGCTACAGCGTTCGGGTCACCCGGCTGGTCGGGCGCAGCGGACGGATGATGGCGGCCTTCCTTGCCCTCTGCGCCGTGCTGGCCATTGCGGCCACCCAGCTGCCCTCCTCTTTCCTGCCGGACGAGGATCAGGGCTACTTCATGACCTCCATCCAGTTGCCGACCGGCGCCACCAGCGAGCGCACCCTGGCCGTCATCAAGGAGTTCGAGGCCCATGTGGCCTCTCGCGAGGCGCTCGACACCAACCTGGTGGTACAGGGCTTCAGCTTCTCCGGCGCCGGCCCCAATGCGGCCATGGCCTTCACCATGCTCAAAGACTGGGACCAGCGTCATGGTGCCACGGCCGCCGAAGAGGCAGAGCTGGCACAGGCCGCCATGGCCAACAGCAAGGAAGGCACCGTGATGAGCCTGCTGCCGCCCGCCATCGACGAACTGGGCACCTCTTCGGGTTTCACGCTCTTCCTGCAAGACAGGGCCAACCAGGGGGAGGCCGCGCTGCTGGCCGCCCAGGCGCAATTGCTGGCACTGGCGGCCCAAAGCGAAGTGGTGAGCGATGTCTATCCCGACAGCCTGCCCCCCGGCGAGAGCATTCACCTCGAGATCAACCGGCAGAAGGCCGAGGCCATGGGACTCTCGTTCACCAGCGTGAGCAGCACCCTGTCGGCGGCGATGGGATCGCTCTACATCAACGATTTCCCCAACGGCGGGCACATGCAGCAGGTCATCCTGCAGGCCGACGCGTCGGCGCGCATGCAGCTCGATGACGTACTCGGCCTGCGGGTGCGCAATGCCAGCGGCGGTATGGTGCCCCTGCGGGAGGTGGTGACGCCGACCTGGCGCCAGTCGCCGCAACAGATGATGCGCTTCGAGGGCTTCCCCGCCGTGCGTCTCTCCGGGAGTGCCGCCCCCGGGGTGTCCAGTGGCGCCGCGATGGCGGAAATGGATCGCCTGGTGGCGCAACTGCCGCCAGGCTTCGCCCTGGCCTGGACGGGACAGTCGCTGCAGGAGCGCCAGTCGGCGGCCGAGGCCCCCCTGCTGATGCTGCTGTCGGGGCTGGTGGTCTTCCTGGTGCTGGCCGCGCTCTACGAGAGCTGGTCCATCCCGCTCTCCGTGATGCTGGTGGTACCGCTGGGTCTGCTCGGCGCCGTGGCGGCGGTGATGCTGCGCGGCATGCCCAACGACGTCTTCTTCAAGGTGGGCATGATCACCATCATCGGCCTGTCGGCCAAAAACGCCATCCTCATCGTGGAGTTTGCCCGCCAGTTGCATGGCGAAGGACGCTCGCTGCTTGATGCCGCTGTGACCGCCGCCCGCCTGCGCCTGCGCCCCATCCTGATGACGTCGCTCGCCTTCACCCTCGGCGTGGTGCCGCTGATGCTTGCCAGTGGTGCCAGCGCCGAGACCCAGCATGCCATCGGCACCGGCGTGTTCGGCGGCATGATCAGCGGCACCCTGCTGGCCATCTTCTTCGTGCCGGTCTTTTTTGTCTTCGTCATCGGCACCCAGGCGCGCATTCAGGCCTGGCGGGCACAGCGAGCACAGCACCGATCATGCTGACCGCTGCGCGGGTTTGCTGGCCCTGGGGAGGCGATGATCATGCAATGCATGCCTGGCACCATTTTGCGTTCCTTCGAAGAGGATGAGCGCGCCATGGTGCCGGGCCTGTGGTTCATGGCCGCTGCTGCGGGGCGACCCTATCGCGGGTTGCCTCTCCAGGATTTGTGACCAGCCCTCCGTCGCCGGTGCATCCTTGGTCTTCTCCAAGATGGCGATCTGCTATCTGGCACAGGGGGCTTGCACCATCCCGGGTCGGTGCCGACCCAGCAGGAACCCGGCCTCAGCATCGCTCTGAAGACCGACGCCATTGGCCTCATCGACTGCATGCTGTCTGCCATCACCAGTCAAGGCTGGACACTCCTGGTGCCTGAACCGCTGGAGAGGCCCCCGCAATGTTGATGACAGCCTGAGTCTCATTCAATACGCCATGAAATCGAAGTCAATTTAAGTGTTACTCAGAAATCGACACATCGCAATCACCTCAGATACATTGCAGATCTACTCCGATACTTTCCCTCTGATCGTCAGACTCAAGAGAAAAAGAAAATAATCCATTAAAAACAACACAATGAACTCTTTTCATTTAAAGATAACTCTTTCTTGCACATCCCATCAGCTGGTCATCAGGACACGCTTTCTGTGATTTGAAACACAAACTTTGATCATCACAGGGGATAAGCATTGCATTGGAAATCGATTTCAAGAAAATAAAGCCAGCATGATTTGTCTTGGCATCGATTGCATAGCGTCTGTTTGAGTCTTGACGGTTCATCGCGGTGGATATTTTTCCCATTGATTGGAGTGGTCAGTATGAATGCATCAAAAAAAGGACTTTTGGCGTCGTTGATCGCCGCTGCCCTGCTTGGCGGGTGTGGTGGGGCCGATAATATCGACTCGAATAGTGGCAACACCGGTGGTAATAACGGTGGCGACAACGGTGGCACCACGCCCCCTGGCGACAGCACCCTGATCCTGTTCGGGGTCGGTGCCAATGGGGGTACAACCCCCAGCATCCAGTCAGAGAAGGACAACTGGAGCTTGCAACCGGTCACCGCTTCTCCCGTCGCCATGACCAGCATCAGCGCCGTGCTCATCAACAATGCCGGTACCGATGACACCGCCGATGTGCAGGTAGCCGGTGACGGAGATGGCACCTTCATGCTCAAATCCGCCACCCCTCTGAACCTGAGCAAATACGCCTCCGGTTTCATCGAGTTCCAGCTGCGGACCAAGAGCAAGGTGCCGGAAGTGCTCAATGCCTCCATCGACAACGAGTATCCCAACCGCAGCAGCCTGCCCATTGCCAGCGCCCTGACCGGTTCCGGTGACTGGGAAACGCTCACGCTGCCCATCAACTGCATGAAGCCCTTCCCCGGTGCCACGGCCATCAACCTCGCCACTGTGGGCACACCGTTCCACCTGGCCACCAAAGAAGCCTTCAACTACGAAATCACCAACATCAAGTACCTGCTCACCACCTCGGCCAAGCCCGTTGTCGACCCGGTCACCTGTGAAGCGCCTGGCGGCGCTACCGACCCGGGCACAGACCCAGGCACCGACCCGGGAACCGATCCCGGTACCGATCCTGGCACCGATCCAGGTACCAATCCGGACACAGGCTCCGGCGTCAACAATGCCCCCGCGCTGGTGGCCACCGATGCCGCGCTCTACTACTCCGGTGACAAGAGCCAGGCCTTGGACCGCAGCGCCGATTACCCGGCAGCCAGCTTCGGCGGCACCCTGACGGATGAAAACCAGGTCATCACCATGGACCTGCCAGGCAATGGCGCCGCCTTCCTCGGGACCGACAGCGCCAATGGGGATCTCTCCGCCTATCAGGACGGCGCCATGCTGCTCGACCTGAAAGTCTCCAGCTACGGTGACTCCCCCAACATCCAGATCCGCATGGACGGTACCGCAGGCCCGGACTTTGGCACCTTCTTCACCATGGACAGCAACATCGTGCCCGATGACGACACCTGGTACCGCTGCATCCTGCCGGTCGCCTCTCTCATTCCGGCGGCCAACACAGGCTCGGTGCAAAAGGCGCTCTACCTGAGCGGGGCCTGGGACTCCATGGCCGGTCTGCGCTTCGCCTTCACCAACGTGGCCCTGAAAACAGCCATCCCGGCGGACTTTGACAGCAATCAGCCCTGCCAGCAGATCAAGTGACAAGGCATTGAATCTTCGAGAAATCGATTGAAAATAATTTTCTACGGATTGGAGCAATAAGATGAAATTGAAGTCACTCGCCTTGTTTGTCGGGGCATGTTGCGGGCTGGCAGTGCCCGCAGTATCGAATGCCGCCGAGAGTTTTGGCTTCCACGGTTATATTCGTGCCGGCTCGATGTTTGACGCCAAGGACAACTTCGCCAAGGCGGGGTACGAATATGAGATGGACAAGACCATGGGGCGCCTGGGCTCCGAGCTGGACAACAGCTGGGAAGCGGGCCTGAACAAGTTGTGGGATCTGGGCAGCAACAAGTCGGTCAACATCCACTTCAAGGTGGAGTCCGATGCCGACGGCCTGCAAACCCGTGCCGCGCCTCGCGAAAGCGGTGTGTCAGAAACCTATGTGGAGCTGGGTGGCATCACCCCGACCGGGACCATGTGGGGTGGCCTGCGCTATTACGACCGCGAGAACTACATCTGGACCACCGACTATTTCTACACGGACTACTCGGGAACCGGCGTCGGCATCAAAGCCATGGAGATGGCGGGTGGCAAGTGGGATTTTGCCTATATCAACAGCAACGACACCAGCCACTCCGACCGCGCCAATGGCACTGAAGCCACCATGCACACCCTCCACACCAGCGCCCTCTACGGTGCCTGGGACATGGAGATCGCACTCAAACAGATGCCCAGCAACGAGTTCACCGGCGACAACAAGCAATATGCGACCAAGGGGGCAGAAGGAACCGTCATCTATTCCCGCGACGACTTCTTCTTCATGCCGGGCGGCTTCTCCAAGTTCATCGCCCAGGCAGGACGTGGGCTGGGCTCAGGGGACTTGCTGGGTGCCAACCTGACCAATACCGCCATGTATCGCAAGGGCTCCCTGTATCAGAAGACACTGCAGGACAAGGCGGATGGCTATAAACCCTACCAGTCCAAGGTGATGGAAGGCGATCAATCCTACCGCCTCTTCCTCTGGGGTGGCTGGTATGGCGCCAATATTCATCTGCTGCCGACCCTCTCCTACCAGTACAACGACTACGAGCTGGGTGGCCATGACTCCTGGTATGCCGCATCTCTGCGCCCGGTATTCCCGATCAATGAGTTCTTCTCCATCCAGACGGAAGTCGGATATGTGAAAAACAACCTGATCATCGACAACGTCGAACGGGGTGGCACCTCTCACAAGGTCAGCATAGTGCCGACCTTCACCGTCAATACCGGCATGGGGCCCTCACCGGAGATCCGCATTCTGACGACCTATGTCGATCACAACAACGAGACCCCCTGGCAGGAAGACCGGGAAGATTTCCTGGTCGGTGTACAGGCGGACATGTGGTGGTAGGTTAGGTCGCGATACTTATCTGCACTATAATCTCGGGTCCCTTGGGGGACCCGCATTGCATACGAGGAAACACGATGAAGGGAACGAAGCAGTGTCTGCCTTTCCTGGTCAGTCTGCTGATGGCCGGATGCGCCGGCATGGGCCCGGAGCATTCGCCAGGATCGGCAGTCTCCGCCCTGCAGCAACAGGTTGAGCAAGGTCGGGAACAATTGTCGAACAAGGTGGCGGTCGAGTCATTCAAGGAACTTCGCTTCCAGTCCCTCGGGCAGGAGAGCCGCTGGGTCGATGTGAGCACCGACAGCCAGGTCTATGCATTTGATTCAGGCAAAAGCTATGTAATGGCCTTCTCGCTGCCCGAAGTCAGCCAGGCAACTCGCGTCAAAATAACCATTCCGGTCGACTATACCGTCTTCCTGCCCAGCATCCTGTTGCTGGACGAGCAATACAACGCCGTTCAAACCATTCCCGGTTCCACATTCAGTTATGACGGTCGTTCGTTAATTTCAGGGCAGAACATTCAGGGGGAATTCACCATTCCGGCCCCCATCGGCAGCGCTCGGGCCGCCTATATGGTGATCTATTCCACGGCGAAGGACATGCAGGGCAGTACCCGGCTCAACCCGGACGATCTCCAGCGCGCCATGCAATATGATCGCACCACGGATGTCGCCCGCCTCATCAATGTGGAAGTGCCTCACTCTGCTACCGGACGCCTATATTTGACGCTGGACGCAGAGCCCGCTGCAAATGCGACGCAGATCGCAAAAACCATATCGCCCGTGATGGTCTCACCAGATAAATCGTTGGGTGAACTGGATTATTATCAGCATATTCGCACTGCCGTTCAGAGCAAAAACTATGAGCAGGCGCTCGCCTGGGTCAAAGCCGCCGAGCAAGCCGGTTTTACCAAGGCAAAAGAGGTCTTTTTTGCCGCCCAGCAGTAGCATTTCCTCCCCTGGCAAGGCGCATCATCGCTTGTCACCACCAGGGGAAACGGGTATCCTAACTTGCTGATTTATTAAGAAGATATTCATATAACACTGGCCATGACCAGGGGTTTTCACAGTCGAGTACGGAGGGGGGATGTCGAAGTCAGCTCAGGAGAAAAAAGCCACTGTCTATGATATCGCCCGCCGAGCCGGTGTCTCGGCAAGCACTGTATCCCGGATATTGAACGGCTCGGCCAAAGTGGCCGCAGATAAACGTCAGGCGGTGGAAGATGCCATTCAGGAATTGAATTTTCGTCCCAACCTGATGGCGCAATATTTGAAAACGGGTCAGTCCATGACCCTGGGTGTTTTGACCCAACATGTGGAGAGTCCATTTTCCAACGAAATGTTGCGGGGTGTTGAACACACTCTTCAGGGCATGGAGTATGTACCGCTGATTGTCAGTGGTCACTGGAATGCGGAAGAAGAAGTTGAGCGGTTGCGCCTGCTGGTGGCCCGGCGGGTTGATGGCCTTATTATTTTGACCGGCCACGTCAATCAGCAAACACTGCTCGAGTTTTCCCAGCAAATACCGATTGTGGCCACAGGTCACAATATCATGACCGAGCGGGTACACTCCTTCAGCATCAATAACCGGCTGGGTGGCTACATGGCGACTCGCTATTTATTGGATCTGGGTCATCGTGACATCGCCCATATCGTCGGTTTGCCGGATCATAACGATGCCATCGAGCGTCATCATGGCTATCGCCAGGCCCTGGTGAGCGCAGGTATCGAATATGACCCCTCCCTGGTCATCCAGGGGGATTTCGCCGAAGTCGGCGGGCTCAATGCCGTCAAGAAGCTGGTGGAGAGCGGCCGGAAATTCTCCGCCATCTTCTGCGCCAACGATCAGACCTGTTACGGGGCCATTCTGGGTCTCAAGCAGTGCGGCTTGCGGGTGCCTGAGGATGTTTCTCTCATCGGTTTTGACGACCTGCCCTTCTCCACCTTTTCCAACCCGCCATTGACCACGGTGCGCCAGCCCATCTACGAGATGGGTGTCAAGATGGTCAAGACTCTGTTGGGTTTGATCGAGAACACGGAGCTGAACTCGGACGAACTGCCCGAATTGAGCATTGTGGTGCGTGATACCACACTGCCGTACAAGGGGTGAACACAGACCGGGGCGGTTCCCTGCGCAGCATCAGATCCCTGCACAGCATCAGCGCAAAGCGGCCTTCGGGCCGTTTTTCTTTTGTCAGCCACCTGTCCAGCGAGCGACGAGTCCCTGCCGCGACTTCCACCTTGACTCTCTGACATAGCACAGAGACCACGCACAACCTGGCGTCCCTCTTCTGCGGCCCCTCAATCCGGCCTGGCCCATGACACCAGCCAAAGCCTGGCAATGGCAATGGCAATGGCAATGGCAACCCGATGAACCCGGTCGACCTGAATGAAACAAGGCGCCTGAAGGCGCCTTGGGGAGTGTGCAGATCCCTGCGGGAGCGTGACCACCGTCAAGGCGCTGCGAAGGGGGATTCCGTCCCGGTGGCCGCGCTGGTTGCCAGCGTGGGGAGAGGCTCGTCCGCTTCACACAGACTGGCTCTTCTCGTGGCCGCCTTCTGGGGGGGATACCAGCTTGCCAACCCCTGCTGGATGCGCGCGGCGGCGGCTTCCGGCGTCATGGTGCCGAGCACCACGGATTGCGATACCTCCGCAAGCTCCGTGGTAAGCGATGGCTCACCCCGGGTGAGGAACTGCGCCCCCAGACGCAAGGTGGAATCGCAGGTATCCCGCCAGCCCATCATGGTGCTCGCCACCGGGTCCTTGAGCTCGAAGAAGTGATTGGAGAGGGAGAAAAAGCCGGGCACCGAATTGGAGAAACGTTCGGCAAAGTCGGCGCTTGCCATCCACTCCACCAGTTTCAGGGCGGCCTCCTTGTTCGGGCTGGCGGCATTGATGCCGATCCCCATGTCGGTGTGATCGGTGAAATAGCAGGTGTCCCCCTCCTGCGCGACGGGGGGCGGGAAGGCACCAAAATTGACCTTGCCGGTGAACTGGGCCAGCGACCAGGAGCCCGCCACTATCATGGCGGCCTTGCCCGCGGCAAAGGCATCCACCGCCTGTGCTTCGGTGGCATCGGCAGGATGGTCCCCTATGTAGGGCCGCCAGCTCGCCAGCTCACGAAACGCCGCCACATAAGGGGCATCGGTCACTCGCGCCTGACCGTTGATCAGCGCCAGGCGGCCATCTTCCCCATGCCAGTAATTGGGACCGATGTTCTGATAACCAAGCTCGGAGACCACCCAGCTGTCGTGAGCCGCCAGTGCCAGCGGCAGATAGCGGCCATCCTGCTTCACCTTCTCCAGCACGGCGAAGAAGTCGGCACGGGTTCGCGGCGGTGTCAGCCCAAGGGCGTTGAAGATATCGACATTGAAGTAGAAACCCTGGATCACGGAGGCAATGGGCAGGCAGAAGGTCTGGGCCCCGGAGTCGGTCTGCCAGGCGGCCTTGGCAAAGCTCGGGAAGTTCTCCATCCCGGGCAGGTCCGTCAGATCCAGCAGATGCCCCTGCTGGAACAGCCGCAGGGACTGATCATAAGGACGGCAAGTGATGAGATCCCCTGCCTTCCCCGCCGCCAGCCGCTCGGCAAGCTCCCGATCGTAATCCGCCGAGCGCTGCGAATGCAGCTTAAGGGTGATCTCGGGATGGATCGCCTGAAAACGGGGCAGAAACTGCTCCTTCCAGAGCGCCTCGTCATCCACGCGCCAGGTTTCCAGCACCAGCTCCTGGGATACCGCCGCCGTACTCAGCCCCCAGACCAGTAGGGCACTCACAGATTTCCACATCGCCTCTCTCCTACACCTTGAAACGGGCCACCAGACTCTGCTGCTGGCTGGCCAGCCCCGACAACACCTCACCACTGCTCGCCAATACCCGGGACGCCTGCTCGGTCTCGTGAGCCACGTCTGCGATGGCCGCCACGTGCTGGGCCACTCCCTGACTCACCGAAATCTGCTCCGCTGCGGCATAAGCCATGTGATCCGCAATCTCCTTGATGGCCTCCATGCGCGAGGCAATCCCCGCCAGGGCACTCTCGACATCCCGGGTCTGCTGCACACTCTGCTGGGTCTGCTCATGGCTCTGGGCCATCACGCTCGCCACATCGCGGGCGCATCCCTGCAGGTTGTCGATCATCACCTGGATCTCCTGGGTCGCCCCTTGTGAACGGGTAGCCAGCGCCCGCACCTCCTCGGCCACCACCGCAAAGCCCCGCCCGGCCTCCCCGGCACGGGCCGCTTCGATGGCCGCATTGAGGGCCAGCAGGTTGGTCTGTTCAGCCATGCCACGGATCACCTCGAGAATGTTGCCAATGTTGCTGCTGTAGCCTTCGAGCTTGCGGGTGATCGCCATGGCCCCGGCGATGTCGGTCGCCAGTTGCTCGATGCCATCCCGATTGGCCTGTATCAGATGACGTCCGCGCCGGCTCTCGTCATTGGCCTCCCCCACCTCCCGACGAACATGATCGCTCGAGCGCGCCACTTCGGTCGCACTGGTCTCCAGCTCGAAAATGGCGGCCGCCACCTGATCGGTCTGGGCCTTCTGCGCCTGCACCTGCGACATCACCTGCTCGCCGATCTCCGCGGTCTTGCGCGTCTCGCTCACCAGGTACTCAGAGCCGGTCTGGACCTCCATCAGAAGCGTCTTGGTGTGGTGGGCCAGCTGGTCGATGGAGTTCGCGACCTCACCAAGCTCGTTCCTGGCGGGGTAGCGAACCCGCAGCGTCATGTCCCCTTGTGCCATCAGACCGAGAACCCGATTGATCCGCACCAGCGGCACCTGGATGCTGCGGGCCGTACTCCAGGCAACAATGAGGGCGATGAGCACGGAACACAGGGCCACCATCACGATCCAGGTGCGGGCGCTGTCAACCGCGACGTCGGCACTCAGCCTGTCCTCCTGCATGCTCTGGTTGCTGATGGCGATAAGCCTGTCCAGGACCTCCCCCAGTTGCTGGCTCTGCGCCTCCTGCTGCTCACGCAAGCCATGGAGTTGCTGGCTGATTTGCTGACGGCGCACCAGGGTGGCAATCAGCCCCTTGTCGCCAAATACCTGCTGGGGAATGCGCGCCACATGGCGGGTGAACCTGGCCTTGACGTCATCGGGGACAACAATCCGCTCCAGACGCTGGTTCGCAATGTCGATGTCTTTGGCCAGCACCCCCTGTAGCGCCACCAGATCCGTGTTGCCGTCGGCACGCAGGATCAGCTTGAGATCCCGTGCAATACCGCTGGTGATGAGCTCCGCCTTGTTCTGCAAAGAGCGCCGCCCCGCCGTGTAACGCACCAGCAGGTCCGCCGCCGAACGGTAGTTGTCGTCCAGGTGCAGCAGCTCGCTCCGCATCCGTGCGAGCACCCGCTCCAGCTCGACCGACTCTTCGTGCAGGCTCATCAACTGCTCAGAGATGGTAAACAGCCGGGGGGCCTGGTCGGTGACCCGGGCGAGTTGCCGCTCACTCTCGGTATCGAGTGTCAGGGCCGCGAATGCCTTGATGTGCTGCTCATAGCGGACCTTGTCATGGGCAACACGCTGACGGGACTCGGGGAACGCCGACGTCTCCCAGATGGCGAGATGCGCCAGGCTGTCCCTGTCAGCCATCAGCAACGCGGCGCGCAGCCGGCTGGCGGTCAGGGCCTGAGGCGTCGCCTCTTCGGTCACCTGCTGGAAACGACCGTGAATGGAGGTCGTCTTCAGGTAACTGATGGCCCCGAGCAATAGCAACAGGACCAGCAGCAGCGTAAAGCCCAATCTGATCCGCTGTACGATCGACATCCTTCTCTCCCACCTCTCCCTCCGCATCGGGGCGGAGCCGGTTATCAAGGCACCAGGAGCCCGACAGGCATCCTGGTGCATCTGGCTGACGGCTTATCGACTCAACCTGCCCTGGCAATCGAGCCTGACCACTTCCCCTGAGACCCCCAGCAGAGAAGCCGGTACCCAGCGAACGGTCGCCATGTCGATACGCGCCTGTCCACTGGTACCCAGGATGAAGGGGGTATTGACCTTCGCGAAGTCCATGCCCTCTTCGAGGCAGCGCAGGGGCAGACTCAGGGTCACCCACTTCTGCGGGGGCAACTGGCGCAAGGCCGGAGCAATCTCGATGGACTTGCCGCAGGGCCAGCCACACTGCAGCCCCAGCGTCATGTCCCCCGCTGGCGCCTGCTGCACCCGCAGCGTCACCTGCAGCTCGCTCTCGCCCTTCAGGTAGGTGCGACGATCCGCCCCCTTGACCTGGGTGGTCTGCAACTGGATCGTGGCCCCGGAGTCGACACCCGGCTTGTTAGCCCCGAGGAAGGTGACCGCTCGCGCATCCTGCTGGCGCAGGTAGTCGATGGGCTGAACCTTGATGAAGGTCATCTCGGTCACGCTGTTGCCGGAGACTTCAGTCCCCGTCCAGTTGCTGGCATCCCCCATGCGCAGACGGTGTTCTTCACCCGCTTTTGGCCCGAACAGCTCGAGCACCTTGTCAGCGGCGCTCAGTTTGGCGGGGTCGCTCTCGTTGCAGCCGAAGGTACGTTTATCCAGGGTCAGGGTATTGAGGTTGCTGACCCGGGCCGCCACAGGGGAAGGCTTGCCGTAGCTGAGCCCGTAGCCATAGGGGAAGAGCGGTGCGTACTCACCCGCGGGATCCTGCTCGAAGGCTAGGCGCTGCCAGCCCGGGATATGGGTGGGCGTGCGATTGATGGTGGTGGCGCACTTGCTGAAGGGCCACGAGAAGGAGAGGCGTCCCTGGAAGTCATGGGCCACCTTGCCCTTTGCATCCCTGAACAGCAGATCGGTGATCCCCTCCCCCTCGGTGCCCGGCAGCCAGGCGGCGACAAAGGCGGAAGAGAGATTGAGCTCCTCATTGACGTAGAGCGGACGTCCGGAGAAAAGCACGGTCACCACGGGGATGCCGGCCGCCTTCAGCCGCTTGAGGGTCAACAGGTCCTCGTGATAGCTGCTCTTGAGATCCCCATAGGCAAGGGTCTTGTTGTCAGGAATGTCGCCGAACCACTCGGCATAGGGATCCTCCCCCATGACCAGGATGGCGACATCGGGCTTGGCTCCCGCAAACTCACCGGCTCCCGTGCTTACCTGCACATGATCCGCACCGACGGTGGCGGTCACCGCATCCAGCACGCTCTGGGCACCGGGGAAATCACCGCGCCCGTTTTCGCTGCCTTGCCAGGTCAGGCTCCAGCCCCCCACCTGCTTGCCAAGATCGTTGGCGGCGCTCCCAGCCACCAGCACCCGGCTCTGCCGACTCAGGGGCAGGATCCTGCCCTCGTTCTTGAGCAGCACCAGCGACTTGCGTACCGCCTCCCGGGCCAGCGCCTTGTGCGTCACGGCACCAAGTTCACCCTGCTTGCCCGCCAGCTCACGGGCCGACGGCATGGGTTTCTCCCACAGCCCGGCCCGCATCTTGACCCGCAGGATACGCGTCACGGCATCGTCGATCCGGCTTATCGGGATCTGCCGGCTCGCCACGCCATCGAGCAGGCTCTGGCGAAACTCCATCCAGTCCTTGCGCGCCGTGACCATGAAGATGTCGACCCCGGCCAGCACCGCAGGCAGGCAGCTCCCCATGGTGCAACCGGCGATCTCGCTGTGACCGTTCCAATCAGAGACGACAAGGCCATCAAAGCCCATCTTGCCCTTGAGCACGTCGGTCAGCAGATAGCGGCTGCCGTGCAGCTTGCCGTTGTACTCAACCCCGTCTTCTGGCAGCACGTCGCGGTTGAGCTCGTTGTGCCAGCTGTTGAACGAAGCCATGACCACCTGGGCACCGGCATCCAGCCCCGAGAAGTAGCCCACCGCGTGCAGGTTGCGCAGGTCCTCTTCCGAATAGAAGTTCTGACCCCGGTCGACCCCGTTCAGGGTACCGCCGTCCCCCACGAAGTGTTTCACGTTCGAGATGACATGGCGCTGGCCGCGCAGATCCGTCGCGGAACCTTGCAGGCCACGCACCATCTCGCCAGCATAGTGATAGACGATGGCGGGATCTTCGGAATAGCCCTCATAGGTCCGGCCCCAGCGATCATCCCTCGGCACCGCCACCGTCGGGGCGAAGGTCCAATCCAGCCCGGTGGCGGCCACTTCCCGCGCCGTCACCTGGCCGATACGGTAGATGAGATCCGGATCCCGCGCCGCCCCCAGGCCGATATTGTGCGGGAACAGGGTCGCCGCGAAGACGTTGTTGTGGCCGTGCACCGCATCGGTCGCCCACATGAAGGGGATGCGATATCCCCTGCCCTCGAAGCCCGCTTCCGCCGCCTGCCAATAGGTGTCGGCCTGGTGTGCCCAGTCCTGGGCCGACGCGTGTTTGTTGTTGCCGGGCCAACCCCCCCCTCCATTGAGGACGGAGCCAATCTTGTAGCGCGTCACCTCCTCAGGTGTCACTTCACGAAAGTCGGGCTGGATCATCTGGCCAACCTTCTCCTCCAGGGTCATCCGGGAGAGCAGAGCCTGGATCTGGCGCTCCATCCCCTCGTCCCTGGCAATGGCGCTGTGGATCTGCGGCCAGGTGGAAAAATAGGGCATGGTCGACAACTCATCCGCCATCCCGGCACTCCCGATGCCGCACCCCACGAATAGGCAGGTCATAGACCTGGTGAGACCTGTAGTTTTACGCATTTTCCTTATGACTCTCCGGATGTTCTCGTTCATCGCCTGGACTCATCGTTCATGGCGAGTCGTCTTGAAAAACAGTCGAATCTGAAATCGATTGCAAGAATATTAAATGGTAAACAGAAATCTCTTCGTCATTCCAGCAGTATCTTTGTCATGCCATGACAAAGATCCCGCTGAAAGAGAAAATAGTGATGCAACTCACAAACTCGGGGGCGTGCCTCATCAGCAGAATACCCAGGAAGGAACAGAGAGAACGGGTAGACTCATTGCAGGAATGACCAACAAAATAAAATTAAAACAATAATTTAAATGCAATCAATCACATTGATTTGCCGCGTGAGCTGTCTGGAACGACACCGATATGGCCAAACGGCTCGGGAGTCAGAGGAATGTTGAAAGGATTCAATGGAATTCAATTCAAGTGCATAAATATATCAATAAACGAAAATTTGCCGTCTCCATCACATTTCATAAAAGCAAACTTGATCTGCCAAAAAATTTACTGTTACCTGAATCGTGAAATCGATTTCCACTCAAGGATTGTGTGTGAATCTTGACAGTGAAATGCGGGCCGCAGGATGACTCGGTCATTTTCTGCGTGAGTGCGAAAATCGACGCCATTATTTCCGTCTGTGATCAAAGGGGTAACAATGAAAACATCTCGGCTTAGTGCCCTGACGCTTGCCATGTCTTGCGTCATTGGCTTGCATGGCTGCTCCCTGCCCAGTGCAGGAGCATCTGGTTCAGCGACCTCCTCGGCATCTGCCGGACCTGTGGGTGAATTGCTGACCAATGGGGGCTTCCAGGGAACCGATGGATGGTGGACGGCCGGGGGGACCCTGAACGCCGAGAACCAGATGGGCTGTATCACCTTCACCGAGTCGGGCTCCAATCCCTGGGATGTCATCCTGGGTCAGTCCAATCTCGGCCTGGTGCAGGGGCAAACCTACAAACTCCATTTCACTGCCATGGCCAAGAGCGACATCAACGTCAAGGCCCTGATCCAGCATGATGGCGCCCCCTACACCAACTACATGGTGCAGGACCTCGCCCTCGGCAGCACGCCCAAACCGTTCGATATCCAGTTCACACCTTCTGCCACTGACGAGAAGACCCAGTTCCAACTTCAGATGGGCACCCAGACACCGACCACTGTCTGTATCGGTGAAGCCACGCTATCGGGCCCCTCCTTGATCAAGAAATCGGAGCTAGGCAGCGTGCGCGTCAACCAGGTCGGCTATCTGAGCAAGGCTCTGAAACGGGCGACCATCGCCACCGACAGCAAGGACGCGCTCCCCTGGACCCTGCGCAATGCCCAGGGTGAGACCATCGCGGAAGGCAAGACCACGCCCTTTGGCCTGAATGCCGCATCCGGCGAGAACGTACAGATTGCCGACTTCAGTCAGGTCACCACCCCGGGCACCGGCCTGGTACTGGAGGTCGCCGGCCAGAAGAGTCATCCGTTCAGCATCGGCGATGACATCTATCACACCATGAAATTCGATGCCCTCTCCTTCTTCTATCAGCAGCGTAGCGGCATCGACATCGAAGCCAAATATGTCCAGCGTCCCGACCTTGCTCGCCCGGCAGGACACAAGCCCGAGAACGTAACCTGCTTCAACAAGCAGGACGCCAAGGGCAACCAGTGGCCTGGCTGTGACTTCACGCTGGATGTGACCGGCGGCTGGTACGACGCCGGCGATCAGGGCAAGTACGTGGTCAACGGGGGGATCTCGGTATGGACCTTGATGAACCTTTATGAACGGGAGCAGCTGGCGAAAGAGGGTGACAAGAGCGCCTTTGCCGACGGCAAGGTCAAGATCCCGGAACAGCACAACGGCTACAACGATCTGCTGGACGAGTCCCGCTGGATGATGGAGTTCTTCCTCGCCATGCAGGTGCCCGAAGGCAAGAAGGCCTGGGTGCCGGTAGGCGATCAGTCCAAGCAGCTCGACAGCCTGAAACTGACCGAGATCGATGCCTCCGGCATGGTCTTCCACAAGGTCGCCGACGAAGCCTGGACCGGGATGCCGCTCCCGCCCCACAAGGATCCACAACCCCGTTTCCTGAGCCACCCCAGCACGGCTGCGACTCTGAACCTGGCGGCCACCGCCGCCCAGTCTGCTCGCGTATGGAAAGATCTGGATCCGGCCTTCGCACAGCGCAGCCTGCAGGCAGCGGAACGAGCCTGGAAGGCGGCCAACCGCCATCCGGACGTCTATGCCTATGACAACTTTGTGGGATCCGGTCCCTATGATGACACCAACCTGAAGGACGAATTCTACTGGGCTGCCGCCGAGCTGTTTGCCACCACCGGCAAAGCCGAGTACAAGCAGGCCGTCCAGCAGTCCCCTCTCTATCTGGCCGCCCCCAAGGGGGATCGCAGCGCAAGCGGTGATCTCTACTGGCAGGATCTCAGCAGCGCAGGGACCATCACGCTGGCCATGGTGCCTAACAAACTGGGCAAACAGGAAGTGGAGAAGGCACGCGCCGCTATCATCGCCGCAGCTGACGGCTACCAGAAGAGCGTGGCGACGGAGGGTTACCTTATCCCCTATCAGGCGACCGAATACCCCTGGGGCTCCAACTCCAACCTGATGAACCGCAGCATCTTCCTCGGGTTGGCCCATGACTTCACGGGAGAGCGCAAATACCTGCAGGCCATGTCCGATGCCATGGACTATGTGCTCGGCCGCAACCCCCTCGACCAGTCCTATGTGTCAGGCTACGGCAGCCGTCCGCTGAAGAATCCGCACCACAGGTTCTGGGCTCACCCCATCGACCCCGCGTCTCCCCTGGTTCCGCCAGGTGTGCTCTCGGGCGGACCGAACTCCATCAACTTCAGCGATCCCGTTGCCTCCACCCTCAAGGGCAAGTGTACCGGCCAGACCTGCTGGAAAGATGAGATTGGTGCCTGGACGCTGAACGAGGTCACCGTCAACTGGAATGCCCCCTTCTTCTGGACGGTCAGCGTACTGGATGAAGGTGGATTGACCCGCTGATCACCCTTCCAATGCTCCGTCCCCGTGACGGAGCATTGTTTTACTCTCCTGCCGACCTTGCCCAGGACAACTCCCGCACCGGTCGCCACCCTCCGCTTTACGTTTTCCTTTTCCTTTTTTCCCTTTTCCGTCATCATTCAGAGGCTGACGGCAGCAGAACCCTCTCTTATCGATCATTTCATCTGACCGCACCTTCGCAACCCTGCCTTTTACATGTCCGTCTCTTGGCCACCTTATTTGCGCATCCACTTGATCCCTCATTTGCCATCAGATCTGCTGACGCCATCTGGGCATCACCCGCTCCCCGACTCTTCTACAGTGCCCCGCGCGCGAAGAAGGCGGGAAAGCAGGATACCCGGCTCCTGAATCGGGTTTCGTGACCCTCAGCGAGAACCACAAGGCAACCCCAGGCTGAGCCCGCCATCTGAGCAAGACACTGTACAGAGCCCCTTAGCCGCCACCATGACCCCCTGCCACCAGGGGGTGAAGGAGCACGGCGATGGGCTCGGTTATCCAGGATTGCTGGCATGGGCGCCGGATCGGCACCATGCAGAAAGCGCCCCCTGCATCATGCAGGGGGGAGGGGCAGCATGAAAACCACGACAGATTTGAAATCGATATTTCAAAATGCCAAGTCGAACAAACATGGCGTAAACCACATCACAAAATCAATTACAATTAATTGATAAATAACGATATTTTATTTTATCGACCTTATATCAAATATCCATCAAGTGATCGCGATCACAATTACAAAACCCTATTCGTGAAATCGATTTCCCACTTTGTTGCATCGATCTATAGTGAGCCCAGCTTAATAACTGAGGAATGATCATGAAAAAAATCATGTTGTGCTGCTCTGCCGGGATGTCCACCAGCCTGCTGGTGAAAAAAATGCTGGTAGAAGCCGAAAAACGGGGCCTGGCTGCCGAGATCAAGGCTTTTGGCGCATCGGAGTTCGATGACCAGATGCCCCATTACCAGGTGGTCTTGCTGGGACCGCAGATCAAGTACATGCAACCGGAGTTGCAAGCCAAGGCGGCGGCTCACGGCATCAAGGTACAACCTATCGACATGATGGATTACGGCATGCAGCGCGGCGACAAGGTGCTGGACTACGCCCTCTCCCTGATTGGTTAAGCGTGCTCACAAGGAAGGACACACACTATGAGTTCACTCTATGGGATGCTGGTCAAGTTGATCGAACAACGGATCGGCCCATTGGCAGGAAAACTGGGCCAGCAACGCTATGTTCTGGCCATCCGTGACGGTTTTATTGCCGCGCTGCCGTTCATGATCGTCGGCAGCTTCATGCTGGTCTTCATTTTTCCACCCATCTCCAGCGAAACCACCTGGGGCTTTGCCAGAGCCTGGCTCGATTTTTCCAACACCTATCGTGCCGAACTCATGTTGCCCTTCAACATGAGCATGGGGCTGATGACGGTCTTCATCTCGGTGGGCGTCGCATCCAGCCTGGCCAAGCAGTACTCCCTGGACCCCATCACCACGGGCCTGCTGTCGCTGATGTCGTTCATGCTGGTGGCGGCGCAATATAAAGACGGCACCATCTCCACCCAGTATTTCTCCGGTCAGGGCATCTTTACCGCTCTTATTTGCGCCATCTATTCGACCGAGGTCTACGCCTGGCTCAAGCGCAACAACATCACCATCCGTCTGCCCGAGCAGGTGCCGATGGGAGTGGCGCGCTCCTTCGAGGTGCTGATCCCGGTCCTGGCGATTATCCTGACCCTGCACCCCTTCAACATGCTGCTGCAGGAAACCACAGGCATGATCCTGCCCGAGGCGATCATGTCCATGCTCAAACCGCTGGTGGCGGCTTCCGACAGCCTGCCTGCCGTCTTGTTGGCGGTGCTGTTGTGCCAGATCCTCTGGTTTGCCGGCATCCACGGCACCATGATCGTCACCGGCATCATGAACCCCTTCTGGATGGCAAACCTGGCCAGCAACCAGGCCGCATTGGCCGCCGGCCAAGCCATTCCCCACACCTTCCTGCCCGGTTTCTGGGATCATTTCCTCTTTATCGGCGGCGTGGGCTCCACCTTGCCACTGGCATTCCTGCTGATGCGCAGCCGCGCCGTACACCTGCGCACCATAGGACGAATGGGCGTGGTCCCCGGGTTCTTCAACATCAACGAGCCTATCCTGTTTGGTGCTCCCATCATCATGAACCCGGTCTTCTTCCTGCCCTTCATCCTGGTGCCGGTGATCAACGCCATCCTGGCCTGGTTCGCGGTGGATCTGGGTCTGGTTGAGAAGGTCGTGATGCTGACCGCATGGACCACGCCGGCCCCCATCGGCGCCTCCTGGGCGACCAACTGGGCCTTCAGTCCGGTCATCATGTGCTTCATCTGCATGGGGATCTCCGCCCTGATGTATTACCCCTTCGTGCGGGCTTACGAACGCACCCTGCTCAAGCAGGAAGCCGAGACGGCTGAAGCGGAAGAAGCCGCTAGATCAGAAAAAGCAGACACAATCACACCGATTCAGAGTCAGGCGTAAGCGCCAGGCGTGCGGGCGCCACGCCGCCTGCACGCCGGTCATCAAGAGGAAACTGCAATGCAATATACATTCCCCGAAGGCTTCTGGTGGGGTAGCGCCTCGTCGGCCGCACAATCGGAAGGAGCTGCCAATGTGGGCGGCAAGGCACCGACCATCTGGGATCACTGGTTCGAGACGGAGCCACACCGTTTCCACGGTCAGGTTGGCCCGGCCAACACCTCCACCTTCTACGATCGTTATCGTGAAGACATCACATTGATGGAACAGATTGGCCACAACAGCTTCCGCACATCCATCTCCTGGGCCCGGTTGCTGCCGGATGGCCACACCGTCAACCAGGAGGCCGTCGACTTCTACAACAAGGTTATCGATGAGCTGCTAGCCAAGGGGATCAAACCCTTCATCGGCCTGTTCCACTTCGACATGCCGATGTACTGGCAGGAGCAGGGTGGCTGGGAGAGCCGCGAAACCGTGGCGGCCTATGCCGAGTACGCAGCGCTCTGCTTCAAACTGTTCGGTGATCGCGTCGCCTGCTGGATGACCTTCAATGAACCCGTTGTGGTAGTGGAAGGAGGGTATCTGTATGACTTCCATTACCCGAACCAGATGGACTTCAAACGGGCAGCCCAGGTGGCCTATCACATGATGCTGGCCCACAGTCTGGCGGTGAAGCGTTATCGCACACTCTCCCTGCCCGGCCAGATCGGCATCGTCCTGAACCTGACCCCCTCCTATCCGCGCTCTTCAAACCCGGCAGACTTGAAGGCCTCGTTCATTGCCGACCTGTTCTTCAACCGTGCCTTCCTCGATCCTGCGGTGAAGGGGGTTTATCCCCAGGAGCTGATCGATATCCTGCGCGAGCACGATCAGATGCCCGTGGTGCAAAGCGGCGACTGCGAACTGCTGGCCGCCGGCAAGATCGATCTGCTCGGCATCAACTACTACCAGCCGCGGCGAGTGAAGGCACGCATGACGGCCATCAACCCGGACTCCCCTTTCCTGCCTGACTGGTTCTTCGAGAATTACGAGATGCCAGGCCGCAAAATGAACCCTTATCGCGGCTGGGAAATATATGAGCGCGGTATTTATGACATATTGATCAACCTGCGCGACAACTATGGAAATATCCCAAGCTATATCTCCGAAAATGGTATGGGTGTCGAAGGGGAGCACAGATTCATTGGTGAAGATGGTCAGGTAAAAGACGATTATCGTATCGACTTCATTCGCGGCCACCTCCAGTGGATTCATACCGCCATTGCCGAAGGAAGTAATTGCCGTGGTTATCACCTGTGGACCTTTATTGACAACTGGTCCTGGATGAATGCCTACAAGAACCGTTATGGATTCATCAGCCTTGATTTGGAAAGCCAGCAGCGCACCGTCAAGAAAAGTGGTGAATGGTTCGCCAACGTCTCTCGTAATAATGGATTTTAAGGAGTCATAAATGATGGATCTTGAAGAAGCAGTCATGGGCATCATCGTCAATGCCGGCCAATCTCGCAGTCTCTGTTTCGAAGCCCTGCGTCAGGCTCGTGCTGGCCAGTTCAGCGAAGCGGATGCCTTGCTGCTCCAGGCCACCGACGCGGGGAAGGCTGCCCATGCCGTACAAACCAAACTGATTGAAGCCGATGAGGGCGAAGGCAAGACCAAGATGACACTGGTCATGGTACATGCCCAGGATCACCTGATGACCTCCATTCTGTGCCGCGAACTGGCCACCGAACTGGTCGAGATCTATCGCCGCCAAGCCAGCTGATTTTAACTCATCGGATCGGGAGTCCGTGCTTTTGCCACCGTTATATACGGTGGCTTTTTTTATTCTGGTTATACCAGCCAGCCGTCATGTATTTCATACCTTTTTCAGGCAATTTCAAAAGTATGAAACTGTCATGACGCGATACCAGTATAAGTTTCAATATCTGTTTATGGCTATTCTGATGCTGCTTGTAGTCATCAATAAAACACTCATTAATAAACACACAGGAATGTGGATAATATGCGTAAACTTGGACTGATGTCAGTATTGCTGATGGCGGGAGGATTATATTCCACTCAGGCATCGGCATGGTGGTGGAGCAATCAGGATTGGCAGGTCTCTGATGGTTGGCGCAATGGCGGGTCAGAATTCGACTGCACCTGGCGCGCCGCCAACGTCTGGATGGAGTCCGGCATGGCCATCCTCCATGCGAAATCCGACAAAGGAAACAAGAGCTGCGCTGAGCTGCGAACCTACAACTACACCCGCAAGGGTCGTTATGAGGTGCAGATGCAGGCAGGATCGGTGCCCGGCACCATCAGCTCCTTCTTTACCTATACCGGAGATGCAGGCACCAGCTCTCACTATGAAGTCGACATCGAGCTGATGGGGGGCACCAACCTGCTCCATACCAACGTCTGGATCCAGGGGCGTCAGTATCCCCAGGACATCGACCTGGGCAAGTACGGTATCTCCATCTGGAACATGGAGCGTTACGCCTTCAACATCGACGAGGCGGGAGTCACCTGGCAGGTCTTCAGCCGCACCCAGAACAAATGGGTGAGCGTGCGCCGCGAGAGCCGCCCCGTCACCAGCTGGATGCAGACGTTTGTGAATAACTGGATCAGCGCCAACCCGAGCTTCCCGCCCAGCTCCTACAACGGCCAGCCCGTCTACGCCAAATACAAGTACGCCAATGTGACGCCCTGGGAGTGATCGCGATGGTCAACTAAATCCGGGCACACGGCGGCATACCCAAAACCGAAGACACAAAAAAGCCCAACTGAATAAATCAGTTGGGCTATATAGATGGCGGAGGAGGTGGGATTTGAACCCACGGATGGTCGCCCATCGCCGGTTTTCAAGACCGGTGCATTCAGCCGCTCTGCCACCCCTCCGCAGCAGTGCGACGCATATTACCCATGCCCCCAGCCCTTGTAAATCCCTACTCCGTTTGTTTGCCCATTTATTGGGCTATCTGGCGCACAAAACCGGCAAAACCGCTGCAAACCGTGCTTTTTCAAGCGGATGGCTTGACTTGAAAACAGACTCACCCACTATAGGGGCCACTACCACATCCCCAGCAAGATGGACTTATGAGAATCAAACATGCCCTGTTCGCCGCCCTGACCGGCGCGACCCTGCTTGCGGCGCCCGTGCAGGCGAGCGAGCTGACCAAGAGCGATGTCGAGCAGATCGTGCGCGACTATCTGGTCAAGAATCCGGAGATCCTGGTCGAGATGTCCAACGCCCTGCGTGCCAAGCAGGAGAGCCAGCAGGCCGAGAACGACAAGACGCTGATAGAAGCCCATGCCAAGCAGCTCTTCGCCAACCAGGATCCCGAGAGCGGCAATCCCAAGGGCAGCCTGACGGTGGTGGAGTTCTTCGACTACAACTGCGGCTACTGCAAGCGCGCTCATCCCCTCATTCAGCAACTGCTCTCTGAGGACAAGGAGATCCGCTACATCTACAAGCAGTTCCCCATCCTGAGCGAAACCTCCTACTACGCCGCCCGCGCGGCGCTGGCGGTGAAGCTCGGCCAGCCCGACAAATACCAGGCCTTCCACGACAAGCTGTACGCCCATCAGGGGCCCCTCTCCGATGAAGCCCAGGTGAAAGACGTCGCCAGGGCCGCCGGCGTGGACTGGAGCAAGGTAGAGGCGAAGATCAAGGACGGCAGCATCGATCAGAATCTGGGTACCAACCGGGCGTTGGCAGAAGCCATGGCCATTTCCGGCACCCCGGCCTTCATCATCGGCGATCAGATCCTGCGCGGCGCACCGCGGGATCTGGCCAGCCTCAAGGCCATCATCAAGGATGTCCGCGCCGGCAAGAGCATCCAGTAACCCGCGCGTTGTTCATGAAAAAACGCCCCGGCATGCCGGGGCGTTTTGCTATTCAGGCTGCAAACCATCAGGTCGCGAGAAGCTGTCAGCAAGGCGAAGAGCAGCGCAGGGACCCGAGTTGATATGAATAAATGAGGTTCCTGAGCAGCCCATGACCCGTGATCACGGCTTCGCAGCAGGGCCATAACCGTTCGGGTTCTGGCTTTGCCAGCGCCAGGTATCGATCATCATCTGCTCCAGACCCCGCTCGGCCTGCCAGCCCAGCTCGTCACGGGCCAGGGCCGGTTCAGCCCAGCACTCGGCAATGTCGCCGGGGCGACGGGGCTTGATCTGGTAGGGAATGGCACGGCCACTGGCTGCCTCGAACGCCTTGACCATCTCCAACACGGAATAGCCCTGACCGGTGCCGAGGTTATAGGTGAAGACGCCGGTATCACTCTTGATGCGGGCCAACGCTTTGAGGTGACCGATGGCGAGATCCACCACGTGGATATAGTCGCGCACCCCGGTGCCGTCCGGGGTCGGATAGTCGTTGCCAAAGACCCCCAGCTCCTTGAGCTTGCCCACGCCGACCTGACTGATGTAAGGCAGCAGGTTGTTGGGGATGCCGTTGGGATCTTCACCGATGAGGCCGCTCTCGTGAGCCCCCACCGGGTTGAAGTAGCGCAGCAACACGATGGCCCAGCGGGGATCGGATTTGGAGAGGTCACGCAGGATCTCTTCGACCATCAGCTTGGAGCGGCCATAGGGGTTGGTGGCGCTGGTGGGAAAATCTTCCCGCAGGGGGACCGAGGCCGGATCCCCATAGACGGTGGCCGAGGAGCTGAACACCAGCCGGAACACGCCGGCCCTGGCCATCTCTTCGCACAGCACCAGGGTGCCGGTCACGTTGTTCTGATAGTAGGTAAGCGGGATCTGGCCGGATTCCCCCACCGCCTTGAGGCCGGCGAAGTGGATCACGGATGCTATCTTGTGCTCGGCAAACAGCCGCTGCAGGCAGGCTCTGTCCAGAATGTCCCCTTCCACGAAGGTGACCGGCTTGCCGGTGATCCGCTCGACCCGTTTGAGCGATTCGGGGGAAGCGTTGGAGAGGTTGTCCAGTACTACGACCTGCTGCCCGGTACCAAGCAGCTCGACCAGGGTGTGGGAACCGATGTAACCGGCTCCCCCCGTCACCAGAATTGTCATTTTTTATCCCGTACTTTGCTGAAACTGGGGTTGAGTCTACCCGCACGACCCGTCCGGGAAAAGCTCGGGATACCAATGACGCCCGTCAGTACTCCAGGCTCACATCCCCTCTGGCGGTGCAGGAACAGGCCAGCGCCACCCCGTTCTCGAGGTCCTGCGCGCTCAGGGTCATCACGCTCTGACGCTCGATTTCGCCTTCCGTGGTGCAGCGACAGGCGCCGCACACCCCGGCGCGGCAAGCGGCCATCATGGTCTCCCCCGCCCCCTCCAGTGCAGCCAGCAGGGTCTGGCCAGGCAGTATCTTCACTTTCTTGCCGCTCTTTTTGAGGGTCAGCCAGAAGTGGTCGCTGCCGGCCGCAACTGGCGCCGTGCCCGATGTAGCAGCAGGCAGGCCGAACGACTCCTGATGCAACTGCCCGGCGGGCAGCCCGAGCCCGGCCAGCATCTCGCTCACCACCGCCATATAGGGGGCGGGCCCGCACAGATAGACGTGGCGGCTCAAGAGATCCGGCGCCAGTTCCTTGAGCATCCCCGGTGTGAGCCGGCCAACCCAGGGATGAGCCGTTGGCGCCTCTTCCCCTACTTTCTCCAGCACTAAAGCGTGGCGCACACCGGTATGCGCCTCGGCCAGTGAAGCCAGTTCCCTCGCGAAGATCACATCCCCGGGGGTTCTGGCGCTGTGAATAAAGCGGATATCGGCGTCCGGCAACTTGGCGAGCTCGTCCCGCAGCATGGCCCACATGGGGGTGATGCCGGAGCCGGCGCTGAGCAGCAGCGGCCGCTCGCAGGGGAGCGCGGTCAGGTGGAAGTCGCCGAAGGGTCCATCTACCCGGATCTCGTCCCCCACTTGCAGGCTCTGGTGCAGATGGTGAGAGACCAGCCCCACATCCTTGATGGTGACCTGCCAGAAAGGATCCTGCGGGCTGGAGGAGAGGGTGTAGGCGCGGCAGTGGGGCTTGCCGTCAATCATCGTGTGCAGGGTAACGCACTGGCCGGCCAGCACGGGGGGCAGGTCGCCAGCCAGAGGGACGAATTGCCAACTGGCCACGTCGTGGGTCTCTGCCCGGCGGGCTATACAGCGCAGGCTCAAAGAGGTGGAGGTCATCGCAAGGCTCCTCTTGCTCGGAAATTGCGTTGAAAAAAGGCGAGCCATCAGGCTCGCCAAAGGCTTACAACATGCTGAGCGTGTAAGGCTGTATCTTTGCTCAGGCCGCCAGGATCTCGGCGAGATCCGCGTCTGCCGTGGTGGTTCCTTTCAGGCCGAACTGCTCCTCCAGCACCTTGAGCAGGGCAGGGGTGAGGAAGGCCGGGGCAGTCGGGCCGGTGCGGATGTCCTTCACACCGAGCGCCAGCAGGGTGAGCAAAATGACGATGGCTTTTTGCTCGAACCAGGAGAGCACCAGGGTCAGGGGCAGATCGTTGACGCCGCACTCGAACGCGTCGGCGAGCGCCAGGGCCAGCTGGATGGCGGAGTAGGCATCATTGCACTGACCCACGTCCAGCAGGCGCGGAATGCCGCCGATATCGCCGAAATCGAGCTTGTTGAACTTGTACTTGCCGCAGCCCAGGGTCAGCAGCAGGCTGTCCTGCGGGATCGCCTTGGCAAACTCGGTGTAGTAAGCGCGCTCGGCACGGTCACCGTCACATCCCCCCACCAGGAAGAAGTGGCTGATTTCGCCAGCCTTGACCTTGTCGATCACTGCGGGAGCGGCCTGCATCAGGGCGTTGCGGGCAAAACCGATGGTGATGAAGTGCTCGAGCTCAGCGTGCTTGAAGCCTTCCAGCGCTTGTGCCTTGGCGATAACGGCAGAGAAATCTTCCCCTTCCAGGTGGGTCACACCGGGCCAGCCGACGATGGAGCGGGTGAAGATGCGATCCGAGTAGTTGCCCACGTTCGGGTCGATGATGCAGTTGGAGGTCATCACCACGGCGCCCGGGAAATTGGCAAACTCCTTCTGCTGGTTCTGCCAGGCGGAGCCGTAGTTGCCCACCAGGTGCGGGTACTGCTTGAAGAAGGGGTAGGCCAGGGCCGGCAGCATCTCGCCATGGGTGTAGACGTTGATGCCAGTGCCCCTGGTCTGCTCCAGGATGAGCTTGAGATCCACCATGTCGTGACCGGAGACCAGGATGCACTTGCCCGGTACCGGAGTGACGCGTACCTGGGTCGGCTCGGGGTGACCGAAAGCGGTGGTTTCACCGAGATCCAGCATCTCCATGATCTTGAAGTTGAGCAGGCCAATGTCCATTGTGCACTTGAACAGGGGATCCAGATCGCTCGGATCCGTACCGAGCCAGCTCATGATGCGGTGGAATTCGGCGGCTACCTCGCTGTCTTGCTGATCCAGCACCCGGGCGTGCTCCATGTAGGCAGCGGCGCCCTTGAGGCCGTAGAGACAGAGCAGGCGCAGCCCCATGATGTCTTCGTTGACCTCGTTCTTGCCGCGGTTGACCGCGGTCTGCGGTGCCTGGGCCAGCTGTTCCAGCAGCTCGCTACCCGGCTCGAAGCTGGCCGCGGCGGGCAGATCGCCAACATTCACGGCCAGCGGTGCCAGCTTGGCAGCCAGTTGCTGGCGATAGGCCAGCGCCTGATTGACATAGGCCACAATGCGGGCGGAGTCGAAGTTGACGTTGGTGAGGGTGGCGAAGAAGGCCTTGGGCACGAAGGCGTCGATCTCGCTGTCGACGATGCCGTGCTCGCGGGCCGCCAGGGCCCAGGCGCTGAGCCCTTGCAGGGTATAGATCAGCACATCCTGCAGGTCGGAGGTTTCCGCCGTCTTGCCGCACATGCCTTGTGCATAGGCGCAGCCGTTGCCTGCCGGGGTACGAATAGTCTGTTCACATTGCACACAAAACATCATGTCTCTCCTAATTGGACATTTCAGTTATCTGTTTTGTGGCGATTCTATTCCCCTCCTGGAAAACTTAATAGGCATTCAATTTACCAATTAACATTTAATTGATGCAGATCAAATAGAAAAAAGCCGCCCAAATCGGGCGGCAAGCGGGTGGGAAATCAAGGAGAGACAACTCGGGTTTGCAACAAAAGGGGCAATGATACGGGCCGGAGCATGGGCAGCCGGCCCCAGGTTCATCAGGCCAGATAGGCGCGCAGCATCCAGACCAGTTTCTCCTGCTGCTGCACATAGTCGGAGAGGATGGACGCAGTCCCTTCATCACCGGCATCGGCGGCCTGACCCAGGATGCGGCGCTGGGCGACCAGCAGTTCGCGGAAGCTCGCCAGCAGGGATTCCACGCAGGCACGACCGTCATGCAGCCCCTTCTGCTCGGGGATGGCAGACACCTGGATGTAGTCGCTGAAACTGTGCAGGGGCACGCCATCCAGGGTCAGAATGCGTTCGGCCAGGGCATCGACTTTCAGCAGCAGGTCGTTGTAGATCTCTTCGAATTTCAGGTGCAGCTCGAAGAACTGGTTGCCGCGGATGTTCCAGTGGAAGCCACGGACGTTCATGTAGAGGATCTGGTAGCTGGCCAGCAGCTTGTTGAGCTCGGCGGCCAGGGCTTGTGATTGAACGGTATCAAGACCAATGGGGCTCTTCATGATTCACCTCCAGGTGGTAAGCATTATCGGGAACGGAGTCAGCTTATCCAGAAGCAGACTCAAAGGACAATCGTCTGTGCCTTGCCGATCAATAGCGAGTGGCTATCGTCGGCAAAAAATGCACCGGCTTTCATTGCTCAAGTCGTTCGATATAGAGGATCACCTCGCCGAGATGAATGCCGAACTTGCTGATCTTCGCGCGGTTGATCAGGCGATCGTCGTCCAGCAGATACATCCAGTCATCAAAGCTCACCCTCACCACGCTCTCATCCGGCAGAGCCAGATCGAGTTGATAACGCCAATTGAGGGCAAAGCCCTCTGTCTTGCCTACCGCCTCCCCCACCACGTCTGAAGCCGTGCCGCGCCAGTGGCCATCCGCCCCCTTGCTCAAAAACCAGGTGCGGGTCTGCCGACGGCCATCATCGAAGTAGAACTGCTCGAACAGCTCCCCCTTGCCCTCTCGCCAGTGCCCCTGCATCTCGACCCGAAAGCGACTGGTCACTTCGCCGCTGCGGTCCGTCACCAGGCCGTGGGCCACCAGCTTGCCATTGAAGAAACGGGCGAGATCCCAACCCGGCCGGGAGCCGCGATAATCGTCAAGACCCGCGCCGCAACCAGAGAGCCACAGCAGGGGCAGCAACCAGGCAAGACGCCACCAGGAAGAGAATTTCATGGAATACTCCATCAGGATTGGCCGCGCAGGCGGCGGGTCAGAGCGGGATCCCGGCTGTCGTCAGTCAGCCAGATAGCAAGAAACGCGGGGGCGAAGGCGGGATCATCGAGAGAGCCAAGTAGGCGATCTCGCAACCAGAAGTGGCCCGTGCCTTGCTCGTCCACATAAAAAACCAGCTTGTCGCCGGGGGCGACATCCGGCCAGAGCGTGGCCAGTCGAGCCAGCCAGCGTTGGCGCTCACTCTCGCTGCCAAGGCCGAGCCGCTGCCACTCGGCGGCGGTCGCCTCCAGCAAATCCTGGCGCTCGATGGCCCTCGCGTAGGTAATGCTGAGGGCCTGCGGGTAGCGCCCCGGCTGATAGCGACCGCTCTCGCTGTAGAGGGTGGCGTCATAGAGCTTGAACCAGAGCCAGCGCATCTCCCCCTGTCCCACGGTGCGCAGCCCCTGCCAGGGGGCGGCAACACTCTGGGCGGTCGCAAACAGTGGCAGGCTCAAGACCGCCAGCAGCAGGCTAGTTCCACCCCATGTGCCAACGGGCGGGATCCTCCAGTTCATGCCAGTCCATCTCCTGTTCCTGCAGGGTGTTGATATCCTGCATCACCACGCTCGCCAGATGCCCCTGGGCATCGCGCTGGCAGGCCACCACCAGGTAGAAACGCTCGGCCAGCTCGCACTGGCCATCCCTGGTCCACTTGGAAAACAACAAGGTGTCGGTCGAAAAGGTGTTCATCTCGTCTCACCCTCCAGCTTGACCGTTACCCACAGGAGTACGGGTAACCACCACATCCAGATCACCGCCAGCAGCACTGCGCTTGTCCAGATGCCCCAGGGTAAGTTTACTGCCCCCATGGCGGCCCCCGCCATATAGGAGGAGGCCCCCCCCACCATGCCGAACAGCCCCTGTTGCCAGCGCGGCAAGGGGCGAAGCCAGGGAAGGCCGTGGGAGAGGGTCAGGGCGAAACCGCACCAGAGCAGCAACAGCCAGAGCGGAAAACCGGACGGGAAGTGAAACAGGCCGAGGCGCCAGAGCAGGATGTCGAGCAGGCAGCCTGCCAGGGCGACCGGGATGAGGCGCCAGTCCTGCCCACGGCGGGGGGAGAAGATGAAATGGAGCAGCAGCATCCCGAGCAGCGGGCCCGGTTGCTGCCATGTCACCGCCAGCAACCAGTAGAGGTTGAATCCCAGCAGGTGGGCCCACGGCCACATGATCAGCGACCGCTTGCCGGCAAGTCCCCGGACCAGCCATGGGGCCCCGGCTTGGCGGCCTCCAGTTGCACCAGGCTGATGGCCCGCTCCCAGAATCCCCCTTCACAGTAGGCGAAGTAGAAGTGCCAGAGCCGGATGAAATCCTGGCTGTAACCGAGTTTGGGCAGCTCCGGGGCCAGCGCCAGGAAGCGTTCGCACCAGTGGGCCAGGGTACGGGCATAGTGGTGACCGTGATCGTGCAGCCGTACCAGCTGCATGTCGGTCTCCCGCGCCAGCAGACCCGCCATCTGGGAGACGCAGGGCAGGCAGCCTCCCGGGAAGATGTAGCGCTGGATGAAGTCCACCCCGCGCAGATACTGGGCGTGACGCTGATCGGCGATGGTGATGGCCTGGATCAGCAGGCGTCCGCCGGGCTTGAGCAGGCGCGACAACTGGCGGAAATAGTCGGGCAGGAAGGCGTGCCCCACCGCCTCGATCATCTCGATGGAGACCAGCTTGTCATAGCGTCCCTCCAGCTTGCGGTAATCCTCCAGCAGCAAGGTGATGCGATCCCCCAGCCCCTCCCGCTCGATCCACGCCTTGGCATAGTCGTGCTGGGCCCGGGAGATGGTAGTGGTGGTGACCCGGCAGCCGTAGTGACGGGCCGCATAGACGGCGAGACCGCCCCAGCCGGTGCCTATCTCCAGCAGGTGGTCGTCCGGCCCAAGCTCAAGCCGCTCACAGATGGTGCGCAGCTTGGCCTGCTGCCCCTCCTCCAGGGTGGCATCCGGGTGGGGATAGATGGCGCTCGAATACTGCATGTGATCGTCGAGAAAGCCCTGATAGAGGGTGTTGCCAAGGTCATAGTGGGCGGCGATGTTGGCACGCGAACCGGTCAGGGTATTGCGATTGAACCAGTGGCGCACCTTGTTGAACGGGAAGCTGAGCCAGCCTAGGCGCCGTTCCAGGGCGTCGAGCAGCGGCAGATTGCGGGCCAGCAAGCGCACCAGTGCCACCGGCTCCGGGCTGGTCCAGAGACCCTCCACCCAGGTCTCTCCTGCGGCGATGCTTCCCCCCAGCAGCAGGCGGCGATAAAACGCCGGATCCTGCACCACCAGCTCGGCATGCAGGTCGCTGCCCGCCTTGCCGAAACAGTGGCACTCGCTGCCGTCGTGGAGCACCAGCTGGCCCTGCTCAAGGCGCGCCAGCAATTTGAGCAGCAGTTGCTTGGCCCCCTTGTCGATAAAAGAGGCAGAGAGGGTTGATTGAGCAAGTTCCATTAGCGGCTCTCCGAATGGGTCAAGAGTGGAATCGTTCGGTTGGGATGAACCCGCACCATGGGCTGCTGACAACACCAGGAAGCGGAATTAAACGGGTGTGTCAGCGTCACGGGCGGCTCTCCGGATGGGTGAAGACGGGGGTGCGTTTGATAAAAAGGCACAGGGCCTGCCAGTAGATCCCGAGCAGCACCTTCAGGGTCATCCAGGGCCAGCGAGCCAGCAGCGCCGCCAGCCCCTTGCGCGACAGCGGCGCGCGGCGCAGGGCCAGGGTGGCGTCAAACAGCTTGCTCTCACCTGATACGGGGTGGCTCTCGATATGGATCAGCGCCTCCTCTTTCGGCGCCCGGATGCGCCAGTGGTAGCGCATCCCCAGTCCCATGAAGGGGGAGACATGAAAATCCTTGTCATGGGGGGAGAGCGCCGCCAGATCCAGCAGGTAGTAGTGGCGCTCGTTCCAGGGGGTATTGGAGACCTCCGCCAGCAGGTAGCGGGTCTCCCCCGCCCGATCGCAGAAGTAGAAATTGACCGGGCTGAAATAAAACCCGAGGCAGCGCACGTTGCCAAGGAGCAGCACCCGCCCGCCGGGCTCCGCATCCCCCCCAAGGGCCGCCACCTTGTCCCAGACCGCCTGCTTGAGGGGCCCTTCGCTGCCCCGCAGATAGTCCTCGCGGCGAAACGAGAGCAATCCGGCCCGCTCCACGGCAAACCAGCGCCCCTGCTCAAGCCCGGGCAGTTCGTCCAGATCCAGCCCCAGCATGAAGAGGCTGTATGAAAAAGCGTGGGCCCTGGGGGCGAAGCGGCGATGGCGCACCGAGCCTTGCCAGATGGCGCTGATCCCCTCCCCCATTCCCTCGTCCCCTTGCGTCAAGGCCGCGGCGCCGCTCATAGCTCGGCCCCGAAGCGTCTGGCCACGTCCAGGGCGCTGCGCACCCCGTCCTCGTGAAAACCGTTGTACCAGTAAGCCCCGCAGAAGTGGGTGCGCTGATGGCCACAGATCTCGCCCCGTCGCTGCTGGGCGGCGATGGAGCCCTGATTGAATACCGGATGATGATAGACGAAACGGCGCAACACCTTGCTCTCGTCCACCCGTCCACGGGGATTGAGGCTGACGCAGAAGGGCGCTGGGGAGCTCACCCCCTGCAGGATGTTCATGTTGTAGCTCACCAGGGGGCGCGCCCCGTCATCCTCACCGAGCTGGTAGTTCCAGCTCGCCCACGCCTTGCGGCGCATCGGCAGGCAGGAGGCGTCGGTGTGCAGCCAGACGTCGTTGGCCTGATAGGGCATGTTCCCGAGGATGGCCCTCTCTGCGTCGCTCGCATCCGCCAGCAGGGCCAGGGCCTGATCGCTGTGACAGGCGAAGATCACCTCGTCAAAATGGGCCTCCTGCCCCTGGCTGGTGACCACGACGCCATCCGCCACCCGGCGCACCGCCTCCACCGGGGTAGCGAGGCGGATACGCGACTGCCAGCCCGCCGTGAGCGGCCCTATGTACTCTCGCGAGCCACCCGGGATCACATACCACTGGGGTCGGTTCGCCACCTCCAGCAGCCCGTGGTTGGCGAAAAACCGCAGGAAGAAGCTCAAGGGGAAGGCACGCATGTCCGCCAGGGTGGAGGACCAGATGGCCGCCCCCATGGGCAGGATGTAGTGGCGGGCGAAATAGTCGCTGAATTTCCCCGCCTGCAGGAAGTCCCCCAGGGTCAGCTCGGGGGTCAGCTCCCGCTGGCGATGCGCGGCCAGCCAGGCCCGCGCCTCCCGGTTGAAGCGCAGGATCTCGGCAACAAAGCGATAGAAGCGCGGGCTCAGCAGATTGCGGCGCCGGGCGAACAGGGTATCGAGGTTGTGGCCGTTGTACTCCATCCCCTCGGGACTCTTGACCGAGAAGCTCATCTCGGCGGGTTGGCGCCCTACCCCGATGCGCTCCAGCAATTTGAGGAAGTTGGGATAGGTGCGGTCATTGAAGACGATGAAGCCGGTGTCGATGGCATAGTGGCGCCCAGCCTGTTCCACCTCCACGGTGGCGGTGTGGCCTCCCAGGGTCGGCGCCGCCTCGAACAGGGTGATGTCATGCAGCTTGTGGAGCAGAAAACCGGCGGTGAGACCGGAGATACCGGAGCCGACGATGGCGATCTTTTTCTTCATGAAGGGCGTCCTTTCGAAACGAGTGTGCGGCCAAGGCGCAGCCAGAGCCCCGTCGGCAGAGCGCCGAGCAGGCGCAGCAGCCAGATGAAGCGACGGGGAAAGTGGATCTGATGGCGCCCGGCGGCAAGCCCCGTCATGATGGCGCGGGAAGCCTCTTCCACCGTCACCAGGCAGGGCATGGGAAAATCATTCTTGTCGGTGAGCGGCGTCTGCACGAAGCCCGGGCGGATCAGGGTCACCCCGATGCCCTTGCTGGCCAGATCCAGGCGCAGCGTATCCGCCAGATAATCGAGGGCCGCCTTGGAGGCGCCATAGGCCTCCGCCCGTGGCAGGGGCAGCCAGCTCACCGAGGAGCTGACGATGGCAAGCCGTGCACCCGCCCCCAGCCGCGGCAGCAAGGCGGCCAGGGCGTTGCCGGTGGCGATGAGGTTGGTCTCGATGACCCGGGCAAACAGGGCGCCGTCAAAGCCTTCTGCCGGATCCATGTATTCACAGTTGCCCGCATTGAGGATGAGCAGGTCGAGGGCGGGCAGGCTCGCGGCCACCCCGGCCGTGGCGGCGCTGTCGCGCGCATCGAATCGCAAAGGGGTGATCCCCAGGTCGGCCAGTGCCTGCAAGCGCGCCTCGTCCCGGCCACAACCCCACACCTGCCAGCCGGCGCGCCGATAATCCAGCGCCAGCTGGCGGCCGATGCCCGAGGTGGCCCCGGTGATCAGCACCCGGCCGCTCATGTCCCCAGCCTCCCCTTGATGGCCCGTACCACGGGCCCCAACAGCGGCAACTGCTCGTAGAGCATGGCCCCGAGATCGAAGTAGTCACGGTGCAGGCACACCTTGCCCCAGGAGTCGAACGTCAACCGGGTGGCCCCCTCCACCCTGACGGCCCGGCCACTGGCAATCCTGGGGTGGGAGAAGGTCATGACCCAGGCGAGCCAGGCTTCATTGCCCGACTGCTGCTGACTCGTTATCTCGAAACTGCACTGGGCAAGGCGCTCATATAGGGAGGAAAAGTAGCGGGTGAGCGCGGCCAGCCCCTCTATCCGGTGCGCAGGATCGATGAAGAGCACCTCATCGGCATAGACCTCCGGCAAGCGGTGCAACTGATGCTTGTCCAATTGCAGGTAGAGGATGACAAAGCGGGCCAGCGCGTCATTCATGCTAGTTTTTCTCCAGTTCGCGGAACATCTCGATGGCCCTCACCCGTGCAACGGCATGATCCACCATGGGGGCCGGATAATCCTGCCGCCCCTTGAGCCGCAACCAGTCGTGGGGCTCGTGGAGATAGGCAGCAGGCACATCCGCCAGCTCAGTGACCCAGGTACGAATGAACTCCCCTTGTGGATCAAATCGTTGCCCCTGGGTGGTGGGGTTGAAGACCCGGAAATAGGGCGCCGCATCGGCCCCTGTCCCCGCCGCCCACTGCCAGCCGCCATTGTTGGCCGCCAGATCCCCGTCGATGAGCCGACTCATGAAGTAGTCCTCCCCAAGCCGCCAGTGGATGTGGAGATCCTTGGTGAGGAAGCTCGCCACTATCATCCGCAGCCGGTTGTGCATCCAGCCGGTGGCGTTGAGGCAACGCATGGCCGCATCGACCACGGGGTAGCCGGTGCGCCCCTCGCACCAGGCGGCGAAGGCATCCGGATCCCAGCTCCACGGCAGGGCCGCCGTCTCCGGCTTGAAGGGGCGGTTCATGGAGAGGCTCGGGATCAGCACCAGCAAGTGGCGGTAGAACTCGCGCCAGATGAGCTCGTTGAGCCAAACGAAACCGGGTTGGGCCTTCGACTGGGGCCGGTAGCCGAGACGCTGCTGCAGCGCCCCCACGCACTGGCGGGCACTGATGATGCCCGCCGCCAGATAGGGGGAGAGCACGGAGGTGCCCGCCAGCGCCGGAAAGTCCCGGGTCTCGCCGTAATCGAGCACCGCCTGATCCAGAAAAGCGTGCAACCGGCGGCTCGCCTCGGCCTCCCCCACCGGCCAGCGGGTGTCCGGCGTCAGATCCCCCAGCCCGTCGTCCACCCACTCCCGCTCGGCCAGGGGCAGCCACGGCAACGGCTCGCCGCGTGGTGCGGGGGCACGGTGAATGACGAAGCCATCCTCCTCGAGAGCCTTGAGCCAGGCGCGGCTGAAGGGGGTGAAGACCTTGAACATCTCCCCCGACCCGGTCAGTACCCGACCGGGCGGCAGCACGCAGCAGCCGTTGAACCAGTGGCTGGTCATGCCCTGCTCCCCCAGCGCGGCGCTGACGGCGTGGTCGCGGCGCAGCTCGTCAATCTCGATGGCCTGGTTGGCGTAGAGCTGGCTCACCCCGAGATCCCGGCAAAGCGCCGTCAGCGCCGTCGGCACCTCGGCAAAGGTCTCGACCCGCAGCAGATGAAGCGGAATGCCGAGGGCCGCCAGCTCGCGGCCCATGGCATCCACCTGTGCCAGCATGAAGCGCTGGCGGACCGGGGCCAGCTTGTGTGTCTGCCACTGGGTCGGCGAGACGATGAAGAGTGCGGCGACCGGTTCATCTCCGGCGCAGGCGTGGCGCAGGGCCGGGTTGTCGGCCAGACGCAGATCGTTGCGAAACCAGACCAGCCTCATGACGGTGTTCTCCCGCCCTTGCCCTTCGCCTTGGCAGTGCGGGGCATCGCACTGACCTCTGCCAGGGTGGCGTGCCAGTTGCGGGCACGCCGCCACGGCTCATCGTAGAGGCGTCCCAGCTCGCCAAAGAAGCGGGTACCCGCAGGCCATTCGGCGGCCTGGTCCTGCTTGCCGAGCCCGGCCCCCAGCAGGATCAGCCAGAGGGGAGTGGCGCGCCCCTCCAGCAGGGTGGCATGGCGGGGCTCCACCGCCCCCAGCAGTTGCACCTCATAACCCTGACCGATGAGCTCATACGCAGCCCAGACCAGATCCAGCGGCCCCACCTGCCCCCAGCTTGCCAGGGTGACGGGCACGCCTTTCTCCTGCTCGATGAGGTGGCGGGCGAAGCGGGTATGCAGCCAGCCGAGCCACACCTGTTGCAGCAACTCGCCATCGGGGCGCTCGCGCCACAGCCCCAGCAGCCGCTCCACCAGGGGCTGCAGCACCCGGCTGCGCACCAGCTCGAAGGGGTAGCTCGCCAGCAGATCGCCAAGCTCGGCCTCCGCCTTGCGCTGGTTGAAAGCGAGCAGCGCCTGGCTGAACTGCTCCAGGGTCTGCTGCCAGTGATCGCTCACCGGCGCACTCTGGGGCTCGCTCAGCAGCCCCTTCACCTGACCTATGCTCACTCCCCGCTCCAGCCAGCTCAGGATCTCGCCTATCTGGCGGATATCCTGCTCGCTGTAGAGGCGATGGCCCTTCTCGGTTCGGGCCGGTTGCACCAGCCCGTAGCGGCGCTGCCAGGCGCGCAGGGTGACGGCGTTGACGCCGGTGAGGCGGGAGACCTCGCGAATGGGGTAGACGCCCTCGTCGGGGAGAGGTGCGGCTGCTTGTGATTCATCAGACATGAGAGAGTCCATCAGACGTTGGGAAGAGGCCCCGGTCATCCACCAGGGCCTGCACAGAGGGTTCAGAGCCCGTAGCGCAGCTTGAGCGTGTCGGGATGAAGGTCGAGGTAGGCCTGATCGGCCAAATCCAGCCACACCTTCACAGCCCGTAACGCAATTTCAGCGTGTCGGGATGGGGATTGAGGTACACCTGCTCGGCGAGATAGGGGTTCGGGTACTCGCGCAGGTAGTGGCGGATCAGGGTAAGGGGCACCAACAACGGGAAGACCCCGGTGCGGTACTTGTCGATGGTGTCGCACAGCTCCTGCTTCTGGGCCGGGGTCAGCACCCGCTTGAAGTAGCCCTGCAGGTGCATCAGCACATTGGTGTGGCTGCGGCGGTTGGCCCGCAGGGTCAGCGCCGCCATCAACCCCTGGATGTAGCTGTCGGCCACCTCCTGCAGGTTGGCCTTGCCAAGGTTGGCGAGCAGGCGCCCCAGCGCCCGGTAGTGGGTGGTGGCGTGGGAGAGCACCAGGTACTTGTAGCGTGAATGGAAGCGGATCAGGGCTGAGGCGGTGATCCCCCGGGCGCAAAGCTGCTGCCAGTCGTGGTAGGCGAAGACCCGCAGCACGAAGTTCTCCCGCAGGATGGGGTCGCACAGGCGGCCATCTTCCTCCACCGGCAGCAGGGGGTTGGCCTCCATCAGCGCCTTGGCAAAGAGGCCGACCCCCTCCTTGGCGCTCCCCTCGTTGTTGGCGCCATAGATGCGCACCCGCTCCATGCCGCAGCTGGGGGACTTGGCGCAGAGGATGTAGCCGGAGAGGAAGTCGAGCTGGCGTGCCTTCTGCTCGCTGAAGGCAATCAGCTTGTCGGTGATGTCGAAGCTGCCGTTGCTTGCCTCGGCCCGCACCTCGCCCTGGCGTTTCACCAGCCGGATGGCGGCGCGGGGTGCGCCCAGGCCAATGGCCATCTCGGGGCAGACGGGGTGATAGTCGAAATGGGCACCCAGATCCCGTTCGCAGAAACTGGATCGTTTGTGGCCCCCGTCGAAGCGCACTTCCTGGCCGAGCAGACAGGCACTGATACCGACCTTTATCTTGTACATGATGAATCCCCTTGTATAAGCCTTGAGTAAGTTATAGCAGTTATACAAAAAATTGGAAGCTGTATAACTATTGCGAACTGATACGGCCAGGGGGCGGCGGGCGGATCAGCCCCCATAAAAAAAACCCATGACCGAAGTCATGGGTAAAGGTGAAGACCCTGCAGGAAGGATGATCAGAAGCTGTATTTCACACCCAGGCTGGAGATGGAGCCTTTTTGCAGATCCCAGTTGCGATAGGTGTAGTCGGCGGTGAGGGCCAGGTTCTGGGTCAGCTTGTACGCCGCCCCCGCCTTGAAGTCGTGCATGTCGTCGGTCATGTTGGCGTAGCGATAGCCGGTGGAGAGCTCGACGGCGCCGATGTCGTAGCGCAGGCCCACTTCTCCGTAGAGGCTGCCGCTCTTCTTGCGGGCCAGGGTATCCCAACCGGAGTGGTTCACGTCGGAGGCCAGCTCCCGTTCCAGGCTGTAGCCCATCAGGCCGGTTTCACCGTAGAGGTTCAGGCCGGTGCTGAGGGGGGTGTAGACACCCATCCCCAGGCTGGAGATGGCCATGCTGTCGTTGCCGCTGCTGCGGGAGGTGTATTCGCTGCCGATCCGGCCATAGACATTGCTGGTGAAGCTCTTGGAGAGATCCAGGCTCAGGCCGCCGAAGTCGCGGTTCTCCCCATCCTTGCCACCGATGTAGTCAGACTTGGTGTGGGCCCAGGTGGCAGAGCCCTTGGCATAGCTGAAGGCATCTTGCGCCAGGACGGAGGTGGAAGAGAGACCGGCCAGAACCAGAACAGACAGTGCGATCTTTTGCATTTTGTTGACTCCATGGGTTGAGTTAGGCGGACCTAACTGGAATGGAGCCATTGTGACGGGCAAAGGGGGGAACGCCGAGGGGCAAGCTGTTGCCAAACCATGTCAGATGTAAGCGGATATTGCTGGCGGTTACCGGTGCAACACTCTGCGGGGGAGCGAGGGCTCCCCCGCCGTCATCCTAGCGGAACTCCACCTCGTCGATCTGCACCCGCACCAGCGGCTTGCCGGTGAGGCCGGCGGGTCGTGCCAGCTCGATGGCCCGGGAGGCGCGAGCCTCCCCCTTGCGCAGGTAGGAGTCAGGCAGGCGGTTCTCCCCGACCCAGAAGCGCACGGGCTCGCTCGAGAGCTGCACCCCGTCGGCGCTGAACAGGGTCAGGCTGCCGTTGACGCGCACCACGTTGCGACTGCCGGTGTTGCTCACCACGAACTGCAGGCTGAGGGGATCGTCCCCCGCCACCTGGTCCAGCTTCACCGTGATGCCGTCCCGGGTCGCCTGGGAGAGCAAGTCGGGATGGGCCATGGCCTGCTCGGTCAGCACCGGGGCCACGACACTCGCCGTCACTGCCTGACCGGCTACCGTGGCTGCCGGCTTGACCAGCAGGTATTCCCAGGTGGAATCGTCATTGAGTTGCACCTGGCGACCATCCGGCAAGGTGATCTGATGCAGGGGAGCCGCCTCGGCCAGCAGAGGGCACAGACAGAGGGCGACCAGCAGTCGGGAGAGGGGTTTCATGGGCAGGCACTCGATAAAGGATGCGAAGGGGGCAGTATAAAGAGTCGCGCCCTCCTTGCCTATGACCCCCCTCACGTTACGCACCGGCTCAGATGACCAGGGGGTGGGGATCCTCCAGCGTGGCCAGATCCAGGGTCACCAGATCGAACTGTGCACTCCTGAGGGCCTTCTGGATGGTGGGCTGCATGTCGAACACCAGGGCCCGCAGCCGTTCGGGCACCCGGATCCTCGCAAGGGTGGTGACCCTGTCACCCAGGGTATGGAAGAAGACCTGGGCTCCCCCCAGCCCCATGTCCACCAGCATCTGCTCGGCCATGTCGACCATCCGCAGGTGCCGCCTGTCCAGGGAGGTCATATCGACAAACCGCCGGCTCAGGCAGGCCTCCCCCACGTCTCCCCAGAGCGCCAGTTGCCGCTGGTGAAAGCCGTAGCGAAAATCCCGGTTGGTCATCCCCTGCTCGGCAAAGATCCAGAGGGTGTTGGCGGGCAGGCTGTGGAATCGGCGCAGGTACTCCCGCTTCTCCTCCACCGAGGCCGACATCAGCAGCGGCGGGCCCTCTTCATGTTCGAGCTGCTGGCAGAGGTAGCGCACCGGGTCGGTCACCTCGGCGAGGTGGCCCAGGTGGGCGCTGAAGATCATCTCGTCGGTCTTGAGCACCTGATGGGGGATGCCGTAGTGCCGGCAGTAGCGCTGTGCCCTGGCCACCGACTGGCGGCTGAGGGTGGGGTTGTCCAGGGTGATGGCGCGAAATCGCACCCCGCTGGCCCGGCACAGATCCATGCTGTAGCAAGATTCCAGTCGGCCGGAGAAGGAGACAAGCAGTTCGCTGTAACCGGCCAGGGTGTTGATGAGCCTCTGTTCCCTGGCTTGAAAGGTCTGATCGTATCCCCGATGCAGCGCAACGACATTGGCATCCATAACAACAACTCCGGATGATGAACTGGATACCATTTTGCCCGCACCAAGCTGAATATACACTTAAAGAGCATGGATAAAGCTGTACGTTATTTGCTCCAAGTCAACGCTTCCCCCACTTTTTTCGCTGCGAAGCGAAACTGGCTCCCCTCAGGCAGGCAACAACCCCTGATCGATCAGATGCGCCCGGCACCGGGCCGGATCGGTGAAGATCAGCCCCCGCAGACCGAGCGCCTCGGCCGCCGCCACGTTGGCCGGGCTGTCATCGATAAAGAGGCACTCCTGCGCCGTCAGATCGAAGGAGACCAGCAGATAGCGGTAAATGTCGGGCTCGGGTTTGAGCATCCGTACCCGGGCCGACACTACCTTGCCGCTGAAGAAGCGCCAGAAGGACTGATGCTGCTCCAGCCAGTCGATGCTGGCCTGCCCCATGTTGGAGAGGGCATAGAGGGGGTGGCCTGCACCGTGCAATTCTTCGATGAGCGCCACCATGGCGGGATCCGGCACAAGGGAGGACGGCACCGCCTGCAAGATGGCCAGATTCTCCGCCATCGACAGGCCGGTGCGCCCCTGCGCCTGACGGGCCATGGTGTGCAGGGAGAGGGTCCCCCTGTCCACCTCCAGCCAGTCCGGGTGGTTGAACAGCTGCTCCGCGATCGCTGTCGCCCCCTCGGGTCCGCGCACCCCACTCACTATGGCCACCGGATCCCAGCGCACCACCACCCTGCCCAGATCGAAGATCACCGCCATCGTCTCGTCCCCTCTATGTGTTGTTGCCACGGATGTGGTCACGGCGGTTGCCACAAACAGGGACCAGAACGACGCTCACTCCCCCTCGGCAACCCGAGCCACCACCCTGCCCCGTTCAACGCCCCCGGGCAAGTTTTACTTGCATCGCATCGCCAAATCCCTTAATGGTTATGGCGTTACATTCAGGACACGCCCATGAACACACCATTCTTCTTTGTTTTCTCGTTTACCCGGCCCACATGAGGGAAGGCCCGTCGTCACGTGAACCATTCGCGTAAACAGAAACCAAAGACGAATCGAGCCTCCCCAGCGGAGGCTTTTTTTTGCACCACACACCACAGAATCACTGGATAGGGAACCACCATGGCAACGCTCGACGAGATCAGACACGACATCACCCAGTTGGATCAGGAGCTGCTCGCCCTGCTGGCCAAACGCAAGACCCTCAGCATCGAGGTCGCCCGCGCCAAGCAGGCCAATCCCCGTCCCATCCGTGACCACCAGCGCGAACAGGACTTGCTGGTCGCCCTGATCCAGAAAGGGCGCGCCCTCGGACTGGATGCCCAGTACATCACCCGCATCTACCACACCATCATCGAAGACTCCGTGCTCTCCCAGCAGGCCTACCTGCAGAGCCTGCTCAATCCCCAGCAGCAGGAGCCCATGACCAGCGTCGCCTACCTGGGACCGCGCGGCTCCTACTCGAGCCTGGCCGCCCGCAAGTACCTGGCCCGCTACAAGGATCAGGTGATCGAGGTGAACTGCCAGAACTTCCGCGAGGTGCTGGACACCGTGGAGTCGGGCCGTGCCGCCTTCGGGGTGCTGCCCATCGAGAACACCAGCTCGGGCTCCATCAACGAGGTGTACGACGTGATGCAGCACACCACCCTCTCCATCGTGGGTGAACTCACCTATCCCATCGAGCACTGCATCCTCACCGCCGTGCCCACCGAGCTGTCCCGCATCAAGACCTTCTACGCCCATCCCCAGGTGTTCCAGCAGTGCTCCCATTACCTCAGCAAGCTGGAAGGGGCACGCCACGAGATCTGCGACTCCTCCTCCAGCGCCATGATGAAGGTCAAGGAGCTGGCAAGCCCGGAAGCGGCGGCCATCGGCAGCGCCGCCGGCGGCGAGCTCTACGGCCTGGACGTGCTGGCCGAGCAGCTCGCCAACCAGAAGGAGAACTACAGCCGCTTCATCGTGGTGGCGCGCAAGCCCATCGACGTGGCGCCCCAGATCCCGGCCAAGACCACCCTCATCATGTCCACCTCCCAGAAGCCGGGCTCCCTGGTGGAGGCGCTGCTGGTGCTGCGCAGCCACGAGATCAACATGACCAAGCTGGAATCCCGTCCGGTGCAGGGCAACCCCTGGGAGGAGATGTTCTACCTGGATGTCTCCGCCAACCTGCAGACCCCGGCCATGCAGGCCGCCCTGCTGGAGCTGACCAAGATCACCCGCTACATCAAGGTGCTGGGCTGCTACCCGAGCGAAGACGTCAAGCCGACCGCCGTGCCGCCCGTCTTGATGGGAAGCTGATGGGAAGCGGATCCCGCCCCTGCCACATAAAGGCGAGCCCCGGCTCGCCTTCGTGCTCTCTGCGCCCTCCCCGTGAGACGCGGCCCAGTCCCGCCCTTCCCTTCCGGCGTTAAACCGCCCTCCACCCCCTTCCTCGTGGACCCGGGATCCTGGCGCGGCTGTCTTTCCACTCACCATCAGGCCATCTTCCTCCCGTTGCGGCCCCCTTTTGCCGCCTGCCGGGCCTCTCTATCGTTTGGCTTTATTTAACGACATGGCTATATCGTTAGATTTCCCTAAACAAAAAAGGCCGCCATTCCGGCGCCCGGGCGCCTCTTGTACTACCTCAGCCCCCCTTTTTCCTCGCCACAGGCCGGATCCCGACCGGCCATCAACTCCGTTTCTCCTGCCGAAGACCAGTTCCCCCCCCAAAGACGCCAACCCCGTTTATCCTCCCCAGGCGCTATACCGCCCACGCGCCAACCCCGGTTACCCTCACCGCAGGCCCTATCCGTCCAAGGCCCCAACCCGGTTATTCCCCGCAGATCCGAGCCCCTTCCCGACCAAACAAAAAGGCGAGCCTGCGCTCGCCTTTGTCTGTGCCGTGATGATCGCCGGGCTCATGCCGGCGCCCCCCGGACCCGCCCTAGAACTGGCCCGCCATCAGCTGGTTCAGGTGATAGAGGTTGCGGGTATCGAGCTCCAGCTCGGTGGCATAGGTGTTGCCACGGGGATAGGTCGCCACCACCCGGGCACCGCGCACCATGCCCGCCACCGACACATCCAGGGAATTGGAGGTCTGGGTCAGGTCCTTGTAGCTGCTCTGGCCGCGCACCTGCTGGCCGTTGAGCTGCTCCGCCAGCTCCCGGTAGGCGTCCATCTTGGAGGCGCGGATCGCCTGCAACATCTTCTCGGACTGGGAGGGACCGGGCTGGATGTCGATCACCGCATACCCCACCGCCTTGAGCACCGGGAAGTCATCGGGCTTCTCGCCCACGTCATAGTTCACCACCCGGTTGCCACTGCACGCCGTCAGTAACATGGCCATCAGGCAACCCAACAAGATTTTCATCGCTGTTTCCCCGTTTTCCTGTTCACCACACCCGATGTTTCACGGCTCAATGTCAGCCAGCCCGCTTCACGCTTCATGACGCGCCACCTCAAGGGGTCAGGTTGACCAGATGGCCGGACGGGCTCTGGCCCCCCCGCATCAGGTAACCGCGATTGATGGAGGCCCGGCCAAAGGAGTTACTGGCACCGGACAAATATTGTTTCGGGATCAGGCTCTGGGCCGTGGTCTCCACCATCTTGGTGCGCAGATCGATGATGCGGGCGTTGACCAGGATCCCCTGCTGATTGCGGCTGAAGGTGCCGGTCAGAATGCGGGAGATGGGCAGCCGGGACGAGAGATCCTTGTAGTTGCGGCTCATCACGAAGTCCCCCTGCGGGGTCACCTGGATGTTGCCCGTGGTCTTGAAGTCCACCACCACCTCACCGCGCCGGTTCAGCTCGTAGATGAAGCTCTCCTCGATCTGCTGCCCCATCCAGTTGGTGTCCTTCAGGGTATCGAGATCGACAAAGGAGGCGACCGCAATGGGCTCGGTCAGGGTGGTGAGGGACTTGCGCTCCATCAGCTGATCCGTCATGCGGGCCACCAGCCAGTTGAGCTCCATCCCCTTCGCCGCCTGGCGAGGGTCTCCCAGCTCCCGATTGATGGGGTCGGCCGACCCGCAACCGACCAATGCCAGCGCCACCGCCAGCACCGTGATAACTCTCTTCATGGATACCTTTCCTGTATCTGCACCTGACCTGTTATCGGTCGCAACCGCCAACACTTGAGGCAGGAATGCGCGCAGGATCCTCGATGATCCCCGGGCAAAGGCGCGCACTGTGCCACCGGAGCCCGCCGCGCGGGCTCCGGCCAGGGAAGAAGGCATGGTTCTTGCTTTTATTTGGTCACCCGCTCCGGTGCAGACCGGATCTGTGTCCAGGATCCCTGACCCGCCCCACCGGCGGCTGCGGGGTCGCCCACTCAAGGTGTTTGTTATGAAAGTTTCGCTGCTGTTCACCCTGCTGCTGGCCAGCCTGTCGGCCAGGGCCGAACTTATCGAGGCCCAGGGCAGTGCCGCCATTCTGGGGGGCGACGAGGTCTACGCCCGCGAGCAGGCGACCCGGGATGCCCTGCGCCAGGCGCTGCTGGCCAGCGGTGCCTCCGTCTCCAGCATCCAGCGCCTGGAAAACGGCAGCCTGCGCTCCGAGCAGATCCAGATCCGCTCAGGCGGCGACATCCGCCAGTACCGCCTCAAGCGCGAAGAGGTGCGCAACGGCCGCATGTACATCACCCTCGTGGCCGACATCCAGGCGGAGCGGCAGATCTGCCAGACCCAGCACTACGCCAAGGATTTGACGCTGGTGCGCCTGCGCATGCGCTACCCGGACCAGGCAAGCACCGGTGCCCTGGACGACATGCCCGCCGATCTCTCCCGCCGGCTGTTTGAAACCCTGGCGACGACGCCCCAGGTGGTCGCACGCCAGTGGCTGGACGAGAACCTGCGCATCGATCCTCTCCATCTGCAACAGGGGGATCGCAGCGCCCTCGAGGAGATCAAGGCCCTGAGCCTGCGCACCGACAGCCAGTATCTGGTGCTCGGCAGCATCGATGACCTCTCCCTCGAGCCCCAGGGCAACGCCCTCACCAGCTGGTATGAGGATCCTGTGCGCAACTTCTCCATGCAGCTCTACCTGTTCGACGGCATCAACGGCAGCCTGCTCGGTCGCAAGGAGTACAAGGGCCGCGCCAACTGGACCTTCTCCAAGCGGGAACAGGTGGGCAGCAGCGGCGGCCAGTTCTGGCAGTCGAGCTTTGGCCAGGAGGTGGGCTACCAGTTGAAGGAGGCGGCCCAGGACATCGCCGCCGAACTCGCCTGTGCCCCCGTCACCGCCCGGATCGTGGCCCAGCACGAGCGCGGCCCCCACATCAACCTGGGCCGTCGCAACGGGGTCAAACTCGGGGACCAGTTCCGGGTCCAGCACAGCGCCGACTTCGTCGACCCCTATGGCAAGTCCAGGGTGATGCGCAACCCCGCAGACGGTCTGTTCGAGGTGGTGCAGGTGTTCGAGGATGGCGCCATCATCAGCAGTCAGAACAAATATTCGCCGTTCAATGTCCAAATCGGTGACCTGGCCGTATTGGAATAGGAATCAAGGGTTTAAAAGCACAATGCTTCTTGTATAATGCCCGCCACAAGGTTCCCGTAGCTCAGCAGGATAGAGCGGTCCCCTCCTAAGGGACAGGCCACTGGTTCGACTCCAGTCGGGAACACCATACACAGCAAGGGGCTGGCATCGTCATGATGCCAGCCCCTTGTGCGTTTCTGCGCCATTTCCCCTGCATCCATGGCGGCCAGGTCCCGCCCCCCCCTCTTCAATGTCTCACTGCCACCTGTAGCCCGCCGCGAAAAACGAAAATGAAATCCGCCAAAAATGCAAAACGCGCGTTACGCGCGTTTTATTCACTTTAATCGTGCTGCGATCGCATGCCTGAAAGGCGTTTGACGGCAAGTTATGTGGCATGAAATATAGTTTCATATCCGCGAGTTATTGCATTAATTCAGCGATATTTGCTCCGATAGACAAAACAGATTCCAAGGGCGGCAGGACAGCTAGTAATGCACCTATAACACTTTTCTTGGGCTTTCCTGATTCAAATTGAGCCTCTATCGCATCAGCTATTTCAAGAGCATCTTCACGTTCAGAGTCGCTCAACGGAGCAGCTCTCAGCACCTCGCGTAGCTCATTGATATAGGTCTGCGCACGGTTGTCTATCTGCACTGTGTTCACGGAGTTGTCTACGCTGCTGTTATTGACCCGTGCGTTGTGGCCATTGAAGTTATAGGTAACGTTCTGGACGGCTGCTTTGGCTTCAGGAATGCCTAGCTTCTTGACCTTCAACTTGTAGTTTGGAGGAATAGCGCCATTGCCTAGCCCATTACTGAGTTTGGGGTCAATAACTTTGTAGATTTCATCCTGGCCAAAACGAGTTGTTCTCACAACCAGGTCATCAGGATCAATAGCAAACGTAGGGTTCAAAATCGTGATAGTGTCACTATCAGACACTGAACACATGATCCCCTCATACTTGGTGCCATCAGCCTTCAGAACATTAACCTTATCTCTCATTAAGCTAGCAAGACTCATTTGCTCCCCTCCTCAGTTAGATCCGTTTGTTGCTATTGTTTGATAGAGCTACACCTGAAGACAAGCAAATACAATCAATAGATTGTGTTGCACTCAACTCCTGCATCCGCCGCCCGCATCTTAATCAGACCCAAAAAAGGCCGCATACGCGGCCAATCCCCACTTCCCGCCACTCTTTCTGGAACTAGAGCCAAGGAGAGACAAGCACATCCACAATCTTGTATAGCGGGTTGCTCTCGCCGTTCTGCAAATACTCACGCTGAGTGATCTGCATGGCCGCCTGCCTCAGGGAAGGCGGCACAACCAGCAGAGAAGGACGCACGCGCAATGGGCGTCCAGAATCAGTCTTCGCGGCAAACATGACGTCATACAGCTGGTTAAATGAATCTGCCGAGAGCGCCTGATTGGAGGATGCCGCCAGTTGCCACAACGTGAATCCTGCATTGCCACGCGCACGTACACCGAAGAAGAATTGATCCTGTAAGAACACGTGGGAGTCAATCACACTGCCATTGGCAACGACTGACTCAATGGCGGGCTTGACCCGTTCTTGCCAGATCATAGGCTTCAATGCGCGGCGTGTGTCCAGCAGATACCACCGTTCTCCTTCAGGCTCCCCTGCCGGAACATCGAACAAATTTGAAGCAACACCACTTCGGGCGGGATGCTCTACAGAAAAGAACGGCTTGCCATCGTAGCAAAGATCCGTCAAACCATTTTTCAGTAACGAGAATACCACCTCGTCAGGATACTCCTCCCCCTGACGCCCCATTTCTTCAAATAGGGGGCCATATTTGCCATAGTCGTTATCTTCAAAATCGGTGCGCTTTACAGAAATGGAGGCTTCATAGAGTTTATTTTTTACTGAATAGTCATGGTCAGCGAGATTTTTTACATCTCTTTCCCCGATCCATTCTTTCAGCATCGGAAACTCACCGAGGAATCCATAACCGGTTGTCGCAGCGATTGACGGTATTACCGTGCAGATCCCCTTATAGTCCGGCTCAGCAGCTTCCTGCCCCCCTTTGAATTTAACATTAAAGGCCGCACTCGCATTGATAATGGTGTTATTGAACTCACTCATGGTTTACCCCTTTAGTGAAAGTATAAGTTGATATCGCCATAATACTTAACGATTAGCTAGTCGGCGTTTTTCCTCAATAAATTGCTCTTCTGTGATGCCTGAGTTTTTACAAATTTCCTGCTCTTGTGGCGTCAACAATGAGTTTTTATTGGTCGGTTTTTCGAGCCCGTCAACTTGTGATTTATTTGGAAGTGTCAACCCTTGGATAGAACTCAGCACTTTTATTATTCGTTGGAACTTATCAATACCAATGGCACTACAGACCTCGATCAGTTCATCCTTGATGGACGCAGGAATTATCATTTTTTCCCGCGCTGATTCGACGACTGAGAGAATCGCCATGTTTTTGTCATTTTCTAACTTTGCATACAAGCCAGAAAGTGTTGCTACGCCAGCAACGGATAATATTGAACTTACTTCATGCACTTGTTCCTCTGTTAATTGACCATTTGCATCGCAAATAGCCTCCATGTTCAATGCTGGTGAATTAACAAGACCAACGCTCCAAAGATTTAAAACCTGACCATCTATTTCATCATGATTGAAGTGGGGCGAGATATAACGATAATGCTTTTTGGAGAGAAGTTGTGCTGCCTCTTCTGTCCACTCCACACGACCCCATACCTCTCCATCATTTTCCTTGAAATCTTTTAACCAACCAGCGGCAGGTGCTTTCTGCCCTTTAAGCAGCGCGGTTGAATGCTCATAATCAACCACAATGTCAACGCGACTGGCATTCAGTTTGGCAACATATTTCGATGGGTTATCCAATCTGAATTGCCGTCCATCCCGTGTACGATGTACGGGCCCTTTTGGCCAGATCCGAATCCACTGCGGGACACCATCTTGACCTTCTCTTGCAAACTCGACAGAACAGTACGCAACGTTCATGCTTACACCCTGTTTAAAACCCGTTTAAAATCTTCGCCAAGCGTTTAAGCCATGCAGCCGGAAGCAATCCCACTTCTATACACAGCAAAAGCCCAACACCATCGATTACAGAGCCAAAGTCAAACCATCGTCCGGCGCTCGTTCCTGCAATCTTTCAAGAGACCATAAACGGTCGGTATCGAGAGGCCGTACCGAGCCGATAACTCTCGCACGTTAGAACCATTAAATTCTTTCCAGATAGCTTGCTTGCGCATAGCGCTTATCAAGCCTTTACATGAGGAGATATAGAAGACCCGCCCAGAGCAAGTGTTTAGCAGCACCTCAAAAATCTGAATCGCCCCCAGTTCCCTAGACACCTCACAGCCTTAAAATGAGGCAACTATTGGAGGTGTTATGACCCGTCAGCGTTATCCAGAAACATTCAAAATAGAAGCCGTTAAACAAATCACCGAGCGCGGGCGGCCGGTGGCTGACGTTGCACGTGCCATCGGGGTATCCAGCCACAGCCTGTATGCATGGCTCAAGCAGTACGGTAAGCCTGCTGACCAGCAGATAGAAGAGTCTGCCTTGCAAGCCGAGATCCGCCGCCTGAAAACTGAACTGCGCCAGGTCACCGAGGAGCGCAATATTCTAAAGGAGGCCGCCGCGTACTTTGCCAGCGAGTCAAGGAAAGGTACGCGTTCATAACCTCCCGACTCGACCGGTACAGTGTCGTTACCCTGTGCCAGACCCTGGGGGTTCACCGAAGTGGCTTCTACGCGTGGTTGAAACAGCCCACATCGCCACGACAGCAGGAGGACGAACGACTGACCGGATTGGTCAAGCAATCCTGGCTGGAAAGTGGTGCTGTCTACGGTTATCGCAAGATCCATCGCGACCTTCGTGACGCAGGGGAAGCCTGCGGCAAGCACCGTGTGGCCAAATTAATGAAGCGGGAGGGACTGCGTTCGCAAACGGGCTATCAACGCCGCAAGGGGCATTATGGAGGCAAGAGCACGCAAGCTGCCCCAAACACGCTGGCACGTCAGTTTAAGGTGCCAGCCCCCAACATCACCTGGGTGACTGACATTACCTACATTCGCACTCAAGAAGGGTGGCTGTACCTGGCGGTGGTGCTCGACCTGTTCTCTCGCCAGATCGTCGGCTGGGCGATGAAGTCACGCATGACGGCAGACTTGGCGGTTGATGCGTTATTGATGGCCGTCTGGCGGCGCAAACCCAAGCAGCCGGTACTGGTGCATTCGGATCAGGGCAGCCAGTTTACCGGTGGTGAATGGCAAGACTTTCTGAAGGCCCACAACCTGAGTTGCAGTATGAGCCGACGGGGTAACTGTCACGACAACGCGGTCGCCGAGAGCTTCTTTCAGTTGCTCAAACGGGAGCGGATCAAGCGCAGGATTTACGCGACAAGAGACGAAGCCCGCAGCGATGTGTTTGATTATATCGAGATGTTTTACAACCCAATCAGGCGTCATGGTTCCAATGATGGGCTGTCGCCGGTAGAGTTTGAAAGGCAGTTTATTTTTCAGCAACAAAGTGTCTAGAAAACCAGGGGCGCTTCAATCAACTTGAGTATCTCTTTCACTTCAGTGTTAGAGCATGCAGGTTTTTGACTTATCAAGAAGCCATGAGCGGCGGATATCAGCCTGGAAAAATCATCTGACCAATTTGTACCAGATGTGATATTTCTTTCTGGTGCAGCTTCTTTTAGTGCCTCAATAACCAACGAGCCAGATAACTCCTTACCTGCATCAATCATATTGATTACAGACAAAATAAATCTATCCCGGACCTTGCTGTTTTTTATAAAAGGAATATAAAGATTTACACCACCAAATTCGCTACAGATAACCAATATAGCCCCAAAAATCCGCCTGATGTTCAACGGGCTCCATATCTTGGTATCCTTCAACGAGAGCACCATGGCATCATAAATTTCCCTGATAGAATCAGGTGCGGATAACATGATTGATTCAGGAGCAACATCAATCGTCGCATCAAAAAGCTCTACCAAAGTATGTTTGCTCATGTCGCCACCTCATTATGTCTTTATGACATGATAAAGATACTGGGCCATAATATTGTTTATGGTGGCTTATAAATAGCTATGAAAGCGCAATGAAAAGGCCGCCTACTGGCGGCCTTTAACTAGCTCACGAAAGAATATAGCCTTTGCTCATTTTGGTCCCATACACCATCGTCCCTGATTATCGGACTCATGGAACCAGTATCTCTGATTAATGTGTAGCGGCTAATCGCACCAGCAATTTTAATGTTAACTTTAAACACCGCTCGCAAATAACCTGCCCTTTCCAACTTAACTACGTATCGGTAAGCATGTCGCGTACTTGCACCAGTTGTAATACATAGGTCCGTAGTTGTGAAGAAGCGCTCTATTTTCATGGCGTTCCACATCTTTTGCTGTTTTGATTTTTCTCTGCGGCGAGGCCTACGTTTTGTCGCTATTCCGCTCCGATTTCCTTTACCAAATCGGGGGTTAGCTTTCTGATTCGCCGTGTAGAAAAATGGGTCAATCCAATGTCCACTTCCACCGGTCTGGGTGATATAGCCTTTAGCCCTATAGCGGGAAACCATTAAGTAAGATTTGTGCATAGCCATACCAACAGCGAGAGCAAGCTCTGCTGAGGTAAATGTCTTTACGCTTTTCATATAAAGCCAAGCTTGCTCTCTTGTTCTTCCCATGAATTCACGTCCTAAAACATTCTCAGCAACAATGCTGGGAATATTTTCAGTTGTTATTTGATGTGCCCGCTATGGTCACAGCTTTGGCCATAGCGATATCCTTCACGAGGTTCAGTGAGAAAACCAAGACTCGGCGCTCAGCTGGTGATAGCGCATCCAGCTCTGAAATGGCTAGTTCTAGCACGTGAGATGCCGAGGAGTTTAAGTCAATCAGATCAGCTAGGTTTTTTTCTTGAGCAAACGCGGTCACGACTACAGATGCAATCGCGTCATTTACTTGGATGGCGGTGGAAAGGGTTGTAGCGGCCATGGTGGGCCTCCTGATAGACATTTTGAGTTGACCCTTTTTGAGAGGGTGGTCGGGAGCTCAAAACCGCTATCAGACGGCGGGCATATTTCTCTTTTGCAAGAGTGTTGTATTAGCCGCACTCCCGACCATGTAAACCGTTTGCGCCTCAAGTTTCAGGCACAAAAAAACCGCAAGTCTGACGGGCGCGGAAACCGCTGATAGAGGGTGTTTTGAGCACCGAAGATGAGTATAACCCGAAGCCGAAGTTACGCACAACGACAGTTTACGCATGCGCGTAATTTAGCCTCAAGAGTACATTTATATTCATTATTTATTCGTACTCAGGTTCTTTCCCTTTGAGACTTAAACCCCTGGAAAGGAGTAATATATTGATAAATAATCATTTAATATCAATTGGATAGGTGAATCAGATCCCAAAGGGAAGTACCACCAAGAAAAGGAAGCGTTGGTTCTTTTTTTGGCTATAGAAAAGAACCTCAATTCCCCCCCATAGCCCCCTGTTTCCGGCACTAGCGAGTTGCTGGCTTGGCCGGATGACCTCTTTGACGTTGCGTCACGAAGCCAAGCGTTAAACAGTGCCACATCAGAGTTAGCAGGCCAACCAGATGTAAAATTGCAGCCTATCGCCTCGCTGTTTAAACGGGTTGTTCAACGCAAGCCGGCAGATTTTTAAAACCTACTCTCATCTTTCATTTTTGCCGTCACAGACCCCAGATCGACCCCGCTTTTTTTCATTTTCACATTTTGGCCCGCGCTTGACCCAGATTGACCTGTAACCCATGCCCTGTCTGGGCTTCTCCCACGAGATCCCACTTGTTTTCAGGTGCTCCCGGGTTTTTCATTCTTGGTGACTGGTTACACCACCAACAACCCCGCGAGCCCCACCAAAGATGATCCCGGCCATCCCACGGTAGTTGCAACTCCCGGTGGCGGCACACCGTCATCTACCCTTGAAGGGCGCCGTCCGGCAGGACGGCCCTCCATTCGCCGAGACACAGAGAAGGACATCATGGGCAGCAAACGAAAATCCAGAACGGAAGAACCGGTCGTGGCCGAGGCGCAAAAGCCCCTTGGCAACAAGGCATACGAAAAGGCGCTGCGCCTCTTGCACGTGGAACTGGTCAGGCTGCAGCAGTGGGTGGTGCACAAGGGGCTCAAGGTCTGCATCGTCTTCGAGGGGCGCGACGGGGCCGGCAAGGGGGGCACCATCAAGGCGATCACCGAACGGGTCAGCCCCCGGGTCTTTCGGGTCGTCGCACTGCCCGCCCCCACGGAGCGGGAGAAGAGCCAGCTCTACTTCCAGCGCTACATCCCCCATCTGCCGGCGGCGGGGGAGATCGTCATCTTCGATCGCAGCTGGTACAACCGGGCCGGGGTGGAGCGCATCATGGGCTTTTGCAGCGAGGAGGCGAGCGACAAATTCCTGGCTGGCACCCCCATGGTGGAAAAAGCCCTGGTGGACTCTGGCATCATTCTGCTGAAGTACTGGCTGGAGGTGACCCCACAAGAGCAGGAGCGGCGGCTGCGTGATCGCATCGACGATGGCCGCAAGATCTGGAAGCTCTCCCCCCATGGACATCAAGTCCTTCGATCGCTGGGATGACTACACCCGGGCGCGGGATGCCATGTTCATCGCCACCGACACCGCCTGGGCCCCCTGGTTCGTGGCCCACTCCGAGGACAAGAAACGGGTGCGCCTCAACATCATCTCCCACCTGCTGGCGCACATCCCCTACGAGGCGCTGCCGGCGGAGCCGGTGAAGCTGCCCAAGCGCAAGATAGGCAAAGTCAAACCATCGGATCACCCGCTTCGCATCGTGCCAGCCCTCTTCTAGCCAGAGGGGGGTGAGCCCTGGCTCACCCCCTTTCCCTTCCTGCCCCAAGGAACAACCGGCGCCGCCGGTATCACCCAATGGCTTGTTGTTGCTCACGTTTTCCCGTTTGCCTCCCCTATACTTCAGCGACATTCAGGTCTGGCCGCTCGAGGAGGCCCCATGTTGCGACTGTTTGCCCTGCTGCTTGTCTGCCTGGTGCTCCCGGTGCGGGCACTGACCCTGACCCCGGTGGCGGGGGAGCTGCGCCACCCCTGGGGGCTCGCCTTCCTGCCGGATGGCGGCTACCTCGTCAGCGAGCGCCCTGGGCGCCTGCTGCGCATCGACGCGGGTGGCAACCGCCATGTGGTCTCCGGCCTGCCGCCCCTCGCCGCCACGGGTCAGGGGGGTCTGCTCGATCTCGCCCTGGACGGCGATGGCTGGCTCTATCTCAGCTACAGCGAGCCGGGGGACGGAGGCGCCGGCACCGCCGTGGCCCGGGCCCGACTGCAAAAAGAGGCCCTCGTCGACTGGCAACTGCTGTTTCGCCAAGAGCCCAAGGTGGCCGGCGGCGCCCATTTCGGCTCCCGCCTGGTGCTGACGGAGGACCACCTCTTCATCACCCTGGGGGATCGCTACAGCGAGCGGGAGCGGGCCCAGACTCTGGACAACCACCTCGGCAAGACGGTGCGTCTGCACAAGGATGGCCGGGTCCCCGCCGACAACCCCTTCGTCAAGACGCCGGGGGCCATGCCGGAGATCTGGAGCCTGGGCCATCGCAACATGCAGGGGGCCGCCCTGCGCCCGGGCAGCCAGCAGTTCTGGGCTCACGAGCACGGTCCCCAGGGCGGGGACGAGGTCAACCTCATCCTGCCAGGCCACAACTACGGCTGGCCCAGAGTGACCTTTGGCGAGGAGTACGGGGGCGGCAAGATTGGCGTGGGCCAGAGCGCGCCGGGCATGACGGCACCGCGCTGGATCTGGGTGCCCTCCATCGCCCCCTCGGGCATGGCCTTTTATCAGGGGAACCTGTTCAGGGAGTGGCAGGGGGATCTGCTGGTCGGCGCCCTGCGCGGTCAGGCCTTGTTGCGCCTGCACCTCGACGGAGACAAGATAGTGTCGGCAGAGCGGCTGCTGACCGATCTGGGGGAGCGGATCCGTACCGTCAAGCTGGGCCCCGACGGCGCCCTCTACCTGTTGACGGATTCAGGCCAGGGGCGCCTGCTCAAACTGACCCCATAGCATGAAAGGAGCAAGGATGAAGACGAATCGCATGCTGCTGGTGCTGTGCACCAGCCTCTGGTTGCTGGGCTGCAACACCATACACGGGATGGGACGGGACATCGAGAAGGCGGGGGAGGTGATCCAGGGCTCCGCCAAGCTGACGGACGCACCGGCCGCAGAGGGTCGCTGATCCCGGCCGGGTGGCGCCGTGGTTCGCCTCCTGTCACCCCTTTCCTTACCCCTGTTCGGCGCTGGCCACCAGACTGGCCAGCGGCGCCATGGTCACCCTGACCCCATGCTGTGCCAATACCTCGCGGGCGCTCTGGGGCAGTTGCTCGTCGGTGATCACCTGATCGATCGCATCCCAGCTCACCACGTTGAAGGTCCCCACCTTGCCATATTTGGACGAATCGCAGATGAGGATGCGCGTCGCCGCCGACTCCACCACGGCTCGCTTCACCGGCACCTTCTGTTCGCTCGGGGTGGAGATCCCCTGACTGTCCCAGGAGGAGGCTGACAGGAAGGCGATGTCCAGATGGAGGTTGCGCAGGAAGTGGGCGGTGGCCTCCCCGGCACAGGACTGGTTCTCGCGAATGACCTGACCCCCGGTGTGATAGAGGCGGCAGCGGCCGTGCTCGATGAGGTAGGCGCAGACCATGAAGTCGTTGGTCACTATCATCAGGTCTTCCCGAAGCGCCAGCTCCCGGGCCAGCTCCAGGGAGGTGGTACCGGCATCCAGATAGACGGTGCTCCCCTCGCTCACCTGGGCGGCGGCGAGCCGGGCAATGGCCAGCTTGGCCCCCTGCATCAGGCTGCGCTTGGCGGCGTGGGAGGGCTCGCTCTTGATCCGCTGGGAGAGGCTGACCCCGCCGGAGACAGAGAGTACCCTCCCCTGCTCCTCCAGCTTCTGGATGTCGCGCCTGATGGTCATGTGGGAGACCTGCAGCCAGTCGGTCAGCTCCACTATGCTGACCACGCCGCGCTCTGCCAGCAGTTGCAGGATACGTTGCTGTCGCTCTACGGGAATCATCTTGCCTCGCGCCTCGGGAAAAGGAAGGTGCCATTCTACCCCAGCGACCTGGGAAAAAATGATAAATAACCTGAAACGGGCTCACAAATCACATTTATTCACAATAAAGACGCCAAAATTTGACTCAAAAGAATCTTAACCCGCACAAATAACAAAAATTAACACCAATTAAGTTATTTTTTGTGACGACTGCCTGATATTTCATCGCCGCAAGCCTCTACTATCTGCTCATCAGTCGTAATCGAGGAATCACGAGATGAGCACTCCCTATCATGTTGCGGTCATCGGCCTGGGCGCCATGGGCATGGGCGCCGCCCGTTCCTGCCTGCGGGCCGGGCTCACCACCTATGGCATCGACCTCAGCGAACAGGCCCGCGGCCAGTTGCAGCAGGCCGGTGCCGCCGCCGTCATGGCCGATGCCAGGCCCCTGGCCGAGACGCTCGATGCCGTGCTGTTGCTGGTGGTCAACGCCACCCAGGTGCGCCGCATCCTGCTCGGCGAAGCGGGGCTGGCTCGCCACCTCAAACCGGGCACCGCCATCATGGTCTCTTCCACCATCGCCGCCGAAGAGGCGAGCGCCCTGGCTGCCGAGCTGGCGCTGATGGGGTTGCCGATGCTGGATGCGCCGGTTTCCGGTGGCGCCATCAAGGCCGATGCCGGCGAGATGACGGTGATGGCCGCAGGCTCCGACGCCGCCTTCGACAAGCTGGCCCCGGTGCTGGATGCGGTGGCCGGCAAGGTCTACCGGGTCGGCAGCGAGCCGGGCCAGGGCAGCACGGTCAAGATCATCCACCAGCTGCTGGCCGGGGTGCACATCGCGGTGGCCGCCGAGGCCATGGCCCTGGCCAGCCGGGCAGGCGTGTCCCTGGATCTCATGTATGACGTGGTGACCCATGCCGCCGGCAACTCCTGGATGTTTGAAAACCGCATGCCCCGGGTGCTGGCCGGTGACTATCAGGCCCGCTCCGCAGTGGACATCTTCGTCAAGGATCTCACCCTGGTGGCGGACACCGCCAAGGCGCTGCGCTTCCCGCTGCCGCTCGCGAGCACGGCGCTGAACATGTTCCTCGGCGCCAGCAACGCAGGGCACGGCCAGGAAGATGACAGCGCCGTCATCAAGATCTTCTCAGGCATCACCCTGCCGGGTCAGGAGGAGCAAGCATGAAACTCGGAGTCATCGCAGACGACTTCACCGGCGCCACCGACATCGCCGGTTTCCTGGTGGAGAACGGCCTCTCCACCATCCAGTTTGCCGGCATCCCGGCTGAGGCGGATCTGACCGGGGTCGACGCCGTGGTGATCAGCCTCAAGAGCCGCTCCTGCCCGGCCGATGAGGCAGTACGCGACTCCCTGGCGGCCCTCGACTGGCTCAAGGCCCGCGGCTGCCCGCGCATCTACCAGAAGTACTGCTCCACCTTCGACAGCACGGCGGCGGGCAACATCGGCCCCGTCACCGACGCCCTGCTGGCGGCGCTGGAGAACAAGTTCACCCTGATCTGCCCGGCCCTGCCGGTAAACGGTCGCACCGTCTATCAGGGCAACCTCTTCGTCGGCGCCCAGCCGCTCGCCGAGTCCGGCATGCGCCATCACCCCATCACCCCCATGACCGACAGCAACTTGCTGCGGCTGATGGAGGGGCAGGCCCAGGGCCGCGCCGGTCTGGTACCGTTCAATACCATCGCACAGGGTCCCGGCGCCATTGCCGACGCCTTTGAGCAGCTAACGCAAGCTGGTGTGCGCTACGCCGTGGTCGACACCCTGACCGAGCAGCACCTGCTGGACATCGCCACCGCCGCCCTCGACATGCCCCTGGTGACCGGCGGATCCGGCCTCGCCATCGGCCTGGCCCGTCAGCTTGGCAGCGGCGATCTGCAGGGTGCCCGCGAAGCGGGCTGGCCCAGAGGCACCCGCGCTGCGGTGCTGTCGGGCTCCTGCTCAGAGATGACCAACCGTCAGGTGGCCCGCTATCGCCAGCACGCCCCTGCCCTGGCGCTGGATGTGGTGCGCTGCCTCGAGGATGCCGACTACCCGGCCGAGCTGGCGCGCTGGGTACTGGACCAGCCCCGGACCCCGGCGCCGCTGGTCTACGCCACCACCAGCCCGGTTGAGCTGGCCCGCATTCAGGAAACCCACGGCCAGCAGGCAGCCAGCGACGCGGTGGAACACTGCTTTGCCCGCCTCGCCCAACTGCTGCAAGGCGCCGGCGTGGACCGCTTCATCATCGCCGGTGGCGAGACCTCGAGCCGGGTCACCCAGGCTCTCGGCGTCAAGGCGTTCCACATAGGCCCGCAGATCGCCCCCGGTGTGCCCTGGGTGCGGGCCATCGACGCCCCCCTGTCGCTGGCCCTCAAATCCGGCAATTTCGGGAGCGACGACTTCTTCGACAAGGCTCAGGAGTACTTCCATGACTGAACAGGCACTGCGCGACACCATGGTGATGCTGGGGGCTTCCCTCTTCCAGCGCGGTTATGCCACCGGGGGCGCCGGCAACCTCTCCGCCCTGCTGCCGGACGGCACCCTGATCGCCACCCCGACCGGCTCCTGCCTGGGACGGCTCAGCGCCGACAGGCTCTCTCATGTCAACCTGCAGGGGGAACACCTGGGGGGAGATCGCCCCTCCAAGGAGGTGGCCTTCCACCTCGCCATCTACCACAACAATCCGGACTGCCGGGCCGTGGTGCACCTGCACTGCACCCACCTGACCGCCCTCTCCTGTCTGGAAGGGCTGGATCCGGCCAACGTCATCCGCCCCTTCACCCCCTACTACGTGATGCGGGTCGGCCAGTTGCCGCTCATCCCCTACTACAAGCCGGGGGATGCCCGCATCGCCGAGGAGCTGGGGCGCCGCGCCCCCGAAGGCAACGCCTTCCTGCTTGCCAACCACGGCCCCGTGGTGACGGGCAAGGATCTGGTGGATGCGGTCAACAACATGGAAGAGCTGGAGGAGACGGCGCGCCTGGCACTGATGCTCCATGGCCACGCCATCCGCTACCTGAGCGAACCCGAAATTGATGAATTGAGGAGGATGAAACCATGAGCAAGTTTGCCGCCAATCTCACCATGCTGTTTACCGAGGTGCCGTTCCTGGAGCGCTTCGCCGCCGCCCGCGACACAGGCTTCGAGGCGGTAGAGTTCCTCTTCCCCTACGAGTGGCCGGCCGCAGAGCTGGGCCGCCGCTTGCGCGAGCAGGGGCTCTCCCAGGCCCTGTTCAACATGCCGCCGGGCAACTGGGGCGCGGGTGAGCGCGGCATGGCTGCCATCCCGGGGCGGGAAGCGGAGTTTCGCGGCCACCTGCCAAGCGTGCGTGACTACGCCCTGGCGCTCGGCTGCACCAAGGTACACGCCATGAGCGGCATCGTGGACCCTGCTCATAGCCTCTCGGCCCACCGCCAGACCCTGATCGACAACATCCGCTTCGCCGCCGACTTCCTGGCCGAAGACGGCATCAAGGTGCTGCTCGAGCCCCTCAACGATAGAGATGTGCCCGGCTACTTCCTGGCCCACCAGCTCGACGCCCTGGCCCTGGTGCAGGAGATAGACAGACCCAACGTGGGGGTGCAGCTCGACCTCTATCACGCCCAGATCATGGACGGGGATCTCACCCGTCTCATCGGCAAGCTGGGCCCGGCCATCGGCCACGTCCAGATCGCCTCGGTGCCGGATCGCCACGAGCCGGACGAGGGGGAGATCGCCTACCCCTACCTGTTCAAGGTGCTGGCGCAGGCGGGCTACCACGACTGGATTGGCTGCGAATACAACCCCAGAGCCGGCACCCGGGAAGGGCTGGGCTGGCTGACACAACAATAACGACCCTGAACATGAACGAGTCTGAGGATAACAAGATGCAGATCATCATCACCGGCGGCGGTGGCTTCCTGGGCCAGAAACTAGCCCGGGCCCTGCTGCAAGGCCCCCACCCCTTCACCGAGCTGCTGCTGGTGGACATCCAGCAGCCGCAATCCCCCCTGCCGGACCCCAGGGTTCGCTGTCTGCGGGCCGACCTCACCGAAGCCGGTGTCGCCGAGTCCCTCATCAGCGAGCGGACCGCCGTGGTCTACCACCTGGCCGCCATCGTCAGCAGCCACGCGGAGCAGGACTTCGATCTCGGCTGGCAGGTCAACCTGGACACCACCCGCACCCTGCTGGAGGCGTGCCGCCATGCCCGGCCGGGCATCCGCTTCGTCTTCACCAGCTCGCTCGCCGTCTATGGCGGCCCGCTGCCGGAGCTGGTGAATGACGGCACGGCGCTCACCCCCACCTCCTCCTACGGCGCCCAGAAGGCCATGGGGGAACTGCTGGTCAACGACTACAGCCGCAAGGACTTCGTCGACGGTCTGGTATTGCGCCTGCCCACCATCTGCGTGCGGCCGGGCAAGCCGAACCGCGCCGCCTCCTCCTTTGTCAGCAGCATCATCCGCGAGCCGCTGCAAGGGGAGAGCGCCATCTGCCCGGTGAGCCCGGATCTGCGCCTCTGGCTCTCCAGCCCCGCCACCGTGGTCGCGAACTTCCTGCTGGCGGCCAGACTTCCCGCCACCGGTGACGCCCGCAGCATCAACCTGCCCGGCATCAGCGTGACCGTCGGCGAAATGCTGGAGGCCCTCGCACGGGTCGGTGGCCAGGCGGCCCGGGATCGGGTGCAGTTTGCCGCCGATCCGGCCATCGAGCGCATCGTGGCAAGCTGGCCGGGACGCATCGACAACCAGCGGGCCAGCGCCCTCGGTTTCGCGGCAGACAGGACGTTTGCCGACATCATCGACAGTTTCATCACCCATGACATGCAGGAGGCATCATGAGCGACATCCCAACCCCCATCATCGGTCTCATCATCGCGGTCTTCGTGCTGGTGTTCCTGGTCATCCGCACCCGGGTGCACGCCCTGATCGCCATGCTGGCGGCGGCCTGCATCGCCGGGATCACCGGCGGCATGAGCATCGACAAGACCCTCACCGTGATCACCCAGGGCTTTGGCTCCACCCTCGGCAGCATCGGCATCGTCATCGGCCTCGGGGTCATGATGGGTCGCCTGCTTGAGGTCTCCGGCGCCGCCGAACAGATCGCCTACAGCTTCATCAAGTGGCTCGGCAAGCGCCGCGAGGAGTGGGCACTGGCCATCACGGGCTACATCGTCAGCATCCCCATCTTCGTGGATTCCGCCTTCGTCATCCTCTATCCGGTGGCCAAGGCGCTGGCAAAAAGTGGCAAGCGCTCCCTGCTCACCCTGGGGGTGGCGCTCGCGGGCGGCCTGGTGGTAACCCACCATACCGTGCCGCCGACCCCGGGCCCGCTGGGGGTTGCCGGCCTGTTTGGCGTGGACATCGGCGCCATGCTGCTGACCGGCATGGCCCTGGCCATCCCCTGCGTGCTCGGCATCGTCTTCTACGCCCAGTGGCTCGACAAGAAGTACCCCGAGTTCGGTGCCCAGGCCGCCCAGACCCCGGACGAGCTGCAAGCCACCTATGAGCAGTACCTCAAGGAGAAGGAGGGCAAGACCCTGCCGAGCCTGACCCTGTCGCTGCTGCCGATCCTGGTGCCCATCGTGCTCATCTTCGTCAAGGCCATCTTCACCACCCTGGCCACCCTGGAGGGCATGGATGGCCTGATGGCGAACCCCCTGGTGCAGGGCATCAACTTCATCGGCACCCCCATCATCGCGCTGGCCATCAGCGTGCTGCTGGCGGTCTATACCCTGGTCCCGCACATGGACAGGCACGCCACCGCCGCCCGCCTGGAAGAGGGGCTGCAATCCGCCGGCATCATCCTGCTGGTGACCGGTGCCGGTGGGGCGCTGGGGGCCGTGCTGCGCGACAGTGGCGCAGGTCAGCAACTGGCCGAGCAGATCGCCCAATTGCCCATCTCCCCCATCCTGATCCCCTTCATCGTGGCGACCCTGGTGCGCCTCATCCAGGGGTCCGGCACCGTGGCCATGGTGACGGCGGCCTCCATCTCCGCCCCCATCCTGGCGCAGATCCCCGGGGTCAACATGCTGCTGGCCGCCCAGGCCGCCACCATGGGGTCGCTCTTCTTCGGTTACTTCAACGACAGCCTGTTCTGGGTGGTCAACCGCATGATGGGGATCTCCGACGTGAAGCAACAGATGATCGTCTGGTCCATCCCGACCACCATCGCCTGGGCCATCGGCGGCACCGGCGTCGCCCTGCTGAACCTGCTGTTCGGCTCCGGCGGCACCTGGTTCGACCCCGTGCTGCCGCTGCTGGTGCTGGCCCTCATCGTCTGGTACGTCAAGGGGCAGTCCCTGGCTCCGGCGGCAGGGGCCGTCCCGAGCCGGGAGTCATAACCTGCACCGTCACGGCAACGCTGTGTGACGAGGGCCAGTCTGCTAGACTGGCCCTCTTTTTCGTTCATTCATCTTGCAAAGGAGTGTTGGATGCCTGCGCCTTCCTGGTGGGACAAGTCCACCGGTTTTGCCCTGCTCACCATCTTGTTGTGGGCCTCCCTCGCCGCGCTCACCTCCCGGATCACCAGCGTCTCGCCGCTGGTGCTGGTGGGGCTGGTGCTGCTGTTCTGCGGGGCGGGCACTCTGCCATTCTGGCGCCAGTGGCGCGCCAGCCCCCTCACCTGGCTGGTGACCATCACCGCCCTGCTGCTCTATCACCTGCTGCTGTTCACAAGCTTTCGCCACGCCCCCGTGCTGGAGGCAAACCTCATCAACTACCTCTGGCCGCTGTGCATCATCCTGTTCACCCCCTTGCTGCTGCCGGGTCATCCCCTGAGCCTGCACCATCTGCTGGCCGGGGCCCTGGGTCTCGCGGGATCGGTGCTGGTGATGGTCGATGGTCACCTGCAGTTGCAACAGGCCCATCTGCCCGGCTACCTGCTGGCCCTCGGCGCCGCCATCGTCTGGGGCGCCTATTCCGTGCTCTCCCGCCGCCTGCCTCCCGCTCCCGCCGTGGTCACGGCCGCCGCCTGCCTGCCCGCAGGGCTCCTGGCCCTGCTGCTGGCATGGATGCTGGAAGGCCCCTTGCCATTCGCCCGGATCCCCCAGGGGGACTGGCTGCTCATCGCCGGGCTCGCCCTCGGCCCCATGGGGGCGGCCTTCGTCACCTGGTATCTGGCGCTGCGGGACGGGGATCCGCGCCGCATCGGCGCGCTCGCCTACCTCACGCCCTTGCTGAGCACCCTGCTGCTGGTCTGGCTCAACGGCGAGGCGCTCACCCCGCGCCATCTGCTGGCGGGGGGGCTCATCATGGGCGGCGCCCTGCTCGGCCTGCTGGTGAAGAGCCCAAGTCAACGGGAGCTGGCACAGCCACTGTCATAAAAACGCCATCAGACCTGATTAAGCTCGCGCCCATTGCGTGATTCAAGCAGGAATCTGATGTGAAAATTGCCCATTTTTCCTCCCTCTCTTCCCTCGTCTTGCTGCTGGTGGCCGGTGTCCAGGCCACCGCGCTCTATCATGGCTGGCAACAATTCAACCACTCGGCCCAGGCCCAGCGTTTGCAGGAGCGCCTGCAACAGCAACTGAGCGGTCCGCTGCAGGGGGCGCTTCGCGACTATCTCGGCAGCGGGGATCCCCTGTTGCTGGCCCAGGCACAGGGGGTGCGCCAGCAGGCGCTGGCGCTGTTGTCCCGCCTGGAGGATCCCCAGACCCAGCCGCTAAACGCCCGGCTTGAGCAGATGAAAACCCGCATTGACGGCGACTATCTGGCGGCGGGCAAGCTCTCCGGCAACAGCCAGTGGTTGCTGCAAAATGCCGAGAACGAGTTGACCACCCAGGCCAAAGCCTTGCTCCGTTACGGCCAGCAGGGAGCAGCCGCCGGGCGGGATCCGGCCCTTGCCGAGCAGTATCGCCAGGGGGCGGCCGACATCCTGACCGCCCTCCCCTCCCTCGCCCACCAGCGCCAGAACTACATGGAGCAGGCGAGTGCCAAGCGTCTCGAAGGGCTGCAATTCGAGCTGGCTGCCCTGCAAAAGCAGGCCGACTCCCTGGCCGCCCTGCCGAGCCTGGCACTTTTCGAGGAGGCACCGGCCGACGAATTCACCCTGGGAGAGCCGATACGCAAGGAGCTCGGGGATCAGCCCAAAGCCGAGCTGACCTCCCTGCTCAAGCGCTATCCCCAGGAGCTGGAAAACAGCCGCAAGGCGCTGCAACAGCAGCAGGCCGCTCGTCAGATGGTGCAGCAGGACATCACCCAGCTGCTGCAAGCGGGGGAGCAATTGGGTGAACAACTCGCCGCCGCCCGTCAGACCATGAACCGGGAGCTGGCCACCGTGCTCGGCGTGCTGGCGCTCTGCCTGGTCGTGGTGGCCCTGCTGTTCGCCCTGGTGCAGCGTCGCTGGCTGGTCAGGCCCCTGCTGCAACTGCGGGCAGCCTTCCTGCAGCTCGACGCCACGGGTCAGGCCCAGCTGCTGACCCCGGGGCGCGAGCGCAACGAGCTGGCGGACATCGTCGCGAGCTACAACCGCCTGATACGGCGCCTGCAACAGGATCAGCAGCAGAAAGAGGGCCAGCTATCGGCGGTGTCGCAAAGTCTGCAAGGGATGGTCAACCAGGTGCAGGAGATCCATCACAGCACCCGCACCACGGAGCAGGCGGTGGACGAGAGCGACACCATGATGCAGGAGCTCAACCAGCTCGCCAGCGAGGTGCACCAGGTCGCCGCCGAAATCGCCCAGCACGCCCAGCACAATGAACACTCCATGAGCCAGAGCGAGCGGCTGGTCGGGGGCATGCTGACGGCTACCGCCCAGACCGGGCTCGCCATCGACGAGAGCAGCGGCGCCCTGGCCCAGCTGACCCGCTCGGTGGAAGACGTGACCGCCATCGTCGACGTCATCGGCCATATCTCCCAGCAGACCAACCTGCTGGCCCTCAACGCCGCCATCGAGGCGGCCAGGGCCGGGGAGCAGGGACGCGGCTTCGCGGTGGTAGCCGACGAGGTGCGCCACCTCTCCGCCGACACCCAGCGCTCCCTCGGCCAGATCACCGAAATCCTGGCGAGCCTCACCCAGGCGGGGGATCAGCTCGCCACCGTGCTGGCCCGCATCACCGCAGAGGCCGCCGAGCAGCGCCAGCAGGCGGAGCAGCTGCGCCAGACCACCCTGACGGTGCGGGAGATGGCGCGCAGCACCGCCGTCATCGCCCTGCAGGGCGCCGACAATGCCAAGAGCCAGGAGCACAGGCTGGCGAGCTTCGCCGCCCTCATCGGTCGCATCAGCCAGCACGCCCGCCAGGGCAGCCGCCTCTCGGTACAGGTCTCGGAGCATATCCACCACCAGGCCCAGCAGATCCCCCGGATCCTGAGCCAGGCCTGATAACCCCCGGGTCTGGTTCGCACCAGACCCGGGGCGCGTTCCCTGTCAATCTCCCCGCGGTACGGCCTTGCCGCAACCCTTCTCTTGATGCTCCCGTCATGTCCTCACGGCCAATGACGGGTTGCCTCATCCATTCAGTCACAGGCTCCCTCACCCCTTTCACATCCCTGGTCCCCCTGTCTGTCGGGCGACGGCTCACGCTCATGACAGTGGGCATCCGGCCGGGCCCATCTTTTTTTGTGATACAAAATTATATGTTGCCACCGGGTTAACAAAGAAAGTTCTGCCTTGACGGCAAGATCTGCGCAGGAGAACGGTGAAATCACCATGAAAGCGCTGTCATTGCCGACATGAGTGGCCTGGGAGTGCCCACACCAAGAATCATGATTATTTGCACTCGGTCATATTTTTGAAACTTGCCGGGAACTTTACATTGATATTTCGCACCGCGAACGTACTCTTGGTGATGTCAGATCGCCAAGGATCGACAGCCAAAAAATAACGACTGTAACGATGCAGATAGCCCCGACCGATGCGCCAAGGCATCAGGCACAAGGGCACGACAGAGAACCATTTTTTTGCCCTTCGGGGTGTTGATTGCAATGCCAATACCGAGCGGCGGGTGCCTACCCGGCTGCCGGATAAAAAGCTAAGTCCATAAAATCAGGAGCAATAACAAATGGAAAAAGTGATCTTCAAGCGCGCCGCGTTGAGTGCTGCCGTGGTCGCGGCACTGGTCGCCCCCGGCATGGCGTTCGCCGCTCAAGACATGATGAGCCCGGAATACGGCAAGTCCTACAGCGCCTTCATCGACGAAGGCAAGCTCACCGGTGGCCTGTTCTACTTCCAGCGTGAGCGTGATCGCGTCCAGGCCGGTCCGGGTCAGGATGGCAAATACCACTCCAACCTGAGCCATGCCACCACCCAGGCAGCCCTGAACTTCAACTCCGGCTATGCATGGGGTGTGGTCGGCGTCGACGTGGGCGGCTTCGGTGCCTACGACCTGGCCGTTGACGAGAGCAATGGCGTCAACGAAGAGAACGAGTTCTCCTTCTGGGGCGACAAGTGGGGTTCAGGTGGTGACGGTGTTCCCGAGAACGGCTTCAGCCTCTCCAACGCTGCCCTGAAATTCAAGTTCGGTGACGCCGTCACCGCCAAGGGTGGTTACACCCAGCTCTATGTACCCGGCATCCTCGGCGTCAACTGGTCCTATCAACCCGGTACCTACCGTGGTGGCCAGATCGAAGGCACCTTCGGCGGCCTCTACCTGACCTACGCCATCGCCGACGAGTACAAGGCTCCCTGGTTCAAGAACACCACCGGCTTCTCCAAGAGCAGCCCCTATGCCAGCGATCCCTTCACCGATACGAACAAGATCGACTACATCCACGGTCTGGCCGCTCGCTACACCTTCGAGAACGGCACTGCCGTCACCGCCGGCTTCGGTCAGTCCGAAGGCTACATGGACAGCTACCACTTCAAGCTGGCCCACAAGTTCGACGTACTGGGTGGCCTGAACACCAGCTACCAGTTCTACGGTTCCGACACCGAGAACAGCGACTATGACGGCCTGGCCTGGCAACAAGCCCTGACCGCCAGCTGGGCAGCCGGCCCCTATGGCTTCCGTCTGGAAGGCCTGTGGACCAAGGCTGAAGGGGATCTGGGCAACTACCTGCCCCGTCTGACCCGCGGCTACGGCAACTCCCAGGGCGCGAACGAAATCTGGTGGGATTCCCGCTCCGACTGGAACCACAACGACGAGAAAGCCCTGTTCTTCGGCGTGACTCGTTCCCTGGATGATCTGGTGGGTGCACCGGGCTGGGGCGTGGGTGTCTCCGGTGCCTACGGCTGGGATGCCAACAACGGCGACAAGTCCCTGGAAGGCGGCAAAGAGTGGGCAGCCAACTTCGACGTCATGTACACAGTGCAGGATGGCAAGCTGAAGGGCACCCTGTTCAAGCTGCACTACACCGACTACAACAACGAACAGGACGACAAGGGCAGCTGGTACTACCCGAACATGTTCAGCTCCGAGCATGACGTCAAGTTCCACATCATCATGCCGTTCACCATCATGTAATCAGGCATCTGACGTGACCGAAAACCGGGCCTCTGGCCCGGTTTTGTTTTTGGTGGCACCACGCTACCATGCCAACTTCGGGCCACCTGCCGGCCGTCAACCAGGACCATGCTCATGCCCCATCCCTTCGTGCTCGTCACCGGCTGCTCCAGCGGCATCGGCCTCACCGCCGCAAGAACGCTCGGCGCCCGGGGCTTCACCGTCATCGCTTCCGCCCGCAAGGCCGAGGATGTGGCCCTGCTGCAGCAGCAGGGTCTGTTGGCGGTGCAACTGGATCTGGCGGACAGCGCCAGCATAGAGCGAGGGGCGGCAGAGGCGCTGGCCCTGGCAGAAGGGCGCCTCTACGGCCTCTTCAACAACGGCGCCTACGGCCAGCCCGGTGCGCTGGAAGATCTGCCCACCGAGGCGCTGCGCGAGCAGTTCGAGACCAACTTCTTTGGCTGGCATCACCTCATTCGCCAGATATTGCCTCCCATGCTGGCGGCAGGCGAGGGGCGCATCGTGCAGAACAGCTCGGTGCTTGGCCTGGTGGCCATGAAGTATCGTGGCGCCTACAACGCCAGCAAGTTCGCGCTGGAAGGCTATACCGACACCCTGCGCCTGGAACTCGCGGGCAGCGGCGTGCACATCAGCCTGATCGAACCCGGCCCCATCGACACCCGGTTTCGCGCCAATGCCCGGGAGGCCTTCCTGCGCCACATAGACCCCGCCACCAGCCGCCATCAGGACGCCTATGCCCAGACGCTGGCCAGGCTGGAGCGTGAAGGGGGTGCCCGGGGCTTTACCCTGCCAAGCGAGGCCTGCATCCCGCCGTTAGTGCATGCGCTCACGAGCAAGCGTCCCAGGCACCGCTACCCGGTCACCTTCCCGACCAAATTGTTTACCGTGCTGCGCCGCCTGCTGCCAAGCCGCTGGCTGGACAAGCTGCTGATCAAATCCGCCTGATAAAGGGGCCCTCGGTGGCCCTCCTCTTGACATGCACCTGTCTTAGCAACGATGCCCGCTCAATAGTGCTGGCCGTTGCTGTAGTAGTGACTCTTGACGATGGGCAGCACCTGCACCACCACATAGGTCTGCTCCCCCAGCACCCCTTTCAGGTGGCGGGTGATGAGGGCGGCAGCGGCATCCTGCATCTCCTGCGGTCGTTCGAACCAGACCAGCTCCACGAAGGGGAAACCGGCTTCGGGCTGGCCATCTCGTACCCACTGGCTCGGCACGCACTCCAGGGTGATGAACTCCGGCTTGCCACCGGTCAGGGCGCAGAGCTCCGCCATCAGGGGGGCGCTTATCCGCTGCAGGGTGTCGACAGAAACTGCCCGAAAACGAAGGTGGGGCATGGGAAACCTCTTGGCTGTGACAAATGAGGACTTATCATAGAGCACTCATCCCGCTCACATAAGGTGCCTCATGAGATTCCATCCCACGCTGCTCTCCTTCCTGCTCTGCCTGCTGCTGCCGCTCCATGCCATGGCCGATCCGGCCTTCTACCGCATCAACAAAGGCAACGAACAGCACTGGCTGCTGGGGTCCATCCACGCGGGCAAACCCTCTCTCTATCCCCTGCCGGACCCGGTGGAGCGCGCCTGGCAGCAGAGCCGCGCCCTGGTGATGGAGGTGGACATGACCCACATCAGCCAGGAGCAGTGGCAGGAGATGGGCGCCATCACCCGGCTCGTCGACGGCAAGACCCTCAAGGATCACCTGCCCATCGACCTCTACCGTCGCACCCTCATCGCTGCGGGCCAGAATGGTCTGAACGAGAGCATGCTGGCCCCGCTGCGTCCCTGGTTTGCGGCCATTACCCTGACCCAGGCGGCCCTGGAGCGCACCGGCTATCGCGGTGAATACGGTGTCGACCAGCACTTCGCCAAGCGGGCGAACGACGGCGGCAAGCCCATCGTCGGGCTGGAGACCCTGCTGGAGCAGCTCGGCTATCTCGCGAGCGTCGGCGACAACCAGACCCTGATGCTGGAGAGCACCCTGGACGAGCTGCCCGACATCCAGCAGGGGTTCGACGCCGTGATGACCGCCTGGCAGAACGGGGACGAGGACACCCTCATCAATCTGCTCAGGGAGGAGATGGCGCCGCCCAAGCTGCAAGCCTGGCTGGAACAGACCCTGCTGGCAGAGCGCAACCGCAACTGGGTCAAGAAGTGGCCCAGCCTGCCGAACGAGAGCTTTATCGTAGTAGGGGCCCTGCATCTTTACGGCGAGCATGGGCTGCTCGCCCTGCTGGAGCAGCAGGGCTGGCGCATCACGCCCCTCACCGAACCGACCCAGGAGAAAGCAAAATAGCGTCCAGTCCGGCGACCTGACGCGCCGGATGCGCGTCGGCTCACAGAATTGGCTGCCGATTAAATAACCAGAGAGGGAGTTGATCGAGATCATCCCCTCCCTCCTGAAGAGGTATCTATCATGCCTGTCACCGCCCAGTGACAGGAGTGAACGAGATGGAATTCTGGATGAACCTGATGTTCGGCAACAGCGTGGGGCTGATGTCCATGCTGGTGATTTTCGGCACCTTCCTGCTCATCAGCGCCTATGCGGTCTATTTCATCTACAAGGTGATGCACGCAGAGCCGCCCAAAGAGGGGCAATAACCAGGCTCGCTCAGACCGCCCTCCCCGGCAGGGCCGGGGCCTGCGAGCGTTGCCATTCTAAGGCCCACCAAGGCCCGCTATACTGGCTCCCTCATTTTCATGCGGGGAGCCTGCCGTGTCTCATAACGACGAACTCTCACTGTTCCTGCTTGAAGTGGCCGACGTGAGGCCCCTTCGCAGCGACCATATCGCCCCCGTTGCGGGCAACAGCCAGCCCACCGAGGCGCAACTCGCGCGCCGGGAAGCCGCCACCGCCGAACAACTCACCCTGGATCACCTCGGCACGGAAGCAGTCGAGATGCTGGACCCCCATGCCATCGTCGGCTTCAAGCGTGACGGCGTGCAGGAAGGGGTCTACAAGAAGCTGCGCCTTGGCAAATACGAGCTGCAAGGCTCCCTCGACCTGCACCAAAAGACGCTCAACGAGGCCCGTATCGCCCTGGTGCAGTTCATTGCCGAATGCGAAGTACGGGATATCCGCTGCCTGCTGATCCTGCACGGCAAGGGGGAGCGCAGCACCCCGCGTGCCCTGCTCAAGAGCCATGTCAGCGCCTGGCTGCCACAGTTGCCTTCGGTGATGGCCATGCACAGCGCCGAGCGCCGCCACGGCGGCAGCGGTGCGCTCTACGTATTGCTGCGCAAGAGCGAGCGCAAGAAGGTGGAAAACCGCGAACGGCACCAGAAGCGCCTCGGCTGACTGCCTGAGGGTGGCACCAGGGTGGATGGCAGTGCTAGCATCGGGCGGCCCCGATCATGCCAGGTACGGGGTGCATATCATCAGGGACGATAACAAGGACAATCCCATGTCATACCAGAAACTCGAACAACATCAGCAACAACTGCACCGCCTCTCCCACCTCTCCGCCATCTGCGGCTGGGATCAGGCCGCCATGATGCCGGAGGGGGGCAACGAGGCCCGCGCCGAAGCGATGGCGGAGCTCGGCGTGCTGATCCACGGCAAGCGCACCGCCCCCGAGCTTGGGGAGTGGATTGCCAAGGCAGAGAGTGAACCGCTGGACGAGCACCAGCGTGCGAACCTGCGGGAGATCAAGCGCCAGTGGCAGGATGCGAGCCTGCTGCCGGGGGCGCTGGTGGAGGCGCTGTCGCTCGCCGGCAGCAAATGCGAGCACGCCTGGCGTCGCCAGCGCAAGGAGAACGACTGGGCAGGTTTTGCCCCGAACCTCGAGGAGGTGGTGCGCCTGTCGCGGGAGGTGGCTCGCCTGCGCGCCGACGCGCTCGGATTGCGCCCCTATGACGCCATGCTGGCGCTGTACGAGCCCGGCATGACGAGCGCGAGGCTGGATCAGATCTTCGGCGATCTGACGAGCTGGCTGCCCGGCCTCATCCAGACCGTGAGCGAGCGGCAGAAAATCGAGACCATCCTCACCCCGCAAGGCCCGTTCCCGATCCCAACGCAGCAGGCGCTCGGTCAGGAGGTGATGGGACTGCTCGGCTTTGATTTCGCGCACGGCAGGCTCGACGTGAGCAGCCACCCGTTCTGCGGCGGCGTGCCGACGGACGTGCGCATCACCACGCGCTACAACGAGCAGGAGTTCGTCTCCAGCCTGATGGGCATCATCCACGAGACGGGCCACGCACGCTACGAGCAGGGCCTGCCGCGCGCACGGCTCGGCCAGCCGGTGGCCGAGGCGCGTTCCATGGGCATTCACGAGAGCCAGAGCCTGTTCTGCGAGATGCAGCTCGGCCATCACCCCGCGTTCCTCGCACAGATTGCACCGCGCATCCGCGCACACTTCGGCGAACAGGCCGCGCTCGCCCCCGCGAACCTCGAGAAGCTGTACAACAGGGTCGAGCCCGGCTTTATCCGCGTCGATGCGGACGAGGTCACCTACCCGGCCCACGTCATCCTGCGCTACGAGCTGGAGCGGGACCTGATGGAAGGGCGCATCGAGGTCGCGGACATCCCCGAGCTGTGGGACGCGAAGATGCAACAGTGGCTCGGCTTGTCCACGAAGGGCAATTACCAGAATGGCTGCATGCAGGACATCCACTGGACGGACGGCTCGTTTGGCTACTTCCCGAGCTACACGCTCGGCGCCATGTACGCGGCGCAGCTGCGCTTTGCACTCGAGCGTGAGCTCGGCGACATGGGCACGCTCGTAGAGTCCGGCCGCCTGCCGGAGATCTTTGGCTGGCTCGGTCGCCATATCTGGTCCCAGGGCAGCCTGCACGGCACGGACGAGCTCATTCGCCGCGCGACCGGTGAGGCGCTCAATCCCCAGTGGCTGCGCAAACACCTCGAACAGCGCTATCTGAAATAAGCGAGGTTGACCCCCCTCCCAGCCTCCCCCTTCACAAGGGGGAGGAGCTAACCCCGCCCCCGTTCACAGAGGGGAGCTGTTTGTCCCCTCCCCTTACGAAGGGGAGGGTTAGGGTGGGGTCCTGCCCCCCTAACCTTACAAAGGGAGGACTGGGATTCCTCGGATCGCACTATTTTTGCTATCCCTGTCCGTTTTTGGCTAGTCACTCCCCTTGCACCCGCTTAGTCTCTGGGACATGCACCCCCTCAGCCGAGTCATGCCATGAACACAGCGTCCCCCGTCTCATCACCCCAGGACGAGATCATCCCCGGCCTCACCCGCGAGCAGTGCCACGCCGCACGCCTCGCGCGAGACGCGCGTTTCGATGGTCGCTTCTTCACCGGGGTGCTCTCCACCGGCATCTATTGCCGCCCCGTGTGTCCGGCGCGGGCACCGCACGAGCACAATGTGCGCTATTTTCGTTTCGCGGCGGCGGCGGAGCAGCACGGGCTGCGCCCCTGTCTGCGCTGTCGCCCCGAGCTCGCACCGGCCCAGAGCGGCGATCTGCCACCGCTCATCGCCCAGGTGCTGGCGCGCATCGAGCGCGGCGAGCTGGCGGAGCACAGCCTGGGCTCCCTTGCAACGCAGGCCGGGATCACGGAGCGCACCCTGAGGCGCCAGTTCGAGCAACACCTCGGTGCCTCGCCGAAACAGGTGGAGCAGACGCGCCGCCTGCTGCTTGCGAAACGGCTGCTGACGGAAACGCGCCTGCCCATCACGGACGTGGCGTTTGCCGCAGGCTTTGCGAGCATTCGTCGCTTCAACGACGCCTGGCTGCAGGCGTATGGCATGACGCCGGGCGCCCTGCGCAAGCAGGAAGGGGGCGCAGAGCAGGAGACGCCGCAATCGAGCCTGCAACTGCACCTGCTGTATCGCCCGCCGTTCGACGTCCAGGCCATGCTCGCGTTCTACCGGTTGCGCGCCATTCCGGGGCTGGAGCGGGTGGATGAGCACGGTTACGAACGCCGTCACCGGGTCGGCGAGCAGGAGGGGCTCATCCGCATCGAGCCCGTCGAGGGGGAGAGGCTCAGACTCACGGTGCGGGATCTGCCGCCGGGAGCGCTGCCGGACATCCTGTACCGCGTACGCCGCATGTGGGATCTCGACGCCGACATGAGCCGCATCGGCGAACACCTGGGGCAGGATCCGCTGCTCGCCGGCATCCAGGGGCGCTGGCCCGGGGTGCGGCTGCCGGGGGGGTGGGATGAATACGAGGTGATGCTGCGCGCCATCGTCGGCCAGCAGGTGTCGGTCAAGGGTGCCATCACCATCATGGGGCGCCTGGTGGCGCGCACCCAGGCGCAGTTCGGCACCGCGCAGTTGCCCACCCCGACCCAGTTATGCGAGCTGGATCTCGACGGCATCGGCATGCCGGGCAGCCGCATCCGCACCCTGCAAGGGCTGGCCTCGGCGCTCGCAAGCGGCGCACTCACCCTCGCCACGGCAAGCGACGAGCAACTGCTCGCGCTGCCGGGCATAGGCCCCTGGACGGTCGCTTACTGGCGGCTGCGCTGCGGGCTCGACACGAATGCCTTCCCCGCCTCGGATCTCGTGCTGCAAAAGGCGCTGGGGGGCGGTGACAAGCTGCCGGTGAAAGAGGTGACAGCGCGCAGCGCCCCCTGGCAGCCGTGGCGCGCCTATGCCGCGAGCTGGCTGTGGCACGCCATGAGTGAACAACCGGCGCTGCTCACCCGGCCAACACAGACACAAGACGAGGAGAAGAGCCCATGATCCGCTATGACATGATGCCCACCGACCAGGGCAAACTGCTGGTCGCCATCGACGAGCGCGGTCTGGTCCATGTGGACTTCCTGGCCGGACTGCGGCCGCTGCCCGACATGCAGGACTGGCAGCAGGACGGCGAGGCGCTCGCCCCCTTCCTCGCCGAGTTTCGGGACTACTTCGCGGGCCGGTTGCAGCGCTTCACCCTGCCGCTCGCCCCCAGGGGCACGGCGTTTCAGCAAGCGGTGTGGCAGGCGCTGTGCGACATCCCCTACGGGGAGACCCGCAGCTACGGCGACATCGCCCGCACCATCGGCAAGCCAAACGCGGTGCGGGCGGTGGGTGCCGCGAACGGCCGCAATCCGCTCTCCATCATCATCCCCTGCCACCGGGTGATCGGCCAGAATGGCAGCCTCACCGGCTATGCGGGAGGCCTGCCCATCAAGCAGGCACTGCTGACGCTGGAGAGGGCCTCTCGTTGATCCGGCGCAGCCCGGCCAGGGCTCACTGCCGCTGCGCCAGCCAGCCGTGAAACCCCAGCGCCTGAAAGAAGCGGTGCGCCGCTGCGAAACCGGCCCCTTGCAAGAGGCGCCGGGTCTGTCCCTCGTCCAGGGAGGTGAAGTCCTCTCCGAGGCGGCGCACCATCTGCTCGCAGGCAGGAAGCGGCAAACCGGCGAGGGCGGCTTGCAACCCCATGGCCTTGCGCTCGAGCGGGTCCGTTGGCGCCATCAGATCCGCCAGCAGCAGGGGAGCGCCAGGATTGAGCTGGCGATAAATATCACCCAATAGCGCGGTTTTGGCATCTTGCGCCAGAAAATGCAGAACCAGCAGACAGAGTGCACCATCGCAAGGCTTATCCACCACAGGCAATGCGCCCAGGTGCCAGCACACCCTCTCCCCCATGCCCGCCTGCTCGGCCCGCATCCTGGCCTGGGCCAGCATGTCCGCCGAGATATCCTGGGCCACAAAGGTCCAGCGGGGGCAGAGACGGCCAAGCAGCAGCAACTCGCTGCCCGTGCCCACCCCCACCAGCAGCACACGGGCCTCCTGGCCCAGCGCGGCCATCAGCCGGGAGGCACAAAGCTGGTGCAGCAGCTCGTAGCCTGGCACCAGCAGGGGGATGCGGCTGTCATAGGCCTTCGCCCCTTCTCCTTCGAATCGCTCCGTCATCTTTTGCTCCTTTGGTGTGAGCCCCCTTGATAGGGGCTGCCGCCGGGAGAAGGTCAAGAGCCACAGGGACGAGCCAGTTGCCAGCCCAGCCCTTCCCATGAAGGGAGGGCCCTAGCCCCCCTTGCCCAGCGCCGCTTTCAGAGCCGGATTGAAGACGCGCTGGAGGGAGGCGGGGTTGTTCACCAGCTTGGCCGCCGGGCGGCGCGGGCGCCTGACCAGCTCGCCGCCACAGTTGGGGCAGGTCAGGTGCAGATACTGATCGTTGCACTCGGCGCAGAAGGTGCACTCGAAGGAGCAGATGTAGGCCGTCGCCGTGTCGGCGGGCAGATCCCGGTCACAGCACTCGCAGTTGGGTCTGAGTTCAAGCATGGCAAGTTCCTGAAGCGCAAGGGGAAAGAGGGCAGCTCAGTCGACGATAAAGAGGCGAGCGCCCAGTTCGGTATAGGAGCGATGGGGTTCGGCGTTGTCCGCCACCTGGTAGCTCATGCCCGGCGTCAGGGTGAAGACGCGGCCATCCTGCAACTCGGTGTGCAGCTCCCCTTCGAGGCAGAGCAGCACATGGCCCTTGCTGCACCAGTGATCCGCCAGATACCCGGGGGAGTACTCCACCATTCGCACCCGCAGCTCCCCGAACTGCCGGGTGTGCCAGCGTGCGACGCCGCGCTCTCCCTTGTGTTCGGTCGGCGGGACCTCGGCCCAGTTCGTGGTGCAAAACGGCAGTGCATGGATGTTCATGACGGATCCTTTGTCAGAAGAAGGCTGGGGGAAGGCGCCTCACCACGGGATATCCGTGACAAGGCCGCACCCCATACTGCCATCAAATCCGCTCCAGCCCCATGCCCACTCGGGCAATCATCCTCTCTTCAGGCTGCCCATCACCTGCATCTCGCAGCGATGGCAGTCAAAGCGCAGGCGGAAACTCTCCTTGCCCATCTTGAGCTCCAGGGGCTCGGCCTTGAGACCGGGCACCTCCTTGGGGCAGAGCTGCTGGCTGTAGCGGATGCAGTGCTTCGTTGTCATCAGCACCACTTCCCGCTCCTCCTTGTTCGCCTCATACGCGGGGGCGATGCTCCCCACCCCGTGTTCGCGAAAGAACTGCTCCGCCGCGCTGTTCAGCACGTTGCCGAGGTAGGAGAGCCGATGCTGGGGATAAACGGCGCCTCGCAGGGGAATGCGCCGCTCGGGTCGCCGGTAGGCTGCCAGACGGGCCGCCTCCAAGGCGGCAATGCCGTCCCGGCGCAAGCCGTTAAGCTGTGAAGCCGCAATAAATAGCGGGCGAGTGAATGCCAACTCAATCTGGCGAGCCACAAACAGGGTGTTGCCGAGTTTGCCGAGCTGATCCCTGGCCTGTTGCAGCGCCCGTTCCGGGTTGTCGGCCGGCTGCTGGTCGCAGGGGAGCGTGACGGCGGCGCCAATGCCCTGCTCGTCCACAAGTTCGAGCCGCAATCCCTCGTCGCACTCCGATAGCCGCATATCGACCCGGATGCGGCGATCCGCGCTCCCCTTTTCGAGCTGCTTGCTGAAGGCCTGATCGTGGTTGCGAAAGATCTCGGTGCCCACCTTGAGACCGGGCATGGGTTCCGACAGGAGTAACCGCTTGCTCTGTGCCTTCTCTTCCACCTTATTGAGGCGCATCCCCACCAGCTCGCCCCCCGGCTTGAAGAAGCCGAGGCCATCGCCGTTGTTGAGGGCAACGGCCTGGCCGTCGATCTCGATGCCATCGCGGGTCACGCTGGTGACGCGCCCGAGCGGCTCCCCTACGTATTTCGGGCTGCGCGGCGAATCGATGCCTGGCTGTCGGCCATGGAGGAAGTAGTCGGTGCTGCCCCGGTTGAAACTCTTCTTGGGATCCGGCGTAAAGGTGTAGCTGCAACGACCGGCGGAAGCGGCCACCAGATCGGGGCGGCTCGCCAGGATGGTGTCCAGCTTCTGGCGATACCAGGCGGTGACGTTCTTGACGTAGTCGAGCCCCTTGAGGCGCCCTTCAATCTTGAAGGAGCGGATCCCTGCGGCGATCAGCGCCTCCAGGTTGTCAGTCTGATCCATGTCTTTCAAGGAGAGCAGGTGGCTGTTTTCCACCAGCACCTCTCCCCCTGGCGTTTGCAGGGAACAGGGCAGTCGACAGAGCTGGGCGCACTCGCCGCGATTCGCGCTGCGGCCGGTGCGGGCGTGGCTGATGTTGCACTGGCCGCTGTAGGAGACGCACAGGGCGCCGTGGATGAAGAACTCCAGCTGCACGCTCGTGGCGGCGCTTATCTCGCGGATCTGCGCAAGGGAGAGCTCGCGGGCCAGCACCACCTGAGAGAAGCCCACGTCCTGCAGAAACGTCACCTTTTCCGGGGTGCGGTTGTCGGTCTGGGTGCTGGCGTGCAGCGCGATGGGGGGCAAATCGAGCGCCAGCAGCCCCATGTCCTGCACGATCAGCGCATCGGCGCCCGCCTGGTAGATCTGATGGGTCAGGCGCCGGGCCTGCTCCAGCTCGTGGTCGTGCAGCAGGGTATTGAAGGCGACGAAGACCTGGGCGCCGAAGCGGTGAGCATGGCGGGCCAGGGCCTCGATGTCCTCGAGGCTGTTGCCCGCTGCGCTGCGGGCACCGAAGGCGGGGCCCCCCATGTAGACGGCATCGGCGCCGTGGTTGATGGCCTCGATGCCATAGGCGAGGTTCTTGGCCGGGGCCAGCAACTCCAGGCGGTTGTGATGGTTCTGATCGCGCATAACGTCCGGTTCGAAGGGCTGCAAATAGCCGCCACTCTAGCCAGACTCCCCGCCCCCTGCCTTGATCCCGCTTAAGATCACCGCAGAATGCAGGATTGACCCGGTACAAGGACGTCTGGCTGCCCCCTCATCCCCCGGCCCTGACAGAGTGCCGACTACGCAGGCACCCGACGCGGAGCTAGATCACGACCTTGAGAGCCAGCCCCAGCAGCACCAGGCCGCTCACCTTGTCGATCACGGTGGATTTGGCCTTGAGCCAGGCGAGTACGGGCCCGCGAGAGAGCACCAGGGCCACCAGCACATACCAGAGCGCATCGATGCCGCCTGCGGTCAGCATCATGATGCCCCCCTCACGCCAGCCGGTGTCGGCATGCACGAACTGGCTGAACAGGGCGATAAAGAAGATGGCGAGCTGGGGGTTCAAGAAGGCCACCATAAAGCCCTCGAACGCCCCTTGACGTCCCCGTGGCGGGTGCCCCTCCTCCTTGCCTGCCTCACCCCCTGCGGGCCTGGCCAGCAACGCCTTGATCCCGAGCCAGGCGAGGAACGCCGCGCCGCCGTAGCGGATGAGATCGAACAGCAGCGGGGTCTGGGTGATCAGGATGGCGAGGCCGAGGGCCGTGATCAGCGCATAGATGCCGACTCCCAGGCCATGTCCCAGCGCCGTGGCAACCCCGTGGCCCTGCCCTCCCTGCACCGTATTGCGGATGATCAGTGCCAGGCTCGGCCCCGGGCTGATGGCCCCCATCACGCAAATGGCGGCCAGCGCCAGCCAACTCGTCAGCTCCATACCTTCTCTTCCTTCGTGTCGATTGTTGTCACTCGGGATCAGGGTAGGGGGTGGCTTGCTATGCCAGAAGTGAAAGTTATGAATAGAGCCCATAGCCAGTGGCTATAGAGTGGCACAACCCGCTGCTCTCAGCGACCCGCCTGCGACCCTCCAGCCAACTGCTTGCGACTCTCCCCCAGGGTGAATTGCAGGTGATCCCGCAGGAAGGGATAGGCCAGCTCGCGAAACCAGCGGTGAGCCGGATCCAGGTGGTGGCGCTGGTGCCACAGCAGATGATACTGCTGGACCCGGGTGGCGAAGGGGAGATCGCAAAAACTCAGGGCATGTTCCCGGGAGAGCTGCCAGGCGATATGGGCCGGGGTGGTCATCAGACAGTCTGTGCGCAGCAGCACCTCCACCGCGGCCTGGAAGAAAGGCACCCGGGCAAACCAGCGGCGGGAGAGCCCGCGGGGGGCCAGCACCTGCTCCACCGGGCTGTCCTTGTCCCCGCCCCCGCTCACCTGCAGGTGAGGCCAGGCGAGGTAATCCTCCAGACTGGGCGCCATGCCAGAGAGCGGGTGATGGCGCCCCATCAGCACCACCAGCCTGTCCTCCCCCTGATGCAGGCCGCGGATCTGGTCCGGCACCAGCTCCGTGATGGTGGAGACCATGTCCAGCTCCGATTGCCAGAGCTGGGGCAACTGGCGCTTGTCCCACAGGCTGTACTCCAGCGCCGCCTGGGGGGCGGCCCTCGCCAGGGCCGCACAGATGTCCGGCAGGATGTGCTGGGCCACGTAGTCGGAGGAGGCGAGCCGAAACACCCGCTCGCAGCGCTCGGGGGCAAATTCCGGTGCCTCGTAGAGCCGCTCCAGGGCCCCGAGGGAATCGGCAAGCTGGGCCGCCAGGGCCTCGGCCCGCGGGGTCAGCAGCCAGCGCTGCCCTTCCCGCACCAGCAGCTCGTCGCCAAACTCGCTGCGAAGCTGGCCGAGCTGCTTGCTGATGGAGGGCTGGCTCAGGTTCAGCAGCTCCGCCGCCCGGCTGATGTTGCGGGTCTCCAGCAGCACCTTGAGGGTGGGCAAGAGATTGAGATTCGCTTTGTGCACAGGAGTCACCTCGGGAAGGGGTCGCCGGGATCGGGCCTTCATCTTACGGCAAGGAGAAGCGGAAATTTAAGCAAAATCACGGTCTTGCTCCTCCCACTCCCCTTACACTGGAGGGGCCGCAGGATGACAGTGAACGCCCCGTGCGGCATAATTTCGCCACTTTCCGCCCCAGAGCGGCCATCACGACAAGCGACGACAAGATGACATACGCCACTATCACCGGGTGGGGAAAATGCCTGCCCCCCGCCTCGCTGACCAACGATGACCTCGGCACCATCATGGATACCTCGGACGAGTGGATCTACCCGCGCACCGGCATCAAGGCCCGCCGGGTCTCCCATGTCAGCACCCAGGCGCTCGCCACCCTGGCCGCCCGTCGCGCCCTGGCGTGCGCAGGCCTGGACGCCGCCGCCCTCGATGGCATCATCCTCGCGACCGCCACCCCGGGCACGCTGGTCCCCAATGGTGCCTCCGCCGTGCAGCAGGCCCTCGGCGCCCACAAGGCGGCGGTGTTCGACCTCAACGCCGCCTGCACCGGCTTCGTCTATGCCCTCTCGGTCGCCACCTCCCTGGTGCAGACCGGCATGATGCAAAGGGTGCTGGTGATCGGTGCCGAGCGGCTGACCCAGTTGCTGGACTGGGCCAAGCGCGACACCGCCGTGCTGTTCGGGGATGGCGCCGGCGCCGTCATCATCGAGGCGAGCGAGCAGGAGAGCGGCCTGATTGCCAGCAAGCTCGGCTGTGACAGCGAAGCGCGGGAGATACTGCACGTGCCGAACTTCGGTACGGATAGGGTGCGTTTCGCCGACATTGACGGCCTCTTCACCTTCAACTTCGAGGGGCAGGAGATCTTCAAGCGCGCCGTGCGCGGCATGGGCGAAGCCACCGGCACCGTACTGACCCAGGCGGGCATCGCCCCCGAGCAGGTCGACCTCATCGTGCCGCACCAGGCGAACGTGCGCATCATCGAGACCCTGGCCAAGCGGATGAATGCCCCCATGGATAAGGTGATGGTCAATATAGAGCAGTACGGCAACACCTCCGCCGCCACTGTGCCCATCGCCCTGTGCGAGGCGCTGGAGCAGGGTCGGGTCAAGCCGAACAGCTACCTGCTGACCGCCGCCTTCGGGGCCGGGCTGACCTGGGGCGCCGCCCTCATCAAGTGGGGAGACCGCGTCACCCCGATCGCGAGTTGCGACGAGGTGCTGCCCCCCTGCGAGCAGAGCGCCCTCGAACTCATCGCCCATGCGGTGCAGGGTTGCCAGCAGGCCCGCCCCGCCGACGCCTGAGCGAGCGCCCGCTCCCCATGATCCGCCAGGAGCCCCGGGGCTCCTGGCTGCCAGCCCCCTACGCCCCCTCGCCGTTTCGGCAGCGACATAAAAGTCATTGAAAAGTGTGAATTTTGAGCGAAACATATCAAAAAATGACCACTTGACACTTTTTTGTCGTCAGAATGCGGCCAAGGGGTTCACAACCTTGCCGGATCTGGTAGTATGCGGCCTCGCACTTGGGGAGGGGTTCCCGAGCGGCCAAAGGGATCAGACTGTAAATCTGACGGCTCTGCCTTCGAAGGTTCGAATCCTTCTCCCTCCACCATTCAAGTGCGTCAAGTAAGTAAAATCAGGAAAATACCCCGTGGAGGGGTTCCCGAGCGGCCAAAGGGATCAGACTGTAAATCTGACGGCTCTGCCTTCGAAGGTTCGAATCCTTCTCCCTCCACCATCTTCCTGAACACAATATGCAATGCCCCTGTGGAGGGGTTCCCGAGCGGCCAAAGGGATCAGACTGTAAATCTGACGGCTCTGCCTTCGAAGGTTCGAATCCTTCTCCCTCCACCATCCTTCAGACAACCCGGCCTCGCGCCGGGTTTTCGCTTTTCTGGATAGAATCCATATGGCGCTGTCAGATCTGACAATTGCCCTCCCCGCACTTTTTAGAAACAGTGGAGCCTCATGTCGCAAGGAGTGCACACAGATGTTTGAAATCTGGGATGAAACGGGTCGCGAGCACGGGCTGACACTGCCCGAGCTGCAACTGCGGCTGCGGGATTACCAGGGAGACGTGATGGTGCGCTACCTCAACCGCCTCGGCCTGCCGAGCACCCTCTTCCTGACCATCCGTCAGGGATGCGCCTATCAGCGCTTTAAGGCGGGTTCCCCCATGCTCGACTGGTCCTGGCTTGCCCAGGCCATGCACGCAGCCCCCCTGGCTGGCGCCGAACCTGCACAGGGCCATGCTCTTCCCTGACCCCCCTCTCATCCTGCCCACACCCAAACAGGGCTCATTATCAGACTCTTCCTACAGCCTCCCTTTAGACCCTCCCTGTATGATGCGTAACCATGTTCCCGTCAGGTGAAGGCCATGTTTGCGTTCAAAGAAGAGTATCCCGTGAGTGCCATGGTCAGCATGGCGGATATCGTCGTCCCCTTTTATCAGCCCATCATCGGCCAGGATCGTCAAGTCAAGGGGTATGAGGTGCTGGCCAGGCGCTGGGATGCCGATAGCCAGGGTTATCAGGGCATCGATTTTGCCGCCCTCGGCGAAGATGACGCTCTGCACCTCGATATCGTCATGCTCAGGGCCATCATGCGCGATCTGCCCGTGCTCGCCCAAAAAGGCCCCTATGCGCTCTCCATCAACCTCAATCCGGCGCTCTCCAGCCCCACCTACCGCAATCTGCTGTTGCTGGTGCTGCTCCAGGCCCGCAAGCTGGGGATCGACATCTGGTTCGAGGTGCTGGAGCACGTCAGGATCAAACACCAGCACAGGGAGATGATCGAGGTGTTGCGGGCCCATGGCGCCCACATCGCCTGTGACGACTTCGGCTCCCTGGCGTGCAATTTCCAGCGCCTGATGATGCTCCCCTACGAGATCGTGAAGCTGGATCGTTCCCTGCTGCTTCAGGCTGCGCGCAGCACCCACGCCCTCAACATGCTGACGGGTCTGGTGAAATACCTGCAACGACTCGGCATGGCCGTGGTCTGCGAGGGGGTGGAGACCCAGGCCCATATCGAGGTGGCGAACCGGCTGGGCTGCGACTACCAGCAGGGCTACGCCTACGCCATTCCCTCCCCTCTCTCCCGCTGGGCCTGAGCGGAGCGCTTGCTCGTCACGGGGGAAACCCGGTCACCTTTCCCATAAAGTCCGGCAGGGTGCTGCCATTTTCCTGCCAAAGATGGCAGGCTGTCCCGGCCACACTGACGCCGAGGCCCGCCATGGTTCGCTTTGCCACCTTCAATCTCGCCTTCGATCGCACTGCACCCGGCATGCTGGGGGAAGAGCTCGCCCTGAGCCGCACCGAGCAGGACGCCCTGCTGGCGCGCCTCACCGACGGCACCTTGAGCGGCGCCGAGAAGACCAAGGCCCTCGACGTGCAGCAGATCCGCAACATCGCCGAAATCATCCAGCGCACCCGGCCGGACGTGTTGCTGCTGAGCGAATTCGACAATGACGGCAAGGGCGGCGACACCACGGACCTCAACGCCTTCAACGATAACTACCTGGCCCACGCCCAGCACGACGAGGTGAAGGCCACCAGCTACCCGGTGCTGCAGAACTTCGCCACCAACACCGGCCTGATGAGCGGCCATGACCTCAACCTGGACGGCAAGGTCAACAACGGGCCGGACGACGCCTGGGGCTTTGGCAACTACCACGGCCAGTACGCCTTCGCCGTGATGTCCCAGTACCCCATCGATACCAAGCAGATCCGCACCTTCCAGACATTCAAGTGGAAGGAGATGCCGGGCGAAGCGAACCCCGTCATCGACGACTGCAACAATGCCAAGGCGCCGATCCCGGCCGGCCGCCAATGCGGCGATGCCTGGTATGACGACGCCGCCTGGCAGTCCTTCCCGCTCTCGTCCAAGAACCACGCCGACGTGCCGGTGCGCATCAGGCAGGGAGACAAGGAGGAGGTGATCCACTTCCTTATCTCCCACCCGACTCCGCCCATCTTCGGCAACGCGGCGCGCCACAACGTCAAGCACAACCGGGCCGAAGTCGCCTTCTGGCAGGATTACGTGGAGACCGCCAGCTACATGGTGGATGACGCCGGCAAGGTCGGTGGCCTGCCCGAGGGCGCCAAGTTCGTCATCGCCGGCGATCTCAACGCCGACCCCCAGATTGGCGATGGGGATCTCACCGCCATTCAGGATCTGCACAACCATGCGCTGGTCAATCAAGCCGTCACCAACGGCGCCCTGATCCCGGTCAGCCAGGGCGGTCCCGAGTGCCTCGCCAGCCAGCCGGATCTGTGCAAACACAACAACAACCACCCCACCCCGGAGCGCATCACCAGCAGCAGCGGCCTGCAGCTCGACCACGTGCTGCCCTCCGCCAACCTGAACGCGGTCGCCTCCGGCGTGTTCTGGCCGGCCAGCTTCGAGCCGGGTTACCACCTGGTGTACGACGCCAAGCTCGGCATCGCCAAGGGCGTCAGCTCGGATCACCGCCTGGTGTGGGTCGACGTCACACTGTGACAGTGACGCAGAGCAGACAAGCAACGGGGCCCGCAGGCCCCGTTTTCATTGGTTTGTCATACCAGCTTCTCCACCCGGGCCGGCAGCCCCTGGCGGGCCGACGAGCCGATGGCCCAGTCCACCAGGGGGTAGCGGCCATGGCGGCTGGGATCCAGCACCGCCAAGTCATTCAGATTGACCCCGGCTCCGCGCAGCGGATTGGCAACCACTTTCTGGCCGTCTATCCAGTGTTCCCGCGCCCCCAGCTCCTTGTGGCCGAAGCCGTGTTCGATGGCGATGGCATCGGCCTGCACCCCGGCCACGCACTCGGCCACCCCGATCACGCTGCCATCCGGGGTGCTGACCCGCACCCTGTCCCCGCTCTCGATGCCCAGCTGCGCCGCCGTCTGCGCATTGAGCCGCACCCGGTTGCTGGGATTCACCTGGCGTAGACGATCCGAGCCGATACTCATGGAGCTCATGGTGTGAGATTTGTAACTGGTGAGCAGCAGAGGCCACTGGGCCGGCTTGAACGCCTCATTGAGCGGCGTGCCGTCAGCCAGCTGGGGGCGGAAAAAGCGCGGGGTGCCGCTCAAGAACCGGCCGCTCTGGCTGTGGCGGCGGCTGCCCACCTCGGGGTTCCACACCATCAGCGGCTTGGGCCAGCGCTTGCTTGGCTGACCCGCTTCGTCGCGCCCCTTGGCCGCCGGCTCGAAGCGCCCGCCACGGGCGAAGAGATAGGCGGCGCGGCCCGCCTCTTCCGCACTCAGGGTGGCATTCAGCACCGGCAGGATCCGTTCCACCCCGGACCAGGCGAGATCCTCAGGCCCGATAGGAGGCACCGGCTCGCCGAGATAGGCGACGTTGGCCGCCCCGTAGAGGGAGAAGTCCGCCGCCTTATGCAGGGCATGCAACTTGCCGTCCGCCCCTTTGAGCGCCCCCTCGCCAAAGCCCGGCAGCCCCAGCCGTTTGGCCACCGCGATAAAAAAGGACTCCATGCAGACCGGATCTCCCTCGGCAGTCTTGGCGACACGGGGCTCCACGATGGGCCAGCGGCCTGTGGAGACCTTGGTCAGCACCCCGTGCCAGGCGGTGGCCCAGCCCCAGGACTCGTAGGTCAGGGTATCCGGCACTAGGTAGTCCGACAGCGCCGACGACTCGTTGATGAAGCTGTCGATGCTGATAAAGAGCGGCAGCACGCTCGGGTCTTTCAACTGCTCGCCTATAGCCTTGGCGAGCCCGGCCTGGCCGTAGAGGGGGTTGCCCATATGATTGATCCAGGCCTTGAGCCGGTAGGGGTAACCATTCACCGCTGCGGTCAGGTGCTCGCCGAGCAAGGGGCCGGAGATGGGGAACCAGGGCTCTTGCGCCGGATAGGGGTTCTGACCCGCCTCACGCTTGCGCCGATACTCAGAGGTCTTCTCGTAGGGGAACTTGGAGCGCGACAGGAAGACCCCGGCGGGTTTGACCATGCCGGGGAAACTCGCCAGATCGTAGCGCGGCCCCGCCCCGAAGGGATCGAACTTGCCGCCGCTCGCCACGGCGCCGCCCCGGGCGTTCAAGTTCCCTACCATGACGTTGAGCATCATGATGGCCCAGGCCGAGTAGAAGCCGTTGGCGCTCATGGTGCCACCGTGGGAGACCACTGCCGCGCGGGTGCCGTGGCTGGTGAACTCCCGCGCCAGCGCCTCGATATCGGCCACCGGCACGGCGCACTCGGCGCTGTATTGCGCGAGGGAGTGCTCGCGGCACGCCTCGGCCAGCAGCTGGAAGCTGCTCTTGACCATGAACTCCCCCTTGGGGCCCTGAATGGTGCGATCCACCCAGAGGTTGGCCCGCTCACACTGGCCGGCGGGTCTCGGCTCGCCGCTGCTCGCCTCCTCTACCAGCATGGCGTCCCCCTCCCCGTAGGCTTCCCCCTCAAAGGGCAAACCGAGATCGCTGGCCCGCAGCATCTGACCGAAGCGCGGGTGGGACTCGTCGCAGAGCACCAGGTGGCTGGCGTTGCAAAAACCGCGATAGCCGGCTCGCTCGGCGGCAGCGGCATGGGGGGCTGCCAGAAAGGACTCGGCGAAACGCTGGTTGTCGATGATCCAGCGCAGCATGGCCATGGCCAGCGCCGAGTCGGTGGCGGGGCGGATGGGCAGCCAGCGGTTGGCGGGGGCGGAGGGCATGTTCACCGTGTTCGGCAGGCTGGGGGCCACCACCACGTAGGAGAACGGCTTGCCCGGTCGCGCCCGGTTTGCCGCCAGCTGGCGGGACTGGCGCTTGAAGGGGTTGCCGGATTGCTGGGGCGAGGTGCCCATGAACAGCAGGAAGTCACTCTCGTCCCAGTCCGGCTTGAGGTGGGCGTTCTTCTCCAGATCGTCCAGCAGGGCGCCGGCCCCGACCCGGAACGACAGGCCGCAATAAGCACCGTGGTTGGCGAAGTTGCGGGTACCGAAGCTATTGAAGGTGAAGCGCTTGATGAAGTGATCCCGCCCCTCGTCCGAGGCGTTGCTCACCAGCAGCTGGTTGGCCCTGGGGCCGTACTCCGGGTTGGCCGGGTCGAGCGGCTCGGCGAGGTTGCGAATGGCCCGCAGCCCCTCAACCTGGCCCTCGCCAAACAGATCCCCTCCCTCCACCACCTCGGCCACCAGCTGCTCGAAGGGGATGCTCTGCCAGCGGCCGCTGCCACGGGGCCCCACCCGCTTGAGACAGCGGGTGACTCGCTGCGGGCTGTCGAGCTGCTCCAGCATGGCATTGCCCCGCGCGCAGGCGGTGGAGCGCCCGTCCAGCCCCCCTTCCTGGTAGCCGCTGGTGGCGAGCAGCGCCTGCTTGACCGGGGTCTTGAAGTCAATGTGGTGCCGGGCGGAGAGGGGGTGATAGGGGTTGCCCAGGATCCGCACTATCTGGTCGCGCTCATTGTCGATGCGGGCCCGCACTCCGCACAGGGTCCAGCAGCCGAGGCACATGGTGTTGGCAACCCGCTGGGCCGGGTTGGGGTGCAGTTCCCCCCGCTCGTCAACCCGGTACTCCACGGCCAGCGAGTTGCCATGGATGGGATCCCGGGTCGGCTGACCCGAGCTGCCGGTGGCAAGACCAGTCGCCACCTGCTTGAGGGTGTCGCTGTAACCGGCGACGAACAGCCCGGTGCCGCCAGCGATGGCGGCGCCCTTGAGAAACGTGCGTTTGCTGTGATCCATCAGAGTGCCTCGCGTGCAAAAGGAGTGGGTGCCTTGATGGCGGGGGAAGCAGAGGGGCGCACCAGCTCCGAGAGGGCCACCAGCAGGGCCAGCAGCAGACCGAAGGTGCCGAGAATGCCGAGCACACCGGCCGGGCCCCAGGCGATTTCATAGAGATAGACGCCGGCCCCGTACTTGGGTACGAGCTGCCCCTGGATCAGCACCAGCCAGCGCAAGCCCCACACCAGGTGCAGCCCCAGCAGCGCCAGCCCCCAGAGTGCCAGGCGGGCAGAGATCCTTGGCCGCAGCAGCATCAGCAGGCCGGCCAGCCCCAGGGCCAGCAACAGCCAGTGGGCCGCCAGCCGCCAGCTCGGGTCGAGCCGATAGAGGGCCGCGCCCTCTGCCGCCGAGGCGCCGCCAAACAGGGCCCAGCCCAGCAGGGAGAGCACCAGCAGGCTCAAGGTCCAGCCGCTCTGGCGCAGCAGGGTCGACTCGGTCTGGACACCCCAGCCCGCCAGCAAGCGGTTGAGCAGCAGCAGGGCACTCTGGGCCCCCAGCACGGCGCTCAGGGTCAGCAGCCAGGGCAACCAGGGGGTATGCCAGAGCGGGCGCGCCGCCACCGCCATGGTTTCGAGCCCGGTGTAGAGGGCGATGCTGAGCCCGCTCAGGGCCGCCAGCAGGGAGAGGGGCCGCAGCCAAACGTGCCCCGACCAGCTTCCCAGACAGAGCAGCCGGGCAAGGCGGGCTATCTTGTCCCCTTCTGCACCGCGCCGGGCCAGGGCTGGCCTTAGCAGCAGCCAGCCGAGCAGCATGGAGAGCAGGCTGAACAGCGGCAGCAGATAGGCGCCATACCACATGACGGAGCCAACGCGCGTCTGGGCATAGAAGTGCCAGGCCCGGGCCGGCTGGTGCAGATCCGCGGTCAGGGCGATGGGAGCCACCAGACCGGCCGCCACCATCAACACCGCCGCCAGGGTCTGCAGCCGTGGATCCGGCGCCTTGCGCCACAGATCGGCGGCACCGAGCCAGAGGGCCCCGTAGGCGAGGCCGATGAGAAAGAAATATTGCACCGCCCAGGGCAGCCAGGTGATGGGATGAGCCGGGGCCAGCAGTTCGTTAATGACCATGGGCTATCTCCTTGCCATCGTCGGTGAGCAGGGTGCGCAGGGCCGGGTTGCCGTCGACCTTGCTGACGAAGGCCTCGTCCATGCCGAGATAAAAGACCCGTGGCTGGGTATTGGCCTCGGGCTTGAGCACCTTGAGCGCCGGCTCGTGTTCGCGCAGCAAGCGGCTTATCCGGCTCTTGGGGTCGTTCAAATCGCCTATGATGCGCGCCTCGCCGACACAGCTCTCGACGCAGGCGGGCAAGAGCCCCGCCTCCAGCCGATGGGCGCAGAAGGTGCACTTGTCGGCGGTGTTGGTCTCGTGGTTGATGAAGCGGGCGTCATAGGGGCAGGCCTGCACGCAGTAGCCGCAGCCGACGCACCAGTCGTTGTTGACCACGACGATGCCGTCATCGCGCTGGAAGGTGGCGCCGGTGGGGCAGACATCGAGGCAGGCGGGTTCGGCACAGTGGTTGCACAGCCTCGGCAGCATCAAGAGGGAGGCGGGAGCCTCGAGGGCGGCCACGTCGCTCACCTCGTACTGGCTCACCGTGGTGCGAAACTGGCCGAGGGGGGGCTGGTTTTCGATGGTGCAGGCCACGGTGCAGGCCTGACAGCCGACGCAGCGGCGCAGGTCGATCAGCATGCCGTAACGCTTGCGCCCGTCCCCCCGGCTGATGGCCGCCCGCCCGTTGCGGGGAGCGGGAACGGACTGCGCCTGAGCCTGGGTGACGGGGATCAGGGCCGCCCCTGCGGTGAGGGCGGCGATCCCGGATAACAATCGGCGCTTGCTGGGCTCCATGGCATCTTTCCTTCTGCTGAGCTGGCTTGAAAGGGGTTGGGCCGATTGTCCTCAACGCAGGAAGTCGCCTCTATTGTGGTTTTCCACATACCGGGAGCCGGGTTGATCCAGCGCAATAAAAAATGCCCCAGCCCTGCTGAACTGTGACCGGGGCGGCGTTTGCCACCCCTCCCGGCCCCCGTTCGCGTGCAAGCGCACGTCCCGGTGATAGACTGCCCCTTTGCATAGAGAGGAGATCCCCCTGCACGCCCCAGTCCCCTTGCCCCTGCTCAGCCTGCTGCTCTGGCTCGCCCTGTCAGCACTGCCGCTGCGGGTGCAGGCCGCCCCGCCCCCCTCTTCGCCAGCGCCGGCCCGACAGGAATCCGCACCATCCCAGGCCACGCCGGTGCAGGCCTTGGCCGAGCCGATACGCATCGGCGTGCTGGCAACCCGCGGCCCGGCCCTGGCCAGAGCCCAGTGGCAACCGCTGCTGCGCTGGCTGGCACAGCGCGTGCACGGCCATCGCTTCGTGCTGCATCCGCTGGGGCTCGATGAACTGGCCGAGGCCGTCGCCCGCGAGCACCTCGATTTCGTCATCACCAACCCGGGCCAGTCGGTGAGTCTGGCGCGCCAGTATCCGCTGGCTTGGCTCGCCACCCTCAAGAGCCCGGCCGGGGGAGACAACCTCGCCATCGGCGCCGCCCTGGTGGTGCCTGCCCAGGCCCCCTACCGACACTGGCGTGATCTCGAGGGGCAATCGGTAGCCGCCGTCTCGGAGAACGCCTTCGGCGGCTACCTCGCCTATCGTTTCGAGGCGGGCGAACAGGGAGTTCGGCTGGAGCGCTTCTTCTCCACCGTGCAGTTCACCGGCTTTCCGCTGGACCGGCTCATCGAGCAGCTGGCGGCAGGGGAGGTGGCCGCCGCCATCGTACCGGTGTGTCAGCTGGAGCGCATGGAGCGGGAGGGCAAGATCGCCAGGGGAGCGTTTCGGGTGCTGGACGATCGGGCGCCGGCCGGCTTTGGTTGCCAGAGCTCGACCCGGCTCTACCCCAACTGGTCCTTCGCCAAGGCAGAGCGGGCCTCCCCCGCGCTGGCGCTGGCGGTAACCCGCGCGCTGTACGATCTGCCCTCTGATAGCGAGGCGGCCATCGCCGCCGATTCGGCGGGCTGGACCGTGCCCACCAGCGAGCTTGCCATCGACCGCCTGCTCAAGGCGCTGGATCGCCACCCGCTGCAGGGCCCCTGGTGGCAAGCGGCCTGGCACTGGCTGCGCCAGCATCAGCAGTGGGGCTGGGGTGCTCTGGCGCTGGTACTGCTGCTGGGGGGCCACCACCTGCTGCTGCAGTACCTGTTCAACCGCAGCCAGCGCCGGCTGCTCAAAGCCCGCCACCAGCTCGAGCAGAAGGGACGCCAGCTGGCACAGGCCAGACGGCTCGCCGAACTGGGCGAACTGGGCGCCAACGTGGCTCACGAGGTCAATCAGCCCCTCAGCGCCATCGCCAACTACAGCCAGGGAGCCTTGTTGCGACTGGACAAATTGGCACAGGATCCGACCCAGTCTGCCGCCCAGGCCTCCCTGCGTCAGGCCCTGGAGCAGATAGGGCTCCAGGTCCAGCGCATCACCCAGACCGTCAACCGGCTCAGGGCCCGGCTGCAAAAGCGCCCTCCCCGCTTCGCGCCTTGCGACCTGCCCACCCTGGTGGCGGAGTTGCGCCCCCTGCTGGAGCAGATGCTGGCGCCCCTCGACGTCGCCTTCACCCTGCACTGGCGAGGCCAGCCGCGCCCGTTACCTCTGGACGGCACCGGGATGGAGCAGTTGCTGGTCAACCTCATCAAGAATGGCGCCGAGAGTGCGGCGCAGAGGGCAGCTAAGAGGGCAGCGAAGAGTGCGCGCCCCGCTGTTCACTCCCCTGCTCACCCCACTACGCAAACACCGTCACAGGCGCCTGCCCGGGTCGAGCTGCTGATCGCCTTCGAGGCGCAGAACCTGCTGCTGGAGATCCGCGACAACGGCGCCGGCCTGAGGATCCCCGTGACCGAACTGCAGCAGGCGTTTTACAGCGACAAGCCGGACGGCATGGGGTTGGGGCTGGCCATCTGCCGGGAGGTGGTCGAGAGCCATCGCGGCCAGTTCAGCCTGGAGAACCTGAGCCCCCACGGCTGTCTGGCCCGGGTCATTCTGCCCGCGCCGCCACCCGAGGATCCCGCCTCAGCCACCCCCACCCATCCGCCGACACCGAGGAACTGAGATGACGTCCCCCTCCCGCCCCCCGCTCTATCTGGTCGACGACGACGAGGCCGTGCTCGACTCCCTGCGCTACATGCTGGAGAGCTGCGACGAGCGACAGCTGTTCAGCTTTACCGATGGCGAGCGCTTCCTGGCAGAGGTCGACCTGCACCAGCCCGCCTGCCTCATCCTCGACTGCCGCATGCCGGGGCTCTCTGGCCCCGAGGTACAACAGCGGCTGAAGGCGGCCCAGAGCCCCATCGCCATCCTGTTTCTCACCGGCCACGGCGAGGTCCCACTGGCGGTGGAATCCCTCAAGCTGGGGGCGGTGGATTTCTTGCAAAAACCGGTGCAGCTGGCCCCCCTGCTCGCCGCCATCGAGCGGGCCGAGCAGGCGACGCAGGCGGCGGCCACCCGCCTCGCCCAACTGGCCGCCTTTGAGCGCCTCACCCCGCGCGAACGCCAGTTGTTGCAGCTCATCGCCCGGGGCCACAAGAACCAGCAGATAGCGCGGGATCTCTGCATTTCGGTGCGCACCGTCGAGGTGTGCCGCGCCAGCCTGATGAAACGCCTGGCGGTGAACTCCCTCGCCGAGATGCTGCTGCGCTACGCGCAGGTGAACGAACAACCCTGAGTGGCCTGCAACCGTACAAAACGGGCCGGGATCACACATTTGGCGCTTCGATGGCGGTAGAGTGCCCTCTTCTCTTCACCAGGATCGCCCGGGTCCTGCGCCTTGTTTCGAGGACACATCATGGAACTGCTTCTGCTCAGCAACGGTAAAACCACAGAACACCCCGGCCTGCTCGGCTGGGCCCGCGACCGGGTGCAAACCCTGCTCGCTCGCAACCAGGTCAAGCGCATCCTGCTCATCCCCTACGCGGTGATCCGCAGCGACTGGGATGCCCGCGCCCGGGAGCTCACCGAGAGTCTGGGGGTGGACGCCATCAGCATCCATCACTTCGACGATCCGGTGGATGCCATCAACCGGGCCGACGCCATCTTCATCAGCGGCGGCAATACCTGGCTCCTGAACCAGCGGCTGCACGAGTATGGTCTGGTGGTCCCCATCCAGCGTGCGGTGCGCGAGCGGGGCGTGCCCTATGTGGGCTGGAGCGCCGGCTGCAACGTGGCCACCCCCAGCATCCGCACCACCAACGACATGCCGGTGTGCAGCGCCGTGGTGCTGCCTGCGCTGGGGCTCTTCCCCGTGCAGATCAACCCTCACTATCTGGACGCCAGCATCAGCGGCCACATGGGGGAGACCCGGTACGAGCGTCTGGCCGAGTTCTGCGCCATCAACCCGAGCGAATCCGTGGTGGCCCTGCGCGAGGCGAGCCTGTTGCAGATCGGCAGCGATCACATCGAGTACTGGAGTGCCCGGGGCGAGACCTTCAAGATCTTCAAGCACGGCGAACCCATCCGGGAATACGGGGACGCTGCGCCTCTGGCAGCGCTCACCCCCTTCACGCCGGCACGCTGATCCTGCCAAACGACAGAGGGATGGCCTGCGCCATCCCTCTTTCTTTGTTGCTCGCCCCTTCGTGATTCACTCCAGAATGGCCATCTCCTCCCGAGAGCCGCTGCGCCCGGGAGCCCTCAGCAACACCACCAGCGGCACGGCGCACAGGCTGACCCACATCATCAGGCGAAAATCCTGCAGGTAGGCGAGCAGGCTGGCCTGCCGGGTCACCTCGCCGTTGATCATGGCCAGCCCCTTCGGCGTCATCAGCTCCGCCATGCCCCCGCCCTGATGCAGGTTGACATTGAACGGGGTGATGTAGGCGGCGAACGCCTCGTGGTTCATCTGGGATCGCTGGGCCAGATAGGTGATCACCACCGAGATGCCGATGCTGCTGCCGATGTTGCGCACCAGGCTGAACAGCGCCGTCCCCTCGTTGCGATAGCGCGGCGCCAGGGTCGCAAAGGTGATGGTGGAGAGGGGCACGAAGATGAAGCCGAGCCCCAGCCCCTGGATGATGCCGGTGCGCACTATGTCCCAGCTGCCGATGTCCGTGTTGAACAGGGTCATCTCCCACATGGAGAAGCTGGTGAGCAGCAGCCCTGACAGGATGAGGTAACGGGCGTCCACCCGGCCCGACAGCCTGCCCACCAGCATCATGGCAACCATGGTGCCCACCCCGCGCGGGGCGAGCAGGTAACCCACGTCGATCACCGGGTAACCCATCAGCCCCTGCATGAAGGGAGGCAGCAGCGTCATGGTCGCCAGCAAGATGATGCCGACGATGAAGATGAAGAGCAGACCGACGCTGAAGTTGCGATCCCGGAACAGGGCCGGTTCTATGTAGGGGTGCGGGTGGGTGAAGATATGCACCACGAAGAGGTAGAACGCCATCACCATCAGGGCGGTCTCGATGACGATCTCCCGGCTGGCGAACCAGTTCTGGGACTCTCCCCTGTCCAGCGCCATCTGCAACGCCCCGATGCCGAGACTCAGCAGGGCGAACCCCAGCAGATCGAAGCGGCGGCTGGCATCGATCTTCGTCTCCTCGATGAAGGCGGCAAGTCCGAACCAGGCCAGCAGGCCGAACGGCAGGTTGATGTAGAAGACCCAGCGCCAGTTGTAGTACTCGGTGAGCCAGCCCCCCAGCGACGGCCCCAGAATGGGGCCCACCATGACCCCTATCCCCCAGAGCGCCATGGCGGAGCCGTGCTTCTCTGGCGGATAGGTGTCCAGCAGCACCGCCTGTGAGAGGGGCACCAGACTGGCACCGAAGATCCCCTGAAGCAGGCGGAACAGCACTATCTGATCCAGGCTCTGGGCCGCGCCGCACAGCATGGAGGCAACGGTAAAGCCCGCCACCGACCACATGAACAGCCTTTTGCGGCCAATTCTTGCCGAGATGAAACCGGTCAGCGGCATGAAGATGGCGGCCGCCACTATGTAGGAGGTGAGCACCCAGGAGATCTGATCCTGGGTCGCCCCCATGGCTCCCTGCATGTGGGGGAGGGCGACGTTGGCGATGGTGGTGTCCAGCGCCTGCATGATGGTCGCCACCATCACCGACAGGGTGATGAAGGTGCGACGGGAAGCCTGGTCTGCCTGCCCTGTGGCTGCGCTCGTCATATCAACCTCGACCTGACAGGCCAGGCAGGGTGCGCTGATGGCCGGTGTCTATCTCGGCGGTGGCACTCAGACCCGCCCTCAGGGTGGGCAGATCCGCTCCCGAATCCAGCTTGATCCGCACTGCCACCCGCTGGGCGATCTTGACCCAGTTGCCGGTGGCGTTCTGGGCCGGGATCACCGAAAACTCGGAGCCGGTGGCCGGGCTAAGGCTCTCTACCACACCGGTCCAGTGCGCATCGGGGTAGGTATCCACACTGATGTCCACCTTCTGGCCAGGTTGCACATGGGTCAGCTCCGTCTCGGTGAAGTTCGCCTCCACCCAGGGGGTGTCGGTCTCTACCAGCATCATGGCGGTCATGCCCACCAGATTGTACTGGCCGGGCTTGGGCAACTGGCTGGCGATGCCGTTGGCGGGGGCATAGATGGTGGTGCGAGCCAGATCCAGCCTGGCCTTGGCCAACTCGGCCGCGGCCTCCTGATAGGCGGGCTGCTGCTCCACCGGCAGGTTCACGTCCCCGCTGAGGGAGGCTTCAATCTTCTTGAGCCCCTCCTCCAGCGCTACCTGCTGCTGGGCGGTCTGTATGGTGAGCTGGCGGGCATCGTCGTAATTGGCGGTGGAGGTGAAGTGCCTGGTCACCAGATCCGCCTGGCGATGCTCCTCCTTCAGGGCATAGGCATGGCGGGTGCGGGCCACGGCGATCTCCGCCTGCTGGCCGCGATAACTGGTCTGCAGCGCCACCAGATCGGTGCGCACCTTCGCAAGTTCCGCCTCGGCCTTGGCCACGGCGACCCGGAAGGACTCCTGCTCCAGCTCGAACAGCGGCTGGCCGGCCCGGACCTGCTGGTTTTCCTCGACGAACACCTTGGCCACCCGGCCCAGCACCTCGGTGCTGATGGGGACCTTGTCCGCCTTCACATAGGCGTTGTCCGTCTCCACATAGCGCCCGCCCTGCAGGTAGATAACGCCCGCGCCGATCAGGGCCAGTGCCGGCACCACCACCAGCAACAGCAGGCGGGTGCGGCGCCGGTTGGCGGCGGGACGGGAGGAAGAGGGGGAATCAGTGGTCATGATATGGCTCCACGTTGGTTGGCATCACAGGAAAGCATCAGAGGTGGCCGAGGTTGGCACGCAGGATCTTGAGGGAGCGGCACAGCGCCTCGGTCGCCTCCTCCCCCAGCTCGCCGATGGCCCTCTGATGCACCAGATCGGACGCCTGTTTGATCATCGCCAGATAGGGGGCGGCCCCTTCGGTCAGATGGAGCTGATAGGCCCGCCTGTCATGGGGGTCGCTGCGCCGCTCCACCAGGCCGCTCTCCGCCAACTGATCGAGCTGACGGGCCAGGGTGATGGGCTGGATGTCGAGTCGCTCCGCCAGATCCACCTGGCGGATCCCTTCGCTGCGTGCAATGTGCACCAGAGCCCTGGCCTGGGCCAGGGTGAGGCAGCTTCCCTCCAGCTGCTGCTGGAACTGGCGGCGCATCAGGCGCTGGACGTCGCCGATGAGAAAGCCAAGGGTGTCCGGTTGTTTGTTCATGATATGCAACCCATATAGTAAGCTTTGCTTATTATAAGCAAAGCGATGTTATGTGCAAGCTGGCCCCGGCCGCCGTTTGAGTTCATGCTGGGGATCACCACCCCAACGGCAGGAGAAACGCGATGAACATCAGGATGGAGCGGGACAGCCTGGGGGAGATAGCCGTCCCGGCGGACAGGCTCTGGGGGGCCCAGACCCAGCGCTCCCTGCATCACTTCAACATCTCGGGGGAGCGCCAGCCCATGGAGATCATCCATGCCCTGGCCCGCATCAAGTCCGCCTGCGCCCGGGTCAACCACGCCCTGGGGCTGCTCCCCGCCCGCAAGGCCCAGGCCATCATGGCCGCCGCCGACGAAATCCTGCGCGGCCTGCACGACGCCGAGTTTCCCCTGATGGTGTGGCAGACCGGCTCCGGCACCCAGACCAACATGAACCTCAACGAGGTGCTGGCAAACCGGGCCAGCGAACTGCTCGGCGGCCCCCGGGGGGAAGCGCGGCTGGTGCATCCCAACGACGAGGTAAACAAGAGCCAGTCCAGCAACGATGTCTTCCCGAGCGCCATGAACCTGGCGGCGGTCACCGCCATCACGCAGCTGTTGCTGCCGGCCCTCGCTGCCCTGAAGCAGACCCTGACAGGCAAGGCCGCCGCCTTCGACCACATCGTCAAGATTGGCCGCACCCATTTGCAGGATGCCACTCCCCTCACCCTGGGCCAGGAGATCTCCGGCTGGGTCGCCCAGCTTGAACAGGGGGAGCGCCATCTACGGGCCGCCCTGGCCCATTTGTGCGAGCTGGCGCTCGGCGGCACCGCCGTGGGCACCGGCCTCAACTGCCCTCCCGGCTTTGCCGAGGCGGTGGCCAGAACCCTGGCCGAGCAGACCGGCCTGCCGCTCATCAGCGCCCCCAACAAGTTCGAGGCCCTGGCGGCGAGTGACGCCCAGGTTCACGCCCACGGTGCCCTCAAGACGCTGGCAGCCTCCCTCATGAAGATCGCCAACGACGTGCGCTGGCTGGCGAGCGGCCCCCGCAGCGGGCTGGGGGAGCTGCTCATCCCCGAGAACGAGCCCGGATCCTCCATCATGCCCGGCAAGGTCAACCCGACCCAGAGCGAGGCGCTCACCATGCTCTGCGCCCAGGTGATGGGCAACGATGTGGCCATCAACATCGGCGGTGCCAGCGGCAACTTCGAGCTCAACGTGTTCAGGCCGATGATCGCCTACAACGTCCTGCAGAGCGTGCGGCTGCTGGCGGATGGCATGCAGAGCTTCCACGACCACTGCGCCGTCGGCATCACCCCGAACCAGGCCAGGATCGACGATCTGCTCTCCCGCTCCCTGATGCTGGTGACGGCCCTCAACCCCCATATCGGCTATGACAAGGCGGCCGAGATCGCCAAGCGGGCGCACCATCAGGGACTGAGTCTGCGGGAGGCGGCCATTGCCTCGGGCCACCTCAGCGCGGAGCAATTCGATGCCTGGGTGATCCCCGCTGACATGGTGGGTCGCACGCCATAAGGCAGCGCACGGTAATCCCATGGGGCATACCAGCGCAGGTGGCAGGCGCAGCAAATAGGGACTGTGATGGGCAATAAAGATGAAAAGGGCGCCATGGCGCCCTTTTCATTGCAGATCTGCCGTCAGGTCTTGCTCTGGCAGTTGAACATCCAGTGGGTGCCGAACTTGTCCACCAGGGATCCGAAATAGTCACCCCAAAACATCTCCGCCAGCGGCATCTCCACCTGGCCTCCCTCAGCCAGGGCTGCGAACAGGCGATCGGTCTCGCCCCGGCTGTCCGGCTCCAGGTTGAGGTAGCTGTTGTTGCCCTGCACCAGGGTGAACCCCATGCTGGCCGGAGCATCCGTGCCCATCAGCACGTGACCCCCAAGGATGGGCAGGGCCACATGCATCACCAGCTCCCCGTCTTCCTCCGACAAAGGGGGCTGGCCCGGGCAACCCGGGGACTCCTTGAACCTGTGGATGGGGCCGCTGAAGTCACCGCCGAACACTTCGCGATAGAAGAGGAAGGCCGCCTCCGTCTCCCGGGCAAAATTGAGATAGGTACTGACACGCGCCATGGGTTTCTCCTTGTCACCGATAGCTGGCCCCTGTGGCCAGCTAACAGCATAGAAGAGCACGGGGCTCTGTCAGGTGGCGCTCCGCCCCCTTCTGCGCACGGGGGAGCCGCGCTCACAGCCCAGGCTCGGTCGAACACGCAAAAGCGCAACCCGATTCACAGTGGGTTGCACCTCATATAGGCATTCATAAGATGCATTGCCAACCCATTAATAATGCTGTGAAAAGCGGACAAGCGGCGGGCTTGAAAGGAGCCTGATGGAGACCGGATTCATGGAAGAATTCAACAATGTAACCAATATATTAAAATTTCTTGCTTGAAGGTTGCACCTGGTTGCACCATCATCGGCGAAATTTAACCGTCCGGTAATATTGTTACCTTCTAGACACAGGAAGTCCCATGGCCACTACCACCCTCGGCGTCAAACTCGATGAAGCGACCCGCGACCGCCTCAAACAGGCTGCGCAGACCCTGGATCGCACTCCCCACTGGCTGATCAAGCAAGCCATCTTCACCTATCTGGAGCAACTGGATCGCGGTCTGACCCCGCCCGAGCACTCCGGGCTGGCTGCCGCCGCCGGGGAAGAGGCCGTCGAGACCCTGACCGAGCAGGGCATCCAGGTCTTCCTCGAGTTTGCCGAGAGCATTCTGCCCCAGTCCGTGCTGCGGGCCGCCATCACGGGGGCTTATCGCCGCCCCGAGACCGAAGCCGTCCCCATGCTGCTGGAGCAGGCCCGTCTGCCCAAGGAGAAGGCTGACGCGACCCAGAAGCTGGCCATGGGCATCGCCGAGAAGCTGCGCAACCAGAAGAGCGCCAGCGGCCGTCAGGGCCTGGTGCAGGGGCTGCTTCAGGAGTTCTCCCTCTCCTCCCAGGAAGGGGTGGCCCTGATGTGCCTGGCGGAGGCGCTGCTGCGCATCCCCGACAAGGCGACCCGGGATGCCCTCATCCGCGACAAGATAAGCGGCGGCAACTGGAGCCAGCACCTGGGCCAGAGCACCTCATTGTTCGTCAATGCGGCCTCCTGGGGTCTGCTCATCACCGGCAAGCTGGTGGCCACCCACAACGAAGCGGGCATGAACAGCTCCCTCAAGGGACTCATCGGCAAGGGGGGTGAGCCGCTCATCCGCAAGGGCGTCGACATGGCGATGCGCCTGATGGGTGAACAGTTCGTCACCGGCGAGACCATCGCCGAGGCGCTGGCGAACGCAGGCGGCATGGAGAGCAAAGGGTTCCGCTACTCCTACGACATGCTAGGGGAAGCGGCCCTGACCGAGGAGGACGCCAAACGCTATCTGGCCTCCTACGAGCAGGCCATCCACGCCATCGGCAAGGCCTCCCACGGTCGCGGCATCTACGAGGGGCCGGGTATCTCCATCAAACTCTCCGCCCTGCATCCGCGCTACAGCCGCGCCCAGTACGATCGCGTCATGGAGGAGCTCTACCCCACCTTGCTGGGCCTGACCCAGCTCGCCAGGCAGTATGACATCGGCATCAACATCGACGCCGAAGAGGCCGATCGCCTGGAGATCTCCCTCGATCTGCTGGAAAAGCTCTGCTTCGATCCGTCCCTCGCCGACTGGAACGGCATCGGTTTCGTCATCCAGGCCTACCAGAAGCGCTGCCCCTATGTGATCGACTACGTCATCGATCTCGCCAAGCGCAGCCGTCACCGCCTGATGATCCGTCTGGTGAAGGGCGCCTACTGGGACAGCGAGATCAAGCGTGCCCAGCAGGAAGGGCTGGAAGGCTACCCGGTCTATACCCGCAAGCCCTACACGGACGTCTCCTACCTCGCCTGCGCCCGCAAGCTGCTGGCGGTGCCCGAGGCCATCTATCCCCAGTTCGCCACCCACAACGCCCATTCGTTGTCGGCGATTTACCAGCTCGCCGGTCAGAACTACTACCCGGGCCAGTACGAGTTCCAGTGCCTGCACGGCATGGGTGAACCCCTGTACGAACAGGTGGTCGGCAAGGTGGCCGACGGCAAGCTGGGTCGCCCCTGCCGCATCTATGCACCGGTAGGCAGCCACGAGACCCTGCTCGCCTACCTGGTGCGCCGCCTGCTGGAGAACGGGGCCAACACCTCCTTCGTCAACCGCATCGCGGACAACAACATCTCCCTCTCGGATCTGGTGCAGGATCCGGTGCAGCAGATCGAGCAGATGGCCGCCCGTGAAGGGACCCTGGGTCTGCCCCATCCGCGCATCCCCCTGCCCCGGGATCTCTACGGCGAGGCGCGCCCGAACTCCGCAGGTCTGGATCTCGCGAACGAGCACCGCCTGGGGTCACTCTCCGCCGCCCTGCTCGCCAGCACCAACACGGCCTATCAAGCCGTGCCCATGCTGGGTTGCGACACCGAGGCGCCGACCCAGTTCCAGCCCGTGCTCAACCCGGCGGATCACCGCGATGTCGTCGGTCAGGTGAGCGAAGCCACGGTAGCGCTGGTGGACAAGGCGCTCGCCTGCTCCCTCACGAGCGGCCAGATCTGGCAGTCCACCCCGCCAGCCGAGCGGGCCGCCGTGCTGGACAGGGCAGCCGATCTGATGGAATCCGAACTACAACCCCTGATGGGCCTGCTGGTTCGCGAATCCGGCAAGACCTTCGCCAACGCCATCGCCGAGGTACGCGAGGCGGTGGACTTCCTGCGCTACTACGCCGCCCAGGCGCGCAACCACTTCGCCAACGACACCCACCGACCGCTCGGCCCCGTGGTCTGCATCAGCCCCTGGAACTTCCCGCTGGCCATCTTCAGCGGCCAGGTGTGCGCGGCCCTGGCCGCCGGCAATACGGTGCTGGCCAAGCCTGCCGAGCAGACCCCCCTCATCGCGGCACAAGCGGTGCGCATCCTGCTGGAAGCGGGGGTTCCCGCCGGTGCGGTGCAACTGCTGCCGGGCCGTGGAGAGACCGTGGGTGCGGCGCTCATCGCGGACGAACGGGTGCGCGGCGTCATGTTCACCGGCTCCACCGAGGTGGCGGGCATCATCTCCCGCAACCTGGCCGGTCGCCTCGACGCCCAGGGTCGCACCATTCCCCTCATCGCCGAGACCGGCGGCCAGAACGCCATGATCGTCGACTCTTCCGCCTTGACCGAACAGGTGGTGATGGATGTCATCTCCTCGGCGTTCGACAGCGCCGGTCAGCGCTGCTCCGCCCTGCGAGTGTTGTGCGTGCAGGATGACGTGGCGGATCGGGTGATCCGGATGCTCAAGGGCGCCATGGCCGAGTACAAGGTCGGCAGCCCCGAGCACCTCTCCACCGACATCGGCCCCGTCATCGACGCCGAGGCCAAGGCCAACATCGAGCGCCACATCAAGGCCATGGGCGACAAGGGGCGCAAAGTGCACCAGATCGCCCGCACCCAGGGGGATGCCTGCAGCCGCGGCACCTTCGTGCTGCCGACCCTGATCGAGCTCGACAGCCTGGACGAACTGGGACGCGAAGTGTTCGGCCCTGTGCTGCACCTGGTCCGCTACCCGCGCACCCGGCTCGGGGAGCTGCTCGAGCAGATCAACGGCAGCGGCTACGGCCTGACCCTGGGTGTTCATACCCGCATCGACGAGACCATCGCCCAGGTGGTGAACGTGGCCAAGGTGGGCAACCTCTACGTCAACCGCAACATCGTGGGCGCCGTGGTCGGGGTGCAACCCTTCGGTGGGGAAGGGCTTTCCGGCACCGGTCCCAAGGCCGGTGGCCCGCTCTACATGTATCGCCTGCTCGGCGCCCGTCCCCAGGAGGCGGTGGCCAACCAGCTGCACCAGGAGTCCGGTGCCCTGCATGCCGAGGCGAAAGCCCCCCTCGTGGCCCTGCGCGACTGGGCGAGCAAGCAGGATCCTGCCCTCGCCGCCCTGTGCGATCACTACGCCGCGCTCTCCCAGAGCGGCCGTACCCAGTTGCTGACCGGCCCCACCGGCGAGCGCAACAGCTACAGCCTGCTGCCCCGGGAACGGGTGCTCTGTCTTGCCCAGGAGAAGGCCGACCTGCTGGCCCAGCTGGCCGCCTGTCTGGCGGTCGGTAGCCAGGTGCTGCTGCCGGACGATGCCCAGACACGCGCCCTGCTCTCTTCCCTGCCAACCGAGGTGCGGGATCCCATCGCGCTGGTGGCGGACTGGGCCACGGGGGAGACGGACTTCGATGCCCTGCTGCACCACGGCGACTCGGATCAGTTGCGGGAGGTGAGCAAGCTCGCCGCCGCGCGCCAGGCAGCCCGTAACGGCGCCATCATCGGTGTGCACGGCCTGCATCGCGGCGAGACCGACATCCCGCTGGAGCGCCTGCTCATCGAGCACGCCCTCTCGGTCAACACCGCCGCCGCCGGTGGCAACGCCAGCCTGATGACCATAGGCTAAGCGCCGCATAGTGACGGAGACTCAAGCCCCGCCAATGCGGGGCTTGTTCTTTCGTCTCTGGGACACGCCCATGAAAAAGGCCGCCCTTGTCGGGGCGGCCTTTTTGTTCTCCCCTCGCGGGAAAAGGGTTGGGGATGAGGGGCGACTCGCCTACACGTACTCCATAAAGACGCGGGAGGTGAGCTTGGTGATGAGCTCATAGGGAATGGTGCCGATCTGGTCGGCCACCCGCTCCACCGGCAGCCCTTCCCCCCAGAGCACCGCCTCGTCGCCCGCCTTGTCGGTGGCGTCGGGACCGAGATCCACTGTGGTCATGTCCATGGAGACGCGCCCCACCAGCGGCACGATGCGGCCGTTGACCAGCACAGGCGTGCCGTTGGGGGCCATGCGCGGATAACCGTCACCATAGCCGATGGCGATGACACCGAGCCGGGTATCGCGATCCGACACCCAGTTGGCGCCATAACCCACCGGCTCGCCCGCCTTGTGATCCCGCACCGCGATCAGTTGTGTCTTGAGGGTCATCACCGGCTGCAGGTCGTAATCGGCCGCCACCGTATTGGGGAAGGGGGAGACGCCATAGAGGATGACACCGGGGCGGATCCAATCGCAGTGGGAATCCGGCCAGGCCAGGATGCCCGCCGAGTTGGCCATGGCGCGCTCGCCCTTGAGCGGCGTAGTCAGCTGGCTGAACAGGTCGATCTGCTCGCGGGTGGTGGGCTGCTCCAGCTCATCGGAGCGGCTGAAGTGGGTCATGACGTTGAACGGTTGCACCACGTTCTTGCACTTGGCGAGGCGCTCGATAAAGACGGGCATCTCCTCGGCCCGTACCCCGAGGCGGTGCATGCCGGTATCGAGCTTGAGCCATGCTACCACGGGAGCAGGCAGCTCCGCCTGCTCCAGCGCCTCGAGCTGCTCCCAGGTGTGCACCGCGGTCTGCAGGTTGTTGGCCGCCAGCACCGGCAGGTCGGCGGCGCTGAAGAAGCCCTCCAGCAGCACGATGGGCTTGACCACGGCGCAGGAGCGCAGCATCAGCGCCTCTTCGATGCGGGCCACCGCGTAGGCGTCCGCATCCACCAGGGTGCGGGCGACCGGCAGCAGGCCGTGGCCGTAGGCATTGGCCTTGACCACGGCAATGATCTTGCATTGGGGGGCGTGGCGTTTGACCACAGCGAGGTTGTGGCGCAGGGCCGCTGTATTGATCTGGGCGATAGCCGCTTTCATCTGTTTTCCCTTACGAGGGCATGATAATCAGGCACCGGGTGGTGTCAGCCCTCAAATCTCATCGTCTAAGGCCGGACCGGCAGAATTGTCGAACCGGGAAAACTGTTTATGGATGCCGGGAGCAGGCTCCCGGCTTACTTAGTAGTCATCATCAAACGCCGGGCCGGCGTAGTTGTCAAAACGCGAGAACTGACCCTGGAAGGTGAGCCGCACTCGTCCTATGGGGCCGTTACGCTGCTTGCCGATGATGATCTCGGCGATCCCCTTGTCGGGGCTGTCGTCGTGATAGACCTCGTCGCGGTAGATGAACATGATCAAGTCCGCATCCTGCTCGATGGAGCCGGATTCCCGCAGATCCGAGTTGACCGGGCGCTTGTCGGCCCGCTGTTCCAGGCTTCGGTTCAGCTGGGAGAGCGCCACCACGGGGCACTGCAGCTCTTTCGCCAGCGCCTTGAGGGAGCGGGAGATTTCACCGATTTCCAGAGTACGGTTGTCAGACAGCGCCGGTACCCGCATCAGCTGCAGGTAGTCCACCATGATCATACTGATGCCGCCGTTGTCCCGCGCCACCCGGCGGGCACGGGAGCGCACTTCGGTCGGGGTGAGGCCGGAGGAGTCGTCGATGTACATCTTCCCCTTCTCCAGCAGCAGCCCCATGGTGGAGGAGAGCCGCGCCCAATCCTCGTCGTCGAGCTGGCCGGTCCGCACCTTGGTCTGGTCGATGCGCCCCACGGAGGCGAGCATACGCATGATGATCTGCTCGGAGGGCATCTCGAGGGAGAAGATCAGCACCGGCTTGTCGGCGGTGAGGGCCGCGTGCTCGCACAGGTTCATGGCAAAGGTGGTCTTGCCCATAGAGGGACGGGCGGCGACGATGACCAGATCCGAACGCTGCAGGCCGGCGGTCATCTTGTCCAGATCGTTGTAGCCGGACGACACGCCGGTCACCCCGTTGTGGGGGGTCTTGAACAGCTCTTCAATCTTGTCGACGGTCTGCTCGAGGATGAGCTTGAGCGGCTGGGGGCCCTCGTTGGCGCTTGTGCGCTGCTCGGCGATCTGGAACACCTTGCTCTCGGCCAAGTCCAGCAGATCGTTGGAGGTACGCCCCTGGGGCTCGTAGCCCGCTTCGACTATCTCGTTGGCGACCGAGATCATCTCCCGCACCACCGCCCGCTCACGCACGATCTCGGCGTAGGCACTGATGTTGGCGGCACTCGGGGTGTTCTTGGCGATCTCCACCAGATAGGCGAAGCCACCGGCCTCTTCCAGTTGCTCGGAGCGCTCGAGCTCCTCCTGCAGAGTGATAAGGTCGATGGGGTTGCCCGCATTGGAGAGGCGGGTCATGGCCTGGAAGATCAGGCGGTGCGGGCGGCTGTAGAAATCCTTGTCGATCACCCGTTCGGCGACCCGATCCCAGGCCTCGTTGTCCAGCATCAGGCCGCCCAGTACGGACTGTTCGGCCTCAAAAGAGTGGGGAGGTACTTTCAGCTGTTGTGTCTTGGCGTCTTTTTTCGCCGTCACTTGCTCTGCCATACACATAAAAACCGCAGCGGGAAGGGGACGGGAATTTTACAAAAGAAACCCCGCCATCGCGAGTGCTAATACGTCCCGTCATCGCATCCGGCGACAAGACGGGACCCTGGCCTCGTCAGCGTCATCCACTTCTGCGCCGCAGACCTGCCTCACAGTACGAGAAAGGGCCAGACCAGAGTCTGATCTTTCGTTCTTGCTCTTTGCTTGTTGCGCAACCTGCGCACCGAGCGACTCGGCCGTCTGTGTCTCATGGGTGCCCCCCTGTCGGACGACTCAATCTGTTCATGAATAATTCATGCCATCCGTGATAATCATACCCGCAAGCTGCAACACAAAAAGGGACTGGCAGCCTGCCATGCGCCTCGCTGAGCTTGCACAAGCAGAGCATGCCCCCACCTACATGAGAGTGAAAGAGTCAAAATGAAAAAGATGCTGACCCTGTTTGCCCTGATCCTGGCCATTGGCCTTGGGGCACCCATCGCCGAGGCCAAAAAACTTGGTGGCGGCAAATCCTTTGGCAAGAGCTACAAGACGGCCCCGGCCCAACCTGCGGCCAAGCCGGTCGACACCAAGAACCCGACAGTGGGCGCCCAGGCACCCAAGAAAGGCGGCATGATGGGCGGCCTGCTGGGTGGTCTGCTGGCCGGCGGCCTGTTCGCCTACCTGCTGGGAAGCGGTGCCTTCGAAGGTCTGCAAGGGATGGACTTCCTGCTGATCGCCCTGCTGGCACTGGGCGGTGTCTTCCTGTTCCGAGCCCTGCGCAGGAACAAGGCGGCAGCGGCCCAGCCACAGACGGCCTATGCGGGCTATCAACCGCCCCAGAGCGCGGCCCCCCAGCAGTTCGAGCAAAGCCACAGCGCCCCGCAGGCCACCGGTTTTGCCGACAGCGACGTGCCCTTCCGTCTGCCCCCGGGCTTTGACATGAACGGCTTCCTGGCCGGCGCCCGCGATCACTACCGCACCCTGCAAGAGGCCTGGAACAAGAACGACCTGGAGAAGATCCGCGAGTACGTGAGCCCCGAGCTGTTCGAGCACCTCAAGGCCGAACGAGCCGAGCTCTCCGGTGAGCAGCACACCGAGGTGATGTACGTGGACACCCAGCTGGTCCGTGCCGACTACGGCAGCGACTGGGCCCAGGTGAGCGTGCGCTTCAGCGGCCGCTACATGGACCGTCAGGAGCAGGTCGAGGAGGACATCAAGGAGGTGTGGCACCTCGAGCGTGATCTCGCCAAGGACAATGCCCCCTGGCATATCGTCGGCATCGAGCAGCTCTAAGCACGCTCCTCCGGCAAGCATGATAAAGGCGACCTCAGGGTCGCCTTTTATTGCCATCAGATCGTGTCATGCCCTATTTCGGGGCAGCTTCCCGTAGCAGGATATATTTCCCGAGAGACACTGCTGATGATATTGAAAATAAAAAGAGAGGCAGCCATGGCTGCCTCTCTTTTTTATTGGCTCGGGGTGCAGGGATTATTTGCAACCCTCTACCGAGGTGGAGTTGATATAGCTGACCTCGCCGGCCGGCTGATAATCGGCGACCTGAATGGTCTTCTTCGCCGCGATATAATCCTTCAGCACACCGGCATCCACCAGACCGGCATTGATGGTGTCGATCTTCGGATAACCGTCACCACCGGCCGCGCTGAAGCTCGGGATGGAGAAGCTGTAGGTTGCTGCCGGATCGAAGGCCTTCCCGCCGATGGTGGCGATGTCCACGCTCTTGGCCTGGCAATCCACCGTCATCTTGATGCCGCCGAACTGGGCATAGCCACCGGTATTGGCGGTCTTGGTCGCGACCTGACCCAGGTAGGTCAGCAGCTCGTTGCCGCTCATGGTCGCCTTGTTGACGGTGTTGCCGAACGGATGCACGGTCAGCACGTCACGGTAGCTGATGTCCCCTGCCGCGATGGAGGCACGCACTCCGCCGGAGTTGACGATGCCAAAGTCGGTGCTCAGCTTCTCGGCAGTCGCGGTGGTGATGAGACGACCCAGGTTGGTCTGCTTGTTGCGCACGTTGGCGCGCTCACCGTCCAGTACGCCATCGGTGGCACCGATGACCACACCCAGCTCCTGCTGTCCCTTCTCCTGATAGGTGAGCAGGGTGTTGTAGAGCTCGGGATCCTTGACGATCTCTTCCTGAATGAAATCACCGTCCGCGTTCTTCAGGTTGACCGGGATCAGATCGTACTGGGTCAGGGTCAGCTTGCCATTCTGATAGTCAAACTGGGCACGACCCACATACTTGCCCCACTCGTGAGCCTGCATGATCCAGGTGCCGTTCTGCTGATCCGGCTGGCAATCGTCGCCCGGCTTGAAGTCGGCGTACTTGTCCGGGGTGCCCGGCTCCATGCAGACCGGGTTCTGGGAGTGACCACCGATGATGGCGTCCAGGGTGCCTGCCGGCAGCGCACGGGCCATTTCCACGTCACCCGGTGCGTTGCTGCCGTGCTGACCATTCTCGTAATGGCCCATGTGGGTGATGGCAAGAACCAGGTTCGCCTCTTTGTTGTCGCGGATCTGCTTGCCGAGATTGGCGGCTTCCGTGGTCGGATCGCGGAACTCGAGGGTCTGGACGTTGTTGGGATCCACCAGCTGGGCGGTGTCCTCTGTGGTCAGACCCAGAACGGCGACCTTGAGGCCGCTCTCCAGCTTGAACACCTTGTAGGGATCGAAGTAGCGCTTGCCGCTCGTCTTGTCATAGATGTTGGCGGAGATCATCGGGAACTGGGCCCACTGGCGCTGTTTCTCGAGGATGGTCAGGGGGTTGTCGAACTCGTGGTTGCCCACCGCCATGGCATCGTAACGGATGCTGTTCATGGCCATGAAGTCCGGCTCTGCATCCTGCAGATCCGACTCTGGCACCCCGGTATTGACGTCACCGCCGGAGAGCACCAGCACTTCGCTGCCCGCCGCTTTCGCCTCGGCACGCAGCCGCTCGACCAGGGTCTTCTGGGCCGCCATGCCATATTCGCCCTTGTCGTTGTGCCAGAAACGACCGTGGGTATCATTGGTATGCAAAATGGTCAGCTTGCAGACATTTTCGGTGCAGGGGGCGACGCTGTCGTTGCTTGAGGTATTGCAGCCGCTCAATGCGGCAAGCACTGCCAGTGCGATACTTCCTTTGACAAATTTATAATTCATTTCCATATCACCTTGTTATTTTGTTATTGGACGACCCTATCCAGGATCGGGCGGTAATATAACAAACAACATGTGACGGTTTTTCATCGGCGACTCACAAATTCCGCCAAATGTGATCATCCACGCAACCTGTTTCCCCTATTTGGAACAGAGGCCCCCCACTCACAGAGCAATTTCCCCCATGATGGCAGCCCGCCGGTAACGGTTATGGCATACTGCCCGCCAATCAATGCCAAGGAGTGCCTGGAATGGCCAAGTACGACAAAATTTCCCCCGAAACCCAGCAGGAGGCGATGAAGATCGCCCGTGCCAACCAGAAGCCGGGGCAGACCAAGGAGCAAACCCAGCTCATCGCCCAGGGGATCCAGAAGGGCATAGACGAATACAAGAAACAGATGAAAGCGAAGGCCCGCGAGGCCAGCCGCCAGAAGAAACTGCAAGCCAAAGCCAGGCACTCTTCCCAAGAGACACGGGAAGAGGAGAGCGAAGCCGAGGTCATCGAGCTCACCCGCCAGCACCCGCTGCCCTGGATCCTGCTGGTGCTGAGCTGGCTGGTATTTGCCGTGCTCTGGTTCTGGTTCCGCTGATCCTGCCCAGGCAAACCTTTGCCCTGCGATCCGCTTCACAGCCCGGGCGCGGGGGACTGGTCATTCCCCACCCGGACTGCCTACACTCTGCCCCCCTTGTCAGGAGACCCTCATCATGAACCCGGCCCCGCTCTATCTGCTGGCTCCCCTCGCCCTCTTCCTCGTGACCCTGGTGCTCTATCGCATCTCGCCACTGCGGGCGGTTGCCGCCGGCCATGCCCGCTGGTTTATCCTGCCCGCCTTCACTCTCTTTATCCTGCTCATCGTCATCAATGGCGCTGCGGATCCCGCCCTGCGAAGCCCTGCTTTCCACTGGCTGATGCCGGGGTTCGGCTTTGCCCTGAGCCTGTTCCCTGCCCTGCCCAAGGCACTGGTACCGCGCCTGGCTATCAAGGAGGGAGCCTTTGCCGCCCTGGGTCTGATGCTGATGAGCCTTGCCATGGTCTACTGATCGGCAAACGCTGGCGTCACGATGGCGCCAGCCCCCCTTCTTGTACAAAGAATGGCCTTCAGGCATCTTGGTGGGCGGATAACCGGCATGGAGGCCAGATGAACAATCCGCCCGATTTCATGGCGCTGTGGGATTATCAGGATCCCGTTGCCAGCGCCCAGCGTTTTCAAGCACTGCTGCCCGAGGCGCGTGCCACCAACCTGCAATGGGAGCTGGAGCTCCTCACCCAGATAGCCCGTACCCATTCGCTGCAACGCCAGTTTGCACAGGCGCACCAACTGCTCGACGAGATAGAACCCCGCCTCACCGAGGCGACTCCCCGGGCCCGCCTGCGCGCCTTGCTGGAGCGTGGCCGCACCTTCAACTCCGCCGGTGACAAGGCCAGCGCCAGAGCCCTGTTTGAACAGGCCTGGCAACTGGGAGAGCAGTACGAAGAGCACTATCTGGCCATCGATGCGGCCCACATGGTGGCCATCGCCGCCCCCCTGGAGGAGCAGAGCCACTGGCACCAGCTGGCGATGACCCTGGCCGAGCGCAGTCACGACAAGCGGGCGCGAGGCTGGCTCGCCACCCTCTATAACAATCAGGGCTGGACCCTGTTCGAGCTGGGTCGCCTCGACGAGGCCATCGCCTGTCAGCAAAAGTGCCTGGCCTGGCACGAGCAGCACAACAACCAGGGCAAAGCCTTTATCGCCCGCTGGAGTCTGGCGCGCCTGAGCCGGGCCCAGGATCGCCATGAACAGGCCATGGCCGAACTGGCGCAGTTGCGCGACGACATGGCCGCCGCAGGCACCCCCGAGGATGGCTATGTGTTCGAGGAGCTGGGGGAGAATGCACTCGTGCTCAATGATCCCGCGGCGACCGAGTACTTTGCCCGCGCCTGGTTTCTGCTGTCACAGGATGGCTGGTTCACCGCCAACGAGGCAGAACGGCTGGCCAGGCTCAAGCTGCTCGCCAAACTCTGATAAGCATGCGGGGCAGCCAATTGGCCGCCCCGCACATCAGCATGTCTGCCCGGGAGCAGGGATGACGGCTCAGGCCGGACTCGCCTCTTCCCAGCTCTGCTTCTTGCGATAAATCGTGGAAGGGCTTATTTCCAGCAGGGCCGCCGCCTTGGGGATGTTGCCGTCACAACTGGCGATGGCCTGTTCGATGGCCTCCTTTTCCACCTGCCAGAGCGGACGGACCTGCCTGCGAACGACGACGGGTTCTGACTGGGGATCCGCGATCCCGACCACAGGCTCCGGGGCCTGGGTACGCCCCCCGTTGAGGGGAGGTGGCAGGATATCCGGGCTCACCAGCTCGCCATCGTTGAGCACGACTATGTTGCGCACCACGTTTTGCAGCTCTCGCACGTTGCCGGGCCAGGGGTAGTCGAGCAGCACCTGCACTGCGTCCGCATCAAAGTCCCTGAACCGCTTGTTCTCCTCACCGGCATAACGCAGCAGCAACTCCCGGGCCAGCAGCAGTATGTCCTCTCCCCGCTCCCTCAGGGGGGGCAGCGCCAGCGGGATCACGTGCAGGCGGTAGTAAAGGTCTTCACGAAACCGTCCGGCCTTGACCTCCACCAGGGGATCCCGGTTGGTGGCGCAGACAAAGCGCACATCCACCGTCTCCAGCTTGCCGCTGCCGACCCGCTGCAGGGTGCCGGTCTGGATGAAACGCAGCAGCTTGCTCTGCAGGTCGAGATCCATCTCGCAAATCTCGTCGAGGAAGAGGGTGCCGCCGTCCGCCAGACTGGCCGCCCCTTTGCGATCCCCCTGGGCACCGGTAAACGACCCCTTCACGTGGCCGAAGATCTCGCTCTCCATCAGGTCATGGGGAATGGCGGCGCAGTTGAGGGCGATGAAGGGCTGATCCCGACGCGGGCTGCACTGGTGGATGGCCTCGGCGCACACCTCCTTGCCGGTGCCGCTCTCGCCAGTGATGAAGACGGTGGCCTTGCTCGGCGCCGCGCTCTCGATGATGCGATAGACCGCCTGCATCGCCATGGAGGCGCCAATGAAACCGGCAAAGGAGCTGCGCTCGAAGTTTTCCCGATACTGGGCCACCAGCGAGCTGAGTTGCTGGTGCTTCAGGGCATTGCGCGCCGTGGCGCACAGGCGCTTGCCATCGAACGGCTTGGTGAGAAAATCGAAGGCCCCGAACCGCATCGCCTCCACCGCCACATCCACCGAGCCGTGAGCGGTGATCACCACCACGGAACAGGGCAGTTGCCGCTCCGTGATCTGCTGCAAGATGTCCATGCCGGACATGTCGGGCAACTCCAGGTCGAGCAGCACCACGGGGGGCGGGCTTGCCAGCAATTGTGCCAAAGCCTGCTGGCCACAATCTGCCAGCTGCACCTCGTAGCCATCCTGGGCCAGATACTGCTCATAGACGACCGCCAGACTGCGGGTATCTTCCACCAACAGGACACGGGGTTTGCTTTCAGCCACGAGATCCATCCTTGCGCTTGATTTTGTTGTCTATTCTGGGGGCTAGCCGCCACACACTCAAGACGGCCTCATCGCTTTATCCGGGGGATTGCGACAATACACAAGCAAAAACGGCTCCCTGGGGAGCCGTTTTTATGGTGCTTTGAGCTTATTTCTTGGCGTTGTCGCCATCGGCAGCCGGTTTTTCGATGGCCAGCAGCTCTACGTCAAATACCAGCACGGCGTTGGCCGGGATGGAACCTGCACCGTGCTCGCCATAGGCCAGCTTGGACGGCAGGAAGAACTTGAACTTGGAGCCGACCGGCATCAGTTGCACCCCTTCGGTCCAGCCCGGGATCACCTGGTTGAGCGGGAAGGTAGCCGGCTCGCCGCGATCGACGGAGCTGTCAAACTTGGTGCCGTCGGTCAGGGTACCGGTGTAGTGCACCTTGACGATGTCGGTGGCCTTCGGCTTGGCGCCGTCACCCATCTTCTCGACCTGATATTGCAGGCCGGACTCGGTGCTCTTCACGCCCTCTTTCTTGGCGTTGGCAGCCAGGAACTCTTCACCCTTCTTCAGGTTTTCCACGGCATCCTTGTCGGCCTTCGCCTTGGTCAGCTCGTTGATCTTGGCGTCGTATTCCTGCAGAACCTTCTGGATCTCCTCGTCGGTCATCTTGGCTTCTTTGCCCAGACCGTCGGTGACACCCTTTAGGATCACGGTGTTGTCCAGCTTGATGCCGAGCTCCTGCTGGCGCTCCAGGGTATTGGCGATATAACGACCCATGGAGAGGCCGATCGCATAGCCGGATTGCTCTTCAAAGCTCTTGGCCTCAGCCTTGGGGGCCTCTGCCGGCTTGCTGGCTTCTGCCTTGACCTCTGCGGTGTTGGTAGCAGCAGGTTTCTCATCTTTTTGGCAAGCAGTCAGACCGACGGCAACCGCCGCAGCCAACAGGGACACCTTCAGAAAATTGTTCATCAGTTTCTCCAAAACTCTAAATACCGCTCTCGGTTCCTTCGTGAAATGAGAGGTTTATCGTGATAAGCGCCTTATACTAACGCCGTGATCGCAGGTAACGAAAGCATGAGACAGGAAAAATGATCAAAAGTGCCATTTATCTCATCGGTATTTGCCTGATGCTGACGGGGTGCGAACAACGCTCACTTCCCAGCCAGCAGATCCGCCTCGCCAACCAGGGTCTGCTGAGCGCGGATCTCGCCAGTTCCGGCAAGCTCGCGCTCGTCTCCAGCCTGGGTCAGGGCACTGTGGTGTGGGATCTTGAACAGGGCAAGGAGCGCTGGCGCTGGCGCCAGAGCGACGACCAGGAGGAGTTCGTCACCCTGACCCGCTTCTCTCCCGATGACAGCCATGCCATCACCGCCACCCAGCACACCTTCGCCATCTGGCGCTTGCAGGATGGCCGCTCCCAGGGCTACTACTCCCTGCCAGAATCCCGCCTGCGCGATGCGGCGATCTCGGCGGATGGCCGCCGGGTGCTCATCGGCCGTGAAGACGGCAAGGCGGAAGTGGTCGACACCCAGACCGGACGCCGGCTGCAATTTCTCGGCCACACCGAACAGGTCAACACGGTGGATCTCTCCCCCAACGGTCGCTATGCCCTCACTGGCGGCAACGATTACAGCGCCTATCTGTGGGATACCCGCACGGGCCAGGTGGTGTGGCGCTTCAACCACGCCGGGCGAGTCGTGATGGCGAGACTGGATCCGTCCGGACGCTTCGCCTTCACCGCAGACAGTCGCCAGGCCAGCATCTGGGATCTCAAAACCGGCAAGGAGCACAGCCGGTTGCAATACGATCACCGCTTCGAGGTCTACACCAGCGCCCGCTTTGCCAACGGCGGCAACTGGCTCATCACCGGCGCCCCCTCCCGCCAGCTCACTCTGTGGCAGGTGAGTGACGGCCAGCCGTTGCAGAGCTGGCGCGTCTCGCCCCATCCCAAGGTGAAACCGCCGAGCGCTGTGGTCTATGGCGTGGCTTTGCGCGACAATGACCACCTCGTCAGTGCCAGCTCCAGTGGCCTGGCTGAAATCTGGACTATCAAGTAAGGACCAAAAGGCCCATGAGTCAGCAACTAAACGAACGCCTCGAAACCCTGGAAAGCCGCCTCGCCTTTGCCGAATACACGGTGGAGCAGCTCAACGACGAGGTCACCACCCAGGGTCGCGAGCTGGACCGGCTCAAACACCAGATCCATCTACTGGTGGATAAATTGCAGAGCGTACAGCCGAGCCAGATCGCCAGCATGGCCGAAGAGACGCCGCCACCGCACTACTGATGAGTGCCAGCCATAAAAAAACCCGCGCCATGCGCGGGTTTTTTTATCATCGGCCAGGCCGTGATCAGTGCTGATGGCCCTTGCCACCACAACCACCACCACCGCAGCAACCACCGTGACCGTGATCGTCGCCGTGATCGTGTGCATGGCTGTGACCATGGCCGCCACAGCAGCCACCGTGGTCATGATCGTGATCATGGCCGTGATCATGGTCATGACCATGATCGTGACCGCAGCCACCAGCGCCGTGCACATGGCCATGGGCCAGCTCTTCGGCGGTCGCGGCACGCACGTCCTTGATCTCGACCTTGAAGCCCAGGGTCACGCCAGCCAGGGGATGGTTGCCGTCCACCTTGATGAACTCCTCGGACACCTCGATGACGGTCACCGGACGGTGACCATCGTCGGTCTCGGCCACAAAAGTATCCCCTTCAGACACTTCCATACCGTCGAACAGCTCGCCGGGCACTTCCTGCACCAGATTCTCGTCGTACTCGCCATAGGCCTGGTTCGGCGTCAGGGTGACGTCGAACGCCTCGCCCACGCTGCGACCTTCCAGCTCGGCTTCGAGGCCGGAGACCAGGTAACGGGTACCGTGCAGATACACCAGCGGCTCTTTACCGACAGTGGTGTCGATGACTTCACCGTGTTCGTCGGTGACCGTGTATTCCAGCGTAACCACGCTCAGGGGAGCTACTTTCATGTCAGGGATCCTGCGGATAGAAAAAAACGGGCTCAGAATACCTCAAAAAGGCAGACAAGCATATGGTCGGCCCGGCTTCAATATGATGAAAAAGTCATCAACAGCGACCCGCCTGACCGGCGTACCATCACCTTGAGGCATGTCCCTCACTCGGGACGAAACACCCCTATCACCTGCTCCGCCTCACGCGTGGCCTTGTCCACCTGCTCCTGGGTCTGCACCTGGGTATCCCCGCACTCGACACAGGTCACCTTCTCGACTCCATGCTCCATATACAGCATCATGGTGTCCATCTTGCCGCACGCCGGGCAAACCGCCCCGGCAATGAAGCGCTTTTTACGTCTGGTTTCCATTTTTGTTACCTCCAGGCAGCATCATATCAGGGTTTTTACATGCATCACGCCATCGAATATCAGCATTTTTCCACTTCCACCCTTCAGGTCGGCCCCCGCAAGCGCTCCCCCATGGGCCAATTGCTGCGCGTCACCCAGGGGGCGGCGCTGCTGAAATTGGGTGCCCATGAGCTGCTGCTGACACCTGGCAGCCACTTCTGGCTCTGTGCCGATGCCCTCGCCGCCTTCACCCCTCTGGCTGACTGCCAGCATGATCTGCTGGCCTGCTCCGTGCGGGTGCCCCAGCCCGCCCAGGCTGGCTGGTTGCAGGCAAACCCGTTGATGGACGCACTGCTGGACAGCCTGGCGGCCTGGTCACGCCCCCGAGACTGGCAAGGCCCCTATGGGCAGCGACTGCAAGTGGTGGGGGATGAGTTGCATGGCTGCACCATCTCGTCACTGGGGGATCAGGCACTGCAAGATGCCTGGCAAGCCCTGGCCAGAGCACAGCCGGATAGCGTGGCTGCCTGGCAGACCCTGCTGGGCACTCGCGGTCTCGAGGGCCCGCACGCCCAGGCACTGCAGGATCAGTGGCAACTGTTGCAGGGGATTCGCCTGCTGCGAAGCGGCAGCACACCGTCACAGGTGGTGAGCAGGCTGGGTTATCGGGATGAAAGCGCGCTGGCCGAGGCTCATCTGCAATGGCTCGGGGCGCCCCTCTCCCCTCAGCCGTCCGCGACCCGATAAGAGAGGCATAAAAGGATGGCAAAAGAAATCCAGTTTTGCGGCTCACCGCCGCTAACAACAAAGGAGTCATTCATGTCACCATCCTTTATGCTGAACACCCGATTGACCGTCACCGACTAGATCAACAGGACATCCGCCATGACGAGCAAGGCCAACCAATCCCAGGGCATGTTGCTGTTCCACCTCTCTGCCAGACAATCCTTCGCCATCGGTACCCTCAAGGTGAAGGAGATCGTGCCCTACACCCAGCTCACCGCCCTGCCACAATCCCATCCCACCGTGCTCGGTGCCGCCAGCATGCGCGGCACCACCATCCCGGTGATCGACATGGCAATGGCCGTGGGCTACCGCCCCATCACCCGGGAGGAGATGCCCCACTGCTTCATCATCATCACCGATTGCCGCCGCACCCTGGTGGGCTTTCTGGTGCGGGGCATCGACAAGATCACCGAGTGCAACTGGCGTGACATCGAACCGCCCCCTCCCTCCTTGGGACAGAACGTCTTCGTCACCGGCGTGACCCGGGTGGGAGATCAGTTGATCCAGTTGCTGGATGTGGAACTCATCCTGTCGCGGGTCTATCCGGACGATCCCAGCCATCTCTACCCCGTGCTGACCGACGTGCAGCGCGAGCGGCTCAAGCCGATGCGGATCCTGCTGGTAGACGACTCCTCTGTCGCCCGTCGCCAGCTCATGGCGGCGCTCGATTACATCAACATCCCCTACGAGGTCTGCACCAACGGACGCGACGCCCTCACCCTGATGCAGACCCGGGTCTCCCAGGGCACGCGGATCGACATCCTGGTGAGCGATATCGAGATGCCGGGACTGGATGGTTACGAGCTGGCCTTCGAGGTGCAGAGCGATGCCAAGCTGGCGGGAGCCTACATCATCCTGCACACCTCCCTCTCCAGCGAGATCAGCGTGGAGCGGGCCCATCAGGTCGGCGCCCACGAGGCGCTCACCAAGTTTGAAGCCAACGAACTGATCCAGGCCATGCTGCGCGGCGCCGAGCACCACGATCGTCTGATGGCCTGATGTCGCGGCGAGCCAAGGGCTCGCCGCCCCCTTTTCCTCCCTGCTCTTCCGAGTCGTTGCATGTTGACAGAAAGCCACTTTCACGCCCCCTGGTGGGCCCGCAACCCCCATCTGCAAACCATTTTGCCCAAGTGGCTGCGCCGCTCGCCTGCCCGCTTCATCCAGGAGCGCTTCGAACTTCCGGACGGCGATTTCGTTGATCTGGCCTGGAGCGGCGAACCCGGCCAGGATGAACAACCCCTGGTGGTGGTGTTCCACGGACTGGAGGGGAGCATTCACTCCCACTATGCCAAGGGGCTCTTTGCCCACCTGCAGCGGCAAGGGAACGAGGCGGTGCTGATGCACTTTCGGGGGTGCAGTGGCGAGCCGAATCGGCTGCTGCAGGCCTATCACTCAGGCGCCATCGAGGACGCCCAGGCGGTGATTGCCGAGCTGGGGCGGCGTTTTCCTGGCCGTCCCCTGGTCGCCATCGGCTATTCCCTGGGGGGCAACATGCTGGTCAATCTGCTGGCGCGGGCCTGCCCGGCACCATTGAAGGCGGCGGTGGTAGTGTCGGCCCCGCTGCAACTGGCAAGCTGTGCCGATCGGGTCAATCAGGGCTTCTCACGGGTCTATCAGAACTACCTGCTGCGCACCATGCGAACCAACCTGCAAAGCAAGATCCGGCGCCAGAGCGCGGCACGGGCGCGCTGGCAGCCGGCCCAGATCACCCGCATCGCCACACTGAGGGAGTTCGACGAGCTGGTGACGGCACCGCTCCATGGTTTCGAAAGCGCAGATCACTACTACCAGACCTGCTCCGGCCTGAGCCTGCTGGCCCGCATTCCCATCCCGACCCTCGTCATTCACGCCGCCGACGATCCCTTCATGACCGATGCCGTCATTCCGACGGCGGAGCAGCTCTCCCCTCTGGTGCGCTACGAGCTGAGCCGCCAGGGCGGCCACGTGGGCTTCCTGCACGGCTCTCCCTGGCGCCCCCGCTTCTGGCTGGATGAGCGCATCAGCCAGTGGTTGCGGGAACAGACTCAGGGCGCGAACCGGTAACCGTTGCGCCCCTCTTCCTTGGCCTGATAGAGGGCGCCATCGACCCGCTCGAGCAGCATGACGAGGCTCTCCCCGGCTCGCCACTGGGCTATCCCCTGGCTCAGGGTGAGGTGGGGGGCTACGTCGGAATCCTCATGGGGCAGAGCCCTGGCCGCCAGAGTGGCGCGAATGCGCTCCGCCACCTCCTGGCCACCGGCCAGCGTCGTCTCCTGCAGCAACACCACGAACTCCTCTCCCCCGTAGCGCGCCACCAGATCGCCGGGCTCCCGCACACTCTCCTCCAGGCACTCAGCCACCAGGATCAGGCACTCATCCCCCGCCTGATGACCATAGCGATCGTTGTAGCGCTTGAAGAAATCCACATCGAGCAGGATCACGGTGAGCGGTACATCCTGGGTGGTGCCTTGCGCAATGGCACGCTTGCACGCCTGATCGAAGTGGCGACGGTTGGCTATGCCGGTCAGGGGATCCCGGTTGGCCATGGCATTCATCTTGTTTGCCAGCATCAGGTTGTCGTGTTCCCTTGACACCGCAAGCTCGAACCAGCCGTTGAGCATGCGCCGCCCCGTCTCCAGCACCACCAGCAAGACCCCGACCACGATGGTGTTGACCAGAACAAAGGGCTCAGGACTCCAGGAGGCTCTCACCAACAAGAACAGCAGGGGGACAGAAACCAGTGCGTAAAACAGCCGCACATCGCAATACGCGGCGACGAGACCGGTCAGCAGCAACAGACTGACCATGTTGAAAATGAAACTGAAGCCCCCCTTCAAGTCGACGATCGAGATGGTGTAACCCACCATGGCCCAGGCCAGCCCCCAGGCCAGGGCACAGACGCACAGGGACACCAGCCAGATGGCATGGGATTGACGGGAGAGCCAGCCCCACCCGAGCGGCAGCAGCAGGCCAACACCTATCATGGCAAAGAGCTGCCATTTGTAGGACCAGGGCAGGTTGCCGACCAGTACCAGGTGTGCATCCCGATAGATGTAGAAGCGGGTCAGCAGAAATACGAGGGCGATGAGATTGATGACCCAGTACCAGCGCAAACCGGCGCTCAGGGCGCGGCGGCGGGCATCGAACAGGTGCTGTTCGAATTGACTGGAGGGTCGGCGTGCGTCAATGGATTGCATGGCACCCCTCGTCCAAAACGAGACAAATCCCTTGCGCTTGCCGACCAGACACCGACAATATCCGCAACCCACTGAGTGAAGATGAAATCATGATTATCCCCTGGCAAGAACTGGAGCCGGACACCCTCACCAACCTGCTCGAACACTTTGTGCTGCAAGAAGGCACCGAATACGGTGAACAGGATGTCAGCCTGACCGACAAGGTCGAAGCAGTCAGGCAACAATTGCTACAAGGTAGCGCCGTGCTTGTCTACAGCGAGCTGCACGAAAGTGTCAATGTCGTCCCAAAGACTCATTTAAGCAAGTCACCCACTGACGACTTCCCCCAAGCGTAACGCGGTCACGGCTTATCGGGCGGCTCACCCCGCCCTCCCCCTATCCAACTCGCACCATCAGGCCGCATGACCAGTTCGCCACCCAGCAGCACCTATTCCAACGTACCCAGAGCACAGGGCAGCCCTTGTTCACAGCTATTGCCGGGAAGCGTGGGGGCAGCGGGAGGATGACGGCGCACTTGACCGCACTTTGGGCCACCCCTTATAACGGAACTCCCAAGGAAGAGAGAATTCTATGTCGGCCAAGCATCCCATCATCGCGGTCACCGGTTCGTCCGGTGCCGGTACTTCCACCTCCACCAACGCCTTTCGCTCCATGTTCCACCAGCTTGGATACAAGGCGGCCGTGGTCGAGGGGGACAGTTTTCACCGCTACACCAGGCCCGAGATGGACGTGGCTATCCGCAAGGCCCGGGAGCAGGGGCGGCATATCAGCTACTTCGGCCCGGAGGCCAACGACTTCGGTCTGCTGGAGTCCTTTTTCCAGGAGTATGGCCAGAGCGGCACCGGCCAGTATCGGCGCTATCTGCACAGCTTCGACGAGGCGGTGCCTTTCAACCAGATGCCGGGCACCTTCACGCCCTGGCAGGAGCTGCCCGGCGAGACGGATCTGCTGTTCTACGAAGGACTGCATGGCGGCGTGGTCACGGGGGAGCACAACGTGGCGCGGCACGTGGACTTTCTCATCGGCGTGGTGCCCATCGTCAACCTGGAGTGGATCCAGAAGCTCATTCGCGACACCTCGGAACGCGGCCACTCCCGCGAGGCGGTGACCGACTCCATCGTGCGTTCCATGGACGACTACATCAACTTCATCACGCCGCAGTTCTCCCGCACCCACATCAACTTCCAGCGGGTGCCGACCGTCGATACTTCCAACCCCTTCAGCGCCAAGGTGATACCCAGCCTGGACGAGAGTATGCTGGTGATCAGGTTTCGGGGCATCAAGCAGGTGGACTTCCCCTACCTGCTGTCGATGATTGACGGCGCCTTCATGTCCAGGATGAACACCATCGTCGTGCCGGGTGGCAAGATGGGCTTCGCAATGGAACTGATCCTGCGCCCCCTGATCCAGCAACTGATCGAAACGGGCAAGATCACCTGAGCCAAGGAGCTTAACGATGCGCGCTGCACTTCTCTCATTCATGCTGGCAACCCTGCTGGGGGGTTGCAGCTCCGGCCCCGCCGCACCCACGGTCGAAACGGGCACCATGGTGGTTCGCCCGGCGGAGCATTGGACCTACGGGGCGACACCACGCTATGCGCTGGCCGAACAATTCCAGTATGCGGGCAACAGCGCCGCGCCCTGGCTCGAGCCGGTACAGCAGGCCGTCATCCGGCAGCTGGACGGCAAAGGCTGGCGCAGCGTTCCCCTGGATGAGGCCGACGTCTGGGTCGCCATCGGGGTAGCTGGCAGCCAGGACATGAGCGATGGCGAGATCTTCTCCCGCCTCGGCATGACACCGGGCCTGAACGCCGCCGCCAATGCCCGCAAGGGGACCCTGGCCGTCGTGCTGCTCGACGGGCATAGCCAGAAAGCGGTGTGGAGCAGCGCCATCCAGCTCGCCAGCGACGTACCCGTCGCAGAGGAAGCCCGTGGCCAGCTTAGCCAGCAACTGGCCGCCCAGCTGCTGGGCTCGCTACCGTCAGACTGATGTCTCGTTCAACAAAAACGGCCTGCTTCACGCAGGCCGTTTTCCATGCACGCCGTGACGGCATCAGGGTCACTTCAACTCGCAGGTCAGCTGGGTCACACCGCTCTTGACCAGGGTAGCCTGCTTGTCCTGACGGGAGAAGGTAGTCACCCCGTCGGAATAGCTGGCAGTCTCTTTGGGCGACTCGATGCGCCCCAGCTTGTGATAGACACCGGCATAAGGGAACTGCACCATGTCGGCCTGGGCATCATAGGTGATGGCCAGCAACTCTTCCCCGCACTGATACTGGCTGTATTGATACTGGGTCGGCTGCGGCATGCTGCAGGCGGCCAGACCGAACAGGGGAAGCAACATCATCATTTTTTTCATCGCACTTTCCTTATGTCATGGCGTTATCGACGGGACAAACTATAGCGGTCAACCCTCAAGGATTTGATAACTATGGGTAATTTCTACCGCTTTTTCCAACATCAGGGAAACTGAACAATATTTTTCCATGGACAAATCCACCGCACGGGCGACCTGCTTCTCCGCCAGACCCTTGCCGGTCACCACGAACTTGAGGTGGATCTGCTCAAATACCCGGGGAACGGTATCGGCGCGGGTCCCTTCCAGTTCGACATGGCAGGCGGTCACGGATTGACGGGCCTTCTCCAGGATGGAGACCACATCGATGGAGCTGCAACCGCCGACAGCCAGCAGGATCATCTCCATCGGGCTGGCACCTTCACCCGGGTTGGCGCCATCCAGGGTCACCTGATGACCGGACTCGCTCTCCCCCACAAACTTCATGCCTTCCACCCAGCTGACCTTGGCTTTCATCTCTCACTTTCCTCTCAATGACGACGGTTCTAACGCCCATAGCATACCTCAAGCCGGGGTCGAGTGGCACATGCGCCAGGATCTTGCCCGTTCCCGACGATAAAGCCCCGTTTTGCGGCGACAAGCCTCTCCTGCGAAACGGACGACGACCCAAAGGGAAATAGATCGAAATCAACATCCGACCTCCTCTTCTTGCCTAGAATGCCCCGGACGACGCAGCAGATGGCGGCTCACCGGTGGACGGCAAAACCCCAAAGCCTTGTCAGCACAGGCAAAGGCTCTTATTCTACTGCGACCAAAGAGTAAGGAATGGCAAGCTTGGCAACTTGCCTGGACGCACAGTCCATAAAAATGACACTACAGAGGAAGTCTCATGATCATTGGCAAACCGCAAAGCGATCCCACCCTTGAGTGGTTCTTGTCGCATTGCCACATTCATAAGTATCCCGCCAAGAGCACCCTGATCCACGCCGGTGAAAAAGCGGAAACCCTCTACTACATCGTCAAGGGCACCGTCGCCGTCCTGATCAAGGATGACGAAGGCAAGGAGATGATCCTCTCCTACCTGAATCAGGGGGATTTCCTGGGCGAGATGGGGATGTTCGAAGAGAACGAGAATCCGGAGCGTTCCGCCTGGGTACGTGCCAAAGGCGCCTGCGAAGTCGCCGAGATCTCCTACAAGAAGTTCCGCCAGCTGATCCAGGTCAACCCGGACATCCTGATGCGTCTATCCGGTCAAATGGCCAAACGCCTGCAGCACACCAGCCAGAAGGTCGGCAACCTCGCCTTCCTGGACGTGACCGGCCGCATTGCCCAGACCCTGCTCAACCTGGCCAAACAGCCGGATGCCATGACCCACCCGGATGGCATGCAGATCAAGATCACCCGCCAGGAGATCGGCCAGATCGTCGGCTGCTCCCGTGAAACCGTCGGCCGCATCCTCAAGATGCTGGAAGAGCAGGAGCTCATCTCCGCCCACGGCAAGACCATAGTGGTGTTTGGTACCCGATGACCGGGTTCCGCCGACGGCGCCCGCACAGCGCCGTTGGATAAAAAGGCTGCCCATGGCAGCCTTTTCCGATCCTCTCCCCTATAATCCCGAACGCCCCGCCGCCATGGCCTTCGCCAAGAGAACTCCTATGCACCTTCAATGCCCCCTTTGCCGCAGCCCCCTGCACCTTCATGCCGCCTCCCGCGGGGTCTATTGCGACAACAAGCACCACTTCGATCCCGCACCGGAAGGCTATCTGGACCTCATCCCCGGCAAGAAGAACCCCAAGGACAGCGACAGCCGGGCCCTGCTGCGCGCCAAGCGCCGCTTCCTGGAACAAGGCCACCAACTGCCTCTGGTGGACGCCATGGCGAACCTGCTCGCTCCTCTTGGCGAGCGCGAGCTTGTCCACCTCGGCTGTGGCGAGGGGTACTACTGCCGCGCCCTGGCTGAGCGGCTGTCCGGCTGGCAGGTCGGCGGTTTCGATCTGGCCAAGAATGCCATCTTCGCCGCCAACAAGGCGCAACCGGAAGGCCAGTTCGTCATCGCCGACCCGGCGCGCGCCCCGCTACTGCCTGGCACGGCCCAGGTGCTGCTGGTCAACGACCTCAAGGTCAAGACGGAACTCCTGGTCAGCTGGCTGGCGCCGGGCGGCTATCTGCTCCACGTGCAGCCAGGCCCTCGCCATCAGTGGCAATTGCGCGTCAGCCTCAATCCGGTGAGCATGGAACATCCCCTGAGTTGGCCCGCCCTCACCGGGCTTGTCAGTGTTGCCCAGCAACGCGCACAGTTCAGTACGGCGCTGGATCAGGGCCTGCGCGAGCACATTCTGGAGACCAGTCGCCTCGGCTGGCGTGCCAGCGGCGAGCAGCGCCACGCCTTCACCCACCAGGGGCCCGACGCCCTCGAGCAGGATCTGCTGCTCAGCCTGTGGCAAAAACCGCTGTGAATCGGTGACATTCCATGAAAAAAGGCCCTGACGGGCCTTTTTGACAAAGCGAGTGCGCCTTTCCTCTGACAGGGAAGATACACCCGACCACGCAGCAAGACAAAAATGGGGCCCTCGGCCCCATTTGTCATCACGGCAGATCAGTTGCAGCTCGCCGCGCCCTGATCGACCCAGACGGCGGCCTTGCCGGGCTCATCGCCCTTGGTCCAGTACTGGGCCTTCCACTTGCGGCCGTTGTGGCTGGTGACATCACCGCCGTTGTAGACCACTCCGGCATCCCAACCCAGTTGCACCTGGCTCACCAGTTTCCACTGATCGGCGGTGCGGCTCGGCTCGTTGCCCTGGGTCCAATACTTGGCCTGCCACACCAGTTGCTTGTGGCTCACCTTGTCATTGGTGTTGTAGACGGTACCTGCACTCCAGGCCGGGTGGTTGGCCGCATCCGGATCGCTGGCCTCGCAGCCACCACCTGTACTGGCCGGCTTGACGGTCAGGCGGGAAACGGCTGTGGCATCCAGCGCCCCGTCGGTGACCACCAGGGTCAGATCGTAGGCCGTGTCACTGGTCACGTTCGAGCCCGTGACCACCAGGGTCGCGCTGTCCAGACCGGTGGCGCTAAGACCGGCCGGCACTGTCCACTGATAGCTCAGGGCATCACCATTGGGGTCGGAAGCGGTGGCCTTGATGCTCACCTGCTTGCCGGCCTCGACGGTCGCACTGGACGGTACGCTGACCACGGGGGGCAGGTTCGGCTGCGGCGCCTTGTTGGTGACCACCACCTGATCCTTGGCCGAGAGCCCCTGATCGTCGGTCACGGTCAGCTCGAACACCAGATTGATGTCGCTGCTGACGGCATCCAGTACCACACGGGCCTTGGCCTGGGTGGCATCCAGCAGGCTGGCCTGGGGTCCGGAGATCTGTTTCCAGCTGTAGGTCAGCGCCCCGTTTTCCGGATCATGGGAGGCGCTGCCGTTGAGGGTCACCTCGGCCGGACCGGTGGCACTCAGATCGCTGCCGGCATTGGCAACCGGCGGCTTGTTGACCGGCGGTAGCGTACCCTCGCCGTGGCCCAGCCCCTCGTGCATGGCGTTGAGGATGTCGCCGTTGTCCGCATCGATTTCCCAGGCGAACAGACCGCCGAGCTGGTTCGCCAGCACGTACTGCCCCTTGGCCTTGACCGAGCGGTCGTTGTCAAAGGTGATGAGGTCGCCACTGCTGGCCTTGAAGACATAGGGGGCCTCGGCCGACTCGTCATAGCCCTGCTCCCAGCCTGCGCCCATGCGGTTGTTGACGATGTCGCGGTAATCCACTACGCCATTTTCCCAGGTACCGCTCACCGGTCCGGTAGCGGTGCCGGTGAAGGGGTTGCCGGCCTGGTAGTTCTTCACTCCGGTCCAGCCACGGCCATACATGGCCGCCCCCACCACTATCTTGCCCGGTGTCACCCCCTGACCCAGCAGCGCCTTGACGCCCTTGTCGGTGGTGTACTTGGTGGCCGGATCCCAGCTGGAGGCAAAGAGGTTGGTCTGGTGGGCCAGATTCGTCAGGTCGAAGGCGCCGCTGAAGTCGTAGCTCATCAGGAAGATGTGGTCCATGTACTGCTGGGCCGCCTGATAATCCACCTTGGCAATCTTGTCACCGCCGGCGCTGATGGCCGAGGTCAGCTCATACTGGCGGCCGGTCTCGGCTTCCAGTTCATCGAGCATGGCTCGCAACTCCTTCATCAGCACCACATAGGTGGCGCCGTCATTCGGGCCGCCCAGGCTGGGGTTGGCCCCCTGTCCGCCCGGGAACTCCCAGTCGATGTCCACGCCGTCGAAGAATTTCCAGGTCTGCAGGAACTCTTTGACCGAGGCGACGAAGGTATCGCGCTTGGTCTTGTCACCCAGGAAATAGAAGGGATCGGAGAGGGTCCATCCGCCGACAGACGGCAGGATCTTGAGGTCCGGGTGGGCCTGTTTGAGCGCCATCAGGTTGCCGAAGTTGCCCTTGTAGGGCTCATCCCAGGCGCTGAGGTTGCCCTGGGACATCTGGATCGCCGCCCAGGGATCATGGATGGATACCTTGAAGTCTTCGCGGCCCGCACAGGAGCGCTGCAACGCCTCGAAGCTGCCGGAGATCTCTTTGAGGCTGTCGTTGATGCCGTTGCCACCGCAGATGGGGGTGAAGCCGTAGAGGATATGGGTCAGGTTCTGGGCCGGGATCTTGTCCACGGTGAACTTGCGACCATAGACACCCCACTCCACATAGTAGGCCCCCACCACCTTGCCGGACTTGTTGGCGTAGGGCTTGTTGTTCTCCTTGAGGGGCGCATTGAGCGGCGCCAGGTGGCTGCCGTCGGTATCGGCGACCATCAGCTCCTTCTTGTCGGAGAGGGTGCAGCCATCGGCGTTGCACAGGGCCACCTGCATCTGGTAACGCCCCCCCTTGGTGACCTTGAAGTTGGCGGTACCCGCGGCGGAGGCCGGGCCTGACCACACCTCCTTGCCGTCGAGCAGTACCTTGGCGGTCTGTCCGACGTCACCGGACCAGAGGTTCCAGGTCACGCTGACGGGAGCGCCATCCTTGTGGACGGTCACCAACTGGTTGTAGGCCGAAGCGGCCTGATTGACTTCAACGATGGCAAACTTGGTGGGGCCGGAGCCAATGGTGGGTTTGCCCGGGGCAGCGGCGAAGGCGGAGGTAGTGCAAAGCCCCCCGACCAGAAGCGCCAGCAGGGAAAGTTTTGGACTTAACATATTTGAACTTCCTTATTTCGTTATTGGAATTAACAACGAAAAAGGCAACGCAACCTGCCAGGTAACGCAGACAACATCGCAACCATGGCTTGGCCCATGGACGATACAACCTGTGGTGGCCCCGCTATCCTAGGTACGCAGACCCTTAGACCGGAAGCTTTGCGTCCCGGACTTTCATCCGGTTTGCCTTTTTGCACAACTTGATTTGCGACAAAAATAATCGCCGAATGACTATAGAGGAGAGTCGCCCGGGTGCCACCTGCCAAAAGTGACACCCAACAAGACTCAATTATCACCAAATCCGGAAAATGGCGACGAAATAGGCATCATCATCGTCGATCATGACGTCTGGATGGCATCCAGAAAATGCTCAGCCAATGCTCGATTCTGTGAGACCAGTCACTGAACCGGCATCAGCAGGCTGTTCATCAGGGCGCGCAGCTTGAGAGGTTTGACCGGTTTGCTCACGTAGCCAAAGCCGTGCTCACGGATCTGTGCCTGCAACTCGCTCTTGCGATCCGCACTGATGATGATGCCGCCGATACCGTTGCCGTGGGCCAGCCTGATCATGTGCAGCGCCTGCAACCCGGTCTTGCCGTCATCCAGGTGATAGTCCGACAGCACCAGCGCAGGCAGGAAGCCGCCGCCGATGATCTCTTCCGCCTGCTCCAGGCTCTGGGCACAGCGCACCTCGCAGCCCCAGCGTCCCAGCAGCGAGGCCATGGCGATGAGGATATCCTCCTCGTTGTCGATGCAGAGGATCCTGACCCCTTCCAGCTGGCTGTCTCGCAGGGCCGGGGTCGTCACCTGGCTGGGGATGACGGGCCGGGTCGCGAGGTTCAGGGTGATGGCAAAGACGGACCCCGCTCCGGGCCAGCTGCGCAGGGAGAGCTGATGACCCAGCACCAGCGAGATGCCGCGGGCGATGGCGAGCCCGAGGCCAAGCCCCTGCTCCCTGGCGGTGCGGGAGTGATCGAGGCGGGAAAACTCGTCAAAGATCGCCTCCTGCTTGCCCTCCGGGATGCCGGGGCCGTTGTCCCATACCTCGATGCGCACCTTCTCCCCCATGCGGCGACAGCCGAGCAGCACCCGACCGCCGGGGTTGTAGCGAAATGCGTTGGTGAGGAAGTTCTGCAACACTCGCCGCAGCAAGCGCACATCGCTGTAGACCGCAAGGCGGCTCTCCACCACGGAGAACTGGATCCCACCGGCCTGGGCCAGCACACCGAATTCCGCCTTGAGATTGTCCAGCACATCGCTCAGGGCGAAATCGAGCTTCTTCGCCTTGAACTTGCCCGCCTCGAGGCGCGAGATGTCCAGCAGATCCGTGATGAGATCCTCGGTCGCCCCCAGGGCGTCGTCGATGTGGCGAGCGATGCGGGCCGGTTCGTCCTCCGGGGGCAGCATCTCCAGCAAGGAGGAGGTAAAGAGCTTGGCCGCGTTCAGCGGCTGGGTCAGGTCGTGGCTCACCGCCGCAAGGAACCGGCTCTTGGACTGATTTGCCCTCTCCACCTGCTGGTTTACCAGCAGCAGTTGGCGGTTGAGTTCGGAGAGCTCGTGGGTGCGCTCGGCCACCCGCGCCTCCAGGTGCTCGTTCGCTTCCCGCAGCACCCGCTCCGCCGCCCTGAACGGGGTGATGTCGGTGAAGGTCATGACAAAGCCCCCCGCAGGCATGGGGTTGCCCTGCATCTCGATGACCCGGCCATCGGGACGCTCCCGCGCCGAGACATGGGGGCTGCCACGCTTCATGAAGGCAACCCGCCGCGCCACCTGGGCTTCGATGTCTCCCTGGCCGCACAACCCCTGTCCGGCGTTGTAGCGGATGATCTCCTCGATGGAACGGCCCACCTGAATGAGACCGGGGGGATAGGAGAACAACTCGATGTAGCGTCGGTTCCAGGCCACCAGCCTGAGCTCCCTGTCCACCACGGAGATCCCCTGCCCCATGTGTTCGATTGCCCCCTGCAACAGGCCGCGGTTGAAGCGGAACATGTCGGAGGCCTCGTCCACAATGGTGGCGATCTCCTCGAGCTGCATGTTGCGTCCCTGCAGGGCAGAGGCCAGCACCAGGCGGGCGGACGAGGTACCGAATACCCCGGCCAGCAGTCGCTCCGTGTGGGCGATGAGCTCCGCCGAGGCCTGCATCTGGGGCGCCAGGGTGCCTCCCCGCTCGCCGGCGAAGCGACCGAAGGCCCGCTTGACGCGGCTGGAACCGACGAAGCGGGCCGCCAGCATCTCCAGCTCCTTCACCGAGACCCGCGCATGATAGAGCGCCGAAGTGTCCCGGCTCGTCTTGCCGACGAAGTTGGCGGCCTGCAGCCGCTCGCTCACCGCCGCCCGAGACAGCAGGGAGCCCGCCACATAGCCGACCAGGTTGAGCAGAAGACTCAGGAAGAGGCACCAGGCCCCCAGGCTCAGATCCCGCACCGCCGGCCAGTCTGGGGGCGCCAGCAGGGCTTCGAGAGGGGAGCCTGCCAGCAGTCCGCTCTCCGCCAGCAGGGTCACGAACCAGAGGCTGACCCCGAGGGCGAGCCCGAGATAGACGCCCTTGCGATTGCCATGACGCCAGTACAGGCCGAGCAGCAGGGCTGGCGCGAACTGGGCCACGGCCCCAAACGAGAGATAGCCGATGCGCGACAGACTGGTGAGATCCCCGAGCCAGAGATAGAGCGCCCAGGCCGCCAGCAAAATCAGCAAGATGGCACCCCGACGCACCTGCAGCAGCAACCGCATCAGGCGCTCGTCCCGCCCCTGTTGCCAGACCCGGCGCAGCAGGACCGGCAACACCAGATCGTTGCTCACCATGATGGCCAGGGCGATGGTGCAGACGATCACCATGCCGGTGGCCGCCGAGGTGCCGCCGAGAAATGCGAGCATCGCCATGCCGTCGAATCCGAGGGACATAGGGAGGCTTATCACATAGGTGTCCGAGGCCATGTCTGCCCCGACCCACTGCTTGCCTGCCAGCGCCAGCGGCCAGATGAAGAGCCCCATCAGGAAGAGATAGAGGGGGAAGATCCAGCGGGCCCAGTGCAGATCCTGCCCCTGGTTGTTCTCCACCACGGTCACGTGAAACTGGCGCGGCAGGCAGATGACGGCACACATGGCGATCAGGGTGTAGATGGCGAGCTCCAGCAGACTGCCCGGCGTCACCGCCACCACCGCATCCAGGAAGTCGCCCGCCACCAGGGTACGCGCCTCGCTCGGTCTGGCGATGATGAGCCAGAGCGCAAAGCCCCCCACCGCCATGAAGGCGAGCAGCTTGACCACGGACTCGAAGGCGATGGCCACCACCATGCCCCTGTGGTGCTCGGTGGCATCCAGGTTGCGGGTGCCGAACAGAATGCTGAACAGGGCCAGCAGCAGGGTGACCCCCAGTGCCAGCTCCGCCATGTTGCTGGTGGGGCTGACCCCCGTGCTGTTGGCCATCAGCAGATCGAGCCCGGTGACGATCGCCTTGAGCTGCAGCACCAGGTAGGGAAGTATCCCCATGACGGCGATGAGGCTGATCACCATGGCCAGGCGCTGGGACTTGCCATAACGAGCGGCAATGAAATCGGCGATGGAGGTGATGTGCTCGCGCTTGGCCACCAGGATGAGGCGGGCCAGCAGGCGCCAGCCAAACAGGAACACCAGCATGGGGCCCAGGTAGATGGGCACCGGCGACCAGGGGGATTCGCTGGCCTGGCCCACGGTGCCGAAGAAGGTCCAGGAGGTGCAATAGACCGCCAGCGACAGGCTGTAGAGCAGAGGCTGCCCCTTGGGGCGACGGCGCTTGTTCTTGTCCGCCACATAGGCGATGAGGAACAGCAAGCCCAGATAGGCGAGCGACAACCCGATCAGCAGCCATCCTTGGTGCATCTCTCTACTTCCCTTTTCCAGATAAGTCGGAGGTCTGCCGCGCCAGAGACCGGCAGACCTGTGTCATCGGCCCTGTTCAGGGCTCTCTTCACGCAGCCGCAACACGAAGACCGGCAGCACTACCAGCACCATGATAAAGAAGATGCCGCCCCCCAGCGGCTCGAACAGCACGCCGCAGATCGCCATCAGGGCCGCCACCGTCATGCCAAGGCCCAGGGCCGCATAGAGCGCCTGGGTGGGGATCTGCTGCTCCGTGGGCAACTGGCGGGTCATGAAGCGGATGGCGCCGAGGTGACTGACGCAGAAGGTGACCCCGTGCAGCAGCTGGCCGAGCACCAGCACCGCCAGATCGGTAGAACTGCCGAGCAGCACCCAGCGCACCACGCAGCCAAGGGCCCCCACCAGAAACAGGGTCTGGGCGCCAAAGCGCTGGAGGAAGCGCTTGTCCGCGGCGAACATGGCGATCTCCGCCACCACTCCCAGAGCCCAGAGATACCCGATCAGGGTGCCGCTGTAGCCGGCGCTTTTCCAGTAGATGGCGCTGAAACCGTAGTAGGCCGCGTGGCTCCCCTGCAGCAGGGCGGTGATGAGCAGGAAGCGGCGCACCGGGGCCGACCTGAGCGTGACGAGCAGCGAGGCCTTGGCCCGCTCCCCTTGCAGCTCCCGGGGGGCGGGTCGCAGCGGCAGCAGGCTGAGCCCCAGCATGATCAGCAGCCCGGCCACCATGGTGTGCAGCACCCAGTCGCTGCCAAAGTTGCCCACTAGGGCCCCCACCAGGGTGGAGGCGACGATAAAGGCAAAGGAGCCGCACAGCCGCACCTTGCCGTAGTCCAGGTGGGTCTGAACCACCATGCGGGTGGCAAGCGCCTCTCCCATGGGCATCAGGGTCGGGTAGATGAAGTTGGCCGCCAGGGTCAGCACCACCAACCACCAGAGGCTGTGGCCCAGATAGAAACCGAGGAAGGCCAGCAGACTCAGCAGACAGAGCAGCCGGGTGACGGGCAGCAACTGGCCGGCCCCCTTGACTCGCCCCATCACCATCAGGTTGCCGGCAAAGCGGATGGCCATGCCCACCCCCAGCAACAGCCCTATCTGTTCAGTACTCACCCCGATGCCTTCCAGCCAAAGCGACCAGAACGGCAGATAGGCGCCATAAACGAAGTAGAAGGCACCAAAAAACAGGGCTAACCAGGAGAACGCGGGCATAGAGGCTCGGGCTGCATGACAAGGGGCACAAATGATAACCGATTTCGGGACGGGGATCCCCAGGCGGCATGACAGATAAAAACGATAAATATCAATAAAGTTGAACCTTTGTCACATCCCCCTGTCTATTGGGTAACACCGCTTCCTGATGAGTGTTGCAATCCTTCCACCCGCCCCTGGCGGGTTTCTTTTTTGCAGACGCCGACCTTCATGACAAAAGGGGCCCGAGGGCCCCTTTTCCTTCATGCTGGTCGACGACCATCAGAACACGTACTTGACCCGTGCACTGAGGTTGCGGCCAGGCTCGGTCTGCTTGCTGGTATCCGCGGTGGCGGCAAGGCCGGTGATGCTTTCGTAGCTCACGTACTCCTTGTCAAACAGGTTGAACACCCCCACGTTGAGCTGCAGGTCCTGCACCGGCTTGAACTGGGCATAGAGATCCACCACGCCCCAGCCTGCGCTCTTGATGTTGTCGTTGCCTCGCGCATCCTTGCCCACCTTGTCCATGTCGTCGGCAAAGCGCAATGCGGTGTTGATGTTCCAGTTCGGCTGCTCCAGACGCACCCCGACGCTGCCGTTCAGGGGGCTCAGGCTGTTGATGTAGTTGCCCTCGCCATCCTTGCCCTCGATGTAGGCCAGGTTGCCCCAGACGTTGACCAGCTCGTTCAACCAGTAGTCCGCCTTGGCCTCGGCCCCCTTGGTGGTCGCCTTGTCCAGGTTCTGGTACTGATAGAGGGCGGTACGGCCTTCGGTGCCCACGGCCGTCAGCTCGATGAAGTCGTCGAACTTGTTGTAGAAGGTGGCCACTTCATAGCTGAACCCGCCACGGCTGCCGCGCACCCCCAGATCGATGCCGTCGCTGCTCTCTGGCTTGAGGTTCGGGTTGGGCTCGATGCGATAGCCATACGCCTGGTGGTTCAGGGTGGAGAAGGCGTTGTCATACATGGGCACCTTGAAGCCGTGGCTGTACTGGGCGAACAGGTTCGCCGCCTCATGCGCCTTGAACACCAGCCCCAGCTTGGGAGAGAACTCCCCTTCGGAGATCTTCTTCATGTTCTCGCCCGTGTAGGCGGGATCCTCATCCGGGGTCATCTTGTAGTAGTCGTAACGCACGCCCGGGGTCAGCACCCAGCGCTCGCCGAACTTGATCTCGTCAAAGGCCCAGAGCGCACTGCGCTCGCTGGTGGTGGAGGGGAAGCTCAGCTCGTTGTAGCCAACGAAGTCACCCGGAACGGTCGGCCCCTTGAAGCGGGTGCGCTCGTTGTCGGTATGCTCGTATTCCAGGCCCCAGGCCAGACGCTGGCTGGCGAGCGCCTTGTTGAACTTCACCTGGGCGCCCAGGCTCTCCTGCTCGAAACCGTTGTGATCCAGGGAGTTCTTGGTCACATAGGGGTTGCCCGGCATGACCGGATACTTGGACGAAGCGTACTGATCCAGGGTCTGCTTGGCGCGGCTGTAGTAGATCTTGCTGTCCACGCGATCCGCCCAGGGGGCGTTCAGGGCGAGGCCATGATCCAGTACCAGGGAGAGGTTGTCGGTCTCCTTGTCGGTAATGGGCTGGTTGAAGACGGAGCCCGCCTTGGTCAGATCGATGGCATCCGGATCCTGCCCCTCGGTGAAGTAATCCACCGTCAGTTTCAGGAACTGATCATCGGAGAGATTCCACTTGCTCTTGAACAGCACGGCCTGGCTGACGATGTCGAACTCGTTCTTGTCGCCGTCATAATTCTGGGTGACACCGCCATCGCGCCAGGTGTAGCGCAGCAGGTTCTCGACTTCCCCGGTGCGCAGCGCCCCCGTGATGCCGGCCATTCTCTGGTGGCTGCTGGAGGCATAACCCGTGGTCGCATCCAGATAGCTGTCGCGGCCCTTGAGGAAGTCGCCAGCATCCTTGGTGGTGATGGCAATGACGCCTCCCAGAGCATCGGAACCGTAAGCAGCAGAGGCCGGCCCTTTGGCCACTTCCACCTGCTTGATCATGTCGGTGTCGAAGTAGGTCTGACCCACGCCGCCATTCTTGTAGGCATCGTTTTGGCGCACACCGTCCTGCACCACCTTGACCCGGTTTTCGCTCATGCCGCGAATGGTGAAGGTCTGGGCATCTCCTGCGCCTCCCTGCACGCTCACCCCGGGCTCATAGCGGAACAGATCGGCGACGTTGCTGACGACCTGCTCTTCAATCTGCTCCGAGGTAATGACAGCGATGGGACCGGAAACATCTTCCAGCTTCTGTTCCATCCGTGAGCCGCTGACGACCATGACTTCATCGGCTTTCTTGTCTGCGGCGAAAGCGGGGGAGATCAGCCCGGCCGCCACGGCGAGGGCTATCAGGGAGGGGGTGTTGTTGTGCGCCACTGCAAAGTCCTTATTGAGAATTATTATCAAGCGGAAGGCATATTACCCCGCCAGAGACAAAGATCAATAATAAAGTGAATCATTCTCATTTCACTTTATCGTCATTCCCCCTTACACTGGCGCCACTTTTTCGCTCGCCATGCCGCCATCCCATGGTGCAGCCTTTTCCCATCCCCTGTTTCTTGAGTGAGTAACCATGATCCGACGACTCCCCCTGCTCGCCCTGCCCCTGCTGCTGGTCGCCTGTGCCACCACGCCGCAGAACACCCCACCCGAGACCCTCTATGACGCACGGCTCGATACGGCCCAGGGGCAGGCGTTGACCTTCGAGCAGGCGGTGGCCCGGGTGGCGGATGCCGACATCGTGCTGGTGGGGGAACTTCACACTCACCCGGCCATCCATCTGTTGCAGGCCCGTCTGCTGGCGGGGCTTGACGAGACGTCGCAGGCAGATGGCCGGGCCCTGGTACTTTCCATGGAGCAGTTCAGCCGCGCCGATCAGCCGGTGCTGGATGCCTACCTGGCCGGACGCATCGGCGAATCGGCCCTCATTCGAGATGGCCATGCCTGGCCCAACTACCAGAGTGATTACCGCCCTCTGGTGGAGTTCGCCAAGGCGCAGCACCTGCCAGTGATCGCCGCCAATGCCCCCAAACCTCTGGTGAGCTGCGTCGGTCAGGAGGGACCGGCCTGGCTCGACAAACTGCCGGCCAATCGCCGCAGCCAGCTTGCCCGCGAGCTGACTCTGGGGGATGACGGCTACCGCCAGAAGTTCATGGCCTCCATGCACCATGGGGATGCGGACGGCAACGCCCGTCGCTTCGCCGCCCAGACCAGCTGGGACGACACCATGGCCGAAAGCATGGTGGATTATCTGGGCAAGCATCCCGGCAGGCGCATCATGCATATCGCCGGCAACTTCCACGTGGAAGGGGGGCTCGGGATCGCCAGTCGCATCGCCAGCCGCAATCCGGCACTCAAGGTGGCACTCATCGTGCCGCAAACCGGTGACGAGACAGCACCCGGGAGAGACGCCGATGTCAGGGTCCACATCGCTCCCCTGCCGGAACGCTGGCTAAATGCAAAGGAAATGAAGCAAGATATGGGCGCACTGCATCAATCCCGAAGCCGTGACTGCAGCCAATGGTTGCAACCCTCAAAATAGCCCAAGGATTTCATATGGATGTGTTACTCGTCATCGACATGCAACAGGGGTTGTTCGATAACCCCCGCCATCAGGATGCCCAGGTCATCGCCAACATCAATCGTCTGGCCGATCGCGTGCGGGGCCAACACGGACGGGTCATCTATGTGCAACACGACGAACCGGGTTCCGAGCTGGAACCTGGCAGTGCGGGCTGGCAACTGCACGCCGATCTGGCCCCGTCTCCCCACGACAGCCGGGTGCGCAAGACCGCCTGTGACAGCTTCCTCGACACCGAGCTCGGCTTCCTGCTGGCAGAGCAGTCGGTAGACAGACTGCTCATCTGCGGCTGTGCCACCGACTTTTGCGTCGATACCACGTTGCGCAGCGCCGCCGCCAGGGGCTTTGACGCCTTTGCGGTGACCGACGCCCATACCACGGCGGACAGGCCGCACCTGAGTGCGGAGCAGATCATCCAGCACCACCACTTCATGTGGCGGCATCTGAGCCTGCCTCAAGGCAGAAGCGTGACCCTGCTCACGACGGATGAGCTGCTGGCCACCATTCAACCCGAGCGGGCGTGTTAAGCTGCCCGTCCTGATGTGAACACCCGATTGGAGTCTTGTGTGCGTCTACTCTCTGCCGTTGCCCTCACGCTGCTGTTACCGGCGCTCACCGCCTGCTCCGGATTGCCGGGGGCGGCACCCGATGGCCCGGCCCCCCTGTTCCACACCCATATCAGCGACGACGGGAGCAAGCGCTTCACCTTCGAGGCCGCCCCTCTCGACGTCCTGCCAACCCGGTTGCAGGAGGGAGATGACAACCGGCTGAGCCGCCGCGACAAGAGCCTGCTGGAACGCCGGGAAGCCCTGCAGGACGAGCAGCTCACCCAGATGCTGGCCACGCGCAAGTATTGCCGAAGCGGCTATATCGTCCTCAGCCAGACTTCCTGGAAGATCCGCGGGGAATGCAACGAGAGCGCCACCCAGGCCGATCGCGATGCCTTCCCCAACCAGGCAGGCTGGCAGGAGTAACCCGGGACATAACAACAAAACGGGCAGCCCAGGCTGCCCGTTTTCTCATCTCGCTAACTGTCCCCTCAAACGGGTTCATCCGCCGGGCTGGTCAGCTCGGCGCCATTGTCGATGCGTTTGTGCCCTTCCACCAGGTGAACGAAGTCCACCAGCTCGTCGCCGGAGACACGGAACGCCTGACCGAATCCCTTGACGAACAGTCCCTGCTCGGGCTTGAGCCTAAACAGCACGAAGTCCTTGAGGTTGGAGAGCCCTTTGACTATCTCGCCGAAGCGCCCTTCCAGCGCCGCAACGGCCTTCTCCCAGCGTGCGTCGTCGCGCCCCACCACCTCGGCGACCGCATCGAAGGTCAGACGCTTGCGGGCAAACAGCTCGCGGGCCCCGGTTTCGTCCTCGATCAGCATCAGCGATACCTTGGGCACCTGTTGCAGGTTGCGGGCGTGGCGAGCTATCTCGGAGATGAGCACATAGTATCCATCTTCCTGCAGCACGAAGGGAGCATAGCTGGCATTGGGGTTGCCTTCGCCATCCACAGTGGCGAGCTGCAGGGTACGGCAACCGTCGCGGAACTCGCGGATCTCCGGTTGCAGGCGGTTTTGCAGGCGCTCCTGACGTTCACTCATGCTTTCACTTCCTCTTGATACTGACGGCGCAGGGCCATGAAACGCTCCACCTGCTCAGGCAGCAGTTGACGCTGCTCGTCCCGGCCCAGGTAGATCTTGAAAATGCAGCGGCCACTGTGGCCGAAGAACTGGAAGGAGTGCCCTTCCTTGCCCATGAAGAGCTTGCTGACCAGGGCGATGCCCGCCACGTTGTCGAGCTTGAGGTGGCCGTGCAGTTCGCCGTCCCGCCCCATCAGGTTGTAGTAGCCGCGCGCGTTCTTGCCCTTGGGGAAGGGGGCCTTCACCTCGAAGATGGAGCCATCGGATTCGACGATGGTGGTCACCTGACCCCAGCTGGCTAGGTCCGCCAGCAGGGCTTCGGCCTCCCCGGTCGGCACTTGCGTCATCAGGGCGGCAGGCAGATGGCGTACCACCTCCCACTCGCTGACGGCCAGCTCGGTGGCGAGGGTGGACGGGTGGGCGCTCGGGTCTTGCTCCAGCAGCGCGTGAATGCGTTGTGCAATGCTCATCGGTTCTCCCTGGATGATCTGGCGATGGTGCTCAGTGTCGCGGCGGATACTGTAATAAAGCGCCCCAAGTAACGCAATTGATAATCGCTTTCATTCTCAGTGCATTTTGATGGGCGACTTGATATTCTCGGCGGCAACCCTATTTCATTCACCCTTCGGAGGTTCGCATGGGCCGTCGTTTTGCCCTCGCATTCAGCCTGCTCGGCTGTGCCCTTTCCCTCTCTTCCCCATCCGTCATGGCGGTGGAGCGTATCGTCAGCATAGGCCCCGCCACCACGGAACTCATCCTGGCGCTGGGAGGCGAGCAGAGCCTGGTAGCTACCGATGTCAGCAGTCCGGAGCCCAGAGGCGTGCCCAAGGTCGGCTATCACCGTGCCCTCGCCGCCGAAGGGATCCTGAGTCTCTCTCCGACCCTGGTGGTCGGCAGCGACGAGATGGGCCCGAGCAGCACGCTTGACCAGTTGCGCCGTGCCAACGTCAAGGTCGAGGTCATGGCCACAGCCCCTACGCTGGCCAACCTCAACGAGCGTATCGACACCCTGGCCCATCTCCTGGGTGACCAGGCGGCAGGGAGCAAGCTCAAGGAGGAAATTGCCGCCCAGAGCGACACCCTGGCGGCGCAGGCGAAGCAGAACAAGCCCCTCAAGGTCGCCTTCCTGCTGCTGCACAAGGGTCAGCCCACCAGCATCGCCGGTGGCAACACCACCGCCAGCGCCCTCGTCACCCTGGCGGGCGGCGTCAATCCGGTGGCTGGGCTCCACGACTACAAGCCCGTCTCCACCGAATCCCTCATCGAGCTGCAACCTGATCTGGTGCTGGTGAGCGGCCGCGACTGGCAGCAGTATCAGGATCCCGACGCCATCCTGAGCCAGGTGCCCGCCCTGTCAGCCACCCCGGCAGGCAAGAACAAGGCCATCCACGCCATCGACGGACATGCCCTGCAAGGGGGCCTCAGCCTCCGTTCCCTGCAACAGGCGAACCAGATCGCCCAGTGGATCAAGCAGGGTTCCTGATGCGCCTGCCTCTGCCCTGGCTGCTCGCCCTGACCGGCTGCGCGCTGGCGTTGCTGCTGGTCGGGTCCCTCGCGACCGGCCCCATGTCCCTCTCCCTTGGCGAGAGCCTGCGCGCCCTGTTTGCCGGACCACAGAGCGGGATTGAGGCTCACAAATTATTGATCGTGCAGGAGATCCGTCTGCCACGAACCCTGCTCTGCATCGCCGTGGGGGGCATTCTCGGCCTCTGCGGCGCCGTCATGCAGGGACTGTTTCGCAACCCCCTGGCAGACCCCGGCATCATAGGGGTGTCGGGCGGGGCGGCACTCGGCGCGGCCCTGGCCATCGTGTTGCTCGCCCCGTTGGGCTCGCACCTGCAGAGCCTGCTCGGCCTGGGGTTGCTGCCCCTGCTCGCCTTTCTCGGCGGAGCCCTCACCACCACCCTCGTCTATCTGCTGGGTACCCGGGAAGGGGGCACCTCGGTCACCGTGATGCTGCTGGCCGGGGTGGCCATCACGGCGCTCTCCGGCGCCGTCATCGGACTGCTCACCTATCTCGCCGACGATCAGATGCTGCGCAACCTGAGCCTGTGGCAGATGGGCTCCCTGGCGGCAGGCAAGCCGGTCGATGTGACGCTGGCGCTGCTGACCCTGGCCGCTTTGCTGCTGCTGTTCATGCGCGATGCCAATCCCCTCAACGCCCTGCTGCTGGGAGAGGGAGAGGCCCGGCACCTGGGGGTGAACGTGCAGACGCTGAAGCGTCGCCTCATCCTGCTCACTGCTGCCGGTGTCGGCGTGGCGGTGGCCGTGGCGGGCATGATCGGCTTTGTCGGTCTGGTGGTTCCCCATCTGGTACGGCTGCTGGCCGGTCCCAACCATGTCCGCCTGCTCCCGCTGTCTGCCCTGCTGGGGGCTGGCCTGTTGCTGGGGGCCGACATGCTGGCGCGTACCCTGCTCGCACCGGCCGAGCTGCCGGTCGGCATCATCACCGCCCTGCTGGGTGCCCCCTTCTTCATCTGGCTCTTGGTCAAGAGCCGCCAAGCGCTGTAACAGGAGATCGCCACCTTGCCCGGATCCCCCTCCCCCCTGCTCAGTTGCCGGGGCCTTCGCCTCAGTCGCGGCAACCGACTTATCCTGGACAGCCTGGATCTCGACCTGCATGCCGGCAGCCTGACCGCCCTGCTCGGCCCCAACGGGGCGGGCAAAAGCTCACTGCTCAAGTGCCTGACCGGCGAGCTGGAACATGAAGGGGAGATCCACCTGTTCGGCCAGACCCGCAGGGGGTGGGCCGACAACGCTCTGGCCCACCGGGTCGGTGTGCTGCCGCAAAGCTCCTCCTTGAGCTTCCCTTTCCTGTGCGAAGAGGTGGTGGCCATGGGCCGGCTGCCCCACAGCGAGCCTGCCAGCCGGCGCGACGAGATAGTCCGCGCCGCCATGACCCACGCCGGGGTCGACCATCTGGCGAACCGCCTCTATCCCGGCCTTTCAGGCGGGGAGCGTCAACGGGTGCAGTTCGCCCGGGTGCTGGCCCAGATCTGGCAGGCCCCGGAAGAACCGCAGCAAGCGCGGCTTCTGCTGCTGGACGAGCCCACCTCGGCGCTGGATCTCAAATACCAGCACCAGTTGCTCGCCATGGCCCGGGCGCTGGCCGGTCGCAATACCGCCGTGCTGGTGGTGTTGCACGACCTCAATCTGGCAGCCCGCTACGCCGATAGGCTGGTGATGCTGGAGCAGGGCAGGCTGATGGCTGACGGCAGCGCAGGCGAGGTGCTGACTCCGGCGCTCATCGCGCGCCTCTACGACTACCCCGCACAGGTGATCCACCAGCCCGAGAGTGGCGTTCCCATGGTGGTGTGACACCCAGGGGCAGATAGCAACAGAGCGCCATCAGGCGCTCTGTCTTTTTGCGGTATCCAGCCTTGGGCTGACCTGCAGGGAAATCCCCACGGGCACATCAGGCTATCTGGTAGCGCCCCGGCTTGTGATTGAGTGTCAACACCAGATTACAGATGATGGCTGCCACCACGGAAAGCGCCAGCAGCCAGGGGGAGACCACGAAGAAAGAGGCGACGACGATGGCGCAATCCAGCCCCATTTGCAGCTTGCCTGCCCGCACACCCCATCTGTCCTGAATGAAGAGCGCCAGAATGTTGAAGCCCCCCAGGCTCGCCTTGTGGCGGAACATGATGAGCAGTCCCATGCCGATCAGGGTGCCGCCGATCAGCGCCGCATAGACGGGTTCGATCTTGCCGATTTGCAGCACGGCGTTGAGGTGATCCGTCATGAAGGAGACGGTGGCCACGGCGGCAAAGGTATTGAGGGTGAAGCGCGGCCCCATTCTGAGCCAGGCCAGGGCATAGAAAGGCAGGTTCATGGCGAAGAACAGCAGGCCGAAGCTGATGCCGGTCACCTGTTGCAGCAGCAGCGCCAGGCCGGCGGTGCCACCGGTGAGCAGGCCGACCTGATGGAACAGGAAGATGCCGAGGGAAACGAAGCCTGCTGCGGTCAGCAAGGCGAGCACATCCTCATAGAGCGGGTGCGCAGAGCGTGAAGTGTTGTCCATAACCAGGTATCCAGTCGCGAAGCAAGAGAGTGTTGGCCGCCCGTCGGGCGGAGCGAGCCCCGTTAACCGGGGCTTCGTTATGCCGACAGTCTCCAATTTGAGTGAGATGGATCACAAGTCCCACCCTTCACGCGCCAAAATGGTGCGCGTCATCCAGGCGTTACAATCCTTGCACCAAAATGTCCCACACTCACCGCCGGCCTGATGCTGAAAAACCTGAAACGGGCCGCTGCCCCCGCGCCCGAATCGTTCTAGAATGAGTCGCTTGTCACTGCCAGCGGAACAACAGCGGATGAGAGTCACCGTATTCGGAATAGGTTATGTCGGGTTGGTTCAGGCCGCCGTACTGGCGGAGATGGGTCACAAGGTGGCCTGCGTGGATGTGGATGCCGACAAGGTCGCGGGCCTGAAAGAGGGGCGCATTCCCCTCTTCGAGCCCGGTCTCGCCCCCCTGGTGCAGCGCAACCATCAGGCCGGTCGCCTGATCTTCACCACAGACCCGGCCCGGGCGGTGGAGTTTGCCGAGCTTATCTTCATCGCGGTCGGAACGCCGCCGGACGAGGACGGGTCCGCCGACCTCCATCAGGTGATGACGGTGGCGGACACCATAGGCCGCCTGATGCAAGGGGGCAAGGTGGTGGTCAACAAGAGCACTGTGCCTGTCGGCACCGCCAGCCGGGTACGACGACACATTGCGGAGCGCCTCGCCGACCGTGGTCTCGACCTTCCGCTCGACGTGGTCTCCAACCCCGAATTTCTCAAGGAGGGCGCCGCCGTCGCCGACTGCCTGCGGCCGGATCGCATCATCATCGGCACCGACTCCGATCACGCCTTCTCCCTGCTGGAGGAGCTCTACGCCCCCTTCAACCGCAAGCGAGACCGCATCCTGCGGATGGATGCACGCAGTGCCGAACTGACCAAATACGCCGCCAACGCCATGCTGGCGACCCGCATCTCCTTCATGAACGAGATGGCCACCCTGGCCGAAGCCCTGGGCGCCGATATCGAGGAGGTACGCAAGGGTATCGGTGCCGATCCGCGCATCGGCCACCACTTCATCTACCCGGGCTGCGGTTATGGCGGCTCCTGCTTCCCCAAGGATGTCAGGGCGCTGATCCACACCGCGAAGGAGGCGGGGTGCGAGACCCCCCTGCTGCGCTCGGTGGAGCGGGTCAACGAGGCGCAGAAGCACAGGCTCATGACCCGGCTGCACCACCATTTTGGTGCCAGTCTGTCGGGGCGCACCTTCGCGTTATGGGGACTCGCCTTCAAACCCAATACCGACGACATGCGCGAAGCCCCGAGCAGGGTGCTGATGGAGGCGATCTGGGCGGCAGGAGGCCAGGTGCAGGCGTTCGACCCCGAGGCCATGACCGAGGCCGCCCGCCTCTATGGCCAGCGGGCGGACTTGACCCTGTGCGACACCCAGGAAGCCGCCCTTCAGGGGGCCGATGCCCTGCTCGTCTGCACCGAGTGGCAACAGTTCCGCGCACCGGATTTCGACCTGCTTCGCCAGACCCTGAAGCAGGCCATCATCTTCGACGGCCGCAACCTCTATGATCCGGCCCGTCTGCGCCAGCGCGGTTTCACCTACTATGCCATCGGCCGTGGCGACAGCCTGGCTCATCAGGAGGAGCGATGAAGTACCTCGTCACCGGCGCCGCCGGGTTTATCGGATTTCATGTGGCGCGCAGGCTCTGTGGCGACGGCCATCAGGTGGTGGGGATAGACAACCTCAACGACTACTACGCGGTGAGTCTCAAGGAGGCGCGCCTCGCCCTGCTCACGCCTCTGCCCGGCTTTCGCTTCGAGCGCACCGATCTCGCGGACCGCGCGGCCATGGCTTCGCTCTTTGCCCGCGAGCAGTTTGACCGGGTGATCCATCTGGGGGCCCAGGCCGGAGTGCGCTACTCCCTGGACAACCCCTTCGCCTACGCCGACAGCAACCTCACCGGCCACCTTACCGTGCTGGAGGGGTGTCGCCAGACCCGGGTGCAGCATCTGGTCTATGCCTCCTCCAGCTCGGTCTACGGGCTGAACGAACAGATGCCGTTCAAGCCGTCCGATGGGGCGGATCATCCCGTCTCCCTCTATGCGGCGAGCAAGAAGGCGGGGGAGCTGATGGCCCACTCCTACTCCCATCTCTACGGCCTGCCCACCACCGGGCTGCGCTTTTTCACCGTCTACGGCCCCTGGGGCCGGCCCGACATGGCCCTGTTCAAGTTCGTGCACGCCATCCTGAACGGCGACCCCATCGACCTCTACAACCAGGGCCAGCTCAGCCGGGATTTCACCCATGTCGACGACATCGTCGAGGGGATAGTGCGCATCTCTGACAGCCCCCCTGCGGGCGATGCCCACTGGCAGGGGGCCCCGGACGCCAGCCCGGCCCCCTATCGCCTCTTCAACATCGGCAACGGCAGCCCGGTCAGGCTGCTGGACTTCGTGAATGCCATCGAGTCGGCCCTCGGCAAACGGGCCATCCGCAACATGCTGCCCATGCAGCCCGGCGACGTGCTCGCCACCTGGGCCGACACCCGCTCGTTGTTCGACGCCACGGGCTATCGCCCCCGTGTCGGGCTCAAGGAAGGGGTAGACAGCTTTGTCCGCTGGTATCGGGACTACTACCGGGTCTGAGCCAGGCGAGGTGGCAGGGTCCCCTGGCTCGCGACCCTGCGCTCAGGATGAAGGGGTATAGCTGAAGGGCACCATGGTGGGGGAGAGCCCACGGCAGGCGGATTTAAGTGCCTGCGGGCCTGCCAGCAGCCAGTCGGTGCGGTGACGGTTGCCGAGATTTTCCATCTTCGCGGGGTCAAAACACCTCACCATCAGGTCGGCGCTCCCCAGTACCCAGCGCCCGGGGGCAGCCCCTATCCAGGCGGCAGCTTCCCGAGCCTGCTCCCCGTCTCCCATCAGATAAGGGTAATGTTTCACTGGTTGCAGGCTAAACAGCAGATGCTGCTCCTTGAAGCCCGCCAGCAGCAGCTCATCCCCCGCAGGCACCTTCTGCGCCGCCAATGCCATGACTCCCTGAGGGGTGCGCACCTCGTTGAGGCGCACGCTGATCCAGCAGGAGTAGATCAGCCACCCCACTGCCAGGGAGCTGAGAATGGCGGTCAGTGGCGCCCGGCGAAGCCAGGCATTGATCAGCAGCAAGGATCCCCCCAGCACCAGCAGGGGAAGCCAGGGATCCGGCCCCAATTCCCCCAGACGGCTGGCCACTCTGTCGCTAAATGCCAGCACCAGAGCCCCCACCAGCCCTGCCCCCCCCAGCAGCCAGCCGAGCCCGGCCAGCAGTCGCCCCGGCCAGACCCGGACCAGCAGGGTGCCGATGAAGGGTGCGGTCAGGAGCGCCAGGGCGGGCGTACCGGGCGTGATGTAGACGCCCCGCTTGCCCGGCGAGCAGGAGAAAAACAGCACCACCAGCACCAGATAACCCAGCAGCAGCAGGATACGCCTGTCCTGCGCCCGGATGGCGCGCCGCCAGGCCACCACCAGCCAGGGCAACAGCAGGGAGAGCGGCAGCCAGAACGGCGGGATCACCGAGGTGAGGTAGTACCAGAAGGGTTTGACGTGATGCCAGGCGCTGGTATAGCGAGTCACCGTCTGGCGCAGCAGTATGTTATCTCTGTAGGCCAGCAGGAGGGGATCTCCGCTTCGGGTCACGGCCTCCAGCATGGGGACCAGCCAGAGGCCCATCGCCAGGGCCATGGCCAGCGGCCCGAGCAAGGCCTTCAGCCAGGCTGACAAGGGCGCGGCGCGGATTTGCGACCTGTGGGTCCAGAGCGCGGGAAGCAGCACCAGCAGGGCCAGTACTCCCACCCCCTTGGTGATGACGCCAAGCCCCGCGGCAAACCAGCCGAGCCAGTACCAGCGCCACCCGCCACCACAGAGGAGGAAGCGCAGAAAACCATAGAGACCGAGGGTGATGAAGAAGGTGACCAGGCCGTCGATCTGGGCCGTCTTGGCCTGCAGGGTAAACTGGACGGTAAAGAGCAGCAGCAAGCCCGCCAGAAATCCCGTCGCCGGATCCCACAGGCGGCGCCCCAGATCCCACACCAGCAAGATGGTCAGCAAGCCAGACAGCAGGGAGGGCAGCAGAAAGGCCACCTTGATGGAGCCAGTCAACACATAACCGCTCGCGATCCCCCACATAAACAGCGGCGGCTTGTCCGGATAGAGCTCCCCGCCACGCATGGGGAAGAGCCACTGGCCGCTCTCCACCATCTCCCGGGCGATCAGGGCGAAGCGCGGCTCGTCCGCCGGCCAGGGATCCCGCAGACCCAGCCCGGCCCCCAGCACCACCAGCGCGATCAGCAGCAACCAGCCAAGGGACGTCTGATTGAGCAGGGTGCGATCACTCACCATGACGGGCCTCCCCGGTCACGGCCTTGTCCCGCCGCCAGCCCCGATGCTGGATATCGAGATAGAGGCTGTAGAGCGCGGTGAAGGTGGGGAAGAGGTTTTGCAGCACGCCGACGGAGTCCTGCTTGGGAGAGAAGGTGAAGTAGCTGAGCGTCATCAGGCTGCCGATCACGCTCATGTACCAGAACAGGCGCGGGATGACGGGTCGTCCCGCCCGCCTGGACGCCAGAAACTGCACCAGCCAGCGTCCGCCGAACATCAGCGCCCCTGTGTAGCCGATCAGCTTCCAGCCAGTGACATGCACCCCGGTCCAGTCCAGCCAGTCGATGGGGGCAGACAGCCAGGCGTCGATCACTCCAGCATCTCCCGGATTTCAACCACCTTGGATCGGCGCTGCAACCACCAGACCCCGACCACGTCCACCAGCCCGACCCAGAGCCGGTTCCAGACCCCGTATTTGGAGATGCCCGCCTGGCGTGGCCTGTGGTTGACCGGCCAGGGCGCCATGCGCCCCCCTTGTGCCTGGATCAGCGCGGGGATGTAGCGGTGCATGTGATTGAAGGCGGGCAGTTTCAGATACCAGTCGCGACGCACCACCTTGAGCCCGCAGCCGGTATCCGGAATGCCGTCGCGCAGCAGCAGGTCGCGAAAGCCGTTGGCCAGCTTTGAAGAGAGGCGCTTGACCCAGTCGTCACGGCGGTTGACCCGGTGGCCGATGAGGCCCACCTGGTATGGATCGCTCTGGTAGCGGCGCATCGCCTCCTCCAGCATGGCGGGAATGTCGGCGGGATCGTTCTGACCATCGCCGTCGAGTACCACCAGCCAGTCGCCACGCCCGTGGCGCACTCCGCTCAGCACCGCCATGCTCTGGCCCACGGCATGGACATGACGTAGCACCTTCAGCCTGGTGAAACGCGTCTGCAAATCGCGCAGTACCACATGGCTGTCGTCCACACTGCCATCGTCCACATAGATCAGTTCGTACTCGAACCTGCCCCCAAGGGCGGCATCTATTTCGCCGACAAGCGGGGCCAGATTATCCCGCTCATCCTTGGCAGGCACCACGACAGAGATATCGACCGATTCGACCATATGCACATCCTGCCCTCATCAGAGGCGCTATCGATTCACCCGGCAGACCCGACGACATTGCATCGATGGCCTGGCTGACATCATGCAAATACAAGGCGTTAGAAAACAACTCTGTCAGCATATTGAACTTCAATTAACAAATCTATCAAAGCAGTCACTGACCCGGGAGCCTGCCGCTCCTCCCCTGCACCAAAAGTTCCATACCGTTTTCATCTCTGCCGCTCACCCACATAACCAGATGTTCCATCTGCTGGCTGGCGTCCCTCCCCGGATCGGGCCTATATGTTGCGGATACCAACGACGAGGTTTCCATGAAAAAACGACTCTGGGGCTGGGGACTCCTGATACTGCTCGCCACCACTTCCCACGCAGATCCCTTTCGTCAGGCCCCCAAGGCCATGAGCGCACTGCGCCAGGGTGCCGCCATGGAACAGGGAAACCCGCGGCAGGCCATCGCCCACTACTGCACCGCCGCCAACCTTGGCAACCCGGAAGCCTATTACCGCATCGGCCGCCTGCTGGCCCGCGGCCCCCAGGGGATCCGCAATGCCCGCAGCGCCAACGCCTACCTGGCCATGGCCATGCGCCTTGGCAACCAGCAAGCCGCCCGTTACTACAACGAGCGGGTCGGCAATGCCCCCCTGGGTACTTGCGGCATCGGAGGCGGTGGCGGTGGTGCTCCCTGGGTACGCCCCAGCACCCCCTTCGATCAGGAGCGCTACCTGGCCAGACAGTCACAGGCCAAGCAAAAGCTGGCCGTCATGATCCGCCAGGCCGCCCAGCGTCACAAAGTGGACCCCCAGCTCGCCCTGGCCATCGCCATCGCCGAATCCAATCTGAACAGCACCGCCGTCTCCCCCAAGCAGGCACAGGGCGTCATGCAGCTCATTCCCGAAACCCAGGCCCGCTTCGGCGTGACCCGGCCGTTCGATGCCCAGCAGAACATCCGTGGCGCCATGATCTACCTGAAGTGGCTGGAGAAGCAGTTCGGTCCGGACTGGGTTAGGATCAGCGCCGCCTACAACGCCGGGGAGCAAGCCGTGCTGCGCCACGGCGGTGTGCCGCCCTATCAGGAAACCCAGGAGTATGTGCAGCGGGTGCTCTACTACTCGGGGCAGGATCCTGACAAACCGGCCCGCCGCAGCTCACCGCGCTGAGCTTGCCCGGTTGCCCCTCTTCCCTCGCGCCTGTCGGCCGTCCCGGCCTGCGGCGCCCGGCTTTGCCGCCCCTCTCCCATTGGTTTACAATCGACGGGTTTTTTGGAACCGGGTTGACGGCCCGTCGACCCGGCCCCACCACGACATCAGTTTGTTAATGCCAAGACATTAAACTGCTGAAAGGAAGAGAATTAGCCAATGGCTCAATTTATTTACACCATGAACAGGGTTGGCAAGGTCGTGCCACCCAAGCGTCATATTCTCAAGAACATCTCCCTCTCCTTCTTCCCGGGGGCCAAAATAGGCGTGCTGGGTCTGAATGGCGCCGGGAAATCGACCCTGCTGCGCATCATGGCGGGCATCGACACCGAGATCGAAGGGGAAGCCCGTCCGCAGCCCGGCATCAAGATCGGCTACCTGCCCCAGGAGCCGAAGCTGGATCCGGAGCAGACCGTACGCGAAGCGGTCGAAGAGGCGGTCGGCGACGTCAAACGCGCCATGGCGCGCCTCGACGAGGTCTATGCAGCCTATGCCGACCCGGATGCGGATTTTGACAAGCTGGCCCGCGAACAGGGCGAGCTGGAAGCCATCATCGCCGCCCAGGGCGGCCACAACATGGAAAACCAGCTGGAGCGCGCGGCCGATGCCCTGCGCCTGCCGGCCTGGGATGCCCAGATCAAGCACCTCTCCGGTGGTGAGCGCCGCCGCGTGGCCCTGTGCCGTCTGCTGCTGGAAAAGCCGGACATGCTGCTGCTGGACGAACCGACCAACCACCTGGATGCGGAATCCGTGGCCTGGCTGGAGCGCTTCCTGCACGACTACGAAGGTACCGTCGTGGCCATCACCCACGACCGCTACTTCCTCGACAACGTGGCGGGCTGGATCCTGGAGCTGGACCGCGGCGAAGGCATCCCCTGGGAGGGCAACTACTCCTCCTGGCTGGAGCAAAAAGATGCCCGTCTGGCCCAGGAAGCGAGTTCCGAGGCCGCCCGTCGCAAGTCCATCGAGAAGGAACTGGAGTGGGTTCGTCAGAACCCGAAAGGCCGTCAGGCCAAATCCAAGGCTCGTATGGCTCGCTTCGAAGAGCTCAACACCAACGACTACCAGAAGCGCAACGAGACCAACGAGCTGTTCATTCCGCCCGGACCGCGCCTGGGCGACAAGGTGGTGGAGGTGGCCAACCTCTGCAAGTCCTATGGCGACCGCCAGCTGATCGACGATCTCTCATTCTCCATTCCGAAGGGTGCCATCGTCGGCATCATCGGTCCGAACGGTGCCGGTAAATCGACCCTGTTCCGCATGATGTCGGGTCAGGAGCAGCCGGATTCCGGCTCCATCACCCTGGGTGACACCGTGGTGCTGGCCTCCGTGGATCAGTTCCGCGACAGCATGAACGACAAGAAGACGGTGTTCGAGGAAGTCGCCGACGGCCAGGACATCCTGCGCATCGGCAACTACGAGTTCCCGAGCCGCGCCTACATCGGCCGCTTCAACTTCAAGGGTTCCGACCAGCAGAAGCGGGTCGGCGAGCTCTCCGGTGGTGAGCGTGGCCGTCTGCACCTGGCCAAGCTGCTGCAGACCGGCGGCAACGTGCTGCTGCTGGATGAACCGACCAACGATCTGGACATCGAAACCCTGCGCGCCCTCGAGAACGCCCTGCTGGAGTTCCCGGGTTGCGCCATGGTCATCTCCCACGACCGCTGGTTCCTCGACCGCATCGCCACCCACATCCTGGACTACCAGGACGAGGGCAAGATCGAATTCTTTGAAGGCAACTTCACCGAATACGAAGAGTGGAAGAAGAAGACCTACGGTGCCGAGGCTATCCAGCCGCGCCGCGCCAAGTACAAGCGCATTGCCAAGTAAGGCGAGGCAACAGCCGCGCCGCCAGGCATGACGTCACAAGGGGAGCCGGGGCTCCCCTTTTTTGCCTCTTCTGACTTACAATCTCCACCTCTACCCCAGCGATAGCGACCCATGACCCAAGCCTCCACCACCAGACTCACCATCCAGATCCGGCTCGAACCCGGCTGTCTGGGGCCGGATGGCAAGCAGCACATCGATACCTTCTGCGCGGCCGCCAACCGGATCCTCGCCGCCATAGAACCCCGACGAGTGCACTGGGTGCTGCTGCCCCGCCATGACAAGCAACTGGCCGAGCAGGCCTACTTCCTCGATGGCCGTCCCTTGAGCGAAACCCAGGCCACCCTGCTGCTGCAACGCATGGGGTTGGCCCTCGATCCCTTGCTGGAGCAGAGCGATGCCGTGCTGAGCCAGCTTATCGAACGCTACCAGAAAAACCGTTGATCCCGATGTGGAAACGGGGCTCTATTGGTCCCCTTTCTCCTGCCTCCGGGAGAAAACGTTTGAATTTTTACTCTATTCATTGATCCGCCTCGCACATCCGGGGTTTGTAAACCTGGCCGCCTGTGTGAAAATGTGCGCGCTGTCACGGTATCAGGACGAGTCTGGTCACTTCACCGCCAGAATCAGGGTCCGTCGCCCCGCATGGATGGGCCGGGCCCCCTGCTGCCTATTTCACGTCACCCATTGGAATCCAACATGAATCAACCACATCACGCTACCGGGCAGACCGCCAGCCCGGCTGCCGGGCATGGATTGCTCGAGCGCCTGTTTGCCCTGCGCGGTCATGGCACCACGGCCCGCACCGAGGTGATCGCCGGCATCACCACCTTCCTGACCATGGTCTACATCGTCTTCGTCAACCCGCAGATCCTCTCTGCGGCAGGCATGGACACCCAGGCCGTGTTCGTTACCACCTGCCTCATCGCCGGCATCGGCAGCATCCTGATGGGTCTGCTGGCCAACCTGCCCATCGCCCTGGCTCCCGCCATGGGCCTCAACGCCTTCTTCGCCTTCGTGGTGGTGGCCGGCATGGGCTACTCCTGGCAAGTGGGCATGGGCACCATCTTCTGGGGTGCGCTGGGCCTGCTGATCCTGACCCTGCTGCGGGTACGCTACTGGCTCATCGCCAACATTCCCCTGACACTTCGGGTCGGCATCACCGCCGGCATCGGTCTGCTCATCGCCCTGCTCGGCCTGCACAATGCCGGCATCGTGGTCGCGAGCCCCGCCACCATGGTGACCGTGGGCAACCTCACCTCCCTGCCCTGCCTGCTGGGGCTGCTCGGCTTCTTCCTCATCTGCATCTTCTCCGCCCGCGGCGTCCACTCCGCCGTGCTCATCGCCATCGTGGTGACCACCACCCTGGGCTGGCTGTTCGGCGACGTCACCTTCAAGGGCTTCGTCTCCGTGCCGCCGAGCATTGCACCGGTCTTCGGCCAGCTGGACCTGATGGGATCGCTGGACATCAGCCTCGCCGGGATCATCTTCTCCTTCATGCTGGTCAACCTGTTCGACTCTTCCGGCACCCTGATCGGCGTGACCAACCGCGCCAAGCTGGCCGATGACAAGGGGCACTTCCCGCGCATGAAGCAGGCCCTAGTGGTGGACAGCGTCAGCTCCGTCGGCGGCGCCTTCATGGGGACCTCGTCCGTGACGGCCTACATCGAGAGCAGCTCCGGCGTCGCCGTCGGCGGTCGCACCGGCCTGACCGCCATCGTGGTGGGCATCCTGTTCCTGCTGGCCATCTTCTTCTCTCCGGTCGCCGCCATGGTACCGGCGTATGCCGCAGCGGGGGCTCTCATCTACGTGGGCGTGCTGATGTGCTCCGAGCTGACCCGGGTAAAGTGGGAAGACCTGACCGAAGCGGTGCCGGCCTTCATGACCGCGGTGATGATGCCGTTCAGCTTCTCCATCACCGAGGGGATCGCCGTCGGCTTCATCTCCTACTGCGTGATGAAGGCGGGCACCGGCCGCTGGCGCGAGATCAACCCCTGCGTGCTGGTGGTGGCCCTGCTCTTCGTCCTCAAGTTTGTCTGGGTCGATGCCCACTGATTTTTCTTCCATGAAAAGAAAAACCAGACTCTAAAAACAAAAATGCCCGTCATCGACGGGCATTTTTTTATGGCGGGTACAGGGCTCAGCGAATGCCGCGGGCCTCACGGATCCACTCCCAGGCCTGCTGGATCTCCTGGGTCTTCTCCTTGGCCATCTCCATCATCTCGGGGGGCAATCCCTTGGCGGCCAGCTTGTCAGGGTGATGCTTGCTCATCTCCTTGCGATAGGCACGCTTGATCTCCTGATCGCTGTCGCTCTCGTTCACCCCAAGCAACTGATAGGCATCCTTGAGGCGATCCCGGGAGGGGGGCTCCTGGCGGTATTGCTGCCCCTGGCCACTGCCCTGCTGTTGCTGGCGGTGGAAGAAGTTCATCTGGGCCTCGGCCATGGCCAGAATGCGGGCAAGCTCGATGCGACTGAACCCCAGCTCGTCGGCGATGGTTTGCAGGATGGCCCGCTCGTTCGCCTCCACCTGACCGTCGGCGAAGGCGGCCTGCAGCTGGACCTCGAGGAAGAAGCGCAGGATGTCGCGCTGCCCCAGGCTCGCCTGGCGAAACTCCGCCAGGGTCTCGCGCAGGGGGAAGTCACTCTCCTTGCCCTGGCGGAACGACTCCTGGGCCCGTACCCGCAGCTCTCCGGCCAGCCGCATCCTGTCCATCAGGTTGGACGCGACCCGTATTTCGTGCTCGGTGACCTGGCCGCTCGCCTTGGCGATGTGGCCCATAACGGCGAAGGTGGCATGGAAAAAGACGGCCTGTTGCTGCTGGCTGGGTGCCCGCTGGAAGGCCCCGCGGATCCCCATGCCCCGATCGAAGCGATGGCCGATCCACAGGCCCAGCAGGGCACCGAAGATGTTGCCGAGCAAAAAACCGAAGAAGGTGCCAAGCACCTTGCCCCAAATACGCATGGTTCAAGACCTCGTGAAGTTAATGGGTGCCGGCGAGCAGTTGCTCGTCCAGCTCGCGCAGCCGATCCACTGTGCCGATGTCGCGCCACTCGCCTGCCAGCAGGCTGCCACCCACCCGTCCCTGCACCATCCAGTCGCGCAGCAGGGGGGCCAGCTTGCGCGCCCCGCAGGGCAAGCCGGCAAAGGCGGCGGGCTGATAGAGGCCGACGCCGCTGAAGGTGAGGGCCGGGGTGTCCAGCACCCGACCCGCTTGCAGGGAGAAGTCCCCTTGCGGATGCTGGGGAGGGTTGGGCACCAGCCAGAGGTGGGCGAGATCGTCCCCAAGCGGCTGGTTCACCAGAGCGCGATAATCCAGGTCGAGCCAGGTATCGCCGTTGATCACCAGAAAGGGTTCGCTGCCCAGCAGAGGCAGCGCCTGCACGATGCCGCCGGCGGTCTCGAGCGCGCTCTCTTCGGCCGACCAGTGGATGGATACCCCGAGCGCACTGCCATCGCCGAGGGCCGCCACCAGCTTGTGTCCGAGCCAGGCGTGGTTGATGACAAGTGTGGTCACGCCGGCTGCCTTGAGTTTTTCGATATGGTGCACGATGAGCGGCTTGCCCCCCGCCGCCAGCAGCGGCTTGGGCAGCAGATCGGTGAGCGGACGCATCCGCTCGCCGCGCCCGGCGGCCAGGATCATCGCCTTCATGGTGTCACCCCGGTGCGCGCCAATCCGGGCAGCACCACCTGCTCCAGCCACTGGCCGAAGCGGGCCAGCACCGGATAGGCGGCGCCATGGCTGCGACAGACATCGACCACGTAGCCCAGGGTACGGGGAATGTCCTTGAGGTAGCCGGCCTTGCCATCGCGGTGATAGAGGCGGGTGAAGATCCCCGCCGCCTTGAGGTGGCGCTGCATGCCGGTGAGATCGGCTGCGCGACGAAACGCGGCATAGTCCAGATTGCCGAGCAGGCCGGCCCCTTGCAGGGTATCGAAGCCAAGTCGCATGCCCTGCTCGATCACCGCGTCCGGCCAGCGCACGTAGCAATCTTTGAGCAGGGAGACCAGGTCATAGCTCAGCGGCCCGATGACCATGTCCTGGAAGTCGATAAGGGCGAGGTCGCTCTCCTTCGGGTTCATCCCGCCGCACACCATCAGGTTGCGGCTGTGGAAGTCCCGGTGCATCACTCCTTGTGGCTGGGCCAGGTTGCTCGCCGTGAGGCAGGCGAAGGTCTCCGCCAGCAACTGCTGCTCTTCATCGCTCAGGGCCAGTTGCAGGTGATGTCCCAGCAACCACTCGGGGAAGATGGCATTTTCCCGGGCCATGAAGGCCTCATCGAAGGGCTCGAGCTCGAGCGCCACGGCGCCGAGCCTTGGCAGCAGGGCGATGGCCTTGCCATACCAGGCCAGTACGCTCTCTTCGTTGAGGCAGCCGATAAGCTGGGTATCCCCCAGATCCGTCACCGCCAGCAATCCCTGCTCGTAGTCGACCCCCTTTACCTCGGGGGCCAGCAGCCCCGCATCGTGCAGGGCGGCCGCATTGCGAACGAATTCATGATTTTTTTCGGTTTTCGGATTAGCATCCACCCACACCAGACCGCCGCCCCGGAAGTAGCGGCGGAAACTGGCGTCACCGGAAATAAGCGTCAACGAGAGGTTGGCGTCACCGGAAATCCGGCGAGCCCATTGCAAAAGCAGGGAAGCGCGATCGTGCATGAGTCGGGAACCAAATTGGAAAGCAGCACTTGGCTGTTAGCCCTGGCCGCAATAATGCTTTATCATTGCCGGCTAACATAAAGCAATGACATGCAATGTCAACTCGATGGATCCTGACATAAAATGCATGCCCTGAATCCACCGTTTTTACTACGGATTGCGCGAGCCTTTCACATGACAAAATGGACACTGGGATACTCCTGTCCCATCGCCCTGACCATCAGCCTTGTTCCTGCCCTGAGTCCGCTCATGGCCCAGGCAGCGCCACTCAATGCGCCACCCGCTACCGGGATCCTCGACAGCCTCTGCTATGACTATGTTCCCAAGATAGAGAAGCCCAGTGCGGACCAGGACGCCAATGCCCAGCCCGTCGAGGTGGATGCCGATCGCCTGGAGGCCAAGCAGGGCGGTACCGCCGTCTACGAGGGTGACGTCAAGGTGCGCCAGGGCGTGCGCAAGTTCGACTCCGACTATGCCCAGCTCGACCAGAAGAGCCGGGATGTCATCGCCATCGGCAACATCTATTACAACGATGGCCAGATCACGGTCACCAGCGACAAGACCCTGAAATCCAACCTGGACACCAAGAACTCCGAGCTGGAAGAGGGCAAGTATCAGGTCCATGGCTCACCGGTGCGCGGCTTCGCCGAAAAGGTGACCATGACCAACAACAACCAGAACATCACTCTGGAAGGGGCCCAGTACACCACCTGCCCACCGGGCCAGGAGGCCTGGACCCTGAAGGCCGGCAGCATCGACATCGATCAGTCCGAGGTATTCGGGGAGGCCTGGAACGCCAGCCTCTGGCTCTATGACTATCCGGTCTTCTACTTCCCCTATATCAACTTCCCCATCAAGGATGAGCGCAAGACCGGTCTGCTCTACCCGGGCTATACCCAAAGTTCCAAGAACGGCATGGACATCACCCAGCCGTTCTACTGGAACATCGCCCCCAACTACGATGCCACCATCACCTCCCGCTTCATGGACAGACGGGGCCTGATGGAACAGGTCGAGTTCCGCTACATGCCGGACCCGGCCCACGTGGGGAGCCTCTACTTCGAGAACCTGGCGGACGACAAGCAGTACGACGAGACGGCCAGCCTCAATCAGCATCTCTCTGACGGTCACCGTTACCTGCTCAGTGCCCGCCACACCTCCATGTTCATGGACAACGCCATGCGGGTGTCGGTGGACTACACCAAGGTACGGGACCAGGACTACAACTACTTCAACGACTTCACCCCCAAGGTGGGGACCCAGGTCGACAACCAGTTGCAGCAATCCCTGAAGGCAGGTTACTACCAGCAGAACTGGAACCTCGATGCCGAGGTACGGACCTACCAGATCCTGCTGGCCAGCGCCCAGCAGCCCCACGAGCTGATGCCGCGCATCAACCACAACTACTACCAGCAGGGCAGCTGGTACGATCTGGCCTGGAATACCGAGCTGACCAACTTCGGCTACAACAACGATCAGGCCATCGAGCAGAACAAGGGGGACGCCTACACCGGCACCCGGGTCTACACGGCCCCCACCCTGACCATCCCCCTCGTTGACGAGGCAGGCTACTTCCTCGACAGCCAGTACAAGCTGATGTACACCCGTTACGACCAGACGGTGCCTGACAATATGAGCCAAGCATTCCGTGACAAATTTGACCCTAATTCAAAAGGTCTTAACACAGGAACAGGCAAACAAGAAAACGTCACGTTAGAAGAGGGTTCCATCACCCGGGTACTGCCCTCGTTCCGTCTCAAGGGCGGCATGACCTTCGAGCGGGATCAGCAGTGGTTTGGCGAGGGAGCCAACCAGACCCTGGAGCCTGAATTCCAGTACCTCTATGTGCCCTACAAGGATCAGGACAACATCGGGGTCTATGACTCCACCACCATGCGCCAGGACTACTACAGCCTGTTCAGCGATCGCCGCTTCGCCGGTCTGGACCGCATCAGCGACTCCAACCGGCTCTCCTTGGGGGTCACCACCCGCATTTATGATCCGGCCGGGGATGAACGAATCCGGTTGGCCGTTGCCCAAGCCTTCGACTTCGTGGCGCCCAGGGTCAAGCTTTACAGCAGCGATGAGCTGAGCACCAATACCCGCTCCCCGCTGTCGTTCGAGGGTGACGCCAAGATCAACGAGCAGTGGTATGCCCATGCGGGGGCACAATATGATCTGGAACAGCGCCAGATAAGCTCTGCCAACAGCGCCCTGGAGTACCGTCACGAGAAGTTGATCAGCCAGTTGAACCACCGCTTCGTGCGGGATGCCAACTACGACCTCGACCACAAGGGGCAGGTGACGGATCTCAACCAGATCGGCCTGCTGCTGACCACCCCGCTGGACGATCGCTGGCACCTTTATGGCGGCTACTATCAGGAGCTCAACCAGAACGTCAAAGTGGACCGCAAGGTGGGTCTGAAATACGACTCCTGCTGCTGGAGCATCAACTTCAACCTGGAATGGGTCAACACGCCAGACAACGTGAACCTGACCCCGACGTCCGAGCGCAGCCTCGGCATTCAATTTGAAATGAAAGGATTGGGTAGCGTGGGTACCGGCTCCAAGGGCACTTCCCTGGACACCGAAGCACTGCCTTACATTCGTCCGTTTAACCTGCGAGACCAGTAACCGGTCTGGCAAACGCCTTGAGAGATGGATATGAAGAAGACGTTGATTTCCCTGCTGACCGCAGGCCTGTTCGGAGTCATGAGCCAGGGTGCCCTCGCCGCCCCCGAGCTGATGGACAAGGTGCTTGCCGTGGTCAACAAGGATGTGGTGCTGGCCAGTCAGCAGGAGGCCCTGGTGCAAAAGGTCAAGGCCTCCGCCCAGGAGAGCGGCCAGTCCCTGCCCGATGACGTCACCCTGCGCAAGCAGGCGCTGGATCGCCTGATCCAGGAGAGCCTGCAACTGCAACTGGCGGAGCGCCAGGGGCTCAAGATCAGTGACACCCAGCTGGAACAGGCCATTCAGAGCATCGCCGCCGACAACAAGATGAACCTGGAGCAACTGCGCGCCCAACTGGAGCGGGAAGGCCTGACCTACGCCCAGTACCGTGAGGAGGTGCGCCGCGAGATCCTGATGAACGAGGTGCGCCGCAGCCAGGTCCGCCGTCGCATCAACATCTCCGATCAGGAGGTCAAGCAGGTGGTCGAGGCCCTGAGCAAACAGGGCCAGCAGCAGACGTCATATCATATCGGCCATATCCAGGTCGCGCTGCCGGACAACCCGAATGCCGAGCAGCTCAACGCTGCCAAGGCCAAGATCGAGCGCATTCTGGCGTCCCTGAAAGAGGGGGCAGACTTCCGCAAGCTGGCCATTGCCGAGAGTAACGGTCCCAAGGCGCTGGAAGGGGGTGACTGGGGCTGGTTGAGCCCGCAGGAGATGCCCACCCTGATGGCGGAAGCCGTGCAAGGGGCAGGCAAGGGTGACATCGTCGGCCCGCTGCGCTCCGGCGCCGGTCTGCACATCATCAAGATCTTCGACACCAAGGGTCAGCAACAGGTCATGCAGACCGAGGTCAAGGCGCGCCACATCCTGATCAAACCCTCCATCATCCTGAGCGAGGAGAAGGCCAAGGGCACCCTGGACGGCATCCTACACGACATCAAGAGCGGCAAGGCCAGCTTTGCCAGCATGGCAGAGAAATACTCCGAGGATCCGGGCTCTGCGGTGCAGGGTGGCGAGCTGGGCTGGTCTGATCCCAACGTCTATGTGCCGGAATTCCGCGACATGCTGGGGCGCCTGCAACCGGGCCAGATCAGCGAACCCTTCCGCACCAGCCACGGCTGGCACATCGTGCAGCTCGAGGATCGCCGCAGCCAGGACGCCACCGGCAAGGCCCAGGAGCAACGCGCCTACCAGCTCATCTTCAACCGCCGCTTCGCCGAAGAGTCCCAGGCCTGGCTGGATGAGCTGCGCGACGAAGCCTACATCCAGATCGAACCCAATTGATGGGCGACAAGCAGATGAACAAGGCGCATCCAGGGCACGCCGAGGCACAGCTTAGCTGCCACCGGCTTGCCATCACCCCGGGTGAACCGGCTGGCATAGGCCCGGATCTGGTACTGCAGATTGCCCAGCGGGCCTGGCCCCATCAGCTGGTGGTGATCGCCGATCCCGCCCTGTTGCGCGAACGGGCCGCCCTGCTGGGGCTGTCCGTCGAGCTTGAACCCTATGACGAAAGCGCCCCCACCCGTCCGCAGCGGGCGGGGACTCTGACCGTCTGCCCCGTGCCGCTCGGCGCCCCCGTGGTGCCAGGCCAGCTGGATGAGGCCAACGGCGCCTATGTGCTGGCGACCTTGCAGCGCGCCTGCGACGGCAACCTGAGCGGCGAATTCGCCGCCGTGGTGACCGGGCCGGTGCACAAGGGGATCATCAACCAGGCGGGCGTCTCGTTCAGCGGTCACACCGAGTTCTTCGCCCAGCAGTCCGACACCGCCGATGTGGTGATGCTGCTGGCCACCGAAGGGCTGAGAGTGGCCCTCGCGACCACCCATATTCCCCTTGCCTATGTTGCCAAGGCCATCACCGAGGATCGCCTTGGCAAGGTGATCCGCATCCTGGATGCGGATCTCAAGCGCAAGTTCGGCATCGAACAGCCCCGGATCTATGTCTGCGGCCTCAATCCCCATGCCGGGGAAGGGGGTCATCTGGGCCGTGAAGAGATCGATGTCATCGAACCCGCCCTGGCCGCCCTGCGCCAGGAAGGGATCGATCTGGTCGGCCCGCTGCCGGCCGATACCCTGTTCCAGGACAAATACCTCAAGGATGCGGATGCGGTACTCGCCATGTACCACGATCAGGGGCTGCCCGTGCTCAAGTACAAGGGCTTTGGCAACTCGGTCAACATCACCCTCGGACTTCCCTTCATCCGTACCTCGGTGGACCACGGCACCGCGCTGGATCTGGCAGGCAAGAACCTGGCAGACCCCGGCAGCCTCACCACCGCGATCAACCACGCCATCCAGATGGTAGAGAAAAAAAGATATGAGCAGTAAGGTGCACATGGGCCACACGGCCCGTAAGCGTTTCGGTCAGAACTTCTTGCACGACCGGTATGTTATCGACCAGATAGTGGCCGCCATCAACCCGCAACCGGGTCAGAATCTGGTGGAGATAGGCCCGGGTCTGGCCGCGCTCACCGAGCCGGTCGCCGCCCAGATGGACAAGATGACCGTGGTCGAGCTGGACCGGGATCTTGCCGCACGTCTGCGCGAACACCCCACCCTGAAAGAGAAGCTGACCGTCATCGAAGCCGATGCCATGCGCTTTGACTTCAGCACCCTGATGGGGGAAGGCAAGGGGCCGCTGCGCATCTTCGGCAACCTGCCCTACAACATCTCCACCCCGCTCATCTTCCACCTGTGCGAATTTGCCGACCGGGTGGAGGACATGCACTTCATGCTGCAAAAGGAAGTGGTGCTGCGTCTGGCCGCCGGCCCGGGCAGCAAGGCCTATGGCCGTCTGAGCGTGATGACCCAGTACTACTGTCAGGTAGTGCCGGTGCTGGAAGTGGGCCCGGGCGCCTTCAAGCCGGCGCCGAAGGTGGATTCCGCCGTGGTGCGTCTGATCCCGCACAAGAACCCGACTATCGTCGCGAAAGACATTCGTTGCCTGAACCGGGTCTGCACCGAAGGCTTCGGCCAGCGTCGCAAGACCATTCGCAACAGCTTCTCCAACTTCATCACCGACGCCCAGCTGACCGAGCTTGGCATCGATGGCAACCTGCGCCCGGAGAATCTCTCCCTCGAGCAGTTCGTCACGATCGCCAACTGGCTGGCCGACCAGCAACAGGCCTGATCCCATGACCCAAGCCCGGATAATGGTCCGCACCCACCCCAGCTATGTGGCGGGAACCGCAGATCCCTACCATTTTCTCTATCGCATCGAGATTGAGAACCTGGGTCCGGGCACGGTGCAACTGCTGCATCGACGCTGGCTCATTACGGATGCCAATGGCAAGATGCTGGAAGTGGAAGGTCCCGGCGTGGTCGGTGAACAACCCCTGATCGCCCCCGGCGAGACCTTTTCCTACCAGAGTGGCGTTCCCCTCGCCACACCGCTTGGCGTGATGGAAGGCAGCTACATCCTGCAGGATGAATCGGGGCAACAATTCGAAGCCCCCATCGCCCCCTTCACGCTGGCCGTCCCCAACATAATCAACTGAGGTTTCATGGCGAACTGTTTCGTCGGTGATATCCAGGGCTGCTACGACGATTTGCGCCGTCTGCTGGATCTTGCCGAGTTCGACTTCGATAACGACACGCTCTGGCTGTGCGGCGATCTCGTCGCCCGGGGGCCGGACTCCCTCAACACCCTGCGTTTCGTCAAATCACTGGGGCAGCAGGCCGTCACCGTGCTCGGCAACCACGACCTGCACCTGCTGGCGGTGGCCCACGGGGTCGCCCCGCTCAAGAAGAAAGACAAGCTGCAAGCGCTGATGGAGGCGCCGGATCGGGACGAGCTGCTGGAGTGGCTACGTCACCGTCCCCTGCTGGCAGAACACCCCGACCTGCCCATCATGATGGTGCATGCGGGCCTCTCCCCCGCATGGGACGCCCACACCGCCCGCAGTTGTGCCCGGGAGGTGGAGAGCCTGCTGCGCGGGGATCAGTACAGCTGGCTGCTGCACAACATGTATGGCGATCAGCCCGACAGCTGGAACGACAACCTGCTGGGCATAGAGCGTTACCGCTACATCATCAACAGCTTCACCCGGATGCGCTTTTGCTACTTCGACGGGCGCCTCGACTTCAAATGCAAGAAGGGCCCCACCGAATCGACCCCGGGCCTGCGCCCCTGGTTCGAGCAGCGCGAGCACCATGTGGATGACCCCATCCTGGTCTTCGGCCACTGGGCGGCCCTGATGGGCAACACCGGCAAATCCGATATCAAGGGACTCGACACCGGGTGCGTCTGGGGCAACAGCCTCACCCTGTGGCGCTACGAGGACGACGCCCTGATCGCCACCCCCTGCCCGGCCTATGCCAAGTAGATCGGCTCTCTGCGGAACAAGGGAATGATCCGCCGTTGAGAGGAGAGCAATGCCCTCTCCTGCGAAATGGAGCTGAAAACAGAACGGGCCCGGCAATGCCGGGCCCGTTTTTTCATGATGAGCGGATCAGAGCCTGCGCCCCAGCCGTTTCTCGACCTGGCGTCGCTCCCATTCCGGGCCAAACAGCTTGAAGGGCTGGAACAGGTTGATGGCGTGGGCAGCCAGCCCCAACCCCCAGCCCAGCATGGGCCACCAGGCCCAGATATAATCCGGGTTGCTCAGGTAGTTGATGACAAACAGCCCCCCTATCACCAGCACATAGCTCATGAGGTGGCCATAGAAGCCCCTGAGCCCCTCCACGAACTTCATCGCCTCCCGCTCATCTCGCGCCACCTGCACGCGTCCCCGATCTTCGCCCTCATTCCCTTTCATCTCGCTCTCCTGCAGTTGGGTCACATCGAGCTCGAAGACGGCGGCCAGGGCCTTGAGGGATTCCAGTCCGGGTTGCTGACCCTGCTCTATTCGCTGAATGGTGCGAACGCTCAGGCCAGTGAGGGTCGCCAGCTGTTCCTGGGACCATCCCCGTTGCAATCTCAACTTCCTGACGATCATCTTGCGCTCCTTGTGGTGATTGACAGGGCCAGCATAGGGAAAGGGGATGAGAGGCGACACGACAGATGGCCGACACTTCCCTGACTTCCTTTAAAAATCATAAAGTTACTACCACGTAATCGTGGCTTTTGCTCCCCGAGCAGCCAGGCTTGGCGTGCCGCTGGCGGCCAGGCGTCGCGGGGGTTACAACCCCTGCATCAGCTCGGCACCAATCTCGAAGGAGCGCAGGCGCGCCTGATGATCGACGATGGGACCGTTGAACATCAGCTCGTCCGCTCCGGTCTCTGCCAGCAGAGCCTTGAGGCCGTGGCGTACCCGATCCGGCTCCCCCACCAGGGAGCGAGCCAGAGTCTGCTCCATCGCCATCAATTCGCGGGGAGACCACTCATCCCCCAGCGTCTGCACCGGCAGTGGCAGCTTGCCGGCATCCCCCCGGTAGAGACGCAGGAACTGCTGCTGCAGGGTGGTGAACAGGAAGCGGGCCTCACGATCGGTGTCGGCGGCGATCAGATTGACGCACACCACCGCATGGGGTTTGGGCCAGCGGGCAGAGGGACGGTATTGGGTACGGTAGATCTCCAGCGCCTGCAGCAACATGGCGGGAGCGAAGTGGGAAGCAAAGCCGAACGGCAACCCCATGGCCGCGGCCAGTTGGGCACTGTAGAGGCTGGAGCCCAGCAGCCAGATGGGCACATGGAGTCCCTGACCCGGCACCGCCTGCACGGCACCGACCTCGTCGCCAAAATAACTCATCAGTTCGCGCACATCCGCCGGGAAGTCATCCACCTCGCCGCTGCGCTGGCGGCGCAGCGCCTGCATGGTGCGCTGATCGCTGCCAGGGGCGCGGCCCAGGCCGAGATCGATGCGATCCGGATAGAGGGAACTCAGCGTACCGAACTGCTCCGCAATGACCAGGGGGGAGTGGTTCGGCAACATGATGCCGCCAGCCCCGAGCCGCAACGTCGTGGTGCCCCCGGCCAGGTGGCCAATCAGCACCGCTGTGGCGGCGCTGGCAATACCCGGCATGTTGTGGTGCTCCGCCAGCCAGTAGCGATGGTAACCCCAGCGCTCCGCATGGCGAGCCAGATCCAGCGAGTGGCGAAACGACTCGGCCGGCAGACCACCTTCGGGAACGGGCACCAGATCCAGCACGGAATAGGGGACGACAGACATGGGACACTCCATTGGTTCACAGGGCGTTTATCAGGGGAGCAATGTAGCACGAGATATCTGAACGAATCATCTCACCACAGGGCAAGGGGGCAGCCCGGAGGCCGACTGTTGATTTGGGGCCGAAGAGCGCAAGATCGAGTCCTAGGCTTTTTGTCATCCAGCAAGCACACTGTTAGGTGACCAATACGGCGATCGCCAGGGGACAAGGATCCGTCCATGACAAACGCAAGTCTCAGTCGCAGACCCTTTTACGTACACATTGCCACTCTTTTCATCCTGCTCTTCTCCTTGCTGGGGGGCGCCCTCATCGTGCTGCAGTTCCAGCAGGGCATGCAGCAGGGGCTGGAGCACGAACGTCAGAGCTTCCAGCAATACCGGGAGCAGCTTGCCCTCGCCATCAAGCTGAACCAGCGACCGGCCCGCATGTCCCTGAATCTGCTGCGCAGCGGCCAGCTGTCCGCCATGACAGACCTCGAGACGCGGCTCGCCTTCCTGCCACAGCTGGCGGAAGTGCTGGCCAACAGCACCAGTTACGGTGCCATCTATGCCGGTTATGAGGACGGCGATTTCTTTCTGGTACGCAAGCTGACCGAACGGGCGAGAGGGGCGCTGGAGGCGCCTCCGCCCGAGAGCCGCCTGCTGGTCCAGAGCCTGCATCAGGGACAGGGAGAGTTCCTCTATTTCGACCAGCGGCTGCGGCTGCTGGAGCGGCGCCCCATGCCGGACTACCGTTTCGATCCGCGAGATCGGGGCTGGTACAAGGAGGCGCGCTGGAGCACGGGCATCATAGTGACCCACCCCTACCTCTTCTTCACTACCCGGGAGCCAGGCATGACACTGGCGGTGGAGAGCGACGATCGCCGGGCGGTGATCGGGCTCGATGCGGGCGTGGAGGGACTCTCTTCCCTCATCGGCGAGTTGCCCCTGCCCGGTCACAGCCAGCTGGTGCTGTTTGACGAGGTCGGGACCCTGCTGGCCACGGATCCCGAGCGCCTTCCAAGCTTCGAACAACTGAGCCGCCTGCCCATGCTGTCGGCCCTCAATCACCCCATTCTCACCAGGCTGCAACAGGAGATGGCTGCGCGGCCTGCCCTGCTGCATCACCCCGCCGAGCTGACCCTGGCAACGGTTCAGGGTCAGGAGTGGCTGGTCAACCTCTCCTCCCTCGGGGAAGAGTCTCCGTTTTATCTCGCCCTCCTGGTGCCCACCGAGGTGCTCACCGCCCCGGCGCGCCAGGATGCGCTGCACAATCTCGCCTGGGCCCTTGCCGGTCTGCTGCTCCTGCTGCCCGTCATCTGGCTGGCCGCCCGGCGCACTGCCGCCCCCTTGCTGGTATTGACCGGGGAGGCTGAGCGGATCCAGCACTTCGACTTTGGCGAAAGCCCGGGGCCGGATTCGGCGATCCGCGAAATTGACGACCTCGCCCGCGCCATGTCCAGCATGCGCCTGACCCTCGGCAATTTCATGAACATGGGCCGGGCGCTGGCGGCAGAGCATCGCTTCGATTCATTGCTCAGCCGCATCCTGCACGAGACGGTGGCGGCTGCCCAGGCCGAGGGCGGCTGCCTATTCCTGGCCCAGGATAGCGAGATGCAGGCCGTTCACGCCATCTGGCAGGGGCAGCCGCTGGCGTGCGAACAGGTACAGTGGCAGGCGGCGCTGCTCGGCGGTCTCTACCACACGGAGCGCCTCTGCCTGCCCCTCGACGAGGCACAGTGGGCCCGCTACCTCAGCGACTGGGGCCCCTTCCCCGGTGCCTGCCAACTGCTGGTCGAACCCCTTCACAACCACCGTCAGGAGCTGATCGGCTGCCTGCTGCTGATCCTGCCAGACTGCTCGGCCCGCGAACTGGCCTCGCGCATCAGCCTCATCGAAGCGCTGGCGGGCACCTCCTCCTCCGCCATCGAAAACCAGCGCCTGCTGGAGGAGCAGAAGCAGCTGCTGGAAGCCTTCATCGAGCTCATCGCCGGTGCCATCGATGCCAAGAGCCCCTACACCGGCGGCCACTGCCAGCGGGTGCCGGAACTGGCCAGGATGCTGACCCAGGCTGCCTGCTCACAGCAGACGGGGCCCTTTGCCGATTTCCGGCTCAACGAAGAGGAGTGGGAGGCCATCCATATCGCAAGCTGGCTGCACGACTGCGGCAAGGTCACCACCCCGGAGTTCGTGGTGGACAAGGCGACCAAGCTCGAGACCATCTACGACAGGATCCACGAGATCCGCACCCGCTTCGAGGTGCTCAAGCGGGATGCCCACATCGAGGCGCTCTGCGCCCTGCTGCCTCCATCCGGGCAGCAGGCCGCCCTCGAGGCCGTGATCCCCCTCTGGCAAACCCTGGATCAGGAGTTCGCCTTCGTGGCCGAGTGCAATCTGGGGGGCGAGTGGATGGCGCCGGAGAAGCTCGCCAAGCTGGATACCATCGCCAGCCGCACCTGGTTGCGCACTCTGGACGATCGGCTCGGCATCAGTCAGGAGGAGCACAAGCGCCACCAGGAGGCCCCCTCTCCCCTCCCCTGCCGAGAGTCGCTGCTCGCCGACAAGGCGGTCCATCTCATCCCTCGCCCCGAGCACGACAATCTCGCCCGACACAACCCATGGGGCTTCAAGGTGCGGGTGCCCACCCACCTCTACAACCGGGGGGAGCGCTACAACCTCGCCATCGGCCGTGGCACCCTCACCGAAGAGGAGCGCTACAAGATCAACGATCACATCATCCAGACCATACGCATGCTGGAGAGGCTCCCCTTCCCCCGCCATTTACGCAAGGTGCCGGAGATTGCGGGGGGCCATCACGAGCGGATGGACGGCACGGGCTATCCGCGCCAGTTGCAAGGGGGGCAGATGAGCATTCCAGCCCGCATCATGGCCATTGCAGACATCTTCGAGGCGCTGACGGCGAGCGATCGCCCCTACAAGTCAGGCAAGACGGTCTCCCAGTCCCTAGCCATCATGGTGAAGATGGTGCAGGAACAGCACATAGACCCGGCCCTGTTTGCCCTCTTCATCGAGAGCGGCATCTGGCGGGACTACGCCAGACGCTTCCTCGCCCCCGAGCAGTTGGACGAGGTCGAATGCCAGGCCTTGCTGGCAGGATCACACTGACCTTCCGCTGGCTCTCGCCCATAAAAAAACGGTCAACCCAGGTTGACCGTTTTTCGTTCCACTTCGCCCCTTAGAACAGCAGGTGCGCCACACCGGCAATCACCGGCAGGGTGACCAGGGTGCGCAGCAGGAAGATGACGAACAGCTCCCACAACTTGACCGGGATCTTGCTGCCCAGCAACAGAGCGCCCACTTCCGACATGTAGATGAGCTGGGTGACCGACATGGCGGCGATCACGAAGCGGGTGATGTCGCTCTCGATAGTGGAGGCCAGCACCGCCGGGATGAACATGTCGGCGAAGCCCACCATGATGGTCTTGGAAGCGGCTTCCGCCTCCGGCAGTTGCAGCAGCTCGAGCAAAGGTACGAAGGGCGCCCCCAGCCAGTTGAATACCGGGGTGTGCTCCGCCAGCATCAGGGCACAGGTCCCGACGGCCATCACCACCGGCAACACGCCAAATACCATGTCCAGGGCATTTTTCACCCCTTCACGCGCCACGGCGCCGAGATCCGTCATGCTGTCGGCCTTGGTCAGGGCACGATGGTAGCCGTAGCTCAGCACGCTGTGCTGATGGGGGATGGCCTCCTGCTTGCGGCACAGGGGAGTACCGTCGCTGTAGACATCCTTCTTCCAGGAGAGCGGCGGCAGGCGCGGTACCACGATGGCGGCCACCACACCGGCCAGGCAGACGGTCAGGTAGAAGGGGACGAACATGTGCTCCAGCTTCACCTGGGAGATCACCACCAGACAGAAGGTGATGGAGACGGCGGAGAAGGTGGTACCGATGACGGCCGCTTCCCGCTGGGTATAGAACTTGCCCTCATACTGCTTGCTGGTCAGCAGGATCCCGACGCTGCCATCACCGAGCCAGGAGGCGAAGCAGTCCACCGCAGAACGACCCGGCAGACGGAACACCGGACGCATGATGCGGGTCATCATGGTACCGACAAACTCCAGCAGACCGAAATCCAGCAGCAAGGGCAGCAGCAGGCCCGCAAAGATGAAGACGGAGAACAGTACCGGCAACAGATCATGCAGCACCAGGCCGCCGGTCGCCCCTGAGCGCAGCACCTCGGGACCGGCTTCAAAGAAGGTCAACAGCACGAAGACCCCGCCCAGCACCCGCACGCACGCCCAGAAGGGGGAGACGTTGAACAGGCTGTTGAGGAAGGGCCGTTTTACCAGGATCGCCGGTTTGAACAGCCAGGCGATCAGGGTCATCAGCATGGTGGTGGTGATGATGGCGCTGACCATGGCCACCAGATGATCGGCAAACACCGTTTGAACCAGCTTCGCCAACACGGCGACGGGAATGGTGACATTGCCGTCATAGATGACCGGGGTCATGAACAGCAGGATCCCGATCAGTGACGGGATCAAAAACATCAGCACGTTGCGGCGAGTACGGATTGCCGGTGCTTCCAGGGTCTTTTCCAACATATAAACAGCCTTAAATGTGACTTTTCCTTCAGCCGGGCCGCCTGCATACTCATGCCCTCGCCCGGAAAACGGGCGCAAGAATAACCCAAAAAACTGCACAAACAAGCCGTTAATCGATCATTTCAAGCATAAATATTTTATCAGGCGAACCATCCATAAGAACAAACCAAAACAGTCATGCATATCGATTCAATTTGAATGGTTAGCATAATGTTTCATACAGGTTACATTCAGGTGCGCAGTATAATCCGCAGCCACTGTCAGGCAATAAGAGACATGAAAAATATATCTATAGGGTGATCCCGTCGATCCTCCCATAAAAAAACCGGAGCCTGTCTGGCTCCGGTCTTGTCACGAACATGATGCTCAATCGCGAACGTAAATGACTTCGACGCCGTCGTCGTCCTCATCGTCCCAGTCGTCATCGTCCAGGCCATCATCGAAGGCCTTGGACGCCGCCAGGGCATCGGCTTCCGCCTTGGCAAGCTGGTTCTTGTGGTAGTCGTCCCACTTGAACTCCACCTTCTCGATGGCGTCTCTGGCATCCTCCGCCAGCTGACGGGGCATGGTGTCCAGCAGATCCAGGATGTCGTAGCACACCTTCTTGGTGCCTTCCTTGCTGATGGCGGTAATGGCGTAGACCGGACCTTCGTGGTTGAGGGCTGCCTTGACTCTGTCCATCACTTCCTGAGCCTCTTCCTCCAGGATCAGGTCCATCTTGTTGAACACCAGCCAGCGCGGCTTGCCCGCCAGCTCGGGACTGTATTTTTCCAGCTCCCGGACGATGGTCACGGCGTTCTCGGCAGGATCGGAGCCATCCACCGGGCAGATATCCACCAGGTGGATCAGGACGCGGCAACGCTCCAGGTGCTTGAGGAAGCGGATCCCCAGGCCTGCACCCTCGGCAGCCCCTTCGATGAGGCCGGGAATGTCGGCAATGACGAAGGAACGGGAGTTTTCACCGCGTACCACACCCAGGTTCGGTACCAGGGTGGTGAAAGGGTAGTCTGCCACTTTCGGACGGGCCGCAGAAACGGCGCGAATGAAGGTGGACTTGCCTGCGTTGGGCAGACCCAGCATGCCGACATCCGCCAGCAGCAGCAGCTCCAGCCTCAGGGTACGCACTTCACCCGGGGTGCCGTTGCTCTTCTGGCGCGGCGCCCGGTTGACCGAGCTCTTGAAGCGGGTGTTGCCAAGGCCGTGGAAGCCGCCCTTGGCAACCAGCAGCTTCTGATCGTGACTGGTCAAATCCCCCAGCAGTTCGCCGGTGTCTTCATCGGTGGCACGGGTTCCCACCGGCACGCGCAGAATCTTGTCCTTGCCGCGACGACCGGTACAGTTGGCACTCTGGCCGTTCTCGCCACGCTCGGCGGCGTGGAAGCGCTCGAAACGGTAGTCGATCAGGGTGTTCAGGTTTTCATCGGCCACCAGATACACGTCGCCACCATCACCGCCGTCACCGCCGTCCGGGCCGCCGTTCGGGATGTACTTCTCGCGGCGGAAGCTCACACAACCGTTACCACCGTCACCGGCATCGACTCGAATCTGGACTTCATCAACAAACTTCATAGGTAACCGTCACCTTAATTCGAAAAACCGATACGCAATTATAGTGATACGGGCCCCTTCGGGCGAGGCGCATCTGGCCGATGAGGGCTGTCAGCGCCGGCTCATCCGCGTGCCGTTTTTTCGTCAAACTCATCAGAAAAACAAAAGCCCCGCCAGGTTGGCGGGGCTTCGGATCCTTGCGGTCCGTAATTACTCAGCAACGATGCTGACGTACTTACGATTCTGCGGACCTTTAACTTCGAACTGCACTTTACCGTTCGCGGTAGCGAACAGAGTGTGGTCCTTGCCCAGACCAACGTTCTCACCAGCGTGGAACTTGGTGCCGCGCTGACGAACGATGATGCTGCCAGCCAGAACTGTTTCGCCGCCGAAACGCTTAACGCCCAGGCGTTTAGCTTCAGAATCGCGACCGTTGCGGGATGAACCGCCAGCTTTTTTGTGTGCCATCTATCGGACTCCTCTAATTAAGCGCTGATGCCAGTGATTTTGACTTCAGTGAACCACTGACGGTGGCCCGCTTGCTTACGGTGGTGCTTACGACGACGGAACTTGACGATAGTCACTTTCTCGCCACGGCCGTGAGCCACAACTTCAGCCACAACCTTGCCACCTTCAACGAAAGGAGCACCTACTTTGAAAGTGTCGCCTGCAGCAACCATCAGCACTTCGTTGAAGTCGATGGTAGCGCCAGTCTCAACGTTCAGCTTTTCCAGACGAACGATTTGACCTTCGGCCACACGGTGTTGTTTTCCGCCGCTTTGGAATACCGCGTACATTTGATTAACTCCGTAAAGGCGTGTCTTTTGCTCAAGGCCAGACACGCACAAAAACCTATAACAATGGGCGGGCATTCTACGCAGAACGATTTGCCGAGGCAAGGCCAATTTAGCAAAAAGTTTATTTTGTGCGCATATCTGCCCCCGTGAATAAACGCCTAACTGTAACCCATTGTGAAATCGTGTAGAATCCCCGCCATTGCTAAAAACGCAGTAAATGCTGCCGTCACGTTACGAGACTTATGGACCAACAGACTATCCGTGCGCTCTGTGCCGCCGACATGACGGCGGTCAATGAACTGATCCTGGCGAGACTCCAGTCCGATGTCAGCCTGATCAACCAGCTGGGTTTCTATATTGTCAGTGCAGGCGGAAAACGGATGCGCCCCATGCTGACCGTGATGGCCGCACGCGCACTGGGCTATGAGGGTGAAGATCACCTGAAACTGGCCGCCATCATCGAGTTCATTCACACCTCCACCCTGCTGCACGACGACGTGGTCGACGAATCCGACCTGCGCCGCGGCCGGGAAACCGCCAACGCCCTGTTTGGCAACGCCGCCAGCGTCCTGGTGGGTGACTACCTCTATAGCCGCTCCTTCCAGATGATGAGCGAACTCTCCAACCTGAAGGTGATGGAGATCCTCTCCGATGCCACCAACACCATCGCCGAGGGGGAAGTGTTGCAGCTGATGAACTGCAACGATCCGGATACCACGGAAGAGAGCTACATGACGGTCATCTACTGCAAGACCGCCAAGCTGTTTGAAGCCGCGACCCGACTCGCCGCCGTGCTGACCCATCAGCCCGAGCCCGTCGAGCAGGCCATGACCGACTACGGCAAGTACCTGGGTACCGCGTTCCAGATCATCGACGACGTGATGGACTACTGCTCCCAGAGCGAGGAGATGGGCAAGAACGTGGGTGACGATCTGGCCGAAGGCAAGCCGACCCTGCCGCTGTTGCGCGCCATGGAAGTGGGTACCCCGGAAGAGCGTCAACTGGTGCGCGATGCCATCGAGCACCGCAACGGGATGGATCACCTGGAGCGTATTCTGGGCATCCTGGATCGCACCGGAGCTCTCGAATACTCCCGCCAGCGAGCTCGGGAAGAGGCTGACAAGGCCATCGCCGCCCTCGCCATCCTGCCTGACTCCCGGCACAAGCAAGCGCTGGAGACCCTGGCCCACATGGCGGTGCAGCGCAGCGCCTGATGCCAGCCGGCGGACAATAAAAAAGAGGCCCTCTGGCCTCTTTTTTATTGTCCGAATTCCCCGTGCCACTGTCGTATCAACACAGGCTCTAACGGGCCAACGCCCACAAGATGACACCACCTGCCACCACCAGACAGCCGCCGATGCGGCGCAGCTGTTCCGGCGGCAACTCCCCAAGCAGGCGCAGCATCTGCTGCCATGCCCTGGGAGCGAGCAAGGGCCCCAATCCTTCGAAGAGCAGCAGCAACCCCAGCCCCATCAACATGGATGTCAGCATCACCTCTCCCTATCCCTGTTCCCCTGCCGGTCTGTGGCCGGCAAACAAAAGGGCCTGAATCATCAGGCCCTTGGGTCATATCAACACATGTTTACTGCTTGTTGCCGTGCGGCGACTTGAGGTAGCGGAAGAACTCGCTGTCCGGTTTCAGGACCATGAGGTCGTTGCCACCGGCGAAGCTCTTGCGATAGGCCTCCATGCTGCGCACGAAACTGAAGAACTCCGGGTCCTTCTTGTAGCTGTCGGCATAGATCCTGGCGGCTTCGGCATCCCCTTCACCACGCAGTTGACGGGCATTACTCTCGGCGTCGGCGATCATCACGGTCACCTTGCGGTCGATGTCGGCACGCAGGATCTCGGCCTGCTCGCGGCCCTGTGAACGGTGTTCACGGGCAACCGCGGTCCGCTCGGCACGCATCCGCTGATAGATGGAGCTGGAAACTTCCACCGGCAGGTTGATCTGCTTGATGCGCACATCCACCACCTTGATGCCGAGCTCGGAGGAGCGCGCCATCTTCATCAGGGCATCTTCCATCACGGTACTGCGCTCGCCGGAGACGATGTCCTTGATGGTGCGGTTACCGATCTCGGAACGCAGGCCGTTGTTGATCTTGCGCTTGAGCAGGTCTTCAGCCTGGATCTTGTTGCCACCACCGGTCGCCAGGTAGTACTTGGAGAAGTCCTCGATCTTCCACTTCACGTAGGAGTCGATGATGAGGTCCTTCTTCTCGGACGTAACGAAGCGATCCGCCTGGCCTTCCAGAGTCTGGATGCGGGCATCCATCTTGCGTACCTGGTCGATGAGCGGCACCTTGAAGTGCAGACCCGGCTCGTACAGGCGCGGTTCACCAGAGTCGACCCGTTTCACCTTGCCAAACTGCACCACGATCCCCTTCTGTCCTTCATCGACGATGAAGATGGAAGAGAAGCAGACCATGGCGGCCACAGCGATGACACCAATAGCTAGCTTTTTCATCTATCAGTTTCTCCCTGTGCTGAAACGATCACCGCCACGCAGCGGGGTCGGAGTGGAGTTGGCCCCTTCGTTGGACGGCTGGGCCGCCTCGACTGCCGGGGTGCCCGCAGGACGTGCCGGTTGCACGGCATTCGCCTTGCCAGAGAGCTTGTCGAGCGGCAGGTAGATCATGCTGTTGTTGCCAGCCGGCATGTCGACCACCACCTTGTTGGCCTGCTGATAGAGCTCTTCCATGGTTTCCAGGTAGATACGATCACGGGTCAGCTCGGGCGCGGCCTGATAATGGGGCAGCAGCTCGTTGAAGCGAGCGACTTCACCCTTGGCCTTCAACACGATCTGGGACTTGTAGGCTTCGGCCTCCTGCTCCAGACGTTTGACCTGGCCACGAGCCTTGGGCTCCACTTCACGGGCATAGGCTTCCGCTTCACGGATGAAACGCTGCTCATCTTCCTGGGCGGAGATGGCGTCATCAAACGCATCCTTCACCTCTTCCGGCGGACGCGCCGGTAGGAAGTTGACGTCCACGATCTGCAGACCCATCTGATAGGGCTCGATGATGCTGTCGATCACCTGCCAGGTTTCCTGACGCACCTTCTCACGACCCGTGGTCAGCACATCGTCCATCCGGGTGTGACCCACCACGTAGCGCAGGGCGCTGTCGGTGGCCTGGCTCAGGCTCTCGTCGGCGTTGGTCACGCTGAACAGGTACTGCTCGGGATCGACCACGCGATACTGCACGTCCATCTCGACCCGCACCACGTTCTCATCCTGGGTCAGCATGAAACCGGACGCCGGCAGGGAACGGACAGACTCCACGTCCACCGGGATCACCCGGTCGATGAAGGTCGGTTTCCAGCGCAGACCGGGATCCACGTTGTGGGAGTATTCGCCAAAGCGCAGCACCACGCCTCGCTCGGCTTCGCGAATGGTGTAGAAGCCGCTGACGACCCACACCACCACGGCCACCACCAAGGCGATGGAGAGGCCGAACTTGCCGACGTCACCACCACCGGATTTGCCACCACCGAGCAGACCGCCAAAACGACGGCTCACCTTGCGAAGCATCTCGTCCAGATCAGGGGGGCCCTGATTCTTGCCGTTGTTCCCCCAGGGGTCACGGTCTTTGCCATTGTTACCAGGCTCATTCCAAGCCATCAGCGTCTCCATTAATACATGCGGATGGATATCATCTCTATCGGGCCACAGAGGGGCGATGAAGTCAGCAAACCAGTTATGTTCATCGACCCATCAATGCCTGATAAAGCGTTGTAAACTCTCACCTTCTTGTTTCATGAGGCGGTTCCAGTCAGCCAGTTGCAGGCGAACTTCCAGCACAAAGTCCCCCTCCTCGCTGAAACCTTCCTGCTCGATACCTTTCAGCCGATAGAGCGCACTGCGCAGTCTGGCGGCGGAAGGGGGCAGTTGCAGGGTGTGATGCACCATGGAGCCGGCCAGCAGTTCGGTCAGTGCCTGGAACAGGTATTCACTGCCCTCGCCAGTCTGGGCCGACAACCAGACTCGCACCGGTCGTCCAGCCTCATCCCGTTCAAGACCAGCCGGACGATCCCCCAGCTTGTCGATCTTGTTGCAGATCATCAGTTGGGGACGGTCATCCGCCTCGATCTCGGCCAGCACACGCTGGACCGACTCGATATTCTCCTGCATCTGTTCATCGGCGCAGTCCACCACATGCAGCAGCAGGTCCGCTTCGCGAGTCTCCTGCAGGGTCGCCTTGAAGGCCGCGACCAGATCATGGGGCAAGTGCCGAATAAATCCAACTGTATCCGCCAGGATCACATCACCCACATCCTGGATCACCAATTTGCGCAGGGTGGGGTCCAGGGTTGCGAACAATTGGTCGGCAGCATACACGCTGGCATCTGTAAGTTGGTTGAACAAAGTGGATTTTCCGGCGTTGGTATACCCCACCAGAGAAACGGTCGGCACTTCGTTGCGGTTGCGGGCACGGCGCCCCTGCTCCCGCTGCTTGGCCACCTTGTCGAGGCGGCGCAAAATGGCCTTGATGCGCTCACGCAGCAGGCGTCGGTCGGTTTCAAGCTGGGTTTCACCCGGGCCGCGCAGACCGATCCCCCCCTTTTGTCGCTCAAGGTGGGTCCAGCCTCGCACCAGACGAGTGGAAAGATGGCGCAACTGGGCCAGTTCGACCTGCAACTTGCCTTCGTGAGTGCGGGCGCGCTGGGCGAAGATATCGAGGATAAGACCAGTCCTGTCCACGACCCGGCACTGGAACAGACGCTCCAGGTTGCGCTCCTGGGCAGGGGTCAGGGCATGGTTGAAGATGACCACGTCGGCGTCCAGCATCTGGACCTGGGACGCGATCTCTTCCGCCTTGCCGCTGCCGACAAAAAATTTGGCGCTGGGTGCGCTGCGACTGGTGGTGATCACCCCCAGTGCATTGACCCCGGCCGAGCTCACCAGCATCTTGAGCTCGTCCAGATCCTCCCGCTCGCCCTCATCGCTGAAGTTGACATGTACCAGAACGGCCTGTTCACCAGCTTCGTAACGGTCAAACAAGCGCTTGCTCCTTGACAGGTATCATGATGGATCTGAGTTGGCGAGTGGACTCGCCGCAGGATATCACGCCTCGGCTTCACCCTGCTCTTCACCGGCGGCGCCCGGGGCGTGCTGGTGATGGTTGACGGCACGGGCCGGCACCACGGTGGAAATGGCGTGCTTGTAGACCATCTGGCTCACGGTGTTCTTCAGCAGAATGACAAACTGGTCAAACGATTCGATCTGACCCTGCAGTTTGATGCCGTTCACCAAATAGATAGAAACAGGAATACGCTCACGGCGCAGCGCATTCAAAAACGGGTCTTGGAGAGATTGCCCCTTAGCCATCTTTCTTTTCCTTATAGTTTGTTGTTTTTAAACACCGGATATTCAATATAACAACCTGATTATACAGGAGTGTCAAGCCGGACCAGCTTGGGCGACGACCCTGGCCAGATTGCCAGACTCACCAGATTCCAACCAGGTCACATCAGGCCAACCGCGCAACCAGGTCATCTGACGCTTGGCCAACTGGCGGGTGGCAACAATGCCGCGATAACGCATCTCATCATACTCCACTTCCCCCGCCAGGTAGTTCCACATTTGGCGGTATCCCACGCAGCGAATGGAGGGAAGATCCGGGGTGAGATCCCCCCGCTCGTAAAGCGCCCTGACCTCCTGCTCGAAGCCGCTACCCAGCATCTTGTCAAACCGCTGTTCGATGCGCTGGTGCAGCACGCCCCGATCCCTTGGCGCGATGGCAAACTGCAGCGCCCGGTAGGGCAGCCCCTCTCCCTGCACCTGGGTCAGCTCGGTGAGGGTCTTGCCGCTGATGCGGTAAACCTCGAGCGCCCGGCACAGGCGCTGGGGATCGTTGGGGTGGATGCGGGCACCGGCCACCGGGTCGATGCGCACCAGCTCGTCGTGCAGCGCCTGCCAGCCGAGGCGGGCAGCCTCTTCCTCGATGCCGGCCCGAATGGCGGGATCGGCGGAAGGCAGTGGAGAAAGCCCCTCCAGCAGCGCCTTGAAATAGAGCATGGTGCCGCCCACCAGCAGCGGAATGCGACCACGGTCGGCGATCTCTTTCATCTCCCGCAGGGCATCCTTGCAAAAATCCGCCGCCGAATAGCTCATGGCGGGATCCAGGATGTCGATCAGCCGGTGCGGGGCCTGCGCCAGCTCAGCTGGCGTCGGCTTGGCGGTGCCTATGTCCATGCCGCGATAGATGAGCGCGGAGTCCACGCTGATGATGTCGCAGGGCAGGGCCTGGCACAGTTCAATGGCGAGATCCGTCTTGCCGGAGGCCGTCGGCCCCATCAGAAAAATTGCAGTCGGCAAGTCAGCCACGTTAAACACTCCCTTCGGCCGCCCCTTCACGGGCGAGCCAGCATAAAACTGGTTATATGGATGCAACAGACGACGAGACGCCGTCAGTTGCCATCGGCAAACTCGGCCAGCACGTTCGCCAGCGGCAACGGGCGCACCATGCGAACGTCTGCCAGTTGGTCACTGAAATCGGCAACAAGTTCCGTCAACAACCGGGTGGCAGTGGCAAAATCGTATATTTTTTCGGCACTTATGCCTTGTTCCACCAACCACTGGCATAGTACCCCAGCCTGTGCGTCGGCATCACTGTCAGATCCACTCTCGACCAGCTGCAACAATTCGGGTAAGAGACGGGCCAGATCGGTCTGGCGCAGCAGGGCAGGCACCCGAGTCAGGATCATGGTGTCGCGTCCCCCGCTTTTCAACTCCAGCCCCATGCGTTTGAGCAGGCGTTCCCGCTCCTCCACCAGGGCGATCAGGTTTTTCGGCAGCTTGAAGGAGACCGGCAGCAACAGAGGCTGGGCCGCCAGCCCCTGGCCCCAGGCATCCAGCAGCCAGTGGCGCAACAACAGACGCTCGGCGCGCACCAGGGAGAGCAGCGCCAGTTGCCCCTGACGCTCCATCAGCAGATAGGCCTGCTCGACCAGGCTCAGGGCGCGCCACTCCCCCGTTCGGGCTGGCGTCTCGACGGCACCGCTCTCGGCTACGGGCCGGGATGCCGGCATCGCCACCTCGGGCAGGGTGGTGAGCAAGGCGCCCATGCCTCGCATGGCGGCTCGGCTCGGGGGTTCGGGAGGCTGGTAGTGTCCTCCCCTGCCACCACCGCCTTCCCGCACGCCGTCACCATCTCGCGCAGGGGCAGGAGCCCGATAGCCGTGTTCGGCACCGTACCACTCGGTGCGCGGCGCCTGACCCGGATAGGTGATCTCCGGGCTGCCCGGCAGCTCGACCTGGGTCTCGGCTAGGGGGGCATCGGTGACGCTCCCTGCCCCGTCCTGGCGCAGTGCGGTAAACAGCGCCTGGAAGATGAAATCGTGGATGAGACGCGCCTGATGGAAACGCACTTCGTGCTTGGCCGGATGGACGTTGACATCCACCTGGCGGGGATCCAGCTCGATATAGAGCACATAGGCCGCGAAGCGATCGGCGGGCAGCAGCTCGTCATAGGCCTGGCGAATGGCGTGATTGATGAGCTTGTCCCGCATCATGCGGCCATTGACATAGGTGTATTGCAGGTCGTTCTGCGGCCTGGCTCCTGCCGGGGTGGCCAGCCAGCCCCACAACCGCACGTCGCTGTGTTCGCTCGATACCGCCAGGGCATGGTGCATGAAGGGGGAACCGCAGACGGCGGCGAGGCGGCGCTCCTGCTCCGCCACCGTGTTGGCCGCCTTGTACTGGCGCACCACCTTGCCGTTGTGGCGCAGGATCAGGGTAGCGTCGAAGCGGGAGAGCGCGATGCGGCGCACCAGTTCGTCGATGTGGGCAAATTCGGTCTTTTCGCTGCGCATGAACTTGCGCCGCGCCGGGGTGTTGAAGAAGAGATCCACCACCTCCACCGTGGTGCCCACCGGGTGGGCTGCCGGCTTGACGGTGACGCTCATCTCACGCCCTTCCGCCTGGGCCTGCCAGGCCTCGCTCTGCTCTGCCGTGCGGGAGGTGAAGGTGAGGCGGGAGACGGAGCTGATGGAGGCGAGCGCCTCCCCGCGAAAGCCCAGGCTGTTGATCCCTTCCAGATCGTCCAGGGTCGCCACCTTGGAGGTGGCGTGGCGCGACAGCGCCAGCACCAGCTCATCCCTGGCGACACCGCAGCCGTTGTCACGAATGCGGATAAGCTTGGCGCCTCCCTTGTCGATGTCGATCTCTACCCGGTCAGCCCCCGCATCCAGGCTGTTTTCCACCAGTTCCTTCACCACGGAGGAGGGCCGCTCCACGACCTCACCGGCAGCAATCTGGTTGGCCAGAATCGGCGGCAATATACGGATTGGCATCGCTTGCTCCTGCAGATGAAAAAGGGGAAGAGGTGGACCTGGCGCCATCAACGCTCACCGCCCCTCCCTGCCATCGGCAGAGAAGGGCGGCGTTCTTCAGCCCACGCTATTTTCGCGGAATATAGAGCACCTGCCCTATCTGGATGTCCCGCGACTTGAGCTTGTTGATCTCCACCAGTCGCGCCTGACTCACCCCATGTTTCTCGGCGAGACGGGAGAGACTCTGGCCACGGGTGACCACGTGGCGGATCATGTTGGACTTGTCGTTGCTCTGCACGCTGGCTACCGGCGCACTCGGCTCCTGAGCAGCCACCTTGTAAGGTTTGATCACGCCGGCACCGGAGGCGCTGCCGACACTGCTGACCGGGGCGCCGCCCTCACCGACGCGATAGGGCTCGCTCGCCGGCATCCGGTTGGTCACGACCTGCTGCGTTGGCTGGGCAGCCGGCTTGCTGACGGCGACCGGCTTGCTGGCAGGCGCCTGACGCGGCGGGGCGGCTACCTGGCCCTTGCCGGTGAGCATGGGCCCCTTGGTCGGATGGCTGCGGTAATAGTTGCGGATCCCCTCGAAGATGGCCCGGGCCAGCTGATCCTGATAGCTGGCAGTGGCCAGCAGCTTCTCCTCGGCGTGGTTCGAGATAAAGCCCGTCTCCACCAGTACCGAGGGGATGTCCGGCGCCTTCAGCACCGCCAGACTCGCATGTTCCGGCGCCTTCTTGTGCAATCTGGCCACCCGCCCGAGCGAGCGCAGGATCTGGCGGCTGACGTCATAGCCTTCGGCCCTGGACTTGTCCATGGAGAGATCCAGGAAGGTCTGCGCCAGATAGGGGTTGGGATCAGACTCGGCCAATACCTTGCCAACGCCCCCCAGCAGCTCCCCCTGTTTCTCCTGCTTCTCGAGCCAGCTACCCATCTCGCGGTTGGCGCGATTGGTCGACAGCACCCAGACGGAGGCGCCGCGAGGAGTCGAGTTGTGGAAGCTGTCGGCATGCACCGACACCAGCAGGTCGGCCTTGGCCTTGCGGGCGATTTCGGAGCGTTTGTTGAGATCGACGAAGTAGTCGCCACGGCGGGTCAGCACGGCTCGCATGCCGGGCTCCCGGTCGATGAGGGCCGCCAGCTTCTGGGAGACCGCCAGGGTCACCCGTTTCTCGTAGGTGCGGCGCGGGCCGATGGAGCCCGGGTCTTCCCCACCGTGACCAGGATCGATGGCGATGACGATGGCCTTGCCGTGTCCCCCGACGGGAGCGGGCTGCGCCGCAGCGCTCCCCTTCTCTTCATAGGGAAGATCGATCACCAGACGGTGGCCATAGGGGCCTGCCGGCGCCAGCGGGAAGACCACCGGCTTGATGGCAGAGCCGAGATCCAGCACCAGTCGCAGGCCGCCCTTCTCCAGCGGCGTGCTCTCGCGGATCTTGCGCACCAGCTCGCTCTTGTTCTCGATGCGGGCCAGGTTGGTGGCGTTGCTCGCCCCTTTCAGGTCGATGACCAGACGGTTCGGACCGGTCAGGGTGAAGTAGTTGAAATTGGGGGCGCTGCTCATGTCGAGCACCACCCGGGTGTTGTCCGGTGATGGCCACACCCGCACACTCTTGAGCTGATTGGCCCAGGTGGGCAATGCCATCAGGGAGAGAACAAAAACAAGGATCACGCGCACTGAGATGACAACCGTTCCAGAATGGCTTCGCCGATAGCAGTGCGGGCATCAATCTGCACCTCGCGCTGCTCGTTTGCATAACTCAGGGTGATCTCGAGATCCGGGGCTGGCAGCCAGCCGTCGCCCTTCTCTGGCCACTCCACCAGGCAGAGGGTATCGGCGGCGAAATAGTCGCGAATGCCCATGAACTCCAGCTCTTCCGGGTCCGCCAGTCGATAGAGATCGAAGTGATAGACCTGCCACTGGGCAAGCTCATAGGGCTCCACCAGGGTATAGGTCGGACTCTTGACCTTGCCCTCATGACCCAGTCCCTGCACCCAGCCTCGGGTCAGGGTGGTTTTGCCGGCCCCGAGGGCACCGTGCAGAAATACCGTGGTGGCCTGTTGGCACGCCTTTGCCAGACGGCCACCCAGCGCCACTGTTGCTGCCTCGTCCGGCAGTGTCATCATCAAGGTTTTTGCCATGTTCTTCTTGTTACTTGTTACTGTGTCGGATTGACCAGACGACGGATCCAGGGCAGCAGATCCGATGCCAGCATGCCCCTCTCACCCTCGGCAGCGGCCAGATCGGCGGCCTCTGCGTGGATCACGGCCCCGAGTCGGGTGGCCATGCCCGCAGACCAGCCCTGAGCCAGAAGGGCGGCGATTATACCAGACAAGAGGTCACCCATGCCGCCACTGGCCATGCCGGGGTTGCCCTCGTCGCACAGGGAAATGCGCCTGCCGTCGCAGATGAGCGACCCCGCCCCCTTGAGCAACACCACACCACCGTAGCGCTGTTGCAGTCGCGAGACGGCCGCAAACCTGTCCCCCTCGACCTCGGCGATGGAGCAACCCAGCAGGCGAGCCGCCTCCCCGGGGTGGGGCGTGAGCACCCAATTATCCTGATGACGGGGGGCCTGCGCCAGCCAATTCAATCCATCGGCGTCCAATACCAGTGGCACGGCGGCTCCGATGCCCTGTTCGAACCGAGCCCGGCCCCACCCATCCTGACCGAGCCCGGGGCCCAGTACCTGCACCGATGCCCACCCTTCATCCATGTCCGCCGGGCATCCCATCAGCTCGGGTTGAACCAGGCTGGCCGCAGGGCAATCCGGGTGCTGGCGCAGGCGTACCAATCCCGCCCCCGCCCGCAGACAGGCCTGACCCGCCAGCAGGATGGCTCCCTGCATGCCGAGGTTCCCCCCCGTCAGCAGTACCTTGCCGCTGTGTCCCTTGTGAGCCGAGCGCCTGCGCGGGGTCAGCAACCCCTTGAGGCTGGGATAATCGATCCGCTCGGCAGCGGGAACCCATTCCTCCCCCGGCGTCACTCCCAGGGGATCCCGGTCGAGGTGGCCGACTCCGTCCACCCCGTCAGCGGTGAGCATGCCCTGCTTGATGCCGATGAAAGTGAGGGTGCGGGTGGCACGCACCAGTGCGCCCATGGCGCGGCCGGTGTCGGCATTGAGACCGGAGGGGAGATCCACCGCCAGCACGGGCGCGTTCAAGCCATTGATTGTTGCGACGATCTTTGTCATTGACGAGGAGAGGGGAAACTGGACGCCGGTACCGAGCAGTGCGTCTATGACCAGATCCGGCGGCGGCAGCGTGGCGGGCAGCAGATCCTCGGCCATGGTCACGCTTCCCCCCGACGCGAGCCACTCTTCGGCAGCCCGCCTGGCATCTCCCCTCAGCAGGCCGGGAGCCCGGGCGGCAATCACCAAAGGTTCGAGGCCGATGCGCCGGGCAAGGCGGGCCAGCACGTAGCCATCCCCACCGTTGTTGCCAGGGCCGACGAAGATCCACCACTGACGGCTATCGGGCCAGTGGTGACAGGCATAGTTGCACAGCGCACTCCCGGCCCGCTCCATCAGCACATAGAGGGGCAACCCCTCCTGCTCGGCCCAGCGCAGTTCCATGCTGCGGATCTGCTCGGCCCGCCACAGGGGTTGTGCTAGACTCTCCCACTCATTTTTGCGGATAGCGTCCCCGAACACCTCTACCATGACGGCCCCCACGTTTCATCATCCCATGACCTGGCAACTGGCACGCCATATTGCCGCCCTGCGCCTGCCACACTCCTGCAGGCAGAGGGGGGATGCTGCATGACGGCTGCCGAACTTGCGCAACTGGCCCACGATATCAAGCTCTGGGCAAGGGAGCTAGGATTTGACCAGGTCGGCATCGCCGACACCGACCTCACCCTGGAAGAGCCAAGGTTGCAGGCCTGGCTGGATGCCGGTTATCACGGGACCATGGACTACATGGCGCGCCACGGCATGATGAGGGCCCGCCCCCACGAGCTGTTGCCGGGCACCTTGCGGGTCATCTCGGTACGGATGAACTACCTCCCGTTCGAGGCGGGCTTTGCCGCCACCCTGCGCGATCCCACCCTCGGCTACATCAGCCGCTATGCCCTCGGCCGCGACTACCACAAGGTGCTGCGCAACCGGCTCAAGCAGTTGGGGGAGCGCATAGAGCTGCGGTGCGACACCCTGTTGCGGGCGGCGGGACAAACCCTGGGCGAGTGGCGCCCCTTCGTCGACTCGGCCCCTATTCTGGAAAGGCCGCTGGCGGCCAAGGCCGGCCTTGGCTGGGTGGGCAAGCACTCGCTGCTGCTCAACGAGTCTGCCGGTTCCTTCTTCTTTCTGGGGGAATTGCTCATCGCCCTGCCGCTGCCCGTGGATGCCCCGGTGGAGAAGGAGCTGTGTGGCAAGTGCGTGGCCTGCATCAACATCTGCCCCACCGGTGCCATCATCGCCCCCTATGTGGTAGACGGACGGCGCTGCATCTCCTATCTCACCATCGAGAATGACGGCCCCATTCCCGAGGAGTTCAGGCCGCTCATGGGCAATCGCATCTATGGCTGTGACGACTGCCAGCTCATCTGCCCCTGGAACCGCTATGCCGATGCCAGCCCGGAGCCCGACTTCAGCCCGCGCCCCAATCTGCACCGCCCGCCCCTCTTGACCTTGTGGGGCTGGAGCGAGGCCGAATTTCTCAAGCACACGGAAGGCAGCCCCATCCGCCGCATCGGCTATCAGCGCTGGCGCCGCAACCTGGCGGTGGCCCTTGGCAACGGACCGGCCAGCAGCGAGGTCCTGGCCGCCCTGGAACAGGCGCTGCCTGAGGCGGCGCCCATGGTGGCCGAGCATATCGAGTGGGCGCTGGCGACCCTGGCCAGGCGTCAGCAGGAAGAGAATAAAAAGACGCGATTGCTGATCCGCTGCATCGAAAAAGGTCTGCCGGATCACGCATAAGTGATCTGGCACTTGCCGGATCGCAGCCATTTTTTCATGCTCTGCCGACCATTGAACATCGGCACAATAAAAGGAAGATTCTGATGCAGATGCTGGGAGTAGATATTGGGGGGTCCGGGATCAAGGGCTGCCTGGTCGACACCGAAACCGGGGAGCTGATTGGCGAACGCCACCGCATCGCCACACCGCAACCGGCAACCCCGGCCGCCGTGGCACACACCCTCAAGGCGCTGGTCGAGCACTTCCAATGGAAGGGGCCCGTGGGGTGCGGGTTTCCCGCCACCATCCACAACGGCATCGCCAAGAATGCCTCCAACATCGACAAGAGCTGGATTGAGACCGATGCCGCCCACCTGTTTGCCGATGTGACCGGCCTGCCCTGCCATGTCCTGAACGACGCCGATGCGGCCGGTCTGGCGGAGATGCGCTTTGGCACCGGGCAGGATCGCCAGGGGGTTATCATTCTCATCACCGTCGGCACCGGCATCGGTACCGCCGTCTTCGTCAATGGCCAGTTGCTGCCCAATACCGAGCTGGGTCACCTGATGCTGGAAGGCATGGTGGCCGAACACTATTGCTCCGATGCGGTGCGCAAGCGCGAGGATCTTTCCTGGGGCCGCTGGGGCAAACGTTTCAACAAATACCTGGCTCGCCTGGAGTTTCTGTTCTCCCCCGACCTCTTCATCCTGGGGGGCGGCAGCGCCGCCAAGCTCGACAAGTTCATCGACAAGATTGAGACCCGGGCTCCCCTGGTGGCGGCCGCGAACCTCAACCAGGCCGGCATCATAGGCGCCGCCCTCTATGGCGCGGCCCGGCAAGGGAGCTGACCGCCAGCAACATCAGAAGACCCGGCCCGTGCCGGGTCTCTCTCATCCGGGCTCAGAGATCGTCGAGGCGATGAGCACCGTGTACCAGACGGGTCAGGCGGGATTGGGCCATGGAGGCCAGGGCTTTCAGCAGCGCCGCCGTGTCGGGCGTGGGGCACTCCCGGGCCAGACGTTCCAGCTCGCCGATGAGCCTCTCCTCCTGGCGTGAAACCAGGGCCACTATCTCCGCGGGCTGGGTTGTGGCAGGCAGCGCCAGACGATCCCCCTCGGCCAGCAGATCCTCCCCAAACCCCTGATCCAGCCAGGTCTCCTTCACCGCACTTCCCATCTGCTCGCGATAATCGTGCAGATGAGCCGCTGCGGCATCCTCCCGCCCTTGCAGATAGGCCAGCAACATTCTGCTGCGCTCAGCATCCACCCGGGGGATCTGGCGCCCGTAAATGTGCCCTTGCCGATGATGAAGCTCCTCGAGATAGAGCGTCAGGTCCTTGATCTGTTGGAATCGCATCTCGCCTCCCTCCTGGCATCCACCTGCAGCCAGTATAGGGAGCTGGCATGTCGACACGGCCACGAACTGGTCATTTATTGTTCTGCATCAAGGAGATGGAAAAGAAAGCAGAAAAAGAGACGGCAGGAGGAAGGGGAAACCGGCAGCGAGGCTGCCCGGACGACCGGGCACATTGTCCGAAGGGGAGACATCAAATCGACGACATAAAAGATATTTACCAGCTTATATTCGGACTAGAGTCATTAAATCGGAATCTAATATTGATACTGGTGGTGATACCTCCACACCATAGTCAAATGGCGGGAATCCTTATCCATTTTTTAGACGTCTAGACGTAAAAACATGCGTTGACACAGCCATCCGGACATCTTAGCATCATCCTCCATGATGACAGAGCTACCCAGTGAAACCTCTGCCCAATTTACCCGCCTGTAGCGCCCTGTGCTTTAAGGCTGTTAGCACGGAAGAATCCATGATTAAGTTGATCGGTCTCAACAAAGTCTACGGTAAAGGCAGTGATGCCGTGCACGCCCTGCGTGACGTGAGCCTGCATGTGCCCCAAGGCAAGATCTTCGGGGTGATCGGTGCCTCCGGTGCCGGCAAGAGTACCCTCATCCGCTGCGTCAACCTGCTGGAGCGCCCCACCGAGGGGCAGGTCATCGTCGATGGCCAGGACCTGGTCGCCCTGAGCGAGCGGGATCTGACTCAGGCTCGCCGCCAGATCGGCATGATCTTCCAGCACTTCAACCTGCTGGCCTCTCGCACCGTCTCCGCCAACATCGCCTTCCCGCTGGAGCTGGCGGGCTGGAGCAAGGACAAGATCCAGAGCCGGGTCAGCGAACTGCTGGCCCTGGTCGGGCTGGAAGCCCGTGCCCACGCCTATCCGTCCGAGCTCTCCGGCGGGCAGAAGCAGCGCGTCGCCATCGCCCGTGCCCTGGCACCGGCTCCCAAGGTCCTGCTGTGTGACGAGGCCACCTCGGCCCTCGACCCGCAGACAACCCGCTCGATCCTGACCCTGCTCAAGGAGATCAACGTCAAGCTGGGGCTCACCATACTGCTCATCACCCACGAGATGGACGTGGTGAAGGGGATCTGCGACGAAGTGGCCATCATCAGCGACGGCCGTCTGATCGAACAGGGGGAAGTGGCCTGGTTCTTCAGCAATGCCAAGACCCAGCTGGCCCGGGATTTCATCCACTCCACCATCCACCTGGAAGTGCCCCAGGAGTATCAGGATCGGATGAGTAGCGACCGGGTGCCCGGCAGCTATCCCCTGGTGAAGCTCGGCTTTACCGGGACCACGGTGGATTCGCCGCTGATTTCCGAGGCGAGCCGCCGTTTCAACATCGACATCAGCATCCTGAGCGCAGACATCGAATACGCCGGTGGCGTCAAGTTCGGCTTCCTGCTGGCGGAACTGTTCGGGGACGAGGCCCAGTGCGAGGCCACCCAGCAGTTCCTCATCGACAACCACATTCAGCTGGAGGTAATGGGTTATGTCCGAAGCAATGATTAATCTGCTGATTTCGGCTCTGGGCGACACCCTCATCATGGTGTTTGCCTCCGCCCTGTTCGGCTGCCTGCTCGGCCTGCCGCTCGGCGTGGCGCTGCACGTGACCAAGGCAGGCCAGATCCTGGCCAATCCGCTGCTCAACAAGGTCCTGGGCGTCATCGTCAACGTCGGTCGCTCGGTGCCCTTCATCATTCTGCTGGTCGCCATCATTCCGTTGACCCGCTTCATCGTCGGCACCAGCATCGGAACCATCGCCGCCATCGTGCCGCTGACCGTGGGCTGCATTCCCTTCATCGCCCGCCTGGTGGAAGGGGCCCTGATGGAGGTGCCTGACGGCCTGCTGGAAGCGGCCAAGGCCATGGGGGCCAAGCCCCTGCAAATCATCGCCAAGGTGCTGCTGCCCGAGGCCCTGCCGGGGATCCTCAACAGCGTCATCATCACCCTCGTCACCCTGGTGAACTACTCCGCCATGGCAGGTGCCATCGGAGGCGGTGGTCTCGGTGATGTGGGTATTCGCTACGGCTACCAGCGTTTCGATCCCACCGTCATGCTGGTCACCGTGGTCATTCTGGTGGTGCTGGTTCAACTCATCCAGAGCGCGGGTGAGCGCCTGGTCAAACAATGTGATCATCGTTAATCGTCGATTTCTGACAGGAGGTTTTTATGAAATTGGGCATCAAATCCGCAGCAGCTGCGCTGCTGGCAACCCTGGTACTGGTCGGTTGCGGCCAGAAGGAAGAGAACAAGACCCTGAAGGTGGGCGCCATCGCCGGTCCCGAGACCGAGCTGGTTGAGACCGCGGCCAAGGTGGCCAAGGAAAAATACGGCCTGACCGTCGAAGTGGTCACCTTCTCCGACTACGTCACCCCGAACGTGGCCCTGAACGACGGCAGCGTCGACGTCAACGCCTTCCAGCACAAACCCTACCTGGATGCCCAGATCCGTGATCGCGGCTTCAAGCTGGTGCCGGTCGGCAACACCTTCGTCTACCCGATCGCCGGTTACTCCAAGAAGGTCAAGGCCCTGTCCGAGCTGAAAGACGGTGCCCAGATCGCGGTGCCGAACGATCCGACCAACCTGGGTCGCTCCCTGATCCTGCTGGAGAAGCAGGGCCTGCTGAAGCTGAAAGAGGGTGCCGGTCTGGAAGCGACCGTACTGGACATCGCCAGCAACCCGCGCAACTTCAAGATCGTCGAGCTGGAAGCCGCACAACTGCCGCGCTCCCTGGAAGACGTGGATCTGGCCATCATCAACAACACCTTCGCCGGTCAGATTGGTCTGACCCCGACCGAGAACGGCCTGTTTGTCGAAGACAAGGAGTCCCCCTACGTCAACCTGATCGTTGCTCGCGAGAACAACAAGGACGACGAGAAGGTCAAGGAGTTCGTCCAGTCCTTCCAGACCGACGAGGTCTTCAAGAAGGGGACCGAGCTGTTCAAGGGCGGTCTGGTGAAAGGTTGGTAATCACTCACTCTGGAAAAAAGGCCACGTCAAGCGTGGCCTTTTTTTTTACCCCCGTTATGATAGCCGCAAGCACGGCAACACGAAAAACAGAACAACAATGAAGAAATGGTATCTGGCCTACTGCAAACCCAAGGAAGAGGCCCGCGCCCGCGCCCATCTGGCAGCCCAGGGCGTTGAATCCTATTACCCCATGGTCGAGATTGAAAAACTGCGGCGAGGCAAGCGCGTGCCCCAGCGCGAGCCCATGTTCCCCAACTACCTCTTCATCTACGTGGATCTGGAAGAGGTCACCCCGGTCACCCTGAAATCGACCCGGGGCATCAGTCGCATCATCCACTTCGGCAAGGAGTGGACCCCCGTCAGCAGCCAGCTGATCTACCGGCTCATGAGCCGGGACGACAGCGACGAGGCGCGCGCCAGCTATGCCCGTCTGCCGACCCAGGGAGACAAGGTACTTATCGAATCCGGCCCCCTCGCCGGGTTTGAAGCCATCTATCTGGAGCCGGATGGCGAAAAGCGGGCCATCCTGCTGGTCAACCTGCTCAACCAGGAGACCTGCAGCAGCTTCGAAAACCAGGCCTTCCGCCGCCTGGAGTGACCCGTCCTGCCGGCAGAAAGAGCCACAGGGCAGTACACAAGGCGCCATCCCCCTGCTTCCGAACGGTCAGGACCGCACCTGCGTCGTGCATCCTTCCACCACCAGGTTTTCGGGCCGAAAAAAACGGGGCAGACCCAGAGGTCTGCCCCGTTTTCTCTCCCTTGCGTCAGGCATCCAGTTCGAAGCGGCTGATGGCCGATGTCAGTCTCCCCGTCTCCCGGGTCAGGCGGGCGGCGATCTGCTCCCCCTGCTGGCCATGCTCGCTGGACTGATGGCTGAGCCCGGCAATCTCCTCCACCGTGCCCGCCACCTCCTGCGCCGCCCTTGACTGCTGCTCGGTGGCGGTGGCGATGGCGGCAAGCTGGCCGCTGAGATCCTGCACCAGCGTCGCCATCGACTCCAGAGTCTCGGTCACCGAGGCCACGGCGCCGCGCCCCTGCTCCACCAGCAGGGTACCGCTGCCCACGGTATCCGCGGTCTCCCGGGTCTGCTGCTGGATGCTGGCAATGGTCTGGTTGATCTCCATGGTCGATGCGCTGGTGCGGCTGGCCAACTGCCTCACTTCATCGGCCACCACGGCAAATCCCCGTCCCTGCTCACCGGCTCGCGCCGCCTCGATGGCCGCATTGAGTGCCAGCAGATTGGTCTGCTCGGCGATGGTGGCGATCACTTCGGTGACCCTCCCCACCTGCTCGCTCTGGCTGCTGAGCTGCGTCATCGCCTGGTTTGCCTGGGCAATCATGGCACCAATCTGCGCCATGGTGGTCCCCATGCGGGCGAGGGCCTGCTCCCCCTCCCTTGCCTGTTGCTCGGTCTGGCGAGCCGCTCCCGCCGCGTCCGCAATGTTGCCCGCCACATCCCGGGTACTGACCGACATCTGCTCGATGGCGGCTGCCACCGCATCGAGCCGCTGATTCTGGCTCGCCAGATCATCCACGATGGCATTGGTGGTCTGGCCCACCTCGCGGCCAGCCCCTTCCACCTGACCGACCGCCCCCTGGATCTCCCCCACCAGCTCGCGCAACTGTGCCGACATCCGGTTGATGGAGCCCGTGAGCCCTCCCAGCTCATCCTGACGAAGCACGGGCAAGGGGGTGACGGGGAGGCGGCCATCGGCCACCAGGCCCGCCCGTTTCACCAGGCTGGCGATGTCCCGGGTCAGGCGCCGGCTGAACAGCAGGGCCACCAGGGTGCCCAGCAGGATGACGCTGGTGGTGGCCAGCAGCAGGGTGCGGTGAATGGCCTGACTGGCGGCCGCCATCTCCCCCGCCATCTTGTCCACCTCGGCACGGGTATGGGTCACCTGGGTCGCCAGCTGATCCGCCAGCCGGGTCAGGGCGGGCTCTATCTCGGTGGCCATCAGGTGGTTGGCCCTGTCCCAGTCCGGGGCCTGGCGCTTCTCGATCACCTGGCCGACCAGCTCGGCAAAGGGGGCTGACATCTCTTCAAAGAGCGTCCAGAGCCCCTTTTGTGCCTCGGTGAAGTTGGCCTCTTGCTGTTTCAGCTCGGCCACCCGCTGCTGGTGGAACTGGTAGTAGTCCCGGTACTTGTCCAGGTACTCCTTCTCCCCCGAGATGAGGAAATCCCGCAGGGCGGAGAGCGCATTGCCCAGGCTGTTGTAGGCATCCCCCACCTGCTTGAGCAGCAGGCGCCTGTCACCGGGCAACGTCACCTGGGGCGTCGCCACCTCTTCATTGGCAAAAGATTGCAACTGATCGAGGGCCGACTCCGCCAGGGGGCCGGCCTCCAGCAGCATCAGGGTGTGGGCGGGCAGGTTCTCTTCGGTATGAGCCAAGGCCCACACCTGTGACTGTGCCCCCTTGAAATCCTTGAGTGCCCGGGTCAGATCGGGGGTGAAACGCTGGCGCTCGATGGCGTGCCAGGCCTCTTCCCACTCCTGCTTGATGCGATCACCCTGTGCCGGATCCTTGCCGAGGATGAGATAGGCCCGCAGGGATGAAACGGTGGCAATCAGGGCTTTCTGGCTCGCCTCGTCCCGCTGCAGGGCGGGCAGGGCCTGGGCCAGCAAGGCATCTTGCGAGCCTTCGATCCGGCCGAGCTGATGATAGACAAGGGCGGAGGAGAGAATGATGAGCAGGTTGATAAAACAGAAGCTCAACAACAACTTGCTTGATATTTTCATGGCCATCCTTGGAATTCGTCGGGCATCCTGCCCGGGATTAGCGTCTGATGAGCGCGGGCAAACGAGCCTGCCAACCCTGATGCCATCCCATCAGCTCCTCACGGGGCATGGGACGGGCGGAGAAGAAGCCCTGGCATTGATCGCACCCCAGCTTCGCCAGCAATTGCCAGGTCGCCTCATCTTCGACCCCCTCGGCCACCGATTTCAAGCCCAACTTGCGAGCCAGCTCGATGCTGGACTCGATGATGGCTAGGCGAGAGGGATCTTCATAGCAGCGATCCACGAAGGATCTGTCCAGTTTCAACTCGGTAAAGGGGAGCAGGGCGAGCTGCTGCATGGAGGAGTAGCCGGTCCCGAAATCATCGATAGAGAGACCAAAACCGTGCATCCGCAAGCGGGTCAGCACCTCCAGCGACTTGCCGAGATCCTTGACGAAGGCGCTCTCGGTCACTTCGAGGGTGATGAGCTCGGGGTTGATGCTCCAGCGCTGGCAGTGGCTGAGCAGGGTGTTGCACAGATCCCCCTCGATGAGGGAGGTGGTGGAGAGGTTCATCGACAGGTTCAGGGAGAGCCCGGTCTTCTCCCACAGGTGGCCGTCCCGCAGCGCCTTGCCGATGATCACCTCGGTGAGCGGGTCGATGAGCCCGTTGTGCTCCGCCAGCGGGATGAAACGGGCCGGCGAGATGAGGCCATATTCGGGGTGCTGCCAGCGGGCAAGCGCCTCCATGCCGAGCCACTCTCCGTTGTGAAAACCCACCTTGGGTTGATACCAGGGCAGCAACTGGTCCTGATCCAGCGCCCGGCGCAGCTCATCCAGGGTCAGGTGATAACCATCCTCTTCCTGGCTGCGCACCTGCTGGGGCCGCCAGGCACCGATGAGCTGCGCGATCTGCTGGGGAGACGCGGGTTTCTCGATGCGCCCCAGCACCTGCAGGCCATAGGCCCGGCTCATGCGCAGTACGGCATCGACCACGTCATCCTCCAGGGCGCTGCACAGCACAATGCCGCCGCGGAACCCGCCAAGGGAGAGGCGGCGCAGCAGCGCCATGCCATCCATGCCGGGCATGCGCAGATCGCAGAACAGGATGTCGACCCTGTGGTGCTGGCACTGTGCCAGCGCCTCCTCCCCGTCCTGCGCCTCCAGCAGGTTGCCGTAGCCCAGTCCGCGGATCTGGTGCATCAGGGCCTTGCGCTGGAAGTTGTGATCCTCCACCACCATGATCGCCAACTCATGCCGTGCGCTATTCATCGAGCCATAACCCCGTTTCACCTCTGATAGAGTCCATCAATGCCTGTACCGCCCTGGCCAGGTCATCGAGCTTGTCCAGTTGTTTCAATCTGGCCGCCGCCTCCAGCCGGGCCGCCTCCTCTGCCAATGCCTGCTGTCCTACCATGCGCGCGGCCCCCTTGATGCGATGTGCCGTCTCCACCAGCGCCTGGGTATCCTGGCTGGCCAGCGCCAGCCTCATGTCCTCGCCATCCTGCTCGTTGGCTTCCAGGTATTCGCTGGCCATGCTGCGAGCCACCGCCTCATCCCCGAACAGGGTCAACCAGCTTATGCCAGGTAGCTGAACCCTGGCTTGCCGGGGCGCCTCCGAGGCGAGCTGTTCTTCCTGAGTCGGCAACCAGCGTCCCAGGGTCTGGCTCAGGGCATCCAGGCTGTAGGGCTTGAACAGCATGTCGTTCATGCCGGCATCACGCATCTGCTGGCTCGCCTCCTCAGAGGTATCGGCCGTCACCCCGATAATGGGAGCACTGTCCCCGGCATCCCGCAAGGCTCGCGTGAGGGCATAGCCATCCATCACCGGCATGTGGCAGTCGGTCAGCAGCAGGGCGAAGTCCTGCCCCTGCCAGGCGCGCAGCGCCTCCTCGCCATCTTCCACCACCTCGGACTCGAGCCCCAGGATAGCGAGCTGCCTCGTCAGCAATGCCCGGTTGACGGGGTGATCATCGGCCACCAGCACCCGCCCCCTGAGCTTCTCCCCCTCCATCCCCATCGACTGGCTCGCCTGCTGGTTGAACAGTGACTGGCAGGTTTCCAGCAACAGATCGGGGTAGAGAGGCGATTGTCCCAGTCGCCACCAGGCGTCACCACCCATGCGTCCCCGCAGGGCCTCATGGGGAGAGAGTACTATGCCCTTGAGGTTCGAACGCTGCAAACAGGCCAGCCAGTCACTGCCAAGGGCCTGCTCCAGGTGATTCTCCTGCGCCAGCAGATGCCCCTCGAGGGGCTGCTGCCAATGGTGTGCCTCCATGCGAACCAGTCTGGCGCCCAGCCTGGCCATCACCGATTCCAGCCCCTCATCCTCGCCAAACCACCACCATACCTGGCCGGTCAGGGGGGGCGCTTCCCACTGGCACTCGGCCAGAGGCAACGTGAAAGTCACGCAGGTGCCCATTCCGGGGGTACTCTCCAGGGTCAGGCTCCCCCCCATTTTCTGGGTGAGTTGATGACAGATGGCAAGCCCGAGCCCGGTGCCGCCAAACCGGCGGTTGGTGTCGGACTCCACCTGCTTGAACGGGATGAAGAGGGTGCGCTGCTGCTCCAGGGCGATGCCTATCCCGGTATCCCGGATCCGGAAGGCCAGCCGGTCGTCTTCATAATCCACCTGGATGGCGATCGCCCCCGCCTCGGTGAACTTCACCGCGTTGTTCAACAGATTGGAGATCACCTGCCCCACCCTGATCCCGTCGATGCAGGCCAGATCCGGCACCGTCTTCCCCCACCGCAGCGTCACAATGAGTCCCTTGCCATAGGCCAGGGCCGCATGTCCCCGGATGACATCGCAAATCACCGAGGTCAGGCGGCAGTGATGGGGATGCAGTTGCAACTGCCCGGCTTCCATCTTGGAGAAGTCCAGGATGTCGTTCACCAGATAGAGCAGGTGGTTGGTGGAGGTCGAGATATTGCGCAACATGTAGCGCTGATCGTCATCCAGCGGGCTCATTTGCAGCAGCTCCAGCATGCCGTGCATGCCGTGCATGCCGGAGATGGGAGTGCGAAGCTCATGACTCATGGTGGCGAGGAAGCGGCTGCGCGCCTGGGTCGCCTCCTCCGCCACCCGCCTGGCCTGGCGCAGCTCCAGCTCCTGGCGCTTGAGCTTGGTGATGTCCTGCACCACGCCGTTCAATATGACCCCTTCAAGCCCCTCCTGGTGAACGAAGTGACCACGGATCTGCAAATAGCCCGCCTCCCCCTGGCGCCGGATCTCCACCTCGAGATCCAGCGGCTGCATGCTCAGGGCATGACGATCCACCGTGGCCACGAAGTCCTGGTGCGCCTTGCCTGTCAGCCCCAGGATGGAGGCACCGGTGACCGCCATGCCGACCAGGTCCTCTTCCACCCCCACCATCTCCCTGACCCCTTGCGAGGTGTAGAGGAAGTGCCCCTTGCCCGGCCCAAGCCAGTGATACTGATAGACCAGACCCGGCATGCTGTCGGTGATCTGGGTCAGCCGGGTCTGCGCCTCCTGGGCCGCAAACCGCGCCTGCTCCAGCTCGGTCACGTCGGTCAGCACGGTCAGGATCCCGAGCCGCTTGTCATCGGGCCCCGCAAAGAGCCGCTTGGTGTAGATCATCTGGTGCAGGCGATCGTCATCAAACCGGATCTCGCCCCGGCCATGAAGCTCCTCTCCGCTCTCCCAGACGCTGGCATCCTCCTCCATCACCCTGGCACGGATCGACTCGGGCAATCGATCCTGGAGCAACCGCTCATAGGAGCCCGTCAGGTTCTCCCCGCCGAGAAACATCTGCCGGTACGCCCGGTTCGTCATTGCCACTTCATAGCGCTCGTTGGTCAGCACCACCTGGTTGGGCAGGGCATCCAGCATCATCTGGACAAACATCAACTGCTCTTCGAGCCGCCGCTCGGCCTCCCGCCGCTGGCTGATCTGGCGGCGCAACGTCCGGTTCCAGCCCATGAACAGCAAGAGGCAGAGCAGGAAGATGCCGCCGCCGAGGGAGGACCAGAGCAGCACCGTCTTCGGATCCAGTCCCGTCTGTATGGTCAGGGAGAGCCACTTTTTCTCCAGGGCGGAGAGCTCGTCGGGGGGAATGGCGATCAGCACCTTGGTGAGGATCTGCTGCAGCATGGGGTCCTGCAACTGGGTCGCCATGGCGATGGGTACCCGCAGGTCGCTGCCGGAGAAGACCACCTGGTAGCGGTCGCTGAATCCCTTTTGCAGCGACTGCTCCAGGGTGGTGGTGCTCATCAGCACATAGTCGACCTTCTGCTGGTCCAGCAGGGGCAGCAATTCGGCATCGCTGGCCACCGGCACGGCGATGGCCCCCACCTCGTTCAGCAAGACCTGCTCCACCGAGCCCCCCACCATGCCCACCCTGCGCCCTTTCAGTGCCCTGGCTTCGGTGAGCTCGGCCATCCCCTGCCTCGCCACGACCACCCGGTTGATCGACGCGTAGTTGGAGGTAAAGCGGGCAAACTGCTGACGCTCCGCGGTGGGGGTCATGGCCGGGATGAGATCCAGCTTGCGATCCTGGAAGAGCGCCATGCTCTGGGCCCAGCTCCGGGTCGGCACCAGGGTGAACTGAAGCCCGGCACGCTGGCTCATCAGTGTCAGCAGATCGGCAATGAGCCCCTTGAGCCGCCCCCTATCGTCCACCTCGCTCATCCCGGGCCAATCCGGGGCAACCCCGTAGCGGATGACCGGATGTGCTTGCAACCACGCCTGCTCCTGCGGATTGAAGACGATCTCCCTGCTCCTTTTCACCAGGGCATAGTCGAGGATGTCCCCCGCCTCCAGAATGGCGCGACGCTCCAAGGGAGAGATGTCCTCGAGGGCCCGCTCCAGCAATCCCTGCAAGACATCATTCCTGGGTGCCACGGCCATGGCGAGGGAGGTATCCCTCATCCAGTCGATCCTGGCCAGCGCCATGCCCGCCATGGCTTGCAGCCTGTTCAGCATGGGCAGCTCGGCCAGATAGGCATCCGCCTTGCCCTCCTTGAGCATGAAGATCGCCTCGTCCCGGCTGTCGGCCGTGATCAGGTTCGAGATCCCCAGGCGCAGCAGCTCATCGCAGGCGCTGACACCGAAGACGCAGACCCAGCGCACCCCATAGGCCTCTTCCAGAGAGAGGCTCTCCCGTCCTCCCGTCAACAGCACGGCCCGGGGCAGTGCCATCAGCTCGGAGGTAAATTGCATCTGCAGGGTGCGGGTCGGGCTCGGAGCCACCCCGATCAACATGTCGACCTTGCCATCCAGCAAGGCCTGCTGGACCGCCGCATTGTTGGCATAGGCACGGTAGCGAAGGCTCACCCCCAGCCTGGCTGCAATCTGGGAGGCGAATTCATCCAGGGGGCCGGTGAAGTTGCCGCGCCCATCGGTATAGACATAGGGTGGCCAGGCCGCCGAAGGCATGCCGACGACCAGTTCATCATGGGTGGCAAGCCAGTGCAGTTCGTCCAGGGTGAAGTTGCTCTGGTCCAGTTGCGCCGGCGCGGCCGCAACCATCAGGCTCCAGAAAGCCAGACCACATAGCAGGATGAGACGACAGCAGCGGCGGAACATTATCAACTCCCATACGAAACGGAGGGGGATCATAGAGTGTTTGGCGCAATGTGCGACAACTAAATTGAGACAATGCTCATCAGGAAAGAAAAATGGCAGGCCCAGGCCTGCCATCCACCAGGTCGGGGGCCGGGCCCCCTCCCCTCAGGTTATTCGGTTCCCGAGCCGGAAACCGGTTTGAAACTCCCGCTCACGGATATGGGCGATCTGCACTTCCTTGCCTTCCAGCCCGATGTCTTTGAGCAGGGCAGGTGAAAGGTGCAGGTAGCTGACGCGACGCTCCAGCCGGGTGATCCTTTTTTGAACCAGGGTCTCTACGTGGCGCAGCAGGGCGAGTTCGATAGACATAATATTCTCCAGTTGAACGTGCGGTTCCCCCGGAGAGAGGTGATCACCCTGCGGGACAACCGCGGGTGATGAAAAAAGCAGGTGTTACCTGTCCCCTCCACGCGGCAAATAAAGAGCACGAGTCTTCGCGCTGCCAGAGCAGCGATCGAACGCAACGTTGAACATGGAATGTTGCATGGTCGTCTCCTTACCGTGTGAAAGTTGAACAAGTTGCCGCAGTGTAAAAAAACACCGAATTTTACGCAATATCTCTCCCACCCATATGGGTGGAATGCGGCCAAAAAGAGGTTCAGTCAAATCCCTGACAACAGCCGGAACTCCTCCAGTGCATAGGTATCCGTCATGCCGCTCACATAATCGAGCAGCAGCCGCACCCGGTAGTACCACTCCTGCTCGCTCTCCTTTTCGAAACGGGGATCCCGGCTCGCCACCGCCAGCCGGTACGCCTTGAGGTGGCGGGCAGAGAGGCGGTGGAACAGCCGCCGGGCAAAGAAGAGCTCGCTCCCGCCGTTGCCTGCGAGCAGCCGCTCGAACTGGCTGACGGGCAGGGCCAGCAGGCAGGCGTAGGTGGAGAGCACCCCGCGCAGGGCGGCATAGCCTTCCAGCTCCAGCGCCTCCACCTCCGGGCGCATGAACACCAGCTCGCGAGCCACCCGCTTGAGGGTATCGAGTACCCGGGCTGCCGGAGCCTGACCGTGCAGCAGCGCCTGGGGATAGGCCCCGCTCAGGATCTGATCGTGCTCGGCCACATAGGTATGGGCGGCCAGCGCCACCAGATCCCGGGTCAGATGCTGGCGAAAATGGGGGAAGAACCCCCGACCGGAGGCAAGCGCCTCATCGAGCAGGTCGGCCATGTAACCGCCCTCGTCCGCCTCGCGCAGGGCTGCCAGCAGTTCGTTCTGGGTGAGGATGTGCCTGTCCACCGCATCCTCGAGATCGGCGATGCAGTAAGAGATGTCGTCCGCCGCCTCCATGATGTAGACCAGCGGATGACGGCACCCCTCGGCCAGCCCCAGGCTCTGGCCGAGGGCACGATAGAGGGGTTGTTCGCTGAAGAAGATGCCGCGCTTGCTGGTCCAGCCGTGGTGCTGACCATAGCCCTGGGGATGGTGCAATCCCGGCAGGGGCTGCTGCGGGTATTTGCACAGCGCCGCCAGTTGCCCCAGGGTGAGGTTCAGCTCGTGCAGGCTGTGCACCAGTCGCAGGCTCTGGGCATTGCCGTCAAACACCAGCAGATCCTGGCGAAGGGTTGCCCACTGGGCGCTCGGCAACTGGTCGTGGGCACGGGCGAAGAGGCCGTCCAGCTCCTGGGCAAGCCACTGACTCATCACCTGCTCGCCGAAATGGCCAAACGGCGGGTTGCCGACATCGTGCAACAGGCAGGACATCTCCACCAGATTGATGAAGGCCCCCTCGCACACCACTCCGGCCGGCAGCGCCGCCAGGATGCGGCGACTGATCTGGCGACCGGTCTCCTGCACCTCCAGCGAATGGGTGAGGCGGCTGCGCACCGAGGCTTTCACATCGAGCGGGAAGACCTGGGTCTTCTGCTGCAACCGACGCACCGGCGCCGCCTGCACGATGCGGGTGCGGTCCTGCTCCGTCGCCTCCAGCAGGTCTTTGTCTCCCCAGGGGTGAATGCGCTCGGGGGGGATCAAACGGTCATACATGTCGTGGCTCCTTGCCTGAGGCGTCGTGTCTACGAGAGCAGCCAGCGCCGCAGGCGGGCGATGTCACCCGGGTATTCCCGGCGCAGGGTTTCAATCCAGTCTTCCACGTTCTCCCACCAGGCGGGGTGATCCGGGCTCTGGATAAGCTGGGCCGTCTGCTGCAACCGGCGCAGGCCGATGGAGCCCGCCGCCCCCTTGATCTTGTGGGCCTCCTCCACCACACCGGCCTGATCCCTGGCAATCATGTTGGAGTCGAGCACCGCCATGTAGTCCGGCATCATCTTCTCGAACAGCTCGACGCTGGAGAGCAGCACCGGCTTGCCGACCGTGCTGGCGTAATCGGTGAGGAAGGGCAGATCCAGCAGGGCATCCTGATGGTGGACATCGTCCTGCTCGTCCGCCTCGTCCCCGGCGAGATCCGCAAACAGGTGGCCTATCACCTCCCGCACCGCCTTGGAGCCCAGCGGCTTGTTGATCACATCCTGCATGCCGTGATCCCGGTAGTACTGGCGATCGCCGGTGGCATTGGCGGTGAGCGCCACCATGGGGGGCAGGCTGTCGCCGTAGCGCGCTAGCAGTTGCTCCGCCACATCGAACCCCGTCATATCCGGCAACTGGATGTCGAGCAGGATCAAGTCGAAATCATCCGGGTTGGCCATGGCCAGCGCCTCTGCACCATCTCGCGCCACCTTGACCTGATGGCCGAGCTTGTTCAGCAGAGCGCAGGCCACTGTCACGTTGAGCTCGACGTCCTCCACCAGCAGGATATCGAGGCAGGGCATCTCGGGCTCCGGGGCCGCGGCCTTGGGCTCGACGCAGTCCACCTCCAGCTCGGCGGTGAAGCAGGCGCCTTCGCCCGGGTCGCTGTCCACGTAGAGCTGGCCGCCCATCGCCTGCACCAGCTGACGGGAGACCGCCAGCCCGATGCCGGTGCCGGTGGCGTGCTTCTTGCCCTGCACCTGATAGTACATGGCGAAGATCTTCTCCTGCTGGGCGCGGGGAATGCCCACCCCGGTGTCTTCCACCTCGAAGTGCAGCGCCAGCTTGCCCGGTTCATCAGCGGCGTGGGCGAGACAGCGTATGGTGACGCCCCCTTCATCGGTGAACTTGACCGCATTGCCCACCAGGTTCCACAGCACCTGGCGCAGCCGGGTGCCGTCCGCCATCACGAACTGGGGCATGTCGCCGTCCCGGTCGAAGTGCAGGTAGAGCCCCTTCTGCTCCGCCTGGATGCGCGACAGCGTCTCCAGCTCGTCGAGGAAGGCGGGCAAATCCAGCGGAGCCGGCGCAATCTCCAGCCGACGACGGTCGAGCTTGTCCAGATCGATGATGTCGTTGAAGATGTTGCCGAGCGTCACCGCGCTCAGGTGGATGGTCTTGAGCTGCTGCTGCTGTCTGGCATCGAGGGGCGTATCCATCAGCATCCGGCTCAGTCCGACGATGCCATTGAGCGGGGTGCGCAGCTCGTGGCTGATGGTGGAGATGAAGGTGGTCTTGTCCCGACTCGCCTTCTCCAGCTTGTCCTGGTACTGCTTGCGCTCGGTGATGTCGCGACCAAAGCCGAGCAGGCCGAGCCGCTTGCCGAAGCGGTCGAAGAAGGGCACCTTGCGCAGCTCGAAGTAGGCCTTGCGGCCATCGGGATACTCCAGCCACTGCTCATAGGTGAGCGGCTCGTTCTGGGCGAAGACCTGCTTGTCGGTCTCCACCACCTTGCTGGCGATGTCGTGCTTGTAGACATCGAACGGGGTCAGGCCGATGAGTTCCGCTTCCACCTTGCCGGTGAGCTCCTCCATGGCGCGGTTGCAACCGGAGAACTGCTCGTCCTCGTTGCGGTAATAGACCAGATCGGGGGAGCAGTCGATGAAGGAGCGCAAGAGGGCGGTACGCTCCCCCAGATGCAGCTGGGCCTTCTCCCGCTGGAACACTTCGTTCTCGAGATCCTCGATGGCTTGCTGGCGCAGGGTCTCGGCCCGGTTGGTCTCGGCGATCTGGGCGTTGAGCCGGCTGATGTTCTCCTGCAACTGGCTGTTGAGCTCGAGATCCCGCTCGCGCATGTCTTGCAACTTGCGCACCATCCGGGTCAGCCGTTGGCGGGAGTCCTCCAGCTGATCCACCACGATGGAGAGAAAATAGACGGCCCAGGGGGTCACCAGCAGGCCGAAGAAGACAGAGCGCACCAGGTCGACGATGTCCACGGTGCCGCGCAAAAACAGAGTCACCCCCATCTGGATCGACACGGCCAGCACTATGATGGCGGTGGCCAGGAACATGCTGAAGCGCACCAGTCCCAGCTTGGTCATCAGGTCGACGTAATATTGCGCCCAGGATTTGATCTGCTTCATCTCGTTGTTTTCTCCCCTTTTCTTGCGCAAACAGGATACCAGTACGGCGCCATGAACTCTTGTCCGTCGCGTATTCAATTATTGATTAACGTCACACTCCGGCTGGGGTAGCATGCCTGCCATGCCTCAGTCAGCACCGGTTCCACCGGAATACCGGGGCGCACTGTCACCCTTCTCATTCGTTATGTCAGGAGCATACCCGATGCGAAATCATGTTCTGTTGAGCCTTGGCCTGCTGGTCGCCACCACCGCCCACGCCGATCTGGGGGAGATCCCCCGCCAGACCGGCTGGTCCGGTTTTCTGCTGGGCGGGGTCAATGCCGGCAGCCACAAGTCCAACTTCTATGCCGGTGACGACAGCAACAGCCGTATCGATGATCTGGGCTCCCCCGGCCGCGAAAGCGGTCTGAGCCCGCTGCTCAATGCCGATATCCGCTACACCTTCGCCGATACCCGCACCCAGGTCTTCCTCGGCAACCTCATCCAGGACGCGGTGCGCTTCGACTTTACCCAGCAACTCGGTCTGCGCCAGGAGATGGGTGACAAGGGTATCGTCGCCACCTCCCTGGTGTTCAACCTCATGCCGGTGGAAGTGTGGAGCGATCCCTTCGCCACCGGCGTGGATCGCAGCGCCACCGATCTCACCTCGAAAGGGGTGCGCTTTGCCTGGGACAGGATCTGGGGCAGCAACGTCTACGCCACCCTGACCAGCCGGGAAGTGGAGCTCGACGAGGAGCGCAGCGGCCAGCAATATGACCTGACCCACGGCACCCACTACGCCTCCATGCTGAGCCGCAACGGCAAGGTCCACGACCTGGCTGTCTCCTATCAGTACCATTTCGGCGGCGACCAGTTGCTGGAGCCCGCCTTCCTCTACAAGGAGGCCCGCCTGGACGGGAGCGCGGAGAGTTTCAAGAACACCGGTCTGCAGCTGACCTATGCCAAGCGTGCCTCCCAGTGGTCCATTGTGAGCAACCTCTACGCCGGCAAGCGCAAGTATGACGAGGCGAATCCCCTGTTCGGCCAGCGCGCCGATGCCAGCGAGTTCGCCCTCAATGGCACCTTCTTCTGGCACAACCTGTTCGGCATCAAACCCCTTGCCGCCACCTTCACCGCGGCCTACTCCAGCGCCGACTCCGACATCGACTTCTACGATGCCGAGGCGCTTCGCTTCAGTACCGGGCTGCTTTACAACTTCTGACCCGCCCCAAGCAAGAAGGCCACCCCCGGGGTGGCCTCTTCATTTGCACAACCCTCGACCATCAGATGCCGAGGGAATCCAGCAGATCGTCGTGCTCGTTGCTCGCCGGCGCGGCCGCCGGTGCCGGTTTGGCTGACTGCTTGGCCTGAGCGATCAGCTCGTCGGGATCCACCTCCTCCTGCACGCCGCCATCATGGATCCGGATAAACTCCGTCTTGTCCATGGCCAGCTCCAGATAGAAGATGTTGTTGCTGGCGGTGAAGAAGGTCACCCGGCGGGTCTCGGGATTGTCGAGGTTGGTGTCGACGCTCAGCATCACCTGCTTGTTGAGCGCCAGCATCTTGGGCTGGTTCTGGGTGATGTGGGTCTGCAGCTCGCGCCCCACCTTGGTGGTGAAGCTGCCGACGATCTGGTTCATCAGCTCGCCCATGACGTTGCTCACCTCGTCCGAGGTGTGGGAGATGGCGAGATCCTCCTTGGAGAGCCCCATGCTCAGCATGTAGCTCTGGTAGAGCTCCATGGCCGCGGCGGCGGAGAAGTTGATCACCACCAGGCCGGAGAAGCCGCCGTCAAACAGCACGAAACAGCCGATGTCAGGCTTGAGGCAGGTCTTGCTGATCCGCTGCACCATGCCGGAGAAGCGCACCTGGGTCTGGGTCGCCGCACTCAATACGCTCGTCACCGAATTGCACAGGCTCAGCAGTACGTCCTCTGTGGTCAATACGGCATCATCCTCGGATCTTGTCACTATCATGGAACCTTCCTGCTGATCGAAATAATGGGGCTGTCACTCGTGTCGCCCATGTCACCATGCACCGGCGCGATACGCTAACAGATTGCGTGATCCCGGTGCCCAAAGCGCGAGCCACCTCTCACTTGACTGGATTATCAGTCAGAAATGGCTGAAATCCATCCAGGGTAGCCAGACGGGTTTGCCAACTGGCAGCCGCCCCTTGCAAGGCCTGCTCCTCATAGGGAATGGCGGGACAGGCACCCCAGATGGGGCCGGGCCAGGCCGCATCCGAGCTGAAGCGGGCCACGTGGTGCAGGTGCAGCTGAGGCACCAGATTGCCGAGGGCCGCCACGTTGATCTTGTCCGGGCCGAGTGCCCGCTCCATCAGGGTGGCGACGGCGCAGGACTCCTGCATCAACTGCTGTTGCTGCTCGGGGGCCAGATGATGGATCTCCCGAAGGTTGGCGACCCGGGGCACCAGAATCAGCCAGGGATACTGGCTGTCTTTGGCCAGCAGGACGCGGCACAGGGGGAGATCCCCGAGTATCCGGGTATCCGCCTGAAGGCGGGGGTGCAATTCAAACATGGGAGCCTCGCTGATCAACATGGGCACATCGGGAATCAAAGATGTGCCCACGTTACTGCAACGGGGAGCAAACTTAAAGGCGCGGCACGGCCCAACCGATGAAGCGCTTGCGAAGCGCGGGGTCCGCCTGCAGGAAAAGCTGTTGCAACTGCCCTTCCAGGGCGCTGGCCGGCACGGAGGAGGCCCGGGGCGTCGCCACGGCGGCCGCAGTCACATCCGCCGCACCGGCGAGCACGGCAGGTCCCTCGCTGCGGTTGTACTCCATCAACCTCGCATGCCAGTCCATGCCGATCTGCATCCCCTGCACCACCAGCGTATCCTGACGCACCTCGAGGGGCTGCCCCCCCGCCACCAGGCCCAGGACAGGGGCCCTGGCGTAGCGTTCCATCCCGGCCTCGTCCGCAGGCACGGGAGCCTGCAGGCGCACCGACTGCCCGCGGGCCTCATAGCGAAGCACCTGGGGCTCGGAGCGAACCTGGCGATCGTTGTCGCTGCTGTTGCGACTCGGGATCACCCCCTCGTAGCGCACCAGCAGTTGCTGCTCCCCGTCGGCCAGCACGGCGTGCTGCTCGTCCTGCACCTTGCCGGCGCTCACCGCCAGGATCTGGAAATCCCGGGGCACCTCGACCCTGACCTCGGCCTGCACACCGCCGCAGCACAGCAGCGCAACCCCTGCCCAACCCTGATGACGCTTCATTCCCTGACTCTCCTTTCGCGATGAAGGGCGCAGGGTAGCAGCTCCAGATGACAGAAAAATAACGGGATGCAGGCTCACCCCAGCAGATAATGGGGTCGCTCGGCAAACCACTGGGCCAGCACCTGCTTGAACAGCCGGATCTTGCGCGGCACCCGGCGCTGCTGGGCGTGCAGCACATGGATCGGGTGCAGGCCGGTCTGCCACTCCGTCAGCACGGCCACCAGCTCCCCTCGGGCCAGGCTGGCCTCCACCAGCATCAGTGGACACTTGGCAAAGCCCATGCCCGCCCGGGCCAGTTGCAGCAGGGTGCTGTAGTGGTTGGCCCGCACTCGCCCCTGCACTAGGATGTGCGCCTCCTCTTCCCCCTGGCGAAAGTGCCACTGCTCCCAGTCCGGGTTGTGGCCCTGCAGCAGGCAGGAGCGCCCCCCCAGCTCATAGGGAGTGGCGGGGATCCCCTCCCGCGCCAGCAGGGCGGGGCTTGCCACCACCACATCCTTGAGCCTGCCGAGCGGCAGGGCCACCAGGTTGTCGGGGATCAGCTCCATGGCCCGCAGGGCGATGTCATTCTCCCCCTGGCTCATGTCGATCATGGCATTGGTGAAGTTGAGCTCGACCTGGACGCCGGGGCAGAGCTCGGCAAAACGGGCGAGCAGCTCGCTCACCATGCGGTCCCCCGTGCTGACCGGGCAGGTGAAGCGCAGGCGGCCGCTGTCCTCCTCGGTCAGGGCGCGGATCCCCTCCTCCGCCTCCCGGGCCAGGGCGAAGATCTCGCCGGCCTGCTGGTAAAGCACCCTCCCCGCCTCGGTCAGGCTGAGTCTGCGGGTCGTGCGCTGGAGCAGCTGGGCATTGAGGGCGGACTCCAGGGCGCTGACATGGCGACTCAGCATCCCCTTGCTCACCCCCAGGGCATCGGCAGCGGCGGAGAAACTGCCCCGCTGCACCACTTCATAGAAACTGGCCAGGTGGGTGATATCCATCATTAGCACCAATATGGAAACAATGGGTTCATCATAAGCGCTTTTTCTCCCTTTTTATCCCGATATCATCAACTCATCTCAACCAGGAGCGATAGATATGAAGATTGTGATTGTGGGTGCCTCCGGCACCATTGGCGCCGCCGTCAGCGAACTGCTTGCCCAGGATCACCAGGTGATCCGGGTCGGTCACAGCCAGGGGGATGCCAGAGTGGACATGCGCGACCCCGCCTCCATCCGGGCGCTCTTCGAGCAGGTCGGGTCCTTCGATGCCCTGGTGGTCGCCAGCGGCAGCGTCGCCTTCAATGCCCTGACCGAGATGACGGACGAGCAGTGGCAGGTGGGGCTTCAGAGCAAGCTGATGGGCCAGATCAACCTGACCCGGGCCGCCATTGCCCACCTGAGCGACCGTGGCTCCATCACCCTCATCAGCGGCATTCTGAGCGAGGAGCCCATCCACTGGGGGGTGAGCGCCACCACCATCAACGGTGCCATCGAGCACTTCGTGAAAGGGGCCGCCTGCGAGCTGCCAAGGGGCATTCGCATCAACGTGGTCAGCCCCACCGTGCTGGAAGAGTCCATGGGTAAGTATGCCGACTTCTTCCCGGGCTTCGTGCCGGTACCCGCCGCCCGGGTGGCCCAGGCCTACAAGAAATCGGTACTGGGGGTACAGACCGGTCAGATCTTCCGGGTCAATGGCTGAGCGCTCCGGACAACCCAATGAAAACGGGCCCCGTCATGGGGCCCGTTTTGTCATCTGCGTTGCTAGCGCCTCCCCTGCCACCGGCAAACGTTTGTTCGCCTGCGGCAAAAAAAGCGGTCGGCCTCAGTCGATCAGGCCGTACTGCTCCCGCAGTACCTCGATGATCTCCTGCTTCGGATTGGCACTGCGTACCAGCGGCTGACCGATGATCTTCTCGGCGATCCCCACATAGGTACGGGAGATATCCATCATCACCTCGGTGGGCAGCTTGTTGTCACGGGCCAGGGCGAAGCGCTCGGGCATGCGGTTCTTGTTGAGCAGGATGTCCGGATCCGGGAAGTGGTTCAGCAGCCACTGGCGGAAGCCCTCTTTGGACTTCTCGATGATCTCGCCGCCGCGAAGGGCTGCGCCGTCCCAGATGCGGGAGCTGTCGGGGGTGCCCACTTCATCCATGTAGATGAGCTTCTCGCGACCGGCGGCATCGGTCACGTAACCGAACTCGAACTTGGTGTCGACGAAGACCTGATCCAGGGCAGCCAGCGCCTCGCTGATGACGTTGAAGCCCTCTTTGAGCAGCGCCTCGTAGCGGTCGATGTCCGCCGGGGAGCGGAAGCCGAAGGCCTGATGGTGGCGCTCGATGTCGCCGCGGGAGACGTTGACGTCGTCCGCTTCCGGCACGCCATCCAGCCCCTTGAGGATCCCCTTGGTGGACGGGGTAATGAGGATCTCGGGCAGCTTCTGATCCTTCTTGAGCCCTTCCGGCAGGGTGATGCCGCAGAATTCCCGCTCACCATCCTTGTAGGCACGCCACATGGAGCCGGTGATGTACTGGCGGGCAATGGCCTCGATCATCACGGGACGGGCTTTTTGCACGATCCAGACGAAGGGGTGCGGGATGTCCAGGATGTGGCTGTCCGCCAGCCCCTGCTCCTTGAACAGCTTGAACCAGTGGCTGGAGATGGCATTGAGCGCCGCGCCCTTGCCCGGCACGCCGTTCAGACCGTCCACCCCTTGCCAGATGCAGTCGAAAGCCGAGATGCGATCACTGATCACCATGAGGGCCAGGGGCGTATCGGCCGGCACATCATAGCCTTTCTCCCGAATGAGCCGGGCACTGTCTGCCGGGGTCAACCAGTAGACGCTGCGCACTTTGCCGGAATGGACAGGTTTATCGGTACGGATCGGCAAATCGTCGTTCACCGCCAATACTTGATCTGCAAGACTCATGGCTAATAACACTTCCTGTTGTGGGACTAGTTAGGCAGGGGCACCAGACCCCTGTCTGTGGGGGATTCACATCATCAGGTACTCAGGCCCGGGGCAACCGGCTCGGCACGCGGGCCCTGCGGCAACCCGGACATAACAAAACAGGGGCGCGAGGCCCCTGTTTCCATGCTTACTTCGCCCCCTGATCGGCCAAGCCCTTGGCAAAGGCCTCGGACAGGCTGATGTACATCTGGGAGATGACACCGGATGCGACAGGCTTCTTGTCCTTGTCGAACAGGGTGATGGAAGTCTTGCCGCCCGTCATCTCGCCGAGCTGGAAGCGATACTTGTCTTCCTCGAGCTTGAACGGTTCCGCTCCCTTGGCCTTCCAGAACTCGCTGTCCGGCTCGTCGTACTCCACGTCGATCCAGCCCAGGGACTGCTGGGTGTCCTTGATGGTGAAACCATAGGCAGGCAGCACCTGATTGAGGCGGCGCCACACCTGGTCAAACGACCCTTCGGCAATCCAGGCGCTCAGCTCGTTGTTGTCCAGACCCAGCTCCAGCCCCATGCCATCGCTGGACTTGTGCTGTTCACGGGCCTTGAGCTGCTTGTCGTAATAGAGGGAGAACTGGTTCAGGGCGCGGGTGGCATAACGCTGGGCGTCCGCCGGCGTCAGCACAGTGCTGGTCTCGCCGTCGATGGTCTCTTCGTGATCCAGCACCCGTACCGACATCTTGATGGCGTGGCGCTGCACATCGTTGCGCAGGGTGAACTGGTAACGCTGACGGATCTTGAAGTCATCGTCATCTTCCGCCCAGCCATCGAGCACCGCGGAGTTGTCAAACCAGCCGGTCTGCAAGACGCCGTCCTGTTGATCCAGCTTCTCGGTGGTGACCTTGTGTTCGGCCAGGAAGTTCATCAGGAAGGCCCAGGTATCGCGCTCCACGCTCTGGGAAGTGCTGAGGGCATAGAAGGCGACGGTTGGCTCGCTGGCATTGACCACCACCTGGCTGCCGGGCACCACGGTGAGCAACTGGGCGGGCGGACGCACGTCCACCTTGGCCCCGAGGGCGCCCTCACGGCTGCTCTCGGGCAGGGCCGGAATGTCGAAATTGCTGTTAAAGGCGGGGGTACTCAACCCGGCGGGCACAAGGAAGGCGCGGCCTTCGAGGCGGCTCTCTTCATACTCGAAGCCACGGTTGGCCATTTTGCGTTCCTGGGGTGAGCTGCAGGCAGCCAGCACGGCCACCGTCGCGACACTCAGTACCAGGCGCACTGCATTTCCCTTTCCATTTGCTTTAAACACTCGCCATCAACTCCGCAGTCGTCAGTGCTCGCGCCATCGCCGCTTCCCCCTCGGGGGTGAGATCGGTCAGGGGCAGACGCAAGGTCGCCGTCGCCATCAATCCCAGCCGGGCACAGGCCCATTTCACCGGGATGGGACTCGGTTCACAGAACAGAGTCTGATGCAACGGCATCAATCGATTGTTGATGTCATGAGCCTGCCCGGCATCACCGGCCAGGGCAGCACGACACATGTCGGCCATCTGGGGCGCCGCAATATTGGTGGTGACCGAAATGACACCATCGCCCCCTTGCAGCATAAAATCACATCCGCTGGCGTCATCGCCACTATAAAGCGCAAAATCCGGCCCGCACAGTTCGCGCAGCAGCGGGGTACGGCCAAGATCGCCAGTCGCTTCTTTCAAACCTATGATGCCGGGCACCTTGGCCAGACGGGCCACCGTCTCGGGTTTGAGGTCACAGCAGGTGCGACCGGGCACATTATAGAGAATTTGAGGCAGACCACTAGCCTCGGCGATCGCACAATAGTGACGATAGAGGCCTTCCTGGGTGGGTTTGTTGTAATAGGGGGTAACCGAGAGACCCGCCACCACGCCCATGGTGGCGAAACGCCGGGAGAGGGCGATGGCATGAGCAGTATTGTTGGAGCCGCAGCCCGCGATGACGGGAATGCGTCCGGCGGCGTATTCCACCGTCTTCTCAACCACGGCGATATGTTCCTGCTCGCTCAGGGTGACCGACTCTCCCGTGGTTCCCACGGCGACGATGGCGCTGGTCCCGGCATCCACATGATATTCCACCAGCGCAGCCAGACTGACCCAATCGATGTCGCCCGAGGGCAGCATGGGGGTAACGAGCGCAACAATACTACCGCGTAACATGGATAATTCTCCCGATTTTCAGGGGCGTAATGGTAAAGCTGCCCCTTTTGAAAAACAAGGGAGGCACGGGACAAGCCGTGTTACCATCCGGCACAAAACGTATGAATGCACGAGCGCACAAGAGGCCTCACGGCAGGGTGCCGGCACCCGCGGTCAACGCATTCTCAATAATGGACGAGAGACGATTTATGACTCACTACCTGGTCGTAACGGCCATCGGCACGGACAGGCCTGGCATCGTCAATGAGGTGACCCGTCACGTCAGTGGCTGCGGTTGCAACATTGTCGACAGCCGTCTTGGCATCTTCGGCAACGAATTCACCTTCATCATGCTGCTGTCCGGTGACTGGAACAGCCTGATGCAACTGGAAATAAGCCTCCCACTGCGCAGCCAGGAGTGGGATCTCATCACCATGATGAAACGCACCGAGCGCCACCACTCCCTGCAATATGACATCAGCGCCAGCGCAGAGGTGCTGATCCGGGATCAGCCGGGCATCGTAAGTCAGTGCACCCAGTTCTTCAGCGATCACGGCTGGGACATCCAGGCCATGCAGACCATCACCCTGGAACAGCAGCCCTTCAACCTGCTCAAGGCGAACTTTCAGTTGAATCTCTCCAAGCAGGGAGAAGAGCCTGGCTCGAAGACAGCCTTCGCCGATTTCTGTCGTGGACTGGGCGCCGAGTCGTTCGAATTCATCGTCAATCACAAGTACGCCTGACGGCGTTTATCCGAGGAGACCCCATGTCACCACTAGAAGCTGGTACCCAGGCCCCCGATTTCTCCCTCTCCGATCAGGACGGCAATCAGGTTCGCCTCGCCGACCTGCGCGGCAAGAAGGTGCTGATCTATTTCTACCCCAAGGCGATGACCCCGGGTTGCACCACCCAGGCCTGCGGTCTGCGCGACGTCAATAGCGAGCTGGCAGCCCTCAATGTGGTGGTGCTCGGCATCAGCCCTGACAGCGCCAAGCGCCTGAAAAAGTTCGAGGAGCGCGACAACCTCAACTTCCGCCTGCTGGCCGATGAGGATCACGCGGTGGCCGATGCCTTTGGCGTCTGGGGCCCGAAGAAGTTCATGGGCAAGGAGTATGACGGCATTCATCGCCTGAGCTTTCTCATCGACGAAGAGGGCAAGGTTGCCCATCGCTTCGACAAGTTCAAGACCAGCGATCACCATCAGGTGGTGCTCGACCTCGTCAAGGGCTAAGCCACCAGCGGCATTGTTGCAGGGCTCGCCATGGCGGGCCCTGCTCGTTTCACCACGGCATCAGCCCCCACTCTCTGGCGGCTCACCAGGGCGCCTCTTACCCCTTTTTCTCGCCAACCTCCCCTCTCAGATCAAAAAATTCATCCTGGATATGGGTTAACGTGACCCCAGATTCATTTTCCAGCGAGACAGCCCATGAACATGAGCCACACCGAACGCCTGATCCTGAGCAACCAGTACGAGATCCTGGCCAAACTCAATCCGGAAAAGGCGGCGTTTTACCAGCGTGCCAGCACCATCGTCGAGCGCGGCTACTGCCTGCAAATCCTCGAGCTGGAGAAGAGCTTCGGCCATCTGGATCTCGCCACCTGCCAGGAGGTGCTGGACACTCTGGAGCTGCACCATGCACTGGCCATCTCCTGGGGCAACCTGGATGCCAGCGCCCGGGCCGATGTCAACGAGAGCCGCCTTGCCTTCAACGGCTACAGCCGCAGCCAGGAGCGGGAACTGGCGGATTACGTCTGCTTCCTGCTGGAAGTGGACAAGCGCTTCCCCGAACTGCCCTGCCCCTGCGACGAGCTCTCCAGCGACATCGCCATGCGGGACAAATACCAGCGCATGCTGACGGTCTGGCGTCAGTGCCCCCGTCAGTACAAGCTCTCCATCCAGGAGATCAGCAAGGTGCTGGCCGCCTGAATGTGAAAAAGGCGCCTGAGGGCGCCTTTGTCGTCAGTCTGACTTCGGAAAGTCATTCGTAGAGGAAGGATTTGTCCAGCTGCTTGAAGGCGGCGTTGAGGGTATCGGCCAGCTCTTCGTAGCGGGGACGGGCCACCAGCTGACGTTGACCGCCCTGCTCGTTCATCTTGCCGTTTATCTCCCGATACCAGGTGGCGAGGGAGGGGGGTAGCCGGGTATCGGCGCGCTGGCCGAGCCAGTAGTACCCTTGCAGCGGCAGGCTGAGCAGGAAGAGCACGGACGCCATCACGGAGGGCCAGTATTGAAGCTCGCCAAACTGGAACTGCACCATGACGCTGAGCACCGCCAGTGCCGGGATCACCTTGAGGGCGAATTCGGTGGCCTTGATCACCCGATTCTCCGGGAACATGGAATTAAGCTCGGGACGGCGCGGCCAAAGAGTCATATAATGACGGCCTTGCTGTAATTTAGTTCCAAAAATGTTCATGCTCATGCTACCTCCGAGCTCTTTTCGAACGCATTAACGGCAAAACCTCGACAATATTTGAGAGGCAATAACAAAGGTTGAGGATGACTTTGTTATTTTTCAACAATCAGGTTATCCTTTGTACGCCCATTTTTACGCTGGGGCACGGCCACTGACCAGTCAGGGACGTCTGAATTTCGGGTCTTGTATCACTATACAAGGGGCAAGCAACAGATTGCCAACCCTCATAAGGATAAGTTGATAGTTTTTGGACGCACCGCGTCCGGCGCATCCTCCAACCCAACCCAATCTGCGATAGGATTTATTCATGAGTAAGCTGGTTCTTGTTCTTAACTGTGGCAGCTCGTCCCTGAAGTTTGCTGTCATTGACGCAACCACCGGTGATGACCTGCTGTCCGGCCTGGCCGAATGCTTCAACCTCGACGACGCCCGCATCAAGTGGAAGCTGAACGGCGAGAAAGGCAACGCTGATCTGGGTGCCGGTGCCGCTCACCAGGAAGCGCTGGACTTCATCGTTCACAAGATCCTGCCGCTCAACCCGGAACTGTCCAAGAACCTGATCGCCATCGGCCACCGCGTGGTACACGGCGGCGAGCGTTTCACCTCCTCCGTTCGCATCTGTGATGACGTCATTGCCGGCATCGAAGCCGCCATTCCTTACGCACCGCTGCACAACCCGGCTCACCTGATCGGTATCCGTGCCGCCCTGAAGGTCTTCCCGGAACTGGCCGAGAAGAACGTCGCCGTGTTCGACACCGCCTTCCACCAGACCATGCCGGAAGAAGCCTTCCTGTACGCCCTGCCGTACAAGCTCTACAAAGAGAACGGCATCCGTCGCTACGGCGCCCACGGCACCAGCCACTACTACATCAGCCTGGAAGCGGCCAAGCAGCTGAACAAGCCGGTGGAAGAGCTCAACATCATCAACTGCCACCTAGGCAACGGCGGCTCCGTCTGCGCCATCAAGAACGGCCAGTCCGTTGACACCTCCATGGGCCTGACCCCGCTGGAAGGCCTGGTGATGGGTACCCGTTCCGGTGACATCGATCCGGCCATCATCTTCTTCCTGCACGACAAGCTGGGCATGAGCGTTGCCGAGATCAACACCATGCTGACCAAGGAATCCGGCCTGCAGGGTCTGACCGAAGTCACCTCCGACTGCCGTTTCGTTGAAGACAACTACGACAGCAAGGAAGAAGCCAAGCGCGCCATGGACGTGTACTGCTACCGTCTGGCCAAGTACATCGGTGCCTACGCCGCCGCCATGGACGGTCGTCTGGATGCCGTGGTCTTCACCGGTGGCATCGGCGAGAACTCCGCCCCGATCCGTGAGATCACCCTGAACAAGCTGGGCCTGCTGGGCTTTGACGTCGACCACGACGCCAACCTGAAGGCTCGCTTCGGCAAGGGCGGCGAGATCACCAAGGCTGGTTCCACCAAGGCCCTGGTTATCCCGACCAACGAAGAGTGGGTCATCGCCCACGACGCGCTGGAACTGGTCGGCGCATAAATTAGCTGTAGAGCAAGGCCGCCCCAGGGCGGCCTTTTCCTGATCCCAAAAAATGAACAAGGGGTAATAAGTGGCACGCACTATTATGCTCATCCCGGTCGGCACTGGTGTCGGCGTAACCTCCGTGAGTCTTGGCGTCGTTCGCGCCATGGAACGTCACGGTGTCAATGTCAGCTTCTTCAAACCGGTCGCCCAGCCGCGTCCGGGTGAAACCGGTACCGAGCGCTCCACCGCCGTGATCCGCGCCGCTGCCAACATCAATCCGCCCGAGCCGTTTGCCCTCTCCTACGCCGAGAACATGATCACCTCCAGCAACACCGACATCCTGCTGGAAGAGATCGTGGCCCGCTTCGAAGAGCACGTGAAGACCAGCGGCGCCGAAGTGGTGGTGATCGAGGGCCTGGTGCCGACCGACAAGCAACCCTTTGCCAACAAGCTGAACTACGACGTCGCCAAGGCGCTGGACGCCGACATGGTGTTCGTGACCCATCCGGGCAACGACTCCAGCCAGAAGCTCAAAGAGCGCATCGAGCTGGCCTGCTCCAACTTCGGTGGCGTCAACAACCCGCGCATCGTGGGCTGCGTCATCAACAAGGTGGGTGCCCCGGTTGACGAGCACGGCGTGACCCGTCCCGACCTGACCGAGATGTTCGAAGCGCACCACCACGGCGCCGACACCGGCCACAACCTGGAAGTGCTGCAGGTCTTCGGCAAGAGTCCGCTGCGCATCCTCGGCTGCATCCCCTGGAACACCCAGCTGATCGCCCCGCGCGCCAAGGATCTCGCCAAGCACCTGGCCGCCAAGATCATCAACAAGGGTGAGCTGGAAAGCCGCCGCCTGCAGACCGTGACCTTCTGCGCCCGCTCCATCCACAACATGATCGAGCACTTCCGTCCGGGCAGCCTGCTGGTGACCTCCGGCGACCGCTCCGACGTCATCGTCTCCGCCTGCCTCTCCGCCATGAACGGTGTCAAGCTGGGTGCCCTGCTGCTGACCGGCAACTACCACCCGGAACCCCAGGTGATGGCCCTGTGCCAACAGGCCATGGCCACCGGTCTGCCGATCATGATCACCGGCACCAACACCTGGCAGACCGCCGTCAGCCTGCAGAACTTCAACGTCGACATCCCGGAAGATGACCGCGAGCGGATCGAGCTGGTGCAGGACTACGTTGCTGGTCACATCGACAAGCACTGGATCGAGTCTCTCTCCGCCAAGTCCACCCGCTCCCGTCGCCTGAGCCCGCCGGCTTTCCGCTATCAGCTGACCGAGCTGGCCCGTCAGGCCAACAAGCGCGTCGTGCTGCCGGAAGGGGAAGAGCCGCGCACCATCAAGGCGGCCGCCATCTGTGCCGAGCGCGGTATCGCCCGTCCGGTGCTGCTGGGCAACCCGGATGAGATCCGCCGCGTCGCTGAACAGCAGGGCGTGATCCTGACCGACCGCGTCGAGATCATCGATCCGGTTGCCGTACGCGAGCGTTACGTGGCCCGTCTGGTCGAGCTGCGCAAGAACAAGGGCATGACCGAAGTGGTTGCCCGCGAGCAGCTGGAAGACAACGTGGTACTGGGTACCATGATGCTGGAGCGCAACGAGGTCGACGGTCTGGTATCCGGCGCAGTGCACACCACTGCCAACACCATCCGTCCGCCGATGCAGATCATCAAGACCGCCCCGGGCTCTTCCCTGATCTCCTCCATCTTCTTCATGCTGCTGCCGGATCAGGTACTGGTCTACGGTGACTGCGCCATCAACCCGGATCCCACTGCCGAGCAACTGGCCGAGATCGCCATCCAGTCCGCCGACTCCGCTGCCGCCTTCGGCATCGAGCCGCGCGTGGCCATGATCTCCTACTCCACCGGCACCTCCGGCGCCGGCGCGGATGTGGAGAAAGTGCGTGAAGCGACCGAGCTGGCCAAGGCCAAGCGTCCCGACCTCATCATCGACGGCCCGCTGCAGTACGATGCGGCCATCATGGAGAACGTCGCCAAGTCCAAGGCACCGAACTCCCCGGTTGCCGGCAAGGCCACCGTGTTCGTCTTCCCGGATCTCAACACCGGCAACACCACCTACAAGGCGGTACAGCGCTCCGCCGAGCTGGTCTCCATCGGCCCCATGCTGCAAGGTATGCGCAAGCCGGTCAACGACCTCTCCCGTGGCGCCCTGGTGGACGACATCGTCTACACCATCGCCCTGACCGGCATCCAGGCAGCCCAGGCCGAGTAATCGACCCGCAGTCCGATGCAATGAAAAACCCGCCGAGAGGCGGGTTTTTTTATGGCTCGCGCCCAGAAATGTTGATCCGCAAGATCAGGTCGGGATCCCGTCCGGATCCACGGACAGATCCGCGTTCCGCCCTTGGCAAGGCACGAGGGATAAGCAAACGCTCACACCCTCGCCAGGGGATTGCACAAATGCGATCCAGCCAGGATCAAATTGAAATATCCCTTTAAGATCATGCGACTAACGCCAGACACACCGCTAATCTACAGAGTTTTCCACAGCTTTTGTGGATAGTTTACCGATCATTTGAAAGAAAATGACAGGTGAAGACCCTCCCTTCCCCCTTCTCTTTCACCCCCTCGATAACCTCCTGATGCTGTGGCCTGCATCCCTACCGGCCCCCCCCCCACTTGCCCGCAACGCTGCCAGACACGAAAAAGGGCTCCGAAGAGCCCTTGAACAGCTATTTTCACATCCGGCCACATCAGGGACGCAGGGATTTGTCCGCCCGGGAGATGCCGCAGACACCGGAGCGCACCACTTCGATGATCTCGTTGGTCTGGGCAGCCGTCTTGATGAAGGCGTCCAGCTTTTCGCTGGTCCCGACGAGCTGCACCGTGTAGAGCTCGGGGGTGACGTCGACGATCTGGCCACGGAAGATGTCCGCCAGCCGCTTCAGTTCGTCACGTGCACCACCGGCGGCGCGCGCCTTGACCAGCGCGATCTCCCGCTCGATGTGCTCACCCTCGCTCAGGTCACACACCTTGAGCACGTCCACCAGCTTGTGCAGCTGCTTCTGGATCTGCTCCAGCACCCGCTCATCCCCCATGGTGACGATGGTCATGCGGGACAGAGTGGGATCCTCGGTGGGGGCCACCGTCAGGGTCTCGATGTTGTAGCCGCGCTGGGAGAAGAGGCCTACCACACGGCTCAGGGCGCCGGATTCGTTCTCCAGCAGAACGGAAATTATATGTCTCATCAGGTTCTCTCCGTCTTGCTCAGCCACATCTCGTCCATGGCGCCAAATTTGATCTGCATCGGATAGACGTGCTCGTCCGGATCGACCGAGATGTCCATGAACACCAGTCTGTCCTTCATGGCAAAGGCCTTCTCCATGGCGCTCTCCAGCTCCGCCGGATCGCTCACCGCGATGCCGACGTGGCCATAGGCTTCCGCCAGCTTGACGAAGTCAGGCAGGGATTCCATGTAGGAGTGGCTGTGACGGCCGCCGTAGAACATCTTCTGCCACTGCTTGACCATACCCAGCGCACGGTTGTTGATGGAAATGATCTTGATGGGCACCCCGTACTGCATGCAGGTAGAGAGCTCCTGGATGTTCATCTGCACCGAGCCGTCGCCGGTGACGCAGCAGACCACGGCTTCCGGGTTGGCAAACTGGGCCCCCATGGCGGCGGGAATGCCGAACCCCATGGTGCCGAGACCGCCGGAGTTGATCCACTGGCGCGGTTTGGCAAACGGGTAGTAGAGGGCGGCAAACATCTGGTGCTGGCCCACGTCGGAAGCGACGAACGCCTCCCCCTTGGTCACCTTGTAGAGAGTCTCGATGACCTGCTGCGGCTTGATCAGGGTGGGGTGGGTTTCGTAGGCCAGGCAGTTGCGGGAGCGCCACTGGTTGATCTGCTCCCACCAGTCCGCCAGCGCCTGCTTGTCGTTGTCAAAGCCGCACTCGCGGATCACTTCCAGCATCTGTTCCAGCACGGTTTCCACCGAGCCGACGATGGGCACATGGGCCTGTACCGTCTTGGAGATGGAGGTGGGATCGATGTCGATGTGGACTATGGTGGCGTTGGGGCAGAACTTGGCTACGTTGTTGGTCACGCGATCATCGAAGCGGGCACCCACGGCGAAGATGAGATCCGCGTTGTGCATGCTCTTGTTCGCTTCGAAGGTGCCGTGCATGCCGAGCATGCCGATGAATTGCGGATGGGTGCCGGAGAAGGCGCCCAGCCCCATGAGCGTGGTAGTAACCGGCAGGTTCAGCAGCTCCGCCAGCTTGGTCACCAGGTGATCCGCATTGGCGTTGATGGCGCCGCCACCCACGTACATGACCGGGCGGCTCGCCTCGGTCAGCAGCTTGGCAGCCCGCTTGATCTGCCCCTTGTGTCCGGCCTTGGTCGGATTGTAGGAGCGCAGGGAAACGGACTCGGGATACTGATAGGGGAACTTCTCTTTCGGATTCTGCACGTCTTTGGGCAGATCCACCACCACGGGCCCCGGGCGGCCACTGGCGGCAATGTAATAGGCCTTCTTGATGGCCTCGGGAATGTCGCTGGCTTTCTTGCACAGGAAGCTGTGCTTCACCACCGGGCGGGAGATGCCGATCATGTCGGTCTCCTGGAACGCATCCTCCCCGATCATGCTGGTCGGCACCTGGCCGGACAGGATCACCAGGGGAATGGAATCCATGTAGGCGGTGGCGATCCCCGTGATGCAGTTGGTGGCGCCGGGACCCGAGGTCACCAGCACAGTGCCCACCTTGCCGGTGGAGCGGGCGTAACCGTCCGCCATGTGCACTGCGGCCTGCTCATGCCGCACCAGGACATGCTCCATCTTGCCGTTTTCGAAGAGAGCGTCATAGATGTCGAGCACTGAGCCACCAGGGTAGCCGAAAACGTGTTCCACTCCCTGATCTTCCAGCGCTCTAACCACCATCTGGGCGCCTGATAACATCTCCATGATAAAGCCCTCCAGGCTTTGCTCCGTTAAGCGAAAGCTATCGACAGTCCGCTGCTTCCCGGCAGCGCCGATCCGAGTCTTGTTGTTGTCTGCAGGCAGATCAGGCGAGTTCGGAGCCGTCGATAGTAGAAAAATAGGGGTTTTCCATCATTCACCCGAAAAGCGGGTGAAAAACCAACTTAACCCGCCCGTGAACGCTTGTCCACGGCTTTGTCTGGCCATAACAGTCATAAATTTCAAACAGCTATTAACATTCAGTGACTTGGCCACCAGACGGGCAACAAAGAGGGGCCCTGGGGGGAACAACCAGCGGATCATGCTGCCCGCGTCGGTCAGGAACAAAATAAACGGCCCACCCCGAGGGGGTGGGCCGTCAAAAACTGGCTGGTTTCACTGCTCGTCTTCGGGTTCTGCCAGCCAGATCTGCTGATCCGGATCCGTCTCTTCGCAGACCGAAATGCTGACACCCATGTCGAGCAGCTCATGCAGGGTGAGATTGTCTGCCAGGGTCATGGTGTCGCCGTTTTCATTGGTAAAGCGCATGGTGTCCGTCCTCTCCGTGGTGGGATCGACTCAGTTTAGTCAAAGGCGCTGAGTTGGGATAACCAGGGACGCTCCTGGCCGGTGCGGCTGGCAAGCTCCCCCAGGCTGTCACACACCTCCTCCGGAAAGAGAGTCCTGCCCCAGAGGCGGCGGGAGAGCGCCCCCACCTCCTCCCCGGCCCCGGCCAGCAACCAGTCGGCCAGCTCTCCTGCCACATCGGGATAGCGTACCCTGCCAGGAGAAGGGGCCTCCAGCCAGCTTCGCACCGCATTGGCATCCAGGCTGTCCATCAACTGGGCCAGCCCCATCAGTTCCAGGGTCCTGCCGTTGGTCAACTGCTCGAACTGGCCACCCAGGGGTTTGACCAGCAGCTTCTTGCCAAGGGAGAGCGCCTCGGAGGCAAGCTCGAATCCCGCATTGCTGATGACCCCGCGACAACCGGCCAGCGCCAGCTTGAACCCCTCTCTGGCCTGAGGTTCAAAGCGGATGTTGCGCCACTCGCTACGCTTGCGTACCTCGGGATGGAAGCAGATGAACGACTGCGTGCTGAAACGCGACAACAGGGCCGCGATCGTCTCTGTCTGCTCGAATGGCAGATAGACCAGGATCTGCTGGTTGTCCGGCACCGGCTCAAGGGGATCGACGATGGGAGGCAGCAGGGGCTGGCCGAAATGGAACCAGTGCAGCCCCAGGGACTGGCGTACCGGCGCAAAATGGCGCATCAGCTGACGGTTGAAGCCGCTCTCCCCCCAGCGCGGGATCGGCCAGTCGAAGCTCGCCTGATGGCTGATGGTGAGGCTGGGTTTGCCCCAGCGGCGAGCTGCATGGGCACTGAGCGGCTCGAAGTCGCTGATGACCAGATCGTACTCGCGACAATCGAGGGCACGCAGATCTTGCCAGAAACGCAGGGGAGAGAGTCCCTTGAGGGTGCGCCAGCCCGAGATGCGCCCCTGATGGCTGGCGAAAGTGATACCGGGGAAGGTGCGATAATCCCCGAACTCCCCCATCTCGAAGTAGCCGTCGGCGGCGCGCCCGCTGAACAGATAGTCCACCGCCACGCCCCTGCTCTTCAATGCGCGCGCCAGGGTCCGGCTACGACTGATGTGGCCGTTGCCGGTCCCCTGAACGCCGAACAGTATCCTCATCCCTGGCTCCAACCCAGCGCCCAGAGGGCGCAACCACCGCCAAGCAGCGCCCCGGCCACCAGATCACTCAGATAATGTACCCCGAGCAGCAGGCGGGACGCCCCCACCAGCGCGGCCCAGACAAACAGCAGCGGTGCCCAGAGCGGGAAACTGGCGGCCACTACGGTCGCCATCAGAAAGGCGGCCGCAGTATGGCCAGAGGGCAGGCTGTAACGATCCGACGGGGTGATGAAGACAGGCAGCCCTGCCGGGCGCTGGCGTTTGAGGGCATTCTTGAGCAGCAGGTAGAGCGGCAACTCGAGGGCAAACGCCCAGAGCGCCACCCTGACCGCCTCCTGCCCGGCGCTCCCCTGCCACCAGAGCAGGCAGGCCGCCACGGCATAGAGGGGGCCGTCACCGGTACGGGAGACAAGCCGGCTTATCCTGGCCTGCGGCTGATTGTAGGGGTGGAGCAGGCAGACACGGCACACCCGCAGGTCCCATTGCTGGATCTTGTTCATCACGGCCCTCCCTTGCATCCTGAGTGCAGACTAGGAGGGCGGCATGACACTTCGTTGACGCCCAGATAACAGATTGATGAAAAAAAGGGCCCAGGGGCCCTTTTTCATCCGTCATCCCGAAAAAGTCAGTTCAGGGCACCGCGCAGGCCGTTTTCCATCAGGCGGCAGTTGTGGGCCGCGAGGCGGCTCATGAAGTGCTCGTCCACCGTCAGACCAAACACCTGTTCGTAGAGATCCTTCATCACGAACGGCTGCCACATCATGCTGAGGAAGGAGATCTTCAGCATCTCGGGGTCCAGGTTGTCCGCCAGCTGGCCGTTGGAACGCATGGATTCGAGCAGGGCATCGAACTGGGGAAGTTGGCGATCCAGCAGGCGGCTCAGAACAAAATCACGCCCCGGGCTCTTTTCAGTGGACAATGCGCTGGAGATGGCGGAGGTCAGCTCGCTGTTGGGCGCCATCACCTGATAGTAGGTATTGAGCAGATCGGTCAGGCTGCGGTTGCTGCTCTCGTCGTGCCAGGCTTGCTCGAGGGGCTCGGCCACATCCCCCAGCACCGCCTTGTAGAGGCCTTCCTTGCTGCCGAAGTAGTAGTGGATCATCGCCAGATTGGAGCCTGCCAGCTCGGCAATCTCGCGGGTCGTCACCTTGCTGTAGGGGGTGTTGAGAAAACGTTCGCGTGCGGCGGCAAGCAGCTTGTCACGAATGTCGGAACGTCCGACTGGACGGCCAGGTCTGCGTTTTTCCATGGAATACCTCAGATAATTCAGCAAGGGCTGATAAGTCGATCTGATTGTGCGGGTGATCGAGTACAGCAGGAATGACCAGATAATCAGGCATGAACCGAATATGGGACAAGAGAATTTGCACTCCTTTACAATCCGATTAAATAAACCAGTGGATTGAACCTGTCCATTCCGGTTGACACAGCATAAAAATCTCGTTATTGGTAGTAGCGTTATCGACTGGAAGGATTGAGACATCATGCGTATTGCCGCTCCGCTACTACTGCTCTCCCTAATCGCGACTCCTCGCGCGGGATCCTTGTAGCCGGGCTAAGGCATAGCCGGAATTTACAGAAACCCGTGCACCCCGCACGGGTTTTTTTATGCCATGCAGGATGCACGCAGCGAACTTAGGAAGAGGGAAGTCACATGTCAGATCGGGTCATCATATTCGACACCACCTTGCGTGATGGTGAGCAGGCGCTGTCGGCCAGCTTGACGGTCAAGGAGAAGCTGCAGATCGCCCAGGCGCTGGAGCGGCTCGGTGTCGATATCATGGAAGTGGGTTTCCCCGTCTCCTCCCCCGGCGATTTTCAATCGGTTCAGACCATCGCCCGCCACATCAAGAACAGCCGGGTCTGCGCCCTGGCTCGCGCCCTGCAAAAAGACATCGATGCCGCCGGCGAAGCCTTGAAAGTGGCAGAGGCGTTTCGCATCCATACCTTCATCTCCACCTCCTCCATCCACGTGGAGAGCAAGCTGAAAAAGAGCTTCGAAGACGTGCTGGAGATGGGGGTCGGTGCCATCAAGCACGCCTTGCGCTACACCGATGACGTGGAGTTCTCCTGCGAAGATGCGGGCCGCACCCCGATAGACAACCTGTGCCGCATGGTGGAAGCCGCCATCAAGGCCGGCGCCCGCACCATCAACATTCCTGACACCGTGGGCTACACGGTGCCGACCGAATTCTCCGGCATCATCCACACCCTGTTCAACCGGGTACCCAACATCGACAAGGCCATCATCTCGGTGCACTGCCACGACGATCTGGGCCTCTCGGTGGCCAACTCCATCAGTGCCGTGCAGATGGGGGCCCGCCAGATCGAGTGCACCATCAACGGCATCGGCGAGCGTGCTGGCAACTGCTCTCTGGAAGAGGTCGCGATGATCCTGAAAACCCGCGCCGACCTGCTCGGGGTACACACCAACATCCGCCACAGCGAGATCCACCGCACCAGCACCCTCGTCAGTCAAATCTGCAACATGCCGGTGCAGCCCAACAAGGCCATCGTCGGCGCCAACGCCTTCTCCCACAGCTCAGGCATCCATCAGGACGGCGTGCTCAAGGCGAAGAACACCTATGAAATCATCACCCCCGAGAGCATCGGTCTCACCCAGAACAACCTCAACATGACCTCCCGCTCCGGCCGCCACGTCATCAAGCACCGGATGGAGTCCATGGGCTACGCCGAGAGCAGCTACGACCTCGACGATCTCTACGCCAAGTTCCTCACCCTGGCCGACAAGAAGGGCCAGGTGTTCGACTACGACCTGGAGGCCCTCGCCTTCTTCAGCCAGATCCACGAGGAGCCCGAGCACTTCAAGCTGGAGTACCTTGGCGTGCAGAGCGGCAGCTCGGTGCTCGCCACCGCCTCGGTCAAGCTCAAGGTAGGCCAGGATCTGGTGTGCGAGGCCGCCACCGGCAACGGCCCGGTGGATGCGGTCTACCAGTGCATCAACCGCATCACCGGCTACGAGATCCGCATCGATAAATACGAACTCAAGGGCAAGGGCGAGGGCAAGAACGCCCTCGGCCAGGTGGACATCGTCGCCGAGTACAAGGGGCGCAAGTTCCACGGCATGGGGCTGGCCACCGACATCATCGAATCCTCGGCCCAGGCCCTGGTCCACGTGATCAACAGCATCTGGCGCGCGGACCAGGTGGCCGAGCAGATGGAGCGCAACCACACCATCAAATCGGAAACCGTCTGAGCCCGCCGCCGGACAAGATGACAGCATGACATGGGGAGGACCGGGGCCAGGGCAGTGGCCCGGACCGGCCTCCCGGATGAAACGGAATCACACTATCAAGACGGAGAGAGTATGAGCAGTTATCGGATCGCAGTATTGCCGGGTGACGGCATTGGCCCGGAAGTGATGGCAGAGGCCATCAAGGTACTGGAAAAGGTGCAGACCAAATTCGGCTTCTCCCTCGACTATGGCCGTCACGACGTCGGCGGCATCGCCATCGACAACCACGGCACACCGCTGCCCCAGAGCACGATCAAAGGCTGCGAAGCGGCCGATGCGGTGCTGTTCGGATCGGTGGGCGGCCCCAAGTGGGAGCACCTGCCGCCCAACGATCAGCCGGAGCGCGGTGCCCTGCTGCCCCTGCGTGCCCACTTCAAACTGTTCTGCAACCTGCGCCCGGCCCGCATCTACACCGGTCTGGAGCAGTTCTCCCCGCTGCGTGCCGACATCTCCGATCGCGGCTTCGACATCGCCTGCGTGCGCGAGCTGACCGGCGGCATCTATTTCGGCCAGCCCAAGGGGCGTGAAGGGGAAGGCGCCACCGAGAAGGCCTTCGACACCGAGGTGTACCACCGCTTCGAGATCGAGCGCATCGCCAAGATAGCGTTTGAATCGGCCCGGGTGCGCAAGGCCAGGGTCACCTCCATCGACAAGGCCAACGTGCTCGCCTCCTCCATCCTGTGGCGCGAGGTGGTGACCGAGGTCGCCAAGTCCTACCCGGACGTGGCCCTGAACCACATGTACATCGACAACGCCACCATGCAGCTCATCAAGGATCCGTCCCAGTTCGACGTGCTGCTCTGCTCCAACCTGTTCGGTGACATCCTCTCCGACGAGTGCGCCATGATCACCGGCTCCATGGGGCTGCTCCCCTCCGCCAGCCTCAACGAATCCGGCTTCGGCCTGTTCGAGCCGGCCGGTGGCTCGGCCCCGGATATCGCCGGCAAGGGGATTGCGAATCCCATCGCCCAGATCCTCTCCGCCGCCCTGATGCTGCGTTACAGTCTCGGCCAGGAAGCCGCTGCCCAGGCCATCGAGCAGGCCGTGGCCCAGACCCTGGCAGAAGGCTATTTCACCGCCGACCTGCATCAGGCCAGCGCCACGCACCCGGTGCAGAGCACGGCCGACATGGGCAGCCAGATCGCCGCGCGCATCTGATCCCACGGCATCGATAACAAGGAAACCGAGCAATGTCCAAGACCCTCTATCAGAAAGTGTTCGACGCCCACGTGGTGCGGGAAGTGGAAGGGGAAACCCCTCTCATCTACATCGACCGTCATCTGGTGCATGAAGTGACCAGCCCCCAGGCATTCGACGGCCTGCGCGCCATGAACCGCCAGCTGCGTCGCCCGGATCTGACCTGGGCCACCATGGATCACAACGTCTCCACCACCACCAAGGACATCGCCGCCTCCGGCGAGATGGCCCGCATCCAGATGGAGACGCTCGCCGCCAACTGCAAGGCGTTCGGGGTTCGTCTCTATGACTTGAACCACAAATACCAGGGCATCGTCCACGTGATGGGCCCTGAGCTCGGCATCACATTGCCAGGCACCACCATCGTCTGCGGTGACTCCCACACCGCCACCCACGGCGCCTTTGGCTCGCTCGCGTTCGGTATCGGCACCTCCGAAGTGGAACACGTAATGGCCACCCAGACCCTGAAACAGGGCCGCGCCAGGACCATGCGTATCTCTGTCAACGGCAAGCTGGCCGCAGGCATCAGCGCCAAAGACGTGGTGCTCGCCATCATCGGCAAGGTGGGTCACGCAGGCGGGACCGGCTACGTGGTGGAGTTCGCTGGTGAAGCCATCGAGGGGCTCACCATGGAAGGGCGCATGACGGTGTGCAACATGGCCATCGAGCTCGGCGCCAAAGCGGGCATGATTGCCCCCGACCAGACCACCATCGACTACATCCGTGGCAAGGTGTTCGCTCCCAAGGGGGAGGCGCTGGAGCAGGCCATCGCCTACTGGCTGACCCTCAAGAGCGACGAAGGTGCCCACTTCGATGCCGAAGTGGTGCTCGACGCCGCCGACATCGCCCCGCAAGTGACCTGGGGCACCAACCCGGGCCAGGTGATTGCCGTCAATGAGCCCATCCCTGCCCCGGAATCCTTCGCCGATCCGGTGGAGCAGCAGTCCGCCCGCAAGGCCCTCGCCTACATGGACCTGCAACCGGGCCAGAAGCTCTCCGACGTGGCCATCGACAAGGTGTTCATCGGTTCGTGCACCAACAGCCGCATCGAGGATCTGCGCGCTGCCGCCGCCATCGCCCGTGGCCGCAAGGTCGCCGCCGGGGTACAGGCCCTGGTGGTGCCGGGCTCCGAGCAGGTGAAGGCCCAGGCCGAGGCCGAGGGGCTGGACAAGATCTTCATCGAGGCAGGCTTTGAGTGGCGTTTGCCCGGCTGCTCCATGTGTCTGGCCATGAACAACGACCGGCTGCAACCGGGGGAGCGCTGCGCCTCCACCAGCAACCGCAACTTCGAGGGGCGTCAGGGTCGTGCCGGTCGCACCCACCTGGTGAGCCCGGCCATGGCCGCCGCCGCCGCCGTCACCGGCCGCTTCGCCGACATTCGCGCGCTGTAAGAGGGGTTGAGGATGAAAGCAATCAAACAACACGGACGGCCCTTCGCCGTCACCGACATCATCTTCGCCGACATTCGTGCACTGTAAGAGGGAACGTACATGACAGGTTTCAAACAGCATAAAGGGATCGTCGTTCCCCTCGACAGCGCCAACGTCGACACCGACGCCATCATTCCCAAGCAGTTCCTGCAGAAAGTGAACCGCATCGGCTTTGGCAAGCACCTGTTCCACGACTGGCGCTTCCTGGACGATGCAGGGGAGCAGCCCAACCCGGAGTTCGTGCTGAACAAACCACAATTCGCCGGTGCCAGCATCCTGTTGGCCCGCGAGAACTTCGGCTGCGGCTCGAGTCGCGAGCACGCCCCCTGGGCGCTGGCGGACTACGGCTTCAAGACCATGATCGCTCCGAGCTTTGCCGACATCTTCTACGGCAACGCCATCAACAACGGCATGGTGCCGGTTCGTCTGAAGGAGGAAGAGATCGACGCCCTGTTCCAGCTGGTCGCTGCCCAGCCGGGCATCGAGATCGAAGTGGATCTGGAGGCCAACCAGGTGCGTGCAGGCAGCCTCACGTTCGGCTTCGAAATCGACGAGTTCCGTCGCTACTGTCTGCTCAACGGGTTGGATGCCATCGGTCTGACCCTGCAGCACGAGGCCGCCATCAGCGCCTTCGAGGCGAAGCAGCCAAGCTGGATTTGACGAGCCTGCGACAAGAAAGCGAGTAGAATCAACAGGGAGCCGAGGCTCCCTGTTTTATTGTCGGGTCGCTGTACAAAGCCCGCCACCTCTGCATGTCCGACAGGAGACACCCATGTCCGCAAGGGGCGCCCTTTCATTGCTCTGCCTGCTGCTCAGCCTCCCGGCCCTGGGCGGGCAGACCTCTTTCACCAACAGTGGCGGTCAGCTCAACGTCGGCTGGCAGGACAGGGAGGGCAAGGCGCAGCAGCTCAGCTACCGACTGGAGGCGGGCAAGCTGCCCCCTCTCATCGCTTACCGTCCGGCCAGGATGCAGGAAGACGTACTGCAAAGCCTGCTGCAACAGGCCCCCCTAGCGTTCCCCGAGGTGCAATTCTCCCTCGTTCGCCCCGCCATGAGCCTCAGCATCAAGAGCCGCAACGCCGACAAGGCGCGGGAAGCATCCCAATGGGTCAAGCCCGAGCAGGCCAAACTGGAGGCCGCCTGGCTCACGCAGCACTACTTCCAGCCCTTCACTGCCCCCGACGGCGCTCCCGCCATCAAGCAGGATCATGTGCGCATCGCCCTGGAGAGCCGGGACGAACTGGCCCCGTTGATGGAGCAGCTCAAGCAGGAAGGGGCCACCGAGACCGAGGCGCGCCAGAAGACGGTGGCCCACATGCTCGACTTCATCCAGGCCATCCCCTATCAACTGCTCGACAGCCAGTCGGGCCGCTCTGGCAAGGGGTTTCTGAGCCCGCGCCAGGTGCTGGAGCAGAACCGGGGGGATTGCGACAGCAAGGTGACCCTGATGGCCGCCCTGCTGGCCCAGGGGTATCCCGATCTCAAGCAGGCCATGGTGTTCGTGCCGGGACACGCCCTCCTGGGGGTGGCCCTGCCAGCCAAACCGGGGGAAGCCACCTTGAGCCGGGCGGGGGAGACCTACCTCCTGATGGAGCCGACCGGCCCGGCCCAGCTGCCCATGGGCCAGCTCGCGCCCACCAGCAAGACGCTGGTCGACAGCGGCCAGTTGAGCGTGCAGCCGGTGCAGGATGAGGGGAAATGAGACAGGCCAGCCCATGGCTGGCCTGTCTCGAGGAGGACGGGCGCCCGGGTCTCAGGTGAGGGAGAGAAACTCCAGCGCCAGCAGGAGACCGTCTTCTTCCTCCAGCACCCGCACGATGCGGGCCTGGGCCTCGAAGGGAGGCAGAAGATTGCTGCTGGTCGCCAGGCTCACCCGGATGGGCTGGGCCAGATCGAACTCGTGCTTGTTCACCTCGACGCCCATGCCGTTGGCGCTGAGATCCCGGCAGACCCCCTCCAGCACCTGCTGATGCTGGAACAGGGTGACGGGGGCATTGATGACCATGCGCTGGAAGGCACGTCTTTCCTTGGTGCTGGTGATCACTGGGGACTTCCTCCTTGGTGGTGGCTCGCACGATGCGGCCCGTGAAACATAGTGCTGGCCTCCCCCCAGGAACGCCAATACAATGCGATGCGTTGCTCAAACGGGGTGCGGTTTACCGCTGAGATTATACCCGTGAACCTGATCCAGATAATGCTGGCGGAGGAATTTGAGGCATGGCGCGCGTTTTTTGTGCCCTCATCCGCCGGCGCTCACCACACGCGAGGTGCCATTGATGAGCACCCCGATATCCACAGGAGTGCCATTGATGAAGACCCTGCTGCTGATCGCCACCAGCCTGCTCTCTGCCCAGGCGTTTGCCGCCGACACCCTCACCGTCTACACCTACGGCTCCTTCGCCGCCGAATGGGGGCCGGGCCCCAAGATCAAGCAGGCCTTCGAGAAGGAGTGCGGCTGCACCCTCAATCTGGTGCCCCTCGAGGATGGCGTCGCCATCCTCAACCGGCTGCGGCTGGAAGGCCAGCACAGCAAGGCCGACATGGTGCTGGGGCTGGACGATGCCCTCATCAGCGAGGCCAAGCAGAGCGGCCTGTTCGCCCCCCATTCCACCAGGCTCGATGACCTCAAGGTGCCGGGTGGCTGGCAGGATGACACCTTTGTCCCCTATGACTACGGCTACTTCGCCTTCGTCTATGACAGCAACAAGCTCAAGCAGCCCCCCAAGAGCCTGAAGGAGCTGGCGGCACGTCCCGATATCAAGGTGATCTATCAGGATCCCCGCACCTCCACCCCGGGTCAGGGCCTGATGCTCTGGATGAAGTCGGTCTACGGGGATGAGGCACCGACCGCCTGGGCGCAACTGGCCAAAAAGACGGTCACCGTCACCAAGGGGTGGTCAGAGGCCTACGGCATGTTCCTCGACGGCGAGGCGGACATGGTGCTCTCCTACACCACCTCCCCCGCCTATCACCTGATTGCCGAGAGCAAGCCCCAGTACCGGGCGGCCGCGTTCGAGGAGGGTCACTACCGCCAGGTGGAAGTAGCAGCCAAGCTCAAGGGCGCCACACAGGGCAAACTGGCTGACCAGTTCCTGCAATTCATGGTGAGCCCCGCCTTCCAGAACGAGATCCCCGGCGGCAACTGGATGTATCCGGTGACAGACGTGGCGCTGCCCAAGGGGTTCGAACAGATGATCACTGTAGCTAAGCCCCTCACCTTCAGCTCTGACGAGGTGGCCGCCAACCGCAAGGGGTGGATCCGCGAATGGCTGCAAGCCGTCACCCAGTGAGTTCAGGTCGTCGTTCCCTCTGGTGGCTGCCCGGCAGTGCAGCCACCCTGGTCATCCTGCTGCTCTCCATTGGGCCGCTGGTCGCCCTGTTGTGGCAGGCGGGGACCCTCTCCCCCCGCGCCCTGCTAGGCGATCCCTACCTGCGCCACGTGCTGGGTTTCAGCCTCTGGCAGGCACTGCTCTCCACCCTGCTGAGCCTGGGGCTTGCCATCCCGGTGGCCAGGGCCCTGGCGCGACGCCGTTTCACCGGACGCCGCCTGCTGCTCAAGCTCTTCGGCCTCTCCCTGGTGTTGCCGGTCATCATCGCCATCTTCGGCATGGTGGCGGTGCACGGTCGCCAGGGCTGGCTGCCGCAACTGCTGCACGGCCTGGGCATGGATCCCGGCAACTACCTCTATGGCCTGTTCGGCATCCTGCTGGCCCATGTCTTCTTCAACATGCCGCTGGCCGCCCGCCTCATTCTGCAGAGCATAGAGAGCATCCCCGAGTCCTCCTGGCGCCTCGCCAGCCAGCTCGGCATGCGCTCCTCCCACATCTTCCGGCTGCTGGAGTGGCCGCTCATCCGCGGCATCTTGCCGGGGCTCGCCAGCCTCATCTTCATGCTCTGCTTCACCAGCTTCACCACAGTGCTGGCGCTCGGGGGCGGCCCCAAGTCCACCACACTGGAGGTAGCCGTCTACCAGGCGCTGCGCTTTGACTTCGATCTCGCCACCGCTGGCGGGCTCGCCCTGGTGCAACTGCTGCTGACCCTGGCCCTGCTCCTGCTGCAACACAAGCTGCAGACCACCCCGGCCAGTCGCCTCACCAGCCGTCGCCCCTGCCTGCGTCCCGACAGACACCAGAAGGGCAGCGCTCTGGTAGATGGCCTTGCCCTGACCATGGGGCTCGCCATCTTCCTGCCGCCCCTGCTGGCCATCGTGGTCGCCGGGTTCAACCCCGGTCTGCTGGCGGCGCTCGGCTCACCCCGGCTGTGGCAGGCAGGGGGGCAGTCCCTGGGCATAGCCCTGGCGGCGGGCTCCCTGGCCACTTTACTCGGCGCCGGGCTGCTGCTCACCAGCCGGCATCTGAGGGTGCGGGATCGCAAACGGCGGGCCGCCGCCCTGTGGGAGGCCAGCGGCTCCATGATCCTGATGATCCCGGCGGTGGTGCTCTCCACCGGCCTCTTCATCCTGTTCATGCCCTTCACCGACGTCTTTGCCCTGGGCCCCTGGCTGGTGGTGCTGGTCAACGCCCTGATGGCGCTGCCCTATGTGCTGCGCACCCTCTCGGCCCCCATGCAACTGGTGGTGCGCCAGTACGATCGGCTGGCGGACAGCCTGGGAGTGCGCGGCCTGCATCGCCTGCGCCTGGTGGAGTGGCCCCTGCTGCGCCGCCCGCTGGCCCTGTCCATGGCGCTCTCGATGATATTGTCCCTTGGGGATCTTGGGGCCATCGCCATGTTCGGCAGCCAGACCCTCACCACCCTGCCCTGGCTGCTCTATCAGCAGCTCGGCAGCTACCGGCTGACCGAGGCGGCCGCCACCGCCCTGCTGCTGCTCACCCTCTGCTTCTCCCTGTTCTGGCTGGTGGAGCGGGGACTGGGAGGCAGACATGTGGATCACTGATCCCCGGCGGCATTGCCGCCCCCCAGCCCCCAGGATCCGGCCGGGCACGCCCCTGGGGCGCCCCTTGGGGCAGTCACTCACGCTGCCTTTCATCAATTTTTCTTACTGTTGTTCTATAAAACGACATTCAGGAGACAAACATGCTGGTAATTGAGGAGCTGGTCACCAGTTATCCCGACTGGCAGGTGACCTTCAGCGCGACCTTGCCCAAGGGGGAGATCACCGCCCTCATCGGTCCGAGCGGCGCCGGCAAGTCCACCCTGCTCGGCATGATCGCAGGCTTCGTGCCGGTGGAGTCGGGCACCCTCACCTTCGACGGCCAGGATCTGCTGTCACTGGGCCCCGCCGAGCGCCCGGTCACCACCCTGTTCCAGGATCACAACCTCTTCCTGCACCTGTCGGTGTTCGACAACATTGCCATCGGCCTGCATCCCGGCCTGCGCTTGAATCCGGCCCAGAAAAGGCAGGTGCAGGAGGCCGCTGACAAGGTGGGCCTGGGGGAGATGCTGACGCGCCTGCCGGAGCAGCTCTCCGGCGGCCAGCAGCAGCGGGTGGGGCTGGCCCGCGCCCTGGTGCGGGGCAGGCCGCTGCTGCTGCTGGACGAGCCCTTCTCGGCCCTCGATCCGGCCCTGCGGCGGGAGATGCTGGCGGAGGTCGCCCGCCTCGCCTGCGAGCAGGGCATCACCGTGCTGATGGTCTCTCACAACCCCGAGGATGCCCAGCTCATCGCCGATCAGGTGCTCTTCATCGACGCGGGACGCATCGCCTTGCAGGGCAAGCCGGATATCCTGCAAAGCAGCGATCACCCGGGGCTGCTGCGCTACCTGGGCCGCGCTCTGTCGCCACAGTGAAGGGCTGACAAGCTGATGGTCTCTCCCTGTCGTTCCCAGGACGATGCCCAGCTCATCGCCGATCAGGTGCTCTTCATCGACGAGGGACCCATCGCCTTGCAGGGCAAGCCGGATATCCTGCACAGCAGCGATCACCCCGGGCTGCTGCGCTACCTGGGCCGACCGAGAGAGACATGAGATAGAAGGGATCAAAAAAGGGAAGCCACCTGGCTTCCCTTTTCATGAGTGGCCAGTTGGCCGGGGATCAGAGGTTTTCCTCGGCAAACGAAGCCAGCCGGCTGCGCACCACCCCGTTCAGGAAGATATTGGCACTGCCGTCGAAGTCCTTGAACCGCTCGACGATGTAGGTCAGACCCGAGGTCACCGGGCTCAGGTAGTTGGAGTCGATCTGAGCCAGGTTGCCGGAGCAGACGATCTTGGTCCCCTCCCCGCAGCGGGTGATGATGGTCTTGATCTGGGACGCGGTCAGGTTCTGGCACTCGTCCAGCAGCACGAAGGTGTTCTGGATGCTGCGCCCGCGCATGAAGTTGACCGATTTGAACTGGATGTTGGCCTTCTCCATGATGTAGCTGAGGGACCCGCTCATGTTCTCGTCCTGCTTGTGCAGCACCTCCAGAGTGTCGGTGACCGCCGCCAGCCAGGGCATCATCTTCTCTTCTTCGGTGCCGGGCAGGAAGCCGATGCTCTCGGCGATTTCCGGGGTATTTCGAGTGACGATCACCTTCTCGTAGATCCCCTTCTCGATCACCAGCTCCAGCGCCGCCGCCATGGCGAGCAGGGTCTTGCCGCAGCCCGCCGGGCCGGTCAGGATCACCAGGTCGATGTGCGGATCCAGCAGGGCATCCAACGCCATGCCCTGATAGACGTTCTTGGGATGCACCCCCCAGGCCTTGCGGGACATCAGCCGCTCGCGGCCGAGATCTTTCAGGCGGATCTTGTTGCCGTCGTGGCTCAGCACCCGCGCGGCAAAGAAGTTCTCCTCGTCCAGCAGGTACTGGTTGACGTGGACGCCCTCCAGCAGGTTGGCATCGATGACGTGGACCGTATCGCGGCCATGGGTTTCGCTGTCGCACTCACCGACCCGCTCCCAGAAGCTGCCGGGCACCACCTGGAAGCCCTTGGCGAGCAGGCGGATGTCGTCGATGAGCTGGTCGCTGCGGTAATCCTCCACATGGGCAAGACCTGCTCCCTTGGCCTTGAGGCGCATGTTGATGTCTTTGGTGACCAGCACCACCTGACGCTTCATCTCGTGCTTCTGCAGATAGAGGGCGGCGTTGATGATGCGGTTGTCCGCCTCCTTGTCGGTGAACACCTCGGCATCCTGGGGCAGATGGTGGTCGCTGAAGATGGAGATATGGCCGCTCGCCTCGCCGGCCAGCGCCACCCCTTGCACTATCTGCTCCGGAGTCGCATCGCGGAACACATCTTCCAGGGCACGGATGGCGATACGGGCATCACGGCTGACGTCCTTCTGGCGATCCTTGATGTTGTCGAGCTCTTCGAGCACCGTCATGGGGATGAGCACGTCGTGCTCTTTGAAGGAGTAGATGGCGAGGGGTTCGTGAAGCAGAACGTTGGTATCCAGGATAAACAGCTTTCGGTCCGTGTTGTCCATAAGCATCCTCCTTGGCACTGAAGGTGCCACGTGTGTGAATCTCAGATGTCATTGAAACCACACGGCCGTGACAGTTTTATTACCCCCAACGCTACGCCCGAATTTACCGGTGCGCAACAAATCGCTGCCATCATGGGCGTCGTTCGAACATAAAATCAGCAACGAAAAGGCCGGCATGTCGCCGGCCTTTGGTGGCAATCAGCCCCTCAACCGCACTTGGAATCCCCGCAGTTGAGACAGGTCATGCAGCCATCCTTTTGCACCAGCGCCTTGGTGTGGCACTTGTAGCAGAGCGCGGCACTGGATGGGAAACCGCTGCCCGCCGGCTGCTCTTCTGCCTGTTGCTGTGCCTGCAATTGTGCCTGCTTCTCGGCCAGGAACGCCTGCTGGTGCTCGTCCAGCCCAGGTACCTTGAGCATGCCGATCTCGGTGAGATGGGTTTCGATCACGTTGCCAATTTCGGCGATGAGCGAAGGCACGTACTTGCCCTTGTTCCAGTAGCCCCCCTTGGGATCGAACACGGAGCGCAACTCCTCCACCAGAAAGGTGACGTCCCCTCCCTTGCGAAACACCGCCGAGATGATGCGGGTCAGCGCCACTATCCACTGATAGTGCTCCAGGCTCTTGGAGTTGATGAAGATCTCGAACGGGCGCCGGGTCTCGTGCACCGTGCCCTCGTTGAGAATGATGTCGTTGATGGTGATGAACAGCGAGTGCTCGGAGACGTGCTCCGGCGTCTTCAGCTTGTAGGTGGTGCCCATCAACCGTTCCGGGCGCAATACGGTTTCATGCATGTGCACCACGTCATCCTGGGGCGTCGGCGCATCTTGCGGCTCATCCCGGGTTTTTACCTTGTAGGCGACGATTTTTCTGTCGATCTTCTTGACCATGTCTCGTCCTCAGAACTTGCCGTAATAGCCTTCTTTCAAGGCATCATAGAGGTTGGCGGCGGTGTGCAGCTCGCCATCGTATTCGATCTCCTCGTTCCCCTTCGCCGTGATGACGGTGCCATCTTCCAGGGTGAACTCGTAACTTGTGTTCTCCAGATCCTTCTCCTTCACCAGCACGCCCTGGAAGGCGGCCGGGTTGAAGCGGAAGGTGGTACAGCCCTTGAGGCCGGAGTCCGAGGCATAGAGGTAGATATCCTTGAACTGCTCGAACGGAAAATCGGTCGGCACGTTGGCGGTCTTGGAGATGGAGGAGTCGATCCAGCGCTGGGCCGCCGCCTGGATATCCACGTGCCCGGTCGGCGTGATGTCGTCCGCGGTAATGAAGTAATCCGGCAGGCGGCTACCTTCCTCCTCGGCATAGGGCATGGCGGCCGGGTTCACCAGCTCGCGATAGGCCAGCAGCTCGAAGGTGTAGACATCCACGCTCTCCTTGCTCTTCTTGCCCGGTTTGATGACATTGCGGCTGTAGTGGTGGGCAAAGCTCGGCTCGATGCCGTTGCTGGCGTTGTTGGCGAGCGACAGGGAGATGGTACCGGTCGGCGCTATGCTGCTGTGGTGGGTGAAGCGTCCGCCCACCTCGGCCAGCTCGGCCACCAGAGCGGGATCCACCTCGGCCACCTGCTGCATGTAGCGGCTGTAGCGGGCATGCAACACCTTGCCCTTCACCTTGTCGCCGAGCTTGATGCCATCTGCCGCCATTTCCGGGCGCAGACGCAGCATCTTGCCGGTGACTTCGAACTCCTGCTCCATGATGGGGGCGGGCCCCTTCTCCTTCGCCAGACGCAGAGACTCCTGCCAGCCGGTCATCGCCAGCTCCTGGGAGACCTGTTCGGTGAAGGCGACGGAGGCCGCAGAGCCGTACTTGATGCGCAGCATGGTGAGGGTCGAGCCCAGCCCCAGGAAGCCCATGCCGTGGCGACGCTTGGCGGTGATCTCCTCGCGCTGCTTGGCCAGCGGCAGCTGGTTTATCTCCACCACGTTGTCGAGCATGCGGGTGAAGATGGCCACCACCTTGCGAAACGCGGGCCAGTCGAAGGCGGCCTGCTCGGTGAAGGGATCGCGCACGAAGGTGGTCAGGTTGACCGAGCCCAGCAGACAGGCCCCATAGGGCGGCAGAGGCTGTTCACCGCAGGGGTTGGTGGCACGGATCTCTTCGCAGAACCAGTTGTTGTTCATCTGGTTCACCTTGTCGATCAGGATGAAACCGGGCTCCGCATAGTCGTAGGTAGAGGTCATGATGACGTTCCACAGCTTGCGCGCGGGCAGGGTCTTGTAGACCTTGCAGGCCACCTGACCCAGCTCGTTGATCACCACACCCTCCTTGTTGGGCCAGTCCGCCCAGACCACCCTCGCAGGGTCATCCAGCGCGATGCCATCCTGCTCCACCTCCTTGGCGGTGTAGGGGAAGATCAGTTGCCAGGGGGCATCCTCCTTCACCGCACTGACGAACTCTTCCGTGATAAGCAGGGAGAGGTTGAATTGACGCAGGCGACCATCCTCCCGCTTGGCCTGGATGAACTCGACGACATCGGGGTGACGGATATCCATGGTGCCCATCTGGGCGCCACGACGGCCACCGGCAGAGGAGACGGTAAAGCACATCTTGTCGTAGATATCCATGAAGGAGAGCGGCCCGGAGGTATAGGCTCCCGCTCCCGAAACGAAGGCTCCGCGCGGTCGCAGGGTCGAGAAGTCGTAACCGATGCCGCAACCCGCCTTCAGGGTCAGCCCCGCCTCGTGCACCTTGCCGAGGATATCGTCCATCGAATCCTCAATGGTGCCGGAGACGGTGCAGTTGATGGTGGAGGTCGCCGGCTTGTGCTCAAACGCCCCGGCGTTGGAGGTGATACGGCCCGCCGGAATGGCACCATTGCGCAGGGCCCACAGGAAGGGTTCATACCAGGTGTCGGGTTCGCGCTCCTGCGCTGCCAGCGCGCGAGCGACACGCTGGTAGGTCTCGTCGATGGAGCCGTCGATGGGGGCGCCATCCTTGCTCTTGAGACGATACTTGCTGTCCCAGATCTCGAGAGACGTCTCCTGCAGAGGGATCTGGCGGCTGGCGGTGACGCCCTCCAGTACCGGAATGGATTTAGCCATGGTCAATCAACCTCCTGTGAATGGGGCAATATCGTGACAAAAATACTACCAGTAGTAAATTTAAGAACTTAAAACACAATATATTGTGATTCATCCGTCGTAAGGGCGCCGATTCTATCCTAAAAAAATGCCCCGGCCAGCAGATTTCTGGGCCAGGGCATTTAACCGGTTCAATTTCCGAGAGATTTAAAGCGAGAGACTATCTCAGGGTTTCTTGACGTATACGCTCGGTGTCTCACCCGCCATATTCAGATAGAACTCATAGACGCCATCCGCCTCGGGCGAGAACTTCATGTCCTCATACTTGGAGCACGGATTGACCGGTACAGGTTCCCCGCCGAGCACGGCAACGCCATCGCTCGGGCTCTTGTAACCGAAGTTGGTGCCACAACTCCAGCCGGAGTCGGCAAACTTGAACTTGTAAGGAGCCCACTCTTTCTTGAGCGTCCCCTTGGCCATGTAGAGCTTGTCGGCAACCTTGACGACCTTGCTTTCGTCGGTGGCCATCCAGTCGTTCATCTCACCACGCAGGTAGATGGACTTGCCGCCGAAGTCGCTGTTGTCCGCCGCCGCCTGCTCTGCACCACCATTGGATGCGCAACCGCCTAATACCAGGGTTCCCGCCGCCAGCATCATCGTTACTGTTCTTTTGAACATGTGTCCATTCCTCAAATTATTGTGATTCCTTGGTCCATCGATGTGGACCCGGGAATTAAACCAGAGCAGGCATGACAAGAAAGGTAGAAGCATCACATTCTGTGCTTTTTATATCCAGAATGCGGGTCTTCGAATAGATATTGAGCAGAAATAGGCCGCAAACAAGTCGATATTGGCTGGGATGATGAATGCGAGTATCAGAAAACACGGCGGGAAACAGCACCATAGTGCCCGCCAGCCCTCCAGTGAGGGCTGAATTTCAGACAATAAAAAACCCCGCTCGAGTGAGCGGGGTTTCTCGTGTTGGGTGCCTGGCAGTGTCCTACTCTCGCATGGCGAATGCCACACTACCATCGGCGCTACAGCGTTTCACTTCTGAGTTCGGCATGGGGTCAGGTGGTTCCACTGCGCTATTGCCGCCAGGCAAAATCTTCAATCTGAAAAAGCTGACGTGAATAACGACTTTGCTAGTTGCTGGTCATTATCACTGAATTTGTAAGTAGTTTATGCACTTGCTACAAGGCCCAGAACACTTCTTGGGTGTTGTATGGTTAAGCCTCACGGGTAATTAGTATGGGTTAGCTCAACGTATCGCTACGCTTACACACCCCACCTATCAACGTTGTGGTCTCCAACGGCCCTTTAGGACCCTCAAGGGGTCAGGGATGACTCATCTCAGGGCTCGCTTCCCGCTTAGATGCTTTCAGCGGTTATCGATTCCGAACTTAGCTACCGGGCAGTGCCACTGGCGTGACAACCCGAACACCAGAGGTTCGTTCACTCCGGTCCTCTCGTACTAGGAGCAACTCCCTTCAATCATCCAACGCCCACGGCAGATAGGGACCGAACTGTCTCACGACGTTCTGAACCCAGCTCGCGTACCACTTTAAATGGCGAACAGCCATACCCTTGGGACCGACTTCAGCCCCAGGATGTGATGAGCCGACATCGAGGTGCCAAACACCGCCGTCGATATGAACTCTTGGGCGGTATCAGCCTGTTATCCCCGGAGTACCTTTTATCCGTTGAGCGATGGCCCTTCCATTCAGAACCACCGGATCACTATGACCTACTTTCGTACCTGCTCGACCTGTCCGTCTCGCAGTTAAGCTGGCTTATGCCATTGCACTAACCTCCTGATGTCCGACCAGGATTAGCCAACCTTCGTGCTCCTCCGTTACTCTTTGGGAGGAGACCGCCCCAGTCAAACTACCCACCAGGCACTGTCCGCGAGCCCGATTCAGGGCCCTGCGTTAGAACATCAAACATACAAGGGTGGTATTTCAAGGACGGCTCCAGCGCAACTGGCGTCACGCCTTCAAAGCCTCCCACCTATCCTACACATGTAGGTTCAATGTTCAGTGCCAAGCTGTAGTAAAGGTTCACGGGGTCTTTCCGTCTAGCCGCGGGTACACCGCATCTTCACGGCGAATTCGATTTCACTGAGTCTCGGGTGGAGACAGCATGGCCATGGTTACACCATTCGTGCAGGTCGGAACTTACCCGACAAGGAATTTCGCTACCTTAGGACCGTTATAGTTACGGCCGCCGTTTACCGGGGCTTCGATCAAGAGCTTCGCTTGCGCTAACCCCATCAATTAACCTTCCGGCACCGGGCAGGTGTCACACCCTATACGTCCACTTTCGTGTTTGCAGAGTGCTGTGTTTTTGATAAACAGTCCCAGCCATCTGGTCACTGCGACTCCCGACAGCTCCATCCGCAAGGGACTTCACCATCAAGAGCGAACCTTCTCCCGAAGTTACGGTTCTATTTTGCCTAGTTCCTTCACCCGAGTTCTCTCAAGCGCCTTGGTATTCTCTACCCGACCACCTGTGTCGGTTTGGGGTACGATGACTTGTAATCTGAAGCTTAGAGGCTTTTCCTGGAAGCAGGGCATCAATGGCTTCCGCACCGTAGTGCGTTCGTCTCGTGTCTCAGTGTTGTGTCTCCGGATTTGCCTAGAAACACCACCTACGCACTTTCACCAGGACAACCGTCGCCTGGCCCACCTAGCCTTCTCCGTCCCCCCATCGCAATTACAAGTCGTGCAGGAATATTAACCTGCTTCCCATCGACTACGCCTTTCGGCCTCGCCTTAGGGGTCGACTCACCCTGCCCCGATTAACGTTGGACAGGAACCCTTGGTCTTCCGGCGAGGAGGCTTTTCACCCCCTTTATCGTTACTTACGTCAGCATTCGCACTTCTGATATCTCCAGCATGCCTCTCGACACACCTTCGCAGACTTACAGAACGCTCCCCTACCACTCACACTTAGTGTGAATCCGCGGCTTCGGTGCCTGGTTTGAGCCCCGTTACATCTTCCGCGCAGGCCGACTCGACTAGTGAGCTATTACGCTTTCTTTAAATGATGGCTGCTTCTAAGCCAACATCCTAGCTGTCTGAGCCTTCCCACATCGTTTCCCACTTAACCAGAACTTTGGGACCTTAGCCGGCGGTCTGGGTTGTTTCCCTCTTCACGACGGACGTTAGCACCCGCCGTGTGTCTCCCGGATAGTACTTACTGGTATTCGGAGTTTGCATGGGGTTGGTAAGTCGGGATGACCCCCTAGCCCAAACAGTGCTCTACCCCCAGTAGTATTCGTCCGAGGCGCTACCTAAATAGCTTTCGGGGAGAACCAGCTATCTCCGAGTTTGATTGGCCTTTCACCCCCAGCCACAGGTCATCCCCTAACTTTGCAACGTTAGTGGGTTCGGTCCTCCAGTTGATGTTACTCAACCTTCAACCTGCCCATGGCTAGATCACCCGGTTTCGGGTCTACACCTTGCAACTAGACGCCCAGTTAAGACTCGGTTTCCCTACGGCTCCCCTATACGGTTAACCTCGCTACAAAATGTAAGTCGCTGACCCATTATACAAAAGGTACGCAGTCACCCCGAAGGGCTCCCACTGCTTGTACGTACACGGTTTCAGGTTCTATTTCACTCCCCTCACAGGGGTTCTTTTCGCCTTTCCCTCACGGTACTGGTTCACTATCGGTCAGTCAGGAGTATTTAGCCTTGGAGGATGGTCCCCCCATATTCAGACAGGATGTCACGTGTCC